>NZ_LLZC01000018.1 GCF_001461825.1 Bacillus velezensis | reverse complement strand
CATTACCGCTTGTTGAAGCAGCTTTATTATCTTACCACTCAGCTTCTTTTATGTCAACAACTTTTTTAAGTTATTTCCGAAGTTTTCGTTGTTGTCTGCTGTTCATCAGCGACGTTTAATAATATAACACCCTTTTGAAAATATGACAATAGTTTTTTTTAAAAAAATCATTAATTATTTTCTTTCATACTTATTTCAGTTTCTCTTCTATAGAAAGATAAGCTGTCTTGTGGTTTGGCATATTTTCTTGTATAGTAAGATTGAACTAAATACTTGATGACCACAAGGGGAGCATTAAAGCTGAGAGTGAACGTTTTGTTCTGACCCTTTGAACCTGTTAGTTAACGCTGGCGTAGGGATGTGGCAAAGCCAAATGATTTGCAGTTTATGTAAGCAGCGCGCGGACCTTTTCCCATCCTTCCCCGCGCTGCTTTTTTGTTTATCCTTGATACGGTTGTCTGACCAGGGGGAAAACTATGAATCATTCAACACAGCTTGTGCGCTTAATTGAAATAGCGATTATGACCGGGGCGGCTGTCATTCTTGACATTGTCTCAGGTATGTTTCTCCGGATGCCCCAAGGCGGTTCGGTCTCTATTATGATGATTCCGATTTTTTTGATTTCATTCCGCTGGGGAGTGAAGGCCGGGCTTACGACAGGCTTTTTAACAGGGTTTGTCCAGATCGCCATCGGCAATTTGTTTTTGCAGCATCCGGTGCAGCTATTTCTTGATTACATCGCGGCATTTGCAGTCCTCGGTTTCAGCGGCTTGTTTGCTTCCGGTGTACGGGAATCGGCATTGAATAAAAAAAGAGGCGCTTTAACGATGTATGTTATAGGCGGTGTTTTCATCGGCAGTGTGCTGCGTTATGCGGCACATGTGGTCTCCGGAGCTGTCTTTTTCGGAAGCTATGCTCCGAAGGGCACGCCGGTATGGATTTATTCGTCCGTCTATAACGCGACTTATATGATTCCTTCTTTTATCCTTTCGGCCATTGTCCTTATCTTATTATTCATGACTGCGCCGCGGCTTCTTGAAGCTAAGCGGACGAACTGAAACAGCAGGCGGTTTACGCCTGCTGTTTTTTTATTCCGGGCTGTGCCGTTCGTTTGAATCACTCAGTTCTTTTGTAAGTTCATTTATACTTTGTTTTATGTTTCCTTTGCCTGAAAAATTCTCAATAAGCTCTTTTACATTGATTCCGGAAGATGCTTTTAAGCTTTCCTGAAGACCGGCCATTAAATTGGTTGCGTAGCCTGTGACTTTATTGGCCCCGCCGTTTTCACCGCTTCCTCCCGTATCAACGACGGTTATTTTATCAATGTTGGAAAGAGGCGCTGAGACTTGCTTCGCATATTCAGGCAGCATTTTCACAATCATATCAAGGATTGCAGCCTGCCCGTATTTTTCGAATGCTTCGGCGATTTTTTCTTTAGCTTCAGCTTCTGCGAGACCTTTCAGGCGGATGACTTCCGCTTCGGTTTCTCCTCTCGCCTTTTCAGCCTCCGCTTTAGCAAGACCGTCAATTCTCACGCGTTCCGCTTCCGCCTTGGCCATCGCTTCGATGCTGTACTGCTCGGCATCCGCTTCGGCGAGCTGCTTCGCTTTTGCGGCTTCGGCCGCTTGTTCCACCGAGTAACGGTCAGCATCGGCTTTTTTCTTCACTTCAGAGTCATATTGGCGCTCACGGCGCAGGATTTCTTTTTCTTCCAATTCAATCTGCTTTTGCCGCTCAATAATTTTAATTTGCATTTCCTGCTCTGTCACCTGCTGGCGGGCTTTTGCTGTTTCAAGATCATATGCCTGATCGGCATTGGCTTTTGCTGTATCCTGCTCTCTTCTGTATTCCGCCATTTTCAGCTGATTGATTTTTTCCGCTTCAGCTATTTCCGTCGCCCGCTCCAGTTCTGATTTTTTTGCGTCTTTATCAGCGGCCGCGCGTTTAATCCTCGTCTCTTTATCCGCTTCTGCCGTGGCAATGTCCGCATCCCGCTTGACTTGGGCGATTCTCGGCTTACCTAATGATTCAAGATAGCCGTTTTTATCGCGGACGTCTTTAATCGTAAAAGAAACGATCATCAGCCCCATTTTAGCAAGATCCTGAGACGCGACCCGCTGGACTTCCTGAGAAAACTTTTCCCTGTTTTTATAAATCTCTTCAACGGTCATGGAGCCGAGGATGGAGCGCAGATGGCCTTCCAGCACCTCCCGTGCCTCCTGCTCACGGTCTTCCTTAGATTTCCCCAAAAATTGTTCAGCTGCTGTTGCGATTTCACCGATGGAGCCTCCGATTTTAATAATGGCGGTTCCGTCGGCCATTACCGGCACGCCTTGTTCTGTATAGACTTCAGGTGTAGAGACATCAAGTTTGCTTGACAGTAAACTGAGAGGTTCTGCCTGCTGGAATACCGGGAGCACAAAAGTTCCCCCGCCCCGGACGATTTTCAGACGATTTCCGCCTTCATCAATGTGGACGTTCTTATTTCCCAAATAACTTCCGGTCACGATAAGGGCTTCGTCCGGCCCCGCCGTCCGGTACTTCGTAATAAATACAGCAATAAGTGCGATGAGTAAAAAGAATACGATTCCGATAACGATGATAATCGGCATAGTCATAACAGTTCCCCCTTAGATATCAGATTGGTTCATGCGGCGTCACAAAAAGCACTCCGTCTTTCACGTCAATCACTAATACGGCCGTTCCGTACTTGATCTGTTCTTGATCAAAGCTGACGGCTGATTTAGAAATGGCGCCCCCTATTCCCTCTATGATCACTTCTCCATAGCCGTCTTTCGGGACGGAAGTAATGACCCTGCCGACTCTGCCCTTTAAATCCGTCTCCCGATATGCGAGCGATTCTTCCGCTGATGAAAGCGGGACAAGGACGAAGAAGTGAAGCAGGCTGACCAAAAGAACCGAAAGAACAAATGAAAGCAACGCAATGACAGGACTTGATAGCGGAGCGGCGATTTCGCCGATATAACCTGAGGCTGAAAAGATTGTTAAAAAAGACAGAATCAATGCAGGGTTTAAAAATGAAACAGGAATGGCTTCCGAGAGGCCGTGAAACACATCTTGAAAAAACAGAATCAAAAGCGTGAGACTTCCCGAAATAATCAATGTGTAAAGATAGACCGTTTCAAGCGGCAGATGAAATATGTTCATCTTCTATCCTCCTTTCGGCCGAGGTGTCGGAGTGTTACTTTATATACGGATGTAAAGGTAAATGGTTTCAATTTTCTGATAAGGAAGGCTGATTACATGATTATCCAATCCGGATATGATATGTTTACTCTAAAGGAGGAGATAGGATGAGCATTTTTAATGAAGCCAGACAGCAGACCTGGGAAGAACTGAAAGGACTCTCTGATGAGGAATTCAACCGAAAGCCCGCGGCTGATGAGTGGAGCGTGCGGGAAGTCCTTGACCATTTAAAGAAAATTGACGAAACAGCGCAGACCCTTTTATCAAAGCAGGCAAAAGACGCACCGTTTAAAAAAATCGAAGAAAAACCGATGGAGTTTATAGAGGACAGAACAAATAAACGGCCGGCGCCGTCACACCTAGAACCTGAGCAAAACCGAATATCAGTCATTGAAGCAAAACAAGAATTAGATACGGCAAGACAGCAGCTGACCGCAGTTATTTCATCATTAAACGAGGAAGACTTAGAACGTGTGCTTCCCCATCCTGTTTTTCAAGAACTGACGATCCGCCAGTGGATTGATTTTATCGGCCATCATGAAAAGCGTCACATCAATCAAATAGAAGAAATCAAACAAAAAATCGAAAAGGTCTGAGTCAGACCTTCTCGATTTTTTTCTTGGCGCGTTTCGGTTCATAAGAATGGATGGTGACCGCATCGCCCGTGCATATATCACCCGGGCGTTCAACAATACAGACAATTCCTCTTCTGCCCATCGCGTGCCTCACAAACGCCGCGGCGAGTTTTGGCTGATCCGGATAAAAGGATTGAATGACTTCTCCCGGCTGAATGCACGGATCATTTTCTCCCTCGCACAACAGAGACGCACCGCTTGGAAATATTATTCTGCTTCCTTCTTTAAGCGGCGTCAGTGCAGAAAAACCGCTGATTGCGATGTTAGCGCCGAGCCATTCGGGAAAGATATGAGAAATCCCCATCTTCTCCGCAATGTCATCACATTCCTCCATGGACACGATTGAAATTTGTCTCCGGTTAAAAATTTCTGTTCCTCTTTCATACATCGGCTCACGCGCGCCGGCCTTTTTTGTCAGTCCGAAATGCAGGTCACCGGGAAACCCGCCGTATTCCGCACGAAGCTTGTCCATCTTTTTGGTAACAAATTGTTCGGTATCCGCTATATATACGCCTTCCGTCTTTGCTGTTATGCGTTTCCACATCAGCCACCACCGCCTTTTTCTTGACATTATCCTTAAAAAACCCCGCTCTGTAAAGGAGCGGGGTTCATTTATTATACCGTTTTCGGTGTTAAGTCAAAGCAGCGTTTGTAAATCCAGTTGTATGCTTTCTCATTCAAATCTCTTGGATTTCCGAATGTTTGCGGATCTTTCATGGCTTCTTTTGATAAACGTTCAATCATGTCCGGAGACACACCTTGTTCTTCTAAACTCGGCACCTCTAAATCTTTTACAAGATCATACATCCAGTTGACGGACGCTTTTGCCGCTTCATCGGTTGTCATGTTGCTTGTATCGATTCCGAATGCTTTGGCGATGCGGGCGAATTTTTCCGGATAGCCTTTCCAGTTGTATTCCATTACCGGCCCCATCATAGCTGCGACGCATTGTCCGTGAGCGACAGGGATGATGCCGCCGAGCGTCTGGCTCATTGCATGCGCCGCGCCTGCTGATTCACTGCCGTATGAAAGGCCGGCAAGCATCGCCGCCTGCGCCATGCCGTATCTTGCTTCCAAATCCTCTCCGTCCGCAAACGCGCGCTTAATATAATGCGCCGCATATTCAATGGCCATTAAAGCGACGGCATCAGTGATCGGCTGCGCGAATTTCATCGTAAAGCACTCGATGGCGTGCGCAAGTGCGTCAATACCTGTCATGGCCGTCACATGCGGAGGCATGGACGTGTGCAGCTCAGGGTCAATGACCGTTAAATGCGCGGCGATAAGCGGTCCGCCCGTATTGAATTTAAATTCTCTTTCCTCATCTGTAATGACCGCCCATTGTGTGACCTCTGAACCTGTTCCCGCAGTCGTCGGGATCGTTGTCAGCGGAGGAATACGGTTTTCCAGCGGCTTTTTGCCTTCCGCGGCTTCATAATCAAGCACGCTTCCTTCGTGTGTCGCTTCTACCCCGATCGCTTTCGCTGTATCCATGGAGCTTCCGCCGCCGACAGCCACAAGGCCGTTGCAGTTTTCTTTTTTATACAGTTCTGATCCTTCGTTTACAAGACGTACAGGCGGGTTCGGCTCCACTTTGTTAAACAGGACGACTTCGATGCCCGCTTCCTGCAAAGATTCAATGACCGGGTTTGCCACTCCCGCGTTATAAATTCCCGGGTCTGTTACGAGCAGCGCTTTTGTGACGCCAAGCGCTCTGACTTCACTCCCCGCGTGCTGAATCGCACCGATTCCGTGTTTAATGACTGTCGGGATTTCGAATGTATGGAATTTATGCATGCTTTCTACTTTCATATTTAATGTCATATTGTATCTCCTCCTCGTTATGCTTGAAACCAGTTCACAGCCGCAGGTTTCGTGTTGCGGTAAATATGTTTGATTTCCGTGTATTCTTCCAGGCCGATTTTGCCGAGTTCGCGGCCGAAGCCCGATTGTTTGTACCCGCCCCATGGCGCTTGCGCGAAATACGGGTGGAAATCATTGATCCATACCGTTCCCATCCGCAGTTTGGCGGCTACGCGTTCGCATTTTTCAATATCCTTTGACCATACCGCTCCGGCCAGCCCGTAAATGGTATCGTTGGCAAGTCTGATCACTTCTTCTTCAGAAGAAAATGACTCAACTGTTAAAACGGGGCCGAAGATCTCCTCTTGGACTATCCGCATATCAGACTTGCAGTTTGAGAAAATAGTAGGTTCATAGAAGAAACCGTTTTGAAGGGCGGGATCATCAGGACGTTTGCCGCCTGTTTCCAGTTTTGCCCCTTCTTCGATGCCGATTTCTACGTATTTTTCGACTTTAGCCCGATGCTCGGCGGAAATCAGCGGACCGCTTTCCGTATCTTCATGAAAACCGTTTCCTAATTTGATGCGTTTCGTACGCTTGATCAGCTCGGCTAAAAATTCATCATGAATGGCTTCGTCCACCAAAAGACGTGACCCTGCCGAACAAACTTGGCCGGCATGGAAAAACACGGCGTTCAGCGCTTGATCTGCAGCTGTTTCGAGATCTGCATCTTGAAATACGATATTCGGATTTTTGCCGCCAAGCTCCAGGGCAATCTTTTTCACGTTGCCGCTTGCCGCCTGCATGATTTTTTTGCCTGTTTCAATTCCGCCCGTAAAAGAGACCAAATCGACGTCGAGGTTTCTCGCCAGCTCATCGCCGACAGAAGCGCCCGGCCCCAGCACGAGATTGGCGACCCCTTTCGGAATACCGGCTTCTTCTATTAATTGAAAGACTTTAATGGTTGTCAGCGGAGTAATCTCGCTCGGCTTTAAAACGATCGTGTTTCCGGCCGCAAGAGCGGGAGCGATTTTCCAGCTCGCCTGAAGGAGCGGATAGTTCCACGGCGTAATTTGTCCGCATACGCCAATGGGCTCTCTGACGATTTTACTTACGGAATCAGGAATCGGAGATGAAATGACCTCGCCTCCGTCTTTATCCGCCAAACCGGCATAATATTGAAATACATTTGCGATATCATCCATATCGGCTTTACTTTCTTCAATCGTTTTTCCTGTATCGAGCGATTCCAGCTCAGCTAATTCGTTCAGATCGCGTCTGATTAATTCCGCAATTTTCAGAACAAATTGTCCGCGCTCGAGCCCGGAAAGCACCGGCCACTCCCCTTCATCAAATGCTTTTCTGGCTGCGGCGATGGCTTTCACCGCATCGTCCCGGTCTCCTTCGCATACCGTTGCAATTTCTTCTTGATTAAATGGATTAATGATACGGCGGGTCTGTTTTTTTTCTGCACTGATCCATTCGCCGCCGATATAAAGCGTTTTGCTCATAAGAGTCCTCCTTACCGAAAAATAAGTTTGTTAAATAAAAATTTAATGTTTTTAACAATATTAATTTAACACATGTTTTTTTGCCTGTCAAAACCCGGTCAGTCCGTTTAGATTTTGACATTTTGTCATGATTCGTTAAGATTAAGAACATAAAGAAATGACTTAACAAATTTAAACTTCAAGAGGAAAAGAGGGACAATATGGATGAGAATCCAGAATTCGCAGCTATAGAACAAGCCAGGGATCTTGTCATTGATTCCATTGCAGAGACGATGGATCTTTACGGAATCACCCGAAGTGTCGGGATTTTATACGGAACAATGTATATGAGGGATGAAATGACGCTTGACGAAATGCGTGAGGAACTGCAGATGAGCAAACCGAGTATGAGCACAGGCGTCAAAAAGCTGCAGGATTTAAATGTGGTCAAAAAAACCTTTCACCGCGGCACACGGAAGCATACGTTTGTAGCGGAAAAAGATTTCTTTACGTTTTTCACGAATTTCTTCCCGCCGAAATGGGATCGTGAAGTTCAGGTGAATTTGTCCGCCATCGTACAGGCCCAGGCGGATTTGCAGTCCGTTTTGCTGGCCGAGGAAGGCAACGCGGAATTACAGGAAGAAGCGCGGCAGTTATATGATCAGCTTGAAAGTTCGAAAGCTTATTATGATTGGCTGAAGCGGCTCGCCGACTCGGTTCAGAGCGGGGAGATTTTTAAATTTATTCCGATAGAAACGGACGAAAAAAACGCCTGAATCAAAATCAGGCGTTTTTTTGTCGTGATTTGATTATTTTTGAGAAAATATAGGAATATAACCCCATTTACTTCCATTAAAATTGATGGTAAATTTTTATAGGTATGGTCGTTCTTTTTTAAGAACAATCAGCAAATTTTTTTTAGGGGGATTTATGAAAATGAAACACAAGTTTTTCTCAACTGTCATGGCAAGTTTATTCGGCCTGGTTTTGCTTCTTTCTCTGCCGACAGCGTCATTCGCCGCTGAGTCAGGCTCAACCGTTCACGAGCCGGAAATGTCCACGAAAGCGACTGCTACCTTATTTGCAAAATATACAGGTGCCAGCCAGCAGGAATGGTCATTTTCTGATATCGAATTGACGTACCGTCCGAACACGATCCTGAGCTTAGGCGTTATGGAATTTACCCTTCCTAGCGGATTTGCGGCTACAACAAAAGATACAGTCAACGGACACGCTTTGCGTGAAAGACAAATTCTGAATAACGGCAAAACAGTCAGACTTCCGTTAAACATTGATTTGCTCGGCGCAGCGGAATTTAAGCTTTCTCTTAATAATAAAACATTGCCTGCTGCAGGTACATATAAGTTCCGTGCAGAAAATAAATCATTAAGCATCGGCTCTAAATTCTATGCTGAGGACACAATTGTTGTTCAAAAACGCAGCACACCGCCGACACAGCCTTGCGACTGCTAATAATTGCGAAAAAAGACCGGCACAAGCCCCTCGCTTGTCATCCGGTCTTTTTTTTGTGCTGTTTTCTTTCTCCGGCCCTCGCATTGACAAACCCTTGAAACAGGAGTACATTCTTGTTTGTTGTATTTGGAGTGACGAAAACAGTTTCTTAAGGAGTTATGAGGATTGGGAAAAATCAAAAATAAACAATTTGCCGTCATCGGACTCGGCCGTTTCGGCGGAAGCATCTGTAAAGAGCTTTTTAAAATGGGGCATGAGGTGCTTGCGGTCGATATCAGCGAAGAGCGGGTCAACGCATACTCCTCTTATGCCACGCATGCTGTGCGGGCAAATTCAACGGAAGAAAGCGAGCTTCAGTCGCTCGGCATCAGAAATTTTGAATATGTCATCGTAGCAATCGGCGCCAACATTCAGGCAAGCACGCTGACGACGCTGTTATTGAAGGAGCTGAACATCCCTAATATTTGGGTGAAAGCGCAAAACTATTATCATCACAAAGTGCTTGAAAAGATCGGTGCTGATCGTATTATCCATCCCGAAAAGGATATGGGCGTGCGAATTGCGCAAAGCCTTTCGGATGAAAACGTCTTAAATTATATTGATTTGTCAGATGAATACAGCATCGTGGAGCTTTCAGCCACGAAAAAGCTGCATTTAAAATCCATTCTTGATCTCGGCGTCCGGGCCAGATTCGGCTGTACCATTCTTGCCGTGAAACATAACGGAGACATTCAGCTGTCCCCTTCTCCGGAGACTGTCATTCATGAATGTGACTGCCTTGTGCTGATGGGGCATAAACGTGATATTAAAAGGTTTGAAACTGAAGGGATGTAAAAAAAGCCGGCGGGCTGCCGGCTTTTTTTGATGCTTATGTTTCTTCACTTAACTGGACGGCGGTTTGGTCAACCCAGCCGATCAGCTCATCTTTCACTTGAATTTGGTACCAGACGGATTCTCCGTTTTGTTTTTCAGATACGACTTTAATATGCTGGCCGGTAAACTTTTGCGCCGATGCCAGTTTTATAGAATGCCGCTCTTTTGACGGCTTCGACCACACGTCTTCAATGGCGTGGTCTTTGATGGCGCCTTTCATATCAACTGCTTTAAGAGAGGCATTGATTTTGTCATATTCATTCAGGTTATAGGTTTCTATGACATCTTTAATTTTTTCAGCATAGCCGGGGTCTGTGGCGTAGCCGGATTTTTGAAGGGCAGCCGCCGCTGTTTTATAATTGTCCGCTTCAATGACGGGCTTGTACTTCTTTTTATTCCAAGACGTTCCGTTGACAAATAATTTTGCATGGTCATCCATTGATTCAAAAAACGTGCTGTATTTACGGAATTTTGCCCGAATCGTTTTTCGTTTTCCTTTTTCAAATTCATCCGTTTTCATCGTGACGTGTTTTCCTTTATAATCACCTTTTACACCGAACAGGTTGCGCGCTTTCCCCGCAAGCTCACTGTTCCCCCAGTCCGATTCGAGAATGGCCTGTGCGAGGGTGATGCTCGGAAGGACATGATATTTCTCATATAAAATTTGAGCATGCCCGGAAAGGCTGTCAATAAAGACCTGCTGCTCGTCCACCTCTTCAGGCGGTTTTTCTTCCGTCACTATGAATTTCGAAAACACCATTGATACCAGAAATAATCCGAATATAAGAGATACAGCAAAAAGGCACCCAAGCACCCTTTTGGTCTTTGCTTTCTTTTTCATATCAACCTTCCTTTAATTCCGGAATCACTAGATTTATAATTTTACTGGTCATTGATGAAAATTTCAATAAAATAGGGAAAAAGACGGAGAAAGAACACATTGTGCAAATAAAAAAGACTCCTTTTTGAGGAGTCTTTTTTGTTATGCCATGCTCAGCTGAGGGCCGAACAATTCATATTGAACGGAATCAGAGTCAAACCCGAGGGCAAGAACCATGTCTTTCATTTGTGTCATAAACTGCGCTGATCCGCACAAGTAAAATGCAGCATCTTGATTCAGATGAAGCTGCTCCAGGAAGGTTTGATCAATCCTGCCGCTGTAAAAAGGCTTGTCTCCTGAGCGGTCTTGTTCTGCCGGTTCACTGTATACATAAATGACGTTAATATTCGGATGATTCTCCGCAGCTTGTTCAGCCTCTTTGCGGAACGCGGCGTACTCTCCGTTTTTCGCGGCATGAATAAAAGTAACGGAACGCTCCGGCTGTTTTTCGGCGGCTGTTTTCAGCATGCTCATCATCGGCGTGATTCCGGAGCCGGCACTGATAAGAACAACCGGTTTTTCGGAAGAAGACAGCTTGAAATCCCCGGCGGGTGCGCTGACTTCAAGTTTATCTCCCTCTTGAACTTCATTGTGGAGATGAGAAGAAACCGCTCCGTCCTTTTTCACAGAAATCCGATATGCCCCTTTTTGAGAAGCATCAGACAGGCTGTACTGGCGAATGTGCGTATAAGGAGAATCCGCAATCCGCACTTTAATGCTGATATATTGTCCCGCTTCAAATCCAGGAAGCGAAGAGCCGTCACTCGGTTTGATATAAAATGATGTAATATCTTTGCTTTCTTTCGTTTTCTGTATAACCGTAAATTCTTTATACCCCTGCCATCCGGCTTCATTGTACATGTCTTGTTCAATGCCGATGAAAGCCTCCGCAATAACACCGTAAGCTTTTTCCCATGCCTGCATAATCTCAGGAGTTGCGGCATCCTGCAGCACATCCTTAATTGCCAGAAGCAGATACTTTCCGACAATCGGATAATGTTCCGGTTTTACACCGATGCTTGTGTGTTTATGGCCGATCTGTCTGACCGCCGGAATGATTTGTTCTAATTGATCAATATTCGCCGCAGCCGCAATGACTGCATTTGCCAATGCTGCGCGCTGAGTCTGTTTCTTTTGGTTCGTTTGGTTAAACATATTTAACAGTTCGGGATGATCTTGAAACATCAGGTTATAAAAGCGTCCGGTGATGTTTTCTCCATGTGTTTTCAATACGGGTACTGTGCTTTTGATGATGTCTATTGTTCTCTCATCCAGCATGTTAATCCTCAACCCTTCTAAAGATGTATTTTCAATATATCTTTATAGTAAGAGATATTTCGAATAAAAGATATATTGAAAATGAATCTTTAAAAAAGTCGTCACAATATTGTGTTGGATTTGGAATTTATGGATTTCACCTCCTTTTTTTATCACCCGGTGAAACAGGGACACATATATTTGGGAATATACGTTTAAAGATGAAAGCGGGGGAGTGCATGGTTTCCGATATCGATTACACGTCTCCGAATACACAATTCACTTATGATGTGAATGAGAGCCGTTTTTTTACGAAAGATGCTCGGAACTTTATCAATGTATTGGGGATTAAACAGTTAAACACGCTTGAAAATATTTCATTATTAGATATCTTTCTGAGCAAAACAAATGTGATTGAACCGCATACCCATCAAAACGCCGCTGAATTGGTGTACTGTATTTCGGGTTCCGCGGTGGTGTCGATGCTGAATCCGTTCACCCAGAAAATACGGAATTATCCGATCTCTCCAGGACAAGTGGCGAATGTTCCGCAGGGGTGGTGGCATTATGAAGTCGCCACTTCAGACAAAACCCACCTTTTGGCCATATTTGACGCCCCTTCGCCTGAAGTGATATACGGCTCGGATATTCTCCGTCTGACGCCGCCTGAGATCATGGCGCATACGTACTGTCTGAATGAGCATGAGTGGGAAAAAGCCGTTTCACCGATCCGGCAATCAACTGTGATAGGTCCCGATAAATACTGCGGACAGACTGAAAACACGGGTATTCTTGATATGAATAAGCCTTATCAGCCAAATACGCATTATCCGAATGATCCGTATCGGCATTATGATACGCCGTTATATTGGGGATATTAAACGGAGAGCCGGAGCGGCATTCAGCTCGACAGAAAGAGCCCCTCATTGGAGAGGGGCTCTTGATCATTACGGTCCGGTTCCGCAGCTTACTTTGTACTCGCCTTCGGACGATTTTTTTGAATAACATACGTGCGGCGTCTGTCCGGTTTCATCTTTCCAATTGAACCAATTTACATAATAAAGGTTCCCGGCCTCTCCGCCGTCTTCTTCTTTTTGAAGAATCGCAAAGTAGCTTTGATACGGATATCCTTTTTTATAAATGTCATGCCTGATGGCTCCTTTTTCTGAAGCAGACGTGAAGATGACGGGAGAAAGAGCCGGAAGCGCTGTCAAAAAAAGCGCCAGTGCCGCTGACAGAGATAATATAAGATAGATTTTCTTTTTCATTTTCTCTCTTTCCTTTATTTTGAGTTGTTAGAAATGAAGCAGAACACAGAGGCTGCCGCAGAAGATGAAAAAACAAAAAAACCCTTATTTATAGAATAAGGGTTTAAAGGTATGGAGCCAAGGGGGCTCGAACCCCTGACCTCTACGCTGCCAGCGTAGCGCTCTCCCAGCTGAGCTATGGCCCCGTGCTGTAACGTCATGTTTTATTATAGACGAGTCTTCTTTGAATTTCAAGCAGAAAATTCAGTTTGCTCATATTTTCCTGAGACGTTTTTCGAACATAAAAAGAAGACCCTCCGGGGGCCTCTTCGTTTATCGCACGAGCATGATTAAAATGATGCCGAGGATGACACGGTAAATGGCGAACGGGACAAGCTTAATCCGATTGATGAGCCGAAGAAAAAACTTGACGACTAAGAGGGCGACGACAAAGGCGCAGATAAAGCCGACAAGAAAAAACGGAATCATGTCATAAGAAAGACTGCTCCAGTATTTCACCAGCTTCAGAAGGCTTGCGCCCGCCATAATCGGAATAGCCATAATAAATGTGAAGTCTGCGGCTGCCCGGTGATTCAAGCCGACAATGACACCTCCGGCAATCGTTGAGCCTGAGCGGGAAAATCCGGGCCATAAGGCGAGACACTGGAATAATCCGACACAGAAAGCCTGTTTGTAGGTGATTCTGTCCACCGTATCGATCGTTTCTTTCCTTTTATTGATCCAGTCCGCTATAAGCATAAGCACGGCTCCGGCAATTAATCCGTAAGCGACCGTTCTGACAGAGAATAAATAGCGGTCAATGAAATCCTCAAATAAAAAGCCGAGCACCGCCGCCGGAACAAGACCGACGGCGATTTGCGCGATGGTCAGCCTGTATCCCTTCTGCTGATCGCGCGTGACGTTTTTTTTGAGGCCGAGTAAATGTAATATCCGATCCTTAAACACAATGGCCACCGCCAGAATCGAACCGAGCTGAATCACCACTTTGAAGGAATTGGCGGCTTCCGGATTCATCAGGCTTCCGGATTTCAGCCAGATGTCATCCGCTATGATCATATGTCCCGTGGAAGAAACCGGCGCGTACTCCGTCAGCCCTTCCACGATTCCCAAAACGGCTGCTGTGAACATCTCCCATAGTGTCATCCCATTCTTCCCTTCATTCATCATTTACAAAAGAGAAGCTCTCCTCTGAAGGAAAGCCTGTCTTATAATAAATATCATGTCCGTTCCGGTTTTATGACTTCGATACAGCATCATTTTTTTCTTCTTCATATAAATGCGAACGCATTTTGAACCAATCAAACAGATGGGTCGTAACCACTTTGATGACCGCATACCCCGGGATGGCTAAAATAATGCCGACAACCCCGAACAGCTTTCCGGCGGTTAAAAGAACAAAGATGATGGTAATCGGGTGAATGTGAAGATTTTTCCCCATGATCTGCGGCGAAATTAATTTCCCTTCCACGAGCTGGACAACGGTCCATACAATCGCAAGCTTCAGCAGCATAAGGGGCGAAGTGACCAACGCGATAATAATCGCCGGCGTGATGGCAATGGTCGGCCCTAAATACGGAACAACGCTCGTACAAGCGGCAATGACCGCAAGCAGGGACGCATAATCAAGTCCGATAATCAGATAGCCGATAAATAATAAAAACCCGATGCAGAAGCTGACGATGACCTGTCCTCTGATATAGGAGCTTAATCTGTGGTTCATTTCACTCAGCATCGTATACGTTTGTTCTTTCAGACGGGTGGGCACAAACTTTAAGATATAGATTGGCAGTTTTTTGCCGTCTTTCAGCAAATAGAACAGAATAAACGGCACGGTTACAATCGAAATAATCACTTCCGTCAGCGCGCCGATAAAATTCCCGACTCCGGTAAATGTGCTGTTTGCAATTGTCGCCGCCTGCGCCGATACTTTATTAGCAAGATCGGAAATGTTGATATTCATCGTCTTTTGCGCCTGATTTACAAAATCGCTTCCGATCAGGCTTTTCGTCTGATCTTCAACAATATCCACATATTTCGGCAGGTTGTCGATCAGGCTCATGATCTGTTCCTTTAAAAACGGAATAATTGAAACGACCGTAATCGAAATCAGCC
Source organism: Bacillus velezensis (assembly GCF_001461825.1). Classification (GTDB taxonomy): domain Bacteria; phylum Bacillota; class Bacilli; order Bacillales; family Bacillaceae; genus Bacillus; species Bacillus velezensis. The sequence continues at coordinate 427,217 of NZ_LLZC01000018.1, read as the reverse complement.
CGATAATAATGAGGTAAAGGAGCAGGATGGAATAGACTCTTTTCACTCTTATTTTTTCCAATATATCTACGATCGGATTAAGCAGATAATAAACAATTCCTGTCAAAATGACGGGGAGCGCAATCGTTTTGAGCAGGACGATAATAGGTGTGAAAATAAATGATGTCTTCATAAAGACAAGGATATTGAGACCGATGAGCAGCAATACAAGCAAAAACAAGACAAATTTATTGTCTAAGAAAAACTGTTTAAATCTGCCGCCCCATGTTTGCAATGTTTCCACTATTGTTCCTCCATCATATGTATTTTACTTAAATTGTACACTATCGTTCCTGTAATGAAAAATAATAACCGGTCTCTATGGGAATTTTTCCTATCCCTTTAGCTGGCAGCCTTTTTTCCATTTATGTTTCTCAGAAAAAAAGCTATAATGTAAGCCAATACATAGAAGGAGCGATAGCAATGATTCGATTTGCAACAGTCGGAACGAATTGGATTACAGAACGATTTCTGGAGGCGGCTTCTGCTATTGATGATTTTCAATTAACGGCGGTTTATTCCAGAACTGAGGAACGTGCGGCGGAATTCGCCGGCAAACACGGCGCTGCTCATTATTTCACCAGCCTGAAAGAAATGGCGGAAAGCGAAGCCTATGACGCGGTGTATCTCGCCAGCCCGAATGCATTTCACAAAGAGCAGGCGGTTCTTTTTATGGATCACGGCAAGCACGTACTGTGCGAAAAACCGTTTGCGTCTAACGCAAGGGAAACGGATGAAATGATTCACGCAGCCAAAACGAACGGCGTTCTCTTGATGGAAGCCATGAAAACAACGTTCCTGCCGAACTTCAGCATGCTTCAAAACCACTTACATAAAATCGGACCCGTCAGGAGATTCACGGCAAGCTACTGCCAATATTCATCACGATATGATGCATATAAAAACGGTACGGTGCTAAACGCGTTTAAGCCTGAATTATCGAACGGTTCGTTAATGGACATCGGCGTGTACTGCATTTATCCGGCCGTCGTCCTGTTCGGCAAACCGAAAAACGTCATTGCGACCGGTCATAAACTAGCATCCGGCGTTGACGGCGAAGGCACGGTAATTCTGTCATACGACGGATTTGAAGCGGTGCTGATGCATTCGAAAATCTCAAATTCGTTTGCCCCGGCGGAAATTCAGGGTGAGGACGGCACGATCGTGCTGGACAGCATTCACGGGCCGGAACGGGCGGAAATCCGCTATCGTGACGGAAGGACGGAAGACATTTCAGTCCCTGATCTGAAACCGTCGATGTACTACGAAACGGCTGAATTCATTTATCTTCTTCGAAACGGACAGCGGGAGTCTTCCGAAAATACATTTGAACGTTCTTTCATTACGGCAAGCATTATGGAAGAAGCGAGAAAACAAATCGGAATTGTCTTTCCCGCCGATCAAAACTAAAAACATCCGCCCAGATTCGGGCGGATGTTTTTTATTTGGACGCTAACAGATCAGCAAACGCTTTTGCATACTGCGGAAGGTCGGGCGGGCGGCGGCTTGATACAATGTGGCCGTCAGTTACGACAGCTTCATCCAGCCACTGTGCCCCTGCATTTGTCATGTCGTCTTTGATGCCGGGCGTGCTCGTTACTTTTTTTCCTGCGAGAATTCCGGCAGATATGAGCACCCAGCCCGCATGGCAGATCTGGCCGATCGGCTTTTTCTGCTCGTTCATCGTACGGATGATCTCCAAAACTTCAGGATATCTTCGCAGTTTGTCAGGAGCCCAGCCGCCAGGCACGAGCACGGCATCATACTCCTGAATAATCAGGCTCTTAAAATCGTAATCCGCCGTCGCGGGCACGCCGTATTTTCCTTTGTATGAACGGCCCGCTTCTTCTCCTATTAAATGAACGATCGCGCCTTCCTCTCTCAGCCGGTAGACGGGATACCAAAGCTCTAGGTCTTCAAAATCGTCACTGACAAGCGCTATGACTTTTTTGCCTTCTAATCTCATCACTGCCACTCCCTTCTTTTATATTAGTGTATCGCTTTTTTCAGATGAGGAAAAGAAACAGCTCGCTACAGCTGTTCTTCGTCTTCAGACTGAATCGTAAATTTCCGTGTGACCTGCTGCAGTTCTTCAGCCATATGCGCAAGCGTTTCGGCGGATGAACTGATTTCTTCCATGGAGGCCAGCTGCTCTTCAGCTGAGGCGGCGATGTCTTGAATGCCGGCGGACCCTTCTTTGGCGACTGAGGTAATGTCCTCCACCGCGTTTGTCACATTTTGCGACCCGGCTGCAAGCTTCTCAAGCGTTCCGTTCATATGCTGTAAGGCGCCTGAAATCTGAGTCGTCATTTCTGAGATTTTTTTGAAGCTTTCGGCCGTTTGATCCGTAATATCGAGGCCTTCCTTCACATCTTGATTCACCGCTTGGAATACGGAAAGCGATGTGGCGATTTCTTTGACGATTTCCTGAATCAGCGTTTCGATTTCCTTCGCGGAGCCGGCTGATTGTACGGCAAGCTTTCTCACTTCTTCCGCAACGACGGAGAAGCCCCGCCCGTATTCGCCTGCTCTGGCGGCTTCAATGGCAGCGTTTAAGGCAAGCAGATTTGTTTGATCGGCAATGCCGTTAATGACGTTCAGAATGCTCTTAATGTCGTGCGACTTCGTTTCCAGCCCTTTTACGACCGCTTCCGCCTGCTGTACGGAACGATCAATTGTTTTCATCTGGCCGACCGTTTTCGCCACTAATTCTTCTCCGCTTCCGGCCGTTTCAGAGGTTTGGATGGCGGATTCAGTGATTTCCGCCGATACATTCGCCGTCTCGGCAATGCCCGCATTCATTTGGGAAAGGTGATCAGCACTTTCTTCCAATTTCTCGCTTTGTGATTCGTTTCCGTTTGAGAATTGTTCAATCGCCAGTGTAATATGCTCTGTCGCCTTGCTTGTCTGTCCGGCGGATGCCGTCAGCTCTTCGGATGAAGAAGCGACATGTTCGACCGATGATTGGATGACGCCGATGACAGACCGGAGTGATGCCGACATCTCATTGAAGCTTTGGCTGAGCTGCCCGAATTCATTTTTTGACTTTATGTCAATGACTTCCGTTAAATCGCCGTCACTGATTTTAGCTGATGTCGAAACAAGTTTTTTGAGCGGTTTTGCAATCGAGCGAATGATAAAAAAGATTAAAACCCCGCCGACGATAAGAGAAACCGCCAGGATGATCAGCGCCATTTTCATGACAGGCGAGGCTGCGTCATGGATCTCACTGACAAAAAATGTACCGGCGATTTTCCAGCCCGTCAGTTTGTTTGTCGTGAAGGCCATTTTCTTCTGCTGTCCTTCAAACATGTATTCAAACGATCCGCTTGATTTGGAAAACACTTCTTTCGTCCACTCTCCGGAGCCTTCCGTTCCCGCTTTTATAGTCGGATGGGCGATGTATTTTTTATCTCCCGTTGTAATGAAGGCAAATCCTTTATGACCGATCTGGACGCGTTCGGAAGCGTTCAGCAGGTCGCCAAGATTAATATCAAGCGCCACAACGCCTGATCCGTCTTTTGTCTGCTGGGCAATCGTAACGACCGTCTGTCCGGTTGCAGCGTCTTTATAAGGCTCGGTAAACACCGGCTGTCCGCTTTTTTCAACCGCTTTTGTATACCACTCGCGCGTGAGCGGATTATAATCGGACGGCATATCAGCGGACGGATATTTCACGAACGCTTTGTCGCGAGACGCGGCGTAAATTGACGCGACATCGTCATTTACGGTGACATACTGCTTCATATTGTCGAGCAGTACCGATTTATTTTTTGTGTTCAGTTTTTCCTTAGTGATTGATTCGCTGTAGTAGTCAATCGCTTTGAGCTTGCCTTCGAGCATGTTTTCCAGCACGCTGTTCAGTTCGCTGACATTTCCCTGAGCGCTGTGGGTCAGTTCGCTTTCTAGTGAATTCCCCGCCGTTTGGTAGCTGAAGTAGGCGAGTATGCCGACCGGGAGCACCAATACGGCTAAAAATGCCGCGATCAGCGGCTTGCTGATGGATGGCTGTTTGATCCAATGTATCAGTTGTTTCATTTTTTCAGTCTCCTTCTTTGAAAAGCTAAATCTAATATCGTCAGATAGGACAAAAGATTTATTAAAAAAACTAAAAAAAACACCCAAACAGCACATTTGGGTGTTCTATGACCTATTAATCTATTTTAAATCGTTTCGTCATATCACGTAATTCTTCCGCCATTTGGGATAACGTTTCCGAAGACGAACTGATTTCTTCCATTGAAGCCAGCTGTTCTTCGGCGGAGGCCGCAATATCCTGAATGCTGGCGGAGCTTTCTTTTGCGATGGACGCGATTTGCTCAGAAGCTCCTGAAATCTGCTGAGATCCTGCTGTCAGCTGTTCTACCGTCGCATTCATATTTTGAATTTCTCCGGCGATCTGGTTCGTCATTTCAGAAATCCGTTTGAAGCTCGTTTCGGTCTGATTCGTAATATCCAGTCCGCTCTCCACCTCTTTGTTGACGGATTGGAACATGCCGAGAGATGTATTGATTTCGTTGACGATTTCTATAATTAAGCTTTCGATTTCTTTCGCTGAATCGGCAGACTGGACCGCAAGTTTTCTGACCTCTTCGGCGACGACTGAGAAGCCCCGGCCGTATTCACCCGCACGCGCGGCTTCAATTGCCGCGTTCAGCGCAAGAAGGTTTGTCTGATCAGCGATTCCGTTAATGACACGGAGAATGTTTGTAATGTCTTTTGATTTTGTTTCAAGTCCGCGCACCACTTGTTCAGCTTCTTTCACTGACCGGTCAATGACGTTCATTTGGCCGACCGTCTGGTGGACGAGCTTTCCGCCTGAATTGGCGACTTCCGCTGATGTGGCGGAGGATTCGGTAATGACGGCAGATGCTTTCGCCATATCTTTAAGCCCGCTGTTCATTTGGTAAATATGTTCCGCCGCGCTTTCAATATTTTCACTTTGGCTTTCATTTCCGTTAGAAAATTGTTCGATCGCCAATGTGATATGTTCGGTTGCCTTGCTTGTCTGCTCCGCTGAAGCCGTCAGCTCCTCTGAGGAAGATGCGACGTTATTCACGGAATCCTGGATGGCATGGATGAGAGACCTGAGCGAAGCGGCCATATTGTTAAAGCTTTTGCCAAGCTCGCCTAATTCATCTTTTGACTGGATCTCGATCGTTTCTGTTAAATCGCCTTCACTGATCTGTTTCGATGATGTCACAAGCTGCTTGAGCGGTTTTGTGATTGAACGGATAATCAGCACCATGACGATGGTTCCGATCACAATCGCTAATACGAGAACGAGCAGGGACAGATGAAGAATCGGCAGGGCCGCTTCATGAATTTCGTCCAGATACATCGTTCCGGTAATCTTCCAGCCTGTCAGCTTGTTCGTATCATAAACCATTTTCTTTTCCTGGCCGTCGTATTTGTATTGAAAATCACCTTTTTTGCTGGTGAACAGCCGTTCGGCCCACTCCCCGTTTAATACTGTGCCTGATGTGCGGTTCGGGTGGGCGACCACTTTTTTGTCTTTCGTCAGGATAAAAGCGTAGCCGGATTTTCCGATGTTCACTTTCTTTGTCGTTTTCAGAAGCTCATCGATTTTCATATTGATGGCGACGACTCCTGAGCCGTCTTTCGTCTGCTGAACGACCGTCACGACCATCGTATTGGTGGAAGCCGTGCGGTAAGGATCTGTTACAACAACTTTCCCCTTATTTTCCACGGCCTTTTTATACCAGTCTCTTTCAATCGGATTATATCCTTTAGGCATCTGCAGATCCGGATACCGTGTGAAATGTCCTTCCGTGTCACTCGTAAAAATGGATTCCACGTCTTTATTGATCTTCATGTACTCTGTGAATTTATCGGTAATTTGCGATTGGTTTTTCGGCTTGTACCGATCCTTTGTGAGCCAATCGCTGAAATATGCCGTTCCGTCTTCCTTTTGGCTGATGCTTGTGTTGATCATATCGTTAATCTGCTGCACATTATCTAATGCGCTTCCCATCATCTGCCTGTCAAGCGTGCTTACCGCCGATTGATAGGCGATAAAAGCCAGCGTTGAAATAGGAAGAATGAGAATGGCCAAAAAAGAAATGAGCAGTTTTCTTGTAAGCGATCTCTGCTTGATGATTTGCACAATTTTTTTCATCTGCTATATCTCCTCTTGCGTGTTTACCCTTCATATCGGCAATTATGGGTAATTATACACATCCAAAAAGAAGAAATATAACGAAACGTACTTTTTACCTATTGTTAAATTAGTCTTTTAGACTCAATTAAGAGTTTATCTTAAAACGCTTTGTCAGTTCGCGTAATTCTTCCGCCATTTTTTCCAGCGTGACGGCGGAGGAACTGATCTCCTCCATGGACGCAAGCTGCTCTTCAGCTGAAGCCGCGATGTCCTGAATGCCGGCCGCGCTTTGTCTGGAGACGGCCGCGATATCCTCTGAAGCGTTTGATACTTCCTGAGACCCGGCAGAAAGCTGTTCCACGGTTGCATTCATATTTTGCAGTTCACCGGCAATCTGATTTGTTTTAACGGAAATGTCCCGGAAGCTTTTTTCCGTTTCGTCCGTTAACTGAAGTCCGCTTTTCACCTCGTGATTGACGGATTCCAGCATTCCGAGCGAAGTATGAATTTCTTTGACGATTTCATGAATTAAGGATTCGATTTCTTTCGCTGAATCGGCGGATTGGACGGCAAGCTTTCTCACTTCTTCGGCAACGACTGAAAAACCGCGTCCGTATTCTCCCGCTCTTGCCGCTTCAATGGCTGCATTTAAAGCAAGGAGATTCGTTTGATCGGCAATGCCGTTAATGACGCGCAAAATGCTGTTGATGTCCTGCGATTTGAGTTCAAGCCCTTGTACGACTTGCTCCGCTTTGCTTACGGATTGGTCAATGGCGCCCATCTGGCCGGCTGTTTTCTTGACAAGCCGCTCACCGGCGCCGGATATCTCCGCCGATTCAATTGAAGTTTCCGTCACCACGGCTGCCGCTTCCGCCAGATCGCTGAGCCCGTCTTTCATCTCATTCACTTGGGCGGTCGCTTTATCAATACTCTCACTTTGGTCTTCCGTTCCATTAGAAAACTGTTCAATCGCAAGGGTGATATGTTCCGTTGCTTTGCTCGTCTGCTCAGCCGAAGCCGTCAGCTCCTCTGAGGAAGAAGCGACATGTTCAACAGAGTCCTGAATTCCTTGAATAAGCGAACGGAGTGAATCTGTCATATGATTAAAACTTTTCCCGAGCACGCCGAGCTCATCTTGAGAGCTGACATCAATGGTTTCCGTCAGATCTCCGCTGCTGATTTTTTCTGCTGAAGCTACGAGATGTTTTAACGGTTTGGTAATTGAGCGGATGACAAAATAAATGAAAATCATCCCTGCGGCAATGGCTATCGCCAATATGATAACGGCCAGAGTCAGAACCGGTCTTGCCGCATCTTTGATTTCATCCACAGACATGGTTCCGCTGATCTTCCAGCCCGTCGCTTCATTGGTCACGTACGCCATTTTTTTCGCTTTCCCGTTCAGCGTATATTCATAGACGCCTTTTTGCCCGCTGTATAATGTATCAACCCATTTTCCCGATACCGCCGAGCCGGCTTTTTCATCACTGTAGGCAACGGCTTTTTTATTTTTGCTGAGGATAAAGGCGTATCCTTCTTTTCCGATGTTCACTTCTTTTGTCATCGTGATGAGATCGTCGATTTTTATATCAATGGCGACGACGCCTGATCCGTCTTTCGCCGCGCGGGCCATGGTGACGACCATCTTTTTGTTTGAGATGGACTCATAAGGGTCCGTGATGATGGTTTGGCCTTTATTCTCCATGGCTTCCTGATACCAGCTTCTTTCAAGCGGATTGAAATCGGCCGGCATATCGGCATGCGGATAACGGGTAAACGTTCCTTCCTTGCTGCTTGAAAATACGGCGGACGCTTTATCATTGCTTTCAATAAACTGCTTGAACCTTTCTTGCATTTCCGTTTGGTTTTTTTCTTTAAATTTAGCGCTTGTCGCCCATTCGCTGAAATATGCTGAGCTTTTTGTAAACATTCCGATCCGGTCATCAATCATATTGTTTAAGATTTGCACATTTCCTTCGGCGCTTTCCATCATTTGCTTTTCAACGGATGAAGCCGCCGAACGGTAGGCGCCGGCAGCCAATACTGCTACCGGAATAATTAAGATCAGTAAAAATGAAATGATAAGTTTTTTGGCTATTGATTTTCTGGCGATTTTTTTTGCTGTTTTTTTCAATTTTGTAAACCTCTTTCAATCATTTACTGTTTATATCGGCCGACTCCCTTTTTATTACATTGAAAATGAAGTCATAAATGAAAAATAGTTCTATGTACTCCCTTTGTATGCAAGACTTTTTATTTAATTATCCGGCTGTCACTATAAAAAAGGACGCCTTCCATCCGGAAAGCGTCCTTTTTTACTAGTTGATTTTAAATTGTTTCGTTAATTCCCGCAGTTCTTCGGCCATTTGCGCCAAAGTATCGGCTGATGTGCTGATTTCTTCCATTGATGCAAGCTGTTCTTCTGCAGATGCGGCAATATCCTGAATGCTTGCTGCGCTTTCCCTAGATACGTCCGCAATATCCGTCACCGCGGCTGAAACGTGCTGGGAGCTGTCTGACAGCTGTTCAACCGTGCCGTTCATCGATTGAAGCTTCTCGGCGATATCGTTTGTCATGCCGAAGATATTCTGGAAGCTTTCTTTCGTGCGGTCCGTTACGGCAAGTCCTGATTGAACTTCTTCATTAACGGATGTGAACATGTGAAGCGATGTATTAATCTCAGCCGTGATTTCCTGAATGAGTTTTTCAATCTCTTTGGCAGAACCGGCAGATTGGACGGCAAGCTTGCGCACTTCTTCGGCTACCACTGAGAAGCCCCGGCCGTATTCACCGGCTCTTGCCGCTTCAATGGCTGCATTTAACGCAAGCAGGTTTGTCTGATCGGCAATGCCGTTGATGACTCTTAAAATATGAGTGATGTCTTTTGATTTGGCCTCAAGGCCTTTTACAACCGCTTCCGCCTGCTGGACCGATTGATTGATGAGATTCATCTGCCCGACTGTTTGCTGCACATATTCTTCCCCGGTGCCGGCAGCTTCCTTCGATTGTTTAGATGCTTCCGTAATGGATGATGATGTGCGGGAAACGGCGGCGAGTCCGTCATTTATATGATTCAGCTTGACTGAGCTTGAATCGACTTTTTCGCTTTGCTCTTCGTTTCCGTTTGAAAACTGCTCAATCGCCATTGTAATATGTTCCGTCGCTTTGCTTGTCTGCGAAGCTGAAGCGGTCAGCTCTTCCGATGACGCGGCCACGTTGTCGACAGAGTTTTGGATCGCGCTGATCAGTCCGCGCAGAGATTCTCCCATTTCATTAAAGCTCGCGCCGAGTTCGCCCAATTCATCTTTCGAGCGGATATCAATGGTTTCGGTCAAGTCTCCGCCGCTGATTTGTTTAGAAGAGCGGACAAGCCGTTTCAGCGGTGACGTAATGGATCTGACAATCAACAGAATTAAAATGCCCCCGATGATAATGGATGCTGCAAGGACGATCATTCCCATCGTCAGCACCGGTTGTGAGGCGTCTTTAATTTCGTTGAGCTCCATGCTCCCTTCTATTTTCCATCCGGTCAGTTTATTTGTCGTAAACGCCATTTTTTTATTTTGATCATCGAGCTTGTATGAAATAATGCCGCTGTCTTTGCTGTATACCTCATTCAGCCACGGGGTTGAAACTTTATCGCCCGGTTTGTGGTCTTTATGCGCGACATAGGTTTTATTTTTGGACGTGATAAACACGAAGCCTTTTTGCCCGATTTTGATTCCCTGCATCTGCTTCAGCAGCTGGTCAATCGTAATATCCATGGCCACTACGCCTGTTCCGTCCTGCATCTGCTTTGCCACGGTGACGACCATCCTGCCGTCGCTTGCCGCGGTGTAAGGGTCGGTGACAACGAGCGTGCCGCCGGCCTTCACAGCGTCTTTATACCAAGTGCGTGTTCTCGGATCGTAATCGGCCGGAGTATTCTCCTTCGGCGCCTGTGCGTAGCTGCCGTCTTCCGTTCCTCCGTAAATGCGGGCTACGTCCTTATGAATAGACGTGTATTGCCCGAACTTTTCTTCAAGAGCAGACATGTTTTTCTTTGAGAAGGATGACCCTTTTAACGTTTCACTGAAAAATTCAATCGCCTTTGCTTTTGCGCCGATATCATTTGTAATCGTTGTGTTAAAAGATTCGATGTTATTTTTCGCGTTGCCTGAAATCTGATCATCCAGCGAATTGCTCGCCGTATGGTATGAACTGAATTCTAACACGAGAATCGGTATGATTAAGATCACGATAAATGAAATGATTAATTTACGTGAAATCGATGCCTTTGTGCACCAATTAATGAATTTTTTCATATTAAGCTGCTCCCTCAAGTGTGATACCTTATATATCGGCTCAGTCTTCACATTTTGTTAACATTTCCTCCTTTTTTATGACTTGATTTTCATTGCCCAAGCTTCCTGCATATCTTATAAAAAAAGAGAAAGGGGCGCGCAGATGATTATCATATCCGGCCAAGTGCTTCGGCCTCAGGACATCGCGAACTGGCAGACGGAAGAAAGCCTTGTTCCGTATATAAATGAACTGCTCAATTCTCCCGTACAATTCGATTACGGGTCGATTGCTGAACTGATGTTCGAGGTGCGGCTGCGCCGCCATATTGTGGAAGCCGCAAGAGAACTGCACGGATCAGGTGTGAAATTTGCAACTTTCGCCAAAACATACGGAAATACGGCTTATTGGAGAGTGACGCCGGAAGGAGCCTTGGAGCTGAAGTACAGAATCCCCGCTTCAAAAGCGATTCGGGACATTATTGAAAATGGGGCGTTTTACGCATTTGAATGCGCTACCGCCATTGTTGTGATTTATTATCTGGCCGTCTTAAAGACAATGGGTGAAGAACGGTTTAACCGGCGTTTCCGGGATATCACTTTGTATGACTGGCACTATGAGCATCTGCCGATCTACACGGAAACCGGCAGCCACTTTTTACGGGGAGATTGTTTATATTTTAAAAATCCTGATTTTAATCCTGCAAAGGCTCAGTGGCGGGGAGAGAATGTCATTGTGATGGGGAATGATCAATATTTCGCCCACGGTCTCGGGATTCTGACCGCTGAACAAATCATCCAGAGATTGAATTCTTTAAGAAAAAAAAATGCCGTGCAGCCGGCTTATCTGCTTAACCAGGCAACAAGGCTTGATGCACCCGCGCTTTATCAGATCATGCATTAAAACAATCCCATCGTCTGTCATTTTGACGATGGGATGCGGAATGCTTTTCTTTTCCGGTAAAAAGCCGTCGTGCCGAGCGCTTGGTTTGCAGCCCATTCAAACTTCTCTAAATCATGTCGGGTGACGGCTCTGTCCCGTCGGCTCCATTTAATGGCGCGGACAAAGTAATACCCTTTAATCGGCGCCATGGTGACTTTGGAATGCGGAAAATCTTCAAAGACAAACTCAATAGTCCCTCTTTTTTTGTAGGACATTTGAAGAATCTTCATCATCCATCACCTCACGATTTCTGGATTATGATTCGCACAGTCCGTCCAAAACGGTTTTCACGTCTGTCGGCCCTTCAAGTTTCGCGGCGGACTGGCCGGCCCATAAAGACATATACTCCGCGTCTCCTGATTGAGCCGCGTGCCCGCGCATCGGCTTTGTCAGCGTATTATGCAGCGGATAAGGCAGCGTATTTCCCTCGTCAGCCTCATATGTTTTCATGAACTGATTCACGATTCCCCGCGCCTGTTTTCCCGAAAACAGGGTGGTCAGCCGCGTGTCGGCTCCTTTTGATTCGGCAATGGCTTTTTGATATGCCGGTGAGGCGCTGCTTTCTTCACAAAGGAGAAACGGTGTTCCTACTTGAACGCCGTCTGCACCCAAACATCGGGCCGCCTGCACGCCGCGGCGGTCAAAAATGCCGCCTGCCGCAATCACCGGGATATTCAGCGCGTCTTTAGCCTGCGGAATCAGCGCCATAAGGCCGAGAGCCGGTTCTCCTTTAACCGGCAGAAACGACCCGCGATGTCCGCCGGCTTCTATTCCCTGAAGGATAACGGCGTCCATCCCCCGTTCTTCAAAGGCCTTCGCTTCCTCCGGCGTTGTCGCCGTGCCGAAAAGGAAACATCCGCTTTTCTTCAGCTTTTCCGCCGTTTCTTCCGGCGGCAGGCCGAAGGTGAATGAACACGCTTTGACTCCGTAACGGATCAGAAGCTCCGCTTTTTCCTCGAAATCATTCCATTCTTCTTTCAAATCAGAGAACGGCTTGGCGTCATTTGCCCTCGGGATGCGGGATTTCCATTTTTCAACAAGTTCCGCCTCAGGCATCTGCCTTTCTTCCGGGACGAAAAGATTTACTTGAAAGGAGCGGTCCGTCAGCTCTTTCATCTCGATAAGCTGTTTTTCAAGCGCTTGCGGGCTGACGTATCCTGAAGCGAGGCTTCCGAGCGCCCCTTCATTTGATACCGCCGAAGCCAGACGCGGCGTGACCAGCCCGCCGGCCATCGGCGCCTGAATGACGGGCTTTGTTAATGATAATGCACTCATCCACTCACTCATTTGTGTTTTCCTCCGTTTCAGCCTGTATTTTGATATAACAGGTTCTGTTTCGCGGACCGTCAAATTCGCAAAAATAAACGCCCTGCCATGTTCCGAGTATCAGGCGCCCGTCTTCTATGATGACATGCTGGGAGGCGCCGGTTGTACTCGCTTTCATATGTGCCGCCGTATTTCCCTCCATATGCCGGTCCAGTTCGTGCTCCCACGGATACATTTCATCAAACCTTCTGAGCATATCCCTCTTCACATCCGGATCGGCATTTTCATTTATGGTAATGCCGGCGGTTGTATGGGGACAGTATATGAGCGCCAAACCGTTTTTTACGCCTGTTTTGCGGAGAAACGCTACAGCTTCATGTGTGATGTCGATCATTTCATCCCGTCTGTTTGTTTGAATCTGCAATTTTTTCAGCATATGAATGCCTCCTTTCTTTTTCTCTTCCTTTCCCATATTCGTTTCTGTATTTGTCTTTTCCTGTCGGATCGCGATGATAAACGCAGATCACAAAAAACTTCAGCCTCGGGACTGAAGTTTTTCACCATATATATACGCGGGCCTCATAAGGCTTTAAAAGAAAGGACGTCACATGGCGGTGCGCTTCTGTTTCCGCGTTTGCAAGCACGAGAGAATCGGAGTCAAGCGGATAACCGGGATGCCTGTATAAAGCGGGGGTTCGGGACAGATTTGTGATGATCAGGGCGGTTTTTGTTCCGTTTTTTCTTAGATAGGCATAAATCTGCCGGTCATTCGGAAGCAGCAATTCATATGTGCCGCTGATCAATACACCGTGTTCTTTTCTGAGGGCGAGCAGCCGTTTGTAGAAATGGTATACGGATGTTTCATCCTGCATTTGTGATGCAGCATTCAGCCATGTGTGGTTCGGATTCACTCCGAGCCACGGAGAAGCATCAGAAAACCCGCCGTTCGCCTCACCGCTCCATTGCATCGGTGTCCGTGAATTATCCCGGCCCTTCTTCCAGATGATCTTCATCACTTTTTCATGCGGAACGCCGCGGGACGTCTCTTTTTCATACAGATATTTCATTGCGGCGTCATCATAATCTTCAATGGATGGAAACGAAACATTGGTCATTCCGAGCTCCTGCCCCTGGTAAATAAACGGCGTGCCTTTCATCAGCATATACATCGCGGCGAGTGCCTTGGCGCTTTCTGTCAAAAACCGTTCGTCACCCCATACCGAGACGGAACGGGGCTGATCGTGGTTCTCCATAAACAACGCGTTCCAACCCTTTCCTTCAAGACTGTTCTGCCAGCCGGACAAGACGCGCTTAAGCGCCGGAATGGAAATGCTTTGATCATCTTCCGTATCCCAGAGGCCGAGATGTTCAAATTGAAAAATCATTTGAAAGACGCCGTTTTCTTCACCGGCCCAATCAGCCGCCTCCCAAGCCGCCACTCCGTTCGCCTCGCCGACCGTCATGATCGGATAGCGCGAAAATGTTTCCCGTTTCAGCTCTTTTAAGAGATCCATTATGCCTTCCCCATTCATATGATACGGGAAAGACGGGACGTATGGGAGACCGTCCGGATTCGGCATGTCAGGGAGCCCTTCTTTTTTCTTAATGTGAGAAATGGCATCCACCCGGAAGCCGTCTATGCCCTTATCAAGCCACCAGCGGACCATCTCATAAACGGACTGCCTCATCGCTTCGTTTTCCCAATTTAAATCAGGCTGTTTTTTGTCAAACAGGTGCAGGTAATACTGGCCGGTCTCTTGGTCATATTCCCACGCCGATCCGCCGAAAATGCTTTCCCAATTGTTCGGCTCTTTGCCGTTTTTTCCGTCTCTCCAGATGTACCAGTTCCGTTTTTCGGAATCTTTCGCTGAGCGTGATTCGATAAACCAAGGGTGCTCATCGCTTGTATGGTTGATGACGAGGTCTATAATCAGCTTCATGCCGAGCGCATGGACATCCGCAAGGAGCCGGTCAAAATCCTCCATCGTCCCGAATTCGCCGGCAATTTGTTTATAATTCCGAATATCGTAGCCGTTGTCCGCGCCCGGCGAGTCAAAAACGGGACAAAGCCAGGTCACATCCGCCCCCAACTCTTTTATGTAATGAAGCTTTGCTCTGATGCCGTTAATGTCGCCGATTCCGTCCCCGTTCGAATCCATAAAGCTTCGGGGATAAATTTGATAGACGGCCGCCGTTTTCCACCAATCCGTTTTCATACCGACACTCCTTTCTTTACATCATATGAAGGAGCGGGACGAAGAAGCATTTTTTCCATAAAAAAAAGCCTCATTGCAAAAGCAGGAGGCTCAGAAATCAGTTTTTTTAATTTCAACGAAGCGGATATGATGGTCTTCCGCTTCCAGCACCTTAAATTCACACCCTTCGGCATGAAACACATCACCATTTTTCAGCTCCATTTTTTGTGTTAAGAGCCAGCCGGCAATCGTGTCAATGTCTTCATTTTCGATGGCGATATCAAGGAGATCATTCACCTCTTCTATGAGCGCCTTGCCGTCCATCACATAGTGGTGTTCGCCTTTTTTGACGATGTGGGGCATTTCATCCTGGTCATATTCATCACGGATTTCCCCGACGATTTCCTCCAATATGTCTTCGACGGTCACAAGTCCCGCCGTGCCGCCGTATTCGTCAACGAGAATCGCCATATGAATCCGCTCCTTCTGCATGCGGATCAAAAGCTCCTGAACGGGGATGCTTTCAATGACTCTGATGACCGGACGCATAATTTCTTTTAATTCAATGGAGCGGCCGAGAAAATACGCTTTAAATAAATCCTTATTGTTAATAATGCCGAGAATGTGATCTTTGTCTTCCTTAATAACCGGATATCGCGTATACCGTTCGTTGATGATCAAATGTATGGCTTCATCAACTGACTGTTCAAGCGAGATGGCGGCGATTTCGGTGCGCGGCACCATGATTTCTCTGGCGACCCGGTTATCGAATTCAAATATCTTATTGACGTAACGAAATTCAGATTGATTGATTTGACCTTTTTTATAGCTTTCAGACAAAATCAGCCGCAATTCTTCTTCACTGACCACGACCTCATGTTCTTTCACCGAATGAAAACCGAACAGCTTGACCAAAAATCCGGCTGAGCCGTTTAACAGCTTAATAAACGGATACATCACTTTATAAAACAGAATGAGCGGTTTCGCCGTCCACAGACTGACGGCTTCGGCTTTTTGAATGGATATCGTTTTCGGCGCAAGCTCTCCGATGACGACGTGCAGATACGTGACGGCGATAAACGCCGCAATAAACGTGACGACGTGCGTAATAGATGACGGCATTCCGATCAAGCTGAAAACAGGATGAAGAAGCCGCTGAATCGTCGGTTCACCGAGCCAGCCGAGTCCGAGCGCCGTAATCGTAATGCCGAGCTGGCACGCTGATAAATATTCATCGAGATTTGAAATCACCCTGTGCGCCGCGAGCGCCCGGCTGTCTCCGGTTTCAACCAGCTCCGCAATTTTTGAACCGCGGATTTTGACAATCGCAAATTCCGCAGCGACAAAGATGGCCGTTAATCCGATTAACAGCATAATGAGAATCAGTTTTAATATAAGCAAAAAAACCCCTACCGCAAACGGTAAGGGGCCACCTCCTTCGTGTTAATTCTCATCACGACCATTTAAGAAAATCATCACAAAACGAAGCAGCTCGAATAATGAAACGAGCGCCGCAGCCACATACGTCAGCGCGGCGGCGTTCAGCACTTTATTCACGCCGTGTTCTTCACTGTTGCGAATGAATCCTTCCGACACGATAATCCGCTTCGCCCTCGCGCTGGCATTAAACTCGACAGGCAGTGTGACAAGCTGGAAAAAAACAGCGGCCGAAAACAAAATAATGCCGAGTCCGATTAAGTTCAAGCTGCCCAGGAGCATCCCGCCCAAGAAAAGCAGAGGGGCAACCCCGGAGGCAAAATTGACGACCGGAAAAATTTTGTGCCTCAGCACAAGCGCGCCGTATGATTCCTGATGCTGCAAAGCATGTCCGACTTCATGGGAAGCGACGGAAATGGCGGAAATGGAGCGGCCGTAATATACCGGCTCAGATAAACGCACCACCCGCTCCGTCGGGTCGTAATGGTCTGTTAAAGTGCCTCTTACCGGTTCTACCGGCACATCATATAAACCGTTAATATCAAGAATCCGTCTTGCCGTTTCCGCCCCCGTCCGCTGACTGGAAGCTTCTACGTCTGAGTATTTCTGAAAATTGCTTTTCACTTTAAATTGTGCCCAAAACGACAATCCCAATGCAGCAATTGTTAAAAAGATAAACAGCATATTATCCTCTTCCTTTTTCTCTTATATCGTACGATCTGCTTATATATTATTTTAATGATTGTCCGCTTTCCTGTACAGAAATCCGCTTCTTTTTTCTGACAGGAATCAATCCTCCGAGCATGATGAGGATACACCCGGCCAATCCGATGTAAAACGGAAACGTGCCTGCGGTCTCTTTTGCAAAAACAAGCCATGAAAATCCGCCGGACATATGATTGTGTCCATTCAAATCGAAAATAAGCAATACGGCCGCCGAAGCGAGCAGCTGCGCTCCGGCCAGCGCCGCCAGCAGTTTTTGAATGACTGTCATTTGACTCACCCTTTTTCGGTCCGCTTTCTTTATCATATGAAAAAATAAGGGTGAATATGTTTTCGGCGATTTTTGAAAGACATCAAACGAACTGGGACATACTGTATAAAAAAAGATACAGGTGTGATCGACATGAAAGTGACAAATGGCGAGAAAGAACAGCTGAGCAATGCGATAGACAGAATGAACGAGGGGCTTGACGCCTTTATCCAGCTCTATAATGAATCGGAAAACGACGAGCCTCTCATTCAGTTTGAAGATGAGACGGCCGATTTAATCAGACATGCGCGTGACTCATACGGCCAGGAACAGCTGGACGAAAAACTAAACACCATTATTAAGCAGATTTTATCCATCTCTCTGTCGAAAGAAGAGCCGGACGAATGAAATCAAACCGTATTTTTATTTCCTGGCTGAGATGGCCGTTATATGTTCGGATCGGGCTGATCATTATCGCCTTGATTTTATTGTTCGGCCAACTCATTTACATGCTTGAACCGAAGCAATTCACGTCTGTGTTTGAAGGGGTTTGGTGGGCGGTTATTACGGTGGCCACGGTCGGCTACGGCGATTACGTTCCCCAGACGCCGCTCGGGCAGATTGCCGGCATGGTGCTTGTATTAAGCGGAGCGAGTTTTGTGACCGCCTATTTCGCCACGCTTTCTTCAGCCGTATTCAGCAAACAGCACCGCTATGTCGAAGGGAAGGTCGCTTTTAAAGGCAAGGGGCACGTCATTCTTATCGGATGGAATGAGAAATCGCATATGCTGCTGAAAGAACTGCAGCACATCGCGCCGTCAAAAACTGTCGTCCTGATTGATGATTCATTAAGGGAAGGGCCGCTTATTGAAAACGTCCATTTCATCCGCGGACATGCCGCTGATGACAGCACGCTCAATAAGGCGAATATTACGGAAGCCGATACCGTCATTCTGACAGCGGATCAGCAGAAAAATGAATCCGAAGCTGATATGCTGTCGGTATTAACGCTTCTCGCCATCAAAGGGCTGCATCCGTCCGTTTATTGTATCGTGGAAATTTTAACGGAACGGTATGTCAAAAACGCCGAGCGCGCAGGAGCCAATAAGATTCTGTGCACATCACGGCTGTCGAGCCGGGTGATGTTTGAGCATTACCGGGTCAAGCTGCAGCTTGCCAAACCGCAAACGCTGTCAGATCTGACGCTGGAGAAAAAGGTTCGCATCATTCCCGTTCCCGGGGAATTAAAGGGCTCATCCTATCATGACTGTGCGCTCTATTATCTCAAACGGAATACCACGATCATCGGCATACAAAAAGAAGAGGGGCCGATGCTGACCCCTCCCCTGTCATACAAGGTGCTCGATACTGATCTGTTTTTGGCTCTTTAATGCAGCAGGACGTCTTCCAGCTCTTTCACAAGCGAGATGCCGATATCTGTATATGAGCGGTCAATTGCCGCATCCCGCCGTTTCGGCTCGGAGAATTGGTTGAATAATGACTCAAAAACACCGCCGCCTGCGTGATCATCCGTTTCCTGCTGATAGACGTGCCTCAGCAAAAAGGGTGTGCCGATTGTAACGGCGGCCCCCCGTTCATCCAGGTGTCCCTTATTTGCTTCAACAGGGATACGGAGAAATAAATAGCCGTCCTGATCGGAAATTTTGTAATCAAAGAAACCGCGGTCATACTCCCAGCCGCCTCCGATGGTATAACCGATCGGTTTCAGCACCTGTTCCAGTTCGCGGAGTAAAAACGATTGCCCTTCAAGTGAAGATGGTATGCTGATCATGTGCATATGCTCCTTTTTGTCTTTAGCGTCCCCGCTCTGCGGCATCTTCATACGGCGCCCGGGAAGAATCGGGAGCGGCAGACAGACGCCGGATAGAGATAACGGCGCATTCAATCAGAACATACGTCACAATTGCGGAGAGAACGGCTTCCGTTGAAATATAGAAAACGGCGGCATAGAGAGAGCACTTCGTGATCAGCGTATGCATCCGGCCAATCTTCAGTTTCAGCCGGACCATGTCCGTAAACAAGCCGAGAGGGAAAGCGAAAAACAGGATGGTTTGTAAGAGGGATTCAGGAGACAGTTTTAGTGCCGAATAGACAATAGCGGCGGAACAGACGGAAATGACGGCATGCTTACATAAGAGTCGTATCATTCATCAACACACCTTTCACGGTTTAAAAAAGGCTGACCCGTCATGCTGAGGGCCAGCCCTTCTTTTTATTTTTCAAGGCGTTTTTCAAGCTCTGCTTTTTTCTCTTCAAAGCCCGGTTTGCCGAGAAGCGCGAACATATTCACCTTATAGGCTTCAACACCCGGCTGATCAAACGGGTTGACTCCGAGCAGATAACCGCTCATCGCCACCGCTTTTTCAAAGAAATAGACGAGATATCCAAATGTATATGCATTAAGCTCCGGAATGTTGACAATTAAGTTCGGCACTTTTCCGTCTGTATGGGCAAGCATCGTGCCTTCGAACGCTTTTTTGTTGACGAAATCGACCGTTTTTCCGGCTAAGTAATTTAAGCCGTCGAGATCATTTTCCGCTTCTTCAATTGTCAGCTCATGCTTCGGTTTTTCAACGTTTAATACAGTTTCAAACAGATCGCGTCTGCCTTCCTGCACGTATTGACCGAGAGAGTGAAGGTCTGTTGAGAAGTTAGCGGAAGAAGGATAGATGCCTTTTTCATCTTTTCCTTCACTTTCGCCGAAGAGCTGCTTCCACCATTCCGCAAAGTATTGCAGCGCAGGCTCATAGTTGATGAGCATTTCAATGGTTCTTCCTTTATTATACAGAACGTTGCGGACGACGGCGTATTGGTAAGCCGCGTTCTCTTCTAATTCCGAGCTGGAAAAGTCTTTGCTTGCATCAAGAGCGCCTTTCATCATTTCATCGATATCAGCCCCGCTTACCGCAATCGGCAGAAGGCCTACCGCAGTCAGAACGGAGAAACGTCCGCCGACATCATCAGGAATAACGAATGATTCGAAGCCTTCTTCATTAGAAAGCGTTTTTAAAGCGCCGCGCTCTTTATCTGTCGTCGCGTAAATCCGCGCTTTCGCTTCTTCTTTTCCGTATTTTTCTTCAAGAAGTTTGCGGAAAATCCGGAAAGCGATTGCAGGTTCCGTCGTCGTGCCTGATTTAGAAATGACATTGATAGAGAAATCAGCGTCTTCCAAAAGATCCATAACATCTTTCATATAAGTTGAGCTGATATTGTTGCCGATAAAGATAACTTGAGGGTTTTTGCGCTTGTCTTTCGGCAGAACGTTATAGAAAGAATGATTGAGCGCTTCAATCGCCGCGCGGGCGCCTAAGTATGAACCGCCGATACCCACGACGAGAAGCACGTCTGAATCTGATTTGATTTTTTCAGCGCTTTTTTTAATGCGCGCGAATTCTTCTTTATCGTAGTTTTCAGGGAGGTCCACCCATCCTAAAAAGTCGCTTCCGGCGCCTGTTTTTTCATGGATATTATGGTGTGCCGTTTTTACGAAATCACGTGCGTATGTAAGTTCATGTTCATTGAAAAAAGGTAACGCTCTTGAGTAATCAAAGCGTACATGCGTCATTTGCTTGTCCCTCCATCACGGTGAATTGTTTTCTCTTTCACTTTATATGAACTCACCCGCTAAATCAAGTCATGAAGAAGGCCGGATGAATACGGGATTTGCGCTAAAGATGCGTTCATTTTTTATACAATATCCCGGATTTGAGATGGTTATATTTGTAATAATCGTGAGAGGGGTAACGAATCGAATGTTGGTGATCCAGGAACGTATCACCTTTACTATGGAGCAGGATGACATCCATCGCCAATCCCGATGGGCCGGTTCTTTTTATATAGCACTCCTCTTGAGAGGCTGCCACGAAGACATATTAAGGCATAAATGTCCATTTTTAAAAATAGTGTCTATATTTGGGGTATCGTGTTAAGATGAAAGTGATTTTAAACCGGGAGGTGATTTTATGACTAAAACCATTGGTCTTATTTGCGGAAGTTTACGAAAAAACTCGTATAATCGAGCAATTGCTCAATCATTGATTGACTTAGATAATGCGGCTCAATTTCGCTGGGTTGAAATAGACAGTCTTCCTTTTTTTAACGAAGATTTAGAAATTGCCGGAGCACCAGACTCCGTAACATCCTTTAGAGCTGATATACAAGACGTTGACGGCATCATCATTGTAAGTCCAGAGTACAATTCCGGAATCCCTGGGGTGTTAAAAAACGCATTGGACTGGGCATCGAGACCGCGGACCTCTTCTGTTTTAAACAGAAAACCGGTTGGCTTAATCGGAGCAACCCCCGGAGGGTTCGGCACTGCCTTTGGTCAAACGCAAATGAGAGAAGTACTCGAAGCTATGCAAGTCAATGTTTTGCCATTTCAAAAAATGCTGATTTCGCAAGTCCATGAGAAAATTGATTCCGCTCAAAACATACTTACGGATGAACAAACGAAATGTTATCTTCAACGCTATTTACAACAGTTCATCCATTGGATTGATCATGCTCCGGTTCCCGTTCCAGATTAATTGAAGGATCATCACCCTCACGAAAAGTCACCTCAGAAATAACTTTCTATCTATACAGCATATGAATAGATTTACCGTTTTCAATTCACAAACTTACTTGCCTTAATTCAAGGAGGATTATAAAATGTCTGATCTTTATTCCCGTCTTTCAAAAGATGATGCTGCCGTGCTTTTAGTTGACCATCAAACCGGCCTTATTTCCGGTCTCGTGCGTGACTATGGCGTTGATGAATTTAAGAACAATGTATTGGCTCTCGGTGATACGGCTAAATTCTTTGATTTACCGGTTATTTTAACAACCAGCTTTGAAAACGGACCCAACGGACCGCTCATGCAAGAACTCGTTGATCTCTTTCCTGATGCGCCAAAAATAGCCCGTCCCGGACAAATAAATGCATGGGACAATGAAGACTTTGTTAAAGCCATTGAAGCGACTGGCAAAAAACAGCTGATTATCGCAGGTGTAGTTACAGACGTCTGCGTTGCTTTTCCTGCGCTTTCTGCCATTAAAGCAGGCTACGAAGTGTTTGTTGTGACAGATGCTTCGGGGACGTTTAATAAGCAAGTAGCAGATGCATCACTAACCCGTATGGCTCATGGCGGCGCGCAGCTTATGAACTGGTTCAGCGTAGCATGCGAGCTTCAGCGTGATTGGCGCAACGATGTTGAAGGTTTTGGCGCATTAATCTCCAGTCATCTTCCCGGTTATCAAAACTTAATGGGAAGCTATATGGGGGCTCAGCGGGACCTTAGTACACAAAATGCATAAAAGGAGCGCTGATTGAATCAGCGCCCCTTTTTTAAATTCGAAGTATAGCAAGGCTCTTCATGATTTAGATTTTGTGTAAATAGATGATCGGCAATCGCAAAGTTAATTAATCCTTTTCTGCTAAATGTACAGAAACAGGGAGTCAAATCCGCAGCATGTGATTACATCTGCAGCTTGAAAATCTATTTCATCTTCACCCCGGCCGGGAATGTATCTTACAGAGACGCCTTTAAGATGGCAAGTACGTCATCTTTGTTCAGTTTTTGGAAATTGCCGAATCCGCCGTATTCCATTTCTTTTGCGGCGATGTCTGCGATCAGCTCAAGCTTGTCTTCACCGATGTCATAATCCGCAAGGCGGGACGGTGCGCCGAGGCTTGTCCAGAACGCGGACAATTTATCGATCCCTTCAAGCGCAATTTCTTTATCCGTTTTGCCTTCAGTATCAATGTCAAACATGTTGAGCATCAGGTTTTTAAAACGGTCTACATTTGTATCCAGCGTGTATCTCATCCAGTTCGGGAACAGAATCGCAAGTCCTCCCGCGTGAGGGATGTCATACACCGCTGATACGGCGTGCTCCATCGTATGGGAAGCCCAATCGCCGAAATAGCCCATTTGCAGCGTGCCGTTTAATGCGATCGTACCCGCGTATAAAATCGTTTCACGGTGCTTATAGTTCTCAAGGTCTTCCAAAAGTTTCGGTGCTGTTTCAATTACCGTCTGAAGGACCGCAAAACACATTCTGTCCTGAAGCGGCGTGTTTTCAACATTGTGGAAGTATTGTTCAAATACGTGGCTCATCATATCCACCATGCCGTATACGGTTTGGTTTTCCGGAACGCTGAAAGTATTCTCAGGATCTAAAATGGAGAAACGCGGATGAGTGACATTGCTGCCCCATACGAATTTTTCGTTTGTTTCCCAATTTGTGATAACGGAATCAGGGTTCATTTCAGAGCCTGTCGCCGCAAGCGTCAGCACCGTGCCGAACGGGAGTGCGTCCTGCGCCGTTACTTTTTTGCTGTAAATGTCCCATGCGTCGCCGTCATATTTCGCACCGGCCGCAATCGCTTTTGTACAGTCGATGACACTTCCGCCGCCGACTGCGAGAAGGAAATCAATCTCATGCTGTCTGCACAGCTCAATTCCTTTATTTACCGTTTCCAGACGCGGGTTCGGTTCAACGCCCGCAAGCTCATGAACGGTTGCGCCTTCTTCTTTTAAGATGCCTGTTACTTGGTCATACAGGCCGTTTCGCTTAATGCTGCCGCCTCCGTAAACAAGCAGCACGTTTTTCCCGTATTGCTTCAGCTCTTTTTTCAATTGGTCGATTTGACCTTTTCCGAAAATCAGTTTCGTCGGATTGTAGTACGTAAAGTTCTCCATTTATCATGACCTCCAAAAAAATCGTAAGGGAATTACTATAACACAGAAAAAAAGGAGCTGCCAATCCGGCCGCCCCCTTTATGTTATTACAATGATGCTTTCAGTATCGCAAGCACGTCTTCTTTCTGCAGTGACTTGAACTGTCCGAATGCTCCGTTTGCCATCGCTTTATCTGCAATCGTATCCAGCTTCTCATCAGAAATATCATAATCAGCGAGTCTGTTCGGAGCGCCGAGGCTCGTCCAGAAATCAGACAGCTTGCTGATTCCTTCAAGTGCGATCTCTTCATCTGATTTGCCTGTCTCGTCAATATCGAAGACACGGACGGCAAGCTGTTTAAAGCGGACCGGATTTTCTTTGAGCACATGTCTCATCCAGTTCGGGAACAGAATCGCTAAACCTCCGGCGTGCGGTATATCGTAAACCGCTGATACCGCATGCTCGATGTTGTGTGTGGCCCAATCCCCTCTTGCGCCCATTGACAGCATTCCGTTTAATGCGATCGTGCCTGTATATAAAATCGTCTCACGAAGCTCGTAGTTCTCCAGATCATTGATCAGCTTCGGCGCTGTTTCAATCACCGTGCGCAGAAGCGATTCACACATCCGGTCCTGATACGGCGTGTTTGACGTGTGGTGGAAATATTGTTCAAACACATGGCTCATCATATCGACCATGCCGTAAATGGTGTGGTCTTTCGGAACGGTAAATGTGTTTACCGGATCGAGAATAGAGAATTTAGGGTAAACGAGCGGGCTCCCCCACCCGTATTTCTCTTGTGTCTCCCAGTTTGTGATGACTGATCCGGAGTTCATCTCTGAACCGGTTGCCGCAAGTGTCAGCACTGTTCCGAACGGCAGCGCTTCTTTCGGCTGGTGTTTTTTCGTGACGATATCCCACGCGTCGCCGTCATATTTAGCGCCCGCCGCGATGGCTTTCGTGCAGTCAATGACACTTCCGCCGCCGACGGCCAATAAGAAATCGATGCTGTTTTCTTTACAGAGCGCAACACCTTTGTTCACCGTTGAGACACGCGGATTCGGCTCTACGCCTGCCAATTCATGTACGGTAACTCCTGCTTTTTTCAGCAGTTCGGTTACTTGATCATAAAGACCGCTGCGCTTAATGCTGCCGCCCCCGTATACGAGCAGTACGTTCTTTCCGTACGGCTTGATTTCTTCAGGAAGTTTTTCGACCTCTCCCTTTCCGAAAATCAATTTGGTCGGATTCCAATATGTAAAGTTTTGCATGACATCTCCTCCTTTGGATTTATATTATGCAGAAAGATGACATTCAATGTAAAGCAATCCGCTTTTTTGACGGCACATCACACGGTTTACAGACAGCGGCTTCCCGGGAAAGGCACTTGTACAGCTTGAGACAGTGTGTGATTTACACGGCGGAGAATGTAGTATGCATAGATTCTTTGCTTTGTCACAATCTATAACTGTTTCACGAATTCATAGAGGAGGTTGTTTACATGAGTGTTATTCAGCGTATCTGTCTCGTATTAACGATTATCGGCGCTATTAACTGGGGACTGATCGGATTTTTCCAATTTGATTTAGTAGCAGCAATCTTCGGCGGCCAAGGATCAGCTCTGTCGCGGATTATTTACGGTCTTGTCGGCATCGCCGGTCTGATCAATCTCGGCCTGCTGTTTAAGCCGAACGAAGAAACATCCCGCGAGGAAGCGGCAAATCCGGAAGTCAGATAAACATAAAAAAAGCACCGAACATACATATCCGGTGCTTTTTTTGATGATTATTTTTTGATAAGGTCTTTGCGGTTGGACTGTTCAATCCACTCTTCAAGCTTATCTTTCAATGTGTTGAAACCTTGCGGAGCAGATGTTTCTTCAGAAGCTTGAGCCGCTTTCGGTTTTCTTGGTTTGCTTTCTTTTCTTTCAGGCGCCGCTTGAGTCGCACGGATAGAAAGGCTGATTTTGCCTTTTTCTTCGTCAACCGCAAGTACTTTTACTTGTACTTCGTCACCGATAGAAAGGTGTTCGTTAATGTCTTTTACGAAACCGTGAGTGACTTCAGAAATGTGAACAAGTCCTTGAGTTTCTTCATCTAATGCAACAAACGCACCATACGCTTGTAATCCTGTTACTTTACCAGTGTAAACACTGCCCACTTCAAATTTTGCTGCCATTCATAACAACTCCTAAGTTAAATTAAATACAGATTATACGCAATTTAAAATTATATCATACAAGTTTGTTTTTCGCAAAGAGAACTTTTTCACATGATCATGTTTAAGCACAGAAAAATGGGGGTATACTATGATTACGAAGGCTTTCTAGTATTCCCCCCTTTTATTTGGATGCGAACCGGGTTCGTATCTTTTTTTATGCCCTTTTTTCAACAAACCGTTTGATTCTGACGAGCGCTTCCTGAATCTGCTCAATGGATGTCGCATAGGAACATCTGATGTAGCCTTCGCCGCTCGGGCCGAATACATTCCCCGGAACGACGGCTACTTTTTCCTCAATGAGCAGCTGTTCCGCGAATTCTTCTGAACTCATGCCAGTCGACTGAATGGAAGGAAAGGCGTAAAATGCTCCGCCGGGGTGGTGGCAGCCGAGTCCGATTTCGTTCAATGTCTCCACAATCAGGTTTCGGCGTCTCCGATAGCTTTTCTTCATTCTTTCGACGTCTTCCTGGCCGTTTTTCAGCCCTTCAAGTGCCGCGTACTGAGCCATGGAAGGCGCGCACATCATCGCGTGCTGATGAATTTTGAGCATCGCATCCCTGATCACTGGAGGCGCCGCCGTAAACCCGAGTCTCCATCCCGTCATGGCAAATGCTTTGGAGAAGCCGGAAATGAGAACCGTGCGTTCCTTCATGCCGCGGATGGCCCCCATGCTCGTGAATGGCTCATCATACGTCAGCTCGGCATAAATTTCATCGGCAAGCACGATCAAGTCGTGTTTTTCAGCGAAAGCAGCGATGGATTCAAGCTCTTCTTTCGAATAGACAGAACCTGTCGGATTTGACGGCGAGCATAGAAGCAGCGCTTTTGTTTTGTCCGTCAGGGCTGCTTCAAAATCGGCTGGGGATGCTTTGAAACCTTTTGCAGCGACAGTCTGAATCGGCACCGGCTTCGCCCCCGTCAGGGTCACGAGTGATTCATATGCGACAAAACACGGTTCGGGAATTAACATTTCCTCCCCGGGATTCATAATGGCGCGGACAGCGAGATCAAGCGCCTGGCTTGCCCCTACAGTAACGATCAGTTCACTGTCAGGCGAATAGCTCAGGCCGAACCGCTGATCTAAGTAGCGGCTGATTTCTTCTCTCAGTTCATAAAGACCCGCATTTGCCGTATAAGCCGTATAACCCTGTTCTAAAGAAAGAATACTCGCTTCCCTCACGTTCCAGGCCGTCACAAAGTCAGGCTCTCCCACTCCCAGTGAAATGACGCCTTCCATCGTAGCGGCCAGATCAAAGAATTTGCGGATGCCTGACGGTTTAATCTGCTGCACGTAGTCAGATAAATAAGAAGTCTTCGTTTCCATTTACGGAGACACCACGATTCTTTTGTCATCGTCTCCGCTTTCAAAGACTTTGCCGTCATGCTTATATTTTTTCAGGATGAAGTGCGTTGTCGTGGAAACGACAGACTCAAGGGTGGACAATTTTTCAGACACGAAGCTTGCCACGTCTGACATCGTGTTGCCGCGAATAACGACAGATAAGTCATACACCCCTGACATCAGGTACACTGATTCAACTTCCTGGAATCTGTATATCCGCTCAGCGACTTCATCAAAGCCGACATTTCGTTTCGGAGTGACTTTTACGTCAATCATCGCCGTGACGCCTTCCAAACCGTCGACTTTGCGCCAGTCGATCATCGCCGCATAATCAATGATGACTTTTTCCTTTTCAAGCTTTTCAATGATGCTTTTGACTTCTTCAGCGGGAATGTTTGCCATTTTCGCAATCGTTTCCGCATCAACGCGGCTGTTTTCGTCTAAAATTTCTAATATTTCTGTTTCTTTTTCAGTCAGCTTCATACGTTTCACACCTTTGCATTATCAAAAATCTTCATGACATTATATCACGATTTTCGACAAATGCTAAGAAAAACCCGAAAGAAACCAAAGCTAAAATCTGACAATTAAAAAAGCCTTTACATTACAACAAAGAAAGGACGGCGAAGGCTCTCATGGAAGCTGTTTCACCGATTAAACGGGCCGCGATAGACGGAGTTGAGCTGTATTACGAGCATTATGAAAATCCCGGCAGACAGACACTCGTCTGCGTACACGGTTTTTTATCTTCGGCATTCAGCTTCAGAAAACTGATCCCGCTGCTCAGAAACCATTATGATATTATCGCCGTTGACCTGCCTCCTTTCGGGCAATCGGAAAAGTCACGGACTTTCGTATATACTTACGCAAACCTCGCCAAGCTTCTGATCGGACTTCTGGAAAAGCTCGGTATCAGCCGGGCCGCACTCATCGGCCATTCAATGGGCGGCCAGATTTCCTTATCCGCGTCTCTTCTCAGACCCGAGCTTTTTTCTAAAATCGTCCTGCTGTGCAGCTCGGGGTATTTAAAGCGCTCGCACCCGTCGATTATATTCGGGACGCATCTCCCTTGTTTTGACCTGTATCTTAAGTATTGGCTTTCAAAAGACGGCGTGCTGAACAACCTGTTAAATGTCGTTCACGACCGGACGCTTATCGATCAGGAAATGATTGACGGTTACGAAAAACCATTTACAGACCGCCAGATTTTCAAAGCGATGACAAGGTTTATCAGACACAGGGAGGGCGATTTAGAGCCCGAGGATTTGAAGAAAGTGCAAAACCCCGCTCTTTTAATCTGGGGAGAAGAAGACCGGGTCGTTCCGGTCTCAGTCGGAAAACGGCTTCATGACGACCTGCCGGATTCCATTCTGTATTCACTGAAGGATACGGGGCACCTCGTACCCGAAGAGCGCCCGGAGTTTGTTTCGGAGCGGATTTTTGAATTTATTCAATAAAAAAACCGGCGGAACCGCCGGTTTTTAAGGGGTGCAGGAGCTGCTTTCTTTTATGGACAGAAGCTGCTCGGCGGCCTTTTGGCAGCCTTCGATCGGAAGCTTTTGCTCAAATGAAGCTTCAAAGATATCCTGAATGGCTGCTGCCAGCTTGTCGGCACGGTCTTCACTGTAGACGGCCTGAACGATGTCGACGGCTTCTGTCTCATAAAAATCTTCTCCATATTTAAACGGGTCCCACTTGGCAATGATTTTCATCATTTCCATGACCGCTTGGCTTTCTTCCATTTTCATCACCGCTTATAATAAAGTTTGCAATTCTATTTTATCATAGATACGCTGTGCAAAATAATGATACTACAGGAGTGACATACATGAACTTTGATCTTCGAGAAAACCGTCTTGGCACACAATCGGTGAAATGGGACAAGGCGGAAGCGTTATTCGGCGTATCGGATGCGCTTCCGATGTGGGTTGCCGATATGGATTTCCGCGCTCCCGAAGCGGTCACTGACGCCTTAAAAGCCCGCCTTGACCACGGCATATTCGGTTATACGTCTCCTGACGAAAACACAAGAGAAGCCGTCGCTTCATGGCTTGAGACGCGGCACGGCTACCGGCCCGATCCCGCAAGCATCGCGTTCAGTCCCGGTGTTGTCACGGCAATCAGCATGGCCGTACAAGCCTTTACCGAACCGGGCGATCCGGTGTTGATTCAATCACCGGTGTATACGCCTTTTTATCAGATGATCAAGGAAAACAAACGGCAGGTTTTACATAACCCATTACGGGAAGAAAATGGCGTCTACTGTATGGATTTTGAGGATCTTGAGAAAAAGCTGAACGATTCTGAGGTCAAGCTGATGATTCTTTGTAACCCCCACAATCCGTCCGGCAGAGCGTGGAGCCGGGATGAGCTTATGAAGCTCGGATCGCTGTGCGCCGCCCATAACGTCACCGTCGTTTCTGACGAGATACATTCCGACTTGATGCTGTACGGAAAGCCGCATACGCCTTTCGCTGCTCTGTCTGAGGAGTTTGCGCGGATTTCCGTTACTTGTGTCGCGCCGAGCAAGACGTTTAATATTGCCGGCATTCAGGCATCCGCCATTATCATTCCCGATCGGTATAAGCGGGCGAAATTCTCCGCCGCATTGCATCAGAACGGGATTTCCAGCCTCAACACATTTGCGGTTGCAGCAATCGAAGCGGCCTATACAAAGGGAGGCCCTTGGCTTGACGCGCTGATTCCTTACATTGAAGGGAATATGAAATTGGCTGAGGACTTTTTAAGACAAGAATTGCCGAAAGTCCGTATGATGAAGCCTGACGCTTCCTATTTGATCTGGATGGATTTCAGCGAGTACGGATTTTCGGATGCCGAGCTCAAAGAAAGAATGCTCAAAAAAGGGAAAATCATATTAGAGCCGGGAACAAAATACGGACCGGGCGGCGAAGGATTTATGAGACTTAATGTCGGCTGTTCAGCCGCCGCCGTAAAAGAAGGGCTTGAGAGAATGAAAGCAGCGCTCGCTTAGCAGCGGAAAGAACGCCTTTATCAGATGAGATAAGGGCGTTCGCTTTAGAGAAATATATACTTTTTTTTCCGGTAAAGATGTTATAATAGATTCATATTTACATAGGAAAGGATTTCGCATAAATGGAGATTGTAAAGGATTACCTGCTTCACTTCTCTTTTATTTTATTCCCTATTTTTCTTTATCAAGTCTTCTGGCTCAGCAAGCCCGATTTGCTTGTGCCGAGAGCGAACCGCCTGCTGGTCGCCGTATTTGCAGCGTCATCTTCCTTATTATGTACGGCTTTTCCCATCCAGGAGCTTCATTCCGTCCGTTACGGTTTGCAGCTGATTCCCATTATCGTCTGCCTGCTTTATTCCGGTACCGCCGCAGGACTTGCCGCAGGGGCGGCATCCGTTTTTTTTCAGCTCATATGGTTTGAACCTTCCGCTCTTTTTTTCTTATCCTTAATTCCTTTTTTAATCATCATCCCTATCCAGCTCCAAACGAAATGGCCTTTTTTTTCAAAGCGGAAGAAACTGCTTTTCGCTCTTCTCATCGGCTGCACTGAAACCGCCTTATTAACCGCATCTGTCTTCATCTATTCCGCGACCAATATTTTCAATTTTCAAAATCTACCTTCCGTTTATTATGAGGCGGCAGTATCTGTTTTTTTTCAAGTCAGCGCCCTTTTGCTGTGCATTTATTTGATTGAGATCATTGATGAGAATGCGTCCATGCGGGCAAGGCTGATTCACTCAGAAAAAATGGCCGTCGTCAGCGAGCTTGCGGCAAGCGTCGCCCATGAAGTCCGCAATCCGCTTACGGTCGTCAGAGGTTTTGTGCAGCTGCTGTTCAGCGGCGAGCAGCTTCAGGACAAATCCCACTCCGGATATCAGAAACTTGTGCTGTCCGAACTCGACCGGGCTCAGACGATCATTACGAATTATCTCGATATGGCGAAGCAGGATGACTATGAAAAAGAAAAGTTTGATATTTCTCTGCTCGTAAAGGAAACAGGTTCCTTAATGGAGTCTTATGCCCATTTTAAATCGGTGACCGTTACGGTTCGAAGCGAGCCTGATTTATATGTGTTCGGCGATGTAAAAAAACTGAAACAGGCCTTCATTAATCTGATTAAAAACAGTATTGAAGCCGTGCCCTCTGAAAACGGCCGAATCGAGGTCTCCGTCCAAAAACAGGAAGAGATGATTCTCATTCAGATTACGGATAACGGAATCGGCATGTCCGATGAAGAACTGCAGAAACTCGGCAAGCCGTATTATACGCTGAAAACGAACGGCACCGGGCTCGGGCTTACCGTGACATTCTCGATTATTCAGCATCATGAAGGCTCCGTCTGTTTCACCAGCGGCGAGCACTCGGGCACAACGGCCTCAGTCAGGCTTCCGGCAGCTGTTCACTAGCCAACCGCGTTGATCTTTTATAGAATAACTAGAGAGAGGTGAACGCTATGAATACGTTTGAAATCGGCACAATCGTAAAAGGGTTTTATAAAACAGGAGCATACATAGGGGAAGTGACAGACATCAGGCCCAATCACTATTTAGTGAAAATTAAAGCCGTTCTGACGCATCCCGCTCAAGGAGATCTTCATCATCCGAAGCAGGCGGATGTTCCGTTTTTTCATGAAAGAAGAGCGCTTGCATTCGGGGAACAGACAAACATACCGCATCAGATGGTCAAACCGTTTGATGGCGAGGTGCCTGATTATACGGCTTCCTTACAAGCGGCGTCTGCCCGGCTGAAAGATCAGCTTACAGCGGACGGCTCAGAATGGGCGGAACGTTCGCTCGCCAACTTGGCCGCGTTAGAGCGTGACTATTTTAAAAGAACTTGACCCAGTCGGCATGATTGGGTTTTTTTATGTGGCCCGGCGAAACAGTTCAGTCAGATCGACGCGATCACCGATCGTCGGAGGTTTCGGTTTTTCAAGATATTGTTTATCCCGCTCGACAAGCTTGAATAATTTGTATGTCGTCCGCGCATCATCCAGCGCTTTATGATGCGTGCCCGTCCCTTTATCGCCATACTCTTCTGCCGCTTTCCAAAGGCCGGTCAATGTTCTGTCGCCGAAGAAGTTTTTGTATTCAAGGGACAGATCCCGAAGTTCTCCTTTGAACGGAAAAGGGATATGGTTAAACATGCAATTTTGCTTTAACACTTTCATATCCATATTGCCCCAGGTGACGATCGTGCAGTTTTTATCAGGATCAAGCTCATTTAATTTGCGGATGAATTCATTAAACGTGATTCCGCCGTCCACGTCTTTTTGGGTGATGTTCAGAAAGGTTTTGCATCGTTTCGTCAGCTTCGGAAATTTTTTCGGTTTGATATAACTCGAAAACGTTTCAGTCACTTCATCATTCACCGTCTTGACAATCCCCGCTTCAATAATCTCGGGAAAGAAATTTTGCGGGCTGTATTTTCCGTCAGGCATCGTAAATTCAAAATCAATAATGAGCAGACTGCGCTGATCCACTTTTTTACACCTGCCTTTCCTCCGATCAAAAATGATATTTTATGATAGTATATCAGTTTCCCCTCTGAAACTTTCTTCATTTTCTAAAAATAATGAATTTTCCTATATCCGCATCGAAAATACAAATACCGGATTCATTCCTATATACTAATGATTAGATACACGAAAAGTAAAGAAGGTGATGTTATTTCTGTCCGTAAGAAGAACTTCGTCGTCATTTGGATTACAAATTTCTTTATTTCCGCCAGCATGACCATGATTGTTCCGTTTCTTTCGTTATATATCGAAACGATCAGCCCCCATTCGGGCGGGTATGTGCAGAGATGGAGCGGGTATGTGTTCGGCGTCACGTTTTTAATGGCATTTGTGATTTCCCCGTTTTGGGGAAGATTCGGCGATAAGCGCGGCTACAAAAAAATTCTCTTGATTACAGGAACCGGCATTGCCATCAGCATTTTATTGATGGGGTTTGTGACATCCGTTTATCAGCTGTTTGTCCTGCGGCTGCTTATGGGTCTAGTAACAGGCTTTGTTCCGACATCGCTTGCCATGATTTCGGCGCAGACGCCGAAAGAGACTGCCGGGAAGACGCTCGGCACGCTGCAGATGGGTCAGGTGTCAGGAACTTTATTCGGACCGATGCTGGGCGGGCTGCTCGCTGACAGCTTCGGGTTTACGTACACATTTTTTATTACGTCCTTTGTCATTTTCGCATCTGTGCTTCTCGTTTTATTTCAGGTGAATGAGCAGCCGCTCGGCGAGAAACAAAACAAGCGGAAAACCTATTCCAGAAAACAGGTGCTCTCCTATATTTTTCACCAGCCCGCGCTTTGGGCGATGATGGTGCTTACTATGATCGTGCAGACCGGCAATTTCAGCATTCAGCCGCTGCTCGCTTTATATGTCAATGAGCTGCACGGACCTGTTAATTTAGCTTTTTTCTCCGGAATGGCGTTTTCAGCGACCGGACTCGGAAGCTTATTGCTTGCCCGGAAATGGGGGGACTTCGGCGACCGCTTCGGCCACAGCCGGATCTTAATCGTGCTTTTGATTGCCTCAGCGGTGTTTTTCATTCCGCAGGCGCTCGCCTCCTCCCTCTCCATTCTTTTAGTCTTCAGATTTCTGTTCGGCATGGTCATGGGCGGCACGCTCCCCTGCATTACGGCCGCAATCCGCGTCAGGGCGCCGGGCAGCATCCAGGGAGAGGTGCTCGGCTATAACGTCAGCTTTCGTTTTCTCGGAAATGTGCTCGGCCCTCTGCTCGGAGGTGCGGTCTCGAGCGGTTTTTCCATTTCGGCTGCTTTCTACGTCACCGCCTTTCTCTTTTTAATAGGCGCGGGGCTTTTATGGATGGCGGGACATTTGCAAAAGGATACAGCGTCAAATGCGGGCTGACCGGCAGCGATCACGATTTCTTCTAAATTTAACCTTCTCGTATTCTTAAAAGAATGATACGATATGGCTAGAAATCAGGAGAAAAGAGAGTGACCATGGTACGTAAAATAATCGGATGGATTTTGCTGCTCGGCATTATCCCGTTGTTTGCATTTACAGTTATTGCTTCCGGCAAAGAGGTAAAACAAATCAAGCCTTTTGATCAGGTGCTCGATAAACATATTGATTTAAAAGCGATCAACCTGGTTCAAAACAGTTACATGTATGACAGGGACGGAAGCCTTGTTTCTGAGATTGTCAGCGATCATGAGAACCGCGTGATCGTGCCCTTTAATAAAATACCGAATGAGGTAAAACAGCTGTTTTTAACCTCTGAAGACCGTCATTTTTATGAGCATAAAGGGTTTGACTTTATGGGGATGGTCAGGGCGGCCGCCTCCAATTTCAAAGATCATAAAATTGATCAGGGCGCCAGCACCATCACCCAGCAGCTGGCAAGGAATGTGTATTTAAGCCATGAACGCACCTTCAGCCGAAAACTGACGGAGCTGGCCTATTCCTATCAGCTTGAGAAAAAATACAGCAAAGATGAGATTTTAGAAGGCTACTTAAATACGATTTATTTTAATAACGGCGTATACGGCGTCGGTTCGGCGGCACAATTTTATTTCAGCAAGCCGCTGAAATCTCTCACTTTGGGAGAGATGGCCTTTATCTGCGCTATCCCTAATAACCCTACATTATATGATCCTCTCAAGCATTTTGATTATACGAAAAAACGACAAGTCAGATTGCTTAACGGATTGAAAAAAGCAGGCGTTATATCCGGGAAACAGCTGAAAAAAGCCGAAAAGGAAAAGATCAAGCTTGATATAAACGAAAAAACAAATAAA
Source organism: Bacillus velezensis (assembly GCF_001461825.1). Lineage (GTDB taxonomy): Bacteria > Bacillota > Bacilli > Bacillales > Bacillaceae > Bacillus > Bacillus velezensis. The sequence continues at coordinate 391,953 of NZ_LLZC01000018.1, read as the reverse complement.
TATCCTGACTATGTTTCCTATGTAAATGATGAATTCACACAGCTTGTTTCATCATCCGAAGGCTATGACAAACGTCTTGAAAAAGCTTCCGGAAAGGCGAAACAAAAAATACAGAGTGAGCTTTCCGACAGGGTCAGCACATTGTTAAAAGACGGCGTGAAGATTTATACGGCGCTGAATCCGTATATGCAAAACCAGGTCGTCGCCCAAGTGAATCAAAATCTGCCGTATGCAGGCGTCCAGGGCGGAGCGGCCGTGATTAATCATCAGACGCATCAGATTATCGCGCTTTCAGGCGGGAAAGATTATCATAAATATGATTTCAACCGCGCCTATCAAGCATACAGACAGCCCGGTTCATCCATTAAGCCGCTGCTTGATTACGGACCTTACATTGAAAAGACCGGCGCAACGCCACACAGCAAGATTGACGCAAGCAAATTCTGCAGTGCGGATTACTGCCCGCAGAACTATAATAACCGCACGTACGGCACGGTCACGCTGGAAACGGCGTTTAAATACTCGTACAACACACCGGCCATCAGAATCATGGACCGCGTCGGCGTCAATAAGGCGTTCAGCTACCTTGAACCGTTTCATTTCGCGAAGCTGGTCAGCGCGGATTACCGTCTGCCTGCGGCGCTGGGCGGTTTTACAAACGGCATGACGCCGCTTGAAATGACCAATGCGTATACCACGTTCGGCAACAACGGCGTTTATACGCCGAGTCACGCGATTACAAAAGTGACTGATTTAAAAGGAAAAACGATATTAAAATGGAAAGATGAGCCGACGCAGGTATTCAGCGTGCGGACCAACATGCAGATCAAAGAAATGATGAAAGCCGTCGTCAAAAGCGGTACAGGAAAGAAAGCGAACTTTAAAGCTCCGTACGTCGGCGGAAAATCAGGAACGTCAAATGACTATCACGATATGTGGTTTGTCGGTCTGACGGACGCTTATACGATGGGGGTATGGGTCGGCAAGGATACACCGTCAAGCGTCGAATATCTTCATGACGCAAGCCCTCAGCTTTCGATCTGGAAAAACACGCTGCAGGCAGCTTACTAAAGATAACGGAGGGGATCCGCTTTGAAACCAGCTCAGCTTCCGGACCGCGTGCTTTTGTTTGACGGCGTCTGCAACTTATGCAGCGGCGCCGTTCAATTCATCATTAAACGCGATCCGGCCGGCAAAATCTCATTTGCTTCATTGCAATCAGATACCGCCCGGGAGCTTTTGGCATCAGAAGGACTTCCGACAGAACAATTTGACAGCATGATTTTTATCGAAAACGGGCGGATATACAAAAAATCCGCAGCCGTGTTAAAGGTTTCACGTCATCTCCGCGGAGCCTGGCGGCTGTCAGCGGTTTTTTTCGCAGTGCCCCGCCCCCTCAGGGACAGAGCCTATTCTTTCATCGCCCGGCGCCGTTACAAATGGTTCGGAAAAAGGGAAGCATGCATGCTCCCCTCCCCTGAGATCAAAAACAGATTTCTGTCTTAACAAAAATGGCTAGCTTACACAGGTAAGCTAGCCATTATGCTATTATAAAGCTTGATAAAGATGTACAAAATACCGATAACAAAAGTAAACCAAAACAGAATCTCAAGCAATATAAAACCGATCAGCGAAACGATAGAGAGTGTCGAATAGATTCTGTACACCATGAAAATCAAATAAACGAGCGTAACAACGGCAAATAACGCCGCAATCCAAAAACCATTCTGCACGAGCGCAAAGGAAAGAATTCCTCCGCCTACATAAATTAAAGAGCCTAATCTGATTTTTTTCAGATTGTCCCCCTCAGGGTCATTTGTGAAAAACAAAAGAGACAGCTCTGTCACTGTGTTTGCAATCAGCTTCAAAGCCGAAAAGAGCATAAAATACACAAGGGCGAACGCTGCAAAAAGCGCCAGTCTGATCCCTTTCTCAGAGAAATAATCCAGCATCCCCTGATACATGCCGAGCGTCTGAAGTATCTTCATGACATAAAGCGAGGTAGAAATGGATAATGACGAACTAAAAAGCAGAATCGCAACGAGCGGAAAATAACCCGTCCAATAAGTATTTTTCATATAAAAAGTCCCTTTCTGTAATCTACCTCACTTATTATGGAGGACTTAAAACACATTGACAAGATAAAAAATACCATTTTTCCTCACTTTTACGAAATAAGGGCCTGATCTTCACAAACCGGCTTTTTCGGAGTAAAGTAGAACGCGGGAATGATAAACGTAAGGAAGGCTGTTATGAAAAAAACATTAAAATTGCAAACCCGATTAACGATATTCGTCTGTATTGTCGTCCTTATCGCACTTTGTATCACCTTTTTCACGATCAGCGTCCAAACAGCAGACCGCGTGAAAGAAGAAGAACGGACAACCGCGCTGCGCACCGCAAAGCTGGTCGCGGAAACACCGAGTGTCACGCAGGCATTGCAAACAAGAAAAGGGCTGAAAGAGCTCCGGGATTATACATTAGACGTCCAGCATACGACAGGTACCGAATTTGTCGTGGTGATGGATATGAACAGCATCCGCCTCACCCACCCCGACGCAAATAAAATCGGGAAGAAATTCACCGGCGGAGACGAACAGCCGGCGATGCACGGCCATATCAAAACGAGCACATCAGCGGGAACCCTCGGGAAATCCATGAGAGCCTTCGTACCGATCTATGGAAAAGATAAAAAACAAGTGGGCGTCGTTTCGGTCGGAATTTCGCTTAACAAAATACAGGATGTCGTCAGCCACAGTTTGAGACCGCTTTATTTCATCATCTGCGTAAGTATTTTTGTCGGCGTCATCGGAGCCGTCATTGTCGCCCGCACCGTCAAAAACATTATGTACGGTCTTGAGCCTTATGAAATCGCCACCCTGCTGGAAGAGCGGAGCGCCATGCTCGAATCAACGAAAGAAGGCATTCTGGCGGTTGACGCGCGGGGAAAAATTAAGCTTGCCAATGCGGAAGCGAAACGGCTTTTTATTAAAATGGGTATTCCGACTAATCCGGTCGATCAAGATGTGAACGATATTCTCCCGAAAAGCCGGCTGAAACAGGTGATTGAAACGAAAAAACCGCTTCAGGACAGGGATATCCGCATTAACGGACTTGAGCTGGTCTTTAATGAGGTTCCGATTCATCTGAAAGGACAAACCGTCGGAGCGATCGCCACGTTCAGGGACAAAACGGAGGTCAAACATTTAGCAGAACAGCTGTCCGGTGTTAAAATGTATGCAAACGCATTAAGAGCCCAGTCTCATGAATTCATGAATAAGCTTCATGTCATTTTAGGGCTTGTCCAGTTAAAAGAATACGATGATCTCGGCACTTACATTAAAGACATTGCCATTCAGCAGAAGACGGAAACAAGCGAAATTATAAGTGATGTCAAAAGTCCGGTTCTCGCAGGGTTTCTTCTAGGAAAACAAAGCTACATACGCGAACAGGGTGCTGATCTGGACATTCAGCTAGGCAGCCTGATCCCGAATGCGGCAGATCCGGCCGTCATCCATGAGCTCATTACGATTATCGGAAACCTGTTAAACAACGCGCTCGACGCGGTGGCGCAGATGCCGAAAAAAAACATTACGTGCTCAATGCGGTTTCAGGATCGTCAGCTTGATATAGAGATTACGGACACGGGAGCCGGAATGTCTGCGGCAGACCAAGCCCGTATTTTTGAACAAGGTTATTCCACGAAAGGGACAAACCGGGGGTTCGGCCTCTATTTCACCCAGCAGGCAACAGAAAATTTAAAAGGCCATATGATTGTGACAAGTGAAAAGAATGAAGGAACGACTTTCAGTCTTCGCATTCCGTATGAACCGAAGGAGGAAAATGATGATTAATGTACTCATAGTTGAAGACGACCCCATGGTGGGTGAATTAAATAAACGCTATCTCAGCCAGATTGAAGGATTTCAGCTGAAAGGGATCGCATCATCCTTTCAAAGCGCGCTGCACGTGCTGAGCGAGCATCATATCGATCTCATCCTTCTTGACATTTACATGCCGGGAAAAAACGGGCTTGAGCTTTTAACGGAAATCCGCAAGCAAAATGAATCGGTTGATGTCATCGTCATTTCGGCCGCAAGCGAGCTGGACGTCATCAAAAAAACGCTTCGGTACGGCGCCGTCGATTATTTAATCAAACCATTTGAATTTGACCGCTTTCAAACCGCTCTTTCCGACTACAGACGCAAGCAGAAAGTTTATCAATCACACAGAAGCATGACACAGAAAGAATTGGATGCCGAGCTTTTTCAAAAGAAAGAAGCGGCGGAAAAGGTTCACCTTCCGAAGGGATTGACAAAAAGTACGCTTAAACTCATCTGGGCGAGCATTGAGTCTTTCGGTGACGGCTCTTTTACCACGGAAGATCTCGCCAAGCATACTGAAATCTCGCAAGTCTCCATCCGGAAATACCTTAAATTTCTGGAAGACATACAAGTGCTGAATGTAGAGATGGCGTACGGCACGATCGGCAGACCCGTCTTTCAATATCATATCAACACCGGCAATGTCAGCAGCATCAAACAATATTTATAATGTCAAAAAGCGCCGTTCCGCTGTGAACGGTGCTTTTTTACTGTCATATCCCGTAACAAAAGGATTGAGATTCCTTTTTTGTATGCTATATAAGGATAATGACTAGGCTGATCCTCCTCTGTTTTATCCAGATGAGGAAGCTGATTCATAAAATTGATATTTTTTAAAAAATAAGCAAATTTCTATTTATTTATGACGGGTAAAATGATAAATTATGATTGGTTAGCAGATCTTTTCAGATAAGTCATAAGTCCCGAACCCGGAAGAGACAGCCGCTCAAAGCGGGAAAAAGAGAGACGTCTCATCATTATTATCAGAAAGTTTTTTCGATTCTGCATCCGGTACGGGGACTCAAGTCTGAATTGAACGGCACAGCCATATTTTACAGGGGGGTTATATCTTTGAAAAAACGCAAAATCGGAATGGCGATGGCGCTCATCGCGGCGGCCGGAACCATATTAAGCGCATGCGGTTCAAGTGACAAAGCAAACGGCTCCGGCAGCAAAAACTTTACCGTCGGCATGGTAACGGATATCGGCGGTGTCGATGACAAATCATTTAACCAGTCCGCCTGGGAAGGTATTCAGGCATTCGGAAAAGACAACGGGCTTACAAAAGGCAAAAGCGGTTTTGACTATCTTCAATCAAAATCAGATGCGGATTATACAACGAACTTAAATAAATTAGCGCGGGAACACTTTGACCTGATTTACGGCGTCGGGTATCTGATGCAGGATTCCATCAGCGAAATCGCCGATCAGCGCAAAGACACAAATTTTGCGATCATTGACGCCGTTGTCAAAAAAGACAACGTGGCGAGCCTTACATTTAAAGAGCAGGAAGGTTCATTCCTCGTGGGAGCGGCCGCTGCGCTATCGAGCAAAACGGGAAAAGTCGGATTCGTGGGCGGAATGGAGTCTGAATTGATCAAAAAATTCGAAATCGGCTTCCGCGCGGGTGTACAAGCCGCAAATCCGAAAGCGACCGTCGAAGTGAAATATGCGGGCGGATTTGACAAAGCCGATGTCGGTAAGGCGACGGCTGAAAGCATGTACAAATCAGGCGTTGACGTCATTTATCACGCGGCCGGCGCAACGGGAACGGGCGTCTTCACAGAAGCGAAAAATCTGAAAAAAGAAGATCCGAAGCGGAACGTATGGGTTATCGGTGTTGATAAAGACCAGTACGCGGAAGGTCAAGTCAAAGGCACAAAAGACAATGTCACTCTCACATCAATGGTCAAAAAAGTGGATACAGCCGTAGAGGACTTAACGAAAAAAGCGAGTGACGGGAAATTCCCGGGCGGCAAAACATTAACATACGGTTTGGCGCAAGATGCAGTCGGCATCTCGGATCACAAGGAGAACCTTTCTGACGATGTCATCAAAGCAACAGACGATTGGAAGAAGAAAATCGCGGACGGGCTCGAGATCCCTTCAACTGAAAAAGAATTGAAATCCTTCAAGGCTGAGTAAGAACCAGGGGATAAGGAGACTTCCGTGCTTATCCCCTCTCTTTTATGAAAAGAGCGGTGAAGGAAAAGCTGCATCTCTTGCAGCTTTTCTTTTGCCAAGCTCTTTCTCATCAAAGTATCTCTGAAAAGGAGCGTCAAATCGGTGGATTATATCATTGAAATGCTTAATATACGCAAGGAGTTTCCCGGAATCGTCGCCAATGATGACGTCACGCTTCAAGTGAAAAAAGGCGAAATACACGCCCTTCTCGGTGAAAACGGCGCCGGAAAATCGACACTCATGAACGTTTTATTCGGCCTGTATCAGCCGGAAAAAGGCGAGATCCGGGTGCGGGGCGAGCGCGTTCACATCAACAGCCCGAACAAAGCCAACGATCTCGGCATCGGGATGGTGCACCAGCATTTTATGCTTGTGGATACCTTTACCGTCTCAGAAAATATCATTCTCGGAAAAGAGCCGAAAACATTCGGCCGGATTGACAGACAGCGCGCCGCCCGGGACGTGCGCGATATTTCCGACCGTTACGGCCTGCACATTGATCCTGAAGCCAAAGTTGCCGATATTTCCGTCGGTATGCAGCAGCGGGCGGAAATATTAAAGACCCTCTACCGGGGGGCCGACATTCTCATTTTTGACGAGCCGACCGCGGTGCTGACTCCGCACGAAATTCAAGAACTGATTCAGATTATGAAAAATCTTGTCAATGAAGGAAAATCAATTATCCTCATCACCCACAAATTAAAAGAGATTATGGAAGTCTGCGACCGTGTCACCATCATCCGGAAAGGAAAAGGCATTACAACACTCGATGTCGCACATACGGATCAAGATGAACTGGCAAGCCTGATGGTCGGACGCGAAGTGTCATTCAAGACGGATAAACAAGCGGCCGATCCGAAACAAGAAGTGCTTTCGCTTTCTGATGTAACGGTTAAAGACGCGCGCGGCGTTGAGGCGGTCAAGCAGCTCTCCCTCTCAGTCAGAGCCGGTGAAATCGTCGGCATTGCGGGCGTTGACGGAAACGGCCAGTCTGAATTAATTGAAGCCATTACAGGTCTCAGAAAAACAAATGCCGGCACGATCACGTTAAACGGCAAACAGCTGCAAAACATGCCGCCCAGGAAAGTCACTGAAGCCGGAATCGGGCATATACCGCAGGACAGGCATAAACACGGGCTCGTCCTTGATTTTCCGATCGGAGAAAATATCGTGCTGCAAAGTTATTACCAAAAGCCCTACTCTTCTTTCGGCATACTAAATAAACACACGATTTATGACAAAGCGCGAAGCCTGATTGAAGAATACGATGTCAGAACACCTGATGAATATACGCCTGCGCGCGCTCTCTCCGGGGGGAATCAGCAAAAGGCCATTATCGGCCGGGAAGTGGACAGAAATCCGGATCTTTTAATTGCGGCCCAGCCGACGCGGGGACTCGATGTCGGCGCGATTGAATTCGTCCATAAAAAGCTCATTGAGCAGCGTGATGCCGGTAAAGCGGTGCTTCTGTTATCTTTTGAACTTGATGAAATAATGAATCTCAGCGATCGCATCGCCGTCATCTTTGAAGGCAGCATCATCGCAAACGTCAATCCGCTTGAAACAAACGAGCAGGAGCTCGGACTTTTAATGGCGGGAAGTAAGCAAATGGAGGCGGGGAAAACACATGATTAATCGACTTTCTCATCTGGCTGTGCCGCTGATTGCGATCATCCTTGGGTTAGCTGCGGGTGCGGTCATCATGCTCGCCAGCGGCTACAATGTCGTAAGCGGGTATTCGGCTCTTTGGAGCGGCATTTTCGGTGAAGTGTATTACATCGGGGAATCGATCCGGCAGATTACGCCATATATTTTGTCCGGATTGGCCGTGGCATTCGCATTTCGGACCGGCCTGTTTAATATCGGGGTTGAAGGACAGCTCCTTGTCGGCTGGACCGCCGCGGTGTGGGTCGGCGCTTCCTTTGACGCCCCCGCTTACATCCACCTTCCGCTTTCGTTATTGGCGGCCGCGGCTGCGGGCGGCATGTGGGGCCTGATTCCCGGATTTTTAAAAGCCCGTTTTTTTGTCCACGAAGTGATTGTCACGATCATGATGAATTATATCGCTCTTCATTTAACCAATTATCTCATTTCCGATGTCATGACGGACCACCGGGACAAAACAGACAAAATTCATGAAAGCGCGTCGCTCCGCTCGCCGTTTTTAGAGCAGCTGACAGATTACTCCCGCCTTCACTGGGGCATTCTGATCGCTCTGTTTGCGGCAGTTCTCATGTGGTTTATCATTCATAAAACAAAAAGCGGATTTGAATTCCGGGCTGTCGGCTTTAACCAGCACGCCGCACAATACGCCGGAATGAGCGTCAGAAAAAATATGATGTACGCCATGATGATTTCCGGCGCCTTCGCAGGGCTTGCCGGCGCGATGGAAGGACTCGGAACCTTTCAATACGCGGCGGTTAAGGGCGCCTTTACCGGCGTCGGCTTCGACGGCATTGCGGTTGCGCTTCTCGGCGGCAGCACGGCAATCGGCGTTGTTCTGGCGGCATGTCTTCTCGGCGGCCTTAAAGTCGGGGCATTAAATATGCCGATTGAATCCGGGGTGCCTTCTGAAGTCGTTGACATCGTCATCGCCATTATTATTTTGTTTGTGGCATCAAGCTACGCCATCCGTCTCATCCTTGATAAATTGAAGAAAAAGGGGGCGAAGTAAGTGGACTTCCTGCAGATTTTATCCATTATTGTCCCGGCAACACTCGTATATGCGGCTCCGCTTATTTTAACCGCTCTCGGCGGCGTGTTTTCTGAAAGATCGGGAGTTGTCAACATCGGTCTTGAAGGACTGATGATTATCGGCGCCTTTACAAGCGTCATGTTCAACTTATTTTTCGGACGCGAGCTTGGCGCCGCCGCTCCGTGGCTCGCCTTGGCTGCGGCTATGATTGCCGGCGGACTGTTCTCACTGATCCACGCGGCTGCCGCGGTTTCTTTCCGCGCCGATCAGACGGTAACCGGTGTGGCGATCAATATGCTCGCGTTAGGAGCGACACTGTTTATCGTCAAGCTGATTTACGGAAAGGCCCAGACTGATAAAATCCCGGAGCCCTTTTACAAAACGAACATTCCCGGGTTAAGCGATATTCCGGTTTTAGGAAAGATTTTCTTTTCCGACGTATATTATACGTCGATTTTAGCCATCGTACTGGCCTTTGTTTCCTGGTTTATTTTATTCAAAACGCCGTTCGGCCTCCGCATCCGTTCTGTCGGGGAACATCCGATGGCGGCCGATACGATGGGAATCAATGTGTTCGGCATGCGCTATATCGGCGTTATGATCAGCGGGCTGTTCGGCGGGCTCGGCGGCGGTGTATATGCTTCCACGATCGCGCTTGATTTCACCCACTCCACCATTTCCGGGCAAGGCTTTATCGCTCTTGCCGCGCTGGTTTTCGGCAAATGGCATCCGATCGGCGCGCTCGGGGCGGCGCTGTTCTTCGGGTTTGCGCAGAGTTTGAGCATTATCGGCTCGCTTTTGCCCCTGTTCAAAGACATTCCGAATGTATACATGCTGATGGCTCCTTACATTCTGACCATTCTCGCGCTTGCCGGCTTCATCGGCCGCGCGGACGCGCCTAAAGCCAACGGCATCCCTTACATTAAAGGAAAACGCTGATTGCCACACAAAAAGAGTTCCGCACCCTGGTGCCGGAACTCTTTTCATCTATATACGATTCTGATATACTCACGCGGCTGAAACGGCGTTTGCATTGATTCAGCCGCACTCAGCTTGTCTTCTGCGTATTCCGCACCGAGAAAAAAACGCTCCCAATTATCCGCCTCCGTCTGCTGCCTCCCTTTGCAGAAATCGTCCGCTATGAATGTTCCTGCAATAATAGAACAAAATATTCCAATACAGGCCGCCGCCTTTCTCTTCATCTGACCAGCTCCTTTTTTAAAAGCTTGATCTGAAAGATAAATGTATATACAAAGATCAGGATATTTGATAAATTTATTTTGGGTTCAAAAGACCACAAAAACACAGAAAGGAATACATTATGCCGTAGCAGGGTAAAAAAAAGTGCGATATAATTTGTACTGGGTCCTATGACCGTGAATTGATTGATTCACTCTTACATAAAGCAGTTGCTTGATGAAAAACAAGCAAAGGAGGTCTTCTGTTGCAGCTGTTACATTTCGCGATTTTGGCGCCTTTTTTATTTGCATTTATCGTTCCCTTTCTTTATAAACGGGTAAAACAAGTCCATACAGGCTGGTTTGTGCTGATAGTGCCCGTTGTGCTGTTTGTTTACTTTATCAGCAAGCTCCCTGTCACAATGGCTGGGGAAACCGTCCGGTATGCGGCCGAATGGATTCCGTCCCTCGGTATTAACTATACCGTTTATATTGACGGACTCGGGCTGTTATTCGCTTTATTGATTACGGGCATCGGCTCTTTGGTGACGCTTTACAGTATTTTTTACTTATCGAAGGACAAAGAAAAGCTCGGCCCCTTTTATGTGTACCTGCTGATGTTTATGGGCGCGATGCTCGGCGTTGTGCTCGTCGATAACGTCATCGTGCTTTATATGTTCTGGGAGCTGACAAGCCTGTCATCCTTCTTATTAATCGGGTATTGGCATAAGCGGAAGAAATCACGCTACGGGGCGGAAAAGTCACTGCTGATTACCGTCGGCGGCGGACTGTGCATGCTCGGCGGCTTTATCCTGCTGTATCTGATGACGGATTCTTTCAGTATCAGGGAAATGGTCAACCAGGTGCATATTATCGCAGGCCATCCGTTCTTTATTCCGGCGATGGTTCTCCTGTTATTGGGGGCCTTTACGAAATCAGCGCAGTTTCCGTTTTATATCTGGCTGCCTGATGCCATGGAGGCGCCGACTCCTGTCAGCGCCTATCTGCACTCGGCTACAATGGTGAAAGCGGGCATTTATGTGATTGCCAGATTCAGTCCGGTTTTTGCATTTTCACCCGTCTGGTTTTGGACGGTTGCCTCAGTCGGTCTGATCACGATGGTATGGGCTTCCTTCAATGCGATTAAACAAACCGATTTAAAAGCGATTCTGGCATTTTCCACAGTCAGTCAGCTCGGTATGATTGTATCGATGCTCGGCGCAGGAGCCGCCGCGCTTCATTACCAGCATTCAGAGTATTTTACGGCGGCTGTCACCGCGGCTGTGTTTCACTTAATTAACCATGCTACTTTTAAAGGAAGTTTATTTATGGCGGTCGGCATTATCGACCATGAAACGGGAACACGGGACATCCGCAGGCTCGGCGGCCTGATGGCGCTTATGCCGGTAACGTTCACCGTTTCACTGATCGGAACGTTTTCCATGGCGGGCCTCCCTCCGTTTAACGGCTTTTTAAGTAAAGAAATGTTCTTTACAAGTATGCTGCGGATTGCTCATGCAGATATTTTCAGCCTGGATACGTGGGGCGTGCTGTTCCCCGTTCTCGCATGGATCGGGAGCGTCTTCACTTTCATCTACAGCATGAAGCTGTTTTTCAGAACGTTCAGCGGCGCGCGCAAACCTGATCAGCTTGAAAAGACGCCGCATGAAGCACCGCTCGGCATGCTGATTTCGCCGGTGATCCTTGCCGCTTGCGCCGTCAGTCTGTTTTTTGCACCGAACGTTTTGTCTTACAGCCTGATTGAACCGGCGATGAACTCCATTTATCCGGCTCTGTTAACCGGCGGAGATACATTCCATGTCCATATTTCCCAGTGGCACGGGGTGACGGCTGAGGTAATGATGACCCTCGGCATCATCATTGTCGGCACGATCGGTTACGTAACGCTGTCTAAATGGGAGCGTTTGTACGGTCTGTTTCCGAAAAAACTGACGCTGAACAAGCTTTACGATGCGGTGACGGGCAGTATGGAAAAAAGATCTTACCAGCTGACGTCATCGTATATGACCGGATTTTTGCGGGATTATCTGCTGTATATTTTTGCGGCGTTTATCATTCTCATCGGAGCGGCGTTCGTCATGAAAGGCGGCTTTTCCATGACAACGAAAGGCATGGCTGAAATCGGCCTGTATGAAATCGTGCTGTCCCTCGTTATGGTGAGCGCAACGATTGCGACTGTGTTCGCCAAATCGCGGCTGACGGCCATTATCTCACTCGGTGTTGTCGGGTACACACTCGCGCTGTTTTTCGTGATTTTCAGAGCGCCCGATCTGGCGCTCACGCAGCTCGTCATTGAGACGATATCCGTCGCCTTGTTTCTTCTTTGTTTTTACCATCTGCCGAAAATGCGGCGGAAAAAGAAGACAAGAACATTCCGGATGACGAATTTTATCATTTCTCTCGGTGTCGGCGTCATCGTGACAATGCTCGGAATCGCGTCTTCCAGCGAAAAAACAAAAGACAGCATCTCCTCCTTTTTCACCGCTTACAGCCATAAGCTCGGGGGAGGAAACAATATCGTCAACGTCATCCTCGTTGATTTCAGGGGATTTGATACGATGTTTGAAATCACGGTGCTGTCGATTGCCGCACTCGGGATTTACGGCATGATCAGAACGAAAGTAAAAGAGGAGGGAGAAGAGCGTTGAGACAGCAAAAAACAAACGACATCATCCTTCAGACGGCAACGAAGCTTGTATCTTTTATCATTCTGCTTTTCTCTTTCTATTTATTTTTATCGGGGCATAACGCTCCCGGCGGAGGATTTGTCGGCGGACTGATTACGTCTTCGGCCATCGTGCTGTTGCTTTTGGCCTTTGATTTAAAAACCGTCAAATCGATTTTGCCCGTCAATTTTATTTATGTGGCGGGCGCGGGTCTGCTTATCGCGATTGCAACGGGTGCAGGTTCGTTCTTATTCGGAGCACCCTTTCTCACCCATACATTCGGCCATTTTCATCTCCCGGTGCTTGGGAATACGGAGCTTGCAACGGCCACTTTGTTTGATTTAGGTGTGTATCTCGTTGTTGTCGGCGTGACGATGACCATTATTCAAACGATTGGAGAGGAAGAATAATGGAAATCTTAATGTCTGTCATTGCCGGTATTTTGTTTATGGCGGCAACCTACCTGCTGCTTTCTAAAAGTCTGCTGCGCGTGATTATCGGCACCGCGCTTTTAAGCCACGGCGTCCATTTGCTGCTCCTGACCATGGGCGGACTGAAAAAAGGCGCTCCTCCCATACTGGGCGGAAAAAGCACGTCGTTTGTCGATCCGCTGCCGCAGGCACTCATACTGACGGCGATCGTTATTTCGTTCGGCGTCACGTCCTTTTTGCTTGTGATGGCGTTTCGCGCCTATCAGGAACTGAAAACGGACGATATGGATCGAATGAGGGGAAATGATCAACATGAATAACTTTGTGATATTGCCTATTCTGGTGCCGCTGCTTGCCGCAGTGCTGCTGATTTTTATGAACAGGCGCGTGATGCTGATGCGGATATTCAGCACTGCCGCTTCCTGTGTCTCCATCGCCATCAGCGCCGCTCTCGTTCAGACGGTTTTCACACACGGGATTCAGACGCTGACACTCGGCGGCTGGAAAGCGCCGTACGGCATTGTGCTCGCCGCGGATCAGCTTGCCGCACTGCTTGTTTTGACAACCGCCATAATCGGGCTGCTCGTCACCCTGTACTCCTTCCGCTCCATCGGAGAAAAAAGGGAGCGCGCTTTCTATTATTCAGGGGTGCAGTTTCTTCTGGCCGGCGTAAGCGGAGCGTTTTTGACGGGTGACCTGTTCAACATGTACGTCTTTTTTGAGCTTCTGCTTATCGCGTCCTACATGCTGATCGTGCTTGGCGGAACGAAAATTCAATTAAGAGAATCATTGAAGTATATCGTGTTTAACATTGTGTCATCCGCGTTTTTTGTCATCGGCGTCGGTTACTTATACGCGGTGACGGGCACGCTGAATATGGCTGATCTAAGCGTAAAAATAAGCGAATCGGGCCAGACCGGGCTGATCACCGTCATCGGCGTCCTTCTTCTCGTCGTTTTCGGTTTAAAGGGCGGAATATTCCCGCTGTATTTTTGGATGCCGGGCTCTTATTACGCCCCGCCGGCTGCAATTTCGGCTTTATTCGGGTCTCTTTTGACGAAAGTCGGACTGTATGCCATTTTAAGAGTATTCACTCTGATCTTTATTCACGATACGGGCTTTACCCACCAATTGATGATGTGGCTTGCGATGCTGACGGTGCTATTCGGCGTAATCGGATCTATCGCCTTTTCGGATGTCATGAAAATCGTCATCTACAATATTATTACAGCCGTCGGCGTGATTTTGTTCGGCATTGCCATGAACACGCCGGCCTCCATTCAAGGAGCGGTTTATTACTTGATTCACGATATGCTGATTAAAGGAGCGCTGTTTATGCTTGCCGGCACGCTTATCGCATTGACAGGCACTGCCAGCCTGCATAAAATGGGCGGACTGATCACCCGTTATCCCGTTTTAGGATGGATGTTCTTTATTTCAGCCATATCTTTGGCCGGCATCCCGCCGTTCAGCGGATTTGTGGGCAAGCTGAAGATCGCGGAAGGCGGGTTCGATAAGGGGGAAACATTGTTTTCCGTATTGATTCTCTTATCAAGCCTGCTTGTGCTCTATTCCGTGCTGAAGGTTTTTACGACGGCTTTTTGGGGGGAAGAAAAAGAAATCCCCGGCGCAGGCGGACGGTCCGCAAAAGGACTTCTTTATCCGGCAGCCGCTTTTCTCCTTTTGTCGCTTCTGTTCGGGCTCGGAACCGAATGGGTTTCACCGTATGTCAATCAGACGGCTGAGAATCTGCTGAATCCGGAAAAATACATTGAAGCTGTTTTGAAGGAGTAGATGGCATGGCTTTTCAACTATTATTAAATGTTCTTCTCGCTGTTTGCTGGATGTTTCTCACAAACAGCCTCAGCGCGGCGGGTTTTTTGACCGGATTTATCGCGGGATTGGCGGCGCTGTTTTTTTTCCGGCGCTTCTTCTCGCGGCCGTTTTACATTTGGAAAATATGGTCGGTCATCAGACTGATGCTGATCTTTATAAAAGAATTATATTTGGCCAATGTCAGCGTGCTGAAAACCGTTATATCGCCGAAACTGAACATCCGCCCGGGCATTTTCGCATTTAAGACGGAATTGACGGAGGATTGGGAGATCACGCTGCTCTCGCTGTTAATCACTTTAACACCGGGTACGCTCGTGATGGATATCTCCGATGACCGGTCGATTCTCTATATACACGCCATGGACATTGAAGATGCGGAGAAAGCAATCCATGACATCCGCGTCTCTTTTGAGAAAGCCATTCAGGAGGTGAGCCGCTGATGTTTACGTTTATTCTGCAATTATCACTCGGCATTATGGCGGTTTCGACTCTTCTGTACGTCATTCGCGTCATAAAAGGGCCTACGATACCGGACCGGGTCGTCGCGCTTGATGGGATCGGCATTAATCTGATTGCCATGACCGCGCTTGTATCCATTCTCTTAAACACATCGGCCTTTTTGGACATCATACTGCTGCTCGGCATTTTATCGTTTATCGGCACGATTGCCTTTGCTAAGTTTTTGGAGAAAGGAGAGATTATCGAAAATGATCGAAATCGTTAAATGGGCCGTCGCCGTTTGTATTCTGATGGGATCGCTGATCTGCCTGGTCGCGTCTTTCGGCACACTCAGGCTTCCTGATGTGTATACGCGCGCCCACGCCTCTTCAAAAGGCTCGACACTCGGCGTTAATTTGGTATTGCTCGGGGTGTTAGGCTACTTGTGGATGCTGACCGGAGAAATTTCTGTAAAAATACTGCTCGGCATCATTTTTATCCTGCTGACGGCGCCGGTCGGAGCGCACCTCATATGCAGGGCCGCGTACAATTCGGGAGCGGCGCTTGATAAAAGAAGCGTTCAGGATGATTACAAAGGGATCAGAAACTTTGTGATCAAACGAAAAGAAGATTCATATTTGTAAAAACAAACAGCCGGACGATTCAGGGTTCCGGCTGTTTGTTTATTTTGTTATAACAGCCAGCGTGCAGCGGGAAACACAGATCAGCCTTTCCCGTTCATCGAAAATGTTAATCTCGTACACAATGGTTGCCCTGCCTGTGTGAACGGGTTTCGCAATCGCCGTGACCGTCCCGCCCTCTTTCACGGATTTTAAATGATTGGCATTAATCTCAAGCCCGACACACGCCTGTTTCGATCGGTCGATAAAATGCTGGGCCCCGACACTTGCAACAGTCTCCGCCAGCGCTGCTGACGCGCCCCCATGCAGATATCCGAAAGGCTGCACCGTTCTCTTATCCACCGGCATCACCGCCACGCATCTCTCCGGCGTGTTTTCAGTGATTTCAATACCGAGTGCGCCGAGCAATGTATTGTTCAGATTCATAGGTCATTCTCCCTTCAAGATTTATAGTACGTTATCTGACTTGGCGATCAGCACCGCTTCAGTGCGGGAGCCGACATTCAGCTTGTTAAAAATGGATGTCAGGCTGTATTCAATCGACCGCTTGCTTAAGTGAAGCGCATCTGCGATTTCCTGATTGGTCAAACCTTTTTCGACCTCTTGGAGAATATGGCGCTCTCTCTGTGTTAACCGATCCTGCTCACTTTGAGGGGAAGAAGACGTTTTTGTTTTTTGCTGGGTCATCAGCTGTTTGAAATAGGAGAAATCAACTAAAATCTGTCCGTTGAGCACGTGATATATGTATTGCATGATTTTCTCTTTAGATTCGGTTTTGCTGATGGCGCCATGAAGGCCCGCGCGGATGGATTCTTCAAAATAATCTTCAACCTCATAGCCTGTGTAGACAATGATTTTACAGAGAGGATTCTCTTTTAAGATTTTCTTGGAAAGCTCTATGCCGCTGATGTCATCACCCAGATTTAAATCCATTAATATGAGATCGTAAGCTGAAAAATCATGCCGGAGAACGAATTGTTCACTGGCATCAGGACTGAGGCAATCGACAGAAAGATTCGTGTCCGTTTCCAGAATCGTCTTGGTGCCCTCCATGACAGCCGGATGATCATCAATCACTAGTATCTTTTTCATGGTTTCCTCCCTTTTACTCACTCATTTCCATTTTATTAAAAAGACTTGGCTTCTGCCAAGTCGATTTGGTGATAAATTGGTTACAATTCCATTTCAATATCCGCTTTAAAACCGTTTCCTTCACTTGTGTCGATTTTCATCCGTCCGTCAAGCGCCCGGACACGCTCCTTAATACCCGAAAGACCCATGCTCATCGACTGCCCGCCGCCTTCTTCCTGATTGCATCCGACACCGTCGTCTTCATAATGCAGAATCACTTTATTTTGAATGCTGATCAGCATAATCAGCACCTCATTCGCCTGTGAATGCTTCATGGCGTTCGAAAGAAATTCCTGAATGATGCGGTACAAATTCAGCTGTGTATCCAAATCCAGCGCCGCCGTAAACCGGCCCGTATTCAGACGGATATGAAATGGCGCACGCTCCTGCTGCTGCGCGGCAAGCTTGGATACCGCCTTGACCAGACCCAAATCATACAGCAGCTGAGGACGAAGCTCATGGCACGTCTCCCGGGTCATCAAAATGACATCCGACATCTGCTCATTCATCTGATGAAGCTTGTCCTGCACCTCTAACTGGCAAGGCTCCTCTTTCTTAAAATCGGCCAGAAACAGCTCACACTGGCGCTTCAAAGAAATCAAGTCCTGCAGCACTGAATCATGCAGATCACGGGCCAAATCCGAACGCTGCTTTTCCTCGATCGTAAACATCAGCTTTTTGAGCCAGACCGGGTTTGAGCCTTGTTGCTTTAGATCTTGTAAATGGTTCATGAGTTCTTCGATCTGCAATATGTTTTCCATCGAAACACTTGTATAAAAAGACAATGTCTTTAACCAAGATATCTCATCTCTTGTCAGTCTTGGAGTATTAATGCTCGACAAACAAAGCAGAACGTATGAGTTTGCCCCTCTTTCTCCAATCTTCATCAGAAAACCTTGATTTACTTCAATAATCTTGCCAATCTCTGATGTGACTTTATCAAATTCTTTTTTATACGGCTGCCAGTTCGGTTCACTGTTCTGTTTATCAAAATACAGAATGTCTCCGTCAGAATTGATTTCAAATATATAAGCTTTACTAACAGGCAAGACGTCCAAAATAGTCTTTTTCAAATTCATAAACACTTGATTTAAAGCTGATACGCTTTTAAGAAGCTGTGTATATTTAAATATGCTGTCTTGGTAATTGTATTTTTCAGAGAAACGCTTTAAGCGAAACTTAAAGTCTAGAACTTCTTTGAAATAAAAAACGGCTAGCATGATTAGAAATACAAACAATGTAATTTGGAAAGTGTCAAAATTTTTATTTTTGTTGATGAATACTACAAATACCCAAACGATTCCTATCGTCGGAATAACTGCTAACAAGCAATAATACCTCAAACGGCCTAACAAGAAATCAATGTTGTAAATCTTATTTACGACAAATTGATATACCAATGCTAAAGGTATGAGCAGAAGAAAAGGTGCAGTAACTACAGCGCTATATACATATTGTCCAAAAATAATCAATGGAGCAATATATAATAAAGAAAAGGGTAAAAAAGCAATTGTATTAGAAACCAGAAGTACTTTTAACAGGTAAGAGAAATCCTTTTTTCTATGTTTTATTTGATATAATATGAGACTAACATAAACTACAATCATTTCTAATAAAAATGTTAAAAGGTTAAGGCTTACAATTAAATGATGACCTATTCTATCTCTAAATAATTCAAGCAGGATATTAATTAGAGGAAGAAGGTACAATAAACCAACGTAAATTCCTCTCGAAAATTTCACTTTAAGTTCTTTGAAATATTGATGCAAGAAATTTAGATATAAAACAGGCACAGCTAAAAAGGTGTAAAGATTAATGTACCTATTAATACGATAACCTCTTGTAACCCCTCCTGCGCTTAAGTATGCAATAGAAATACACAGTAAAAAGCAAATAAGAATATACGCTGAGACGCTATCTTTTCTTAGGTTGACTTTAAATATATAAAATATGCATATTAAACTAAGAAGAAAAAAGATACACGGAATAATATACGAAAAGAAACTATATGGACTATCTAAATAAATGAATTCAATATTTTTAAGTTCTATTAAACGCCCGTCTCTCTCAACTTTTAAATACTTAATTTTCGCAAGGTATGAACCATAAATATTTTCTTTTTTAGGTTTTCCGCCATTTATTTCAGTAATTCTGTCCCCAATTTTTAGACCCATTATTCTTCCATAAGAAGATTTTGAAATATCCACAACTTTTAATTCTTGGTTAGAAGACTGAACTACTTTTGTTCCTATTAATATTCCATTCTGAGTATAATAAATTATAAAAGTAAAATAAAAAATTCCGAACAATAATAAAGCAACCGTAAAACATTTCAGCAATTGTCTCAAGGAACCACAACTCTCTTGTTTTTTAAGTAAACCAAGCTGGGTCATTTCTTCTTATTTTTACATTATTATCAAAAATCTCAAGAATAGTTGGGATAAGTGAATTTGGGATACTAAGTAAACTAACTTCTTCTTTTTTTAATTTCTCTAGTACTTCTGGGTTTTTCATTAAATAATTTACGATGTCTTGATTCATTATACTGTGCCCTCATTCAATGATTTGTAATGCAATAACTCAATTTCAATATTTATTTTGTTTAATTCATTCATTATTTTATCTTCATATAATTTAATCATGATAGAAATATATTGAATCACCCCAGCATCCCAAAGCTTTTGTTTGAACGCGTCTTTATCTGAAAGCAATAATTGATATTCCTGGTTTGAATTCATTATTTTAAGAATTAATACTGACATCGGATTAAATTTTCGTTTTAAGTATAATAAAACTAAGTTATTTCTTTTTTTGTTAATATCACTGCGTTCTTTATTAAATAACCCATAATAATCATTCTCTATTTGTTTCACAATTCCTAACAAGTAAGAATAATTCTCAACAGTCTCGTTATATTCCCCGGATGCAAGCATTGTTCCCAGTACACATGGCATCGCAGTAAGTGAACCTGATTTATGTTTTATCATTTCGAGGCACTCTTCTTCAGTCTCGGCCACATTCCTTAAGTCATCATGCTGCCCCTGCATTGCTTCTAATGCATATTTTAAGGCTAACTGAGAAAATTCGGAAACTGTACAAAGCGAATTAATGAGATGGAGACTAATTGTATAGAGAGATGTTGATGCATTTAGCGAAACTGAGCGGTCAATTTTCATCCAAAGAGCACTGTCATTATCCTCATCTTCATGGTCATCCAAGATATCAAATGATAAAATCAACAATTCAATTCCAACAGCCAGTAGCTCTATTTCTTTGAAATTTGCTCCGTTAAATGCTATGTAATGCTGATATGCCAGGTTTCCAAAAAAGAAGGATTCTTTTGTTTCAATGAAAGAGCACAGCAGACTGATCAAATCTGAATTGTAAAGATTATCATTTACAATTTCCTTCATCTTCTCTTTAATCGTTTCGGCATCTAAACACATTTGCTCAATAATTGTCTTCACCCTCCCATTCTATTTTACTAAATGCAGGTGATGAAAGACAGCAGGTTTTTCGTTTTTTAACAATCGTATAATACTTTATCCACGAAATGGATAAAAAATGCACAAAAAAAAGACTTGTTTCCAAGTCTTTTTAAGAAATTTTCATTGCATATGAGAATTTATCGAGCTGATCAATGCTTTTGTTAATGTTTCGTAATGAGTCGGTTGTTTCTCTGATATCATTTTCAAGTCGGAATAATAATTGCTTTACTTCTTCTAATTTGTTTTCCACCGTTTCCACACTCCTTTTTTTGAAAGATCAATGAATTGTGTATGGTGAACGAGTCCTAGGTATTTGATCTGTTACTAATAGTGTAAACGTTTTTGCGGGATTTTTCACCGAAAAGTATGTGTAAAAGTATCTGCGTGACACCGCAAACCGAGGTAATCCCATAGTCCCGAACGGAGCATTTAGCGAACAGGACTATATAACTACCAGAAAGGCAGACGTTTAGGATGAAGCAGACCAATCTGGCGGTTCTGCTGTTTTTTTAACGGTTTTCCGACAAACCGGCAAGGACTATAGTCCCTGCCGTCGCAATTTCAAAACAGAATGGGCGAACAACGTCGCATAACCACCGACAAACACCGAAAAGACCGCAACCCCCGCATTGTGGTCTTTTGCATGTCATAACTCGTTATCACGCCGCCTATACTCATGTATAACGAATGTTTTCTCAGGAAGGAGGCCGCCGTATGCATTATGTGTATCCATGCTTCCCTGTTTTCGCCGCGCCATACCGGAATCCTGCACCCAGTCCTCCGGTTCACGCAGATATTTTGACAGCGTCCGCAAAAGAAGCTGCGGGCATGCTGGAGGATGCGCGCCTGCTCCTTGCGCGGCTGTCGGCGTCAAAAGAGCTTGCGCGCCGCATCCTCACCGCAGCGCAATCATCTGACACCGCAGCGGTCAAGCGGCTCATTAAGCAGACCGGCATCAAAAATGACTTTGACGTGACGTATAATCCCGACGGCATCCGTGTCAGTCTGGTCAGAGAGCAAAGCCGATTTATCATCGCCCTCAGGTGGTCGGCTTAAAGCGGCTCAATCCACGATCAGCTGCCGGCACCATTCGATCGCCTGTAGGTAACATTCATACGCTTCTTCTTTGTTCAGTTCTTTTCCCCACTCGTCACAGTCCCAGTTGTTGCATTCAATGGCTTTGACGAGCGCGAGCATCTTATAATAATCGTTTTCATAACCGAGCAGCGCCTGTCCGACTTCATCGATTAAAGGCAGTTCTTTGATGATATCCTCCAGCTCCCTGTGGAGAAGCGTATCGATGAGCGAAAACATGCCGATCAGCATGTAAGAAGAGGGCTGGGGCCTTCCGGTTCTTTTCGCCAGCAGTTCGCACAGTTTGGCCCTGATTAAGGAAATCTTAATGATTTCTTTTTGGCTTGAGTGGCTTTTCGCCGTTAAATCTCTGAATGAAAGAATGTAAATCAAGCGCTTAATCTCATTCAGCCCGAGCATCATGATGGCCTGCTGGATGCTGTCTATCTTTTTTTTCAGCCTTGTTTGCGATCCGTTTAAAAAACGCAGAATCTGATACGATAAGCTGACGTCCCGCTCTATGTATTCCGTCACGCGCTGTATATTGGGCTGGTCATTGTTTAATTCGCTTAAAAGCTGGTAGTAAGAATGAAAATGAAACGTCAGATCATTTCCGCTGATGACACGCGGTTCACTGAAAAAATATCCTTGAAACAGGTGAAAGCCGTCTATGGCCGCCTGTTTATAATCTTTTCTCGTCTCCACTTTCTCCGCTAAATAAATCAGACTTTTACAGCTGTACGTCTGAATGATTTTTTTGCGCTCCAGACGCGAGGATTGCAAAAAGTCGATTTTTAAAATATCAATATATTTCATCAGCTGTTCCACTAACTCTTCATTTTCCGGATTGATGGCGTAAAAATCATCAAGTGCTAATGTATATCCTAATTTCTTCAGCTGTCTGCATCTTGAGATGAGTGCCGGAGTGATCGGTATGTCCTCAAGAATTTCGATAATAAGCTGGTCAGGATCAAAGGAGGTAGGGAGATCTGAAAACATCAGGCTTTCTGTAAAATTCACAAAGCAGCGTTTCCCCTCAGTCAGCTTTTCGATTCCGATGTTGATAAAGCTGTTAATAATGAGATCCGTCGTAGCTTTATCTCCGTCAGCGGCCGAATAACGGTTCTCTTCGCTCTCCCGGTAAAGAAGTTCATAAGCAACAACCTGTTCGTTTCTGTTGAAGATAGGCTGTCTCGCAACAAACACCTTCATTCATTTACCCCCTTAGATACGGCCTTCGAACATAAGTATATCAAATAATTTGACGAAATTTGTCTAAATGTGAAAAATATTATCACAACAAAAAGGCCTTTCCAGAGAAAGGAAAGGCCGCTTTGTCTTCTATTCAAGTTCCCGTTTCAGCTCGCTTTTGATTTCATGAATCCGCTGCATCTTGTTGCTCCAGCAGTCTTCGCTTAAATCGACCGGATATTCTTCCGGCTTGCTGATCCGTTTGTATTCCTCCCACAGAAGTTTGAGGTTATCCTGCACGTATTGCTGGATGTCGGTAATTTCGGGATTATCATAGCATAAAACGCCGTTTTCAAAGATCGGCTCATGCAGGTCTTTCGCATAGAAATCAGTGACGAATTTGCTGACGAACGTGTGGACGGGATGGAACATTTTTAAACGTTTCTGATCATTTACCCGCTCGTCATAAAGCGCGATATAATCACCTTCCGAGTGGTGATTCAGCTTGTTGATAATCCGGTATACTCTCTTTCTTCCCGGCGTTGTCACTTTTTCAGGGTTTGACGAAATTTTAATGGTGTCAGTCAGTTTGCCGTCCTCTTCAATGGCGACAAGCTTGTAAACCGCGCCGAGGGCCGGCTGATCGTATGCGGTAATCAGCTTCGTGCCGATGCCCCACGTATCGATTTTCGCTCCTTGGGATTTCAGATTTAATATCGTGTGCTCGTCAAGATCGCTTGAAGCAATGACCTTTGCGTCTGTGAAACCCGCTTCATCAAGCATTTCACGCGCTTTTTTTGACAGGTACGCCAAGTCCCCGCTGTCCAAGCGGATGCCGATGAAGTTGATCCGGTCGCCGAATTCCTTTGCGACTTTAATCGCATTCGGCATGCCCGAACGGATCGTATCGTACGTATCTACGAGAAATACGCAGTCTTTGTGGGTCTCCGCATATTTCTTAAATGCCGTATATTCATCGCGGTACGCTTGTACGAGCGCATGAGCGTGCGTGCCGGATACCGGTATATTAAAACGCTTTCCGGCTCTTACATTACTCGTTGCGCTGAAGCCGCCGATCAAAGCCGCTCTCGCTCCCCACATGGCCGCATCCATTTCATGGGCGCGCCGCGTTCCGAATTCGAGGGCGTCTTCGTCACCGACAACGCCTTTGATGCGGGCCGCTTTCGTGGCGATTAATGTTTGGTAATTCACAATGTTAAGCAGAGCCGTCTCAATCAGCTGGGCTTCGATCAGGGGCGCTTCGACCCGCATAATCGGTTCGTTGTTAAAAACGAGCTCGCCTTCTTTCATGCTGTAAAGAGATCCGGTAAAAGAAAGATCCCGTAAATAATCAATGAAATCATCAGCATAGTGCAATTCCGTTTTTAAATAATTCAGATCGCTGTCGGTAAATTTGAAGTTCTCCAAGTATTCGATTGCTTTTTCTAAGCCCGCAAATACCGCATAGCCGTTTTCAAAGGGAAGCTTTCTGAAAAAAAGCTCAAAAATCGCTTTTTTCTCATGAATGCCGTCTCTCCAGTACGTTTCGGCCATATTAATTTGATAAAGATCTGTATGTAAAGACAAACTGTCGTCTTTAAAACCATGCTCCACCAAAATTATTTTCCCCTTCCTTACTCTGCCACTTGCGCTCCGATGCTGTTCTTAAAATGGGACAGGGCCCATTCATGCCCTTCCGGATTAAAGCTGGCCACAGCGTTTTGATGAATGACGATCTGAAAGCCCTTGTTGTAGGCGTCAACCGCCGTGTGAAGAACGCAGATGTCCGTGCACAGGCCCGCAAGATGCAGCTCAGTGATCTGCCGTTCCCGCAGTTTCAGCTCTAAATCCGTTCCCGCAAAAGCAGAATATCTCGTTTTTTCCATATAATTTACGTTTTTTGCGTGTTTATGTTTCTCATAAAGAGGCGATAGCCTTCCGTACAGCTCTTTGCCCTCCGTGCCGTTAATATTATGCGGAGGAAACAGGCGTGTCTCGGGATGAAAGTCATCGTCTGCATCATGCGAATCTACCGCAAAGACAACGTAATCACCGTTTTCTATAAATGCTTGCGTCAAACTGACAATCGTATCTTCAATCTGTCTCGCGGGTTCTCCGCAGGTTAATGCCCCGTTCTCTGCTGCAAAATCATTCGTATAATCAATGCATATAAATGCTTTTTTCATAGCCGGCCTCCCCGCCATTCATATGAAAACCATTATATCCTATCTCCACTTGTAAGTGAATTGGCATTGTAAAATGACAAACGGTGTTTTGCCCTTTTAAGATTTCAGGAGTGAGCGCTGAAAAATGTCATCCTGTACGTAAATGCCGTCAAGGTTCACGGCATAATCGGCGGCAAAAACCAGGCCGAGCGGCGTTTCGAATTGAAGGTCCGATATGACGGAGCTTCGGACACCGGCAAGTGCGGCAAGCTTCATATATGGTGAATAAGCATGATACGGGAGCCTTCCGTTTATATAGAGCACCGCGTCTTTTCGGCTTTTCAGCGCCTGTTTCACTTCTTCATACGGCTGCTTTTGCAGCACCTGTCCCTTCGTCAGGGCAATGATGACTCTTTCACGCAGCGAGCCTAAAAATAAATGGCGTTCATCCGGTTTCGTCTGCAGAGGGCCGTACATCCCCTGCTGTAAATAAAGGTCAACCGTTTTGTCGCTCATCGGCCTGTCCCTCCTCAGCTTGTTTTACAATTATCGCCCCGGACGGGACGCGGTAAACCGCTTCGTTACATTTCAGCCACCCAATGGGAGATCTTTCCGGCGAGCTCTCCGGCGGGCTCTTCTTCAATCAGCTTGCTGAATGATTGTAAAAGCCGCTGCGCCAGCGCCTTTTTCTCTTCCTCATAGGAAATGATCGTGCTCCACTCAAGTTCCGGAACGGCTACAAGGGTATGCTGTTCTTTTTTATTTTCATGCAGATATACATCACCGATCATTCCGGACTGCACGGTAATATTCGCTTTTCTGATTTTCATAAAAATTCCCCTTTTATAAAGACTGATTCTATTATACTACAAAAAAGCGACAGCCTCCTAAAAGGAGGCTGTCACGCGTTGAACCAATCAGGTTCGTCAAACACATCGATGTCTTCAAAGCGCGTTTTGCTGAATTTATTAGTGACTTTGATAAAATCTCCGGAATGAAACGCCCCTGCCCCCGCGCCTGAGTGGTCAACGGCTTTGGGAGAAATGGCAAACACGTCACCGAAGCTCGCCGCAGCGTCTCCGGCTAAACTCATAATATAAATCGGTCCCACAATTGCAGGCATACCCACACCTCCGCTTTTCTTTACAGCATTTTATGCGCTGCATCGGGAGTTGTGCCCGTTTTTATTTCGGCTTGCGGCTGTCTTCGAGCTTTGACCGCTGACGAAGTTTGATAAGCCGGACGATATTTAAGACGAAAGCTTTTAAAACCGCGTAAACCGGCACGGCCAGAATCATTGCGAGAATGCCGCCGAAACTGCCCGCTCCGATAAGCAGAAGAATAATGGTGAGCGGGTGGGTATTCAGCCGTTTCCCGATGACAAGCGGAGAAAGCAGGTTCCCGTCAAGCTGCTGGACGACAACGACAACAATAACGGCAAACAGCGCCTTAGCCGGCGAATCCATAAACGCGATAATCACCGCGGGCGCCGCCCCGAGAAACGGCCCCAGGTACGGAATGATATTGGTGACGGCGATCACCATCCCGAGAATTAACGCATACTGCAGGCCGATGATCCAATATCCGATAAAGCATGCCGTTCCGACAAAGAGACAAATCAGCAGCTGGCCTTGGAAATAGGCGGCCAATGTGACATATAAGTCGTTAAATATTTTCCTGCCTTCCGCCCGGTAGGAAGAAGGCAGGATTTTGACTGCCAAGAGCGGAAACCGCCGGCCGTCCTTCAGCATATAAAACAAAATGAACGGAACGGTGATCACGACAAGCGTGATATTCGTAACGACGCCGAACACGGCCGACAGGCTTGCCGTAATATTTTGCGGAAGGCTTTGTAAAAATCCCGTCAGAGACTGCTGGATTTTTTCTATCGACACATAATCCTGCGTCATCATCCACGTAAACCATTTGGAATGGGATAATTGCGCCGTCAAGACTTGAATCTGATGAATGTAATCAGGGAAATTGTTAATCAGCCCCGTGACCTGGGAAGCCACAATCGGTCCGATGGCGGTGAACATAAAGGCAATCAGGCCGATGAAAACGAGATAAATGAGCAGGATCGCCAATGTCCGGGGGATTTTTTTCTCAAGCAGGCGCACGATCGGATTAAAAATGAAAAACAAAATGCCCGAGATCAAAATCGGGAAAAACAGAGTGGTGATAAAACCGAAAAACGGCTGAAAAATAAACGAGACTTTCGTTGATACGTAAATAATGAGCAAAACGAGCAAAATTTGCAGCGTCCAAAAATGGACCTTTGATTTCAACAAGCGGTTTCCTCCTATTGTTATGTGAACTTGTACTGTGATTGTACCAAAAAAAGCCGCCGTGCATCTATGTATCTCAAAAAGAAGACGCACCGGGGTTCTATAGAGCCGCCTCCGGTTTGCGCCTTATTCGGGCTGTTACACGCGTTCGGTATAATCAGGCATGACGGAAACCACATGGCGGTTTCTGATATAAAATACACGGTCATGCGTTTCTTCAATGGCGATGTGATCCGGAGTGGCATCAATCAGCCGTCCTCTGATAATGCGTCTGACGGTTTGAATAATAAACCTTGAGCCGATAAGCTTATGGATGGTCTGATAAACGTAAGGGTCCACTAACGAGACGATTTGCGGGCTTCCTTGATGGGCCATTTTCGCTGATCCCCTTTACTATGTTTTCCTTCAGCATATGCAGCGGACAAAGGCTTTGACACAGTACGTCTATCGGAGCGGAAAAGGTGTTAGTGAGCATGCGGAGTTATGTAAGCGGAAAAGGCCGCATGAGTGGCCTAGACTGAGCTTCTTATGGGATATTGGGCTTGGTCAATTAACTGATCAAGCTTTTGGATTTGTTTGAGCGCGGCCGTGTGATCCATTTGGCGGTAATGGTGATGTCCGCCGGGTTCTTCATCGAGTTCATCCGCTTGTTTCACGATTTGCTGGAGCGTATTCTTGTCCAGTTCGCCTTCAGGCAGATAGGAATCGGTGTGAAGCAGAATCGCCAGCGCAATGTCCTTCGCCGCTTTCGGTTCTTCACCGAGCCGGATGAGCAGCTTATGCGCCCGTTCCGCGCCTTTAATGGCATGGATATCGTTTCTTCTGTACTTTTCATAATCCCATTTGCCGTCTGTGTACCATTCATAATGGCCGACGTCATGCAGTAAAGCCGCTTTCGCCGCAAGATCCGGGCTGACACCTGCTTTTACGGCAAGACGGTATGCATGAAACGCGCAGGCGATCGCATGGGCGACACCGGAACGCTGTAAATACTTTTGTGCGATTGGATGGGTGAAGACATCCATTAACGTTACATTTCTCATGGAAACCCCTCCTTATTTATATTTTTAGAATCCTAACATAAATCGAGAAGAAACTCAATTCATCTGATACATTTCTTATACCCCTTATACGTTGTTTCATTCATCATATGCCGCCGGACTCCGAAGTGATTGTACAAACAAAAAAGAGCAGCGTGAAAGCTGCTCTACAAAAATTCTTTGATATCGTATATCCGTCCGTTTTCCGGCTCGCCCGCGATCAGTGAGTGAATGACGCCGGCGATGTATTCAGGACTTCTGAGGTTTTTCGTTTCTTTCAGATTGCGGAACCGTTCGATGTCATGGAAATCTTCTTTTGACGAAGAACGGATGACAGCCTGCATGTCTGTATCCATCACTCCCGGCGAGAATGAGATCATGCGGACCGGCAGTTCTTCATCTTCCTGTTCAAACCCGAATGTTCTCGTAAACATATCAAGCCCCGCTTTTGAGCTGCAATACGCGCTCCAGCCTTTATAAGGATTTTTCGCCGCGCCCGATGTGATGTTGACAATTGTTTTGCTGCCGCTGAACGCTTCGAAACGCTTTGTGAACATTTGGCTGAGCAAAACGGGCGCCGTCAGATTAAGGGTGTAATGGCGGTTCAATTCTTCGGCGGAAGCCTCTTTCGCCCGCTTGATCGGTTCCACCATTCCGGCATTGTTGATCAGTGTGACGGCGGAGTACCCCTTCTCCTCTGCTTGATCAAGAATCGCCTTCATCTGCCGCCCGGTATCTGCCAGGTCGGTTAGATCAACACTGTATTCTGTCAGTCCCTCGCGCTTTTCCCCGCTTATCGTTCTTGAAAGCGCGGCGACTTCGGCTCCTTCTTGAAGCGCCTGTTCCGTAAGCGCCCGGCCCAAGCCTTTTGACGCGCCTGTTATAAGAAAAAACTGCATGAAACTCCTCCTTTTTTTCTTATTTTACGGGCTGTCTTCCCGCAAACACAAGCGATCCGTTTACCGCTTTGCCTTTTCCTGCGCCGTGACTTTCGGGATCAGATAGATCATGGCCGCAATCCCGAGGAGGATCAAGACGGCATAAATGACAGGCAGCAGAAAAGAAGTCTTTTTCTCTTCCGTTTCCATATCTGCCGAGGTACGCCTCACCGCCGGCTCGGCAAATGTGATACCCAGTTTTTTCGATTGCGCTTTGATCGTATTCGGCTCCGTGTCTGACGATGTAAACAAATTTGATATCAGTTTGTCATCCGGGTTTTCGGCCGGCTGATCAAACGTGATATCCTTCTGTTCTTTCGGAAGCGCCGTTTTTTCCTCAGAGTAGGCATCGTCGTGCAGGTAATCCGTACGAATTTCAATGTCTTTCTTTTCATATTCATTCGGCTTGACATCAGTATTTTCCTCATTCGCGGCTGCGGCTTGGGGAAGGAAAAGGAAAAAGGAGAGAGCAAACAGCAGCAATCCTTTTTCCATGAACGTGTTACGCCTCATAAGACTGATCACTTTCCTCCGTTTTTTCCGCAAACAGCCGAATGACGAGCGGAAGCGCCGCCGCAATCAGCGTAATGATCGCAAGAACCGTTACCCCCATCGCAAACAGATGGCCCGTTCCGTATTGAATATCGATATAGACTTTCGAAACCGGACTGTCAAAGGTGAAGTTCGGCATAATCAGGTCGATCAAAGGCGCCACATAAAAGAGAATGAGCGCTGATGATGCGATCCATCCGGTAATCGAGCTGAAGACAAAGGCTGCCCGGATAAAAGCTGAACTCGCCGCAAGCAAGAGAATCGTAAAGACTGACCATTTAATCGTCTGATCGTCCGGAAGCGAGTAGATATTCAGACCGAACAGACTGATCATCAATCCGACCATAATGTTTAAAATCCCAAAGAGCGCGCCTTTGACAAGAAGCGGCGCCTGCTGATAATACGAGCTGAAATAGCCGATCAGAAGACTGCTGATCAGGACGATCACCAAAATGACGACCGGCGGAACATTCTGAACCCGGTCTTCCGGCACCTCTCCGCTGATTTTAAGCGGGTTGGCGAGATAATCATAAACGTAGCCGTTTTCCTGTCCGTCAACGAGCGCGTTCCCTAAAATGCCGTACACGTCATTTCTGATCAATTTCGTGGAATTGACGTTTTTGCCCCAGTTGCTGTTCAGGGTGTCCGCTTTTTGCTGGACGTCATTTACGCTTTGCTGCATATTGTCGGTATAGCTGATGATGCCGGACTGGCGTTCTGACAGATGGCCCATCGTGTCAGACATTTGCAGGACTTCGCGGCCGACGGTATCCTGAGCGCCGAGCGCCATCGTTCCGGTTAATCCGTCTCCGCTGAATGCGGCCGCTTCCTGCACAGCGCCTTCAGCCAGCTGATCGGATGCTTTCGCCGCGCTGTCTGAAATGCTGGCGAGCTCATCGAGCACTCCGGCTTGTTCATCTCTGATATACGAGCTGTAGTTATCCGAGAATTCGGTCATGCCTTTAATGAAATTGCTGATGTCTTCATCTGTCTGCATCTTGTTGTTTTTCAGGTTTTCCCAGCTTGCCGTTTCCACCGGTTTGATGGCGAGAACGGTTTGAACTTCGCCTTGCTGGGCTTTCAGCACCCTGTTTTTCACATCAGGCAGCGAGCCCGCGTCAAGAGAGTGATAGAGTGTCGCCTCATACAGGGATAAATCATTATAGTAACTCATTAAATCGGATATTTCTTTTGTATTGATATCAGCGGCAAATATCTGTTCAAGAGCAGATTTGCGGCCGCTATCCAATGACGGGTAGTTCAAAATGTTCTGTTCTGTTCTTACAATCATTCTGTAAATGGTATTGAAGTCTTGTTTTCTCTTTTCTTCCAATTCTTCTAGCTTTTTCTTTGCGCGTTTTTTGACGTCATCAATCTGGTCTTTAAGGCCTTGGATTTCTTCATCAAGAGCATCGAGACGTTTTTTCAGTTCTTCATTATGAGTCTGCTGTTTTTCTTCCAGCTCTTTTTCAATTTTCTGAATGCGCTCTGCGGCTTGGTTCAGCCTTTCTTTCGCCTCAGATATGTCTGTGCCGCCGTCCCCTTCAGAATCGTTCGGATCGTCCGCCGGCTCATCAGCAGGCGGAGTGACGTTTTTAGCGGCTGTCGCGGTCTGGACGGTTTTTGGCTCCTGATCGCCTGTGTTATCAGAAGCAGGCTGCTCTTCTTTTGTGCCGTCTTCCGTTTTTCCGTCTTCTCCGGGATTCGTTCCGTTATTCGGATCGGTATCGCCGGAGTTTTCACCGTCATCGCCTTGGCCCGGGTTTTCGGGTTCCGGTTTTTCTTTTTCCGGTTCTTTTAATCCGTCAGAAATGTGATTGATTTCAGCGGAGATGCGTTTTAACTCGTCACGCTGATCGTCAAGGTCAATTTTCAGATCGCCGGGTTTTTCTTCTTCCGGTTTTTCTTCTTCTTTCGGTTCATCCGAGCCGTCATCCCCCGGGTCCTTTTCCGGAACGGTTAATGCCTGCCGATCCCTTTTCATAAGGGTTTGGATGCTGTTCAGTGTTTCAAATCTTGCTTGAGCTTTATATTGAGTCAAATAATTGTCCAGTAAATTGGATTGAATATTCGCCATCCCGCGTTCCTGATCAGGAACCTGCGCTTCTCTCACCTGTTGGGCGGCAAAAAGAGCCGATCCCGTCTGGGCAAGCTGTGTCTGCGCCTGGTTTATGCCTGAAGACAGCCCGCTCATCATCGTGCTGAACTGGTTGGCGGCCTGCTGTGCTTTAATGGCATTCAGTCCGGTTGTGATTTGCTTTTGATTTTGTTCCTGCGCGGCCATCAGCAGTTTTTTCTGATTTTCTTGATATTGTTTATAGCGCTCGACCGTATCGGCAAAGTCTTTGAGCGTGGTTTTGGCTTCATCTGCCGAGGTCAATTTTTCTTTTGCCGCGCCCTGCGCTTCATTCATTGATTTTTTCAGTTCGTCAATCAGGTCTTTTTGCCGTTTGATTTCACCTGCCAAGTCATTGGAGCTCGGCTTGTAAAAATTGTACATAACGTTTTGAAATTCTGATTCTTTATTGACGATCTTGTCAAAATCGCCTCGGACATTGTTCACTTTTTGTGAGACGAAATTCCAATATAATGCCGACATTTTTTTATTCATTGATTTTTGGGCGTCTTCTAGCTCACGCTGCACTTTTTCTTTGTTGACGGCGTTCAGGTTGCTTTGAATATTGAATGTCAGCGTGGCTTTTTGCGGACGCTCCTTGTCATAGCTTAAGATATCTTTTGAAAAATCGGATGGAATGTAAACGACGGCGTCATACTTCTTAGCCGCCAGGCCGTTTTCAGCCGCGCTCCTGTTGACAACCGTCCATGAATAATCCGGACGGCCGCCGAGAGCGGCCGCTACTTCTTTGCCGAAATGGACGGATTCCTCTTCCTCATTTTCATCTGTTTGTAAGCCCATGTCTTCATTCACGACTGCGATTTGGCGGGTGGCGTTGATTTTTTGTTTTCCCGGGTCATCGCCGATAAACCGGAAAAACAGCACTGGCAGTAGCAGAATGATGACGACCGCGGCTATTAATTTGATCAGGCTTTTTCGTTGTTCAGTCATCTGACGGCCTCCCTTTCCGCTGAACATAAAGGTATTTGGATTTTTTGCTCCTTCCCGTTTTCAACCAAATAGCCGAAGCCCGGCTGAATGTCCGGTTCCTGCCTTTGGTAAGGCAGCGGAATGACATTTTGTTCGGATTTTTTCACAAGCAGCATCGCGTGGCGGATCTGTTTCATTTCCGTCGTTAAGGAATCATAGCCTTTTGAGAATTCGCTGTGATTGCCCGCCGGAATAAAACTGAAGCCCACATGCGCGTAAGATTTCATAAACATCGCCAGTTTGTCCTGAATGGCGGTGTCGATCGTCTGCTGGAATCTTGTAATGCCGTCGGCCATTAACACGACCGGAGAGAAACTGAGTTTGTGCACATCGCCATTTTTGACGGCCTGCGCATACTGAGCTTCGCGCTCCGTGAAAATGGCTTCTGCCGTTTCGATCCACTGCCGGACGTCTTCTTTTGTGTCCAGATAGCTGACCTTTGTTTCCTGCGCATACTGCGACAGTCCGCGGTCAATCGAGTCAAACAGCCCGACCCGTTCCGTACCTTCACGCAGCAGGTGATTCAGCATCACTTTCAGGATGTTTGTTTTTCCACGCTGTGTCTGGCCCAAAATAAGACAATGTTTATTTTTGCCCAGATCAAAGTACACAGGGCTGACCTTTTCCTCATGAAGCCCGACAGGAATGCGGAACGGTTCTTGTTCCGGGCCGAGACGGAGTGAAAATTCGCCGGCCGTCAGCCTATCCGGAAGCATCGGAATCGGGTCTGGGCCGGCTGTTCCGGCGTGGCGTTCAGCTAATGCTTTGACATCGGCTTTCAGCGCCTGGAACATCTCGAGGTCATTTTCCGCTTCAGCCGGAAGAAACATTTGCGCGAAATACAGTTCTTCTTTTTGGATCATGACGCGGCCCGGGATCGGTTCGAGACTGAACGGCGGACGCCCGTAAATGGAGTATCCTTCTGACTGATCCATTAAATAATGGACGACTTTCGTTTTTATGTTGTTTAACAGCGACTGGCGGACGGCGTTTACCCTCGTTGCGGTCAGCAGGAAGTAAATGCCTAAGCTTTGCCCGTCGCGTGAAATCTGGATAAATTCGCTTTCCAATTCATGCATTTCATCTTTTACGATGTCGAAATTGTCAATTGTGATAAATATAAACGGCAGCTCTTCTTCACTGAGCGAATTGTACATTTTGATATGGCTGACTTCTTTTTCTCTGAACAGCCGTTTCCGCCGCTCGATTTCTTCCTTGATGCGGATCATGAATTTTTCGATCTTTCTCATTTGATCCATTAAGAAATAGTCTGCGGTGTGCGGAAGCTTTGCCAATGGCAGAAGCGTGCCGTTTCCGAAGTCAAAGATGTACATATGAAGCTCTTCCGGCGTGTATCCTTCCGCGAAGTTCATCAGGAAGGTGATGGCAGCCACTGACTTGCCGTAGCCGGATGAGCCGAAAATGCCGATGTTGCCGTCATCCATCATCGTATAAGCGAGAGGCGCCTGTCTTTGCTGATCAGGCTCATCCACGCAGGCGATGAAGAACCGGTCTTTTTCCTGCGCAGGGTAAAGCGTGCGCGGGATACGTTCGGCAAGCGGCGGAAGCCACGGGCTCGGCAGCTTTTCAATGCCCATTTCATTTTGAATCCGCTCGATTTCTTCGACTACGGCTTCTATTTCTGCCGGGGCGTCTTTTTTCGCCGCATCATCCGCATCCACCTCAGACAGCGGAATTAAGCCGGTATCGGTAACGATGGCAATGTCATCCTCGGTGCCGTATACATCTTCCATGTAAGGGGCGCCGCTCCAGGCAGACTGGAACTGCTCATACACTTCGTTATTTCCGACTTGCAAGTAGCCGCGTCCGGTGACCGTAATATTCGCCGCATCACTGTTTTTCAGGATTTCTTTACTGTCACTTGCATCCTGCACTTTCAGCGCGACCTTAAAGCGTGAGTTGCTCCATATTTGGTCGTCAATGATGCCGCCCGGCTTTTGCGTGGCGAGAATTAAATGCACACCAAGGCTCCGTCCGATGCGGGCCGCGCTGACAAGCTCCCTGATAAAGTCAGGCTCTTCGCTTTTCAGCTCGGCGAATTCATCTGAAATCAAAAACAGGTGCGGCATCGGAATATCCGTTTCTCCCTGTTTATACAGCTTTGTATAGTCATTGATGTGATTGACGCGATATTGATCAAACAGCCGCTGCCGTTTTTTCAGCTCGCTTTTAATGGATGCAAGCGCCCTGATACTGAAGTTTCTGCTTCCTTCAATATTCGTGATGGTTCCGAGAAGGTGCGGCATCTTGCGGAACGGCTGGGCCATTCCTCCGCCCTTATAGTCAATCAGCAAAAACGCCGCTTCATGCGGGTGGAAATGAACGGCCAATGACAGGATGTACGTTTGCAGAAATTCACTTTTCCCGGAGCCGGTCGTTCCCGCCAGCAATCCGTGCGGCCCGTGCGCTTTTTCATGCAGGTTTAAATAGACGATGTCGTCTTTTCCTTTATAGCCGATCGGAACAGCCAGCGATTTTGCAGACTCACTTGTCTCCCACTTCTGCCTGATGCCGATTTCTTTTACTTCCTTCGCATGAAACAGCTCCAGAAATGAGACCGTTTCAGGAATGGAATTCGTCATTCCGACCTGATGGTGCAATGTCCGAAGCGTCCGGGAAAACCGCTCGTTGTTTGTCCGTTCGTGCCTGTCCAGCTTAAACGGGATCTGTACCGCTTTTTTCTGCTGAATGAGAATGTCTCCCTCATCTTCATTAATGTAGCGTACGAGGGTGTGAATGTTTTCCGCCAGGCTTTCCTTCGTTTCCGCGGCGATGATTGCCGAGATGCCGAGATGCTCATGCCGGCCTTCGATGTATTCTAAAATGACGTGCTCTGCGATCAGCTGCTGATTTGTGATGACAAAGACAAAATGCGGCTGGAAGATCTTCTTTTCTTTATCTTCTTCCAAATCCCGCTCCCGCAGCAGCTCGTAAATGGACGATAACAATTGATCGCGGGTCTGTTCATTGTAAATAAATCCTTTCGCATACATATGAGGCAGCTGAAATTGCGGCAGCCACTTCATCCATTCCCATTCCTTATATTCGTCCTCATGAAAGATAAAGACAAATCGCAGGTCATGGTAGCTGTTGAAGAACGCGAGCTGGCCGATCAGCTGGTGAATTTCATTTTTGACGATCTGGGGTTTCCCGACAAGCCCCATCGGCCCTTCTTGTAAATCAACGGTCACGGGCGCATGGCGGATATCTTTATACACACGCTGCATGTGCTGCGACTGCTCCATCAAGTCATCCACATCACGGTTCGCCAGGTCTCCGCCGCTCATTGAAATCTCGTAGCTTGCCGGGACCGTGCCCGTTCCAAGCCGAAGCATCAGAAAATCCCTGCTTTCCAGCGATTTCTCCCAAATGCGGCCGCTGATTTCAGAAGTTAAATATTTCATTTTTTCAAACGGGGGAAAATGATGCGTCAGCACTTGCAGCTGTTTTTCCGACAGCGTCTGAAGCTCTTCCCGTTTGCTTTCCAAATACTGCTTGTACACACGCTCCCGTTTTTCCTCCCGTTTTTTCCGCTGGTTTTTTTCACGGAAATACTGCACGGTGGACGTAATGAGAGTCATCATAAACATCGCCAAAGAGACAAGGATGAATATGCCCCTCGGCTGTATAATGGCGACAACCCCCATTACAATCAGCATGACCAAAGGAGGCAGAATGACGAGCCACAGCCCCCGGTTATTCTGTTCGCTTTCCTGCGAGGGAAAGCTGAATGAAACGCGGTCTTCTGGAAGATCGTAGACCATGCGCGGCGTTCTTCGATATTGCGGGTATTTCTTTTTCATTTCGGTGCTTGGTTTTACCGTTTTGGTTAAACCGGTTTGAAGCTTTTCGTGATGAACGACTTCTAAAAGGTCGTCCTCCGTCAGCCTCACACGCAGAAAATTCCACAGCAGCTCATCTCCCGTGCGGAGCCTTTCGGGAGCTTCTGCAAGCTTTCCGTTCACATAAACGTCCTGGCCATCAGGGACGACAGACCAGCATCCTGCCGACTTTCGCAGATAAAAAGCCCCTGTTTGAGCGGAGGACGGCTCTTTGTATATATCCGCTTCCTCTGTTTCTGATGAGAAAACGATCTCATCCTTCCCGCCGATAAAATAGACGGAGGATTCTTCCCGGTCAGGGGTGAGCAGAAGCCGCATCGTCTCTTCTTCAATCCGGCAGGGCATTTCATTTCCTATTGTCAATTCGCCGGCACAGTTATTTCCCAGGAAAACATCATAACGATCTGTTTCTTTTCGATAAAGGGTTGCGGCGTTTTGCCGTAACGGAAGTGTGCCGAACGTGATTGTATCTTTCATATCCGGACCGATCGTAATCGGCTGAGACGGCGGGAGTTCAGACAGCTGAATCTTTTGTACGTGCTCTCGGTAAAAGACCCATAACAGACTCATATGGCGAACCTCCTGACAGCCTGATCGTTACCTGCGGCCATTTGATGTGTGCTGTTATTTTTTTTCATCTTTTTTCTCATCTTTCTTGTCGTTCTCTTTGTTATCTTTCGCTTTGTCTTGTTTGCTTTCATCCTGTCCGGCGGAAGCTTCGGCGGTGTCACCGTTTTCCTTCGCTTCTTTATGCTGTTCCTCCGCCTCTTTTTTCGCCTTCGCAAGCTCGCTTTCCACGGCGTCCAGTTCTTTCTGCTTTTCGTCGTCTTTCATACTGTCATCCGCTAATAATTGCTGTTTATATTTTGTAAGTCCGAGCCAGATGTACGGGTTGTACTCAAGATTGCGGCCGATTTTGATGGCTTCTTCATTTTCCCCTCTGCCGATATCAATCCAATAAAGGAAATGCTTCGGGTCTGATTGCAGCGTGACCAGATTCCCGATGTTTTTCCGTTGCTCTTCCCTCAGATTTTCAACTGCCACATAAGAGGAAGCAAGCTCATACTGCACAGATTCCGGGAGGCTTTCCGCATCGTATTTAGCGAGTGTGTCAATGACTTTGCTGTACTGCTGATTTAAAAAATAGCGGTTGCTTTCTGTAATTGCCTCTTGCTTCGGCTGGGCGAAAAACAGAACGTATAAGGAGTAAAGAAGTGTCGGCACAAGGAGGACGGCAAGCGCCAGACCGGCGTATCTTTGGATTTTCCATTTCTTTTTCGGCAGTTTTATGTATGTCTTGTCCCTTTCTTCGAGGGAATCAATTGCGGTTTGAATGGTTTCTTCCAGTTCTTCAATCGTCTCCGCCTCTAGCACGCTTTTCACCTCAGGAGAGAAGTGAAGCGTCTCCTTGTACTTCAAATATTCATCGAAGGTGTACGCCCCGTCAGCTGCAAGCGCCGCACAGGCTTTGAGCTCTTTTAATACCCTTTCTCTATCTTCCTCATAAGGCGGAAGGCTCTCCTTTACGCCGTAATGAAGAAAGTAAGGCGTCAGCGCTTTATCAAACACGATATTTTCAGGGGCGGCAATCAGATTGAGACGTTTCAGCTTATGCTGTTTCACGGCTTGGACGAGACGGTAGGCAAATTGCCACCTGCTTTTTTTATCTTTTCCTTTTATATAGCGGAAAGCCTGATAAGAAGAAGGAGGTTTAATTGTGATGGTTACTTCGTCTTCTGAAACTGAGACCTCTTTTTGAAAAAAAGGATCAGCATCTTTAATCACATTTGCTTCCAGCCCGTCAAGAAGCTTGATTTTTTCCCGCTGGAAGGTGAACGTGAAGCCTGATTCGGTTTCTTCCCGGATGGCGTCTAATTCTGTTTCTAAATAAGATCTGTTATGACCTGTCATTCCACCATGTCCTTTCATAAAATTTCAAGGCGGTCTCCGTTCGTAATGCCGCAGTCAGATAGCTTTTGTTCTCCGGAAAAAACCGTTTCTTTATTGACTACTCTGATCCAATAGCCTTCACGCGGCGGAACGGATACATGCTGAGCCTGCCGGGCAATATCAATGACTTTTTTCACAGAATGGTAATCTGACAATCTGAGATCGAAGACGCTGCCGTTATAATGTGTTAAATCTATTGTAATATCGATATACATATTCATATCACCCTTACATAGAAAGAGCGCCGTCTTCTTGATTGAATCAGGCGCTCCGTTTCTTCATTCATCTTATTATCCGCGAATTTGGTTAGCGATATCTTGGTCAGTAGACTCAAGCGTATTTGCCGTTTGATCGAGCTGATGATTCACATCTTGAAGCAATTCAGACATTTTAATAAATGAAGGTTTCAGCTGCTCATATTGATCCGCAAATGCTTCACTTGAAGCACCTTCCCACATGCCTTTCAAATCAGAAATCATGCGGTTCAGGCGGTCAACCTGATTCATGACTTCCTGACTTTCAACGCCATATTGCTTAGCCATCGCTCTTAGCTCTTCGGGTGTGACACGAATTAATCCAGACATATTCCTTATACCCTCCTGTGTCATCAGCCTAAATATGGGCTAATTCACTTATTTTTTGAACGTCATTATTATAAAAACAACCATTCGGTACAGTCAAACAAATCTGTTTTAATTTTACAAAATGAGTCTTATGATATATTGGATTTTTCGTCACATTTACACATTTTGTAAATACAATAGTATGATTTTCTTATTATTTTCGATTTCATCGAATGATCTTATTGTCCTAGTCCATTTCCCTGCAAAGATGCCTTTCAGTCTGAAAAGCAAGATGGTAAGATCAAGATATGAAGCTATGAAAAAGTAGGGATACAGATGACCAATCCAAAGGATCCATTTAAGTACAGTTTCGACAGGCTTGAAGATGTTGCCGACCATATCAGTGAAGTTCTTCAATGCCCCATTACAATAGAAGACGTTAATCATAAACTGCTTGCATACAGCACGCACAGCGATTGTACAGATCCGGCCCGGACGTCGACGATTATCGGGCGGAGGGTGCCGGAAAAAGTCATCAACAAACTGTGGAAAGACGGAACCATTCCGGCCCTTTTAAAAACGGACCAGCCGATCAAAGTGAAAGAAATTGACGAGGTGGGCCTGAGCAACCGCGTGGCGATTTCCATCTGGAAAAACAGTCAGGTTCTCGGATTTATTTGGGCGCTTGAGATCAAAAAAAAGCTCAATGACGAAGATCTGAAGACACTTCAGCTGGCAGCCAAAGCGGTGCGGAACAAGCTTTTGCACCTGCAGATCCGCAAAACGAAAATCGAAGAGCGGGGCCAGGAGTTTTTTTGGAAAATGCTGACCGGCCATATTTATCAGGAAGCCGAAATGGCCGAAGGGTTTCATAAGCTCGGGATGGCGCTGCCGTCCGTGTTCAGCGTCATGATCATCCGTTTACATGATGAGCTGACTGAAAAGACGGAACAGCAGCTGCAATATTTGCAGGAAACGACACAGCAGATTCATGTCATGCTGGCGACTGTTGATTCAAATGAATTAATCTTATTAGCCGCGCCGAAAACCGATCAGCCTTTTAAAGATTTAAAGCACTTCGCCCTTCATATTCAAAAACAGCTGAAGGAACGATATAAAATTGAGGATGCGTCGATTGCGGTCGGCGGTATTTACGAATCGATTTCTTATGTTTACCGCTCCTATCAGGAAGCGCTTTCCGTATTAAAAGCGAAAGAGCGGTTTGTGAGAGAAACCAAACACCTTTTCAGCTTTTCTGAACTCGGCATTTATCAGTACCTGGATGTGTTGGATGAAAAACGCAAGCACAGCGGCTATATGAACTATTCTCTCTCAAAGCTTGAGCAGTATGACAGGGAGCACCAAGCCGATATGGTAAAAACGCTCGAACATTTTATTGATGCCGACAGCAACGTCAACACCGCCGCTAAAGCGCTTAACATCCATGTCAATACATTGAATTACAGGCTGAAAAGAATCAGCCAGATCGCAGAAATCGACTTAAAAAATGTGAATGAAAAGTTTACGATTTACCTTGATATCAAACTTCGCAGCATGGGTTCGTGAAATTTCACAAATCCGTGTTTTTTTATTTTCTGTTTCAAACAAAGAATTTTCGCAAAAATCGCGCTACACTTGAAGCATCACACAAACATTGGGGGAAACAGACATGATTATCGGGGTTCCAAAGGAAATCAAAAACAATGAAAATCGAGTGGCATTAACACCTGGAGGCGTTTCACAGCTTATCGGAAACGGCCATCGGGTTCTTGTGGAATCCGGAGCGGGACTCGGAAGCGGCTTTACAAATGAAGATTACGTATCAGCAGGGGCGGAAATTCTGGAGGACAGAAAGCAAGTA
Organism: Bacillus velezensis; assembly: GCF_001461825.1. Classification (GTDB taxonomy): domain Bacteria; phylum Bacillota; class Bacilli; order Bacillales; family Bacillaceae; genus Bacillus; species Bacillus velezensis. The sequence goes on along the minus strand of NZ_LLZC01000018.1, from coordinate 350,769 downwards.
TGGGATGCGGAAATGGTCATGAAGGTAAAAGAACCGCTGGCTGAAGAGTATGCGTATTTCCGTCAAGGTCTGGTCTTATTCACTTACCTTCATTTAGCTGCAGAGCCGGAATTAGCTAAAGCGCTTACAGAAAAAGGCGTGACAGCTATCGCGTACGAAACGGTAACGGACGGACGTTCCCTTCCGCTGCTTACGCCGATGTCCGAAGTGGCCGGCAGAATGGCCGCTCAAATCGGGGCTCAGTTTCTTGAAAAACCAAAGGGCGGAAAAGGAATTTTATTAGCCGGCGTACCGGGTGTATCCCGCGGAAAAGTCACAATCATCGGAGGGGGCGGCGTCGGAACAAATGCCGCGAAAATGGCTGTCGGACTCGGTGCCGATGTGACAATGATCGATTTGAACGCAGACCGACTGCGTCAGCTTGATGATATTTTCGGGCATCAGATTAAAACATTGATGTCAAACCCTGTAAATATTGCAGATTCCGTCGCGGAAGCGGATCTTCTGATCTGCGCCGTGCTCATCCCGGGAGCCAAAGCGCCGACTCTCGTTACGGAAGAAATGGTTAAACAAATGAAACCGGGTTCCGTCATTGTTGATGTTGCCATCGATCAGGGCGGCATTGTGGAAACCGTTGATCATATTACAACCCACGATAATCCAACTTACGAAAAACACGGCGTCGTTCACTACGCTGTCGCCAATATGCCGGGCGCCGTACCGCGTACGTCTACGCTCGCATTAACGAATGTAACCGTTCCTTACGCGCTTCAAATCGCCAATAAAGGCGCGGCACAAGCCATTGCAGACAGCCCTGCGCTTAAAGCGGGCTTAAATACGGCTAATGGACATGTCACGTATGAAGCGGTAGCCAAAGACTTAGGCTATGACTACGTGCCTGCTGAAAAAGCAATGCAAGGTTCGGCTGCAAAAGCTTAATAGATATGAAGAGGACAGCCTGATCAGCGGGCTGTCCTTTTTTCTTTCTCATAAAAGGAAAAACGGCCCCCTGTCTCGAATATCAATTCATATCCCGGAAGAAAAAGGAGGATTCATATGGCTGTTCAGCACTATGGTGTATTAAAAGGCACTGTGTCAGATATGAAAAGGGAAACAGATGATGATTCTCCGCATTTTCAAGTCGAGGTGCTAGGCGAGCCTGATACGCGCTATCGCTGTGCGATCAATGTCATGTCAAGTTCAAAAGAATCAGAGGTTCTGTATGCGGCACGCGATCATTTTGACGCAAGCGCGATCACCCTGCTGCCCAACATTCCGTATGGATATACCCCAATTGATGAAACCAGCCGTGAGCTGGCGCTGGATTATGTCCGCGGCGGATTGTTTGATCCCCGGAACATGGTGCCCCTCCCGCATGAAGTCACCGGTCCGGATAATGACTTAAATGACTTTATTGAGACGTACATGCAAAAAGCCAAATCAGAAAAAGCCACCGTCTATATTTACGGCTCTAAATTCGGGCCGGAGCCGGGCGCTGATAAGATTTTCGGGTTCAAGCCGACAAACGGCATGCATAATATTCATATGAATCAGGGAAACCCAATTGATACACGCTGGAAGAAGGATAACGGAACGTGGCACGACGGCGGTATTTTAATCCAGTTTGCAGACCAGTGGGCCGCGGTCTTTTTGGCTTTTCTGTCTCAGTCATGGTGCACGAATGAAGAAGGCCACCCTTATACATTTTGTGATCATACACAGCTTAACGGCTGATGTCCGCATAAAAAGCCTGCCGAAATAACGGCAGGCTTTTCTTATTACATTTTAGCGGCTTCGGCCTGTTTCAGGCTTTCCGGCCTCATATCACGCCAGTTTGTTTCAATATATTCGAGACAAACGGGGCGGGTTTCATTCGTCAGGCGGGTTTCCCAGCCGTCCGGTACATCCAGATAGGCCGGCCACAGTGAGTACTGGCCTTCAGCATTGACGAGCACATGGTATGAGCCGTCTTCCCGTTCAAATGGATTTGTCATATCATCTCTTTCCTTTCTTTACCGGACTGTACGCCGTCCGTTTAATTTCTCTGCCAGAATCGCGCCGATGTCGGCAAGCGGGCCCGGCTGGCACATATCTTTATGGCGGCAGTCTAAGTCATACCGCTCGATTTTCCCTGTAATATACGGTTTCCAAGTATCCGGCTCAATCGGGTCAAACCACTCCGGAATAATCGTGGATCTGAAGAACAGCACATCTCCGTGGAACGGCTTCGGCTTGTATGTTCCTAACAGCCCGACAGAATTAACGTACGTGTCTTTCAGATTCATCATCACTGACTCATCCAGGCTGGCTAATGCGCTTCCCTCACGGCGGAGAATGGTCAGCGCGGTGTCAAAATCAAGCGGCTGATCCCCGAGGCTGTCCGGGTCGTATCCTCCCAGGGCAAGCAGCGCAATAACGGCTTCCTCGTCATCAGGCGCATTTTTTATCGGCAGAAAATGATTCGGATACGCGTCAAGCATCACCAAAAGCGAAACCTCTTCACCCCGGCTCTGTAATTGTGTCGCCATGGCCTGAATGACATTCCCTCCGAGAGACCAGCCGAGCAGACGGTACGGCCCTTTCGGCTGCACGGTGCGGATTTTTTCAATATAATCCGCCGCCATGTCATCTAAGCTTTGCGGAAGCGGTTCTTTTTTTCCGATGCCTCTCGCCTGTAAGCCGTATATCGGATAATCAGCCTCTAAAGAAGACATCAGCCCGGCATAACACCAGCTGAGACCGCCGGCCGGATGGACACAGAACAACGGTGTTTCTTCTCCTGCCGTTCTGAGCGGAAGAAGAACATCAAGCGCGCTTGCGCCCGTTCCTGACTCAAGTCTTTCAGCAAGGCTTGCCACCGTAGGAGCTTCAAATAATGTTCCGATACTCAGCTCGGCTCCCATCGCTTCCCGAATACGGCTCATTAAATGAACCGCAAGCAAAGAATGGCCGCCTAAATCAAAGAATCTGTCATCAATACCGACACGCGGCAGGTGAAGCACCTCTGCGAACAGCTCACACAGCATTTCTTCCTGCGGCGTTCTCGGTCCCCGGCCGGTGACCTCCGTTTGGAAGTCAGGCGCAGGGAGCGCTTTTCGGTCAAGCTTTCCATTCGGTGTCAGCGGCAGTTCATTCATTTGGACAAAAGCTGACGGAACCATGTAATCCGGCAGGCTTTCTTCGGCAAACCGGCGCATGTCCCCCGTGTCCAAGGTGCTGCCGGCAGATCGGACAAGGTAGGCGGCCAGCCGTTTATCTCCCGGCCGGTCTTCACGGACGACTACGGCAGCATCCTCGACATCCGGATGTTTGACGAGAACCGCTTCGATTTCTCCCAATTCAATCCGGAAGCCGCGGATTTTAATCTGGTGGTCCGCTCTGCCCATATAATCAAGAGAACCGTCCGTCCGCAGACGGGCTAAATCCCCTGTCCGGTACATTCTTGTTCCCGGCGGGCCGTACGGATCAGCTACAAAGCGTTCGGCGGTCAGGCTTTGCCGCCCTAAGTAGCCGCGTGCCACGCCTCCTCCGGCCACATACATTTCGCCCGTGATGCCCGGGGGCACAGGCTCCAGCCGGTCATCAAGCACATATACGTTCAGATCAGGAATGCCGCAGCCGATGAGGCTGTTTGCTCTCAGTTCGGCAATGTTTTTGTCTAATTCAAGGTAACTGACGTGCACCGTCGTTTCCGTAATGCCGTACATATTCACGAGCACCGGCTGATTGTCTGCGTGGCGGCTGTACCAATCCTCAAGCCGGCTCAGCTCAAGCGCCTCGCCGCCGAAGATGATATATCTGAGTGCGAGCTGACGCCCCAGCTCTTTTTGTTCTTTTTCCGCATGCATCAGCTGGTAAAACGCTGACGGCGTTTGGTTAAGTACAGTCACCCGCTCTTTCACGAGGAGATGTAAAAACGCTTCCGGCGATCTGCTGATGTCATGCGGCACGATGACGAGACGTCCGCCGTGAAGCAGCGGCCCCCACATTTCCCAGACAGAGAAATCGAAAGCGTAGGAGTGAAACATCGTCCATACATCATCAGAATGAAAGTGATACCAATGCCGCGTCGACTCAAACAGCCGGATAACATTGCTGTGCGGAATGATGACACCTTTCGGCACACCTGTTGATCCCGACGTGTAAATGACATAGGCCGGGTGAAGCGGTGACAGCGGACGAATACGGTCGGCATTCTCAGGGTTCGTGACGGCATATTGCCGAAGTGTTTCCTTGTTCTGCGGATCATCCAAGATGAAGGCCGGCATGCCGCTTTCGATAGAGAGCTTACTTGCGCCTTCACGATTGGTGAGCATAAATACAGGCTTGGCATCATGTAACATAAAAGCAATGCGGTCCGCAGGATAATCAGGATCAAGCGGCAAATACGCTGCCCCCGTCTTCAGGACGGCTAACAGCCCGACAATCATATCTAAAGAACGCGGCAGCGCCAGTGCGACAAACTGCTCCGGGCCGACGCCGCGGGCAATCATCATATGCGCGAGCTGATTGGCTCTTTCATTCAGCTCTTTATAAGTGAGCCCGCTCTCTTCAAATACTGCCGCCGTTTCATCCGCTTTTGCGGCGGCCTGTATTTCAAACAATTCAGGCAGTGTCTGCCGAGGCTGAATATGCTGTTTTGCCCGTTTAACCGGCAAAAGCTTCCGGCGCTCTTCATCAGAAAGAATGGTTAAGCTTCCGATCGGTTTATCCGGATGTGATGCGGCATCTTCGAGCAGAAGAAGCAGGCGTCCGGCAAGTGCTTCAGCCGTTTCTTTTCTGAATAAGTCCGTACTGAATTCCAGCAGACCTTCAATACCGGCAGGCGTACCGTCGTCATGGCGCTGTTCAGCCAATTCCAGCGTCAAATCAAATTTGGACGATCCGACACTGCTGATTTGCAGGCTTGTTTCCATATCAGGAAGACTGAGTACAGGATCAGGCGTATTTTGGAATGCGAGCATCACTTGGAACAGCGGATGTCTTGACCGGGAACGAACCGGATTCAATTCTTCCACGAGACGTTCAAACGGCACGTCCTGATGTTCATATGCTGCGAGATTCATTTCCCTGACCCTTTCAAGGAGCTCACAAAAGCTCGGATCGCCAGAGGTATCGGTTCTCAGTACGAGTGTATTAATGAACATACCCACAAGGTCTCCCAATGCGTCATCACTGCGGCCGGCTATCGGACTGCCGATCGGAATATCGGTCCCTGCACCGAGCCGGGTCAGTAACGCGGAAAGCCCTGATTGAAGCACCATAAACAGGCTTACGCGCTGATTTCTGGCAAGTGAGAGAAGACGGGCATGAAGCTCTTGGCCGATGTTGACCGGAATGACGCCGCCCCTGTAGCTTGATTCAGCAGGACGCGGAAAATCAGACGGCAGCTCCAGCTGATCCGGTACATTTTCAAGCGTTTTCTTCCAGAAATCCAGCTGGCGCGCAATTAAGCTCTCAGAATCAGACGCGCTGCCTAAAAGCTGCTGCTGCCAAAGCGCATAATCCGCATATTGAACCGCCAGCGGCGCCCATTCTGCTTTTTCACCTGTTTGCCGGGCGATATAGGCTATGGATAAGTCACGCATGAGCGGATTCAAGGACCAGCCGTCACCTGCGATGTGATGCAGGAGAATCATCAGCGTATACTCGCCGTCACCAAGATCAAACAGCTCAGCCCGGACGGCCGGCTCTTTAGCGAGATCAAACCGATATCGTGCCGCAGCGGCAAGCATGTCTTGGAGCTCGTTTTTGTCCGCACGTGTCTCGGTAAACACAGGGCGGGCTTCTTCAGCAGATAAAATGAGCTGATGAGATGATCCCTTATTTTCCGGAAAAACGGTGCGCAAGCTTTCATGACGGCTGACAACATCGTAAAAGGCGTGTTTCAGCGCTGATTGGTCAAGCTTGCCTGACATGCGGACAATCACCGGAATGTTGTAAGTCGGGCTTGGCCCTTCAAGACAGTAGAGAAACCAAAGACGCAGCTGCGCAAATGACAGCGGGATGTGCTCCGGCCGGTCAAACGGCTTGAGCTTAGGCCGCGCACTCTTTGCGGTGTCAAGCTGTGCGGCGAGCCCGGCAACGGTCGGCGTATCAAACAGACGGCCGATGCCAAGCTCTGCGCCCATCGTCTCCCGAACCCGGCTCATCAGGCGTCCGGCTAAGAGCGAATGTCCGCCCAATTCAAAGAACCCGTCATCAATTCCGACCCGCGCGAGACCGAGAACCTCGGCAAACAGATCGCATAATATTTCCTCCTGCGGCGTCCGCGGCCCTCTGTCAGACAGGACAGCGGAAAAATCAGGTGCAGGCAGAGCGCTGCGATCGAGCTTCTTATTCGGTGTCAGCGGCAATTCTTTCAGCTGTACAAACGCGCCCGGCACCATATAATCCGGCAGGCTTTCGGCCATATATGCACGAAGTCCGCCGATATCAAGGGGCTGATCCGCGACAGCGTAAGCCGCCAGCCGCTTATCTCCCGGCTGGTCTTCACGGACAATGACGGCGGCCTGCGAAATACCCGGGTATTTCGACAGCACTGACTCAATTTCTCCTAATTCTATCCGGAACCCGCGGATTTTAATTTGGTGATCGGCTCTGCTGATATAATCAAGCGAGCCGTCCTCACGCCAGCGCACGAGATCTCCCGTCCGGTACATCCTCGCGCCCGCGGGCCCGTACGGATCGGCAATGAATCTTTCAGCTGTTAAATCAGGACGGTTATAATAACCTCTGGCAAGCCCCTCGCCCGCGATATAAAGCTCGCCCGCGATTCCCGGCGGGACGGGCTGCAATGCGGCGTCCAGCACATATACCCGCGTGTTCCAAATCGGCGTTCCGATCGGAGGCGCCCCCGTATGGTCTTTTGCAAGCGGCTGTGCGGCCGACCAGATTGTTGTTTCAGTCGGCCCGTACAGATTCGTCACCGTACAGCCTGATTCAAGCAGAGCATGCATAAGCGCGTTCGGAAGCGCCTCACCTCCGACAAGCACCCGCAGCGCCCGGAGAGAATCCGGTTCATTGGTGACTAATGAATGCCACAATGTCGGCGTTGCCTGCATGATTGAAATACCGTATGAGTGAATCATGTGCGCAAGCGCCCGCGGTTCCTGAATCGTCTCTTTACGTGCGATGACGCCCCCCGCCCCGCTGATGAGCGGAAGGAAGAGCTCAAGTCCGGAAATATCAAACGCCGCAGTCGTAACGGCAAGCAGGCGGTCTTGTTCGCCGAGCGGGAACATTTCCCGCATGGATAAGAGGAAATTGCTTACGCTTTTTAATGTGACGACTACGCCTTTCGGTTTGCCCGTTGAGCCCGATGTATAAATGATATAAGCGGGGTGCAAAGGCGAACATTCCGCCTGAGCGGGACAGTCAGCATTTTGAGCGGCAACGGTTTTTACCGTATCCGGGTCATCGAGAATGATCCTTTTTGCATCACTGTCTTCCGGCATGCGGCCGGATAATTCCATCGTTGTAATCAGGCATGCAGGCTGTGCATCTTTGAGCATGTATGTGATCCGCTCAGAAGGAAAATCAGGATCAAGCGGCAGGTATGCGGCTCCCGTTTTCAAAACGGCCAGCATGCTCACGGCCAACTCCTGTGACCGCGGAAGCAGCAAAGCGGCAAATTGTTCCGGTCCGAGCCCCTTTTCCTTTAGCATGCCGGCAAGCTGGTTCGCGCGCTTGTTCAATTCGGCATAGCTGAGCTCTTCGTTTTCGGTGATGATTGCCGGCCGGTCCGGTGTTTTTACGGCCTGTTCGTAAAACAGCTCCGGCAGACTTTTCTGCTTCTCGGCCTTGCGCGTGTCATTCCAGCTTTCCAGTACGCGGAGACGTTCACTTTCAAGCAGAAGGTTGAGTGTGCCGATTTTTTGTGTCTGGTCTTTCACAGCGGATTCCAACAGAAGCAGGAATCGTTTTTGATGGTTTTCAATATCTTCGGCGCTGTACACTTCCGGATTCGCATCAAAGTCCACACGCATTCCGCTTCCGTCCGCTCTGTCGTAAACGTTAATTGACAAATCATCAACGGGCCCGGCTGATAAATTATGAACGGTGCCCGGCGCTCCGGCGAAATCAAGCGCGTAATCAAACGGCATCACATTGACTTGCGGGCCGAACAGCCTGCGATTTTCTCCGAGCAATTTAAGGTCGCGGCGCATATCTTCATGGCGGTATTTCTGATGGCGCCGGATGTTTCGGATTTCTTTTGCCACTTGGCTGACGGCCTCATGAAAATTCATATCCGGGCGAAGAGAAAGCCGTAAAGGCAGAAGATTCATGACCATACTCGGAATATTCAGTGAAATCGAGCCGATCCGCCCCATCATCGGTAAGCCGAGCACGATATCCCCCGCGTTTGTCATCCGGTGGACATATACCGCCGCTGCAGCCGTGACGGCTTCATGCCAGTTCGGAATCGCTTTTACATGCTGTAAAGCCGTTTCAGAAAGATAAGCCGTGCTTCTCCGAAAACGTGTTGACGTTCTCGGCGCTCTTTCCGCCAAACTGACGACATCAGGTTCATCTGCAAATTTCTCCATCCAAAATTCCCGATCTTTCAGGAATTGATCAGACGCGCGGTACTCTTGTTCTTCTTTTACCAGCTCCTCCAAAGAACCGAAGGAGCGCCCGTTATCCGGACGTCCCTCCCGTATTGCGGTGTACACATGCGCCGTACGCCGTGCCAGCAGTGAAAAACCGTAGCCGTCTATCGCAATGTGGTGAATGCGCTGATACCAGAAAAAGCGTTCCGGTCCCGCCTGAAATAAAATGTCGCGGAACAAAGGCCCGGCCGCCATATCGACGGGCTCATCCAAATCTGTCTGCATGAGTCTGAGTGCGGCCTGCTTCGGATCAGCTTCTGAACTCACATCTATGACATCGATCGCAGCCTCAAATGGAGGATTGATGATCTGCTTCGGCCCGTCTGCCCCCTCCTCGAAGCGGGCGTGTAATGACGCGGCTTCTGTCAGCACGCGTTCGAGAGCGGTTTTAAATATGTTCACATCGATCGCGCCGTTTATCTCAACGTACTCGCCTGTATTGTAAATCGGATTATCAGGATCAAGCTGCTGCGCAAACCAGATACCGGCCTGTGCGCCTGTCAGAGGCAGCTGTTGTGTATCATGCATTCTATTCTCTCCCTTTATAAATAATCTGCGTTCGGCAAGACTTTTTGAGATCGGGAAGAAAGAAGTCTCCACCACTCTTCCAGCGTCGGGTTCTCCGCCAGTTCCACAAACGTCACTTCAGCTCCGTCACGGCGCCATTGTTCGACAAGGCTCATGATTCTGACGGAGTCAAGACCTCTATCCAGCAGGTCTTCATGATCCGGAATATCAGACGGTGATTCTTGAAGAATCGCCGCAATTTGTTCCCGCACCCGGTCTTTTGTCAATACGGCGGAAGCCTTCTCTTCTCCTTCAGAAACCGGCGCGCCGCCCAGCAGCTCCAGTACTTCGTTTGTCAAAGCCGTGTAAGCGCAGCGCTGAGACGCATATTCGATGGCCATCTTATGTTTTTCCGAAGAAAAATCAGCCACGGCGTCTCCGATAAAGAAGCTTTGGATATCATCCATAAATGCTTCACAGGCTGTGACGAGACAGCCGATGTGTGCATAAATTCCCGTAATCATGAGCTGGTCTCTGCCGCTTTCACGCATGATGTCAAGGAGATTCGTCCGTTTAAACGCGCTGTATCTCCACTTTGTGAGGACAATGTCCTGATCATCCGGGGCAAGCTCCGGAATGACCTTTTCTTCATAAGGCCCGCTTTTTAGCCCCGGCCCCCAAAAATCCGTCAGCAGCGCGCGGTCCGCCGGGTCTTGGCTGCCCGGCTGCGCGGTATACACCACCGGAATGCCGAGTGCTTTGCATTGCTCTTTTATTTTTTTGATATTCTGAGCCGCCTCCGTGATCGGAGCCTCACCTTTCGCAAAAGCATCGACGAAATAATTCTGCATGTCATGGATCAGAAGCACCGCGCGTTTCGGATTCAGCGTCCACGATACTTTATTTTCAGGCATATCTGACGCTGTCGGCAGCGCATATGCGGGAATAGACGGTATAGCCAATGTAAACACTTCCTTTTTTTAAGATTGTTTGATTTCAGCCGGCTTTACTTTTTGGGCGATCGTTTCGCGAAGATCCTTTTTACTGACCTTGCCGACGCCGGTTTTCGGGAAAGAAGCGATAAATTCAATCCGGTCGGGGATTTTATATGCCGCCAATCCGCGCTCACGTAAAAATGCTTTCAGCTCTCCCGGTTTCGGCGCTTCTCCTTTCGGGATGACGAACACACAGGATCTCTCCCCGAGAAAATCATCCGGCATTGAAACCATGGCCGCATCATGAACGGCAGGATGCGCAAGAAGGTGATTTTCCACCTCCTCAGCGGCTATTTTTTCACCGCCCCGATTGATTTGATCTTTCGCACGTCCTTCGACGATGATATAGCCGTCCGCCGTCAGTTTGACGATATCGCCGGTCTGATAAAATCCGTCGGCTGTGAATGATCTTTCATTATGTTCAGGCGCTTTATAATATCCGCGAATCGTGTAAGGGCCGCGTGTAAACAAATGTCCCGCTTCACCGGGGGCGACATCCCGCCCGTTATCGTCTAAAACCCTGACCTCATCAAAAGGTGACATCGGTCTGCCTTGCGTATTGACAATGATCTCTTCAGGATCATCCAGTCTCGTATAATTCACCAATCCTTCCGCCATTCCGAAAACCTGCTGAAGGGTGCATCCGAAAGCGCTCTTCACGCGGCGGGCCGCCTCAGCGCTGAATTTGGCGCCTCCCACCTGCAGCACTTGAAGGCTTGATAAATCATCACTTCGCGAACCGGATGCGTCCATCCACACCATCGCAAGCGGCGGGACGAGCGCTGTAATTGTGACACGTTCTTTTTCAATTAACGGGAAGCAGTCATCCGGACTCGGCGTCGGTGACAGAACAACCCGGCCTCCGGCATATAAAGTTCCCAGCACACCCGGCGAGCTGAGCGGATAATTATGCGCTGTCGGCAGAGCGGCCAAATAAACGCTGTGATGATCCAAGCCGCATATTTCCGCGCTGATGCGCAAACTGTATATGTAATCGTCGTGTGTTCGCGGAATCAGCTTGGACAGCCCCGTACTGCCTCCTGAAAGCTGTAAAAAGGCGACTTCCGCCGGGCTTATATCTTCCAGCTGAACAGGCTCTCTATGCAGGCTGCTCAGTTCTTGAAACTCTTCAGCTGCGCCGGCCACAATGACATGCGCCAAATCCGGAAGTTTGTCTTTCACCTGTCTGGCAAGCGCTCTGTAATCAAAACCTGAATGCATATCAGGAATGATGTATGCTTTCGCCTCTGCAAACTCGCAGAAATACGTAATCTCACTGCTTCTATGAGAAGGCAGTGCGAAAACGGGCAGTGCTCCGAGCCGGAACAGCGCGAAAATCACTTCAAAAAACTCAGCGATATTCGGCAGCTGAACGACAACGCGGTCTTCCTTTTGAATTCCGAGCTTATGCAGTCCCGCCGCTAAACGATCGGCCCTTTCATCTAATTCTTTGTAGCTCCAATGTACATCTTTACACGTCACGGCAGTTTGATTTCCGTATAAAGCCGCGCGCTCTTTCAGCATTCCTCCGAACGTCTCACCCTTCCAGCAGCCGTCTTTTCGGTATTTGTCAGCCCATTCTTCCGGCCATGGCGTAAATCCAGTCAGCACGATCCGTTCCCTCCTTTTTTACAACTCATCTTGGTAAAGCCCCATCGCCCGGAGCATGGTGCGGAATTTGGCCGAGGTCTCGTCCAGTTCATCCTGCGGCTTTGATCCGGCGACAATCCCGGCACCCGCAAAGAGCCGGAGAGACCTTGTTTCCGCTTCGGCGCAGCGGAGTGCGATAATCCATTCTCCGTCACCCTCAGCATCACACCAGCCCGCCATTCCCGTGTAGAAATTGCGGTCAAACGGCTCAATATCCTGAATCGCTTCTCTCGCCGCATCCGTCGGCGTTCCGCATACCGCGGGTGTCGGATGCAGGGCGATGGCCAGCTCAAGTGATGTCGTTGACGGATCACGCAGCTCTCCCTTTACCTCGGTGGACAGGTGCCACATCGCCTCAGTTTTAATGAGTGACGGTTTTTCCGGCACATCAAGCACACGGCAGAACGGTTTAAGGGCGGCGGCCACGGCGGCCACGACTACGGCATGTTCATGCAGATCTTTTGCTGATTGCAGCAGTTCTTCCGCTCTTCTCTGATCCTCGGCGGGATCTGTGCTGCGAGGTCTGGAACCTGCCAGCGGATTGGACAGAATTGATGTTCCGTTTTTGGACAGCAGCAGTTCAGGACTTGCGCCGAAAAGCGTTTTTCTTGTTTCTGACGTTCCCGTCACATCCGCAGCGAATGTATAGCCGCGCGGGTTGTGCTGCGCCAAATGCTTGACGGCCTGAGGAATGTCGATATCCTTTTCAGCGGTCAGATGAAGCGTCCTTGACAGCACGATTTTGCTGAGCGGACCGTCCGTAATGTTGAATACGCCTTGTTCCACACCGCTCATAAAGCCCTCAGGCTCCGGAACGGGACAGATGTCATATGTATTGGATTGCGGCTTTTCTGCGGAAGATACCGCAAACGAAAGCGGGCCTGCCGTATGGACATTCTTCGGTACAAAAAGCCGGGAAGCTTTTCTGCTGTCAAAAGGAATGGCGCCGGCCGCAATCGGATGTTTGATGCCGGCTTGCTTTGCCTCAAGAAGCGTCTGTCTCACGCGTTCAGGCAGTGAATCCAGCTGATTTTCCGCGTCTGTATCAGGCACTTCCGCAAACATTCCTTCCGCAAGCATCGTACTTTTCGGGGAAGCTAAAAAGAACGCCCCGGGCTTGTAAGCGTCCAGCACCTCTTTTGCTGACACTTCCGCCAATAAATGTTGATTTGTCATGTTTGTCCCTCCTTCTCGTTAAATCAAACGCCTAAAGTAGCGCCGCCATCAACGCATAAATCATGCATCGTAATATGGTTTGCCTGTTCAGAAGCCAGAAACAAAACGGCATTTGCAATATCAGAAGGCTTCGCCAGCTTTTGAAGCGGAATTCCCGTTTTATATGTATCAAGCGAACCTCTGATGACGTCCCGGGCTCCGTTCTCGTCCTGCCACAGCGCCCGCTGCATGTCGGTTTCCGTTGAACCCGGAGATACGATGTTGCAGCGGATATGATGGGCCGCAAGCTCCAGTCCGAGGCATTTCGTAAACATGACGGCAGCCGCTTTTGACGCCGCATAAGCCGCCATGGAAGCACGCGGAACGCCGGCTGCATTCGAACCGACCGTAACGATGGCGCCTTTTTGACGCTCAATCATGTACCGGCTTACAGCCCGCGATACATGAAAAACGCCGGTCGTATTAACAGAAAATGTTTGATCCCAATCTTCATCACTGAGGGATTGCACCGGACCCGGCCGCAGCACGCCCGCAACGTTCGCCAATATTTCAATAGGCCCCATGTCGCGTTCAACGGCGGCGATGATATCATTGACAGCCGCACTGTCAGATACATCTGCGGCAAACCCCTGCGCCTGCACGCCTTTTTTCCGAAGTCTGTCAGTAAGCCCGAGAAGCAAGTCTTCATTTGTATCTATAGCTGCCACATTTACGCCTTGTTCAGCAAGGGCAAGCGCTGTTGCTTCTCCGATGCCTTGAGCGGCGCCGGTGACAACGGCCGTTTTCCCTTTCATTCCCAATGCGTCCATATTATCATTCCCTTTCTATATTGATAATGATTATCATTATCAATTATGATTCAAGACAATCATATCCAAATCAAAACACGCAGTCAATTAGAAAATTAGAATCAGCCGCATTTAGTTCGAAGGGCCTGTTTTTTCTCATACGGGAGAATACGGGGTATGCGGCCCTCCCGGATTCAGGCAGAAACGCAGGGCTCTGCTGATTAAAACGGGCAGGACAGAAATATGGCCTTCTCCTTCAAACTCGCTGTATTCAGCACGGACTCCATCATCTTCAAACCCGGATAATAAAGAGTACAGCGCCTCTGCGTGCTGCGGGATTCTGCTTTTATGTGTTTTTTCAATTTCTCCCGCAGCCAGCAATACGCTGACTTGAAGATTTTCCGCAGAGAGCCGGTCTGACAAACGTTCCGCTTTTTCCTGAATAAAACGCTTGTTCCAGTGAATTGACGGACTCCCGGCAACATAGGTCTGAAACATGTCCGGCCTCGTCAAAAGCACTTGCAGCACAAAAAGACCGCCCAGCGAATGGCCGAAAATCGTCTGCCTGCCTCTGTCGATCGGATAATCCCGCTCCATCGCGGGCTTTACTTCTTCTTCTATAAACTCCAGAAATGCTTCCGCCCCTCCCTGTTCGGGCCATGCCGCGCCGCGCGGATGCACCGGCAGTTCTGATTCAGAAAGCGGCATCGTAAAATCACTGTGACGTTCGGCGGAAAACGGCTGATCTGTCGGGTAGCCGATTCCGACAATCACCGCCGGAACAACGCCTGTTTTTTCAGGCCGTCGGCTTTGCACCCGCAAAGCTTCGGCCATTGTGCCGAATACGGAATTCGCATCGAGCAGGTATATGACGGGGAAGCCGGATGCAGGCGGTTCTTCTTGAGGAAAAGAGACAAAGATACGATACGTACGGCCTCCTTTTGAGCGCATTTCTCTTACTTCTGTGCCCGGAACCGCGTATCGGCCGGCCGGCGCGAAACCCCGCTTTATTTGTTTTCCGTCCATTATGTGTTCATCCCCTTTGCGGCAATTGCTTTATCTATGCTTATTGATAATGATTTTCAATATCAAAAGACACCTCAAATAATAGGTTTTTTGCCAAACAAAGTCAATGGATTTTTGATATAAAAAAAGCACCTTATTTCAATAAGGTACCTAAGAACTATATAGTGATAGGAGGCTTAATCCCATGTAAAGCGCTCATTCTTCCATGGATCTCCCCTCATATGGTAGCCGTTTTTCTCCCAAAAGCCGGGGTGGTTTTCCTTTGTAAACTGAATGCCGCGCAGCCATTTTGCGCTTTTCCAAAAATAAAGATGGGGGAAAACGCCTCTTAGCGGATAGCCGTGCTCTGGCGTTAACGGCTCGCCGTTATGCGCATATGCCAGCAGGGATGTTTCCCGCGTAAAATCAGAAAGCGGCAGGTTGGCCGTCCAGCCCTCTTCAGCGTGCAGAATGACGAATCCCGCTTCTTTGTGCACGCCCGCTTTCTCAGCGATGTCTTTGGCGCGTATTCCCTGCCAGATATTATCAAGACGGGACCAGCCCGTGACGCAATGAATATCATTTTTCACTTCGGCTTCAGGAAAGGCTTTGATATCTTCAAAGCTTAACAGCATAGGACGGTCAACAAGCCCGTACACTTGCAGATTCCATTTTGACATATCTTCATAATAAGGAACATTTCCGGCGTGAAGCACGGGAAACTTCGTTGTGACATTTTGGTTTGGCGGAATCCGTTCCGACTGTTTTGTTTGTTTCGTTTTCCCGAAAAACATATGGCTCCCTCCATTTAGTAAACCTGCATTAAATCTTTGTTGACAATCAATCACCCTTCGATTACGCTAATCTGGTACAAGTGTAAGGGGGAAAAACAAATGAAACAACGCAACCTTCGTGCGGGCGATATGGCGCTTATCGGCATGTTTGCCGCACTGATGGCCGTCGGCGCCAACATTACATCAATGGCTCCTTTTTTGCAAGTTGCGGGAATTCCGTTATCGCTGCAGCCTTTCTTTTGTCTGTTAGCCGCGATGCTTCTCGGCGCCAGACGGGCAGCCATTGCAATGACGGTATACGCATTGGCCGGACTCGCGGGGGCGCCTGTTTTCGCCCAATTCTCAGCAGGCTTTGCGCCGTTTATCGGAAAGAGCGGCGGATTTATTCTCGCTTACATCCCGGCGGCATTTGCAGCCGGATGGCTGCTGGAAAAAACAAAAAAACCCGGCCGCCTGCATTATGCATGGGCCTCTTTGATCGGTACCGCCGTCATTTATATCATTGGCACGACCTATACGTATATTGCGCTGAAATTATGGCTTCATGCTCCGATCAGCTACGGAATGGCCTGGTTTTACATGATATGGTTTTTCATAAAAGATATCGTTTTAGCACTGTTATTGGCATCAATCGCGCCTGCCGTATACAGGTCTATTCATAAAGCGACGGGGTTCAGCAGAAATCCGGCGTAAGATGTTCTCAGCATACAAAAAGGCTCCCCTTTCCGGGAGCCTTTTTTTACAGGACAAGCGCGGCAATCCAGCCGAATATCACAAGCGGAATGTTATAGAAAATAAATGTCGGTACGCACGTATCCCAAATGTGGTGGTGCTGTCCGTCGGCGCTGAGGCCTGACGTCGGCCCGAGCGTACTGTCACTTGCAGGAGAACCCGCATCACCGACCGCGGCGGCCGCTCCGATTACGGCGATCGTCGCCATCGGGCTGAATCCGAGCTGAGCGCACAGCGGGACAAATATGGTCGTAATGACGGGTACGGTTGCAAATGATGATCCGATTCCCATCGTGATTAATAAACCGACCACCAGCATCAGGAGCGCGCCTAATGATTGGCTGTGGCCGATAAAGCCTGTTGATGCTTTGACCAAGGAAGCCACATCGCCCGTTTTATTCAATACATTTGAAAAACCGGCTGCAACAAGCATGACAAACCCGATAAAAGCCATCAGAATCATGCCGTCCGTGATCAGCTTATCCGCTTCATTGCGCTTCATGACTCCGCTGATAAACAGCGTAAACAAGCCGGCAAGCGCGCCCATGATCATACCTTCCACTCCGAGCACCTGTGACAGATAGAGCTGAACGGCAAGCGACACGGCAATGGAGATCAGGGCGATGGCAATGCTTTTTTTCGTATAAGGAGAAGACGATAGTCCGGCAATCTCCTTCGTCTCATATTTCTTCGGTTTCCGGAAGACGATGACGGCTAAAATTAAACCGACCGCCATCCCGGCCGTCGGGATGATTAAAGCATACGGGATATCACTGAGCGGCACCTTTAAACCGGCTGACGCCATATTATCTCTCAGCATCCCCTGGAAAATCTGTCCGAATCCGACAGGCAGAACGATATACGGCGCAGTCAGTCCGAATGTCATCACACACGCGATCAGCCTGCGGTCTATTTCAAGTTCGTTAAATATTTTTAAAAGCGGCGGAATCAATACAGGAATAAACGCAATGTGAACGGGCACCACGTTTTGCGAGAAACAGGATATGATTAAAATAATCAGTACGATTAACACTTTTGACAGTGCTTTTTTCCGCGAATCTTCCTTTTTTCCGATTAGTTTGACAGACGCTTCCACCATTGCATCGGGAAGCCCCGTCTTTGTCAGCGCCGCGGCAAATGCTCCGAGCAGCGCGTAGCTGACCGCGACGGTGGCATTTCCGCCGAGACCGTCCGTAAAAGCCTTCACCGTCTCTCCGAGGCCTAAGCCGCCGGTCAGCCCGCCGGCAAGCGCGCCGATCATTAAAGCTATAATAATATTGACACGCAGCAGGCTTAAGACGAGCATAAGCAATACTGCGACAACAACAGCATTCATTGATGAGTCCCTCCAAAAATCCTTTAGTTTGCTAATGTAGTAGATAATTAAAGTTACCATAGATTCTGCGCTTTAGTCAACTAAAGATTTTGGAAATCAAAAAACCCGCTGCATCAAGGCAGCGGGTTGCTGTTATCTTTCGGGCGTAAACCGCTCAGTCAAAACAGCCAACGTCCTTGCCATGACGCCTGTTGCGCCGGCAGGGCCGAAGCATGTCGCTTTATTCGCCGTTGCGGTTCCCGCAATATCGAGATGAACCCACGGCGTGTTTTCCGCGAATTCACCAATGAATGCCCCCGCCATAATCGCGTGGCCTTCTCTTCCCGGAGAATTGTTCAAATCAGCCATCTGACTGTTTCTCACCCGTTTTTTATCCTTTTCTGTAATCGGAAGCTGCCAGATCGGCTCGCCGGATTCTTTCGCCGATTCCGCCACCTGTTCATAAAACGCGGCGTGATTAGTCATAGCGCCCGTCATTTCGTTCCCTAAGGCGACAATGACACCGCCCGTTAACGTTGCGACGTCTACGAGGACAGAGGCTCCGTGCTGCTTGGCGTATGTGATGCCGTCGGCAAGCACGAGACGCCCTTCCGCATCGGTGTTCAGGATCTCAATGGTTTTTCCGCTGAGCGAAACGATGACATCATCCGGCTTCATCGCATCGGACGAAATCATGTTGTCCGTAGACGGTATGACAGCGAGCACGTTTTGTTCAGGCCGCAGTTCGCCGATAATCTCCATTGCCCCTAATACCGAGGCGGCCCCTCCCATATCGCTTTTCATGCCGACAATGCCGGTTTTCGGCTTAATTGAATATCCGCCCGTATCAAAGGTAATTCCTTTACCGACCAGGCCGATGACGTCTTCCCACTGATCTTTGCCCTGATACTTCAGAACGATCATTTTCGGCGGTTCGGATGAGCCCTTGTTAACAGCAAGCAGCCCTCCCATGCCGAGCTCTTCCATTTCATCTTTTTCTAAAATTTCACACTCGAAATCGTATTTCGCCGCAAGCTCAGCGGCATATGACGCCAAATCAGTGGCCGTCAGCATATTACCCGGCATATTCACAAGCGTGCGGGCTGAATTCGTCCCTTGGCCGTATGCCGCTCCGACGTTCAGGCCGGCCTGCACTTCCCTCAGGTCTTCTTCGGTCACGGCGCAGACTGATTTCAGTTCCTGATCCGGCTCATTCGATTTATGTTTATAATCCTGCACTTCGTAAACCGCAAGCAGACAGCTTTCTGAAAGCGCATGAGCGGCATCGGCGGCAGGCACTTCACCGGAGACGAATGTATCGAGCAACACGGATACTTCCTGTTTTTTATCTTGATGAACCTGCTGAAATACTCGTGCAAAGCATTCTTTCGTATCTTCAAACGAATAATCCGCTTCTCTTCCCAGGCCGATAAAATAAATACGTTTCATACCGGTCGCAGCCGGAGGGTATACTTTTGATACACGATTGCGTTTGGCGGACACATCACCATCCTTTAACAGCTGGGTCAGATGACCGTCCAATTTATCATCCAATTCCTTCGTAAATCCGTTCAGCGTGCTTTTTTGAAAAAGACCGATGACCAGTGTTTCGGGATGCCGCAGTTGATCAGATGCATAAAACATGAGTACACACTCCTTATGTGGGTATTTGTTATGTAAAGTGGTATAATGAAAAAACATTTTTCATTGATTTTATTTTACCAAACTAAGGGCGTTTTCTGCAGTTTTTCGATGCGATCGGAATCAGCAGATACAGAAAGGATGTCGCATATGGATGTACTTATGAATTTTCCTTTACTGGCGAGTTTTGCCGCCATTATTTTTGCCCAAGTTGTAAAAGTGCCTATTCAATTTATCGTATCCAAAAAACTTGACTGGTCTCTTGTGACGAGCACAGGCGGCATGCCGAGCTCCCATTCCGCCGCCGTCACTGCGCTGTCAACCGGAGTCGCTTTGCAACAGGGGCTGGACTCGCCCCTGTTTGCAGTCGCCGCGATTTTCGCCGTCATTACGATGTTCGACGCTACAGGTGTCAGGCGGCATGCGGGTGAACAGGCGACGGTCATTAATAAACTTGTCATCGACTTTAATCGGTTTGTCAGCGAAGCGAAGGACTTTCAGAAAGCGGAAGAGAAGGAAAAACAGAAGAAACTGAAAGAACTGCTCGGCCATCAGCCGATTGAAGTATTCTTCGGCGGCGTCACCGGTATTGTGCTGACATTGATTTTAGATTATCTCTTTATGTAAAAAACGCTTCAGCGGATGCTGAAGCGTTTTTATTCTTTTACCGTTTTGTATTGATTTCTGAACACTTGCAGCGACTTGGTTTCGTTCAGCTTTACAAGTTCGTCCTCGGTCACTGTGCCGTTCCCTTTTTTAATAATGTAGACCTCAAGTGTTTTTTTGCCCCAATTGTTATAGACGTCCTTGACGGTGTCAAAGTAGAGGTCAAGGCGGCTGCCTTTAATTTTTGAGCCGGTATCGGCGACAACCCCGTAACCGTAATTCGGTATAAACAGAATCGTCCCGATCGGGAAAACAGACGGATCGGCCGCAACAGTTGAATATAAATCTCGTTTGACCTTCACGCCTGAATATGTAATTCCGTACTGCGGATGCCCCGGAGATTTTCCGGTAGATTCCGCTCCGGCGGTATAACCGGTGGCCGTCACCTTTTGTGACGGATAGCGTTCCCAGTCAAAAGCTTCTTCCAGCGGTTTTATCCTGCCTGATGCCTTCTTTTCCGGCTGATTCTGTAAGGATTGAAACGGAGTTGCGATGTTTTTCAAAACGGCGCCGCGATGTTCCGTCATCCAATTTGTCAGATCCTTTGCTTCAACACCGGTTATGGAAAAGTATGTCGCATGGCATGCGCCCAAAAAGAGCACGATCATGAATACGCGTCTGATTATCGTCAATCTGAAATCACTCTCCTCCGAGTCATTGTTCCCAACTCGGTGAGGTGCTATACAAAAAGCGCCGCGACACAAAAAAAGCTTTCTCGAATAAGAAAGCGGCTTAAAACATTTGATATCCTCTTTTTCTGAGCGCCTTTATGGCAATGCCTGACATGATGGCTCCCGCCAGTCCGCCCGCCAAAATCACAACATCCGCAACCGCTAATGACATGATGCGCTGAAACAGGCTTTGAAAGGATTCCCCCGGCGCCTGCACGTAACTGATCATCTTTTTATTGCTGATAATGAAAAGGCATACAATCGGATAGACAACAGCCATAATCCACGACATTCTAAGCAGCATGTTCAACAGAAAGCCTATGCCGAAAAACAGTACAAAAAATAGTACGATTGAGATCAGGACAACCGGCAAACTAATCACAAACATCCACCCCCTACAGCACTTTCAGTGTACCTCGGGGACGGTAAAAAAGTCAACGTCTGGAAAAATCAGCGTCTCTCTTTGCCGCTTCCCTGGCAGGAGGGACATGTTTCGGAGCCGCCAAGAAGCAATTGAAAATACCCTTTACCTGAGCAGAACGGACACGCCGCCGTGCTTTTTGCTGTCGTTTTCATGCGGATCACCCTTTTTTCTTAATTTTCTGATAATATACCATATTTACTGTCAAGCACCAAGTCAGAATATGTAACAAATCAACTCATGTAAGCGGAAACATTCATTTTTTTCTCTTACATGCTTTTTATATCGCTCTTTTCTAAAAAAAAGAGAAAACCCGCGGCCGCGGGTTTTCAGAAGAATTTAAACTTCCCTTTTTTCAGCGTCAGGCCCAGACCGCCGATCATAAAGAGCGAGCGGTTGTCAATGACCTTTTTCATAAAGGACGCCGGCATGCCTTTGAGCTTCCTGCCGTATACGACTCCGACGGCGTTATGCTCACCGAGGGAGGCGACGGTTCCTTTAATGTCAGGCTTGAACTCTTCAAGCTGGCCTCCTTTAATCAAACCGCCCAGATTTTTGGCGACCGTTTCTCCTTGCTGCATCGCGATCTGAGCAGTCGGCGGGTACGGCCGTTCCGTCTCTTCATTGATAAAGAGCGAGCTGTCGCCGAGAATAAAAACGTCATCATGTCCCGGCGCCCGAAGATCAGGGTTGACCTTGACACGGCCGCGCATATTTTCAAAACCCGCTTCCTCCACGATCGGATGTCCGCGCACGCCCGCGGCCCAGACAACAGTCTGCGATTTGATTTCTTCCGGCTCTTCATCTTTCTTGCCGACTGTGACACCGTCTGCGCGGCATTCTTGAACCGCGGTGCCGATTTTAAATTCAACGCCTTTGCTCTCAAGGTATTGAACGGCGTAATCGACAAGCTCCGGATCAAATCCCGGCAAAACCGTCGGGGCGGCCTCGACACAGACGATCCGGACGAGACTTTCATCTATATCATAATATCTGCATAACTCCGGCTTGCGGTTCGCAAGTTCACCGAGAAATTCAATTCCCGTAAAGCCCGCTCCGCCGACAACGATGGTTAAGCGGTCAGGGCGTTTTTCAGCCTCCGTATTGTATGTCGCAAATTGGAGCTCAATATGGTCTTTCAGCTGGCGCGACGTATTAATATTCGCGATCGGAAAAGCGAATTCTTTTAAGCCTTTAATCCCGAATGTTTCAGGGACGGCGCCAAGCCCGATGACGAGATAATCATAAGGGATGTCCCCTTGTGAAAGCGTCACCTTTTTATTTTGCACATCTATCGCTTTTACGGTATCCTGCACAAATTTGACCCGTGATTCATTGATTACATCTTTTATTTGATATCTGCAGCGGTCATGATGCAGCGTTCCTGCGCTCGCTTCATGCATCCATGTCGTTTCATAATGATAATTGTGTTTATTGACCAAAGTAATGTCAGCGTCATTTGCCCCGATATGCTTCGGAAGCCTTGTTACTGTCATTAATCCACCATAACCTGCACCTAAAACCACGATTTTGGGTTTATTCAATGCCATCACATCCACCTTCTTTTTTTTGCTGTTAGACGCATAATCAAATCAACATTTGTATTAGCTTCAGCTTATTGGCGGGATTTTATGAAATGAAATATAAAATTTTTTAGAAAACCGCACATGTCTGCATATCACCATACTATCCGGAAGAATCAGAAAACATTCAGGAAAAAACAGATTGGAATTTGTCCCCATATTAGCGCGGCCGCAATTTTTTTCAAGAATGAAGCGGCCGGGCGGTTTTCGGCACTCGTCATCCTTTTAAATTGTATGTTATAATTAATAACAATTTTCAATTAGGAGGCAATTTGGTATGCAAGAGGATTCAAAGGTTTATGATATTACGGTCATCGGCGGCGGCCCGGTCGGCCTGTTTACCGCTTTTTACGGGGGAATGAGACAGGCGAGCGTCAAAATCATCGAGAGCCTGCCTCAGCTTGGCGGCCAGCTCAGCGCGCTGTACCCTGAAAAATATATTTATGATGTAGCCGGATTCCCGAAAATCCGCGCCCAAGAACTTGTGAACAACTTAAAAGAGCAAATGGCAAAGTTCGATCAGACCATCTGCTTAGAGCAGGCCGTTGAATCTGTTGAAAAACAGGCGGACGGTGTGTTTAAGCTTGTCACGAATTCAGAAACGCATTATTCAAAAACGGTTATTATCACCGCGGGAAACGGCGCATTTAAGCCGAGAAAGCTTGAGCTGGAATCAGCGGAACAATATGAAGGCAAAAACCTGCACTACTTCATTGACGACCTCAATCAATTCGCAGGCAGACGCGTTGCCGTTCTGGGCGGCGGCGATTCCGCGGTTGACTGGGCGCTCATGCTTGAGCCGATCGCCAAAGAAGTCAGCATCATCCACCGCCGTGATAAATTCCGCGCGCATGAGCACAGTGTCGAAAACCTGCATAATTCTAAAGTCAACGTGCTGACACCGTTTGTTCCCGCTGAACTTGTCGGTGAAGACCGGATCGAACAGCTCGTTCTCGAAGAAGTGAAAGGCGACCGTAAAGAAATCATTGAAATTGATGACCTGATCGTAAACTACGGCTTTGTTTCTTCTCTCGGCCCGATTAAAAACTGGGGCCTTGAAATCGAGAAAAATTCCATCGTCGTCAAAAGCACAATGGAAACGAATATCGAAGGCTTCTTTGCCGCCGGAGATATCTGCACATATGAAGGCAAGGTCAAGCTGATCGCCAGCGGTTTCGGCGAAGCTCCGACAGCCGTGAACAACGCGAAGGCTTACATGGACCCGAAAGCGCGCGTCCAGCCTCTGCATTCTACAAGCATGTTTGAAAAATAATAAAAAAGAGTCTGTGTCATACCGGCACAGACTCTTTTTTATTTAAACATCCAAATATAATTCATGACGGTTCCGACAACAAGCGCAATGACAAGCGCCGACACGACCCAAATCGTGCCTAAAATAATCCGGTCCTGAATTTTCTGGGCTTTCGGGCTGTGCCCGGGCTGTTTTTGTTCCACACCGGCCCCTCCCTTCTTCTGCAAATCTATCTATCGTAACAAATGTCTTACAACACCCAATACTACTATGATAACCAAACTGCAAATGGATGACAAGCTGACCGCAGATGAGGCGGCATGAAATCATTTGACATTCCTGACAAAACAAAGTACATTATAAAAAGACGAACATTTTAATTTTATTTAATTCTATTATTCGCTTTTAGGGGTGTTATATATGGAAAATGTATTTGATTACGAAGATATTCAGCTGATTCCTGCAAAATGCATTGTTGAAAGCCGATCTGAATGTGATACATCAGTTACGTTGGGCGGGCACACGTTTAAACTTCCGGTCGTGCCGGCCAACATGCAGACGATTATAGATGAAAACATCGCGGCCTGGCTCGCGGAAAACGGGTATTTTTATATCATGCACCGCTTCGAGCCGGAAAAACGCCTGGCTTTTGTCCGGGATATGAAAGCGCGCGGACTGATTTCTTCCATCAGTGTCGGCGTGAAGGAAAATGATTATGAATTCATCCGGGAGCTGAAAGCACAGGAGCTTGTGCCGGATTATATTACCATTGATATCGCGCACGGCCATTCCAATGCCGTGATCAGCATGATTCAATTTATTAAAGAACATGTCCCGGAAAGCTTTGTCATCGCAGGGAATGTCGGGACGCCTGAAGCCGTAAGGGAGCTGGAACGCGCGGGCGCCGACGCGACAAAAGTGGGAATCGGCCCCGGGAAAGTCTGCATCACCAAAATTAAAACCGGCTTCGGAACCGGCGGGTGGCAATTAGCCGCGCTTCGCTGGTGCGCAAAAGCGGCGAGCAAACCGATCATTGCTGACGGCGGCATCCGCACGCACGGCGATATCGCGAAATCCATCCGATTCGGCGCATCCATGGTCATGATCGGATCATTATTCGCCGGCCACGAAGAATCACCGGGACAAACGATCGAAATCGATGGAAAGCTGTACAAAGAATATTTCGGCTCCGCTTCCGAATTTCAAAAAGGCGAAAAGAAAAACGTCGAAGGCAAAAAAATGCATGTCGAACATAAAGGGTCTTTACAGGACACGCTGGTTGAAATGGAGCAGGATCTGCAATCTTCCATCTCTTACGCCGGCGGCAATACACTCGAAGCCATCCGCAATGTCGACTACGTGATCGTAAAAAACTCTATTTTCAACGGCGACAGATTTTAACACGCAGCAGAGCCGCTCGAAGATAAAAAAAATGACATTCAATATGAATGTCATTTTTTTATTAAATACCGAGATAAAGAGCCGCACTGGCTAACAGATTAATCACAAAAATAAACAAAAAGATGTAACGAATGAATTTATTTTGCACCGGAGCAAATATAAAGAGATATAGTCCTGCCACCCCAAAAGTAAGAACAGGAAACAGCCACTCAAAGGATAAAGAAATGATATAACCGATAATCATAACAATCGGCACACCGATTAATGATAATTTACTTCTCATATGATTTCTGCCCCTTTTACTTAAAAATTGGTGTGATGTAAGCTTCAATAATGGCAGCGGCGATCAGCAGACAAATAATAAGCAGCACCAATATTCCAATATGCCTGAACATTGAAGCGATTATCTTTTTTTCCTTAGAAAAACACAGCCTGATGACCAATTCAACGCCCTTAAAACCAATGGCGCCACTTAATAATAACGCAGGAACTTCAAATATACCATGAGGAATTAGCAGTAAAAAAATCTGATAAAAAGGAACCCCGCTATGCAGATTTTCTATAATAGAGCCGCTTAAAATAAACCCATTGGTGAATAAATAAAAGATTGAGGTCAACCCAAAGGTAAAAAAACCCGCGGCTAAAAACAGACAAGCGATTGCATTATTTTTCAGCAGTTCAACCGCGCCTGACGAGCCGTTGTAAGACGCTGATGAAACAAAGTGATCGGAAAAAAACGCAGCGATCACACCCCCTGAAAAAAACAGCAATGACGCGGTTAACGGAATGACAGACGTCCTGATTGCCGGCAACAGGCGGTTCATCATGTATAGATACTCTCAGCCAATTCTTCAATCTCTTCTAATGAATGCTCGGATGACTGATACTCCGCCGCAAAAACGCCCTCATGTATAATACCGATCGTATCGCACAGCGAATGTGCCAGCTCCAGCAGGTGAGTCGATAACAGGACCGTATTTCCCTGCTTGACGTACTCCTTTAATAACGTCCGTATCGTTTTACCGCTGATTAAATCAATGCCCGTCAGCGGCTCGTCAAGAATTAATATCTTTGGCTGATGAATGAGCGCGGCCGCAATTGATAATTTTTGTTTCATTCCGTGTGAATATGTTTTAATCAGCTGATTTCCGTCTTGAGCAAGCTTCAGCGTCTCTAACATATTCTTTATATAATCATTTGTCCGCTGAGACGGCACTTGAAACATCTCCGCTGTAAAACGCAAGTATTCGACTCCCGTTAAGTAATCATATAAAAAAGCATGGTCGGGCACAAAACCGATATCAGCCGATAGTTGCCCCCCCTCTTCTGAATCCAGTTCCTTGCCGTCAATCATGACGCGGCCTGAAGTCGGTTTAAGCAGGCCCGAAATGATTTTCAAAGTCGTTGTTTTCCCGACTCCATTAGTCCCCAGCAAAGCATAAATTGAGCCTTTTTTCACCTCAAACGAAATATCTTTCAACACCTGTTTTTCACTATAGTTTTTTTGTATATTCACTAATTTAATCATTGTTCGCAAACCTTTCCGCCATATTGATTCTGCGAAGAAACAGAAACATGACTCCATAGTTTAATAGTGTGAACAGGACAAAAATACCTGATGCAGAATGAATAAGCATCGTTTCAAGTTCCGGCTTTTTATAGATAAAATACGATGTGATCGCAGCGATTTGAAGCGACACAATGAAAATGAAAGAACTGTATAAGTTGTTATACGTCTTTGCTTTCCCCGCTTCTCCAATTTCGTACAGATGCTCCCAGTTTTTCTTAGGATACAGGGCGGTGCTTGAAATCTGGACAAGACTGTATAAAAAACCCGAACATAAAAACACAATAAACAAGTAAATCGTCAGCGCCGCAGAAGACGGAAAAAACACCGTAATCAAAATGGTGATGATGAACGAATAGATAAGAGCGGCGAGATTATAAATACATACTTTCGGAAACACCAGCTGCCACGCATGTTTGATATTCCGGTGAAACAAATGCTGATTTTTTATTTCCCCGTCCACTGATAATACTGTTTTGAGCGCATCTCCGACGAGCTGATACGAAAAGTTCGCAATGATAACCGCCGCAGACACGATGGCGGCTGCCGAATACCCGATAAAGTGATGCGATAAAAGCGGAATACAAAAACCTAAAAACAGCATGAACAAATACAGCATACTGCCGAAGTTCCTGATAAAAAACCCGTCAATTCTCGATAAGAACAGGAGGTCCTTTTGAAAAACGGCATGAAATATTTTGTTATTTCTATATAATTTCAGCTTTGGCGCAAAATCTGCGTTTGTCAAAAACATATAAGGAATAAGGTCCATTTTCTTCAGGGTGGCCGACCACAGTTTAAACATTCCCGCCGTTAAAAGGACGGCGGCCGCAAACACCGCAGCGAAAACGAGCACGGAATGTGAGCGGAATGCTAACCATACATACGGCGTATTCATGAGGATGTTCCGGAAAGCCGGTGACTCCGTAAAGCTTGAAAGATCCTTTGCGGTATACTCCCCAAACACGAGAAGATAAACGGCATACCCGACTGCAAGCGGAACCAGCAGGCTGACGCTGAATAAAATGCCTTTCATGATTTTCAAGTAAAACAATTTGCTCCACATATTTGTAAGAAGATAAACAACATAAGAAAACAGCATAGATAAAAATAAATTGAGAAGAAAATAAACGAAGCCCAAGAAAAATACGATGATCGCCGCAGACCCGGTCATGCCTGCGCTTGATAAAAACAAAAAGACCGGAAAAACAAAAAGATACCATACGAAAATGGTTTTTTTGATCGCCTGGCCGGCAAAAACAGAAAACAGCTGTAAAAAACGCACCTTTTTTAATTGATGAATGACCTTACGCGTATCCAGCAGAAAGGCATTGTGATGTTCTTTAAAGAAGCCGGCAGCCCAAAAAAGCTGCTCAAGTGAAACGGCGATTAAAACAAATTGCCCCCATGCGCTGAGGGGCAGCTGAATCAGTTTTGTCCCGAATACAACACCGCATCCCAGGAAAACGAGATATAAACATAACAGAGAAATAATAATGGCAGACAGCAGTTTGCTGTTGAGTTGAGGAATGCCCCAATCTTCCTTTCTTTTTCGAAACGATGACAGGGTATTATATTTGATAAGAGCCGCAATTTGTTTGACTATCATACTTTCAATCCTTGCATATGTATTTGGGAGAGAGGCTCTTTTTGCAGCTTGTACAAAAAGAGCAATTATTTATTGATCGATTTTACCAAGCAGCTGCGTATTTTTTGCCGTATTTCTTAATCATTGTTTTTGCTGTTGCAACGATTGCATAAGAAATCGCGCCTGCGCCTGTAACGATACCGATAAGAGAAATGATAGAAGCAATTGTTGATGCTGCATCAATAATATCAATTGCTTTTTTAGCTGCTGCTGTAGAGATGCCGAGAGTAGAAGCTAATTCAGCATTGGCTGAGAATGCATGAGCCGCCGCCACGTTTAATTCAGTTCCCGTTAATAATAGTGCATAAACCAATGTTGCTGCAGCAAGAGCCGCGCCAAACAAAATGAAAGACTTTTTATTAGATTTTACTAAGTTCATCATAACATCTCCCTACTCTGTTTTTTTAATTTATAATAAAATTCAGCTTAATTGACTCTCTCCCGAGCTAAATTTTATCCGCCATAAAATAGTTTAAGAAAATAGTAAAGAGTTTTAGTAAAACAAAACATCCAGTCAAAATGATTCTCTTGCCTTTACTGAGATCGGTCAGTTTTCCTGCGGCAGCATAAAGAGCCGCGATTGATATGAGCAGAAATGGGTCCAGCAGCTGCAGACTCAAGCTGGTGCCGCCGGCAGAATATATAAGCGAGGAATCAGCCGTTAAGTAGTTAACAACTGAAAGAATCAACATTTTAAATGCCGAGATTAAAGAAGTCAGTGTATATAGAAGCAAATATATTTTTTTCGGTTTTTTTGTACCGAGAATAAAAGCGGCAACGAATAACAGAAATCCGCCTATCAGAATTTCCACAAAAGTTGTGAAGATCATAAACCCTTGCAGAAACATGACAATCGTACGAACACTTTTCTCCCCGATATCGTAGGTACTTTCTCCGACGGAAGAATAATACGACTGCAGAACTTTATCTGAAATACTGAATTGGAAGAGTAATGAACAGATCAAAATGATGAAAAAAGAACTTAAAAATATTTTTTTATTGCTCAATTGACCTATCATATTATCATCCTTTTCTTACAAAATAAATTAACTATTCTATACTTTTACAATTTAGTTTAATCCTATCAAAAAATCAATATCCTTTCGAAAAATATGACTTTAGGACGTGTTGACAATGAGCACATCTTTCAGAGTTTTCAGTTCTATATACCCTTTATTTTTTTTTGAATTTGCAAATAGTATGATTTAGACAATTGATTTGAAGTTTTAGGAAGAACCTGTCGAAAGAGACGAAGGATATAAAAAAGGAGGATATCGTCATGTATCCTCCGGATGTATGATCGCCAGCACCTGATGATCTTCCCATTTTCCATTTATTTTTACATTTTTTCTCGCAATGCCTTCTTTATGAAAACCAGCTTTTTCGAGCACCCGGATTGACGACTTATTGTGCGGCATGACTCCGGCTTATATCCGATGCAGTTTCAGCTCATTGAATGCATAATCGACTGCCAGCTTGACAGCCTTCGTCGCATAGCCTTTCCCGTTATGTTTGCCATCTAAAAAATAACCGATAAAAGCGCTTTGGAGGGAACCCCGAACCACCTGAAAAAGGCTGATCGTGCCAATCAGGGTCTGATCTTGAAGAAAAATGCCGAAGCTGTATTCTGTGTCATTTTCCGCATTCTTCAGTGATTGTTCAATTCGTCTTTTCCGGCCTTCCAGCGTATAAAAATCCTCTTGTCTCGACATGGCAAACCGTTCAAAGAACATGCGGTTTTCCGTCTGCAAAACCAGTTCCTGCTCTGCATCATTCAGGCTGAGCGGCCTGATATCAACGCTGTTTCCTTCCTGCACATGCATCGCCGTCCTTTTGTTTTGATCAGAAACGTTTTTTAATTGCCTCTCACCCATGTGATACGGTACGCTTTATCACATCAAGAAAATTCCAAGACTTCACATTCACCTTTCGTGACCTATGTCTGATGTGAGTAACCGAAACGGAATCACAAGATTCTTTTGTTGACTTAAACCGTGCTTTAAGCCGTATCATCATATTGTGACAAGGAAAGAATAACTTTGGCGGTTTCCCGATCATCCAAAAAATATATTGATTGGATTGCAGCTGCAGGATAGAAGCGGGAGCTGAAATGTTATCTAAGAAGTATGAAACAATCGGAAAAGAGGAGTTAATATGAAACTGACGGGAAATACAATACTGATTACAGGCGGAAATGCCGGAATAGGATTGGCTTTCGCAGAACGGTTTTTAAAAGCGGGAAATAAAGTCATTGTGACCGGACGGCGTGAGCACGCTCTTCAAAAAGCAAAGGAAACATTCCCGGATCTTATTACATATGTCAGTGATTTGAGCATTCCATCTGAACGTATATCACTGTTTGATTGGGTGAAAGAAAATTATCCGGAAGTGAATGTGTTAGTAAACAACGCGGGGATTCAACAACGTTTTCATGTGCTGAAAGCGGATGCGAAGGACAATTGGGACTATTTCAATAAAGAAATCACAACGAACATTGAAGCTCCCTTCCACCTGTCTATGCTGTTCGCTCCGTTTTTTGCCGGAAAAGAAGATGCGGCTGTCATTAACGTCTCTTCGGGATTGGCTTTTACACCGCTTGCCATTGCACCGATCTATTCAGCAACGAAAGCGGCGCTTCATTCATTTACAATGAGTCTGAGACATCAGCTTTCTGATTCATCTGTAGAAGTGATTGAAGTTGCGCCTCCGGCGGTGAATACAGATTTAGGCGGAGCAGGGCTGCATACTCAAGGAGAACCGCTGGATGAATTCGCTGATGGGATTTTTAAAGGACTGAAAGAGGGCAAACTAGAAATCGGATATGGTTCTTCAGCGGAACGGCTGCGCATGTCACGGGATAAAGCCGATGAACATACGGCAAATATGTACAATGCAATGAAACATACAATTGAATAACATCTTTGAAAAAGGAAAACCCGCTTCTGTTGAGCGGGTTTTCCTTTTATTAAACAGATAAACGCCTTTCTTAACAATGGTGCAAGCGCCATCGAAAAGAAAGACGTCTTATTTTTTCATCCTAAGAATGGCGGGTTGACCCTTAGCACTCTTCCGGCGTACCGGCGTTTTTGGCCGTGCGAAAAGATGAACCGCAGCCGCAGGAAGCGATGGCGTTTACTTCAGTTACGATAAATGATCTACCTGCACTCGGGCTGCTTTTTATTTCGCGGTTTGTTCCTGAATAACGTTTTTTATTAATCGTAGATCACTCGCTGAATCATACGCTCTACTATTCGCTTCATCTAAGATTCGGATAATAATTGCTAGCCCGAAAAGGATGGCGCCGGATACTACACCGGCCAAGACGCTAAAGAATACGGAAAACTGCATACTGTTCGCTAATGCTTTGTCCGTTTTATATTGCGCTTGCGCGACAGAATTATCGTATAGCTCCTCGCTTACCTTCTTACTCGTTTTTGCATCTTCTGCTACGTCCCTATCATATATTACGAAACCCGCAATAATCCCCGCTATTACACAAATAACGCTCAAATACATGAGCACTTTAACAGTAATCTTCTCCAAAATTCCACACCTCCCCTATTTATAGTAAAATTATACCAGACACCTACGATTTTCCACAACACCTGTTCGTTATGTAACACGGACACCTACGTATTCATGCGCAAGTGCCCGTAAAGCTCTTCGTTATCATGTTTACATTACATATACCATTTGCAACATTCTTATATTTCTTCTATGTATCAACCACACTGCATTAATTGGATATAATTTACAATATTAGAAAACGTGCGATTTTTTTATTAATCACTTCACGCAGTTCTCCCGACCTTTTTTCGCTCAAAATAATTTCTATTGCTTCACTGAGTAACAACTTTCTCTTGAAAACGCCCGCAACTCTCCCCCGTTTTTGGTTTATACCCATAATAAAAACGCCTTTCTTAACAATGGTGCAAGCGCCATCGAAAAGAAAGACGTCATATTTTTTCATCCTAAGAATGGCGGGTTGACCCTTAGCACTCTTCCGGCGTACCGGCGTTTTTGGCCGTGCGGAAAGATGAACCGCAGCCGCAGGAAGCGATGGCGTTCGGGTTGTCAATGGTGAAACCGCCGCCCATCATGGACTGTTTGAAGTCAATGATCGTGCCGGTCATGATATCGAGGCTTTCGCTGTCGACCAAGACGGTGATTCCGTGCTGTTCAAACATGCTGTCTTTTTCGCCTTTTTCATGCTCAAATCCCATTCCGTAAGACAGGCCGCTGCAGCCGCCGCCTTTTACGCCCACACGGAGGAACGCGTTTTCTTCTTCATGCTCTTTCATCATATCTTTTATATGCAAAGCCGCTGCTTCAGTGATGGTTACTGGAACACTCATAGGTAGACCTCCTTTTTTAAAAACAATGCTGATATCTATTATAAACCTTGAGGAGAGTATTTCTCAAACGAGCTGTTTACAAATAAAAGACGCCGCTGCATACGGTTTCGGCGGGTCCCGTCATCAGCACGTGCCCGTTATCCTGCCAATTAATCACAAGGTCGCCTCCCGCTAAATGAACGGTGATATCCCGGTTTCGTTCGGAAACACCGTTCAATACGGATGCGACAGCCGCCGCACAGGCGCCTGTTCCGCAAGCCTGTGTAATGCCGGAGCCGCGTTCCCATACGCGGAAATGAAGTTCATCGGCGCTGACGGTTTCCA
The DNA here is from genome assembly GCF_001461825.1 of Bacillus velezensis. GTDB lineage: Bacteria > Bacillota > Bacilli > Bacillales > Bacillaceae > Bacillus > Bacillus velezensis. Next base: position 317,666 of record NZ_LLZC01000018.1, on the reverse strand, counting down.
CAAATTCGACATTGACGCCTTCCGGAAATCTCGGGTCTTTTTCAATGACGGGACCGAGCGTTGTAAGAGGCGCTTGATTGATATCCGCAACCGGAAAAACAATATGGGGGTTTCCCATTGATACGGCTGTTCCGGAAAGCTCCGTTTCTCCAAAAACAAAGGTTTCATCGATCGTCCGTTCATCTTCATTGCCGAGCATCGGCAGCTCTTTTTTGGTGAGGCGCGGTTCGCCCATATCGACGGCGACTTCACGCACAATCCCGTTGTCCTCTGTAATGTCTGCTTTCACAAGACCTGAAAGCGTCTCAATGAAAAAGGACGTTTCTTCTGTCAGCTTATGTTCGTATGCGTACTTTGCCACACAGCGAAGGCCGTTGCCGCAATTTTTCCCTTCTGAGCCGTCATTATTAAAAATCCGCATTTTGACGGGCGCTTTTTCTGACGGACAGATGAGGATCATTCCGTCAGAGCCGATGCCCGTGTGAATGCTGGACACTTTAACGGCAATCTCAGCCAGCCGTTCTTCCGGCAGCTGTTCTTCAAATTGATTTACATATATATAACTGTTTCCAAGACCGTGCATCTTGGTAAAACGGAATGAATTCATATCGGCCTCCAACTTTTTTTCTTTTACTTAGTATAAAAGCTCTTCTGCTCGGACACAATACAAATATCCCCCGTTTTTCATACATAAAAGCTCCCTGCATATGCAGGGAGCTTTTATCGTTTACTAAATAAACATGCCGGCAATCGCCGCGCTGAGAAGGTTTGCGAGTGTTCCCGCAATAACCGCTCTTAATCCGAGGCGCGCAATGTCCGAACGGCGGCTTGGGGCCAATCCGCCCAGTGTGCCGAGCATAATCGCAATCGAAGAGAAGTTGGCAAATCCGCACAGCGCAAAGCTGATAATCGTAGACGTTTTTTTAGAAAAGTCCGCAATATGCGGACCGAAGTTTGAATAAGCGACAAACTCATTCAGAACAAGTTTCTGTCCGATATAGCTTCCCGCTCCGAGCGCTTCATGCCAAGGAACGCCGATTACAAATGCGATCGGTGAAAACACGTAACCGAGAATGGATTCTAATGTAATATGTTTGAAACCGAACCAGCCGCCGATTCCGCCGAGAATTCCGTTCACTACGGCGATGAGCGCGACAAACGCAAGCAGCATGGCGCCGACATTTAGAGCAATCTGAAGGCCCGTTGACGCGCCTTTTGCCGCTGCATCAATCACATTAGCGGCGCCTTCGCCTTCTTCGTCCATATTAAAATCGCCTTTTATCGTCTGCGTTTTTTCCGTTTCAGGTATTAACATTTTTCCGAACACGAGACCGGCGGGAGCCGCCATAAAGCTGGCCGCCAGCAGGTATTCAATCGGAATGCCTAACAGGGCGTAACCGAAAAGCGTCGAACCCGCTACAGCCGAAAGGCCGCTCGTCATAATCGTAAACAGCTCGGAACGGGTCAATCCCGCAATCAGCGGTTTAATGGCAAGCGGTGATTCAGACTGTCCGACAAAAATATTCGCAGCCGCCGCAAGCGATTCCGTTCTGCTTGTCCCAAGAAGTTTTGACAGTCCGCCTCCGATGACGCGAAAGATGAGCTGCATGATTTTCAAGTGATACAAAACGGCAATCAGCGCTGAGAAAAAGATAATGACCGGCAGAACGCTCAGCGCAAAAGCCGGGCTACTGCCCACTTTTAACAGCGGGCCAAAAATAAAGCTGATGCCTTCGTTCGCATAATCAATGAGAAGCTGCACACGGCTTGAGAACCATAAAAATACGGCCCGGCCGGCGTCCCACTTTAATACGATGAATCCGAAGGCCATTTGTAAACATAAACCGACAATGACGGTTCGCAGGTTAATTTTGCTTTTCTTCTCTGATAACAAAAAAGCAATGGCTAATATAGCAACTGCCCCGAGCAGCCCCCAAACGATATTCAATGAATCCACCTCTAAAATTTTATTTAAAAAAAGTCTTTATTAAGATAACAATATTTATTTTTGCTGTCTACAAATTTTTTATTTTGCCAAAACCCGGGGCGCAATAAAAAAGAGACCCCGTTCGGAGCCTCTGATTAAAACATCGGATTTTCTTCTATGAATGTATATATGTTGTCAACCAGTTCAGCAGGCGTGCCTCCCGTGACCACTTCGCCGTTAACTAGGGCAAACAGGGACTCCATGCATTTTCCGCAATAGCTTAAACAGCCGTATTCAAGCACGTCCAAGTTCGGATCCTTCTCTAAGATCTCAAGTGCTTCCTGGGAACCGCGCGCTAAATTGCTGACACAGAATTCAATCATCGGATTCATGCGGTTTCACCTCACATATGTACCTTATCCTAACGGAATTTCCTCTATTCGTCAAAGATCCGGTTTCACGCTCAATGTTATCGTAACATATTAATTCAGGTTAAAGGTTTTACTATTACGTGTTTTGTGGTCAATTTGTAGGTTATTTTAAAACTATTATTGTGGTTTTAGATCAAATTCGATATAATTCTAGATGTTATTTTACATAGTTCGTTATTTTGTAACAACATTGACTACCATATTTTTCGGGCAAAAGGGGAATCATTATGAAAAAATTGGTCTTGATCGGCGGGGGTTACGGAAACATGCGGGTGCTGCACCGCTTACTGCCGAACCAGCTTCCGTCAGATATATCCATCACGCTGATTGACAGAAACCCGTATCACTGCTTAAAAACAGAATATTATGCGCTCGCTGCCGGCACGATTTCTGATCATCATATCAGGGTGTCTTTTCCTGAGCATCCGAATCTGGATGTTCAATACGGTGAGGTGGCTTCCGTCGACACGAAAAACAAACAGGTTCTGTTTCATGACCGCGAACCGATTTCTTACGATGACGCGGTGATCGGACTGGGCTGCGAGGATAAGTATCATAACGTGCCCGGCGCGCCGGAACATACTTACAGCATTCAGACCATTGATCAGTCACGCGAGGCCTATCAAAAGCTGAACAACCTCGGCGCCAATGCATCTGTCGCTATCGTCGGAGCGGGATTAAGCGGCGTGGAGCTTGCCAGTGAATTAAGAGAGAGCCGTGACGATCTGAAGATTATGTTATTTGACCGGGGCGACCTGATTTTATCAAGCTTTCCGAAAAGACTCAGCAAGTACGTTCAGAAATGGTTTGAAGAACACGGCGTCACCATTATCAATAATGCGAATATTACAAAAGTGGAAGACGGGATCGTTTATAATCATGATGAAGGAATACCGGCCGATGCCATCGTGTGGACGGCGGGAATTCAGCCGAATAAAGCCGTCAGAGAAATGGACGCTGAAAAAGATCCGCAGGGCCGCATCGTTTTAACACCGCACCACAATCTTCCGGGCGATGAGCATGTTTACGTCGTCGGTGATTGCGCGAGCCTGCCGCATGCGCCGAGCGCCCAGCTGGCTGAAGCACAAGCGGAACAAATTGTGCAGATCCTCCTGAAACGCTGGAACAATGAAGAGCTGCCGGAAACAATGCCGCAATTTAAGCTGAAAGGCGTTCTCGGTTCACTCGGAAAAAAAGCGGGCTTCGGTCTTGTCAACGACCGTCCGCTCATCGGGCGTGTGCCCCGTTTATTAAAATCAGGCCTTTTATGGATGTACAAGCATCATAACGGCTGATAAGAAAAAAGCCGCTGATTGCGATCAGCGGCCATTTTTAAGAGCCTGCCACATAGCCGCGCTTTTCCATTTCTTCATATATATCTTTTAAATGCGGATTCCCTTCCCCCACAATGACATCCTCCACCAGCACGAGCGGATAGGAAAATTCATCGTTTCTGATGCGCTCCGCAAGCTCTTCTGTCTCCTTTTGCTGAGGCGGTGCGTCAATATCAATATACCGCATGTTAAAAGGCTGCTCCGGGTATTTCCGTTTCAGCGCCGCCTCCAGCCATTCAAACGTATCTTTGGCGCTCGGCATATTCACGCAGCTTGCGCAAAGCGTTTCAGCGCCGTAAACACTGAGCGTAACCGGCTTTGTCATGTACATCATCCCCTTTACACCAGTATACAAAGGACGGGGCAGCTTTTGTATAAAAAACGGTTTTTATGTTCAAGTTTAAATATGCTATAATGGAGAAAGCAGCTTTGCAAACCAAACATTAGATTTTTACCGTTACTGTGAATATAATGGTTTTATGTATATGAAAGGAGCGAATCTCATGACTGAGGTTGAAATGAAAGAGCAAGTACAGGAAGTATTGGATAAATTACGTCCGTTTCTGCTTCGTGACGGCGGTGACTGTGAGCTTGTTGATGTAGACGAAGGCATTGTAAAGCTTCGCCTCCTTGGCGCATGCGGCAGCTGCCCAAGTTCAACGATTACGCTGAAAGCCGGAATCGAACGCGCCCTTCTTGAAGAAGTACCGGGTGTCGTTGAAGTAGAACAAGTATTTTAATCATAAAACCAGGCTGCATGACAGCCTGGTTTTTTATTTATTACAAATAGTCATCAAACCATGAACAAATATAACGGATGCGTTTCATCCGCTGTTCCGGATGGCCGCTTCTCGACAGCTCATGCGTGGCTTTCGGAAATCGGATGAACGACGTCGTTTTGTTCAGTTTCTTCAACGCGGTAAAAAGCTGCTCGGCCTGCTCTATCGGACAGCGGTCATCTCGCTCACCGTGCAGAATCAAAAGCGGCGTCGAAACGCGGGACGCATATTTTACAGGAGAACGATCCCAAAGCTTATCCGCTTCCTCAAACAAATCATGTCCGAGCTGCCAGTCGGTAAAAAAGAAACCGATATCGCTGACACCGTGGAAGCTGAACCAATTTGAAATGGAGCGCTGCGTGACGGCTGCTTTAAAACGGCCTGTCTGCCCGACAATCCAATTCGTCATAAACCCTCCGTAGCTTCCGCCCGTCACACCGAGACGGCCGCTGTCAATAAACGGATACGCCTGAACGGCTTCATCCACCGCCTGCATGACATCACGGTAATCTCCGCCTCCGTAATCACCCCTGACACGATTGACAAAATCCTGTCCGTAGCCATGGCTTCCTCTCGGGTTGACATACACGACAGCATATCCTTGTGCGGCCAGCACTTGGAATTCGTGAAAATACGTATGGCCGTACATCATGTGAGGCCCGCCGTGTATGTATAGAATGAGCGGATAAGTTTGATCCTCTTCAAAAACGGCGGGCTTTAAAAACCAGCCGTTTACCGTCAGCCCGTCCTTTGTTTCATATTGCAGCTTTTCCGGCACGGATATGATGCGCTCCTCAATAAACCGATCATTGTCGGATGTCAATTGCTTCTCTTCCCCATCTTCGAGCGAAATGCTGTAAAGCTCGGAAGGCTGTGCGGGTTTGGCAATGACAGCGATACAGCTTTTCTGATCAGGATGAAAAGCAAAACCGTTCACATACTCTTCTTCTAATCGGATCGGATATACGAGGCCGTCAATCGAGATATAATAAATACCGGTGCTTCCCTGCTCGCTCCCGAGAACGTAAAATCCCTGCCCGTCGTTTGTCCATACCGGCCGGGGCGTCACTCCCCCTATGATTGAATCCGCAATCAGCGCATCGCTCAAATGAACATCCAGCATGTCGGTCAGGCAGGTGAGCCGCTCAGTTTTCACGTCGTACAGCCACGCTTTTTCTAAAGTCGCATTGCGAAATTCATTTTCATGGCCCAGCATCGCGATATAAGAACCGTCCGATGAAAACACGCAGGAACCGAAAGAACCGCGGTGCGGCGTAATCTGCTTCAGGCTTCCGTCCGCCAGATTCATCAGATAGACATCGCTTGGCTTTCCGGCGTCACCCGGCTCGCATAAATTGGCGGTAAACGCAAGCTGCCTGCCATCCGGTGAAAAGGCCGCGCCATAATGATCCGCTTCATGATCCGTCAGCTGCTGAATCTCCCCCGTTTCAAGATGAATCAGCACAAGCTGGGCCCAGCTTCCGTTCAGCAGGCCTTTCCCGTCACGTTTATATGTTAATGACTGAATGTCAACCGGCTCATACTCGTCATGCTTCTTTTTTTCTTTCTCATCGGCGCGCTCCGCTGATGTCAGACTGACGGACACAAGCACGGATCTGCCGTCGGGCGCCCATATCGGATCTGATACGCCCCAAGGAATATCGGCCGCCTGTTCCGCCTCTCCGCCGGCAGCGTCGATGATGTACAGCTGAGGGACGCCGTTCTCCCTGTCAGAAACAAAGGCGAGGCGCCGTCCGTCAGGCGACCACCGCGGACTTGTATTTCTATTGTCCCCGAAAGTCCACGGGTTTGAGATGCCTGATTCTGTGTCATATACCATAATGGCTGAGGAATAGGAATCACGCTTATGATTGACTGTTGTCCGGACGTAAGCGGCTCTTCTGCCGTCAGGGGCATATTGCGGGTCTGTCACGGATACGAGTGACGCAATGTCCTCCTCGGTTATGAGTTTTTTCAAATCGTTTCTCCTCCTTTTCTTTTTTATTTCGCTTCCCTAAATAAAAATCCTTCTCCAGAAAAAGAAAGCGTCCTTCTCTGATGGGAAGAACGCTTTTTTATCATTATACACTTTTCACCTGCTCTAAAGGATTCCGTTCAATTACGCTTCCTTCTGACGGGACGGTAAGCGCCGCAATCTCACAGTGCGGGAAATGCTCAGAAAGCTGTTTTCTCAGCTCTTCTCCCTTTCCTTTTTCAATCAGGACAAGAATCGTCGGTCCCGCTCCGCTCAGCGCCGTTCCGTAAGCGCCTTTCATTTCGGCCGCATGTTCCACCTTTGAAAGCTCAGGAACAAGCATGGCGCGGTACGGCTGATGGAGCATGTCTTTTCTCATCATTTTCCCGGCGAGCGCCCAGTCATTTGACATGATCGCAGCAACGAGAAGGTTGCTGACGGCGCTTGCTTTAACGGCGTGCCGGTACGGCAGCTCTTTCGGGAGCACGTCTCTTGCGTCCCTGGTCAGAACTTCGTAAAACGGAATCACTGCCACAACGTCGATATCCGCTTCGGCAACACGCACGATATGTGTTTCATCTTCTTCGTGAAGGCCGATCACAAGCCCTCCTGCAAGGGAAGCAGCGGCATTATCAGGGTGCCCCTCTTCAAGACTGGCTAAGTGCAGCTTGTCACTTTCCGACAGCTGCAGGCCGCATAACTCATCCGCAAGCTCAATGGCGGCGACGATAGCGGCCGCGCTGCTTCCGAGACCCCGCGCAAGGGGGATGTCACTCCACACTTTGACATGGGCGGGCGGCAGCTCTTTCTGATAGCGGTCAGCCGTCCGTTTGGCGACTTGATAGATGAGGTTGTCCGTTCCTTGAGGGATGCCCGCGACAGTTTCGGTTTCCGCCGAGAACTGCCATTCATCGTTTCGGAAAACCGAAAGCTTCAAATATCTGCTGAGCGCCATCCCGACGGAATCAAACCCAGGCCCTAAGTTGGCGGTGCTTCCCGGAACCGTAATGGAAAACAGCATCTCCGCCTCATTCATACACGCGCCGCTCCATTTAAGTATTCCAGAATACTGTCCTCATCTGTCGGCAGCGTGATCGGTTTTATGTCAGATACGTCTACAGCCGTGTTCGGATCTTTCAGGCCGTTTCCGGTCAAAACTGCGACAACCTTGCTGCCTTTTGGAATTTCACCGGATTTTACCTGTTTCAAAACGCCGGCGATGGATGCACAGGAGCCCGGTTCGGCAAACACGCCTTCTTCACGGGCAATCAGCTGATAAGCGTGAAGAATTTCTTCATCTGTGACTTCATCAATTTTTCCGGCTGATTCTTCCGCAGCGAGCACCGCTTTGTCCCAGCTGGCGGGATTCCCGATTCGGATTGCCGTCGCAACGGTTTCTGGATTTTTAATGACTTCGCCGCGGACGATAGCCGCAGAACCTTCCGCCTCAAAACCGCGCATCTTCGGAAGTCCGGTGCCGTTTTTCTCATGGTATTCTTTGAACCCTTTCCAGTAGGCCGTGATATTCCCCGCGTTTCCTACCGGGATCGCCAGAATGTCCGGCGCTCCGCCAAGCTGTTCGCATACTTCAAAGGCCGCTGTTTTTTGCCCTTCAATCCGGTAAGGGTTTACTGAATTCACTAATGCAATCGGTGATTTTTCGCAAATTGACCGGACGATGGCCAGCGCGTCGTCAAAGTTTCCGTCAATCGCAATGATTTCCGCACCGTACATGACGGCCTGCGCAAGTTTTCCGAAGGCGATTTTTCCGTCCGGGATGATGACGATGCATTTCATGCCGGCTCTCGCCGCGTATGCCGCAGCCGCGGCGGATGTGTTGCCTGTAGAGGCGCACATGATGGTATCATTGCCTTCTTCTTTCGCTTTGGCGACCGCCATGACCATGCCGCGGTCCTTAAAGGACCCCGTCGGATTAACGCCCTCTGTTTTCACATGCAGTTCAATTCCGAGCTTTTCAGAAAGCTTCGGCAGGTGAATCAGCGGCGTGTTGCCTTCATGTAATGTCAGGGCCGGCGTCCGATCCGTCACCGGCAGAAATTCTTTATATTGATGGATAAGTCCTTTCCACATTAGCTCCAACCGTTCCCTTCTACGCGATATGTGCTTTTTACTTCTTGTACGACTTCGAGGTCATTTAAGTTTTGCAGAATGTCACTGAAATCTTCTTCCGATGTATGATGCGTGACGATGACGATTTCCGCGAGGTCGTCGTGGCCTTTGATCGGCAGCTGCAGAATTTTTTCAAAGCTTACGCCGCGCTCTGAGAAGGCCGATGTGATTTTTGAAAAAGAGCCGACCTGGTCTTTGACGTGAATTCTTAAAAACTGCTGGGCATAGATATCAGACGGCTGCTTCAGATTTCTTTCAAACTGCGGGGCGACAAAGCTGTTTCCGTTTACGCCGAGACGCATGTTTTTCATGACCGCGACCAGATCGGAAACGACCGATGTCGCAGTCGGCATGCTTCCGGCTCCGGGGCCGTAAAACATCGTTTCGCCGACGGCTTCTCCGTACACGTAAACGGCATTGAACTCGTTATGCACCGCAGAGAGCGGATGATGATCCGGAAGCAGTGTCGGCTGAACGCTGACTTCGATTTTATTGTCATCACGCTGGGCGATGCCGATCAGCTTCATCGTATAGCCGAGCCGTTTGCTGAAGCTGATGTCTTCATCCGTGATCCGGGAAATTCCTTTTACTTTGACATCGTCCAGATCAACGTCCATAGAGAAGCCGAGACGGGCTAAAATCGCCATCTTGCGCGCGGCATCGAGCCCTTCTACATCGGCGGTCGGGTCCGCTTCCGCGAATCCGAGATCCTGCGCTTCTTTCAGCACTTCCTCATACGGGCTTTTTTCTTTAATCATTTTCGTTAAGATGAAGTTCGTCGTTCCGTTGACGATTCCCATCATTTTTGTGATCCGGTCAGAGGAAAGGCCTTCTTCGAGCGTGCGTAAAATCGGGATTCCGCCGGCGACACTCGCTTCATAATACAAGTCACAGCCATTTTCCTTTGCGGCGGCTAAAAGCTCTGAGCCATATACGGCGATCAGATCTTTATTTGCGGTCACAACATGTTTTTTCGCTTTCAAGGCGTCAAGAAGATATTGCTTCGTCTGTTCGACACCGCCGATGACTTCAATAATCACGTCGACCTCAGGGTCATCGATTACATCATAGACTTCTGTCGTCAGCACTTCTTTCGGCAGGTCTGCGTCTCGTTTTTTATCAATATCTTTAACTAGCACTTTTTTGATCGTCACCGGACAGCCGACCTGGTGCATAAGCTTATCCTGATGATCTTGTATAATTTTGACGACACCGCTTCCCACGGTTCCCAGTCCTAACAGTCCAATACGAATCGCTTCCAAAGAGAAACTCCACCTTTCTTCCTTTTGTCCACTAGAAAAGGACAATTGTTAACCCTTCACAGACATTTAAGTTACAAATATTATATAAGCCCGCATTTGTTTTGACAAGCGGCTGAATATTGTTTCTACAGCTATGAAAACGCTTAACACACTGATATGACAAGATTCCCTATTTTCTAAATATTTTTACGTCATATTTTCTTACGAACTGATTCCTTTTCCGAGCCACGCCACAGGCGGGACAAAAACCTGCGCCGACCTGACATTCATCATGTCGTGACATGTCTGTAAAAACTGTTCATAGCGGGTGCAGTCGGCAAGAATGTAGTCAAGCTGCTCTTCGTAAAACTGTTTTTCAGAATCATGAGAAATGTAATAGCTCTCCACCGTCTCGAAGAAATGGAGCGGAAACAGCAGGCGGCTGTAAAACAGGCGCTTGGAAAAGGAGGATAACGGCGTAACTTGCTCATATTCCTGCAGAAACAAAAACCCATCTTTGAGCAGGTCGTCACGATGATACAAATATGTGCTGCGCATATATTCCGCAATATCACGGGCGGCATGGTCGAATACCCAATCGCCCGGAATGCGGATCAATGATTCCTCCGACCAGGTATCCCGTTCCATCCGCTGATGGCAGATTGTCCCCGAGTCTTCTGCGCCGGGATTGTCATCCAACTCCGTATCCACTAAATATTGAATGGCGTTTTCCGCTAAACCTGAATAATAAGGAAATGCTTCGATCATTTTCTTTTCGAACGGTTCAAGCGGAGACATATGAATTTTCTGCATCCAGAATGATTCCAGCTGATCCACCCGTTTTCCCCATAAGTCCTTCCATTGGCCGATCCTGCCCGCTTCTTTCACTTCGTACGGAAAACCCCGCCCTTTTCTGTGAAATTCGGCAAGCTCCCCTCCGACAGAAAACGACCGGTTTGAGACGGGAATCGGCGCTTTTAAGAGCGCATACGTTTTGCCTTCGTCCTCAAAGGTCAGTTCTCCTTCCTTCGTAAAGATAAACACTGAAACGTATGGGTCACTTTGTTCTTGTAAATACTGACTCATGTAGTAAAGCTCCGTCAGCTCTGATTGCGAAAACCCGGAGACGGGAATAATAAGAAAGAAGGAATTTGGCGTCTGGAAGCATTGGTATTTCTGATAAACGGAGAGCTGTCTGACGTGGATGCCGTATTTTTCTTTAATGATGCTTTTCATCATAATCACCTGCCTGAAAAATTAGAGCTATTCACATCGTAGTCATACGCCGGCGGAATTATGAATACATATTGTAATCCTTTGAATAAGTGGAGAAACATCGTACACATCGGAAGAGTGTTGTATAAACTAGTAAAAAAAGATTGGGTGAAGCAAATGTCAGAAAAGGAACAACTGAATCAGGTGGAAGCTGTCGCCAGGGCGCGTTTAAAAGAACGGGGGGTTGAGACGGACGATATTGCCGAGCTGGTGTATTTCCTTCAAAAAAAATATCATCCTGATTTGACGATGGAGGTATGCAGGCTCAATGTGGACCGTGTCATCGCAAAACGCGAGGTGCAAAACGCCATTTTAACGGGAATAGAATTAGATGTGCTCGCCGAACAAAAAAAGCTGTCTGAACCGCTTCAGACCATTCTGGCGATTGATGAAAGCCTGTATGGGGTTGACGAGGTGCTCGCCTTCTCTATCGTGAATATATACGGCTCAATCGGCTTTACAAATTACGGCTACATTGACAAAGAAAAACCCGGCATTCTCGGGCGGTTAAATGATAAATCTACGGGCGAATGCCATACGTTTCTTGATGATATCGTCGGCGCAATCGCAGCAGCGGCTTCAAGCCGGCTTGCTCACAGCGCCAGAAATACAGAATAAGGACGGCCGTCATGGCCGTCCCTTTTTTATAGATGTTCAATCCATTCGGTTAAAGAGTCAATCGCATATGTCGGCTTCTGGTCGTAATCTGCCATATGCTCACGCTTTGTCACTCCGGTATGAACCAGCAGCGTATCCATGCCCGCATTGATGCCGGCCATAATATCCGTGGCATAGTTATCGCCGACCATGAGTGTTTCGGAAATATCCGTTCCGAGCACACGCATCGCCTGTTCCATAATAATGGATTCAGGCTTGCCGATAAAGACAGGCTCAACGCCCGTTGACACCGTCAAAACGGATGTGAGCGAACCGTTCCCTGGTAAAAGCCCTCTTTCAGTCGGAATGGCGACGTCGCCGTTTGTTGAAATGAACCGGGCGCCGTTTCTGATCGCAAGGCATCCCGTTGCCAACTTTTCATATGTAATGCCGCGGTCGATTCCCACAACGACAAAGTCCGCGTTTTCTTCTCCGAAGCTCAGCCCGTTTTCTTCAATGGCCTGACGGATGCCTTCTTCGCCGATCACATATACCGACGCGTCTTTTTTCTGCTGGGCGATATGCTGCGCAGTCGCCATGCTCGTCGTGAAGACCTGCTCTTCAGATGCCGGAATGTCAAAGCTCATCAGCTTGTCCGCCACCTGCTTCGGCGTCCGGGAAGAATTGTTCGTCACGAATAAATACGGAATGCCGCGCGCTTTAAGCGTTCTCACAAATTCACACGCTTCTTCGATTTTTTCCGTCCCGTTGTACATTGTGCCGTCTAAATCTATCAAATATCCTTTATAATCCTTCATACTCAACACTCCTGTGGATTTTCTCACTCGTTGTTATTTAAATGCGGAAACAGGCCCTAATTCTGTTTCCAGGTAGGTTCTTACACGGGCCGGAAAGGCTTTCAGCACATCTCTGTTTAACGTGATCAGCGTTAACAGCTCCTGATGGTCGGCGTGCTGATATTCCTGGACAAGCTGCTTTCTGGAAGAGATCAGTTGCTTCAGCTTATTTCCTTCATCCTCAGCTACCACCTTTTCATCCGTCAGAATATCCATGATGTCGTCATAACTCCCCGGATCGCGCATGATAAAGCCGTCAATCATATCATTTCCGACATCGAGAATGCATTCGATCATAAGATGGCTGATCCGCTCAAGCGCCCTTTTTTCGATTTCGCTCTGCCATGCAGGCGTGCTGTCAAACAGCGCCAGCTGGGTCTCAAAAAAACGGAGTGTTTGTTCGATATTATTTCTGTCAACAAAATACACGTGACAGCATCCCCTTCTGCATCAATTATTTTCTGATTCGTTTTAAAACAAAATACGCGCAGCCGAAATTGCAGTATTCGTAAATGTATTCGTCCAATGTGCTGATTTTCGTTTCAAAGGTTGCTTTTTGATTCTGGTCATCAAAGAAGCCTTTGAGCCGCAGCTGACTGTATCCCCAGTCTCCCACAATGTAATCATATTTATTTAATATGTCCGAATAGCGGGCTTTGAACGCTTCTTCATTAAAGCCGTTTTTAAAATCGTGTACGAGTTCAAACTCGGCATTTTGAATAAGAATCATGTCTTCACCTCTTTTATCACTCTTTACTATCATAATTCATTGACTTCTGTCCATCAATTGCAAAATGAGACGGTTCGGACGGACGGAAAAATTTTCCCCTTTTATATCCAGTGTAGCGGTTCTGACGATCCTTATTCAAGAATGACTTTTTCCCTGCACAAAAAGCTCCATCACAAAAAACCCAAAACCTGCGGCGTTTTGGGTTTTTTCGGCTTATCTTATGCTTGGGCCTGGCGTTTTTTAGACGCTTCGTTCACTTGTTCATCCGCATGGTAGGAAGAACGGACAAGCGGGCCTGCTTCACAGTGGCTGAAGCCTTTTTGCATTGCGATTTCTTTCAGTTCGGCAAATTCGTCGGGATGATAATATTTTTGGACTTTTAAATGTTTTTTCGACGGCTGCAGGTATTGGCCGATCGCCATGATGTCGACATTGTTCGCAAGCAGGTCGTCCATCACTTCAATAATTTCTTCCTTCGTTTCGCCGAGACCGATCATAATGCTTGATTTCGTCGGGATGTCAGGCTGCATTTCTTTCGCACGGCGCAAGAATTCCAAAGAACGGTCATATGTTGCGCGGGCCCGGACTCTCGGTGTCAGGCGGCGGACGGTTTCAATGTTGTGGTTCAGAATATCAGGACGGGTATCCATTAATGTTTTCAGGTTGTCGTAATTTCCGCCCATATCGGATGGCAGCACTTCAATTGTCGTGAACGGGCTTTTTCTGCGGATCGCCCGGACCGTTTCCGCAAAGACGCCTGCTCCGCCGTCTTTCTGATCATCACGCGCTACGGCCGTGATGACGGCGTGTTTTAAATTCATCAGCGCGACGGAATCAGCTACGCGTTCCGGTTCCTGCAGATCCAGCTCAGTCGGCAGACCCGTTTTTACAGCGCAGAAGCGGCATGCTCTCGTACAGACGGAACCGAGAATCATGAACGTCGCCGTACGTCTGACAGCCCAGCATTCATGGATGTTCGGGCATTTTGCTTCTTCACATACGGTATGCAGATTATTTTCACGCATTAATTTTTTCAGACCCGTATAGTTTTCATTCGTGTTCAGCTTTATTTTGAGCCATTCCGGCTTTCTCAGATGCTCGTCTTTCTTTGCCATTTCCCCATCATCTCCATTATCCCTTTATTCATGTTCGTGTGCGAAAAATTTCTATTTCACGATGGATATAAAACTTGCGGATTTCTATTCAATAGTCACTTTAACATAGGAAAAATTTCTCGACAAGGGAAGAGAATTACTTACATTTTCTCGGATTGTTGCCGCAAACTATTTGTATTCAATCCTGAAAGGAGATCATGTTGTGAAAGTTCTGTTATCTGCTCTTCTCCTTTTATCAGTTTTCTGTCCGGCTGCAAGCGGGAAAGAACAATCGGCTCCTGTTTACGGCGAACGGATGCAGTTGTACCGCAAAGCCGAAGCAGTCACGCAAATTCCTTGGTATGTGCTTGCGGCGGTTGACCAATATGAAGAAAATGTCCGCTCGAACCGAAAGGATCTGCCGGAAAAAGCGGGAATCATCAGCATTTATATTCCGGATCATTTGTGGAGCGGCCCTGAAAATCCAAATCCTAAGGACGATGCGCCCCTCAGCATTAAAGTATTTGACGGGATCGGCCTGGACGGCGACGGCGACGGAAAAGCCGAGGTAAGCAATGATGAGGACATTCTTTATACATTTGCTCAGTATTTAGCGGGATTCGGAACGGATCTTGACCATATCCGCATCGGCCTCTGGAATTATTACCGCCGTGATCAGACGGTCGGCATTATCACCGAATTCATGACACTGTTTAAAACGTTCGGCCGCCTTGATCTCGGAGAGCACGCTTTTCCGCTTCCCGTGAAGACGGACTACAGCTACCGCAGCACATGGGGCGCCGCAAGGGGTTTCGGCGGGCGCCGGATACACGAAGGAACGGATCTGTTCGCTCGTTACGGGCTCCCCGTCAGATCGACCTGCTACGGCATTGTTGAAATGAAAGGCTGGAACCGTTTCGGCGGCTGGAGAATCGGCATCAGGGATATCAATAACACGTATCACTACTTCGCTCACCTGAACGGCTTTGCAAAAGGTGTGCATAAAGGCCAGATCGTCAAACCCGGAGAGGTGATCGGCTCTGTCGGCAGTTCCGGATACGGACCGCCGGGCACCGCGGGAAAATTTCCGCCGCATCTTCACTACGGGATGTATAAAGATAACGGCAGATCGGAATGGTCTTTTGATCCGTATCCTCATTTAAGGGCATGGGAACGTAAAGAAATCCGCAGGAAAAAGTAAACACACAGCCGCCAGGAAAGATTGCGGCTGTGTGTTTTTATTTATCTTTCTTCTGTTTTTCATTCGGCAGCTGGACGGAAGGCGTCACACCTGACCCGCCGCTTCCGTTATAAAACTGCGGCACCTCTCCTTGAATCGCTTTAATGGAGACCGGAATATTATTTGTCACGACTGATGTCTTACTGGCAAACGGAATAATGACCTTCACTTTTATTTCCACAAAGATGCTGATATCGATCAGGGCATTGTTAATGCCGTACGGCTTTATTTTTGTTTTCACATCAGTTAACGCATCACCGATCAGGTTAAAGCGCACGGGGATTTTCGGCCCCAGATTTCCGAGAATGCTGTTTCCCGTGACCTGCCCTAAAGGGATGTTAATCATAATTTCATCGGCCGTTTTCGCGTCTTTTTCCGTTTCATGCTGCTTATTGTTCGACTCCGCTTCCTTCAGATGAGCCTGAAGCTGCTTTGTCACTTTCGCCTTCATACTGTTGACCATTTGTGTATTAAAATCCATCGTTGTGACTTTTCCGTTTTCATCCGTTTTCATATCGACCATATCTTTTACATTGTCGCTGTGAGACATGTATTCTTCAATGGATTCCGTAATGACCTCTGTTGCCACCCGTTTGGTTTCCATTTCTCCTATGTTCATCAGCACCGGTTTGATTGAGGAGTTGATCATCCAAAGGCTGATGACCGTCGATATGATAAAAAAAGCAAACGACAGAAGAAGCACATATCGAAAAGGCAAAGGCCCTCTCTTGCGAAGAGCGCTCCGGTATCTAGGCAAGAAAAATCCCCCCTTACATATCACAATGTATGCTTGTAAGAGGGGACATAGAATTTTATTTTTACTCTTAAAAAGTCCCGCTTACCTTTACTCGGATGAGATGGAACGGCGGGCAGCTATACGACATTACGGCTGCCGCGCGAGCTTCCAGGCGAGCAGATCCCTTAAAAACTCAGGCATAAAGTATTGTTTTTCTTTTGAATCGCGGATGTAAGGGAACAGCTTTCCGAGTGTAAACATGTCGAGAACGGCAACCGAGTATATCCGCTCCGGATCAATCTCTTCTCCGTTCACTTTCACATTGAGGAGATGCGTCACACCGTCTTCAAGAATGCCGGCCTCTGCCTCCGCTCCGGCATATACCATCCTGCCCATCACTTCCCCGCGGAAGCCGAGACCTTTTATCCGCAGCTGCTCCATTTGTTCCGAGGCGGCCTGGCTGATTGTTTCCTGGAGTTCCCTGCCTGAAAGACGAACGGCCACCGGATTGATCGGATGAGGGCAGATGCGGTGCAGGTCAAGCTTTGTGACAGGCCCCTTCTGTAAAGGCCCCAAAATGACGCCTGAATTCACCATGCTGACTTCACAGCCGCACCAGCTTTTCAGCGCTTCGGCTAATAGAAGCGGGAGCGGCGATTCCTCAAACCACTTCACGCCGGCTTCTTCATTCAGGTTGGCGACTTGTTCGGAGAGCAGGTTTTCCGCTTCCCTTTCTTTCTCTTTCAGAAAAGCCGCCGTATCTTCAGATTCCCCGTGCCAATCAGCCATTTTCTGTACAGATGCCTGTTTGCTGACAATGGTTCGTGATTCACTTTCTATCGTCAGCTCGACACAGCCGACATAGTTCCCGTATTTCTCCGCACATGCAAGCAATACACCGTTTATGTCCTGTCCGTCCTCAAGAAGGTGGTGCGTATGTGATTCAAGAATGACATCGATGTCGGGAAATTTTTCCGCTGCGGCCCGGTCATCGATCAGGCCTAAATGAGAAAGCAGAATGATGATATCCGCTTTGCCCTTGATATCGTCAAGTGATTCTTGAATGCTTTTTTCCGCATCCGTCACCGTCCAGCCTAGTTTTTGATAGACGGGATAATACGGCACCGTGACGCCCAGTATGCCGGCGGTCATCCCGTTTTTCAGCGTTTTGATCACGTAGGGCTCGGCCCATTCCGGCCGCTGTCCGTCCGCGTCAAACAGGTTGGACACAATGACGGGAAACGCGGCATGGGTATATAAATCCGCCAGCTCATCGTGAGGCAGCGTAATTCCTTCATTATTCCCGACGGCAGCCGCATCAATCTCAAGCCGATTTAACAAGTCGACATTCGCTTTGCCGAAGGTCGCTTCCGTTATCATTTGGAATCGGTCCATATGATCGCCGATGTCGAATACGAGTGTTTCCTCCCCGTCTTTTTCATGTTCATTTCTCTTCTGCTCAATATAATGTACGATTTTCGGCCAATTTTCGAAATGGCTGTGCAAATCATTCGTATGATATAAACGGAGCTTCTCTAACATACCATCTCTCCTACCTTTTAGCTGAATATCCCTTGATAAATCAATTCACAGCCGATCAAAATCAAGACGACCCGCATGAAAAGCACGATCGTTTTCGT
This sequence comes from Bacillus velezensis, assembly GCF_001461825.1. GTDB lineage: Bacteria > Bacillota > Bacilli > Bacillales > Bacillaceae > Bacillus > Bacillus velezensis. The sequence continues at coordinate 299,680 of NZ_LLZC01000018.1, read as the reverse complement.
CTGCACCCGCTTATTGACCCACGCGCCCATTTTGCCGCCGAACCACGCGCCCGGAACGAGGCACAGCGCATACAGCCAATTGACATGGCCCTCTGCGATATGTGACACGGAACCCGTCACGGAGGATAAGAAAATAATGAGCATTGACGTCGCCACAGCCACTTTCGGCGGGAACAAAAATAACAGCATCATGGCCGGAACCATAAGAGAGCCGCCGCCAATGCCGAAAAGACCGCCCAATAAACCGACGAAAAAGGCAATCACGATACCGGTGAAAATACGGTACGAATATGTATAAAGCTCACCTGATTCATCCTCATATGTCCGGATCATGCCTTTATGCGCTTTATTGACCGGTTTTGCTTTCGCCTTCAGCATTAATGTAATGGAAATCAAAATCATAAAAAGTCCGAACCAGACGGAAAACGTATGCGCATTAAAAAGTTTAGACAAATACGCGCCGATGATGCTTCCCGGGCCGGAGCCGATAAAAAATATCAGTCCGCTTTTGTAGTCAACGGTTTTATATTTCATATAGGCCAGAGTTGATGACAGGCCCGTAAAAATAATCACCAAAAGGGACGTGCCGATGGCAGTCTGCGGTGTTACGTCATGAAAAAACGGAGTCATCGTGCTTAAATAGAGCATCGCCGGCACGATGATAATTCCTCCCCCAAGCCCGATCAGGCTGCCGACCGTTCCCGCGATAAATCCTAATATGATCAAAATAAGATAAGACATGTGTCTTGAAACCTCTTTTCTAGCTGAATAGGTCGAGCTGCTTCGGAGCAAGCCCGGTATATGAGATATCTAACATTTCAAGCATCTCAAGCCCGTTATCGGCGGCGTCTCCGCCTGAGTTATTGTTGAAGAGCACATACAGATTGCGCGACTGCTTTTTCAGCTCCTGAAGATTGTTTTTCCAATCTTTGAGCTCCTGTTTGTTATAGCGGTATAAATATCTGACTTCACGCCAGTTTTGTCCGCCGTCTGGTTTGATCCAGCCCTGCTTGTTCCGTCCGTGAAAACGGACAAGCGTTTTTTCTTCATCCGTTGCTTTCAGGACGGTCGGAATGCTGCCCTCGCCGATTTGCGGCTCGTCACATATGCTGTGAATCCAGCCTTCCTCCTTCATAAAGGAAAGCGTCTGCTCGTAAAATGGCGGGGAAAACCAAGACCGGTTGCGGAATTCAAGCGCGCACGGAATATCGCCCATCTGCTGCCTGCACCATCTTAAATATGCGACGTTTTCTTTCTTGCAGTCAAACCACGGCGGGAATTGGAACAGCACCATGGCAAGCTTTCCATGCTCTATATACGGCGATAATGACAGCTTAAACGCCTCAAACATTTCTTCCTTCGATTCAAAGGGAATATCGCCGCGCTGATGGCCCGTCATTCCTTGATATGCCTTAATGACAAATTGAAAAGATTCCGGCGTCTCTTTGACCCATCTTTCATTATTGCGGGCGGGCTGTATCGCGTAAAAGCTCGCGTCCAGCTCAACGATGGGAAAATGGGAGGAATACGCCTGCAGTTTTTGCGGGCCCGCCGTTTTAGGCGGATAGATGCTGTCATGATCCCCCCACCCCGTCAGTCCGATATAAATCACAATCCTTCACCTCTCACTCTAGTTTATCACAGGTGTTTTTCTCTTTCCGTTTCCATGTTTTTTCTGAATGCACTTTTCAGGAACCGGTATTGATGTTCATTGGTGTCCGAAAATGCCTCATCTCTGGAAGAAAGAATGTGCTGATAGACGATCGGCTCTGAAAACTGACCGCTCGTGAAATCATATATCTCCCCGTCTATTCGGTTATAAAAATGCCAGCTTGTGCCGGTTTTTGTTTTGAGAATGTCACCGCCGTAAACATCTTGGATGACTAAAGCCGTCACGCCGCACTGGCCTTTGGCCGGGCAATCTTCCGTCCATTTTGTACTGGTCTTGCGCGACCAGGATGCCGTTAATATGTTCAAGATTTGATCATACAATGTGTTTTACTCCTTTTTATAAAAAGATACCACGAGACCCGCTTTCCAAACGACAAAAAAAGCCGATTCTCATCAGAGAATCGGCTCTTTTATTAGAGAAGGCTTCAGGAATGTTCCGAATGCCCCGCTCTGCTTACGACCGCCATCCTGATACACACAGCGTCCCTTGCTGTAGGTCGCAGCAATTCGGTATGGAAAGGTGCGGCCTTCATACAGGCTTTGCTTATGTTTGGAAAACATCGTTTCTTTTGTGACGGTAAAAGGTTCCGGCCGGACAATGGCAAAATCAGCGTCAAATCCCTCTTCAAGCCGTCCTTTATTCGTTAAACTGAAGCGCTTGGCCGGTGCTTCGGCCGTCCATCGGGCCACATGTTCAAACGGAATCCCATGATCGATCGCTAATTGAATCATGCCGAGAAGCGTAAATTGGCCTCCGCTGATCCCGCCCCACGACAGAAACATATTATCCTCGCGTTTCAAAGACGGATGACAGGGAGAATGATCCGAAGACACCATATCAATCAGGCCCTCAGCCAAAACCCCGATCAATTCCTCTTTATCAGCCTCTGAGCGGAGCGGCGGAGCGCATTTGGCGGCCGCCCCTTTTTTGAGGAAGTCTTCAAAGCTGAATAATAAGTAGTGCGGACACGTTTCAACGGTGACATCCAATCCGTCTTTTTTCGCCTGCTGAATGGAGAGCACGGCCCGTTTCGTGCTGATATGTACAAAATGAAGCGCGCATCCCGTCGCTCTTGCATACTCAATCGCCCGCTGCACAGCCTCGCATTCGGCCTCTTCCGGACGTGAGGAAGCGTAAGCGCGGGCATCAATTTTCCCTTGGAGCGCGTACTCGGCTTCAAGGAATCGGGTGAGGGCGTCGCTTTCTGCGTGCAGAGCCAAAACCTTGCCGCACGCCGCGATTTCCTTCATTCCCTTTAAAAGAGTCCGTTCATCGGCTGATTGAAATTCATCCGTTCCCGATTTAGACAGAAACGCTTTAAACCCGATTGCCCCCGCTTCTGCCATCGGCCGGATATGTTCGGTATATCCGGGCATCAAACCGCCCCAAAGCGCAAAATCAACCGCTGACTTTCGTTCGGCGATTTCCGCCTTTGCCAGCAGGTTTTCAGCAGTTACCGTCGAAGGGATGCAGTTAAGCGGCATATCAAAATAAGACGTACAGCCGCCGGCAGCCAGCATGTTTGAGCCGGTTTCAATGCCTTCCCATTCTTCGCGGCCGGGTTCATTGAAATGCACGTGACAATCGACCGCTCCCGGAAACACATACATGCCGTCCGCCTGCACCACTTGTTCCGCCTTTTCGTCAATGCCGGGCCCGATTAAGGCAATTTTCCCGTCCTTGACGGCGATATCAACCCGCTCTGTTCCGCCTTTTCGCACAGCTTTCGCACCCTTTACAATTACGTCATAGGCCATTTTATCTTCCTCCCTGTAAGGATGACGATTTTCTGTCAGTTTTTATCACAACATGCGTCTATGATTGCCAGTTTACTGCTACTATGATCGTAATACATCAGCAAAACCGCTATAATTTTTGATGATTTTTATTCATATTAACCAATGGTTGTCTTTAGAACCTGAAAGGAGATTGACTGATGAATATTTATGATGTGATGAAGATTCCCGCTTATGAGCGGGCCGCATTAATCGCAGGCAAATCCGGCGGCTGGAGGGAGGTGCAGCACGTCAACATGATGGATGCGCCGGACATCGCTGATTTTTTACATAAAAACGAATTGCTCGTCACGACGGCTTACCACTTGAAGGACCGCCCGCAGCTGTTGAAAGATTTGATCCGCCTCATGGCAAAACGGGGCTGCGCGGGACTGGGGATCAAAACGAAACGTTATCTTAATGTCATTCCGAAAGATGCCGCGGAGCTTGCCGACCGGTATGAATTTCCGATTATTGAGCTGCCGGAAGACATCAGGCTCGGAGATATCGTCAACGCCACTCTGAGCCATATTCTTGATATGCGTTCAAATGAGCTCCAGCAGGCCATTTACGCCCATAAAAAATTTACAAACCACATCATGAGCGGCAAGGGGCTGCAATCCCTGCTTAAGAAGCTCTCAGACATTCTCCGGCTTCCCGTGCTGCTTTTGGATCAGCATACAAAACTCTTATCATCGTCCCACCGCATACCCATTGACACGTCTTTATTGAAAAACATCTGTTATTCCCTTTCCGGGCCTTATTTCACCTGCTTTTCCATGCTGTCTGACAGAAAGGCGTATTCTGTCCTTCCGATTCTGAATGTTGAAAAAAACTGCGGTTATCTGGTGATTCCGGAGCTGGTGCAGACCGCTGATAAAGGCATGATTTTGACAATTGAACAGGCGGCCAACGTCATTTCCTTTGAACTGCTGAAAGAAAATGCCGTCAAACAATTCGGCAGACGGGCGCGCAATGAATTTTTCAGCAATTTCATCGACCGCTCGTTTACCGGCCATGAAGAAATCAAAAGCCGCGCCAAAGAATTCCGGCTCCGCTGGGATCAGAAATACATGTGCATTTGCGGAAAACTTGACCGAAATGAGAAAACGATCAGCTTTACCGAAAATCAGCTCGTTTCCGATCATGTATTTGATCTGCTTGAAGGAGAGCTGTCATCCTTTCCGTTTCCCCCTCATCTCTTTATTAAAGGAAATGTCGGTATTCTTTTAATTGAAGCGACAGACAGCTGGAATGAAATGCACGCGTCTGTCATCAGCTTTTTGGAGCAGTTTCAAAAGCAGGTCCGGACGCAGTTTAAACGGACTGTCTCCTTCGGCATCTCAAACATATGCCAAAAGCTGATCGACGTCCCTGACGCTTTTACCGAAGCTTCAGACGCCATTTCATCCGGGCATTTGTCCAGAAGCGCGGAGTTTATTCAAATCTATCATGCCAAAGACGTGCCGGAGCTGCTCCGCCTGCTTCCCGCGGAAGATGTGAAAAAGTTTTACGAAGCCACCCTCCAAAGCCTGGCCGACCGGCAAAAGGAGGACCAGAGCCTGCTTCATACGCTGTCTGTTTACCTGGAGACCCACTGCCAGATTTCAGAAACGGCTAAGCGCCTGTACGTCCATCGAAATACGGTGATCTATCGTTTAGAAAAATGCGAGGAACTGCTCGGCAAAAGCTTAAAAGATCCGGAAACGACGATGCGCCTGCGGCTCGCGCTGAGAATGCAGCGGCTGATCGGTTAAGAAATCGTTAGAGACAGGGATGCGGGTGTTCTCCCGCATCCTATTTAAGTGGGATTGATTCAGCTTAATTCTCAAAAAATGCTGCCGTCAAAATCTGCTTCCATTGACATCATCAGCCGTTAGTTATGATTTTCAGCAGACTCTAATCTAAACTAAAAAAGCCTTTCCCGAAGAAAAGGCTTTTGCTGTTCAAGTCTGAAAACGATCCGAAGCAGTTTGAAAGGTATCATGTGTTTTTTCCACTGTGTTCACACCCAATCCGCATACTAAAGATAACGACAGACCCAAAATAATGAAGATGCTTTTTTTAAAATTCATACAGGCATTCTCCCCTTTGAATTTGTGTTTGCGTATCTACCATTTTTTTATGATAAAAATAAGACGTTTCAAATTCCTTTGAATCTGCATAAATCGAAGCAGTTTCACAGGCGATGTCTTCAACATATGAATAATTCTTATTTTTCTCCAGGTATTCGATCGTATCGTTTATCCCTTGCTGATTCACAGCGTCTACATAAAGAGCTTTGAGATAGCCTTGTAGTGACTCAAAAAGCTTATCCCCTTGGGATACTGCTGCCGATAATCCTTTCTTACTCGCTTGCATTCCTTCAGCCATTTTCCCTTGTTTAAAAAGAACCTTCGCATAAGAAAACAAGGAATGAGGTAAGTTACTCAGCTTTGCTTTTTCTGTAATTTCAACAGCTTGTTTCAAGAAGTTTTCAGCCTGTGAATGTTCTCCCCTATCAGCGTAATTTGCACCCAAATTATAAAGAGCAGAACTAATCAACCTACTATTATCTAACTCTTTCGATAATTTAAGAGCCTTTTCAAGGTGCGGCTGACTCTTCTCATAACGTTTAAAATCACAATAATTCCCTGATATGACAAATAGACATTGAATTTTCCGGACCTTATACAACTCATACTGATCGTAAATATCGAGCGCTTGCTTTACGTGATGCATGGAGACGTGGCTTTGTTTCATACCGTAATATGCTTCAGCCAGTTTAAAATGAAACTCCGCTCTCTCAATTTCATCATGCACATGAACGAGTTGTTTTTCAGCCTCTTTATAAAAGCCGATCGCCTTTACATACTGCTTTTGATCAAATTCATACATGCCGCGGAAAAATAAAGAATAATAGCACAGCAGGCCGGAAATTCCTTTATTTGATGCTTCAATTTTTTCCAGCAGCTCGTCAATTGTCGGTCTCACGCGGGTAGTCACCGGTTCTAAATAATCCAGCATAAGCTGATGGCGGAATTTCATGAGGGTGTAGTAAATCAGTAGATACTCGTCTTCTTCCATCTCATTTATTTCTTGTTCCACTTCCGCTTTCAAAATCTCCGCATCCGGAACACTGAACTGACGTATCATTTTGTACCATTCATTAATCTTAACGCCAACCTCCGATGATGGTAAAACAGAACTCACAAGGCCACTCCTCCTTTTATATCATATTCTAACATTTCCAAAATTATGTATGTCCGCAATAAAACCGCAAAATTTCATTTGTCTTGATCATAAATCTTAGTTTTGAGTTTTAAGTCTACAACAAAAAAGAAGGCCTTATGCAGCCTGCTTTTTTTTGAGAAATTTATCTAAGATGAAAATAAATAATGTGAATAATAGAGACATCATCAACATGTCCAGTATAGTTGCATTAGAATTTTCTTTTACTAAGAAGAACCAGAGAAGCTGTAAAACGAAAGAAATCACAAAATACAATATGTACCTAATACTATTCATGTCAATCCATCCCTTCAATGATCCTTATTGTCCTATACAGCGTACACTGAACCATGCTGGAATCTCCCGGTAATGATGAGTAAATATATGCAGAATGAACTGGAGCTGATCTAATCACCTAAACTTATTTTAAAATTTCAAAACGTGCAATTTCCCACTCTTTTTTTGCTTTTAGCGGGATTGTTTTTAGCTTTTTGCCTGATTTCAAATCATAAGACGTGATGTCTCCAAGCTTCTTATCGCGCTGGATATCAAAGTTTTTGAGTAAAACATACATCTCTCTGTCAGTGAATTGAACATCATTCATTAATTTGTTATCATCCCCAGCATAAAAATCAAAAGAGTTTTTCTTAACCATTTTTTTATCAAATATCTGCAGCTTCCCATCAAAAGAAACGGCTAAGACTTTATCTTTTACTATTTTCAATTTTGCAGGATGAAACCCTTTCTCCATCTCGACTTCTTTTTTCACCTTTAGCGTCTCTTTGTCTATTAATATGAGCTTAGAAATCTCTTTCTCATTCACGTTATCATTAACTGCCAGTACAAATGTATTTTCATCTAAAGCTTGGAATGCATCCTTTTCATCCATGAAGTATATCCCTTTATTCGGTATGGATGCCTTGTTCTCTTGCTTATTTGTCTCTGGGTTAATTGAAAGGATGGACATACTTTCTTCATCACTTGAAATGACATAAATTTTATTTTTAGCGACGATTGCTGATCCAAGTTCTCCGTCAAGCTTTATTTGTTTCTTGTTTTTTCGGCTGTTTTCCTTCCAATATACCAATTCACTCTCCAGCCCTTTGTCTGTATATCCAACGTTAATGTCATGGATGATATAACCGTCAGAACTTCTTATAAAGAAAGCACCTTCATCCTCAGTTGTTTTTGACAAACTCTTTTCATTTATTTTGTTTATTGTTCCGGTTTTATTGTCTATCATCAAGTGATTATTGCTTCTATTTGATGAGAAGTACGTATCGTTTTTGTTATGTGAAGACATCGTAAAATTTATACCACCTTTCAATTCCAAGCTATCCATTTTAGTACCATCTTCACTGTAAACCCCAATCTCACTTCCCCTATCTAAAGTGTTGGAAAAACCAACAATAAAACTCGCATTGTCAATATCCTTTAATACAGTCTTTTGATTGCTGCTTTTTTCCTCTTTTTCATTCCCAGTTGGGATGAGACCGCAAGAGGTTGTGACGATCAGTATGCAAATGAAAATAAACAGGGTTTTAAGTCTATTCATTTTTTTCCTCCCTATGAGATAGCAAAAAGCCTCCGGATACCCGGAGGCTTTTGATTCTTATCCTTGCTGCGTGAACGGCCGGGTCTGTGTCTTTTTGCCCCAGCCAAGCGCGGCCAGAAAACTGATGGCGAGAATGGCCGCTCCCAGCATATACGGAAATTCCATATTTACATCAAAGAGAAAACCGGCGGCTGACGGTCCGGCGATATTCGCTAAGCTGATGAATGAGGTGTTCATCCCTCCGGCAAACCCCTGCTGGTCACCGGCGAGCTTCGACAGCATCGTATTAACCGCCGGCCGGAGCAGCGATGTCAGCGTCAGAAAAAAGATTGCCGCAGCAAAAACAGTCCAATAGGAACCCGCAAACCGGCACCACACAAGTCCTGCAGCAGCCCCGATCAACGTCACGTTAATGACGCGCTTTTCCCCGAACTTGCGGACGAGATAACTGACGCCGACCGCCTGCACAAACACGCCGATGAGACCCGCAGCCGTAATAATAAAGGCAATATCAGAGGCTTTAAATCCGTGTTTATGGTCAACGTAAAGGCCGAAAACAGATTCAAAGTTCATAATTCCGAAGTTCAGCACAAAAACCAGAATCAGCATAAACGCGAACGGCGACTTGAGCGCGCGTGACATTTGCTTAAACAGATGCTCACGTTTTTCCGTTTTTGCCCGGGCTTCCAGCTGCTTTTCACGTCCCAGCGTTTCGGGCAGAAAGAAAAATGAAAGCACACTTGAAAAGCAGGCGAGACTTGCAGACACGATGAACGGCACAGACATGCCGTAATGAACCAAATAGCCTCCGACACCGGGCCCGATGACGACACCGAGCGTCATCGCCGCGCTGAACAGCCCCATTCCTTTCCCGCGTTCTTCTTCGGTCGTAATATCCGCTATGTAAGCGAACATTGACGGCATTAAAAACGCCGCGCCCATTCCGCCTAAAAGCCGGGATGCGAACAGTTGCCACAGGCTTCCGGCAAAGGCGAAGATCAGTTGTGACACGGCAAAGGCGGCGATGCCGAAAATAATCAGTTTCCGCCGTCCGTATTTGTCGGTTATTTCCCCGGCAATAGGCGCAAATAAAAGCTGTGTAAGCCCCGCCGCCGCAACAAGCAGACCCATCGTGCTCCCCGTCGCACCGAATTCGGTAATATATGCGGGCATAATCGGAATAATCAATCCGATTCCAAGCATCGCAATAAACATATTCAGCATTAAAATTGACAATCGGCCTATGTACGCCATGATTTCTTACCTTCTCCCCAGACAAACAGATGACCATTCCATATTTGTCATTTTTTATACCATTCAGTATAACGGGCAAAAGGGAAAAAAGTCCAGATGATTTCAATCTCGTTTTCATGTTTCATGACAGCACACCGGTTTCAGCCGGCAGATCATATATGTCAAGGGCCGCCTGCAGCGCTTCCCCGGCTTTAACGGCAACACCGTGTCTGATCAGAATCGCTTCAAGTCCGGCCAGCACAAACAGTACATTTTCCTTTCTGCAGCTGTAGCCCATCGTTCCGATTCTCCAAATTTTCCCCTGCAGCGGACCGAACGAGCTGGCGATTTCAATTCCGAATTGAGACAAAAGCATCCTTCTGATCGATTCGCCGTCTGCTTCCGGCGGAATCTTCACACATGTGACGACAGGCAGCTTCGCCTCCGGATCGCCGAATAAATCAAGGCCCATCGCTGCAAGTCCCGCCGTAAGCGCTTTTTCATGACGCCGATGCCTGCGGAACCGTTCTTCAAGTCCTTCTTCCAGGACAAGGCGCACACCCTCCCGCAGCGCATAAAGCATTGCTGTCGCTTCTGTATGGTGATTCAGCCTTCTTTCACTCCAATAATCTTCGAGCTGGCTCAGATCAAAATAGTTGCTCGTAATGGGCCGATGACCGGACAGCATTTTGCCGTCAGCCGCCGTCGCAATGCCCCGTTCTACCTTTTTACGCGCGGCAATGACAGCGGCCGTCCGGTCATTATAAGTAATCGGCGCCATTCCGGAAGGGACCGATAGGCATTTTTGCGTTCCCCCGATGACTGCGTCAATCTTCCATTCATCCGTTTTTACGGCGCAGCCTCCGATCGTGGCCACGGCATCCACGATAAAGAGTGCGTCTTGGGCGCGGCACGCTTCTCCGATTTCTTTCAGCGGCTGAATCCGCCCCGTTGATGTTTCTCCGTGCACCATAGCGACGATTTTCGGGGAAATCTTTTTCATCTCGCTGATAATCTCGTCAGGCCGGAAGACCGCTCCCCATTCACACTCGATCGTATGAACGTCCGCTCCGTACCGCTCGGCGATTTCAGTCAGCAGGTATCCGAAGCGTCCGTATATCGGAATGAGCACGCTGTCGCCCGGTTCTATCACACTTGCGAGAACAGCCTCAATCCCCGCTCTTGATGTGCCGTCAATCGGATAGGCCCAGCGGTTTTCCGTTTGAAACAATTCACGGAGCATTTGCATCGTTTCGTTCATGATGCCGGTAAATGCCGGGTCAAACTGGCCGATGATCGGAGCGCCCATCGCCCTCAGCACTCTCGGTTCAGCTTCTGTCGGTCCCGGTGTCATAATCGTTCTTTGCGGAATGCACAATTCTTTTCTGGTCGGCATGCCGATTCCCCCTTTACGTTAATAGGCAAGTTTATGTAATACATTCGCCAGCGTAAGGACGCCGGTTTCAAGCTGATGTGCGGATGTGAATTCAAGCGGCGAGTGGCTGATCCCGCCACGGCTCGGCACAAACAGCATGCAGGCCGGAAAGGTTCTGCCGAGCATCTGGGCGTCATGTCCCGCTCCGCTTACGATTTTCTCCGGGTCCGCCCCCTGTTCTTTTGCAGCCTCCGCTGCGGTTCGCGTCAGTTTCTGATCCATTTGAACCGGCTCTATCCTCATATATTCATCAATAAAGGGTCTGACTCCTTTGCTGCGGCTGATGTTTTCAACAATCGATACCAGTTTCTGATGGAAGGCTGCCAGCACGTCTTCCTGCCGGTGGCGAATATCAACGGAAAACTGGATACGGCCCGGAATGACATTCGCCATATTCGGCTCAACCGTCATTTTCCCGCACGTCAGGCGGAGCTCTTCCGGCTGTCTTTCCGCTGAGAGCATGAGTTCATGGATGATGCTGCTTCCCGCCGCGAGCGGATCTTTCCGCCATTTCATTGAAGTGGTCCCCGCATGGTTGCATTCACCGTCAAGCGTAACGGTATAGCGTCTCTGTCCGGCAATCCCGGTGACAATCCCGATATCCTTTCCCGATCGTTCAAGCATTTGCCCCTGTTCTATATGAATTTCCAGAAAGGCACTAATATCAGTGCGCAGCGGCGCCGGATAACGGCCTGCACCGAAGCCGTTATGCCGCATGGCTTCTTTCAGAGAAATGCCGGACGCGTCTTTCGGCGTTTCCGCATCTGAAAGTGAGAAAGCACCGGTGATATTGCCTGAGCCCCAATAGGTGATGGGAAAACGGCTCCCTTCCTCTTCACAGAGCGACACAGCTTCCAGCGTTTTTTTCGGACGCCCGCACGTCTCATGCAAATGCCGGATCGCCAGCATGCCCGCCAGCACGCCGAACGCACCGTCATATTTGCCGCCGTCAATAACAGTGTCAATATGCGACCCGGTCAGAATCACCTCATCAGGCGATTCTGTGCCGTTCAGCCGGCCGAATACGTTACCGACATCGTCAAATGCCGTTTCCAGCCCGAACGCCTCCATTTTCTTTTTGACGGCAAGCTGGGCGTCCATCCATTCTTTCGTATATAAAAGCCTCGTCACTCCGCCGGAAGCGGAAGCGCCGAATTGAGACAGCCATTGTATATCATCGGAAATCCCGATATTCGCCGCCGAAAGCTGCTGGTGTTCCATACACGCCCTCCTTTTTAAACTGCTGACAAGATGATCTTCATTATAGAAGGAGCGCATAACGAGTTCATTATCATATCTTCCAAAAAATCAATGATTTTCCGGATACTTTGACCAATAAGCCGAAGGAACCATTTTTCAAAAAAGATAGAATATTAGATTTATTTTTTGGATAATAGAGGTAAAGGAGGGCAAGTCATGACAAAAAAACTTTGGTTTCTGCCGATTGTCTGCCTGTTTTTCATTTTTGGATGGGCCGCGCCGTCAGCCTCTGCGGGCGCGCCGGCTGACACGAATCTGTACAGCCGGATGGCGGTTTCAACTGCCGGCGGCACAACTCTTTTTCCGCAAACTGCCTCAGCTGTCATCACTCCGTCTGCGGATACGGACACATATTACAAAGAAGCTTCCGGAAAAAGCGGAACAGCCTTAAAGAGCGCCCTGCACCGCATCATCAGCGGACATACAAAGCTGTCTTACAGCCAAGTATGGAATGCATTGAAGGAAACTGACGAAGATCCGGCAAATCCGAACAATGTCATCTTGCTCTACACCCAAGAATCACGGGCCAAAAGTAAAAACGGCGGCAGCGGCGGAGACTGGAACCGTGAACACGTATGGGCAAAGTCACACGGAAACTTCGGAACAGCTGCCGGCCCCGGGACGGACATTCATCATCTGCGCCCTGCAGACGTCCAGGTGAACAGTGCCAGAGGAAACATGGATTTTGATAACGGCGGCTCAGAATACCCGAAAGCGCCGGGCAATTATTACGACGGTGATTCCTGGGAACCGCGCGATGAGGTCAAAGGAGATGTCGCCCGCATGCTGTTTTACATGGCGGTGCGTTATGAAGGAGAAGACGGGTATCCTGACCTTGAGCTGAATGATAAAACCGGAAACGGCTCAGCTCCTTACATGGGAAAACTGTCCGTTTTGCTCAAATGGAATCAACAAGACCCCGTCGACAGTAAGGAAAAACGGCGGAACGAAATCATTTACGAAGACTATCAGCATAACCGCAATCCGTTTATCGACCATCCGGAATGGGCGGACGAAATCTGGTAATCGTATCATAAGAAGTGATAAGGGAGCCCCGATCATCAGGCTCCCTTTTTCAATATACGGCGTTTTTAGTGTCGGCATCAAAAAAGACGGCCCGGTTCATATTGACCGCAAGCAGAATGGCATCGCCGGGTTTCACCTGTGAAGCGCCGTCAAGACGGATCGTCATGCGGTTATTTCCGCTCACCGCATGAACGTACATCTCCGCGCCTAAGTTTTCACATACTTCCGCCACAGCGCGGCACACCGCTTCAGGCGGGTGCTCTGATTGTCCGGCAAGCGTCAATTGCTCCGGACGCAGCCCCGCAATCATCTCCTTACCGCTGTATCCTTTCTGCACAAGAACGGCCGCTTTTTCTTTCGGAATGGGCAGACGAACGGACGAACCGGCAAAATACCATTGCCCGTGACTTTCTTCAATGAGGCCTTTTATAAAATTCATACTCGGAGAACCGATAAAACCCGCCACAAACATATTCGCCGGATAATGATAAATCTCATGGGGGCTTGCGGCCTGCTGAATATCTCCTTCATTCATCACGACAATCCGGTCGCCCATTGTCATCGCTTCCGTCTGATCATGCGTCACATAAACGATGGTCGCTTTCAAACGCTGATGGAGCTTGCTGATTTCGGCGCGCATCGTCACTCGCAATTTCGCATCTAAGTTGGAAAGCGGCTCGTCCATCAGAAACACTTTCGGCTCCCGCACGATCGACCGGCCGAGCGCAACCCGCTGTTGCTGCCCGCCTGAGAGAGCCTTCGGTTTCCGCTTGAGCAGATGCCCGATTTCCAAAATATCAGCGGCCGTCCGGACTCGCTCTGCGATTTCTTTTTTCGGCAGCTTTCTGAGCTTCAAACCGAACGCCATATTGTCAAACACCGTCATGTGGGGATACAGCGCGTAATTCTGAAAAACCATCGCGATATCACGATCCTTCGGGGGCAGATCGTTTACCGCGTCTCCGTCGATATAAAGCTTCCCCTCAGAAATGCTCTCCAGTCCGGCAATCATTCTGAGTGTCGTAGATTTGCCGCAGCCGGAGGGACCGACAAGCACCAAAAGCTCCTCATCTTTTACATCTAAGTGAAAATCCTTCACTGCCGCCGATTGGGCGCCGTATGTTTTTTTGATATGGTCAAATGTTAATGATGCCATTCGAAACCTCCTCCAATACTGGAAACCGCCACATCTTTCTGTTATGTTAAAAATGTTCGGGGTTTCTGACAGATTCATAAATCAAAAGCAAATTTGTATTATAACGTCATAATACATATAATAGTACTACTACTTGACAAAGGAGGTCCGTCCCATTGTTAAATAACGGGAGCTCGAAACCTTTATATATTCAGCTGAAACAAATTATCGCGGACGATATCAAGAAGGGCGTTTATTCGCCGTCCGTAAAACTGCCGACTGAAAATGAGCTGTGCGAAACGTACAACGTGAGCCGCATAACGGTCAGGAAGGCCATCCTTGATCTTGTGGAAGAAGGCTGGCTCGTCCGGCAGCAGGGAAAGGGAACGTTCGTTAAAAGCCCTAAACTGAAGCGGGAGCTCATCGCGGTCAACGGCTACTCTGAATTTATGGAATCAACGGGGAAAAAACCGAAACACCAGATCCTTTCTCATGAAATCATTGAAGCGCCTAAATCCATCGCCCAAAAACTTCGCGTCGATTCCGAAAGTCCCGTTCTTGAATTAAAACGCATTTTATTTCACGACGACCAGCCGCTCTCATTCGAAATCGCCCACTATCCGCTCAGTTTATTTCCCGACATCGGCAAGCATATTAAAGGCGGCGTGTCGATGCATGACATTTTGAAACAGCACTATCAGGTGGTGCCAACCCATAATACGAAGCTGTTAAATGTCGTATATGCCAAGCAGGAAGAAAGCCGCTATCTGGCTTGTGATATCGGGGATGCGCTTTTTGAAATTGACAAAACCGCTTTTATGTCAAAAGACCAGCCGATATACAGCTCGCTGTTTGTAATGCATACCGACCGCGTCACGTTTACCATTAACAGTCCCTATGCGTAACAAGTATAAAAAACGAGACAATGCTTATCGTATTCTCGTTTTTTCACTGCTTTTCCCGCCGCCCGGCCTGTAGGGATGCCCGTAACCGAACGCTCCGAACCCTCCGCATGTTTTGGCAGCCGTCCCGGCGGCCGCAGTAAGCGCTCGCCGAATATCCTGGTGCTCGAAGAAATCGGTAAGAAACCCGGCGATAAAAGAATCACCCGCGCCCAATGTATCTATTATATCAGCTCTTACCACCGGCTGATGATAGACGCGTTCCCCATCCGATAACACCGCGCCATATTCCCCCCTTGTCAGACAGACGATTTTCGCTCCGAAACCGCGGGCTTTTTCGGCAAGCCGCACACATTCACTTTCACTCAAATCACTCCCGGAAAAAAACGCATACGTCACGTACGGACAGACTGCTTCTAAATAGGCTTCGTCACGTTTTACAGAGAAGTCAAAGGAAATCGGCACATGGCCGCTCAGCATCGGAAGGTCACGTTCTATCCTGCTGTATACGCTCGTATGAAGCAGATCATGTCCGGCGATAAATGAGATGTCATTCTCCTGAAAAGCGAGCGTCAGACGCGATTGCACGCCGCCTTTATTTGATCCGGCAAATATCCTGTCCCCTCTTTCATCAAGCGTGACGACCGCCATCCCGTTTTCTCCGTATGCCCGGCGGATCAGATCGGCATTCACCTTTTCCAATTTCAGCACATTCAATACGTGATCCGCCGCTTCATCACTGCCGAGAATCCCGATATAAGAAGTTTCGTGGCCTAAGCGCCGGGCAAGCACGGCTACATTTAACGCATTTCCGCCCGGGTAAAACGTCTCCTGATCCTGATAATAATCTACTACATTATCTCCGGCCGCTATCAGTTTCATCTTTTCATCCCCCTTATCCTTTCACGCTTCCCGCTGCAATGCCGCGGATAAAATATCTCTGCATCAATAAAAACAACGCGATGATCGGAGCAGCAGAAATCGTCAGCCCGGCCAGCAGCACGCCCCAATCCGTCTGCAGCGCATCTCTGAACTGCATCAGCCCGGCCGGAATCGTCCGTAAATTTTCATCATCGATAAAAATAATCGCAAACATAAACTCATTCCATGTATGGTAAGCCGTCAAAATGCCTGATGTCACAAGAATCGGCACGCTCATAGGTAAGAATATTCTGAAAAATATTCCGAAACTTGTACATCCATCCAGATAGGCAGCTTCCTCAAGCTCTTTGGAAATCGACAAAAAATAGGAACGGATCAGAATCACGGTAAACGGAATACGATAGGCGGCGTACGGAAGAATCAATGCCCAATACGTATTGTACAGTCCCAATGACTGGATAATGGAGTACAGCGGCACAAGACTGACCTGCGGCGTCAGCATCAAGCCGCCAAGACAAATGATCAGCACAAACCCTTTTCCTTTAAATTGAAAACGGGCCAGCCCGTATGCCGCCCAGGCGCTCACAAATACGGTGATGAGACAAGTCAGCACGGTCACAATGACGCTGTTCATAAAATAAGCGGAAATCCCTTGGTTCCATGCGGATACGAAGTTTTCGGGATGCCAGACAGAGGGCAGCGACCAGCTGTGCTCAAAAATCTCATCCGAGCTTTTAAAGGCGCTGACCGCCATCCATAACAGCGGATAAGCAACGGCAATGAGGTAGATAAAGAGAAACAGCCACACAGACGTTTCCCCGACATACCATTTTCTCGGTTTTCCGCCTGTTCTGACGGCCTGACGGGCATGACGCAAGTCTGTCTTTTCAGGAAGCATCGGCTACTCCTCCTTTCCGGTCTTAAAGAATTTCATCTGAATAAGCGACAGAGCAAGCGTCAGCAAAAGCACCACCGTCGCGATCGCAGAAGCGTAGCCCATCATATCCTTTGTAAAAGCGCTCTTATACAAAAATGTGCTCAGCACTTCTGAAGCATTGCCCGGCCCTCCGCCGGTCAGAATATACGGTTCATTAAATACGGTAAATGCGCCGGTCAGCGTCATCACCACGGCAACAAACGACATTTCTTTCGTCTGCGGCACCGTAATGTGAAAAAACTGCTGGATTTTTCCGGCTCCGTCCAGCTGCGCCGATTCATATAATTCAGCGGGAATGCTCTGAATCGAGACAATGTACAGCATGGCGATGTAACCGACAGACTGCCATTGAGACACAAAAATGACAGACAGCATAGCGGTGTTTTCATCGCCCAGCCACGCCCGGGTCAGTTCATCAAGTCCGACGGCTTCCAGCAGCTGATTCAAGAGACCGATTTCCGGGTTATAAATAAAATCAAACAACAGCGCAATAACGGTCATGGAAATAACGACCGGAAGAAAAAAGACCGTGCGGAAAAACGGCGACCATTTTCTTACCAATCTGTCTTCCAGCACGGCCGCCAGAATTAAGCCGCCGCCAACCTGGCAAATCAGCGATATGACCGCATACAGCACATTGTTGCGGAGTGCTGTAAAAAACACGGGATCGTGAAACAGGTCAATATAATTTTTCAAACCGATAAACGTCTTTTCGGGTTGAAATGAGCTCCATTCAAACAGACTGAAAAACACATTCTCAATAATCGGAATGTAAACGAACAGCAGAAAAATCAGCGCGGGCGCGAGAAACAGATACGGAATGAAACGTTTTCGGCTGACCAAGGAAATCCTCATCTCCTTTCTCCAAAGAAATCTGTTCTATTCAGATGACGCTCTGACCTGACGCGCCGCTTTCTGCACGGAATTCATCACCTCGCGCGGTGTCATTGTGCCGCCGAGCATCTGCTGAACGCCTGCCGCATACACATCGGCGATTTCAACGTCAACGTCCATATCAAACCACGGCACCATTGATTCGGCGCGGACGATATCCTGCACGGCTTCGCGCTGGATCGGGGCGGAATTGTTTTCTGTCGCCGTTCCTTGAACCGCGCTGTATTTACCGACGTCTTTTATCAGCTTCTCTCCCATTTTTTTCGAGGTTAAAAACTGAAGAAATTCCATGGCTTCTTTCGGGTGCTTCGTTTTTGAGGAAATCATAAATCCTTCCGGAGATCCGGTCAGTGCACGGGGAGATCCCTTTTCGCCGCTGATTTTCGGGAAAGGAAACAAGCCCAGATTGACCGGTTCGACGAGCTTAATTTCTGCCGTTTCCGCATAAATCATCGCCGCTTTGCCGCTTGTAAACTGCTGGCGCACGTATTCGTGATCAACGGAGTTCACGTGCTTTGTAAAGTACGGCAGAAGTTCCTGAAGCTTTTCAAGCGCTTTGACATAGCCTTCGTCTGTAAACTCCCCGGTTTCCGGGCTGTAATCCTTCGCCCGCGTTTTTTCATCCACCATACGCTGGTTCAGCGTCCCGATATAATGAGAAATCGTCCAAGGCGCTTTTGTGCCGAAACTGATCGGAATATATCCGTTCTCTTTCAATTTCTCAGAGACTGTGATCAGTTCATCCCATGTCGCCGGGGGCTTCAAATGTAATGTATGAAAAATGTCCTTATTATAAAAGAATGATTTAGCGTCCATTTGCCACGGAACGCCGTACTGTTTTCCGTCATGCGTAAAGGGTTTGATTTGTGACTGCACAAGCTGTGAGGACCAATCTTTATCCTGCTGATAGTAAGACGACAGATCGAGGGCTTTATCTCCTTTGATGAATTTATAAGCAAACCGGTCGCTCCATGAAAAGAAAATATCAGGGGGGCTCGTTGTTCCGAGCATGACTTTCACCTTGTCTTTATAAGAATCGTTTAAGACCGCTTCCGTTTGGATATGAATATCCGGATGAGCGGCTTCAAATTCTTTGACCGCTTCTTCAAAATAGCTTTTTTCCGGCTCCTTCGGCCACCTGTGAAAAAACTTCAAGGTCACTTTTCCGTCAGAGGAACTGCTTTGGCTTGAACAGGCGGCGGCTGACAGACATACGGCTAACAGAACGAACAGGCAGATGAGCTTTTTCAGATGCTTTTCCTCCTTTGTCACCGGACTATAACGTTATATATCATTATAGTCCGGTGAAATATAATGCGCGTTCTTAATATTCGACTTTCCACATGTAACGCCTCTGGCTTAACGGATGGTTCCTTGCTTCCGCCAGCGCATCCGCATAGCTTCTGAGCACCCGGTTTAATACGAGAGGAGCCAGATAGCCTTTTACAGAATCGTCAATTCCGGAAAAATCATATGCTGCCGCATCAAGCACAGTCAGTTTTTTGCCGTATCTTTTTGAGAAGGAAAGCGCCCGCTCTTCAAGGGGTCTTGTTTCGTCTAAGCCGAGCAGGATAATAAATGGAACGGATTCATCAATGATTTCGAACGGTCCGTGAAAATATTCTCCGGCATGAATGGCGTGGGAATGAATCCATTGCATTTCCATGAGAATGCAGATGCTGTAGGAGTAAGCGACGCCGTAGTTCGCACCGCTTGCCATCGTGTAAATGATATCTTCTTTTTCGTGGGCTTTCGCGAATGCCTTTGCGTGATCCGCTTCTTGTTTAAGCGCTTTGTCATATACGGTCTGGAGCTTATTGAGTCCGTCGATCGCCTGCTCAAACGCGGGATGGTTTTCCAGCACGTGTAAAGCGCCGAACACGATTTGATACAGAACCCCGTAATTCGTATTTATCGCCTGTGCGTTCTCACCCCAGTCATAAACCGCGACATATTCGGCTTCTTTCGCTAACGGCGAATCAGGCTCATAGGTCATCGCAATTGTAAGCGCGCCTTTTTTTCTGGCGAAACCGGCGGCTTTCACCGTTTCCGGCGTATTGCCTGAATGAGAACATAAAATCACGAGAGAGTTCTCTCCGAGCTGAACGGGATTGCGCTGAATAAATTCATTTGAACTGTAGAGATCAGAGCTGATGGCTTTCGCCTCTCTGTCAAACACGTACTTGCTCGGATACATAATGGCTGAAGAACCCCCGCAAGCGACGAAAAAGACGTGGTCAATCGTTTTTCCTTTCAGATCATCCAAGAAAGCCTGAACCTTGTGATTCACTTGTGCGGCAGTTTGACTCAAATCCTTCACTCCTCAGTGTTTTATTATATAACGTTATATAACATTATATAACGTTATATTAATCGCAACAAAGGTGCGTTGTCAATCATATTTTCTGAAATTTCTAAAATATAAAATAAACCCGCCTTATTTCCCGCCCTCTCTTGACCTGACCCTTAGAGACACGTTTAGAATGAAAAGCAGGGAGTGATTCAGAATGAATATAAAAGAAGCCGCCAGGCAGACGGGTCTCACGAAAAAAGCCATCAAATATTATGAGCAGGAAGGTTTAATCACCGTCAGCAAAAACCCTGATAACGGATACCGTGAGTATTCCGCTCAGAACGTGAATACGCTGAAAATGATTGCCGCCCTCCGAATGCTGGCACTGTCTGTAAGCGATATTAAAGCGTTCCTCTTAGAGGGCAGCAGTCTGCATGATATACTGCGCCAGCAGCATCAAAAGCTCAGCCGGCAGATTGAAGAGCTTGAGCAGGAACGGAAACTGACTGAAATGCTGATCAAGCGCGTGGAAGATGAGGAAAATGTCGATTCAATTTTGCATGATATCGGCGAGGTCAAAATAGATGAACCGAAGTATATGGGACTTCAGCTGAAAAAACTGTTCCCGGGAGATTTCGGAGAATTTATCGCCGCGCTGTTTGAACCGTTCCTCGACTTTTCTATTGATACAGATGAGAAAAAAGCGATATGGGCGGAGCTTATTAAAGTATTGGATGATATGGAAGAAGTTCCGGCTGCACACCCGATGATGCAGCTGGTCGGCAAGGAGGATCCGGCTCAGCTCCAGCAGCACAAAGTCCAGCATGACCAATTTATCGAGCGGATTTTGGAGAGAGACCCCGCCACTTGGGACACTCATAAAAACATCATCATTCAGCTTGTGAAAAGAGTGCAGACAGATGAAGAATACAGAGAAAGCCTGATCAAGGTCGGAGAATCCGCTTCTGATCTGCCCGCGCTGAAGGCGGGATCGCCTTTCAGCAATCTTCTTCAAAAGCTCAGCCCGAAATATGACACGTACGTGCGACTTCAGCTTGAACTGAAAAAAGAAGCCGACGAGGAACTCGGCTTTGATTCAGAAGCATATTTAAAACAGATGCTTCAATCAAAAAAACGCTAAGGTTCGTCTCCTTAGCGTTTTCTTTCTTCAGCCTCAGTGCTGCGCGTTAATGCGGTCAACGACATTAGCGATGAGCTGCTCTTTTCCTAAGTCGGAATCTTCGTCAACGCTTGCTACTGTCAAAATGATGGCCGCTACCGCAAGAGCGATCGTCTCAATGGCGGCCGCCGCGTTTAAAAATACCCATACAGCCGTTGCGCATTGGCCGATGGCCGTTGATTTTCCTTTGTCCATGCTCTTTTTGTCAAACTCTTCTTTCAGCACTTTCGCCATAATCTGCGAACCTTGATCAATGACGCTGTTCACTTTCTCATAATCGCCGCTGTAGACCGCCGCTTTCAACTCTTTAAAATAATCCGGCGATGACTTTTTAATATCAGCGATCACCTGATCGGAAACTTGCTTTAATTCATCCTGATCAATCTTTTTGACAGCCTTGGTATCCCATACTTCAGGAAGGAGCTTTGCGACCTCACCTTGTCCGAAAAAGATGCCGGAAAAAATGTCTTCACCCGAATAAGAGACGGATGGCTCAGTTTTCGCCGCGGCATGCGGGCCGACTAATGCAACCATTAAAACAAACACCAGCATCATGGCAGCTGCGGACTTCTTGCTTTTAACCATATAATTTCCTCCTTTTCCTTTTATTGAAAAAAATGTATCTGATAAAAAGGGGATTGTAATGGTTCAAAGCTACTGTTTTCTCTGCCGGCACCAAAAACAGGACCAAAATACCAGCCACCGTAATGGAAAACGAGGTAAGCCCCAGCATAACGGCAAAGATTTCGTGCATAAAAATGGATATAAACAATATCAGACGCCAATATGTTTTCGGAGCGAACAAAGCGCAGAACATAATGGTTTGCACAATAAGCGTGCCCCAAGTCGGGATGATGACAAGCTTGGACTGCAGGATAAAGTCAAACAGACCGTGAAGCGCATCCGGCAGACCCAGCATCGGATCGTTCAAATAGTAATAAACGGCAGTTCCGTTCTGCCACTCTTCTTCCATCAGTTTGGCAATGACGGAGTTAAAATACAGCATTGCGACCTGTATTCTGATGATTGTCAGCGTCGCCCAGCACAAGGAGCGGTAATAAGGCTCAAGCGGCCTTTTCTCAAAAGACGCCTCGTACGGAGACCAGTGCCATTTCCGCGGATCGGTTAACGTCAGCGGGAGCAGCAGCAGTGTAAAAACGGCAGCCACCTGATCTCCTCCGTCAAGGGTAACGGCGGAGTTTTGGAAGCTGTACGAAATCCACCAGTGAAAAAAACCGGTGATTCGCGGCCGCCAGCCAATGACGACAAGGATTAACATACAGATACAAACGGCTTTGACGATCTCAATGTAACGGAAATCGGGAAACAGCAGAAACAGGCTGAACGTGTCGGAAAAACTGAGCATTTGATTTTGCGTTTTGAAGAAGACAGATGCCGGATTGAACAGCAATGTCAGCAGCGTGCCGAGGGCGATTAAGCTTCTGGCAAGCCCGTACACATTTGTCCAAGGCGGATTCTTCATCATCCATAAGGTGAGCTGCTTTTTTGCATCCTGAATCAATTGACATCCACTCCGATGTATTTTTTGATGGTTCTTTTCGTTTCGGTATGCTGGCTCCATGCCCATGGGGTAATGCGTTCATATGTAATGATCATTTTCCCTTTCAGCCTTGGGGAGGGGGACTCATTTTTCATTTTCAGAAATGTGGTATCCTTAAAGTCTTGACCAGCCGAAAAGTCATTCCACTTCTCTTTGGAAGGCAGCTTTTCCAGCATAAGGCCGAGCTCTATCCCTTGCGTCCGCCCGTAGCGGTTTAAACCGATCACATTTTTCAGAGAATTATTCGGCCATCTGAGCTCCTCATCGGCATCAAGAAGATAGATGTTCAAGCTGTCTTCTCTCGGATCTTTACTGAAAAATCCCCAGCTTTGCGGATAAATCATGGAAACGGTTTTGGATTGATGCTTGGTTAATTGGATGGCGGAGCTTGGCAGTGCCGCGATGACGGTAAAAAACAAAACGATGATCCAGGCGGCCATGATAAAAAGAAAGAATGAAAACATGCTGGTTTGCTTCTTGTCAGTCAATTGAAACCCTCCTAGCGTATGGAAATTTCATTGACATGATTATACACCAATCAACAGGTAAAATATTGATAAATTAGATTTTTCGAACTAATATACTATTATATGTAAAAAGGAGTGTTCATATGTTTTTGATGAATGATAAAGTGCTGTGGGGAGCTGTGGTTCTCGCCTTTATTCTGTCGATTGTGTTTTATCCGTTTCTTCCTGCTGATATGGCCATTCACTATGACGTGTCAAACCGTCCGAATACATCAATCAATAAAACGGCCGGCGTCCTGATTTTTCCTGTGCTCATGATGATCTGCATGTTATTCAGAAAAAAGGCCGTCCAGCTATTCCTCGTCGTTTACTGTCTGCTGATCGTGCATATTGCCGTGATGTGGCTGGCACTGTAAACATAAAGAAAACCGGAGCCCTTAAGCTCCGGTTTTTCTTATTTATAAAATACTTTCTCAATGTTGTATTTCGACTGAAGGGTATTGATCGCGTACGTTTCGTAAATCTCCCTTTCCATCGGATCATTTACGACACATACTTCAATTTTATACACTTCGTCCCTGTGATGTTTAACAGGCGACACATTGTCTTCAAAATGCTTTTTGATTCTTTGTCTTAATTTACGGGCTTTCCCGACAAACAGCAGCTCATCATGAATGTTATAAAACATAAATATGCCGCCTTTGTCTCTCGGAATTTGGTGAAAATCAATGAAACCGTAAATCGCTTTAATCGCCGGTTCATTCTCCGACGGTGACTGCTGCCGTTCCGTAATGGTTACATCAGGAGCAGGAAGGTTTATTTTTATCAAAATGGGTCACGTCCTCTTATTCATTAAAGCTCCATCCTATCATAAGAATGCGCCAAAAGCTATTTTTTATTCAAGCGCCCCGGCCGGATCATAAAGGCTTAAATCAATTTCCGTCTGCTGACCGAGCGCGAGTTTCGCCAGTTCAGCCCCCAGATACGGCCCGCTCGTCAGTCCTGAGGCGCCCAGCCCGTTGGCAACGAGGAGTCCGCTGATATTCGGCACTTTGCCGATGACAGGAAGAAAGCCGGGAGTAAACGGCCTGAAACCGACTCTTGTCTCTATTACAGTACTGTCTGAAAGGCCCGGCGCCACGGTTAATGCTTTGTCAAAAATCTCGCGGAGGCCGCCGGCCGTCACCCGCAAATCCATGCCGGTATCGTTTTCATGAGTCGCACCCGCTATGATTCTGCCGCTGTCAAAGGCGAGAATGTATTGATCGTTTGGGGGCATGACGACGGGCCAGCCGCCCGTATCCTCTCCCTGAAGCTCTAAATGAACGATCTGCGCCTTTTGGTATGATACTGAAAAACGGATGCCGAGCGGCTCAAGCAGCTCTCTCGCCCAAGCGCCGGCCGTTACGAGAACCTGGCCGGCAGTAAGCGTGCGTTCTGCGGTTTTCACACCGATGACGGCACCGTCCTCAGTCAATATTGACGCTTCTTCATTGTAAACAGCCGCGCCGTGCTTAACGGCCGCACTTAACAGCGCCTTACGAAGCGCCCTCCCGTTCACCCGGGCCGCGCCGCTGACATGAACTGCCCCGAATTCCTCCGACAGCGCGGGGAACAGCGCCTTCGTTTCTGCCGGTGTCAGTCTTGTAATGTCACCGATTTCAGGGGCGTCTTCTCTTCTTTTATAAGCTCTTTCCTCCATTTGGCTGAGCTTTTTTTCATCTGTATGGAGGCTGACGGCACCGACCTTTTGATAACCGGTTTCTGTTTCTCCGTCCGCTTCAAGCTGCTGTATCAATCGTTCATAATAACGGGCGCCGCCTTTTGCGATCGCATACCATGCCTGATTGCGCCGCTGCGACAGCCACGGGCAAACGATCCCCGCCGCGGCGTCAGTCGCCTGCCCCGGGTGTTTCCGGTCAATGACCGTTACATCCGCCCCGGCCTTTGCGAGATGATAAGCCGCGGACGCACCGAGAATGCCGGCCCCGATAATCATATAAGACTTCATGTGTAACACCTTTTCTATCTGTTTTGTCTTATTTATTTTAACAAATGGAGCGCTTTGCTTCGACCTTTTGCCCCCATATGAAAAAGCAGAAGGTCGACCAATCTCTTCGCTCTCCTATCAAAGATTCCATCTATCAATAGAGAAAAGGTGATGTCTTAAACGTAAATCATCATGGATGTGAAGAAAACACAGACCCTAAATCGACAATCGCAAGCTTTCAAACAGCAGCCAGTATCAATTCAAAAGTCATAATCAACGTATATACAGATCAAGAACAAAAGAGAACATCAAAGAACGCGGCTAAGTATCAAGCCCCGTCCTTATTGAGAGGATAAAGGCATTATCACTATTATCCTTCCACTATATAAACTGATCTATCATACTATTTTTTAGTAAAAACAAAAGTATAGTATCCATCAGCTTCTCCGGTTTTCATCTTAATCGCTGATCTTCCATAGGCTGATTTACTGCTGATTTTACCATGCATTGTAGAATACTGCGTTAGGGTACCTGTAGACTTTCTTTTGTATGGTTTAAAGGCTATATATCCAGATTGGCCTTTTTTGAGCGTAAAGGAATATGTAGTAGAATAAGATTTTGCTGACGTAAAATTAAAACTAGCTCCATAGTTTATAGCTTGAATTTCTGATGAAGCATTAACACTGTAAGACTTAGATACAGTAGCTTGCGTCTGTTTATCTACTCTGCACGATGATGTAGTACACTTAATTGTTGCTGAAACTTTAATAGGGTCACCATAATATTTAGTGGCTGATTTTTCTTTATATCTCCAATATCTAAGATCAACGTCAGCATAGGGCTTAAATTCTAATTCGTCATTACTTTCCTCAGAAACAACAAACTCATTCTCTAAATCTTCGTTTTCTTTTATTTCAGTCGTTTTTTCATATTCATCTTTTGAAACAGGTACAAGCCCATGTTCTGACGCTTTGAATGGTGCGATTACTGCACCTTGTTCCTCATCATAAAATTTTTCTACATTTGAATCAGATAGATTAATGGTATATTGCTCGACAGCGAATCCTTTCGAGGGATTTCCAAAAACCATCAAAAATACCACGAAAACTGCAATCAAAAGCGTAACTTTCTTTTTCATATACACCCTCCTTATTTTATGACACATCAAAATATTACCAGAGAAGTATATTTTTGTAAACTAGGTGTGATTAATTTATACTAGGAATTAACAAATAATATATTCCAGATTTCTTATCCACATGAGGGGTTACATTATTATCTGTCTGAGTTTCAATTTTCAGATTTTTCGTTTTGTTAAATCCAGCATATAACTTATATTTTTTACCTGAATAAGACTTTACATCAAATGAAATATCTGTCTTATTATTCTGATTTTTAAGCGCTACACCATTTCCATTCTTTACCCATATAACTTTTTTATCTTTCCATGCCAATGTTCCTGTTCCTATACCCATTTGTTTATTTTCTTCAAATTTGTATATCACAACTTTTTCATTGTCAATTTCCTTTGTTTCATATATAAAATCAGTGATATAAGGTGATTCTTGTTTAGCATACTGTAAAGCTTCATGTTCAGTATTAAATTTTTTCGCTGAATCAGGAGTTTCATTATTCTTAATAAAAAACAAACTGATTATGAAAATAATACAGATGACCAATAAACAAATAATGATCTTTTTCCCCTTCATAACAATAGTCCTCCAATTTAGAAACATATTAGCTATTATTATAGCAATTTTACAGTAATAAAATAAAGCTCCTATGGATTTAATTTCAAAATAGTCAGTCATTAGTTATTCGATTTCCTCATTTTATTATGAAACGCGGCATTACATTTAACATCCCAAATGAGTTCGGACGGTTTGCGGCAGATATATTACAACCGTTCCCGATCTCTCCCTATACGTGGTTTATCGGTGATGGAGAGGCGTATATTGAGTTCAAAGAAGACACCGATACAGACCTGTTTCCACAAAATCAGCGCATCATTCAGGGTCAAGAACTCCGTCAGCGTCTGGAAGGAAACCCTTATTATATGATTTTTGCTGAATTGAAAGCTTTCCCGGGCGGGATGGTAACGGAAATCAATACGTATGAGGAATATTTGGAGAGTTCCTGTGAGCTTGTGCTTCTCATTGCAGATTGCTCGTATGTAACGTTATATTGCAAAGATCCGGTTATGCTCGAAGCCCTTTATCAGCAGGCTGTACAATGCGGGTTTCACCGCGTTGACTATGTTACAGATGAGAATGACGCAAGAACGGGATTGTCTGTCTGGTGAAGGTCGTTCTTTTTATGAAGCGCCGGATAGGGCTTAGGATTCAAAATATTGACAAATTCGTGTGTTTTCAACAAAAAAACAACCCCCTCATGTATACTGAGTGCGTAACTTACATATGAAAGGGGTATGGCAATGAAAATCAGCTTGAAGAAAAAAGCAGGTTTTTGGAAGAAGACGGCGGTTTCATCTCTTATTTTCACCATGTTTTTTACCCTGATGATGAGCGGTACGGTTTTTGCGGCCGGGCTGAATAAGGATCAGAAGCGCCGGGCGGAACAGCTGACCAGCATCTTTGAAAACGGAAAGACGGAAATCCAATACGGATATGTTGAAGCGTTGGATGACGGAAGAGGTTACACTTGCGGGCGGGCCGGCTTTACGACGGCTACCGGAGATGCGCTGGAAGTAGTCGAAGTCTACACGAAAGCGGTGCCGAATAACAAATTGAAAAAGTATTTGCCTGAATTGCGTCGTCTTGCGAAGGACGAAAGCGATGACATCAGCAATCTGAAAGGATTCGCTTCTGCCTGGCGCTCACTTGGCAATGATAAAGCCTTCCGCGCTGCCCAAGATAAGGTAAATGACAGCTTGTATTATCAGCCGGCGATGAAACGTTCAGAAAATGCCGGACTGAAAACGGCCTTGGCAAAAGCAGTGATGTACGATACGGTGATTCAGCATGGCGACGGCGATGATCCGGACTCCTTTTATGCCCTGATTAAACGCACGAACAAAAAAATGGGCGGGTCACCGAAAGACGGAACTGACGAGAAGAAATGGCTCAATAAATTCTTGGATGTGCGCTATGACGATCTGATGAATCCGTCAGATGAGGACACTCAGGATGAATGGAGAGAATCGGTTGCCCGTGTCGACGTTTTCCGCGATATTGTCAAAGAGAAGAACTACAATTTAAACGGGCCGATTCATGTCCGGTCAAGCGAATACGGTAATTTCACTATTCAATAAAGAAAAAAACCCCGCCACATGGCGGGGTTTTACTATTAACCGATGGAACCTTCCATTTCGAATTTAATCAAACGGTTCATTTCAACTGCGTATTCCATCGGAAGTTCTTTTGTGAACGGCTCGATGAAGCCCATAACGATCATTTCTGTTGCTTCTTCTTCAGAAATACCGCGGCTCATCAAGTAGAAAAGCTGTTCTTCAGAAACTTTTGATACTTTCGCTTCGTGCTCCAATGAAATGTTGTCGTTCAGGATTTCATTGTAAGGGATTGTATCAGAAGTTGATTTGTTATCCATAATGAGCGTATCACACTCGATGTTTGAACGGGCGCCGTCCGCTTTTCGTCCGAAGTGGACGATACCGCGGTATGTTACTTTTCCGCCCTGTTTGGAAATCGATTTTGATACGATTGTGGATGACGTATTCGGTGCAAGGTGAATCATTTTCGCACCCGCGTCCTGATGCTGTCCTTTGCCCGCAAGAGCGATAGAAAGCGTCATGCCGCGCGCGCCTTCACCTTTCAGAATGACAGCCGGATATTTCATCGTCAATTTAGAACCGATGTTTCCGTCAACCCATTCCATCGTCGCGTTTTCTTCACAAACCGTACGTTTCGTTACTAGGTTGTAAACGTTGTTCGCCCAGTTTTGAATTGTTGTATAACGGCAGTAGCCGCCTTTTTTGACGATGATTTCAACAACCGCGCTGTGAAGCGAGTTTGTTGTGTACACAGGAGCCGTACAGCCCTCTACGTAATGAACGCTTGCTTCTTCGTCAACGATGATCAGCGTACGTTCGAACTGACCCATGTTTTCGGAGTTGATGCGGAAGTAAGCTTGAAGCGGTGTTTCAACCTTCACGCCTTTAGGCACGTAGATGAAAGATCCGCCGGACCAAACAGCTGAGTTCAGCGCCGCAAACTTGTTATCAGTCGGCGGGATAACTTTCGCCCAGTGCTCGCGGAAAATGTCTTCATTTTCTTTCAGCGCGCTGTCTGTGTCTTTGAAGACGATGCCTTGCTCTTCAAGATCTTCTTTCATATTGTGGTACACAACTTCGGATTCGTACTGTGCAGAAACACCGGCAAGGTATTTTTGCTCAGCTTCAGGAATACCGAGTTTGTCGAATGTCTGTTTAATTTCCTCAGGCACTTCATCCCAAGAACGCTCTGAACGCTCAGACGGCTTTACGTAATACGTAATTTCGTCAAAGTTTAAAGAGTTTAAATCCCCGCCCCACTGCGGCATCGGCATGTTGTAGAAATGCTCAAGAGATTTCAGGCGGAAATCAAGCATCCATTGAGGCTCTTCTTTCATGCGTGAAATTTCTTCTACGATTTCTTTTGTCAATCCGCGCTCTGAACGGAAAATGGAAACGTCCTTATCGTGAAAACCGTACTTGTATTCACCAATTTCAGGCATTTTTTTAGCCATCCATTTTCACTCCAATCTTTTAATTGCCGCCTTTTTCGCCAGCGACTCCTTTTTCAAGTGCTTTCCATGAAAGGGTGGCACATTTAATCCGGGCCGGGAATTTCGAAACGCCTTGAAGGGCTTCAATATCCCCGAGATCTATTGAGTCGTCATACTCTTTCCCTTGCATCATGTCTGAGAAAATCTTAGACATGGAAAGGGCGGTATCAATATCTTTTCCTTTAATCGCCTGCGTCATCATGGAAGCTGAAGCCATGGAGATGGAGCAGCCTTCTCCTTCAAACTTCGCTTCCTGAACGGTATCGCCGTCAAGCTTCATTGTCAGTCTGATCCGGTCGCCGCAAGTCGGGTTGTTCATATCGACGACGATGCTGTCATCCAAAACCCCTTTGTTGCGCGGATTTTTGTAATGATCCATGATCACTTGTCTGTATAATGTATCTAAATTTGCATTAAAAGACATTTGTAAAGTACTCCTTTGTCTTTTGGAGGGCTTCCGCGAGCTTATCGATCTCTTCCTCTGTATTATACAGATAAAAACTCGCTCTCGCAGTAGCAGATACATCCAGCCATTTCATGAGCGGCTGGGCGCAATGATGGCCGGCTCTGACCGCAATGCCCTCAGCATCGAGGACAGTCGCGACATCATGAGGGTGAACCTCATCAAGATTAAATGTCACAAGTCCCGCCCGCTCTTTCGGACCGTATACCGTCACGCCGTCTAGCTGCTCGAAACGGTCAAGCGCATAGGCTGCAAGCTTATGCTCATGCCGGGAAATCTCGTCGAGTCCGATCTCTTCAAGAAAATCAATCGCGGCTCCCAATCCGATCGCGCCTGCAATGATCGGCGTGCCTGCTTCAAATTTCCACGGAAGCTCTTTCCAAGTTGATTCATAAAGCCCTACAAAGTCGATCATCTCGCCGCCAAATTCGGCCGGCTCCATATTCTCAAGCAGTTCTTTCTTGCCGTACAGCACGCCGATTCCCGTCGGGCCGCACATTTTATGGGAAGAAAGCGCGAAGAAGTCGCAATCCAAGTCCTGAACGTCGATTTTCATGTGCGGTGTGCTTTGCGCCCCGTCCACCACGATGACCGCGCCATTGTCATGAGCGATTTTGGCGATCTCTTTAATCGGGTTGATCGTGCCGAGCACGTTTGACACATGAGCGACTGCCACGATCTTCGTATGGCTTGTGACAGTCTGCCGGACGTCGTCCAACGAAAGCGTGCCGTCTTCCTGCATCGGGATATATTTTAAAGTCGCGCCGGTTGCTTTGACAGCCTGCTGCCATGGAATGATATTCGCATGATGCTCCATTTGGGTGATGACCACTTCATCACCGGGTTTTAAGCTGGCGCGGGCATAGCTCAGCGCCACCATATTCAGTGAAGTTGTCGTGCCTTTTGTGAAAATGACCTCAGCCATTGACTTCGCATTGATAAACTTACGGACTTTTTCACGCGCACCTTCATAGCCGTCTGTCGCTCTCGTGCCAAGAGTATGAACGCCTCTGTGGACATTGGAGTTGTATTTGTTGTAATACTGATCCACTGCTTCAATGACAGCACGCGGCTTCTGGGAAGTCGCCGCGCTGTCAAGGTACACGAGGTCATGTCCGTTCACTTGCTGATGAAGGATCGGGAACTGTTCACGAATATCGGTGATATTCATTATTTTACTTTCCTTTCGATGACGGAGACGAGCTGTTTCTTAACTCCTTCAATCGGAAGCTCTTTTACCACCGGAGCAAGGAATCCGTAAATGACTAAGCGCTCCGCTTCTTCTTTCGGAATTCCGCGGCTCATTAAGTAGTAAAGCTGGATCGGGTCCACACGGCCGACAGATGCCGCATGTCCTGCAGTTACATCGTCTTCATCAATTAAAAGAATCGGGTTTGCATCTCCGCGTGCTTTTTCACTCAGCATCAGAACGCGGGATTCCTGTTCAGCGTTTGCTTTAGACGCGCCGTGCTCGATTTTGCCGATTCCGTTAAAGATGGAAGATGCGGCATCTTTCATGACTCCGTGCTTCAGGATATAGCCTTCAGAAGCCTTACCGAAGTGGATGATCTGCGTCGTAAAGTTTTCCGTCTGTTCTCCTCTTCCGACAACTACGGTTTTCGTATCGCCGTATGTGCCGTCACCGTAGAGGTTTGTCGTGTTTTCAGAAATCGTGTCGCCGTCGTTCATCAGTCCGAGCGCCCACTCGATTTTGCTGTCGCGTCCGCGCGCGGCTCCGCGGCGGTTGACGTATGTTGTGACGCCTGCTGACAGGTTGTCAACGGCGCCGTACGTCACGCTGGCATTATCAGCTGTGACCACTTCACTGATAATGTTGAATACAGCTTCTTTCGGATTCACCGTGCTGATGTAGTTCTCAACGTAAGTGACGGAGCTGTGATCTTCAGCGACAATCAGCACGTGGTTGAACAATGCCGTGTCATTGCTTTCATGAACGTAAACGGCCTGAACAGGCGTCTCCACCTGAACGTTTTTAGGAACATAAAGGAATGCCCCGCCGTTCATTAATGCTGCATGAAGCGCAGTCAGTTTATGTTCGTCGACCTTAACGCCGTCTTTCATGAAATACTTCTCAACAAGGTCGCTGTGCTCACGGGCAGCCGTTAAGATGTCCGTAAAGATGACGCCTTTGTCTTTCAGTTCTTTAGAAAGAGAAAGAAAAGCGGGCGTTTGGTCACGCTGCACGTATAACGTTTTGTCTTCGTTTTCGATATCGATCAGCGCTTTTGCTTCATCAGCTAAATCTTCTAAAGAAGCAAGCGGCGCATTTTCTACTGTATGCTTGTTGAACTTTGTAAAGTTCCAATTTGTGATTTTTGTTTTATCAGGCTTAGGCAGCGGCAGATCTTCAGCTTTTTCAAGAGCCTGTAAGCGCAGGTTTTTCAGCCAGGCAGGTTCTTGATGCTTTTCGGAAAAGCCTTTGACATATTCCTGATCTACGGATAGTTTCGTTTCCAATGTCATGATTATCCCCCTAACGCTTACGCTTCTTGGCCTACAGTTTCGTCTTCAATGCCTAGTTCTTGTTTAATCCAGTCATAACCTTCCGCTTCAAGGCGCTGTGCAAGCTCCGCGCCGCCGGATTTCACTACGCGTCCCTGCATCATAACGTGAACGACATCAGGCGTGATGTAGTTCAGAAGGCGCTGGTAGTGAGTGATCATTAAGCAGCCGAAGTTTTCGCTGCGCATTCTGTTAATTCCTTTAGAAACGACTTTAAGCGCATCGATATCAAGACCTGAATCGATCTCGTCAAGAATGGCGATTTTCGGCTCGATCATCATAAGCTGAAGGATTTCGTTGCGTTTTTTCTCCCCGCCTGAGAAACCTTCGTTCAGGTAACGCTGCGCCATTTCAGGGTCCATTTCAAGGAACTCCATGTTTTCGTCCATTTTGCGGATGAATTTCATAAGAGAAATTTCATCGCCTTCTTCACGGCGGGCGTTAATCGCAGAGCGAAGGAAATCGGCATTTGTCACACCGCTGATTTCGCTTGGGTACTGCATCGCAAGGAAAAGACCCGCCTGAGCGCGCTCGTCCACTTCCATTTCCAGTACATCCTTGCCGTCAAGCGTGATGCTGCCTTTTGTAACTTCGTATTTCGGGTGTCCCATAATCGCTGCTGAGAGCGTGGATTTACCGGTACCGTTCGGCCCCATGACAGCGTGGAATTCGCCGCCTTTTATTTCAAGGTTTACACCTTTTAAGATCTCTTTTCCTTCGATTTCAACGTGAAGATCCTTGATCGTTAATGTTGAAGCAGCCATATCTATACCTCCAAAATATATAATCATTATTCTCAATTTATTCTCATTCTAATTTTATAACAAATGAAAAGTAAATACAACTTTTTATATTACCCGGAACATTCCTAAAGTTTATCAAAGATCAAGGCGTAATTAAAGCTGTTTGAAACAGAAAAAGGGCGGAAATCCACCCTTTTTTACTGACCGATTTTCTCATTAAGCTGCGCTGCGAGGAACTTGCTTTTTTGATATTCAAGCTCCCTCTGCCGTTCGACTTCCATCCTTTTTGAAAGACGCCGTCCGTATTCCTCGTAGCCGATGCCGTGTGACTTCTGCATCGCTTTTTCCATTTCAGGCGTATAGTCAAGGTCCAGTCTCTCGTGGCTGGTGCAGATAATGAATCAATCCCTTCATATATTTGTTTCTATTGTAACAATGATCCCCTGCTCCGGCCAAAGAGAGTGTGCCCCTGAATCCTTTCGAATGTGCCGAAAACCGGCGCTCGCTTTATCTGAAAAACGGTATTCACACGATTGCTCTTTCTAATGCGTCGTATGTCCGAATTCCTGAATGCACTGCTGCACGAGGGTCACTCCCTGACTGAGAGCCGCGCCGCCCCCGAATGCCGCCGCGACGCCGATGACCTCAAGGATGTTTTCTTCTGTCGCCCCTTGGTCAAGGCAGCCCTTCGTATGATAAATCATGCAAAATTCATCTTGAGCGCTGATGCTGATGCCCAGAGCGATTAATTGTTTCTCTTTTTCAGTTAATGAATCCGCAGAGAAACACTGTTCAGTAAATTCATTAAACTTCCGCCCCATCATCGGCATTTTTTGCTCGAATATGCCTAAACCTTCTTTATATTGTTTCAATGCGTCATGCACGCTTTTCCCGTTATCCTGGTATTGGGCCACTGCCATTCCCTCCAATCGTTAACCTTCCTTTTTATTATGGACAGTTCTCCGATTAATACCCGAAAAAAACCCCGGATGATTCATCCGGGGTTTTCGCTTTATTCAGATACGGGAAGCACGGCTCCGTCGTATTTTTTCTCAATAAAGTCTTTGATTTTCTTAGAGTGAAGCACTTCCATAAGCGCTTTGATTTTCTCTGATTTTTCGTCACCTTTGCGTACGGCGATGATGTTTGCGTACGGGTTGTTTTTCGTTGATTCCACTTCAATCGCATCTTTTAACGGATTCAGTTTGTTTTGAATCGCATAGTTGACGTTAATGAAGACTGCATCGCCTTCTTCTTCATTATATGCTTTCGCCGTTAATTCAGGGGCGATTTTTTTGAATGTCAGGTTTTTCGGGTTTTTCGTAATGTTTTTCGTAGTGGCTTCAATCGTTTTTACCTTCGGATCAAGTGTGATCAGTCCGGCTTTTTCAAGCATCGCCAGCATACGGCCTTGTTCAGCGACATTGTTCGTCATGATGATGGTCGCGCCTTTAGGCAGGTCTTTCAGTGATTTGTATTTTTTCGTGTAAATTCCGAATGGCTCAAGGTGAACGGCTCCGGCATTCACGAGTTTGTAATCTTTATTTTCTTTCATTTCCTGTTCAAGGTAAGGAACGTGCTGGAAGAAGTTCGCATCCACTTCATTATCAGCTAACGCTTTGTTGTACATTTTGTAATCGTTCAGCACTTTTACTTTTAATGTGTAGCCTTTTTCCTTCAAGAGCGGTTCCGCTTCTTTTAAGATTTCAGCATGCGGTGTTTTTGTCGCGGCGACGACGATTTCCTTTTTATTTGAGCCGTTTGACCCGCAGGCGGCCAAAACTCCCGCGAACACAAGCAGCAGCGCACTTAATACAATCTTTTTCAATGTAAATCCTCCCTTATCTTTTGTCTATTATATTTGTAATTACATCACCGATAATCTGAATGATAAAGACGATGATGAGTATAAATACTGTCGCTACAAACGTTACATCCGTATTATTGGACTGGTAGCCTTCTACATATGCAAGGTTTCCGAGTCCGCCTGAACCGATGGCGCCGGCAATGGCGGTAGATCCGATCAGGGCGATGGCCGTAACGGTGATGCCTGAAATTAACGCAGGCATTGATTCAGGAATCAGCACTTTGAAGATAATCGTCGATGTCTTTGCTCCCATTGATCTGGCAGCTTCAATGACTCCTTTATCGACTTCCCGCAGCGCAATTTCCGCAAGACGGGCGTAAAACGGCGCGGAGCCGATAATCAGCGCCGGCAATGCGGCGTTCGGTCCTAAAATCGATCCGACCAAAATCTTAGTAAAGCCTAGAAGCAGAATAATTAAAATAAGAAACGGAATAGACCTGAAAATATTAACGACCGCCGCAATCACGGTGTTAATGATTTTATTTTCCCATAAGCTTCCCTTGCCCGTTAAAAAGAGCAGAAGACCGAGAATCGCTCCGATGACAAATGAAAAAACTAATGCGATGACCGTCATATAAAGGGTCTCGTATGTGGCCGTCCACAGCTCGGTTATATCAACGTTCGGGAACCATTTTTCAAACATTTGTGATCACCTCTGCTTCTACCTGTTTGTCTTTGATGAACCGGATCACGTTTTCTACTTCTTTTTCCTGACCGTCAATATGAATGAATAAAGAACCGTAGGCTCCGTCCTTCGTCTGTGAAATTTTCCCCTGCAGAATATTGACGTCCACATCAAAGTTTCGGATCATTTCCGTAATGAGGGGCTGCTCGGCGGCCTGCCCGACAAATGAAAGCTGAATCGTTTTTCCTGTCGCTGTTTCCTGCAGAAAATGCTGGATGGTTTCTTTCGTCTCCTCCGGTTCTGTCACCTGCTGAACGAAACGCTTAGTCATCGGTTCGCGCGGGTTTCTGAAAACTTGGAGTACTTCGCCTTCTTCAACGACTTTCCCGTTTTCCATGACGGCGACTCTGTTGCAGATTTTTCGGATGACGTGCATTTCATGGGTAATGAGCACGATCGTCAGACCGAGTCTGTCATTTATATCGGATAAAAGATCCAAAATTGAATCGGTCGTCTGCGGATCGAGCGCTGATGTCGCTTCATCGCACAGAAGGACTTTCGGATTATTGGCGAGCGCCCGGGCGATGCCGACACGCTGCTTTTGACCGCCGCTCAGCTGCGACGGATAAGATTTTTCTTTCCCCTCTAATCCGACCAGTTTAATCAATTCATCAGCGCGGCGGACCCGTTCGCTTTTTTTCACGCCGGCGATTTCCAGCGGGAACATAATGTTCTCCCGGACGGTGCGTGACCACAGAAGGTTAAAATGCTGGAAGATCATGCTGATTTCCTGGCGCGCTTTTCTCAGCCCGCGGCTGCTTACTTTATTTAATTCCGTCCCCGCGACTTCCACGGTTCCCGACGTCGGCTTTTCAAGGCCGTTCAGGAGACGGATTAAGGAACTTTTACCAGCTCCGCTATATCCTATAATTCCAAATATTTCGCCCTTTTTGATATCAAGAGTGACATCTTGGACAGCATTGACATCCCCATGCTTCGCTTTGTAAATTTTTGAAACATTTTGAAGATGGATCAAAGCAATCACCCGCCTTACACTATTCTAAGAAATCTTCCGGGTTTCTCCGCAAAAGAAAAGCCTTTCTGCAAAAATGAGCAGAAAGGCTTATTGAAAAAGGCCTTTCTCTCATCTTTCAAAGCAGACCGCTTCGAGTGAATTGGCACCATTTCAACATCGTTGATGGTTGCCGGGCTTCATAGGGCACTTCCCTCCACCTCTCTTGATAAGAGAAAACATATCGTATTTTCGTCCGGAAATTCTTACTGTAGAATAGCACGGCGAATGATAAAAAGTCAATAAAATAAATATTGGAAGCTATTGTCACATAGTAGATTGGCAGTTTAAGGCCGTTTACTGATCGCCTGAAAAAATCCGTTTGTCAGCCAGAGGATGGCCTCCAGCTTCAGCAGAGCTCTGAATGATCCTTTCACTTTGAGTTTTCCGCTTTGGATAAGCTTTTGCAAAGAGACATCACCATGAAGGAGATGGATGATTTCTGTCTGGTTTCCGTAGAAGGTCAAATTAGATTTTTCCTTTGAAACCGACGTTTTTCTCATTTCTCCCTGTCCGTTAATTGAGACCGTTAAGGCTTCTGTTTCTCCTTGGAATGTAATCAGCAGAGTTGAGGCGTTTAATAGCGGTTTCAAAAACAGATGCTGTCCGTCATTCTCTGAAACTTCTATTTTCTCCACTCGTATAACCTCCCGTTTTAATGGCCATACATACACTTTCTCTTTTTAACGGACAGAACCCTTTATAAACCGCACGACATTTTCCTGTAAATATTGTCACATCGGGAACGTTTGCGATGTTTTTTGTTTAATCAGCTCATATAAATAGGAAACGGAGCGGAAGGCGTATCCTTTCTCAACAAGCTCTCCGCCTTTAAACAGCAAAAAGCACGGAACGCTTTCAATCTGATAGGCTTTGGCGAATGCGGGGGAATAATTCACGTTGTTTTTATAGAAGGCAGCGCCGGGCAGCATTTCTTCAACGACAGTAAGCATTTTGGACGCCAGCTGGCATGTGCCGCAAAACGGGGTGTACAAATACAGGAGATAAACGTCATCCTGAATCGATTCGAGTTCATTTTCTTGGAGTTCTTTCATGATTACCACCTCAGGTCGTTCTTTTTCAAAAATACAGTGTCAGCATCAAAGCCGGCTCTGATCAGCACAGATGCGAGATGATGGCCCGGGCATGACTCGACTTGCCTGTATGTTCTGTCTATATAAATATGGCGCGCTTCGGGAAGCTCCCGTTTCAGCTGTTTTCTTAATTTTTCTCCGGAGTCATCTGCGTCCGTTAAAATATAGACGTCTCTGTCAAACAGGCGGTCCGCCAAATCTTCCAGTTCGGTTTGGCCGATTGTTCCGTTAGTACAGACGATTTCCGCGGGTTCGATGAGCACTTCCCTGACTTTGATTTTATCAGATTTTCCTTCTACGATAATGACCTTTTCATCTCCGTTGTACATAAGCGCGTCACCTGCCGATTGTTTTAGCGTCAGATTGAAAAAGAAGGCAGTGAAATTCACCGCCAACTGTTAACACCAGCCATTCTCATAATCGCAATCGACATATTTCGGATCGCTGCCGTTTATGACATCGGCTGTTTTATAAAATTTTTGATTTTCAAATGAAAAGCCCTGTTTGAGCTCGTACTGGTCCATGCCTGTCATCTCGCCGATGGCTTCATTTTCATGAAACAAGGAAAACCGGCCGTTTTGAAAGCGGCCCGTAACGTTCTCCGTCACATCGACCTTTTGTTTATCAAAAGCCATTTTAGACACCTCCCGTTACAGATAGAATGTCCAAATGGCCCCTTTGCTATCCGATCAGTCTTCCTGTGTCATTTCGTCATATTGCTCGGAAGTCATGAGGTTTTCGATTTCTTCAGCATCAGCCGGTTCCACGACGATCATCCACGCTTTTTCATACGGAGACTCGTTTACGAATTCAGGACTGTCATCAAGGTCTTCGTTCACTTCCGTCACCGTTCCGTTAATCGGTGCGTACAGTTCGGATACGGTTTTGACGGATTCCACGCTGCCGAATGGCTCGTCCGCTTTAATTTCGGCGCCGACTTCCGGAAGCTCGACAAAGACGATGTCGCCAAGTTCGGCTTGCGCGAAATGTGTAATCCCGATACGGGCTTTTCCGTCCTCAACTTTGACCCATTCGTGCTCTTTGGAATAACGCATTTCTTTCGGTGTGCTCATCTAAATCCCTCCATTTTTTTCTTATAATAAGAAGATACCATAATTCTTTGAACCTGGCATTACATCCAATATTTTTCGAATTGGTCTTCTTTAAAGCCGACAGTGACTTTTTCGCCGTCTGTCGTAATCGGGCGTTTCAGGAGCATACCGTCTGATGCCAGGAGTTCAAGCTGTTCGTCCTCTGACATATGGTACAGTTTTTCCTTTAAGTTCAGCTCGCGGTATTTCATTCCGCTCGTGTTGAAAAACTTTTTGAGCTCAAGACCGCTCTTCTCATAGAGGTCTTTAATTTCTTCTTTCGACGGAGTTTCCTCCGCGATATGTATTTCGTTTATTTCCTTACCGCGGTCTTCCAGCCATTTTTTCGCATTACGGCACGTTCCGCATTTAGGGTACCAGTAAAAATTTAACGACATCTTCTTCACCCCTTGTAAATGATCGTCGTTATTTTAACACAATCACTTGTAAAAACCTATAACGTTGCTTCATGAAAAAGCGCCCCTGATGAAGGAGCGCTTTCAGCATGTGATCAGACCGTATATTTTTCTTCACGGAAGACGGCGGCTGCCGCTTCACGTTTTTTCTGAATGAGGTTTTTCGGCGTCAGGCGCGTCAGTTTGCGCAGCACGGAAAGCATCATGCGGAGGGAATCTCCTTCCTCCATGGCGATCAGTGATTCTTTGGCGTGCGCTTCAATGTTCTGAAGGGCTTCCTGAGCAAAGATTTCCGTATATAACAGCTTCTGCGCGGCTTTTTCGGCACCGTCCGCCGCAATTGCTTTTTCCGTTCTGAGGACGGCAGATTCCAAAGCGTAAAGCGCGCTGACAATATCGGCAATGTTCACCATGATTTCCTGCTCGCCTTCGATCTCTTTGCCGTATTTCTGCGCCGCGAGACCCGCTGTCAAGAGGGCGATCTTTTTCGCCTGTCTGACAATGTATTTTTCCTGTTCAAGAGGTTCTGAGCCCGGCTCTTCAGGCATCAGCATCATGAGTTCTTCTTGGAGCGCTTTTGCTTTTTCAAAGAGCGGCAGCTGACCTTTTACGGCTTTTTTCAGGAACGTGCTCGTTACGATCAGGCGGTTGATTTCATTTGTGCCTTCAAAAATTCTGTTGATTCTTGAGTCGCGATAAGCGCGCTCCACTTCATATTCCTGCATAAATCCGTAACCGCCGTGAATTTGAACGCCTTCATCGGCAATGTAATCAAGCGTTTCAGAACCGCACATTTTGTTGAGCGAGCATTCAATCGCGTACTCGGCGATTGACTTCGCGACTTCGCGTCCGTCTTTTTGCTCCTCTTCCGTCAGTCTGCTCATATTATCTTCGAATAAGCCCACTGTTCTGTATACAGAGCTCTCCATGGCGTAAAGCCGCGCTGACATCGTCGCAAGCTTTTCCTGAGTGAGCGTGAAGCTTGAGATCGGCGTTTTAAATTGCCGGCGCTGGTTTGCATAAGCGGCGGACAGCTCAATCACCCGTTTTGAAGCGCCGATTGTGCCGACGGCAAGCTTGTAGCGCCCGATATTCAGGATATTAAAGGCGATGACATGGCCTTTTCCGATTTCGCCTAGAAGGTTTTCTTTCGGGACTTCCGCCTGATCTAAAATCAGCGTTCTTGTCGACGAACCCTTAATCCCCATTTTTTTCTCTTCCGGTCCCGTTGACACGCCCGGATAGTTCTTTTCTACGATAAATGCGGAAAACTTATCTCCGTCCACTTTAGCGTAGACGACAAAGACATCTGCAAAGGCGGAGTTTGTAATCCATTGCTTTTCTCCGTTAAGAATATAGTGTGTGCCCGCTTCATTCAAAACAGCCGTCGTTTTCGCGCCGAGGGCATCTGAACCTGAACCGGGCTCAGTTAAGGCGTATGCCGCGATTCTTTGTCCTGAAGCCAAGTCCGGCAAATAGGTTTTTTTCTGTTCTTCCGTTCCGAAGAACACGATCGGCAATGAGCCGATCCCGACGTGAGCGCCGTAAGACAGCGAAAAGCTGCCGGCACGTGAAAACTTTTCCGTAATGAAGGCTGAACTGATTTTATCCAGGCCGATGCCGCCGTACTCTTCAGGCACGTCTGCTCCGAGGAGGCCGAGATCTCCGGCTTTTTTCAGCAGTCTGACCGAATGCTCGAACTGATGATTTTCAATTTCATCAATATAAGGAAGCACATCGTTTACGACGTAGTCTTCTGTCGTTTTTCCGATCATTTTATGTTCGTCTGTAAAGTCCTCCGGAGTGAATATTTGATCATATCCCGTCTCTTCAATCAGAAAGCTGCCGCCTTTTTTGACGTTGACCGTTTCCTGTTTCATGCTTCGTTTCCCCCTTGTTTTAAATGAGCTCAAATACGCCGGCAGCGCCCATGCCGCCTCCGATGCACATCGTCACCACGCCGAATTGCTCGTTTCTCCGTTTCATTTCATGAATGAGTGACAGGGTCAGCTT
Source organism: Bacillus velezensis (assembly GCF_001461825.1). Classification (GTDB taxonomy): domain Bacteria; phylum Bacillota; class Bacilli; order Bacillales; family Bacillaceae; genus Bacillus; species Bacillus velezensis. The sequence goes on along the minus strand of NZ_LLZC01000018.1, from coordinate 257,623 downwards.
CGTTCCCGTGCATCCGAGCGGATGTCCGAGCGCGATGGCGCCTCCGTTGACGTTCACCTTTTCTTCATCTATCCCAAGCGATCTGATGACTTGAATGGCCTGTGAAGCAAAGGCCTCATTCAATTCAAAAAGCCCGATATCCTGTAATTCGAGTCCGGCAAGCTTGAGCGCCCGCGGAATGGCTTCAATCGGACCGATCCCCATTACCTCAGGCGGAACGCCGCCTACGGCAAAGGAACGGAATTTGACAAGCGGCGCCAACCCGAGCGACGATGCTTTTTCGCGATCCATCAGCATGACAGCCGCCGCGCCGTCACTTGTTTGTGAAGAGTTCCCGGCCGTCACGGTTCCCGTTTTAGAAAAAGCCGGACGGAGCTTCGCCAAGACGTCAGCCGATGTGCCGGGACGAACGCCTTCATCTTGTGAAAAGGTAAATTGTTTTTTCCGCGGCTTATGGTCATCACCGACTTCTGTCAGCGATACTTCAACCGGCACGATTTCGTCATTGAATTTGCCTTCTTTAAGGGCTTTTGCGGCATTCTGATGGCTGCGGACGGCAAATGCATCTTGGTCTTCTCTGGATACGCCGTACGTTTCGGCGACCTGCTCCGCTGTGTGCCCCATGCTCATGTAATACTCAGGCGCATGCTCCGCCAAAGCGATATTCGGCCGTGTCACATGCCCCATCATCGGAACTTGCGACATGGATTCCGCACCGCCCGCAATGACGGTGTCACCCGCGCCGATCATGATTTTTTCAGCACCGTAAGCGATGGATTGGAGCCCGGAAGAGCAGTAGCGGTTCACCGTAATGGCCGGCACCGTATGAGGAAGCCCCGCCAGCGCACCGATATTCCGCGCCATATTTAATCCTTGTTCGGCTTCAGGTGTTGCGCATCCGATAATTAAGTCATCGATATTTCCTTCATAGCCGCCTGCCCGTTTCAGCGTTTCTTTTACACAAAGCGCGCCTAAATCATCAGGACGAACGGCTGCAAGCGATCCTTTTTTCGCTTTACCGACCGGGGTTCTCGCACCGGCCACAATGACTGCTTCTCTCATAAACACCCTCCTAGTTCCGTAAAGGTTTGCCTTTGACGAGCATATGCTGCATTCTCGCTTGAGATTTCGCCTCGCCAGCGAGGCTTAAAAAGGCTTCTCTTTCAATCTCGAGTAAATATTCTTCTGAAACCTCCGTGCCGAACGGGACTCTTCCGCCGGCAATGACATGGGCCAGCTTCTTCGCAATCTTCATATCGTGATCGGATAAATAACCCGACCGTCTCATTTGGTCTGCTCCGAGCAGTAATGCCGCACAGCCGGTTTCTCCGGTGACTTTCACTTTTTTGCGGGCAGGCGGGCGGTATCCGCTGTCATATAAGGAAGCAGCCAGCTGTTTCGCATCGTGCAGCAGGTGATCCTGATTCATGCTGACACGGTCTGCCGCGGACAAAATCTGCATATCACGGGCTTCGTGTGCCGAACCGGACACTTTGGCAAGCGCGATTGTTTCGAAGGTTTTAATGGCCGCGTCCATCAGTTCACTTCCGCCGTTCAAATAATTCATGTACAGCTCTTTGTTTCCTCCGCCGCCCGGAATAAGGCCGACGCCGGTTTCAACAAGACCCATATACGATTCGCTCGCCGCCTGAACGCGTGCCGCCGGGAGACAGACTTCCGTGCCGCCGCCGAGTGTCATCCCGAATGGCGCCGCGACAACGGGTTTAGCGCTGTATTTGATGTTCAGCATCGTCTGCTGAAAACGGCGGATGACAAAATCGACTTCCATGAAGTTATCATCCTGAGCTTCCATCAAAATCATCGCAAGGTTTGCCCCCGCGCAGAAATGTCTGCCTTGGTTTCCGATGACAAGTCCTTTATAATTCCGCTCGGTTTCCTCAAGCGCATTGTCAATCATCTGAATAATGTCTAAGCCGATCGCGTTGCTTTTCGTATGAAATTCCAGCAGCGCGACATCATCGCCGAGATCAATCAGACTTGCGCCGCTGTTTTTAGTGATAACGCCTTTTGTTTCTTTTAACGTTTGCAGGCTGATCCGTTTCGGATTTTCTTTCACAGCCCTGTATTGGCCGTCTGAATAGTAAAATGGTGTTCCGTTTTCCTTCATATAAAATGTTTCATGGCCCTGATCAAGCATATCTTTCACCCAGCCGGGGATTTCTGCGCCTTCTTCTTCGAGCCGCTCCGCTGATTTTCTGACGCCGATGGCATCCCACATCTCAAACGGGCCGAGCTCCCATCCGAAGCCCCATTTCATGGCGTCGTCAATCGCTTTGATATCATCAGCGATCTCACCTAAAAGCCGGGCTGAGTATAAGAGTGTTTGCGATGTAATATTCCAAAGCAGGCGTCCGGCGCGGTCATCGGAGTATATAAGCGCTTTCATTTTGCCTTTGGCACCCTTTGCCTGTTTGGCGGCTTCTAAAGCGGGCGTCTTCATTTTCGAGCGCTCACCGTATGTCATGGTCAGCGGATCGAGTTCATATATTGTTTTACCTTCTTTTTTGTAAAAACCTTGGCCTGATTTGCTGCCCAGCCAATTGTTTTTCAGCATGTCATTCATAAATTCAGGCAGCTTAAACATGTCTTTTTCAGCGCCGTCGGCTTTATCATACACATTTTTTGCCACATGGGCGAAAGTATCAAGCCCCACAACGTCAAGGGTTCTGAAGGTCGCGCTTTTCGGTCTGCCGATCAAAGGCCCGGTCACCGTGTCCACCTCGCCGATGCGGCAGCCGGAAGAAAGCATTTCTCTTACCGTGACCAGCAGGCCGTACGTACCGATGCGGTTGGCGATAAAGTTAGGCGTGTCTTTCGCGATGACGACACCTTTCCCGAGCGTGTTTTCTGCAAATGAAGTCATAAACTCCAGCACGTCAGGATCTGTTTCCTGAATCGGAATGATTTCCAGAAGCTTTAAGTAGCGGGCCGGATTAAAGAAATGGGTTCCTAAGAAATGGGCTTTAAAATCGGCAGATCGGCCTTCCGCCATTTTTGTGACGGAGATACCGGACGTATTGCTCGACACGATGCTTCCCGGTTTCCGGTATTCATCAACGAGTGAGAAAATCTGTTTTTTTACGTCAAGATTTTCGACGACGACTTCAATAATCCAATCAGCATCCTTTAATTGAGCTGCGTCATCTTCAAAATTCCCCGCAGTTATATAGTCGAGATTGGCAGCCGAAGTCAGCGGCGCCGGTTTTTGCTTCAGCAGCTTTTGCATGGCCGATCGGCTCAGCCTGCTGCGGACCTCCGGGCTTTCTAATGTCAGCCCTTTTTTCATCTCATCCTTTGTCAGCTCGTTTGGCACAATATCAAGCAGCAGGACGGGAATTCCGATGTTAGCCAAGTGCGCGGCAATTCCGGACCCCATGACGCCTGATCCGAGAACGGCTGCTTTCTTTATAAACTTGTGCATGAGTCATCCCCCTTGAACTTTGAATGAATAGTCATTCATTTTTTCGGCAAAAAAAATGAAACCCTTTTCTTCTTTCATCTTAAAAGATTTTCAGGATGACTTCAATAGCAAATATGGAATTTTTTTAAATTTTTCGGCTTCCGCATGTTCCATGGCGCGGGCGGGAAACTTAAACCCGGAGGTGAAGGGAATGGTGCGAGGGAGAAAAGATCCGTCTTCTGCCGCAGTGAGCGCGGCCAGCATGAAAGGAAATGCGGGACCGAAGCAAAAATACGGCGGCGGCAAACGGACGAGCCAAAATCAGCAATATAAAAAAGACAACATGGAATAACATGCTGCGGCTGCTTTTTGGAGCAGCCGTTATTTTTTGAAGATCCCTTTCAGCACAAACGCCGCGTTTGCCGGGCGCTCGGCGATTCTTCTCATCAGGTACCCGTACCAATCGGTTCCGTACGGGACATACACCCTCATCCTGTATCCTTCTTCGGCAAGCTCCTTCTGGCGCTCCGTTCTGATGCCGTACAGCATTTGGAATTCAAACTGCTCCCGGGGAATTTGATGTTCGCTTATGAGTGTTTTCGTATAAGAAATGATGTCATCGTCATGAGTCGCCACCGCCGTTTCATGGCCGCTCAAAAGCTGCAGCTTAATCAGCTGCTGAAAATGAAGATCGGTTGCTTTTTTATCAGGGAATGCAACGGCCGCCGATTCTTTATAAGCGCCTTTTACAAGCCTGAGCCGCGGCTTGTATGGCATCAGACCGCTGATGTCTTCAGCTGCCCGGTACAAATAAGCCTGAATGACGGTGCCGAGCATCGGGAAATCCGGCTTGCACCGCTTATACAGCTCGAGTGTACGGCCGCATCTTGAATAGTCCTCCATATCAATCGTTACAGGCACGCAGCGTTCTTTTGCCTCCGTCAATATGTCTCTGACATGCTGTTCCGCGAGCTTCTCGGAAATATCCAGACCGATGGATGTTAATTTCAGAGACAGCTCACAATCCAGTTGATTCTCGGCAATCGCCCTGATTGCTTTTTTACATTCTTCCGCCGTCCTTTTCGCATCCTTCTCTGAACCCGCATATTCACCTAGATAATCAATCGAAGCCGACAGCCCTTTTTGGTTCAGCCGCTTTACCGTTTTCACAGCTTCTGTGAGTGTTTCCCCTGCAACGAACCTTCCCGCGCCGAAGCGGATTCCGTAAGCCTGGGCGAATTTTGTAAGCATTTTATTTTTCGACAAAAATAAACATATGTTCCGCAGCAAGGATGAACTCCCTCCTTTTTCTTTTATTCGTGTATGAAATCCTGATCGCAGAGAAAGCTAAAAAGAACAGAATTGAAGGAGGCGTTTATATGAACAACCAAGAGCAGCACGGAAACTTGCCGCCTGCCGTCATCTCAACGAAAGACCATTTGTATCTTGAGGACATGCTGAACTGGAATCTGCTTGCCATGAAAAAAGCGCATTTTATGGCGGAACATTGCCAGAATCAGACGTTAAAACAAGAGCTTGATCAGATCGGCCGGATGCATCAGAAGCATTATCAGCACATATTGGGCCGCTTGAACCCCGATCAAGGCGGACAGACAACAACAGGCTATATGCAATAGGAGGACAATACATGGAACAGCAAAATCAAAAAATCACGAATCCGCAAACGCCCGTGCCCAATACGGCGCAAATGAATGACAGAGACTTGGTGAATGAGCTGCTGACGACGGAAAAATACATCACGTCTTCATATTGCACAGCCCTGCACGAGTTCAGCCACGAGTCTCTTTATCAAGATATTCAGGCGATTTTCGATGAGTCACAAAAAGCGCAAAGAAGATTATACGATGTGATGTTTCAAAATGGCTGGTATTCCATTGAAGCAGCCGATACCCAAAAGCTTCAGCAATCGTATGAGAAGTTCCGGCAGACCATTCAGCAGCAGTCTCCCTATCAGCAGTAAAACGAAGAAGGATTTGATGTTTTCGACAAGCATCAATCCTTTTTTTATTTTTGCACAAAAAGATTGACTTATCATTAATCCTTATTTATATTTAACTAATGTTAATTATTTTCTCAAGGAACAAGATGAGGAGGAGTTATGAAAAACGCGGATCAATATGTGTCTGACATCCAGAAATCTCTTCAGACGCTGCTGCAAAACATACAGCCTGAAATGGTGGAAAGCATGGCAAAACACGAGGTGACGCCTGCCCAATTATTTGTTTTAGCCAGCCTGAAAAAACACGGGAGCTGCAAAGTTTCCGAAATTGCGGAACGCATGGAGGTAAAACCGAGCGCAGTGACGCTGATGGCCGACCGCCTCGAGCAAAAAGGACTTATCGTCCGCAAACATAACCAGCAGGACAGACGCGTCATCGACATCAGCCTCACCAAAAAAGGCGAAACAAAATTCGAAGATGTTGTGGAAGGACGGAAAGCGATACTGGCGCGAAACCTGTCCGTTCTGACTGACGATGAACTGATTCAGTCCGTGAACATCATCCGCAAAGTAGCGGAAGCCGCCGAGAAATACGCGGCTGATCAAAAAGAAAACGAATAGAATAGAGGAGCTGCCGAAACATGAGCATTGAAAAGAAAGATCCAAAACGCACATTATTGATAACCGGCTTAATCATCGCCATGTTTTTCTCAGCCCTTGACGGCACCATCGTAGGAACGGCGATTCCTAAAATCGTGGGTGACCTCGGGGGATTAAGCATGATGACGTGGCTGACCACGGCATATCTTTTAACTTCGACGACGATCGTTCCGATTGCGGGGAAACTTGCAGATTTATTGGGACGCCGCGTCGTCTATGTGTCAGGTTTATTGATTTTTATGGGAGCTTCCGCACTGTGCGGAATGGCCAGCAACATGACGGAACTGATTATTTTCCGCGGACTTCAGGGAATCGGCGGCGGTGTCATGATGCCGATGGCTATGATCGTCATCGGGGATTTGTTCACAGGAAAACAGCGTGCCAAGTTCCAAGGGCTTTTCGGGGCGATTTACGGGCTTGCTTCCGTGATCGGCCCGCAAATCGGGGGCTGGATTGTTGACTCATTAAATTGGAAATGGGTTTTCTATATCAACCTGCCTGTCGGAATTTTAGCCGTGATCTTTATCGCAAGAGGACTTCAAGGCAGAAAACAGACTGGGCCGATTAACTTTGACATCGCCGGCATTTTCACAATGATCGTCGGAATCGTCAGCCTCCTCCTCGCGCTCAGCTTCGGAGGAAAGGATTACGCATGGGGCTCTTGGCAGATTCTCGGTCTCTTTGCGCTTGCGCTTGCCGGGATTGTCGGATTCATTTTCGCTGAAATCAAAGCAAAGGAGCCGATTCTGCCGATGTACCTGTTTAAAAACAGAACGTTTACCGTACTGAATCTGATCGGCTTTTTCATGAGTATCGGCATGTTCGGCGCCGTTACGTTCGTTCCTTTCTTTATGCAGGGAATTATCGGAGTCAGCGCCACCGCGTCCGGAACGATTATGACGCCGATGATGGTATCTATGATTATCACAAGTATTATCGGAGGCCAGCTGGTTTATAAGATCGGTATTAAACCGCAAATCATGATCGGCATGCTGATCATGGCCGTCGGCTTCTTCTTATTAACGACATTGCAGCTGGATACAAGCAAGCTCGCGGCGACGTGCTATATGGCCGTGATCGGTCTGGGAATGGGGCTCGTCATGCCGCTTCTCACACTCGCTCTGCAAGAAACGTTTTCAAAAGAAGAGCTGGGTGTTGTGACCTCTTCAAGCCAATTTTTCCGGATGATCGGGGGAACGTTCGGCATTACGGTGCTCGGCGCTGTCATGAATGCCAGATCAGGAAGCCTTTTAACCGACAGACTGATGCCTTACTTAGACTCACTGCCGAAACAGGCAAGTGCCTTTGCCGCCCAGTTTAAAGGTATGATTGACAAGAATCCTGAAGGGCTGCTTCAATCCCTGTTCAGCCAGGAATCGATTAAGCAGATTCCGGCCGCATTTTCTTCCCATATCGTGCCGGTTTTGAAAACGTCACTGATGGATTCGCTTCACAGCGTGTTTTTCACAGGCCTGGCCTTTATCGCTGCCGGATTGATCCTCACGCTGTTTGTTAAATCAATTAAACTGACAAACAAAAAGACAGGCAAACAAGAAGAAAAGGCGAAAGCCGTTTAACAAAGAAAAATCCCGCGGATGCCGCGGGATTTTTTTATATCATCTGGGAATGGCCAGTCTTCCGCCTCATTGGAATTGGGGGAAAAATTCAAAAAAATAATGATGAAACCCTTTAATAAACCTTAAACATTTCATAGTTATCTTTATAGTACGACATAATAAAGTCACGAAAATTTCTTATCGAAGAAGATAACAGCTTATGTCTTAACCAAGATAAGCCGACTGGATATGAAGCAGAGTGATCAGTCACTTTTATAAAATTCAGCCCCAATGTTCTGCAAACTGAAATAGGAAGCAACGCAACACCTTGATCCAGCTTTATAATCTCGACCAGTAAATGAGAATCTGCCTCAAATGCAATATTTGGGGTGAAACCGGCTTTCTCACAAAGCGAGGCTGTAAAACCGCTGTACTCTTCATTATTAGCAAGGGTAATAAATGGTTCATCGGCGGCAAGACGTAAAGAAATTTCTGTTTTACCCGTAAATCGGTGGTTTGAGGGCAAAGCCAGAACAATATCTTCATTTACCAGCACACAACTCTCTATCTCTTCATCTTGAATCGGATGACCTGTTATTCCTAAATCAATGTCCCCTTTTTTTAAACTTGTTATGATCTCGCTTTTAACTCCGATTGCTTGGAGAATTTTTGATTGAGGGGAGCGGTTGATATATTCACTCATCAGTCCTGCAAGGAATCTTGGATTGGAAATAGATATTCTGATGGTGTCAGACATTTGATGTTCCTCCAATTGAATTTCCGTTTGTGCATTTTCAATCTCAGTAAAAATCCTGTTTACATGTTTTAAAAGAATTTTCCCTGCTGAACTCAGCTTAATATTTCTGCCTTTTCTCTCAAACAAGGTTGTTCCCAGTTCATTCTCAAGTCTTTTTATAGTGAGACTTAAAGAAGGCTGGGCAATCTTTAATTGTTCTGCTGCTTTAGAAATATGTTCAGTATAGGCAACTGTCTGAAAGTATTTTAGCTGCAGCAATTCCATCTGTCTGCACCCCTCTCATTTATTTCAATAAATATATATATACCTTATTATGTATTAGATTAAATGTAAATGCGGATGTAAGATAATAGCATAGTTAAAGAAAAGGAAAGGGTGTCATTCAATGAAAATTGATGTGAAAGATATAGCAAAAAATTTAAATACGCCACTAACGGCTCCTGCTTATCCTATCCCAACCTATAAATTTGTTAACCGGGAATATCTTAATATTATTTACCGAACGGATGAAAAAGCTTTACGTGCGGCAGTGCCGGAACCTCTTGAAATTACTGAACCTTTAGTGAAATTCGAAGTGATGTGGATGCCCGATGTTTCCGGACTTGGTGCCTATACAGAGGCGGGACAAGTCATCCCTGTCAGCTTTAATGGTGAAGAAGGAGATTATGTTCATTCTATGTATGTAGACAATTTCCCGGCTATTGCAAGCGGACGGGAACTTACTGCATATCCAAAGAAATTGGGTGCCCCTAAGCTGTATATAGACTCTGATACTCTTGTTGGCACATTGGATTATGGCAGTCTTCGTGTGGCAGCTGCGACTATGGGATATAAACATTTCGAAATGGACAAGGAAAAAGCGAAAAGGGAAATTTGCCGACCTAATTTTATGGTGAAGATTGCTACTGATTACAATGGTGATTTAAGGGTTTGTGATTTGGTGAGAACGCAAATAACGAATATAGAAGTTAAAGGTGCCTGGACTGGACCGGCGCGGCTTCAATTATTTGAACATGCTCTGGCACCGCTTGCAGATTTGCCTGTACTAGAAGTTGTTTCAGCATCTCATATTATTACGGATTTAACCTTAAATGCAGCACAGCCGGTTTATAACTACTTAGAGGAAAAATAAGGAGACGTTTACAATGAGAATTGCAGTTTTAGGAGCAGGTTCTTTAGGAACCATTGTTGGAGCATATCTGTCTGCTGGCGGAATGGATGTCGAATTGATTGATTCATACAAAGAACATGTAGATACTTTAAATCAAATAGGTGCTAAAGTAGTTGGTACAACGGAATTTCAAGCAAAGGTGAAAGCCATTACCCCTGAAAACAAGTCAGGCAAGTATGATTTCATATTACTTCTGACGAAACAATTATATAATGACTCCATTCTTAAGGAGTTACTGCCTTTTTTAAAGGATGACAGTGTAGTATGTTCCTTGCAAAACGGTATACCTGAACAGAAAGTCGCTTCGATCGTTGGTGATGAACGTGTTATTGCAGGTTCTGTTGAATTTGGTGCTACGTTTATTGAACCGGGCGTATCCAGACTTACAACTGAGTATACTCAATTTAAAGAGTACGCTTTTCAAATTGGAGAATTACATGGTGAAACAACAGAAAGAATCCAGCGTATTAAATCGGTTTTAGACCTTATCGGCGGAACACATATTTCCGATAATTTAGTTGGAACGAAGTGGTCAAAATTACTTATCAATAATGCATTCAGTGGTTTATCGGCAGCATTAAACGGAGAATACGGAGACATTCTTGACCATGAAATCGGCATTGTTAGTGCAGTTCATATCGCAGATGAGACGATTAAGGTTGGACACGCCAATGGTGTCAAATTTGCGAAAATGGGCGGCCTTGATTTAGAATCTTTGGAATTAAGAAGCGAAAATGATATTCCTGAACGTATCCAAACATTTAGGTCAGCCATGGAACCATCTAGGCTGCTAAGAGCAAGTATGCTTCAGGATCTTGAGAAAAAACGCAAAACTGAAATTGATTATATTAATGGAGTTATTCCCAAAATGGCAGAAGGTACTGGCATTTCAACACCTTTTCATGATTTGGTTGTAGCACAAGTCAAATGTGCCGAGGAATCTCAAACAGTGCCCAATTTTGATACAAATATAAAAGCATTTGAAGAGTTATTACGTATCCGAAAGGAAATGTGATATATAGGAAAGAGAGAAAGGGATTGCTGCGGCGGTCCTTTTTTCTTGGTTCAGCAAGCGGAAGAAATATACGTTAACAAACGGGTGCGTTAGTTACATTAAAGTTCTTCGCTATGAATTGAACGGGCGCCTTTATTGATTCCTTTTCAGCAAAAAAAGCTTCCGGCACCTCTCTTTGATGCCGAAAGCTTTTTTATTGTTTTTTTCTGTGTGCTTCATTGAGCTGTTTAATGTGCTGTATCGCAGCTTTGATGCCCTCTTTGGCGTCCGGGTAGGATTGATTCCAATGTTTGACGAGCGGAGGCATGCTTTTTGCGATATGTGTATACAAAATCCACTGCCTGACTTCTTCCTTTACATCCGGGTTTGTTTCGCCAAGCAATAGTTCCGTGTATTTTTCAAGCAGGCCGTCCAGCTGCTGCTGCAGTTTCTCTTCCATACCGTTCCCTTCCCTTTTTCATGATTATGACAATCGGGCGGTGAGGGCCGCTTCCTGCACGATACATCTGCCGCGTCCGTGCGGAATGCAAAGCGGCGTGCCGAACAGCGGGTCTTGCGTTACCTGGCAGTTCATCGCAAAGACCTGCTGTACAAGCTCGCAAGTGATGACTTCTTCGGGACGGCCCTCTGCGTAAATCTGTTTATCCTTAATGGCGACCAGATAATGGGCATAACGGCATGCCAGATTGAGGTCGTGCAGCACCATGACGATTGTGCGTTTTTCTTTTTCATTTAATTCAAACAGCAAATCAAGAATTTCAATTTGATGCGTCATGTCGAGATAGGTTGTCGGCTCGTCAAGCAGAATGATATCTGTATCCTGAGCGAGTGTCATCGCAATCCATGCGCGCTGGCGCTGTCCGCCTGACAAGGAATCTACCGGACGGTCGGCCATTTCCTCAAGCTTCGTCGCTTTAAGCGCGTTTGCCACTGCGTCTTCGTCCTCTTTAGACCATTGCTTCAGCCAGCTTTGATAAGGGTATCTTCCCTGCTTCACAAGCTGATGCACCGTCAGGCCTTCGGGAGCTGACGGACTCTGCGGCAAAATAGCGAGCTCTCTTGCCACTTCCTTCGTCGGAAGCTTAGCGATGGCTTTTCCTTCTAAAAGCACAGAACCGCCCCTCGGTTTCATAAGCCGGGCCAATGAACGTAAAAGCGTCGATTTTCCGCAGCCGTTGCTTCCGATCAATACAGTTATTTCGCCTTTTGGAATCGCGACATCCAATTCGTCAATGATAACAGTTTCTCCGTACCCTAAGCTCAGCGTCTCTGTAGAAATTGCACTCATACCGCTAACCGCTCCTTTTTTGAGTTTCCCAACACTATGTATATAAACAAATTGCCTAAACATTCAACGTGAGATCATGATTATATTGTAACAGAAATTAATGACTCTGAATATCATTATCAATTAGTTTTGGGCAAAAAAGCAGCGGACGGCGGTTATTTTTTTATTTCTGTCATTTCTCCGTTGTTCTTTTTCAGTTTCAGATAAAAATGGTCATAGCGGCTGTCCAAATTAAAAGCCGAGAGCACCTGCCGGACGACCTCGCTTTCCTGCATCCGGCTGTTTACGGCAAGTTCTCCGAGGATCATCTTCATTTCATCAAGCGCTTCCTCGCCCTCTCTGTGAACCCCTGAGAGCTTGTCCCGGATGTCCGCCTTTTCATGACCGCTTTTTCTTTCATACAAACCTTCATAGCGGTTATGCTCTCCGGCTCCGTAGCTGACGCGCAGGGAAAAGCTGCTGTAAGGAACCTGCTTCGCAGATGACACGGGTGTGCTGTCTTGTTCCGCTTCCCGTTTTTCTTCAATCAATCGGCAGCCGGCAATCAGCATCAGCGTAAGACATAAAACGCCCGCCGTCCTGAACCATTTCATGCGATTCACTCCCATTCCATTCCGATCGTTTTTAGGTATTTCCAAGGGAGGCGGCTGTCATTCATGGAACAAAAAAGAACCGGAGCGGTAACACTCCGGCCGGTTCATCTCCAGATTATCATTCAGTCAGCTCTAAAAATTCCTGCACATCCTGTACGGCAAGGCGGACCGCGTCTTCCCAAAACGACCGTTCCGTCAGATCCGCTCCAAGGTGCTTCATCGCCAAATCCTCAACGGTCATCGAAGCCGTGTCACACAAAAGCGCGATATATTTTTCTTCAAAATCCGCTTTTTCCCGAAGAGCTCTTGCGTATATTCCAAGCGAAAATAAATAACCGAACGTATACGGAAAGTTGTAAAACGGCACTCCTGTAATATGAAAATGCAGTTTTGAAGCCCAGAAATGAGGGTGGTATTCCCCTAATGAATCGCAAAACGCTTCTTTCTGCGCCGCTTCCATCAGTTCATTCAGTTTCTCAGCCGGAACGACGCCCTGCTTCCGTTCTTCATAAAAACGCGTTTCAAATAAAAATCTCGCATGAATATTCATAAACATGGCTACGCTTCTTTGAATTTTATCTTCAAGCAAGAACAGCTTTTCATCCTTTGTCTCCGCTTGTTTCAAAGCGGCGTCGGCGACGATCATTTCCGCAAAGGTCGAGGCTGTTTCAGCCACATTCATGGCGTAGGCCCTGTTCAGCTGCCGCACTTGAAGCATGGCCTCCTGATGGAACGCGTGACCGAGCTCATGCGCCAGCGTCGATACATTCGAAGCGCTTCCGGAAAATGTCATGAAAATCCGGGATTCTCCGCTGTCGGGGAAACTGGTGCAGAAACCGCCGACCCGTTTGCCGCTGCGGTCTTCCGCTTCTATCCACCGATCACGAAACGCTTTTTCCGTAAATGCGGACAGCTTTTTGCCAAACGTCGAAAATTGGCTGACGATCAGATTGGCCGCTTCATCAAATGTGTATTCTTTCGGAGCCTCGCCGATCGGCGCGCCCACATCATACCAGTTCAGCCGCTCAAGCCCTAAAAGAGATGCCTTTCGATTCAGGTATTCGGCAAAAGGCTTTTTATGATCGGTAATGACCTGCCACATGACATCCAGCGTTTCTTTTTTCATTCGGTTGATCGCAAGCGGCTCTTCCAAAGCGCTTTTCCAGCCCCGCGCTTTATAGATTTCCGTGCGGAAGCCGGCCAGATGGTTCAGCGTGCTGCCGAAAAGCTCCTCTTCTCCTTTCCAGGCTTCATTAAGCTCTTTGAACACTTGACGTCTGATGCGGCGGTCCGGGTGCGCCATCATATTTTCCGCTTGGCCGACCGACAGCTCTTTATCCTCAAACGGAATCTTCATTCTGCCGACAGCCGCATTATACAGGTCGCCCCATGCGTGATAGCCGTCAACGGCCAGGCCTTCAATCAGTCTTTCTTCTGAAGCGCTGAGCTTCTCCTTGACACGGTCTCTTCTCTCATTTAAAACATATGTGAGATCCTGAAGTTCCGGTTTTTGCAGCAGCTCCTCCCAAACCCGCTCGTCAATCCGGGCAAGTGTATCGTCAAGGGTGACCAGAGCGGATTTAAAATCACTGCTCAGCTGATTAATCCGCGCCCTCCATTCATTCGCTTTCTGATCATGAGTGTTCTGAGCCTGAAGACAGCCGACGAACGCTCCCGCCTGCCTGATCATGATCGCTGACCGTTCAAACCTATCGATCAGATTGATCAGGTCCCGGCTTTCATCCGCATGCGCCGGAACTGTAAACGCTTCAACCGCATGTTGAAAGACGCTTAGATGCTTTTTGAGCTCTTGTATGTATTGCTGAAACTCTTCCGACCGGCTCCCGCCCTCAAAAATCGAGTTTAAATCCCATGTTTCCTTCAATCCCTCTAATGCCATCTTTTCTTTACCCCTTTCTATCCGAAGCTGACTCCATTATAAAACAATTCTGACATATTTCCGAACGATTTCTCCTTCTTTCCGCGAGATGTTATACACTATGAGATAAGAACAAACGGGGAGGATTATAAGATGAACAGAAAAATTGCCATTGTAACCGGCGCGACGAGCGGATTCGGGCTGCTGACAGCGCTGAAGCTCGCCCGGTCTTATCACGTCATCGCAACAGCCAGACAGCCGGAGAAAGCTGAAATACTGAAAGAGGCCGCCGCTCAAGCGGGTGCATCCGATCATGTTACGGTCGTTTCTTTAGATGTGACAAATGAGCAGTCGGTGTCTGACTTCGGGAACACCATCAGCGGTTTCGGACCGATTGACCTGCTCGTCAATAACGCCGGCTCTGCGTACGGGGGGTTTATTGACGATGTGCTGATGGAACATTACAGACAGCAGTATGAAACAAATGTATTCGGTCTGATTCACGTCACAAAAACCGTGCTGCCTTATATGCGAAAACATGGCGGGGCGAAAATCTTCAATATCAGCAGTATCAGCGGACTGACCGGTTTCCCGGCTCTATCTCCGTACGTCTCTTCCAAATTCGCGGTTGAAGGATTTACAGAGTGTCTGCGCCTCGAACTGCTGCCTTTAGGAATTGATGCAGCTTTAATAGAACCGGGCTCCTATAAAACGTCTATTTGGAAGACGTCTCTCTCCAATCATCTTACGGCACCCGCCAAAGATTCGCCCTATTACCGCTATTATCAGCAAATCGAAGCTTACTTCAAAGCCAACGCATCCAAAAGCGGCGATCCTGATGACGTAGCGGAGCTGATTTATCAATTGGCACAAAGGAAACGGCTGAAGAAACTGCGGTATCCGATCGGCAGGGGCGTTAAGCTGGCATTGGCTTTCCGCTCACTCTTCTCGTGGTCCGCCTGGGAATCTGTTGTGAAGAAAAAGCTGTTCACTTAAACCTAAATTATAATTATTATAATTTAGTATTGATTTTTATTTGATATGTGGTATAATTAAATTAACAGATCACAGGGAGGACGATGAATATGAATACACAAAACGCGAAAAAAACTGAAACTCTTGTTGAGAAATCAATGAACACACAATTATCAAACTGGTTTATCCTTTACTCTAAACTGCACCGCTTCCATTGGTATGTAAAAGGTCCTCATTTCTTTACGCTTCATGAAAAATTTGAAGAACTGTATAACGAAGCGGCGGAAACGGCGGATGCCATCGCAGAGCGTCTTCTGGCCATCGGCGGACAGCCTGCGGCGACTTTACACACTTACCTTGAACAAGCTTCCATTACGGATGAAGGCCAGGAAAAAACGGCTTCTGAAATGGTGGAATCACTGGTTCAAGACTATAAACAAATCAGCCGCGAATCAAAATTTGTCATCGGCATCGCCGAGGAACAAAATGACCCGTCAACTGCCGACCTGTTTGTCGGATTAGTTGAAGAAGCGGACAAGCACGTGTGGATGCTGTCAGCCTACTTGGGAGAATGACGAAAAAAGCTGAACCTCAGTTGAAGGTTCAGCTTTTTTTATGCGTTCAGCTTGCGCTTTCGGTTTGTTTCGTTAATGTGACGTTCAGCGTCTTTTTGCTTCCGCTTCTGAGAACTTGAACAGTCGTTTTATCGCCGATTTTCAGCTGGTTATATAAGATCTGTCTGATATCGGCGCTGCTGCCGACATCTTTGCCGTTCAATTGTACAATGACGTCATTGGATTTGATGCCCGCTTTCGCAGCCGGTGAGCCGGATTGCACTTCTTTTACGTAAACACCCTTAGACAGCTGGTCGCCGAACAGTCCGAGCGTGTTTTCCTGATAGGTTTCCGGCACTTGCGACATATCAATCATCTGCACACCTAAAAACGGGCGCTCGACTTTTCCTTTTGCAAGCAGCTGGTCGACTATCGGTTCTACATCATTGCTCGGAATGGCAAAGCCGAGTGACTCCACGCCGCTTTCACTGACTTTCATGCTGTTGATCCCGATAACCTGGCCGCTTGAGTTGATTAACGGGCCGCCGCTGTTTCCGGGGTTAATCGCCGCATCCGTCTGAATCACGTTCATTTCCACCGTGCCTTGGGATGTATCGGCGTCTACCGTTCTGTTCAGCCCGCTGATGACACCTTGTGTGACGGTGCCGGAAAACTGCTGGCCGAGCGGGTTGCCGATGGCAATTACTTTATCGGCAATGCGGAGCTTGGAGGAATCCCCGAAGCTGGCCGCTTTTTTGACATTGGACGAGCTGATTTCCAATACAGCCAAGTCACTGATAGCATCCTTTCCGACAAGCTTTGCCGTTTCGGTTTTCCCATTGTAAAGAGTGACCGACAGTTTGTTCGCACCTTCTACGACATGATTGTTTGTAATGATGTACGCTTTTTCGCCGTCTTTTTTGAAGATGACGCCTGACCCCGTGCCGCTCTCCGTTTCAGAGCTTGAACCGCCGTCAAGTCCGAACTGGCTGCTTTGCGAAGCTTGGTAGTTGGACACTCCCACAATCGCAGGCTCCAAATCTTCTACCATATCCGCTACGCTTGAGGTATTTTTCAAAGGCGTTGACGTAAAATTCGAAGACTGAACTTGTTTCGTATCAGAAACGGCTTCTGTCTTATGCTGCTCACTCGGCAGGTTCGGCACAATGCCAAGCACGAGGCCTCCGCCGATAATACCGCCTAAAATCGGGCTCAGCCAAGCGGCTCTCCGTTTTTTTTCTTTTTTCACGGCAGCCGTTTTTTCAAATTCCGCGCCGGCGGCCGTCTCGTTTTCCGCTTCTTTCGAGACGGGCCCTTCGAGCAGCTCCGGCTCCTGATGGCTGATCCGCTGCTGTTCATTTCTGTTTTGTTCCGTATGTGAAAGATCTGACTGATCGCGGCTTCTGCCGTCAGCTCGATGATCATTCATATTCACGCACACTCCTTTTAGCATGTTTTCATTCTATCGATTACATATTCATCGCATGTACAAGTTCTATTGTCCCAATAATAAGGAGAAAAGCAAAGCTCCAAAACAAAATGTGTTTAAACATGTTATCTTCCCCGCTTTTTTTCTTCCTTTCTTCCCTTATACACATCATAAACAAACATTGTGGGATAAAAATGAAAAGAATATGTGAAATTATGAAAATGCGGCTTGAGTGTGTTAAAACTAGTATAATGACGTTGAAAGGATGTGAAATGCCTTGTCATACACCATTTATCTAGTTGAAGATGAGGATAACCTGAATGAACTGCTCACAAAATATTTAGAGAATGAAGGCTGGAACATTACATCTTTCACAAAAGGCGAAGATGCCAGAAAGCAGATGCTGCCGTCTCCCCACTTGTGGATTCTCGACATCATGCTTCCGGATACGGACGGCTATACATTGATAAAAGAAATAAAAGAAAAAGATCCCGATGTGCCCGTCATTTTCATTTCCGCGCGGGATGCCGATATTGACAGAGTCCTCGGGTTAGAGCTTGGAAGCAATGATTATATCGCCAAGCCTTTTTTGCCGAGAGAGCTCATTATACGGGTTCAGAAGCTGCTGGAGCTCGTGTATAAAGAACAGCCCGCCGCAAAGAAAACCGGCATCACCGTTTCTTCCTACAATGTGATCGAAGATGCCCGAGAGGTTTATGATGAAACCGGCAGCCTGGTCAATTTGACGTCTAAGGAATTTGATCTGCTGCTTTTATTTCTTCACCATAAAGGACACCCCTTTTCCAGGGAAGATATTCTGCTGAAAATATGGGGCCATGATTATTTCGGCACTGACCGGGTGGTCGATGATCTTGTGCGGAGGCTGCGGAAAAAAATGCCGGAGTTAAAGGTTGAGACCATTTACGGATTCGGCTACAGGATGATGACGTCATGAAAAATAAGCCGCTTGCTTTTCAAATATGGGTGGTCATCTCAGGCATCCTCTTAGCCATTTCGATTCTGCTGCTCGTGCTGTTCTCAAATACGCTGCGTAATTTTTTCACGGATGAAACGTATACGACCATTGAAAATGAACAGCATGTACTGACGGAGTACCGGCTGCCCGGATCGATCGAGCGTGGATATTACAGCGAGGATGCGACCGCTCCGACGACTTTCCGATCCGTTCAGCACGTTCTTCTGCCGGAACGGGAGGAATCGGCCAGTGACAAAGACTTGAACTACTTTTCTTCTTCCTTTATCCATAAGGTGTACAAGCTCGCGGGCCGCCAGCACAGCGTCACGAAACGATACAGCGCGGACATCAGCGGTGAAAAAGTATTTTTCGTCATTAAAAAAGGCCTCACCATTAACGGCCAGGATGCGATGATGCTGTCTTACGCCCTTGATTCTTATCGTGATGATCTGGCATTCACCCTGTTCAAGCAGCTGCTCTTTATCATTGCCGGCGTGATTTTGTTAAGCTGGATTCCGGCGATTTGGCTTGCCAAATATCTCTCGCGCCCGCTCGTTTCCTTAGAGAAGCATGTCAAACGGATTTCAAAACAGGATTGGGATGATCCGGTCATCGTTGACAGGAAAGACGAAATCGGAAAATTAGGCCATACCATTGAAGACATGCGGAGCAAGCTGGTGCAAAAGGATGAAACGGAAAGAACGCTCCTGCAAAATATCTCTCATGATTTAAAAACGCCTGTCATGGTGATAAGGGGCTATACTCAATCAATAAAGGACGGGATTTTTCCTAAGGGGGATCTGGAAACCACAATTGATGTCATTGAAGGCGAAGCAGAAAAACTTGAGAAGAAAATTAAGGATTTATTATATTTAACGAAGCTTGATTATTTAATGAAGCAGCGGGTGCACCATGAGACATTTGACATTGTGAAGGTCACGGAAGAAGTCATTGAACGGCTCAAATGGGCCCGGAAGGAATTATCGTGGACCGTTGAAACAGAAGATGCATTAATGATGCCCGGTGATCCGGAACAATGGAGCAAACTTCTTGAAAACATTCTCGAAAATCAAATCCGCTATGCAGAAACGGCGATTCACATTCGGATCAGCCAAAATCAGCAGCAGATTGTCATGACGGTTAAAAATGACGGGCCTCCGATTGAGGATGAGATGCTATCCAGCTTGTACGAGCCTTTTAATAAAGGGAAGAAAGGCGAGTTCGGCATAGGACTCAGCATCGTAAAACGGATTTTAACCCTGCATAAAGCATCAATTTCAATTGAAAATGGCCAATCGGGTGTAATCTACCGAATTATCGTACCAAAGTAGACTGTAGTGTTTCATTGCAGTCTTTTTTTATGTGAAGGAGTAGCCGTTAAAATCTCTGTAGTTTGTTTTCAGCGGTTTTTGGCATTGATGAACCCATTTCTTTTCACAAATTGTCTTTTTCGGATATTTCACCTTTTCGACTTTAATTCCTCTGTTTCGCAAGCGGCTGATCATTTCATCTAATTCTTTCATTTTCAGATTCACCCTTTCGCCAGAACTTTGACCATTCGGTCAGCTCACTTTATAATATAAATAAAACAAAACAAAAAAACAAGTTACAATCAGGTTAAATTTACGGAATATCAATGTGACCATATAGTCATACATAAGAAGCACAAGCCAGCCTCCTGGCTCCGAAAGGGTGGAACCATTGAAGGAAAAAGAAAAGCTGATCATTGAAGCAGCAATTAAACTGTTTGCCCGAAAAGGGTACAAATCTACATCGGTTCAGGAAATCGCCGATGAATGCAAAATCTCAAAAGGCGCTTTTTATCTATACTTTCCTTCCAAAGAAGCACTGCTTCTATCCATGCTGAATTACTACTATGATAAAACGTTTACCCGAATCACGACGATCCAAACGGAGGGTGACAGTCCGAGAGCCGCTTATCAAAAACAGCTTGCGGTGTTTTACGAATCGATTCTCGCCCATCAGGATTTTATTACCATGCAGATGAAAGACGGTTCACTTCCTTATACCGAAGAAGCGGCGCAGTGCGGAAAGAGAATCCGCCGGTCGATCCTGCAGTTTCATATCGACAGTCTTCTTGCTATTTACGGAGAAAAAGCTGAACCATACACAGCCGAGCTTTGTTTTTTAATAGAAGGAATCAGTCAGATGTATCTTGAATATCTCATTCTGACCGGCCGGTCCGTACAGCCTTCGCTTCTGGCAAATACCGTGATTCACAGAATTGATGACATCGTAAACGGAATGGCGGACAGACATGATGAAGCGTTTATTTCTCTTGATGAGGCAAGCTCACTGTTTGGGCCCCTTCATAACGGGCAGCCCGATCCTTTAAGCCAATCGATCTTGCAGACCCTCCGCACGCGCATCGGCACGATGGACAAGGCGCAAGCATCTGAATTCACCGGGAGCTTGGATATTCTGGAAGCGGAAATGAAGAAAAAGTCGCCGAAACCGGCAATCATCAAAGGAATGATTTTGAATTTGAAGGAATCCGACCTGCTGGCTGAAGATGCAGAACAGCTCAGATTTTTACTGAAACAGCAGTTTATTTAGAAGAACGGCCGCAATGACTGCAGCCGTTCTTTCTTTTTATGCTTTCGGGTGCACCATATCTTCCGGACGCACCATTTCATTAAATTGTTCTTCTGTCAGAAGGTTCAGCTGTAATGCCGCTTCTTTCAGCGTCAGGCCTTCTTTGTGGGCAAGCTTGGCGATTTTCGCGGCGTTTTCATAACCGATGTGCGGGTTAAGCGCCGTAACAAGCATTAATGAGTTAGAGAGATTTTCCTGAATCGTCTCTTGGTTCGGCTCAATACCGACAGCGCATTTGTCATGGAAGGAATTCATTCCGTCACTGAGCAGCTGCACGGTCTGCAGGAAGTTATAAATAATAACCGGTTTGAAGACATTCAGCTCGAAGTTTCCTTGGCTGGCCGCAAATCCGATTGTCGCGTCATTTCCCATCACTTGCGCGGCGATCATTGTCAGCGCCTCACTTTGCGTCGGGTTGACTTTACCCGGCATGATAGAGCTTCCCGGCTCATTTTCAGGAATGACGATTTCGCCGATTCCGCAGCGCGGGCCGCTGGCCAGCCATCTGACATCGTTGGCAATCTTCATCAGGTCGGCAGCCAATGCTTTTAACGCGCCGTGAACGTAAGTGATTTCATCATGGCTTGTGAGCGCATGGAATTTGTTAGGCGAACTCTTGAATGTCTGCCCCGTTACTTTTGTGATTTCTTCCGCGACGAATTCACCGAACTGCGGATGGGCGTTGATTCCCGTGCCGACTGCCGTGCCTCCGATGGCAAGCGCGCGGATTTTTTCCGTTGACTCAAGAATCATTTCTTTCGATCGGTCAAGCATGTATACCCAGCCGCTGATTTCCTGTCCGAGCGTCAGCGGAGTGGCGTCCTGCAAATGCGTGCGTCCGATTTTCACAATATCCTGATAAGCTTTCGCTTTTTCATCAAGCGTCGCGCGCAGCTGATCAAGCGCCGGAACGAGCTGCTCATATACGGCAAGAACCGCCGCAACGTGCATCGCCGTCGGGAATGTATCGTTTGAGCTTTGGCTGCGGTTAACGTCATCATTCGGATGAATCTTAAGCTCGGAATTTTTTTCTTTCAATAAAGCAGTCGCGCGGTTGGCCACCACTTCATTCATGTTCATGTTGCTTTGCGTGCCGCTTCCCGTCTGCCAGACAACGAGCGGAAAGTTATCGTCGTATTTGCCGTTTAAAACATCGTCACATACAGCGGCAATCGCCTGGGCTTTTTCAGACTCTAAGTTGCCGAGGCGTTCGTTGGCGATCGCTGTGCTTCTTTTTAATATTGCAAACGCCTTCACAACACGCTGAGGCATTTTTTCTGAACCGATTTTGAAGTTCTCTTTGCTGCGCTGTGTCTGAGCGCCCCAAAATTTATCTGCCGGAACTTTAACTTCTCCCATGGTGTCTTTTTCAATTCTGTAGTCCATTTATGTATCCCTCCATAACAGTTGCTTCACCCTGAGTATTATTCGCCAGTAACAGATGAAACCCTTTTTATTTTTCGGCCTTGGCCGTTTTTAATTTCAGCTCAAGATAGACGCGCGAATCCTTTGAGTATTTATACTTCGGATTTGTTTTACGGTATTCTTTCGACGTGTAAGCCACTTCGTAATGCGCTTCAAATGATTTGATGAGCTGTTCAATTTCTTCGGCATTTCCTGCCAGTCTGACTTGTGCCACATCTCTCCTCCGCTTTCATAAAAAAACTTGTACCATTAAATACTTTATCATAGTATATCATTTTTTTAACAGGAAAAGATAACCTCAATTAAGGATTGGAAGGCGGGTGACTGTCGATGACGCAATCGGAATTCAAGGAATACATACACGTTAATCTGGCACTGGTGCTTCCCCACGTAGAGCAGAATGATGACCTGGTTCAAAATAAAAAGATGCTTCCGAACGGGCTTGTTTTTTATTATATGTATCTGAGTGAAATGAACGACGAAGACAAAATAAAAGAGGCGATGGAAACGCTGCTTCGGGAGGAAGACACCCTGACGCTGGATACGGTGGCGAAACGTCTTGATAAGATCGACGCCCGTCCCGTCTTTACGTCGAAGGAAGCCGTCATCTCCATTCTGCGAGGAAAATGCGCCGTGTTTATTAACGGACTTGACAGCGTATACATTTTGTCCACGGGAAAAAGAGAAAAAAGAAGCGTGAATGAACCCACATCCGAAAAGGTCGTAAGAGGTCCGAAAGTCGCCTTCATAGAAGATTCTGATACAAACGTCGCCATGATCAGGCAGCGCACGAACCATCCGAAGCTGAAAACGAAAAAGGTTCCGATCGGAGAAAACAAGTTAAAATACGCTACTGTCATGTACATAGATGATGAGGCGGACCCGTCTGTCGTCAGCGATGTTGTAAAGCGCCTCAGCGAAGTGAAGATGGACGACATCCAGGATTCCGGAACGCTTGAGGAGCTTATTGAGGATAATAAGTATTCGCCCTTTCCGCAAATACAAAATACGGAACGGCCTGATAAAGTCTCTTCCGCCTTGTTCAACGGCCGCGTCGCCATCCTTGTCGACAACTCGCCGTTTGCGCTGGTGGTCCCGGCTTCTTTAGGAATTTTAATGCAGTCTCCCGATGATTATTATGAACGGTGGATTTCCGCCTCGCTCATCCGGGCGCTGCGGTTTACGTCTATTTTTATTACGCTGTTTTTTTCGTCCATTTATATCGCCCTCGTTTCGTTTCACCAAGGGCTGCTGCCGACGACGCTTGCAGTCACCATCGCGGCGAACAGAGAAAACGTTCCCTTCCCGCCTATCATTGAAGCGATGGTAATGGAAATTACGATAGAGCTGCTGAGAGAAGCGGGCTTGAGGCTTCCCAGCCCGCTCGGCCAGACGATCGGATTGGTGGGCGGAGTTGTCATCGGCCAGGCGGCCGTTGAAGCGAATATTGTCAGCTCCATCATGGTCATCGTGGTCAGCATTGTCGCGCTCGCTTCATTTACGGTGCCGCAGTACGGGATGGGTCTGTCGTTCCGTGTGCTCCGTTTCATTTCGATGTTTACCGCGGCAGCTTTCGGGCTGTACGGCATGATTTTATTTATGCTGACGATCTACACGCATTTATCGAGACAGCGAAGCTTCGGTTCTCCGTATTTCTCGCCGAATGGATTTTTCAGCTTAAAAAACGCAAACGACTCTATTCTCCGTCTCCCTATTAAAAATCAACCAAAAGAGGCGAAAAACGTAAATGAGCCAGAAAACAACTCACAATAAGCTTACAAGCTATCAAGGGACAGCGTTGATTTCAAACACGATGCTCGGCGCGGGACTCCTCACCATGCCGCGGGCGCTGTCATCAAGGGCAAATTCGCCGGACGGCTGGATCGCGTTATGTCTGGAAGGCGTCATCTTTATCTTTTTGATTTATCTCAATACGCTCATTATGAAAAAGCATCAGTACGGATCATTATTTGATTATATGAATGAAGGACTCGGCAAATGGGCGGGAAATATCGTCAATCTTATGATCTGTCTCTATTTTATAGGAGTCGCCAGCTTCGAAGCCAGGGCGATGGCGGAAATGGTCAAGTTTTTTTTATTGGAAAGAACGCCCGTGCCGGTCACGCTGTTTATCTTTATCGCCTGTTCCGTTTATTTAATTATCGGCGGCATGAGCGATATCGGCAGGCTCTTTCCTTTCTATTTAACGATTACGATCATTATTTTGCTGGTGGTGTTTTCTTTCAGCTTTAAAATATT
Organism: Bacillus velezensis; assembly: GCF_001461825.1. GTDB lineage: Bacteria > Bacillota > Bacilli > Bacillales > Bacillaceae > Bacillus > Bacillus velezensis. The sequence goes on along the minus strand of NZ_LLZC01000018.1, from coordinate 233,089 downwards.
TGATCTGGACAACCTGCGGCCGGTGCTCGGGCAGGGGTTTTCTCCCGTTATGGCTTCCTTGACCGTCGTTTCTGTTTCCTTCTTGGGAATTGAGATTATGCTGTTTCTCCCCGAGTACCTCAAAAATAAAAAGCACACATTCCGCGTATCGGCCATGGGCTTTGGCATCCCGATTATTTTATACATCATTACCTACGTACTCGTCGTCGGCGCCTTAACCACCCAAGATGTCAAAACAATGATCTGGCCTACGATCGCGCTCTTTCAATCATTTGAAATCAAAGGGCTTTTTATTGAAAGGTTCGAGTCCTTTTTGCTTGTTGTCTGGATCATCCAATTTTTCGCCACCTATGTCTCGTACGGGTATTTCGCGACATCAGCTCTTAATAAAATTTTCGGGCTGAAGCAGAAAAAAGGGATCATCTTCGTAGGGATCGCGACATTCTTCGGATCATTGATGCCAAAAGACGGCAACAAGCTGTTGATGTTCAGTGATATTCTCGGCTATATCTTCTTGGTTTTCTTTTTGCTGCCTTTACTGATGTTTGGAGTCGTCGCTGTGAAAAGGAAGGTGAAAAAAGCGCAATGAAGAAATACATCGTAATCATGCTTTGCACATTGCTTTTGGCCGGGTGCTGGGACAGCCGCAATATAGAAGACTTGAGCCTCGTTATCGGGGTCGGGCTCGATAAACCCGAGGAAGAAAATGTAGAAGTGACACAGCAGATTCTGATCCCGCAAAAAGCAAGTTCCCAGCAGTCGTCGTCAGGCGATACGACAAAAGTAACGTCCACTCCCGGGGAAACCGTCCATCAAGCATTAAGAACGGCATCGTTAAAAAATCACCCCGCATTCTCCCAGCACTTGCGTATCATGCTGTTTTCCGAAGCGCTGTTAAAGGATAACATTCCGCTTGACGCATTGATGAACCAATTTATCAGGGACAACGGTACGAGAAGAAGCTGCAATGTGATGACGGTGCCGGATAAAACGAAAGATATTTTCAAAATCAGTGACCAGGGAGAACCTGCGTCAAATACGATCTATGACTTAACGGAGAATAATTCGGTCACCATCCGGATGATGGAGCCCGTGACATTGGGGGAAATATCCGAGAAAATCGCCAAAGGCGAGACCTTTGCCCTTCCTCAAGTGCGCCAAGTGGGCAGCAGACTGGAAATCTGGGGCGCTACCATTATTAAAAATAAATTCTGGTATGCGAATTTAACGCCTTTACAAGTCCAGAATATGAACCTGTTCACAGGCACGGTAAAGGGGGGCGTCACGTTTGCAAAGCATGACAATCATTATTTATCCTTCGAAGTATTTTCCAGCAAATATAATGTGAAAACACAATATAAACACGGAAAATTCAAGTTTATCGTCACCCGGTTTGTTGAAGGCCGTCTGTCTGAGGATTGGAATCCGAAAGAAGATTCCTTCAAGGAGTCCTATATAAATGAAATCAAAAACGCGGTAAAACGCAGCATTCATTCAGATGTCATGGCATTCATTGATTACATGCAGCATGAGTTGAAAGTGGATATTACCGGGTTAGGCGATCAAGTCCGGATTCATTATCCCGATAAATGGAAAAAGATATCCTCGGACTGGGACCATCACTTCAGTGAATCGGATATTGAATACAAAGTCAAAGTCGCCATCAGGGATTTCGGAACAAAGGGAATGTCCCAATGACCCTGTCTTCGGGAGAGTGTGCTGGCGCCGCTCTCCTTTTCTTATGTCACGAGATGATTGCGGTGGGCATATACGGCTGCCTGCGTGCGGTCACTGACATCAAGCTTTGACAATATATTCGTAACGTGGGTTTTTACCGTTTTAATCGTAATGAACAGCTCTTCACCAATCTCTTTATTCGTCTTGCCTTCCGCGACGAGACAGAGGATTTCCAGTTCTCTTTTTGTCAGCGTTTCATGCGGAAGCTGATTCTCTGAATGGCGCAGCCTTGACAGCACTTTTCCCGCCACCTTCGATTCAAGCTTCGGTTCGCCCTTGGCAGCCGCTCTGATGGCTTCGGCTATTTCTGCCGCCTTGGACGTTTTCAGCAAATAGCTGAGCGCTCCCGCTTCGATCACCGGATACACTTTGTCGTCATCAATAAAGCTCGTCAGCACGATGATTTTCGGGTCATTGAGTTTCGCGCAGATCTGTTTTGTCGCTTCGATGCCGTCCATGCCGTCCATGACAAGGTCCATTAAAATCACATCCGGCAAAAGCTCTGCGGCCAGATCGACGCCCTGCTGCCCGTCTGATGCTTCACCGGCGACTTCAATGTCCGGCTGTGATTCTAAAAATGCGGCCAGACCCATCCTGACCATTTCATGATCATCAATCAGCAACACTCGAATCACTGTCGTTCTCTCCTTTTGTTTTCTGATAAATCGGGACTTTCACGTCGATCTGCGTGCCTTTTCCCTTTACGGAGATAATTTCCGCTATGCCGCCGATTTCACTCGCTCTTTCCTTGATGGAATGCAGGCCGTATGAGGATGCTTTCACTTGATCCATCGTAAAACCCGCCCCATTATCAATGACTTTAAGCTGAAGTTTTTGATGTTTCGCGCCGAGCCTGACGGTGACCTTGGTCGCCTTTGAATGTCTGAAAACGTTGGAAAGCGCCTCCTGCACGATGCGGAACAGATGATCTTCAACGCCTTTTGACACACCCGTATCGCTGATGTCCCACTCAATATCCAGCGGCTGCTTCGCTTTGAACTCTTTTAACAGCTCAATCAGCCCTTCTTTTAAGCCTTTTCCTTCTAAAGTGACGGGCCGCAAATGCAATAGCAGCGCTCTCATCTCGTTTTGCGCTTCCCCCGCCATATGTTCAACCATGCGAATCCGTTTGACGATTTTGTCATCCGCATCTTTCACCTGCTCTAAAACGGCGGATGTCATCATAGAAATGGCAAAGAGCTGCTGGCTGACGGCATCGTGCAGATCGCGCGCCAGCCGCTGGCGTTCTTCAGTGATGACCGATTTTTTCATTTGATCCTGCCATTCCGCCCGTTCGTTGGAGAGCTTTTGCAGCGATGTGACCTGGAGCTCGACCCGCTTGGCCATTTCGTTGAGCTGATCTGCCGCCAGACCGATTTCATCATCGCCGAGCGGCGGCACCCGATAAGCAAAATTGCCGTTTTCAAATTTCAAAACCGCTTCAATCAGTGTATCCATTCTTGTTTTCAGGCGGCCGCCGTATACATAACCGGAAATCAATCCCGCCGAAAGAGACGCCAAAAGCAGGATGACCACAAACGGAATACCGAACCAGCCGGAAGAAAACAGCAGCATCGGATCAAGCCCGTAATACAGCAGCATCAGCGTAATAAACACCGCGCAAAGGAGCAGACTGAGTCCCGCGGTCATCCGCATGGCGCGCCACTGAATATTGGCGAGTAATTTTTTCCTCATAAATACTTCACATCCACATCGCCGATGAATAACGAAATTGAAATTTTAATCCGCCGCGGCGAGTCGCCGTACTCAGACGATACTTTATACAGATTCGGGCTCATGCCGCTTTTCTTAGAGCCGAGCAGGTTCATATCGCCGATAAAAGCCGATGAACTGACGGACACTTCGATATCCGGCGGGACGTACACATCAACATTGCCGATGACACCGCTGATGGTCATCGTACTTTCTCCTTCGGGAATCATCGCTTTTGACAAATCAATTTTCACATCGCCGATGAATCCGGAAACATTTAAATCATTCAGCTCAAACGGGTCCTTCATCATCCGGAGCTCGCCGATAAAAAAGCTGCGGAGGTCCGGCTGTCTGCTTTCCGTCTGGGCGGAAGGCTTTGGCTGCTCTTCTTTTTCAAGATTGATTTTCTTCTCTTTATGTTCATACACGCGCTTTCCTTTCAGGAGCCTGTAGCCCGCGTAGATGAGAAAGGCGGCGAAGGCATAGCCGAACAGGTTAAAGGTGGCGCTGAACAGGTTTCTCAAAAATAAAAAAGCGGCGAAGATATAGAGGACGGAGCCGAGCCAGCCGCGGGAATATTTATTAAAAATATAGCCTGTGATCAGAAAAAAGAGCGGCCAAAACAAGAAGTCGCCGATGCCGATAATACGCAAAAACATGCTGACGCCTAATAAGGCGATGATAAGTCCGAGAATCTGTTTTTTTGCCATCAGCTGCTTGCCCCTCCTTTCCTTGACTATTGCAGTGCAATATTGCCGCTCGTCACCTTTATATCAATCGGCCTGGCGCCGCTGCCTTTCATGCCGGTAAATGCCCCGCCTTCCTTACTCGTTTTCTCAAAGGAATAAGACGGCTGAATCCTTCCGCTTGCCGTCTCGGCGTTCACCGTAAAACTTCCGTCTTTCGGCAGGCTGATCGCTGCGCTGCCGCTCGCAAGCCTGACGGATACGGGAGCATCCGCCGTCTCAAGCGAGGCATCGACACTGCCGGAAGCGACCCGCACGTCAAGGGCCCCCACCACATGTTGAAGCCCGACATGTCCCGAGGATAAGCGGACATCCCCCGTTTTTGCCGCAAGGCCTGCTGCTGTGAGATTGCCCGACAGCCCCTTCGCTTCAAACACATCCGTCTTCACGTGCTTCAGCGACATATTCCCGCTTACAGAACGGACGCCGAGGTGCGCAAGAGACAGCCCCTTGTTTCCGTCAACGGCAATGCTGCCGTTTGATGTATGGACGGTGATGTCCCGATGATAATCATACGGAATGCGGACAATCAGCAGAGGGCGCTGAAAGAGATTCAGAAATTGGAATCCTTTCTCCTTCGCTTTAAGATTGAGGGTCTTTCCCCTGTTTTGGACAAACATTTTCCCCGCCGGTCCCGTCATGTTTGCCGCGATATCATTCCGCGCTTCCGCGATGATTTTCACATCCGTCTGTTCCGATGAAACCGACAGGCTGTTGACGGCACGCGGCGGTATGCTTGCCGATTCCGCTTCTGTTTCGTACAGCGGAAAAAAACGCCCAGCAAACACTTCTTTCACCAAAAACAGACAGCAGATCAGAACGGACGCCGCCATCAGTCCTTTGGCAATCTTACGCTTCATTACGTTCCATCCTTTTTCATTCATTTTATTATAAAGGAAAAGCCGGAGAATTGATACGTGCGTATAGGGAAGAGGCGTAAACGCGCCGATCTTCCCTTGTGCACATTATTCATGAGCCGCTTTTTGACGCTCTGTTTTTTCCAGAGAAAGCGAGCGCATTTTTTCAATCTCAGCTTCCACCTCATCTGAATATTGGGAGCGGCTGTATTCTGTGTTCGCCTCAGCTGAAGTACCGTATTTGACACGGACTTCCATTTCTTCAATGCGGCTTTCCATTCGAAGGAACTCTCTGTAGGCGCTTTCGCTGTCAATTTTGTCGAAAGAAGCGTTCATATGTTCCTTCGCATTTGCCGCGTTCGCGCGGGCGATGAGCGCCTGTTTTTTATCCTTTACGTCGCGGAGGCGCGTTTCTAAAGTTTCCAGTTGCTCTTTCAGCTCTGCCAGCTGTGTTTTCGCCTGCTCATACGCTTTTTCATGTTCGGCCGCTTTTCCCTCAAGGTATTTCATTTCAGTCAGCGCCTTTTTCGCTAGCTCCTCTTCCCCGGCGTCAAAAGCAAGCTGAGCCTGGTTTTTCCGTTTTGCCGCCGTTTCGGAGGCGTCTTCCTGTTTTTTCTTAAACTGATGAACGATCGTGTGCTGTTTGACAATCGTTTGTTTCGCCTTGGCGATGTCACTTTCCATATCACGCACATATTGATTCAGCATGACTTTCGGATTTTCTAATTTATCAAGCCCTTCGTTAACAGATGCGACGAACATATTTCTTATTCTTTTTAAGACCATTTTGTCTTCCTCCTTATTTTTTCTTCAGAAATTCTTCCCATTCAGAGTCAAATCCGGATTGATAGCCCGGTGATGCCGCTTCCGGTTCATACTGGCGGGAAGCGGTGTCTGAGCCGCCCTGCTTCATCATCTTCCACCCGAAATACACCATGGCGCCGGCCAGTCCGATCGCAACGATAAATGGAAGAGAACCGACGAGAATCATAGCTCCGATGACGCCCGCGATGATACCCGATACCGCCCGGCCTTTTGAAAAACGTTTGATTCCCCAGTAAAGCATCAGGCCTCCGATCGCCAGCGGGATGATAAATGCGAAATGGCCTCCTCCGAAAAAGACAGAAAGTCCGAACACAATCAGCAGAAAGCCGCCTGCCGTTTTACCATTTATATTCATGCAGATCCTCCTTTCGTTTTCCTTGTCTTTACTATAAACAAATCCCGCGGCCGGCAAAACGAGTCAGAGATTGATTTTCATATCAGACCGGAGTCGTATAAGCCCCCGGACCTTCGCATAAAAAAAACGCCGCTGCACCGGACGGCGCAGGGCGTTTTACGAAAAATCTATATTCTGATGCTCGCTTCTTTTTCCCTGATGAGATCTGAGCGTTCGGCTTTGGCCAGCTTCGTAAAGAACAATATTCCGAGACCGGACAGGACTTCAACGAGACCGCCGGCGGCAATGACTTTTCCGGGACCGAAGGCGTTAGCCGCATATCCGCAAAGAACCGCGCCGAGCGGAATGGATATGTTTGAAATCATATGGATGACAGCATAGACTTGCGGCTGGTCATCATGGTCCACAGACGTCTGAATAATCGTATATTCCGGCACATTAATCGCGCTGACGGCAGATCCGAACGCAAACGCGGCGAGGAAGACGAGCGGCAGAAAAGTGTTGAGGCCGGTGATAAAAAATGCCGCTCCTTCTATGATTCCCGCTGACACAAACAGGAGACCGTATTTGTTCACCTTCACCTTAGCCAAAATAAAACCCATTAAAAAGGCTCCGCCCGTTCCTGTCGCTTTCAAAAGCGAGTAGATGATCGGCGGCATGTTTAAATCTTCGGCGACATAAACGGCAGAGAGCGCCTCCCACGGAGCGGCCGCAAAATTCATGAAGATACAATAGATGGCGAGCGGGTATAAAATCTGGTGTTTCCTGACAAGAACGAAACCCCGTTTGAGCCTTCCGAAATACGTCCCGCGCTGTCTGACGGCGACGGTATCCTGTTTGGCATGCCGGACTTGGTATGACATAAAGAGTACGAGAAAACCTGATAGAAGATAGAATATAAGAGCGATAAACAAAGAATAAGCGGGACTGATAAATGTTAAGAACACCCCGCTCAGCGTAATGGCGGCAAGCCTGACGATCTGGCCTGATGACTGGATGACCGCATTCGCTTTCTGCAGGCTGTTTTCTCTGACAATATTGGGGATTAACGAGATGGATGCAGGATTATAAGCGGCTCCCGTGGCTGAATGCACAATCATGAGAAGCATGACAAACCATAAAGGAGAAAAACCGTTAAAATAACAGATCGGAATAATCAGCACGACCGCCGCGCGCGTGAGGTCGGAGAAATACATCCAGAATTTCAGCGTATGCTGCTTCATAAAAGGCCCGGTAATCGGCGCCAGCATCGCCTCCGGAAGGAACGTGACCGCAATTAACAGGGACGTGCCGATCGCGCCTTCCCCGTCAAAAATCAAAAACCACAGAATGGAATTAAAGGCAAAACCGTCGCCTGACAATTTAACCAGCCTTGAGATAAACAGAAGGGTGAAATTTTTATTCCAGATGCTCTCGCTCTTATTATATGTATCCATCTATCAAATCCCCCATTATTTTACAATGTTTCTTATAATATCTCATTTTTTAATTTTTCAGTCAATAATGCATAAGATACATTTTCCTCCTGTCAATAAAGGTTCAATTGATGGATATCTCTATAAAAAAACAGCCGGCTTGCTGCTGCCGGCTGAACAAAACGTTATTCATCATCACGGAATACCGCGGCGCTTCTTTCATACTCTATATCCTGAACGCCCTGTCTTGCGTTAATCGCTCTTGCCGCCGCGAAAAAATAATCAGACAGGCGGTTCAAGTAACGCATCACCGTATCGTTTATCTCTTCTGTTTTGCCCAGTTTCACGACGAGACGCTCAGCCCGTCTCGTGACGGTCCGCGCGATGTGAAGCTGAGCAGCCGCCTTATGCCCGCCCGGAAGAATAAATTTCTCAAGCGGGGGCGCTTCAGCCGTGTAACGGTCTATGCAGTCTTCCAATGCGGAAATAGATGTCTCTCTTAATGTATAGCTTCTATGTTCAGTGACCGTCGCCAAGTCGCCGCCGCAGTCAAACAGCTCATGCTGAATGTTTCGGAGTTCGGCTTTCACATCACCGCAATTCTCACAATCATCAAGCTCCGCAAGCGCAAGCCCGATAAAGCTGTTCAGCTCATCAATCGTCCCGTAGCTTTCAACCCGCAGATTGTCTTTATCCGTTCTGCCGCCGATCAGGCTTGTCTGTCCTTTATCGCCGGTTTTCGTATACAGCTTCATCGTTGTATTCCTCCTTCTTCCGCCGCTTTTACACATGCCGCGGTTCCTCTTCTGACGGCTCTTTCCGCTTGAGGGACGTCCATCGCCTCTCCTGTCTGCAAGGCACAAATGACAATGTCGCCTTTTGCCTGTCTGCCGGAAAGAGCCTGCATTCTCGCTTCTGCCGCTGCCGTTAACAGCCGTACAAATCCCTGTTCCGATAAACGTCCGCTGATCAGCACCCAAACGGTATGCTGCGCAGTCACCGCAATTGTGACCGAATCAAACGTACGGCAGATCAAACCAGCGGCCGCTGAGCCGGAAAGCCGGCGGCTCCACGAAAATCCCGGGCCGTCAGATGCGGTTGTCAACATTCTGAACGGCCGTTCTGTATGAAGCGTTACGGTATTTCCGCTTTTGTTTATCAGAGAGGCGAACGGAACGTTGACAGGCTCTCTTTCCTCCCGCGCTTCCGGCATGAAAGCGATCAGCGGTTTCGGCGACGATTGCTGGGCAACAGCGCTGACAGTGATGCCGTAAATGTCTTCAATCGTCTCTTTTTTCAAAGCCTGATCCGGCGTCTGCTTCGGAAAAGCGCGTCCGTCTTTCATCATCAGGAGCTGATCACAATATTGGCCTGCGGCGTTTAGGTCGTGAAAAATACTGATGACCGTCAGGCCTCTTTCTCTCGTCAGCCGCTTCACCGTATCAAGCAGGTCTTTCTGATATTTGAGATCAAGAAAGGTCGTCGGCTCATCCAGACACAGCACCTCAGGCTGCTGAGCCAGCGCCTGCGCCAGATAGACGCGCTGCCGCTCCCCGCCGCTCAGATTGCGGACGGATTGCTGCGCATATCGGTCGATGCCCGTCATTTCCATCGCTTCCCGGACAATGTCTTCATCATGTTGATCCATCTGTCTGAAGAGTCCTTTTTGATACGGGTATCTGCCGAAGGACACTGTTTCCTTAACGGTAAATGTAAAAGCTTGCTCCGTATGCTGCGGCAAAACGGCCATGATTTTCGCAAGCTCCCGCGGCTTGTATCCGCCGACGGGCCTGCCTGCGACGAGCGCCTCGCCTTTTGACGGAGAGAGCATTCCCGTCAGCAATTTCATCAGCGTTGTTTTTCCCGAGCCGTTCGGACCGAGTATGCCGACAAATTCACCTTTTTCGGCGGTAAAGCTGACATCTTCCACAATCATCCGGCCTCCGTACCCGCCGGACAGGCTGCTCACCCTGATCATAAGCGTTTCCCTCCATGATGCTGGCGAAGCAGAATCAAGGCAAATACAGGTGCTCCCGCCAAAGCCGTCATAATGCCGATCGGCAATTCGACAGGCTCAATGACGGTGCGGGAAAACAAATCCGCCAAAATGAGAAACCCGGCGCCCGTCAATGCTGACAGCGGCAGTAAATGGCGATGATCCGTTCCCCATAAGAGCCGTGTCACGTGGGGTATGACAAGGCCGACAAATCCGATCGTCCCCGAGACGGCAACCGCTCCTCCCGTCAGCAGAGATCCGGCGGCGATCATCAGCAGTTTTCTTTTTCCCGTACTGACGCCTAACAGCCTTGCCTTTTCTTCTCCATAAGTCATAATGTTTAATTCTTTGCCATTGATAAGCAGAAGCGCCGTCCCGGCCAGAAAAAAAGGCAGAAACAGCGCGACATAGCCCCAGCCCCTCATTGACACGCTTCCTAACAGCCAGCGGACAATCGGGAGCAGATCATTGCCCGTTAAAGCGATCACAAGCGAAATGAGAGCTCCGAGAAAAGAATTCATGATGATGCCTGTCAAAATGAGCGTCGAAACCGACATCGACGCATGAACGAGGCGGCTGAAAAACAGAACCGCCGCCATGACCGCAATGGCTGCGGCGATGCTGACAACCGGTAGTGTGAACCGGCCGATGACGGGTATCTGAATGCCGAAAAACAAGGTGATAACGGCTCCCGCCGAGGCTCCCGAAGATACCCCGAGTGTATAAGGGTCGGCGAGCGGATTTTTCAGAAGTCCCTGAAACGCCGCTCCCGCAATGGATAACGCGGCTCCGACAAGGGCAGCCAGAACGACTCTCGGCAGGCGGATATTCATCATAATATTTACATTCATAGGGTCAGCCGAGGATGTCCGGCCGATCCCGATCCAAAAAACGTCGGATAAAGGAATATGCAGACTGCCGATTGAAATGCCGAGTGCCGTACAAACGGCTAAAAACAGCAGGCTGACCGTGTAGGCCAGCGGGCGGTTACTTTTTAAACGTTTCAGGATAAACGCTTTCTGCAAGCTTCTCGACCCCTTTGACAAGGCGCGGGCCTGAGCGTGTGACAAGGTCAGGATCAACAGAATAGACATTGTGGTGTTTGACCGCATTGACGGCACCCCAGCCGGCGCGTTTTTCCACTTCAGCGGCCTTTACGCCGTCTGTCGTAATGATGACGTCCGGATTCATTTTGACAATTGCTTCATCCGTCAATTGCACCCAGCCGGTCTGGCTGCCGGCGGCGTTTTTCGCGTGTATATCTTTAAGCATTTCGTTCATAAACGTGCCTTTCCCCGTCGTGTAGCCGTCAGGAGACACTTCGACGAATACTTTCTTTTCGTCTTTTTCAGAAATGGCCGCCGCTTTCTTTTCTATGCCGGAAAGGTCGGATTTCATCGATTTGATCAGCTTATCCGCCTGCTTTTCTTTGCCGGCCGCTTTTCCGATCATGCTGATTGATTTGTACACGTCTTGGAACGATTGCGCATCATTGACCGTTAAGACGGTGATGCCCGCATCTTTCAGTTGCTTCATCGCATCGGCGGAAGCGGACATAGAGGACGCGTGGGCAAGCACGAGATCCGGCTTCAGCGCGATGACTTTTTCAGCGTTCACATTCATATCTCCGACTTTCGGTTTTTTTACCGCTTCTTTCGGATATGTATCATTTGTCGTGACGCCTGCGACCTTATCTCCCAGTCCGAGCGCGTATGTAATTTCCGTATTGCTCGGCATGAGGGAAACGATTTTTTCCGGTGCCTGCTTTATGGTTACTTTTTCGTTCGCGGCATCCTTAATGGTTACCGGGAATGCTTCGGTTGAGACGGCTTTTTGTTTGGCCGCGCTTCCTTCTTCCTGTGCGCCGGAACAGCCGGCGATCACAAAGGCGGTGACCAAGAGCGTCGCCCAGACGGCAGTGATCTTCTTCATTCTTTTAACTCCCCCTGATTATGGTAAACGGTTGTCTCTTTGACATTCGTATCCTTTTTTCGCAGTAATTATACTATAAGTCTTTAAGGCTTGTATATCCGGCCTTTTTGCATGAAAGCAAATTGTTCGTACACACTAAAATTCATCATGTATACTGTTACACAATGGTGTAAAAAGGAGGATTATCATGGAATTACAGCTTGAACGAAAGCTCGTGTTGATTACAGGATCAACTTCAGGCATCGGAAAAGCCGCGGCAAAAAGCTTTTTAGCCGAAGGCGCCGAGGTGATTGTAAACGGAAGAAAAAAAGAAACTGTGGAACGGACGGTTGAGGAGCTTACCGCTTACGGAACGGTTCACGGCATCGCTGCGGATTTATCGCGTCAGGATGAGGCGGATGACTTGATCAAGCGCGCCGGCGGAATCGGGGAAGTCGATATTCTCGTCAATAATCTCGGTTTTTTTGAAGTAAAGGACTTCGCTGAGGTGTCTGATGACGAATGGACTCGGTATTTTGAAGTGAATGTTATGAGCGCCGTGCGCCTGTGCCGGCGTTTTCTGCCGCAAATGCTCGAAAGAAACAGCGGACGGATTCTGAACATCTCCAGTGAAGCCGGAGTCAAACCGCTTGCGCAAATGATTCCGTATTCAATGACGAAAACGGCGTTAATCAGCTTGTCCCGGGGAATGGCGGAAATGACGAAAGGCACAAATGTCACGGTCAACTCCGTGCTGCCGGGACCGACATGGACCGAAGGCGTCGCTTCTTACATGGAAGGAGCCGCAAAGGCTGCCGGAGAAGACACGGACAGCTTCGTCCGGGATTATTTTAAAGTGAATGAACCGACATCATTGATTCAGCGCTATGCAACCCCGGAAGAAGTCGCCAATACGATTGTATTTCTCGCTTCATCAGCGGCTTCTGCCATTAACGGCACCGCACAGCGGGTTGAAGGCGGCATCATCCGCTCCATTTAACACAAAAAAGCCCGGCACAATGGGAACTTCCCCATATGCCAGGGCTTTTTTTACATCATGCCTGCAAACGGAACCGGCTCCCAGCCGCCCGTCTCAAGCTCTGCTGAAAACAGGCCGCCCGCATGCGGCTGCTCAAGTCTTTCGGCTTCCGTCAATTTTTCCGTTGCGGTCGTAATGTATAACGTGTTCAAGTCTCTGCCTCCGAACGCGCAGCAGGTGACGTATTTCGCCGGAACTTCGATAGATGCAATTTCCTTATGCAAAAACGGGTCAATCCGGACGGCACGGCCGCCTCCGAACAGAGCCACCCACAGCATTCCGTCACGGTCAATGGTCATTCCGTCGGGAGATCCTTGCGACTCCGGAAAGCGGTAGACCGTTTTCGGATCTGATACGGCTCTGGTTTCAGGATCGTATGCATAACAGACGATTTCCTGCGTCGGAGTGTCGATATAGTACATCAAGTTTCGGTCCCGATCCCAATCCAAACCGTTCGAGGTGGAGACCTGGTCTTTTATTTTGGCAAGGCTGCCGTCCGTATTCAGACGGTACAGCGAAGCCTCCTCTTCTTTGCCTTCCATGCTCGTCGTTCCCGCCCATAATCTGCCGGACGGGTCGCATTTTGCGTCATTGAAACGGATATCTTCCCGCATGTCTCTCGGCTGCTTCATCTTCGTCAATGTATCTTCCCGAAGATTGTACAGGTAAAAACCGTCTTTCATCGTCATCACCAGCTCTTCCTTTGAATACAAGGCCAGAGCTGTGACAAATGATTTGAATTTAACGGAACGGTTGATTCCGTCAGCCGGAGTGAAGATATGGAGCTGGCTGCCCAGTATATCCACCCAGTACAGGCATTGCTTGTCCTTGTCCCATAAAGGGCCTTCTCCGATAACCGCTCTCGTATCTGCTCGTAATGCTGCTTCCATGTGTGAACACCTCTTTTGCTTGTCAGTCTTCTATTGTTATTCCCGACAAAGCGGCGTCCAAACTCAATCTTTTTTAAAAAGAATCGTAATCACCGTTCCGGCGCTGATTCTGCTGTTGACATGGATGGTTCCGTTATGAAGGTGTACCAGCTCTTTGGCAATGGCGAGCCCGAGTCCCGTTCCTTCTGACGGCCCCTTCGTATTCGTTCCCCGGTAATAACGGTTAAACAGCTGGTGAATCGTTTCGTCGTCCATTCCTCTTCCGTTATCTTTCACCTTCAGAATGAGCTGTTCGGCTGATTCCTCAAGCACGACCCGAATGGCGGTCCCTTTCTTATTATGCTTAACCGCGTTTGCCAGCAGATTCTCCAGAATACGGCGGAACCACGCTTCATCAATGGCGAAAAGAATGTCTTCCTTTTTGGTTTCAAAGGCGATGTCATAGCCTTCCGAGAACGTATTTTTCGTGAAATCGTTCGTGACGTTTCTGATAAACGGCACGACGTTGATCAGCCGCCGTTCGATCGGGAGGGCCGCGTTTTTGAGGCGGTATGTTAAGTTTAAGTCCTCAATCAGCTTGGACATATATTCTGATTTTTCCCGGACGATCTGCCCCATTTCTTTGACTTCTTCCGGGGTCCAGTCGTATTGCTTCGATTCAAGCATCATGCTGTAGCCGTAAATCGTGCTCAGCGGGGTTTTTAAGTCATGGCTCAGCCCGGCGATCCATTCTTCCCTTGTCGCCTGGATTTTTTCTCTGTTTTTCTTATCCCGCTTCAGCGTGTCGGTCAGCTGATCCATCGATTCGAAAATCTCGGCGAAAAAGCGGAACGGCTGCTTTGTTTTGCCTTTTTTGTTTTTGCTGACAGGCTGTCCTTTGCGGTTCTTCGGCTCTTCAAGCCGGCCCTTTGATAAATTGACGAGCCATTTGATGGTATGAAACAGCGGCCAGCCGAAACGGAAAGAGTACCAGATGGTCAGGATGCAGATCATAAATACCAGGATTCCGATCAAGAGGAAGAGGGTTTTCAACACATTTCTCAAAAATGATTTGTTAAACTCGTGATCGGGGATGTACACGGGGTTCGGCACCGACGCGACCATCCATTTCGTTTTATCGAGTCTTTTAAAAGAAATTTCCCGTTTGTAATTCCACGGCTTGGAACTGTATTTCAGCAATTCAAGCTCATTGACGGTGTTCCGTTCTTTTTTCGTGCTGTTGATATCCCCGAGCAGTCTGCCGCTGTCTTCGAGAAGGTAGACCGCCCCTTTTTCCCGTTTAATATAATCAATCGTGCTTTTTTTATATTGAGAAAGGGAAGCGAGGGATGGCTCCTGTGATTCGATGTAAGTGAGAAGCTGCTCACTGGCGGATTTCCAGCCGAACAGAATCAAATAGGTCTCATCATTTATCGTGACCGTCCAGTAATTCAGCTTGTAGTTGTCAAAATTCCGGTACTGATAAATGGATAAGAGGTCTTTTCTGCTGTAATGGCTCGGGACGTCTTTCGGCACTCTGTACGCGTAGTCCGTTTTTTCATTGTCATTAATGATCTGCAGCCAGCCCTTCTGCTTTCTGACCGACATCTTTAAAAACTCATCGACATCCCATGTGCCGTCTTCATTTTTATCAAGCCACGCTTCAAACGAGTCTGCCGTCGCTTTGGTCAGTCCCGCATTGGCTTCCGCTTCGCTGAAACGCCAATCCAAATAGAAGAAAGAAGCGACGGCCAAAACGGACATCAGCAGGATGACAAGCAGCAGCTGTCCGAAAAAGTGGAGCAGAAATTTTCCGCGCATTCTCATGAGCGGGTTCCTTTTTCTCCTTGATCGGGAATAAACCGATAACCGAGGCCGCGCACCGTTACAATATAGGACGGATTGCTGGGGTCTTTTTCAATCTTTTCTCTGAGCTTGCGGATATGCACCATGACGGTGTTGTTGTCGCCGTAAGACGGATATCCCCATACTTTTTCATAGATCTGATCTTTTGAGAGCACCACATCAGGGTGTTCACAGAAATATTGAAGCAGCTGCAGAAGCTGTGCGGAGCAGCTGACGGGCTCGCCCCCGACGATCAGCTCGGCGTTTTGCGGTGAATAGGAAAAATGGCTGTATGAATACGTCTTTACCGCCGTTTTCTCTTCGCGCTTATAGGTTCTCTTTAACGTCGCCCTGATCCGCGCCGCCAATTCGAGCGGATTAAACGGCTTTGTTATATAATCGTCAGCTCCCAATGCAAATCCTGACAGCTTATCCGCATCAGAAGAACGGGCAGTCAGAAAAAAGATCGGAGCGTCGGTATAATTCCGGATTTCGGTGCATGCTTCAAAACCGGACATGCCTTCCATCATCACATCCAGCACGAGCAGATCCGCGGTTTCATGTTTAACAAACTCGATCGCTTCCTCAGCGCTTCCGGCTGTCTTAATGTTGTGATAGCCTTCTTTGACGAGAACGCGTTTGACCATATCAACGATCGCCTTCTCATCGTCTACAATTAAAATTGACGCATTTTCCACTTGGACGTTCCTTTCTCTTTGTTTTTTTCATCATATCATTATATGGATAAGATTTGGTACTTTTTTAGTGCGGAGGTCTTGCGGGGAAACAGAAAAGAAAAACGAGACCGGACATCTCTTCTCGTTTTTCTCACGTTGTCAGAGCGGAATATCCATCATTCCGCCGCTTTTGTCAGGAGCTTTCATTTATAAGATGAAGAATAAATTCCCAAAAACCCGGCACGTCCTGGCATAACAGCATGTCCGCTTTTTCAACTATTTTAATCTTCAATTCTTGTTCAAGATCTTCTCTTTCCTGGTATGATGTATTGCTCAGTTTTTTTTTTATCATTGGCGAAAAACGCGAAATCAAAAGTTCCATTTCGTCGGTATCTGTGTTCTCTTTGCTGAAGTCAAATGGCCCGTTCACTGC
The DNA here is from genome assembly GCF_001461825.1 of Bacillus velezensis. Taxonomy (GTDB): domain Bacteria; phylum Bacillota; class Bacilli; order Bacillales; family Bacillaceae; genus Bacillus; species Bacillus velezensis. Next base: position 216,671 of record NZ_LLZC01000018.1, on the reverse strand, counting down.
TTATTTTCCCCCTTTTTTTGCTTGTCCAGATGCTTTCTGAGATTATCGAGCCCTTTTTTATGAATATTAGAAATGTTCTGCCGTGATTCACCCAGCGACTCGGCAATCTCCTTCATCGTCGCTCCGTGAAGATAAATATTCGTCAGCACGCTTTTTTGCTTATCGGTTAACGTCTGAAGCGCTTCGTATAAATCACGGTTTTGGACATGCTGGCTCAAATCCCCCTGCTTCCGCAGAAACTCTTCATACGCGTCTTTTCCCATTTCATAGGGAAGCGCTTCACCTCCCTCCGGCTGATCCACCGTCAGCGGATAGCGCTTCTGATTTTTACGGATGCGCTTGTCAAAATCGATTGAGAAAATCCGGATCATAGAGTTCATATATTTGATGATCCGGATTTCCTTATAAAACTGCTTAAAATGGTCATCCAATGATTTTGCATCCTTCTCGTCTGAATGTTCCAGCACATTTTTAAATTTCTCGTAATGCTTTGGGTCACTTAAAAAATGTTTAACGATCGGATGTTTCATAATTTCCTTGCATTTTGACCGTAAAAGAACTTGATAGTCCATAAAACCGCCCCCTATTTAAATTAAATGAAAGAAAGCAAAAAAAAGTAAACTACTCCTTTCCGACTAAGATTCCGTATTCCTTATGTCCCGGTTTTGCCGGAACAAAAAAAGACCCTCAACCGGGATATCAGGTTTACAGGAGCCGCTCTTTCTTTCACTTATATACATGACTGCAGGTCAAGTCAGGAGGTGGCTGATAATGGATCAGGTTTTTATAGAAGAAACGGTCAGACAGATCGGCAATCTCGGCTTTCCGGCTCTCATTGCCATGTATCTTCTCACACGGTTTGAGAAGAAGTTTGACGCCCTGATCGAACTGATGACGGAACTGAAAGATCAGAAAATGAAAAATTAATTTTCACACGAAGTTGACTTTTCATCGGAACGCATCACTTAACAAAGCAGAAGGGAAAACGAAAGGCCTTTCACATTCTCTTTCTGAAAAAACAAAGCTTGAGAGGAGACGATTTACATGTCAAAAGAAAACAACTGCAATATCCCGCAGCCGATCAGAGGAGACAAAGGGGCGACCGTCACGATACCGCGCAACCTTGAAAGAGACCGCCAAAATCCGGATATGCTGACGCCGCCGGAAACGGATCACGGCACAGTGGATAATATGAAATTCTCTTTCTCAGATGTGCACAATCGGCTGGAAAAGGGCGGATACGCGCGTGAGGTGACCGTTCGCGAGCTGCCGATTTCTGAAAATCTGGCATCTGTCAACATGCGTTTAAAACCGGGCGCCATCCGTGAGCTGCACTGGCATAAAGAAGCGGAATGGGCATATATGCTGACGGGCAAAGCGCGGGTCACGATTGTTGATGAACAGGGACGCAGTTTTATCGATGACGTGAAGGAAGGAGATCTGTGGTACTTCCCGTCAGGCCTGCCGCACTCCATTCAGGCGCTGAAAGAAGGCTGTGAATTCCTCTTGGTTTTTGATGACGGTTCCTTCTCAGAAAACAGCACATTCCAAGTGACTGACTGGCTTGCCCACACACCGCTTGATGTCATCGCCAACAACTTCGGGGTTTCAGAAAAAGACCTCGCCGGCCTGCCCGGGAAAGAAAAATACATCTTTGAAGAGCCGGTTCCCGGGAAGCTGAAAGATGACATCGTGGAAGGCCCGAACGGTGAAGTGCCATATCCGTTCACTTACCGCCTGCTGGATGAAGGCCCGACTGCTGAGACGGATGGCGGCAAAGTATATATCGCGGATTCCACAAACTTCAAAGTGTCCAAAACGATCGCTTCAGCGCTTGTCGTGGTCGAACCGGGCGCAATGAGAGAGCTGCACTGGCATCCGAACACGCATGAATGGCAGTATTATATTTCCGGTAAAGGGCGGATGACGGTTTTTGCATCGGACGGCCATGCAAGAACATTTAACTATCAGGCCGGGGATGTCGGTTACGTTCCGTTCGCAATGGGCCACTATGTGGAAAATTTGGGAGATGAGCCGCTCGTCTTCCTGGAAATCTTCAAGGATGACCACTATGCCGATGTGTCCCTGAACCAATGGCTTGCCATGCTTCCTGAGAAATTCGTCCAGCAGCATCTGGATCTGGGCAAAGACTTTACGGATATTCTTTCAAAAGAGAAACACCCTGTCGTCAAAAAGAAATGCTGAAGAAGACACACATCGACTTGCAGAGTTCCGTCTCTGCAAGTCTCCTCTGTGTGAAAAGGAGCTGAACAGATGATCAATCAAAACGGGACGAAAATGTTATTTCTTCAGGTGCTCCGGTATGCCCTGGCAGCCGCTGCCGTATTATTCGGGTATTTTATCGTGATGATGGCTGTATTTTCATTAGCCGGGACGAGCTACGGATCGATGGCGTACGTCCTGCTTTTTTCCGTGCTTTTTATTCTTCTCGGTTTATGTTTTGAACCGCTTGAGCGGCTGATGATACATAGCTTTACCTTTTTTGGGACGGGCAGGCTGCCTTTTCTCCTTTTAGCCAGCACCGTTCAGCTGCTGTTCCTCTGGATGACCGCGTATACGACGGATAAACTGATTGAAAAGATTTGGCTGTCAACGACGGAGGAGCTGATTGTGGCGGGAGTTTTTTTCGTTTTGGATAAATGCGTCTCCGGACAAAAGCAGCCCCGGGCGCAATAAAAAAAACGCAGGCCGGAATGGCTCTGCGTTTTTTTTCATCATACCGTTGCGTTTTCATGCCGGATTAAATCGTAGGTTAAGCAGACCGGTTTGTTCGTGCGCGGATCTTTTACAATCTGTGCGTCAATTTGGAAAACGTCTTCCAATATGCCGGGAGTCATGACTTCCTCCGCCGTTCCTTCCTTGATGACGCGCCCTTTTTTCAGGGCGATCATGTAATGGGAAAAACGGGCGGCATGGTTCAGATCATGAATGACCATTAAAATGGTGCGGCCCTGCTCCTTGTTTAATTTGTCCAGCAGCTGCAAAATTTCAAGCTGATGGGCGAGATCTAAATAAGTGGTCGGTTCATCAAGAAGCAGCAGCTCCGTTTCTTGAGCGAGCGCCATGGCGATCCACACACGCTGCCGCTGTCCCCCGGAAAGCGCTTCGATCGGCCGGTCGTAAAATTCGGCCATCCCCGTCTCTTCAAGCGCCCATTTGATCATGTCACGGTCTTTATCACTCAAACGGCCCATTCCGGACTGATGCGGAAACCTGCCGTAAGAAACAAGTTCGTACACCGTCAGCCCGCTCGGCGCTTCAGGCGTCTGCGGAAGAATTGCCATTTCCTTGGCGATGTCCTTCGTGGATTTTTGCATGATCGCCTGTCCGTTTAAATAGACGGCGCCGGATTTCGGTTTCATGATTCTTGACATCGTTTTGAGAACCGTCGATTTTCCGCAGCCGTTCGGACCGATCAGCGTTGTAATTTTTCCTTTCGGGATGGCGATATCCAATTCTTTCGCTATCAAACGGTCACCATAACCGACAGTAAGCTGTTCCGCCGATAATGAGTTCATCGCGGCAGCCTCCTTCCTCTATTTCGTTTTCATCAGTAAATATACAAAATACGGCGCTCCGAGCACGGAAATCACCAGGCCGACGGGAATTTCGGACGGTGCAAGCACATTTCTCGCCAGCGTATCGGCAAGCAGAAATAAAAATGCTCCGATTAAAGCCGAAACCGGGATAAGCGTCTGGTGGCGCGGCCCGGTAAGCCTTCTGGCCAAATGCGGTGCAATGAGTCCGAGAAAAGCGATTCCGCCGGCTGCCGCAACACATGACGCGGTCAGGGCAACGGCGGACATCAGCAGAACGCGCCGCTCCTTTTCAACCCGGGTGCCAAGCCCCGCCGCCAGCTGATCACCGAGCTGAAGCACATTTAAATACCTGGCTTTATAGAGGCTGAACGGTAAAAGAACCAGCAGCCACGGCAAAATGGACAGCACCATTTTCCAATTGGCGTTCCAAATCGAACCGGAAATCCATACAAGCGCCTGCATGAAATCCCGCGGGTCCATTTTCAGCTGAAAAATCAAGAGAAGCGCATTAAACCCCGCATTGACGCCGATCCCGACCAAAACGAGCCGGACAGGTGAAACGCCTTTTTTCCAAGCCAGAACATAGATGAGCAGCGCAGCCAGAAAAGCCCCCGCCAAAGCGCTCACCGGAAGCAGCCATGTACCGGCCATGCTTAAATCAACAGCTGATCCTTGGAAAAAGAAGATAAACAGAACGACCGCCAAAGACGCTCCGGCGTTAATACCGAGAATGCCCGGCTCCGCCAAGTCATTTTGAGACACGCTTTGAAAAATCGCGCCTGAAACCGCGATTCCGGCGCCGACCAGCAATGACAGCACCATGCGCGGCAGTCTGAATTCAAATAAAACGAGCTGATCCCGGGCATCCCCCTGTCCGAAAAAGACACGCAGCGTATCAAGAGGCGCAATCCGGATCACCCCCATGTTTAAACTGATAAAAAAGACGATGCATATGAGCAAAAACGTAACGGCCATGACCGCCAGCGGTTTTTTCGATTTTACATTCATTACAGCCCTCTCCTTTCCCTGCGCGCCAAATAAAAGAAAAAGGGAACGCCGATAAGGGCGGTTAAAGCGCCGACCGGTGTTTCAAACGGCGCATTGACGAGTCTTGCGGCAATATCACTGAAGACTAACAGAACGGCGCCGAATACCGCCGAACAGGGAATGATCCACCTGTAATCTACCCCGACTAAAAACCGGGTGATATGCGGAATCACCAAGCCGATAAAAGAAATGGCTCCGGCGACTGAGACTGAAGCCCCCGTCAAGAGGACAACGACAAACATTCCGATTACTTTCACAAGCGATGTGTACTGCCCGAGCCCTTTGGCCAGTTCCTCACCCAAGCTCAGCACCGTCACTGAGCGCGCAATCAGAAATGCCAGCAAAAGCCCGATAACCCCGACCGCCAAAAGCAGCTGCACGCCTTCCCATTTCACGGAAGCAACTCCTCCGGCATACCAGAACTTCACATCCTGGGCGACATCAAAACGGATCGCAATCGCGCTTGAAAGCCCCGTTAAGAAATAGCCGACTGCCGTACCGGCCAGCGCGAGCTTCACCGGTGTCAGACCGCCTTTTGAAAACAGGCCGATGCCAAACACAATAAGCGCTCCGATTCCCGCTCCCGCAAAGGACCACAAAACAAGTCCCGCCGCAGACAGCCCCGGAAAAAAAGCAAATGCCAATGCGATCGCAAATCCTGACCCCGACGTCACGCCCATAATGGAAGGCTCAGCAAGCGGGTTCCGCGTCAGCCCCTGCATAATCGCCCCGGACACAGCTAAAAAAGCCCCGACGAGCGCGGCGGCGGCAGTTCTCGGCAGCCTCAGATCGCGTATGATTTGATGAGATGTATTTTGCGGCTGAAAGTGAAAGAGAGCATCCCACACCGTCCGCAGATGAATATCGGCAGCTCCGATGGAAACAGACAGAGCCGCGCCGATCAATAAAACCGCAATACCGGCACACAGCAGCACAGCAGCCCGGAATGAACGCGCCGTCCACTGGATTTCACTCCCTGATGCCCCTTGAGCCGTCATTGTCTGTTTCTTTTTCAATAGACCCAACACTCGTTCTTCCTTTCTCAAAACAAGAATGGTAATGATAATGATTATCAATGACTTGTTTCAGTATAGCACTTTTATCTTCTCTTTTAATAGACCTAATTTCATATAAAAAAAGAAAGTTTTTCTTTAAAAAGAGCGTGCTTCTCTATGAAAGCAGTGATATAATCACACTGATAATGATTCTCTTTATCAATAATTTTTATGAAAGAAGGAATGTCAGATGTTCCATACATACAAGAAAATCGGCGCAGCGCTGATTGCCGTGCTGCTCATCGCCGCTTTGGCCGCATGCGGCAATTCTTCAGACACGAAAGGTTCTTCTGAAAAAGAAGAAACCATCACGTATAAAGCCGAAAACGGCAATATTAAAATTCCGAAGCACCCGAAACGGGTCGTCGTCATGGCTGACGGCTACTACGGCGACTTTAAACAGCTCGGCATCAATGTTGTCGGCGCGCCGCAAAACGTATTTAAAAACCCTTATTACAAAGGGAAAACAAAAGGTGTGACAAACATCGGCGACGGCACGTCCGTTGAAAAAATCATTGACTTAAAGCCGGATTTAATCGTTGTCTGGACGACACAAGGCGCCGACATTGAAAAACTGGAAAAAATCGCGCCGACAATCGCCATTAAATATGACAAGCTCAGCAACATTGATCAATTCAAAGAGTTTGCGAAAATGACAGGCACTGAAGATAAAGCAGACAAATGGCTGACTGAATGGGATAAGAAAACCGCTGCCGCTAAAACAAAGGTTCAAAAAGCGGTCGGCTCAAAAACCATCTCCATCATGCAGACAAACGGAAAAGACATCTATGTATTCGGTAAAGACTTCGGCCGCGGCGGAAGCATCATTTATGACAAACTCGGGCTGAAGGCCACAAAACTGACGCAGGAAAAAGCCATTAATCAAGGGCCGGGCTACGCCAGCATTTCACTCGAGAAACTGCCTGACTTCGCGGGAGACTACATCTTTATGGGGCCATGGCAGGCCGGCGGTGACGACAAAGGCGTGCTTGACAGCTCAATCTGGAAGAACCTCGATGCCGTCAAACAAAACCATGTCTACCGCATTGATCCGATCGGCTTCTATTTCTCAGACCCGATCTCACTTGAAGGCCAGCTCGACTACATCACAAAAAGCTTAACGAAGTAACCCCGAAGCCGCTGTCACAGCGGCTTTTTATTACGCTTAAAACTTGACAAAAAAATTCATCAATTCTGTTGTCAATTAGTTTTAACCATTTGTAAACCATAGCATATAGTTCTATTAATCAATTATATGAAATTTGTTTATCAAATGGTTTAGGAGGATTTATTTTGCGAGGAGCTGCAGGTATTGTTATTGCTGACTGGCTTGGAGAGCGTTGTCTAAATCGTAAAGAATATCATCAATCGTTTCAATACCAATAGAAAGACGAATCATATCCGGAGTAACACCGGCTTTTACCTGACTTTCTTCATCCAGCTGTTGATGGGTCGTGCTGGCAGGATGAATAACCAGTGATTTCGCATCGCCAACATTCGCCAAATGACTGAAAATCTTCACGCTGTTAATAAATTTCTTCCCTTCTTCCACCCCGCCTTTAATACCAAATGTGAAAATGGATCCTGCTCCTTTTGGCAAATACTTTTGGGCAAGTTCGTGATAAGGGTTTGATGCAAGGCCTGGATAATTAACCCATGAGACATGGGGATGTTTTTCTAAAAATTGTGCAACCTTAAGGGCATTTTCTACATGGCGCTCCATCCGCAGAGGAAGAGTTTCTAATCCCTGAAGAAACATAAATGTATTGAATGGCGAAGCGGAAGCTCCAATGTCTCTAAGCAACGTAACGCGTGCTTTTGTAATATAAGCTAGCGATCCCAGTGCATCTGTATAAACTAACCCATGATAACTTAGATCTGGTTCTGACAAACCTGAAAATTTTCCGTTCGCCCAATTAAATTTTCCAGAATCTACAATAACACCGCCGATAGAGGTTCCATGGCCGCCAATAAATTTGGTAGCTGAATGAACCACAATGTCTGCTCCATACTCAATTGGCCTGCATAAATATGGGGAGGCAAATGTATTATCAACGATAAGCGGAACATTATTTGCATGTGCAATATCGGCAATTGCTTGAATATCCGCAATATTAATTCGAGGATTTCCAATCGTTTCTATAAACACAGCTTTTGTTTTGTCATTCATTTTTTCTTGAAATTGAGCTGGATCGTCTACATCAACAAAGTGAAATTTGATTCCTAGCTTTGGAAAAGTATGAGCAAATAAAGTATAGGTCCCCCCATACAGGCTGCTGGAAGCGATAATTTCATCTCCTGCTTCTGCAATATTCAAAATAGAATATGTAATAGCTGACTGTCCCGATGAAGTTGCTAATGCCCCTACGCCGCCTTCCATTAGGGCAACACGTTGCTCAAAAACATCATGAGTAGGATTCATGATTCGTGTATAAATATTTCCGGGTTCTTTTAAAGAAAACAAATCTGCAGCATGATCTGTGTCGTTAAAGATATATGAGCTTGTTTGATAAATAGGGACTGCTCTAGAATTTGTAGTGGGGTCAGGTACTTGTCCTCCATGAAGAGCAATTGTTTCAAACCCTAATGAATGTTTTTTCTCCATCATTATACCCTCGTTTCACTCGTCTTTATATTCTGAATATTAAGTAATAATATCACAGAGTTTAGTTCTCTACTACCCATTTTGCTATGAAATGGTTTAATCGCTCTTTCTTTTAACTTATGTTAATTTACCTGGTTAAAATAAACAATTTACAAATTTTGATTTCAGATTTCCTTTCTCATTATGAAGAATAGAGTAACTAAAGAGTCAATAGCATATAAGTCACTCTTCTATCAGTTAGGGATCTAGCACCCCATTTAATTAAGAAGAGTTTCTCTATTTAACTACTTGTTCGGGTATATTAGATACTTTCTGCTTTGTATTAGACACTAAGAGTATACTCATTAATACTACCGATAAGCCTATATAAGTACTCAAGGAAGTTCGTTCATCTAAAAATAAAACACCCCAGATTATACCGAATATGGGTACCAATAGGGTTACACTAACGGTTTTAGTTGGACCTATATTTTTTATCAGATAAAAATAGAGAAGATAAGCAACACTTGTAGAAAATACGGCTAATCCTAAAACTGAAATAGTCACACCTATACTTGGTAACTTGTTAGGCATATCAAGGAGTGCAAAAGGCAGTAAAACAATACTTGCTCCTAATTGCTGTCCAATAGCTAAATCAAAAGATTTCATATCTTGAAAAGCTCTTTTACTATATACTCCTCCTATTCCATAGAATAAAGCTGCTAAAGAAATAGCTACTATTGATAATATAACCTTTACATTTAGTTGAATAGGACTCCAACCAACCAGGATTCCTACTCCTATGCACCCCATAATAATACCAAGGAAAGTACGCATATTTTTACCTTCTTTAAGCCATAAAATAGATATGATTACGGAAAACAAGGGAGTTGTAGAATTAATAATAGCAGCAAGTGACGCGGAAAGGTTTAACTCAGCGTAAGCAATTAAAACGAATGGAATGGCTGCATTAATGGCACCCAGAATCATTAACTCTTTCCATTTGTACTTGATTTCTATTTTTTGTTTTAGTAATCGTGCAAAAATAATAAGAGAGATAGCTGCAATTCCTACACGGCTTTCAATAAGAAATAAAGGGCCTAATGAAGGTGAAGCTATTTTGATGAATAAAAATGATGCACCAAAAAGGCTAGCCAGCAATAGTAAGATGCTAAATTGTTTGAAAGACATATCTTTACCATATCCTTTCTAAATGAGTAATTAAATCTCAAATTGACTCCTAACAGTTTAGCACCTAAACTTTCAGGAGTCAATTTGAGTATGGGGTCTTAAATCTGGCTTACCGTCAAAGATTAAATATGGGCTATGTTGTTCATGTTCAATTAAGAGTAAATAGGTATGCTATACTGAGGAATAAATAACTAAAGTGATACCAGGTGAAATGTATGAAGACAAGAGAAGAAATTTTTAATGAGCTACTAGAATCTATTTATGAACTCTCTCGTAACACGAGCGCATACGAAAACATACCTCGAAAATATGGAACAGAAGATGAACTATATATGGTTGAAGCACATACCATTGATTTAATTGGAGAAAATGTGAAAGTTAGTCCTTCGCATCTTGTGAAGCTTACCAATAAAACAAAAGGTGCCATTTCTCAAATGGTGGATAAATTATTAAAAAAAGGGTTGGTTATAAAATATAAAAATCCAACCAATAGCCGAGAAGTTATCATAGAATTGTCGGAAAAAGGGAAACAAGCTTATAAGTATCACAAAGAACTTGATCGAATAGAATATGGAAAAATATTGAGTAGACTGGATCAATTTTCAACAGAAGATTTTATAAACTTCATGAAAATAGCTTCTGTAGTAAACAACCATATGAAAGACTCAACTCGAAAAAATTCCCATTAATTTCATGTACCTTACAAAATCAATCACTAAAAGTTAAGTACTAGTGTTATGGGATCTTTATCTGAAAGTAATAAAAAGAACCCATTTTAAAATAATCAATCAAAATGGGTTCTTTATTATTTTTTAAGCTCTGTTTAATTTAATGTTTCAATTGCCTCACGCGTAAACGGAATTAATTCTTCTGTTCGTCCGTCTCGGATTTTGTTTACCCAGTCAGGATCAGCCAATAATGCGCGACCCACCGCTATCAAATCAAATTCTTCACGTTCTAATCTCTCGATCAAATTGCCCATTTTGTTGGCTTTGCCATTGGCCTCTTCTCCAGTAGCGAAGAAATCCACGAAATCAGCGCCATCAAGACCGACAGAGCCAACTGTAATTGTTGGTTTTCCTGTCAGTTTTTTAATCCATCCTGACAGATTCAGTTCAGATCCTTCAAATGCAGGTTCCCAAAAGCGACGAATAGATGCATGAAAGATGTCCACCCCTGCATCAGCTAATGGCGTTAAGAAACGTTTTAGTTCTTCTGGAGTTTCTACTAATTTTACTGTATAGAAATCATATTTCCACTGTGAGATTCGCAACGAGATTGGGAAATCTGGTCCAACAACACGTCGGCAAGCTGCGATGACCTCACTCGCAAAGCGTGTGCGCTTAACTATGTCGCCACCGTATTCATCGGTACGTGTGTTTGTTTTTTCCCAAAAGAACTGATCGATTAAAAATCCATGGGCTGCCATAATCTCAATGCCATCAAAACCAACCTTTTTAGCATTGGCTGCTGCCTGTGCAAAAGCTTCAACCAATTCCAAAATTTCTTGTTTTGAGTAATCATTAGCGTTGCCTCGTGCACCCATGTGCCACAATTGAGAGAAAATTTTCCCACCGGCTTCGTGTACCCCATCAACTACTTTTGACCAACCGTTTAGCGCCTCTTCACCGTATAAGTGTGGTACGTCCTCCTGCCATGCTGGCACCTCGGATGCAACATCAGGATGGTTGATAAACGTACCCTCTGTCACAATAAGTCCAACACCATTTTCAGCTCTACGACGATAATACGCAGCGACATCCTCCCCTGGTACTCCATTTGGAGAAAAGTTTCGCGTCATAGGTGCCATCAAAATACGATTAGATAGTTTCAGATTTCCCATTTCGAATGGTTTAAAAAGAGCTTCAACTGACTGAAAATTATTCATAAAAACCTCCAAGTTTTATACTTTAAGACTTATTCATTATGCATTAACTCCATGGTCAAGAGCAGATCCGACTTTCAAGGCAGTTGCTACCATAATTGATTCAGCAACTTCTTCTTTGGAATCTCTATGTTTTTTAACTTGTTTAACATCGTCTTGACTAATAATTCTTCCCTCTAATTCCATTTATCCGTACCTACCGTTTGGTACAATTTTATGTTAGCAGATTAAGCGGACAAGCTGTTAAGAAATGTTTCGATTTCTTCTTGTGTTTTTCGAGCCTTGCTAACAAACCGCCCTGCTTCTTCTCCGTTATGATAAGCGATAAAACTTGGAATACCAAATACATTCAGTTCTATGCATAAATCAATAAAGTCATCCCGGTCTACATAAATAAACTGATATTCCGAATAATTTGCTTCAATGTCCGGCAAAATTGGCTCGATCGCCCGACAGTCTGGGCACCAGTCCGCTGAAAACATAAAGACAACGCGCTCTGTTTTTTTTAACTTCTCAAAATGATCCATTGATTGTAAATTTTCCATCATGATTCCCTCCATTCTTTTCATATACATAATCTTTGTATTCTTTAGCACGTATAAGATGTTGGATATCATCTATATTATCCATTTGAACATCTCGCATCCATCCTTGATCATAAGGGGATTCATTTACATATTCAGGACTATCCTCTAATTCTGTGTTTACTTTTAGAATCTAAAGGATGAGATAAGTTCGGAGTAGTTTTAATGGACTCCACATCACCACAGCTATTGTTTATCGTTAATGAATTCCCTTCCTTCTGGGGATCTAAGAATACAATTTCATCAAATCGTTGTTTGAGCATAATCTGTAATCTCTAAACGTACTCGATCTTCAACTTTTGACCAAATAGGGTCCTTGGAATAATACAGTTCTGTTGGTGTAATCACTTAACCTCCTTCTATCAACAACTAAACTTTTATACTATTAGTATGCCTTTTTAGATTTCAACCCTGTATCTTTAAAATAAAAAGACTAATATTCACCATTTTCATTTACAAAGCACAATTGTTACTACCAACCATCAATTATCTACCTTATTTAAAATAGAGTACAACAGAGTAGCTTAAGAAAAAAATCACTGTATTTCAGTGATTAATAAATGCATCATTCCAGAAGGGGTCATGACTATTACATCATCATTTAATTTGTGACCAATTAGACTTTTTCCGATTGGAGACTCATCTGATATATAGTTTTCAGATAAATGTGATTCTGCGGGACTAACAAGTTTAAGATGCATTTCATATTTTCCTGTCATTTCTTTAACAGTGACAATGGATCCGATCCCTACTTCTCGTATTTTTGCATTTTTAATTATTTTTGCTTGCTTTATAATGTATTCTAAATCATTTATTTTCTTTTTAAGTGCAGCAAATTCATCTACTGAAATTTGATACTCAGGATCTTTATTAAAATCACAAAAATTTCTGCTCTCTTGAACTTTTTCACTAACTTCTTTCCATCTTTTTTTCTTTAAACAAAGTAATTCTTTCTTCAACGCATTATAACCAGCTTCCGTAAGTAACTTCTTGTCCATCAATCATTCACCCTCCTTTACCCAAACTACTTTTCTCGGCACTTATGCGATAATAGTAACGGTAGGGAAATCCGGAAAATCCATTGCTAAGTTAAAGTTTTTAAGATTAAGCCTGATACAGTACTGTTAGTCCAACAGTTGGTTTGACCTTAAGCTCCATAATTCCATGGAACTTCCTCACTTATGCAGTGGGAATAATAACAAGAATAGTGTTAAAAATCAGGGGTGAAAGTTAAGCTGTTCCTATTCAACTAAAGGATTGCTTTAATTAAAGAACAAAGATTAAACAAGTGAAAATAGAAAGAGAATCTGTCAAGTTCTCTTAAATACGAAAAATAAATGACATTACTGTGTTAAAAAACAAAATGAGTACATCGTTTAATGTTTATAACGGATTAGAGAAATCATTGCCCAAACTCCTATAACAGGACCGATCGCAAGGATGGAGAATGCCCATTTCCACCCTACGATATCTTCAAAGACTGGAATCAAATAAATAGAAAAGACCGTAATAAGAAAACCTATAGCCATTTGAAATGTCAAGGCAGTTCCTGCACATTCTGATTTTGCGAAATCTGCAACCATTGCTGAAAATTGTGCTGAATCTGCAACAACTGATATCCCCCAAATGATTGCTACAATAACGGTAATCCATATAGAAAGACCAAAGGTAAGTCCGATACATAAAGAAGATACAGCACTAACAATCATGGCAATCATAGAAAGTCGTGATTTTCCAATTTTATCAGCACATAATCCACCTATTATCGAACCTATAGCCCCCGAAATTCCAATTGTTAAAAATGCGAACAACGTACTGGCCTCTTGTAAAGCTGTGCCCTCTAAGGATGCTTTAAAGCTGGCTGTTAAGAAATATGGAAGCCATGTCCACATAGCATACAATTCCCACATATGACCGAAATAGCCATAGTTAGCTAACATTACAGGTCGATCTTTTAAGATATAATTGAGTGTATTCATCGACACAGTAGCTACTTCTTCTTTAGACTCCGGAGCATCCGGAAGACCCCAATGCATAATACCAGCTGCGATCAATGCTAATAAAGAGCTGACCAGCATTAATATCTTCCAGCTGACATTCGGAATAAATAAATTAAAAAGATGTGGCAATGAAGAACCTAATGTCAGAGCTGCAATTAGAATTCCAATACCAAATCCTCGTCTATTTTGAAACCAAGTAGAGAGTAGTTTCACGGCAGTAGGATAAACCCCTGCCATAGTAATTCCTGTTAGAAAACGTAAACTTAATCCCATTACCATTCCGGTGCTTAAAGTAAATAAACAATTGATGACAGCTCCGAATATACAGGCAATAGCAAATATTTTTCTTGGGTTATAACGGTCCGCCAAACCTAAAAAAGCAAAACAAATGGCTCCAATAATGAATCCAACCTGTACGGATGTGGTCATCCATGACCCTTCTGTTGCACTCATTCCCCATTGACGTTCTAATTGGGGAAGAACGGCTGAAGCGCTAAACCATAAACTGAGGGCAAATAGTTCAGCCAATGCAATCAAAAATAGAGCCTTCCATCTATTAATACTGTTCACATCAGACATAATGGGGGTTTTTCCTCCTCTCGGATTTCCAATTCTACCTGCAACGTATGAGAACGTAGACATTACGCATGTAATATGATCGTATATCTACGTTTTTTTAAAATTAGTTATACAAAGGTAAAGTAAGGTCGGCCTTGTCATAAAGCTTTTTTTACTTGTTACGTTTAAGCGTTGAATTCACGTGAACATTTCTTTCTAGTGAATTTTTTACGGGAGAAATTTCCATTGCTTTTGAAACTAACTCTTCAAGTTGTTTATCGTCTGCGTCACTATCTACCGTGAATTGAACATCAACTTCATTAAAACCTGGATTTCCTTCTTTTAAGCCCAACATTACATTTAAGTCTAATTGTCCTGAAGTGCTAACTTCTAGGGAATTCACCTTAATACCCTCTAAACTAGCTGTTGCAATAAATGCAAGTGATAAACAACCACCCAGAGCACTTAATAAAAGTTCAGCTGGGCCTGGACCCTTATTAGATCCTGAGAACCAATCTGGCTCATCAATCGGAATGGGTTTGTGGTCACTTACATGCGCTTCAGCGTAAAATCCATCTTTCCATTTTACCGAAGAAGACCATCCTGCCATTCCTTCCTCAGGATTTTTCTTATAATTTTCTACTAAGTTTTCAATAACTTTTGTATCGACTCCATTAATTTTTGTCATTTTTATATCTCCTTCATTTTGTTTTTTATAAAGATTATCTCTTTCTACTCTCGTTATCTAATAAAAGTTATTATGATTTTTTGGGGGAATGGCACAGCTGCCAACAGTACATAACCTTCCATAAGATTATTCATCATATGCAACTAATGCATTAACTCCATGAGAAAGAGCAGATCCGGCTTTCAAGGCAGTTGCTACCATAATTGATTCAGCAACTTCTTCTCTCGTTGCTTTCGCTTTTTTGGCTGCTTTAGTGTGGATATCAATACAGTAAGGGCACCCTGTTGTATGTGCCACTGCTATAGCAATCAACTCTTTTTCCTTAACACTAAGTAATCCCGCCTTCATCGCTTGTTGGTCAAAAGTCATAAACGCTTTAAAGGCATCTCCATCTAACTGAGAAAACTCTTTTAGTCGGTTGATATAAGGAGCTCTAAATAATTCATCATCAGCTGTTCCATCATAAGCGTTTAAAGCATTGACACCATGAGCAAGAGCAGACCCTGCTTTCAAGGCAGTTGCTACCATAATTGATTCAGCCATTTCCTCCCTAGAAGCTCTATGTTTTTTAACTTGTTTAACATGAAAATCAATACAATGGGGACATCCAGTCGTATGAGCAACAGCAACTGCAATTAATTCCTTTAATTTAGCTGTTAACTTTCCTTCAGATAACGCTTTTCTGTCAAAATCTACAAATGTTTTAAAGCTTTCAGGTGAAAGTGTACTAAATTCACCTAAACGGTTAAAATGTGATTTTTTGTATAAACTATCGTTCTGATTCATAATTTTCCCCTCTAACTTTTTTATTTCACACCTGACTGTACCTACTATTCGGTACAATTAGGTGTGATGATATATTACCAAAATAGATCAATGTTGTTTCTTATGAATTCTCAAGGTTTTCAATATAATGTTGGACGCTTTGAGCTGCTATTGATCCATCACCCGTAGCTGTGACAATTTGGCGCAGGGTTTTATCACGGATATCTCCAGCTGCATAAATACCAGGAATCTTAGTAGCCATTGCTTCATCCGTCACTACATAACCTTCTTCATTGGTTATATCTAAGTTTTTGAATGCAGCATTTAACGGAAGTGTCCCCACGTAAATAAATACACCATTTGCAGGGAATTGAGATTGTTCCCCTGTTTTTGTATCTTTTAACGTTACTGTATTCACTGTTCCATTTCCTGCGTTTATACTTGTAACTTCTTTATTCCAAATGAATTCAATCTTTTCATTGCTAAATGCTCTTTCTTGGAGTATTTTTTGCGCACGCAACTGATCTCGACGGTGAATAATGGTGACTTTTGAAGCGAAACGTGTAAGATACACAGCTTCTTCTACAGCTGAGTCTCCTCCACCCACAACAACAAGTTCACGTCCTTTAAAGAAGGCTCCATCACACACGGCACAATATGAAACTCCTAGACCACCAAGCTCATTCTCCCCTGGAACTCCAAGCTTTTTATGGTCTGCCCCAGTAGCGATAATAACAGATTTTGCATAAAATTCTTTCTTTGTAGTTACTACTTTTTTTAAACGGACTTCATCTATAATTTCTTTTATATCTCCATATTCATATACAGCACCAAACTTTTTGGCGTGCTCAAACATTTTATTAGAGAGGTCTGGACCTAAAATATGATCAAAACCAGGATAATTCTCTACATCCTGCGTATTAGCCATTTGTCCACCAGGTATTCCACGTTCAATAAGCAATGTGTTCAAATTAGCACGTGAAGTGTAAACTGCTGCTGTCATTCCCGCGGGACCTGCCCCAACTATGATGACATCATAAATTTTCATTTCCTTCAATATGTTCTCCCTCCTTTAAAAGAATCCATTAATGCACATTTGATTAAAGGGACTTAATTTTTGAAACTTCTTCTTTTAATTGCGCAATACCAACAATACCAGCAAAAGGTTTTTCGAATTTATTATTAGAATAGAAGCGTGTATTAGGGATACTCATTACACCAAATTCTGCAGCAAGCTCCGGATTCTCATCCACATCAACTTTAACAACTTGTACTTTATCACCAAACTCTTTGTCAAACTCCTCTAGTGTCTCAGCAAAAACCCGGCATGGTCCACACCAAGATGCTGAAAAGTTTAGTAAAACCACTTTATCTGTATTTAAGTTCTTTTCTAAATTACCATCTGTTACTTTGATTATAGTCATTTTGTTTTTCCTCCTGAGTTGTAAAAAGCTTTTTTAATAATTAATTGAATCGATTAAAGAGTAGACACTTTACCTTTGACTTCTATTTCTACGCCTGCTTTTTTGACCATGTTACCTACTATACATGCTCTATCAGCTGCTTCATTCACTCTTTCCATTGACTGTACTTCTTTTTCTGTTGCATCAGCAGATAAAACAACACGAGGATAATGGATAATATCAAAACTACTGTCAGAAGCAACCATCTCAGAATCAACCTCAATACTCACTACTGGCAGTTTTCTTGATTCAACCATCGACACTAATGTTGCTACATAACAAGCTTGTACTGATGACACAAGGATTTCTTTAGGTGATGCTCCTTGCCCATTACCTCCATACTCTGTTCCTATAGCAATGGGTGTATCAATATATTGAGATTTGATGGTGCCGTTACCTTCTACTCCTCCTTTCCAAACAGCATTCAGTTTTACATTCAAATTAGACATATTAAACACTCCTTTAGTTTTTGGTTGCCATCATTTTTAACATTGTTAAAACATCATGTGATATAGATTTCACTTACTCTTTCCAGTCTTTTTTCTAATTGTTCAAAATGAACAAAGCGTGCTTCTCTCAAATATTCAGTTCCTTCAATGAATAAAAGGAGTGCAGGAACCGTAAGAATTGAAAACCTTGAGGCTATCTCCTCTACGTTGTAAGCATTGATATACCCTAATTTGATATGTGGAAATTTATCCAGTAATTCTCTGAGTTGAGGCAAGACTGCATGGCATACTCCACAATCCGGCCTTGAAATATACAAAAAACTAAATTTATTTTGATGAATAAAGTTATCTATTGAATCTAAAGATGTTAATTCAACTGTTTCTACCATTAGTTCTCTCCCTCCTAATACTAGTCTTTAATAGGATTAAACTTAAAACTGCCATTGCCTAAGAGATCAGATCAGTTTTAGAAGAGAAGTTAGAGTTTAAAAACAAACTCATCTAAGAGAAATTTGTTGCTCCCACTTATTTTTCACTTGTAGGAATTCCGCAGCTTCCATCAGTACATAGTGTGTCATCCTCATTATTCACTGATATATTCTTAAGTTTCAGTAACGGATTTTCTTCTTCCCATACCTTGTTGAGTGCCTCTAAGAAAGCCTCTGCTGGTTGTGCACCTGAAACGGCGTATTTCTGATTTATAATTAAAAAGGGAACTCCAGAGATACCATAACGCTTAGCTTCTATTTGATCTGATCTTACCTCATCTGCATAAAGAGACTTGTCATTTAGGACCTTCAGAGCCTCTTGTCTATCTAAACCAGAAGCCTCTGCTAAATCTGCAAGGGTTTCATGATCACCTACATCCTTAGAATCAGTAAAGTGTGCATTAAGCAGATTTTCCAAGATATCAGCTTCTTTTCCTTTTGTTTTTGCCCATTTTGTTAAGCGGTGGGAATCAAACGTATTAGTTGGTTTCAAACCTTCTAAATTAAATGTTAATCCAACCTTTTTTGCACTTTGAGTTAAGTTTTCAAGGAACTGTTTTGTTTGTTCGGCATCCCCAAATTTAGAGAGTAATTTTTCGTAAAAACTTTGCCCGTTATATACTGGCGCACTAGGATCTAATTCAAAACTTTTATATTCAACTTTAACTTCATCTTTAAAAGCGAATTGTTTCAATGCTTTTTCTAAATTTTGTTTACCTATATAACAAAAGGGACATGCTACATCAGACCAAACTTCAATTTTCATATGAACACTCCTTTAATTAAATTATTTAAATTTGACTTACGTAATTATCGTATTCCTCCGCCTTTAGAAGTTCTTTTATCTCCTCTGTGTTAGAAGCTTTTACTTTCAGTAACCACCCTTTATCATAAGGTGATTCATTCACAAATTCTGGACTATCTTCTAATTCCGTATTCACTTCTATAATCTGTCCGTTAATCGGAGAAAAAAGCTCAGATGTAGTTTTAACTGATTCAATACTCCCAAAGCTGGCATCTTTCACTGTTGAAGTCCCACTTCTGGGAGTTCTAGAAATACAATTTCTCCAAGCGTTGATTGAGCATAATCAGTAATTCCTAAGATAGCAATGCTGTTATCAACCTTTACCCATAAATGATCTTTAGAATAATACATATCTGTTGCACTCCTTCAGTCAGTTATAAGCAAGTTACTGTACCTACTATTTGGTACAGTAACTTTCGAAAAATACTCTTATAATTATTCTTTTTTCTTATTGTGACTTAAAGATGCCTGAACATGAACATTTCTTTGGATTGTATTTTTTACAGGTGAAAGTTTCGTGGCCTGTGCAACAAGTTCTTCAATCTGATGTTCATCCGCATCACTATCGACATTAAAATGCGCATTGATTTCATCAAAACCAGGATTTCCTTCCTTTAATCCTAAAAAGACATTCAAATCTAGTTGTCCTGAAACCTCTACTTCTAATGAGTTTATCTTAATTCCCATTCCACTAGCAGTTGCAATAAACCCCACTGACAAGCAAGAACCTAGTGCGCTTAATAAATATTCCACTGGGTTTGCTCCCTTATTGGAGCCTGCTAACCATTTTGGCTCATCAACATGAATAGGAGCATGATCACCTACTTTTGCCTCAACATGGAATCCATTATCCCATTTTACAGAAGATGACCAACTTCCAGTACCTTCAGCAGGATTTTTTTTGTATTGCTCCACTAAACCTTCAATAATACTCATATCAACACCATTTAATTTTGCCATTGTTTATCTCTCCTTCAGCACAGGATTGTACCTACCAGTCGGTACAAAAAGAGCTTAACATAAGAAAAACAATATTGCAAGAAAAAAACAGTTGACTATTCTAGATTAAATTGTTTTCGGATTACTTCTATAATGTCACTTAAAAAGTTGACGTTTTTTTGGTTTTTCATTAGCAAAATTCCTCCTTCAATCATAGCTACAATTGCTTGAGCATCTTTTTTAGTATCAAAGGAATCTAACAGACCTTGTTCAACCATTTCATTTAATGTAATCTCTATAGCCCCTATCCAACATTCAAATAAATGTTGAATTTTTACACGAAACGTTTCATCATGCTCGCTCATTTCAATGGCTAAGTTTCCTATAGGACAACCTGATTTATTCTTCACTTCAGTATGAAAAGTAAGTGTTCTGTCCAACATCATATTTAACTTATTTACTGGAGTATTATCTGACTGAAGAATATCTGATATTAACTCTGTTTGCCATTCATGGACTATAGATTCCACTACTGCTAATCCTAAATCATATTTAGATGAGAAGTAGTGATAAAATTGGCCTTTTCCAATCTCTGCAGCCACAAGAATATCATTTATAGAGGTTGCTTGATATCCCTTAGAATAAATAATCTCTCTTGCAGCTGATATTATTGCGTGCTTTTTAGACAAATTTCTCACACCTTAATCGCAAAGTTTAGTTTATATATTATATGATTCCATTAGATTTTGCCAAGCATTTTAGGAATGGATCATATTTCCATCATCCAGTATAGTCATCAGAACATTACTTTCATGTAATGAACAGTTAAGAAATACCTTAAATTATAAAAGTAGGACAAGCTCCTAGCACCATGTAAATAATAAACGGCACCTATTCTATAATTTACATTTTTGGATTAAAGTGTATAATAAGATTCTCCCGGCCGGAGATTGATGTAAATAACGGAGGATCTTTATATGAAAGAGAACAAGGCGAGTATGACTTCCCTGCTGTCCGCTTTCGGAAGGGCGTACCACAGTAAATACGACACCCCGGTGATATTTGATGATTTTTTGGCACAAGATCTGATTTCTGAAAAAGAGCATTCGGACATCCGCGATCATCTGATTCAAGGTATATCATTTTTCAGCAAAGACATGGCCCAGAGGCTTCAAGGCCAACCGGATGACATCTTAAAATGGGTGACTCAAGTCCAGCTGTCTCCTACACCGCTAGCCCGTGCCGCATATTGTGAAGAAGTGCTTTTCAATGAAGTGAAGCTCGGGGCCAAACAGTATGTCATCCTTGGCGCGGGGCTGGATACTTTTTGTTTCAGGCATCCTGAGGTGACAAACGCCTTAGACATATTTGAAATCGATCATCCCGCTTCACAGGAAGACAAAATAAACAGATTGAAACATCTGAACCTCGGCATTTCCCATCATCTTCATTTTGTACCGATGGACTTCGCCGCTTCGCTTTCTTTCAGCCGTCTGTATCAGGAAGGTTTTTCACGCCAAAAAACCTTTTTCAGCCTTCTCGGTGTGTCATACTATCTTACGAAAAAGCATCTCGCCCGCCTGCTCACACAATTATTTGCCGAAGTCCCGCCGGGAAGCTCTATCGTGTTTGATTATGCAGATGAGTCGCTCTTTGAAGAAAGAGGACTGTCAAACAGAGTGGAAAACATGGTGAAAATGGCTGCAGCAAGCGGAGAACCGATGTTATCGTGTTTCAGTTATAAAGAAATCGAAAAAATATTAGAATCATCAGGTCTGCTTATTTATGAACATTTATATCTCCGGCGGACGTCAATGACCGTTTTTTCAGCGGACGCACTGACCATTTAACCGCATTCGAGACCATTCATTATATACACGCCGTCAAAAAGTAACCCGCTGCCGCAAACAAAAAAGACATCTCACAGACGTGAGATGTCTTTTTGTCATACCGATTGTCTGTTGTTTGCAAATTTCTTTGAGACGAAAGGATATAACAGCAAACCGACGAAAAACAGCCCGATACCGAGAATAAAGGTCGTTAAATCGGCCGTTCCGGTAATAATGACGTAAAAAGAATAAATGCAGGCAAGGATGGCGATGATACCGTCTCTTACTCTTGAACCCTTTATCTCGTCATACGTTTCACCCGTAAAAATGAGCTTCAGGCTGTAAAACGCTGATACGAGATACGGAATCAGATAAGCGAGCGTCGCCGCCGTTGTTAAAAACGTAAACGCGTCACTGATCGTCCGGGAAATAACCGAAAAGATAAAGATCTGTGACATCACGTTCGTTACGATTAACGACACAACCGGGCTTCCCTGTTTATTCGTTTTTGCAAAAGCAGCCGGAAAGTCTCCTGATTTCGCCGCTTGATACGGAACTTCAGAGCCGAGAAGAATCCAGCCGAGCATCGTTCCGAACAGACACAAAATCGCCAGAATCGCCATGATGACGCTTCCCGCATTGCCGACGATCGCGTACAATACGTCAACAAACGGTTTTTCCGAGCCGACAAGCTTACCATGCGGAAGCACGCCCATCGTAATTAATGTCACGATGATATAGATGCCAAGCGCGATCAATAATCCGGTAATGGTGGCGCGTTTCACGTCGCGCTGCGAACGGGCGCGCCCGGATAAGATGACTGCTGATTCAATTCCGACGAACGCCCATAATGTTGAAATCGCCGCATTGTGGATCTGCCCGCCGATTCCCTCAACTGTGTGAGGACCTGTTTGAACCGGAAAATAAAAATGATCGAAAAACGACGTTTGAAACACAAATAAACCTGCAATGATAAAGAAGATAAATCCTAATACTTTTGAAAACGTCGTGACGAAATTTAATTTACTCGCACCGTTAATGCTGGTGACGAGAATCGTGTGAGTGCCCCATAATAAAACCGTACATACGGCAAACGTCAGCAGCTGGCCGAGCGTAACCGCCTGACCGCCGATCGAAAACATTTCACGCTTATCCGTTAAAATCGGGAAAAATGATGTTAAATATCCGGCAAGGCTCGTGATGATCGCCACGTTGCTGATCCAGCTCGCCACCCAGTAGCCCCACACCATCGTGAAGCCCGCTGCATTCCCTTTTTTCCGATCGCTGAACAGCGCACGCGCATAGCTTTGCGGTCCCGCCGTCAGCTCAGGCTTGCGGATGGATAAGTGGCCGAAGACCAGCGCGATCATTAACACACCGGCTCCCGTTAAAAGCCATGCCGATGTAGCGCCGAACGGGCTCGCGATTTTTGCGAGCGTACTCGGAAGCGAAAAGATGCCCGAGCCTACCATATTTCCTACGACAAACGCCGTTAATAACCAAAAACCCCATTTTTTCGTCTGTTCCATTCCTGTACCTCCTGGTTGTTCATTCGTACGGACCAGACCCCGAGACCATATTTACACGCAAAAAAAGCCTGAACAAAAGTCCATGCTTAAAGAAACACACACCCTTGATCTCCGGATAGCCCTCCGCGAAAAAGCACGCGGCAGTCCTGCACTTATTCAGATACAGTCCCAGCATAGAGAAGGATCGGCTTTCTCCACACTTCGGCGCTGATGCCTTTAACACATGTTTTGCGGCCCCTATCAGCCTGGCATGTGCGACTCATCATCAAGCGCAACCTCTACCTCACCGAGAAAGAGTGAGGATTTTTATCATTCAATTCTACTCAGAGGTTATCAGAGATAAAAAGATCTGTCAAAGGGAAAAATTAGATGGAAAACGGATAGAGCGTTCGCCCTACCCGTCTTATATGGTCAGCGGTTGTTTTTTTTCTTTTGAACAGCTTCTTGAAGCGGATCGTCTTTCAGAGCTGCACCGGCGTCGTCAAGCGCGCCTTGAATGACGTTTTTGTTTTTATCGCTGTTTTTTCCTTTTTCTTTGTTAAAGAAAGCCATCTGTATCACCTCTTTATCAAATATAGGTACACCTATAATGTGTCTTTTTCCGCGGCAGAATATGCGGAATCCGCGTCTCCTTCCTTTTGGCGGAACAGGTAAAGTTTGTTGATCAAACATGCATTCTCTTGATATATTTGTAATTCAGGGGATTTTGGCAAAAATAAAAAGGAGAAGCGAAAAATGACAGGAAAAACACACATCATGGGAGGCATCGCTTCTTGTTCCGCAATTGCGTATTATTACGGGTATGATCCGGTCCTTATGACCTCAGCGGGTGCCCTCGGGGCGCTGATTCCCGACATATGCCATACGAAAAGCAAAATCGGCAGAACGCTGCCCGTTCTGTCCAAAATCGTAAGCACGGTGTTCGGCCACAGAACGTTTACACACAGTCTGCTGTTTATGCTTATTATGTTTTTCATTACGGCAACCTATATTCCGAATCCGAGCATTTCCGCCGGACTGATGATCGGAATGGCGAGCCATCTTGTGCTTGACGCATGGACCGTCAACGGCATTAAACTGCTGTTTCCGTCCGCCATCCGCTTCCGTCTTCCCCTTTATATGAGAACGGGGAGCTTTTCGGAGCAGCTTGTGCTGGCCGGCTTAACGATTGTATCCTGCTATTATTTATACGAACTGGTTCACGGCCGCATCTCATAAACAAAAAGCATCTTTCGCTTTTAGGGTGAGGAGTCATACATATGAAGAAAACCTTTTTCAGCAATCATCGGTTTTTATGCCTGTCCATCCTGTTCATGTGGATGAAAACCTATGCCGTTTATAAGCTCGGTTTTGATCTGCAGAACAATTCGGTTCTTGAGGAATGTCTGCTTCTCATTAATCCGCTGAGCTTCATTGTGCCGCTGTTCGGCATCGCCCTGCTGCTGACGGAAAAAAAACAGCGGATCTTTCTGCTTTCGGCAAATGTGATGCTGACGGGGATTTTAATCGCAAATACGGTGTTTTACGGTTTTTATATTGATTTTATCACCATACCGGTTTTGTTTCAGACGAGCAATATGGGTGATATGGGAAGCAGCGTCCAAGAGCTGTTTCACCCGCTTTACATCGCTTTATTTTTGGATATTGCGGTTTTGTTTTACCTTGGTAAAAGGCATAAAGCCGGTAAAGGAAAAGCCAGCACCCGTACCGTTAAAGCGTATGCGTGGGCATCAGCCGGCCTCATGCTGTGCAACCTTGCGCTGTCTGAGGCCGAGCAGCCGAAGCTGTTCAAGCACCCTTTTGATCGTGAAGCGCTCGTAAAAGGAATCGGCCTGTTCCACTTTCATTTGTATGACACCATTTCGCAGACGCTGAATGCAGGGGCTAAAGCGTTTGCCGACGAAGACAGCCTTGCGGCGGTCGCAAATTACACTCAAGCCGACTACAGCAGGCCGTCCGAATCAAAGTTCGGGCTGGCAAAGGGGCGCAATGTGATTTTTGTTACGCTCGAATCAACCCAGCGTTTTGTAATGGATGAGCGGGTCAACGGGCGGGAGATTACCCCGTTTTTAAATAAACTGCGGAAAAAAAGTTATGACTTCACTCATTTTTATCAGCAGACTGAACAGGGAAAAACCTCAGATTCAGAATTCATTACTGCAAATTCGCTGTATCCGTCTTCAAGCGGCGCCGTTTTTTTTACAAAAAGCGGCCACCGGTTCAATACGATGTACCATATGTTAAAAGACCGTCAATACTATTCAGCCGTTCTGCATGCCAATCATAAGGCCTTTTGGAACCGGGATGAGATGTACGGGACATTCGGAATCGACCGTTTTTTCGACGCGGATGAATTTAAGGTGACACAGGAAAATTCAACAGGCTGGGGCCTGAAGGATAAGGAATTTCTCGAACAGTCAGCGGAAAAATTAAAGAAGCTTCCGCAGCCGTTTTACGCGAGCCTGCTGACTTTGACCAACCATTTTCCTTTTGAAATTGATAAACAGGATCAGCTCATTGAAGAACCGGACACAAGCAGCGATTTATTAAACCGCTATGTGACGACGGTCCGCTATGAAGATGAGGCCCTGAAACACTTTTTCAAGAAGCTGAAAAAAGAAGGACTGTATGACAACGCGATGATCGTCCTGATGGGAGATCATTACGGTATATCCGAAGCCCATAATCAAGGACTTGCCGAATTCTTAGGGAAAGAGGAAATCACTCCGTTTGATACGGTTCAGCTTCAGCGCGTGCCGTTTATCATTCATATTCCCGGGGTGACCGACCGTGCGCCGGAAACGATTGCTTCCGCCGCGGGACAGGTTGATGTAAGACCGACGCTGCTTCACCTGCTCGGCATTGAAACGAAAGGCAGCATTCAGTTCGGCAATGATCTGTTTTCCGGAGAGCGGACCCCGTTTGCGGTGCTGAGAAACGGCAGCTTTATCACGGATGATCATATTTATACGAAAAATACGTGTTACAGCCGTAAAACGGGTGAACCGCTTTCTGACATGAGCGCGTGCAGCGATGAGAAAGAAAAAGCGGAACAAGAGCTGATGCTTTCCGATAAAATATTAAACGGCGACCTGCTGCGGTTTTACAAGCAATAAAAAAATCCCTCCGTTATATGGAGGGATTTTTCATGTTTCATATATGAGCCGTCCGGTCATTTTCGTATCATATCCGGATAATTGAGAAAGCTGAGACTTGAATTCCTCAGAATTGAGGATGTCCTGCACGCTTTGAACAAGCTCCCGGTTTTGTTTTAAGACGACCACATCGTACTGTTCACTGATCACCGGGATAAAGTCCGTGCCTGCCATATGCGCCGCATGCTGCGACCCGACTCCGATATCCGCCTTTCCGCTTGACACTTGTGAAGCCGCTGACAGATGATCCGTGACAATGTCATGGTAGCCGGCGACATCAGACGGCGTAATACCGAAAGATCTGAGCTGTTCATCCAGCAGCACCCTCGCGCCTGATCCTTTTTCGCGATTGACGATACGGACATCCTTTCGGCTCAAGTCCTGAAAGCCCTGAATGTTCAGCGGATTGCCCTTTTTCACATATAATCCGGCCTGCCGCAGCACGACATGAAAAAGCGCAAACGGCTCCCCTGAAAGAATGCGCTTCACGTACGGGATGTTATACTGCCCCGTCTCCCCATCGTACAAATGCAGACTGACGATGTCACAAGCCCCGCGGTACATCTCGATCAGGCTGTTCAAACTGCCGCTGTACTTGCGGAGCGGAGCCGCCTGTATTGTTTGTTCCAGCTGTTTGCTGAGGAGGTCCATCGACACATCCTGCCCGCTGATGATAACGGACTGCCTTTTTTCCGGCTCCCGCCCGCGGGACGGGTCAGCAGCTTCTGATACGGATGGCTTTTTTGACATTCTCATGTTTGTTTTATATTGTTTTAAGTCCTCTTCATCGACCCTCATCTGTCTTCCGACCCTGTACGCCGGAATGAGTCCTTTTTTTATCAAATCATATACTGTCAATTTGGAGACCTTCAAAAGGCCCGCAACTTCTTCTATTGTATAGGAAGTGGCTTCTGTCATATTATCACGCTCCATTTTTATTATAACTGTTCAGATATTGAAAAAAAACCGCACCATTACGTACAATTGCGTTATAATTAGTTTGATCTAATGATATTTAGCTATAAGGGGTGCACAATGTTGAAAAAGAAAGCGACACTACTCACAACTGCGGCTATGGCCGTTTTCCTCGCAACTGCGGGCTGCTCATCCGGACAATCCTCCAAAGGCGGACAAAACGAAAAAGTCACGCTGACCGTTTCTGCGGCAGCCAGCGCTCAGGATGCACTTGAAGAAATCCAGACCAACTACGAAAAATCACATTCAAACGTAACCATTCAAGACAACTTCGGATCATCAGGCACATTGCAGAAACAAATTTCACAAGGCGCGGGAGCTGATTTATTCTTCTCGGCAGCCGAAGATAAATTCGAAAAGCTCGTTCATGACGGAGATATCGATAAAAAGGACAGCACGGATCTTTTGAAAAATGATCTCGTCATGATCGTGCCTGAGAAAAACAGCGCACACCTGACACATCTGAATGACCTGAAAAAAGACAGCGCGGAAAAAATCGCGCTCGGCACGCCTGAATCCGTTCCGGCCGGACAATACGCCAAACAGTCATTGACGGCATTATCCATGTGGGACAAGGTAAAAGATAAAGTCGTCTATGCAAAAGACGTTCGCCAGGTGCTTTCTTATGTTGAAACCGGAAATGTCGATGCCGGGCTTGTCTATAAAACAGACGCACTGATTTCGAAAAAGGTGAAAATCACCGATGAAGCGCCGGCGAAAACGCACGATCCGATCGTGTATCCGCTCGGCATCGTCAAGGATACAAAGCACCGTAAAGAAGCAGAAGCGTTTTATCAGTATCTGCAGTCTGATGAAGCGATGAAAGTGTTTAAGAAATATGGATTTACTGCCAAGTAACATTACGGCTTCGGAATTTTTCACTCCCGTCGTACTGTCGTTTGAGGTGGCTTTGGCATCGGGCATCGCCGTCATCATTCTCGGGACGCTTGCCGGCGCCTGGATGGCGAAAGCGCGATTTCCCGGAAAAACGGCTGTGGAGACCCTGTTTATGCTCCCGCTCGTTCTTCCGCCTACCGTTGTCGGCTTCATTCTCATTATCATTTTCGGAAAACACAGCTTTATCGGCCGGGCGATTGAGCGGATTTTTCACCAGCCCGTCATTTTCACGTGGTCGGCCGCGGTGATCGCTTCGGCCATTGTCGCCTTCCCGCTTATGTATCAGTCCGCTAAAACCGGCTTCGCCGCGGTTGATGCCGACATCGAGGGAGCGGCGAAAGTAGACGGAGCCGGCAGGTGGCAGGTGTTCACCCGTATTTCCGTCCCGCTTGCCTTTCCCTCCCTCTTGACCGGAAGCATTCTCAGTATTGCAAGGGCGCTAGGTGAATTCGGAGCGACTTTAATGTTTGCGGGAAATATTCCCGGCGTCACCCAAACGCTGCCGACAGCGATTTACGTCGCGATGGACTCCGGCAATGAAACACTCGCCTGGGTGTGGGTGATCTGTATTGTGATCATTTCTTTTCTGATGCTGTTTTTCATCCAATTGAAAAAACCCGCTTGACCGATCCGCCTTCCGTGCACCTTTCGCCGGGAGGCTTTTTGATTTAAAATCGGATGGTATATAATGAAACAAAAAACACACAAAGGGTGCGGCCATGAAGATTAATGTCATTATCGCGGATGATAATTCTTTCATCAGAGAAGGAATGAAAATCATTTTGCATACATATGAGGAATTTACTGTATCGGCAACGTTGGAAAATGGCCTGGAGGCGGCAGAGTATTGTAAACACAATCCCGTCGATATCGCCTTGTTGGACGTCCGCATGCCGGTGATGAACGGCGTCGAAGCCGCAAAACGGATCGTGGAGGAAACGGATACGAAGCCGATGATCCTGACGACATTTGACGACGATGAGTATATTTTAGAAGCGATTAAAAACGGCGCGAAAGGATATTTATTAAAAAATACCGAACCGGAACGGATCCGCGATGCGATCAAAAGCGTCTTCAACGGGCACAGCATTCTTCAGGACACCGTGCTGGATAAAATAAAAGACAGCCTTTTCCGGCCGGCCGAAGCCGCGCATCAGATTGATGAAAGCCAGTTTACTGAAAGAGAGCTCAGCATCATGTCGCTTATTGCGAAAGGACTGTCGAACAGGGAAATTTCAAAACAGCTTTTCATTTCTGAAGGGACGACGGCCAATTATATTTCATCTATTTTAGGGAAAACAGGGCTTGAGCACAGAACGCAGATCGCCATTTTTTATATCACCGGGAAGGTGGATAACGGGCGTTGAACGGTATGGATTTTTGGATGCTGATGAGCAGACTGATCGCCATTTTTTATACGGCTTTTTTGTTCGTATCGGCAGACCGCCCTTACACGCCGTACGCCGTCTTGTTTCTGCTGCTTTATCTGTCTTTGGGCATTGCGGTCTGCATGATCAGGCCGCCCGCTTGGAGGCGCGGGATCACCCTGCTTTCGCTTGCATTGACTGCTTGGCTTTCCGCCTTAGGCCATCCGGCGTTTCTGTTTCTTTTGCCGCCCGCCATTTTTGCCGTTCTTGCCGAATATCCGGTTCACCGCTATGTGTTCTGCCTGCTCGTGTTTTTGCCGTTTTTATTTATCCCGTACGGCGACCTTCCGACTTATATCGTCATGACCTTGTTCTGCTTGGCGATATTCGTTTTGGCCGCCCGGTCCAGCGACCGGCTGAAAAAATATGAAGAGCAGTCAGACAGCATGCGCTCAAGCATTGAAAAACTGACGAAACAGCTGCACAGCAGCACAGAATATATCAAACAATCGGAGTATACCGGCAAACTCGAAGAAAGAAACAGATTGTCCCAAGCCATCCATGACAAAATCGGCCATTCCATGACCGGCGCGCTCATTCAGATGGAAGCGGCGAAGCGGATGCTCGGCTCCCATCCGGACAAAGCGGCTGAACTGCTCCAAAACGCCATTACCATTTCCAAAGAAGGCATAGAGGATATCCGCATAACGCTGAAAAATATGAAACCGCCCGCTGAACAAATGGGCATTCACAGATTAAGAACGTTTATTGATGAATTTTCGGCCAAAAACGGGATGCCGGTTCCGTTTACGCATCAAGGCGATTTGGACAGGCTGACGCAAATGCATTGGAGAGTCATTCAGGAAAACGTAACCGAAGCCTTGACCAATGCAATGAAATACGCCGATGCCACGCAGATTTTCATTGATATCCATGTGCTGAACAAAGCTGTGAAAGCGGAAGTCAAAGATAACGGAAACGGCGCCGTCCGCTTTAAAAAAGGCCTCGGCATGCTCGGTATGGAAGAACGGGCGGCCGTCTTGCACGGAACCGTTATTTTTGACGGCACGGCCGGTTTTTCCGTCACGACATTGCTTCCGGTTGAATAAGTGAATATTTTCATGTGAAAAATATGAAGATTCTCACGTCAAAGGAATGAACAGCTGCACTAACGGCCGTTCATTCTTTTTTTTATAATAAGAGCATCACAAGACATAGAGGTGGAAACATGAACATTTTGGAGCTCAAACAGCTGAGTAAGAAATTCGGTGATTATGCCGCCGTTGACCAGATGTCGCTTGCCGTAAAAGAAGGTGAGATTTTCGGGTTTCTCGGCGCAAACGGAGCCGGAAAAAGCACGACGATCAATATGATCTCAGGTCTTTTAAAACCTTCAGGCGGAGACATTCTGTTTCTCGGAAAAGATATTTTCAAATATAGCAAAGCAACGAAAATGAATATCGGCATCGTCCCTCAGGACCTCGCGATTTACGAAGAATTAAACGCCTATGAAAATGTGAAGTTCTTCGCCGGGCTGTACGGCCTGAGAGGGGCGGCTCTGAGAGAACGGGTCGAGGAAGCCCTGACATTCGTGGGCTTGAGCGATAAACACAAATATTTGCCGAAGCATTTTTCCGGCGGAATGAAGCGCAGGCTCAATATCGCCTGCGCGCTTGCCCACCGGCCGAAACTGATCATCATGGATGAACCGACGGTCGGCATTGACCCGCAATCAAGAAATTATATTCTGCAATCAGTGAAAAAGCTGAATGAAATGGGCTGCACGATCATCTACACGAGCCACTACATGGAGGAAGTGGAAGAAATATGCACGCGCATCGCCATCATCGACCACGGAAAAGTCATCGCAGAAGGCACAAAAGAACAGCTGACCTCCATCATTACCGACACGAAGGACGTCGTGATTGAGCTGTCATCCGGAAACGGCATCAGCCTCGGCGATATTCAGGAGCTGCCCGGCGTCAGAGTCGCCGCACTGGAAGAAAACAGCGTGAAAATCAGCTCTGACACAGGGGTCAACAATTTAAACCGCCTGATCCGGTACTTCATGGACAAAGGCATTGAAATCCGCTCCTTGCAGGAACAGGCCCCTGACTTAGAAACGGTATTTCTCACGCTGACAGGCAGAAGCCTGCGCGACTGACCCCATTGAAAGGAGGATTGCAAATGAATATTCTGCACATCGCCGTGAAAGAAATCAAAATCAGTTTCCGCGACAGACGGACTTTTATTTTCATGCTTGCTTTTCCGATCGTCTTCATGCTGATTTTTACTGCGGCATTATCAAACGCCTTTGATTCAGAGGTGACGGTCGGAAACATCAAGGTCGTATATACGGACCAGTCAAACGGCCCTCTTTCTCATTATTTTACTGAGTTTATGAAAGCCGCCAAAAAAGAGCATGTCTATTTTCAAAAAGCGGACACGGAGGCAAAAGGCAAAAACGAGGTTCGAGAAAATCAGGCGGATGCTTTCGTCACTGTAAAAAACACCGGTTTTCAAGTCTATACAAATGACCGGAGCGGCATAAACGGCACGATCGTCCAAGGCATGCTGACCGCTTTTACCAATCAATACAAAGCAGGCGCCGCCGCTTACAAGGCGCATAAGGCGCCTTCCGCCGGACAAATCAAAAGCGATTATATGAAGCAGACGTCTTTACACAAAGCGAAAGAACCGAAAGCGAAAGATTTTTACGCGATATCCATGACGACGATGATCGGGCTGTACGCCTCGATTTTTGCAAGCACCTTATTCCGAGGGGAAAGAATACGGCACACCGCGGATCGCCTGATCGCCGCCCCGCTCCGGAAAAACGATATCTTTCTCGGAAAGATGCTCGGCATTTTGGCTGTGAATGTTCTGACGATTCTTGCCGTTGTCGCCTTCAGCAAATTTATCTTAAAAGCGAATTGGGGCAGCCACCTGGGACTTGTGCTTTTGATTCTCGTTTCTGAAATTCTTTTGGCCGTCAGCTTCGGGCTCAGCCTGAGCTATTTGACCAGAAAACCCGAAAGCGCCAGATTAATCACCGTCATCATCGTTCAGGTGATGTCCATTATCGGCGGCGCCTATTACAAATATGAAGGCGGAGGAATTTCCGTCCTGTCGCCCTTATCATGGATCAATAAGGCGATTAACAACATCATTTACGCAAATGATGTATCAGCGGCATGGCCTGCACTCGGTTTAAATACAGCATTGGCGGCACTCTTTTTGCTGATCGCCGCATTTACGTTTCAAAGACGGGAGGGACTGTAATATGAAAAACTTCTGGTGGCTGTTTGCACACACTCTCAAAGGGATTACAAAAAGCAAAAAACAGCTCATTCTTTATATCGGGGCTCCGCTGATCGGCGTCTTCCTCTCCTTCATGACCAATGCCAACGGCGGAGCCGAAACGCTCAATATCGGCATTCTCAATCAGGACGGCGGAGAAGTGGCACAGGATACGGTCACGTTTTTAAAAGGACTGGACCATGTGAAGATTTCGGAGGAAACGGCTGCGTCCGCCACATCCAAGATCGCTTCAGGAAAAATGGAGGCGCTCATTACGTTTGAAAAAGGCTTCTCCCAAAGCGTAAAAGACGGGAAACCGGCTCACATCGGCATGACCTCGCTGAAAGGCGCCCAGGTCACCGGATATGTCAGCTCTTATTTGTACAATTATATGAACAGCGCCGCCTCAATCGGCAAATCTTCCGGCGGGGACGCAAAGGCCTTTCAGGCGATGTACGCCGATTTCAAGCATTCTCCCATTCAAACGGAGTCCGCTGTTTTACAAGATACATCGAACCATAAAGAAATGACTTACTCAGTCATCGGGTATCTCATTATCATTATGCTCTATTCCGCCGGCAACCTGACGGAACTGATGATTAAAGAGCGGGAAAACAGGACGTACTACAGGCTTCTGTCAACGCCGATCACATCAAAGCAGTATGTACTGGCAAACGCGGCGGTGAATATCATTATCATGGCCGTCCAAATTCTATTCGCCGTTCTCTTTATGGGCGCCGCTTTTCATATTCATCCGTCATTCCCGCTGTGGCAGCTGTTCGTCCTGATGATGCTGTTTGCATTAAGCGCGATCGGAATCGCCTTTATTGCCGTCGGTTTTTCCAACAGCAGCGCTTCAACATCGGCGCTTTTGAATTTGATTGTCGTGCCGACATGCTTGCTCGCCGGCTGCTTCTTTCCGAGCAATATTATGCCGAAAACGGTGCAGACAATCGCCGAATTTCTGCCTCAGCGCTGGGTGCTCGATACGGTCGATCAATTGCAGCACGGCCGCACGCTCCAAAGCCTGATGCTGAACATCATCATTTTGGGAGCCTTCGCCGCCGCCTTGTTATTAATAGCCGCATACAGGTTCAGCGTAAAACGTCAGACACAGACATTCATGTAAAGAAAAACAGCCCCGTAAAGGGCTGTTTTTTCTTAGAACAGAAGCTCGTCCGGATTCGGGCCGACACGCTCGTCTTTGTTCAATGCGCTGATCTTTTCCATTTCTTCCTGTGACAGTTCGAAATCAAAAATATCGGCATTTTCTATAATGCGGTGCTCTTTAATCGATTTCGGAATGGTAACGACTTCGTTTTGAAGATCCCAGCGCAAAATCACTTGAGCAACCGATTTGTTATGTTTTTCCGCAATTTGTGACAGCACTTCGTTATCAAGGAGCTGTCCCTGCATCAATGGAGACCATGCTTCCACTTGAATGCCCTGCGCTTTGCAGAAATCTCTCACTTCTTTTTGAGTCAGGCGCGGGTGGAATTCAATCTGGTTGACCATCGGCTTGATTTCAGCATCTTTCAGCAGCTCTTCTAAATGATGCACTTGGAAGTTGCTGACGCCGATGGCGCGGATTTTGCCGTCTTTGTACAGCTTTTCAAGAGCGCGCCATGTGTCTTTATATTTATCCTTGCCCGGCCAGTGAATCAGGTAAAGGTCGAGGTAATCGAGGCCGAGGCGCTCAAGGCTTTTCTCAAACGCGTCAAGTGTCGTTTCGTATCCTTGATCTTCATTCCACACTTTTGACGTGATGAACAGCTCTTCTCTGGCAACGCCCGCAGCTCTGATGCCTTCGCCGACACCCTCTTCATTTTTATAAATAGCCGCCGTATCAATGCTGCGGTAGCCGTTTCTGATTGCCGCTTCGACGGAGTCCGCCGCTACGCTTCCGTTTTCCACCTTGAAGACGCCAAGGCCGAACCACGGCATTTCAACGCCATTATGAAGCTTTACAGTATCTTTTAAGCTTTTTGCCACGTTGAACCATCCTTTCTAGTCATTATGTAAACGGTTATTATTATCTCACATTTCCGCCGTAAGAAACCAATTATACGCTCATCGTTATCACAAAAACCATCTTTAGTGCCCAAGCACCACTGCCGTTATTATTTTCCTATTTTTCAAAAATTACGGTTAACCGGGTAACTGTCCGGGTAAATCGCTACTGTAGCCACCACACAATTGAAGGAGGAAATCATATGAAACGTATGCGTATCCCGATGACCGTTGCCCTTGGCGCCGCTTTGTCTCTGACTCCTCTGTCCTTTGTATCCGCAAAAGAAACCCCGGTCCCTCAAAACATGGCACAGCAATCATCAGATGTCTCAGCAAAAGATGTCGGATTAAACATTGACGTTGACCTGCTCGGCATCGGCAATTCGATTGCTGACGCGATTAAGTCGGCGCAAAACCGTGACGGCTTCGTCAAAAACTTAATGGAATCTTCATTCTACGCTTCCGGACAAAAATATAACGTCATGGTGTTTAATTTAAGCCAGGAATATGAAGATCATTTTAACGGCGTTCAGTTTTACGGTTCCGCCGTTTATGACGGCATCACGTACGGCATTTGGGTGTTTGAAGACGGAAGCTTCACCAATAAAGGTGATGGCGGCTGGATCAACTGGGCCTTCAGAGGCTGGTTTGACCGCGACGGCGATCACGTCGAATTCCATCGTCCGTAATCAAAAAAAGTCCGGCGAACAGATGCCGGACTTTTTTTATTCACCTCCGTCAAGCATGGCCGCTTCCACATCATTGATGTATTGGCGAAGCTCATGTGACATATCGCGGGAAATTTCCCGCTCTTCGAATAATGTTTGGATTTCGTTGCGGATGGCCTGCACGGCCCGCAGTTTGATTTCGAGTTTTTGATTTTCAAAACGGCGGCTCGGACTCTGTTCGTGATACGAGTGCCCCAGCCTGAAAATCAAGTGATTGTAAAAGGAAATGACGGCAAGCGTCACATCTTTATTTTCTTCAGTCATGTGTTTTTTCAGGCTTTCAATGGCCGCTTTTGCCGTTTTAACCCTTGTGGTGCGGATGAGGCCTTCTTCATTTAAAATCGACATTTCCGGCTTTTTTTGTTCACCGAAAAAGATCCAGTACATCAGGCGTTTCAGCTTTTTCTTAGATAAGCCGACTTTAAACGGATTCGTATACAGCACTTCCAATTCATCAAACCGTTCCTGAAGGCTGTCAGCCGTTTCTTCCGGTATGTCGCCCCGCTCAATCAGCCGCAGCAATTCTTCCTGTTCAGCCTGTATCCCTTGGGCGCGGACTTTCCGCTCATCTTTTTTCGTGCGGTTTTTGACGGTGAACTGCTGAAACCTGAGATTTTTCATTTTCTCATTGTATTCGGCAATGACCGCAAAAGAAGCCGTTTTGTTTGTCTCATTCATATTTTCTTTAATGGCGGTTAAGGCAGCTTTTATCAGCTTCCGTCTCGCTGTCAGCAATTTGACTTTCTTCTCTTTCACATTGTCTTCCGGCTTATCTGTCAAAATCGGCAGTACGATTGTCGCCAGCACCAATGTGCACATAATAACGCCCGCGGCTAAAAAGAGAATCAAATTCCGTTCAGGAAACGGCGAGCCGTCAGAGAGCACGTAAGGAATGGAAAAGGAACCCGCAAGCGTGACCGCTCCCCTGACGCCTGAAACCGAAATCAGCAGGGTCGAGCGCAGGCCGGGTTTATAAATACTCTGATCCTTGTTAAAAAACCACTTGCCGTTCCAAAAAAACAGCACCCACAAAAACCTGAGAATCATTAACGTCAGCGTAATGACGATAATGTACCCGATGACCATCATATTGTTAAACGCGGTATCATTAAAGATGACAGAAACCACATCCGGTATTTGCGCACCTAAAATAACGAAAACAAGACCGTTCAGAATGAACAAAATAATATTCCACGTACTTGAAGAGACGATTTGCAGTTTGACCATCGTTGATTCAAGACGGTCCTGCTCCACCGCATGCGTGATGCCGCCGGCCACAACCGCTAAAATGCCGGAAACGCCGATTTCTTCAGCCGCGAGATAGATGACGAACGGCGTCAGAATTTGAATCAGCATATGCATCGTGACATCCTGCATGCCGAGGCGGCGCAAAAACAGCCGGAAACGGATAATCAAAAAAGAAATGACGACACCGCTGAGTAAACCTCCGGCTGAAATCAGAACGAAACTGAAGGCGGCCTGCGCCAGCGAAAATGCGCCCGTCACGGCTGCCGCAATCGCAAATTTAAAAGCGACCAGGCCGGATGCGTCATTCATCAGTCCTTCTCCTTCAAGGAGACGCAGAATGCCTTTTGGCATCTTCACTCGCCCTGACAGCGCGCTGACCGCGACAACGTCAGTCGGTGACAGTATCGCCGCCAGCCCGAACGCGGCAGCCAGCGGAATGCTCGGAATCATCCAATGAATCGTGTAACCGCCGACAATCACCGTGGCAAACACGAGCCCGAGCGCAAGCAGCAAAATCGGCGCCCTTAAATTCCAAAGTTCCGCACGCGGCGTCCGTTTTCCATCGTTAAAAAGCAGCGGAGCGATAAACAAAACAAAAAACAATTCGGTATTCAGTTCAAAATGAAGCCCCTGCGGAAATGACGCCGCAATGATACCGAGCGCCACCTGAATCAGAGGCACCGGGATAAAGGGGACAAACCGATTTACGATATTTGAGATCGCGATGATGGTTAAAAGTACGAGTACGACTAAAAATATGTCCAAAGCATGACCTCCTTCATCTGCTGCATCATATCATTATTGCCTGTTCTCTGCCTTTGCCAAAGGCCTGAGCCGATGATCGGGCAGATTCAATATATTTTCCGTACGCAACCATTCTTCTTTTATTTTACCCGTTTTTATTTAAAATTTCTCATAACGTGCTCACGGCGAACTTTTTTTGCCTTCAGCTACATTTTTTCCGGAAAAAGAAAAAGCCTGTTTTCTCTGAAAACAGGCTTTTTCGCAAGCTGCGTCTTCTGTTTCATGACGCGGTGCAGCGTTTATGCTGCTTAGTAAAGGATAGAGAACGCACCGTCAGTGTGTCTCTATCCTTAGCTCATCTTATTCGTGAAAATTCGTGCCGTCTGTCGTCGCTTTAATGATGCCCGCGCGGATGACGAAATCGCCGAAGTGTTCGCCTTCCTCACGCTCTTTCGCGTAGCGCGGGAGAATGGTGCGAAGCTCACTCAGAATTTCCTCTTCACCGATATTTTCCCGGTACATTTTGCTCAAACGGCTGCCGTCAAACGCCGCTCCTAAATACATATTATATTTTCCGGGCGCCTTTCCGATAAATCCGATTTCGCCGAGCGCATGGCGGGCGCAGCCATTCGGGCACCCGGTCATACGGATGGTGATTTCTTCATCCCGCAGCCCGTTTTCGTCAACAATGTCTTCAATTTTATCAATCAATTTCGGCAGATACCGCTCGGCTTCGGCCATGGCGAGCCCGCATGTCGGAAGCGCGACGCAAGCCATTGAACTGCGGCGGAGGGCGGAATGCTGCCGGCCGTCTGTCAGACCGTATTGTTCGATTAATGCGCTGATTTGTTTCTTTTTCTGGCTCGAGACATTGCCGATAATCAGGTTTTGATTAGAGGTGAGACGGAAATCTCCCGTATGGACTTTGGCGATTTCACGCAATCCCGTCATCAGCTTATAATTCTCATAGTCCGTGACGCGGCCGCCTTCGATAAACATCGTAAAGTGCCATTTACCTTTTACGCCCTTCACCCATCCGTAACGGTCGCCGTTATGGTCAAAATGATAAGGTTTCGCTTCATCCAGCTGCCAGCCGAGGCGGTTTTCCAGCTCGGCTTTTACGTTTTCCAGCCCGAGACGGTCAACGGTGTACTTGAATCTGGCATTCTTTCTGACGGAACGGTTTCCGTAATCGCGCTGAATCGTAATGGTTTTTTCCGCTACATCATACAGCTGCTCCGGTTTGCAGAAGCCGATGACTTTTGAAAGCTGCGGATAAGTGGCCGTATCGCCGTGCGTCATTCCCATACCGCCGCCGATTGCCACGTTGAATCCGATAAGACGGCCTTCCTCCACGATGGCAATGAAGCCGAGATCTTGAGAAAAGACATCGATATCATTGGACGGAGGCACGGCGATTCCGATTTTGAATTTCCGCGGCAGGTACAGCGGCCCGTACATCGGTTCCGTTTCCGTGTCAGGAGTGCCCGCCACACGTTCCTCATCAAGCCAGATTTCATGATAGGCTCTCGTGCGCGGAAGAAGGTCATCGCTCAATTTCTTCGACCATTCGTATACTTCCGCATGAATTTCAGACTGGTGCGGATTTGAAGCGCACATGACGTTTCGGTTGACATCTCCGCAGGCCGCAATGGTATCAAGCAGCGCCGCATTGATTTTCTGAATCGTTTTTTTCATGTTCCATTTTAAAATTCCGTGCATTTGGAACGTTTCACGCGTTGTCAGCTTCAATGTATTGTTTCCGTATTTTTGCGCCAGTTCATCCATGACAAGCCATTGTTCCGGAGTTGAAACGCCGCCTGGCATCCGGACGCGCAGCATGAACTGATAAGCCGGTTCAAGCTTTTGTTTTTGACGCTCATTACGGAGATCGCGGTCATCCTGCAAGTAGCTTCCGTGATGCTTCATCAGCCGGTTGTCTTCGTCCGGGATGCCGGCTGAAATCCGGTCGAGCATGACTTCTTTCAATGTGCCGCGCAAATAATCGCTTTTTTCTTTAATTTCCTCAACATCACTTGGAGGGCCTTCCGGCGCTTTTAAAATGTTGTTCACCATGCTGAATAAGCTCCTTTCAAACCAAAATCAATATACGTCACGCTGATAGCGTTTTTTCTGCTGCATGTCTGCCAGGAAGCTTTCCGCTTTTTCACGGCTCATGCCGCCTTCTTCCTGAATGATATCGAGAAGCGCCTGGTGCACGTCATGCGCCATATGCTGTTCATCACCGCAGATGTATACGGCGGCTCCCTGCTGCAGCCATTCATACAGCTCTTTGCTTTGTTCTTTCATGCGGTGCTGCACATATACCTTTTCTTCTGAATCCCGGGAAAAAGCGACGTCCATTTTTGTGAGAACACCGTTTTGCAGCCATTTTTGCCATTCCGTCTGGTACAGAAAATCAGTGACAAAGTGCTGATCCCCGAAGAACAGCCATGTTTTCCCTTCAGCTCCGGTTTCTTCACGCTCCTGCATAAAGGAACGGAACGGCGCGATGCCTGTCCCCGGCCCGACCATAATGACCGGTGTATCCGGATTTTCCGGCAGCTTGAAGTTTTGGTTGTGCTGAATGTAAATCGGAAGCGTATCTCCCGGCTGGAGTCTTTCCGCACACAGAATGCTGCAGACGCCTTTTCGTTCTCTGCCGTGCGCGTCATATCTGACCGCTCCGATTGTCAGATGCACCTCTTCCGGATTCGCTTCTAAACTGCTTGCGATCGAATAGAGCCGGGCCGGCATTTTACGCAGGATGGAAAGAAAGTCTTCCGCGGAAGCTTCCCACGGACCGAAATCCCGGACGAGATCAAGCAGATCACGGCCGTTGATGTATGCTTTCACCTGCTCTTCGTTTCCTTCGGCCAGAAGTTCACTAAGCTTTTGGTCAGCCGTAAACTGTGCGGCCTTTTGCAGGAACGGTTTTGTTAAGACGGTTATTTCAAAGTGAGAAGTAAGCGCATCTTTCAGCGGGAGGCGCTCTCCTTGTTTATTCACCGCCACTTCCTGTTTCGGGTCCCATTTCAGCTCATTGATCAGCTCATCAACGAGCGCCGGATCATTTTCCGGATAGATGCCGAGGCTGTCTCCGGGCTGATACGCGAGGCCCGATCCTTCAAGCGAAAGCTCGAGATGGCGTGTTTCTTTATTCGAACCGCGTCCGTTCAGATTGATGTTCTCAAGAACCTCCGCCCGAAACGGGTTCGTTCTGGAATAAACGGATTCACCGAGAGCCGGCGTCTCGGCAGGCGCTTCGGCTGTTTGATTTCCCGCTCCTTCGTTCAAACCGCCGATGACGGCGTCAAGCCATTCCGAAAACGGCTCATCATAATCAAGATCGCAATCAACCCGCGGCGCAAGCTGGGTGCCGCCGAGCTCTTGAAGACGCTCGTCAAACTCTTTGCCGGTCTGGCAGAAAAATTCATACGAGCTGTCCCCGAGCGCCAAAACGGAGTAACGGAGCGCTTCAAGCTTCGGCGCGCGTCTGCCGTGAAGAAATTCATGAAAGGCCAGCGCGTTATCCGGCGGATCGCCTTCTCCGTGCGTGCTCACCACGATCAGTAAATTGTTTACTTTTTTCAGATTATTCGGCTTAAAATCGTTCATCGACGCGACGGTGACCTGGAATCCCCGTTCCTCAAGCGTCTTTACCGTCTGTTTCGCAAGACCTTCCGCATTTCCCGTTTGCGATCCGTATAATACGGTCACTTCTCTTGAGACTGCCGGGCTTTCTGCTGGAGCCTGAGCAGCGGGTGCGGCTGTTTCACCGGATTCGGACCGGGCAGCAGCCAAATAACCGCTCAGCCAGATTTTCTGTGATTCTGTCAAGGTCGGCAGAAGGCGGTTAAGGAGCTCTGCCTGCTCCTGATTAAACGGACTGTTCATGACCTGAAGTTGCAACGATATCCACCTCACAAGGAATTAAACGTAACGTACGTTATTTCTATAGGAATTGTCAAAATAATATTCTAATTGAAACTTTACCGAAAGTTTGTATGTAAGTAAAATATATAATCATGATGACAATGATTAAGATTACTAATGATAAAAAGCCCTTTGCACTTGGCAAAGGGCTTACACGAATAAGCCGGCGGGCACTTCTTTTATAAAAGGAGAGGGTTCTCCCGGAGACAATACGGTCAGATGATGCATCGCCCGCGTACAGGCCGTATATAACAGCTTACGGTCATGTTCGCTTTTGTACTGGGCAGCAGAGGCGTCAGCGGCAATGACGGCGTCAAACTCAATGCCTTTTGCCAAATACACGGGAATGACACATACCCCTTTTTGAAAAGGCTGGTTTTCTTTATTGATCAAGCGGACACCGCTCCCGGCGCTGACCGCCTGAAACACTTTTTTGGCTTCCGCGGCCGTTTTGCAGATGACGGCGACCGTCTCCCAGCCTTTTTGTCTGAGCTCCCGGATTGTATCCGCCAATTGTTCCTGCCGCGCATTTTCTGTATCCGTCCGCAAAACACGCGGTTTTTCCCCGTTCCGGTTAAAAGGCTCAATGTCATCGCCGTCAGCCAGCAGCGCTTTCGTAAATTCAACAATCTGCCGCGTCGATCTGTAAGTCCGTTTCAGGCTGACATACTTTTCTGCACCATTGCGAAAGCAGCCGGCGAGGGAAGAAGGGCCCGTAATGGTGTGGGCATAAATCGCCTGGCTGACATCACCGAGCACCGTCATCTTTGCCGCTGGGAAGATGCTCTGAATATACGTGAGCTGAAATGGGGAATAATCCTGCGCTTCATCAATGAAGACGTGCTTCATTTGTGTGTTTTTTCTTTTTCCTTCTAACAGATCCTGAAAATACAGATACGGAGCGGCATCTTCATACGGAAGTGACCGTTCTGCAAATGCGTTTCTGGTCAAAGCGCCGATGCTCTCCCAATGATCGGGCTTTTCATCAGCTCCCCAGTCTGAAAACAGCCCGAGATACATCCGTTTTATATCGAGAAAGCCGAGCCGTCTGACGGCCTGCTTAATCGATTTAAAGGCTTTGCCGACAATAATGGCGCCAAGCAGCCGCTGTTCGCGCTGATGGTCGTCAAATGCAGGTTCATCATCTGCCGCCTGCTTCTTGAGTGTTTGATAAACCTCAGCATAGTCTTCCTTATCAAGCAGCTCGCTCTCCTGCAAGACCCATTCCTTCTTACGCTCCTTTTTTTCGAGAGCGCTGATTTCCGCGAGAAGCCATTCCGCCGTCAGCTCCGCTCTGTTCGGAATCGGCAGCTGCTGATCAAGCGAATAAAAATAGTCTTCAATCCGCTCTTTTGAAATCAGGATGTCTCCCCGGAAGCTGATCTGTTTACACATCAGGCCCGAGCCGGAAAGCGAGCCGGCATAGCGGTCAATCATGGCCTGGAAAGCTGATGACGCTTTGTAAGCAATGGCTGCGAGCCTTACGGAAAGTGCGTCCTGGTTTTGTTCAGTCAGGCAATATTCAAGCTGCTCGTACGGGCTTTCACAATCAAACTTTCGTCCGAGCCGGCGGATGATATATTCCTGAAAGGTGGCCTGCTCCATATTCTCTTCTCCCAATTCCGGCAATACGGCGGACACATAACTGTTGAACAAAATGTTCGGGGAAAACAATACAATCTGACGGGCATCAAGCACCCCGCGCCCGCGGTACAGCAAGTAAGCGGCCCGCTGAAGCGCCGCGGATGTTTTCCCGCTTCCGGCGGCTCCCTGAACAATGAGATATTTGCTTTTTTCATCCCGGATGATTTCGTTCTGTTCTTTTTGGATGGTTGACACGATGTTTTTCATATGCTGTCCGGAATGGCCGCTCAGCACCTCTTGCAGCATTTCGTCACCAATCGTCATATCCGTGTTAAACATCGCTTTAAGCGTCCCGTTTTTAATGATAAACTGCCGCTTCAGTGTGATGTCTCCCTCTATCGTTTCTTCCGGAACTTCATAGCGGGCTTTTCCCGGGGAATATTGATAGTAAAGAGATGAGATGGGCGCGCGCCAATCGTAAATGAGAAATTGCTCGTTGTTTTCATCCATCAAAGAAGTCAGCCCGATATAAATCCGCTCGGAAGAGGACTCCCCTTTTTCCGTAAAATCGACACGGCCGAAGTAAGGAGAGGTTTTCAGCTTTTGGATTTTTTGAAGCTGCCGATATTGAAGCCGATGAGTCCGTTCACGTTCAGAAAGCATTTCTGCCTGCTGTTTAATGCTTGAAAATGTCTCAGCCGCTTCGTGGGCATCATCCATATTCACGGTGACATCATCCCAAAACGTTTTTCTCAAGCCCACAATATCCTGCTTCAATCCGCCCGATGAGGCTTCAAGATGAGTTTGTTTCTGTTCCAGTTCCTTCATGACAAAATTGATTCTTTCCTGCTCTTCTTTCCACTCTTTATCACGTTTTGCCATCAGCGGCACCTCCGACATCAAGCTGACAAATCCGGCTTTCATCATACAAACATATATGCAACATATTATTCAGCATTATGGTCAAATACCCTTTTTCTTATCATATCGGGCGTCTTTTTTTATCAGAAGCCGTTATGAAAAAAAACCGATTTCGTTTGTGAAATCGGTTTTTTACTGATCTATATGATAGGAACGATTCGGCAGGCGCCACCTGAACACATAACTGCAGATGCGGCATGCCACAAGCACAAGAAACAGCACATACAAA
Organism: Bacillus velezensis; assembly: GCF_001461825.1. Classification (GTDB taxonomy): domain Bacteria; phylum Bacillota; class Bacilli; order Bacillales; family Bacillaceae; genus Bacillus; species Bacillus velezensis. The sequence continues at coordinate 172,158 of NZ_LLZC01000018.1, read as the reverse complement.
CCGGCGGCATCCCCGGCCCAGCCGAGGCCCACGATTAACCCTCCGAGCGCGGCCCAGACCGCATAAATTTCCGCTTTCAGCACAAGCGGCTTTCGTCCGGCAAGAAGATCCCGTATGATGCCGCCCCCGCTGCCGGTCAGGACCGCTGCCGCAATCACCGCACTGAGCGGATGGCCCATTTTCACGGCATATAAAGCGCCTTGGATGGCAAACGCCGAAAGCCCGATGGCATCGGATAGGTTGCCCCATTTACTCCAATGCCTTAACAGCAGCTTCGGAAACAAAAAGACAATCGTAACTGATGCGAGAGCGATTTGAAAAAACGCGCCTTGCTCCCACAAGGCGGAGACCGGAACACCGATCAGCAGATTTCGGATGGCTCCTCCGCCGAACGCCGTTACAATCCCCAAAATATACACGCCTAAAATATCATACTCCTCTTCCATCGCAACAATCGCTCCGCTGACCGCAAACGCAATGATGCCGATTACACTAAGCAGCTCCCAGGCCATTCCATATGCTCCTTTTTATTTGTTAAATTTTCTGACGACCATTAGATTTTATAATCGCTTTCTCTTAAAATCAACCTTATTTTTGAAAGATTCTGATTCCTAATCCGGGACAACCTCACCCGCAACGGCTGAGAGCGAGAGTATTTTCCTATTTTATACTTTAATGGAAGGTTTATTAGAAGTTTCATTGAATACTTTCTCTAACAAAAAGGGGGTTATGAGATGAAAATCAGTTCACTTGTTTTTCCTGTTTTATTGGCCGCCGGATTAATTCCCGGCCTGCCGTCAGCCGAAAGCCATACACATTCGCACACTCATGCGGAGCCGGCGAAAACGGTGTATACGGACCCGCTTCCGAAAGCCGATCATTTTAAAGATCTGAAGGGCCCGGTCCAAGTTGAACAGACGGTTGACACAAAAATTCTGGATGAAAACGGCAAGCAGGTCGGCACGAAACGATTTAATGCCAATGTCAGTCAGGATAAAGCCTCAACTAAAGCCGGTACGGGCAGCCAGAAGGTCAGAGTGCTGGCGGTGGCGGACGCTGAATACCGCGCCAAATACAGCGACTGGCAAACGCGAATCGTCCAGATCGTGGAGCAGGCGGATGTCGCTTTTAACCGTGATCACAACATTGATTTCGTCGTACAGGCCGTGCAGGCTTGGAATTCTTCCGGCTCAAACAGTTCTCAGATTTTATCGAATCTCCAAGGCAGCTTCAGAAATCAAAATTATCATTTTGTCGTCGGTTTTACCGCAAAATCAAGTTTTGACGCCGGCGGTATCGCGTATGTATATAACGGCAAACCGAGCGGCCCTGCTTTCAGCGTGAACCTTGATCAAGGAACGGCCAACACGGCGAAAGCGGCACAGCACGAGTTTTCCCATAACTTCGGCCTTCAGCATGACGCCCAAGGCAGCGGCATCCGCTGCGTCATGAATTATGATTATGCCTATTCCGTGGATATTTGGGACAGCTCCCATAACAGACAGATTGAGACAAACAAAGCTTGGTACAAATAATAGAAAAAGAGCCGCTCCTATGGAGCAGGCTCTTTATTTTGCCGTGCGTTCCGTTTTGACAAAACACATGCAGATAATAATGAGAATAAATGCCGTCAATGCCAGGAAAGGAATGGTAATGAAACCGAACCAGTTAATATATTCAGATGAGCAAGGCACGCCGTAGACACACGGCTTGATGCCGCTGAAACCGGGCACCTTCTGCTCAAGGTAATGCATGATCGATATAAACGCGCCGATGACGGCCATCGGCAGCACATATTTTTTCACGCGCGTGTCACCCTGGAAGGTGGCGATTCCTAAAATCAGGACAAGCGGGTACATGAGAATTCTTTGATACCAGCACAGCTCGCACGGTATGAATTTTCTGATCTCGCTGAAATAAAGGCTGACGAGCATGGCAGCAAGAGCTATCACCCAAGAAGCATATAAAAATACGATTCTATTTTTCATTTTTCAGCTCTTTCTTAATCGTTTTTGAAATCTCATCATATTTAGAGAAGTCATTAATCACCTTGTCATTTACATAAATCGTCGGTGTCGCCGTAATGTTTAATTTATCATTCAGGTCAGTGTCAGCTTTCAGCTCTTTTGCAAATGTCTCTTTATCAAGGTTTTCCTTCAGCTTGTCAGGATCAACCTTTTTCGCGGTGCTTTTGACCGTTTTTTCAAGCAATGCAGGCGTGACCCATTCCTGTTCGCTTGACGGCTGCTCTTCAAACAGCTTCTCATGGAAAGTCCAGAATGATGCCGGGTCTTCTTTCCACACCTCTTCTGAAGCAAGAGCCGCCAGACGCGAGCCGCTTCCGTGGTACATGACGTTCACAAATGAAAATTTCACGTCGCCTTTATCGATAAAATCTTTTTTGATTTTCGGAAAGATATCGCTGTTAAATACTTTGCATGACGGACATTTGTAATCTCCGAATTCAACTACCGTAACAGGCGCGCTGTCTTTGCCGAGCACGGGCTGTCCTTTAATGGAAGGCTGTTCGGCGACTGTTTCGCCCGCTTTTTCCGTTTGGTTGTTAATAATTACGATGGCCGCAAATAAAACGACAACGATTAACGTCAGTATCACCGCAAATTTCGCAGACGATTGTTTCTTTTTCACTCAGACACCTCATTGTTTTTAAAATAAAAAAGAAGCGGATGCCGGATGGCCCGCTTCTCTATTTTACCAAGACAACCTTGTTTAAGAAAACCCTGAAAAACGAATTATCTTTGACAATTATTCCGCTTTCACTCTCATGACGCGCATCGCGTTGGCAACGGCGATCAGCGTGACGCCTACATCTGAAAAGACCGCTTCCCACATGGTGGCAAATCCGAATGCGCCAAGCAGGAGAAAAATGATTTTTACGCCTAAAGCAAATCCGATGTTCTGCCAGACGATCCGGCGTGTGCGGCGTGCAATCCGGATGGCTTCGGCTGCTTTTGACGGCTGGTCTGTCATCAGGACGACATCGGCCGCTTCGACGGCGGCATCAGAGCCGAGAGCCCCCATGGCAGCTCCGATGTCAGCTCTGGCAAGCACAGGCGTATCATTAATCCCGTCGCCGACAAACATCAGTTTTTCATTCGGTGCAAGCGCCGCTTCAAGTTCTTCGACGCGGTCTACCTTGTCACCCGGCAAAAGCTCTGTGTACACGTCATCAATACCGAGCTCTCGGCCGACAGCTTCTCCGGTCTGCTTTGAATCACCCGTCAGCATCACTGTCCGCTTCACGCCGAGCGCTTTTAAATTGGCAATGGCCTGTTTGGCGTCCTCTTTGATTTCGTCGGCGATCACGATCGCCCCCGCATACCGCTGATCAACGGCGACATAGACGACGGTTCCGTTGTTTTCAGCTGTGCCGGAAGCGATTTGTTCTTTTGCCATCAGTTTTTGATTTCCGGCCAAAATCGTTGATCCGCCGGTTTTCACCCGAATGCCGTGTCCGGGTATTTCTTCATATTCTTCAATCTCGTCTGCCGCGAGCGGTTGATTGTAAGCTTCACGGATAGAAGAAGCAATCGGATGATTGGAATGGACTTCCGCAAGCGCGGCCGCTTGAAGCAGGCTGTCTTTCGTAAATCCCGCCGCCGGTTTGATATCAGTAACGGCGAAATTGCCTTTCGTTAAGGTTCCCGTTTTATCAAACACGGCGTATTCCACCTGATTGAGCGCTTCTAAATAGTTGCTGCCTTTCACGAGCACCCCTGCTTTAGACGCAGCCCCGATACCGCCGAAAAACCCGAGCGGAATGGAGACGACGAGTGCGCACGGACAAGAAATCACAAGGAAAATCAGCGCGCGGTACACCCAGTCGGATAGCGCCGCTGAAGGCACGAGAAGCGGCGGTAAAAAGGCGAGAAGCACCGCAACAATGACAACGGCCGGTGTATAATACTTGGCAAACTTCGTAATAAAGTTTTCCGTTTTCGCTTTACGTCCGGCCGCATTTTCGACCAGATCCAATATTTTTGACACGGCAGAGTCTTCATATCCTTTAGAGGTTTCAATATGAAGCACGCCGTTCTGATTCATAAATCCGGCCATCACATCTTGCCCCGGCTCCGCTTTTCTCGGCACGGATTCGCCCGTTAAAGCGGATGTATCAACCATCGAAGAACCGCTCAGCACCTTTCCGTCCAGCGGAATCCGTTCTCCGGGATTCACGACGATGACCTGTCCGACTTTGACGTCCTGCGGCGGAACGGCAGCCATGCCGTTTTCCGTTTTCACATTGGCGTACTCAGGACGGATGTCCAATAACGCGCTGATCGATTTTCTGGATCGGCTGACGGCCGCTCCCTGAAACAATTCACCGATTTGGTAAAACAGCATGACCGCGACGCCTTCCGGATACTGATGAATCACAAATGCGCCGATCGTGGCAAGCGCCATCAGAAAATGCTCATCAAATACCTGGCCGCGGACAATGTTTTTTCCCGCTCTGGCTACGATATCGCCGCCGATGATCAAATATGAAGCAAAAAAGAGCAGAAACTCAAGGACGGCGCCCGTGTGCGCGAAGTAAGCGATGACGGCCAAAACGGCTCCCGCTGCCAGCCTCACTAACATCAGGTGCAGCTTTTTGCGGTATTCATCCTCGCCGGGTTTATCTTCATGTTTCGCACGGACGGTCACATGAGGATCAATGGACTTTACTTTTTTCGCGACTTCGTCTTTCATCCATTGCTCGTTTTTGCCGCCGGCTGAGACCGTGATGGTGCTTGCCGCAAAATTGACAGCACAGCCGTCTATGCCGTCAATGGCTTTTACGCCGTTTTCTATTTTTTTTGCACAGTTGCTGCAATCAAGTCCGTCTAAAACAAATTCACCTTTGGCTGCTTTCATTTTCGACTCACCCTACTTTCCGTAATAGGATTCCCATAACATCAATACAGCTAAACGAATTTATATATATGAACATATACTCATATATGTGTTTTCTCTATTATATGCAGGCTTTGAATAAAGTGTCAATAAAAAAGACAAAACAGGCATCAGCCCATTTTGTCTTTTTTCACCTTCTGTAAACGCAAAGCATTAAGCACGACCGATACTGAGCTGAACGCCATGGCAGCGCCTGCCACCCACGGGGCCAGAAAGCCGGATGCCGCAATCGGAATGCCGATGCTGTTGTATCCCAATGCCCAGCCTAAATTCTGCTTGATGTTTCTCATGGTCAGCCTGCTCATGCCGATGGCGTCGGCAATGCCGTTCAGGTCACCGCGGATCAGCGTAATATCCGCCGCTTCCATTGCGATATCTGTGCCGGTGCCGATGGCCATTCCGATATCGGCCACAGCCAGCGCCGGAGCATCATTGATGCCGTCACCGACCATCGCCACGCGCCGGCCTTCTTTTTGCAGCCGGGAAATTTCCGCCGCCTTTTGTTCGGGAAGCACTTCGGCGATCACGCTGCCGATGCCCGCGGCTTTTGCAATGGCTTCTGCGGTCTTTTTGTTGTCACCGGTCATCATGATGACGTCAAGCCCCATATCATTCAGGCGTTTCACCGCGGCCGGAGATGTTTCTTTGATTGTATCGGCGACTGCGATAAGCCCCGCCGCTTTGCCGTCTGCCGCAATAAGCATCACCGTTTTTCCTTCCGCCTCCAAGCGGGCCATTTGCGGAAGCAGCGCCTCATGTTCAATGTGTTCTGATTCCATCAGCCGTCTTGATCCGGCTAGAATCGTTCTGCCGTCAGCCTCTGCATAGATTCCGGAACCGATCCGGGCTTGGAACCGGGTGATTTTCGGGATGGCAATCCCCCGTTTTTCGGCTCCTGACACGATGGCTTCTCCAAGCGGGTGCTCTGATCCCGTTTCGGCGGCCGCCGCCAGCCGCAGGAGTTCCTCTTCGTTCATTCCCGCTGCCGGCACGGCGTCTGTCAGAACCGGTCTGCCGTTTGTCACCGTTCCTGTTTTATCCAGTACGATTGTCGTCAGACGCTGTGTTTTTTCTAAATGCTCTCCGCCTTTAAAAAGAATGCCGAATTCAGCTGCGCGGCCCGAGCCCGCCATAATGCTCGTCGGTGTGGCGAGCCCGAGTGCGCACGGACAGGCAATGACAAGCACGGCGATGAATTTGCCGATCGCTTCAGAAAACTGTCCCGGCGCGGCCCATACATACCAAATGAGAAAAGTCAGCACGGCCAGCCCCAGCACAATCGGGACGAAAATGCCTGAAATGTGATCCGCGAGCCGCTGAATGGGGGCTTTTGATCCTTGGGCTTCTTCCACGATTTTAATAATGTGTGCAAGCGCGGTATCTTTCCCGACATTCACCGCTCTGATTTTGAGAAAGCCGTTTGCATTGATCGTCGCACCGGTGACACTGCTTTCGGGAGACTTATCGACAGGCATGCTCTCTCCCGTAATCATCGATTCATCAATTGCGGAATGGCCTTCAATCACTTCGCCATCGACAGGGACGCGTTCTCCCGGTTTCACGTATACGATGTCCCCCGTCCGGACCTCATCAATCGGAATCACCTGTACTTTGCCGTCCCGCTCAACCGCCGCCGTCTTCGCCTGAAGCTTCATTAACTTTTTAATCGCTTCTGATGAGCGGCCTTTCGCTTTCATCTCTAAAAGCTTTCCAAGCAAAATCAAAGTCAGCAAAATGGCGCTCGTTTCATAATAAAGCCCCTCAACATGTCCGTCTCGTCCGAGAGACGCAATCGTCATGTACAGGCTGTATGCGTAAGCGGCCGTCGTTCCGAGCGCAACGAGAACATCCATATTGGCGCTTTTGTTTCTCAGCGCCTTGTACGCCCCCATATAAAAAGGCCAACCGATGACGAGCTGCACCGGGGTGGCAAGCGCGAATTGCAGCCACGGATTCATCAGGATATCCGGCATCCAGATAAAAGAAGTAAAAGAAAAATGGCTGACCATCGACCATAGAAGCGGAAAGGAGAGAACGGCAGAAAATATCAGCCTGATCAGCTGTTTTCGCTGCTCTTTCTCCTTTTGGGATAATCCGCCGTCTCCATCAACCGCTTTCTTCTCGTCTAATCTGTAGCCGAGTTTTGCCACGGTCTCTTTCAGCTCTTTCGGTGTCACCTCTTTCGGATTGTATTCAACGGTGACTGTTTCCAGTGCGAAATTCACCGGTGCGCTGTCAACTCCCCCTATTTTGTTCAGGCGCTTTTCAATCCGGTTGGCGCAAGCGGCGCACGTCATGCCTTCAATCTGAAACTCGGCTTTTTCCGTCACGACGTGATAGCCGAGTTTTTCAATTTTTTCTTTTATGGCGCTTGCTTCGATTTTGTCAGGGTGATAGGAAATGTTTGAAGTCTCAAGCGCAAGATTGACGGAAGCGTCATTGACGCCGTCCATCCGTTTCAGCCCTTTTTCAATTCTTGAAGCGCAGGCGGCGCATGTCATGCCCCCCACTTGAATGGTCATTTCTTTCGGTTCACTCAATGTCCTCATCTCTCTTCATAAACCCCAGGGGGGTATAATTATGATAAAAGAAAACCGCGCCCGTTTCCGCAGCGCGATAAATCCTATACGACGTCATAACCTTGATCTTCAATCGCGTCTTTTATATCTGATACGGAGACTTTGTTCTCATCAAACGTCACATCCACCTGTCCGGCTTCCAATTTCACCTGAACCGCCGTCACTCCGTTCAGTTCTCCTACTCCGGTCTCTACTGCTTTGACGCAGTGCTGACAGGACATGCCTTCGACTTGCAGTGTTTTTTGTTCCATGATGATTCCCTCCACGTCTTGTTTTTTCTTCTTCATGTTACCATACCCCTGTAGGGTATTTCAAAACATTTTATTTTACGATTTTGCGATTTTTTTCACAACGTCAAGCAGCTCGGCAATCGCCTGCTCCCCGTTGCCGCTCTCAATGGCGCCGGCTACGCAGTGATGGGCGTGATCTTCCAGCAGATGAAACGCGACTTTCTGCATGGCTGCCTGTACGGCTGAAATCTGCACGAGAATATCCACGCAGTATCGTTCGTTATCCACCATATTCTGAATGCCCCTGACCTGGCCTTCAATCCGTTTCAGCCGGTTCAGGATCTGGTCTTTTTCTTTGGCGCTTTTATGATTTAACGATTGATGCTCGGTATGTTTGTCCATTTTCCACCTCGGTTTTTTTCTTCGTTATCTTCATTATACAGACTTGAAAATCCGGTGTAAAAAATTTTCAACACACAAGTTTTACCAGTACACCCGCGGGGTATATATTGTTATCACATATCAAGAGGGGGAAATTCATTGAAAACGATACAGGTTGGCATATTGGGATATGGTTTGTCGGGTAAAGTCTTTCATGCGTCGCTTTTGGACGTCCTTAATGATTATCAGATCAAAAAAGTCATGACGTCCAGAACGGAGGAGGTCAAACGTGATCTGCCGGGGGCTGAAGCCGTGCGCGCGATTGAAGACATTACCGGTGATCCTGACATTGACCTCGTCATCGTCACGACACCGAGCGGAATGCATTATGAATCAGCGATGAAATGTCTCCTGGCGGGAAAACACACCGTCGTGGAAAAACCGATGACGGCGACTTCAGCAGAAGCGGAGGAACTGAGAAGAACGGCTGAAGATAAAGGCGTCTTACTGAGCGTGTATCACAACCGGCGGTGGGACAATGACTTTTTAACAATACAAAAGCTGATTCGGGACGGGGCGCTTCAAGACATTCATACATATCAAGTCAGCTACGATCTATACAACCCGGTTGTACAGGAAAAATGGCGCGAAAAGAACGGACCCGCCACGGGAACGCTGTATGATCTCGGTTCACATATTATTGACCAGACACTTCTGCTTTTCGGAATGCCGGAATCCGTCACCGCACATGTGATGAAGCAGCGGGACAACAGCGAAACCGTTGATAATTTTCTGGCCGCGCTCCATTACGGCAAGCTTCAAGTCATCCTTCAATCCGGCTCCATGAATGCGGCAAGCGGCCCGCGCTATCAGATTCACGGACGGAATGCTAGCTTTATCAAATACGGAATGGATGGGCAGGAAGATGCGCTTTTAGCGGGCAAAAAGCCGGTTGACGACAGCTGGGGCGCCGATGATCCTGACAACTTCGGAGAGCTGACAACCGCAGCGGATGAGAAAAGGCATACAGAAACAATCCCCTCTGAGAACGGCTCTTACCTTACGTACTACAAACTGCTGGCAGACAGCATCTTAAACGGAAAACCGCTTCCCGTTACGGCAAAAGAAGGCATCGATGTCATCCGTGTCATTGAAGCGGCGATGAAAAGCAGCGAACAAAAACGGACGATTGCCCTTTAATATAAAAAACCTCCCAGCCGTACGGCGGGGAGGTTTTTTTAAGATCAGAATGATTTTCCGGCTTCTTTCGCGCGGGCAATCGCATCTTCTTTAATTTGCTGTGCTTTATTCGGTTCAGCATTATGGCCTTCAACGATTAATCCGTCGAAAGAAGGAACGCCGAAGAAGTTCATCATGATGCCGATGTAACGGTGGCCCATTTCCATGTCAGCCGCCGGTCCTTCAGAGTAATAGCCTCCGCGCGCCTGAATGTGGAGCGCTTTTTTGTCTGTCAACAGACCGATCGGGCCTTGCTCTGTATATTTGAATGATTTTCCGGCTACAGCAACGGAATCAAGGTACGCTTTCATAACAGGCGGGAATGAGAAGTTCCAAAGCGGTGTGACGAATACGTATTTATCAGCTGCCGCGAATTGATCGCTCAGCTCGTTCAGACGGCCGACTTTCGCTTTTTCGTTTTCAGAAAGCTCTTCAAAACCTGTGCCGGATTGAAGTTTTCCCCAGCCGCTGAATACATCCGCGTCGATATGAGGAATGTTCTCTTTGTAAAGGTCGATATGTACAACCTCATCATTCGGGTTTGATTCTTTATAAGAATCGATAAACGCTTTTCCTGTCGCCATGCTGTAAGATGTCTTTTCATCATGAGGATGAGCAGTGATATAAAGTACTTTTGCCATTATAAACAGCCCTTTCGTTTTCAGATTACACACACATTTATTATGAAATATGAATGTTTTTTTATACTGATCAGTTCTGTAATAATTATAGTTACAAAAAAATCATTTAGCAACAATAATATCTCGAAATCAGTATATTTTTTTGAAAAGGCTGCAATGACGGGAATGGCAAGCAGCAGAAAAAGCAGAAACCTCAGTTTCTGCTCAAAATCGGATTGGGTCTGCAGGCCGGAATATCCAATCCGAGATTCCCCCGCAGTGTATCGGCCGGATAGCTTTTTCGGTACAGCCCCTTTTCCTGAAGGATCGGTATGACTTGATCCACAAAGGCTTCAAGCATGCCCGGAATGTCAGAATGAATAATAAATCCGTCCGCCGCTTCCCGCTGAAACCATGTTGCAATTAATGATGCCACACGTTCCGGTGTGCCGATAAAATGGGTTCGCGGAAACGCGGCTTCGCGCGCCACTTGACGCAGCGTAAGATTCCGGGCTTTCGCCTCTCTTTTGATACGGTCTGTCGTGCTTTGAAACGCGTTTTTCCCGACGTCGCCCAAATCAGGAAACGGCTCATCCAGCGGAAAACGGCTCAGATCATAATCGTCAAAGAATCTGGCCACATATTTAACAGCGTTCTCTATCGGAATGAGCTCGGCAAATTCTTGGTATTTCGCTTCCGCTTCTTCTTGTGAACCGGCTATAATCGGACTGATTCCCGGAAAGATCCGCAGCTTGGAAGCGTCTCGGCCGTAATCCGCCGCCCGCTTCTTCACATCATCATAAAAAGCTTTCGTTTCCTCAAGTGAATTGGAGTGCGTAAAGACTGCATCTGCATTCCTCGCGGCAAACGACCGGCCGGTTTCTGAAGACCCCGCTTGGAAAACGACCGGCTCTCCCTGTTTGGACCGGCCGATATTCAGCGGGCCCTCCACTTGAAAATACTCGCCTTTGTGATACAGGCGATGCAGTTTGTCAGGGTCAAAAAACTGCCCGGTTTCTTTGTTGCGGACGAAGGCATCTTCTTCCCAGGAATTCCACAGACCGCGCACCACGTCCACATGTTCCTGGGCGATGGCATAGCGCCGGCTGTGGTCGGGAAGGCTTTCTTTGCTGTGATTGCGCGCGGCTCCCGCCTGCGGAGAGGTGACGAGATTCCAGCCAGCCCGGCCGCCGCTGATATGGTCAAGAGACATCAGCTGTCTTGCGATGGTGAACGGCTCAGTGAACGATGTGGAAAATGTGCCGATTAAACCAAGATGGGTTGTAGATGCGGCAAGCGCCGATAAAATAGTGATCGGCTCAAACCGATTTAAGAAGTGCGGGATGGACTTTTCAGAAATGAACAAGCCGTCCGCAATAAAAGCAAAGCTGAACAGCCCTCTTTCAGCAGTCTGCGCTTTTTGCCTGTAAAACGCCGCATTCGTGCTTGCTGTCGGATCGGCGTCGGGATGACGCCAGCCGTCCGTTGTGCCGCCGACACCGTGAATCATGGCTCCGAATTGAATAAGATCCGTCCGGTTCATTTTCTCTCCCCCTTTTTCCCCTCGTAATCGGCAAGCGCCCGTTCTACATGTTCAATGCCGACTTGAGTAACGGCCTGATACACACGACTGTCACCGCTGCCGATTTCAACGACGGGGACATGACGGATGCCGTACTTCGCCTGCAGCACGTCACGTAATTCATCCCGCTCTGTCACATCAATTGTTTCGTATGCAACGGCTTTTTCCCGCAAATATCCTTTCACTTCATCGCAATAGGAGCAGCCCTGTTTGCTCCAGACCACTACGTTTACTTCATGACTCATGTTCATCCCTCCTATAATTGTGGGGCCGGCTGCACCGCTTCGCTTAACAGCCGGTAAGACAATCGTTTTTCCTCAGCGTTTTTGATAGGCGACAAAATCACAAAATCAGTAATGCTGTATTGAACGGATAATCGTCGCAGCTCGGCGGCGGCCTCTTCTTTTGTCCCGGCAATCACACCCGTCTTTTGTGTAATCAGCTTATATGGCTGCGTGACTTGTTCAAGAAACGCTGCCGCTTGTTCCCGGGAACCGACATTCACCTTTTTGCCGTCTTCGAGAATGATTTTGACCGACTCACGCGATACCACGTGTTTTTCCGCTTCTGCTTTTGTATGCGCGGTAAATACCATCGGCGCAAGGTGAAATTCCGCCTTCGACCCTTTCGGCAGATGCTCGTCAAAGGCGTGGCGCGCTTTTTCTAACGCAGCCTCTTCACCGTTTATGAAATAGGCGAAAACGAAGGAAATGCCGAGTTTGGCCGCGGATATCGCGCTTTCCGCGCTGCCGCCGAGCAAAAAGAGGTCAGGCGCATACTCAGTATGCGGCGCCGGCCGCAATGACGCGTAGCGGTGCGAGTCCGGAAAATCATTTCGGATGAAATGAGTCAGCTCCTCAAGCTTTTCTTCAAATAAACGGGCGGGCTGAATAAGCTCCCGCTGCAGCGCATCGGTTGACAGCTGAAATCCGCCGGGCGCTTTGCCGACACCGAGCGCCACACGGCCGGGAGCAAGGGCGGACAGAACCCGGAACTGCTCCGCCACTTTATAAGGACTGTAATGCTGCAGCATCACCCCGCCGGATGCGAGACGGATTTTTTTCGTGCTTGCGGCAAGATACCCCAGAACAATTTCCGGAGCTGATCCTGCTATCTCTTCATTGTTATGATGCTCCGCCGCCCAGAAACGGTCATATCCGTATTGTTCGGCCTCCTGAGCCAATTTCACCGTTTGCCGCAAGGCTTCTTCTGCGGTTTGGTTTTCCGCGGTGACACTTTGGTCTAAAATGCTTAAACGAATCATACGACAGGCTCCTTTATGCGCTCTTTTATGTCATAACCGTAATCAGGCAGCACGCGGCGGAGGAACTTCTTCGTTCTTTCTTTTTTCGTCTTGTAAAAGACTTCCTCAGGCGTTCCTTGTTCCACGATTGCTCCTTCATCCATAAACACAATTTGGTCGGACACTCTTCTGGCGAATTCCATTTCATGTGTGACAATGATCATGGTGGCGCCGGTCCGCACAATGTTAAGCATCACATCGAGCACCTCGCCGACAAGCTCCGGATCAAGGGCTGCGGTCGGTTCGTCAAACAGCATCACATCAGGATGAATGGCAAGCGCCCGGGCAATTCCGACCCGCTGCTTCTGTCCTCCCGATAGCTGATTCGGATAGGCGTGCAATTTATCCTGAAGCCCCACCTTGGCCAGTTCCCGCTCGGCAATGGCGTACGCATCTGTTTTTTTCATTTTCCTTGCGACCGTCAGGCCTTCCATGACATTTTGAATCGCCGTTTTATGCGAAAACAAATGATATTGCTGAAAAACCATCGCCGTCTGTTTCCTCAGTCTGAGAATGTCTTTTTTGGCAGGCTTTTTGCAGTTAATGACTTCACCGTGCAGCGAAATGGCGCCCTCATCCGGCCGCTCAAGTAAATTAAGGCAGCGCAGAAAAGTGGTTTTCCCGGAACCGCTCGGGCCGATGATGGTCACGACTTCTCCTTTCCGGACACTTAAATTGATCCCCTTTAGCACGTGATGACTGCCAAAATGTTTTTGAATGTTTCGGATTTCGATCATAATGCGCCTCCTTGATATCTGGCCGCTCTTTTTTCCGCCAGACTGTTTACAGCTTCGAGAATCAGCGTTAATCCCCAATAAATCACGGCCGCCCCGATAAATGCTTCCAGAAACGCATAGTTATCGGATGCCGCAATCGTCGCCGTTCCTGTAATTTCAGGCACTGCAACAATTGCCGCGATGGAAGTGGTATGCAAAAAGCCGATGCCTATATTGGTGAAGTTCGGCAGCGATATCATGAACGCCTGCGGCAGAACCACGCGCCGAATCATCTGTCCCCGCGTCAGGCCGATTGAATATGCCGCCTCCGCCTGCCCTGTATCGACGGCCATGATCCCGGATCGGAGAATTTCCGTCATATAAGCGCCTGCCGTTAATGACAGTGCCATGATGACAAACACGGCGACCGGAATCTGATTGGCCGACCAGCCGAGATGAAACGCGCGGCTGAATTGATCGGCAATCAGCGGAATCCCTAAATAAATCAGCATAATATGGAGAATCGCCGGGGTGCTGCGGAAAAAAGACACGTAAAACGATGAGCAGGCCAGCAGCCATTTGATGCGGAATATACGCACCGTGATATTGCCGAGAGCTATGAAAAATCCGGTGATAATCGGAATGACCGTCATCGCCAATGTAAGCGGAACGGTTTTCACCATTTGTTTTATCGCAGTGCCGATAAACGGAATGTCCAGCTCCACTGTTCTCCCTCCTTTTCAGCCGTGCGCGCTCATGTCAAAAACCGTCACAAGGCGCGTCTCATCTTTCTTGATTCGTTTTTCGGCCCATCTGAAGACACATTCAAATAAAAGGGCGGCCGCATAATACAGAACAGAAAGCGAGATATACACTTCTAAAGAATGATTGCTCGATGTAATCAAGGTCTGTCCTCTGCCCGACATATCCATCACCCCGATCGAAAAAGCGAGTGATGTATCTTTTAAGAAACCGATCACCATATTCCCGATGTTGGGAAAGGCCTGCACAAGCGCCTGCGGCAGAATGATGCGCCGGAATGTCTGCCCCCCGTTCAGCCCGATGCTGAACGCCGCCTCCGCCTGCCCGCGGTCGACGCTGTTCACACCTCCCCTGATGATTTCGGCCGCTCTTGCCGCGCTGCTCAGCGCATACGTGGCGATGGCCGCATACAAAGGGTCCATTTTGGAGGTATCAATTCCGGCGAGCGCCGTGAGCGCCGGAATGCCGTAAAATACAATGAACAGCTGCACCATGATAGGCGTTCCTCTGAAAAAAGAGATATACAGCTTCGCAAACTGATTCAAAACGGGAATGCGATAGATGCGGGGCAGCGCCAAAAGCAGCCCCAATAGAAAGCCGAACAGCAAAGACACCGCCAATATATACAGCGTGACGGGCAAATACCCGAGCAATGTCGGCACAAAGGACGCGATCATACTGATATCAAACGCTTTTTCCATTGCCGATCCCTCTCTTTTTCACTTAATATTGCTCCTTTGAATAATCCGCGCCGAGCCACTTTTCACTCAGCTTTTTAAGCGTGCCGTCATCAATGATTTCCTGCAGGGCTTTATCAATGTCATCGCTCAGCGTTTGTTCATTTTTGTTAAACATAAAGAACACTTTGGCATTTGACAGCACCCCGCCGACTGTTTTTTCTTTGATCGCGCTCGTTTTGTTTTGGAAATCGACGGCAAACGGCGTAGAAATCGTCGCATCGGCGCGGCCGGATTTCAGCTGATTGGCCGCATCGTTTGAACCTTGGCCGGCATAAGCGATTTCAAACGGACTGCCGTGTTTTTCATTCCATTTTTTCAGCACAAGCGCGCCGTTTGACGTCGGACTCGTAATGACCCGCTTCCCTTTCAAGTCCTCAATGCCGTGAATGTTCCCGTTATCTTGGAGCACCGTGATTTTCAGCGGGAAGTTGTTATACGCGACTTGATTGAACAGAAATTTTTTCTCCCGTTCGGCGCTTTTCTCCATTTGATGGGCTACGATATCGACTTTATGCTGGCCGAGGCTGACAAGCAGGTTGGAGAAATCCATCGTTTTAAAAGTGAAACGATAGTCCGGCAGGCGCCTGTCAAGCTCTTTCACCAGCTCAACGTCGTAGCCCGTCAATTTGCCTTTATCATCAATAAAGCAAATATTCGGAAATTGAGTTCCCGTGCCGACCGTGATGTTCTTCACGTTTTTCTGATTGCCTGATGCCGCCTCCCCGCCCGCGCCGCAGGCTGATAACGCCGCCGTTGCGGCAATTGTTAATGACATGACCGCCAGTCTTATTTTCATGTGATCGCCCCGTTTTCTGCTTCAGTTATTTCGTGAAACTTGATTTTGAATAATCCGCGCCGAGCCATTTTTCACTCAGCCTTTTCAATGTGCCGTCCTTCTCAAGCTTTTGAATCGCCCGATCCGTATCGTCCGCCAGGGTTTGGCTGTTTTTATTGAACATAAAATACACCTCGGTATCCAGCAGCACATCACCGACCGTTTTTTGTTTGAACGCGTGCGTCTTATTTTGAAAATCGACGGCAAACGGCGTGGATACGGTGGCGTCAGCGCGTCCCGTCTCAATTTGGTTTGCTGTATCATTGCTGCCCTGCCCGGCGTATTTCAAATGTATCGGGCTGCCGTGGGTTTTGTTGTATGCCGTCATATAGTCCGCCGCGTTTGACGTCGCGCCGACGATGACGGTTTTCCCTTTTAAATCCCGGAGCGTGTGTATCGCGTCATTATCCGCCTTCACCGTGATGTACATCGGCGAGTAGTTATACGGGATCTTGTGATACAAAAAGCGTTTCTCCCGTTCCTTATTTTTCGCCATATTGTGCGCGATCACGTCAATTTTCCGGTTTCCGAGACTTGTGAGCAGATTCGAAAAATCCATCGTCTTAAAGACAAATTTGTATTGCGGCAGCTGTTTATCAATGGCTTTCATCACTTCAATGTCATAGCCGGTCAGCTCGCCTTTTTCATCCATAAAAGCAATGTTCGGAAAATCAGTTCCCGTGCCGACAATGACGGTCTGCACGCCGCTCCCCGCTTTTGTGCTTTCTCCTTGCCCGCACCCGGCCAGCACGCCGAGCAGCAGAAGCAGACAGCCGGCTCTGATCCGTTTTTTTATCATTGCGCCCAGCTCGGTGTGCCTAACAGCGACGCGTCAAACCGCTCCGGTATGAGCACCTTTCTCATCATGACTCCGATGTCTCCGTCTTTCTCCTGCTCAAAATACACTTCATACCCCCTCCGTCTGTACATATCTACAAGCCAGGGATGCTTGCGCGCCGAAGTGCCGAGCGTGATGGCCGGGGCCTTCAGCGTATCCCGCAGCACGTGTTCTTCCACATAAGTCAAAAGTTTGCTGCCGATGCCCTGCCCCTTCAGCTCAGGAAGCGTCGCAAACCACCAGACAAACGGATATTTTGACGGAGGCGTGTCACTCTCCCACGGAAAACGGATCGTAATTGTTGAAAGAAGCCGTCCGTCCCGTTCGAGCACGACGGCTGAATGATTTTCAATATTTTCTGTTACCATATCGATGTCGGCCCGCGCCGACGGCCAGTCAATCTCCAAATTGCGGATCGGCTGAAACGCGCTGTACAGCAGCTCTAAAAACTCCGGCGCATCCTTTTTCTCAGCCAATCGAAATATGTCTTCACTCATTCCGGTCACTCTCCCCGCAAAAATATATAATTCCAATTTGTTTACTAAGCTTTGATTGTTTATACTATAAAACAAACTGATTTATTTGACTAATCAAAAAAAGTAAAGGAAAGGTTCAAGAAAATTAATGAACAGCCGGGAGGGGATTTCGTTGGAATTACGCACCATTAAAACGTTTCATACCATCGTACAGTCAGGCAGCTTTTATAAGGCCGCCGAAATTCTGAACTACTCACAGCCGACGATTTCAATGCGGATTAAACAGCTGGAACAAGATGTAGGCGCGCAGCTGTTTGAACGGGGAAAGAAGCTGAAACTGACAAGGGCGGGGCGGCTGTTTCATGAGCGGGCCGGGCAGCTTCTCGCGCAATACGAGGTGCTTGACCATACTTTGGCCGACATCAGACAGGGCCAGGCCGGCCTTATTCAGATCGGCATATCCGAACCGACGGCAAGCCTGATCTTCCCTGCCGTACTGCGGGGTTTCTTACATGATTATCCTGACATGTCGGTCAATGTCAGCGTGGATGATGCCAATACATGCAGCCGCAAACTGCTGGAGGGCGCCATTGATTTTGCCGTATGCGGCGAGCCGGAGCTGATTCTGGAAAATTATTTCGATCCGTTTTTCCATGACTCGCTCAATGTCATCGTGTCAGACAGACATCCCCTTGCCGACAAAGCAAGCGTCAATCTCGAGGATTTAGAAAATGAATGCCTGATTTTCACGCCCGCCAATTGCCCGATCCGGATTCAAATTGAACAGCACCTGCAGCGTGCCATCGGGAGCCGCTATCGAAAAATGGAGCTGACCAGCAGCATGGCTCATCAATACTATGTCAGGGAAAATATCGGCGTCTCAATCTTTACGGCGACGGCGCACTCAGAACCGATCGAGGGCACGAAGGTCATTCCGATCAATAACTTAACAATTTCACCGCCGGTCGGGCTGTTGACAAACCAAAAAGAAGAGCATTTTGACTGCGCCACAAAAGATTTAATCAGCAGGATCATCGGCCGGTTTCAGCGTGATCCGCATTAAAAAAACCCCCGCTTTACGGGGGTTTTTTTACGTTCATCTTATATAATGCTCCGCACCAAGCCGCCGTCGATCCGCAATGCAGATCCGTTAATGGCAGACGACAGCGGGCTGCTTAAAAAGGCGACAAAGTGGGCGATTTCTTCCGGACGGATCAATCGCTGAATGATCGACGTCGGACGATTTTCCTTCATAAATCGTCTCTCCGCCTCCACCGCGGTCAGGTTTTCACCGGGATAAAGCGACTCGAGCATTGTTTCGACGCCCTCTGTTTTCGTGGAGCCGGGCATGACCGTATTCACCGTCACATTCGTCCCTTCCGTGAGCTCGGCCAGACTGCGTGACAGCGACAGCTGCGTCGTTTTCGTAGCGCTGTAATGGGCCATTTCCTGAGAAGGCATGACGGCCGCTTCACTCGCGATAAAAATCACCCGCCCTTCCTTCCGTTCAATCATCCGCTTTGCATACCGGCGTGTCAGCCTCACGCCGCTCATGATATTCACCTCGAAAAACCGGAGCCACTCTTCGTCAGGAATATCAAAGTATTCCGCAGGTTCAAAGATTCCTAAATTGTTGACGAGAATATCCACATCCGGATACTGCTGAAAAATCGCGCCGCACCCTTCCGCCGTGCCTAAATCAAATGCGGCCGGATAGAGACGGGCATCCGGCGTCTGTTTCTCTAGTTCCCGGATCGTTTCGTTCACCTTTTCTTCACGGCGGCCGTTAATGATCACGGCCGCACCTTCTGCAATCAGCGAAGCCGCAATCGCCTTCCCGATGCCTGACGTAGATCCCGTCACAAGCGCCGTCTTCCCTTTCAACTGCAAATCCATCATCCATTCCTCCCTATCGCAAGTCTCTTCTTATATATGGACAGAAATCGAAAGCCTGAAACCTTCCGTCCCTATTATCGGATAGAAAAATGGATGAGGGGAAGTACGCACTTTTTAGTGCCTGTCCGTTGTCCCGGCTGACGGCTGATCGATTTGAATGAAAAATTCACCATCTAATTCTGCCTGAGCCTTTTTTAATATCCTTAATACATCATCAGCATCCGAACCCAATTCCTTCTGACTGATCTCAAAATTCTTCCACACCAAAGTCAGGGGAAATTCGATCCAGCCTGTCAGACAATCCCATAAGGCATTCAAATTTTCACCATAATAGTCCGGGAAATCTAATTGATCTTTTAAGATTCGGTGTAATGCTTCTGTGCTTGTAACATCTTTTCCGTCTATGATGACGATTTCCATTCACTTTCACTCCTTGATTTCGGCATGAAAAAACCGCAGTGCGTCATGTGACGGCACTGCGGTTCCTCTGTTATGTATGGAGACGGTGGGAGTCGAACCCACGTCCAGAAACATCGATTACTTAAGCGTCTACGAGCGTAGCCTGCATATTTCGTGTTTCACTCGTCTTCGTGCCTGCGGGCGGGCCTTCCGAGAGCTAGTCTGTCAGTCTCTTCTTACGTTCTCAGACGGGAACGCAAGCGTAGCCTACTTGGATGTGCTCTTCACGGACACATAGGCAATGTCAGGAAGAGCTCGCTGCGTTTATTAGGCAGCTAGTGCTAAGTTTTGGTTAAAACTTTTAGTTTTGCCAGTTATATTTAGGTGCGTGTTAACGAGATCGCCTCTCGGCTCGCAGCTCAAGCTCGATCCATCCCTGTCGAATCCGTAACGTCCCCTTGTTAAGGGTATACGGGAGATCTATCAAGCTCTTGCTCAACTGGCTGTACTGTTATTATACCATGATCACAGGCAAATTCAATTGGGAATGTCTTCAATAAACAGCCTGTGAATCTGATGTGTGAACAGTATAGCACAGGGCATATCATCACATCAAGGCTCATGCATCAGAAGCCTTTTTGTCTGTCTCTGAACGCTCTTTCGATTTCTCTTTTGGCGTCTTTTCGTTTTAAATCTTCGCGTTTATCGTATGTTTTCTTCCCTTTTCCGAGGCCGATTAACACTTTGGCAAAGCCGTTTTTCAAATACAGCTTCAGCGGCACGAGGGAATAGCCTTTCTCTTTCGTCAGGCCGATCAGCTTATTGATTTCTTTCCGGTGCATCAAAAGCTTTCTCGTCCGGAGCGGGTCATGGTTATAGCGGTTTCCCTGCTCGTACGGGCTGATGTGCATGTTGTGGAGGAACACTTCGCCGCGTTCGATTTTCGCAAAGGAATCCTTCATGTTTACGCGGCCGGCGCGGATGGACTTAATCTCCGTTCCCTGCAGCACGATGCCTGTTTCATAGGTTTCTTCTATAAAGTAATCATGGTTTGCTTTTTTGTTTTGCGATAATACTTTGCCTGATCCTTTTGGCATGCCTTATCCTCCTCTCTCCGCAAAAACCGTTCATGTGTGCGATACGCTTTATTTTAGCAAATGGAGCGTTCCGCGACAATGAAAATGCGGCTTGCGAAAGAAAGCAAACAGAGCATTTTGCCCCATTTGCTTTT
The DNA here is from genome assembly GCF_001461825.1 of Bacillus velezensis. Lineage (GTDB taxonomy): Bacteria > Bacillota > Bacilli > Bacillales > Bacillaceae > Bacillus > Bacillus velezensis. The sequence continues at coordinate 151,414 of NZ_LLZC01000018.1, read as the reverse complement.
CGCATTTACTTCTTCTTTTTGCGTTTTTGTTTCGGCGCGTTTTGGAAACCGCGTTTTTTCTTTTTCTTCTTCGGTTTTGTAAACCATTCCCCTTTTTCCTCCGATTTCGGCGGTGAAGCCGGGGTATTGCTGTTTAACACGCGTTTCCGCGCCGGTCTGCCTCGTTTTCTGCGGTCGCCTGTTGTTTCTCTCGGACGGCGGGTGCCTTTCATGCCGACAATTTCAAAGTCGATGTTTCTCTCATCTTTATTGACGTCGACGACTTTGACCGTGATTTCGTCTCCGATGCGGTAAACGTTGCCCGTGCGTTCACCGATCATGGCGAAATGCTGCTCGTCAAAACGGTAATAATCATCCGTCATAAAGCTGACGTGCACAAGCCCTTCAATCGTATTCGGCAGCTCGACAAACATTCCGAAATTCGTGACGGAACTGATCATGCCGTCAAACTCCTCGCCGATTTTATCAAGCATATATTCCGCTTTTTTCAGATCGTCCGTTTCCCGCTCGGCGTCAACGGCGCGCCGTTCCATCGTTGACGTATGGTCAGCAATTTCCGGAAGGCGTTCGGCCCACTTTTCTTGAGTCGCTTCGTCCGATTGTCCGTTGATCAAATACGTTCTGATCAGCCTGTGAACGATTAAGTCAGGATAACGGCGGATCGGCGATGTGAAGTGCGTATAAAATTCAGTCGCCAGCCCGAAATGGCCCAGGCTTTGCGGGTCGTATTTCGCCTGCTTCATGGAACGGAGCATGACGGTTGAAATCACCGTTTCTTCCGGACGGTCCCGTACTTCATCAAGAATGCTTTGCAGCGCGCGCGGGTGAATGTCTCCGGCTTTCCCTTTGACGATATAACCGAATGTCGTGACGAACTCCAGAAACTTTTGCAGTTTTTCGGCGTTCGGCTCTTCGTGAATCCGGTAAATAAACGGCACGTTCATCCAATGGAAGTGCTCGGCCACCGTTTCGTTTGCGACAAGCATGAATTCTTCGATCAGCTTTTCCGCTACTGAGCGCTCTCTGATGACGACGTCTTTTACGGCGCCTTCCTTATCGACGAGCACCTTCGCCTCTTTGAAATCAAAATCCACGGCGCCGCGGTCCATCCGTTTCGCCCGGAGAATTTCCGCCAGACGTTCCATGTCTTTAAACATCGGGACGAGCGGCTCATATCTTTCTTTCAGCTCGGCGTCGTCTTCTGTGAGGATCCGGTTGACATCTGAATAGGTCATTCTTTCCGTCGTTTTAATGACGCTTTGGAAGATCTCGTGCTCTGTTACCTGCCCCTGCTGGTTGATTGTCATTTCGCAGGAAAGCGTCAGCCGGTCGACCTTCGGATTTAAAGAACAGATTCCGTTAGACAGTCTGTGCGGAATCATCGGAATGACCCGGTCAACCAAGTACACGCTTGTCCCTCTTTCCAGCGCTTCTTTGTCAATCGGGGAATTCTCCGTGACGTAATGGCTGACGTCGGCAATATGAACGCCGAGCTTGTAGCTGCCGTTATCAAGCTTTGTCACGGTGACGGCGTCATCCAGATCCTTCGCATCCGCGCCGTCAATGGTGACAATGACCTGATCGCGGAGATCACGGCGGTCTTTGATGTCTTTTTCATCGATGGTATCGGGCGTGCTTGTTGCCTGCTCCATCACTTCAGCCGGAAAGTCCCCCGGCAGGCCGTGCTTATGGATAATTGATAAAATATCGATCCCCGGATCATTTTTATGGCCGAGTATTTCAACGATTTCTCCTTCGGCGTTCATTCTGCCTTCAGGGTAGCTTGTCAGTTTGACGACGACTTTATGGCCTTCCGCAGCGCCGTTATTGGCATGTTTCGGAATAAAAATATCACTCGTGATTTTCTTATCATCCGGGATGACAAAGCCGAAGCTTTTCGTTTCTGTGTATGTGCCCACGACGCGGTCGATGCTTCTTTCCAGGATGCGGATGACCGTGCCTTCCTGTCTCGATCCGCTTGACTGGGAATTGAGCCGCACCATAACGATATCGCCGTTCATGGCCGTATTCAGCTCATTCGGCGGAATAAACACGTCGCTTAAAGAGGTATCCTCCGGCAATAGAAACGCGAATCCCTTTGCATGCGCGGAAATTTTTCCTTTTACTAAATTCATTTTTTCCGGAAGCCCGTAGCGGTTGCTTCTGGTGCGGACGATCTGTCCCGTCTCCTCGAGCGCCACCAGCGCTTTTACCAGCTCTTTAAATTCATCTGCTTCCGTGATGTTCAGCATCTCCTCGAGTTCCTGAACGGTAAGGGGCTTGTACGCCTCTTCCTTCATAAACGCGAGAAGACGGTCCATAAACGCTTCTTTTTCCATTATTCGACCTCCTGTTTGTTACCAATCGAGTTTCTCTAAAAATTCGTACACATCGTGATGAACGAGGTCCCGTTCTTTATCGAGCGTGATGACATGGCCTGATTCTTCATACCATTTCAGCTGTTTGTCGTCCGTTTCCACCTCGTTGTAAATGATGTTCGCACTTTCTGTATTGATCATATGGTCATGCCGTGCCTGAACCACAAATGTCGGGGAATAGATCATGTCGACGTTTTTGCGCACATCGGCAATCAGCTCTTGAAGCGATTTGAGCGTATTCATCGGTGTTTTTTCAAACTCCTTCATTTCCTTTTCAATCTGCTCCGGCTGTTTTCCTTCGAATTTTTTATAATTGCGCGCGTAGGAAAGAACTCCTTCGTACATAACCTCTTCACTTTTAATGTGCATCGGCGCACACATAGGAACAATTCCCTTTATGGGTACAGTGTAACCCAATTTCAATGAAAAAACCCCGCCAAGCGACAGTCCGCAGGCCGCAATGTTTTCATAGCCTTCAGACCGTAAATATTCATAACCGTCCATGACGTCTTTCCACCAATCTTCAGGCCCCGTATGTACCAGCTCTTCCGGCGGAACGCCGTGCCCTTTATATTGAGGCGCGTGACAAGTGTAGCCGCGCTCATTCAAGTAGCGGCCGAGCATTCTGACGTCTGCCGTATTTCCCGTAAATCCGTGCAGCAGAAGCACCGCTTTGTCTCCGCCTTTAAATGTAAATGGTTTTGGTGTCACAATTTTCATGCTCATAACCCCTTTTTTGCACATTCAATTTAGTTTTCCACAGTTTTGCGAGAAACAAACGCCGTCTCTCAACAAGAAAAAGGCCTGATATTAAATCAGACCTTATACAAACATTGCCTTATACGATATACGCCAGCGAAATCGTCAACACGAAAAACAAGACTGCCAGCACAACGGTTGTGCGGTGAAGAATCAGATCAAGGCCCCTTGCTTTCTGTTTTCCGAAAAGCTGCTCCGCCCCGCCTGAAATTGCACCCGATAAACCGGCGCTTTTGCTGGTTTGAAGCAATACGACAATAATAAGTGCAATACTGACGATAACCAATAAGGTAATCAATAATGTGTGCATCCCATACACCTCCAGACTGACTGGCCTACATTGCTTCTATTTTACATGAAAAACAAAGGCATGTCACGCCGTATCGGTGCACATCATGTCAGAAAAACGGAAATGCGTTTGAATCTTCCATCATCATTGACTTTTGTCAACAAAGTCGTAGTAAAAAAGATCTTCAAATTTCATGTCAAAGTAATAGAGCATTTTTCCGATGACCAGCTGTCCCGGCCTCCGCTCTCCATTCAGTACACGGCTCAGTGTGGCGGGAGATATTCCGATCTCCAGGGCGAGCTGGTTTAACGAGTAGTCATTATTGACCATATACTGCAGCACATAATCTCTTCTGATCTGTATCTTTTCGACCACTTTCTTCACCTTCCGTTCTGTCAAATACTTTCTTTCTTATACATAAGATACGGCTTTTGTTAACTTTTGTCAATACTTTTCCAGCCTGGCTATTCCCTTTAGTCAATAAACATACTAGAATATAAATAGACCGCGGGAGGGGGAGAGACTGTGGAAAGCTTCGGGAAACAATTGCGGACATTGCGGGAAAAAAGGCATCTGACAGTGAACCAGCTGGCAACGTATTCAGGCGTCAGCGCCGCGGGAATCTCGCGGATTGAAAACGGCAAACGCGGGGTGCCGAAACCTGCAACCATTAAAAAGCTTGCAGATGCGTTAAAAATCCCGTATGAGGAACTGATGCAGACGGCGGGATACATAGAGACCGTCCAGGAAACGAGAGCCCCGTACGACACGGGCTGCACCTTGCTGGAAAAAGCCGAAACGTATGAGCTGCATGATTTATCCCTATTGGAGCGGGAGAACTGGCGGCACCTGTCGAAAGAAGACTTGGTTCTGCTTGATAAATACTTTGCGTTCTTATCGGCGGAAGCCAAAAAAAGAACAAACGAAGACTCATGACTTTGCACATGTGAGGCGATCTTATTGAACACATTCGGAAAGCAATTAAGAGAGCTGCGCCGCGCCCGGAAGCTTACCGTCAATCAGCTTGCCGTCTATTCCGGTGTCAGCTCGGCGACCATTTCCAGAATTGAAAACGGGCACCGCGGCATTCCTAAACCCGCGACCATCAGAAAATTGGCGGACACATTAAAAATTCCGTACGAGGAGTTAATGGCGCGGGCCGGACACATCAAGGCATTTCAGGAGGAAATCCGCGAAACATCCGAAAGCTATCAATCCATCTGCGCCATCTATCAGACCGCCGTTGACAGAGGCGCGGAGCATCTGCCGCTGTTTGACAGCAAAAAGTGGCAGCACTTCACAAAAGAAGATATTGAAAGCGTCAGCAAATACTTTGATTTTATCGCGGCTGAAGCGAAAAAGCGCTCCCCGGATTCCTCATCCTCTTTTTGATTCCCTCCCAACTTAACGAGCGCCAGACATACGTTCCCTCCGATTTTGCGGTATAATAGCAGAAGACGAGGTGAAAAAGCATGAACCAATCAGAAATGTGCCCCAGATTCGAAAAAGCGGTCGACATCCTAAGTAAACGCTGGGTGGCTCTAATCGTCTTTCAGTTATTGAACGGACAGCAGCGATTTAGCGAAATTGAAGCGGCGCTTCCGAATTTAAGCGGAAGAGTCTTGTCAGAACGTCTGAAAGAACTTGAAACAGAAGGTGTCATCAAACGGGATGTTATCCCCGAAACGCCTGTCCGCATTGAGTATTCATTAACGGAAAAAGGCTGCGCATTAGCCCCTATTTTAGAGGAAATTTCCAAGTGGTCTTCACAATGGATTGATCCTTCCTGATAAACTCTTTTCCGCATAAGCGGCTGATCTCTCAAACGGGCAGCCGTTTTTATTTTTGCCTTTCTCAAAGAAACATGGAAACAGAAAAAAACAAGCCCTCATACGTGCAGGGCTTGTTTTTGTCTGACGCCTTCCAGCGGAATTCGAATCTCCGCCCGGGCTCCTCCAGACTCCTGATTTTCAAGTATTAATTCGCCGTGGTGAAGATGTACGACATGATGGGCGAATGTAAGCCCCATGCCGTGATGCCCCGCCGAATGTCTGCTTTTATCCTCCGTGTAAAAAAGCTGTGTCGCTCTTTTCAGCGCTTCCGGCGAGAACCCGCTTCCGCTGTCGGATACGGCAAGATGGAGGGCGGAATCGGTGCACAGGACGTCCACACGGATTTCTCCTCCTTCCGGCGTATAGTCGACGGCATTTGCCGCGATATTCATGACCGCCCTGTGGAGCAGCTCATGATCGATCGGCGCTTCTTTTCGGTCACTTCCCCGTTCGCTGAGGACGAGATCAATCTGCTTCGGCCCCGCAAGCGCCGCCGCGTCACGATATATGTTTTGAATCCACTCTTTGAGGTCAGTATATTCCACATGAACGGCAACTGCCTCCTCCGCTTTGGAAAGCTGGATCAGCTGTCCGACATAATGCTCGATTTTGTTTCCGGCATCCAGAATATACTGCGCATATTCCGCCTGCTCCTCATCAGGCTCTGTTAACTGAAGCAGCTCGGCATTTCCTTTAATGATCGTTGCCGGAATTTTAATATCATGCGCAAGCGCGCCGATCTGTTCTTTCTTTATCCGTTCCGCCTCCCACTGCGCCGCCAGAGATGCTTGAAGCGCGTCTTTCATTTTCAGCAGAGAGTCAATGACATCGTCAAATTCTTTTATACGCGACCTTTTTGGATTGATATTTAAATTCTGTTTTTGAATGCTTGCCGTAATGGAGCTGAGTGTGCTGAAATGCCGTCTCAGCTGATTGGCGAAACGCGTCGTCACGATAAAAACGGTCAAAAGAAGCAAAGTGATCAGAATCGTAAGACCCGTCCATTCATAATTCGGCAGATAGCGCCTTAACAGCGGCGACTGAAATTCCGACCTGAGTGAATATTGGAGAACGCCGTATTCATCTTTCCGATTTATCACCATGAATCCTTTTTGAGCATAATTAAAATACGGCTGATGCTGAATCTTTTTTCTGGCGTTGGCCGCATCTTGTTCCGTCATCGTTCCTTTCGTCATCCGCTTTGTTTTTTTATCAAAAACGGCGTATGTCATACCTGCGGGGATCATGTCTTCTGTTATTTTTTCCGCTGATTTCAGGCGGGGTTTGATCTGTTCCGCCTCATGCTCGCTGTAGTTTGCGGGCAGGATCGCTCCGGCATTCATGGCAATGGCATTTAAGGCGACGCATAATGCCGCCACCCCCATCGTGCTCAGACACAGCGTGATGGTAAATTTGACAAGCTCTTTGCGGATGCTGGATTTTCCTTTTGCTATTCCCATTTGTATCCGACACCCCACACCGTTTTGATCGGATCAGCCCCGTGTTCTTTACATTTTTTCCGGATGGTTCTGATAAACTCCGTAATGGTTGAATAGAGCGCATCGCCGTCCAAGCCGTACACTTCCTCGTAAATCTGCTCCCGTGAGAATGTTCTGTTTTTATGCTGTGCCAGAAATTCAACGATTTTATATTCGTTTTTCGTAAGAGGCAGTTTCCGGTCATCCATCCACACTTCTTTATTGTCAAAATCAAACATGAAGCCTGATATCAGCCGTTTCGTCTGATGCTTCTCACGCCGTTCCCTTCTGACATGCGCGTTTACCCTTGCCATCAATTCCTGTACGCCGAACGGCTTTGTGATGTAATCATCAGCGCCTGTCATGAGGCCTTTCACAATGGATTCTTCGTCAGACTTTGCCGTTAAAAACAGGATCGGGCTGTCCACCAGCGGCCGAATCCGCCGGCAGAGTTCAATCCCGTCCGTTCCGGGCATCATGACATCGAGAAGAATCAAATCATAGCCTTGAAAAAAATCCAATGACTGATCCTCCGCTTTTTCCAGAATCGTTACTGTATGCTGATCACGCTGTAAAATATTTCTGATCAGAACGAGAATATCTTTTTCATCATCAATTGCTAAAATGTTTGCCACCGGCCGAATCGCTCCTTGCCTTTATTCATATGAACGCCGCCCTTCCCATCTTCTGCACCAATAGAGGCCGGCCAGACTTAATATCACTATAGAAAAATATAACATTATTTCTCCGAATCTCATATCGTATCTTACATAAGGGAGGAACTCTTTTTTGACTTTGTCAAAATGCAGCAGTCCTGCAAGGCCTGAAAGCCGCACGCTCCATGCCCACGGGAAAAAACGCCAGATGATATCGCCAAGTCCCGTATTCATGAGCGCCGCCATTAATAATCCCGCACCCCCTAAAAGCCCGGACGGTCCCATGCCGTACTTTACGCCGACAAAAAAAGACATCATATAAAGCGGAATACTGCCGGCAATCAGCCACGCCCCTCCTTTTAAAAACGTAAGATAGGGGAGATCATTGATGTGAAGAACAAATTTCATCCCCGCCAAATAAAGACAGATGGCGAGACCTGCCGATAACACATTCAATAGGAGCAGCAAAAGCAGCTTGCCCGCAAAACTGACGATTTTCGAATACGGCGCCGCCAGCATCATCTGAAAATGGCCCGCCTGTTCCTCGACGGAGGCAGACATGCCGCAGACAATACTGATGATGAAAGGGTATAAAACGGCAATCGCGCTGAAGAAGACGCTGTACAGCACATAAGGCTCCTGAATCCTTCCATACATCATATATAACAGGAAAAATCCCGCGCATACGGCCGGCGCCGCAACATGCATCCATATGAGCGGCGTGCGCTTCATTTTTAATACATCGGCCCACATATATCGTAAAAGCACGGTCATGACCGGTTTCCCCCTTTTGAAAAAGACACTGCGGAAACAAAACTTATCGCGATAAAAGAAAGAATAGAAAGAATAATAGCCGGAATGATCACGTTTCCGTTTAATAAGCCGCTGTCTGCGGGAAGCGGAATTCCGTTCGGATGGATCCCAAGAATCGGTGACATCACCCGGACTGACCAGCTCCATGGGCTCAGCCACCACAATGAACCGGACGCCGGCACAATACCCAAAACAAAAGCGGCGATCATATTCACGAGAATGACTGCCGTAAATCCGAACTGTCTGGCAATCCATAAGCAGAACGGAATTTCCCAAAGCGTCGTCAGCCATAAAAGGGAGCCTGCTTCAACGCCTTTCAGCTGCAGCGCAGCAATTCCCGGAAATACAAGGCCAAGTAAAAACATGATGATGAAAAAAACGATTTGCGACAGGAGTGAATACAGCGCGATCAAGCTTATTTTTGAGAGCCATATGCTTTTTAAACCTGCCGGCAATGAGTACACCGCGCGGTCATTCGCAGATTTTTTCTCTTTTTTAACAGATAAACCGCACATTAGAGCAATCATGAGCGGCATGAAAATAACCGCCCACCAATTGAACGTGCCCGTCATAAAATAAGCCGTATTCAGCAGAAAAGAAAAAGCCGTGTTCAGAAGCGGAATCAGAATGATGAGCTTTCTGATAAATGTTCTTTTAGATGTAAGATGTTCCGCCTGCATGTACTGAATCATTTTCCTGTCCCCGCTTTCTCCCGTGTTGATTTGACTACCTCCAGAAACAACTGCTCCAGATCATCTTCCCGGCTGATTTCTCCCTGATATCCTAAAACGCCGTCACTGATGATCCCGATATGGTCTGCGATCTGCTCGACTTCTGATAACAGATGGCTTGATAAAATAACCGTCATGCCCTGTCCGGGGAGGGAGCGGATAAATTCCCGCAAATCCTGAATTCCCATCGGGTCCAATCCGTTTGTCGGCTCATCAAGAATTAAGAGCGACGGACGGCTTAATAATGCTAACGCAATGCCGAGACGCTGTTTCATTCCCATGGAAAATTGTCCGGCGCGCTTTTTTCCGGTTCCCGTTAATCCCGTGATTTCCAGCACTTCCGCAATTCTTGAATCAGGCAGTCCGAGCATCACGCAGCGGACTTTCAGATTTTCAGCGGCTGTCAGGTTGCTGTAAAGCGGCGGCGCTTCAATCAGGGAACCGATGCTTTTCAAGTCTTCGCGCTTCCATGTATGTCCGTCGAACAGGACCTCGCCGGATGTTTGCTGCAGCATGCCGGTCAATATTTTAAGTGTCGTTGATTTTCCCGCGCCGTTCGGACCGAGCAGGCCGTATATACTGTTGCGTTTTACTGATAGAGACACATCAGCCACTGCCTGTTGTCTGCCGAATGATTTTTGCAGCTGTCTCGTTTCTATGATGTTGCTCATTTGATTACCCCTCTGCTTTGTTATTTGATAAGTAAGACTTTACAGCGCAGTTATCAAAATTTAATCAAGAAATCAAAAAAAGCATCCTTCCCGCGGAAGAATGCTTTTTTTCATGAGGCTGAGCGTACGATCAGCTTTCTTTTTTGTTTTTTCACCGGGCTGAGGGCTCGTTCCAGCCACGCCATCAGCAGGTCTGCGGCCACCGCCATCAGCGCGGTCGGGATGGCGCCCGCCAGAATAATGGCGGTTCCGTTTGTCGCGTTCGACCCTCTGACGATCATATCGCCGAGGCCGCCCGCCCCGACGAAGGTGCCGATCGCCGTGATGCCGATGGCAATGACGAGCGCCGTTCGGAGCCCCGCCATAATGACGGAAAGCGCAAGCGGCAGCTCCACCATACGAAGGATTTGGTATTTCGTCATGCCCATCGCTTTTCCCGACTCGAGATAAGCGTGCTCGATATTGATAATGCCCGTGTGCGTATTTCTGAGAATCGGCAGCAGGGAATACAAAAACAAAGCCGTGATGACCGTATTGGCGCCGAGTCCCATGACAAGCATCAGGACGGCGAGCATCGCCAGTGCCGGAACGGTTTGAATCACATTCGCCACAGCAAACACCCAGCCGGAGAGACGCCCGTGCCTTGCTGTCACAATTCCGGCCGGAATGGCGAAAACGGCGGCGAAAACGACGCCGTACGCCGACATGAGAAAGTGCCGCCAGCACTCATACAGAACATAGCTGCCGTTTTGAGCGTAATACGTAAACAGCTCCTTCATCGTGTCCATCCGCACATCTCCTTTCCGTTATTCAAAGTAATGATGTTTTTCTAAATATTCCTTGGCCACGACGGACGGCTCTTTTAATCGGCCGTCAACTTCGTAATTCATTTTCTGCATCATCTTTGTATCAATCGCGCCGATCATTTTATTGATCACGCCCTCCAGTTCGGGATGCTCTTTTAATACTTGATCCGGAACGACGGGTGAACAGTCATACGGAGGAAAGAACTGCTTATCATCCTTCAGCGTTTTCAGTCCGTAAGCGATGATTCTTCCGTCGGTGGAATAAGCGAGCGCGATATCCATCTTTCTGCTTTTCAGCGCGTCGTAAACGAGGCCGATCTGCATCGGATACGTGCCTTCAAATGACATTCCGTATGTTTTCATAAAATCCTGATATCCGTTGCCTCTCAGCTTCATCCAGTAGTTATCTACGCCGAATTTCAGATGAGACGCTTCTTTTTTGACATCGGATACCGATTCTAAATGGTACTTGCGGGCAAGCTGTCCGGAAACGGTAAAGACGTATGTATTATCAAAGCCGTAAGAATCAAACCATTTCATGTCATATCTGCTTTGAAATTCACGCTGAACGAGCCGCAGCGCTTTGTCCGGGTCTTTTTCCGGCTCCATGCGAAGCGTCCCGGTCAGCGCGTCACCTGTATAGCGCGTAGCGGCGATATCAATATCACCGTTGATCAAGGATTGCTGCTGTACGGCGTTGGAACCGAGATTTTTAATAACGGATGTTTTCAACCCGCTGTGATGTTCGATCATCTGTCCGAGCATGCTCGCGATGATTTCTGATTCGGTCATGCTTTGCGCGCCGATTTTAATGGTATCCTCCGATGCGGCGCTCAATCCCGGGAGCGAGCATCCGCCAAGGAGCAGCATGCCGATACAGGCGATTGCGAGCAGCCGTTTTTTGCATCTATTCCCCATGAGAGACCTCCTCCTTATGTAGCATCCTTTATGCTCTTCAGCCCGTCAGGCGTGACTTTCCGTTCTGTCATCCCCAGCATGTAATCGACGGCTGCCGCCAGCACTGTGACCGGAACGGCGCCTGCGATAATATACTCCGGCTGATAAAGGTTCAAGCCGATAAAAATGTAATCTCCCAGCCCGCCTCCGCCGATAAAGGAGGCGAGTGTCGCCCAGCCGATTAAATAAATCGAAGACGTTCTGATGCCCGCCATGATGACCGGAGCGGCAAGCGGGAGCTCTACAAGCCTGATCTGCTCCCATGCCGTCATGCCGATTCCTTTTCCCGATTCCAGAAGATGCCGATTGACGCCGAGAATCCCCGTATACGTGTTTCTGAGAATCGGCAGCATGGAATAGAAAAACAGCGCCGCAACGGCCGGGACCTTTCCTACGCCTAAAAGCGGAATAAAAAACGCAAGAATGGCAAGGCTCGGCAAGGTTTGAATGATGTTGACGATGCCGATGACGGCGCCGGCTCCTCTTTTCATCCTCGTCAGCAGGACGCCGAGCGGAACGGCGGCGAGAATGCCCGCCATGACGGCGATTAATGAGATGTACAGATGCTCCCATGTTTTATAAAGCATCTCTCCTCCATTTGCCTGTAAAAATTGCACGGTCTGATTCATATCAATTGAAGCCTCCTCATGACATCACCGCGAGCTGATTCTCTTCTCCCCAGATGGAGTCATAGACGATGTCAACGAGGCTTGCCCTTGTCACGATTCCCGTTAATCGGCCGGCTTCATCAAGGACCGGCACAAATTTCATGCCTCTTTTTAAAATTTTATGGACGGCGTCGCGGAGCAGAGTGCCGCTTCTGACCGTGTACAGATCCCGTTCAAGCACTTCCGCGACGGTTACCGCTTGTCTTCGATTGCGGTCAATCATCTCCACATCGACATAACCTTGGAGAACGTTCTTTTCATCAATGACGAGCAGCGAATCCACCCGCTCGGCACGCATCAGCTGAATGGCGGCTGACAGTGTTTTCTCAGGTGTTACCGTCACGGGATCGGGATTCATGATCTGCTCCACCCGTTCAATATCAGGGCTGGATGATTGGATCAGCCGTTCCTTGCCGATAAACTCCTCAACAAATTCATTCGCCGGAAATCTGAGAATCTCATCAGGCGTTCCGGCCTGGACGATTTCTCCCGCTTTCAGAATGACGATTCTGTCCGCTAGCTTGATGGCTTCATCCATATCATGGGTAACAAATACGATGGTTTTATGTAAGGTTTTTTGCAGTTTTTTAAATTCTTCCTGAAGGGAATCTCTCGTAATCGGGTCAAGCGCCCCGAACGGTTCATCCATTAAGATGAGCGGCGGCTCTGCGGCAAGTGCCCGTAATACACCTATTCGCTGCTGCTGTCCTCCGCTCAGTTCATGAGGGTAACGGTCTAAATATTCAGGCCCCATATCAACGAGCTTTAAAAGCTCCCGCGCCCGTTCCTTCCGTTTTTCGGCAGGATGCTTTAAAAGCTTCGGAACGAGCGTAATGTTCTGCTGAATGGTCATATGCGGAAACAGCCCGATCTGCTGGATGACATAGCCGATGCTTCTTCTGAGTTCCACCGGGTCTTGTTCCATAATGTTTCGGCCTTCTATCAGGATTCTGCCTTCTGTCGGTTCAATTAAGCGGTTGATCATTTTCATCGTCGTCGTTTTGCCGCAGCCGCTCGGTCCGATAAAACAAATAAATTCGCCTTTGGCGATATTCAGGTTGATGCTGTTGACGGCTTTTTTCCCGCCTTTATACATTTTCGAGACATTTTCTAATGTCAGCAAACACTCACACCTCCATGATTAAGTTTATTCAATTCGTTAAATTCAAATTTAACTTTTCAGACAATTGAACGTTTCCCATTATAAATTAAACTTTGTAAATTAAAAAGTTTACAATTTGTCCATATTATATATAAAGGTTGTGTAAGCACTGATTAACCCGTATTGACCGGCAAAGTTCTTCTTATTGCTCCGGATTACTGCCAAATTCTCTCGGAAGAGCATTTCCGCCGGTTTAAAAATGTGGTATATTGACATCGGAATTGCTGACTGAAAGGATTGAAACTGTTGGAGAAAGATCCGTTACACGTAATCGAACAAGCTGAAGATCATTTGATAGAACGAATCGCTGAAAATATGCATACATTCGGAATGCCCGCGACGGTGGGGCGCATTTTAGGCATTATTTATATGAACCGCAAGCCGATGACCTTAACTGAATTATCAGAAGCGACCGGCATGAGCAAGACGAGAATGAGCCAGGCGGTCCGTGAAATGCTTGACGTCAATCTGGCGGAAAAAGTGTTTGAAAAAGGCGTCCGCAAAGATTTATACGACGTCGAGCAGGATTATTACCAAACCTTTATTACGCTGTTTACGGCCACATGGAGCAAGGTCGTCAGCAAAAATAAAATGATGCATAAAAAGCTGAACCGCGAACTGACAGCCGTCCTTGAAAACGGCGTGCCGGAAGAAGCTGAGGAAAAAATCAACGAACTGCTGAAAGAATTAAAGGATTGGCTTGATTACTACAACTGGATCAGCCGCCTGATCGAGTTTTTTGAAAGCGAAGAAATTTTCAAGCATGTTCCGAAGCCATAAGAAAAAAACGCCCTGACCCGCAAGGCGTTTTTTTCATGCCGCATTCGGCGCTTTGGTTCGTTTTTTCTTTCTCACCGGACTCAGCGCCCGCTCCAGCCATGCCATCACAAGATCTGCGATAACGGCCATCAGCGCTGTCGGAATGGCGCCGGCCAAAATAATCGCGGTTCCGTTCGTGGCGTTTGAGCCCCTGACAATGATGTCACCGAGTCCGCCCGCGCCGACAAACGTACCGATTGCCGTAATGCCGATCGCGATGACGAGCGCCGTCCGCAGCCCCGCCATGATGACGGAAAGCGCAAGCGGCAGCTCCACCATGCGGAGCACCTGAAATTTGGTCATGCCCATCGCTTTTCCCGATTCAAGATAAGCGTGTTCAATGCTGGCGATTCCCGTGTACGTATTCCGGATGATCGGAAGAAGCGAATATAAAAACAGCGACAATATCACCGTATTGGCGCCGAGCCCCATGACGAGCATCAGCACCGCAAGCATCGCAAGCGCCGGCACGGTCTGAATCACGTTTGTCACCGCGAATACCCAGCCGCTTAATGTTCTGTACCTGGCAATGAAGATGCCGAGCGGAACCCCGACGATCGCCGCAAATAAAACGCCGTATACCGACATGAGAAAATGGCGGTAAAACTCCTGAAGCACATAGGCGCCGTTTTGAGAATAATAAGTGCCGAGCTGCTGCAGCACTTCCATTTGCCCCACCTCATTTCTTATTCAAAATAATGATGTTTCTCCAAAAATTCTTTAGCGACGACGGACGGTTCTTTCAGCTTGCCGTCCACCTCGTAATTCAATCCCTGCATCGTTTCCGTATCAATTTTGCCGACCAGTTTATTCACAATGCCCTTCAGTTCAGGATGCTGCTTCAGCACGCTGTCGGGAATGACCGGCGAACAGTCATACGGCGGGAAAAACTGCTTGTCGTCTTTTAAAATTTTCAGATCGTACGCTTTGATCCGTCCGTCCGTTGAATAGGCGAGGACGGCATCCATTTTCCCGTTTTTCACGGCATCGTATACAAGTCCGATCTGCATCGGATAGGTTGTGCCGAATTCAAAGCCGTACGTGTCGATAAAGCCTTTATAGCCGTCACCTTTTCTTTTCAGCCACGCATTGTCTACACCGAGCTTAAATTGATCCGCATGCTTCTTAATATCGGACACTTTGTCTAAATGATCTTTTTCCGCAAGCTCTTTCGTGACGGTAAAAGCGTATGTGTTCTCAAATCCGTAAGAATCAAACCATTTGTAATGGAAGCGTTTCTCAAATTCCTTCTGGACGATGGCTAATGCTTTTTTCGGGTCTTTTTCCGCTTCCATGCCGAGGGTGCTCGTTAAATCCGTTCCCGAGTAGCGCGTCGCGGCGATATCGATTTCACCGCCGAGCATCGCCTGCTGCTGGACATAGTTCGATCCGAGGTTTTTAATTAATGCCGTATTCAAGTCTGTATTGTGTTCAATCATCTGTGCGATCATATTGGCGATAATTTCTGATTCCGTCATGCTTTGCGCCCCGATTTTGATCGTATCATCGGAAGCCCCGCTCAGGCCGGGAAGGGAACAGCCGCCTAGAAGCAGAGCAGCCGACAGCGCCAGTGCGCACATCCATCTCTTTTGATTTCTTTTCAAAACAGCCAACTCCTTATGATACTTCCTTCAGTCCTTTCAGCCCTTTCGGCGTCACCTTCCGTTCCGTCGCCGCCAGCAGATAATCAATGATAATGGCTAAAATGGTGACGGGCACGGCGCCGCCGATAATATATTCAGGCTGATAGAGATTCAGGCCGATAAAAATATAGTCTCCGAGCCCGCCGCCCCCGATAAAGGAAGCAAGCGTCGCCCAGCCGATCAGATAAATGGTGGATGTGCGGATGCCTGCCATGATCACCGGAACCGCAAGCGGCAGTTCCACAAGCCTGATCTGCTCCCAGACCGTCATCCCGATGCCTTTTCCCGATTCCAGCAGATTTTTGTTTACGCCTTGAATGCCTGTATACGTGTTCCGGAGAATCGGCAGCACCGAATAGAAAAACAGCGCGACGATCGCGGGCACCTTTCCCACGCCTAACAGCGGGATAAAAAATGCCAGTATCGCGAGACTCGGCAAGGTCTGCACAATGTTGACGGCGCCGATGACGGCGCCTGCGCCCTTTTTCATTCTCGTCAGCGCCACTCCGAGCGGAACGGCGACGACAATGCCTAATATGACGGCGATGATCGAAATGTATAAATGCTCCCACGTTTTATATAACAGTTCTCCGCCGTTCGTCTGCAAAAACTTGATCATTTCATTCATTGTAAGCGTTCCTCCCCTTGTCAGCCTGTCACCAGCTGGTCTTCCTCGCCCCAGATTGAATCGTAAACGATGTCGACAAGGCTCGCCCGCGTGACAATTCCGACTAAATGCCTTTGTTCATCAACGACGGGTACATATTTCATTCCGCGCTTTAAAATTTTGCGTACGGTATCGCGCAGCAGTGTCCCCTGCTCGACCATATACAGATCAGAGCGGAGCACGTCGCCGACGAGGCTCGCTTTTTTCCGGTTCTGATCAATGATCTCGACATCGACATACCCTTGCAGCACATTCAGGTCATCAACGACAAGCAGGGAATCGACACGGTGCTCCCGCATCACCTGTATCGCCTGCGAAAGCGTTTTGTCCGCCGTAACGGTGACAGGCTTTTTGTTCATCATCTGCTCGACGCGTTCAATGTCCGGTCTTGATTGCAATAACCGTTCTTTGCCGATAAATTCTTCGACAAACTCATTAGCCGGATTCCGGAGAATGTCATCAGGAGTGCCGGCCTGAACGATCTCTCCCGCTTTTAAAATGACGATCCGGTCAGCCAGCTTAATAGCTTCATCCATATCGTGTGTTACAAACACAATCGTTTTATTCAATGTTCTTTGCAGTTTTTTGAATTCTTCTTGAAGGGAATCCCGCGTAATCGGATCAAGCGCTCCGAACGGTTCATCCATAAGAATAAGAGGCGGTTCCGCTGCAAGGGCGCGCAGCACGCCGATTCTCTGCTGCTGTCCGCCGCTCAGCTCGTGAGGATAGCGGTCTAAATATTCCGGGCCCATATCGACGAGCTTCAAAAGCTCCCGCGCCCGTTCCTTCCGCTTTTGTTCCGGCCATTTCAGCAGTTTCGGCACGAGGGAAATGTTCTGCTGAATGGTCATATGAGGGAAAAGTCCGATCTGCTGAATGACGTAGCCGATTTTCCGTCTCAGCTCCACCGGGTCCTGCTCCATAATGTTTTCGCCATCGATAAAAATCTTTCCGGATGACGGCTCAATCAGTCTGTTAATCATTTTCATCGTCGTCGTTTTTCCGCAGCCGCTCGGCCCGATAAAACAAATAAACTCGCCTTTTTCGATATTTAAATCAATGCTGTTGACAGCTTTTTTTCCGCCTTTATAGACTTTCGATACATTTTCTAATCTCAGCAATCCGTGCACCTCCGAAGGGTTCCGTTATTTTTCTGAAAAGTATAATCTTTATTATAAGATGAAATTTGTAAAATAAAAAGTTTACAATGTGTTGAAATTATATACAATATACGTATTTTTTCATGTTATCCCGCTGACAATGCGGATGTTCTTACAATCGCTCCCGATAGCTCGCATATCCTGCCGCATCATCTTTTTCATCAACTGTAAAAAATATGATATATTGTCAGCATGAAAAGCCAGTGAAGGGATGATCAGCCGTGGAAAAAAACGCTCTTGATATCATCGGGCATGCTGAAGAGCATCTCATTGAGAGAATCGCCGAGAATATGCATACATTCGGAATGCCGGCCACACTTGGACGTGTGCTCGGTATTATTTATATGAACCGCAAGCCGATGACGTTAAATGAGCTGTCAGAGGCGACCGGGATGAGCAAAACGAGGATGAGCCAGGTGGTCCGCGAAATGACCGATGCCAATCTGGCTGAAAAAGTGTTTGAAAAAGGCGTTCGGAAAGACCTTTACGACGTCGAGCGTGATTATTACCAGACGTTTATCTCCCTGTTTACGGCAAATTGGACAAAGGCGGTCAGCAAAAACAAAATGCTCTATAAAAAGCTGAACCGCGAGCTGACTGAGCTTCTGGAATCGGAAAATCTCAGTCCCGATATTGAAGAAAAAGCCCGTCAGCTTTTGGATGAACTGACGGATTGGCTCCATTATTATGACTGGCTGAGCCGTTTGATAGAATTTTTTGAGAGTGAAGAAGTGTTTCAGCATGTGCCGAAAATAGAAAAAAGCAGCACCCGAAGATAACCGTGCGCTGCTTTTTTAAGTCAGGAAACCAATATCGGGAACATGCCTTTCAGACCGGCGCCGATCATGCCGATCGCCACCACCGCCAAAATCAGCCCCATCAGTCGGGTAATGACGTTCATTTCGGTTTTCCCGAGCTTATTGCTGATGAAAGATGAATAGTGAAAGAAGATAAACGTCATCGCGATGACGGCCGCAATGCCGATAAGCACGCTGATGTAATGGATGATGCCGCCATGGCCGGCCGATAGACTCATCACCGTCGCGATCGTACCGGGTCCGGCGATAATCGGAATCGACAAAGGCGTCACGGATATATCAGCTTTCTCCTTGCTCTCCCCTTTCTCTTCATGATGGAGAGACTGTACATGAGATTTCTTCGCGTTCAGAAGATTATAAGCGATGCCGAAAATAAAAATGCCGCCCGCAATACGTAAGGCATGAATGTTAATGTCAAACAGTTTAAAGATCAGATGGCCGAAGATTAAAAAAGCCGCCAAGATGATAAACGACAGCACGGAAGCCTTGCGCGCAATCGCTGTCCGTTCTTTCTCCGAATACCCTTCCGTCAGTGAAAGAAAAATCGGCACGTTTCCGATGGGATTGGAGACTGCAAACAGTGAAATGAAGACATGAATGATGAATGAAAACATGCGTACCTCCTTATGGCTTGCGGTTATTGAGTTATGTTTTGTTCTCCGCTGTTTCTTATGCATGGTTTTTACCCCGGGGCCTGCTTTTTATAACCTCAGCCGGACGGTCCGGAAACAGAAAAAAACCGTCCTTGTAAGGACGGTTTTTTCTGTTTGCTATCTCCATAAGCCTTTTCCGAATTTCAACAGCCGATAAAGCATTTTCAATTTTTTTAGCATGCGTTAATTTCCTTTTTCACTCTGAATCAATGCGCCGAGAGACATGATATCTATCAGCTCCATTAAAATTCTACCATAATGGGTACTTTTTCTCTATTATCAATTCATAGAGAAAGTGATTTGTATATCTTTAGAAAACTCCGTTACATCCGCCCTATTTTCTTTTATAATGTAAATATTGAACAAAATCCCTATATTACTTGTAAAAGGAGTTTTAGAATGTATTGTTCTCAATGCGGCCATCATACTGATGGCGGAAAGTTTTGTGAAAAGTGCGGTGCGCCCCAGCCCGGGCAGGGAGGCGCAGGCCAAACGCAAGGCCAGGCCGCTCAGGCCGGCGCTGCGGCTAAGCAGGCTTCAAAGCAATTTGCCTTATTCGTGCTTGATGTGTTAAAGAGACCGTACCAAACATGTAAAACGACAGGCGGCGAACAGCTTGTCAGCAGCATCATCAACATGGTGCTTTTCTGCCTGGTGACGCCGATTATGTTTTATATTCTCCTATCAGACGGCTTTCGTGACGTCAGTTTTACCGCGGTTGTGATCAAACCGGCGCTTACCTTTGCATTAAGCGTTTTCTGCCTGTATCTCTTGATTTTTATCGCTTTGAAGGCCGGCGGCGCGCAGGTGTCATTTAAAGATTCGCTGTCCAGATTCGGGGCCTTTTTGATTCCGTTTACAGCTATTTTGCTTCTTGCCCTCATTTTTATGCTGCTTCATACAACCGTTTGCTTCACCATTCTGGCTGTCGGTCTTTTAGGAGCGGCGTTTGCCGTGCCTCCGCTCATGCTGGCGAGCTATCAGCATCAGCTCACTACTAAGGCGGATATCATTTATTCTGTTATCGTCATCTATTTGATCATTTGCGTAACGTTTCAATTCACGATCAAGCATTATATAAAAGAACTCATGAATTATTTCTTCTTTTAAAAACGGAAACCCCCGCCGCCTGATTGGCACGGGGGTTTTTTTATTGAATGGATGTTAAATAAATTCTTCCGTCTTTAACAACGCCGCCATACGTCCAATTGTATGTTCTGAGCTTCGGACTGCCGCCGGCTTTCGTAATATAAAACTCCTCGTACGTATGAATCGTCAGATGAGAGCCTTTCTGTGAAAAGCTTTTGACATTCACTTCATTAAATACTTCGGTCGTCCCCTCGCTGTGCAGTTTTTTGACCAGTTTCTGCTGATCAGCATACAAAGGGCTTCCCTCTTCTAAATTGCCCGCCATGATGGCAAAATTGTTAAGGCTGACGGCGCTTGATTGATTTGTCAGGTAATCAGTCATAAACGATGTGACTTGCTCGTTTGTCACGCTGCCTGAAGCTGTATTTCCTTTGGATGATGCCCATGCGGATGTATAGGTATTCGGCTGGTCATTTTTTATTTTTTTTACATTTGTCCCAGAAGAATCTGAGGCAGGGTCAGCTTTTTCGAAAACCCATTTTTTATGTTTTGTATCATATGAGAGTACATAGTGAAAACTCGGCTCAGCCTCTTCCATATCAGGCTTCGTATTCCCGTCGAAATAAGCAGACTCATGAAGCTCTTTACCCGTAACAGTTACTTGCCAGCGGCCGTTCTCTTGAGAAATCGCAAATGAATCCAGATCAAAGCTTGTCTCTTTATACTGATCCTTCAAAAAGGTGCCGGAACTCTTCATGCCGGATACCACTTCTTTCGTCTGCTCTTTCCAGGCGGAACCAGCCTCGGTCATCTGATCGGTATTTCCGTCTGCCATCGCTTTTGTATACTGCTTCGTTGCTTTGACAATCGTGTCCATGATTGTTTGTTGTGTATCTTGATCCGGGATAAGCGTTAAGTCCACATCAGTACTGTTGATCGGAACATCGGCAGTTTTCATTTTCCCCCAAGGAAAATCAGCCTCCACGGCGGCTGTCATGGAACCGTCAGTTAAGAGCGGACCGTATGTAACGGATGTAAACGGATCTTTATGGACGGACTTGCCGTTTATCAGCAGATCGCCTTTCGCGCTTTTGAAGCTGTCTGCCGGAGTGAATGTCACATCCTCGGCGTCTAACGGCAGGTCAAACTCAACATTCCGGCTGCCGGCCGCCTCTGCCTCTTGCTTTTTGACAACGTCAACCGTCTCATTTTTAAGCTTGGCTTCCGCCGTGTAGACACCGGGTGCATACGGGCCGAAGATTTGGGTTTCATCGGCTTTTTTGACCGTACCTGTTTTCTCGCTGTTGATATAAAGATCGGCGCCTTTATAATTGCTTGTGACGCGGAAATAAACCGGATCGACTTTCAGTTCGTAATGGTCAAACAAAAGAAGGGTTTTTCCCTCTTTTTTGACGTATACCGCATCTTTTTCTGATGAATTGCCGCGAAGCGATGCCAGCAGTTCATCGTGTTTCTTTGCGTATGCAAGGAGCGGTTTGACATTGGTCTCATTCAGCTTCAGTTTTTTGTCTGAAGGAGTGAGCAGGGCTGCGAGCTTTTTCGTGTCCCCGTCATGAACCGCCTGTTCGAATTGATCTGTGAGCCTTTTTTCAGATGTCAGCCAGGCTCCGGTTTTATATGCGGCAATCAATAAGATCAGCGCTGCGGCAATGCCTCCCCATAGGAAGAGCGTTTTTTTAGGGATCGGCTTTCTCGGCTGTGATGCGGATTCAGCCGCCTGCCGCTCCAGCCGGCTTCCTTTCCCGATCGGTTTTCCGCATTCTTTACAGAAATGCGCCTCTTCGTTGTTCTGCTGGCCGCAATACTTACAAAAAAACATGACTTTCCTCCTATTCAATCTGCAAAACTTGTATAACTTTTCCTATGTTTCATATTTTATAATAAAGTAGAATGATTTTGGAGTTATTTTGAAAAATAGCTGTCGATCATAACGGAGGAGGAGAAACGGACATGCAAAAACTGAGCATCCGAAAAGCCGCGGAGCCGGATGAAGCGCTGTATGAACTATTGCTGCTGGCCGATCCGTTGAAAGAGATTGTCGATGATTATCTTGTAAGAGGAGAATGCTATACGGCTTGGACGTCAGACGAGCTTGCAGGGGTCTTCGTCCTTTTGAAAACAAGACCAAAAACAGTAGAAATCGTCAATATTGCGGTGAAAGAATCAATGCACAACAATGGCATCGGCAGAAAGCTCATAGAAGAGGCCGTGAATAAGGCAAAACAAATGGGAGCGGCGACTATTGAAATTGGAACGGGCAACTCCAGTATAGGCCAGCTTGCCCTTTACCAAAAATGCGGCTTCAGACTTCAAGCCATCGACCATGATTTTTTCATCAGGCATTATGAAGAGGAGATTTTCGAAAACGGGATACAGTGCCGCGACATGGTAAGGCTTTATGCAGATATATAAAAAAACCTCCCCATGGGGAGGTTTTTTCGATTACTTATTCAAGTTATAGAAAGAGTTGATACCGTGGTATTGAGCAGTTTCAGCCAACTGATCTTCGATGCGAAGAAGCTGGTTGTATTTCGCAACACGGTCCGTACGGGACGGAGCACCTGTTTTGATTTGTCCTGCATTAGTTGCCACAGCGATATCAGCGATTGTGCTGTCTTCAGTTTCACCTGAACGGTGAGAGATAACGGCAGTGTAGCCCGCGCGTTTCGCCATTTCGATCGCATCGAATGTTTCAGTCAATGTACCGATTTGGTTTACTTTGATCAGGATAGAGTTGCCTACGCCGTTTTTGATACCTTCAGCAAGCTTTTTCGTGTTTGTAACGAAAAGGTCGTCACCGACAAGCTGAACTTTTTTGCCAAGACGCTCTGTAAGAAGTTTGTGGCCTTCCCAGTCGTTCTCGTCAAGTCCGTCTTCGATAGAGATGATTGGGTATTTAGAAACCATTTCTTCGTACCAGTCAACCATTTCAGCAGATGTTTTCACAACGCCTTCGCCAGACAGATGGTATTTGCCGTCTTCTTTGTTGTAGAACTCAGAAGATGCAGCATCCATAGCAAGCTTCACTTCTTCGCCAGGTTTGAAGCCGGCTTTTTCGATTGCTTCAACGATTGTTTGAAGCGCTTCTTCGTTAGAACCAAGGTTCGGAGCGAATCCGCCTTCGTCACCTACAGCTGTGTTCATTCCTTTAGCAGAAAGAACTGATTTCAGGCTGTGGAAGATTTGAGCGCCCATGCGAAGCGCTTCACGGAAGTTAGGCGCGCCTACAGGCATAATCATGAATTCTTGAATGTCTACGTTGTTGTCAGCATGCTCTCCGCCGTTTACGATGTTCATCATCGGTACAGGAAGCGTTTTTGAGTTGAATCCTCCAAGGTATTGGTAAAGAGGAATCTGTAAGAAATCAGCAGCTGCGCGCGCACAAGCCATAGATACGCCAAGGATTGCGTTCGCACCGAGTTTGCCTTTGTTTTCAGTTCCGTCAAGCTCGATTAAAAGCTGATCGATTGCGTTTTGTTCAGTTACGTCAAAGCCGAGAAGCTCTGGAGAAATGATTTCGTTTACGTTGTTAACAGCAGTTAACACGCCTTTTCCAAGGTAACGGTCTTTGTCGCCGTCACGAAGCTCAACCGCTTCGTATTCACCTGTAGAAGCTCCGCTTGGCACTAATGCGCGGCCGAAAGCTCCTGTTTCTGTATATACTTCAACTTCAACTGTTGGGTTGCCGCGGGAGTCGAGGACTTCGCGTGCATAAACATCAACAATGTATGGCATGAGTTTGTCTCTCCTTTTGATTTACGCTTATTTTTGAATTAAAGATGTTCCTGTCATTTCTTTCGGTTTTTCAACACCGAGAAGGTCTAATAACGTTGGTGCGAGGTCGCCTAGGATTCCGCCTTCGCGCAGCGTCACGCCTTCTTTCGTCACAATGACAGGGACTGGGTTTGTCGTATGGGCAGTGTGCGGTTCGCCTGTTTCTGTAATCAGAATGTCCGCATTACCGTGATCAGCGGTAATGATGGCATGTCCGCCTTTAGCGATGATGGCGTCAACCACTTCGCCTAAGCATTCGTCCACTGCTTCAATTGCTTTAATCGTCGGTTCGACCATTCCGGAGTGGCCGACCATGTCAGGGTTTGCAAAGTTCAGGATGATCGCGTCGTGCTTGTCAGCCGCGATTTCTTTTACAAGAGCATCCTTCACTTCATACGCGCTCATTTCAGGCTTCAGGTCATATGTCGCGACCTTCGGCGAGTTAATGAGGATGCGCTCTTCGCCCGGGAATTCTTCTTCGCGGCCGCCGCTCATAAAGAACGTAACGTGCGGATACTTTTCAGTTTCTGCAATGCGAAGCTGTTTTAACCCGTGCTGTGCTAATACTTCACCGACCGTATTGTCAAGGTTTACCGGTTTAAAAGCCACATATCCGTCAACAGATTCACTGAAGTGAGTCAGGCAGACGAAATACAGGTTTTTCGGATGATTTTCACCGCGGTCGAAATCGCGGAAATCTTTGTTGGTAAACGTGTTTGAAATCTGGATGGCGCGGTCCGGTCTGAAATTATAGAAAATCACAGAATCGCCGTCATGAATTTTCGCAACGGGTTCACCGTTTTCTTTTGTGATGACGGACGGAATGACGAATTCATCATGAATGCCGTTCGCATAAGAATCGTCGACTACATCCATCGCGCTGCGGTAAGACGGGCCTTCGCCGTAAGCCATTGCGCGGTACGCTTTTTCCACACGGTCCCAGCGTTTGTCGCGGTCCATGGAGTAGTAGCGTCCGGAAATGCTGGCGATTTCGCCGACACCGATTTCTTCGATCTGCTCATTCAGCTGCTGAATGTAAGTTTTCGCTGTTTGCGGACCTACATCGCGGCCGTCGAGGAAACCGTGAATATACACCTTCGTCAGTCCTTCACTTTTCGCAAGCTTCAGCAGCGCGAATAAATGATTGATATGACTGTGTACGCCTCCGTCAGAAAGAAGGCCGAACAGGTGCAGCGCTTTGTCGTTGTCTTTCGCGTTTTTGATGGCGTCAAGGAACGTTTGATTGCGTTCGAATTCGCCTTCGCGGATGGCAACGTTCACGCGTGTTAAGCTTTGGTACACAATACGTCCTGCGCCGATATTCAAATGACCGACTTCAGAGTTCCCCATCTGTCCTTCAGGCAGTCCGACTGCTTCGCCTGATGCCGTCAGCGTCTGATGAGGGTATTGGTTCCAATAACGGTCGAAATTCGGTTTTTTCGCTTGTGCGACTGCGTTTCCGACTGTTTCATTGCGTAATCCGAACCCATCAAGAATGATGAGTGCAGCTGGTTTTTTACTCATATTGACCTTCCTCCAATAATTGAACGAATGACTGCGGTTCAAGGCTTGCGCCGCCGACCAAAGCACCGTCAATATCGGACTCTGCCATATATTCTTTAATATTTGCAGGTTTTACGCTGCCGCCGTATTGAATGCGGAGCTTGTCAGCAGTTTCCTGGCTGAAGCTTTCAGCAACGACTTTACGGATATGCGCGCAGACGTCGTTAGCATCTTTCGCTGTAGAAGATTTGCCTGTTCCGATTGCCCAGATTGGCTCGTACGCAATAACGGAAGCGGCAACTTGCTCTTCAGAAAGACCCGCAAGACCTTTTTTCACTTGATCGGCAACAAGATCATTTGTTTTTCCGGCTTCGCGCTCTTCAAGCGTTTCACCTACGCAAATGATCGGCACAATGCCGTGTTTGAAAGCGGCATGCGCTTTTTTGTTAACTGTTTCATCAGTTTCAGCGAACATTTCACGGCGCTCAGAGTGGCCGATGACGCAGTAATCCACGCCAAGGTCTTTCAGAGCGACCGGGCTGATTTCACCTGTGAACGCACCGTTTTCTTCAAAATGCATGTTTTGGGCGCCGACTTTCAGGTCAGTTCCTTTAACAGCAGAAGTCAGCTTTTCTAAGAAAAGAGCTGGTGCGCAAACAACGGCTTCCGCTTTGTCTGCTGCTGGAATGGAAGATTTCACTTCTTCAACGAAGCTGACAGCTTCGCCGAGTGTTTTGTTCATTTTCCAGTTACCGGCTATAATTGGTTTTCTCATCTGTTCCACTTCCTTATAGCAGTTTTTATTTATCGTTCAGCGCAGCTACACCCGGAAGCTCTTTGCCTTCCATGAATTCAAGGGATGCGCCGCCGCCTGTTGAGATATGGCTCATTTTGTCAGCAAGGCCGAATTTTTCAACGGCTGCCGCAGAGTCTCCTCCGCCGATGACAGAGTATGTATCGTTTGCCTCTGCCAATGCTTCAGCCACTGCTTTTGTGCCTTGAGCGAACAAGTCGATTTCGAATACGCCCATCGGTCCGTTCCATACGACAAGTTTGCTGTTTTTGATAACTTCAGCGTACGTTTCGCGGGTTTTCGTTCCGATGTCGATCGCTTCTAAATCACTTGGAATCTCAGAGATCGGCACGATTTGAACGTTTGCATCGTTAGAGAAATCATCAGCAACGAGCACGTCTTCCGGCATATAGAATGTAACGCCTTTTTCTTTCGCGCGGTCCATGAATGATTTTGCAAGTTCGATTTTATCTTCTTCAAGCAAAGATTTACCGACTTCATAGCCAAGCGCTTTTACGAATGTGTAAGCAAGACCTCCGCCGATGATCAGGTTGTCCACTTTATCAAGCAGACTTTCGATTACGCCGATTTTGTCTTTTACTTTCGCGCCGCCGATGATTGCCGTAAACGGGCGCTCAGGATTTGTCACGGCTTTGCCGAGAACGTCAAGCTCTTTTTCCATCAGGAATCCTGCAACCGCCGGCAGATGCTCGGCAATTCCGGCTGTAGATGCGTGAGCACGGTGGGCAGCACCGAATGCGTCATTGACATATACATCCGCAAGCTCAGCAAATGCTTTTGCAAGTTCAGGATCATTTTTCTCTTCACCAGGATAGAAACGTACGTTTTCCAATACAAGAACGTCTCCGTCCTTCATCTCGGAAATTTGTGCTTTTACAGCATCGCCGTAAGCTTCATCCGCTTTTTTCACTTCTTTGCCGAGCAGTTCGCCTAAGCGTGCAGCGACAGGAGTTAAACGAAGCTCCTCAACCACTTCGCCTTTCGGGCGGCCTAAGTGGCTCGCAAGAAGGACTTTCGCGCCTTGGTCTGCAAGGTGTTTGATTGTTGGAAGCGCAGCGCGGATACGAGTATCGTCTGTTACTTCCCCGTCTTTCATTGGAACGTTAAAGTCAACGCGGCAGAATACGACTTTGCCTTTTACGTCGATGTCTTTTACTGTTTTTTTATTCATGCCTTAGGAGATCCTCCTTCAAAATGGTTTGCATAGCACGAAAAACGTGAAACGTGAAAACGCCTCATGATGCTTCCGCCGCGGGGCAGATTGCAGCTTCCGGGCACGGGGCAGATCGTCTTCTGAGCCAGGGCAGGCGGCTCAGAAAACGAAAGTGCCGCGGAAACTTCAAAACGCGGACGTTCTGCAGCAATCCGGCGCTTTCTGAAAGCCGGTTCTCATGGAAAAAGGGAAAGGGAGTCCGTCCCCTTCCCTTGTCCGCTTTCATTATAGCGTTTCTGTCCGAAAGAACCAAGTCCGGCCCTTTCCGGGAGCTATGAATTAAAGACCTTGTTTTGCGATGTAAGCTGCAAGGTCAACAACGCGGTTAGAGTAGCCGCTTTCGTTATCGTACCAAGAGATTACTTTTACCATGCTGCCTTCCATAACCATTGTAGAAAGAGCATCGATTGTAGAAGAGTTAGCATTGCCGTTGTAGTCTCCGGATACTAATGGCTCTTCGCTGTAGCCAAGGATTCCTTTAAGATCGCCTTCAGCCGCTTCCTTAAGAGCTGCGTTTACGTCTTCAGCCGTTACGTCTTTGTTCAGTTCAGCAACTAGGTCAACAAGAGAAACGTTTGGAGTCGGCACACGCATAGCTCCGCCGTTCAGTTTGCCTTTCAGTTCAGGAAGAACAAGGGAAACTGCTTTAGCAGCACCAGTTGATGTAGGAATGATGTTTTCAGCTGCTGCACGCGCACGACGGTAGTCTTTGTGCGGAAGATCAAGAATTTGCTGATCGTTTGTGTAAGAGTGAACAGTTGTCATCATACCGCGTTTGATGCCGAATTTGTCGTTAAGTACTTTTGCAAACGGCGCAAGGCAGTTTGTTGTGCAAGATGCGTTAGAGATAACATGGTGGTTAGCCGCATCGTATTTGTCTTCGTTAACACCCATAACGATTGTGATATCTTCTTCGTTAGCAGGTGCAGAGATGATAACTTTTTTCGCGCCTGCTTCTAAGTGTTTCGCAGCGTCTGCGCGTTTTGTGAAGAAACCAGTAGATTCAACTACGATTTCAACGCCTTGTTTGCCCCAGCTGAGTTTCGCAGGATCGCGCTCAGCAGAAACTTCGATTGTTTTGCCGTTAACAACAAGGTTGCTGCCGTCAACTTTAACTTCTGCATCTAATTTTCCGTGTACGGAATCATATTGTAAAAGATGAGCAAGCATGTTAGCGTCTGTTAAATCGTTAACCGCTACTACCTCAACTTCAGGATTGTTTAATGCTGCGCGGAATACGTTACGTCCAATACGACCAAAACCGTTAATACCGACTTTTACTGCCATGATTATTTCCTCCTTTAAATAAGTGAGAGATATTTATATTGAGGGACTGTTATCCCTTAATAACTTCTTTGCGGCTCCTTCGTCCGTGACGAGAACCGTGTTTCGCTGCTTTTTAAAATAAGCTTCGATTGCTTCTGCTTTTGATGATCCGCCCGCTACCGCGATAATGTCGGGAATGGCATCGAGGTCATCAAGCTGCATTCCGACTGAATGCACCTTGTGAACGACTTCTCCGTCCGCATTAAAGTAGTAGCCGAATGCCTCTGTCACCGCATGATTGTCATCTATTTTCTTCAAATCTTCCAAAGGCGTGTTTCTTCGCTCCGCCATTGTTCTAGCTTCGCCGATTCCGTGAACGAGCATACTCGCTGATTTAATCGTGTGAAGCACCTCTTTTACGGAAGGCTCTTCAATAATAGATGAGTAGGCGCCTTGTGACAGCTGCCCGGGAACGAACAAAAGCCGGTAAGTGCCTGAAGCCTTTTCCGCCATATGCGCGCATATGGTGTTCGCCTGGTTTTTCACATCTTCGCCTAAACCGCCTCTTGCGGGCACAAACAGGAGCTCGCGGTTTTTTGAATCCGGCGTCATCATATCGGCGACGGCTTCAATTGTCGTACCGCCGGTTACAGCGACGATATTTTTGCCTGAAAATCTCTTTTTCATACATGCAACGGCCGCTCTCCCTAATTCTTTTTTGACCCAAGGAGATTGGTCGCTGTCTCCGGAAACGATAATGGCGTCTTTCAGATTAAGCCGCTCTTTTAATGTCTTTTCCAAAAGCGTCAATCCTAAAACATCCTTCATCGTATCTTCCAGAATCGAAAGCAGTGAGTAGCCCTCTTCCGTCATTGTCATGCCGTTTGTTTTAATATCGATGAGATTCTGTTCTTTCAAAAACTGAACCTCGCTTCTGAGAACGCGCTCGGTCAATCCGAGACTGGCTGCAAGACTTCTGCGGCCGATCGGTTCGGTAAGCCTGATATACTGCAAGATTTCAAATCTTTTCTGCATCACAAGCAAAAGATCAGGCAATAATTTTTTTTGAGCTTGTATTAACTGGTTCATGACTCAAACGTTCCTTCCTATTCATACTGGACAGAAAATGTCCCGCTATGACAAAAAACGTCCCATCATAGCCAAAAAAAATTATGTCTGCTTTCTTTAATTATTTTAACAGGATGACATTGTTAATTCAACTGTTAAAGGTCAATTCGTCGACATTCTTCGCAGGATTTCCCAGTATCTCCTTGATACAGTCATTATATACAGAAACGGAATGAAGGTGACAGACAAAAGCCCGCCGGAGCGGACTTTTGTCGTAAAACGCTTTCATTTTATCCAGAGTTTTTCTATTTCTTCTAATGATTTATTTTTCGTCTCAGGGCAGATCGTCACGACAAACAAGAAACAGAGAATATTAATGACGGCGAATATCCAGAAGGTGTACGCGAGCCCCAACCCGCTGATCATCATCGGCACGAACTGGCCGATCGCCCAGTTGGCCCCCCATAAGAATATCGTCGCAATACCGGCGGCGCGTGCGCGGAGGTGGTTCGGAAAGATTTCCGAAATCATGATCCACGTAATCGGCCCGACTGATACGCAGAAAGCGGCGACGAATCCCAATATGATGACGACTAAAGCCGGACCGCTCGCCAGCTGAAAATAAAAGGATGCCCCGATTAAGATCATGAACAGCGCCATAAAGGCAGATCCGACCCCCATCAGCTTTTTCCGGCCCACCTTATCGACTAAAAGAACCGCGATAATGGTGAAAATCACTTCAACGACACCGACGATGCATGTCGTGATAAACCCCGCATTCTGTCCGAAGCCCATCATTTTGAAAATTTCCGGCCCGTAATACGTAATTGCGTTCATGCCGATGACCTGATTGAATAAAGCCAGCAGAATCCCGATCACAAGCGCTTTTCTCAGCCCCGGTTTAAACAGCTGAGACAATGACCCCATTTTTTCTAATTGTAAAGACGTTTCGATTTGTTTGATTTCTTCTTTCGCGGTCTGCTCGCCGTTAATGCGCGTCAGCACGGCGAGGGCTTCATTCCGGCGCCCCGCTTTCGCAAGCCAGCGCGGGCTTTCAGGCACGATAAGCAGCACGATAAAAAAGATGACGGACGGAATCATGCCGTAAGCGAGCATCCACCGCCAGCCGGTGTGCACCCCCCATTCATATGAGCCGGACTGCTGAACGGCGAGGTTAATAAAATAAGTGCCGGAAATCCCTAATATCGTAAACAGCTGATACAGTGAAGACAGACTGCCGCGTATTGCCGGCGGAGCGGCTTCGGTAATATACGTGACAGAAAGCGAGGAGCCCATGCCGATTCCCAGACCGCCGATGACTCTGGCGATCACTAAGGAAGACACACTTTGAGAAAGCGCAGAGACAACCGCTGACACCGCAAACAACAGCGCCGCTGCCATCAAAATCTTTCTCCGTCCGAAACGGTCGCTCAAAAATCCGGAAATCCCGACGCCGAAAACACCGCCGATCATTATGCTTGAAATCACGAGCCCTTCCATAAAAGGACTTAAGCGGTACAAATCTTTCAGGAAACCGATGGCGCCGGAAATCACCGCCGTGTCATAACCGTACAAAAGCCCTCCCAGTCCGGCCGCGCATGAGATGAGAATGACAAACCACTTGGAATGCTGCCGAGTGACAGGTACATTTGAGCCAATTGGTGCCGGGTGATTCTTCATGAATTTTACCCTCCCGCGAATAATAGAATAAAAACGCTTACAAATCTGAGTGCGGCGCTTGATGTTGCTTTGTTTTCTTCAGAATCGCCACATTTGTACGTACTTATAAAGAATTTTATCTAAAAATAAGGAAAATTAGTACGTACAAATAAAGAATAAGCAGTTTTTCATAATCTGTCAATTATTTTTACAGCTTGATGAAAGGGCTTACTATGTTATACTGGAATTTGTCCGTATACATTTTGGAGGAATTGATATGCTACCGAAATATGCTCAAGTAAAAGAAGAAATTTGTTCATGGCTGAATCAAGGAAAAATACAGCCGGACGAAAAGCTGCCTACGGAAAATGAGCTGATGCAGCAGTTCGGCGTCAGCCGCCATACCATCAGAAAGGCGATCGGAGATTTGGTCTCGCAAGGGCTGCTGTACAGCGTTCAGGGCGGAGGCACCTTTGTCGCTTCACGCACGGCGAAATCAGCCATGCATTCAAACAAAACGATCGGCGTCATTACAACGTACATATCAGACTATATTTTTCCGAGCATCATCAGGGGAATCGAATCGTATTTAAGCGAACAGGGCTATTCCATGCTGCTGACGAGCACCAACAACAATACAGAAAGTGAACGGCGCGGCCTTGAAAACCTGCTGTCCAAAAATATAGACGGGCTGATTGTCGAGCCTACAAAAAGCGCGCTGCAGACGCCCAACATCGGCTACTATCTCAATCTGGAGAAAAACGGCATTCCGTTTGCCATGATTAACGCCTCTTATGCGGAGCTGGCCGCACCAAGCTTTTCCGTCAATGATGTCAAAGGCGGCATGATGGCTTGCGAATACGTCATGTCCCTCGGCCACACGCACATTATGGGAATCTTTAAAGCGGATGACACGCAGGGCGTCAAACGGATGAACGGCTATCTTCAGGCGCATCGGGAGCGCGGGATTTTTCCGTCTCCGGACATGATCGTGACTTACACGACTGAGGAAAAAGAAACCGTGCTTCTCCAAAAAATTAAGCATACCCTTGAGCAAAACAGCGGGTCACATCCGACGGCCATTCTTTGCTACAATGACGAAATTGCGCTGAAGACGATTAATCTTCTCAGAGAATTCGGGTTAAAGGTGCCTGATGACGTGTCGGTCATGGGCTATGACGATTCACATTTCGCCCAGATTTCCGAGGTGAAGCTCACCTCTGTCAAGCATCCGAAATCCATTATGGGGAAAGCGGCGGCAAAATACGTCATCGACTGCTTAGAACATAAAAAACCGAAGAAGGATGACGTCGTGTATGAACCGGAACTCGTCATCCGGAATTCAGTCAAGCGGATCGGCGAATAAAAAAAGCAATGTGCGCGGCACATTGCTTTTTTTGCTCAGCTGTTTTTTAATTCGGCGATGATTTCAAATGATCTCATTCTGTCGGCATGCTCAAAGCTTTCTGAATTCACCATGATTTCATCCGCCTGTGTTGTCCGGATGAAGCTTTCCAGCTTTTCCTTCACACGCTCCGGTCCGCCGACGATCGTTGAACTGAGCTGATCATTAACCATCGCTTTTTCATACGGCGACCAGATTTGATCCATGTCTTCAACAGGAGGCTTCAGCTGGTTCGGCGTGCCGCGGACGAGGTCTAAAAATCTTTGATAATGCGATGTTGCCAGATGCTCCGCCTTTTCATCCGTATCGGCGGCAATGACGGTGACGCCGACCATCGCGTACGGTTGATCGAGTACGTCTGACGGACGGAAGGAGCTGCGGTACAGCTCAAGGGCGGGCACGGTGTTTTTCGGTGAAAAGTGAGCCGCAAAGGCGAACGGAAGCCCGAGCTCTCCCGCAAGACGCGCGCTGAAGCCGCTTGAGCCCAGAAGCCAGATCGGCACGTCCAGCCCTTCGCCCGGAATGGCGCGGACTTGATTGCGCACATTGCCTGACGGTTTGAAGTAATTTCTCAATTCTTCAAGCTGCTCCGGAAAATCTTCCCCGCTGTTTATGTTTCTTCGTAAGGCTCTCGCCGTTAATTGGTCGGTTCCCGGCGCGCGTCCGAGCCCCAGGTCAATCCGCCCCGGATATAACGTTTCAAGGGTTCCGAATTGCTCCGCGATCACAAGTGAAGAATGATTCGGCAGCATAATACCCCCAGAACCGACGCGGATTTTTTTCGTGCCGCCGGCGATGTGGCCGATCAGCACCGCTGTTGCCGAGCTGGCAACTCCTTCTATATTATGATGCTCCGCAAGCCAATAGCGGTTATAGCCCCACTCCTCGGCGCGGCGCGCTAAATCCATGCTGTTGCGGAACGATTCAGCAACCGTTCCTCCCTGTACGACCGGCGATAAATTCAATACGGAAAACGCAGTATCTTTCAATGTATGTTCAGCCATCGTTTTCTCCTTTGCGGTTTAGTGTAAGCAGATCTTAAACAAGGTCTCTACCACACACCTTACCACAGCTTTTCCCGTGAGTTAAACAATTTGATTCGATGATCTTCGAACAATCAGTCAGCGGCGGTTTTCTTACGGATGAACAGCTCCTCGGCGACATCAATAAAAAGCTTGGCGGCAAGTGATGCGTCTTTCATGGAAGGAACCGCCAGCTGCACCTCCCTGAATACATCCGGCGCAAACTCTTTAATCACCACTTCTTCCGGGAGGGGATTGCCGGCCATGGACATATCGGATAAGATTGCCATGCCCAACCCCTCCCGCACCATATTGATGGACGTGCTGACATTAAACACGGTAAAGGCGGCGCAAAGTTCGGCACCGGCTTGTTTAAACAGGCCTGCAAAAGGTGACGTGTAACCGCCTTCGCAAACCACCATCGGTTCACCGTCCAGATCTTTTATCGTTACGGTTGAGCGTGCGGCGAGAGGATGGTCTTTATGCATAACCGCTGCCATTTTGTCTTTTTTCAGCAGAAAGTAATCCATATCCTCTGTCGGGAACAGCAGAATGCCCGCGTCAATCATCCGGGATTGCAGCCATTCTTTTACTTCGTCCGCCGTTCCTTCATGAAGCACCAGTTCAAGCTTCGGATACCGTTTTTTAAACACGCTGATCAGCTTTGGAATGAAATAAGCGGAAGCGGCCGGAAATGTGCCGATGTGTATCGTTCCCTGTTCAAGCCCTCTTTCCGCGGCCGCCAGCTGCTCGGCTTTTTCTATGCCTTTGAGCACCTCTCTGATATGGACGAGAATTTTTCCGCCCGTGTCCGTGAGCCTTACGCCGTTGCGGCGCTCGCGGATGATCAGCTTGATGCCGAGCTCTGACTCAAGCGCAGAGATGGCATGGCTGACAGCGGGCTGCGTCATATTCAGCGCCTGCCCCGCTTTTGTAAAGCTTCCCGTTTCAGCGATTTGAACAAAAACCCGCAGTTGTGTAATCGTCATAACGTTTTACTTATGCTCCTTATAAAAAAGATTCATTTTATTTATCTTACTGATTACCGTATCATATGATGGAATTGTTCTACAAGGAGTGAACGACGTGAAACAGCTTTCGAAAATACAGACGGCTCTTATGCTGGCGTTTCTAGTCACGGTATGGGGAATTAACTGGCCGCTGACAAAGGCCGCGCTTGCCTATTCGCCGCCTCTTCTGTTTGCCGGAATCCGCACGCTGATCGGCGGACTTCTATTATTAATGGTGGCGCTGCCCCGTTTTAAAAAGCTGCGTTTTAAAGAAACGTGGCCGATCTATCTTATTTCTGCCATTTTAAATATTACTTTATTTTACGGCCTGCAAACGGTCGGATTGAATTACCTGCCTGCCGGCTTATTTTCAGCCATCGTGTTTTTCCAGCCGGTTTTAATGGGCGTTTTTTCTTGGCTGTGGCTCGGGGAATCGATGTATCCTTTAAAAATAGCCGGTCTTATTCTGGGCTTTGCCGGTGTCGCCGTCATCAGCGCAGCCGGTTTCGGAGGCCATATTTCCATCGCCGGCATTCTTTTGGCCTTAGGCTCTGCGGTCAGCTGGGCGCTCGGCACGGTATATGTGAAAAGAACGGGCGGACGCGCGGATTCTATCTGGATGGTCGCTCTTCAGCTTCTGATCGGCGGCGTGCTGCTTGTCAGCTCCGGCCATTTTTCAGAAAGCTTTTCAGCCATTCAATGGAAAGCTCCGTTCATTCTCAGCCTTCTGTTCATTTCAGTTTTTGTTATCGCGCTCGGCTGGCTCGCCTTTTTTACGCTTGTCGGTTCAGGGGAAGCAAGCAAGGTTGCCTCTTACACCTTCCTGATCCCGCTCATATCCATTGTCGTCAGCTCGATATTCCTGCATGAGCCGCTGACCGTCAGCCTTTTAGCCGGACTGCTTCTGATCGTCACAAGCATTTGTTTAGTGAATATAACACCGAAGAAACTGAAAACACCTGCTCTGGCCGCAGAAAAAAAGGCCGTTCATTAAAAAAACTCTTGCCGCGGGGCAAGAGTTTTTTTATTTATTGACGTCTCCCTTTCACAAGATACGCAGCCGTAATGAGGAGATAGATGGCCGCAGTGATGCATGTGATGACGATGGATGTCGTCGCAATTACGCCGATCAGGATGGCCAAAAGCGCAAGCACCGCGAACCATGTCGTGTACGGGAACCATTTGACGTAATAAGCCGGCTGTTCTGTTGAATGTTTTCTTGATTTCAAATGGGCGAATCCGATAATCAGCCAGATGAACAGCACGGTATAGCCGAGTGAACCCATCAAATAATTAAACGTCCGGCTTCCTGCGAATAAAGAAATCAGGACGCCTACATATAAAAATGACGTACAAGTCAGAATCGCATAGACGGGAACCTTTTTCTTCGATAGTTTTGAAAAAATTTTCGGCAACCGGCCGTCAGAAGCCTGCGTAAACAAGACGCGGGATGATCCGTACAGTCCCGAATTCATAGACGAGATAATCGCAAGAAGAATGACGGCATTCATAATATGGTCGGCACCCGGAATTCCGATCATCTTAAATACTATGACAAACGGGCTTTCCGGAACGCTGTTGACTTGATTCCAAGGAATCAGGCTGACGATGATGAAGAACGGCAGCAAGTAAAAAGCGACAATCCGCGTTAACGTGCTTCGGACAGCTTTCGGGATCACCTTTTCGGGATTTTTTGTCTCCGCCAGCGTGACGCCGATGATTTCCGTTCCGCCGTATGAGTAGATCACGACGAGCATCGCCGTAATGACACCCCCCGCTCCATGCGGGAAAAACCCTCCGTGATCCGTTAAATGAGACAGCCCCGGCGCCGTGTGATTGCCGAATGAGAAAAATAAAAGCAGAATACCGCATAAAATAAAGATGACAATCACTGTAATTTTAATAAGCGCGAGCCAGTACTCCGTCTCGGCAAACAGTTTCACAGAAAGCATGTTTACGACCGTCACCACGATGGAAATGATCAGAGCCAGTATCCATATCGGACATTCCGGCAGCCAATATTGAATGAAAATGGCGGCTACGACCGCCTCCGCGGCAATATTGAGCACCCACATTTTCCAATAGATCCAATCTAAAAAGTATGCAGCGTACGATCCGAGCGACTGCTGAACCAAATCACGGAACGTCCTTGCATGTTTGTTTCTGACTGCCATTTCGGCCAGCCCTTGCATAATAAACAGCAGAATGATTCCGCCGAGGAGGTAGGCCAACAGCACGGACGGCCCCGCTTCATCAATCGCCGTGCTGCTGCCTTTAAAGAGCCCGGCCCCGATTGCGCCTCCAAGCGCCATCATCATAATGTGTCTGGACGACATCGTCCGTTTTAACGTTTGCTTGTCCTTTTCCATCTATCACACGCCCTCTCGCAAAAAGTGTTCATCACATAAAAAAGCACGCCGCCTCTTTAGGAAAAGAGACGGCGTGCCTCAGGCAGCCGCGGTACCACTCTTGTTGATCCCGAAATATCCGGAATCCAGCTTAAAAACCTTTTAACGAAGGTCAGCCGTTAGGACATAGGGAATATTCCGACAATTCCGTTCCGCCCTGCCACTTCCGGGCGAGTTCAAAGAACAATCAGTCCGCGTTGCACCAACCCGCGGCTCTCTTTTTCTGATTGGATTCTTTTACTGCTCCCGTTCACAGTGTTTTATGTTAAATGAATCTCTTGAGTTTTTATTTTCTGAATATAGTATCATAATATACAGTCTTCTATTTTCAAAGTCAATACTAATTTTTGCCGCCTATTGTCCTACCCGGTGATTCGGAAATTTCAGCTGAAATCCGGACACAAGGCTTTGCTTTCCGGGCGCCGCGCTTTCCGCTTTCACCTTTGTGTTTGCGTATAAAAACAGCGCAAGCGCAATGCCGAATGATATGACGAGAATCCATACTTTTTTCATTCAGGTGCCTCCTCACTTTCTATCATCGGCGGCTTTTTCTCTTTTTTTATATACAAAATTGAAAAAACAATTTTAAAATTCTGTTTTCCTTATATTGAAACTTGCTTTATCATAAAAGTATGCGTTTACATTCAAGTAGGGAGGTTATAGCATGACCCCTGTGAATTCAAGCAGCATCGGGAAGATTCAGGCGGCCAGCAAAGGTTTGTCGCCAAAATTGAGAGCGATTGCAGACCATATCGTGAAGGAACCGAAAGACGTGGTTCACCTTTCCATCATTCAGCTGGCGGAAAAAACGAAAAGCTCTGAAGCGACGATTTTCAGGCTGTGCAAACGGCTCGGTTTTTCCGGCTATCAGGATTTAAAAATCGCGCTTGCTCAGGAGATCGTTCAGGAGCCGGTGCAGCACATTCATGAAGAAATGAGCCCCGACGACGATATCGAAGTCATCATCCAGAAAGTTTTCCGCACAAACATTTCCGGTCTGACCGATACCTTTCAATTATTAGATCCGGCCGACGTTGAAAAAGCGGTAGAAATGATCCACCGCGCAGACAGAATTGAATTTTACGGAAACGGCGGTTCCGGACTGATCGCCACAGACGCGTATCATAAATTTATGCGTACGGGTATAAATTGCATCGCGCACACAGATTCTCACTTTCAGGCGATGTCAGCGGGTCTTCTCGGTCCCGAAAGCGCAGTCATCGGCATTTCTCATTCGGGAAGCAATAAGGACGTGCTTGACGCGGTGAAAATGGCCAAATCGCTCGGCGCCGGTACGATCGGCATTACAAGCTACCAAAAGTCGCCGCTCACCCAGATTTCCGACGTGGTGCTGTATACGTCAACAAGGGAGACGGCTTTCAGAACGGAAGCAATGTCCGCAAGGCTTGCCCAGCTGTCGGTCATTGATACACTGTATTTCGCCACGGCCCGGCTGCGGCAGGAGAAAACGCTCGCCAACTTGCAGCAAATCAGAAAAATGATCGCGCACAAACGTTTGTAATCGCTTTCTGAATATTTATTTTTCAAAAGAGAGAATGCCGATACAGCGGGAATTGAGGCAATTTTATGAAAAAAATTTTCTTCTTCATCGTTGATTTATAAAAAAATTATTCCTATAATTGACTTTGTAAGGGCATACATTATCAATCTATCTTATTATTCAATCAGATTAGGCGGGATATATTATGAAAGAAACCCAAGCTGTTATCGGTCTGGATATCGGCACGACCAGTACGAAAGCCGTTCTGTTCGGACCAAGAGGCAAAGTGTTAGCCAAGCATTCGGTTCACTATGATTTAATACAGCCAAAACCGGCATGGGCCGAGCAGGATCCTGAGCACATTTTGGAAGCGGTTATCGGAAGCATCAGGGGCGCCGTCACAAAGGCCGGACTGAGTCCTGACAATCTGCTTGCAATCGGCATCAGCACCGCCATGCACTCATTGATAGCTGTCGATCAAAACGGCGGCCTGCTGACCAAAAGCATCATTTGGGCGGACAACCGCAGCGCCGAGCAATCAAAACGGATTTTAAAAGAGATGAACGGTTTTGATATTTATAAAAGAACGGGTACGCCGATTCACCCGATGTCTCCGCTTTCCAAAATTGTGTGGATGAAAGAACAGGACAAGGAGACATTCGCGAAAACCGCCAAATTCATCAGTATTAAAGAATATATTCTGCACGAGTTTTTCGGAACTTATGTCGTCGATTATTCGATCGCTTCGGCAACGGGGCTGTTCCGTTTAGATACGCTTTCCTGGGATGAAGAAGCGCTCCGGATTGCCGGAATCCGGGAAGATCAGCTGTCGGACATCGTGCCGACCACTCATCAGCTGCGCGGCCTTGCGCCGGAAATCGCTGCACGGATGGGCATTCATGCGGATACACCGTTTATTATCGGCGCAAATGACGGCGTGCTCGCCAACCTTGGAGTCGGCGCGATCGGCAAAGGCGAAGTGGCCGTTACGATCGGAACGAGCGGAGCCGTGCGTTCGGTGACGGATGCGCCGATTACGGATGAAAAAGCGCGGACATTCTGTTACGCGCTGACTGACAAGCATTGGGTCATCGGAGGCCCGACGAATAACGGAGGCATTATGCTGCGCTGGCTTCGAGACGAATTCGCTTCTCCGGAAGTCGAAACGGCGAAGCGGCTCGGCATTGATCCGTACGATTTAATGATTGATATCGCTGATAAAGTGCCCGCAGGCTCTGAGGGATTGCTGTTTCTGCCGTTTTTATCAGGGGAGCGCGCGCCGTTTTGGAATCCGAATGCCCGCGGAACGTTTTTCGGCATCAGCCTCCGCCATAAACGGGAGCATTTTATCAGAGCGGTGCTGGAAGGCGTCATCATGAGCGTCTTTTCAATCGGTGTCGCACTGAGAGATTTGGCGGGCCCCGCAAAAGACGTGCGGGCTTCGGGAGGATTTGCGAGATCACCGCTTTGGAGGCAGATTTTGTCCGATACGATGGGACGGGAAGTCCTCGTTCCGGAAAGTTACGAAGCCTCGGCGCTCGGAGCGGCCGTTCTCGCTTTGCACAGCCTTGGCGAAATGGAACGGATCGAGGATGTTCAGGACTGGATCAGAATTTCTCACCGCCATGAACCGAACGTCAAAAACAGCGAAACATATATTGAGCTGTTTTACTTATACGAGCGGCTGTATGACAAGCTCAAAGATGAATTTGACGTCATCAGTGAATTTCAGCTCAAACAAAGCCGTTAATTCTTCTTTGAAAGGGTGAAAAGGTCATGTTACTGTTTATTGTCATTGCCGCTATTATCGTTTTACTCTTATTGATTACGGTCGCTAAATTAAATCCGTTTATCAGTCTTTTGATTACATCCATCCTTGTCGGTTTCGCAACGGGCATGAATCTGCCGGACATTATCGCTTCGATGAAAACCGGGCTCGGCAATACGCTGTCGCTGCTTGCGATCGTGCTGGCCCTCGGTACGATGCTCGGAAAAATGATGGCTGAATCAGGCGGTGCGGAGCGTATCGCCCACACCCTGATCGGCCGCTTCGGCAAAAAGAAAGTGCATTGGGCGATGATGGCCGTCGCTTTTATCGTCGGCATCCCGGTCTTTTTCCAGGTCGGCTTCGTCCTGCTCGTGCCGCTTTTGTTTACGATTGCGATTGAAACCGGCGTTTCATTAGTGACGATCGGGATTCCGCTCCTTGCGGGACTTTCCGTCGTGCACGGATTGGTTCCGCCCCACCCGGCGGCGATGGCGGCTGTCGGCATTTATCACGCCAATGTCGGAAAAACGATTTTGTTTTCTTTAATCGTCGGCATTCCGACTGCCATCATCGCAGGGCCGCTTTACGGAAAATGGATTGGTAAGCGCATTCATAAACCCGTTCCCGAACTGTTGAAAAAACAATTTATTGAACGGAATGAAAAACGCAAGCTTCCGGGATTCGCAAATACATTGTTTACGATATTGGTACCGGTGATCCTGATGCTTATGGCAACGCTTGCCGAAATTGCGCTTCCGGAAAAAAGCGCGCTCTATGAAACTTTTAAATTTATCGGCGACCCTGTCACGGCGCTTTTGATCGCCACGGTTTACTCCTTTTTCAGCCTTGGTTTTTATCAGGGCTTTGACAGAGAAAGCATTTTAAAATTCAGCAATGACTGTCTCGGACCGATCGCTTCCATTCTGCTTGTGATCGGAGCCGGCGGCGCTTTTAACAACGTCCTGATTGATTCAGGCGTC
Organism: Bacillus velezensis; assembly: GCF_001461825.1. GTDB lineage: Bacteria > Bacillota > Bacilli > Bacillales > Bacillaceae > Bacillus > Bacillus velezensis. The sequence goes on along the minus strand of NZ_LLZC01000018.1, from coordinate 109,953 downwards.
GGCACGTATATTGCTGACATTGCGAAGCATTCAAGCTTCTCTCCCGTTCTTTTAAGCTGGACGATCGCAGCGGTCATCCGTGTCGCCACAGGTTCAGCGACTGTCGCCATGATGACGGCGGCCGGCATTGTTGCACCGATTGCATCTGTCATGCCGGGCGTCAGCAGTGAACTTCTCGTTTTGGCAACGGGAGCGGGCTCTTTGATTCTGTCACATGTCAATGACTCCGGTTTCTGGCTCATTAAAGAGTATTTCGGAATGACGGTCAAAGAAACGTTCCTGACATGGACGGCGATGGAAACGATTATTTCTGTCAGTGCGATCTGTTTTATCATGATCATTAACGCGTTTATATAAAAACAAACCCCGGCCGAATGAAGTGACCCCTGTCAAGTAGACAGTGTTAAAAAGACACGAAGCAGCCTGAGTCCTGTATTGATAAGGGCTCAGGTTGTTTCACTTCTTTTGGAACCGTTGATGGTTGTAAAAATGAATATATTTACATACTGCTTCTTGAACTGCTTCAGCTGTTTTGACCCTTTCATCCCCTCTGTCTGAAAGTGGTTAACCCATCTCCTTACTTGGTTTTTATCAATGTTCATTTCTCTGGTCATTTAGGTGAAGATCAACAACTTTTTTCTTAAAGTGAATATTCATAAGTTTTACGTGTTTTCCCCATAAAAAATCCCCTCCATTGCAGACAGATCAGTATGCTTTCTTTTTTCTGTCTGCTATCAGGGGCTCATATCAATATGAGCTGGGCTCCTCTTTCTTTAACGAAACAAAAGAACAGCTAATATCCCTAGATTAATTATTCCTAAAAGGAAGGAAACGACCGCTACCCCTTTGTTTTTCTGCATAAAATAAAGACCGTTTATAACCAAGATACAGCTGATCAAGGCATCAAATAATCGGAGAGCCATAACGTTAAAATCAACTTCCGACTCAAAAAAGCTAAATATCGATACTCCTATTAAAAAGATTACTGATACTGTAATATAAATCAACCAGTCCCTAGATGTATTGCTCTTTTCAGTTTCTTTTTGAATACTGTTCATGAGTTGTTCAAAACCACCTTATAACAATATTTCCTAAATCTTATAATATGCGCCTAATCATTTTCAATGGCGATTGTCTGATAACCCATCCCATCATTTAGGTGAAGATCAACAACCTTTTTCTTAAAGTGAATATCATAAGCTTTACGTGTTTTCCCCATATAAAATCCCCTCCATTGCAGACAGATCAGTATGCTTTCTTTTCTCTGTCTGCTATGAGGGGATCATATCAGAAAACCGGGGGTTGTTTTTTTATCGGTCATTCACAAGGATATAAGCGGCTTTAACGGGTCCGTGGACGCCGACAACCAAATCCATTTCGATATCGGCCGAGTTGCTCGGTCCAGTAATATAGTTGATGCAGGAAGGAACGGTGACGCCGTCTCTGATCTGCTGTTTCAGTATATCGCTGGCCTGTGTCATTCTCGGCACAATGGAAGATTTCGGGATGATTGCGATATAGGTGGTCGGAAGCAGGCTGACGGAACGGCCGGCATGCTCTGACGCATACAAAACGACGGTGGCTGATTCCGCAAGCGTGATCTCGCTGAATGTAATGCCCACATTCGCTTGTTCCGCTTTTTCAATATTTTTCGCTCCTTGTTCCGCGTCCCATTCCCAAACGGGAATCCCTTCATCCGGCCACTCTTCTGTCATAAGGGTCTGCAAGCCGTACGTTTCAAACCGGCTGTCCTTCGGAATGATGACAGGCCCTCCTTCAAAGCGGTTCACCTGCGTGCGCAAAGCGTCGTAAAGCCCGGCTGCATCCGTTTCGATCAGTTCGGTATGAATGTTGACGCAGTGGTCTTTCAGCATCGTGACAAGATCGTCTTCCGTACAGTCCGCATGCGTTTGATATTGAGGCTGATACTTCCATTCAGGCAGGGACACGCCTGATTTCCTGCGCTCTCTGCCCAGACTTTCGGCGATCCGGTTTAAAAAGGATTCCTGATGTGTAACCGTCCCTTTCATCATCATTCTTCCCCCTTTTGTTTTTCCCGGTCTTTAAACCAATCTCTGAATCTCGATTTATGCGGCGCCGGGAAATCCCGTATTGCCGTCCATTCTTTTAACGGCCCCGGCCCTTTTGATATTTTGTCATCTTCCGTAAACGGCGTCATGGCGGCAGGCGCCCATTTCGATCCCATTTTATAAAGGGACGGGGATGACGAGCCGAGCCCGAAGGCTTTCATCGCCAGTTTTTCGCTGATCGGCGCTTTGCCCTCTTTTTCCACGATGTTCTGCCGATGCTTGAGCAGCAGCTCGTGCAGCGGAATTTTAACGGGACACGCTTCCGTACAGGCCGCGCATAAGGAAGATGCGTACGGGAGCTCCTTGTATTCGTCATATCCGCCGAGAAGAGGCGATAAGACGGCGCCGATCGGCCCCGAATAGATGGACCCGTACGAGTGTCCGCCGACATGCCGGTACACCGGACAGACGTTGATGCAGGCGGCGCAGCGGATACATTGCAGCACCGATTGGAATTCCGTGCCGAGTATGCGGGAACGCCCGTTGTCCACAACCACAAGGTGGAATTCCTCAGGCCCGTCAGCTTCTCCTTGCTGACGAGGTCCCGTCAGCGCCGTAATGTAACTTGTAAGCCGCTGGCCGACCGCGCTTCTCGTCAGCATGCTGACAAGCACTTCAAACTCAGAAAATGACGGAACGATCCGCTCCATTCCCATCACGGTGATCTGCGTCTTCGGCAGCGCGGATACAAGGCGGCCGTTTCCTTCGTTCGTCACGAGACTGACCGATCCGGTATCCGCGATCGCAAAGTTGCAGCCTGTAATGCCGACATCCGCTTCGAGAAATTTTTTCCGGAGAACGCTGCGCGCGTGCATGACGAGCTCTTCCGGTTTTTCCGTCTGTTTGTATTCGAGTCTCTCTTTAAACACGTCACGGATCTGCTCTTTGTTTTTGTGAAGAGCGGGAGCAACGATATGTGACGGCGGATCGTGGTCGTCAATCTGGAGAATGTATTCGCCGAGATCCGTTTCTGTGACTTCACAGCCCTCTTCCTCAAGCACTTCGTTCATATTGATTTCTTCTGTCACCATGGATTTGGATTTTACGATTTTTTTGGCGTTTTTCTGCCGGATGACATCGCGGATATAGGAGGACGCTTCTTCCGCCGTTTCGGCGAAAAAGACGTGTCCGCCTCTGTTGGCGACGTTTTCGGCGAGCTGTTCCAAATAGAAATCAAGATTGTCCAGCACATGCTGTCTGATTTCTTCGGCATGGGAACGCCAATCCTCCCAGTTTCCCAATTCCTCGGCCGCCTGAAGCCTTCTTGTCCTGAGCCGTTCCTGCGCTCCGGAGACGGCTCCTCTCATAAACTCATTATCTATTCCTTCTGATACCCGCTCTTTAAAAGCGGCGGTACCGATTTTCATCGCCATAATTTTCCCCCCTTGTTGTTTCCCGTGTTATCTGCTGTTCAGCACTTCGGCGATGTGCATGACTCTGACGTTTTTATCCTTACGGTCAAGACGCCCGCCGATATTCATCAGACAGCCGCAATCCGCCCCGATCAGCACTTCGGCCTCCGTGTCTTCCACGCAGGCGACCTTCTCATCCACCATTTGTTCAGAGATTTGCGCCATTTTCACAGAAAACGTTCCTCCGAATCCGCAGCATTGGTGCTTTCCGGGAAGCGCGGTCAGCTCGAGCCCCTTGACATGGCGCAAAAGCTTCATCGGCTCCTCCGACACGCCGAGCAGCCTCGTCATGTGGCACGATGTATGGACTGTCGCTTTTTTTTGCAGCACCGCCCCGACATCCTCCACCCCGAGAACGTTGACGATAAAATCTGTTAACTCATATGTTTTGTCCGCAAGCTGCTGCGCTTTTGCCGCCCACTTCGGATCATCCTGAAACAGATGCGGATATTCACGGAACATCGTCGTACAGGAACCTGACGGACTGACGACGTACTCCGCTTCTTCAAACGCGGCAATCATCCGCTTCATCGCTTTTTTCGCATCCGTCACATACCCGCTGTTGTATGCGGGCTGCCCGCAGCAAATCTGCCCCTCGGGAAAATCCACCTCACACCCGAGCCGTTCCAGCACCTCAACCGTCGCCTTTCCGACATTGGTCTGGAACATATCCACAAGGCACGTGACAAATAATGAGACTTTCATGATGAACCCCTCTTTCATCCTCAATATGTGATCCGGTCATCTGATGACCTGTTTTTAGGAAAGCTCTATGAATATCCTACACTATTCTGAATATGGATTGGAAGTTTTTTCTGAAAAATCCTTTCGTCCGATGCGCTGAAGGGGGACAAAAAAAGAGAAGCCCGAAAGCTTCTCATGCTGCTCTACATCCCGTTTTCCAGCAGACGTCCCAGTTTTTGCACACCCTCTTTTATCGCGGCTTTACCGGCATAACTGAACGACAGGCGAAGATATTCGGCACCGTCTTCCTGATGCAGAAAAAAATATTTACCGGGTACATAGGAAACGCCGTGAGAAAGAGCCCTCGCCAGCATTGCGGATGTATCCGCCCCAGGCGCTTTCACCCATACAAAGTAACCGCCTTTAGGCACGTGCCAAGATGCGGATTCCGGAAGATATCGCGCTAATGCGGCGAGCAAAACGTCACGTTTGCTTCGATATGCTTCCCGCAAGGCAGCGAGCCGTTTTTCCACATTCGTTTGTTCCAGATAGACGGCGGTCACCGCTTGGGAAAACGGGTGGCCTAAGTCTTTTTTTAACCATGACAATGCCGTGATGAATGCGGCGTCCCCTGCAATCCAGCCGATCCTCATACCCGGGGCGATGACTTTTGATAATGAACCGGCGTACAGCACCCGGCCGTTTTGATCCATGGCTTTCAAGGGCGGCGGAATATCGGTGAATCCGAGCTCGCCGTATGCATCATCCTCCAAGATGAGAAAATCATACGCTTCGGCAAGCTGAAGCAGGCGGGTTCTCCGCTTCGCTGACATTACGGTTCCCGCAGGATTCTGAAAAGCGGGTATCGTGTAGAGAAGACGGGGAATCAGAAGCCCTTTTCGTTTTCTTTCCTCAAGCATGAACGCTAATGTTTCTGTTTGCAGGCCCTCTTGATCTGTCGGAATGCTCATGATATGCGGTGTGTAATTTTTAAAAATCTCGAGCGCTTCCATATAGACCGGAGCTTCAACGGCAGCGGCGGTTTTTTCATCGAGGAAAACCCGGGCTGCCAGATCTATCGCCTGACAGGCGCCTGACGTCACGAGCAGCTCATCGTCCCGACAGTGAATGCCGCGGGTGGCTAACCGTTCTTGAATCTGCTTTTTTAAAACGGCCGTCCTCGGGCTTCCCATATAATGCAGCGGCAGATCGCGCTCCTCATCCAGAAGGCGGGCGGCGGCTTCTTTCAGCTCCTTATCAGGAACGAGTGCGGGATCGGGATAGCCGGAATGCAGGGGGATGCACGCTTTCGGAACTGCCGGCATCCATTCCCCGGGAGGATCGTTTGTCAGAGCTTTCTTTACATGGTCAGAAAAAAAAGATTCGGCCTGCATGTGATGTTATCCCCTTTCACAAGTCAGCTTCTATACATTTTCTTCAAAATAAGCCCCCAGCACTTCTTCCACATTCGTCAGATGCGCCGTCATCGCGGCTTCCGCTTCATCCGCGTCTTTGGCGGCGACGGCGCTGTAAATGCGTTCATGCTCTTCATACAATCGCTGCACGCTCGTTCGTTTAGAAAACAGCCAAATTTTTCTCGTTTCTCTCATTGTTTCCAAAAGGAGCGCGGAGACATGATTCATGAGATGCTTGAGCAGCCCGTTTTGTGATGCTTCTGCCAGCGCCATGTGAAAGGAGAAATCCGCTTTTTCGCCCAATTCTTCGTCTCCGTCAATGCCTTTCATCTCCAGGAGAGCTTGGCGGATTTTTTGTAAATCGTCTTCAGTGCGTTTTTCAGCGGCCATGGCTGCGACGCCGAGTTCAAGCAGCTTTCTGACTTCGAGCAGCTGTTTGACGTCCTCTTTTTTCATCAAGAGGGCGGAAGAAAGCGGCTGGGAAACATGAGACGGCTCAAATTCTCTTATGTATGTGCCTTCTCCCTGCTTCATGTCGACGAGCCCCATCGCTTTCAAAGCCGACAGCGCTTCTCTGACCGCCGAGCGGCTGACCTGAAAACTCTCAGAAAGCGCCTGAACGGAATCAAGCTTTTCACCCGGCTTAAGCTCGCCCGCTTTTATCTTCTCCAGCAATGCGTCAGCGACTTCCTCGTAGATTTTTTTCGTTTTAATTTGTTTATATTTCAACGCGATCACCCCGTCACTTGTGAATCTTGATGTTTATCGTCTATTATACTTCTTTTTTCGCACCGCCGACAGGTTCAGACAATTTGTTCAAGAAAAGTATTGTACTTTCAAAACTTTCAAAATATAATGCTAATTAACCCGGTCATCAGATGACCTTATCATAAAAAGTAATCGCTTACATGACATAAGGAGGGGTTTTTTAGGGATGCAATGGACACAGGGGTACGCTCCTTTAGGGGGAAATTTGCTTTTATCGGCAGCTTGCGCGCTCGTGCCGATTATCTTCTTTTTTTGGGCGCTTGCGGTGAAACGGATGAAGGGGTACATCGCGGGGCTTTTAACGTTAGCCGTTTCACTTTTAATCGCTGTATTTGTTTACGGCATGCCGGCGGAAAAAGCGGTGATGTCCGCTTCTCAGGGAGCGGTGTACGGGCTGCTTCCGATCGGCTGGATTATCGTCACATCGGTCTTTCTGTATAAAATCACCGTGAAAACGGGACAGTTTGAGATTATCCGGAGTTCGGTGCTCTCAATTACAGATGATCGGCGTTTGCAGGCGCTGCTCATCGCCTTTTCATTCGGGGCGTTTTTAGAAGGCGCCGCCGGTTTCGGCGCTCCCGTCGCGATCTCGGCTGCTTTGCTCGTCGGACTTGGTTTTCAGCCGCTGTATGCGGCGGGGATTTGCCTGATTGCCAATACGGCGCCCGTTGCCTTCGGTGCGATCGGCATTCCGATTACCGCTGTCGAAGGTCCGACCGGGATACCGGCAATGGAAATTTCTCAAATGGTCGGCCGGCAGCTTCCGTTTTTATCCGTCTTTATTCCGCTTTACTTAATCATTTTGATGAGCGGGTTTAAAAAGGCTTTTGAGATATGGCCGGCCATTCTTGTTTCCGGCGTCTCCTTTGCGGCCGTGCAGTACGCAAGCTCGAATTTTTTAGGGCCTGAGCTGCCGGATGTGCTGTCGGCGCTTGTTTCCATGGCCGCGCTCGCTGTGTTTTTGAAATTTTGGAAACCGAAAACGGCCTTTCGTTTCGCGGCAGAACGGGAATCAGCAGCGGCCGCTGACCGGGCGCCGATCAAGTACGGGGGCGCCGCGGTGTTTAAAGCGTGGTCTCCTTTCCTTCTTCTGACGGCCATGATATCCGTCTGGGGGATTCCCGGCGTGAAGGCTGCCTTAACCGGTCATTACGAAGGAACGTCAATGTGGCTTTCCTGGCTGAATGCAGCCGGGCGTGCATTGACCTTCACGCCTCCCGTACCATTTGTAAATCAGCAGATTCTTCAGGCGGACGGCACGCCGATTGAAGCCGTGTACAAACTTGAGCTTTTCGGTTCAGCGGGAACGGCGATTCTGATTGCCGCCGTCATCTCCAAGTTCGCCCTCGGCATGTCGTGGAAGACATGGGGCGAAGCGTTTATAGAGACGGTGAAAGAGTTAACGCTTCCGGTCGTCACCATTGTTTCTGTTGTCGGCTTTGCTTATGTGACGAATGCTTCCGGCATGAGCACGACACTCGGTCTTGCGCTTGCCATGACGGGCGCGATGTTTACCTTTTTTTCGCCGGTGCTCGGCTGGCTCGGCGTATTTATTACCGGCTCTGATACGTCGGCCAACCTATTGTTCGGCGGATTACAAAAGGTGACGGCGCTCTCTGTCGGAATGGACCCGGTTCTCTCCGTCGCTGCCAATTCATCGGGCGGTGTCACCGGAAAAATGATTTCTCCGCAATCCATTGCGGTTGCCTGTGCCGCTGTCGGTCTGGCGGGCAAGGAAGCCGACCTTTTCCGTTTTACGATTAAGCACAGTCTGTTTTTGCTTCTGCTCGTCTGTCTTATTACATTTTTACAGCATCATCTGTTTTCATGGATGATCCCGTAACACGGAGAACCTCCCCGGGGTTTGGCTCGGGGAGGTTTCAGCTGTACCGTTTTCTCGCCGATGACGGCGGAATATTTAATTGGTCACGGTATTTGGCGACGGTGCGCCTTGAGATTCGGATGTCATATTGTTCATGCAGCAGATCGGCAAGCTTTTGGTCTGAAAAAGGTTTCTTTTTATCTTCTTTATGGACCAATGCCTCCAGATGCGCTTTTACGGCATAATTGGAGGCGCCGCCGTCCCCCGATGATTCAGCTTTCGCCGAGAAAAATGTTTTCATTTCATACAGTCCGTACGGCGTCTGAACGTACTTCCCTTTGATGGCCCGGCTGATCGTTGATTCGTGGAGCTCCAGCGTTTCCGCCACCTCTCTTAAGGTCAGCGGCTGCATTCCGCTTTTTCCTGTGAGAAAAAAGGATTCCTGCCGTTCAGTCAGGACGCCGATAATTCTCGTGATCGTTTGTTTTCTTTGCGACAAAGCCCGGTTCAGCCAGCGCCATTCCTGATATTTTGCCGACAGATAATTTTTCGTGTCACGGCACCCGGCAGCTGACAAGAGCGGCTGATAATGGGCATGAAGCTGGATGTCAGGAAACGAACGGCTGTTGAGCCGCGCTTGAATGATGCCGTTTTTCACCGTGATGAAAATATCCGGTTCCACGTAAAAACCCGGCTCCTCATGCGCATAACGGAGCCCCGGCCTCGGATCAAGCGCGCTGATCATGTCAGCGATGTCCTGAATGTCTTTAAGCGGAATGCCCGTTTTCGTTGTAAGCGCTTTCCAGTTCTTTCTTGCAAATAGCTCAAAATAGGCGTCGGCAATCCATTCCGCCTGTTCGTTCCGCTCGGGAAGACGGCGGAGCTGAAGAAGGATGCATTCCTGCAAAGACCGGGCGCCGATTCCCGCGGGCTCAAGGGATTGAAGCTTTTTCAGAACCGCTTCCGTCTCCTCTTGTGAAGCGGATACATGGTCGGCGGCAGCTGGTATGTCCTCTTTTAAATATCCGTTTGAATCCAATGAATGTATCAGATAATTGAAAATCTTTTTCTCATCATCGGACAGCTTCATGTCTAAGGCTTGCTGTTTGAGCGAATCCTGCAGCGTTTTGCGGGTATGTCTGATCTGCTGGCTTCCGTCCCGTTCTTTCATCCTGTTTTTATTTGTTTTATGGTAAGATAGTGGCGGCGTGTCTGTTTCCTTTCGTTCAATCAGAGGGTTTTCCAGTGAGAGCTCATCAATATATCCGGCCAGTTCCGCGGAATTGTATCCGAGTAATGTGATAGCCTGTTTAAGCTCTTGCGTTAATTGAGGCTTTAACATTTGTGTTTGCTGAAGTTTGATATCCATCATGCTCACTCCCCTTTTTTCATTGTACATGATTGGTTTCATACCGTATATACTTATTAAAAGGAGTTGCTTTATAGATGTCAGAACTTTTTTCTGTTCCTTATTTTATTGAAAACTTTACACAGCACATTGAAATGAATCCGAATGAAGACCGAAATCATGCGATGAACAGCTATTACCGCTCCGTCGTCTCAACCCTTGTTCAGGATCAGCTGACGAAAAACTCGGTTGTGCTCAAAAGAATTCAGCATTTGGATGAGGCGTACAACAAAGTAAAACGCGGAGAAACAAAATAAACCTTCCGCTTATTCAAAGCGGAAGGTTTTCCTTCGTGCCGGCGGTTTCCCCGATCAGACGGACGTCCGGCGCTTCGTGCATCCAGGTGTAATAATAGTTGGCGTTTTTCCCGTATGAATTATCAATGACGGTATTCGGTTTCCCGAGAAGCGAGGACAGGATGTGGCCGTGAAGCCTTGACGTTTCCACCGATTCGTACCTGCTGAAAAACAGAACCGCTTTTTTCGTCAAGAAATCGGAATAGCGTTTCCAAAACCGCGCAATCGGCAGCGGGTTTCCCGCTTTTTTATTCAAAACATTCAGTGTTTGGAAAAAAGCGATTCCCCTGCGGTCGCTTGCTGACAGCACATCCTGCCAGTCGCAGCTTTTAACGGAAGGATTGTTTTGCAGCTTCGGATTGATTTCCCCATCCGTGCGGCTAAAATGAAGCCTGCCGCGTGACGGAGCCGCTGACGCCGCGATCGGATACAGCTGATGGGCCATATCAGGCATAAGCCCGATATGATTCGCCGAAAAAAAGCGTTTCGCGGTCTCGTATGACACACGATCTCTCGTAAACAGGTGGAGATCCTTGTGCTCCGCAAAAAGCGCCGATGTCTTCCCAAGCCGTGTCTCATCCTGATAATAGATGGATTGCGGCAGGATGACGATCCTGTTTTCCGGGAAGGATTTGACGATTTTTTCCCTGAACGTCTGATAGTACTGATAGAGATCCCCGAAATTTCCGCCACCCTGACAGACGATGATCGTCTTTTTGTCCGCCCGGCGCCCGAATGGAAAATTGTCGGGATTCCAGCGCTGTTTCACGCAGATGCCGTGTGCTTTAAAAAACGCCTCCGTCCCTTTCATTATCAATAAATCCCCTACATTTCCGTAGAGGGGATAGTCGGCATATATGATGTCAGATTGCGGCGGTATAACGCTGAGCAGACCCGTCAGCGTCTCTTTTAATCGGCTCATAACATGGCGGCTGTCCATGTTTTCTCCCCTTTCGTTTCAAACAGTTGCGCAAGTGCGTCAATGACACGCTGCTGCTCCTCAGAAGACAGGTCAGACCCGGACGGCAGACAGATGCCCCGGCTGAAAAGGTTCTCAGAGACACGCTCATGTTCGCTGTGAGGATAAAAGACGGAAGATGAGAAAAGCGGCTGCGTATGCAGCGGTTTCCACAGCGGCCGGGCCTCAATATTCTGTTCCGCAAGACAGGCGACGGCTTCTTCCGGCGTCACGCCGTTATCAAGCGTCAGAGCCGTCAGCCAGCGGTTTGAAACCGTTCCTTCAAGCTCCGGCATCATGCGGATGCCCGGATACGTTTCCAGCGCTTCCCGATACCTGTGAAAGATTTCTCTCCTCGCCCGGACGCGATCTTCAAGCACTTCCAGCTGCGATATCCCCACGCCCGCGAGAATGTTGCTGAGCCTGTAGTTATACCCGAGCTCGCTGTGCTGGTAATGAACGGCGGCATCTCTCGCCTGTGACGCAAGAAACCTCGCTTTTTCAATCGCGGCTTCATCGTCAGATACGAGCATGCCGCCTCCCGATGTTGTAATGATTTTGTTGCCGTTAAAGGAATAAATGCCGAAACGGCCGAACGTGCCGCTCTGCCTGCCTTTATATGTTGATCCTAAGGACTCGGCAGCGTCTTCAATCAGACAGACGCCGTATGCGTCACAAAGGCTCATTAATTCATCCATTTTCGCGCTTTGGCCGTAAAGATTGACGGCGATCACCGCTTTCGGGAGTCTGCCGCGCCGCTTTGCATCCCGCAGCGCCCGCTCAAGCGCATCGGGCGACATATTCCACGTCTCCCATTCCGAATCAATAAAAACGGGCTCAGCCTGCTCATACACAATCGGATTCGCCGTGGCGACAAACGTAAAGGAAGGACAAAATACAGCGTCTCCTTTTTTCACACCCGCAAGCCGCAGGGCAAGATGGATGGCCGCCGTTCCCGAGCTTACGGCCGCCGCGCTTTTCACTCCCGCATATTCCGCCAGCCGCGCTTCAAACGAATTGACGAGCGGACCGAGCGGCGCAATCCAATTGGAACGGAAGGCTTCCGCGATGTATTCCTGTTCTTTTCCGCTCATATGCGGCGGAGATAAATAAATCCGTTTGTTTGTATGCATGAAATCATCCTTTTTCATTATGAATAGAGGAGATGACGCGGGCCGGAACGCCGACCGCCGTCACATGATCGGGAATCCGGCTGATGACGGCAGCCCCCGCGCCGATCACGGACCAAGGACCGATGTCCATCTGCGGTATGACGGACGCCCCGATTCCGACGTGCGCTCCTTCCCCGACTTTCACTCCGCCGGCAAGCGCCGCGCGCGGTGAAAGGTGGACGTAATCTCCGATTGCATTGTCATGATCGGCAACCGCGCCCGTATTGATGATGCAATGGGCGCCGATGTCAGCGCCCGCCTGAATGATGGCGCCCGCCATCACAACCGTTCCGTGTCCGACGGAAGCCGTTTCACTGACGATCGCCCCGGGGTGAATGAGTGCGGCATAATTGTCATCTTCAAGCCCAAGCGTTTCAGCGAACTGCTTTCTGACGCCGTTGCGGCCGATGCATATCGTGAATACGGCCTCGGGGACGAGTTTCCGAAGCATGGGCACGTCTTTCGTCCGACCCGTATATAAACCGTTCCGAACGGCAAAACCGCTGAATCCGTCATCCAATACGCCCGCAAGCTCCATATCGGAACGGGCCTGCACGATTTCCTTCACGACTTTTCCGTGTCCGCCGTTTCCGATCAGCACGATCTTTTTCACGATGACATATCTCCGCTGCCTGTGAAGCGCTTTGCCGTCACATGGCCGGCTTGGTGTATGCCTTCTGACACGAGAACTTTTTTCACTGTTAAAAGCAGAATCTTTAAGTCGAGAAGAAATGTGCGGTTGTCGACGTACCACACGTCGAGCTTGAATTTTTCCTCCCATGAAATCGCGTTTCTCCCGTTAATCTGCGCCCAGCCCGTAATCCCCGGCTTCACCTCGTGGCGCCGCGCCTGCTCCGCCGTGTAAAGCGGCAGATAATCCATCAGCAAAGGGCGGGGGCCGACCAGACTGATATCTCCTTTGAGCACATTAAAAAGCTGGGGAAGCTCATCGATGCTCAGTTTTCTGATCAGCCTTCCCGTTTTGGTCAGGCGGAGATGATCCGGAAGCAGCACACCGTTTTCATCACGCGCATCCGTCATCGTCCTGAGTTTATACAACGTAAACGGACGCCCGTTATGCCCCGGTCTCGTCTGTTTGAACAATACCGGAGACCCGATGGCGCATCTGACGGCGGCCATGGCGAAGAGAAGGATAACGCTCGCGCCGCACAATAACAACACCGCGGCCGCTATATCAAATACACGTTTCGCCTTCAAATCTGAACAGCTCCTTTCACTTTTCGGCATTTCTGTAAAGCAAGCCACCTTTCTTCTTTCGTACAAATGAAGAAAAAAGCGAATGCGGCATAGCTTATGCATACGGCAAGCCCCGCGGCGATCAGGCCGGCCCAGCTGTCAAGCGGTGAAAACAGCCGGATACCCCGGCAGACAGCCCAGGCAAATACGGCCGCCGCCAACGGGCCGAACATGCCTTTGTAAAACGCGGTTTTCTGAAAGCCCGTAATATGCGAAACATACAGCGGCGTGAAGACGGCATTTTTCAAAATGAGCGAGACTGCACCGGCGATGGTGATGCCGTACAGCCCGAGATGTGCCGGTCCGCTGAGAACCACGGCCAATATGACATTCAGTCCGCCTAAACATAAAGTAACGACGGCGGGCGTTTTTTGTTTATTAAAAGCCGTCCATACGTAAAAAAGCGGCATGACAGAGAGACTGACCGCCAAATACGCGGCGTGAATGTATAAAAGCGGCGCCGTCTGCACAAACGACGGGCCCAGCCAAATCGCCAGAAACGGTTCGGCGAGCCCTCCTAATAATGCGGCGGGAAGCGCGAGCAGAAGCCCGTTCAGCCGCACGGCCTTATTGGCGTAAGACAGGAGGCCTTCCATATCGCCTTTTGAATAGTAGGAAGTCAAAACCGGCGCAAACAGTGAAGCAAGCGTCCCGGCAAGACTTCTGAGCAGGAGCGGGAATTGAATAATCGCCGCATAGACACCCGCTTCAGACGGCCCCAGCACGAGGTTGGCCGTCATGAGGTCAATCTGCAGAAACAGCAGCACGCCGATCTGGTTGACAGAACTCCAGGCACCGGCCGAAAACAGCACTTTGCTCGTCTGTAATGACAAGGTTTTACGGCTGAAAGAAAACCACGGAATCAATTTCTTAAAAAAGAAAAAAGTCAGCACGGCCGCACAGACGGCTCCCGCTAATGCCGAAAGCTGGATCTGCCAGATTTTCGGCGGCAGGCACGTAAACAGAGCGAGCACACACAGCACCCTGACCAGCATTTGCACGGCCTGAATGGAGCTTGTGATATAAAGCTTGTTGGCGAAAAACGGCCCCGTCGCGAACCCCGCCATAAAAAACGTCAGCATAAACAGCACGCTGCCGATCACGATAGAGAGCCTCACATCCGTTAAGAGCCCGGCCGGTACATTCATAATCTTGTCAATAAAAAAAGCCGTCCCGGCGAGCGGCACAGCGAGCAATAGAGATATCACGACAGACGCGGCTAAATAATTGCTTACATACGCATTGGCCTCGTCCTTGTTCCCCCTGTGGGCGGCGACGGAGAAAAACCTCACAACGACAGAGCTCAGCGCAACGGTAATTATAGAGAAATAGTTAATGATATTCTGTGTCAGATGGACAAACCCAAAAGCCTCCACACCTAATGTTTTCACAATAAAGGGAGTCATCCACACTGATAAAAACACCGATAGTAAAAACGCCGTCACATTGGCGCCGAAATTAATGGCAAATTTCATGCTCCTTCCGCACTGCCTTTCTCTTTCGATTTCCGTTCGAAAAACGCATGCAGAAGAAGAGGAAGGCGCATTTTGCACAGGCCGAGCACCACGCGCTCCCCCGCCAGCAGCTGTTTATGGCGGCACGGCGTCCTGCGCACCGCCGTTTTTACCATGTCATACGTTAAGATTCTGCCGATGTGCGCCGTAATCTGGTGTGACGGCTGCGGCGCGGCGCATGCGTTGGCGATCAGCATCGGAATCTGATGCTTGCACAAATATGTATCGATATCGCTCCGGCAGGCGTCCGTCAGCCCGTTTTCCTCATAAAAAGCCATTTTCGCTTTATATTGCTTTTGCAGTTCTTGATCTAAGTGGGGCTTAAACGGTGTTTCTGTAAGACTTTGCGGATTTTCCCGGTAGATATACAGCCCTTCGTCTATCACTTTGACACGCGCGGCTTGGCGGAACGCTGCCAAGTTAAACGGAGAGTCCTCGGCAAAACGGATATCTTCATGGAACAACAGCCCTTGCAATGCTTCTCGCCGGTATATATAGCGCCACACATACCAAATAAACCGATGTTCGTGCGCGCGTGTCAGCAATGCAGTCATTTCATCCGCTGTGAAGACGCGGCCCGCCGGAATGGACGGCGGCATATATGTTCTTTCTTTAGACGGCGTTTCCTTATAATAACCGCAGCCGGCGATATCCAGCCGGTTCTTCTCCGCTTCTTCATAAAGCCGCTCGAACATCGTTTCCGTCACATAGTCATCGCCGTCCGCAAAACCGATATAACGGCCGCGGGCGGCTTTTATTCCGGCATTGCGGGCCGAGCTGAGGCCGCCGTTTTCTTTATGAATCACCCGGATCCTCGTATCTTCTGCGGCGAATTGTTCGGCAATCCGGCCTGACTGATCCGGTGAACCGTCATTGACAAAAATGATTTCGATGTCTCTCAGCGTCTGTTTTGTTAAAGAAACCGCGCATTTTTTAATAAAAGGCTCTGTCTTATACATCGGCACGATCACGCTCACAAGCGGCGCGGTCATTGGGCATCACCGCTGATTTTCGAGCGCAGCCCGGCAAAATAAACACTTCGCAATGAACCGCCTTCCTCATGCTTGCCGCTGAGCAGCCGGTTTACGGCGGACGTTACGGCTTCAGGGTCGGGACGTTCAAGCAATGTCATGTTCGGTATGTTTTTCAGCCATTGATAGCCTTCCATTACCTTATGATCAAACGAACGAATGACGACACAAGGCGTTTTCGTCAGCGCACAAAAAATCATCCCGTGAAGTCTGTCAGTGACGACGGCCTCCGCGCCTTTCAGCGTATTCCAAAGCGCTTCCAGCTCCTTTTCGCGTGTATGGCGGCTGACCCTCCGGCCGACCGTCGTGGTAAAGGAATGCAGCTCTCCGTACTCTTTTGCCAAAGCTTCTTTTACCATCGTTCTGTCCTCAGCCGTCAGCGCACTCTCCTTATCCTCCCGTAAACAGAGGTAGATCCCTTCCCGCGGGATGTGCCGCTCGCTTTTATCCAAATATAAGACCATGTCAGGCTGTTTGAGCACTGTTTTTCCGGGAAAATGACGCTTCATCCATTGATACGTCGTCTCATCTCTCGCCATTAACAAAAGGTCGGGATGCGCATTGTACACTTTTCTGGCGCGCTTCAGTTCCTTCCGTCCCTTTTTTGATTCAGAAAAGTGAGCCGTCGCCGGAAGCTGAACGATCCGATATTCCCGGAATGTTTTGATAATAAAGCGGCGCGTCCATTCCTCATACCGGTACAAATCCCCCATGTTCCCGCCGCCGATGATGAATACCATATCATCGGGGTGGCGCTTTTTGATCAGCGCTTTTGCCGATCTGTATATATCCTTCATATCCACCTCGACAATGTCAAAATCGGGATACTCCCGTTCAAGAAACGTTTTGCTTGCGTAGGCGATGGCGTGATCGCCGAGATTATCGTGGGACGGGAGCAGCGTCAGAATGATCTTTTTTCTTGCCGCTGAAAGCCCCGACCCATCCGCTGCCGTTCCGAAATGAAATTGGGACGGGTATTTGACCTTTAGCAAAAGCCATTCCGCGAGATTGATTTTTAAAGATTGTATCGACATGTCTTCACCCTCTGATTTTCATTTTGTACTCGATTGCCCGCTGATACGCGGCTGATGCCAGCGACACGAACGGAATCAGCTTCAGCTTCGCCAAAAGCAGAAGGCATGAGCGTTTGGCGTCAAACGGCGCCGTTCCGGTTTTGGAAAGGCTCAGGCGGAACACGGGATCAGCGCATATCCGGCTGATATTCTTCCATTTCTCAGAAAACCGGCCGCCGTTATTCCGCTTCCATTCATTCAGCAGGCAGACTGTTCCGTGCTGAACGATGAAAAAATCCAGCTCCTGCCGGTATTCCTGTAAGCAGCCGTTTTCACGCAAAAAAGCCTCGTTCAGCCGATAGAGAACGAGACCTGAGTCAAACAGCTTTTTCTGATAGCTTTGCACAATGGAAGTCAAGTGAATCCGATAATGATAGAGCGGCTGATCCACGTACGAGACCGCACCTGCGAAAACATGCGCCCTGAGGCTGAAGTACTGATCCTCCACGTGCTCCAGCTCATCACGAAGCGGAAAGCGCAGCTGATGATGCTCGATCATCGTTCTTTTGTACAGCTTGTTCCATGAAAAACCGCTGACTCTTCCTTCAAATAAATCTTTCAGGTACCGTTGTTTCGGGCGGCCCGCGTACGCTGAAGCGATCGTTGAAACGGCGGTTTTCCCCGTATCCGCAAATTCGGCCGCATACTCGCAAATCACGAGATCAGCCTGATCAGCCTTCGCTTTTTCATACATGCTGAGGCAATAATCAGGCTCAACCCAGTCGTCCGCATCAATAAAAGCGATAAATTCGCCGCGCGCCGCCTCAATGCCCTTGTTGCGGACCGCGCCGAGCCCCCGGTTTTGCTGATGAATGACCCTGATTCTCTCATCCCGCTTCTGATAGGTTTCAAGAATCGCCGGGCTTTGATCCGTTGACCCGTCATTAACGGCCACGATTTCGATATTGGCGAGCGACTGATTGAGCAATGAATCTAAGCATCTTTCTAAATAAGTTTCCGTATTATACACAGCAATTAATAAACTGACCGCGGGTGTTTCCATATAAACCTCCAGTGTCCATTACCGGGAAAAAATCGTTCTGTACGGAAGCACAGACGAATCGACCGGCATAAGCAAGTAACTGTAAAGAAAATAACAGACAATAATGGCGATATAAATCAGCGCATTTGATTTTTCATCAAAAATCCTCACAAAATAAGGGATCAAGATCATTTGGTACAGGCCGAAATATATATTAAACCGGGCAAAAATAACATCCTTTGTCGCCAAAAGACCGAAGAGCAGGCCGAGCAGACAGAAATTCACGATGACATCAATGTCAGGCCAGAGCTTCCGCAGCCGCTCCCGATAGCAGAAAGCCAAAAACAGCGGCAGAAGCAGCACCGCGATTTTTACGACGTTCATCCCGTTCGTATTGGTCATCAGCCATTTCTCATAATGGCCGTACGAGCTGTTTTCCAGCACGACGACAAACAGCGAAATGAACTTCTGATACAGAAACGTCATAAGAAGAAACAATGCCGACAGTCCGAAAATCGCGGGCGACCAGGCTCTTTTTCTGACGAGAAAATAAACCGGAATCATAATCAGCGCTGAGGAATGAAAAAGCGAACACAGCAGCACGATTGACATATAACGCTTCCAGCTTCCGCTGATCACGTAGCGGACGGCCCAAAACAAAACGGCCGCCACCATATACTGCCTGATCCCGTTAAAGGAAGCATAATAGTGATACGTGCCCAAAAACAAAAACACACTCAGCTCAAACGGACGGCCGAACTCAACGAGCCCCTTTAAAATAAAGCTGCACGTCACGACCGCCACGGTGAAATACATGATTTGCGGATCTTTCGTGATAAAATTCATGAGCCAGATGAGAGCCGTAAACCCCGGATCAACGGCTGCTTTTTTCGCTCCGAACCCGAAGATCTCCCAAATGCTGCCGTAATTTCCCGCCAGCTTGTACATCAGCGCGTACGTCTGAAAATCCGTCCCGACTCTGTAGCGCAAACCGGAGACCAATACGAGCGATAGCAGCGGAACGATCATGACGAGCTGATTCGGCCGGTATCCGGTCGAAAGCGATTGATCACGCCCGCCGCACATTTTCGCGAACCATGACCAAATATACACAATTCCCATATTGACTACGTATACAATCATTCGTTACTGTTCCTTTTTCCAATTCATATTGTAAAGCTTCATAACAGCCCCCGCATTTTCTCCCGCGTCATATCCCTGCCGTCTGAGGTTTTCTTTAATGCGCGCCCCGTCAGGCTTTGCCGCCTCTGCTGCCCGTAAAACCGCTGTTGCCCATTGTCGGGGCGGTTCTTTAAGGCTGAGCCTTTTGACCAGCCCGAGCCCGGCATCGGCTTCTTCCGTTATGCCGTCTGATATCACGCACGGCACCCCGGAGGCCTGCGCTTCAACGAGCGTGACAGGCAGCCCTTCATAAAGAGACGGCATGACAAATACATCCAGCGTTTTCAGCAGGGCATGAACGCGGTCTTCTATGCCGATAAAACGCACATCATCATCAAGCCCCAGCTTCGCCGCCAGATTTTCCATGTCGGTGCGAAGCGGACCGTCTCCGGCGAGAATCAGCTGTAAACCGATGCCCCGCTCTTTCATATCAGCGGCCAGCCGGAGCAGAAATTCGTGGTTTTTTTCTTCTGTAAAGCGGCCGATATGGCCGATCACCAAACGGCCGCCTGCAATGCCCCGCTTCCTTTTTTCAGTTTCTGTGTCCGCGCACCCGCCGGCAAATAAGTCGAGATCAATGCCGTTCGGCAAAAGATGCACGTCTTTTTCTTTCCCGAATAAGAAACGGCCCGCGTCTTTTCCGCAGGCGCACAGTGCCGTGGCGTTTGCCGTAATCAGCCGTCTGAAAACAAACAGCTGCATCCCGGCAAGCCGCGACGCCCGCCCCCGCCACGACGTACTGTGCGAATGGCAGATCCGCACCGGGACGCCGGCTAAACGAGCGGCAAGCGCGATGAATCCCGACTGAAAATCGGTATGGGCGTGCACGGCGGCAAACGGGCCTTTTTCCTGAATCACCCGCTTGACCTGTTTTACAAATGTAATCGGGTTTGTGCTGCCGATGCTCGGCACATAAAAAAGCCGTCCGCCGAGAGCGAGAATTTCCTCATCATAAGCGCACGGATCGTTCCTATGGGTTAAAAAATCAAACTGCACCTTCGTTCTGTCCATCTTCCGGTACAAATTCATCATCATCGTTTCTGCGCCGCCCCTGTTCATCCCGCTGAAGACGTGCAGCACCCGCATCGGTTTGTCAGTCATGTTCGGCAAGCCCTTCTTTTTGGCGGATGTCCCTGTTTTTATGATAACGGTTCATGACCGCGGGCGGCGTAATGGCGCGGATGAGCGGTTTTGCGATATACGCGTAATGGGAAAGCGGCAGCTTCAGCCGTCTGCACGCCTGAAAAACGAGCACCGCATTATCAATGGAATACGTAAACGATCTCCTTTTAAACGCATCACTGTCCTCTCTTACTTTATACAGCGTTTCTTGGAGATTGTATCCCCGGAAACCCGCTTCAAAAAAGCGCAGCCACAAATCAATATCCTCCATCCGCCGCGTCCGCCTGACTGACCGGTAGCCGCCAAGCGCTTTGTACGCTTCAGCTCGCATCATAATGGTGCCGTGGCAGAACGGTGTGCCTTTCGCCATAATTCCCGGTTTCGGCACGGGCGGCAAAAGCCGGGCGCCCCTTACACCGAATTCGTCAAATACGAGCATGCCCGTGCCTACGACTTGATAGTGGGCGTGCTTGTTTAAGAAAGCGGCCTGTTTTTCCAGTCTCCTCGGGTTGGAGATGTCATCACCGTCCTGCCTGGCGATATAATCCCCCGTTGCGTATGTCAGACAGCGGTTAAGCGAAGCGGCAAGCCGTTGATTTGTCTTATTTTGAATCAGCGTAATCCGGTCGCCGTAATGATCCGCGTAACGGCGCGCAATCTGATACGTTCCGTCAGTTGACGCGTCATCACACATAATCAGTTCCCAATTCTTATAAGATTGGCTCAGGATGGATTCAATACTCTCCGCTAAAGTCTCTTCGCAATTATAAATTCCCATGATGACGGAAATTTTCGGTTGTGCTCCTGCATTCATACGCTTTTCTCCTTTTTATCCATATAACCGGCGTAAATGTGCGCCATTTCCTTTACCGTACGTGTTTCTGAAAAACATTCCGCCGTCCTGCGCCCTTCTTGTCCCATTGCTTTTCGCAGCCCCGGGGAGCGGTACAGCTTTTCAATCCGATCGGCAAACGCCGCGCTGTCCCCGGCCGGCACGAGAAAACCATTCACACCGTCTTCGATGATCTCGCGGTGCCCCCTGTTGTCCGCGGCAACGGCGGGCTTTTCGGCAGCCATTCCCTCAAGCAGATTCATGCCGAGTCCTTCGCGGATGCTTGAGGCGACAGACAGATCAGCAAGCTGAATCAGTTCATGAATATCGCGGCAAAAACCGTAAAACCGCACCATGTCGGATACACCGAGTGATTCAGCCTTTTTTCTGTACGGCTCTTCCATCGCGCCTTCTCCGGCAAATACGAGTTTCAGCTCCGGGATGCGGTTCCTCAGCAATGCCGCAGTCTCAATGAGAAGTCCCTGGTTTTTATTGCCGTTTAATTCAGCGGGGTATACGAGAATAAATTCCCCGGCGCCGAAGCCGTGTTTTTCTCTCAGACGTTCACTCTCTTCCCGGCTCACAGGGTGAAACCTGTCTGTATTCACCCCGATGCCGTGTATTTTTTTCGCGCTGCAATCTGTTTTTTTCATTTGCTTGGCCCGTTCGTAATCCTCTTCATTAATCGTAATCAGACAATCCGTATAAGAAGAAAGAAATTTTTCGATCGGGTAATAAAGAAGCCAGTTTTTCAGAGGCGCTCCGTCGCAGAAGTGAAAGCCGTGCGCGGTGTACAGCACCTTTGTCCCTTTTTGGCGCGCTTGTCTCGCCGCAAGGCGTGCAAGCACGCCGCCGACCGGCGTATGGCAGTGAATCATGTCGTAGCCGTTGTCCTGAATGAGCCGTTTCAGACGCCTGTAAACAGAAAGATTTTCGGGATGAAACGGCGAGCGCCGGATCGGAATGGAAAACTTTTCATCAACGAATGGAAGATTCATGTTGCCGCCTGCCGCGACGTGCACCTCCCAGCCCATATCCTGAAACCATTGAAAATACGGAAGATGAAAGGCTTTAAAATGATAATCGACTGTGGCGCAGAATAATACTTTTTTCGTCATCTTTCTGTCCTCCCATCACACGCCTGCGGCCGCTTCTTCATGTACTGATTCGATCGCCTCAAACAGCCTTTTTCTCAGCTCTTCTTCAGGCAGACGGCTGAATTCCTCCATAAAACGGATGAGCACGGCCCAATTCCCGTCCACCGCTTTCCCGATATGGATTTTCGGAAAAATCTGCTCCGTATGTACTTCATTATGATTCAGCAATTCTTCATACATCTTTTCTCCCGGACGGATGCCGGAGAATTCGATGGGAATCTGTTCTGTCGTATAGCCTGATAAATGAATCAGGTTTTTTGCCAGATCGACAATTTTGACGGGTTCTCCCATATCCAGAACGAAAATCTGCCGCCCTTTTGCAAGCGCCCCCGCCTGAATGACGAGTCTTGACGCTTCGGGGATCGTCATAAAATATCTTGTCATCGCCGGATGCGTGACGGTGACGGGTCCGCCTTTTTCAATCTGCTTTTTGAAAATCGGAATGACGCTGCCGCGGCTTCCGAGCACATTTCCGAAACGGACGGCGGCGAATTTGGTGCGGCTGATCTTTCCGAGGTTCATGATGACCATTTCCGCAAACCGTTTCGTCGCGCCCATGACATTGGCCGGATTGACCGCTTTGTCAGAAGAAATCAGCACGAATGTTTCCGTTCCGCACATGTCGGCGGCTTCGGCGACATTTTTCGTGCCGATGATGTTGTTTTTAACGGCTTCTTCCGGATTATGTTCCATTAACGGCACATGTTTATGGGCAGCCGCATGATAGACGACGTGCGGCTCGTATTTTTTCATCAAAGTAAAGATTTTATCTCTGTCCTGAATATCGGCGATCTCCGCGTGAAAGAGCACCTCTTTGCCGAAGCGTGCGGACAGCTCGGTATGTACGGAATGAATGCTGTTCTCCCCGTGGCCGAGAAGGACGATTTCCCGCGGAAGAAACGCGCTGATCTGGCGGCAGATCTCAGAACCGATTGAGCCGCCGGCGCCCGTGACCAGAATCGTTTTTCCCTTGATGCTGTCAGAAATTTTGCTCGTATCAAGGGTGACCGGCTTTCTGCCGAGCAGATCTTCGGCTTTTACATCCCTGATGTGTCCGGCAGCCTGCGTTCCGAGCAGGATCTCATCAAATTGCGGCATGATTTTAATATGGGCGCCCGTCTGCACACATTCTTTGTATAACGTCTGAAGCTCATGGGTGCAAAGAGACGGAATGGCAATGATAATATGGTGAATTCTCAGCCTCTGCACCGCAGGCATAATGCTTTCTTTTCCGCCGATGACGGGCAGGCCCATGATTTCGAGCTTATGCTTCGTCTGATCATCATCAATAAAAGCCACAGGCATGATTCCGAGATCGTTTTTCTGGGTAAGCTGACGGACGAGCAGCGTCCCCCCCGCACCTGCACCGATGATCAGCGCCCTGGAAGAGTCATTTTGCTTCCTGCCGATCGTTTCTTTCAGCACCCGTGAAATCATCCGGCTTCCTCCGATGAACAATAGCTGAACCATCCAGCTGACGGCCAACAGCCGGAACAAAATCGTGTGGAACACCCCGTATTGGACGGCGGCTGTCACAGCTGCGGACAGCGTGATCCCCTTCAGCAGATCAAGCAGCTCGCCTATTCCCGTGTACGTCCATACCTGCTTATACTGGTGAAACATAAAAGCGCATACATGATGGCTGATCAGCATGCTCACGGCAGTCAGCAGCAACGCTCCGGAGTCATAAAAGTGATAAGAATCCTCAAAAAATTGATATCCTATAACAACGGAAAGTAAAACGAGATACGTATCCAATGCAAAAATCATTGAAAGTCTTCTCCGGTAAGTCAATCTTTCCCCTCCTCATTTATCGGTTTAGCTGATACGGTTTTCGTAAAAAAACAGACATAACAGCTAAGCCGATAACAATGCATCATCTTAAGATAAATTGGGCATTTAACCCGTCCTCACACCCCGCCACCGACGACCAGCATCTAAGGCAGCGAAAAACGCCGCCCACAGCAGAGCCGAGTGCCTCCGTTGATAAAGGTAAGGAGACATCACCTGCACCGCTCAATACGAGTAGTGCTCCGTTTTTTTGATTTTCTTTTTATTCAGCAGCGCCCCCAAAAGCTTTGCCTTTGACTGCTGGAGCGCGTCTCTCGCCTTTTGGACGGTATCCATTTTCGTTTTTCCGCTCAAGACGACGAGAACGCTTCCATCTGTCTGGTTCGCTAAAATCTGTCCGTCCGCCACCGCCAAAAGCGGAGGTGAATCGAAAATAACCAGACTGTACCGGCTGTACATCTCCTGAATCAGCTCTCCCATCGCCTTTGAAGATAAAAGCTCAGCCGGATTCGGCGGCGTCGGCCCGCTCGTTAAGACATAGAGGTTATCAATCAGCGTTTTTTGCACCGTTTCGCCGAGGGAAGCGTTTCCGACTAACACATTCGTCAGGCCTTGTACATTTTCAAGCTGATAGGTCTCGTGTATCGTCGGTTTTCGTAAATCCGCATCGACGAGCAGCACCTTTTTTTCCTGCTGCGCAAATACCGCGGCAAGGTTGGCGGCGCTGAATGATTTTCCTTCTCCCGGAACGGAAGAAGTGACGAGAATAGAGCGCAAATGGGTCTGAACAGAGGAGAACTCAATATTTGTCCGAATGGTGCGGTATTGTTCAGCCACCAATGATTTGTGATGTAAAACGGATATTTGAGCCAGTCCCCTTCTTGATTTCTTTTTTCTGAATCCCAAACGCCTCACTCCCCGAAATGTTTTTCATCAGACCGTGTCTGCTGATTTTTGATGTCATACACAACCCCTAAAACAGGCAAGTCTGTTTTTTCGCTGAGCTGCCGCTCGCTTTTAACGGTTTCATCAAGAAAATGGAGAAAAAACGCAAGCGTCACACCCGCCATGAGAGCCGCACCGAACGCCATCACGATATTCCGGATGCGCGAAGGCTTGACCATCGGGCTTTCCGATGCTTTTGCCTCAGACAAAACAATGACGCCTTTTATATTCATCCTGTCACGGACTTCTTTTTTAAATGTCTTCATCAGCGTGTTCGCTATAGCGGCGGCCTGTTTCGGGTTCTCGTCCTGCACCGCTACGGTAATGATCTCTGAATCGGTTTCGCTGCTTGTCGTGATCTTTGCTTTTAAAGCGGATGCCGTCTCAGAAAGATGCAGCGTCTGTTTCACTTTCTCAAGCACTACCGGGCTTTTCATTATCGTTTGAAACGTATTGTTGTAATGAAGATTCAGCTGAACGTCGCTGAGATTCGAATTTTTTTCACCGCTTGTTTCATGAATGAGCACTTGGGTCGATGACTGATAAACGGGCGAAATCACCCGGAATTGGATGTATCCCGTCACCAGCGTTACAACTGCTGTCATGATAAAAATCAGTAAAAGTCTGTGTTTAATAATGTCAAATAATTCTTTAAAACTCATATTCTCATTCATGTAATTACAGCCTCATCCTTATTGCATCAGGCTTAAACGCCCCCTTCTGTTAATGATTGGATTATAAAAGAAAAGGTCGAAATTTGAAAATTTCAAATTAAGCCATTTAGTTCTTTTTAGAGAACATTATCATGATTTTCCTCTTATTTACTGCACTTACCTTATAATTTTAAATTTTATAAAGAACGAAAAATTTCTTATAATGAACAAAAAAATGCCAGTATACAGGGGAGAATTCAGCACAATGATTGGAAGAATAATTCGTTTATACCGCAGAAGAAAAGGCTACTCTATTAATCAGCTAGCAGTTGAAGCAGGTGTCTCTAAATCTTATTTAAGCAAGATAGAACGGGGGGTTCACTCAAATCCGTCCATCCAATTTCTGAAAAAAGTATCCGCCACCCTGCAGGTGGATCTGACGGAGCTTTTTGATGCCGAAACGATGCTGCATCACATGGGAGACACGGAAGATGAGTGGCGCATCCACCTTGTGCAGGCCGTGCAGTCAGGCATGCCGAAAGAAGAACTGTTCACCTTTACGAACAAACTGACTGAAAAACGCCCGGAGCCCGCACCCTACCGCAACAGAAAACTGACTGAATCCAACATTGAGGAATGGAAAGCGCTGATGCAGGAAGCCAAAGAACTCGGCTTGTCCGTTCAGGAAGTCAGATCATTTTTAGAACGGAAGCGTTACTAATGATATGCTGATGAAAAGGCTTTTATTCGCTTCATGTCTTCATCTCTGTTTATAATGAAAAGAAAAAAGGGGATGAAATGATGACAAAACTTACCGTTCAAACCCGCTGCGGCGCACTGAAAGGAACTGCCGGCCGCGGCGTCCGCACATGGAAGGGCATACCGTACGCGAAGCCGCCCGTCGGAGAGCTCAGATTTAAAGCGCCGGAGCCGCCCGCACCTTGGGACGGCGTAAAACATGCCGACTCGTTCGGGCCGATTTGTCCGCAGCCGGATGATATGCTGTCTATATCGTTTTCCGGAGATATACCGGCTCAATCTGAAGATTGCCTTTACCTCAATGTTTTCGCCCCCGATTCAGAGGGCGAAAAAAAGCCTGTCATGGTATGGATACACGGCGGGGCATTTTATTTAGGTGCCGGAAGCGAACCGCTTTACGACGGATCTGCCCTTGCCGCTGACGGAGATGTCATTGTAGTGACACTCAATTACAGGCTCGGACCGTTAGGCTTTTTACATTTGTCTTCTATTCATGACGCGTATTCCTCCAATATCGGGCTGCTCGATCAGATCGCCGCCCTGCGCTGGGTGAAGGACAATATCTCCGAATTCGGAGGAGACCCGGATAACGTCACGATATTTGGTGAATCGGCAGGCGGCATGAGTATCGCCTCCCTTATGGCAATGCCTGACGCAAAAGGCCTGTTTCATAAAGCCATTTTAGAAAGCGGCGCCTCTCATACGATCCCGGCGGACATGGCAAAAGACATCGCGGCGGCATTTATTCATGAAGCCGGCACTGATCAATTGCAGGAGCTTTCCGTTAATGACCTGCTTAAGACTGCGGATAAAGTGCGGCGCTCACTAGATCAAAACATTTTCCAGCTTTTGTTTCAGCCCGCCATCGATCCGGCCACATTGCCTGCGGAACCGGTGAAAGCCATAGCAGACGGGGCCGCAGAAGGCATACCTATGATCATCGGAACCAATCGTGATGAAGCATATTTGTTTTTCACCCCTGATACAGATATTCATTCCGAGAAAAAGCAGCAAGATTATTTGCATTATCACCTCGGAGAAAACTGCACCGAGCAAGCGGCAGATTTATATCCGCATTCATTAAAGGGACAAATCGATATGATGACGGATCTGATTTTCTGGCGGCCGGCTGTCGCTTTCGCACAAGGACAGTCGCAGCACGCACCGGTCTGGATGTACCGCTTTGATTGGCATGGCGAAACACCGCCGTTTCATAAAGCCGTTCACGCTCTGGAATTGCCGTTTGTGTTCGGAAACTTTGATTCTTTGAGAAAGACGCTGCAAGAACCGCTCGGTGACGACGCAGAACAGCTTTCCAAACAAATCCAATCCGCATGGCTCGCTTTTGCAAAAACCGGAAACCCGAACACCTCTCACTTCAATTGGCCTGAATATGAAACCGATTCACGCGATACTTTGCTTCTCAACACGGATACCGCTGTCGAAAGTGATCCCGATGCAGCAAAACGCCGCATCCTGTTTCAAGCATAAAAAACGCCAAGGGAGCCGGCTCCCTTGGCGTTTCGTTTTCATCTTACTTCAGACATCGCAGAATATCCATTTCCATATTACCCCTGATATGTTATATTCTAACCCAATAAGTTAAACAAACATTCATAAAGGAGTTTTATATGGAGAAATCAAGTATTATCGGCACAGCTGCCGTTATAATCGGGGCGCTTATGACCTTAGTTTCATTTATCTTCCTGCGCGACACTGATTTCTATGCCGTGAGGTGGATAGGGGTTGTTATCATGGTTGCAGGGTTTTCATGCGGGCCGGCCCACACCATTTCAAAACATAAAAACAAACATGAAAAAGAAACCCGGTAACCTTCTTGGGTTTCTTTCATACACTTCATTTTATCTCACTTCATAATGCAACTCCGCAAATTGCTTATAGCGCCTGACATCAGTCAGCTTCAGCCCTGTCTCCCGGTCTCCGGGTTTGAACAAAGAAATTCCGCGGCCGAGCAGAACGGGGGCGATCTGAATGATAAACTCATCGACAAGTTTTTCCTCCAAAACCGGGTGCAGCAGATCACTCCCGCCGACAATCCAAATCCGCTTGCCTTCTTGGCGTTTCAATGCTTTTATAAAATCGGCAGGCTCTTCATGAATAAACCGCACATGTTCAGTGCACCCGGTCAATGTCCGCGAAAACACATAGCATTCTTTACCTTTGTACGGAAATTCCTCAGGCAATAAAACCAATATGTCCTCGTATGTTTTTCTGCCCATGATAATCGTATCGACAGATTCATAGAAAGCTTCATAATCGGTGCCGTCTTCACCTTCAGTTCCGATTAACCAATCTAAAGAGTGATTTTCCCGCGCAAGATAGCCATCTGCGCTGACAGCTCCGTAAAAAACGAGCTTTCTTTGACCGCTCATAAAAATCCCTCCCCCTTTTTTATTATACCTTGAACATGCGGATGAAATGAAAAATGATAGAACCGGATAAAAACCCCTGCTACCGGGTTTTCGTTTCTTCCTGCTTTGGAGATGCTGTTAATATGCCGTCTATCCATCTTCCGGTAATCGGCATAAAGAAATGAAGGATGATCCCGCCTAAACAAACGGTTAATAACGTTCCGATGCCTACCGGACCTTTTAGCATCACGGCCAGTATGAAAAATATGAAGTAAATGACCGTTCTTGAAAAAAAGATGCTTCTCCCGGTTAAATCGCGGACAATTAGCGTTAACCGATCAACCGGGATCGGGGCGAAATTCGTGTGCAGATAGGTTGCGGTTCCTATCCCTATCACAACTAAACCGATTGCAAAACAGCCCGCTTTTCCGTACCATAGTTCAGGCGTTATGACTCGATGCAGAAAAAAAAGCCACATATCAATCCCGATTCCCGTTATAAACGCCGTAATCATCCCTGAAAATTCCGGCCTTTGCCTTTTTAACATTGAATTACAGCAAATTAACAGGAAAGCGATGATGATTTCCCAGCTTCCCACGGTAAGCCCTGCATGGACGGACAATCCCACAATAAGCGCATCAAAAGGCGACGTTCCAAGATCTGATTGAATCGTGACAGAAATACCAAAGGTCAAGATCATGATTCCTAAAACATAAAAAACATATTTCACTTTATCGTCCTCATTTTCTTATTTTATGTTGCAAATACAACAAAATTACGGTATGTTTACTATACGGTATTTTCATTGCAAATACAACAAAAAATCAGCTGATATGATAAATGAAGAAAGGAGCTGTATGACCATGAGTATTCAATTAAAAAAGTGCAGCCTTAACGATATTACAGAGCTCCGGGAGATAAGCATTGAAACATTCAATGATACATTTAAGGATCAAAATTCACCTGAAAATATGAAAGCTTATTTGGAAAATGCATTCCGCTCTGAACAGCTGAAAAAGGAATTATCCAATCTGTCTTCTCAATTCTATTTTGTTTATTATCATGATGACCTTGCGGGGTATATAAAAGTCAACATGAACGAAGCACAGTCAGAAAAAATGGGGGAAGATTCTCTTGAGATTGAGAGAATTTATATAAGAAAAAACCACCAGAAACACGGACTCGGCAAATATCTGCTGAATGAAGCTGTGAAAATCGCAACAGCACACAATAAAAAGAACATCTGGCTGGGCGTATGGGAAAAAAACGAAAATGCAATCGCCTTTTATCAAAAAATGGGGTTTGTCCAAACCGGAGAACACTCTTTTTATATGGGGGATGATAAACAAGTCGACTTTATCATGACCAAAACCCTCTCGTAAAAGGATACAAAAAAACCCGGACAAGGCCGGGTTTTTTCTCTTATTTTAATTTTCCCGCGCGGATATCATCGGTCATTCCTTCGTACGGCGCTTCTGAAATCAGTGCTTCGTTATTGATTCCCGCATTGTTGAGATACGTAATATCCGCAAACTCGGGAACGACATATTTCGGGTACGTTTCATATTTCTCACGTGACTCTTTCATCACGTCAATGTAATCATTTTGGTAGCACACCGTGATTTCCGGATGTTCATGCACCCATTTCGGGAAGAAAATAATCCCGTGCATCCGTTTTTCATTCGGCATAAAGTTTAAGGAAACGTCTGTGCCTGTCGGTTCAGTCCATGACACTTTGTATACGCCTTCTGTCAGCTTGACGATATTCACTTCCTGGTCGCGCACCCAGCGGCCGCCTACCATTCCGCTATGAATCCGATAGTCGATCGTATGATCATTTTTAATATAGATTTCATACTCCCAGCCGTTTTCATACGTGTAAATCATATGGCTTCCGATAAAGTTTTCCATGTTGACTCACTCTCCATATTATTATTGAACTTCATAAATATCTAACCGAATGTCATCCGGCAATCTGACCGCAGCCCCGATAAACAGCCGGTCCTGCAGATGCTGATATGCCTCACTGCTTGTTTCAAACACAGGCACAGTGCGGAAATACACGTGCTCGGGATCAATGATGCGCCCCTCTGCAGCCTGTTGGCGGAACGGTTCACTGACTTGGCGGATGCCGTTGTTCTCTACATAGATGACTTCATGCTCCTCCGTCTCCAGCGCATATCTGGCAGAAAGATCAACCCGGCCGTTCGGACGGATGATCTGGGCATCTGCTCCGCCCGGAAGAACACGTCCCTTTACGGCGCCGCTGACCGTTCCGCCCCGTATCGGAATCAACTGCCTTTTCCCTAATCCAGTCTGCCCCGCAACGATCGGTTCATCCACTTCAATCTGCAGAGACATCACTTTTTTTAAAGAAGGTTCCTTCAAGACGTATCACCTCCCGAGTTATTATGTTTACTTAAACATGTAACTATTTACATGTTTAATTGTAACGCTGTTAAAACGGACTGTCAAATAATGAGCTGTTTCCGGTTATGTTTTACAGTGTTCAATAAAAAAAGACAAGGGCGGCACATGCCGAAACCCTTGTCTTTTTCATTATGCTCATATATAAAAAATGCCAGACGAGCGTCTTTATTAATAATCGCAATCTTTATCTCTGCATTCTTTCTTTCTTACAGCGTCTATTGAGTGCCCCATGATCTTGTCATTTGCCTTATCGTAAATACCATCGAATTTATTCGATGTATCACCGTTGTAATAGCCAAATACCTCTATCCCGCCCATTGGATCTATCTCGTATTTATCTTTAAATGTAACGTTATGTATGCCTTCATAATTCGCTTTGATAAATTTCTCCATTCGTTCTTGCACAATCTTTATCTCTTCAGCCTGAACATTTTTATCATTCATACTCTTCATTATAAAGCCTCCGGCTGCTATAAAAATAACCATGAAGATAATAATGTTTTTTTTCACAGAATCATCCTTTCCATGAGTTATGATGAAGCTCGCGGACTGGAAAAAAATGACCGGTGACATCCGGTGCATTTAGGCGTCTTAAGATTTTTCTTCAGTGTCCACAGAGGATCATATAAGCGGCATTCCAGAGTACTTCTTTATTCCAGCGTCTTTTTTAGTATTCACATTCTTTTTCCTGACATTCGGGTTTCTCTTCCGCATCGACTGACGAAACTCCTATTTCATCATTCGTTTTGTCATAAAGTCCCAAAAATTCTTTTTCCTTATTACCATTCAAGTACCCTCCAATGGAAATTCCTCCCATAGGGTCTATTTTGTAATCGTTATCGTATGTAATGTGCTTTATATTTTTGTAATTAGCTTTTATATAGCTTTCCATTTTATCTTTCGCTTGGATAAAAAGTTCTTGTTCTGCTTCTTTTTTATCATGTTGGTACTTCATGTAGATACTTCCTGACGCTATAGTTATTACAAATATCAGGACAACCATGTATTTCTTCACAGACTCATCCTTTCTTAGATTAAATTTACATCAACCTCAGAGTGTTGTACATGTCTAAAAAACATCAATGTATCAAATATCAGTGATCGAGAATACTTTTATATAAGCATTAGTTAGACTAGCCTAAAGGGTGTGTGAATTTCTAAAAAGTTTATAGTCAGATCTAGATTTAATGAAGTTATGAAGGAGAAGAGAATTCAAAGCCAGAAGGAATTGGCTGATTTAGTTGGTTCAACTGAGGTTATGATAAGCAGATTTAAAACAAATACAAGATATGATATCACAACACTATTCATTATTAACAGAGGATTAAAAAATGTACCTATGAAAAATTTGTTTTATGTCCAGGAGATTAGAGGAAGAGCAATACAACAAAATTAGCCCAGCTCGATTGAGCGGGCTAATTTATCTTGTACAAAGCTTATCTTTACATTCTTCTTTTGGTTCGGCATCAACCGTATATGACAATATTTCTTTATTGCCTGGGTCATATAGACCTTCAAACTCTTTTTTTCCATTAGTATAACCCTTAACACTAATACCGCCCATTGGGTTAATATAGTAATCCTCAGAAAAATGGATATCTTTCACATTTTTATAGTTCGTTGTTAAAAACTTTTTCATATGATTCTGGGCTTCTTCGAATAACGCAATCTCTTTTTCCTTTCGATCATACTGATGCTTCTTAAAAAGTCCCCCAACTGCTATAATTATTAAAATAAGGATAATTATGTACTTTTTCTTTTTCATTTGGAAATCAACCCTTTCCTATAAATAACTGTCGTTCTTAAGTAAACGAAATGAGCGAAAACTTGATATGAATATACTTTCAGCATGTCAAAAGCAAAGCTAACCAATTCAGAATTCATCGCGATTGTTGCTGACAAGTTAAGATTGGAACTTAAAGCGAGTGAAATGCTGATCTGACGTTTTTCCTATCGTTGAGTTATCATGATATTTGTACCGTTAATATCGGAGATACCTCGACAAATGAGACGGTAGAGGCGATTGGTCTCAGGAATAGGTTTGAACTGTATGAGAAACATATCACGAATTTTGTAAGATAATTAAACAAAATAAATACCCACTCATCCCTGATGTGGGTATTTTACCTTTCTTCGGCATTGACCACTGAAATACCTATCTCCTTGTTCGTTGGATCATATATACCGGAAAATTCTTTTTCTTTATTATTATTTATGTAGCCTGAAACTTCAACTCCGCCTGTCGGATCGATATTGTAGTCTTTTGAAAAATGAACTTCCTTTACATTTTTATAGTCTTTTTTTAAGTAATTCTTCATGTGCTCTTGCGCCTCAATCACAAGTTTTTCTTCGTTTTTATGTTTATCATATTGACGCTTCACGAAAAACCCTCCCACTGCTATAATTATAACAATTAGGATAATAATGTATTTTCTCATGCGTATCATCCTTTCGGAACTATTTTACAATATAAGAAAGGTGATGTATATATGCCAAAAGGAAAAGAAATAACCGTCTCTAATGTCACAGATAAAGAATATTACCGTTTGAGTCAAGCAGCTTACCATTATAAAATGTTAGCCCTGCATATGAAATATAAAACTCCTTATAAAATAAGTAAGACGTCATATTGGTACGTTGAGAAAGTGAAGCAGGATTCTGATACGGGTCTTGATGCCTTTGTATTCTCAAAAGGCATCAAGTCCAAAAACGGTAAATGGATAAAATCAAAAAGCCCCGAAAACGTGGTCGTCGCCTTTGCGGGAACCGATATCGCAAAAGACCCGATCAATGACGGCGTAAAAGCGGACGGCGGGAACATTGTTTTTGGAAGCGACCCCAAAAAAGAAGCTCATTATATCGTTGAAAAGGACGCGAAGGATACGTCTAAAACACTCGGAAAATATAACGGCACACCTTCTCAAGACGCCAAGCTCACAACCGGAAAGTATAAGCTGATGACGAAAACATCGCAAATCGACCAAGCCGATCAGCTGGTACGGAGCGTAAAGAAAAAGTATGCCGGAACGTCAACGATTATTTCAACAACCGGCCATTCACTCGGCGGCGCTGAGGCCGAATACAGCGCGGTGAATAATGATGTGTATGCCGTCGCGTTTAACAGTCCTTCCGTCGTGAAGCTGCACGATGAAGAAACACAGAAAGAGATCAACAGCGGCATATATGATCCTTACATCCGGTCAATTATCAATCCGGACGACATGGTCGGGGCAGGTTATTGGAACGAATATGACCGCCACAACGGGACAACGATTTACACGAAAAACCCCTCTCTCTCACAGTTCAGCCGAAAGCAGCGGCTTGATGGGAAATTGAGCGAGCAGATCGGAAAAAATCTCGCTTATTTCTTCACTACCGTCATTCTGAGAAATCCGGATACACACGGCTTAAACGAAGCAAATTTCGTGTTCGACAGAAACGGAACTATCGCAAATCCGAACGGAGATGAATTAGTCTTTGATAAAAACCTCGGCGCTCTTCTGCCGGCCGGTGCAATCGGAAGCGCAGATACAATAAAAGTAACGCCGACAAACGCAAAGAAGCTGGCTGAAAAGGTGCAGGCTATGACTGAGGATTTGCGGACGATGAAAAAAGAAGCGCAAAACGCCTATCAAGAACACGATGAAAAAATCGCCGAGCTGAAAACGGAATTTTACGGCCAAGTCGGACACGGCTTGTATGATCAGCTTCAAGCACAGGACGTGACCAATACCATTGAAGATATTGCGCTATCTTACGATAAAGGCCCGATTTTTTATGACACTCAGGCTGAGCAGGCGTTTATTGATTCTTTGCAGGCAGCGATCACAGACCTTGAAGAGATCGGCGGATTCTTACATAAAATAGCAGACGAATTTCAGGAAAAAGACCAGATGCTCGCAAACTGGTTAAGATGATAGAGGTGGATACATAATGCCGACATTAGACGAACTTTTAGAACACAAGGACGATCCAATGAAGAAAATGCTGCAGCGGCAGATGCTGAAAACAGGGATGACGCAGGCAGCGGGGACAAAATTGGAGACAGTGCGCCGAACGCTGAAACCGACATTCGAAATGGATACGTTGAAAGATGAATTATATGAAGTGTATTCAGCACTATTGAACAGCTTTGAAGGCAAGGCGCAAAAAGCTCTCGCGCAGCGGATCAGTGAAAGTGCGCGGCTGATTGCCGGCACCGAACATAACAGAGACACATTCGTTAACAGTTTCAAAACAAGATAAAATAAAAAAACCTCACAGATTTAACATCTGCGAGGTTTTTCCTATCGTCTTAACTGAGACGCGCTCGGAGGGATTCGAACCCCCGACAGACGTGGTACCGGAAACCACCGCTCTATCCAACTGAGCTACGAGCGCACGTTTTTTCAATCAGATACCTTTATATTATAATAAAGAAACGCACAGAAAGCAACTCTTTTTTGATAATGCAACAACAGGATTATGCAGCTTCCTCATGCAGCATAATCCTGCATCGTATAACGGCATTGATTTTCACAAAAAAACCATTTCAGGCGGACTGCCCCCGGATCGGTACATTTCCAGCCACTTCAGAAAAAGCACATTTCAGCTTTTTTTCCAAATGTCCTTTAACGTCCAATAGGTGAATTCCTCAACCTTTACGGCGCCTTTCTCAGAAAACAGCTCAATCCCCAATCTGCCTTCATTCGGATAGATACGGCTTGTCATCGTTGTTTCTCCATGATTGGCGAATACTTCAATCGAGGATCTGTCAATAAAGATACGCAGCGCCAGCTTGCCGTTTGTATCTGTCTGCACCCTTCTCACACCGTCTTTCGCTTTCCCCATCTTGGTGCAATCAAGTGTCAGCTTTTTATCCGTCAGATTGTATGTCAGCACAAGTTCTTCTTCGTCAAGGCCGCGAATCTTAAAACCTGCCGTTTCGGCATCAGAATCGTTTATATCAAACACGACTCGGACTTCAAGCAGGTCTTCGGACGTCTTTGCCAAGTAACTCCCTGAAACCGATCGTCCGGCACATTCCCGATATTCCATTTTCCGCAGCTGCTTGGTTTCTTCCACGGGATTCATCAAAAGTTTATGATCATCACGCAAAGTCAGTTCTCGCGGCAAAGTCAGTGCACCGCACCATCCGTCCGCTTTTGTCGGCATCTCAGATTCCCACATATCCATCCAGCCGATGGCAATTCTGCGTCCTTTATCATCTAATAATGTTTGCACGGCGTAAAAGTCATGGCCGTGATCCAGTTCTTTAAAAGCGCCGTGTGTAAATTTGTTTGTTTCATCATGATAGTCACCGATTAAATAACCGGTTTGATGTAAATTTTGATAGGAATCACCGTCCGCCTCGATCCCCTGGGGCGAAATCAGCAGGACATGTTTGCCGCCTAATTCAAAGAAATCAGGACATTCCCACATATAGCCGAGATTACCGTCACTTTGGGCGAGAACCCCCGCGTATTCCCAATCACGCAAATCAGGTGAACGGTATAAAACGACCCGTCCGACGTTTTCTTTTGAGGAGTTGCCGATGACCATATACCAAACATCGCGATGCTTCCATACTTTCGGATCGCGGAAATGACGGGCGCTGTCTTCCGGCGGTTCCGCAATAACAGGGTTTTCCTGAAGCTTTTCAAACACGGTTCCATCTTGGCTGACAGCGATATTTTGAGTTTGATAGAATAGGTCTTTCTCTTGATCAATTATATTATGTCCTGTATAGATGAGGGCCAATCTTCCATGATCATCGACCGCGCTTCCCGAAAAACAGCCGCTTTGGTCGAATTCATCCCCCGGAGCTAAGGCAACCGGCAGGTGCTCCCAATGAATGAGATCTTTACTTTTTACATGTCCCCAATGCATCGGCCCCCAATGCTCATCATACGGATGATGCTGAAAAAAGACGTGGTATTCTCCTTTAAACTGAATAAGTCCGTTCGGATCATTGATCCAATTCGCCCGGGGCATAATATGGTACCCCAATCGATATCTTTGTTTCACTTTACCCTCGGCTTCCTTCAAAGCTTCTTCCGCCTGCTGAATTCTATCCATTTGTAACATCCTCTCTATCCGATTTTTTGCAGACGCTGGACACGCCTGCTGTTTTGTTTCGGGCCCAATAAAGTAAATATGGAAATGACGGTAAAACCGAAGACGACGATTCCCATGATGAGATAGGTTTGACGGAACCCCGCACTGTCATATAATCCTCCCGCAAGCGGCGACAGAATCGACGCGCCTGCCTGAGATGCGAATTGAAAACCGACGAGATAAAGGACGGACGACAGACGCGTATCAAAATTGGCAGCCAAATATTTAAAAACGGCGATCAGCATAATCGGCAGTTCCAGTGCGTGGATGAGTTTCATTGATGAAATGCCTACAGGTTCAACTGCAATTCCCGACCCGACGATGCGGAAAGCCATTAAAAACCCCGCTAAAATCAAACTGTTTTTCGCCCCGAACTTATTGACGATAAAAGGGGCAAGAAACATCATACCGGCCTCCAAAAACACTTGGAATGAATTCAGATAGCCGAATACTTGGTTACCCGTCGACACTGAAGGAAACAAAGACGCATAGTAGATCGGGAACTGCTGATCATATACACCGTAAATGCAAGTCACCCCGATAATGTACATCATAAAAAACCAGAAATCTCTTAGTAAAAAGAGCCGCCCCACATCTTTTAACCGGACCGAATCCGCTCTGTTTTTCTCATGATCGGTCATTTCTATTTTTACAGACATGATGATGGCCGTTAATATGACGGCTGAAACAGACGCGATCCAGAAGTTGATATTGGGATTGATATTGAAAAGCTGACCTGCAAAAAATGCAGCCGCCGCCCAGCCCAGCGAGCCCCACATTCTAGATTTTCCATACTCGAAATCATATTTACGGCTGACCTTTTCAATGTACGTTTCAATCGCGCCTATCCCCGCCAAAAAAGCGGCTCCCAAATATAAGCCTCCGACAACGGCGCCAAGAAAGACGTTGTATTGTAAAAGCGGTCCATAGACGAAGATATAAAACGGACCCGTGAATATGAGAAGACAGCTGATCATAAACAATATCTTTTTCTTCAGCCCCAATTTGTCAGAGATAAAACCGTAAAGAGGCTGCATGCACAGGGCAAATACGGCGTTTACAGAAAAGATAATGCCTGTCGCTGATCCGTTTAAATTGATTTCCTGCCCTAACCAAATCGCAAATAAAGAATAGCTGGAAGACCAAGTAAAAAAGAAAAAGAAGAAATAAGCACTCAGTTTCCAATACAGACTTTTTGAGCTTTTCATTTGCACCGCTCCTTTAATAGGACCTTTTAATAGCCGTTTTAGAGCCGCATACTTCCTTCTTCATTTTCATCACATACATGCGAGCTCCGAGTAAGCGCTTACCTAACATCGCTGCTTGATTCTTTCACTTCATTGCCGTCAGCCATCTCTCCATACCCGTCACTTCCCCTCACTCCATAAATAAAGCGCTTTCAAAAAGAATTGTATGTCAACCGGTTTCATATGTCAATCGGTTGACATAAAATTTTCTGATTATTTCAATCAAATCAAACACACCCTCTTTATATGAAAACAGAAACATGGAATGTCCTTGCACATGTCAGCCTGATTCTCTAAAATAAGTGCGTGACGGAAATTGTAAGCCATTTCAGTAAGCAGGAGGGCACGGGAATGAAGCCTAACATTCATGATGTTGCGAAAATAGCGGGAGTTTCATCTACAACCGTTTCGCGGGTATTAAATAACCGCGGCTATATCAGCGAAAAAACAAAAGAAAAAGTGTACAAGGCGATGGAAGAAATCAATTACTTTCCAAACGATCTGGCCCGCTCTTTATTCCGAAAACGAACCAATTTAATAGGGCTTATCATCCCAAACTCCAGCAACCCATTTTTCGGCGAACTCGCCTTTCATATTGAAAGCATTTGTACGTCCATGGGCTACAAACTGCTGCTTTGCAACAGTTTACATCGAAAGGATAAGGAAGAAAAATATTTGGAGATGCTGATAAGAAACCAAGTGGACGGCGTGATCGCCGTGACTTACAACCGGGGAATTCTCAATGATCACAAGCAAAATCTGCCGATTGTCGCCATTGATCATTACTTATCGGACACGATTCCCGTCGTCGGCTCAGACAACTATGACGGCGGAAAAAAGGCGGCAGAACTGCTGATTGAAAAAGGGTGCCGGCACATCGTCCATATCAACGGCCCGCTTGAACTCGAAACACCGGCAAACCTCAGAAGAAAAGCATACGAAGACGTCATGCACGAACACGGACGAAAGCCCATTACATATGAAGTACCCTTTTATCAGCATTACCATGACATTATTTCAACATTATTCGATGAACAGCCTGACACCGACGGAATTTTTGCCAGCGATGATATCATGGCGGCTGCAGTGATGACTGAGGCCAAAAAACGGGGAATAGACATCCCGAATCAATTAAAAGTGATCGGTTATGACGGCACTGAAACCGTTCAATCGGTTCTGCCGGACTTGGCAACCATCCAGCAGCCGATTGAATTGATTTCCAAAACAGCCATCGAGATTTTAGCAAAAGAAATTGAAGGCGAATTTGATGATTTGCCGCTGGAAACGTATTTGCCGGTACGGCTTTTGGAAGGGCGGACAACGTAGTCAGACCCTTCAGCCGTACGTAGCGACGCGATTGCGGTCTATTTTGAGCGCTCCGGCCATATCATTTTCTCAAGCGCCGGTGCTGATCATCCTCATTTCCACTTTGCTGTTTGAACTTTTTGTTTTATGGGAAAAATGGTGTTAGAAGAAAAGGTTGGCATTTTGGTCAGCGTTTTGTTTGACCTTTATTGACCAAAAATGTATCATGTAAATACATACTTACCTAAAAGGTGAAGGAGGAGCATTATGAATTTAATACCTACAGTCATTGAACAAACGAACCGCGGAGAAAGAGCTTATGACATTTACTCCCGTCTTTTGAAGGACCGTATTATCATGCTTGGATCTGCGATTGATGACAACGTTGCGAACTCCATCGTGTCACAGCTTTTATTCCTTGAAGCGGAAGACCCTGAAAAAGATATTTCCATTTACATTAACAGCCCTGGCGGATCAATCACTGCCGGTATGGCAATCTATGATACAATGCAGTTCATTAAACCGAAAGTATCCACGATCTGCATCGGTATGGCCGCTTCTATGGGAGCATTTTTACTTGCAGCCGGAGAAAAAGGCAAACGTTACGCGCTTCCTAACAGTGAAGTTATGATTCACCAGCCGCTTGGCGGAGCGCAAGGACAGGCGACAGAAATTGAAATCGCGGCAAAACGCATTCTCTTGCTTCGCGACAAATTAAACAAAGTGCTTGCTGAACGTACCGGCCAGCCGCTTGAAGTCATTGAGCGTGATACAGACCGCGACAACTTCAAATCAGCTGATGAAGCCTTAGAATACGGCTTAATCGATA
The DNA here is from genome assembly GCF_001461825.1 of Bacillus velezensis. Classification (GTDB taxonomy): domain Bacteria; phylum Bacillota; class Bacilli; order Bacillales; family Bacillaceae; genus Bacillus; species Bacillus velezensis. Next base: position 69,351 of record NZ_LLZC01000018.1, on the reverse strand, counting down.
AAGTGCTGACACGCAATACAGAAGACCAGAAGTAATGCCCAAAAAACCTGCAAGAGATGATGTCTCTTGCAGGTTTTTTTCACTCTCTGATGCTTTTTAAAACCTTTCCCCTATACTGCTTCCATTCTTCCTTCAACAGCTCAAACGACAATTCACCGGTTTGCCTCACAACCAGATCAGCACCAAGCATCGACTGTTCACGCCCGACACCGACCGCGAACATCCCGGCAGATTTAATTGCAGATATTCCTGCTTCAGCATCTTCTATTGCCGCGCATTCAGCCGTGGAAACACCGAGCAGCGCTGCAGCTGTTAAAAAGATTTCGGGATCAGGCTTCCCCTTCGCAAGAGCCGCCGGGTCAACAATGGCTTGAAAATCATCGATAATCGCCAAACGTTTTAAGATCGCGCGGGCATTGCGGCTTGAAGATGCTAACCCGATTTTTATATGTTCATTTTTTAATTCACAAAGAAGCCTGCCGATTCCCGGCAAGAGATCTTCCGGCGTCAATCTGCTGATCAACGTTTGATAATATTGGTTTTTTTGATGCAGCAGTTCTTGTTTCTCCGCATGTGTAAACCTTTTTTCCGCTCCGCCAAAGATCAGTATGCTTTCCAGTGACTCTTCCCGGCTGATTCCTTTCAGGCCTTCATTCACATTCCTGTCAAAGGGAATATCAATTTGTTCTGCGATGTGCTTCCAAGCGAGAAAATGATATTCAGCCGTATCTGTTATCACTCCGTCTAAATCAAAAATAACCGCTTTCATATGCTGATGCCCATCACAGCTTCATAAGGTTTGAGGCTGATACTCTTCAAGTCAGCCCGCTCCTGCGGATAGTTCGAAATCAGGATTTTCCAGCGCTCATGGATCAGTTCCGGAGGCGCTTCGAACCGGGCCTTGTCTTCCGACAAATTCACAACGACGAGAAGCTTTTTCCCTTGATATTTACGGATATAACAATAGATTTGCGGATCATCTTCCAGCAGCAGCTGATAATCTCCGTATACCATGATCTTATATTGCTTTCGTAATTGAATGAGCTTCTGATAGTAATAGAAAATTGAATCTTGATCTTCCAAGGATTCTTTCACATTGATTTCTTGATAGCGGGAATTGACCGCTAACCAAGGGTCTCCGGCTGTGAATCCGGCATGTTTTCCTGCATCCCATTGCATCGGCGTCCTCGCGTGATCCCTTCCTTTTATCATCACGGCTTTGACAAACTCTTTTTCTGACATCGTTTTGTTTTCGATGACTAGTTCACGGTATGCATTTTTTATTTCAAGATCGTCATACATCTCCAGCGGCATATCACTGTTGACCATGCCGATTTCTTCTCCCTGGTAAATAAACGGTGTGCCTTTCATCCCGTGGAGAACCGTTGCGAATGCTTTCGCACATTGTTTTCGCAGCTCACCGTCATTGCCCCAGCGGGAAATCACTCTCGGCTGATCATGATTCTCAAAATACAGGGTATTCCAGCCGCTATTCATCAACCCGGTCTGCCACCTTGTCATTGTTTGTTTTAAAGCAATCACATCAAACGGCTTGATCTGCCATTTCCCATTTGGCGAGTTTTGTTCTGTATCGATATCCATATGTTCAAATGTAAAGATCATATTCAGCTCTTGCCTGCCTGCATCCGTATATTTTTTCGCCTCTTCAATATCAGAACCGTTTGCCTCTCCGACTGTCATGCAGTCGTAATGAGAAAGCACTTCCCTGTTCATCTCTTGAATAAATTCATGCAGGCGGGGGCCGTTAGAGTGATAACGGCCGACGATATGGGGGCGGCTGTTATCTGTTTCATAGTCCGGAAAATCAGTGTGCTTGGAAATGGAGCCGATCACATCCATCCGCCAGCCGTCAACGCCTTTATCCATCCAGAACTTCATCAGATCATACACTTCCCGGCGAACGGCTTCATTTTCCCAATTTAAATCAGGCTGTTTTTTCGAAAAGTAGTGCAAATAATACTGTCCTGTCCCTTCATCGAACGTCCACGCCGAGCCTGAAAAAATCGATCCCCAATTATTCGGCTCAGAACCGTCCGATTTCGGGTCTTTCCAAAAATAATAATCCCGGTAAGGATTGTCCTTCGACTTGCGGCTTTCAGCAAACCAGGCATGTTCATCCGACGTGTGGTTCACGACCAGATCCATGATGATTTTCATTCCGCGCTGATGCACTTCATCAATTAACTGAAACATATCTTCATTTGTTCCGAATTTTTCGTACATGTTTCTGTAGTCACTGATGTCATAACCGTTGTCATCCTGCGGAGAATCAAACACGGGCGACAGCCAGATCACATCCGCGCCAAGTCTTTTGATATAATCAAGCTTTTTGATAATGCCTTGTAAATCCCCAAATCCATCTCCATTGGAATCATAAAAACTGCGCGGGTAAATTTGATACACGACAGCTTCTTTCCACCATTCACTCATCAGGCATTCTCCTTTCACATCGTTCATTCAGCACCATCGGTTCTCCATAAACTGTGATGGACACCGGTTCGCCTTTGACAAGCTCAAAAATGGCGCGCCTTTCTTCGACCGTCACCTTGATCAAGCGGTTTCGATAATTGATATGGAACGAGTAACCGTCCCATTCATTCGGCAAAAATGGGGTGAATGAGAGCGTTCCTTTTAAAGTACGCATGCCGGCAAACCCTTGGACGATCGCCAGCCAGCTTCCCGTCATTGAAGTAATGTGAAGACCTTCCTCCGTATCGCGATTGTAATTGTCGAGATCAAGCCTTGCTGTACGCTTATATAATTCAAGCGCCTTCTTTTCCATCCTCAATTCGGCAGCGAGCACCGCGTGAATGGAGGGCGATAAGCTTGATTCATGAACCGTCATCGGTTCATAAAATTCATAGTTGCGGCGTTTTTCGTCTATAGAGAAACGGTCAGGAAATAAATAAATGCCTTGCAGCACATCGGCTTGTTTAATAAAGCTGGAGCGGAGGATTTTGTCCCATGACCAATTTTGATAAAGAGGCCGTTCAGCTGGATCTAATTCGTCAACTGATTGCAGGTCTTTGTCCAAAAATGTGTCATGCTGAACGAAAATTTGCAGTTCTTCACTATACGGATAGTACATGTGCCGGATGATTTCTCTCCAGACTTTCAATTCTTCTTCCTGCACATCCAGAAGGCGGCGTTTCTCCGCTGAGATCCTTTCGAGACTTTGCAGAGTATAATCCAACGTCCAAGCCGCAATGACATTCGTATACCAATTGTTGTTAACGTTGTTTTCATATTCATTCGGCCCTGTGACGCCATGGATCATATACTTATTTTTTCGTTTCGAGAAGTGAACACGGCCGGCCCAAAACCTGCTGATCTCAACAAGAACATCTATACCGTATTCATCCATATAGGCGCGATCCCCTGTATATTGGACATAATTGCAGATCGCATAGCAAATCGCGCCGTTGCGGTGAATTTCTTCAAACGTAATCTCCCACTCATTGTGGCATTCATCTCCGGTAAACGTCACCATCGGATAAAGCGCCCCCTTCATCCCCAGCTTGGCGGCGTTCCGTTTGGCAGCCTCCAAATGATGATAGCGGTACAAAAGCAGGTTTTTCGTGACTTCCGGCTCGGCTGTCGCCAAATACATCGGAACGGCATACGCCTCGGTATCCCAATAGGCGGCACCGCCGTATTTTTCGCCTGTAAATCCTTTCGGTCCGATGTTCAAACGGGCATCTGCCCCGTAGTATGTCGAGAATAACTGAAAGATATTGTAGCGGATGCCTTGCTGAAGTTCCTTATCTCCCTTTATCTCTATATCCGCTTTTGCCCATCTTTCCTTCCACTTGGCAATATGCTGCTGTCTCGCTTCTTCATAACCTTGCTTAAGAATAGCCGCCAAAAGCTCCTCCCCTTTCGAAGTAAGCTCTGCTTCTTGAACATCGCGTGAAGTCGTGACAACAATAAACTTCTTCAATGAAGCTTTGTTTTGGTAGCTGAAGCGATTTTCAGCATACATGCCGGAAGTTTGAAAGCTTTGACTGACATAGCCTTCTGTCAAATTTTCCATTAAGGCTGAGACAGTGAAACGCGGCGTTCCGAACGGATTGTCGAGCGTTTTTGCCGTTATATGCCCGCGGCGGTAATCCGCTCCTGTCTCTTTTTCCTGCCAAAACCGCTCTTGATAGTTTGAATCTTCGTTTACAACATTGCCATCAAGATAAGGGACAAGCGTAATAACGGCGTCCCCTGTCAGACACTCCGCTTCATAATGAATCGCACATAGCTCTTTTACGGCCAGGCTGAGAAATCGTTCTGATTTGATTCGCACGGTTTTATCCTGAATACGGACAACAGCGCTCCTCCTCAGAATTCCTTCTTTCATATGAAGCTCTAACTCAAATGATTCGAGTCGGTTTTGATAGAGATCGACTTTTTCACCGTCAACATACACATCTATACCAATAAAATTCATCGCATTGATCACTTTTCCGAAATAGTCCGGATACCCGTTTTTCCACCAGCCTACCCGCGTTTTGTCAGGGAACCACACGCCCGCAATATATGTGCCTTGATGGCTGCCGCCTGAATAGCCCTCTTCGAAATTCCCCCTGATGCCCATATAGCCGTTGGCAAGAGAAGTCAGGCTTTCCTGCAGCCGTATATACTCTTTTTGAAATGTATTGGTTTTGATTTTCCATTCATCAATCTCAAACAACCGCTGATTTATCATGTCTTCCTCCCGAATGAACATTTTCATTATGACGGCGGGTTTTGGCCATATATCTGAATAAAAAAGCAATCATCAACGTGACGCCGCATGTATGAACCATTAATACAGTAATCAAATCAAAGCGGATCAGCCCGATAGCAGCTGCCGCGAATGCAGGCAGAGCCGATGCGCATATCGCTGCAGAAGCTGCTTCCTTACATGACGCGATATCGATCATTTTTGATAATTTTGCCATCCAGATGCCTCCCGCAAGCACAGCTGTAAAAAATAGCTGGATCAAAAAAATCACTGCGCACCCCAGCATCATGATCATCGGCTTATACTGTGCCAGCCACAATTGACCGATAAGAGCCTCCGTCTCATATACGCCCGGGTCCGTAAGACTGGCGTCCGCTTTCCCATAGCGAACTGAAAACCCCATTCCGTTTTGGTCGGTAATAATCAGCCGGTCAGGCTGGAATATGACCGCGTTGTCATATCCTTTTACACGCAAACGCCCATTTTCACCGTTTGGTTTCCATTCATGCTCCATATCGACTGCCATCAGATGGTTGCCCTCTTCAATTTGATCAAAACGCTGTCCGCCTGTCAGTTTTCCGTTCCTGATTTGAATACCGTTTAATTGTTCGGCAAAACGATCATTCACTGCAGAAAGCGCCGCAGGCATAACCAATTTGAGGCTGAAGCGGTCCATTTTCAAAAACGACATCGTAAACGGCGCCATAAGGCAGGACGTCAAAAACATAAAGAGAAAGGAAAGCTGAAGCCAGCTGAATGTTTTCCCGTAACGGCAAATACCTGACGGAGACACCGACGCTTTAAGACTGCGGATCATAAAGCTTTCATTTTGCACATTCTTCATTGAACTACCCCTTTGTTCCGCCCGCCGCCAGCCCGGATACAAAGTTCTTTTGGAGAAAAAAGAACAAGATGCATATCGGCAGTGCGGCAAGTATAGCCCCCGCCGCAAACAGGGCGACTTTTTGCTGCTGCGGATTTGAAATGAACGACTGCAACCCTACTGCAATGGTCAGCCTTTCCGGCGAGCGAAGCAAAAACTTCGCCAGCAAATAGTCCCCGAACGGCGCCATAAACGCCCAAAGCGCTTGAACGGCAAGCATCGGCTTCACAAGCGGCAGCACAATGGAGGCAAATATCCTGAAATGCCCCGCTCCATCCATTCGCGCAGCCTCATCAATTTCTCTCGGAACTGTATCAAAATAACCTTTCATCAGCCACGTGTTCATCGGAATTCCGCCGCCGATATAGATCGCTGTCAAAAACCAGTATTGATCAAGAGCGCCTATCAGCATGGCCAATACATAAAAAGCAGTCAGCGCTGCCATTGTGGGCACCATTTGAATGATTAAAAAGAAAACAAGACTCTTTTTTCGCCCCGCAAACCGATAGCGGCTGTACGTATACCCGGCAAGCGTTACAATCGTGACCTGCAATACCATGACTGACAGCGCGATAATCAGCGTATTGCTGTACCAATGAAGATAGAGCGTCTCTTCAAACAGCCGCTTAAAATGATCAAAAGTCCAGGAACCTGAGAAATCGAGCTGAAAAGCCGTCACATTTCCCGCACGGAAAGCGGAGGAAGCCGTAATCAGCAGCGGATATAAAATGACAATGCTTAAAACCAGCAAAAATAAATAGGTACAGATTTTCGTAAGCATTCCGGCCGTTCTGGAACCCATCTACATCACCTCCTCATTGCCGAAAGCATTTGACTTTTTAAAAGCAATCAGTGAAATTCCAATGACGACGAAAGATATTAACAGTGTCACGGCCGCTGCCACAGCATATTGCGGAGAAGTGCCGGTTGTCAGTTTATAGATCCAAGAAATTAAAATATCGGTCGACCCGGCACCGGCTCCCGCGCTTCCCGGACCGCCTTCATTAAACAAATAGATGATCGAAAAATTATTAAAGTTAAATGTGTACTGTGTAATCATCACCGGTGCCGTCGCAAATAAAATCATCGGTAATGTAATATTGCGAAAACGCTGCATAAAAGAAGCCCCGTCAATCTTTGCGGCTTCATACAATTCACCCGGAATCGACTGCAAGACCCCCGTTACCATGACATAAATATAAGGAAAGCCAAGCCAGGTCTGAATCATAATCAGAGCGGTCTTCGTCCAGAAAGCATCAGTCTTCCACGCGATCGCCGGCAGTTCCACAAACGGCAGGTGGTTAATTAATGGAATCACCTGCGTGTTCATCGCCCCAATACTGTCATTAAAAATATTGGAAAAGCTCATAATTGTGATAAAGGCCGGAACAGCCCATGGAAATAAGAAAATCATTCGGAATATCCGTCTGCCTTTAATAAAATCTTGATTCACAAAAAGTGCCGTCACGATCCCCAAAATGATTTGCAGCGTTGTTGCACAGATTGTCCATATCATGGTCCAGCCCAGCACATTCACAAATGTTTCCCGGTAGGAACCGACAAAAAAGATATTCAAGAAATTTTTAAAGCCGACCCAGTCAATCAGACTGTTAGGCGGTATATGATAAAAATCATAGTTTGTTAAGGCAATAAACAGAGTCACCAAAACAGGAAAAATAATCACAAACACCATCATGAGATATGCCGGCAGTGTAAATAAATAAGGAAACCCTTTATCTCCCGCATGGCGGATGATATCCTTGGCCGCTGTATTCACCTTCAAACCCGCCGCTTTCATAGCGGCGGTATGACGGAAATCATAAACTGAAAAGATATAGAACATGAGAAAAATCAACGTTAAGATCAATTGCAGCGTGCCTTCAATCAGCATAAATAATGAGTGATCTTCACCGGGAACACTTCCCAAGGTAACCAATCCGGTCAGCGCCTCAATACCGAAAACGCATAATTCAACAGCAAACAAACTCGTAATGACCAGAAATAAGATCCCCTTTGATATCTGCTGATTCGCGATCTGTCCAATTCCCGGAATGATCGATAAAAACCATGACGCCTTCCGTTTTTGGTGTAAAAGTGTATCATCTTTATTCATTTTTCGCCCTCTATTCTTACGGACACTTCCCCTCCGATTTTATTTCACATACTTTTCTTTGATGTTTTCTTTTATGACGTTTACCGCATCATCCGCCGATTTTTTTGCTGTTTTTTTCCCCGAAGCCGCATCAAACATTAAACTTTCAGCGCCGGTCCATACCTCGGCCATTTCAGGAATATTCGGCGCAGGTGCCGCTGACTCATATTGTTTAATAACAGCTGACGCCAGCTCATTTTTTTGCTCCCCCGCTTTCTTCCTTGCGGCTGTGTTGGCCGGAACTTCATTTGTCTTCTCATAAAAGGCGTAAGCATTGGCATCATTTGTTGCATACTCAAGCCATTTTTCAGCCAGCTCGGGTTCCTTTGTATATTTTGAAGCAACCCAGCCTTTGCCGCCCGCAAACGGAGCATATTCTTTTCCGTTTGGCAATGTCGGAATAGGAGCGGCGCCATAGTTCAGGCCGGCCTCTTGAAAATTGGCAGCCGACCAAGGCCCGCCGATGATTGCAGCCGCTTTCTTATCCAAAAACATTTGCTGAATAAAATCGTCTGCGCTTGAGTTATCCTGCATGCCTTTTGGCCAATATGTTTTAAACCATTTCTCCGCATATTTCACCGCTTCTGCAGCCCCTTTATTGTTCAGGCCGATATCCCCGGGATCTGTGCCGTTTTTCCCGAATACATATCCGCCGTAACCGGACAGCAAACCGTACGACATATAAAAGTCAGTCCACTTTGCTAAAAATCCCGTTGACTTTCCTTTTTCAGAAGCAAATGAAAAGCGGGGATCTTCTGTTAATGTTTCAAGGTCTTTAAATGTTGCCGGCGCTTTTTTTATAAGATCTTTGTTGTAATACAGAACAAGCGTCTCAATCACCAGCGGCATTCCATACACCTTTCCGTTAACCGTTACCTGCTGCATCTCTTTATCTCCAAAGCTTTTTGTATCAGCAGGTTTTAGATCAAGCAAATGGCCTTGCTGCGCCAAACTGCCGATCCGGTCATATGCGGCAAGCATAACGTCAGGCGCATTGCCGGCCGGGCCGTCCAAAGGAAGCGCCTCCAGCTGATCGAACATTTGCTTTTCTGCAATGTTGATTGTGACGTGATTCTCTTTTTCAAACTCTCCTTTAATGCTTTCAATATATTTTTTATAGGTTTCTTCAACGGACACGGTCAGTACCTTTTTGCCGTCAGAGCCGGCCGATTCTTTTGAATTTGAACAGGCCCCGAGACAGAATGCCAAAACTGATGCCGTCAATAAAGCCAATCCCATTTTGACGAACCCCGCCATATCTTTTCCCCCTTTTATTATGAATCTATTACAATTCTACTCTGTTAGAGAAAGCGGTTTCAAAGCCTTTCAGCCTGTTACCGATAACAGAATTCAGACAGGGGCATCAGCGCTTAAAATCAAAAATTCTCCCGGCTGAACAGCAATAGCGGCATCATGTTGAAGGATCTGATCCGTCCACGCATCGTAAACTTTTCTGCTTCTCTCCATATTAAAATCTTGCAAACGGATTTCCCCGGCCCGGTTCCCCTGATTAAAATAGAAAATCAATTGCCTGCCATTGAAAACCCTCGAAAAACTGATACAATCGTTTTGATCATCAAGCAGATGCCACTCAAGACTTCCGTACGTCAATAAAGCGTTTTCTTTTTTGCGTAAGGTGATTAAGCGTTTCATAAAGCTGAGCATTTCCCGGTTTTGCTTTTCCTTTTCCCAAACCATACACTTCCGGCATAATGGATCTCTCCCGCCGTCCAGACCGATTTCCGTTCCGTAGTAGATGCAGGGCGCTCCTGTCTGGGCAAACATAAAGGCCAGCAGAGCGCGGGCTGTTTTCTCATCATTTCCGCACCTTGTCAGAAGACGTTCTGTATCATGGCTGTCCAGTAAATTGAACGTCACCTCGTTGGCCTGCCGCATCCCATTCATCAAGTGCGCGTTTAATCGATAGGCCATGGATGAAGCAGAAATCTCCCGGTCAGCAAAATAAGCAATCATCGGCTCTGTGAAAGGATAATTCATCACAGCGTGAAACTCATCTCCTCTGAGCCAAGGTTCGGAGGAATGCCATATCTCTCCCAAAATATAAAGATCGGGCTTCTCTGCCGTTACCGCCTGCCTGAATGCCTTCCAAAAAGCGTGATCCACTTCATTTGCCACATCTAAACGCCAGCCGTCAATGTCAAATTCACGAATCCAGTACAAAGCAATCTCAAACAAATACCTCTGTACTTCCGGATTAGCCGTATTCAGCTTCGGCATATCAGGCGTAAACGCAAACCTGTCATAATTGTCTTCTTTCACAGGAAAAGAGTGAATATGGAACCAGTCTTTGTAGCGGGACCGGGCCCCGTGTTTTACAACATCCTGCCATTGCGGAGAAGCGCTGCCTATATGATTAAAAACAGCATCAAGCATAATTTTCATTCCCCGCTCATGAAGCCGGCTGACCAATGTCCGGAAAAGCTCCCGATCCCCAAAATGCGGATCGATGGAATAGTAATCCAGCGTGTCATATTTATGGTTGGATGGAGAGGAGAAGATCGGAGTTAAATAAATTCCGTTCACCCCTAATTCTTCTAAATAATCGAGCTTGTCGATAATCCCCTGCAAATCTCCGCCAAAAAAATCATTAACGTCCGGGTCCTTGCTCCCCCAAGGCAGTGCAGCTTCCGGTGACAGGTCTTCTCTTCCATTCGCAAAACGTTCCGGAAAAATTTGATACCAAACCGTTGATTTCGCCCATTCAGGCGCTTGAAATGTATCCGCCTCATGTACAAACGGAAGCTTAAAATAATAATGAATCGTTTCCAGCGTTTTTTTATTTACAGGACAGACCCCTGACGCTCCGAAAAAGATGTTTTCATACTGGTCTGAGACAATAAATGCATATTGCAAACGCCTGAATGGCGGCGACACTTCAGCAAACCAATAATCATGATTTTGGGTTGCGGCTGTTTTTCTCATTGGCTGCTCGGCTGCCGACCATCTGCCGCCGCTGTATTCATAAGGATCGCCCCAAACCAATCGAATCTGATCAGCATCACCTTTTTTCGTCCGGATTTTGATATGCACCGTCCGCCCGTCATAAGAATAAGCATCAGCACTGAACGGCTGATGATGTATTGCGGCATATTCCATCATGTTTCCCCCTTTTTATAGGCTGGCTTATGCTTTGAAGGTAGCATGATGAAATCGGGAGAAGCAATCGTTTTTCTCTTGTTACCGATAACAGAATCAAGCTTTCACAAAGTTGATTCCCGCACAATTAACTCCGGTTCAAAAAACAAATGACCTTGAGCTGCGCCGCCTTCATTCATTTTTTTCAGCAGCATTTTCGCACAGGCCTCTCCCATTTCCACAACCGGCTGTCTGACCGTAGTCAGCCGCGGGGAGGAAATGCGGTCAAGAAAAACACCGTCATTTCCAGTAACGGCCACATCTTCGGGAATTCGTTTTCCGAGTGACTGCACCGCACGAATGACCCCGAGCGCGATTCGGTCGGTGGCGCAGACAAACGCGGCTTGCCGGCCGAGCGTTTTCAAAACTTCTCTTGCCAGGCTTTCGCTTTTTTTTGAACTGTTAGCGATCCGAAACAGCTTCGTTTCTCTGCAGCTCTCTTTCATCGCCCGAATATACCCCTGTTCTCTTGAGCGTTCGAATGGCTCATCCAAATCAATGCCGAAAAAGACAACCTCACGCTCCCCCAGCCCCATGACATGGCGGGTTGCCATAAAAGTCCCTTTTTCGTTATTCACATCGACGAAATCATAGCCCATTTCATTTTCTCCAAATACGACTAACGGCTTTTCAAAAGCTTTGATGACAAATTCAAAATCGGCCTTTCTCAAGCCGGTGGCAATAATGCCGTCGCATTGCCCGATATTGAGTGAATTTCTTGTCACAAGCTGCAAAGCATAATGATGGCGATCCAGCTCCCGGCTGATTCCGGTCAGCAAGTTCATGTAATAGGGTTCGGTCGTATCCATTTCCTCAAGAATCAGCAATTTGACAACCTGTGTTCTGTTTTGCACAAGCGCTCTTGCCGCATAATTAGGGATGTAATTCAGCTCTTTCATTGCGGAATGAACGAGCTTTTTCAGTTCATCTGTTACCGTATCAGGGTGATTAATCACACGTGACACCGTCATTTTCGAAACATTCGCTCTCTTAGCCACATCTGACAACGTCGCCATTTTCCGTCTCCTTCCGCTTTTGCTTAGATAGCCAATCCGAATTAGTTAAATTATACTACGATGGTAATCCGGACATAAAAAAAGATTTCCCTAAGGAAATCTCACATTGTCAAATAAACTCGATTTTCATGAAGTCCGCCCGGGACTCACACACATGCCGGATGGCTCTTTTTTTATATTTCCGTCCATTTTTTCTGAAGGATCGGGTACGAGTAATTGTTCATCTGCTCAATCAGCTCATCCGGCCGGGAGGAACTGTGTATCAGCTTCAAATGAGACTCATTCGAAAATCCTTCCTGAATGCTGTACTTGACCATCTTCATCATCGGCTCAAAATACCCGTTCACATTGTACAGCCCGATCGGTTTTTGATGAATGCCGATTTGCGCCCAGCACAGCACTTCAAATAACTCTTCATATGTTCCGAAACCGCCGGGCATGGCAATGTACCCATCGGCAAGTTCACTCATTTTCGCTTTCCGCTCATGCATGCCGCTGACTTCAATCAGCTCCGTCAGATTCTGATGAACAACCTCTCCGCTGAACAGCCCGCTCGGCATGACGCCGACAGCTTTTCCGCCGCCTGCCATTAACGCATCGGCGACGGTTCCCATCAGACCGACCCGTGAACCGCCGTAAACAAGGCCGATTCCCTGCTCCGCCATATATTCACCCAGTTCGGCCGCTTTGCGTTTGTACTCTTCATTTACCCCCGGGTTTGACCCCGCAAATACACAAATGGTTTTCATTTTTTCATCTCCACATCTATATATGTACATCAATAAATCAAAATACACTATATATTGTCCCATCTCTATATGATAATATCAATAAGAATCATACAGGACATAAGGAGTGTTTCACATGCAGATGGCTGAAGCAGAACGATGGACGAAAGATTTTTACGAAAAACGAGGATGGACGGCGTACGGGCCATTTATCAGAATCGGCTTTTTAATGGAAGAGGCGGGTGAGCTCGCCCGGGCGGTAAGAGCATATGAAATCGGCAGAGACCGGCCGGATGAAAAGGACGCGACCCAGGCTGAACGCAGGCAGGAGCTGATTGAAGAAATGGGTGACGTCCTCGGAAATCTGGCCATCCTTGCCGATAAGTACGGAATCACGTTAGAAGATGCGATGAAAGCCCATCAGGAAAAACTGATCAAGCGCTTTGAAACCGAATAAAAACACGGCCTGTCCGCTTTTTCATGGACAGGCCGTATCTGAATTTATCCCGTTATCTCGTCCTGATGCTCAAAGAAATGCTGTTTCCCGATTTTATGAAACAGCCCTGTCTTCCGGATCAGCTCTCTCGGCTGTGATTGCAATCCGACGATCATCAATCTCCCGTTATGCCGTTTGATCCGGTTCATCACATTCCCCAGCACCGCTTCTGCGGAGGTATCCATGTAATGTACATTATTCATCAGCAGAATAAGCGTCTTCGGCTTTTCCTGAAGCCTCTCCAGCAGCGATGATTCCAGTGAATCAATTGAACCGAAAAACAGCGGCCCCTCAATGGAATATGTGCTGACGGACGAATCATTTTTAACCGATTTGACAGCGGCATGCGGTGTTTTGATGCTTGTTGATTCGCTCATTTTTCTGATAAAGAAAACAAAAGCGAGCACGAGACCGGCAGAAACGCCGATGATTAAATCAAACAGAACCGTCAGCAAAAAGGTTGCCGCCAGTACGAATGAATCAGTGTTTTTCAGCCGCATCATATTGGCGACTTCCCTCCGCTCACTCATGTTCCAAGCCACAACCATCAACACCGGCGCCATGCTTGCCAGCGGTACATGAACGGCAAGCGGGGCGAAGACGAGCAGGACGAGAAGGACGGTGACTCCGTGGACAACACCGGAAATCGGAGAAACTGCGCCGTTTTTAATATTTGTTGCGGTCCGCGCAATCGCTCCCGTTGCCGGTATGCCGCCGAAAAGCGGCGCTGCCATATTGGCGATGCCCTGCCCGACAAGCTCCCTATTGCTGTCATGCCGTGATCCTTTCATATTGTCCGCGACCATCGCCGATAATATGGATTCAAGACCGCCGAGAAGCGCAATGATCAAAGCAGACGGGAACATCATCACCATGTTATCGATTGAGAAATCCGGAAGCTGAAAAGCCGGGAGCTGCCGCGGAATCTCCCCGTAAGCAGAACCGATTGTCGCCATTTTGTCAGGAAAAAACATGACCGCTGCGGCTGTAGAGACAAGCAGCGCCACAAGCGCGCCCGGAATCTTCGGCATCAGCCTGGCTGATAACAGCAAAATGGCCAAAGCAATTCCCGCGATGAGGATGCTGTACAAATTAAAGGTTCCGATCTTCTTGCCGATTTCCGCAATGTTGAGGATAAAGCTTTCATGCTTTTGAATATCGCGCAGACCGAGAAAATGGGCAATCTGCTCCGAGAAAATCAGCACCGCGATTCCGGCCGTAAATCCGACGATCACCGGCTTCGGCACGAATTTCATAATCTTTCCGAGCTTAAATACGCCAAACAGGACGAGCATGACGCCTGCCATAAAACCGGCTACAAGTAAATTCTCAAAACCATACTGCATCACAATGGCAAATAAAATGGGAACAAACGCCCCCGTAGGCCCGCCGATCTGATATTTAGAGCCGCCCAACAGCGAAATCAGAATTCCGGCCACAATAACGGTGTAAAGCCCGTATTCCGGACCGACCCCCGAGGCGATGGCAAAGGCCATTCCCAGTGGAATCGCTACAATTCCGACCACAATTCCCGCGATTAGGTCTTTCTGAAATTTCTGCAAATTGTATCCCTGATATCTGCCGGTAAATTGCATTGTCAGCTGCATCCTCCTTTGACTGTTTCATAACCGTCAACGACTACATCCAGCGTCCCCGTCCCCGGATCGATCACCAGCCCGTGCACCGGCACCTCTTCAGGCAAGAGCGGATGATGCCTGACCATATTCACGCTGTGGGCCACGCTTTCTTCGACGCTGTGAAAACCGGTCAGCCATGTTTCCAAATCGACTCCCGCATGCTGCAGAAGGCTGAGACATTTGTCCTCCACGCCGCGCTCTTTCGCTTTATTTAATATGGAAGCCGCATTTAATCCCGACATTCCGCACTCGCGGTGACCTATGATGCAGACTTCCTCTGCCTGCAGTTCATAAACGGCAACCAAAATGCTCCGCATGACACTTCCAAATGGGTGAGAAACAATGGCTCCCGCGTTTTTTATGATTTTGGCATCGCCGTTTCTGAGTCCCATCGCCTGCGGCAGAAGCTCCGTCAGCCTTGTATCCATACAGGATACGATGACAAGCTTTTTTTTCGGGAATTTTGTCGTTTGGTAAGGTTCATATTTCCTTTCTTGGACAAACTGCTGGTTGTGCTCCAAAATGCTTGATAAAGAAACCATTTTTCTATTCATCTCCCATCCGATTGTATTGCAAGCCTTCTTACCCAGCTTACAGTAAGGAATTATAGCACAGAAAAAGGCCTCAAAAGCGCTTTCAAAAAAAGACACGATAATTTGACTGTAAATTCAGATTATGTTCATTTATATCTTTCAAAAATAATAAAATTTATCTTTACACCAACCTATAAAGCTTTTAAAAACAGCGGTTCCGCTCATTTTGCCTTCAGAAATATAGGCGGATTCTGTTATTGTTTGGAGAAATCAAGCATGTACGTTTCTTTTTCTTTCATTTTAAGTTCAAAAGAACCAGAAATTTATCGTAATGCGTTTGAATATTTCTCACGTTACCGCTTCTCTTATATAATAAAATAGAGAAGAAAGACAAAGGAGGAGAAGCCCGTTGAAACCCTATGTATTCATCGCGAAACCGATACCGCCGGAAGTCGAACAAATGATAGGCGAGCATTGCCGCTATGACATCTGGAAAGAAGATACCATTCCAAAAGAGGAACTGTACGAAAAAATGAAAGATGCTGAAGGGCTGCTGACATCCGGAACGGCGATTGACAGTGATTTACTGGATCACGCGCCGAAGCTGAAGGTCGTCAGCAATAATTCAGTCGGCTATGATAATTTTCATATTGAAGAAATGAAAAGACGCGGGGTTGTCGGCACTCATACACCGTACACCTTAGATGACACTGTCGCTGATCTGGCTTTTTCATTAATTCTGTCTTCCGCCAGACGGGTTGCCGAATTGGATCGATTCGTCCGCGCCGGCAAATGGGGAACCGTTGAGGAAGAATCTCTTTTCGGTATGGATGTCCACCATCAGACATTAGGAATTATCGGCATGGGCAGAATCGGTGAACAAGCTGCCAAACGGGCAAAATTCGGCTTCGACATGGACGTGCTGTATTATAACCGCAGCAGAAAACCGGACGCTGAGAAGGAACTCGGGGTTACATATGCCGACTTAGATACACTGCTGAAAACATCAGACTTTGTGCTGTTAATTACGCCGCTTACTGACGAAACGTATCATATGATGGGAGAGCGGGAATTTAAATTGATGAAAGATACGGCATGTTTCGTCAATATTTCCCGGGGAAAGACGGTTGATGAGAAAGCGCTCATCCGCGCATTGCAGGAGGGCTGGATAAAAGGCGCCGGTTTAGATGTGTTTGAAAAAGAGCCGATCGCCGAAGACAATCCGCTCCTGCAGCTGGAAAACGTCACATTGCTTCCGCATATCGGGTCAGCAACGGCAAAAATCCGCTTGAATATGTTCAAGCAAGCCGCACAAAACATGATTGACGCCGTATACGGAAAAACGCCGAAAAACCTCACGAAGGAATTTCAATGAGATGAAAAATCCCGGCCGTTCAGCCGGGGTTTATTTTTTGCTAGATCAAAAGTACTATTTTTAAATTCTTTCTATTCCTTTCTCTCGATGCTGATACAATGAAAAGGAATCAGCTTCACATGATAAAAATGGGAGGTATTGCTTTGAAAAAACGATTATCGTGGATTTCCGTTTGTTTGCTGGTGCTGTTCTCCGCGGCGGGGATGCTGTTTTCCACGGCTGCCAAGACGGATACATCTTCTCACAAGGCGCACACTGAAGCACAGGTTATCAACACGTTTGACGGGGTTGCGGATTATCTTCAGACCTATCATAAGCTTCCTGATAATTACATTACAAAGTCAGAAGCACAGGCCCTCGGCTGGGTTGCATCAAAGGGGAATCTTGCAGACGTCGCTCCGGGGAAAAGCATCGGCGGAGACATCTTCTCAAACAGGGAAGGCAAACTCCCTGCCAAAAGCGGACGGACGTGGCGTGAAGCGGATATTAACTATACATCAGGCTTCAGAAATTCAGACAGGATTCTTTACTCAAGCGACTGGCTGATTTATAAGACGACAGATCATTATAAAACCTTTACAAAAATGAGATAAACACATACAAAAAACGGCTTCCCTGCGGAGGCCGTTTTTTTTGCAGAGAACCTGCGAGCTTCATATAAAATGAGCAGTAAATTTTTCTTCAAACTCTGACCGGTCTATTCTGCTGTTTTCCGCCGTGCCATCGTGTTTTTTTATTGTTATATTGCGTTCAGACAGAACCATGTGCCCTTCCGGTGTCCGCTTTGAAGCAAGCAGGCGTTTGTTGAAAGGAGAGCGTTCATGTTCAAAGATTGTTTGTTTCATAGACTTGAGGTCCTTTTCATCGATTTCTTCAAGCGAAAATGCGTAACCTGTCTGCCAGCCGTCCCCTTTGTTCATTTCAAGCAGGTATGTCCCGAATTCCGTCTCTTCTATCCTCACGCGGAACGCTCCGGCCGCTGATACCGTCTCGTCTCCCGACATCGGCACAGGCTGCATGGCGAGATTGAGGCCGAAGCCTGCATCAGCGATGTACTCATTCCCTCCGGCGGAAAGAAGTACGGCCGCATGTGTGCCGGGCAGCGCCCAGCCGTTTTTCCAGACCGTTCCGCGGATCAATTTGACATCAAATCCGGCATCTTTCAGGATGAAATAAAGCAGTCCGTTCAAGTCATAACAAAGGCCGCCATGAGGTTCCTTCACCATGTGCCGCCACAGTCCTTCTTTCGTGACGTCATATTCTTTTTTGGACAAAACCGCGCGATTTTCAAACGGAAACCGATACGCGAGCGCCTTTAAAAACTCCGGCAGGTTGCTGAAATCGAGGGAATCCTTTTCCCAGCCTATCGTTTGATAACAATCTTTCAGAAACTCATTCATCTTTCCGTCCCCCTTACAAAGTGTTTACACTTCTTCCTGCACATAAGCGGACAACTTTTCCAGCGCTTCCTTTTCATCATCGCCTTCAGCGATCAGAGTGACTTCCGTCCCCGTGCTGACCGCCAGGCTCATTAATCCCATAATGCTTTTGGCATTCACTTTCTTGCCGTTTTTCTCAAGAAACACATCTGATGCAAAGCGATTTGCCTCCTGTACAAACAATGCAGCGGGACGCGCCTGCAAACCCGTCTTTAAACGCACTTCCACTTTCTCCTGAACCATAAGATCTCCCCTTTTCTGTACGGTTATTTCAAAGTGATGCTTTGTCCTGTACGCAGCTGTTCTGCGATTTCATCGAGCTTTCTCAGCCTGTGATTGATGCCGGATTTGCTGATTCTCCCGCTTGCAACCATTTCCCCCAGTTCTTTCAGCGTGACCTCCTGATAATCAATCCGCAGCTGCGCAATTTCGCGAAGCTTTTCCGGCAGCGCTTCAAGACCGATCCGTTCATCAATGTATTTAATATTTTCCACCTGTCTGAGCGAAGCACCGATGGTTTTGTTTAAGTTTGCTGTTTCACAATTGACGAGGCGGTTCACTGAGTTTCTCATATCTCTGACAATCCGCACATCTTCAAAACGCAGCAGTGAATTGTGAGCGCCGATGACATTCAGAAATTCAGTGATTTTTTCCGCCTCTTTTAAATACGTAATATAGCCTTTTTTCCGTTCAAGCGTTTTGCTGTTCAGATGAAATTCATTCAGCAGCGCGCATAATGAATCGTTATGTTCCTTATAAAGCGAGAAGATTTCCAAGTGGTACGACGAGGTTTCGGGATTATTCACAGATCCCCCCGCCAAAAACGCCCCTCTCATATAAGAACGTTTGCAGCAGCGTTTCGCCACCAGTTCCTCAGAAATATTCCGTTCAAATACAAAGTTCTCTCCGAGGATTTTCAATTCCTCTAAAATCAGCTTTGCATTTTCAGAAAAGCGCACAATATAAACATTATTTTTTTTCAGCCGCATTTTTTTTCTGACTAACAGTTCGACCGATACATCATATTGTTTCTTCAGCAATGTATAAATGCGGCGGGCAATCGCCGCATTTTCGGTTTGAACGTCAAGCACGAGATGGCGGTTTGAAAATGACAGGGAACCGTTCATCCGAATCAGCGCGGACAGCTCCGCCTTGGCGCAGCAGTCCTTCACTTCCAGATTCGTCAGTTCTTTTTTTGTTTCCGATGCAAATGACATATTAGCCACCTCATTTCAAAAGGCCTCTAGTCCCTTAATAAATCGACAAGAAGAGAAGCCACTTTATGTGTATCGTGACGGATTACGCCATTTTTATACGTGATAATCTGATCCCTGATGACCTCAAGCCCCATGGATTTCAGCTTTTCAATATTGAAGTCGACGGGCCGGGCCAGCTCTTTCGCATATTTGCTTTTGATTTCGTCAGGGATCTCCTCATTGTTGATTAAGATCGTGTCGATAAACGGCTGCTCCATATGATCGTTCAGCGCCTTGACATGGTCGGCCGCGCTGTATTGCAGCGTCTCGCCGGGCTGTGTCATGACGTTGCATATATATACTTTTTTGGCCGCAGCCTTGACGACTTCTTCTCCGATTTTCGGCACGAGCAGATTCGGAAGAATGCTTGTGTACAGGCTTCCCGGACCGATAATGATTAAATCGGCCTGACGGATGACGTCAATCGTTTCCGGGAGCGGATCAATTTTTTCAGGCGTAAGAAACACCCGTTTAATCCGCTGGCCGTAAGAAGGGATTGTCGATTCTCCGGAGACGACCTGCCCGTCCTCCATTTCAGCGTGAAGAACGACACTGGTGTTGGCAGCCGGCAGCACTCTGCCGCGCACATTCAGCACCTTGCTCATTTCGGTGACAGCGTGAAAGAAATCACCGGTTATATTTGTCATCGCTGCCAAAATCAAATTGCCGAGCGAATGTCCGGTTAAGTCGCTTCCTTTGTTGAAACGGTGCTGAAACAGATTTTCAACGAGCGGCTCAACATCTGACAAAGCGGCCAGTACGTTACGGATGTCACCCGGCGGCGGAATTTGAAGTTCATCCCGCAGACGGCCTGAACTTCCGCCGTCATCAGCAACTGTCACAATCGCCGTAATATCAACGGGCTTATGCTTTAACCCCCGAAGCAGCACGGACAGACCCGTTCCGCCGCCGAAGATTGCGATTTTCGGCTTCTTATTCATTTCCGGCTTCTCTTTTCAATGTCCCGGTGAGTGACATGAGTATAGAAATCTTTTTTAAAATAGTCAGCCAAATACTCAGCGAGCGTGACGGAGCGGTGCTGGCCGCCCGTACAGCCGATCGCGATGACAAGCTGGCTTTTACCTTCCCGCTTATAAGACGGAAGCATAAAGCCGAGCAGATCAACAAGCTTTTCAATAAACTTTTGTGTTTCGTTCCACTTCATCACATAGGACGACACTTCCTCATCTTTCCCCGTAAGCGGCCTCATGCTTTCAATGTAGAACGGATTCGGCAGAAACCTTACATCAAACACGAGGTCGGCATCTATCGGAAGCCCGTATTTGAACCCGAATGACATTACGTTCACTGTAAATGTTTCACCTTGGTTCGTGGCGAAATGCGCCACGATTTTTTCACGCAGATCACGCGGTTTCATATCCGATGTGTCATAGATCAGCTGAGAGCGCCCTTTCAATTCTTCAAGCAGCTGGCGTTCCAGCGCGATTCCTTCAAGAGGAAGCCCGGTAGCGGCCAGCGGGTGAGAACGCCTCGTTTCTTTGTATCTCGTCACAAGAATGGAATCCTTAGCGTCTAAAAAGAGAATACGCGGTGTAATCCACGGATTTTCCGCCATTTCATCCAGCGCCTCAATCAGCCTGTCAAAAAATTCGCGTCCCCGCAGATCCATGACAAGCGCGACCTTGCTCATTTTTGAACTTGATTCTTTCATCAGCTCCAAAAATTTCGGCAGCAAGGAAGGCGGCAGATTGTCGACGCAAAAATAGCCGAGATCCTCAAAGCTTTGAATGGCGACGGTTTTCCCCGCTCCGGACATTCCCGTAATGATGACGAGCTGAATATCATGGTTTTCATTCATACTCATCTTTCTCCCCCCTGCGGTCTTTCTTTTATTTGATAAGCTGCGGATCTAAACGATAACTGAGCAGCTCGAAGTCCGGCGTATACGTAAAGGTGCCGTGCAAAAGCCCTTGGCCCTTGATCATAAAATCAAGGATATGCCCGTCTCCGGGGGCCATCGGAAGGCTGTGGATATCTTTTACGTCATGCCACTTCAGAACGCCTTCCTCTGATTCAGCGACATTCCGCCCCGTGTACGAGTCGGCGACGAAAGTAAACATCATCCACTCTGACACGATTTGTTCCTGTTCCTTAATAATAAAGGTAAACACGCCTTTTAACTGCGGATTTAGTATATAAATGCCCGTCTCTTCTCTGTACTCTCTGATGACGGAATCTCTGACGGATTCGCCGCTTTCCATCTTCCCGCCGGGCGCGACCCACCAGCCCCGTCTCGGCTTTTGGAGAAGGAGAACCTGATCATCTGTCTGCAGCACACAATTTGTCACTCTTTGCACAAGTACGTCACCTAACCTTCTCAACAAATCATCGTCTCTTCATTATACCGTTTCGGCATGTCTCTCACAATGCAGAGACACCGACATCCTTTTCTTTTATTTGACAGAAAACAGAAAATCGCAAAAAAAGGGCACGGATATTGGAATCCGTGCCAAAGTGTATTCATTAAAAAGGGGGTCAATTACTACATTCATCTTAAAACATCAGTATTTCACCCGTGTTACAGCGTAATTAAAACACAGTAACGATTCAAAAACTGAACATTACAGTGATTATTTAACGGTTTTGAGCGTTTCCTCAAGCTCTTCCACATAATGCTGAACGCTTTGAGCCGCAATACTTCCGTCGCCTGTCGCCGTTACGATCTGGCGGAGCGTTTTTTCACGGATGTCTCCCGCGGCGAAAATGCCCGGAACTTTTGTCTCCATTTGAGCATTTGTTTCAATGTAGCCTTCTTCATTTGTGATGCCCAAGTTTTCGAACGGTTTAGAAAGCGGAAGCATACCGATATAAATAAAGACACCGTCAGCTTTGAATTCTTCTTCTTCTCCCGTCACGGTATCCACAAGAGTAAGTCTGCCGACTTTTCCGTTTTCCTCATGGATTTCTTTTACGGTTTTGTTCCATTTGAAGTCAATTTTCTCATTGTCAAAAGCACGCGCCTGAAGAATGCTTTGCGCCCGCAATTTGTCACGTCTGTGAACGATGGTGACTTTTGAAGCGAAGCGTGTCAGATAGACGCCTTCTTCAACGGCGGAGTCTCCGCCGCCGACAACGACAAGCTCTTTATTCTTAAAGAACGCGCCGTCACAAACCGCGCAGTACGATACGCCGCGGCCGCCCAGTTCTTTTTCGCCGGGAACGCCGATCTTTTTGTATTCCGCTCCGGCAGAAATGACGATGGCGCGCGCTTTATATTCTTTTGAACCGGCTTTGACCGTTTTATATTCTTTGCCGTCAACGATTTCTTTAATATCGCCGTACGCATATTCCGCACCGAATTTTTTCGCATGTTCAAACATTTTATTAGAAAGTTCAGGGCCGAGAATGCTTTCAAAACCCGGATAGTTTTCAACATCCTCCGTGTTGGCCATCTGGCCGCCCGGAATTCCTCTTTCGATCATTAATGTGGATAAGTTCGCTCGTGATGTGTAAACAGCAGCGGTCATCCCCGCCGGACCCGCGCCGATAATGATCACATCATAAATTTTTTCTTCTGACACCATGATTCACTCCTTTTCGAAATGGGGCGCACCCTATATGACTAAGAATCCCCATCAATCGTATTCCTTACCCATATCCTATTAAATCTGAGGGCAATTCGCTATTTTTTTGCTCATTTTTCTGAAAAACCGTGATTAGACAGCTCCTGAGCGGGTATACAAATAAAGAAAGAGCCTTCCGGGATAGAAGGCCCTTGTCTTATTCATTATTGCACGACACGTCTTACATTGCCGTTGAATGCTTTCTTCCAGTAAGGATTGCTCATAGAATCAATGGATACACCGTGTGATGTATTATCGTTCAGGAACGTTCCGTTACCTAAGTAGATGCCGACGTGGCCGTTTGTTTTATACGTATTGAAGAATACTAAGTCTCCGCGTTTCATGTCAGACGCGCTTACTGCTTTACCTCTTCCGATTAATGTATCTGTGTTTGTGCCGCTTGCAGGTCCGAGGTTAACGCCTGCGTTAGCATAAGCCCAGCGTACGAATGAAGAGCAGTCAAAAATACGGTTGTTAATATCAGATTGAGTGCGTCCGCCGCCGAATTTGTACGGGGATTGACCCACAAGGCTTGAACCTACGCTGATCGCGCCTTCAATACCGCCTGAATTTGAAATAACAGATCCGCCGTCAGAATCATCTGAACCGCCGCTGTTATGAGATGATCCGCCTGAAGTGCTCTTCGGTTTGCTTGAGCTGTCAGATGAATCAGATGATGTTGAAACAGCCGCTTTTTTCACAGTTTTAACCGCCGGTGCCGGCTGGCTGTCATCTTTTTGGTTTTGGTCTTCAGAAGCTTTTTGCGCTTCTTCCTGTTTTTTGATCAGGGCAGCCGCTGCAGCCTGCTCAGCTTTAATGCGCTTCTGTTCTTTTTCAGTGTCAGCTTTTTCGTTTGCAAGCTTTGATGCTTCTTTTTTCAGATCAGAGATAGCGGAAGCCGCTTTTTTCTGTCCGTTTTTCGCTTCGTCAAAAAGCTTGTCTTTCTGATCAAGCTGTTTGTTCAGGTCTTTTTGCATAGACTCGAGTTTCGCAAGATCATCTTGAACTTTTTTCAGCTTCACGTTAAGTTCAGCTTCTGCGTCTTCGAGTTTCGCTTTATCCTGCTCCTGCTGTTTGATCAGCTCTTTATCCGCATCAACGATAGAAGATACCGCAGTCGCACGGGAAATGAAGTCTCCGAAGCTTGTCGCCCCTAAAAGAACATCTATGTATCCTTGAGAACCGCCGTTTTCCTGTAAAGAACGAACGCGTTTTTTCAGGATTTCATTGCGTTTTTCAATACGCGCTTCTGTTTCTTTGATTTCTTTTTTCAAATCAGCGATCTGCTTTTTCGTTTTTTCGTTTTCAGCTTTTTTATCTTCGATTTTATTGCTTGTATCCAACGCTTTAGCGTTAATGTCTTTCAGTTCTTTTTCAATCTTAGCCTGCTTGTCCTGAAGCTTAGACAATTCTCTTTCTTTTGCTTCAAGGCTTGAAGCCACCTCAGATTGCTTGCTTTCAATTTTCGCTTTTTTGCTGTCTAATGTTTCCGCCGATGCAGTTTTTGTAAACGGGATCAAAAAACTGCTTGTCCCGATGACGGAAGCCAAACCAAGTGTTAATAAACTCTTTTTCACTTTTTCTTTCCTCCCTTTTACTTTAAACCTGTTCTCATTTGGAATTCTATTATGAACATCAAAGTTACGCTCCCTCACATACCCGTGAGGCTGATGATTTTTATGTATGAATCTTTAAATCTTTTAAATTGGTATAGATTATACAGCACATGTAAAATAAACTAATCTCTTATGTACGAGACTCATTATACCATCATGTTTCGACAATTTTTATTACAGTTATATTTCAATGTGATTGCAAATCTCATATTTTGCAAAATAAACGGTGATTACAGCCCGATTTCGATTCAAAAAGCAAAAAAATACGTATGAATACCTCTTTTTTCGGCGGTAAAGTTCTGTTTGCCCCTTTCTGATAAAAAAAGAACCGACTCTTTATATAGAAAGAATCGGTTTTATTCTAATATATCATCTATTTGTCTGATGTATTTCGAAAGTGTTGCCGGCGTTATACCGTAAACGGCGGCCGTTTCTTTTTTCGTCGTTTTTTCGCCGTTTGCTTCTTTCCATACATATGCGATGGCTGCGGCCCACGCCCGCTCATTCTGTACGGCAGCGGCGGCGCGGATGTGCTGAATGACGTGAAAAACCCAGCAGCTCATGACGTCAGTTTTTAAACTGTCGGCTTCCGCTTTCTCCAGAAGCTTGACCGTCCGATACGTGAACAGCGCATCACCGGAAACGTCTGAAGCGCCTTTTTCACCGGAAAGCAGCAATCTGACGAAATCTTGTTCAAACGGTGAAACGGCGCGTTTTGCCGTCAGAACTTTTTCAAGCTGGTTCCGCTCTCCTTCAGCGCTGCTGATATAATAGGCGGCAAGCCGCTGTTCAAGTGAAGCAGGCAGCGGTTCCTGCCGCTCCGCCCAAGGCGCGGGCCGGTCTGATTCGGGAAATTCGGCTTCGGCCTTTTTCCAAATGGTTTCCGCAAATTCTGTGCGGCCTGTCCCGTAGGCTGAGGCGGCAAGCCAGTAATAAAACGTTTCGTCGCCTTCGAACCCGCTTTTGTAAAGAGAACGGAGCCATTTATAACCGAGATCATGTCTGCCGACAAGCGCAAGCGTCGCCCCCAGCTTATAGCGCTGTTCGAATAAAATCGGATACACATTAGCGAGCCTTTCGCTCAATTCTCCGACTTTTTCATCTTCCCTCTCGTAATAGCAGAATACAAGGAGGTTGCACAGGGCATGGAGATTGCCTTCATTTTTCTCAAGCACTTCGAATACCGTTTGTTTCGCTTTTGTGACATTGCCTGAGTAAAAGTAAGCGAGCGCCAGGTTGTTGTATGCAGACCAAAGCTCGGGATAATCGGCCGTAATCTCTTCAAGCATGACAACCGCTTCATGAAGCTGGCCGCTCTCAAGAAGCGTTTTTGCCCGGTCCTGCCTGATCAGCAGCTCATCCTGGTCATAGAGCGATTCGTCTTCACCCGCTTCACCGAAATCCAAAAGCTCCATCAGATTTTCAATCTCTTCGCTGAATTCACCGTCCGGATCGGCATCTGAATAAGCCGCCGCTTCTTTGTATGCTTCCTGAAAGAGTCCCAAATGCGCGAAATTATTCGCTTTAAAGTAATGACACTCGGGCATTTCTTCTTTCAGGTTCACCAAAATAAAGTCGAACAGCTCATTTGACTGCTGGTAGTGGCCCATTTCAGAATAAATGACGGCCAGCCGGGACAGCATTTCGGAATCATTCGGCTCGAGGTGGACGGCCCGCTGAATCAGTTTGCTGGCCCGTTTTAAATTCCGCTCTTTATATGCTTTTAAGCCTTTATGAAAAAAATATTGTCCATCCTGAAGCAGCTGGACAATTTGCGCGTGCTTTTTCTGTTCAGAAGTGTGTTTTCCCACAAATATCCTCCGTTTTATACGTATTACCGTCAGTAGTATACCATAAAACGGTTTCGCCTCAATAGTTCAAAAGACAGGATCGGCTTCGTTTTTTACTGGCTGGTTCGACCAGATTTTAGCTGTTTTTTTCACGAGGCTCGGCTGGAAGAATGACGCGGAAAAGGGTTCCTTCGCCGCGCTTGCTCTCAACCTCTATCGAACCGCCGTGCAGCTCTGCGATTTTTTGGGCGATAGACAGGCCGAGCCCGCTTCCCCCTGCGTTTCTCGCCTTGTCCGCTTTATAAAACCGTTCAAATACACGCTCCGCCTGTTCAGGCTCCATTCCGATTCCGTCGTCGGCGATTTCGACAGCCGCCGCTCCCGGCAGATCTGCAATTTTAACGGAAATGCGGCCGCCTTCACCGGTAAATTTTACGGCATTGTGAATCAGATTCATCCATACTTGGCTGAGCAGCGCTTCATCTCCGTACACATACGACTCCTGTAAATCAATGAGAAACTCAATCTGTTTGGCGGACCATTCAGGCTCACAGGTCAATATGGTGCGCCGCAGCTGTTTGTCAATGCGGAACGGTTTTTTTTGTATCGGTTCGGTTTGGCGTTCAAGCGCAGTGAGCTTCAGCAGATTTTCACTGATTTTTGATAATCGTTCTGTTTCTGTTTCGATGATGTGTAAGTAGCGCCCCCGCTCCTCATATGATAAATCCGGTTTTTTCAGAAGATGCGCGTAGCCCTTTAATGAAGTGAGCGGGGTTTGGATTTCATGGGAAACGTTCGAAATAAATTCTTGTTTCAGTTTTTCCATTTCACTCAGTTCCGCGGCGAGTGTCGACAGTTCATCAGCCAATTTCGTCACGGGGTGGTTCCGCTCAATCTTCTCCATTTTCCGGGAAGCGGCCGCTGTGAAGTTGCCGCTCGACATTTGCTTGATCGTGGCGGTCAGCGAATCCCAGATCGCATGATGTCTTTCACGTGCTGACTTTGAAAAAATAAACATCGTTACAAACAGCAGGCCGAAAACAAGCCAAAGCGTCACAATCTGCTCGGCGTACGGCACAAGCAAAATCGGCCATATGAGACCGAATCCCTGAACGATCAGGTGAGCCGCCAGCCATAAGAATGCGGTGACGGTGAGAAGGATGATGATTTTCCCAGCCGTTCTGAAGATCCGTTTCATCCTGTCACCACAAACCGATACCCGAGCCCCCGCACCGTATGGATGGCAAACGGATAGTCTTTTTCCGGAAACCGTTCTCTCAGCCTTTTAATATGCACATCAACGGTCCGCTCGTCACCTTCATAATCAAAGCCCCAAATATCTTCTATTAATTGTTCTCTTGAAAACGTCTTATTCGGATAACCGGCGAGCTTAAATAAAAGCTCAAATTCACGCCGGGGCAATGTCAATCCCACTCCGCCGCCGCGCGTTACGGTGCGGGATTGCTTATCTAATGTGACCGTTCCGATGGTCAGCAGTTTTTCAGCGGTGATCCGGTACCGTTTCAGCAATGCTTTGACCCTTGCTTCCAGCTCAAGCGGCTCAAACGGTTTGACGAGATAATCATCCGCTCCGGAAGTAAAACCTTGCACTTTGTCCAGCGTTTCGCCTTTTGCCGTCAGCATCAAAATCGGAATGTCCGTAAAGCTGCGGACGGCTTCACTGACTTCAAACCCGTCCATTTTCGGCATCATCACATCCAGTATGATGAGATCTATAGGTGCTGATTCGATCAGCCGCACCGCCGCTTCCCCGTCTTCCGCTTCTGCGACGTCAAAACCGCTCTGCTCCATCATGAGGCGGACAAGCTCACGGATATGGCGGTCGTCATCCGCAACCAATATGACAGCCATGAAAATCCCTCCTTCTGCTTTTTTCTTTTCATGAATCGACATGATGTCTATAAACCGAATTTTTTCATTGTCTCCTGTACCGGCATACACGCTTATGGCTTGGCTCTTCATCGTTACCGACCCTACACCCGTATGAACAGGACTCCGGCTGCAAAATAAAAAGCAGCTTTTTCAGCTGCTTTTTATTCATAAAGTCTTGCTTTACACAGCTTTGTTTTCTAAGTCGGCATTCAGCTTCAGCTGCTGTTCCGCAAAATCGCGGTACAGCGAATGGGATGCCATTAATTCATGGTGTGTGCCCCGTCCTGTGATTTCACCCTGTTCGACAAAGAGAAGCTGATCTGCATCCACAACCGTGGATAAACGGTGGGCGATCACAATCGTGGTGCGGCCTTCCATTAGAACTTCCAGCGCCTGCTGCACCCATTTTTCAGATTGGCTGTCCAGACTTGATGTCGCTTCATCAAGCATCAGAATGCTCGGGTTGCGAAGGAGCGCTCTGGCAATAGCGATGCGCTGGCGCTGTCCGCCTGACAGCATAATTCCCCGCTCACCGACCTCGGTTTCAAATTTCTTCGGTAAGTCTTCAATAAATTGCAGGGCGTAGGCCATGTCAGCCGCTTGCCTCAGTTCCTCATCAGTCACCTCGCGTTTTAATCCGTAGCAGATATTGTCGCGGATGGTGCCTGACATTAACGGGCTTTCTTGCGACACGTAGCCGATATGCTCCCGCCATGACTCAAGGGAATACGTATCAATCGGTTCATTTCCGAGCAGGATGCTGCCCGCAGTCGGATTGTAGAATCGTTCAAGCAGCTTAAATAACGTTGTTTTTCCGCCGCCGCTCGGTCCGACGATCGCGGTGACTTTGCCGGCCTCAATCGTAGCCGTAATGTCTTTTAAGATGGTTTGATCTGTTTTGTAGCCGAATGAGACTTGTTCAAGCTTAATCGGCTGATCCGCGTTTTCAATGGCTTTTCCGGTTTGGATATCTTCTTCTTTTTCTGCAAGAATATGAATCATCCGTTCCGTTGCGCCGACGGATTTTTGAAGCTGTGTGAAAAATGAAGTGATCTGGCCCATCGGCATAATGATCTGAAACAAATACAGGATAAAGGCAACGAGTGCGCCGGCTGTCAATTCACCGGATGACACCTGCATCCCGCCGTACCCGATGACAGCGACCAGCGCCGCCATTAATACAAGTGTAATAAGCGGGCCTACGAGCGACTGCACCTTCGCTTCACGCAGCCCGAGTTTAAAGAGCGCCATGATGCCTGCTTTTCCGCGTCCGTATTCCGCTTCTTCAGCGTTTGACGCTTTTACAAGCCTGATTTCCGGGAGGATGTGGTTTAATAATCCGGTGAATCTCGCCGTTTCATCCTGTGTTTCCCGAGAAATTTTAAACATTTTCCGGCCGATCGGCACTAAAATCACCGCAGCCAGCGGCACGACGATCAGCACGAGCAATGTCAGCTTCCAGTTCATGAAAAATAAGATCGTCAGTGACCCGATAACGGAAATGATTCCGGTAATAAATCCGCTGATATTGTTTGTGATCAGCTCTTTTACCACCATTGTGTCATTGGTGACACGGCTGATCGTTTCTCCTGTGGCGTTTTTGTCAAAATAAGAGACGGGCAGTTTAATTAATTTCTGCCACAACAAATCACGCAGTCCCGAGATGATTTTCTGGCCGCTGTAGTTCAGGGCGTAGGTGGCGTAGGCGCTTAATGCGGCCTGTACGATAAACACGGCTGCGATGATTCCGATTTGCACGCCTGACAGCGACGACATGGAAAAGCCGTCAACGAGCTGCTTTGTCAATAGTGGAATCAGCAGGCTGACGAGCGTTGTCACAATACTGAGAGACAGCGCGAAGGCCAGCATACCGTATGATGGTTTTGTTTTTTTGACTAATGAAAAAAATGAGCTGAATTTCCCTTTAGGTTTTGGTTGTTTATTCGGCATATGTTTTCCTCCTATATCACTGTTTATACTATAACGGATGTGCATGAACGGAATATGAACAAAACGTACATTTTTGATAAAAACCAAAATAAACTCTATTAGTCAATATTATCAAATTCATCTGCCTCCGGTTGCGGAAATAAGGAATATTTAATTGAATGTTTAAGTTTGACAGATTAAAAACCTCACGGATCTCTCCGTGAGGTTTGTTTTACTCAGATGCTGAATGGCGTTTTGCAAGGACGTCAAGCACGTCGTCCAAAGGAAGCGACTGCTCACGCAGAAGAACGAGCAAATGATACAGCAAATCCGCCGCTTCCCATTTTAATTCTTCATGGTCGCGATTTTTGGCGGCGATAATAACCTCTGCGGCTTCTTCGCCGACTTTTTTGAGGATTTTATCGACGCCTTCCCGAAACAGATACGTTGTGTAGGCTCCGTCAGGCATCTCCGCCTGCCGTTTGGCGATTACGCTTTCCAGTTCGTTTAAGATGCCGAAACGATCCTGCGCGTCCGCTTTTTCCGAGGAAAAGCAGCTGTAACTTCCTTTATGGCAGGCGGGTCCTGAGGGCTCCGCAAGCACGACGAGGGCATCTTGATCGCAGTCATAACGGATGGCTTTCACCTTTTGGGTATTCCCTGATGTCGCTCCTTTATGCCACAGCTCCTGCCGTGAACGGCTGTAAAACCAGGTTTCTTTCGTTTCTATCGTTTTTTCGTAGGATTCACGATTCATATAAGCCAGTGTCAGCACTTCTTTGCTTGCCGCATCCTGTACGATGGCGGGAATCAGTCCGGCCTCGTCAAACCGCAGTTCATCTGCCCGTTTCATCTCACATTCACCCCGTGTTTCTTCATATAATCTTTCACTTCTTTTATAGATGTCTCTTTATAATGGAAAATGGAAGCTGCAAGCGCGGCGTCCGCTTCACCGATCGTGAAGGCTTCAAGCATATGGCGCGCGCTGCCGGCTCCCCCTGACGCAATGACGGGCACCGGGACGGCACGTGTGACAAGCTGTGTGAGCGTATGATTAAAGCCTGTTTTCTCACCGTCTGCGTCCATGCTTGTCAGCAGGATTTCGCCCGCTCCCCGGCTGACGGCTTCTTTTGCCCAGGCCGTGACTTCCCAGTCGGTTTTCTGTCTGCCGCCGTGTGTGTACACTTTATAGCAATCCGAATCTTCATCATACTTTGCGTCAATCGCCGCTACGATGCATTGCGAGCCGAAAAAATCCGCTCCTTCCGTAATCAGCTCGGGGCGGAGAACGGCCGCTGTATTAACGGATACTTTATCAGCGCCGGCGCGAAGCATTCGTTTCATATCGCTTAATTGATTAATTCCGCCGCCGACCGTAAACGGAATCGCCAGTTTTGCCGCAACCTGTTCTACGACGTCTGTCATCGTCTTGCGGCCTTCGTGAGAGGCGGAAATGTCGAGAAAAACAAGTTCGTCAGCGCCCTCCCTGTCGTAAGCTTCGGCCAGCTCGACAGGATCGCCCGCATCTTTCAGCCCGAGAAATTGTATGCCTTTGACGACGCGTCCTTCTTTCACATCGAGACACGGAATGATTCGTTTCGTGATCATGCGTCCTTCACCCCGCTGAGCGCTTCAGCCAATGTAAATTGTTTTGTATACAGCGCTTTTCCGATAATCGCTCCCGATACGCCGGCGTCTTTGAAGCGGGCCAGTGCTTTGAGGTCGGCGACTGAGCTGACTCCGCCTGAAGCGATGACGGTTTTTCCTGTTGCTTTTGCGAGCTGAACGGTGCTTTCGATGTTCGGTCCTGACAGCATGCCGTCAGTTGCAATATCCGTGAAAATGAAGGTTTCCGCTCCTTCCTTCGCCAATTCATGGCCTAGATCGGCCGCTCTTACCGAGGATGTTTCCAGCCAGCCTTCCGTCGAGACATATCCGTTCCTTGCATCAAGGCCAATCGCGATTTTGCCGCCGTATTGTTTCAGCATGCTCTTCACAAATGCCGGATCGGATACGGCCGAGCTGCCGAGAATGACGCGATCAACGCCTTGTGATAAATAACCGTACACATCCGCTTCAGAACGGATCCCGCCGCCGATCTCGACTTTGACATCAAGCTGCCGCGCAATGTCAAGAACATGCCTGTCGTTTACTTTCCTGCCTGCTTTCGCGCCGTCAAGATCCACGAGATGAATCCATTCGGCACCTTCTTGTGCAAATTGCGCCGCCATATCTAAAGGAGAGTCACCGTATATCGTTTCCTTGCCGTAATCGCCTTGGATGAGGCGGACGCATTTGCCGTTTCTCATATCGATTGCCGGATATAATGTAAAAGCGTTCATTTCTTCACCTCCTGTTCCGCTGCCATTTTTGTAAATTGCGTTAAGATCGCCATTCCGGCCGTACCGCTTTTTTCCGGGTGAAACTGGGCACCGAAGACATTGCGTTTACCGACGATGGCCGGAACACGAACGCCGTACTCAGCGCTTGCCAGAAGATCGCCGTCTTCCATCCCGTCTATATAATAGGAATGGACAAAGTAAACGAAGCCTTCTTCCGCTTCCGAAAGCAAAGGAGACGTTTGGTGAAACGTCAGCCGGTTCCAGCCCATATGCGGCACCTTCAGCTTTTTTCCTTCGGCATCTCTGTCTTTGAGTCTCACAGCTTTTCCGGCTAATAAACCAAGTCCTTTTGCAGAGCCGTTTTCGGTGCTTTCTTCGAAAATGAGCTGCATGCCGAGGCAGATGCCGAGGAGCAGCTTCCCCTCGTCAACCATACGGTGTATGAATTGATCAAGCTTCGTGCTGCGTAAATTGTCCATGGCGTCACTGAATGATCCGACACCGGGAAGAATAAAAGCATCCGCTTTTTCAAGCTCTTCCGGCCGGTCTGATACGACATACGGGACGCCGACGCGTTCCAGCGCCTTCGACACGCTGAATAAATTGCCCATACCGTAATCAATTACACCGATCATTTACAGCATTCCTTTCGTAGACGGCACACCCTTGACGCGCGGATCAATGGATGACGCTTCATCAAGCGCTCTGCCAAGCGCCTTAAACACGGCTTCTATCATATGATGGGTATTCGTGCCGTAATGAACGATGACGTGCAGATTCATTCTCGCTTCCAGCGCCAGTTTCCATAGGAATTCATGTACCAGCTCGGTATCAAACGTTCCGACTTTCGCTTGTGGAAATGCAGCGCGCATCTCAAGGTGCGGCCGGTTGCTCAGGTCTACGGCGACTTGGGCGAGCGCTTCGTCCATCGGCACAAGCGCTGATCCGTACCGTTTGATCCCTTTTTTATCACCGAGCGCCTCCAAAAAAGCCTGCCCTAAACAGATGCCGATATCTTCAGTCGTATGGTGATCATCTATCTCCGTATCGCCTTTTGCGTCAACAGTTAAATCGAATTGCCCATGCTTTGTGAACAAATCAAGCATATGAGTCATAAACGGCACATCCGTGCTGATGTCGGCTTTTCCTTCTCCGTCTATTTCGAAAGCCAGCTTAATATCGGTCTCATTTGTTGTTCTGGCGCGTTCCGCTTTTCTCATCGGTCATTCCTCCGTTTCTCGCTTCAATCGATCTTGCGTGCGCTTCAAGCCCTTCCAGTCTCGCGAAGGCGGAAATGCTGTCTGCGTGCGTTTCAAATGCCTTCCGGCTGTAAGAGATGATGCTCGATTTCTTTTGAAAATCTGTTACATTCAACGGGCTTGAAAACCGCGCCGTTCCGTTTGTCGGCAAAACGTGATTCGGTCCGGCAAAATAATCGCCGACCGGTTCAGCGCTGTATCGTCCTAAGAAAATCGCTCCCGCGTGTCTGATGCTTCCAAGCAAAGCCTCCGGCGAATGCGTCATGATTTCTAAATGCTCGGGCGCCAGCGCATTCACCGTGTCCACCGCATCTTCCATCGATTCCGTAATATAAATGCGGCCGTGATCCTTGATCGACGCTTCGGCGATTTCTTTACGCGGCAGTGTCTGAAGCTGTTTATTCACCTCATCTGATACGGCTTCGGCAAGCTTCCGTGAGTCGGTGACAAGCACGCTTGAGCTGAGCGTATCGTGTTCGGCCTGTGAAAGCAGGTCAGCAGCGACTTCTTTGGGCACCGCCGTATCGTCTGCCAGGACCACGATTTCACTGGGCCCGGCAATCATGTCAATATCCACAACGCCGAAGACTTCGCGCTTCGCGAGCGCTACAAATATATTGCCGGGGCCCGTGATTTTATCAACAGGCTGTATCGTTTCGGTTCCGTGAGCGAGCGCGGCAATCGCCTGCGCGCCTCCCGCTTTGTAAATTTCCTTTATGCCGAGCTCAGACGCCGCCGCCAGAACGCCCGGCGAAAGGCGGCCGTCTTTCCCCGGAGGACTGACGAGAACGATCCGTTCCACTCCCGCAGCGAGAGCGGGGATGACATTCATTAAAACGGAAGACGGATAAGCGGCCGTCCCGCCCGGCACGTATACGCCCGCGGAATCGAGCGCCGTTATTTTCTGCCCGAGCATCGTGCCGTCTTTGCGATGGTAAAACCAAGAAGATTGCAGCTGGCGTTCGTGATATTCTTTAATATTGGCAATCGCCTGTCTGATCACTTCCAGCAGCTGATCATCAAGCAGACGGTACGCCTCGGTGACTTCCTCAGCACTCACGGCCATTTGGTTCAGGCTGATGCCGTCAAATGTTTTTGTATAGGCCAAAACGGCTTTGTCACCGTTTTGTCTGACGTCTTCAATAATCCCCCTGACGGTTTTCCGCTGCTCTTCGGTTCCGCTGTCGATGGAACGCTTCAGTGAAAACCGCTCGCTTCTTTTTACTGCGGTTATTTTCATTGTGCCGTTTCTCCTTCCACAACCCTGGCCAGCCTGGCCGCCATTTCGTCGATTACATCATCCTTCATGCGGTAGCTGACCGGATTGACGATAAAACGCGATGTGATGTCACAAATATGTTCTGATTCAACGAGACCGTTTTCCTTTAATGTCCGCCCGGTTGATACGATATCTACGATTCTGTCAGCAAGCCCGATTAAAGGCGCCAATTCAATGGAACCGTTCAGCTTAATGATTTCCACCTGTTCGCCCTGCTCTCTGAAATAACTCGACGCAACATTCGGATATTTCGTCGCAATCCTCGGGGCGACTCCGTTCCAATCCGCTCCGGGAAGCCCCGCAACGGCGAGATGGCATTTGCTGATTTTCAGATCGAGCACCTCATACACGTCACGCTCTTCCTCAAGCATGACATCCTTTCCGGCAATACCGGCATCAGCGACGCCATGCTCGACATAGGTCGTCACATCCATCGGCTTTGCCAGAATAAAGCGGAGATTTTCTTCAGGAACGTCAATGATCAGCTTTCTCGATTCTTCAAACTCCTCGGGCAGCCTGTATCCGGCCTGCCGCAGCAACCCGGCCGCTTCTTCGAATATCCGTCCTTTTGGCATTGCCATTGTGAGTACCTTACCCATTCTGCTCTTCCTTTCTGGCACCGATAAAGTATGTGACGTTTGCGAATGATTTTGTCATATGATCGATATTTTCAATGCCCGCCAGATCCTGCAGGACGACTTTTCTGCCTCTCGCCCTTTCTTCCTCCGCGAATAAAATGGCCTGCGCCCGCTGCTCCTTGCTGAAAATCACGGCGTCCGCTTCACTAGTTTCTTCCTGGATGCCGAGCGCTTCAATCAGCCTGTCGATACGGAGCCCGAAACCCGTGGCGGGAGCGGGACTGCCGAAATGGCCGAGAAGATTGTTATA
Organism: Bacillus velezensis; assembly: GCF_001461825.1. Classification (GTDB taxonomy): domain Bacteria; phylum Bacillota; class Bacilli; order Bacillales; family Bacillaceae; genus Bacillus; species Bacillus velezensis. The sequence goes on along the minus strand of NZ_LLZC01000018.1, from coordinate 33,365 downwards.
GCGTCCGCCGCTTCCGATGACGAAACCAACATTTGCCGCATATACTTCGAATAAAATTCCCGTGTAATAACTCATATGGCTGACCATATTCAGATCAAGGCGAATATGCTCGGCACACCCGTAATCCTCAAGAATGTCCCACAGGTCTTCCAGCTCCTGAATCAAGCTTTGTCCGGAGATGCCGATGATCTCCTCCGCCTTGGCGCAGATTTCTTTCCCGCCTCGCAATTCCAGAAGTGCGAGCAGCCGGCTTTTGTCTATTGAAGAAAGCGGAAGAGATTTGACATGTTCCCTGTATCCCACGTAATTCTTTTCAAAGAGAAAGCGCCGCAGAACATCCGCCCGCTCGGCATTGCCCAAAACCTCGACAAACAGCTCATCAGCGAGTCCGGCATGGCCGATCGCGATTTTAAACCGGTGCAATCCCGCGTTTTTCAAAGCGCCTGCCGCCAGCGCAATCACCTCGGCGTCCGCGCTTGTTGATCCGTCGCCGATCAGCTCCGCGCCGACCTGTTCGAATTCGGCCGGACGTCCGCCTTCCCGCTCCTGAGCGCGATAGACGCTTGCCGCGTACCCCGCTCTGAGCGGATGATTGTGTTTGTGCAGCTTAGACGCCGCCACCCTGGCAATCGGTCCGGTCATGTCAGGCCGAAGCACAAGCGTTTTTCCGTCCTGATCGAGAAGCTTAAACAGCTGCTGTTCTTCAATAGCTGACTGGACGCCTACTGTTTCATAAAATTCAAGGGTCGGCGTCTCCATAAACTGATAACCCCATTTATCAATTAAATCCGTCAGTGTGGAACGGACTTTTTTCTTGGCTTCGTATAAACCGGGCAGCGTATCTCTCATGCCATGCGGTTTCTCAAACATAAACATTTGCCTTTTGCACCTCCGCTTTATCTGAAGGAAAATTCCGAATCCTTTAGTTCGCTAATATGATAATATGTTAGCAGATAAAAGAATGAATTGCAACGCCCAATGTCCGCCTATTCTTTTCCATAAACATGGCTAAAGAATGAACAAACCTGTAAACATACCGGAACGATCGAATCATATTGAGCAGAAGTGCTATAATACATAGAATAGCTTCATCAGAAACAAGGGAGAGTAATAATGAAGACGCTTGGAACATTATGTGTGCTGATTCTGACAGCCATCCTTGTCTATCTCGGGTATAACATCTATACAAACGATATTCATTTGAATTTTTTTAATCAGCAGTCCGACGAGCCTGATGAGAAAACACCGTTAAAAGGGAGCGCGTCACCGCTGAATGTCGTTCTGTACAGACAGATGGATTCTCCCAGACTGTACAATGGCTGTGAGGTGACAAGCCTTGCCATGATTTTGAACAATGCCGGATATCATGTGTCAAAAAATACATTGGCGGATAAAATCAATAAAGTTCCGCTCACATACAGCAGCGGGCTGAAGGGAGATCCGAGTGAAGGATTTGCAGGAGACATGGAAAACGGCCCGGGTTTAGGCGTTTATCATGAGCCGATTGATAAACTTGCCAAAGAATATGCGGGAAACAAAGTATATGACCTGACGGGAAAAGACATTTCTTCAGTGTACCGCCAGCTTGAAAAGGGACGGCCGGTCTGGGTGATTACCACCACATCCTTTAAGCCGGTTGATAATATGCAGACTTGGAATACGCCGAACGGAAAGATCGACATTACGTTCAGCATGCATAGCGTAGCCGTCACCGGTTATGATCACGATTATGTATACGTTAATGATCCTTACGGCTATAAAAACAGAAAAACAGACCGGTCTGACTTTGAAAAAGCCTGGAAGCAGATGGGCAGCCAGGCCATTGTGATCAAGTCATAAAAAAACCCCGCTGACGTTAATCAGCGGGGTTTTCCATTCGTTTTTTCATTTCTTCGTCCGTATAGATCACCTGCATCGGATTTCCTCCGACAAACGCCCCGGCCGGGACATCTTTGTGCACCAGGGTGCCGGCTGATACAACGGCTCCGCTCCCGATGGTGACGCCGGGCAGAATGGTTGTGTTTGCACCGATCATCACCTTGTCACCGATTGTGACAAAACCGGTCCGGTACTCATGTATTAAGTATTCATGAGCCAAAATCGTCGTATTGTAGCCGATGATGCTGTTTTTTCCGACAGTGATTTTTTCGGGAAACATGATATCCGGCATCACCATCAGCGCGAATGACGTCTGTTTTCCGACATTCATTTTCAAAAAGGTTCGGTACAGCCAGTTTTTCACGCTTAAAAACGGCGTATACCTTGCGATCTGAATGATGATGAAATTTTTCATCACCTTCAGAAAGGGAACCGTCTGATAAACATGCCACAATGAATTTGCACCTGCAACCGGATGGCGGTCTGTTTTTCTCACGGATTACTTCACTCCGGTGATGTGCAATAAATCACTCATTTTCTCGAGCATATAATCGGGTTCATAGGCGGAAAGCGTCTGTGCGCCTTTAATCGTCCACGCGACGCCGGCTGTTTTCGTGCCGGCGTTTTTTCCCGCCATGACATCGTGATAATTGTCACCGACCATTAGGGCTTCCGACGGATCGCACCCCAGCCGGCTGAGAGCAAGCCGCACAGGCTCGGGGTCAGGCTTCGGATGCTTAACATCATCAAGCGTGACGACAGTATCGAAAAACGCCCCGATGCCTGTCAGCTTCAATCCCATATTCACTGTATCCCTCAGCTTTGTGGTGACAATCCCGAGCTGATAGCCCGCTTTTTTCAATTCATCAAGCGTTTCATAAACCGTTTCGTACTCCGTGACGAGCTCATCGTGCTTTTCATGGTTGAATGCTCTGTACATGCTGATCATCTCATCGCACTTTTCAGCATTAATGCCTGAAAACGTTTCATACAGAGGCGGGCCGATAAACGGAAGTACATCTTCCCTTTTGAACTGCCCCGGGCAATAATGATCAAGCGTATGAAGGTAAGAAGCGATAATCAGTTCATTCGTGTCAATCAGCGTGCCGTCGAGATCGAATAAAATGGCGGTTACACGTTTATCAGTCATCTTATGTCCTTTCCGATTTCAGGCGTCAGTCCGTGTCGGCATACCGCTTATCGGCATACCCCTTCATGCGTCTGAAAATCATTAAAATAATCGCAAGTACAATCAGCACAATGGAAATGACCTGCGCGATCCGAAGCTGGCTCGTAAGCATCAGGCTGTCCGTCCGCATTCCCTCAATAAAGTATCTGCCGATCGAATACCAGATCACATACGTCAAAAACAGATCGCCCCTGCGCAGGTTCACGCGGCGGAGCAGAAGCAGAATCACGACGCCCGCAAAACTCCACAGCGATTCATACAAAAACGTCGGGTGGTAATATTGTCCGTCTATGTACATCTGATTAATGATGAAATCCGGAAGATGCAGACTTTCCAAAAATGACCGGCTGACCGCTTCACCGTGAGCCTCCTGGTTGATAAAGTTCCCCCAGCGCCCGATGGCCTGGCCGAGCAGAATACTCGGCGCGGCAATATCCGCCAGCTTCCAGAATGAGATGCCTCTTACTTTTGAAAAGACAATTCCCGTTGCGATCGCGCCGATTAATCCGCCGTGAATCGCAATGCCGCCTTTCCAAGTTTTAATGATTACCCCGGGGTGTTCCGAGTAATAGCTCCACTCGAAAAGCACATAATATGCCCTTGCGCAAATGATTGCGATCGGGATGGCGAAAAGAACAAGATCAATAAAAATGTCCTTATTCAGCCCCCGCTTTTCACTCTCCCTCATGGCCATCCAAAGCCCTAATAACGCGCCCGCGCCGATAATGATTCCGTACCAGTGCACGGATAAAGGCCCGAGCTGAAAGGCAATCGGATTGATTGGTGTTCCTGCTTCATTCATATCATTGCCAACTCCTATTCGTCTTGTTCGCCGTCCTCAATGACATCCGCCAGCTTATTCGTGAATTGCTCGGCAGCATTCAAGCCCATCCGCTTCAATCTGAAGTTCATCGCCGCAACTTCGATAATAACGGCGAGATTCCGCCCCGGGCGAACGGGAATGGTCAGTTTTGTAATTTCCGTATCAATGATTTTCATTTTTTCTTCTTCAAGTCCGAGACGGTCGTATTGTTTCCCTTGCTCCCAAAGCTCAAGGTCCATGACGATTGTAATTCTTTTATTGCTTCTGACGGCGCCCGCTCCGAACAGCGTCATGACATTTATAATGCCGAGCCCCCTGATTTCGAGCAGATGCTCAATCAGATCAGGCGCGTTCCCGACAAGGGTATCCTGATCCTCCTGCCGGATTTCAACGCAGTCATCCGCGACAAGACGATGGCCTCGTTTGACAAGCTCCAGCGCCGTTTCACTTTTACCGACTCCGCTTTTTCCCGTAATGAGCACGCCGACGCCGTATATATCCACAAGCACGCCGTGAATGGCCGTTGTCGGCGCGAGACGGCTCTCAAGAAAATTCGTCAGCCTGCTTGACAGCCTGGTTGTTTTCAGAGGGGATCTGAGCACAGGCACACCGTTTTGCTCGGAAGCTTCTACAAGCTCCGGCGGGATCGGCATATCTCTGGAAAGTATGATAGCCGGCGTCACATCGGTGCACAGCGATTTCATCCGCTGTTTCTTATCTTCCTCGGGAAGCTGATCAAAAAATGACAGCTCCGTTTTTCCTAAAAGCTGCACCCGTTCTCTCGGGTAATATGTAAAATAACCGGCGATTTCAATACCGGGCCGTGATAAATCACTCATCGTAATCGGGCGGTTAATCCCTTCTTCTCCGCTGATCAATTCTAAATGGAACTGCTCCATTACGTCTTTGGTCCGAACCTTTGCCAAGATATGTTCCTCCTGTTCTGGGATGTTCCGAGCTTTGAACAGTTATATTTTATCACTTTACCGTCTGAACCAAAACAGATTTATACAATTCCGGCATAACTGGTCTAGATAACTAGTCTGAAAAAGAGTAAAATAAAACTAACAACTAACCAGAAAGGCGTGTTTTAAAGTGGCTGAAAGCTTGTTAATCAGCGGTGCGGACATCGTAACAGAAGAAGAAATCATCCGAAACGGATTTCTCGGTATAAAGAACGGCATCATTTCTTACGCGGGGAAAACAAGACCGCAAGAAACGTATGAGAAGGAATGGAAGGCGCCCGAGGGTTCGTATGCACTTCCCGGAATGATTGATATCCATATTCACGGCGGATACGGCGCGGATACGATGGATGCTGATGTTGCAGCTCTTGATACAATGTCCGCCCGGCTGCCCGAAGAAGGAACAACCTCTTTTTTAGCGACAACGATCACACAGCAGCACGAAAACATTGAAAAAGCGCTCGTCAACGCCAGAAAATGGGCGTCTTCCTCACCGCAGGCCCAAAAAGGCGCTGAGTTGATCGGCATTCATTTAGAAGGACCGTTTGTCTCTCCGAAAAAGGCGGGAGCACAGCCGAAACAATGGATTACTCCTGCTGATGCCGGGCTCTTTCAGAAATGGGAGCGGCTCTCGGGAGGGCTGATCAAAATTGTGACGCTTGCGCCGGAAGAAGATCCTGATTTCAGCCTGATCCGTTATTTAAAAAAACAAAACATCATCCCGTCAATGGGACACACAGACGCGGGAGCCGAGCTTTTACAAAAAGCGGCGGATGCCGGGGCGGTGCATATGACGCACCTCTTCAACGCCATGAGCTCCTTTCATCACCGTGAGCCGGGGGGCATCGGTACGGCTCTCGCCTGCGGCCGCATCACGGCGGAGCTGATCACTGACGGCATTCATTCCCATCCTCTGGCTGTAAAGCTTGCCTATTTGGCGAAAGGAAGCCAAAACCTGATCATGATTACAGACTCCATGCGGGCAAAAGGGCTTAAGGACGGAGAATACGAGTTCGGCGGACAAAAAGTCACCGTTCGCGGGGACACGGCGCTTCTCTCTGACGGGACGCTGGCCGGTTCCATTTTAAAAATGAATGAAGGCGCAGCGCTCATGCGCAGGTTTACAAACTGCTCATGGCCGGATATAGCAAATATGACATCGGCAAATGCGGCCCGCCGCCTCGGCATATTCGACCGTAAAGGAAGCATCGCCGAAGGAAAAGACGCCGACGTTGTTCTGACGGACGGACAGTGCGGTTTGCTGGCAACGATTTGCCGCGGAAACACCGCATATATCTCAAGGGAGGCTGATTGGACATGAACGTTATCACATGCAGACATTATGAAGAATTAAGTGAAAAAGCCGCAGCGATTATCGCTGAAACAGTGAAACAAAAGCCGGATGCCGTTCTCGGCCTTGCGACGGGGGGCACTCCTGAAGGCGTATACAAAGAACTTGTGCGGATGCACCGCTCAGAGGGCTTGTCATTCCGAAATGTCACGACGATCAACCTTGATGAATACGCCGGGCTTTCTCCCGAGGACAAAAACAGCTATCATTATTATATGAATACACATTTTTTTGCACATATCGACAGCCGAAAGGACCGCCACTTTCTCCCTGACGGACGGGCAGACGATCTTGATGCCGAATGCGGACGCTATGACCGATTGATTCAAACACTCGGCGGAGCGGATATACAGCTTTTAGGCATCGGACACAACGGCCATATCGGCTTTAATGAACCCGGGACGCCATTTGAATCCCGAACCCATGTTGTTGAGCTGAATGAAGAGACAAGACAGGCGAATGCGCGGTACTTTCCGTCAATTGATCAAGTCCCTGTAAAAGCCCTGACAATGGGGATCGGGACGATTTTGTCCGGCAAACGGATTTTGATCATGGCATCCGGAAAAAGCAAGGCCCACGCGGTGAAGCAGCTTCTGGACGGGCGCATCAGCGAAGCATTCCCCGCCTCCGCCCTGCACGCGCATCCGGATGTGACGGTCTTGATTGATGAAAAGGCTGCGGGCGGCGATTGAAAGGATTTGACCTATGCAGATTGATAAACAATCTCCGATTCCGATTTACTTTCAGATTATGGAACAATTAAAAACACAAATCAAAAACGGCGAGCTGAAAGCGGATGCGCTGCTTCCGTCGGAGCGGGAATACGCCGAACAATTCGGCATCAGCCGAATGACGGTGCGCCAGGCGCTTTCCAATCTGGTGAATGAAGGATTTTTATACAGACAGAAAGGCCGGGGAACGTTCGTCAGCAAACTGAAGATGGAACAGCCGCTTCAAGGGCTGACAAGCTTTACGGAAGATATGAGAAGCCGGGGCATGAAGCCGGGGAGCAGACTTGCCGAATACCAGCTGATTCAGGCGACGGAAGAATTATCTTCTATCCTGGGATGCGGCTATCCGGCAACGCTTCATAAAATCATCCGCGTCCGGCTGGCAAATGATATCCCGATGGCGATTGAAGCCTCGTACATCCCGTTTGACAAGGCGGGAAAACTGGACGCCTCCCATTTTCAATCATCCATGTATGAGCATATTGAAGCGTACAATCAGATGCCGATCTCACGGGCAAAACAAGAGCTTGAACCGGGAGCCGCTTCCGAGGAAGAAGCTGAGCTGCTCGGTATCCAGCCCGGCGCCCCCGTCCTCTATATCAAGCGGACCACTTATCTGCAGGACGGCACTGCCTTTGAGCACGTCAAATCCGCCTACAGAGGCGACCGCTACACATTCGTGCATTATATGGACAGGGTGAAATGAAACATCTCCAACCGTTACGGGTTGGAGATGTTTTTTTGATCTGCCATTTTCAAATCAAGCCGGTGAATGTTCTCTATGACTCTGTCAAAACAAAGAGGCTGGGGTTCTGGTAGCTATTTTTATAAAGAAAAGAGTCATAAAATGCTACCCTCTGTTTTGGACAATATACGGAACCTGTTTTGAAATCAGCAGCAGCGGTTCTTTGTTTTTATGAGCCAGCGAAAACATGATTGCGCCTTCAATCATCGAGTTGATTGTCACCCCGAGCTTCTCCGCTTCCTCTTGTTCAAACCCATGCTCAAGAAATTTTGCCGCAAACACATCCGTCCACTTCTTGAACACCTCAACACATGTGCATCTTAACGTTTCATTGATCAGAGCGGTCTCACCCGCCAGCAATCCAACCGGCACGCCCTCAATATTCTGCGGATCATTAAACTGTTCAGCCGTTACATGAATAAAGTGCTGAATCGCTTCTATAGGGTCCGCGAATTGAGACATACTATTCTGTATTTGCTTTTCAACGCATCTTCCCGTATATTTGATCGCCGCAATGGCGAGTTCTGCTTTTCCGTTTGGAAAGTGATGATACACAGACCCCCTGGGTGCTCCGCTCTCTTTTATAATTTGATTCAAACCAGTCGCATGATATCCCTGAATCTGAAAAAGATATGCAGAGGTTTGAATAATTCTTTCTTTTGTCCCGGTTTTACTGTTCATTATGTTTCCTCCTGCATATTACGAAAACCAATCGATTTTAGTATAGAAAAGGGACATAAAAAAGTCAAAAGCACTTATCACAGCAGGGCGCCGCCATTTACGTACAGAAAAAATCCTGCTGACCGTCAGATTTTCTTCTGAGTGATCAGCAGGCTGTATTTTTTTCGTTATGGGTTTGAGGCATGCCTGAAATCAAACTGATCCGGAGCCGGGCGATACGGCGTATTTCCCGTTTTGAACATCCACAGCGGTGATATTGTTTTGCCGTTGTACGGGTCCTTAACGACGGTGTACCAGTAATAAACGGAATCAGGCTGCAGGCCGTCCCAGACCCAATTTGCGGTTTTTCCGCTTTTTACGTGTTTTTTATGACCGAGCAGTTCGTTCGTATAGACGTTGCATTCAAAATAATCGGTCGCAACCCTTTTCCTCTTCGGCTGTAAATCCATTTCTGCTGAGAATTCGTCTTTATCAGCGAACAGATCGGTGTCATAGTAATTGATGTCATCCGTGTACGGCGAGTAGGAGAACATGTGAACCTGATTGGCGGCCTGATCGAATTGCATCATGCGCATAAAGCCCTGTCCCCCTTCCGGACCGTCCTGGTAGTCGGTCAGAATTTGGTGGACGAGGCGGTCCGGTTTTCCGTCCCCGTCATCGTCAAGCGCATCGGTTTTTTTCATGGCGTTATGGTAATGGCCGCTTAATACCATCGCCACATTGCGATTCGGCTTGACGACTTTTCGATAGATCGTCTCCCCGATCGGGCTTCGATTTCCGCTCACAAGCAAGTACTCATGAAAGCATAAGATGGCGGTTCGGTCCGGATACCTCTTCAGCACTTGATTGATCCAGTCAATCTCTTGTTCCCCAATGCCCCAGCCCATATAAATCATAATAAAATCGTTCCCGCTTGCCGACAGCAGGTCATAATGCCCGCGGTTATTTTTGTATGATCCGCCGTAATGCATGTTCTGTTCAAACCGGCGGCTCCCGAAGAAATCCCCGAAGGTTCGGTATGTGCCGTCTTTATGGCCGACGTCGTGATTGCCGGCAAGCACTCCGTACGGAATCCCCGCCTTGTCAAGCGTCCGCATGGAGTGATCGGCGTTTTTCCACTGTTTCATCACCATTGAATCATCGACGATATCACCGGTATGAAAGACATATTTAATATTGTGCTTTTCCTTATTTTCTTTGATCCACTCCGTCATTTTGTCAAAAATGTGCGGGTGCCCTTGTGCGTAATATTGTGTATCCGACATCCAGACAAACGTGTAATTGCCTTTCGCCGGTATTTGATCCTGCACGATGACATTCATTTTTGAGTTCTTCACCACATCCGCTGCGGAAACGGCGGCTTTTAATGTAAACGGCTTTTTATCTTTGGCAAGGACGCTGTCCGCCTCCTGCCAGCGGCTTGTCCGGTAATTCCAAATATACATGGTTACCTTTCGGCCGGGCAGAGAGCTTCCTTTCCAGACCGCCTCGGCCAGATCCGTTTCGTCGATAGACGGGTCAACGGAGACTTCGAATCGGTGATAAGGAAAACGCTCCATACTTTCCGTCGAAACGGTTTTTCCGTCATTTGCCGAGATGCGGTTCATTTCAGGCAGGGTAAACGGCATTTCATTTTCTTTTATGCCCCTCGGCGGTTCCGTTAATGAGGCGTGTTTATACACTTTCACGCTGCCCGGATTCCGCGCGGTATAACGGAAGCCCCGGTAAAATGATACATTCATGTCATCCTTCGTCGGGTCTTTTACCCGGACGGACAGCTTTGCTTTGTGGGCGCCGATTTTTTGATCGGCAAGCTCCGGCTGGTTCGGCTCCTCCCGTTTGATATGGAAGGTGCGGACGGAGGTTGTTTCATTTCCGGCAAGGTCTGCCGCAATGATGGTAAGGGTATGTTTTCCGGGCTTAAGATCGGCTGATGACGTGTGATGCGGGAGCGTAATGCTTTCTCCGTCCAAAAACGCTTTGACCTCTTCCACTTTGCTCCATTTGTCACGGATGTCCGCATTCAGCTCAACATTACCTTTCAGCGCCGCGCCTTCTTTAATATTCGGGACAATCTTCGGCCCCGTATTGTCCACCCGCACAGACTGGCTCAGCTGCTCCTCACCGTCGCTAACAAAAATATGGTGATAGCCTTCCGAAAGCTTCGCCGTGTTCCACGGCAGCAGCCGTGACGTAAACAAATGATCCGGCAGGCTGAATGAGAAGGTCTTCTGCTGATTCGCCCACCTGCCGTCACCGATAAACAGCTGCTCAGCCGGGTCCGTCTTCCCATCTTTGATCACCGTTCCGTCGGAAAGCACCAGACGGGCATGTTTCACGACAAAATCATCCCGATTCTCTCCCGTGTCATATGGAGAAACCTTTGAGCCCGAACGGATGGATACTTTCTGTGTTTTGCCCCCTTTTTGCAGCAGACGTTCCGGAAGGAGAACCGAGTGTGTTCTGTAGCGGTGAGACGGATCGTCAAAAATGTGCAGCACCTCGTTTTCCATCATGACGGTGTTTTGAAAATAAAGATTCGTTTTCCGGGCATCGAAGGCGAAATAGACTTCTTTTTCCAAGGCCGGCCGGGTCTCCTGCCGTTTGCCGTCAATCCACAGCTTGATCTTATCGGGGCTGACGTCGGAAGTCGCTTTGAGCAGATAGGTGCCGGATATCGTATCTTCGGGTTCAACATTCATTCTGAGTCCGTGTGATTTGCTCGTCTGTTCAATGTCAATCATCTTGACGGGCGTTTTTGCTTCATTTTCTCCATCACTGGCTGCGATATAATACTCAAGCTGATCCTGGCCGAGCAGTTCCGGGGAATAAAGAATGTGATGGTATAAGCTGTCGTTGCGGTCTTTTTCGGCCAGAATTCGTTTGAATGGTTTTTTCTCATTGGTCCGGTAATAAAACGCGGCTGTTTTGACAAGGTTTTTGTCTTTTATGTCAGCCTTTAATTCAATGCTTTCAGCGGGCCGGACGGGCTTTCTGTCTGTAAGGTCTTCGATGACCGGTTTTTCCTTGTCGGGTTTTATCACCCTTTTCTGCTGCGGGATCTGCGCCTGAAAAACGGAGCCCGGTGACGGCTTATGCTCGCTCGTGGAGATCTTCAGCAATTCTCCCGTTCCGTTCAGCGGATATTTGTACAGTAAAGAAGTCAGCCGGCGGAAAGCGTGTTTACGGTAATGCGCTGAGGCGATACCCTTTCCGGTATTTGCCGACAGCACCACCGTACGCGGGCGGCCGTTGGACATTCCGTCCGTCCCTTCGATGACGGCGAGATGTTTTCCCTCCTTCAGGCGTGTCCCGTAATAGCGGTTGAAATCATCTATCGTCAGTTCTGATGCGGCGCGTCTCAGCCAAAACACGTAAGTCCCGCCTGACGGAATGACGGTATCTTCTTTCGGCCTCCATATCATATCTGATTCCGGCCCTTCCTTCGGATAGCGGTAGCGGATATGATAGTCTTTAAAATGAATGGGCCTGTCCGTCGTGTTATACACCTCGATAAATTCATAGGCATCAGCGCCGTCTTCATTTTTCGTATCAACCGCAAGTTCCGTAATCATCAGCTCGGGAATATGATTCAAATCGGCTTGATAGCCGTCCAGCTTCAGCCGCTTTTTCTCCGATTCCGCCCGCTGTCTGCCATTGGTGAAAACGAGGTAATATTCCAATTCTCCATTCCAGATATCCCGTTTTGAAACCTGGGCCGTAAACAGCCGGATTGCGCCTGGCGCGGGCTCCATCGGCACCATTTTAAACCCCAGCTCATTGCTTTGTTTATAAAAAAGAAACGCCGAAAACGCTTGATAGTCAGCATTCCGTACATGAGCCTGTATGAACAGGTTTCTTTTCATTTCCGCCTTTACTTCGATTTGGGGAGGGTTCTCCAGAAGCGGTATGTAATGAGGCGGCTGTCCGAATTCCTGCTGATTCACGGGGATTGCCGATTCTTTGCGCGCCGCATCCGCAGAAGGACTCACACAAAGCAAACCAATCAGAAAAAAGAGCGTCATCACAAGTTTCATCTCATTACCTCCCTATGCATTATGTTGCGTCAGGAGGCCGCCGCTTATGTAAAACGCACATAAAAAAGCTGCCCTCTCGGGACAGCTCGTTTTTTACCCTTTTCTAAGCGGCTCCAATATGCCTTTTTGGATCAGCAAGTGGAAAACGGACAGCACGACGGATGCCCAAATGGCGGTGCCGAACCCATCAATCTGAAAGCTGTCTCCCATCAAGGCTGCGGTCATCATTAACGTAATGGCGTTGATGACAAACAGAAAGAGGCCGAGGGTCACAACCGTGACAGGCAATGTCAATATGACGATGATCGGTTTGATCAGCACATTTAACACAGAAAGAATCACACTGGCGATGACAGCCGCTCCGATACTGCTGATATGGACGGAATCAAAATATCCCGCGATAACGATTAATAATAACGCATTTACTAAAATGCTGACTGCCCATTTGATCATTTATTTCAAATCTCCTTCTAAAGGTACAACAAAACACCAGATAATATATACAATCGGCACGATTCCCGGCATGACAAGCGCTAATACAACGGTGATAATGCGCAAAAGCGACGCATCCATATTGATGTACTCCGCCAAACCGCCGACGACGCCGGCAATTTTACGATTTTTTTCTGAACGGTAAAGTCTTTTCATCCAATCACCTCTGAGTATGCTTGAGCTTAATGGCTCCTGTTAACGATTCTGAGAAAATCGAGAGATGCTGATCATGGCCTTGATTTGATGCCAGCATCAGTTCTTTTTGAATGGTATCATTCTTTTCCTTTAAAATTTCCGCATCAATCAGCTCATGGCTGAGAGAGCCGAGATTGCTTTTCAGCTCCGCTTTCACCGCCGAATCATCAGGCAGAGCGATCTCCACGTTTCCGGTCGTCGTTTTCGTGTAGATGGAGCGGCAGTGCGGCGCTGTCACGGTAAGCATGATATTGCCGTTAAAGCTTTGAACGTCAATGGATTCACTCGATCCGCGCAAATCAATCAAGCCGTTGATCGTTTCCGCTTCAATCGCTCCGCATTGATGTCCGGCCAGTTTGATTTGTCCGTTAGCTGTTTCCGCCGACGCTTTATCAGCCGTCAAATGAGAAAATGACAGAACGCCGTTTGTCGTTTTCGCCGAGAATTCTTTTACATGTAAATGTTCCCCTCTGATCGGTCCGTTAAACAGCTTCACTCTTATCTTATCGTACTCTTTCTGGGGAACATAAAGCGTGAGATTGGTTTTCATCGTTTTCTTTTCCGTGCGGACAAAAAACTTATTGCCCTTCACTTCACACTCAATGTGCTGAAGAAATGCGGTGCGCGCCGCCTCCTGACTGTCCGCCCGGTACACTTTCGCCTGGCACTCCGCTCTGATATCTTCATCCGCCCACGGCACGATATTGACGCTGCCGTTTGCGATCTGCATATCAATGGCCGAGAATTCACTGTCTTTAAATTGAAAAATATGCTGCACTTCGTGTGCGTGGCCGAAATTCAGATCAAGATCCGCTTCCTTCACTTTTTTGACGGCAGAATCAATCCAGTCGAACAGCTTCGCCCCGAGCGACGGCTTTTGGCTTCCTTTTGCCCCGCTTTCGAAATCTTCCGCAGGTTCCTGGACCTCCGCAGATAATGCGGTGATCTGCTCTTCTTTTTCTTTATATTCATGATCCAGTTTTTCAATGAGCGTCAGTGCTTCCTGCGCCGTCAGCATGCCGTTTTCCACAAGCTTTAAAATCCGTTCTTTCTCCTGTTTCATACAAAACTCCTCCCCCGACTTTTCTTACACCTGGCGTAACACCTTAATTCCCTGCACGATATTCCAAATGACCATTCCGATGAGGATCAGAAAATAAACAGCTGCTCCTGTTATCATAACAAAAACGGGCACCATACTCTCCCCTTGAGCCGTAATCAATCCGCCGACAACACCCGCGGTCACAATCAGCAATCCCGCAAACGGAATGATATGGGAAATCAGAGCGCGCATGGCATGCCGCTTCGTCTCTTTTTCATCGACGACAAAGTAAGCCACAATCGGAAGAATGAGCGGCGCGAGAAACACGCTGAAATAACAGATTGATGCGATAATCGCTTGATTTCGGTTCAATAAAAACACTCCCTGTGCCGTAATGTAAAAACCCTTCCTTATACATACGTATGACGAATGGGCGGGTTTCATTTTCATGCTAAGGACATGCTTCGTTATACGTAATTTTTGATTTCAGAGATTTCACTATAGAATCTTTTCCCCGAACCGATTACAATATGTAACAAAGCCTGACCGTATGCAAGGAGGACATACAAATGGAGAAAGATCCCGAAAACGCCCAAGTAACGGAAGAGAGTCTTCGAAATTTAATTCGCGAACAGAAAAGAATGAACAGCGAAATGCTGGCTGAATTGGAACAGATCAAAGCAGCCCCTCTTCCCATTTCCCATGATATCCAATATATAAAAGTGCTGCTGGACAGCAGCAGCACCCATATTCTGCAGGACTTAATGCATTTAAGCAGACAGCTTCCCCAACAGAAAAAAAGCCTGTAACAACAACAGCCCAAAACGCGATGAGTTTTGGGCTGTTTTTATTGATCTATTACGTGGCTGCCGTTTCTTTTTCGGCCAGCAATGTTTTCATTCGTTTTCTATCACGTTCCATTACCGGTTTCAGATAGCGGCCCGTATATGATTCTTTCACTTCGACAACTTCTTCAGGCGTCCCGGAGGCTACGATCATGCCGCCGCCCGCTCCGCCTTCAGGTCCCAGATCGACGATGTAGTCCGCCGTTTTAATGATATCGAGATTATGTTCAATGACCAAAACGGTATCTCCGTTATCGACGAGTCTTTGAAGCACAACCAAAAGCCTTGCGATATCATCAACGTGGAGGCCTGTCGTCGGTTCGTCCAAAATATACAGCGTCCGGCCGGTGGAACGCTTATGCAGTTCGGAAGCAAGCTTGACGCGCTGCGCTTCTCCGCCTGACAGCGTCGTCGCCGGCTGGCCGAGCGTCACATACCCGAGTCCGACATCGGCAAGCGTTTGAAGCTTGCGTTTGATTTTCGGGATATTTTCAAAGAAAGACAGAGCATCTTCCACCGTCATATCCAGAACGTCAGAAATGCTTTTTCCTTTGTATGTGACCTCCAGCGTCTCCCGGTTGTAACGTTTGCCGTGGCACACTTCACACGGAACGTACACGTCAGGAAGGAAGTGCATCTCAATTTTGATGATGCCGTCGCCGCGGCAGGCCTCACAGCGCCCGCCTTTTACATTAAAACTGAACCGGCCTTTTTTATAGCCGCGCACCTTTGCTTCATTTGTCTGCGCGAAGACATCGCGGATATCATCAAACACGCCCGTGTAAGTTGCCGGGTTTGATCTCGGTGTCCGGCCGATCGGCGCCTGGTCGATGTCGATCACCTTATCAAGGTGGTCAAGGCCTTTGATTTCTTTATGGCTTCCCGGTTTCGCTTTGGCTTTATGAAGCTTTTGCGCAAGCGCCTTATGCAGAATTTCATTCACAAGCGTGCTTTTTCCGGAACCGGACACACCTGTCACCGCCGTAAAAGTGCCGAGCGGGAATTTGGCGTTCGCTTTTTTCAGGTTGTTTTCTGAAGCGCCTTTGATTTCAATGAACCGGCCGTCAGGCTTTCTTCTCTCCGGAGGCATAGGGATGAATTGAGCCCCTGACAAATAACGTCCGGTCAGAGAGTCCGCATCATTCATCACTTCTTCAGGCGTCCCCGCCGATATGACGCGGCCGCCGTGAATGCCGGCGCCGGGACCGATATCTATCAAATAATCGGCAGCCATCATCGTATCTTCATCATGCTCCACGACAATCAGTGTGTTGCCGAGATCCCTCATGTTTTTCAGCGCGCTGATCAGACGGTCATTGTCACGCTGGTGAAGGCCGATGGACGGCTCATCAAGAATGTACAGGACGCCTGACAAACGGGAGCCGATCTGCGTCGCAAGCCTGATGCGCTGGGCTTCTCCGCCTGACAGCGTTCCCGCCGCCCGGCTCAGCGTCAGGTAATCAAGACCGACTTTATCTAAGAAGCTGAGCCGCTCCACAATCTCTCTTAAAATTAAATCGGCAATCTGCATATCTTTCTCAGACAGCGTCAGGTTTTTGAAAAATTCCAGCGCATCGCCGACGGAAAGCTCGGTAATGGTGCCGATATGGCGCCCGTTTACCAAAACGGCAAGCGCTTCTTTCTTCAGCCGGTAGCCTTTGCACGTCGGGCACGGCTTCTGTGACATGTACTGCTCCATCTGTTCACGGATATAATCGGAGCTTGTCTCTTTATACCGTCTCTCAATATTGCGCAGCACGCCTTCAAATTCAATTTCATTTTCGCGCACTTGTCCGAAATCATTCTCGTATTTAAAGTAGATCCGTTCATCGCCGCTGCCGTACAGCACTTTATCAAGCTGATGCTTCGGCAGGTCTTTGACCGGAGTCTCCATATCAATGCCGTAATGGCGGCAGACCGCCTGAAGCAGCTGCGGATAATATTGTGAACTGATCGGCGTCCACGGCGCGATGGCGTGTTCTTTTAATGACAGCTCAGGATTGGGAATGACGAGCTCAGGGTCCACTTCCAGCTTCAAGCCGAGACCGTCACAAGTCGGGCAGGCGCCGAACGGGCTGTTAAACGAAAACAGCCGGGGTTCAAGCTCTCCGATAGAAAAACCGCACAGCGGACAGGCGTGATGCTCGCTGAACATCAGCTCCTCCTGACCGATGATATCTATCATGACACGGCCTTCCCCTAAGCGGAGCGCGGTTTCCAGTGAGTCGGAAAGCCGGGCGGCAACCCCTTCCTTGACGACAATCCGGTCAATGACTACTTCAATGGAATGCTTTTTGTTTTTTTTAAGTTCAATCTCGTCGGAAAGCTCGGCCATTTCTCCGTCAATCCGCACCCTTACGTAACCTTGCTTTCTGATTTGGTCAAGCGCTTTGACATGGGCGCCTTTTCTGCCTGAGATGATCGGCGCAAGCACTTGAAGCTTCGTCCGCTCCGGATATTCAAGAATCCGGTCAACCATCTGTTCAATCGTTTGCGACGTAATTTCAATGCCGTGCTCCGGGCAGTGCGGCTTCCCGACTCTCGCGTACAGCAGCCGGAGATAATCATAAATCTCCGTTACCGTTCCGACGGTTGACCGCGGATTGCGGCTCGTCGTTTTCTGGTCAATGCTGATCGCCGGAGAAAGCCCTTCGATCGCATCAACGTCCGGCTTATCCATCTGCCCTAAAAATTGGCGCGCATAGGCAGAAAGCGATTCAACATACCGCCTCTGTCCTTCCGCGTAAATGGTGTCAAAGGCAAGGGATGATTTTCCCGATCCGGACAGCCCCGTCACGACGACGAGCTGATCCCGCGGAATCGTTACATCAATGTTTTTTAAATTGTGCGCCCTTGCGCCTTTCACCTCGATCCGGTCAATTGCCATGTGTTCATCATCCTTCCGCTTTAAGCTCTAACAGTAAATCACGAAGCTCTGCCGCCCGCTCGAAATCAAGCGCTCTGGCCGCTTCTTTCATTTCGTGCTCCATTTGCTCAACGACTTTCTGGCGTTCTTTCTTCGTCATCTTCGCCAGTTTAGGCGCGGCTTTTGTTTTATATTCTTCTTTATCCTCAGCGGCCTGCGTCGCGCGGATCACATCGCGGATTTCCTTATTGATCGTTTGCGGCGTAATGCCGTGAATTTCGTTAAAGCGCTCCTGCTGTTCCCGGCGGCGCTTCGTTTCATTAATCGCGATTTCCATCGAATTCGTGATTTTATCGGCATACATGATAACGCGGCCTTCCGCGTTTCGTGCCGCCCGTCCGATCGTCTGAATCAGCGAACGCTCAGAACGGAGGAAGCCTTCTTTATCCGCATCGAGGATGGCGACAAGTGACACTTCCGGAATATCAAGCCCTTCCCTCAGCAGGTTGATGCCGATTAACACATCATGTTTTCCGAGGCGGAGGTCACGGATGATTTCAATCCGTTCAAGCGTCTTAATCTCGGAATGCAGATAATTGACCTTGATGCCGATTTCCTTGAGATAATCGGTCAGATCCTCTGACATTTTTTTCGTTAAAGTCGTCACGAGAACGCGTTCATTCCGTTCAATCCTCGCCTGTATCTCGCCGATCAGATCATCAATCTGTCCTTCGATCGGCCGGACGTCAATGAGGGGATCGAGGAGTCCCGTCGGTCTGATGATCTGCTCGATCATTTCCGGCGTATGCTCAATTTCATACGGTCCCGGAGTCGCCGACACGTACACGATATTGTGCATGTGTTTCTCAAATTCCTCGAATCGGAGCGGACGGTTGTCAAGCGCTGACGGGAGGCGGAACCCGTGATCGACAAGCACCTGTTTTCTCGCCTGGTCACCGTTGAACATGCCGCGCACCTGCGGAATCGTCACATGTGATTCATCAACGACAATCATAAAATCATCCGGAAAATAATCAAGCAGCGTATACGGCGTAGAGCCCGGCGGACGGAGTGTCAAATGTCTTGAATAGTTCTCGATCCCTGAGCAAAAACCCATTTCCCGCATCATTTCAAGATCATATCTCGTCCGCTGCTCAAGCCGCTGCGCTTCAAGGAGCTTGCCGTTTTCGTGCATCACTTTCAAGCGCTCCTCAAGCTCCTGTTCAATATTCAGAATCGCTTTTTCCATCTTTTCCGCACGGGTGACGAAGTGGGAAGCCGGGAAAATCGCGACATGGTCACGGTCGCCGAGAATTTCTCCGGTCAAAGCGTCGACCTCTCTGATCCGCTCAATTTCATCTCCGAAAAATTCCACTCTGATACAATGTTCGTCACGGGAAGCCGGGAAGATTTCCACAACGTCTCCGCGCACGCGGAACGTACCGCGCTGAAAGTCGATATCATTGCGGGCATACTGGATATCCACAAGCTTTCTCAGCAGCTCGTTCCGCTCAATCTCCATTTCCGGCCTGAGCGACACAACCATTTCCCGGTATTCTTCAGGCGAACCGAGACCGTATATGCATGACACACTCGCGATAATAATGACATCTCTCCGTTCAAACAGAGAGGACGTCGCGGAGTGTCTCAGTTTATCAATTTCATCATTAATGCTTGCGTCTTTCTCTATAAAAGTATCCGTTTGAGGCACGTACGCCTCCGGCTGATAGTAATCGTAATAGCTGACAAAATATTCGACAGCATTGTTCGGGAAAAACTCCTTAAACTCGCTGTACAGCTGTCCGGCAAGGGTTTTGTTATGGGCAATGACCAGTGTCGGTTTATTCACTTCTTTAATCAGATTGGACACGGTAAAGGTTTTGCCCGTCCCTGTCGCACCCAGGAGAGTCTGGTGTTTTCTGCCTTCCTGTATGCCTTTGACAAGCTTCTCAATCGCTTGCGGCTGATCTCCCTGGGGCTGATATTTCGAGACTAACTCAAAACGATCTTTCACAAAAAAGCCTCCGTTTCTTTACGAAATCTTCCTATTGATATAGTAACACAATGACGGGCAAAATCACTAAAAATACGAACTAAAGTTCGATGGTTTGTTTTTACCAAGTCAATTTTTGTATAAAAAACCTGCTTTTATGGCGTAAAAGCAGGCATTCTATTTCATATTCACCATGTCAGGCATTGTCTTTCTTTTTGTCTGCTTCTTTTTTGGCCATGTACAGCCCTCCGGCCACCAGCGATACGACATCCAATCCAACGATAAAATACGTTTCGGTGTAACCCTTTAAATAGGATGCGAAAAGCAGTGCGGCTGTGAGAGCGATCGCCACATAGTGGTTAAACGTGACGCGCGTAAAAAGGACGACCAGCATAAAAGGGAAACATAATGCAAAAACGGCTTTTGTAATCACAAAAACCCTCCTCGGGAATTCTTCATCTCATCTGATTATAGTAAAAAATGAAGAATCGGACAATCGTTCCCCTGCTATCACAATACCCTTTTTCAGCAGTCTTCAATCATCTGTCAAAAAAATTGTGAATATAAATCCATTGAACCATTAACCAGATGAATCGAATTACCTTTCTTCAGCCGAAAGGATGAGAAGGTTTAGGTCTTTGTATCTTTGACAGTTTCTTCCTACCTCTTTACAATGTAATGATAGTGTTTACTATCATTTTCTTGGATGAGGAAAAAAAAGGGGGTCATACCGCATGTATTCAGTGCGATTTCAAAAAGCGGAAGAATCGAGCCGCTCTGCAGGAGCAAAAGGAATGAACCTGATTAAACTGACGAAAAACGGACTGCCCGTTCCCGGCGGTTTTATCATTCAGACGAATGCCCTGACACGTTTTATGGAAGACAACGGGCTTCAAGCAGATCAGGAACAGATGGAGCGCGCCATTATGAACGGCACGTTTTCAAAAGAGCTTCGGGAGGAACTGACCGCGTCGTTTTATGAATTGAGAGAATCATACGCCTCTGTCGCCGTACGTTCCTCCTCCGCGTCCGAAGATCTTGAAGGCGCTTCTTTCGCTGGTCAGTACGAAACCTATTTAAATATCAAAACAGAAGAAGAGTTTCTCGGAAAAGTGAAAGAATGCTGGGCTTCCTTCTTCTCGGCGCGGGTCAGCGGTTATAAAGAGAAAATGAACAATGACACCGCAGAACCGTTAATGGGCGTTGTCGTGCAAGGGCTTATCAATTCCGAGGTTTCAGGGGTCATTTTCAGCCGCAACCCCGTCACACACGATGACGGAGAACTGATGATCAGCGCGAGCTACGGTCTCGGAGAAGCAATCGTCTCCGGCAGCGTGACGCCCGACACATTTATCGTCAATAAAGACACATTTCAGATTGAAAAAGAAATCGGCTTAAAAGAAATGTATATCGTTTCTAAAGACGAAGGCGTGACGGAAAAAGAGACGACCGCTGACATGAGAAACCGCTTCTGCCTTGATGACGAGAGCGTCAAAGAGCTTGCCATGCTGACGATAAAGACGGAAGAACTGTACGGTTATCCCGTGGATCTCGAATTCGGATTTGCCGAAAATAAGCTGTATCTGCTTCAGGCCAGGCCGATTACAACGATCGTGCAGGATCAGAAGGCGGCAGACGAAGAACGGGAATTTATCATGACGCCCCGGGATCAGAAAGATTTTTGGCTCAATATGGAGGCCAATATTGAAGGCCCCGTCAGCCCGTTATTCGCCTCACTCATTGTGCCGGCTTTGGAATACGGCCTCAAAGAGAGCACGAAGGCATTCCCTGTAATGGGCATCGAAATCGAGCGTGTCAAACTTCATCAGGGCCGTGTTTTTTCCAGACAGCATAAGACGGACGACAAGCTGCCCGCAGAACAGTTAGAAGCGCTTTTCCCCGTCTTGGCTGACCGCATGTACGATATTATTCAGGAAACCTTTCTGCCTTTTTATCAAAAGCTGGACGAACTGGCGCATACAGACCATACGCCGGAGACTGCCCTTGATGCGTTCCGAAACCTGCAAGACTTCTATTTAAAAGGATACGCAGAACATTTCAATATTGTCTTTCCGCAGGTTGCGTTAAACATGATACTGGAATCCATGTACGGACAGGTTGAGAAAGAAAACACCTCCCTTCTGTATGAAATGCTGGCTGGCGTCATGAATAAGTCATTGGAGACCGACAGACAGCTCTGGCTGCTTTCCGGACAAGTAAAAGACAGCCCTGAGCTGCGGCGCGTCTTTACGGTTTCTCATGCCGATGAGCTGCATCAGACGCTTCTGCAATCAAATGAGGGAAAACGCTTTCTCGAACAAGTCGGTCAATTTTTACAGGAATACGGCTGGAGATCCGTGAAAAGTCATGATCTCATTGAAGAAACTTGGGCGGAAAACCCTTATTTCGCTTTGGCCAACATTCAGAACTATGTCCGGAACGGATACGATTTTGACAGTGAGTTTCATAAAACGATAGAAAAACGAAAACAGCTCTACGCCGACTTTATGGATAGAATTGAAGATGACGGCTTTCGGGAGACGTTTGACCGCTATTATCAGTGGACATTGTCTTCATCCGTCATCAAAGATGATCACCATTTTTATATTGATGCGATGCTGGACGCCAAAGCGCGCCTTTGCCTTCTGAAAATCGGCGAGCTGCTTCAAAAACAAGGCGTAATCGATGATCGGGAGGATATGTGGTACTTATACAGCGATGAAGTCGAGAAAGCGCTCGTGTCGCCGGTTCCGATGCAGGAAAAAGCCGCTGAACGAAAACAGCTCTTCCAGCAATATCAATTGCTTGAAGCCCCCGCTTATCTCGGGACTCCGACTTCGGAACAGCTGAAAACGGCTGAACAGATTACCGGCTCCATCACAGAAGATGAAAAAAACACTGAACATCAAATTTACGGACTTGCGGCGTCAAGCGGAATCGCAAGCGGCCCGGTGAAAGTCATTCGTGACGCAAGTGAATTTTCCCGTTTTTCAACAGGAGACGTGCTTGTCTGCAAAATGACGACACCGCTGTGGACCAGTCTGTTCCAGGATGCAAAGGCCGTCATTACGGACACGGGCGGCATCCTGTCACATGCGGCGATCATCGCGAGAGAATACGGGCTCCCGGCCGTTCTCGGCACACGTGCCGCGACTGACAGGCTCAACGACGGAGATATCGTCACGGTGGACGGGACAAACGGCAAGATTACGATTGTCAAACGCGCTTCATGCTAGGTTTCCCTCTTTATTGACGGGCAGGGCGGGTGTATACTTGTCCTGCCAGTATTTACGCGAGGTGAAACATGTTGAGAACGACGAACAAGAGAATTATTGACGCCGCGATGAATCTGATCATCCAAAAAGGATACCGCGCAGCGACAACAAAAGAAATCGCAGAAAAAGCAAAAGTAAGCGAAGCAACGATTTTCCGTAATTTTAAAAACAAACAAGGATTAATGAAAGCCATGATTGAACAGCAGACGCCGGCTCCGGAAAGCATGATCACCAAGGCGGAAGGCGATCTGTATGAGGATCTTCTTCATTTCGCCGCGACCCTTCTGCAGCAATTGGAACAA
Source organism: Bacillus velezensis (assembly GCF_001461825.1). GTDB lineage: Bacteria > Bacillota > Bacilli > Bacillales > Bacillaceae > Bacillus > Bacillus velezensis. The sequence goes on along the minus strand of NZ_LLZC01000018.1, from coordinate 9,955 downwards.
AAAAAAGAAGTGTTCCGCATCTGCCTGCGCGAACCGGAACTGTTCGAAGACGTCCTGCAGGATATTGTCGTATATCCGCAATCCGTGAAAAAGCATTTAATCGTTTACTTTAAGGAGCTGACAAAGAAAAATATGATAAGCCCCGGCAGCGAAGAAGCTAATGCAGACGTCTTTATGACGATGATTTTCGGTTATTTTATACACCGGCTGCAGCTGGGGAAAAGAGTCATTACTCTCTCTGAGGAAACGATGCTGAAACACAGCACTGAGATTTTCATGAAAGGCATTACCGGCCGGTCATTTTCCGGCTCCAAGGAGGATGAAGGATGGGGTCAAAGAAAGAATGGGCGCTGATCGTTTCGCTTTTGCTGGGAGCCATACTCGTTCCCATCAATTCTACGATGATCGCAGTCGCCCTTTCATCCATTTCCCGCTCATTCAGCGAATCAATTGCCAGCATCACATGGGTAGTGACCGTGTATTTAATCGTGATGGCTGTGACACAGCCCATTGCCGGCAAACTCGGTGATATGTACGGAAACAAAAAAATGTATTTATGGGGCGTCGGCCTTTTTCTCATCGCATCATTGGGGTGCGCCCTCTCGCCAAGTCTTTTCTTATTGATTTTCTTCCGGGCGCTTCAGGCTGCCGGCGGAGCTTTGCTTACGCCAAACAGCATCGCCATCATCCGCCATGTCGTGTCTGAAAAACGGCTTCCGAAAGTATTCGGCTTTTTCGGCCTCGGTGCCGGGCTGGGCGCGGCTCTCGGTCCGTTTATCGGCTCTCTTTTAATTGAGAGCTTCAGCTGGCATTCGATCTTTTGGGTCAACATTCCGTTTCTTGCGATCGCACTCGTGACGGCATTAGTGATGTTTCCTAAATATAAAGAAGAAACGTCTGACGCTCCGCTTGATATCATCGGGTCCGTTTTGCTTGCCGGAAGCATTGTATCTATAATTCTTCTGACGAAAAATGAAAGCTCTTTGGGCTATTGGGTGTACGCGCTGCTCATTCTCATATTTGTTCCGCTATTTTTCAGGCGGGAGCTGCGCACGAAACATCCGATTATTGATTTTGACCTGTTTAAAAACACGACCTTTACGAGCGCCAATCTGTCGGTTCTGTTAAGCAATTTAATGATGTACGCCGTGTTATTGATTATGCCGCTCTTTATGACCGGCCACTTCAGCATGAATACGTCGCACAGCGGCATGGCGCTGTCAGTCTTTTCTGTTTTCATGTCCGCCAGCAACTGGGGCGGAGCTCAGCTGCATCAGAAATGGGGCGCGCGAAGAATGATTTTTCTGTCCTTCGGGCTGATGGCCGTAGCCAATCTCTTATTTCTGCTTTTGGTTTATTCCCATTCCGTTCCGTTTCTTATGGCATCGCTTATTGTAGGAGGCATCGCGTCAGGTGCGGGGCTGACGAGCATGCAGGTATCTTCTCTTGCGACGGTAGAACCGGGCATGTCCGGCATCGCATCCGGGATTTTTTCCACCTTCCGTTATTTCGGAAGCATTATTTCTTCAGCACTGATCGGTTTAATCTCCGGATTTCACATTCTGTTTATGATATTGATCGGCGTATCTGTGATCGGCTTGTTCGTATCACTTGGTATCAAGTCCAGGGAAACCGTTCAGACGAAAAAAAGCCATTCGGCATAACGAAAAAGGTTCCGTAAGCATCTGCTTTCCGGAACCTTTTCTAGTTTTAGAATCTTTTTATTTACAAGAGAAAAGGGGAATGTAAATGGCTGAGAGTTCCGATCAAGTTCGGCGCTGACATCGTAATCCGGCCGTGAAAAAAGCCCGGCCGCCGTGTTGTTAGCGGCACCGGGCTTAAAACTGAAAGCTTATTATTTCCAATGTTTTTTCTTAATTTTTTTCATAATTCTCCTTACTAAAACCTACCTAAAACAATTATTGAATATTACTTTTATAATTAAGCAAAATTAAGTAACAATCATTGAAGGATTCTCAGACTGATAAAATTTATTTTAAATATAATATTTCAAAACACATTCAAACTGTACAAAGAAAAGAAAGTCTAAACCAAAATCTTTTTAGATTTATATAATAACACGTCTGTCGATTATCTAAATTCTACCAAAAAATGAATGCGAAAGAGAGATTCCTCTTGTACAATGTAAGTTACCACACCAACATTGACGAAACGAGGAATCTCTCATGAACAAGAATAAGTCTCTGTATCTTTAACAATAGTATTTACAATATCATTAGGATACCGATTCAAAAAAAAATGTTCTCCTTTAAACTTATGAAATTTCACATTCCCTTCAACAACTTCACTCCATTTATGCATTTCATTGATATGAGTCGAAAAATCGCTATCCGCATAAAAAACGCTTACTCCACAACTTATTTTTTCTGCTTTGGGCTGAAACTTATAATTGTCCAAAATTATAAAATCTGCTCGCAAAATCGGAAGAAACATATCCATAATCTCTTTTGTATAAAACTCCTCTGGTATTCCCCCATATTGTTCCACCTTTGTCAAGAAAGTTTCATTAGTCATATTTTCAATGTCTTCTCTCTTTTCAAAAATATGTGGAGCATCTCGCCCAGAAAAAAACAGATGCCTTGGTTCCTTAGTTCCCATTTGCTTAAGTTTATAATATATCTCATAAGTCAATAAGGCTCCCATGCTGTGTCCAAATATAACATATTCATCGTCATATTCTAATTGTTCACTTATTCTTTTGGCGATATCTTCACTTGCTTCACCAACAGACTGGTAACAAGGCTCTGTGAATCGAGTTCCTCTTCCAGCCAATTCACATATACACAATTCATATCTATCCGGCAGTAGTTTTTTCCATTCATAATATGCATTTACCGACGCTCCAGCATATGGAATAGGAAATACTTTTATTTTATTTATTTCACTCACTCCTATGTTCAACTTGAGCCCACTATCATTACTATATAAACCTATAAGTATTCAAGATACATTTAATTGTACTTCTCTATCTCTCGCTGCTCTGCCAGCAATAAATTCACCATATCACTATAGCTATTCAAACCGTCTGTCTGATTATTTGCCTTCAGATATACGTCATTTACATTTCTTGAAATACTTGAAATAACACCCTCATACTTATCCCGGTACTGCTCATTTTGTTCTATATCATGCCGCACCGCTTTGGACAGACTGGACATTATATCAGACGCCTTATCTGGATCCACTTTCTTTAGCTCAGATATAGAATAATCAAATGCCAGAAATAAACCACTGTATAGTATCATTGGATCATCCTGCTGCTTACATGCCAGATAAGCTATAAAATTAGCCTCATCCTCATGCATGAAACCACTCTGATGTGCCAATTCATGCGCCATAGTAGCAGGCACCAAAAAAACTGGCACATTAACATTGATATTGGATTCATAAGTAAAAGGGACAAAAATACCATGTATCCCTGCATGCGACATTAGTTTTGACATCACCACTGGTTTTGGTGTTGAATATGAATGCTCCAAAACAGGATATTTCTTTGATAACATTTGCATCGAGAACACTGCGTGTTGTGCATAATAATCAAAAACCTCTGGTACATGAGCCAAAAGATCAGTATCCGCTAACTTTTCCCTTGCCAATTCCATTTCAACGGCAAGCGACTTACTCAATTTGACCAGTTCCTCCTTGCTGTAGTTCTCTTCTTTATATTCGGTATAAGACAAAAAAGAATATCTGTAATAGTTTATTCCACCCAAAATAGTATAACAAAAATATATCACGCTACAGATCGTAACGATTCCTAGAGCACCACGATAAACTACCATCCTACGTGCACCTTTACTCATGATAACCTTGCGCACATAATAAACGATATAAAATAGAAAAAGTAACACAACCAACACGACGAGCCATTCACTAACAGAAAATGTGACCCAAGAAGGTACAAATCCTACTATTTTTGACAATAACGGATATACAGACCTACTGTATTTTTCCGCCCAATCCTGATGGTTCTGCGCGTATTTTGTCAGTATGTAAGCTATAACTCCAAGTGAAATCAACGGTAATCTCTTAAGTAAAAGCTTTTTTATAATGTACTCCCCCCTATCCAATAAATATCAGATGTACGCCATGTAACCTAGTCATATCATTTCTTTATTTCAACATACTTTTCCTCATAAAAATCATGCTTATTAGAAAAAACATATTGATTCATAAAATCTATAGGAAGCACTTCATAAGCCCAGTAGGTACCATTAGGTCTATTACTCGAAACAGCTTGTCGGGCGATTTCGGCAGCCACTGTACCCGTTAACTCTGAACTCGTTTCCATTTGTAAATTCAATCTGCACCTAACATTCTTTCCATCTTTCACTCCTGTAGCATCAATGACTAAAGCTATCCATTCCTCTTTAGGTTGCTCCTCTAAGCTAATGTCTAGTTTTTTCATTGCTTCTTCAACCGAAGACTCAAGTTGCATTTGATAAAATTGCATTGCCAAACGGAAAATATAATCATTTGCCGCTATATTGTACCAGTGAAGTTCTTGTACCGAACTAACTTCCAGAATATCAATGATCTCTTGACTTAAATACGGTTTCTTATAGACAGGAACATCCACTTCAGGTACAAATTCTTTCTGCATCATATTTATATTTTCCGTTTTAACACAATGATCACTCCAATAAGAGTCTGTTTTTCCAATTACACTATGGCCACTCATTAATATATCTGAGATAGAAGTTTTCGTATAATGTTCCGCACCACCAATATAACAATTCACATGCTTAGTTTCGTCTAATAAATGATTTATCACTCGTTTTAATAGCAGACCTGTAATTCCAGGACAAAAACCAGCTCCTATGTAATTTACACCGTTAGCTTTAAGCTCTAGCTTTTGCTCCTGATTCAATAATAAAGCATTGGAAGCATCAACATATTTTGCTCCTACTTTCATGGCTGCCTGAGCAACTCTATCTTTAATTACAAATTCAGGCCCTGCACAATTAATGACAACCGTACAATCAGTACAGAACGCAATCAAGTTCTCCCAGTCAGAAACATCCAGGAATTGGTAGTTAAAATTATTAAGGTTCATTAATGCTGTAGGTTCACGCCGCTGTCCGCCCTTAACAATAAAGTCTTTACATAAGTTCTTACAGATGACTTCACCGATCATTCCGCCACACCCAACAACTGCGATTTGCTCCATCCGTACGACACCCCTTTCATCTTATACAAGCATCAAAACTGTCCAAAAACTTATTTCATACAACCATTGAGATTTAAAATACAAGACTAGTTGTACCTTTCTCTATTAAAAGATCATTATTATGTCTACTCAACATACTCAATGCATAAAATCTTTGTTTGGCTTCCATTAATTTATGATACGTGCCGTGTTCTTCAATTTTCCCATTATTCAATAAGACAATTTCATCATATCCACTAAGAATTGATTCATCCAGCCTATGAGTAATGGAAATTCTCGTAATGCCCTGCATTTCACTTAACATACACTCAAGGTCACTAGCTGTTTGATTGTCCAACGCTGAAGTCGCCTCGTCCATAAGTAATATAGGTGATTTTCTCAGGAGTGCTCTTGCTATAGAAATTCTCTGTTTTTCCCCACCTGAAAAATGGATTCCATTTTCTCCACATAATACATCAAAGCCGCCTCTGTCATGAATCAATTTCTGTAACATACTCTTCTTTATGACTTGCTCAAACTCATCTGTGTCACATTCACGAAACAATTTAATATTTTGTTCAATCGTATCATCAAAGATAAAACAGTCCTGATGAATAAAACTAACATTTTGGAAAATGGACTGATCACTTATTTTCTCAAGATCAACCCCGTCATACCTGATATTTCCTTCATACCCATCATAAAACCCAGTCAACATCTTTAATAAGGTTGTCTTTCCACTCCCACTTGTTCCTACAATGGCATAAGACTTTCCATATTCAAATTCAAAATTAATATCATCTAAAATTTTTTTCCCATCTACGCTTAACGAAAGCCCATTTAGAGAAATTTTATTACTGAATTTAGGGATATCAATTCTTTGAGTTTGATCCGTTTTTGCCTCTCCAATTTTATTGAAATTCATTAATAAAGCCCGACTGGCCTGCCTTTTGGTAAAACCGGTTATGAGTCTATTAATGGGAACTGTTACGCAATTTAACAATTGAATAAAAGCCATAATCTCTCCTACTGTAATTTCTCCTTTCATTAGCTGCTGAGTACCCACAATAAATATGACTACAGCAACAAGAAAAGTTGAAATATCAGTAAGTGACATAATGAGTGACAACAGATTTTCGTATACCATTTTAGCTTTTTCCTGCTTGTTCGCCTTTGCCTTTGCCCTTTCAAAAATCTCCTTTTCGATGTTAAAGCTCTTAACAACCTGATTTCCAGACAATATATCTTTAATGAAAGATACATAATTTTTATTTTGCTCAGCCACTTCACCTTGTGCTTTTTGCATACGATTATTAAATATACTCGAAACTGCAAGTGGAATGATACAAGTGAGTAATATACTCAATGCAAGGAATGAATTAATGATAAACATCGCAAGCACTCCGCCTACAAGCATAGCTAGCTGAACAAATATTTCCACGGTCCCTTTTATATAATCGTTTTGAATTATCGTTATATCATTTGACAATCGTGATATGTAGGTTCCATTACTCTCCTTGTTGAAACTTCTCATATCTAACCGCAAAATATTTTCAACAAGGGTATTTTTCAGGTTTAACGTTGCCCTTTTTGTATATAAATTTTTAACAGCATACCCCACATACATTCCCACTGCACCTAAAGGCAATAAAATAACGGAAACAGTAGTCACCTTAAAGATATTGTCAATATCTTTATTAATAGAATAATCAATAAACTTTTGTAGTATAATTGCCAATGCAATAAACAGAATAGATGTCATGATACCAAGTAAGCAGGACAAAATAAATAAGCCTATATTCTTTTTGTATATGCTTTTTGAAATTTTTTCATTCATACTATAAGCCCCCCTTCTTGTTTCTAATTTCATTTAGAGCATGTCTAATTTACACTCCAATTGTTTATTGCTAGATCATGTGCATATTTCAGATATGTTGGGTGGGACCGCGAGCATATGCACATGATCTGGCATCATATGTCTTTTTATGACCCCTCCACCCGCATAGCGGGTGGTTTTACGGGTAAGATCCAACATTAAATATTCTTCATGACATCATTAAGGAGCTCTTCTTCAATTGTAATGCCTGTAATGCGAGCAATTAGAGTACTATTTTGAATGTAAAAGTGCATGCTAACTCCAAAATCTTCAGACTCTATAATCTGTGTTTGTAAAAACATCTTCTCAAGTGATATGTCATCTCTACTTGCAAACTTATCAAGGACTCCCTGATAATTAATGATTGGAATGCGATGGGACATTTCATTAAAACCGTACTTTTGTGCTATAAGAAACAACTTTTCTGTAATTGCAGATTGATTAATACTCGATTTTTCTGATGTTGATAAAAGCTGTTTTTGCGTTTTACTTTTCCTATCATAAATTGAATAATCTAAATTTAAAGTTAGCCCCAACATTTCCTTATTGAATTCATCTCTGTTATGTGTCAAAACAGAAACAGGGATGTTATTTAATTCTTCAGGTAAGTCACTATACATAAGCCTTGATATAAATTCTACTGCTGTATTAATGGGTTGTTCGCTAAATTTCTGATATTGTAACTCATTTAGTTTTACATGAATTTCTGTAGACCTCTTAGTGTCTCGTCGAGAGACCAAATCAGCTGATTGTTTAGCAGCTTCAATATACTCTTCCATGTTAGACTCTTGAGCATCAGGAATTTCCAGTTCGTCAACTTTCTTTTTAATCATTTTGCAATATTCTATGAAAGAATAGTTATAGGGAGTGGTAAGTCTGTTGTTCAAAGTTTCATGAAGCATAACCTTAAACAAATCTTGTGAGACTCCATCCCATATTAAATGATGAATTGCACTAAGTACTAAGCAATGGTCTGCATCTATTTCTACGATTAAAAATCTAGATAACAGCTTATCATCAGTTAGAAAACTCATTTCATTCACAATTTCTTTAAATTGTTCTGCAGATAATTCTAAGGTTCCTTTCACTACTGGAATTTCCCACTCATCTGAATAATCGTATTCTTCTAAATAGGTCATTTTTTGATTTAATTTCGTTCTTAATGCCCCATGCCTGGAAATTATTCCTCTGAGTGATAAAGAAGCGTTCTCTGCCGTTCCTTCTATTGTTATGATTTCAGTAATAATTTCTGTATCCGGTCGCAAGAAGTCCTCATGTCCTGTCAATACAGGACATTCTAAAGTAGAACGTGTTTTAATATGGTTATCTCCATAATAATTCAACTGTTTTTGTATCATGCACTTTAGATCGCCATCACGGTTATCACCAATTAATGTTTCATCTAATGGCATTTTTACTGTTCCTTTTCTGGTTAAACACGTTTCGACAACATCCTTAATTGCTCTTTCATATGCCAATACCAATGTTTGAGCATCCTCGTCAGTATACAATCCAGTATCATATATGATGTCAAATTCAAGTTGCCCATTTAAAACAGCCCCATTTAGAGACAATCCCATTCCTGATGAATTTTTTTCTGACATACTTCTTCCTAATGGCATTCCCGACATGGATATTCCTTCAATTCTGTCTATCTCGTTATCCAATTCTCCAAGATAATTGAATGTTATTGCTGCGCTCATCTCAAGTCCGCTATGCTCACCAAGATATCTCAAAACTCCATATCCAATTCCATGATTAGGGACCTGTTTCAATGTTTGTTTTGTCTCCAAAATGCTTTCTTCAACAGTATCTTTTGTCTCCAAAATAATAGGATATACACTTGTAAACCAACCAACTGTACGATCGATGGCGATCTCTCTATCTATTGTCTCTCTCCCGTGACCTTCCATTTCTATGGTTAGGTACTTAGAGTTTCTCCATTCTTTTACTGCAATGGTCAGCGATGCCAGTAACAAGTCGTTTATTTCTGTTTTATATGTCTTTCCAGCTTCGAGCAACAGCTTTTTCGTCGTTTCAGAGTCCACTTTCACTACTTTATTTTTATATTGACCACTTGCTGTTTGTGTACTCTTGAATGTCTCAGTACTATTTGATTTATCCGATATATTTTTCCAGTATGCTATTTCATCTGAAAGCACTTCACTCTTAGCATATTGTGTTAAAGCATTCGCCCATTCCTTGTACGAAGCCGTTTTCATTGGCAGCGTGATTTTACCTGTCTCTTGTATTTGTCGATATCCACTAAATAAATCCTCCAGCAGAATTCTCCATGATACACCGTCTATGACCAGATGATGTACACAAATTAGTAAATGATCTCCACTGTCTGAATGGAACAGCCCTACTTTTACTAAAGGCCCGGTGGCTAGGTCTATGCTTGCCTGTAATTTATCGCTGGCATACTCTATCTCTTTCGATACATCTTGCACTTTTGTATAATCTTTTTCATACCAATCATATAGCTTGCTTTCCTCTGTAGACAGCGTGATTTGACGTTGTCCGTCATATACATTTCTTAAAGCGTCATGATGTTTAATGATTTCAGTAATTGCTGTCTTTAAACTAGGTATGTCAAATGGCTCATCACTTCTTAACATTAAGGCCTGATTATAATGATTAGGTACGACGTGATTCTTATTGAAAAATTCTAGTTGTATAGGGGTTAATGGACTTTCCCCATTGATTTCTCCCTGTTCGTATACTTGATTTACTTCTCCCATTTGAATATTTTCCCCAATCTTTCTTGGGGTCTGCTGATACATTAATGCGGCGAAAGAAAGCTTATAACCTTTTTCCCGTAACTTCGAAACGGCCTTAATCGCTTTAATAGAATCTCCGCCAAGTTCAAAGAAACTGTCTTCTATTCCGACTGGAGATATTCCTAA
>NZ_LLZC01000017.1 GCF_001461825.1 Bacillus velezensis | reverse complement strand
CAGTACACAGACAGGCTCGCCGTTTGGCTCCGCCAAAAAGGCGTCCGCAAAGAAAGCATGGTCGGCGTACTCGCTGAACGCTCGCCGGAGATGGTGGTTTCAGTGCTTGCCGTGTTAAAAGCGGGCGGCGCCTATGTGCCGCTTGACCCGGACTATCCTGAGGACAGGCTGCGCTATATGCTTGATGACTGCGGCGCCTGCCTCCTGCTTGCACAGCCGGGGTTATCCCTTTCCGGTTTTTCCGGAGAAACGCTAGAAGTGTCTCTTTCTTCTTTGACAAGTGAGACGGAGACAGGGGCTGTCTCTGAAGAAGCGGATGCTGATTCGCTCGCTTATATCATTTATACGTCCGGTTCGACGGGAACACCGAAGGGAGTGGCTGTTGAACACTGTCAGGCCGCCGCCTTTTTATCAGGGATGCAAGGGCAGTTCCCGTTAACGGAAGAGGACATCATCGTGCTGAAATCATCCTTTTCATTCGACGCCTCCATCTGGCAATTGTTTTGGTGGACGATGTCCGGCGCCTCCGTGTATCTGCTTCCTGCCGGATGGGAGAAAGATCCTGTGCGGATGATTGAAGCGTTTGCCTCAGAAAAGGTGACGACCGCGCATTTTATTCCGGCGATGGTCAACAGCTTTTTAGACGCGCTGGAAACAGAGCCTG
>NZ_LLZC01000016.1 GCF_001461825.1 Bacillus velezensis | reverse complement strand
CAGAGCAAGATCATACTTAGAGTTATAAGGAAGCAGATCTGGAAGTTTAACGTCTTTAATTTTCTTCCCTGCCTGTCCTGCCTTGTTTATGACCTTCCCCGCCGCATCAGCTTTGTTAACGGCTCCTGCGCCTTTCGTTCCGACGACAGCCACAGCCACTGAACCGACCGCATATGTCACCCATCTTGATCTGGAGTAAGCATCTCCGTTCACCATATCCTTTTGATACGACTCTTCAATTGCCGCTTTAACAGCATCATATGTTTTAACAGGATGAAGTACTGCATTCCCCAGTGCTGACAGCGTTTCCCCCGGATCGGTTATGAAGTCCCATAGACCGGTCACCGTGTCTTTCCCGACATCATATAAACCAACGCCGGCTCCTTTTAAAATATCCCAAGTCACTTCTCCGGCTTCTTCCATCTGTTTTGCTTGTTCAAGCTGGATCACATATTGCTGCTGGGAAGGTTCAAGATTCTCGTAACCGATCTTCTTCGCAATTTCCAAGTATTCATCCGGATCGGTCACACCGTCAGCCAGCTTTTTCTTTAGATCCTTGATTTCCCGCTCTTTCGCTTCTTCCTTCTTAAACGTTAAATATGTGTCTGAGTGTCTTGCAATCTCGCCTTTTTTCTTATGTATGTCACTTTCTCTGTACGCCTTGGCGTTATAGTGAAGTGGTGTTACATTTTTCCCTTTGCCTGTAGCATTTTGGAGCTGCTGAAAATCTGCCTGAATGAAATGTTCATTTGCCTCGGTTTCTGCGTATTCTTTCGTTAGATCGTGATCAAGCTTTCCGAGTTTATGTATGGTCTTATCCCGTTTTTTGTCTGCTGAATCCAGCTTTTGATCGACATCTTCTGTAGAGAAAACATCAAGATGAATGATATCACTGATTTCATCAAGGATACCTTTCATTTCATTGCGCTGCTCCTGCATGATAGCTTGTGATGTATTCTTCGCATGTATCAACTCATGTTCTAAAAATGACTCTTCCACAAACGAATCGGCCAATCCGGCATCAGCTACTTTTCCTGAAATACTGTTAAGAAACGCAATCTTCATATCGATCAGAT
>NZ_LLZC01000015.1 GCF_001461825.1 Bacillus velezensis | reverse complement strand
ATGGAAAGGAAAAACAATTTCTGTGCCGCGGGACAAAACGGTTCACCGTCTCTTTGAAGAAACGGCCGCCCGCTACGCGGACCGGCCGGCCGCGGCATACAACGGCGCGAAATGGACGTACGGCGAGCTGAACGCAAGGGCGAATCGCATCGCGCGCATTCTCATGGACTGCGGCGTCACGGCTGACGAGCGTGTCGGCATCCTGACGAAACCGTCCTTGGAAATGGCCGCGGGCGTACTCGGCGTCCTGAAAGCGGGCGCGGCATTTGTGCCGATTGACCCCGACTACCCGGAAGAGCGGATCAGCTACATTCTGCAGGACAGCGGCGCGAAGCTTCTTCTCACACAGGAAGCGCTGGGCGTGCCGGACAGCTACAAAGGAGAAACGATCCTGCTTGACGGCGGACGCTCCATTCTGAGCCTGCCGCTTGATGAAAATGATGAAGCGAACCCGCAGACGGAAACAACGGCGGATCATCTCGCTTATATGATTTACACGTCAGGAACGACCGGACAGCCGAAAGGTGTCATGGTCGAACACCATGCGCTGGTGAACCTGTGCTTCTGGCATCACGACGCATTCGCCATGACGGCGGATGATAAAAGCGCCAAATACGCGGGCTTCGGTTTTGACGCCTCCATCTGGGAGATGTTCCCGACATGGACCATCGGCGCGGAACTTCACGTCATTGACGAAGCGATCCGGCTGGATATCACCCGCTTAAATCACTATTTCGAAGAGCACGGCGTGACCATCACCTTCCTGCCTACGCAGCTCGCCGAACAATTTATGGAGCTGGAAAATACCTCTCTCCGCATGCTTCTCGTCGGCGGCGATAAGCTGAAGCGGGCGGTGAAACAGCCGTACACGATCGTCAACAACTACGGCCCGACGGAAAACACCGTCGTCGCGACAAGCGGCGTCATCAATCCGGAGGAAGGGTCGCTTTCGATCGGACGGGCGATTGCCAATACGAGAGCTTATATTCTCGGCGACGGCGATCAGGTGCAGCCGGAAGGCATTGCCGGTGAATTATGCGTGGCAGGCCGCGGACTTGCGCGCGGATACCTGAACCGTGAAGAAGAAACGGCGAAGCGGTTTACCGCCGATCCGTTCGTGCCCGGCGAGCGCATGTACCGGACCGGCGACCTCGTCAAATGGAACGCGCAGTGCGGCATCGAATACATCGGGCGTATCGACCAGCAGGTCAAAGTGCGGGGCTACCGGATCGAGCTTTCAGAAATCGAAGTCCGCCTCGCCCAGCTTGCGGACGTTCATGACGCAGCGGTGACGGCGGTGGAAGACAAAGCGGGCAATACCGCGCTTTGCGCCTATGTCGCGCCTCAGCAGGACGATATCGAAACGCTCAAAGCCGCGCTGAAAGACACGCTGCCTGACTACATGGTGCCGGCGTTCTGGGTGGAGATGGACGAGCTTCCGGTCACCGCAAACGGAAAGATTGACAAAAAAGCCCTGCCGGAACCGGACATTGAAGCGGGAAGCGCCGCGTACAAAGCGCCGGAAACGGAGATGGAGACGCTGCTTTCTGACATTTGGCAGGAAGTGCTCGGTCTTGACCAGATCGGCGTAAGCGATAATTTCTTCACGCTCGGCGGCGACTCGATCAAAGGCATCCAAATGGCGAGCCGCCTGAACCAGCACGGGTATAAATTGGAGATGAAAGACCTCTTCCAGCACCCGACCATCGAAGAACTCGTCTCTTATGTGGAGCGGACGGAAGGCAAGCAGGCCGACCAGGGCCCTGTCGAAGGTGAAGCGGACTTAACGCCGATCCAGCGCTGGTTCTTTGAGAAAAACTTCACGGACAAACACCACTGGAATCAATCCGTCATGCTTCACGCGAAAGACGGCTTTGATCCGGA
>NZ_LLZC01000014.1 GCF_001461825.1 Bacillus velezensis | reverse complement strand
TAGGAATATCTCCAGTCGGCATAGAGGATAGTTTCTTTGAACTGGGAGGACATTCGTTAAAAGCGACGGCAGCCATTAATGCCATCGAGAAGAAGACAGGGATTCGTTTGCCAGTCAAAGATATATTTAGTTCACCAACTCCTGTCATGTTGTCGAGAAAGATTGAGGCCGCGGGAGAAGGCGAATATAGTCCAATACCACAAGCAGAACAGAGAGAAGCTTATCCAGCATCCTCTACACAGAAACGATTGTTTATTCTGGATCAGATGGAAGGCAACAGTACAGCATATAACATGGCGTCAGCGCTAGAAGTAACAGGTAACCTTGATTTAGAAAAAATACAACAAGCCATAGATCGTCTGATTAAGCGTCATGAGTCGTTGCGAACAAGTTTTGTCATGACAGAAGGAGAAACCTTTCAAGTCATTGCAGACGAGGTATTCTACCAAGTGGAATATGAAGAGACCGACAGCTACAGTGACGCTGACATGGAACAATTTGTACGCCCGTTTGACATCGGAACAGCACCGCTCATGCGTTTTAAAGCAGTCAAAGAAAGAAATCAGAACAACTATATTTTACTATTTGATATGCACCATATTATTTCCGATCATCAGACGCTAAATATATTAATCGAAGATTTCTCACGATTGTATAACGGTGAAGAATTACAACCACTTGAAATCCAATACAAGGATTATAGTGAATGGATGCGTGGCAGAAACCTGGAGAGTCAGAGAAACTATTGGAAAGAAGTATTCAAAGAAGAGGCACCGGTTTT
>NZ_LLZC01000013.1 GCF_001461825.1 Bacillus velezensis | reverse complement strand
AAGAAGAGGCACCGGTTTTGGATTTGGTGACGGACTATCCACGTCCCAAAATCCAAAGCTACAAAGGAGCCCAAGTGTCTGTTCAGCTTAGCCAAGAGCAGAAAGCTGGCATTCAAAATATAAATAAACAACATGGAACGACAGATTACATGACCTTACTGGCTGTATTTATGATAGAACTGCATAAATACAGCAGGCAACAAGATATCGTGGTAGGAACACCCATCTCAGGCCGAGTGCATCAGGACACCGAGACAATAGCCGGCATGTTTGTCAATACGCTGGCAATGAGAGGGTATCCAAGGGCTGAAAAAACGTTCTTAGAATTTTTAAGCGAGATCAAAGAGCTGGCATTGAATGCGTATGAGAATCAAGAATACCCATTTGAAGAATTGGTAGAGGAAGTAGAAGTACGCCGTGATCTGTCACGCAATCCGCTGTTTGACGTGATGTTTACCATGCAGAATAACGAGGAAATCCATCTTGCGATGGGCGAAGCACAGGTAGAGATGCTGGGCATTCCTTTCATTGATGCCAAATTTGATTTGGATTTACAAGCTACAGCGTATGAAGAGGGGTACGCTTTAGATCTGGTATATTGCAGTGATTTATTTACCGAGACTTCGGCACAGGTCATCCTGGAGCATTTTAAGGTGTTGCTGGACAGGGTGATTGCTAACCCTGAAATGAAATTGTCTGAACTCCACATGGTCAGTGAGGTAGAGCAACAAAGAATACTAACGGTTTTCAATAATACCCATACGGAGTATGCACAGCATCATACGGCAGTGGAACGATTCGAGAAACATGCGGAACAGACACCTGAGAAGACGGTAATTGAATACGAAACGGGCGTACTTCGTTATGGAGAAGTCAACCGAAAGGCCAATGCCTTGGCATGGGAACTGATTTCGTTAGGTGTTAAGCCCAATGATCGAGTGGCCATCATGGCTTCCCTTGAAGCGGAAACGATCATTGGCATTTTAGGCGTGCTAAAGAGTGGAGCCGCCTATGTCCCGATTGATCCAGCAACACCGAAGGAACGAATAGAGCATATTCTGAACGATGCAGCACCCAAGGTCATCTTAACAAGAGAGAAGACTTTGGAAACGGAAGTCCCATTCATCTCTATGAATCTTGAAGATCTGGGCGAGAAGGAGACAAATCCAGCGTGTGCTGTTGAAAAGGGCGACATCGCCTATGTGATTTACACATCAGGAACGACAGGAAAGCCCAAAGGCGTGGCGGTTACACGAGGCAATTTGGATCATTACTTGTCGTATGCAGATCAGGAGTACCAGAAAGAAGCTTGTACGACGGTACTGATTACAAGCTTAAGTTTCGACCTCTCCGTAACGTCCTTGTTCTTACCGCTGATTAGTGGTGGATCTCTTCTATTAAAGGGAGGAGACACGGAGGAAAGGTTACGTGCAGCATTCAAAGATAACAGGGTAACCTTCCTTAAACTTACTCCGTCACATTTAAAAATGCTAGAAACCTATGCAGACGGCGTAGATGTACCGAATTTAGAAACGCTGATTGTCGGTGGAGAAGAGTTCACCACAGATACGGCACGGAAAACGCAGAAGCTATTAGGAGACAGCGTCAAGATTCATAATGAATATGGCCCTACGGAGACTACCGTAGGATGCTGTGACTATGTCTATTCCAGCGAAAAAGATAAGGGTTTAAGTGTAGGAATCGGACATCCCATTGCCAATATGCAGCTCTATATACTGAATGAGATGGAGTTATGTAGTGTAGGCGTTCCTGGTGAGCTATGCATCGCAGGAGACGGAGTAGCCAAAGGCTATCTAAACCAGCCTGAATTAACAGCGGAGAAGTTTATCGACAATCCATATGGCGAAGGGAAGTTATACCGCTCTGGAGATTTGGCGAGATGGCTGCCTAACGGAGAGATGGAATACCTGGGAAGAATAGATGAACAGGTTAAAATCCGAGGATATCGGATCGAGTTGTCCGAGATCGAGAGCGTTCTAAGGAATCAGCCGGGTATATCTGATGTAGCCGTTGTTGCATTGGAAGTAGGCGGTGACAAGAGTATATGTGCCTACCTGATCCCGACAAATCAAGAGCAGCAACTGGATATGTCTGAAATCAAAAATGATTTGAGAGACAAACTGCCTGAGTATATGTTACCTGGCTTTATGATGCAGATTGATGCCTTGCCACTGACTCCAAATGGGAAGCTGGATGCAAAAGCACTGCCAGAACTAAATGCATTAGCAGGACAGGAATATATGCCACCAAGAACTAAAACAGAGAAAGTCATTACGGACATATTTGAAGAAATCTTAGGAATATCTCCAGTCGG
>NZ_LLZC01000012.1 GCF_001461825.1 Bacillus velezensis | reverse complement strand
AATCTTCATATCGATCAGATTAAGCCAGCTGTCTGTGACACCGGCGTGATCTTGAAAAAAAGCTTTAATGTTGTCAGCGCCTTTACCTGAAAACTCACTGTCATCCAAGTCAGCCATTCCCTGAAAAGCTTTCCTGAGATTGATAAATTGTTCTCTAATCTGATCGTATTCTTTTGCTCGTTTCTCCGCTGCTGAAATGAACGAGGATGCTTCAAATACCTTCATTTACGTCTCCTTTCCGCTTCTTTCTGTCTAAATTTTACCATAGGATATAAGATTAGATGAATCTCTTGCATTTGTCGAACTGCTTTATTTAAGATCATAAAATTTCAAACAAAACCTTACACGAAGGAATCTGGGATCGGCAAAACAAAGCCAAATATAACATATGTTGAAAAATCTCTTGCATTTCCACACCCGCCATGCTATATTGATATAGCGATGAGCTGAATTGTGTAAGCCGATGCACATGCCCTTGCGGCACACACGAATGTGGCGTGTGGTGTATCGCCTCAATACGCAAAAGACGTTTGCTTCTGCAAACGTCTTTTTTTATTATCCGATTTTCGTTCCGTTCGGTACTGTCTGCTCTGGCGTAAGCAGGACAACATCTCCTTTTTCCGGGATGCCGCCGAGAACGAGAACTTCTGACTTAAATCCGGCGATCCGCCGCGGCGGAAAGTTGACAATAGCGGTAACCTGTCTGCCCGTCAGATCACCCGGTTCGTACCGTTTTGTAATCTGGGCGCTTGATTGTTTCATGCCGATCTCTTCGCCGAAATCTATTGTCATCTTAATGGCCGGCACCTTTGCTTCCGGGAATACTTCCGCTTTTACGACCGTTCCTATTCTAAGATCAAGCTTGATAAAATCTTCGATGACTGCCATATCAAAAACTCCTTTTTTACAATCATGATACCAAAAAAAGAAGCAGTTTATTTAACCGATTTTCAGGATTATTTATCAGATTGAAAGGTGTTTCGGAAGACGCGCGGCGTTATTCCCTTATGTCTGACAAACCATCTGGTAAAGGAAGACAAATTTTGAAAGCCGACCTCCTGACTGATGTCTGTCAGCCGGCATTTTGTTTCAATAAGCATTTGTTCCGCTTTCTTCATACGGAGCTCAGCAATATAAGCTTGCGGGCTTTTTCCCGTCTGCTTTTTAAACCAGTCGGAATAATACGCCGGGTGGTAATGTTCCATTGCGGCGAGCTCTTTAATTGTAAAAGTCTTTGAGAGATTTCGGCGGATATACGCAATTGAATCATTCGTACGGTTTTCTTGTATCTTTTCAGCAATATATTCTGCAAGCAGACTCAATGAATGAGCCGACTGCTGCTTTGTCTCTTCTGTCAGCAGAAACCGAATCGATGTCCAAAAAGGATCAAGCTTATTCAGAACGCCGGGGTCAAAGGAACCTTTGAAAAAAAATGCCGGTATGTCGAGAACAAGACATTCATTTCGCTCCAAAGAACGGAACCGATGTTCATGCCCGGGCGGAATATACAGCATTTGATCAGGTTTTAATCTGATTTCACGTCTTTCTGTCTCCAGGTCCAGCTGTCCTTCGAGCGGAAAGAGCATTTGGCAGTATGTGTGTGCATGAGAATCAAAAATATGTGAATAGGTGCGCCGCTCACAAATGATATGTTGTAATGAATCCATTTGTCCCTCCTTTTTATTTAGTTTACATAATAATATTATTGTTCCCTCTCCTGCAAACCTCTTAGGAACGCAACAACTGCAAACTTCCGGCTTTCCTTAATTGATTCGGTTAATTCAAATGCACTCTGTTTTCTCAACACGGCAAATCCGTGAAGAAGGCTCCTCAGTCCTCTCGCAGCATGAATCGCAGTGTCAGACTGTGCATAACCGTTCGCTGTCAGCTGCCTGACAACAAGCTCTACAAGCAGGCTTGACAGATTCTCAATCCGGCCGTCTTTTATCTTTTGAAATGTTGCGTCATATAATCCGGGATTGGCTTCGGCGAAATTGATATAGGCATCGGCAAGAGCAAGCAAAGCCGTTTCACCCGTCAGTCCTTCTGCAGAGGCCGCCATTCTTTCATATAACATAGTTAAACCGGAGACAGCCAGCTCTGTTTTAATTCCTTGAAGGCCATTGACAAAATTGTAAAGGGAAGGCGGTTTTACGTTTAAGGACTTTGCAACAGCCGCAAGCGTCACTTCGTTCAGCCCTTTTTCGTCAGCGATGCCTGCTGCGGCTCTCAATATCATGTCAAGGCTCATTCCGACTCTCGGTGACATTATGATCGGCCTCCCGGCAGGCTTCGTTCGGCTTCCTCAGCAGCCTCAGCCATCATTTCAACGGGATTGCAGAGAACATTTCCATGTCCGGCGGCCAGACTGCTTGGTTGATGAGCGATAAGCGTTCTTGCTGTTTTTACAGCTTCTTCTTTATTCCACGTAGCAAAAGCCGGAAACGGAAATTTCCATTTCAGCTTCCCAGAAACAGCAAGGCCTCCCCGTACTTGAAAGGCATCTCCGACGATCAGCATATCATTTCTCATATCTTTAAAAGCGAGGCTTCCCGGCGTATGACCGGGAGCGGGAATGACAAGTAAAGATCCGATCCGCTCGCCGCCTTTCAGCAGGCGATCAGGTTCGGTCTGAACATTTTTCGGCACTCCCCCCTTTATCGGCGTTTGTGCTTCATGCTCAAATAAAGAAGTGTCACCTTTCAGCAAGAAAGAATCCCGCTCAGAAATACAGACGGAAGCATCCGGAAATTCCGCAGCTAATGAGTCAAGCGAACCGATGTGATCCCCGTGCGCGTGGGTGAGTAATATGTCATTCAGCGGCTTCCCAAGCTGCCGCAATGCTTGTTTAATTCCTTTATGACTGTTAGGCAGTCCGGCGTCAATCAGGGTTACTCCTTCTTCTTCTTCAACCAAATAACAATTCACCGGGAAAAGCGCTGGAAAAAAAGTCAACTGCCAAACGGTTCCGTATTGTAAGATTCTCATCAACATCCCCCTAAAACTAATATCATTAGTTTCATTATAACTAATACCGTTAGTTTATCAAGAGTTTTCTGACTAAATCCTGAAAAAGGCGCGGGCGCTTCTCTTATGCAAAAAAAAGAAACGCGCATACTGTGATAAAAGATGCTTTCAGCCTGCGAATAAATCACACTACTAAAACCAGCCGGATAAGCATACACTACTCAACGGAGGGGGAGTTCCACACCATGCATATCACACTTCAAAGCATCTGCCCTGTCTTAATGATTGCCTTTTTCCTGTATAAAAAGGTGAAACGGTCTGTCGGCTTTCAGCCTTTGAAACCCCGCTGGCTTTATACCAGAATGATTTTGTTTTCATTGCTGGCCGCAGCTCTGGCGTTTTTCAGCATCACACACCCGGCTTTATACGGCCATCTTATATTCGGCACTTTTTGCGGCTGGCTTCTGGTCCTGTTTGCCAAACGGAACATTTCTTTTGAAGAACGCCGCGGAAAAATGTATTTTCGCACTCACCTATGGATTGAACTTATTCTATTAACGTTATTCCTATCGAGATTTGTTTATCGCGTTATTGAAATTTACCGGGTCACAGCGGACTTTACCCATCCGGAGGCATACAGCCAAACGGTCGGGGCCGATCCGCTGACCATCAGTATCTTTTATTTCATCGCAGTGTATTACAGCGGCTTCTCTTTTTATGTTTTAAAAACGAGCAGAGACCAAACCAATAACAGTCAGTACGGCTGACATCCCTGTCTAAAAAGCAGGGATGTTTTTTAATCGTGCCGCGTATGGTGAATCATTTGCTGAAGCACATCTAACACATGTTCATCCTCAGGAGAATAATAGATGGATGTTCCTTCTCTGCGTGATTTGACGAGGCGCAGATTTTTAAGAAAACGCAGCTGATGAGAAACGGTAGACTGCAGCAAATTCAGCTTTTCTGCGATATCATTTACCGCGTGCTCACCCTGTGACAGCAAATGGAGAATTCTGATTCTGGTCGGATCAGACAGCGCCTTAAAAGTCTGGGCAACCAAAAATAAAGTTTCCTCATCTAAATCGACAGCGGGGTCATTCGTGTTTCCGGATTCGTGAAATTCAGTCATATACCTCACCCTTCTTTTCTCAAGTAGCCCAATTATACCAAATGTCAATTGATGCAGATACATCCTGCGCCTGACAAAAGAACCGTTATTTTAAATTTATGTTTCAAATACGGGTTTCCGCTTGGTTTCGCGCATTCATCTGTGTCATAATGAAAAAGTCATAATGCTCCTGAAATTGAGGGTGAAACACAGTGGAGAAAAAGAAAAAAGGCTGTTTCGCTGCCGCGGGTCTTATGATGATATGTGTTTTTGTCATGGTTTCCTTCTTCCTCATTCTGTTATTTTCAAATAATGAATTGCTCAAAAGTCTTCCGTTTGATGTCAAACCGATCGTACTTGAACGGCTGACAGATTACAAACCGCTTGTTGAAGACGAGCTGGATGAAAAAGGACTCACCAAATATACATCCCTTGTACTCGGCATGATATATCAGGAGTCAAAAGGAAGAGGAAATGATCCCATGCAGTCTTCAGAATCTCTGGGTTTAAAGCGAAATGAGATTAAAAACCCTCAAACCAGTATCAAACAGGGAATCAAACAATTCACTCTCATGTACCAAACAGGCAAGAAAAAAGGCGTAGACTTGGATACGATTATACAAAGCTACAACATGGGAGCCGGCTATATTGATTTTGTGGCTGAACATGGAGGATCGCATACTGAGGAACTGGCAAAACAATACTCCGAGCAGCAGGTCAAAAAGAATCCGAAACTTTACACTTGCGGAGGGAACAAAGACAATTTCCGTTATCCCTACTGCTATGGTGATTACACGTACGCAGAAAAAGTAAAAGCAAAAACAAAAACCGTTGAACAATCCTTAAATGTAACAACACTTGAAACGCTTGAAGAGTAAAAGGCGCCCTGATGAGGCGCCTTTTTCAATCAATAGAAAAAAGCCGCGCAGAGCACGGCTTTTTTTAATAATACGGTGAGATCATTAAGTATACAATGACACCCGTCAGACTGACATACAGCCAGAGCGGCATCGTCCATCTGGCGATTTTTTTGTGGCGCTCCACCTGCATACTGAATCCTCTGATCAGCGTAAACAGCGCAAGCGGCACGATGATGAAGGAAAGGCAAATATGCGTAATTAAAATAAAGAAGTAAATCCCGCGCATGATGCCGTGGCCGCCGAATAAAGTATTCTCAGCTATCGAGTGGTACACGACATAGCAGATCAAAAACAGCAAAGTCGTCGTAAACGCCGCTAAAATAAAACGTTTATGCGCTTGAATGTTTTTTTGCTTAATCATAAAGAGCGCTGCCAGCAAAAAGATAAAAGTAAAGCTGTTAAAAATGGCATTTAACATCGGCAGAATATGAATATTGGCAATGCTGACCTGTCCCGATTTCGGCATAAAAAACAGCACCGCAATTAACCCGTTGATCAGAACGGTCAATGTCAGCACGATACCGGTATAACTTTTAGGTTTGTTTTCTGTCTGATTCATCTTATGACCTCTCTCAATTTTACTGACTATCCAAATGGTATGAGAATTCAGCTTTGATGTCAACGGTTTCGTCCGCTTCGTCAGAAATTAGACAAACTTAAGTCCTAAAAAGACCGGGTGTTTGAGACCCGGCCTTTCGTCATATTATGCTTCCTTCAACAGTTCTTCTATCACCTTATGTTCGTTTTCATTCAACAGATTTTTTGGAATGATCCGATCTATCGGTTTATTCATGTGCTGATCGAGAATATCGGCTGTTTCTTTGTCCCCTGCGATTACGAGACGCTCCCATTGGTGTGAAGCGGCCTTCTGATCAAGGTTCGAAGCCAATCGTTTATACAGCCTGTTTTGGTTTTCTTCGACGTGGGCTTTGGCGGCGTCCTCGTCCATCGATACGGAACTTCCGCTTACATCCTGCGGTTTCCACGATTCATTGATGACGTCGTATTGATAATGCTCCACCCCTTCAATTTTTCCGAGTACGGTTTCTATAATCTTCACTTCATTCTGCTGGGTGAGAATAAAAGCCGTGCTCGGAAATTGTTCACGGAGAAGTTCTAATTGATCAAGGACAGCCGTTTCTTCCCAATAAAATCGTGTTTCGACAGGCACCTGCAATTCAATCGTCTCCCAAATACCGCCTTCTCCCGATGCAAAAAATACGAGACTTCGCGGCATCTCTTTACCAAGCCCATCGATATATTGATAGACACGTTCCATGATGCGGACGAGAGATTTTTCTTCTTCCGGATCACTGGCAGACAGATACTCTTTTAATCTCCGAAAACCGGTTTTCAAGGCGATTTTCCACTCTCCCCCCTGCTGATCCGGATTTCTCATATCCGTATTTACATATAAGGAAAGCATTTTATCAGGAGATTCCGTCATTACGTACTTCAATTTGCCGATGAGTGAGTCAATTGCCATTATAGATTCCTCCTTTTTCCGCTGCTCACTGTTCCTTTCCCTATCCGCACCGCCTTAAAAACGTCAATCCACATATAAACGGCAGACTTTTCTAAAAAAGTTTTTACAAAACCCATTTACAAACCAAGACATCATTTACTACAATGGATACTTGTGTTTAACTAAGACTTTTACGCTGTGAAAGGAGTATGATTTTGTTTACTGCAGAAGAAAGAGATCAGAAAGAGCTGGAAAAAGAGCTTCATAAACTTGAATTTCAGATTTTCAGAATGCGGGAAAATCTGATAGATGTATCAAAAGACGCGCGAGTGCTTGGTATTGATCAATCGAACAATGACGATTGGATCATTGTTTCCTCGATTGATGATGGCCAAACATGTAAGATTATGCTGACTGATTGTGAATCAGCCTACCGGGGAAGAGGCTGTTTTTCACTGATCGCCTCTTATTATGACAATGCCATTCATATCGGAGACATTAAAGGCCCGCCGAACCACGGCTACGGCTCGATCTGCATGAAATTTTTAAAACATATCGCCAGAGAGCAGAATATCCCGAAAGTGACGGGCGACATCGCTAAGCGTGATTGGGATCATGTCGACAGACTCGTTCATTTTTATGAAAAGCATCACTTTGATGTCTGGATTGACAATGATACGCAATCAGGCGGCATTAAATGGGTCGACTTGTAAAAAAATAATAGAGAAACCCTCTTTTATATGGTGTAATAGATTAAACCATATAAGGAGGGTTTTTTTTGTATCCGGAAAAATTGAAAAAAGGTGACGGCATTCGTATTGTGTCTCCGGCCACAAGCATGTCCGTTATGTCAGATGAAAATATAAATGCCGCAAAGTCAAAATTGGAGGAGCTCGGCTTTCGTGTCTCTTTTTCAGAGCATGCGAAAGAAATAAATGAATTTGATTCATCATCCATTGAATCGCGTGTACAGGATCTGCACGAAGCTTTCGCTGATCCTGACATCAAAGCGATTTTGACGACACTCGGCGGGTTCCAATCAAATCAGCTGCTTCGCTATCTTGATTATGAAAACATCAAGCGGCATCCGAAAATCCTTTGCGGCTATTCAGATATTACCGCTCTCGGTCATGCCATATATCAAAAAACCGGCCTTATTACATATTCCGGTCCCCATTTTTCTTCATTTGCCATGAAAAAAGGGCTGGACTATACGATTAACTCTTTCTTGGCCTGCTGTGCTTCTGACAACCCGTATGAGATAAAGCCTTCATCCGAGTGGAGTGATGATAAATGGTATTTGAACCAGGAGGACAGACGTTTTTATCGGAATCCGGGACCGCTCGTTATTCAACCCGGATATGCGGAAGGAACACTGATCGGAGGAAATCTATGCACGCTGAATCTTCTGCAGGGCACCGAATACTTTCCGGAGATGGAACAAGTGATTCTGTTTATAGAAGATGATCATATGTCGGACATTCATATGTTTGACCGGGATTTGCAGTCACTCATCCACCTTCCCGCTTTTTCAGCTGTGAAGGGAATTGTCATCGGACGTTTCCAGCATGCTTCAAATGTGTCTGAGGAGGCTCTGCGTGCCGTCATCCGTACAAAAGAAGAACTGTCATCCATGCCTGTTATCGCAAATGCTGATTTCGGCCATACCTCCCCTTTGATGACATTCCCGATCGGAGGAACATGCAGAATAGAAGCCGGCTCAGAAGGCGTAAGGATATGGATCGATCGGCATTAATACATAAAGACGGGAAAACCGCCCCGTCTTTTTATTTTGATGCCTTATGCCGCGGCGTGCGCGGAGCGATCATAATTCGTCCGCCAGCCGCTGCCGTCACCCATACGGAAGCTCCTTCATAAAAACGGCTGATCTCTTCATTATATACGGCATGTGTCAGTTCACGTTTATCATGCGTTCCGTCTTGGTTTTTTACGTTTAAAATAAGCACAAGCTCGTGCCTGCCATTCTTCATCACACCAGTACGTCTCACCTTTTCAATAATGGCTGGCCTTCCTCTCCCTCTGTCAAGCGCCTGAAACAGCCTGACAGCCGGCATAGACAGTCCGATAACGATCACAATGGCCAAAGCGGTACAGATACATGCTTGAAACACCGGTGATTCTGTGAAGGCATTCCATAAACATATAAATTCCGGCTCCATCAGATTCATACACCCCTTCAGATTCCGTTTTCACATCCATTCCTTCTATATAATATATTAGAGAAACGCTTTTTCTTTTTCCGCATATAACGATTATATACAGTCAAAAAAGGGAAGAAAAAAAGAACACAAAGCATTTCGCCTTGTGTTCTTCATCTCTATATGAAACTAGTCTAATACTTTAACATTTACTGTTCTGACGCCCCAGTTGTTAGCGTCACTTTTCTTTGCAACAAATACGTCAATTTTATTTCCTTTAATTGCGCCGCCTGTATCTGCTGCTGTTGCCACTCCGTAACCTTCAACATAAACCTTAGAGCCAAGCGGAATGACACTAGGGTCTACCGCGATGACTTTTGCATCAGGGTTTTTGTTTAAGTCAACACCGGTTGCCGTTACACCGGAAATGCCGCCGTCGTTAGCAGAGTAAGCAGTTGCAGTCATTGTCAGCTGCTTTTTAGGCTCTTGTTGGTTTGTATTTGATTGAACAGGCTGCTGTTTTGCTTCGACAGCCTTCGCTTCTTGTTTAGGTTGTTGTTCTTGAACAGGTTCTTGTTTAGGCTGCTCGTTTTTAACAGCTTCTTGTTTCGGCTGTTCTGTCTCGGCAGCTGGTTTTTGTTCAGTTTGCGGCTGGCTGGCTTCTTGAGCCGGCTGTGCAGCCTGAGCCTGACCTTTCACATTTAACGTTGTGCCTGCGTAAATTATATCTGATTGCAAGTTATTCAAGCTTTTCAGATTGCCGACTGATGTTCCGAATTTCTGAGCAATTTTCCAGAGGCTGTCGCCCTGCTTCACTGTGTACTGCCCAGATGTGGTTGTTTCTACTGAAGAAATAGTCAGTTTCTCTCCTTCAATGATTAAATCAGAAGATAACTGATTCCATTCTTTTAAGTCCTTTAGGTTCACTCCGTTTTTTTGCGAGATCCCCCAGAGCGTGTCACCCTTTTGCACCGTGATTTCTTTAGCAGAAGCGTGAGCTCCGAATGCAGTTGTTGAAATTGCTGCAACTGCGACAAAGGACATAATCGTCTTCTTCATAAGTAAATCCTCCCTTGTTAGCTTTTTATTGGCGGCTAACAGGTGATATCGTAACATATGAAAATGTCAGTTCAATAACAAAACGATTTGAATTAGATTACAGTTCCTTTACATGAAACATTTCTCTCGCTTGGTAAGTCTTGCTGAAACCTTGATACAGCAAGGGTTTTCAAGCTTCTGATTTTTCCGGCGCCAATGAAAAACACAATGTGCAAATTTCTAAAAAAAACTTTTTTTCACTCTGTTTCTCTTACATAATTTCGGATTTCTTCTAAAAAAACCGCTCCGTATTTCAATCTTTTTTGTTCCCCGACCCCTTTTACGGAAAGAAGATCCTGATCTGTTTTCGGAAGTTTCGCCGACATTTCTTTTAACGTCTGATCCGAGAACACGACAAATGGAGGCACACCCTGTTCAGCTGCAATCTCTTTGCGGAGACGCCGGAGAAGCTCAAATAATTCATCATTTTCGGTAACGGCGGCGGCCTGTAAGGCTTCTTTTCTCGAGACTGCGCTTTTTCCAAGCAGAACGTCCCTGCCTTTTTGGGTGACCATAAGCGTCGGAAATGTGCCGTCCGCCATTCTGATATATTCATCTGAAATAAGGAATTCGATAAAATCACTGATTTCCGCTGCGGATTGATGCTTCATAATGCCGTAAGTGGACAGGCTGCTGAAGCTGTTTTCCAGCACTTTTTTATTTTTTGAGCCGCTAAGCACCTGCGCCACCATCGTTTTTCCGAAGCGCTCATTCATTCTGATGATGCATGATAATACCATCTGCGCTTCTTTTGTGACGTCATGGGCGGTCCTTGTATCAGTGCAATTGCCGCATGCTTCGCAAGCTTCCGCCTCATTCTCGCCGAAATACTTCAGAATAAACCGCTGCAGGCAATCTTCCGTATGACAGTAATCCACCATCTGTCTCAGTTTTTTGAGATCCTGCTTTTGTTTTTCTTCTCCGGCGGCCGATTGGTCTATTAAAAAACGCTGCACCATAATATCCTGCGGCGAAAATAAGAGCACACACTCGCTGTTAAGACCATCGCGCCCGGCCCGTCCGGCTTCCTGGTAATAGCTCTCCATATCTTTCGGAATCTGCGCGTGCAAAACGAACCTGATGTTGCTCTTATCGATTCCCATTCCGAAAGCGGACGTAGCTACCATCACTTGTATCTGATCGTTAAGAAACCGCTCCTGCTGGTCTTTTCTGTCATCATCCGCCAATCCGCCGTGATAACGGCCGGCATTGATGCCGCTGCGCTTTAATTTCTCATATAAACGGTCGGTTTCTTTTCTTGTCGCTGTATATATAATGCCGGCTTCGTGTTTATTTTTTTCCAGATACCGCTCGATAAACCGGTCTTTGTTTTCGCCCTTTACTACTTTAAACGTTAAATTCTCTCTGGCAAAACCGGTATATACAGTTTGTTCTTTCTTAATATGAAGCTGCTTGCAGATATCATCATGAACCTCAGGCGTAGCCGTCGCCGTTAATGCGATGATGACGGGCGGTTCTTTTAATTCATTAAAAAGGATTTCGATATTCCGGTAACTCGGCCTGAAATCATGTCCCCATTGCGATATACAGTGAGCTTCGTCAATGGCGACAAGAGGAACCGTAATATTCTGCAGGATGTGAATGAATTCAGAAGAAGTCAAACGCTCCGGTGTAATGTAAAAGAGCCGGTAAGCCCCTTGTTTCAAACCGGTCAGGCGCTCATGAATGTCACGGCTTGTCTGGGTGCTGTTAATATAAGCTGCCGCGATACCCGCTTCTTCAAGCGCGTCGACTTGATCTTTCATTAAGGAAATAAGAGGGGAAATAACGATTGTGGTTCCTTCAAACAGCAGTGCGGGAATCTGATAGCAGATTGATTTTCCGCCCCCCGTCGGCATAATGCAGACCGTGTTTTTTCTCTCCTCTGCAACTGATTGTATCGCCTGCTTTTGGCCCGCGCGTAGACTGTCGTAACCAAAATAATGCGCCAGAAGGGATTGGGCTTTATCCAGCATAAGTTGTAAAACCTCACTTTGTCTTTGATTCTTTCATTTTATCATACAGATAAAGTACGCTGCTCAAGGGCAATTCAAAATAAAAAGCCATCTCCGCAAGGGAAATGGCTTTCGCTACGTATGCCGTACGCAAGTAAGAAAGTTTTAAACCACCACTCCTCAAAGTGGGTGTTTGCAGAAGCGTTCCTGTCGTCCTCTGCAATGGAGGCATGACATTCCGGCTTCGATATAAAACTCCCTATTACAGCTTAAAGGTTAAAACTTAATTAACAATACGAACAATGTAGCTTCTCTTATATCCTACACCATCAGTCGTATTTTGGCAAGAGGGTTAATTCTTTTACAGAAAACCTTTTTTCTTTGTGAAAAATGCTTTATTCTACATAAAAATTGTTTTTTCGACAAAATATCAATATATCAATATAAGATCAGATCGAAAGCTGCCGCCAGTTTCTTCTATAATATAAAAAACTCTCACACCCTGTATGGGCGCAAGAGTTAATGGAAATTAGAATTTTGCAGCCAGATCTTTCGCTTCTTGCAGTCCTTTTTCAATGATCGCTTGAGCGTTATCCGGTGCAGCATTATGGCCTTCAACGACAACAGTATGAAGATCTTGGACACCCCAGAAACCGAGAACGGTTTTCATGAAGTTTAATGACATTTCAAGAGATGCCATCGGTCCTTCAGAATATACGCCGCCGCGTGCGTTTAAGAGCGCTACTTTTTTATCTCCCATCAGACCTTTAGGGCCTTCAGGCGTGTATGTGAAAGTAACTCCTGCGCGAGACAGGTAATCAACATAAGTATGAAGCACAGCAGGCACTGTGAAGTTCCAAAGTGGGAATGCAAACACGACTTTGTCAGCTTTGACGAATTGATTTAAGTAAATGTCAGCAGTTGACGCTTGTTTTTTCTCTTCGTCTGTCATTTCAATTCCTTTTGAAGCTTTGAATGTTCCGTTAATCATATCTCTTCCGAGGTAAGGAAGGTTTTCTTTATGAAGATCAAGTTCGATCACTTCATCATTCGGATTGTTTTCTTTATAAGCAGCCAGAAACGCTTCGTATAATTTTACGGATACGCCTTCTTCAGCCGTACGATCACTTGATTTTACAAATAATACTTGAGACATTCTAAATTCCTCCCGGTAATCTTTTAATATTTACTTACAAATAGTATGTTACTTTCTTTTTTATATAAAGTCAATGATTTTATTTCGATTCTGAGATTTTTTATGGAATAAAAAAACAGGTACATATGAATGTACCTGCTGCTATTATTGTGAATCCTGCTCGCGATCCAGGATTTCGTAAGTTTGTGAGCTTTTTTGATCAACGGTTTCTTTATTTGAGAGGTCTTTCACCTGCTCGTGAAATTCCCTTTCATATGACGGAGCGTCTGTTTTCACATCCCCTTCTGTTTCTCGCTGCGCTTCGACGGTCATTCTGGCGTACGGCACAGCTTCAAGTCTTTCATAAGGAATTTCTTTTCCCGTTTTCTCGCAAATCCCGTATGTTCCTTTATCCATTCGTTCAAGCGCGGCGTGCACCTCATCTAAAAGATTCTGATCGACACCGTCCAGCGTCTGATTCGTGACCCTGTCCAAATAAATGCTTCCGTGATCAGCTAAGTGATTATCTACTCCGTTCGACAGTTCTCCTGTGTCTTCGCTCATTGAATGATTTTCTTTTGATTCTCCCTGAAGACTTTCCTTTAAATCGATTAATTTATGATAAAGGCTGTCCTGCTGTTCTTTTGATAATGACATATTCATCATCTCCTTTTTCGTCTGTATTCTTCGCTGCATCTGTTAATACATACCCTCGAAAAAGGAGGCTGAAACAACGGGGTCAATGCTTTCTTCCCCTGATGGTGACATTGGGTGTCTGCTGCTTTGTCTGGCTTTTTTCTTTCGCAGCATCATTTTGCGGGTTGTCCCGACATTCTTCAGCGCAGGCTTGTTTAAGCCTGTGCACCGGTGTATGGTAAGTGGCGCCGATATTCAGCATACCGCTCAGCTCTTCTATACTCAGCTTTTCAAAATCAATATTGTATTCAACCTTGTCCACTTTGACGTGCTCAATATGGACATATGTTTTTTCCCCTTCAACCGTTTGCGGCTCAAAATGACACTTATCCTGAAGCTCATCAAGCTGTTGTTCCACTTTCTTAAGCCGGTCTAATTCTTCTTCACACACTTTTTTGAAAATCTCTTTCATTATTTTTTTCAAAGAAAATCACTTCTTTCCCCGTCACTCTTGGAAAGTTCTATGCGTCCCGCATTGCGAATATATAAACATGATATACAAAAAGGAGGCGAATCATGATGTTTTTTCCATCCGTTATCAACTTTGAGTATATAAAAATGAACGGAATCAGCGGCGGAGCAGCTTTTAACACCGGCTCTTCCGTTATGGTGAGAAACACAGCAGCCAATAAAAGAAATGAAGGGTACGGTGAACAAAACGGTGATTGCACCGTTGTCGTCATCCCTATCATGAGTATCGATGATTCAGATCTGATAGATGGCACAGCAAACAAGGTCAGCCTTCGATAATGATCTGGCTTGCCTCCCCCAGATGTTTAGCAATCGATATATATAAAATCCCGTCTTTGAATACCGCCTGCATTCCCTTCGTTCCCTGAGCGGAATGCGGAAGGTCGAGTTTTTTTTCAAAATCGCCGTATT
Source organism: Bacillus velezensis (assembly GCF_001461825.1). Lineage (GTDB taxonomy): Bacteria > Bacillota > Bacilli > Bacillales > Bacillaceae > Bacillus > Bacillus velezensis. The sequence goes on along the minus strand of NZ_LLZC01000012.1, from coordinate 886,331 downwards.
TTCCGGTCTTCTGTTTAAAATCCTGTTCATTAAAAAAGGATTTTCTCGTGCCTTTTACGACGATATATTCTCCGTAGGACAGCAGCTGAACATCTTGTTTGCGGTAGCCGGGCAGATACAGTAAAAATTGGAGCTCATCATGGGTTTCCACAATATCTATAAGAGGAAAAGCATCCTCATTTCTTCTCATTTGCCCATCTCCCTGTTGAAAGGGAAAATGAGAATGGCCGTTTTGAAATGATTTCAGTTGTTCATCATCAAAAACGTTTTTCCAAAAGTCGCCGCCGGACATGTTTTGCGCCATTTCCATCCATTGCTTCATCTTATCGAAATCCATTTTTATCGCCCCCTGTCTAAGCATACGGTCATAACAGCCGGCATACACCTGTATTAAAGGAGGTTTGCCTGTGGTTCAACCAACTCCATATATCAATATTAATATTTTCATGTTGAAAATTAATTCCTTTGAAAATGCTTCAGCGGTGAATGTCGGACAAAATTTACTGGCGGAATGGCAGAATTCTGATAAAAAGAATCAGGGATACGGACAGAACTTCGGAGATGCAAGCGGCTTCATCGGCACGAACGGCAAAGTGGATGACCGGGATCAAATTGATTCTCCATCTACCTTTGAGTCTGCATGCGATAAAATTCCTGCCGGAAAAGGAGGCCCATTATGATGTTTTCGCCGGTTTTGGTAAATGTAGGGGGCTTTAAAGTAAATGCAGTCGACCGCGGTTCTTCCATTACGATCGGCCCGTATCAGCAAATCGATTATTTTTTATCCAATAAGATCAACTACGGATTCGGTGAAGAAAATGGTGATTTGGCGCCGATTTATATCCCCATCAGTTCTATTGCTGATCCGGATCTCATTGATTCGAACTCCGGAAAAACAAGCATTATATAATAAAAAGGCCATCCGCATGCATTCGGATGGCTTTTATGTGATATTTAACTGCATAAGTATTTTGTTAAGATGGCTTGAACCTCAGTCAAGTCCGTTTCTTTTGCAAATTCCAATTCGAAAGTTTTTCCCCTTGTCATTAATACAAGCCCGGTATCGGGATCAAACATCCCTGCTTCTTGAATGGCGAAGCTTTCAATTGTTTTATATGGAAGAAATACGCGCACTTTCTTTTTGGAGAACATTTTATTATCAAAGAAAATCACTCGTTTATTCGTAAAGCATATTTGGTCAACCCGCAGTTTATAAATCGTTTCGATCCGTTCTCCCTCAACGAGCAAAGCCTCCAGCTTTTTTGTGTCGGTTGATCTGCTGACAGAAAAAATTCCCAATGAAGAACCCCACTTTCTGCTTCTATACTATTGTTTTATTACAATCATAAAAAAATAAGTTCTTTATCCCTATATAAGAATACGACATAGACGGCATTTAAACCATTACGAACAGATTACATTTTTAGAACGTTCATCAAAAAAGCTCTTCGCGAAAGGTGCCGCTGTTATGAAGTAGTACGGTTCAGCGAAAGAAAAGGTTTCAATAAAACGGTGTTTTTTTCGAAAAGTCAGTTTTTTATTTTCGCCATAAAAAACCGCGGCTTCTTCAATGCCGCGGTTTCAACAAAACATCAACGATCCGTATCTTCAATTGTTCCTTCTTTATAGGTATCTGAAATTTGTTCCATCGTCGTGTCGGTGCCTTCTTCAGGTTGCACTTGCTGAAGCTGATCTGATGTTTTATTTTGTTTGTCTTGCTCTGTTTTTTTCATTTTGCAACCACCCTTTATATGTAGTCTTTTTTAGTATGGCTCAGGCAAAATAAATTCATTCAGCTTTAAACTTCTTCAAAATACTCTTTGTAGAAGCCTCCGACTTTGTTTGTATTGTCTACAACAAAAATGAATTCTTCTGTTTCATTTTTGACTTTATACTCTTTACCCGGCGTCAGCACATTTTTGACAATGTATTTTTTCGCATCTGTATGTACGCATTTGACCTTTTTGACGCTTTCTTTTGTCTGCCAATTATTATGAATCATTTATAAAACTCCTTTTCTTAATCGATAAGCTTATTGTAGCCGTTTTTTCTTGTGAATTGCAATAACGGTTATCGATTGATTTTACCGGAGGTGTTATTATAGAATGACTGTATGCGCTTACTTTGCGCGGACATCAAGATGCTCAAAACAGACCATAAAAAAATTTCGGGAGGTTTGTTACGAATGAGTTCTTTAACGATGCAGATCACAAAAAGGCTGGAAACATTTTTACAGGGCACGAAGAAGCTTTATATTGACGGAAAATTTGTTCCGAGCGCTTCAGGATCAACATTTGTCACACCGAATCCGGCAACCGGGGAAACGCTGATGACGCTTTACGAGGCACAGTCAGAAGACATTGACAGTGCAGTGAAAGCGGCACGCAAAGCCTTTGATCACGGCGAATGGCGCACTATGCCGGCCGCTTCCAGAAGCAGGCTGATGTATAAGCTTGCCGATTTAATGGAAGAGCACAAAACGGAACTCGCGCAGCTTGAAACACTTGATAATGGAAAACCGATTAATGAAACGACGAATGGGGATATCCCGCTCGCAATTGAGCATATGCGTTATTATGCCGGGTGGTCTACAAAGATAACCGGACAAACGATTCCGGTCGCCGGCTCATATTTTAATTACACCCGCCATGAGCCTGTCGGCGTCGTGGGGCAGATCATCCCTTGGAACTTCCCGCTCCTTATGGCGATGTGGAAAATGGGCGCCGCCCTTACCACAGGCTGCACAATCGTTTTGAAACCGGCGGAGCAGACACCGCTGACTGCCCTCTATTTAGCGGAATTAATAGATCAGGCGGGCTTCCCTGACGGCGTCATCAATATTGTCCCAGGGTTCGGCGAAACGGCCGGGGAAGCGCTGACCAACCATGACGATGTCGATAAACTCGCTTTTACCGGTTCTACACAAATCGGCAAAAAAATCATGGAAAAAGCCGCAAAAAAAATTAAACGCGTGACACTGGAGCTTGGCGGAAAGTCACCTAACATCATTTTGCCTGACGCCAATTTGAAGAAAGCCATTCCCGGCGCTTTAAACGGGGTCATGTTTAATCAGGGGCAGGTATGCTGTGCAGGCTCCCGTGTCTTCATTCACAAAGACAAATATGATGAGGTCGTCAGCGAAATGGTTTCATATGCGAAATCGCTTCAGCAAGGCGCCGGCCTTCACCAAGATACACAAATCGGCCCGCTCGTCAGTAAGGAACAGCATGAGCGCGTGCTTTCATATATTGAAAAAGGAAAAGCGGAAGGAGCCAAAGCTGTCGCGGGCGGCAGCTGCCCGTTTGAAGAAGGGTATTTTGTCTCCCCGACTGTATTTGCGGATGTGGATGACAGCATGACCATCGCAAAAGAAGAAATTTTCGGCCCGGTTTTAGCCGCCATTCCGTATGATACGGTAGATGAAGTGATTGAGCGGGCGAACCGCTCGGAATACGGCCTTGCAGCCGGACTTTGGACTGAGAATGTCAAAAACGCCCATTACATTGCTGACCGTCTCCAAGCCGGCACCGTTTGGGTCAACTGCTACAATGTTTTCGATGCGGCATCTCCTTTCGGCGGCTATAAGCAATCCGGCCTCGGGCGGGAAATGGGCTCTTACGCTCTGGATAATTATACAGAAGTGAAAAGCGTCTGGATCAATCTGGAAGATTAATCAAACAAGAAACTGCTGCCTGTCAGCAGTTTCTTTCTTTTGTCATGCGGCCTTTTACATATGAATATATATGCTTCTGAAGGAGTTGAGCGAGTGTGAGCACAATTCATGAAAACGTCAGAAGCCGCCAAAAGAAAACCATCTCCCTATTAAGAGAAACGCAAAATGCGGACGGCTCATGGTCATTTTGTTTTGAAGGACCGATTTTGACAAACGCCTTTCTGATCCTCCTCCTCACTTCTCTTGGAGACAATGATAAAGAACTGATCGCTGAGCTTGCAGAAGGCATTCGCGCTAAACAGCGCCCGGACGGAACTTTTGCCAACTATCCTGATGACCGGAAAGGAAATGTGACCGCCACTGTACAGGGCTATGCCGGCTTGCTGGCTTCCGGTTTATATAGCCGTTCTGAGGCGCATATGATTCAGGCCGAACGCTTTATCATCTCAAATGGCGGCTTGCGCAACGTACACTTCATGACAAAGTGGATGCTTGCGGCAAACGGCCTTTATCCATGGCCCGCGCTGCATCTGCCATTATCTTTCTTAGTCATTCCCCCATCCTTCCCGCTGCATTTTTACCAGTTCAGTACATACGCCCGTATTCATTTTGTACCGATGGCCGTGACGCTTAACAAAAGATTTTCGCTGAAAAATCCCAACGTTCCGTCTCTCGCGCATTTAGATCGGCATATGACTAAAAATCCGTTTACATGGCTTCGTTCCGATCAGGATGAGAACAGAGACCTCTCTTCTCTTTTCGCGCACTGGAAGCGGCTTTTGCAGATTCCTGCCGCTTTTCACCAGCTCGGTCTGCGTACGGCCAAAACGTATATGCTTGACCGGATTGAAGAAGACGGCACATTATACAGCTATGCGAGCGCCACTATTTTTATGGTGTACGGCCTGCTCGCTCTCGGTGTATCGCGCCACTCCCCCGTTATCAGAAAAGCGCTTGCCGGCACGAAAGCTCTGCTCACGTCTTGCGGCAATATACCGTACCTGGAAAATTCAACGTCGACCGTTTGGGATACGGCGCTTCTCAGCTATGCGCTTATGAAAAGCGGCATCCCAGATAACGATCAGATGATAACCAGCGCCGCCCGGTTTCTGCGTGAACGGCAGCAGACGAAAGTCGCTGATTGGGCCGTTCACAACCCGCATGCTGAACCGGGAGGATGGGGTTTTTCAAACATTAATACAAATAATCCTGATTGTGATGACACAGCCGCAGTGCTCAAAGCCATTCCGCGAAAACTTTATCCCGCCTCATGGGAACGCGGACTGAGCTGGCTTTTGTCCATGCAAAACAGTGACGGCGGCTTCTCTGCTTTTGAGAAAAATGTCAATCATCCGCTGGTCCGCCTGCTGCCGCTGGAATCGGCTGAGGAAGCTGCCATCGATCCTTCAACAAGCGACTTAACCGGACGGGTGCTGCACTGTTTAGGAGAAGCGGGGCTTTCTTCTGATCACCCTCAGATTGAAAAAGCCGTCCAATGGCTGATCCGCCATCAAGAAGAGGACGGATCGTGGTACGGCAGATGGGGTGTCTGCTATATTTACGGCACATGGGCGGCGCTGACAGGGATGAAGGCTTGCGGCGTGAGCCAAAACCACCCGGCCGTAAAAAAAGCGATCCGCTGGCTGAAGTCCATTCAAAACGAGGACGGAAGCTGGGGGGAATCCTGTAAAAGTGCAGAAGAGAAAACCTATGTTCCGCTTTCTTACGGGACGCTTATACAGACGGCTTGGGCGGCCGAAGCTTTGCTGCAATACGAAAAACCTCATCATCAAGCCGTCACAAAAGGCATATCTTTTCTTATTGAAAACCGGCATTACGAAGGAGCCGCTTTCAGCTATCCGACTGGAATCGGCCTGCCGAAACAGTTTTACATCAGATATCACAGCTACCCGTATGTGTTTTCTTTGCTTGCGCTCAGCACTTTTATGAAAATGAGTGAAAAGGAGGAAGAAAAATGAAACGGCACGCTTATCAAACCGAGATGCTGAATTGGTGTGAAACCTTGAAGGAACAAGTCATTCAACAAGGTCGGTTCGATCGCTTCGCGGCACAAATCGACCGGATTTTTCACACCCTTCAGGATGATGGATTAACGGAGGCGGAATGGTACGAACAGGCATCAGCACTTTACCGGGACATTACTGAACCCGAAGAGCCGGATGAGCGCAGAGCCTATGTGCCGATCGGCAAGCATGTCCTCCCTAAACTGCCTTACAGTTATTCCGCACTGGAACCGTATATTTCAAGAGAGATTATGAAACTCCACCATACCAAACACCATCAGAGCTATGTTGACGGTCTGAATAAAGCAGAACTGGAGCTCAAAAAAGCGAGACAGACGAAACAGTACGACTTAGTGGCACATTGGGAGCGGCAATTGGCGTTTCACGGCGCGGGCCATTATTTGCACAGTATTTTCTGGTTTTCGATGAATCCAAACGGAAAAAGACGGCCGACGGGTGCACTCTTTCAAATGATTGATGTGTCATTCGGAAGCTATTCCGCTTTTAAAGAGCAATTTTCTCAAGCGGCGAAAAAAGTCGAAGGAGTCGGCTGGGCTATCCTAGTCTGGGCGCCGCGCGCCGGGCGGCTGGAGATTTTGGCCGCTGAGAAGCATCAGCTCTACAGCCAGTGGGACGTCATTCCTTTGCTTCCGCTGGATGTGTGGGAACACGCTTATTATTTACAATATAAAAACGACCGCGCGGCTTACGTGGATCAATGGTGGAATGTCGTTGATTGGCGGGAGGCGGAGAAACGGTTCGAGCAAGCGCACCGCGTGATATGGCCGCTTTATTAAAAAAGCCCCCGTCTTGAACGGGGGCGTGCTTCTTTTGGTTTAAAAAATACCAAGCACGTGCAGAAAAACGATAATAATGGCTACAGGAGCCACATAACGGATTAATAGGAGCCAGACTGCAAACCATTTTCGTTTTATACCGGAACCGCTTTTCAGTTCGTCAAACAACATCTGTTTCGGAATTTTCAGCGGTACGAAAACGGCAATTAAAAGCGCGCCCAGCGGCATTAAGACATTGCTGACCAGAAAATCCGCAGCGTCAAAAATACTGCGGTGAAAAATAGAAACATCACTCAAAATTCCGTACGACAGCGCCGAAGGGACCCCGACAATAAATATAGCAAGTCCCCCGATCCATGCATACCGCTTCCGTTTTGCCGAATCGCCTTTTGACAAAACAGCAACTAAAATTTCAAGCATTGAAAAAGCCGATGTCAGCGTCGCAAATAAAAACAGCAGCAAAAAGGCGAGTAAAAACACGATGCCCAACGGCATTTGGTTAAAGACAGTCGGCAGCACGTTAAATAAAAGCTGCGGGCCTTGATCCGGCTTGAGGCCGAATGCAAACACCGCCGGAAAAATCGCCACTCCCGCCATCACAGCAACAAGGACATTTAATACCGTCACCGATACGGCGGATTGAACAATATTTTCTTCTTTTTCTAAATATGCGCTGTATGTAACCATTACGGACACTCCGACGCTTAACGAGAAAAATGATTGTCCCATCGCATATAAAATGGTATTGGCATCCATCGCGCCAAAATCAGGCATGAAGAAGAATTTTAATCCCTTCGCTGCATCATGCAGCGTAACGGAGCGGATCATTAAAAGAATAAACAGAATAAACAGAGCCGGCATCAGCACCTGGCTTACCTTTTCGATGCCGCTGCTCACCCCTTTTGCCACAACTAAAATCGTCAGCACGATAAACAGCAGCTGGCCGAAAACGGCTGCATAAGGGTTTGAAATGGTATCGATAAATAACGTATCAAATCCCGAAGAAAGCGATAAACCGCCTGTAAAGCCTTTTATAATGTAGATTAATATCCATCCCCCCACTACGCTGTAGAAGGATAATAGAATAAAACACGTAATGATTCCGAGATATCCGATCCAGTGCCACTTTTTCCCCGGCGCGAGCGCCTTATAGGATTCAACGGCGTTTTTTTGTGTTTTTCTGCCGATAATAAATTCAGCAAGCAAAAGCGGCAGTCCGATTAAAACAGTAAATAAAATAAAAACAAGCAGAAAAGCGCCGCCTCCGCTGGTTCCCGCTACGTAAGGGAACTTCCATATTGCGCCGAGCCCGATTGCAGAGCCGGCCGTAGCTAAAATAAATCCCAGCTTAGATGACCATTGATTAGCTTCTTTCACTTCAGCACTCCCAATTCATTTCAGTATAAAAATCAATTGTAAGAATATATGTCTGAATAGTCAAGAAGATGTTAGTTTACATAATAATTTTATTGAAAACTTATATTTAATATTGAATTATTCAGAAAATTATTTATAATGGAATACAGAAAAGTCAGTCATATTTTCTGACTGATTGATTGAATGTAAAAGGAGCTGTGTTTATGGAATGGCTGAAAAAAACAAGCGGGTTTGCGGGCCAAACCTTTGGCTTGTGGGTTATCGTCTTTGCCGGTTTAGGATTCGCCTGCCCTGATTTGTTTTCTTGGATCAGTTCTTATATGACGATTTTCCTTGGTATTATTATGTTTGGGATGGGGCTTACTCTTCAAGCAGACGATTTTAAAGAATTAATCAGAAAGCCTTGGCATGTCGTGATCGGAGTCGCTGCCCAGTTTACGATTATGCCGCTTACGGCTTTCTGTTTATCAATCGGGCTCCGCCTCCCCGCAGAAATCGCCGCGGGCGTCATTCTGGTCGGATGCTGTCCGGGCGGTACGGCATCAAACGTCATGACGTTTTTGGCGAAAGGCAATACGGCGCTTTCTGTTGCGGTCACCACGATCTCAACATTGCTTGCTCCTATTGTAACGCCGGCACTTATTATGCTGTTTGCGAAAGAGTGGCTCCCCGTTTCTTTCGGTTCACTGTTTGTTTCCATTATGCAAGCCGTGCTTTTGCCGATCGTCCTCGGGGTGATTGTGAAGCTGTTCTTCAAAAAACAGGTCGGACAAGCCGTGCACGCGCTTCCTCTCGTGTCGGTAATCGGCATCGTAGCGATTGTATCCTCTGTCGTCAGCGTAAATCGTGAGCATCTGCTTCAATCAGGACTGCTGATTGTGTCTGTCGTCATCTTACATAACGGAATCGGATATTTGTTAGGATTCCTGACTGCAAAGCTGTTCAAAATGGATTATGCTTCACAAAAAGCGATTGCGATCGAAGTCGGAATGCAAAACTCCGGACTGGGCGCAGCGCTTGCGACAGCGCATTTCTCCCCTTTGTCAGCCGTGCCGAGCGCAATTTTCAGCATATGGCACAATCTGTCGGGGTCTGTTCTTGCCACCTACTGGTCTAAGAAAAAAGAGAAAAACAGCGCCGAGGTAGAAGAAACGGCAAAGATTCCGTTTTCATAACTGAACAAGGATAGGATAGACTGGCCGCTCCTATCCTTTTTTATTCTGCAAATCACGAAACAGACGCAAAAGCGCTTTTTTCACATCCCCCTGAAATAGACCTCCATGATAACAAATCAATTGGCGGATATCGTAATCGAGCAGCCGCCGCACAGAACGGACCGCATCATCCATATGTAACGTATAGCTAGGATTAGCAAGGTTCAGCTTTCCGTCTTCAATGACGACCGCATCACCTGTGACCATTGTTTTTTCGGCAGGCAGATAAAGACTGATATGGCCGGGTGTATGACCCGGCGTGGCTACAACGCGAATGCCTCCGCACCAAGGCAGCAGCTCGCCGTCAGTAACTGTCCGGTGAACTGGAGCCGATTCGACTGATTGAAGCGAGCGGATGAACTGTTTTGCATAAGGCTTTGCATCCTCTGGCAATGAACAAAACGTTGATTCAGCCTGCTCAAGCCGTAAAGATTTTTTAGAGCCATCAATATACGGCGCTTCACGCTCATGTGCTGTCACGCTGACATCCGGATGCAAACGGTATAATGCAGCGAGTGAGCCGATATGGTCTATGTCGTGATGCGTTACAATAATTTTTGTCAATGAATGAAGCGACATTCCATGCCGGGCGGCAGCATGTTGAAGATGGTTTGTAAAACCGGGATATCCGCAGTCTATTAATATCGTGTCATGTTCGTCTTGCAGAAGAACCGGAGTGATAGAATGCAATTCTTCATTATATTCAAATTCGATCTCAAGCGGATAACAGCTTTGCATATAAATTCTCCCCTTCTCTCAATAAAAAAAGTACACTGCTTGTAAGGGCAGTGTACTTTTTGTCTGTCTCAAATTATCCTTCCAGCAACAGCTGTTCCGGATCTTCAAGCAGGTTTTTAATGGTGACGAGGAATCCGACCGCTTCTTTACCATCTACAATTCTGTGATCATATGATAAAGCGATGTACATCATCGGACGGTTTTCAGAGCGCTCCGCATCAATCGCTACTGGGCGCAGCTGAATTTTGTGCATACCTAAGATCCCAACCTGAGGGCTGTTTAGGATCGGTGTTGACATAAGCGATCCGAATGTACCTCCGTTTGTGATCGTGAAGGAGCCTCCTTGCAGCTCACCTAATGTTAATTTATTGTTTCGCGCTTTTTTCGCAAGTTCGCCGATCTCTCTTTCAATGCCGGCAAACGTCAGGCGGTCAGCGTCACGCACGACTGGGACGACAAGCCCTTCTTCAGCCGCGACAGCGATACCGATGTCATAGAATTTTTTCACGATCAGCTCATCGCCTTGAATTTCAGCGTTAAGGAGCGGGAATTTTTTCAATGCAGCCACGACGGCTTTTGTAAAGAACGACATGAAACCGAGTTTTACATCGTTTTGCTCAAGGAATTGGTCTTTACGGCGTTTTCTTAGATTCATAACGGCCGTCATGTCAACTTCGTTAAATGTAGTCAGCATCGCAGAAGTCTGCTGCACTTCAACCAATCGTTTCGCGATCGTCTGTCTGCGGCGGGACATTTTTTGCACTTCGACAGGTTTGTCAAAGCTTTGCTGTGTTTTTTGAGCCTGCTGTTTCGGCTGTGCCGCAGGTTTTGAAGCCGGTTTTTCATAAGCTTCCACATCTTGCTTGCGCACGCGGCCGAGCGGGTCCCCCGTCGGAATTTGTGATAGATCAATCCCTTTTTCCCTTGCCAGCTTGCGTGCAGCCGGAGACGCTATCGTTCTGGATTTCGCTTCTGATTGTGCTTCCTGGCTGACTTCTTGTGCAGCAGGTTCAGCTTTTGCTTCCTCTTTCGTTTGTTCATTGGCTGGAGCACTTTCTGAAGGGGCGGGTGCAGAACTTTCGCCAGCGCCTTCTGTAATGGTACCGATAATTTCTCCTACTTGGACGGTATCACCCGAATCTTTCAATACCTCTTTTAGAACACCCGATTCTTCTGCTGTCAATTCAACATTTACTTTGTCCGTCTCCAGTTCAAGCAAGTACTCACCCTGTTCTACATAATCACCGGGCTGCTTTAACCATTGGGCTATCGTTCCTTCTGAGATTGATTCTGCTAATTCAGGTACCTTAATTTCCGCCATTTTTACATTTCCCCCTTAGTTTTTGCGAGTCAAGCTATCAGATACAATGCGTTCCTGTTCTTTTTTGTGGACTGTCGGATCTCCTTCTGCGGGACTGGATCGTCTTCTTCGGCCGATGTATTGGACATTTACTCCTTTTGGCGCGATTTCCGTCAGATACGGGCTGATATAACTCCATGCCCCCATGTTCTGCGGCTCTTCCTGAACCCAAACGATCTCTTGCAGGTTCGGCAGTTTGGCGAAAAGCTCCTTCGTATCTTTTGCCGGGAACGGATACAGCTGTTCGATTCTGGCAATATGAAGCCAATCCTTATCGCCTTCCATTTTGTTGAAGTGATCGCTGATATCAATTGACACTTTTCCGCTTGATAATACGACGCGAGTCACTTTTTCGTAAGCATGGGAAAGTCCGGACTGCTCATAGACAGGCTTGAATCGGCTTTCGCTCAGTTCCTGCACTTCAGATACCGTATTCGGGTTGCGCAGCAGGCTCTTCGGCGTCATGATCACAAGCGGGCGGATTTCCTCACGAAGCAGCATTTTCGCTTGTCTTCTTAAAATGTGGAAATACTGAGCCGCACTTGTCAGGTTGGCCACCGTCCAGTTGTTTTCCGCCGCCAGCTGCAGGAACCGCTCGACGCGGCCGCTGGAGTGTTCAGGGCCCTGCCCTTCGTAACCGTGAGGCAGCAGCATGACCAGGCCTGATTTTTGTCCCCATTTTGCCCGTCCTGCAGATATGAATTGATCAAAATAGACTTGAGCCGCATTGGCAAAGTCCCCGTACTGCGCCTCCCACATCACAAGCGTTTCAGGCGAATACACGTTGTATCCATATTCAAAGCCGAGAACCGATCCTTCAGAGAGCGGGCTGTTATGCACCGTAAATGAAGCAGCGCAGTCGTCTAAGTGATGGAGGGCAACAAATTCTTCTCCTGTTTCGCTGTCATGCAGCACAAGGTTTCTTTGAGCGAACGTTCCGCGCTCTGAATCCTGTCCGGTCAGCCGGATCGGCGTGCCGTCTTTCAAAATGGAAGCAAACGCAAGTGATTCAGCCAATGACCATTCAACTTTACGGTCATCATCAAACGCTTTTGCACGTCTTTCCAGGATTCTTTTCAGCTTGCCGAACACGTTAAAAGATTCCGGCCAGTTGATAAGTTCGCCGTTCAGCTTGCGGAGAACATCAAAATCAATGGCTGTGTCAACGTCTGGAAAACCGTTGGACACCGGTTCCGGCAATTCAATTTCCCGTACGGCGTCTTCTTTTTTGGCGGGCACCTTTTTATAGGCGTCTTCAATTCGTTTTGTCACTGCCGTTTCGATGTTTTGCGCTTGTTCCTCGCTGATCAGTCCTTCACTTACGAGTTTTTCCGCAAAGATCCGCTTGACAGTCGGGTGTTTTCTGACGGCGTCATACAGCATCGGCTGTGTCGTTGACGGCTCATCCATTTCATTGTGGCCGTACCGTCTGTATCCGATTAAATCGATTAAGAAATCTTTATTGAACCGCTTCCGGTATTCAACCGCAAATTTAACGGCTGACAGGCATGCTTCCGGATCATCCGCGTTGACGTGAACGATCGGGATTTCGTAGCCCTTCGCCAAATCACTGGCATATTTCGTGGACCGTGATTCATCGCTTTCTGTTGTAAAGCCGATCATATTATTGGCGATGATATGAATGGCCCCGCCGACCTGATAGCCTTTCAGAGAGCTTAAGTTCAGCGTCTCGGCGACAATGCCTTCTCCCGGAAACGCTGCGTCACCGTGAATTAAAATGGCGAGCGATTTTGTTTCGTCTTGAACCGGGTACCCCTTTTGCGTTCTTGTTTCCTGTGCCGCCCGCGTGCTTCCTTCCACAATCGGATTGATGAATTCCAAGTGGCTCGGGTTATTTGCAAGCGTAATCCGCGCGCTTTTGGTTTCAGCATCCTGAAGCTGTCTGTCTGCACCGAGGTGATATTTTACATCGCCCGTCCAGCCGTAGCTGATGCCGGTCGATCCTTCAGACGGCACAAGGTCTTTATTCGGCGCGTGCTGGAATTCTGAGAAAATAATCTCATACGGTTTGCCGAGCACATGCGCAAGCACATTTAAACGGCCTCTGTGCGCCATCCCGATATTGACATTGGTTGTGCCCGCTTTCACAGACTGGGCGATAATGTCGTCAAGAACCGGCACAAGCGCGTCTAATCCCTCAATTGAGAAACGCTTCTGACCGACGAATGTCCGGTGTAAAAATTGTTCAAATCCTTCTACTTCCGTCAGTCTTTCTAAAACGGCTGACAGTTTTTCCGGTGAATTTTTCCGGAACAGTTCTCCGGATTCGACCATTTTTGTAATCCATGCGCGCTCTTCGAAATCATGCACATGGTCAAACTCGAAGGAGATGGTTCTTTTATAGGTATTGCGTAAATGCTGGATGGCTTCTAAGCCGTTTGTTATATTGGCAGGTGCGTCTTTACAGATGACAGACGCGGGTATTGCTTTCATTTCTTCTTCTGTAAGCCCGTACTCGGATAACGGAAAGAGCTCGCTCTTTTTCGGATCCTTTCTGAGCGGATTGACGGAAGCGTTCAGATGGCCATAGGTTCGAATATCTTCTGCAAGTTTAACTGCTGCTGCGATCTTTTGAATCAGATCTGCGGTGACGCGTCCCTGTTCCTTTGTTCCCGATGCCTCTTTTATTTGGCTTGGCGGAGCGCCGAGTTCGTCAAACATGTCTTTCAGATCCGGATCAATGCTGTCTGGATCTTCAGCATATTGGTCGTACAGCTCCAGTGCGTAGCCGAGGTTCGGTCCGTAAAAATCTTCCCAATTCATTCTTTGTTTCATATTATTTTGAAACATTTGAATATTACCCCCAACCTAGATAATCAAGTGATCAATTCACTATCTTGAAATAACTTTTGAACGCTGTGCCCAAAATTATGTAATAAAAACGCTTCCAAGGATATTTTACCACTGATTGCGTTTGGATTCTACCTTGATTGTTCACAAAATAGTAAAAAAAACAGATCAATACCGAAAAAATTAAATCATTTTAAAATAAAAAGCGAAAAAGCATAGGAAAAAGCCTATCCTATGCTTTTATGAAGCAGTTTTTTCAAGAGCGGATACAGCACATCGGGCAGCTGATCGACATCCGGAACAAAAATACTGTACTTTCCGTACATATCCTGAATGGTTTTCATCTGTGATTCTTCTATCGCAGTATTGGACAGAAAAACATTTATGACTTCTATCCCTTTTTTTCTCGCTTCGATGACAGCCTCGCTCGTATCGACGATGCCGTTTTGTTCGTATCCGAATGCTGCCGGCTCTCCGTCTGAAAACACGATTAAAAATTTTTGCGCCTCACTCCGCCGCATCAGCTGTTTCGTCATTTGTCTGATGGCGTATCCGTCTCTGTTATCTTCTTCAGGCGCAAGCTGCATGATCAGCGGACCCGCCGCCTGCAGCAGCGACTCTTCAAACGGAATGACGGTATTGAAGAAATTCGGCTGGCTCGTTTCGGTCGCTTCGTTCGTATCCTCCCAAAATCCGACGATCTGGTGCGGTACGGACACTGATTTCAAGGCTTCATGAAAAAGAACGATCCCTCTTTTTGTTTCATCCATTTTGTCGAACATGCTGGCCGAACAATCGACAAGCAATGTAAAAACGGCGTCAATGTCTGAAGATGGGTCCTGCTTTTTATAGAAAAGGCGCGGGTTCCGCTCCGTAAAATAACGGATCAGTTTGCGATTCAGCCGGCCTGCGTGAAGGTCGGTCCGCGGGAGCGTTTTTTTGTGCTCAAGTGTTTTTTGTATCATCTGCTTCAGGCGTTTTTGATATGATTCTATCGTTTTTGCCTGTTCTTTATAAGACTGCTCCTCTTCAGGAGACGCTTTATGAGGCGTTTGATAAACCGGGAAGGCAAATTTATTTTCTTTTCCGTCAGCCAGCCCCGTGCCCTCATGTTCATCCTGAATGGATTCAAGCGCTTCCAGTTTGGAGTAATCCTCTCTTTTCGTCTGACGTGCGGAACCTTGAACGGAGCCGAGCGCCTGGTCACCGTCATCGCCTTCTCTGGCCGCGTCTTTCCCAAGATCTGATTTCGCGCCGTGCTCAATATCAAATTGAAGGAAACTTTTTGCCGGCGCTTCGGTTTCCCGGTGCCACGTATTCATTTTCTCTTCAAGGATTTCTTCATCTCCGTCGGAAGACTCAGGGAGCGTGAGATCGTCACTTAACGAAGGCGCTTTTTTTACACTTTCGAATAAAGGCTCTTCAGCCGCTTTTTCGTAATCAAGTTCCGGCAGAAAAAAGTACGTGTTCAGCATATCTTTCTCGAGCACTTCATCAAGGCCTTCCATGAGGTCTTCCGTTATTCTTGCGATTTGTTCCGTAGAATCCGCCTCATACACCCGGATGAGCTGACGTTCAATATACGGTATCATCATATCAATATGTTCATGCATGGAAGGAATGCCTTCAAGCGGAGACTCAGCCGTCAGCTTGACAAACATCGCGCAATACAAAGCGTCGGTGAAAATGCTCCGTTCTAAATTCAATGTCAGCTGCGTCGTGAAATATTTCCTGTACATCTCCCTCCGCTTCTGAAAAACACGTTTCGTTCCCGGCCGTTCTTTTTTGATCAGCTCTTCAATTCTGATATCCTCAAGCAGCATAAACAGCTGCTTGGCAAAGCTTTGGCGGGTAAAGTGCCGGTGAACGTCATTTAAAAACCCCGCAAATTCCCGAAATGAGCTGCTGCGTGTTCCGACAGCGCGCAAATAGACATCGCTTTTCAGGCCGGCTTCCATATCCCCGGCTGAGCGGTCTTTCCAAAAGTGGCTCATGTAAATTTTCTTTTCAAAGGGATTGTAGTAAGACTGCACGCCGTATTCCACTTCAACTTCACTGCTTCTGGTCAGTGTTTTGGCCAGATCAGTCAGCATCATGAACAAAAACGAATCAATCGTGCTGTCGTTAAATTTGATAAACTTCATTGTATGTCCCTCATTCGAACAGCGTTTCTGCAATATTTCTGACAGCGGCTTTTTCCCTGTCGTCGTCAAGTTTTTCTACGATGCCTCTTTCAATCGCCCGTTTCGGCGGGATGTACGCAGCCAAGTCGCACGTATCAATGAGAGCCCTGATGGACGCCGCTTCTTCTGACACTTGTCCGTTATGCGCTTGTGCGATTAAATCAGAAGACAGCGTCATAAAGCGTTCAATTAATTTCTCATCTTTTAAGACAGACTGAGAGGTCAGCACCTGTTTCAGGAGGCTTCCTTTAATATACGGAACATCAATGATGACAAAACGGTTTTTAAGGGCTTCGTTCAGCGGAACGGTGCCGACGTAGCCTTCATTAATCGCGGCGATAACACCGAATCCTTCGCTTGCCTTAATCACTTCTCCTGTAAAGGGATTTGTCATCATTTTTCTGTAATCAAGCACGCCGTTTAGAATCGGAAGGGTTTCAGGCTTTGCCATATTGATTTCGTCAATGTATAAAAAATGTCCCTCGTTCATTGCGGTTGTTACAGGTCCGGGAACGAATTCAATTGTCGCCTGTCCCTGTTCATTTTCAATCGTTTTATAGCCGACAAGCGCTTCTGCATCAAGGTCTACGGAGCAGTTGACGCTGTGCATCGGTTTATGAAAATAGTTCGAAAGCGTTTCCGCCAATTTTGTTTTCCCTGAGCCCGTCGGTCCTTTTAATAAGATATTTTTTCCCATTGTCAAAGCGATGACGGCATCGAATACAATCGCTTTATCTTCGGCCTCATAGCCTGATGATCCGATTAAATCCCGGAATTCTTGGGAAACGGGATGATTTTGATAAGCCTGCAGTTTGTTTTGTATATCTTCCGGAAGTGATAGGTGCTGTAATTCTGAAGTCATAGGTGATGTTTCCTTTCCATTTGTATTCCATAACCGAGTATACTAAAAAAGCCCTTGTATACTCAATACAAAAGGGCTCATTCCCTGCGGGCGCTTTTTGTCAGGGGAGCGCAGGCGATTCTGGCTCCGGAATTTCCGCTCGGGTTTGTTAAATAATCGTCCGTATGTTCATGAATGACGAACGCGCTTCCGTCCCGGTCGAGCAGGCTGAGTCTGCTCCCTTCTTTTAATGAAGTTTGCGGCGCATTCATAATGACATCCACTTTACCGTCAGCCCCCACTTCAAGATTGGGGAGATCCCCGGCGTGATGACCCATCGGATTGTTAAAGCCGTGTTCTTTGTTCAAAGGGTTGAACGGACCGCCGGCTGATTCGAAATCAGGTGCCTGACAAGTCCCTTTTTCATAAATATGAAATCCGAGAGAAGTACCGGGCGGCAGATGCCCCGCTGATATATGAATGTCTGATCCTTCATCATCAGATTCCCTCACTTCGATATATCCGATCGTTTTTCCGTTTTGATTGATGAGTCCGGCATGCTCACGGTATGCAGATGCTTCCAATGCGCGGCTTTCCTCATGTTTTTTGGGCGGAACAGGAGCGGGTCCCCCCCCGCAGCCGCAAAGCGTAATTGATGCGAGCATGAGAAAAAGCAAGAGACGATTCATGCTTCCTCCCCCTTATTTTTTTACCCATCAGTCTTGTCAAAACGTAAAAATGGTAAACAAAAAAAGCCCCGAAAGGCTTTTTTTAAAAATAACTGCGCGCTCCTAAATACGCTTTTTTCCAATATGGGTTGCTTAAGTTTGAAATTTCAACCCCGGAGGAGCTTGCGTGAATAAAATTTCCTCCGCCCAAATACATTCCCATATGAGAAGGGCCCGCTTTATATGTCGTAAAGAAGACGAAGTCGCCAGCTGACGGCTGGCTGATATGTTTCATCGTATTCCAATATCCGGCCGTGCTCAGACGGGAAACAGAGGTTACCTTATTTAAAAGGTAATAGATGTAACCGCTGCAATCGAAGCCCGCAGGCGTATTGCCTCCCCAGCGGTAAGGCACGCCGACATGTTTTTTCGCCTCGCCTATCATTCTGTCAATCTTTGACCCTGTCACCGGAGGTTCGGGAGTATTCGGCTTGTTTGGCTTTGCCGGTTTGTTATCCGGCTGCCGCACAGGATCTTCTGTTTTTCCCGTTCCGTTAATCACCAGAACTTGTCCGATTTGAAGCACATCAGTTGTCAATTTATTTTTTTCTCTGATGAGCTGAGCTGTGATGCCGAACCGATTAGCAATTTTCCAGAGGGAATCGCCTGCTTTTACTTTGTAAGTGGATGGCTTCTCAGAAGGGTTTGAATGAGATGGCGGTGTTGTGCCGCTGTTTCCGTTATGTGAAGAACCTTTGATCTTTAACACTTGATTCGGATACAGCATGTCTGATGTTAATTGATTCAGCTTTTTCAGTTCGGCGATGGTGACGCCGGTTTGATTGGCGATTTTCCACAGCGAGTCACCCGGCTTCACAGTGTAAGCCCCTGATGCGCCTTTATCAGGCTTTGTCTGTCTGCCGCCTCCGTCCGTGCCGCCGGCAGACCCTTTAATTTTCAGTTTCTGGCCGGGATAGATGACATCTGAATTCAAACGGTTCAGGCTTCTCAGCTCAGAAACGCTCATTTTGTATTTTTTTGCGATCACCCATAATGAGTCTCCGTATGTAACTGTGTAAGCACCCGTACTTCGTTTTCCTTTTTGACCCGTTTTATGTGTGCCGCTGCCGTCAGGAATGTGCAGCCGCTGTCCTGGGTGGAGTATCGTTGATTTCAGTTTATTTTCCGCCTGCAGGGCTGAAATACTTGTATGATATTGCCGGGAAAGCTTCCAAAGAGAGTCGCCGCTTTTTACTTGAATGGTTTTTGCTTCAGCTGGATGCACGGCGAAGGTTGAAGTCATTACTGCAGATACAGCCAGACCGGCTGCGATTTTTTTCTTCATATAACGAAAAACCTCCTATTTATCATTGCTGAAAGGGACGTTCCTTTTCTTTGGACGCCGCCTGTTATGCAGGATTCATTCAGAAGTCGACATTAATTCCGATTCATTTGGCCTTAGATCATCACCAATGCCACACATTTTACATAAATTGAGAACATTTCACAAAAGACTTTAGAATCATTTTCATAACATGGCTTTTTTCCGCGACATTCCACCTTTCTTGTCTGTTTTTCATACAATTCTCTTTACGGCGTGAAAAATCCTCCCGAAAAACAATCAAAAAAAGCCCGCTTCCTTTAAAGGAAGCGGGTGACGGCTGTGATTACAGAACCCGGGTCTCGGCAGTTTTCACGTCTTCTGCTATCAATTCCGCTGCACGCTGTGCTCCGCCGGCCGCTTTCAGGGATTCTCCGATTTCAGAAGCTTTTGTCTGATATTCAGGATTTTCGCTCAATTCTTTTATTGCTTCAGTGAGCAGTTCGGCTGTTACATCTTCTTTTTTAAACATCTTGCCCGCGCCCGTGTTTTCCACTTGGCTTCCGACGGCGAACTGATCTGCGCCCATCGGAATGACGATCATCGGGGTTTTGTAGTAAAGCCCTTCGCTCGTACTGTTCATTCCGCCGTGAGTGATAAATAAGTCCGCTCTCTTCAGGATCTCAAGCTGCGGAACATAAGGCTTTACAATGACATTCTCAGGAATTTCATCAAGCTCCGCCGGGTCAAGATGTTTGCCGATTGACATGACGGCTTTTCCGTTAAAGTTTCT
The DNA here is from genome assembly GCF_001461825.1 of Bacillus velezensis. Classification (GTDB taxonomy): domain Bacteria; phylum Bacillota; class Bacilli; order Bacillales; family Bacillaceae; genus Bacillus; species Bacillus velezensis. The sequence continues at coordinate 866,531 of NZ_LLZC01000012.1, read as the reverse complement.
GGCCGCTTTTAAGCATTTATTAAACAATTCCTTCTGATTGTTAAAAATCGTGCCCATGGAAATAAACAGGACTTTTTCTCCTTCAAGCTGTTCAAACGGGAAATCTTGAGCCGCCGCCCTTTTGGTTATGGACGGGCCGACAAAGAGATAAGAATCGCCAAACTCTTCTTCTTTCGGCTGAAACGCTCTTGAAGTAAACACGATGGTTTTTCTGCCGTCATTTGAGAAAATATCATACGGCGTTTTAATGTCTGCGCTGAATTCTTCATTGAGCCGGCTGACCGCTTCGGTATAAGCCGGATAATGAGATGATTCCTCTGATACAAGGTTTGTATTTGAAAACACTTCTTTAATAAATGCTTCATTCATTGCAAATGTCGTACAAAGTGAATATGCCGGCAGTTTCAGCTGGTTTCTCACGAGCCTTCCTGCCAGAAAATGATGATCATACAGGATGTAGTCGTAGGATTCATCCTTTACTTCTTCAAGAATACGGAGAGCGGCTTTTTTGGAAGTCTCAATCATTAATAGTAAAAACTCGGTAGCGTCCCGCTGTTCATCACCCGTTGCGTTTTTTCCGAATTCATCTTTTCGGAAATCTTCATATTCACGGAATTCCGCTCCGCTTGACGCGATTTTGTTCTCATATTCCTTCACGCCGTAATATACGACATGTTCCCCTTTTGCCTTCAGTTCTTTTACGACGCCTAAAGACGGATTGATATGGCCTTCTCCCGGAAAACCGATCATCAATACATTTGCCATCTTTCCACTCCCTATTCTTTTAAATTTTATGTATATTTAAACGATAACATCAATACAGAAAAAGGTAAAGATGTTCACCTTATTAATATTAAATGGGTACAATATTCCCATTTTCTTATTATTTCGTATGAAGCGCCCGCGGCGAAACAAGCGGATACAGTCCGCCGTCTTTAGCAAAGGACATTTTTCCCGTTTCTTCTGAAACAACGAGCACGAGTGCATCAGTCACGGCCGAAAGACCCATCGCGGCCCTGTGGCGCGTCCCGTATTTGAGATCGACATGTTTTGTTGTGAGCGGAAGCACATTGGCTGCTGATACAACCCGGTTTTCTCTGACCAATACGGCTCCGTCGTGAAGCGGATTGCCAGGATAAAAAATACTCTCAATTAAAGCCGCACTGATCTCGGCATGCAGGCTGGTCCCTTTTTGTATTATTCCGTCCAGCGGATCTGCACGTTCAATCACAATCAGCGCTCCGTGTTTTTCTTCCGCCAGATGCTGCACGGCCCTCGCCAGCTCTGTATAGGAAGGCGTAAAATGTTCGATATATGTCTGCAGGTAAAACGACGAAGCGACAGCCTGCATTTCCTGAAACGTATGTCCCAGTTCATCTAATTCGCAAAGAAGGCATTGGTCTTTTTCATCCAATGTCCGCAGTATCATTCCGGCATCCTCCGTAATTTGTTTCAAATACGTTTGAACGGCAGCGGTAAACGCGCTTTCCGTCATTTGAGTGTGGCGCATGTCACATCAGCTCCTTTCCCTTATTTTCTGCATCGCGCGCATGGATATGCGCCGCTGTGTGCACCATAATCATGAAAGGAGGCGCACATCATATGGAATTCGCACGGCTGATGCAATATATCTGCACTTTTTTAGGGGTCATTTCACTTTCATTCATTTATGCCAAGATGTTTAAAAAGCCGAAACCGGACAAAAAAGAGTAGGCCGGCTTTCATTGCTTTTTATACATAAAATGTTATAATTTCTCTCGTTAAAATAAAGAAACGGGGAACCTAACTTGAGAGAAACGAACACGATCGGCCAAAAGGTCAGACAGCTGTTACATATCTTCATTCCGATTTTAATCACACAGGCGGGCCTTTCCCTGATCACCTTTTTGGATACGGTGATGTCAGGAAAAGTGAGCGCCGCCGATTTAGCCGGGGTTGCAATCGGTTCAAGCCTGTGGACACCGGTTTATACGGGCCTTGCAGGAATATTAATGGCCGTTACGCCCGTTGTTTCGCAGCTGTTTGGAGCCGGCAGACAAAAGGAAGTGCCGTTTTCCGTCATCCAGGCCGTTTATGTAGCGGCCGTTCTCAGTGCGGCGGTTATCCTGATCGGCTTTTTCACCGTTGATATGATCTTGGGACATTTGGGACTGGAACCTCGTGTCCGGACGATCGCAAAACACTTTTTAGGCTTTTTATCCCTCGGTATTTTTCCTTTGTTTGTGTACACCGTTTTGCGCTCGTTTATTGATGCACTCGGCAAAACGCGAGTCACAATGCTTATTACGCTTTGCTCATTGCCTATTAATTTTGTTTTAAATTATGTATTTATTTTCGGGAAATTCAACATGCCGGCATTGGGCGGAGTCGGTGCGGGGCTCGCTTCTGCCCTGACTTACTGGTGTATTTGCGCCATCAGCTTTTTTATCGTCTGCAGATTTGAGCCGTTTGCCGGGTACTCTGTATTTCGGAAACTGTACCGTTTTTCTCCGTCTGAATGCAGAAAGCTTTTGAAAATCGGTTTGCCTATCGGTTTTGCGGTATTTTTTGAAACGAGCATTTTTGCGGCTGTCACACTGCTTATGAGCCATTTTCAGACGGTGACGATTGCAGCTCACCAGGCGGCAATGAATTTTGCTTCCCTCTTGTATATGCTGCCGCTCAGCGTATCCATGGCCATGACCATTTTAGTCGGCTTTGAAGCAGGCGCAAATCGCTATAGAGATGCCCGCTCATACAGCTATATCGGGATCGTGATGGCGCTTAGTTTTTCTTTATGCACGGCGGCTTTCATTTTACTGTTCAGGCCGCAAATCGCCGGAATGTATACATCAGATCCGGCGGTGCTCATGTTGACGCAGCACTTTTTAATCTATGCGCTGTTTTTCCAGCTTTCTGATGCCGTAGCAGCTCCGATACAAGGCGCTCTGAGAGGATATAAGGATGTCAACTATACACTCGGCGCGGCTTTTGTGTCGTATTGGATTATCGGGCTTCCGCTCGGTTACGCAGTCGGCACTTATACGGGCCTCGGGGCATACGGCTACTGGATCGGGTTAATTGCAGGACTTGCCGCAGGAGCTGTCGGTTTATTCTTCAGACTGATGAAACTGCAAAAGCGTTATGTGAAAAAAATGATGATTTTATAAAGGAGGAGCAGCAATGCCAAAACATAAACTGCTGTACGATTATTTAACTGAACGGGCGGAGGACATCAGTCAGACATGGTTTGATACGCTTCATGAAACGGATCCTGATTCTGTTTATGCTTCTACTGACCCGGCTGTACTCACAAATCTGAAAAAACAAAATCTGGCGTTTAATTATCAACTCAATCGGATTTTTTCTGAAGAGAAGGAAGTATATACAGCGGCCTTGGAAAAGTGGGCGTTTAAAGCCGCACGGGATAAAGAACATTTAAAAACTCCCATCCATTATATTATTCGCGAGTTTATCAGAGTTCGTGATTTGTATGTCGGCCATGTCAAGCAGTTTACCAGACTTCATACGGACACCGTGACAGAAGAAGATGCCGAAGATATATTCCATACGCTGATCAAATCGTTTGATGTGGTCATTCATATTTTCATAGAGGAAATGTATAAAAACACAAACATTCAGCTTGAAGCGCAAAAAGAATTGATCACCGAGCTGAGCTCGCCGGTAATTGTGCTTTTTGACAATGTCGGACTGCTGCCGCTGATCGGGGATATTGACACGGCAAGAGCCAAAATGATTTTGGAGAATACGCTGCACCAGTGTTCAGAGAAGCGCATCACTCAGCTGTACATTGATTTATCGGGCGTAGCCATGATTGATACGATGGTTGCCCAACAGCTTTTCACCTTAATTGAATCACTCGGAATGCTCGGCGTGAAAGCGACATTATCCGGAATCCGTCCTGAAATCGCCCAAACCGCGGTGCAGCTCGGACTGAGTTTTTCAAATTTATCAATACGGTCTTCGCTTGCGGAAGCGATCGCTTCCGATCTGGCACAAAAAAAGGGATAAGGCATTTCAGCCTTATCCCTTTTTTATCAGTCTTTCCACGGATATGTCCAATACACTTCTTCTTCAAACCATGTCTGAAGAACCGGCTCGTTATTTTTTATTTTTTCTTCCAGCTCTCTCAGCATGCCTTCCGTTTGGGTGCGGTGCGCTTTTAAGGCATTCATTTTTATATCGGCAACCTCTTTAATATCAAGAATGACATCAGGCTTGCCGACGGCTTCCTCCCTGTTGCGGGTGATTGCCATGCAAAGCGTGCGCGGGCGGTCCTCTTTTTTCTTTCTGTAAAGCGCTCTGATGACCGCTTCGCCGCATGCATCATGATCCGGATGGACTCCGTGCTCCGGATAGAATGTGACAATCAGACTCGGTTTTACATCGTCGATAATCTCTTCCATCATATCCGCGAGCCACTCGTCATCTTCAAATTCAAGTGTTTTATCACGAAGCCCGAGCATTCTCAGGTCAGTAACGTCCATTGCTTTGCATGCGTCAATCAGCTCTTGCTTTCTTAACAGCGGCAGTGTTTCACGGTTCGCGAAAAAGGGATCTCCCATGTTCCGGCCCATTTCGCCAAGCGTTGCGCATGCATACGTAACGGGAATATCTTTTTGTCTGTGTAAAGCAATCAGCCCTGCCACTCCGTATGATTCATCATCAGGGTGAGGCAGGATGACGAGTACATGTTCTTTCATGATTTTCACCCTTTTCTTTAAACTGTAAACGGCTTTTCGCTGATTTGAAGCGAAATCGCCAATTTTCCGCCCGGCAGATGCCCAGCCATTAACAGACGGTCTTCGTCATCTACTGTATACTCAGTCAGACCTTCTGCGTAAATCCAGCCCTCTTCTGTTTTCAAACCGACGCGGTACGGGCCGTTTCCTTTGATTTTCGCCTGATGGTACGTCACTTTTGCATTGCGTATATAGGCTACAACCGTCATGTTTTTCTCATTCAGATGCGCTGAATAAGAACCGGTCGTTGTTTCCAAATGGATATATACAGGACGATCGGCATATCGCTCTAAAGAAGTTTGCACATCTTCTTTTATGATCGCTTTCATAGCTGCTCCCCTCTTTCTTCTTTTAAAAATTGCAAACGCTTCGTATGTAGTTCAACCAATTCATATTTCTCAATCGGCCGCAGCCGGGAATCTACAATTCGCTGCACCGCCAGAGCAAACTTTTCCTCGGGTGACTTCCGGAGCCTCGGATGTGTTCTTTGATCAAGCAGTTCAAGATCAATTGCCTTCTCCGCTTCTTCAAGAGTTGAAGCCGGGAGAGTGCGGTTATTCCACAGTGCCTGATAGGCTTTTGCTATGTCTTTATCAGTGCCCATTGTACAGCTCCTTTACATACTCGTAATGATTATACATAATTTAAGCTATCGCTGGAAAGCGAAAGGCTTAGCGGCTTTTTATCGGCCGCTTCCATTTGATCTGTGAAAAGGTAAACAAAAGCAATGCTGCCCATATACAAATGAAGGTAAACGCTTTTTGCCCGGAAAATGGTTCATGATACACAAATACGCCGAGCATAAGGGTAATGGTCGGCGCTATATATTGCAAAATGCCGACTTGATACAGCGGCAGACGCTTTGCCCCCTCTGCAAACAGTAACAGCGGCAAGGCCGTAAATACGCCTGCGAAAAATAGGAGCGCCCATGTTCCTGCCCCCAAGGACCCGGAAGTGCTCCCGTCAGCTGTATATCCTAAATAAATAAGTGCAGCCGGGGTAATCAAAAGCGTCTCCAGCGTCAATCCGATCGTGCTGGACATGCGGGTTCTTTTTTTACATAAGCCGTACAGGCCGAAGCTGAATGCAAGCAGCAATGCGATATAAGGAACCGCGCCATATTGAAACGCAGATATGATCACGGCCGCCCCGGCAATAGAAACGGCTGCTGTTTGCATCTTGTTAAGCTTTTCTTTTAAGAATAGGATGCCCAAAAGAACGGAAACGAGCGGATTAATGTAGTACCCGAGACTTGCTTCAAGCAAAAAGCCGTGATTGACGGCCCATATGTACACAAACCAATTAACGGAAATTAAAACGGAAGCGAAAAAAAGCGCCAGCAGGCCCCCTTCCGATTTCAAAAGACGCAGTTCACGCCATCCGGTTTTCCACTTCTTAAGCACAGTTAAAAGCACACACATGAAAACAAATGACCATAAAATCCGGTGAGCTAAAATGTCCAATGCGGGTATTTGTTCAAGAAGTTTCCAATAGACCGGAAACAGCCCCCACATGGCGAAAGAACAAGCGGTATAAATGATTCCTTTTCTTGCGTTATTCCCTTGCACGGCCTTCCCCTTCCTTTCTGTAAACAGATTATATTATATCACGGGAAGCTTCCGGCGGGCATATACTATGTTGTCCGTTAAGAAAGGGTGAGATGCCGTGTTTGATTGGAACAGATATTTTCCCTTCCAAAATCAGTTCTCTAAAGAAACGTTTAAAAATGCTGATCCGAAAGATGTCGAGACATATGTCAACCGAGTGATGGAAAGCGTATTCGGCGCCGGTTATGCCGGACAGTTCCCTTTTCGCGACCCAATGTCCAAAAAGGCCGATCCGGTCGAAGCGGAACCGCCCAAGCCGGAAATTGACCTTTTTGAAACATCCGATCATGTTTTTGCGAAAATTCCCGCAGAACAAGAGGAACTCGACCGTATCAGGATTAAGCATACGTCACACAGCCTCGTTGTAGAGAACAGCAGTCTGGGAGAAGGAAAAAAAGAAATCATCCTTCCGAGCCTCGTCAAACGGAAAGGAACAAAAGCAGTCTATAAAGACGGGATGATTGAAGTTATGTTTTCAAAACAGGAAGACTACAATTTATCGGAAGTGGAGATTTTAAGATAAAAAAAACGGCCCGCGCGATGCAGGCCGTTTTTTCTTTAATAAAATGGCGGATAACCGCCGGCTCCCGGACCGAAACCGCCGTATGGGACGCCTCCGTATCCGTAACCGGCGAACCCGTACGGATAGCGGGGTCTTGTAAAACCTGTGGCAATTACGCCTCCGAGAAGACCGCCTAAAAATCCGCCGAATAAAGGAGCGCCGAACAAAAAAGGACTTCTCGCCGGAAATCCGGCAGGACCGAAATTCCCGCGATACAATGCATGACGAGGGTACATGTTTTTCCTCCTTTATGTCTGCCTATTCTTAAGCGTATTCATAAAATGAGGAAATTGATTGGGCGATTGTAACAACATGTGCCTCTCTCTGATATTGCATTAATGTATAAATATTTTGGTTATAATTTGATTACATTTTGATTAACTGTTATACTTTTTTACAAGTTGCGACATTATAAAACCATCAGGGGGAATAAAATATGCCATTACTTCGTTTTGACGTTATTGAAGGCCGGGATGACGCAGCATTAAAAAAATTACTGGATACCGCCCATTACGCCATGGTTAAAGCTTTTGACGTCCCTGTAACGGACCGTTATCAGATCGTTCACCAGCATCGGCCTCATGAGCTTATCATTGAAGATACCGGGCTCGGTTTCAAAAGAAGCAAAGATCTTGTCATCATCAGCATTGTCAGCAAAGCGCGCACCGAACATCAAAAAGAAACATTATATCAACTGATGGCTGATCAGCTTAAAACAGAATGCGGCATATCACCCGAGGACGTCATGATTTCCATTACAGAAAACGGGAACGCCGATTGGAGCTTCGGGCTTGGTGAGGCTCAGTTTTTAACCGGGAAACTGTAAAAGGCCTCCCCGCTTGTTCTGAATGATTGCAAACTGAATAAAAGAGGGATGTATGTTGGTTAGTGAGTTGTACCCTTGTTTAATATGCGGATTTAAAGGATTAGAGACAAGTCCCGTTTATAACGGGGAATATCAAAAAACATTTGATATTTGCCCCTGCTGCGGGTTTGAATTCGGCTACAGTGAGGACCATGACGTAAGCTTAGGGTTTATTGTAACGCCTGATCATTTAATTGAAGCGGCATTTCAGTTATACCGGAAACAGTGGATTGAGGGGGGAATGAAACTATTTTCTCCAAATGATGTTCCGGCGGAATGTAAAAATGATCATTTCCTTACATTCGATGCTTTATTAAAGCAATTAAAAGGCTTGAACCTCAATCTGAACAATTTTGATATTAATGGTTTTTATGACGAGTAAACATTATTATTAAGAAAAGGCTGCCTTGGGCAGCCTTTGTTATTCATCACATGTGTCGTTGGCAGATCCCCCGGGCTCGCAAAAACTGTCTGCCCATTTTTGCATTTCCTGAAAAACGGCTTGCAGGGCCATGCCTTTATCAGTCAGTTTATAAATGACTTTGACAGGTGTTTCAGGCAGCACCTGACGCTCGACGATTTCATTTTGTTCCAGCTCTTTGAGCCGCTCCGCGAGCATTTTTTGGCTGATTGTCGGTATCGTTTCGGTCATATCTTTAAATCGTTTCGGCCCGTCCATCAGTACATGGATAATGAGGCCGTTCCAGCGCTTTCCCAAAAGGGAAAAAGCGGATTCCATTTTAGGACACATTGTATATCCCACGTGAGTTCATCCCTTCATCTATGAATTGACAAGTTTTTTGTGATCCATTAAAATTAGTTTTCGAGTTACATTTAGTAAGCTTCTAACTTTTCTATTATGATAACACGTTTATCCGAAGGAGGAAACATGATGACATCCGTATTAGACGTTTTAAAGGAACGCGCATCTGTTAAAGAATACGATAAAGACGCGGTCATTACAAAAGAGGAATTAACAGAACTCCTTGAAATCACAACGCAAGCGCCTTCCGCCTGGAACCTTCAGCATTGGCATTTTCAAGTCTTTCACAGTGATGAAGCAAAAGCTGCCCTGCTTCCGGTTGCTTTTAATCAAAAACAGATTATTGATTCATCAGCAGTTATTGCCGTATTAGGCGATTTAAAAGCAAATGAAAATGGTGAAGACGTTTATGCTGAACTGGCTGAGCAAGGCAATATCACAGAAGAGATTAAACAAACGCTTTTAGGCCAGATTAACGGTGCATACCAAAATGATCAGTTTGCCCGTGATTCAGCATTTTTAAACGCTTCTTTAGCAGCGATGCAGCTGATGCTTGCCGCTAAAGCAAAAGGTTACGATACTTGCGCGATCGGCGGATTCAATAAAGAGCAATTCGTTAAGGAATTCGACGTGAGCGAGCGTTTCGTGCCCGTCATGCTGATTTCAATCGGCAAAGCCGTTAAGCCGGCGCATAAAAGCAACCGGCTGCCTGTATCTAAAGTGTCAACTTGGCTGTAAAATGAAAGAAACCCTTAGTCCGCTTAAGCAGACTAAGGGTTTTTTATAGGAATCGCTCACTGTACCAGGTTCTTGCCTGCTCTGCTTCCTGCTGTGTGAGCTGATGACCGCCCTCCTGCCAAACAAGAGAAACGGATGCATGAGCATCTGTCAGATACTGATAAAGCTCCTCCGATTCTTCTTTTGTACATAGGGGATCGCGTTTTCCCGCACCGATAAACACAGGCAGCCCTTCCATATCAGGCAGCTTCACTCCGCGTATCGGCACCATCGGATGATGCAGAACCGCTCCTTTCAGTACATCTTTATAATGAAACAAAAGACTTGCTGCAATATTGGCGCCGTTTGAATAGCCGGCAGCAATCACGTTTTCTCTGCTGAATCCGTACATTTGCGCCGCTTCATCAATAAAATTCTTTAATTCTTCCGTCCGTTCAATTAAATCTTTCTCGTCAAATACGCCTTCTTTCAGCCGCTTAAAAAAACGGGGCATGCCGTTTTCCGACACTGATCCTCTGACCCCGAGCAGACTTGCTTTCGGATCGATAAAACGTCCGAGCGACAGAAGATCATGTTCATTTCCCCCCGTTCCGTGCAAAAGCAGCAGAACATTTTCTGACGTCCCCTGTTCAAACACATGTTTCATCATCATTCTCCTTTCTCCATTTTGGGCAGAACAGCTGTAATCTGGCTGCGATGCTCTTCCAGCCATTCCGGAAGCTTCAGCTCTGTTCCGAGATTTTCAAAGGATTCATCCGTCATAAAGCCCGGTTCATCGGTTGCCATTTCAAATAAAATGCCGCCGCTTTCTCTGAAATAGATTGAAGTAAAGTAAGACCTGTCAAGAATGTCAGATGAAGCAAGATGAGAAGCAGCAAGAATGTCCTTCCACTCCGCCTGCTCTTTTTCGGTAGTGCGGAAAGCGACATGATGGACTGTCCCGTAACCGCCGATACCTGCTTCTTTCGGCGCGAGATCAACATCTATAATATGTCCGATCCGGGCCTCCGATTGCAGCCTGACAATCTGATTTTCTTCTCCTGTCTTTGAATAACCGAAGCGTTCTATGAGAAATTGAATGGTTGCTTCAGGACGGTACGAGTACAAAAGAACACCTCTCATGCCTGTGATCGCTTCTTTTTCAGTAATGCCCGCAGGCGTCCATTCACTCTGTCCGCTTCTTTCATCTTCCATTATGGCAAGCGGCAGGTCTTCTGTATCATTAAAGAGAAGCACTTGTTCAGACAGTATGATCTGCTCTTTTACAGACAAGCCGTTTTCTTCAAGCCGGCGCTTCCAAAACGCGAGTGCTCCTTTCGGCACGGAGAAATAAATTCTTCCGGCCTGCCCTTTTCCCACGGTTCCCGGGCGGCTTCCCTGAAAAGGAAAAAATGTAATGATCGTGCCCGGCTCTCCGTTTTGGTTGCCGAAATAAAAGTGATAAGTGGCCGGGTCGTCAAAATTAACGGTTTTTTTAACGAGCCGCAAACCCAGCACTTCAGTATAAAACCGAAGATTTTCAGCAGGATCTTTTGCAAATGCGGTAACATGGTGCAATCCTTGTGTATTCAATGTATTCACTCCTAAATATCTTGATTTCGAGATATTAACTATTCTAATTTAATATGAATGAAGATGCAACTAAAGTGTTTCAGTTAAAAAAGTAATAGAATTCTTTTTTTTCTGAAAAATATCTTGTGATCTTTTCTGACACCTGCTATGATAAGGAGCATTATCAAGTTTCAGGAGGAAAGTAAATGGTCAGAAAAGCACTAATTTTCGTTCTCATCTTAATCCCTTTCAGCCAGCTGGCCCTGCTGTCAGTCGCTAATCGGGTTCATCCGATCATTATCGGGCTGCCTTTTTTTCATTTCTGGCTGCTTTTATGGATCGCAGTCACTCCATTATGTTCGTTTCTTATTTATAGGCTGCAGAAGAAACAAGGAGGACTGGACTGATGCCCGCAAATATAACAGCATTGATCATTACAGCCGTCATCGTTTTAACCGTTGTCTGCATCGGCTTTATAGCCGGGAGAGACAAATCATCACGCACTTCTGTTGAGGAATGGTCTGTCGGCGGCAGACGGTTCGGGGGGCTCCTCGTCTGGTTTTTAGTCGGCGCGGATCTTTATACGGCTTATACGTTTTTAGGCTTAACAAGCACAGCCTACACAGGGGGAAGCGTTGCTTTTTTTGCAATCCCGTATTCTGTTTTGGCGTATTTTATCGCTTATTTCTTTCTGCCGAAGCTGTGGAAAGTGGCAAAAATACACAAATTAACGACACTTGCCGATTATGCCCGTGAGCGTTTTGACAGTAAACTTTTGGCCAGTCTTGTCGCGATTGTCGGCGTTCTTATGCTCATTCCTTATATTTGTCTCCAGTTGAGCGGAATTCAAGATACGCTTCAGGTGGCCGGAACGGGTGTCATTAATGTCAATATGGTCGTCATCATCTCTTTTATTCTTGTAGCGCTGTATACTTTTTTCAGCGGAATTAAAGGGCCGACGTTTACGGCGATTATTAAAGACATTCTCGTGTGGGTGATTATGCTGTTTATGGTCGTCTCACTCCCGCTGATCCATTTTCACGGCTGGACGCCGATGATTCACACTTTGGCTGAAAAAGCGCCGCAAATGCTGACGATCCCGGACTCGGGGCCGAAAGGAATTCCTTGGTTTATCACAGCTTCCATCGTATCTGCGCTGGCGCTCTTTATGTGGGCGCATGCGGCAACCGGCGTATTTACGGCAAAAAGCGCAGATGCCGTCCGCAAAAACAGCATGTTTCTGCCGCTTTATAATATTGTTTTGATTCTTGTTATTTTTCTCGGCTTTATCGCGTTTCTTGTCCTGCCGGAAGATACCAATCCGCGGCTCGCTTTATTGAAGCTGATTCAAACGTCTTACGGCGGGGTCGCGCAGGGCTTTGCTTACTCCACGATTGCCCTTGCGTCATTGATTCCCTGCTCTATCATGGCCATCGGAGCATCAAACTTATTTGCGAATAACTTATATCGGGATTTGATTCACCCGAATGTGTCACCAAGCAAGCTGACGATGATCACCCGTTCAATGGTATTTGTCGTCATCGGGCTCGCGCTTTTATTCGGCATGCTGTTCCCGACTGCGCTCGTTACCCTTCAGCTTCTCGGTGTTTCCGGCATGGTTCAGATCTTTCCGGCTATCGCCGTCAGTCTGTTTTGGAAGAATCAAACGAAAGAAGCGACAATTATCGGTCTTCTCGTCGGTCTTATCGTGACATTCACGGTAAATATCACCCAATCCGCCCACGGTATATATGAAGGCTTTTGGGGTTTGACCGCTAACATGGCAGCCGTTATTATCCTTAACCCGTTTTTTGTAAAAAAAGCGGCTTCAAACGCCGTCAAAGACGGTTTATTCAATAAAGCGCCTTCTGATCAACTGAACCAAAAAGGCGCTTAACAGAAAGAAGCCGGCACGTAAATGTGCCGGTTTTTACTTTTTTTGCTTCCATTTGTAGGTAGCCACGGTTTTAGCCGGGATGACGGCTTCAAACTGCCGATTTTCTGAAACGACATGGAATTTTTGGTCGGCGGATGTCTGGTTGATTACGACTGTCACAATGGATTGATCAGGATTAAGGAACGATACATTCGAGACTGTGTTTTTGGAGCCGTAATTACTTTCTATCCGCTTTGCTCCCCGGTCGATAAATTTTGAAAAGTTGCCTGTCATATGAAAGATCGGGATATTCCAATAGCGGTCAGGGTTTTTAGCATCCTGAATAAACAGCGTCGGGTCTGGGGTGCCTATCCAATGATGCGTCTTGATTTGACTGTCGAGCATCGTCACCCACGCATTGTAGCTCGACGCGCCGTTGCGGAAATACTGCGCGATCCGGTCCGCCCCTGCCGTCCCCCAGATAGACCGCTCCGTTAAGTGAATAGATTGATCAGGATATCTCTTTCCGATCTCCGACATGACGGAAAGGTCACCGTCATAATCGTGAAAAGCGATGCCGTCTGCCGCCCGGTTTCCTTTTTTATCATCTAAAATCGGCGGAATATAGTTCCACGCCCCGCTCGCATTGTGATCATAAATCCAAATTTTCGTGTCAATTACGTGTTTTTTCATTTCTTTTTTTAAGGCCAGTGCCAGTTTGCGCTGCTGAGACGGCGACATATACATGCTCGGATAGTCGATTTCCAGCAAAGGTTCATTTTGAAGGGTCATGGCATAAATCGGAATTCCTTGCTTTTCGTACGCCTCAATAAATTTGCGGAAGTAAACGGCCAGTTCGCCGATATATTTATCTTTCAGCTTTCCCCGCTTAAGGTTTTCATTCGTTTTCATCCAAGCCGGCGGGCTCCACGGTGAAGCAATGATTTTCAGTTCCGGATTTATCGCCAGCGCTTCCTTGATGGTTGCTGTAATGTGTAAATCAATATCCTTTTGGATCGAGAAATGACGGAGCTTAGGATCTGTTTGGCCTTCAGGCATATCATCATACGTATAAAATTCCTGTGCCGTAAAATCAGATGTCCCGATTGTTATGCGCATAACGTCCATGCCGATACCATCTTTGGGATCAACCAGTTTTTTCAGCACTTCTTTTCTTTTTGCGGGTGTCATTTTTGATAAATTATGGATTGTGGATTCTTCCAGGGACGATCCTACGCCTAACACACTTTGATAGCGGCGCGACGGATCAATATACACGGCGGCGGTGTCAGAAGCCTTCTTTTTTGTCAATGTAAGCGGTGTTTGTTCGTCTAAGGCGTATTTCACTTCCTGCGGCCCGTCATACCACGTACGGGAAGCCGGATCTTTTTCAGAACTGAACCACACCCTTACTTTGTTTTTGTCTGAAGCCTTCCGATCAGCCGCATACACTTCGGTCATGCTGCTTGATATGAAAAAGAAAAACATAAGAAAAACCAGCGTCATGTGCAGACCTTTTTTAAAAAACATGAGCCACCATCCCTTTCCTTATTTTTATAAGCGATCCTAAATGAAAAGCCGGACAGTCACCTCCTTCCCGCTTGAATGAATGCGCTTTCAAAAATACTGATAAAAAGCCGGCTTCACACAACGGTGAAGCCTTCCCTTTTTACACCTTTAGGATACATATGAGCCGTTTGTTTCAATCACTTTTTTATACCATTCAAATGAGTCTTTCTTAAGCCGCCTCATTGAACCGTTGCCTTCATTATCCCGATCAACATAAATCATGCCGTAGCGTTTTTTCATTTCTCCGGTTGTAAATGACACGATATCAATAATTCCCCATGGTGTATAGCCCATTACATCCACACCATCATATGTGATTGCTTTTTTCAAAGCTTTTATATGTGACGATAAATATTCAATTCTTGCTGCGTCATGAATTGAACCGTCCTCTTCTAATGTGTCGATGGCGCCGAATCCGTTTTCCACGATAAATAATGGAATCTGGTAGCGGTCGTATAAGTGGTTTAATGTGTACCGTAAACCGGTCGGGTCAATCGCCCAGCCCCAATCACTCGCTGTAATATAAGGATTGTCCACGCCGTTTGGCAATCCTCCGTTTACGACATCCCCGGTATTATCGTTTGATACATCACTTTTTACGGTTGTAGACATGTAATAGCTGAATCCGAGATAGTCCACCCGGCCGTTTTTCAAAATCTCTTCATCACCGTCTTCAAAGTGTATCTGATAGCCTTCTCTTTCAAATTCTTTTAACGCATAGCTTGGATAATATCCGCGAACCTGCACGTCCGGGAAGAAAAAACGCTGTCTCATCGTTTCTTCAGCCAGCATCACATCATCGGGGTGAGATGAGTACGGGTAAATCGGAACATGTGATACCATCGCGCCGATCCTGAACTCGGGATTGATTTCTCTTCCCTTCGAAACAGCCAATGCGCTTGCCAGCAGTTCGTGATGGCCGGCCTGATACATGACTTCTTTTGCGTTTTCGTTTTCTTTGACGGCGACGCCTGAGTTCGTCCATAAAAAGATCGGATTATTCACATCCATCTTATTATTGATTTCGTTAAACGTCATCCAATACTTCACCTTATGTTTATAGCGTTCAAAACACACTTCAGCGAATTTCACAAAAAATCCGACTGTTTTTCTGTTTCTGAAACCGCCGTATTCCCTCGCCAAATGCAGCGGCATCTCAAAATGTGACAGCGTGATTACCGGTTCAATCCCATGTTTCAGCAATTCATCAAACACCCGGTCGTAAAAAGCCAATCCTTCCTCATTGGGCTCCGCTTCATCACCTTTAGGAAAAATTCTGCTCCAGCCGATGGACGTTCTTAAACATTTCAGACCCAGCTCGCTGAATAATGCGATGTCCTCTTTATAACGATGATAAAAATCGATCGCTTCATGATTCGGATAAAATTCCCGCTCTTCAATTGTATCTGTTATTTTCCGGGGCACACCATGCGCGCCTGCCGTCATGACGTCCACTACACTCGGCCCCTTGCCGCCTTTATTCCATCCCCCTTCAAATTGGTGGGCGGCGAGAGCGCCTCCCCATAAAAAATCTTTTGGAAATGTCCCCATCGTTTATATCCTCCTTTATTTGACTGCCGCTTGCATGCCGAATAAATGCACTGCAGCCGCTTCAAGCATCCGCTTCGATAGTGTAGAAGAATTCCTGCCTTTATTTTCATATTATACGTTTACATTATAATTGTACCGGTATAATTTATCAATACATAAACAATTATAGTTAATTTACGAAATGGCTTTTAAAAACGATTATGCTATAATTCTGAAAGAAGCGGGACAATAAATGAATGAGGAATGTATATGTTAAAATACCAGCAAATCGCGATAGATATTGAAAAATACATAGAAGAACATCAGCTGCAGCAAGGGGATAAACTGCCTGTGCTGCAAACCTTAATGACCCGGTTTAACGTGAGCAAAAGCACGATCACCAAGTCCTTGGATTTATTAGAAAAAAAGGGGATTGTGTTTCAAGTGAGGGGAAGCGGCATTTTTGTCAGACGGAATAAAAGAAAAGGGTATATCAGTCTGCTTTCTAATCAGGGATTTAAAGAATCACTTGAAGATTTTAATGTCACTTCCAAATTATTAGCGCTGGAAGTGAGAAAACCCACGCCTGAGGCTGCCCAAAATCTGAATATGCCGCCTGACGGCGACGTGTATTATGTTAAGCGAATCAGATATATTGACGGGCTGACATTGTGTATCGAAGAGTCATTTTACAACAAATCGATTATTACGTATTTGAATAAAGAGATCGTGGCAGAATCAATATTTGATTATATTAGAGAAGGTCTCGGGTTAAAGCGCGGTTTTTCAGATTTATATCTGTACGCGGGGATGTTAAATGAGGAAGAAGCGGAGTACTTAGGTCTGTTTACAGGAGCGCCTAAGCTTTGCGTTGAAACGATTTTTCATTTAACCAACGGCCAGCCGTTTGACTACTCAAAAGTCACCTATCACTATGAGCAATCACAGTTTTTCATTCAGGCGAACAGCCACCTTTTTGAACAGGAAACGACATAAGACGGGCTTTTCGCAAACAAAAAACACCCAATGCGCGAGCGACGCATCGGGTGTTTTTTACTATTTCATATTCTTATTTAATGTTTCAACGGCTTTTTTCATTTGTGTATCGTTGTCCGCAAGCTGTTTTTGCAGATCCGTCATCAATTTTGCCGTTGTGTCTCCCGTTACAATGCCTGTTTGTTTCAGTTTCTCTTTTGCTTGGAATTGTTTAACGGCTTGTTCAAATGCTTTATCATACGTGCCGTTTACTTTCACGCTGTACCCCAGCGCTTTCATCATTTTTTGCGCATTGGTGACGGTGGTTCCGGAATCCCCGTATTTGTATGTTTTTTTCGCATCTAAATACGGCAGGTTCGCATATTCAGGAAGCTTAACCTGATATTGCGGTTTGATGCCTTTTTTATGAATCCACTCTCCGTCCGCTGTCAGCCATTTAGCGATTGTCAGTTTAACGGTAGAACCGTCGCTGTAATCTTTTGCCGTCTGTACGGTTCCTTTTCCGAACGTTTTCTCGCCGATCAGCGGAATGCCCGATGATTCATGCAGCGCAGCCGACATGATTTCCGCGGCGCTCGCGGTGCCGTCATTGACGAGGACGACTGTCGGTTTTGTCACTTTTCGCTCTTTCGTCGCTTTCATGACCTCTTTCGTGCCGTCTTTGTATTCGACCTGCATGATATTTTTCCCTTTATCGATAAACATGTTGCTCATTTTGATGGCTTCATCCATCAGTCCGCCCGGGTTGCCCCTTAAATCGAGAATGTATCCTTTCGCTCCTTGTTTTTCGAGGCTGTCAATGGCTGAATTCAGCTCTTTTGCCGTCGATTCGGAGAAGGATGTGATTTGGATTTCGCCGATGTCTCCTTTTTTCATTTCAGAGTACACCGTTTCAACCGGAATGGTGTCACGTTTGATCGACAGGTTCAGATCGCCGACACCCGCTCTGTGCAGCACAAGCTTGACGTTTGTTCCCTTTTTGCCGCGGATTAATGCGACGGCTTCGTTTACATTAAGGCCTTTAACGCTTTTGCCGTTGACCTTCAAGATCTGGTCATTCGGTTTAACCCCCGCTTTTTCCGCGGGTGACCCTTTAATCGGCGATACGATCAGGATGCTGCCGTCCTTTTCTTCCACTTGTGCGCCGATGCCTTCAAACGAAGCGGAAATTGTTTCTTCAAAAGACTTTCCTTCCTGCGGGTCCATATAAGAAGAATATGGATCATTCAGGGAACTGATCATGCCTTTTATCGCTCCGTCTACTAATTTGCTGTCATCTGTTTTTTGGTAGTAATCACTTTTAATCTGCTCGTAGGCTTTATTGAATTTCTCAAATTTGCTGTTCGTCAAAGCAGCCGAGCCTTGTCCGAAAATGGTCGTATTGCCCGTGATAAACAGCGTAAGCGCCGAGGCTGCGACCGCGGTGATCAATATAATAAAAAACAGTTTAAATTGCCGCTTCAAGAAAACACCACCTTTTTATTCTTACATTATTATCATAGACGAACGCTCATTCGTCAACTTCAAACGTGAGGCGCCCTTCTTTCCCGTTTACCCAAACCTATGCTTTTCTCTCAACATATGCTGAGGAAAAAAGGAGGATTCGGCCTTTGAGCAAATATTTAGATATGCTGTCCTTATTCGGAGTCGGAGGGGCTCACCCCGGCGGACTCGCTTTTTCCAAAACCGTTCTCACAAAAGCGGCTCCTCCTCCTGGCGAACCGATTCTTGACGCCGGCTGCGGAACGGGACAGACGGCCGCTTATCTCGGCCACCTGCTGTATCCCGTCACCTGTGTTGATAAGGACCCCCTTATGCTTGAAAAAGCAGCAAAACGATTTGCCGCTGAAGGCTTAACCATTCCGGGCTATTTGGCGGAGCTTGAGCGGCTTCCGTTTGCTGAAAATCAATTTTCCGCCGTTCTTTCCGAATCAGTTCTCACCTTTTCAAATCTTGATGCATCGCTGTCTGAAATCCTGCGGGTCCTTAAACCCGGGGGTATGCTGATCGGCATTGAAGCTGCTTTACAAAAGCCCATGCCGGAAAACGCCATCACGCAGATAAAAGACTTCTACGGTTTTACCGTATTGCAGGATGAAACGGCATGGAAACAGAGATTGCTTCAGCAAGGCTTTCAGAAAGCGGATTTCATTCCCGCTGTCTATGAAAACAATGCGCAGGAGCCGACTACAGAAATGGATTTATCGCCAGTTATTCAGCCGGTTCACTACGATACGCTGACGGCTCATTACGAGCTTATGCAGACGTACCGTGAATATATGGGACACTGCGCTTTTGTCGCTTACAAGTAAAACGGCGATTGTCCTCCTATTTTCGTCCAACCTTTTTACCGCACTCTATCATAAGCTGACATAGAAAGATAGGTTGGATAGGAGGAGAAAAGATGCAAAACTATTATCATCTTTGCCGGCAGCACCAGGGAAAAGTAGCAAGAATTACAGAACGAAACGGCAGAGTCCACGTCGGAAGAATCGTACGGGTGACTAATAGCAAAGTGTATATCGCCCCTGTCGGCGGCCGTCACAGAGGATACGGGTTCGGCTATTGGGGAGGCTGGGGAGGCTGGGGAGCAGCCTACGGTATCGGCCTTGGTTTAATTACCGGATTTGCGCTTGGAGGTTTACTCTTCTGGTAATAAAGAAAGCCCGCTTTCTATTTTTCAAGCGGGCTTCTTCTCATTACACTTTCTTTACTTCATTAAAATATTCTTCAAGCGTTAATTGATGGTCATGGATGGCTTTTGCCGCTTTTTTGCCTACATAGCGTAAATGCCATGGTTCATACTCATACTTTGTGACATTTTCTTTGCCTTTAGGATAGCGGATGATAAAGCCGTATTCATACGCATGGTCTTTCACCCATTTGCCGTCCGCCGTGTTTCCGAACGCTTCATTCAGCTCATATCCGTTGCTTTTGCTGGAAATGTCCATGGCAAGCCCCGTCTGGTGTTCGCTTTGCCCCGGATATGCGACGGCTTCTTTGGCCTTTTTTTCACCTTTCAGACTGACTTCATTATCGAAAATAACTTTCTGTCTGTCATAAGAGCGGTATCCTGAAACGGCAACCAGGTCATAACCTTCTTTTTTCCCGGCGCTGAATAGTTCCGCCAAAGCATCGGCGGCAGGTTTGCGGATATATCGTTTCTCGATTTTCTCAGTAAAAGAAAATTCGACTTTCGGGATCACGAGATCATTCGGTTTATAATCTCCCGGCAGCGTGTATGTCTTATTCACGAGCGCAAGTGTATTTGTCGGGTTTTGAATGGTCTCAAGCCCGTTCACTTCTTTAATATCATTAAAATATTTGCTCTCCAATACAAAATCGCTGTTTTCTGTCTTCGTTGTTTTTTTGCTTGATGTGTCATCTGATTGTTTTGTTTCAGCTGCTGTTTTTGTGTCCTTGTGGCTGTCGCCGCCTGAAATGCTGCAGCCGGTTCCCACGATTGCGGTTACGCTGAGAGCGGCAGCGAGCGAGAACCATTTAGTGGATTTCTTCATTTTACACTTACCTTTCTTTTTTTGAATCAGGGCGATGCATAAAGAAGAGGGCTGCTTTAATCAGCATAACCCTCATCTCAAGTTTACGATACAGTATGCAGCGCCAGTTTAATCATATCATGAAAAGTCGTTTGACGCTCTTCTGCCGTTGTTTCTTCTCCCGTTAATACGTGATCGCTTACAGTCAGGATAGACAGCGCTTTTTTGCCGTATTTAGCGGCAAGCGTATATAAAGCAGTCGTTTCCATCTCTACGCCGAGCACGCCGTATCTGGCAAGCTTTTCGATTTGGGAGTCTTCATTGTAAAACTGATCGGCGGTGAATACGCTCCCGACCGCTACGGGAAGATTGTTTTTTTGCGCTTCCTGGTACGCTTTATGAAGCAGTTCGAAGTCTGCGCAAGGAGCATAATCTACACTGCCGAAGGCGACACGGTTCATCTGTGAATCCGTTGAAGACGTCATAGCCAAAATCACGTCACGGACCTTCACGTCATTACGGATGGCTCCGCATGAGCCGACTCTGATTAAGTTTTGAACATCATAGCTTTGAATCAGTTCATTCACATAAATAGAGATAGACGGAACACCCATGCCTGTGCCTTGGACTGATACTTTTTTGCCGTTATATGTACCCGTAAATCCGTACATTCCTCTGACTTCATTATAGCATTCCACATTTTCAAGATAAGTTTCCGCAATAAATTTCGCTCGGAGCGGATCTCCCGGCAAAAGCACTGTATCCGCAATTTGGCCTTTTTCTGCGTTTATATGTACACTCATTTCCTTTTCCTCCTGCCTATTCAAACTCCCACCCATTGTACACTGAATAACGGTAAGAGACAATCATCAGCATGATCAGGGCGATCTTGGGCAGAATATGCGGGATGACAAGCCTAAAGAAAAAGGAGTGAACATAATGGGCAAAAAACAGCGCAACCGGGTGACCGGCCAGAAAAAGAACAATCATGTGCCCGTTTCAGACGTCATTGCAGCTGATGAAGCGCATGGAAAAGAGCATTCCGCCGCTAAACGGAAGCCTTAACACTGTCTTTCCCAGACAATACGGAAGCCGGCTGAAGATTCAGCCGGCCCCGTCTTACCTCGGCTGGACGAGCAGCCGGTTAATTTTGCTCCATCCCGCAGGGTTAAGCCTGTAATAGGTCTTTCCTTTTCTTCCTTCGTCTATGAGTATGACATCTCCGGTCGCTATGAATCTGGCTTGATAGTCGTTTGGGACCGTATCAGGCACATTAAAAACAGAAAATGCCCTTTCCAGTGCGTCTTGATGATTGTCAGCGGCCAGCTCTGTCCGATAGACGACCCTGTATCCCTTTTTCTCGCCGTAGCGGGGTGTTTGAAAAATCGTCACATCATAGGCGCAAGTCTTTTTTTTAAACACGGGCAGCGATAACAGCATCAAGATCCCTCCCTCTTATTTCTTAATAGTATTAGCGTTTTTTCTCATTTTTCCTGTCTCTATTTTTGTCGAAACGGATGATACTTTTCGTCAAAGAGCGCAAAAAGCGAAACGAGGCAAAGTCCGAGACTGAATCCGGCAAGGACATCCGTCGGAAAATGCGCGCCTAAATAAATTCTGCTGAGTCCGATCAGAATGACGAGAACTCCGGTAAAGACGGTGACGGCCCGTTTTCTTTTCGTAAAAAACGGAACATGCTTAATCAAAAAGTAAGCGATGACGGGATACATCACTGCCGAATTCATGGAGTGGCCGCTCGGAAAACTGTATGAGGTTTCATGGACGAGCGGTTCAAAAGCGGGTCTGGCTCTTTCAATCAATTCTTTTATTTTTATGTTTACAATCCGTTCAATGAGAAAGAGAAGCGGCAAAAAAACAACATCCGGCGTTTTTTTGTACATATACAGAGCCGCGCCTGTCAAAAGAAGAAGCGGTAAAAGCACCGCGGTCGTGCCGAGCTCCGTTATCCATAACATCAATTCATTCAGCCAGGCAGCCCTGATCCTGACAGCCGCTTCTATCACACGCTCATCAAAAGCCCGGACGGCTTCTATCCGGATCGCTGCTGCGAGCAGAATAAACAATGCGAAAAGACTTGCTGGCTTGTACAACGTTTTCCCCCCATGTTTCATTCTCCCGAGCCGATTGAAAAAACCGAAGCTTTTTCACTTCGGTTCCGCAGTTTCAGTCTTCATCAAGCTCTTCGTCTATCATACATTTTTCTAATAAATAATCAAAGGTGATGTCGGCTATTTCGAAGATTTCCTCTTCACTCGGTATGTACCCGCGCATAGCAAGCTGACTGTAAAAATAATCAGCTATTTCTTCTGTGTCAATCACAAGATCTATTTCTTTCATGCAAACACCGCCTCCTTTTTTATGTTTTATGAAAAAACCGTTCAAATTATACCCGAAAGTTCTAAACGTTTTGTCCGCTCATATACTTTTAAAAAACAAGCCCCGGAGGGAGAAAAGATGATGACGAAAATGATGGCTTTTTTGGACGGAGATGGATTTGATATCGTATTGGAAAAAGTACTGAAAGGAATGTCGTTTGTAATCTTTGCCGGCTGTCTGCCCTGGTTTTTATATGTCACCGTCCGTTTTTTTGCCGGCTAGCTGAAATGCTCCCGCAGGCTTTCCAGCACAAAATTCATCATATCTTTATATTCTTCGTCACCGAACAAATGATAAAGAATCTTATAATCGTTATAAATATCAAGCAGCTCATCTACAATCGATACCGCCAGCACATGCAGGGTATCGGGATCATCAGCATCGCCTTCAAACTGAAGAAGAGCAGACGCGACGGTATCCTCGCCGATCTCATGAGATGCTTCCCCAACATAGTGGACAAACAGCAGCTGATGCACAAACTGATCCATTTCATATTTTCTCAGAACCAGCGTGAGATCCTCTTCCTCCGTTTCAAGCCACTCTCCGTCTTTCAGCCGAGTCAGCTCATAAATAATATCCTCCCAGCCATCCTCTAAATATCTCCATATTTCAGTTCTGTGGCCGATGACACGGAATAATTCCTTTCCGTAGTCCTTTACATATACGACGTCGCCGATCAGAAATTCATATTCAATATCCAATTTCTCCATATCGACGATCACGCCCTCATAATCTTTATAAAGCTGGATGGACGATTCAAAATAAAGCACTTCATTATGATTGACTTCGTAAAGATAATGTTTATCAATTTGATGAACCTTCGTAATGGTGCCGACGGTTCCGTACATCACGACGACCACGATGTCTCCCACTTGAAATTTCGGTTTATCTGGCTTCATGCTGTCTCCCCCTTGCCGCGGACTGTCATACGCTATCGTATGCCGGCCGCCATAATTTCGCATGGGCATGAAAACCACAGGAAATATCTATTTCTGCACCTGTTCAAAATGTCAAAAACCGCAACATGCTTGTGCGTTTTTTCACTTATCGTAAACAGAAGCGTCCGATGACATTCCGCTCTCGATCGAATGAGCAGTAACAATGCTGAGACAAAAAGCTTCTATTTTTTATGAGTTTTTGTTTTTTTCTCTATGACGCAAAGGAAAATACCCGGCCCGAAGGCATGTTGACACACCGCCGTGATGTTCAAGATTCGTAGGAGTATGGAACTCCCATTCCGGCTGCATATTTGCAATGGCTTGTGTATCATGAAGAACCAAACTCATTTCGGCTTTCAATGAAGGCACAACTTCAATCCGCTTCAACCTTGTCACATAAAATCCCTTTTCCGTCCAAACGTCAGTGGCTCATCAGTCTTACCTAATCACTTCATTTAAATGTTTGATTATTTCTCCGTGAAAAGAGGCTCCTTACACGGGACCCCACCGGCAGCAGGCCTGATCCGGTGAACTCTGCAGCTATACATTCTACTGCCTTAAGATACGTGCCGTCAGGAAGATTTGTTTACGTGCTGATCAAAACGGACGGCGTTGCGGGATTTGATCATACGGCACCTCATAAGCGAGTGATTTCAACAGAAAAAAACCGCACAATGTGCGGTTTTTCGTCAGGCGTGATGCACCTCGGTCTCATATTTTTCCCAAGCTTCATCAAATGTCGCCATCGTTTCTAAATAGTCGGCGCTCAGTTCTAAATAAGAACTGAGCTCGTGATAATCGCTTGACGTTTTCGGAAAGCCGTGATCTTCGTATGCCTGATTCGCAAACCGGCTGATTGCGTCCTGCGGTTTGGGATGCCTGTATTTCATCAAATAGTGATAAAAGGATTTCATGGGTTTCCCCTCCTGATGACTGTCTTTTGTTGTACTATTATACAATTCAAGTGTGAAATTACAACAAAAGAAGACTAGGAGAAGTCAAAATAATTCCGTTTCAAGATCCGTTCTGTCTCCATCAGCTCTTGATATGTGAGTGTTTCCGGTAATTTTTTTGCATTGACTAAAAAGAGCTGATTTTCGATTTCTGCTATGACCGCTTCCTCCTGATAAGTCATACCGCAGGAGGAACAGGCGAATGCAGGTGTTTCTGTAATTTCTATGGCCCTCGTACCGTCAGGAAGCTCCCAGTACACAGCCGCCTGACAAGCTGACGCCTTCTGATTGCCGCACCACTCGCATGGCTTCACGGCGATTCACCTCCGACTTCCGATCCTGCTTTTTGCTCTTTCTTTTGCTGTGCAATAAATTTCTTTTCTTTCAATTCATCTCTCTTTTCCCTGCGGTCTTTCAGCGTTTCATGATCAGGGTTTGATGTAAACGTTTTCCTCCTGTCGATCCTCGATACATTTTCCGGTGTGAACGAAACCTCTTTGTCCGCGAAAATGGCGCTCAGTCCGACCGGCTCTTGTTTAGCCATCGTTCCCGGAAAAACAGATTCAAAATAGTCGTCGGCTTGATTCGGGATATAGTTTTCCGGCTCGGGATAAGATGTAATCACCCCTTCGAAGTTTCTGATCACAACTTTCTCCGGACTTTGGGAGAGCAAGTAGTTCGGCTGCAGGGCGATTTTACCGCCTCCGCCCGGGGCGTCGACGACAAAGGTCGGCACGGCAAAGCCCGTTGTGTGGCCCCTCAGTCCTTCAATGATTTCCAGCCCTTTCGACACAGGCGCTCTGAAATGGCCGATTCCCTCTGACAAATCACATTGATAAATATAATACGGACGCACGCGGATTTTCACTAAATCATGCATGAGTTTTTTCATAATCGGCACCGAATCGTTAATGCCTGCTAAAATAACGGCCTGGTTACCGACCGGAACACCTGCGTTAACGAGCTTTTCACACGCCGCAACCGATTCTTCCGTCAGTTCGATGCTCGTATTAAAATGAGTGTTCAGCCAGACCGGATGATATTTTTTCAAAATCTGACAAAGGTTATCTGTTATCCGCTGCGGAAATACGACGGGTGCTCTCGTTCCGATCCGGATAATTTCAAGGTGGGGAATGTCACGCAGGTTTTTCAAAATATATTCCAGAATCTGATCGTTGATTAAAAGCCCGTCTCCGCCGGAAATCAGGCAGTCACGGATTTCCGGCGTTTCCCGGATGTAAGCGATTGCCGCATCAAGCTGTTTTTTCGGCACCCCCATTCCGATCTGTCCGGAAAAACGCCTTCTGGTGCAGTATCGGCAATACATCGAGCATTGATTTGTCACCAGAAAAAGAACGCGGTCGGGATAGCGGTGCGTAAGACCGGGAACCGGTGAATCTTCATCTTCAAACAGCGGATCTTCAAGGTCATATTTCGTTTTGTGCATTTCTTCTGACAGCGGCACGGACTGCATGCGGATCGGACATCTCGGGTTATCGGGATCCATTAAAGAAGCATAATAAGGCGTAATGTTCAGGGGAATAGTTTTTACAGATATCCTGACGCCTTCTTCTTCCTCTTCGGTCAAATGAATGACTTTTTTCAGGTCATCGACGGTTCTTACAGTATGGGTGAGCTGCCACAGCCAATCATTCCACTTTTCTTCCGGCACATCTTTCCACAATTCAATCTCCTTCCAATGACGCTTTGGCTGAAACCATTTGTTTGTCAAACGAATTCCTCCTTATGAATGGCCAAACGTAAAGTCTTGCACCATATATTCATATTTTCGAGCCCTTCTGAAATGCGGCAGTTGTTCACAAGCCTGCCTCTGTAGCCGTATCCCGCATGGTACAAAACGGCATTCATCCCGTAAGACGCTGCACGGGCCAAGGAAAAAAGATGAATGATTCCCCGGCCAGCGAGTTCCTGCTCCAACGCTTTAAACAAGTGTGCTGTTACGGAGTTCCCCCTGTAATCTGACAGAACCGCGCAATCGGTCATTTCAGCGTGCCCCAATACCGGATTGATATCTGCGCTTGCCGCCCCAATGAGACGATCCTGATCAAATGCGGCATAATAGATGGTGTTTTCTCTCATTGTTTTTTTAATATAAAGGGGATTAAAGACAGGAGTCGGATAGGTAAGAAAAACATGTTTATATAAGTGCGATAAGCGGTCTGCATCATCTTCGTCCGCTTTTCTGAACATCAGCGCGCTTTCAGTCTGAGTCAGTCCCCGCTGCGGTGTCTCATATAAACGGTCAACAGTCGAATCTTCTGATACATATGAATCTGACCGTCTCCGTTCCTCTGATAAATAGCGCACCATCACAACAGCCTCATGCCCGTTGTAATACCCGTCTATGACACCCTCAACAATAAAAAGATGCTTGACAAATTCCGGCTCATCGCCGCGCTTAGCAAAGAAAATTACCTTTTGGGCTCCTTCTTGCTTTGCTTCTGCCAAAACGGCCGGAATAAGCGCCGTAATCTGCCCGTCATAACGAATGACTCTGAGCCGCTCATTGAAACGGTCTGCATCAATCTCAGCCGCCCCCTTTTCAGCCCTCAGTTCCTTTATCAGCTCCGTCACCCCCATCTGCCACCCCGCACCATTCCATCATAAAAAGAGAAATGATTTTGACGGCATCGATTAACGCCCGGATTTCAATGTATTCATTCGCCTGATGCGCCGCCTTGACTTCTCCCGGACCGAAGACGATGACCGGCGTCTGTCCCGCGTGCTGCAAAAGCCCTCCGTCCGTTCCCCACGGGGACGCTTCACGAACCGGTTTTGCCCCTTTCATTTTCTCAAAAGAAGATTCCAGAGCGGAAATCAGCGGATGCTCATCCGGGAGATCATTCGGAAGCCACTGAGCCCCAAACCATTCTATTTCCGCCGGGTGGTGTTTAAACCATTCATCCCGGTACTCCAAATCTTTCAGCCAGCTTGCCAGTTCTTCTTTTACTGCTTCCGGCGTTTCATCCGGCGCTATTCCGCACCTGCCTTCTATCACCACACGGTCAGCTACCGATGATGGCCACGTTCCCCCTTGGACGGTGCCGATATTAATGGGAACCGGAATCGGAACGTCCCGATAAAGCGGGTCTGTGATACGGGCGTTGCGGACGTGTTCAAGCTCTTTAAGGGCTGTGATGACATGCAGGCTTTTTTCAATGGCACTCACCCCTTCATAGCGGGTGCCGCCGTGTGCGGACAATCCTCTTACCGTAATGCGGAACCACATAGACCCTTGCTGCTTAACAAACAGCTTTAAATTAGTCGGTTCGGGAATAAGCGCCCCGTCAGCCTTGTAGCCCCTCATAACAGCCGACAGCGTTCCCGCACCGCCGCACTCTTCATCTACGACACTTTGAAACAGGATATCTCCTTTTAACGTAATCCCGCAGGCTTCAAGCGCTTCTAACGCAAACAAGAGGGCTGTATTGCCGCCTTTCATATCCGTTGAACCGCGGCCGTAAACTTTGCCGTCCTTTTCAACAGCGGTAAACGGTTCATACGTCCATGCGGCGGGATTTCCTTCCGGGACAACATCAATATGTCCGTTCAGTATCAGTGATCTTCCGCCCCCGGCCCCTTTCTTTACGGCTGTGATATTCGGGCTTTCATGGAAATCTTCGCGTTCTGATACAAAATAAGGATGCTCTTTCAAATGTTTGACACTCGGCTCCCATACATCAATATCCATGTCAAACTGTCTCAGTTTTTCTAAAACGACTGCCTGTGCGTTAAATTCATGGCCGAACGTGCTTTTTTCCCCGATCAGCCGTTTCAGCAAGCTTACCGCTTTTGCTGTGTTTTCTTCCGCCCACTCAGTGACTTTCTTTTCTAATTGATCCATGGACAGACCCCCTTTTAAGAAAACATTCTCCCAATCTGATTTCGGCATCCGTTGTTTGAATGACATCGTCTATGGTCGTGCCATTCAGCAGTTCCTCAAGAACAAAAGCCCCATCATCTATGCTGATGACGGCTTTCTCTGTAATGATGAGATCTGCACAGCCCGCTGCTGTAAGCGGCAATGAACAGCTTTCGACCAGCTTCGGCCGGCCTTTCTGATCGGTGTGGCTCATGACGACAACCACTTTTTTCGCGCCTTGGGCAAGCTCCATCGCCCCGCCCATTCCGGGCACTTTTTTCCCCGGCACGAGCCAATTGGCGAGATCACCTGTCCTGCTGACTTGGAGCGCGCCTAAAATGGTAATATCTATCAGCCCTTTTCTGATCATGGCAAAAGACAGAGCTGAATCAAAATAGGAAGCACCCTTAACTGTACTGACAGGAAATCCGGCCGCATTGCATAAAAGCTCATCCTCCTCTCCGCGCTCCGGACTTCCGCCGATCCCCAGGACGCCGTTTTCCGCCTGCAGCATTACCTCCATGCCGTCCGGCAGAAAATTCGGCACTAAAGAAGGAATGCCGATCCCCAAGTTGACGATCATTCCTGAGGTAACTTCACTGGCGGCCCGCCTCGCGATACTCTCTCTTTCCTCTATTCCCAAGCCCATCTCCACTTCACTCCTTCACTTTGCACGACACCCTCCACGAAAACACCCGGCGTTACAATATGCTCGCTGTCAAGTTCGCCGGCAGGCACAATCTCTGCCGCCTCAGCAAATGTTCTTTCGGCCGCCGCAGCCATCAGAGGGTTCATGTTGCGCGCCGTTTTGTCAAACGTCAGATTCCCAAATTCATCAGCAGTATGTGCCGACACAAAAGCAAAATCAGCCGTCAGCGCTTTTTCAACTAAATAGGACTTTCCATCAATCGTTACGGTTTCTTTGTTTTCACAAACGGTTGCGTTATCAATGCCGATATCAGTTAAAATACCGCCTAGCCCCGCTCCGCCTGCGCGAATCCGTTCAGCAAGCGTCCCTTGCGGCGAAAATTCCACCTCAAGCGCTCCGTCAGTCATTTGCCTGCCCGCGACAGGATTTGAGCCGATATGGGAAGCGATCAGCCTTTTTACCCGTTTATGAACGATAAGCGGGCCGATGCCGATTTCCGGAAATCCGGCATCATTGCAGATGACGGTCAGCTCTTTAACGCCGCTTTCCAAAATCGCTTCGATTAATGACGGAGGTGAACCCACTCCCCCAAAACCGCCGAACATAATGACAGATTCGTCCTTGACATCGGCAATTGCTTCATGAATATCGATTTTTTTATGAAAAATAGACATATCAGCTCAATCCTTCTTCATCATTTTTTCAACTTCTTCTGCGGCCTGGGAAAATAGATCTGACAGCTCATCCAGCTCAGCATATGAAATCGTGAACGGCGGGGCGATGATGACGGCGTCTCCTTCTCCGCTGTCAATACCGGGCTTTGCAGGGTAAATAAGCAGGCCCCGTTTTTTTGCCGCTTTAATGATTTTTTCGGTGAAGGCCTGTTTTTTCGAAAAAACGTCCTTCGTCGTTTTATTCTTAACGAATTCAACCCCGATCAGGAGGCCTTTACCGCGGACATCCCCAATCACCCCGCTGCGCTCTTTGATTTCTTCTAATTTCCGCTTCAGCATTTCGCCTTTTTCCTCTGACTGCCGAAGCAGCTCGTGTTTCTTAACATAGCGAAGCACTTCAAGCGCCGCTCTTGCACAGTATGGGTTGGCACTGTACGTATGTCCGCTCATAATGACCCCGGAGCCCCGCTTGATCGTTTCAATGATGTCATCAGACGCAACAGCTGCCGCTATCGGAGCGTAACCGGCGCCTAACCCTTTTCCGAGCACCGCGATATCAGGTGCGATCCCCCAATGCTCAGAAGCAAGCATCCGCCCTGTTCTCCCGAGCCCCGTCATGACTTCATCCGCGATAAACAAAATACCGTGCCGGCGGCAGACATCCTCAAGCGCTTCATAATAACCTGCCGGCGGAGTGATGGCCGCCCCCGCTGCTCCGACAATCGGTTCTGCGACAAATCCCGCGATAAATGAGGAACCGACCCGCTGAACAGCCGTTTCCAGTTCAGCTGCCGCAGCCTTCACAAATTCCTCTCCCTGCAGCTCAGAACGATACATATTAGGTGCTGAAACGGCCGGAAACCGTTCAAGCAGTTGGGTGAAGCGGTATCTCCGTTCGTAGAATCCCGATAATGAAAGCGCTCCCAAAGTAATACCGTGGTAACTGCCCCATCTTGATAGAAAGACGGATTTTTGGTATTGCCCTTTTTCCTGCCAATATTGAACGGCTATTTTCATCGCTGTTTCGACTGCCTCTGAGCCGCTGTTTACAAAAAATGACCAATTCAGCCCGCCCGGCAGATGATCGGCCAGAAATAAAGCCAGTTCTTCTGCCGGAGTACTGGTGAATTGCGAGCGATACACAAACGAAACGGAGTCAAGCTGCTCTTTTAAAGCTTGTATAATATCCTCCGTGCCGTGGCCGATATTGCAAGTGACCGCCCCCGATGCTCCGTCAAGATACTTGTTCCCCTCCTGATCATACACATATGATCCCTTTCCATGACTGACTGACGGATAATTCCCGTCAAGCTCCGGTTTGATTAAATAGCTACCCATATCTTTCCACCTCGAAAACCCATTTGCTTCATTGTATGAACAGATGAATAACCGCATTCTTATCCTTCAGAAAGTTTTTTGCAGAAAATACCTTTCTGTAAAACAGGCTGCCGGAGATGTCCCGACAGCCTGAAGAGCGTTCTGGAAATTCTATTCCTATTGTTGATTTTATTCTTTGCTCAGCTCATCATCACATCATTTTTGATCTGAATCAGTATAAGCAGAAGGCGGAAAATTCCCGTCTTCTTTACTGTATGGGAATCAATATTTCACACAAATGATGATTCACCTTTTGTAAAGTATACCTTTCGATAATAGGCTGTTCTCTGATTGATAAATTATTTTTTTCGATCTCAGAAAAAACAGTGTTCCAAAATCCACTGACTGCCTCTTTTGTATGATCAAGCAAGAAAACAGCGTACTTCCCTCCGGAAAATGTACCGATCCGGGCTGGTTCAGGCACATGGTCTTGATTGATAACAAGACAAACATCATAGCGGCATTTCTCTTTAGGAGTACGATTCGGATGATCTTGCGGAATTCCTAAAATGACAGAATGATCAAGCAGACCATTCAATTGCGCCCAGTTTTTAAATGACTCCATCAGTTCTTTGTTTTGCTTTCCGCCATACTTTCCGACGTTTCGGAAATAAGCAATTCTTGATTCAGGTAATTCTTCAATCGTTATGTCCACATTTTCGCCCCCTTCTCCAGAAAGGTAATATGTATTAAAATGTTTTTCAAGCTGATTTTTCAGCATGGAAATAACAAAAAGCCTGCAGAAAGTGATGTTCTCTGCAGGCTGATTTTCATTATAGGATTTTTTTCAGTCTAACAAATAAAAGCCGCACCGACGATGATTAATAAAATAAACAATACCACAATCAGCACAAAAGTGCTGGTTCCGCCTCCGCAGCCGCCGTGCCCGTAACCATAGCCAAAACTGCCGCAGCCGTAGCCATATCCGTATCCGTACATACGCAAATCATCCTTTCTTCTTACGATATACGGCATTGTATGCGGGCCAACTCCCAATTGGTTTATGCGAATGCCCAACTATGTAAGAAAATAATGAAAAATTGTATGCACGCGCCGAAATCTTTTGAAGCCGAGTTTTTCATAAAAGCGGTTTACACCGTCCATCCCGGACGTCACAAGGTATACGGTTTCCATGCCGTTCAGCTTTGCCGCCGCCATCAGCTCATTCATCAATATCGATCCGTAGCCTTTTCGTTGGAATTGATCCAGAATTGCGACTTCTTCTATTTTTGCGGTTTTATCTGCTTTGTTGATGAAAAGCTCTCCGCAGCCGATCGGAATCGTTTGCGAGGCGTCGCTGTAGCACACGACAAGCATAACCGTTCCGTCCTTATACAAAGGATATTTCCGCTCAAGCTTTTGTTCGGCCGCCGCCTCGCCAATGTAAAGGGCATCATAGATGTTCATAATAGACGACCCGTCGGCGAGGCTTTTTTCCGTCCCCCAAGCAGTGAGCGGGTGTCCGGCCTGCAGGTCCCCATTTTCCAGTTTCCTTGCAAAAAACAGCTCATCTTCCACTACGCAGCCCTGTTTTACCAGAGTTTGTTTCAGAAGAAGCGGAAACGTGTGCTCCGGAGCCGCTTTCACATGAATATAATTGGCTTGAAGCATGCCCGGAACGGACGAAAAAAACGGCAGGAGTTTGTCTAACGGAAATGTATGGTGCAGCTGAATAAAGTTATGCGAAAAAATCTGCGGCAAAAAAGGGTCCGTATATACACTGAAATGCTCGAACCTCTGAATGCCGGAAGTAAGCTCTATATACTGCTTCTCGGTTTTATTAAATTGATCGGTCATAAAAGCTCTCCTTTTCCTTACACATCCAACTGCATCTCTCAACCTTTTGTTATATTGAGATTTCTCATAATTTCATCGTACACCGGATAGAACGGCATTCCAATTGGTAATTGTTTAATTTGCTGAAAGGAAATGGGTATCGCCTTCTGATTCGCAAAAAAGCGTTTCGCTACGTCATGACTGATCGGATGGAGAACCCCTCTCAAATAAACATAAAATTCCCGTTCAATGCGAAACAGCATTCTCCCGGGCAGATGTTGAATACAGCCCGATGCCCCCCGGCTGATCGGCGGACCGTCCGGAAGCGCTTGTATTTCGTCCCGTTCTAAAGCCGGGATGTCATGCCGTTTAAATCGGTAAAAGCGAAATGCGCTATGATCAACCAGCCTTTTCTCCCCGTCTTCTATAAAATAAACATGAAACTGATCCCTGACGAGCTGAAAATTCGGAATACTGACGGAGTTCTCTTCCTCATATTGAAATAAAAACGGATCCGGAATGACGACGGTTCGCCCTTCATATAACGTATGCCAGCGCTCGTTTACAGGCTTCCTTTTATTTCGGTCAAGCTGATATACTTTCTGATCCGTCCCCTTTACAAAGGACCCGTCGATCAGGACAGACGGAAGCGATTGATACGTGTTCTGAAATGAGTGGGGTGTTTTATAGGTCGTATCCAACACTTCTTTTATCGGCAGAAATGATGTAAATGTGTTGAGCCTGCTCCAAAAAACAGAGTCTCCGTGATTCCAATGCATAACATCTTCGTCCCAAAAGCTGCCAAACTTCTCTTTCACACGCTCAAGCAATGATCTCCGGTGCATCACCGAACAGTGATCAACGAGAAAAGCGGCCTGATCAAGCACCTCTTCAGCAAAACGATAGAAGTGGAATTGTTCTGTTCCGCGCCCGTTTACATGTATCACCTTCTGGCTGGAATAGACGGCATCAAACCCGCTGCATTGATTAAGCGCTTCCGCCATGCGGCTGAGCCTATCCGGATGAAATACGGTGTCGTCTGTCAAATAAGTGATGTATTCGCCTTTAGCCCGTGAAAGCGCATCATTAATCAAAACGGCATACCGGGTCGACTTCAGCCGTTCGGCAGGATTGATAAAACTGTTGTCATAATATATGCGAGGATCTTTTATATACGTACTGATGGCAGCCGAAGTTTCTTCATTTGAATGATCATCCATCACAAACAGCTCCCAATTGCTGTAGGTCTGATGCAAAACACTTTCAATCGCCTGTTTCACAAGATCCGGTTTGTTGTAACTCGTTAAGATAATTGAGATCTTCTTTTCCATCCCATCACCCCTTCTGTAAAACGTAAAAAACGGCTCCGAAAGAGACAGAGCCTGATATCCGTTATTAAAAAGCACCCCAGCTGACGATGCTTGAAATCGCGACGTTTGATCTCGTATTATTGAGCGGATTTTGAAAAACGGCCAAATCTGACAGCACTTCTTTGACAATTACGTTTTGCAGTGTGCTGCCGTTAATCAGATTGACGCGTGATACAGGAACCCCAAGCTCTTTTGCCATTACAAGCTGACGCCGCAAATCTGAATGATCTCCGGACGGCTGACGGGATAACAAAAGAAGAAGAAGCAGTACGAGCTGAAATTCCTCCTCAAAACCCCCGTGTTTTACAGTTTCTTCTGAATCCAAAGTATTCCTCTCCTTCATTTTTTAATCTATACAACGTATGTCATACTCTTACAATCCGCATAGGCAAACAAAGCCTGATTCGAAAATTCAGCTGTTTGATTAAATATTGAAAAAAACACAAGCAAAACGGCATTCGACTTATACCAATCTCTTCAATCAGGAATATGAATAAACGTGAGGTTGAAATTGTTAAAGGAGGTGTATGTTCGCATGAGCGAGGATCGTTTGGAGCTTAAAAAGGAGTTATTGAAAACTCTTTTAGCCCCTGTATTTGACAACAGCGCTTTATCTGGCGGCACAGATGGAGGAGATAATGTGGAAAACAAAGTAAAAGATTTATTGGAATCGGCAATTGATGCAAAAGTAGATGAAGCAGCGGCGAAAGACAGTCTCAGCGCACAATCTGTATTGGGAAGCGGTATTTCATTAGCGGCGAGATGGATTTTTGCAAGAATTCAGCCCGGCACTGTCATCAGCATTGTGATGGATTCAGGAGACATGATCGGCCCGGTTCAATTTGTTGCCTTTGACGAAATTCACGGAATCGTTTTTGTTACGCAGGAAAATTCCGTTACACCGGCAGGCTCTGCTACAACATTGCTTGACGTCGACAAAGTTGAAAGTGTCACGTTCACTTCGTAACAGCATATGAACGTTTTATATATCCGTTCAGGATATAAAGGCATATACACGTATTTTGACCGCTGGATCGAGGAAGGCTTTTTACAGTCTTCCGTCCGCTTTTTTTCTGTTTCTGAGTTTGAGGAGGATACCATCCGCAGTATACGGGCATTCAAACCAGACATCAGTCTGATGATGAC
Source organism: Bacillus velezensis (assembly GCF_001461825.1). Lineage (GTDB taxonomy): Bacteria > Bacillota > Bacilli > Bacillales > Bacillaceae > Bacillus > Bacillus velezensis. The sequence continues at coordinate 831,072 of NZ_LLZC01000012.1, read as the reverse complement.
GGGAGACCGTATTCCGTCTGAATGGCTTCAATGGCTGAAGACAGAACAGATTCCCGTTTATCTATGGATGACGGAGGATCCTTTTTATTTCGATGTGAGCATGACAATCGCCCCTTTCGCCGATGCCGTTTTGACGATAGAACAAAACGCGCTTGATGCTTACCGGCAAATGGGCTTACAGCACGTATATTATGTCCCGATCCCCGTTAATCAGCGGTTTTTTAAGAAACAACCTGCTGAAGCCTCTCTTCACACAAATCTGCTTCTGATCGGATACCCTTACCCGAACCGCGTTGAACTGGTGAAAGCAGCGGCGAAGCTTCCGTATACGCTTCGTATTATCGGGAAGGGATGGCGCAGACATCTGCCTAAAAAAATCGCCAGGCAGCAAAATGTGCTCGTAATGGATGAATGGATTGAACCCGAACATGCCGCATTATATTACAACAGCGCAGACGTGGTCTTAAACCCTCACCGTTCTTATCGGTTTGCGCTCAATCAGAACGGACGCGGCATCGAAAATATCAGTTTAAATACGAGGAGCTTAGACATTGCGGCTTGTCAGGCCTTTCAGCTGACAGACCTTTCTTCCGCGCCCCCGTTTTCATCCTTTGTTTCTTACAGCGGGCTTGCGGATTTTGCGGATAAGATCCATTTTTATATGACAAACCCGGGTGAACGTAAACAAATCGCGGCGCTTAATTACCAAGAGACAGTACCGGCGTACACGTATGACCGGCTGCCGGCTGTGCTTGCGGCTATCCGTTCCAGGACTTTCTCATGAAACGCTCTTCACATCAAAAAAAGCAGCTTTGATAAGCTGCTTTTTTCATGTTTATTTTCCGCTTCTGTCAGTCAGTTTTCTCGGGTCAACCTGTTTATTGACCTGCGGGTGAAAGCCGATTTTATCGGCGATTCTTTCCCAAGGCACCATTTTAAAATTTTGATTCACTTTTTGGCCGTGATCTATATTTTCTCCATCCTGTGCGACAAAAAGGCCGAACGGATATTCAGGCCCCAGCCCGAAACCCAGAACGTCAATTCCGTCTGTATCGCTTGTGCCGTCTGTTTCAGGCCCGTCTGTTATCTGAAAGTCCGCAACATATTTGTTCTGTCCCTGTCTTTCATAAATCGCGTAGCTGCTGTTACCCTGGCTTGATGCAAGCAGATAACCTTTCCCGTCAGCAGCGTAGTAAATCGTCAGTCCTTCAATATCAGGGGTTAAATGCCTGCCGTCGGCACGATCGATAACCGTTCCGTTACTGCCGCCGTCCGGCTCAGCGCTGAACTTCCAGATGGCCTCATCTTCTTCTGCGATATAAAGACTGCCGTATTCATCGTCTGCTGCCATCCCTTCTGTCTGAGAATTCATTTTAAACGCCCTTACCTTTTTGCCGGATATGTATCCATTTTTATCCGCATTTAATTCGTATTGTTCAAATTCGCCTTCTTTCCCTGTCACCATCGCGTAATATTTTCCTGTTTTTTGACTGTGGTACAAGCTGAAACCGTATACTTCATCAATTGCTGATGCAATCGGGCGGTCTGGATCTGTAATGCTTTGTAATGTGCCGTTTTTCCCGTCAATGGCGTAAATCTCAATGGTATTCTTTCCTTCAGACCGATTGGATGCCGCCGCAATATCGACTTTTTTTCCGTTCAACGGAAAATCATAGCGGATATCAACATTGTTCAGCTTCCCGGTATGATAGGAATGAAGCGTCTTTCCCTCTAGGCTGTACACGACTAAGCCTGATTTTTTATTGGTTGTGATCAATTTGCTGTTCTGAGGATTCTTGGGGTCCAGCCAAATCGCAGGATCATCAGCTGCATCACCGGCTGTATCAACCGGCTCCGTTTCCGCCGCCGCATTCACGGTAAAGTGATAAGGATCAGACAGCTTATGCTTGGCCTGGGAAGAAACCGCACCGCATGTGAGCATCAATCCGGCTGCCGCGGTTAACAAAAGTGTTTTTGAATGATTCATTTTCCTTCCTCCTTTTAATGAACGTTCACTTTAATTGTAAAATACATACAGGAAGTTCAGTGTTAAGTTTTTGTGAAGATTGTCCGCATGTGAGAATTTACGGAGAGAAAAAATTGACGTGAGCAAATATTTAAAATGAATATTTAGTACAATGTTTTATTTGTGATTTCTATTCTATTAATCGGATAAAGCGATATGAAAGCGCATCAGATTAATGTTTTTCTCTAATTTTTGATTTATTGGTTTCTTTCATTAACTCGCTGAAATTGTTCAACATATGATGCATGGTAGAGAAACGAGAGTTGGAGGATAAGCCATGCCTAAACAGCAAGCAGTAGAGCTACAACCGTTTTTTCACGATAAAACTGTTCTCGTCACAGGCGGGACAGGATCAATCGGAAGCCAAATAGTAAAACGCCTTTTGCTCTTAACCCCTAAAGAAGTCATTGTGTTCAGCAAAGATGACAGTAAACAATATGTAATGAAACAAAAATACGCGGATGAACAAAGACTGTCGTTTGTGCTCGGCGATGTTCGTGACTACAGAAGAGTCAACCAAGTGATGAAAGGTGTTGATATTGTCTTTCACACAGCTGCGCTGAAGCAGGTTCCGACATGTGAGGATAATCCCTTTGAAGCCATTCAAACCAACCTTATCGGCGGACAAAATGTCGCAGAAGCCGCTTTGCTGCAGGAAGTGACGCATGTGATTAATATCAGTACCGATAAAGCCGTTTCCCCGGTAAACACAATGGGAGCTACGAAATTGTTGTCCGAGAAGCTGTTTCATCAGGCAAATCATCATGTTCAAAACCGCGGTACGGTGTTTTGTTCGGTCCGCTTCGGCAATGTGCTCGGTTCACGCGGTTCCGTTATTCCTATTTTATTTGAGCAGTTGATGGCAGGCGGCCCGCTCACCATTACGGATAAAAACATGACGAGGTTTTTTATGTCGATTGATGACGCTGCAACGCTCACCCTGCAATCTGCGGCGATCACAAAGGGCGGAGAAACGTTTATTTTTAAAATGGAGTCCCTGAGGCTCGAAGAACTGCTTCACGGGTTTGAAGAATATGCGTTCCGGCACGGATTGCCGCGCCCCGCCGCTGTTGAAGTGGGAAAACGCCCCGGTGAGAAGCTTCATGAAGAACTGACCTCTCCTCATGAGACGGAATCTTTATATGAATGGGGCAATCTTTACGCAATATTGCCGGAACCCGCCAAACATCCGGAATTTCGGAAGGTCAATCTCCCCAGATATCAATCCGATCAGGCGCCGCTCATCACAAAAGACACAATCGTAAAGATTATTGAACGATTACATGAAGAAAAAAAAACATAGAAAAAAGGCCTGTCTGATAGGCAGGCCTCATTGCTGAGCTCTATTTTTCAAATAAATGCAGACAGGCTTCATAGCCCTCTTCCTTCAGCTTGTCTTTCGGAATAAACCGGAGTGCCGCAGAGTTAATGCAATAACGGAGACCGCTTGGCCCCGGACCGTCATTAAATACGTGGCCTAAGTGGGAATCAGCTGTTTTGCTTCTCACTTCCGTCCGGATCATCCCGTGGCTTGTGTCCAGTTTTTCGTCAACCTCTTCTTCCTCAATCGGTTTTGTAAAACTGGGCCAGCCGCAATGAGAATCGAATTTATCCAGAGAAGTAAACAAGGGCTTTCCCGATACGATATCAACATACAGCCCCTCTTCTTTGTGATCCCAGAATTCATTTTGAAACGGCGGCTCCGTTCCGTTATTTTGTGTGACTTCATATTGCATGCGGTTTAATGATTTGATTTTTTCTTCTTTATTAAAAGCCATCTATCTGTCCCTCCAATGCTCATCCAGAAAGCCTTGACGTCCGGAACCTACACGGTAGCGCCCGTAATGATCAGGATTTTTCTTATAAAAGTGCTGATGATAGCCTTCCGCTTCATAAAAAGGCTCAGCCTTTAAAATGTCTGTCACGATCGGCTTTTTAAATATGCCGCTTTCTTCAAGCTGTTTTTTTGAGGCTTCAGCGATTTGTTTTTGTTCATCGTTATGGTAATATATCGCCGCCCGATATGAACTTCCGCGGTCTGCAAACTGGCCGCCTGCATCAGTCGGGTCGATCTGCTGCCAAAACAGCTCGACAAGCTTTTCATACGGATAAATGTCAGGTTGGAATGTGATTTGAACGGCTTCTCTGTGTCCGGTCGTTTCACTGCACACTTCTTCGTAAGTCGGATTCTCAGTATGGCCTCCTGTATAGCCGGACACCACCTTTTCAATTCCGGGCTGTTCGTCAAACGGCTTCACCATGCACCAAAAACAGCCGCCTGCAAATGTGGCGATTTCTTTTTTTTCTGACATACGGGTGCCCTCCTTTGTTCATACGTGGTATTATTATATTATAGCATGTATAAACAGAATAAAAATAATTCTGCTTTCAGGGGAAGCTAAACGAATGCCACGCTGACTACATATTGGAGGTTCATGATTTGAAAGTAAGGACACAAATGATGTATGATATGGAAGCTTTGCTTCGAAAAGTGTTTAAACAAATCAGAAATGAAGTTAATGAAATTCTAGATAAAGAGCTGTCCAGGAACGAATTCACCATTTTGCGGATTCTCAGTGAACAAGGGCCTAAAAAAGTAACGGAATTCGCCCCCATTCTTGAGGTCTCCGCAAGCCACATTACCGCAGTGACCGACGCTTTAGTAGAAAAGGAATGGATCACCCGCATCCGTTCTAAAGAGGACAGGCGAATTATCAGAATCCATATTACGGAATCCGGGGAGAAAATTGTCGATCATTTCAACCAGAAAAAAACAGAATACTTTTTTAAACGGTTTGACTGCTACTCTGATGAAGAGCTTGCAACGTTAATCAAACTGTTCAGCAAGCTGGACAAAAAACGCTGACACGAAAAAACACAAATCCCTGAAAGGATCTGTGTTTTTTTTATGAAGACTTATTGTTTCGGATGATAATAGGAAAATTCAATTTCATCCGTGTCGAGATTGATTTTATCCGCTTTTACATACATGCCGTTGTCTAAAGGCATTTCTGACAGACGGATCTCGATGCTTTTATCCCCGGGATGAACGTGCACAAATGACGGGAGTTCATAAAAGCTGTCCATATAATTCAGCACAAAGCTGATCGGCAGGCTTAATTCGCCTAATGAAAATTTCGTCACTTTCAAAACCACATCTCCGTTCTCCTGTACGGACGGTTCAAAAGTGACGACCGCGTTAATGGAGGTTGAGAATGCTTTGATTTTACCTGCCACGTGCACATCGTTATTGATGTCCACTTTGTAGTCAAGCTGATTCGATGCCTTCTCTTTTAAGTACGCATTCACAAACCTGGCAAGAGATTCTTTCGAGCTCGTAATACGAAAGCCGTACTCACTTTTTGTCTGATCTTGTATTTTCGCCTGCTCTCCCGGCATAACCAATAATGTCACAATTACCGCGGCGGTAATCACATTGAGTGCGAGAAGAACAAAAAACAGCGATTTCCACTTTTTCATCATTTCACCCTATTCTGCTGGTAACCCTTGTTTTTCAATGATGCCGTACAATCGATCGGCGATGAGTGCATACCCTTTTGCGTTCGGATGAAAATCATCATCCTTTGAAATCCGTCTGCTGCCGCTTTCTTGACTGAACAAGTCTTCAACATTCACCGCGGCGGCGTGGGGATCTTTTTCCAGCTCTTTTGCGGCGATCTTGTTCCAATCCGTTACAACCCCATTAATTTCTTTTAATTCAGGCAGCGTAAACGTGAATGGGTTATACATGCTGACATACACCAGCTCTGCGTTTTCATTATATTTGCGGATTTTTGAAACGATCGCCTTGAATCGTTTTTCAAAAGGTTTCTCTTCCTTTTGGAACGGCTGAACCGTCAGCTGCATCATATTCTGGCGGAGCACCTTCATTAAGTCATTGCCGCCGATGGTAAAAAAGATATAGTCGGCGCTCTTTAATGATTTCTGAACTTTTTTATTATCAAGCTTTTCCAGCAGGTCCGACGTTTTGTCCCCCTGCACCGCATAATTTTTAATATCTACCGTTTTCACATGTCCCTTTTTCTTAAGAGACTCCGCTGCCCTGCCGACGTATCCTGAACCGTCAGGATCTCCTACTCCTTCAGTCAATGAATCACCGACCGCAGCTATGACAATATGATCTTTCGTTTTCGGTTCTTCAGCGTCAGAACCGGTGCGCTGGACAGAACAAGCTGATAAAAGCAAAGCCAGTCCGGCGATCAATGAGAACATTCGCAGCTTCAATCTGGTTGCTCCTTCCCCGTCTACTAGTGGAAAGTGTAACATGTTTTTTCAGATTTGAAAATGTCTAATCTGCCAGTTTACTTGAGCTCCTCAGCCGCTTTGACATCTGACAGGATATCATCATACGGAACTTTCTGCACACCGTCATAATCTTTAAGCACCTTGCCGTCAGGTCCGACTAAATAAAAAGAAGTTTGATGTATGACCTGATCCTCTCCCTCCGGCTTTTTGACGATTGCTTTAAAGCTGTTCAGCGCAAAATCTTCAATGTCCTTTTGGCTGTAACCGGTCAGAAAATCCCAGTTGCGAAGCGAAAGCGGATATTTGGAAGCAAATGCTTTCAGCTGTTTCGGCGTATCCTTTTCAGGATCTACACTGAACGACACAATCCGCACGTCCAGATTCTCAGCCTTCAGTTTTTTTTGCAGTTCGGTCATGTGGGCCGTCATCGGCGGACAGACTGTATTACAGTTTGTAAACATAAAATCGGCAATCCAGACATGCCCCTTCAGGCTTTTCAGTGACACTGTTTTTCCGTCTTGGTTCTGAAATGAAAACGGTTCAATCTGATAGTTCAGCGGGTCTTTTATCGTTTTCCCCCCGCAGGCGCACAAGAGCAGCAAACAAAAGACGGCAGCGAAGATTTTCATTTTTTTCATTTCCATTCCCCCCATGGATAAAACGCTTACAGCATTCATCATAAAAAAATTCCCGCACCCTCCCTTATCAAAAGGAAGGCGCTAAGGAATATGCACCGTTATGCGTTATGTTTTAAAATCTCTTGGTTGAAAACGGCCTCGTAATCTTTCCACTTCATACGGCGCTTGACATATTGTCGGAATGAATACACTGTTCTCACACTTTGTGAAGCAAAAACTTCTCTCAAATAAAGCTCGAGGTGCTGATGAATTTGAAAAAAATAATGTTCACCTTCCGTGACAACCGGTATTTCTGTCACTTTTACCTGAATCCCGTCCTGTCGTTTGAACTCTAGGCTTTTGAGTAACAAGATATCAATCCTTCTTTTTCGATTGTTTTCTTTTTATTATATACAATCTAAGAAAGCGTGTCTGTCATTTTGCGCGGCCGTTCTAAAAAAAGTCAGATTAACAGGTGGAACAGATCCTGATCTTTATTCACCTCTACGTAATGAAATCCTTTTTGATTCATCCGGGCAATGAGCGCGCCGTAATCTTCCCGATGCTTAAGCTCAATGCCGACCAATGCGGGGCCGCTGCTTTTGTTATTTTTTTTCGTATATTCAAACCGGGTGATGTCATCATCAGGCCCGAGCACTTCATCAAGGTATTCGCGAAGCGCTCCCGCCCTTTGCGGGAAATTAACGATAAAATAATGCTGCAGCCCCTCATAAATCATGGAGCGTTCCTTCATCTCCTGCATTCTGCCGATGTCGTTATTCCCTCCGCTGACCACGCAGATGACGTTTTTCCCTTTAATCTCTTCCTTGTACAGATCAAGTGCTGACACGGATAATGCACCCGCCGGCTCCGCTACGATGGCGCATTGATTATATAATTCGAGAATCGTGCTGCACACTTTTCCTTCCGGGACAAGCACAACGTCATCGACAACGGTTTCGAGCGTTTGAAAGGTTTCGGCGCCGATTTTTTTTACGGCCGCCCCATCGACAAATTTATCAATTTTCTCAAGTTCAACCACTTGTCCGGCTTTTTTCGATTCAAAATAGGAGGCTGCGCCCTTCGGCTCTACCGCTATGATTTTTGTATCCGGCGAGATGTTTTTCATGTACGTGCCGAGCCCGGACAGGAGTCCTCCTCCCCCTACGCTTGCAAAAAGAAAATGCGGTTCAACGTCAATGTCATTTAAAATTTCGATGGCAGCCGTTCCCTGTCCGGCCATGACATCGGGATCGTCAAACGGATGGATAAACGTGCGGTTTTCTTTTTCACAGCATTCCGCAGAACTCTTATACGCATCATCGAAAGTGTCACCCGTCAATATGATTTCAACAAATTCTTTTCCGAACAGTTCCACTTGGGATACTTTCTGTCTCGGTGTGGTTGACGGCATAAAAATCTTGCCGTGAATGCCGAGGTGTTTGCATGAAAACGCAACCCCCTGCGCATGGTTTCCCGCACTTGCGCATACAATTCCGTTTTCAGTCTGCTCTTTTGAGAGCTGCCTCATTTTATTATAAGCCCCTCTGAGCTTAAATGACCTGACCACCTGCAGGTCTTCTCTTTTCAAATAGATATTGCAGCCATACCTCTCAGAAAGTCTGTCATTCCTCTGCAAAGGCGTATGTATCACAACGTCCTTTACGTTTTGGTGCGCTTTTAAAATGTCTTTTACCTGGATGAGAGAGTCTTCTTTAAGCAACGGTTTCATTTACAGAGTCCTTTCTTATTTAAATCCCTATTTAATATGCCATTATAACATGAATATTCAAACAATAAGATAATTATTTTAATTTCGTAAATAAAAATAAATAAACCGATACAAGAGAAAAAGATATTTTCGATCGCACAAACGTGTTATACTTAAACCAATTATAACCAAAAGGAGCCAATTCATGAGTGTAATTGAACAAACTGATCCTTTTTATCAACTAGCCGGCGAACATCACACCTTTTCAGAAGCGAAACGATTGGCCTCGCAATTTGCCTTATCTGATTTGCCGGTCTTCATAACAGGTGAAGTCGGAACCGGAAAAAAACAAATGGCCAGAGCGATCCACCATAAATCCCGCAGAAACAGCGAACTATTTATTACCGTTCACTGCAGCCAAAGCGAAGAGCGGCTCGAGTATGAACTGTTCGGCGCTGAAGGCGCATTAAACAGGGCCCGCCGCGGAACATTATTCTTATATGAAATCGGAGACATGCCGCTCTCGGTACAGGCCCGCCTTCTTTCCGAGCTGGACGCCGGGCTTTCCGCCCGCATCATTGCAAGCAGCACGGCGGATCTTGGCGATACCGGCGCGGAAAATACGTTCAGCCAAGATTTATTTTACAGGCTTCACGTGTTATGCCTTCCGCTCCCTGCTTTATCTGAACGAAAAAGCGATATACAGCTTCTTCTGCAGCATATGCTGACAGCCACGGGGCAGCATGTTCATATCGATCCGTCCGTTTATCCGCTGTTTGAGCGGCACACCTTTAACGGCAACATCAGAGAACTTCAAAATGCGGCGTACTATATGGCCGCGGCAGCATCCGGCAGCACGATTTATCCCGATGATGTCCCGCAGTATATCAAAAACAGCCAGAAAGCGAAAACAGCTAAGAAAAAAGAAAAACGGCTGACATTGATGGAGAAAGAAGAGTTTTTGTTTATTTTGGAATCAATTAAAGACTTAAATACAAAGGGCGAACCCGCCAGCAGACGGAGCATATCCGAATTAAGCGAAAACAGCACAATGACATTATCGCCCCAGCAGGTCAGAAACAGGCTTGATTACTTAGAAAAGATGAACTATGTGACAAAAGGCCGAGGACGCGCAGGAACAAAAATTACATTAGAAGGGTTGAGCTTTTTGCAGTCACTGCAAAAACAAATCCTTTAAAAAGGAGGACATTTGATTGTTCACAATAAAAGAAGAAATCGCAAATGCCGTCACACACGGAATCGGTGTATTGCTGTCGATTCCGGCGCTTATTTTTCTCATTATCTTCGCGGTGAAATACGGCTCGCCGACAGACATCGTCAGCTTTTCAATCTTCGGCGCTTCAATGCTGCTGCTGTATCTCAGCTCGACTCTTTTGCACAGCATTCAGCACAAAAAAACGAAAGACATTCTTGAGATTGTGGATCATTCCGCGATATACGTATTAATAGCCGGAACATATACGCCATTTTTATTAGGACCACTTAAAGGGGCGCTCGGTCTGACCCTTTTAATTATTGTTTGGTCGCTTGCCATCGGAGGCATCGTGTTTAAAATCTTTTTCGTAAAGCGGTTTATCATTTTTTCAACGCTTGTCTATTTAATGATGGGCTGGCTGATCATCATCGCCATTAAACCGCTGTACGCTTCGCTGTCAGGCCCCGGTTTCGGCCTTCTTCTTTTCGGCGGCTTATTGTATTCAGCCGGCACAATATTTTATATTTGGAGAAAGGTTCCGTATCATCACGCCATTTGGCACAGTTTTGTTTTAGGCGGCAGCGCCTCGATGTTTTTCTGTATTTTGTTTTATTGCGTCAAAGTTCCCTTTATCTGAAATAAAAAAGCACAGCCTCTCGTATAGAGACTGTGCTTTTTTTATGCACGGAGCCGTTTCTGACCGGCCGGATAATAAGCGGGCTTTATATGTAATTCAATGTCAGCCGGTTTCAGCCGTTTCAGTAATCTGCCCCGCAGGAGCCGGTCTGTTCCCGAAGTGCTGACAGGCACAATCGGGAGATCGAAACGAAGAGCCAGTTCCTCCGGATTGATTTTGCCGTCTTCGGACAGAATCAGACTTTGCCCTTTTTGCAGACGGACTTCCGCCTCCTGAAACACGGCATCCTGGCTGTCTCCGTCACAAATGACACCCATCAGCCGCAGCCAATTTCCGAGAAACGGCATCCGGAAAGCTTTCTCGCCAGCGATAAAACCAGCCGGCTCTTCAAGATGTCCCGCAAGCAGCAGAAGATCAGCCGGGCGCAATCTGGGATGCACATACAATACGGGGCCGTCCGGTATCGGCTGATCATGATGAATGCCGATTGCCGATCCCGACACGTCAATGCAGCCTCTCATAAAGGCTTTCGGCCGCTCATACACCAGCCTCATCTGTTTTTGAAAAGAAAGCCGCGGGTCAAGCTCTTTTTGATTGATATATTCCTGAATATTTTTCATGAACATAAATACAACGTACATCACAAGGCAGCCGTAACGAATCAATTCTTGTCCCCCTGCTTAAACTCAATTCTTTTTCTCGTATACAAGGTACTCATAATCGTAAGGGTTTTTTTCATCTTTTACTCCCTGTTTGCGGGATGTCAATTCCCATTCAGCTTCATTAAATTCCGGAAAAAAACGGTCTCCTTCAAAGACATGGTGAATTTTTGTCATGTAGAGCCTGTCCGCATAAGGAAAGAGCGCACTGTACAGCTGGGCGCCGCCGATCACAAAGCATTCTTCATCGGGCGGGATCAGCTTGAGCACTTCCTCAGCCGAGTCGGCGGTAATACAGCCCGGGAATAAAGATTCGTCCCGTGAGGTTACAACGATGTTACGCCGGTTCGGAAGCGGGCGTCCGATTGATTCAAACGTTTTCCGCCCCATTACAATGGTGTGACCCGTCGTCACTTTTTTGAAATATGCGAGATCATCGGGAAGGTGCCAAGGCAGATCGTTATCTTTTCCGATCAGCCGGTTTTCATCCATCGCAAAAATAAACGAAATCATACGCTGACAGCTCCTTTGATGTGCGGATGCGGGTCATAATCCTCAATGATAAAGTCTTCAAACGTAAAATCAAAAATAGAATCAACATTTCGCGCAAACCGCAGTTTCGGCAGCGGACGGACATCCCTTGTCAGCTGCAAATTCACCTGCTCCACATGGTTTTGGTAAATGTGGACGTCTCCGAATGTATGAACAAACTCACCCGGTTCAAGCCCCGTCACATGCGCGATCATCATTGTTAAAAGCGCATAAGACGCAATATTAAACGGCACACCGAGAAAGACATCCGCTGAGCGCTGATAAAGCTGACACGACAGTTTTCCGTCCGCGACATAAAACTGAAACAGGCAGTGGCAAGGCGGAAGCGCCATATGATCAATTTCGCCGACATTCCAAGCGCTGACGATTAAACGTCTGGAATTCGGGTTTGTCTTGATGTCGTGAATCAGCCGGGAGATTTGATCAATGGTCTCGCCGTCCGCTCCGCGCCATGAACGCCATTGAGAACCGTAAACCGGTCCGAGTTCTCCGTTTTCATCCGCCCATTCGTTCCAGATGCGGACTCCGTTTTCCTGAAGGTAGCGGACATTCGTATCTCCTTTTAAAAACCAAAGCAGCTCATGCGCGATGGATTTAAAATGGAGCTTTTTCGTCGTAAGCATCGGGAAACCTTCCTGAAGGTTAAACCGCATTTGGTAGCCGAACGTGCTGATCGTCCCCGTTCCCGTACGGTCTCCTTTTTTTTCTCCGTTTTCTAACACATGACGGCACAAATCTTTATATTGTTTCATTTTTTTCATCCTTTTAAAGTAGTCTTTTAGTAGTGTAACACAATAAAAAATCATTTCTGCAAAATTTCTCAGAAATGATTTTTTTATTTCTTCTCGCTATTACACGCTCATCCAGTCAGGCGGCGTATTGCGGTCCCAGTAAATGCTGCCGAGCTCATGATGTGATTGAAATCCGTCTTCAGCGGTATGGTAATGAAAATTAAACCAGTAGCCGTCTTGCGGAGGATGGTCCCGGCGGACGTGAAACCTTAAAAGGTCTTCACCCGTCAGCCTGTTATACACATGAAAAATTTTTTCGGTTTTTCCGGCCGACGGTTTACTGGAAATAACCACATCCTGATACGCTTCATCATCTTGAAACTTGGCTAAATGTCCTGTGATCACATCTTCGATTTTCGGCAGAATTTCACTTCTGTAATCATCTTCAATGATCGGAGAGATTTTGCTGCCGAATTTTAAAAATGATTGATTTTCAGCATCACCGAGAAGCTGCTGCTGATACGATTGAAACAGCAATTCAGGCTCCCGCCCTGCCTTCTCTTCTCCCGGCAGGGCATGTTCATCATAAAAAGCGGTGTAATCATTCTGCTCAAGACTGCTCGACTGTCCTGAAGGCTTGTCTGTCATCAAAGCAGCCGGAGGAGACACGAGTCCGAACGTTACAATGGTAAACAGAACCACAAGGGTCTTTTTCATCCACAATTTCATGACAGATTGTTCCCCTCTGTTTTATTGTCCTCTTTTCCTTTATTTTAGCATAGATGAAAGCGCGGCGTCATGTCCGGCAGCGTATTATCATGCAATATGGGAAATTGGTAACTGTGACCGAGCGGATAAACCGCTTACAATAAGAAGGAGAAAAAGGAGGGGATGAGATGATTAACGCTTTATTTGCGACTGTATCACTTCTCACGCTGCTTTATTTTGTCGTTATGGAAATCACTGATTAACGAAAAAGAAGCCCATGATATCATGAGCTTACATGTATGACACCGAAGTGGAAAAGCGCCGTCTTTCTTTTCAGCACCTTGAAGCCGTATCGTTCAAACCGCGGGCTTTTCCAATGGTCTTTAAGCACTACGCATTTTTTCGCCGCCCGGACGGCTTGCGTGATGCACTCTTCGTTAAAACCCTCTTCTGCCAGCGCGCGGAGCGGTGCAATGCCGTCTGACGTTTCAACAGGTTCGTGAAACATCGGGTCAAAATAAATGACATCTACCGATGAATCAGGAAGCTCCCGCAAATAATCGGCGCAGTCGGCATGTTTGACCTGAATGCGTTTCATGGCGGTTTGGAGCGGCTCCATTCCGGTTTCCCACGTTTGAAGTCCTGTTTCAACAAGCAATGAGACAAGCTTGTTTTTCTCCAGGCCGATGACTTGTCCGCTTTTTCCGACTGTCAGGCTTGCCAAAATCGCATCAGATGCCAGGCCGAGCGTACAATCTAAAAAGGAATCCCCCTCGCGTAATCCGGCTGCTTTTAACAACGGCTCGGCTTCCCCTCTCAAAAACCGCTTTGCACGGAACATCGCTGTATTCGGGTGAAAAAAGAACTTCTCCCCTTGCTTCGTGTAAAGTTCGAACCGTTCCTTTCCGATGACTAAAAGATCACCAGCCGCTCGTTCCAGCATTTTTTCAATGGGCTGTTTATTGCGGCTGCAGTAAGTGTCACCCAGCCTGACACTGAGTGACTGCGCTGTGTGTATCGTATATTCGCTTGGTCTGTAACTCGTTGTGATCATTTTTTTCTCCAAAAAGAAAATGCCCGGAAATCGGGCATTTCAGCAGTGCGCATCGAAGGCATCCGTCAGATTTTTCATAATTTCCTCCATGTCATGCCCTTCAATTTCGTGGCGGGGAATAAAATGAACGACCTCTTTCCCTTTTAACAGCGCCATTGATGGCGATGAAGGTTCCTGCCCCGTAAAATATTCACGCATTTTTGCAGTTGCGTCTTTATCTTGACCGGCAAATACGGTAACCGTATGATCAGGCGCTTTTTCATGCTGTAAAACAGCCTGAGTCGCAGCCGGACGGGCAAGACCGGCTGCACAGCCGCACACGGAGTTGACAACGACCAATGTCGTGCCCTCTGCCTGTTCCATAAAACTTTCTACTTCTTCAGCAGTCGTTAATTCCTGAAAACCCGCACCCGTCAGCTCACGGCGCATCGGCACGACCAGCTGGCGCATATATTCTTCATAAGCCATTGACATAAAAAAGCCCCCTCTAAAATCCTTATATGAAGTCAAGGATACTATAGAGGGGGCCGGAATTCAATTGTTCAGGCCTCTGTTTTATATTTTCATGATTCCGCCTGTATTGGCGCTTGTTACGAGTTTGGAATACCGGGCCAGATATCCTGTTTTTACTTTCGGCTCGAAGCCTTTCCATTCGGCCTTGCGTTTTTCCCATTCTTCTTCAGGCACTTGTACGTCCAAAATCCGTTTTTCTATGTCAACGATGACATGGTCGCCGTTTTCTACGAATGCGAGCGGGCCGCCTTCAGCCGCTTCAGGCGATACGTGCCCGATTGAAAGGCCCCGGGACGCTCCTGAAAAACGCCCGTCTGTAATAAGCGCCACTTTCGGGCCAAGCCCCATTCCGACAATCTGAGACGTCGGAGCAAGCATCTCCGGCATGCCCGGGCCGCCCTTTGGCCCTTCATAACGGATAATGACAACATCTCCTTCTTTTACTTTGCGGTTTATAATGCCTTCAAGCGCGGCATCCTGGGAATCAAAGACGACAGCGGGACCTTCATGTCTTGTAATCCCGTCCTGTACACCGCCTGTTTTGATAATGGCGCCGTCCGGAGCCAGATTCCCAAACAGGACGGCCAAACCGCCTTTTTCGGTAAACGGATTGTCAAGCGGATGAATCACGTCATAATCCTTTACTTCATGACCCGCAATTGTTTCTCCGAGTGTGCGGCCTGTTACAGTCAGCGCGTCAAGATGAAGCGCCCCTTCTTTTTTCGCCAATTCATTAAGGGCCGCCGAGACTCCGCCCGCTTCGTGCAGATCTTCAATGAAGACGTCCGAGGCCGGCGCCAATTTCGATAAGTGAGGCACTCGTTCAGCCACTTCGTTAATGCGTTCTAAAGAGTACTCAACCCCAGCTTCATTGGCAAGCGCAAGCGTATGAAGCACCGTGTTGGTTGAGCCGCCGAGAGCCATGTCTAACGCAAACGCGTTGTCAATCGCTTTTTCGGTGACGATATCGCGCGGCTTAATGTCTTTTTTGATGGTCTCCATCAATTGGGCCGCTGATTTTCTCACAAACTCTCTTCTCTCCGGTGAAGTTGCTAGAATTGTTCCGTTGCCCGGAAGCGCCAGACCGAGCGCTTCAGACAGACAGTTCATGGAGTTTGCCGTAAACATGCCCGAACAAGATCCGCACGTCGGGCAGCCGAACTGTTCCAGCTCCTGCAGGTCGCTTTCACCGATTTTCCCGGCTTGATATGCGCCGACGCCTTCAAATACTGAAGAAAGCGAAATTTTGCGGCCGTCGCTTGTACGGCCGGCTGCCATCGGCCCCCCGCTGACAAAAATGGTCGGAATATTAATCCGCATAGCCGCCATCAGCATTCCCGGCGTAATTTTGTCGCAGTTCGGAATGCAGACCATTCCGTCAAACCAGTGCGCCGAGACGACCGTTTCAACTGAATCGGCAATGATTTCGCGGCTCGGCAGCGAATATCTCATGCCGATATGCCCCATCGCGATTCCGTCATCTACTCCGATCGTGTTAAATTCAAAAGGCACACCGCCCGCTTCCCTGATTGCTTCTTTTACGATTTTTCCAAATTCCTGCAGGTGAACATGCCCGGGAACGATATCGATGTATGAATTACAGACCGCGATAAACGGCTTGCCGAAGTCTTCTTCTTTTACGCCGGCAGCGCGAAGAAGGCTGCGGTGCGGCGCTCTGTCAATTCCCTGTGTGATCATGTTGCTGCGTAATTCTGCCATGGTGATCCCCCTACTGTTTTTAGACTGTGCATTATTTTTAAAATTTTCAGTTTATTCTAGGGCGCGTTCTGCAAATTTTACAGTATCTTTGCCCTGTCTCGCTTTTCTATTCTTTCTGTATTTCGATAAAAACCCTCCAACAATTAATATTGTACTTACTATATAGAGTTTTGAATCATTTTTCAACAATATTCTAAATAATTTTTATAAAAAGTGAATTCAAATAAAAAAGGTGCATGGCGCACCTTTTTGTTATAACTGTTCTTTTTTTCTGCTTTCAGTCATCTGTTTCCAGACTGAACCTTTCGCCTCTTCTCCGTGCTCAATCCGTTCAATCGCCATTTTGACTTGCAGGCTGACTTCGAATTCCGGATCGTCTTCCGCCGCTTTTAATGCTTCCAGCGCGCTTTCATCGCCGACTTCATATAAAAACATGGCCGCGCGCCAGCGCACAAGCTTGCTTGAGTCACTGAGCGATTTCATCATGGCCGGGATGGCGCTCGCATCGCCGAGATCCGACAGACAGTCACCCGCCGTCCTTCTGACCGTCACCGTTTTGTCTTCAAGCGCTTTGTATAACAGCGAAAGCACAGACGGCTTTTCGATCATTCCCAAATAAACGACGGCTTGTCTTCTGATCGAAGTCTTCGGATCATGCAGCGCCTTTTCCAATACTGGTAAATCGTCTTCATCCGGATCCATTTGCTCAAGATGGGCATAGCGCTGTTTCCAGTCTTCATCATCGAGCATCTCCAATGTCACTTTATAAGCTTTCCGCTGCACTGCCGGTTTGGCCTCACCCTTTTGCTGTGCGGCTGCTTCTGTCAGACGTTTGAGCCGTTCATCACTGTAGGCGGCCTGAAGCTCTTCTGTGACATCGTGTCCGATTTCGGTAAAATCTCCGAAGCGCACGCCTTGTTCTTTCCAAGCCCGCTCAAATACGACATTTGAAGCTTCGGAACGCAGCTTTAAAATGGCTTCTTGGAAACGTTCCGGAAGGCCGAAGCGTTCTTCACGTTCGCCGTCCGTCAATTTGACCTGCATCGGGATTCCGCTGAACATTTGTACGAAAACCTTCACTTCACCGAACGATTCCTGTTCAGAACGGCTCTCAGACTGCTCCGTATGTTCCATTCCGAAAGCGGAACGGACCTGAGGCAGAATTTCCTTCCAGTCAAAACGGGCGTTTCTCTCCACAGCCAGGAAATCGGCAACGTGATAAACGCCCTTTACTCCTTCAATGTTTAAAATATCACGTACGACGGCCGGAGCATCATCTGCCTGATCGGGCTTGTAATTGTTGCTTTTCCCTGCCGGAAGCTCTTCAGTCAAAATCACTTTCATCGTGTTCGGACTCGGCGTCGGTTCTATTGATTTAATCTTCATATTGGTCCTCCTATGCGCAATCTGACACTTATTCTAACATAGTCGGCACAAGCGTTCTATTGCGCCGCTTAGCTTTTGCAAATGCCGGCCTCTTTTTGGATACGGGCGGCGAACTGTAAAAGAAATTGATGCCGCTCCTCTGCTAAACCGGCCCCCGTTTTTGTATTCATTAAGCCTTTAAGCTTGATTAATTTATCCTCTATATGGGCCAGCACACTTGTTTGAGTTCCGTACATCGGATGACCCTTCGCCCCGGCAAACATAAAAGCCCTGCCGATGCCCGCTGCGCCGATCGCATCAAGCATGTCTGCATCCTGAACAACTTTCCCCTCCAATGAAAGCGGCCGCTTTTTCAGCAGTTCCCTGTGTCTGAATGACATTCTCGTGATAATATCCGTAATCTCCTGAATGGGGCCATCCGCGATGTTGAAAGCAGCCAGCCGTTCTGTCACTTCGCCTGCCGTCAGCCTTTCGCTTTTTTCGAGCTTGGCGTCAATCAGATCATGAACCAGCGCGGCCGTCTCAGTGATAAATAAGTCGGCGCCTTCTTCTTTTGCCATATAAACAGAAAGTGTTGCGACCCGGGAAATATGAAGCCAGTCATGGCCCGTTCGTTCATTGATAAGCTTTTCTCTGACCCAATTCCTGACGCTTTCCAGCTGCTCTTTTTCGTTCACCGTATCACCTCTTATCGGGCCAAAAGCTTCTGCACCGTATCTTCAAGCTCTTTTGGGTTGACGTTCGGTGAAAAACGCCCGGTGACTTCACCGTTTCGGTCCACGATAAACTTAGTGAAATTCCATTTGACCGCTTTTGTGCCGAGCATCCCCTTCGCCTGTTCCGTCAGATATGTGAAGAGAGGATGAGCGTCTGCTCCATTGACATCAACTTTCGCAAACATCGGGAATGTGACTCCGTAGTTTTTCACGCAGAACTCTTGAATTTCCGCTTCGTTTCCAGGTTCTTGGTTCATGAATTGGTTGCAGGGAAATCCTAATATTTCAAGACCTTCCTCCCGATATGTATCATAGAGCTCCTGAAGCTGCTTGAGCTGGGATGTGAACCCGCATTTGCTTGCTGTATTCACAATGATCATCACCTTGCCTCTGTAAGCCGATAGCGTCATGTCTTCTCCTGTTATGGTCCGTACGTTTATATCGTAAATTGTCATCTGCGGCCCTCCTTTTTACATTCTCCATTTATTTTACCTGTTTTACACTGCAAAACAAACGGTAACCGCTTTTTCCTTCCACTTAACGGAAAACGGTTTTTTCGAGGAACCAAACGGCTCTTTACCCGTCATAATAAAGAGCCGCTCTGAATTTATGCCCATTTGCCGCTTTTATCCCTGTCATTATGCGTTAAATACGGTTTATTACGCCGGGATGGATTGAAAAATGGCTTAAAAATTTCTATAATGAAGAAAATTAACGGGGAATAACGGAGGTGGCATGTTGCCTATTAATATACCAAATCACCTGCCCGCTAAGCAGGTGCTTGAAAGTGAACACATCTTTGTAATGGATGAAAGCCGGGCTTTTCATCAGGATATCCGGCCGCAGAAGATCGTGATTTTAAATCTGATGCCGAAAAAAATCCAAACGGAAACCCAGCTCCTCAGGATGCTTGGGAATTCACCTTTACAAGTTCACTTTACGTTCTTAATTCCGAGCACACATACTCCAAAAAATACGGCAAGGCAGCATCTGGATGAATTTTATACGGATTTTTCCAACATCCGCCACAAACGGTTTGACGGAATGATTATTACCGGGGCTCCGATTGAGCACCTGCCGTTTGAAGATGTTTCTTACTGGGAAGAATTGAAGGAAATCATGGAATGGAGCAAAACGAACGTCACTTCAACACTCCATATCTGCTGGGGCGCTCAAGCCGGTTTATACTATCATTACGGCATTGAGAAAGTGGAGCTGCCGAAAAAAATCTTCGGTGTGTTTGAGCATACCGTTCTTAAAAAACATGAGAGATTGGTAAGAGGATTTGACGAGCTATACTATGTGCCCCACTCACGGCATACAGATATTAATACGGAGCAGCTGCAATCGGCTTCGGATCTGGATGTGCTCAGCGTTTCAGAGGAAGCGGGGGTCTGTTTAATCGTTTCAAAAGACGAAAAACAGATTTTCTTAACGGGTCATCCGGAATATGATACAGATACGCTACTTCAGGAGTATGAGAGAGACATAGAGAGAAATCTTTCAAACGTAGAAGCTCCTAAGCACTATTTTGCGCCCGGCGGGAAAGAACCTGTTAACCGCTGGAAAGCTCATGCAACGTTATTGTTTATGAATTGGCTGAATTATTACGTATATCAGGAAACCCCGTATGAATGGGATTAATTTTTGTTTTGAGTGATACGGTGACAAAAATATGATAAAATACTCTTGATTCAGTATGCGTATAACAAAACTTTAAAATAATGGAACATATCAATTAAATTTAGTTTAAATATGTTGCCGCGCTTATTATAAAATGATGCACTTGTGTTATGTTTATCTATAGACAATAACTCCTTACGATGCATGAAGCTTGCTTGTTGTTGATTACATTGAGGTGAATTTACTTGAATACCAATAAAAAAGTATTAATTTTGACTGCAAATTACGGAAACGGGCATGTTCAAGTGGCCAAAACGCTCTACGAACAATGTCTGCGTCTCGGCTTAGATGTGACGGTTTCCAATTTGTATCAAGAGTCAAATCCGATTGTTTCAGAGGTTACTCAATACCTTTATTTAAAAAGCTTCTCAATCGGAAAACAGTTTTATCGTTTGTTTTATTACGGAGTTGACAAAATCTATAATAAACGCAAATTCAATATTTATTTTAAAATGGGAAATAAACGTTTAGGCCAGCTCGTCGAAGAGCATAAGCCGGACATTATTATCAATACATTTCCGATGATTGTCGTACCGGAATACAGACGGAGAACCGGAAAAGTGATCCCGACGTTCAACGTTATGACCGATTTCTGCCTTCACAAAATCTGGGTTCATGAAAATGTTGATAAATATTATGTCGCCACAGATTACGTGAAGGAAAAACTGATTGAAATCGGCACTCACCCGAACAACGTAAAGATCACGGGCATTCCCATCAGGCCTCAATTCGAGGAATCGATGCCGAAAGAGCCGATTTATAAAAAATACAATCTCTCTCCCGACAAAAAAGTTCTTCTTATTATGGCGGGAGCGCATGGTGTGCTGAAAAACGTAAAAGAACTGTGCGAAAATCTCGTTCATGACGATCAGGTGCAGGTTGTGGTGGTATGCGGCAAAAACAGCTCGCTGAAAGAATCCCTCAGCAGCTTGGAAGGTGACAATGCCGACCGGCTGAAAGTGCTGGGCTATGTAGAAAGAATTGACGAGCTGTTCCGTATTACGGACTGCATGATCACGAAACCGGGCGGCATCACACTGACGGAAGCGACGGCGATCGGAGTACCCGTTATTTTGTACAAACCGGTTCCCGGACAGGAAAAAGAAAACGCCATTTTCTTTGAAGATCGCGGTGCGGCTGTCGTGGTCAACCGCCACGAAGAAATTTTAGAGTCTGTCACCTCCCTTCTTGCGGATGAGGAGAAGCTGAACCGGATGAAGGACAATATTAAAAGCCTTCACCTCCCCAACTCTTCTGAAGTCATTTTGCAGGACATTATAAAAGAATCTGAAATGATGGCCGGGAAGGCGGATATGGCATTATCGTAAAAGAAAAGCACACGAACGGTTCGTGTGCTTTTTGTTTTTTCCGGTTAAGCTTTGTTACTGGAAAAATAAAGATAAAAAATAGGGAGCTGCCGCTTGACGCCCGCTCCCATATGGTGTATAGTTGAACCATCATTTAACAACGTTTACATACGTACGGTTGGATGATGACAAAATTTTTTTTAGCACGAAGGTGCTACAGTACTAGGAGGAATTAAGCAATATGCAAAACGGTAAAGTAAAATGGTTCAACAACGAAAAAGGATTCGGCTTCATCGAAGTTGAAGGCGGAGACGACGTATTTGTTCACTTCACTGCTATCGAAGGAGAAGGATACAAATCATTAGAAGAAGGACAAGAAGTTTCTTTTGAAATTGTCGAAGGTAATCGTGGACCTCAAGCTTCTAATGTTGTAAAACTCTAAACTCAATACATGTTGATCAGATGACAAATAGAGGAGAGGCGTATGCCTCTCCTATTTGATTGCCGTCTGAATCTCGATGGCGACAAGATTCTGCTTGCAGCGCTGCTCGATTTCTTCAATTTGTTTCTCCATTGACGGCATTCCTTTTTTTGCCATTTCCGCTAAACTTCCCAAATCACCGTATATTTCTTTAAATGTCTGCTGAAGGATTGTTTTTAAATCTTTATCATTCACGGCTGGTTTTTCCCTTCTCTCCCAAGATACCCTGAATAATAGTAAATTAGCCCTAATTAATCAGGTTCAATAGTTATATCGGCTTATTTTCTATATTTTTTTCTATTTTCCGTACATATTTCAAAAAAAAATCTCCAAACTATTTGCGGAGGTGTTTTTTAATGGACTCTGAATTTTTTCCAAACGGACTGACGGATAAACGCCAGCTTGAATTAGCGGTGGAAACGGCCCAGAAAACAACGGGAGCGGCTACCCGGGGCCAAAATTCAACTTTGGTGGAATCTGCGCACCAGGCGATTCAGGATGCCAGAACGATGTCACAATCCAGTGAACTGCAGGCTCTCGACCAGGATTTTCTGCAAAAGCAGCGAATGCTTCTCGACGATTGCCAGCATCAGCTCGATGAATTCGAAAAATAAAACCGCAGAAGCTGCGGTTTTATTTTTTATTGATTTGTCAGCACCTTGCCGTAGGCTTTCAGCTTCTCCCCCACCGTGCATTGGTTGATGCAAAAAGAATGAGCGTGCGTTTTTCCAAACTCTTTGCGGAAATGCTTTTTTACGAAACAGTCTTTGCAATATTCATCCTGAAGCTCTGTCAATTCTTTATAAATGCTTTTTTTATCCAATATCAGTCATCTCCGTTACCTTCTAATGTTATGCGGCTTTCAATCTGCCGGTCCGAGAGAATTTTTCTGGCAAGGTCATCCGCTTCTTGATTTTCCTTTCTGTTTACGGCTTCATATGTCGGTGTCAGCTTTAAGGATTCGAGCAGCGCTTCAATTTTATCCAGCCATTCGTTTTGCGTTTCATCATAACACGGCCAGCTGCCGTCAAGCTGATGTAAAACGACGAGGGAATCCCCTCTTATCGTGATTGAATTTCTGCTTGCGCCAAGTTCCTGCACTTCCTTAAGCGCTTCGTACAAAGCGGCATATTCCGCCTCATTGTTCGTCTGAAGCGTTAAGCTTTTGTTTTTCCGTATGCGGTGCCGCTTGCCGCCGAGAGAATAATACACGACAATTCCGAGTCCGGCGCGTCCGCTTGTTTTGTCAAAGCCGCCGTCGAAATACACTGTAATGTCGTCAGGTTCGTGCGCAAGCTCTTCAGTAAGCTTTTCTAATTCTTTAAGCGTCCAGCTCGCGCCTTTTTCATCCTCAAAATAAATGTCTTTTATATAAGGAAAGCGGCTGACTTCTCTTGCAAGCATGCGCGCTTTCGGAACGGTCAGCCAATCTTCGGAAAAAAACGCGACGGGGCCTGTTCCTTTTGCTTCTATTTCGATATACGGCTTAAGATTCATTGAAATCACCTTACCATTCATTAGTTGACGGGCGTGTGCTATAATCAAACCATTCTCAAATTGAAAGGAAGTCAGCAGGTTTTGTTTAACGATGTGTTATGGATCTTATTTGCGGTCATTCATTTTATCATTGTTCTTCTGTTTTATAAAGGATTTGGCAAAACGGGCCTATTCGTATGGATCGGTTTCGCCACGGTGTGCGCCAACTTGCAGGTTGTCAAAACAGTCGAGCTGTTCGGGCTTACGGCGACACTGGGAAATATCATGTACGGCACCGTTTTCTTCGCAACGGATGTGCTGAATGAAAAATACGGTCCCAGGGAAGCGCGCAAAGCCGTCTGGCTCGGGTTTTCCACTCTGCTCGCTTTGACATGCGCCATGCAGGGGGCTCTTTTATATAAACCGGCTGCGTCAGATATCGCACAGCCGGCCCTTGAGACGATTTTCGGTTTTCTGCCGCGTGTTGCGCTCGGAAGCCTCTTGGCTTTTATTTTCAGCCAAACGATAGATGTTTATGTATATTCAGCCATTCGGAGAATCTTTCCTTCAGACAGGCTTCTCTGGCTCAGAAACAGCGGAAGCACGGCGCTCAGCCAGCTGCTGGATACATTTATCTTCACTGCCGTGGCCTTTATCGGCGTTTATTCCGCGGGAGTATGGTTCAGCATCTTCATTTCAACTTACCTGATTAAATTTGCGGTGTCACTCATTTCTGTCCCTTATGCGTATGCGGCAAAACGAATGACGCCGAATGGAGAGTGACGGATGATGCCCGCTGAAATTTATGTAGACGGTGCAAGCGCCGGAAACCCGGGCCCGTCCGGTATCGGTATTTTTATTAAACATGACGGGAAAACAGAATCTTTCTCAATTCCGATCGGCGACCATTCAAATCAGGAAGCTGAATTTCTCGCTTTAATTGAAGGAATGAAGCTGTGTGCCGCCCGCGGATTTGAGTCCGTGTCATTCCGGACGGATTCGGATATCGTGGAGCGGGCCGCAGATCTTGAAGCGGTTAAAAACAAGGCTTTCCAGCCGTTTGTGGACGAAATCATCCGCTTAAAGGCCGGATTTCCATTGTTTTTCATTAAGTGGATTCCCGGCAGACAAAACCAAACAGCCGATCAGCTCGCAAAAAAAGCGATTCGGCTGAATAAATAACCGGAATGAAATTGCGTCTCACTGTTCATCCTACAAATGAGGTGAACAGCTATGAGAAAAGAAAATAAAGGCCGGCTGACCGGGGGCGTGAATCCTCAGGGAAATATGGAAGGAAACGCGCATAAAGACCCGAAATCAGCCCTTGAAAACAACGCAAAAAAAAGCAATACAAAACGCTAGAGGGATCAGCTGATCTCTCTGGCGTTCAGCTTTTCGAGCATTCTTTCAATTCCTTTTATCTGATGGCGTCTGAGCATTAATGCCGCTTCTTCCATCTTCAATGAAAAAAGTGCTTCTTCAAGCGTACAGACTAACGGCACCTCGCAATGTATTTCAGCAAGCTGCCTTGACAGCTCCAATTCTTTCAAGCTTTGCTGAATTTTCGTTTGCTGGCCCTTCGGCAAGAGAGCGAGGCTTTCTAATAACCGGTCTATGTTTTGATATTCACGGATCAGCTTGTACGCCGTTTTTTCCCCGATCCCTTTAACGCCGGGATAGTTATCGCTCGTGTCTCCCATCAGCGCCTTAATGTCAATCAGCGCTTTTGGCGGAACTCCCGTTTCTTCTCTGAATATCTCATCTGTATATACCTTATAATTGCCGATACCCTTTTGCAGCAGCGCTACTTGAACTTGATGATTCAGCAATTGAAGCAGATCTTTATCACCCGTTACAATCGTAATTTCCGCTTCCCCGGAAAATAGGGCAGAAAGCGTACCGATACAGTCATCCGCTTCATAGCCTTTTATGCCGATGTTTAAAAAACCGAGCTCTCGCGCTGCTTCTTTCGCTAGGTCAAATTGCGGAATCAGCTCTAGCGGCGGTTCGCTTCTGTTGGCCTTATAATCTTGAAACAAATCATTGCGGTACGTTTTGCTTCCCATATCCCAGCAGCAGACGACATGTGTGGGCTGAAACGTATCAACCGCCGTAATAAGATGCTTTAAAAAACCGTTGACGCCGTTTGTGGGAATTCCGTTTTCATTTATCATAAAATTGCGATGAACGGCCGTCGCGAAAAACGAGCGGAACAAAAGCGCCATGCCGTCAACGAGCAGTAATTTATTATTCATATATCGAAACTCCTTTTTATTCAATGTTCCTATTTTACCAAAGAAGGCGGTAAAAAAACAGCATCCCCCCATTTGGAAGATGCTGCCGTCACGTTACTCACCGTGTCTTTTATTGCTTGCTATCAGCTTTTCAGCTTCACGGCCGGCATAAGAATCAAATTTCTGTCCGAAGCCGTTTTTCTTTTTGGCATTGTTATTCTGCTGAGCATTTCTGTTTCCCAGTTTTGTTCTGCCCATGGTCATATCCCCCTTTAGAGAAGATACGAATAGTATGTACAGCAAGCGCTGATGACACACGCGGCAGGTTCATCCATTACTGTCTGCTGACGAATTCTTTCACCATCTCTTCACTTACGAATCGTCTTTGCGGCACGATGCCCTTTTTCGCCAGCTGGTTCATTTTTGCGGTGATGCCATTGATGGCATCTGTCGTGAACGGTTTATTCTGTCTGCATTTTACAATGGCTTCTTCAATGGCCTGTTCACGCTCATAATCAAGCTGTACAAATGTTTTGACGTGCTGATGCTGTTTTGCGGAATGTGCTGAAATTGCTTTATGGACTTCTGACATAAAAGGTTTCATCTCGCTTTTTTCATTTTAGTCTACCACGACTGATATCTGCCCGCCAACCGGATTTTTAAATTTTCAGCATTTCATCTTTCTTTTTCCATGCTTTTTCGGCTTCGTAAAGGTGTTCAATTTCCCTTGCACTCGTATTTTCCGCAAGACCTTGTAAATAAGTGTCCCGCTGCTCGCGGATCTGGGACAGGCTTTTATCCGCCATTTCTTCTTGCAGACGGCGCACCTGCTCAGCATATCGCTCTGAAAGGCTTTCTTTCTCCTGCTCAAGCCACTTTTCTGTCACTTTTTGCAGGCTGAGCCTGAGCCCTTCTACAAACGCTGCTTTTCCGTTCTGTTCAAAAAACTGCTTCGGTGATTTAACTTCCTTTACGTGATGTGAGAATGCCGAGACGTCAATGACCGGAGCGACCTCTTTCAGCTGAACGGCAAATTCGTTTTCACCGCTGACATAAATGGAGAAATCTCCGTCTTCCATAAGCTTCTTCTGACAGTTTTCCATCCATTCCTCAGTCATATGGCGCTCAATAAAACCGGTCATCCGGATATCGAGCGTTTTCAGCTCTTGAATATATTCAAAACGGAATTCCTTGAGCGCTTCATTCAGCGCCGCTGATATATTTTGTTTCCAATCACCGTTTTGAAGACCCGGATGGAAGGCGGTTTTCAGCATATCATTCGCATAAAACGTCAGGCGATGTTTAATGTGATAGAGCTGTTCTTCCGTATCTTTCATCACTTTTCGAATGATGACCTCAGACGTACGGCGCTTTGAAATGTCACCGAGAGCTTTTTCATAGGAAGACTCCAGACGCTGTTTCTTTTTCTCTTTTTCTTCTGCCGACTGGTGAAGAGATTCGTGAAGCTGTTCCACCATACCGCACAATTTGTCCGCCTCTGTTTTCAGCTGGGCGCAGCTGGCCCTCATTACATCTTCCTCAATAAAGTGCTCAAGCCCGGTTCTTACATCAGAGAACCTGTTATAAAAAGCTTCTTTTTTACCCGCAAGCTCTTCTTTACTTGAGACATGATATAATTTCGGCCGGTTAATTCCCTCTTTTGAGAGTTCTGAGCGGACATAGTCTTTGACGGTTTCCAGCTCGCTTTCGGTTTTGGCCAGATCGGCGGCGTTAATGACAAAAAACATTTTATCCATGCCGAATGCTTCTTTGACGAGGCCGAGTTTCTTCAGAAAAGACCTGTCTCCTTTTGAAAAAGAATGCTGATAGTACGTCATATAAAAGAACGCGTCAGCATCTTTTATATATTGAAAGGCAAGTTCCGTATGGCGCTTATTGATACTGCTTGCTCCCGGCGTATCAACAATGGTGATGCCTTTTTGCGTGAGAGGCGAATCATAATAGACGGTGACTTCTTTTACGCAGCAGGCCGTTTTTTCTTCGGCTGCGTACGGTTTTACATCTTCAACCGGCACCGTCAGTGTCAGCCTTTGACGGATCTGTTCTTCATACGTATCAAACGCCTGCAGCATCGTCTGAATCACAGGAATAAGTTCACCCGGAACTTTTCCCTTTTTAATGGCATAATTCCATCTCTCTTTCAGTGAACGCCCCTTTACGTCAGCGTCTTTCAGCTCAGTCAGCTGAAGCATTTCAGCGTCCAGCTCCTCCTCCGTTTTAAAAACGATCTCCGCAGATTTATGCGGTTTGCCGTCTTGCGGTTTCGTTATTTTGTTGATCGTAGCCGTTGTGGGCGTCGGAGATGACGGAAGCACGTATTCACCGACAAGCGCATTTGCAAATGATGATTTACCGGAACTGAATCCGCCGAATAACGCCAAGGTAAACTGGCGGTTTTCAAGCCGCTCAATCCTGCTTCGAAAGGCTTCTGCCTGTTTTCCTAATATGCTTGAGGATTCAAGAATCCCGGCAAGCTCATAGAACCGATCAGTCTGCTCTTTTATAGGAAGTTCCTTCATCGCATTTTTTTCGGGCTTGCTTACTTCATGCCGTACAGCCTCTTTTGGTTTCTCTTTTTGGACGGGCGCTTTTGCAAGGCGTTTTTTTCGCGTATACCAGTCGCCGTTTCCCGTATCACAGGTCAATTCTTCTTCCCACAAAGCGCGGACTCGGGCTGCTTTTTCCAAGGCATTGCGTTCTTCTTTTGCCGATTGCGCGAGCTCATCCCTTATTTTCTTTTCTTTTTCGAGCCGGTTTTTCAAGTTCTCAATGAGCGGTCCGTTTTTTGTCTGAACATAAGCGGTCAGCTCCTCAATGAGTTCCGCTGTCTGTCTTTTGGCTTCCCTTCTGATCATTTCAGCGAGGTCTTTCGTATAAGTTAATACGTATTCAGATGAAAAGGCCGCTCCCTGCTTAAGGGCCTGAGCGGTGATATCATCAGAAAGCGGTGTACGGTACGCCTGGATTTTCCTGATCAGTTCGTCCGAATCCGCTTCATACCGCTTGGCCGCTTTCGTAAATGTGTCGATAATATGCCAATCCGCTTCCCCTTCCGTTCTTTTTTTAATATCGGCAAAAAATTCAGCACGCCTTCTTTCTTTTTCCGAAGCCGTTTTCGCTTTTGAAAAGAATAACCCAGTTTTAAATGAGGGCTGCTGTGATTCAATATAAGCAGATGCAAGCTCCCTCATCTCAAAGGGTGTCAGATTAGCGTTTTGCAATATGTTCTGCACGTCTTTTCTGATGTCTTTCTCTGCTGTTTCAGCCTGTTGAACGGCTTTTTTAAGCTCATCTTCAACAGAACGGACAAGTGCTTCTTGTTTGTCAAACTGCTCTCCGCTGCCGTTTTTATCTTCTTTTACGAGCATCTCTGTATGCTCTGTGACTAAGTGTGCGACTTTTCTCTCCGTTAAGGACCATAAATTTGTTTTTGCCTGCTGTTTCAGCTTCTGCAGATGTTTTTTCAGCTGTTCCATGCCGTTTAAAGGATGGTCAGGCTCAGTGACAGACGTAAAGAAAAGCGATTCTTTCGGTATTCCCGCGTCTTCAAGCATATCTTCCACCTGCCTGCGGTACGCTTCAAACTTCGTTTCAGTTTCATCATGCCTGTCAATTTGGTTGACGATCAGAAACAAATTCGGAATACGGTCTTTGATGGAACTGAGAAACATCATATTTTCTTCTGAATGAACGTGATTATAATGAACGACGTAAAATAAAGCGTCAGCCTGATGGAGAACCGAAGACGCAGATAAAAAATGCGCTTCGTCCGTCGAATCAATTCCCGGTGTGTCGATGTAGGCCGCATAAGGCTCTGACTCCTTAAAGCCGGCATAGACTTCCACCGTCTCAATTTGCTCACCATCTTTACAGAATTGCTGCACTTGTTCTTTATCGTAACTTCCTTTGATCTCTGCATAAGCACCGTCCGTCGTATGAAGCACGACTTTATCTTCACCGTGCCGGATGACAACGAGGTTGGCGCTTGTAGGAATCGGGCTTGTCGGCAGTATGTCTTCACCGAGCAATGTGTTTAATAAAGAGGACTTTCCGGCCGAATAATGCCCGGTAAACGCGATATAAACCTCTTCATCAGCCGCTTTTTTCATAATGGCCGCGAGCTGATCGGCCCGTTTTTCATCCTGATGATCCAAAAATTGTGCGTATAAGGCACCCGTTCTGCTGAAAATCTCCCTGTTATGGCGTTCTTCTTCTGTCATGTGTCTTTACCCCTTTGTGTCTGTCGCATCAAATGACGTTTTCATTTTTAGAAAGCTCTGAAAAAAACCTCTCCCCCATTTTACACAAGAATGGCACACTTTTCTTCAGGAAACGCAAAAAAGCCGCCGATATCGGCAGCTGATAAAGAAAAAACACCCGCGGCAGGAAAAACCGCAGATGTTTAAGAAGACATCGATTTATTCGAAACTTTTTTCAATACGAAACCAATTAAAACACTGTATGTACAAACGGCTGCAAATAAAAATAACATTGTCATTTTCGGCACCACCTTGAATGAGAATCATTTTCATATTTATATCTTATCATGAGTGAGAATGATTTTCAATCTCTATTTTGCGGTGTTTTCTTCTAGCGCTTTCTCTTCGGCGCGAATCCTCACAGTGAGCATGCAGGCATTGAGAATCGAAAAGAGAAACAGTGTCCAATACGCTCCGTATAACAGCGGCAGAAAAATAAATTCTAAGATGACGACCGCGTAGTTCGGGTGTTTCATCCACCTGTACGGCCCCTTTCTGACAAGCTCCGCATCCGGCACGACAAGGATTTTAGTATTCCAATACCGTCCTAATGATAATAGCGCCCAATACCTGATCCCCTGTACAAATAAAATGATACATATAATGGCGGCCCACCTTGGAGAAAGCGTTTTTTGAAACGCCGCCACCTCAGCTGTAAGAGAGACAAAAAAGAGCACATGCATCAGGACGAGAAAGGGATAATGTCCTTCTCCGTATTCGACTGCGCCTTGCTTTTTCACCTTTTGCTCATTGCGCCGGGCCACGATCATCTCCGCAATCCGCTGGGCCGCAAGCAGCATGATAAACAGCAAAAACATTAAGAAGCCCCCTTTTCCCAGCTGAACAGCAAAAGCTCAGACGAAAATCCCGGCCCGAGAGCGCCGATCAGCCCTTTTTCGTTTTCTTTCTGCCGTCCGTGGAGCAACTGTTCTTTTATCACATGAAAAATAGTTGCGGAAGACATGTTCCCGTGTTTTTGCAGCACCTTCCGAGATGCCGCAAGCTGACCGGTGTCCATTGAAAGACTCGTTAAATAGGCGTCAATGACCTTTTTCCCGCCTGGATGGGCAAGAAAGGTTTTAATGTCGTGAGGACTGACACCATATTCAAATAAAAATTCATCAACATTGTCCTTCAGCCACTGTGAAACCAGGGTGGGAATATCTCTTGAAAAAATGACTTGAAAACCGCTGTCGGTGAATTCCCAGCCCATCACATCTTCCGCATCCGGCATCATCACCGATTGAGTGGCGAATATCCGCGGAAGAAGCGGCTGTTTGACGTCGTTTCGGTTCGCCTTTTCTCCTCCGATTAGTACTGCGGCAATTCCGTCCGCAAACAGGGAAGTTCCGATTAAGTTGCTTTTTGACTTGTCGTTCGGCTGAAACGTTAAGCTGCAGAGTTCAGCCGCGATGACAAGCGCGTATGCTTCAGGATACGCGCGGCAGTATTCGTACGCCCTGGACAGGCCGGCCGCTCCGCCCGCGCATCCTAAACCCCAGATCGGTATCCGTTTTGTTTTCGCAGAAAACGGAAGCTGATTCATCACTTTCGCTTCAATGCTGGGTGTCGAAAGCCCGGTGCTGGAAATAAAAAAGATCGCATCCACTTTTTCATACGGAAAGGGATTTGTTAAACAATCCGGGTTTGTTAAACAATCAAGTGCCGCATCCGCACTGTGCTTGACGGTTTCTTCCGTATACAGCCGGTTTTTTTCTGAAAAACCCCGTGCCGTTTTATACCATTCAATCGGCCGGACAAACTGCCTTGATTCAATTTCGCCGTTTTGAAAGGCTTTTAACAGCCGGTCAATATCCTTAAATGAATCGGCAAACATCCCTCTCGCAAAATCCGCCGCCGTTTCTTGCGAGACATGATACTTCGGAATGCTCGTTCCGACAGATAACACATATGCCATGCCCATCACCTCTTTACATAAAGGTTTCCGCTTTTTTCCTGAATGTATGCATAAGTTTGAATCGAGAATTTCACTGACATGCCATTTTAATAGGAAATTGGCCCTTTTGAATAAGAAACCGTTCGACTATACTTGATCCATTCATAAAAAAAAGGTTGTGATAGGAATGCTGAAGCCTGTCATTCTTAAAGGGTCACTCGTTCAGTTAGAGCCGCTGGCGATTGATCACACTCAGGCACTTTGTGACGCTGCTTCAGAAAATAGGACGACTTACGCTTACACCCATGTTCCTGACGGAATCGAAGAAACAAAGCGTTATATTGAGCGCGCGCTTTCCGATTATGAAAAAAGACTTGCATTGCCTTTTGCAGTACGGAGTCTTGAAACAGACCGAATCGTCGGGAGCACGAGGTTTATGGATGCGGAAGTGTTTACGCGGCCGACAGATGCATCTCCGGAAGTGTGTGAGATCGGCAGCACTTGGTATGCCTCTGCCGTGCAGCGGACCGGTGTCAATACGGAATGTAAACTTCTGATGCTGACCCATGCGTTTGACGTGTGGCAAGCTGTCAGGGTGACGCTGAAAACCGACGTTCGCAACCAGCGCTCACGGACTGCGATTTTGCGGATCGGAGCCCAATTTGAAGGGATCCGCCGCGCACACATTCCGGCTGTCGACGGCGGCCTCAGAGATACCGCCTACTACTCCATCCTTCGGGAGGAATGGCCTTATATCCGGCAAAACCTTTCTGGCCGGCTCAAAGCATATAACTGAAAAACCTGCCGATATACGGCAGGTTTTTTTACATATTCGGATCATAGACGTATAAATTGAGATCGATCCGTCCGTCTGACGTGACCGCTACCCCCTCAGCTTCAAGAGACAGCTTCTGTACGGAAAACATCTCTTCATCTCTCAATCCGATTTCGCCCTTTGCATTGATGACCCTGTGCCAAGGAAGATGATGCTTTTTACTCATGGAGTGAAGAATCCGCACAACCTGCCTCGCTCCCCGCGGACTTCCCGCAAGACCGGCAATTTGACCATACGTCATCACTTTTCCTTCAGGTATCTGTTTGATAATGGCTACCGCCCGTGCCGTAAATGTCATGCAACTCCTCATTTCGCAAGAGCAGATGATTTTTGAGAAAATCAGCTACTTCCTGATCTTATTTTTATAGATGATAATTGCTTCATCATCATACTTATTTCAACTCTGCGTTTAAATAGATTATCTGTTTGTTCACAAAAAATTAACAAAGATAAGCATGTACTTATTTAACATAATATGTAATAATACAATTGTATTAAAAAAAGAAAAGGAGTGTTTACAATGAAAATGAAAAAAACTTTAGCCGGCTCAGCCCTATCACTCGCTTTACTCTGTTCTGCCGCCCCTGCTTTTGCCGCAGGTCCTGCTGATACACCTTCTGCAGAAAGTAAAACGAAGGAAGTATCTGCTTTGGCGACGTTCATACTTAATGGTTCTGGCCCTGATTATCCTACTTCAATTTACCGGAATGGAATCACCTATTATTTAGACAACATCACCTTCCATGGTGCTGATGGCACTTGGACAGCCGTCTACAAAAGCTGATTTTTCATGACGGGCGGAAAGTTTGTCTTAAGTAATAACTAAAAAAAATCCGTATGTTACCGTGCAGATGAGAGAATAAATGATTGCTAACATGTTACTTTTTTCAACCAGACATTATTTTTCTCAATTCTATATTAAAGAAGTGTCAAAATTAAAACTATTGACATGTTCTGTATTAAAGAAACAAAGGGTTAAGAACTTGTGCAGCAGATCAGTTTGTTCCATGTTTGTTTTCCAGAAAAGAAGTTCCAAATATCTATTTTGACGGTGTCAATAATTGTTTTATCATGGAACGGAATCTGGTATGGGAATGATGAGCGCTGTTACGAATATGAAGGGGCTCTGTCCCCTTTTTTTAGTTTCACTGACCTTAATAATTGATCGATATATATGCCACTTTAGAAACTAATGGACAATTAGGCTACGAATTAAAAGATGACTGTAAGCCTTTAACCATCAAAGATCTTAAAAATGTGATCGATCCAAAATGTCTTAACAAAGAGCCTCGGCCTCAAAAAGATGATCAAGCCAATATATTCGAGGAAATCAAAAAACATCAGACTCAGCACAAGCCAAAAAATCTTGAATAATTCGCTGATTAGTAAAGCCTTTTGTTATTCAAAACCGAAGCCGAATCTGCCCGTTAACCGCCGAGCATTTTTACCGAAACCGGTTTACAAGAAACAAAAAAAGCATCTGAAGCAGATGCCTTTTTTCAATCGATATTGCGACGATGAAAAGAGTCGGCAACCCCCGTATTTTCCGACGAGGCCCTTGTATGCGCCTGAATATGCTTTTCAGCCGCCTATCCCTACCGCCGGGCTTAGCCATAATGTTAATCAGTTTCTTTTTTTAAAATCATTGATTAATTGATCAGTCGTTAATATTGTGGCGAATTCATCATGCAATGTTGCCAGAGATATATTGTGAATAGTCTCTGCATCATAATATGTATCATTTTGGTCTCTCATTCCAAAGGCTGCTGTTGCATCTGAAATCAGGTATGTATCAAATCCTAAATTACCGCTCATCCTTGTGGTTGTTGAAACACAGTGCGGTGTAGTCAAGCCAGTGATTACGACAGTTGTTATATCATTTGCTTTTAAAAGCTCTTCTAGATTAGTACCAATAAAGCTGCTGTTTACTTTCTTGGTTATAATGACTTCTTTATCCATAGGTTTAACGATTTCCTTTATAGCAACCCCCTCATTTTTTGGATAAAATAAAGAACCAGGTTTATCAGAAATATGTTGTATGTATATGACTGTCCATCCTTTTTCTCTCCATAATTTCAGTATTTTGCTGATATTTTCTTCCGCCTTTACGTTATTTCGTTCTCCCCACTTTTTATCATCAAAGGCTTTTTGTACATCCACAATGATTAAAGCTTTTTTCTTTTCTGCCATCAGATAACCTCCTATATTGAAAATTCGTATTTATAACATTTTAAATAAAGATTTTACTTTTGTACAATTGTTTCAGTGTTAAATTTCATATCGCACCTTCCCCGTTGGAAAAGCATTGAAATATCTAAAGCAAGCACTCACTCAAAAGCTGCAGATCACCAGAGGCCGGCAATATTCAACTCTTTTTCTCTATATACTTATCAATATCCTGAAATAAAGCCTCAACAGTGAATGATAGGATTGCCCCTAACTAAATTCACACTCACAAAATATTAACAAAAAAATCCTTGGTCATTTTTGTATTTTATGTAATAATACAATTGTATTAAAAAAGGAGTGTTTAAAATGAAATTGAAAAAGGTTTTAACTGGTTCTGCCTTGTCTCTCGCTTTACTCGTTTCCGCTGCCCCTGCTTTTGCATCCAGCCCTGGCAATACAAATAGCGACTCAACTCAAACAAAAATTTCGACACAAGCGACCAAAGATTCTTTTACAATGGATTACCTTCATAGATGGGATATCCCAAATACAACTGTTAAGAATGGTGTTACTTATTACCTTAAGAAAGTAGAGATAATCGAAGGGTTCTATCGCGCAACTTTTGAAGGATGGATTAATTAAAAGAAGGGGCTTTCCCTTCTTTTCACTCTCTTTTGTAAGGATCTGTGCACAAAATACTCGTTCACGTACATATAGTGCGGGACGGTTTTTCGGCGAAATAAGGCGGATGCCTCATCACTCAATTTAGTTTCTTTTTCAAAAAATGAAAGAGAATGCCTCGCAAAAAGTTCAGCAACTTTCGGAAGCATCCTCGATCTGGATAAAATAAGATGTTATTTTAAAGAAAAACGGATAACTAACCCTCTTGAACCCTTGTCACATCAAGGGTTTTTTTCGTTTTAGGAATCATATTATAAACAATATTCAAAATCACGGCGGTAAAGCTTCCGGCGACGATTCCGTTTGTGGTCAGCAGATTTAAGTAAGACGGCAAGTGCTTAAACATATCGGGAACGACGGTTACACCGAGTCCCAATCCGACCGAACACGCGACGATCAGAAGGTTTTCCTGCTTTTTAAAGTCAATTTGACTGAGCATTTTAATGCCATAGGAAATGACCATGCCGAACATGGCCACCATCGCGCCTCCCAATACCGAAGACGGGATGATGGTCGTGAAGGCTGCGATTTTCGGAAAAAGGCCGAAGAGCATTAAAAGTGCGCCCGTGACACCGATGACCGCGTTTTTCTTAATTCCCGTCAGCTGCACGAGGCCGACGTTTTGGGAATAAGCCGTGTACGGAAAAGCATTAAAAATGCCGCTGATGAATACCGCCAGGCCTTCCGCGCGGTAGCCTTTTGCTAAATCACGTTCAGACAGGCGCCGGTTTGTCAGGTCACCGAGAGCGAAATAGACGCCGGTTGATTCAACAAGGCTGACAATGGCAACGATGGACATCGTAATAATCGGTGCCGCATGAAATGTCGGCGTCCCGAAGTAAAACGGTTTAATCATTTGAATTGCGTCAGCACTCGCCACATTGTCAAATTGCACTTTTCCCATAAAATATGCGATGGCCGTCCCGATGACAATGCCGATTAAAATCGAAATGGATTTCAAAAATCCTTTTGTAAACCGATAAAGCAGCACGATGATGACGAGCACCGTAAATCCGAGGGCAAGGTTAGCCGGATCACCGAAATCCTCGCTGCCTTCCCCGCCGGCAATATGATTCATCGCGACCGGCATTAAGGTCATCCCGATAATCGTCACGACAGATCCGGTTACGACAGGCGGGAAAAACGATACGAGCTTACCGAAGAAAAACGACAGCAGAATGACAAGCAGACCCGATGCCAAAATGCTTCCGTAAATGGCTGAAATCCCGTACTCCTTACCGATGGAAATAATCGGCGCTACCGCGGTGAACGTACAGCCGAGCACAACGGGCAAGCCGATGCCAAAAAATTTATTCCTCCATACTTGAAGCAGCGTAGCCGCCCCGCACATAAAAATGTCAATTGATACGAGATATGTCAGCTGTTCTGCGTTCAGTCCCAATGCCGCTCCTACAATTAAAGGAACGACGACGGCGCCGGCATACATGGCAAGCACATGTTGGATACCGAGGGAAAGTGTTTTGGCATAGCCGTTTTTCATGAACGGACCTCCTGTACAAATGTCGCTTTTCCGTCTTCAAGCGATTGAATTCTCGCCAGCGATTCGACCCGGCATCCTTTTTTCACCAGCTCATCTCTTCCCGGCTGAAATGACTTTTCAATGACGATTCCGATCCCGCAAACCTCTGCGCCTGCTTGTTTTACGATGGATAAAAGCCCTTCTGCCGCCTGTCCGTTCGCTAAAAAGTCGTCAATGATTAACACGCGGTCTTCTTTCGACAGATGATTTCCGGAGATTGCAATCTGACTTTCTGTTTTTTTCGTGAAAGAATAGACGGATGCCGTCAGCAGATCATCCGTTAATGTGAGAGACTTCCTTTTTCTCGCAAAGATGACGGGAACGCCGAGTTCAAGGCCGGCCATCACCGCAGGGGCAATGCCCGAAGATTCAATTGTGACGATTTTGGTTATCTCGTCTTTTTCAAAACGGCGCGCAAATTCCCGGCCGATCTGCTGCATGAGAACCGGATCAATTTGATGGTTTAAAAAAGAATCCACTTTCAGCACTTGATCAGAAAGAACAATTCCGTCTTCTGCTATTTTTCGTTTTAATGCTTCCACAATGATTACCCCCGCTTATAAAAAATAAAAAAAGCATTGCCCGCTCTCCAAAAAAGAGCAAGCAATGCCGAATGATCTACACGCAACGGCCGAATAAAGCCGTTCCATTGCTCACTCATAGTCGGACATTTACGGTGACCGGTAGAAACTTGCGTGCCATATCCACGCGATTATATGAGTGTTCTTATGATATTAATCAAATTATAACAAGATACACTTCTTTTGCATAGTGAAATTTGAATATTTCCGAACTTTTACAAAGAATTGGTTTTCGATTATTCGTCTTTTTAGAATTTTTAGAAAAACGCCCGGTGTATACCGGGCGTTTCGTTTATAAATATAAATTTGAATATTTACCGACGAGATACTCAATGAGATATTGAACGTTCAGCTCTTCTCCCGTTGCATCTTTTATGATGTCAAGCGGCATTTTGCGTCTTCCGTGCTGATGAACCTTTTCTGTCAGCCATTGTTTGATCGGCTCAAAGTCGCCCCGTTCTATTAATTGATCAAATTCAGGCAGATCGTCAAGCATGGTATGCTTCAGCTGTGCCGCATACATATATCCGAGCGCATAGGAAGGGAAATAGCCGAAATCGCCGCCCGCCCAATGTACGTCCTGCAAAATGCCTTTTGCGTCAGATGGCGGCGTAATGCCTAAATAATCATGATATTTTTGATTCCACAATGCAGGCAGTTCTTCCACTGTCACTTCATTACTGAAAATTGCTTTTTCAATTTCATAACGGATAATAATATGAAGCGGATATGTCAGCTCATCGGCTTCAATTCGGATAAAGGTCGGTTTCGCCTCGTTGACAGCGCGTACAAAATCTTCTCTTTTCACATCTTGAAATTGATCAGGCGAAGCCTCAACCATTTTTTCATAATAGGCGGTCCAGAAATGTTGATTTCTGGCGATAAAGTTTTCATAAAATAACGATTGGGATTCATGAATTCCCATGGATGCACCGTCAGATAAGTTCGTTCCGCTCAGCGCTTCGTCAATATTCTGCTCGTAGATCGCATGCCCGCATTCATGAATCGTTCCGAAAATTGCCGTGCGGAAATCGTTTTCGTCATATCTGGTCGTCACCCGCACATCGCCCCGGTTGATTGTCGTCGCAAACGGATGCACCGTCTCGTCCAGGCGGCCGCCGTCAAAATCATACCCGAACTCTTTTAAGAAATACAAGGAGAGGTCTCTTTGTTGTTCTTTCGGAAACGTTTTCGTTATAAAGGAAGTGTCCGGTTTATTGCCGGATTCCGTCACTTTTTTGATAAGCGGAATGATCGCTTCCTTCAATTCAGAAAACAGCTGATCCAGCACCTTTACCGTAACACCCGGTTCGAAAATATCGAGCAATGCGTTGTACGGATGATCTTCATAGCCCCAATACGAAATAAACCGCTTATTAAAATCAATCAGCTTCTCAAGGTACGGAGCAAACATAGAGAAATCAGAGGCAGCCTTTGCATCCTCCCAAGCCGTTTCAGCTTTTGATGTTAAAATGACATATTCTTTATACTCATCTTCAGGAATTTTTTTATTATGATCATAATCTTTTTTCGCAAGTTCCGCCGCTTTCACTGTATCTTCAGAGAGCTCTTCTGCATGCGCGAGAAGGATGTCGATCAGCTCTTTCATCCGGTCGGATGTCTGGATTTGAAAAACGTCAGCCGAAAGCTGTCCGATGCTTTCCGCCCGATCATCAGAGCCTTTTTTCGGGGCTCCCGTTCTTAAGTCCCAATGCATAAGTGCAATGGCTTCGACATAGTGGGATACTCTTTTTAACAGATCAAAAAACTCTTTTTCATATGTATGTAAATCCATATCCGTTCCCCTCCCTTTTCACTATCAATTACAGGCTAATGGAATGCCGTGATAAAGTCAACTTCCCGGATTTAAAAAAGCCGCAGGATAAGAATCCTGCAGCTTTTGTTTTTATACAATTTTCGGTGTAACAGGCAAAACCTTTTTGACTTCGGCCAGGACCCGTTCACTTTCTCCGCCCGCATAAATGGATATGGTTCCGCTGTCCTGATTAGAACGGATAAGGCGGCCGATTCCCTGCCTGACTCTCAAGAGCATGTATGGCAGATCAACTTCCTCAAACGGATCTTTTTTCGCTCCGTTCCGCTTTGCGGTAAACACCGGATCATGAGGCGGATACGGCAATGCCCAAATGGTCACATTCCGGAGCGAGTCACCGGGAATGTCAAGACCTTCCCATAAGTGGACGGAACAAAGCACGGATTCTTCATCCCGCTGGAACTTTTCGACCAGACTGCTGATCTCTTCGTCACCTTCGTAGTATATCGGATACGGCAGCTCCCACGCGGCAGCCTGTTCTTTAAATTCTTTCATGTCTTCAAAGGAAGGGAAAAGAACGAGGGTGCGTCCTTCATTCTCCTTAATGGTTTCAATCGTTTCGGCTGTTTTCTGCTCAGACGTCATGTCACCGTGAAGCGCAACAGACATTTGCTCCTCGTAATCGTACGGAGATTCAACGGTGAATGATAAAGGATCACGGATTCCGAGGCTGTCAGCGATATAATCAAATGAACCGCCCTCAGAAAGAGTGGCCGATGAGAAGATATAAGGAATCTTTTTAGAAAAGACCTTTTCTCCCAGCACTTCGGCTACAGTTCTCGGCATAACGACAAACGTTGAGTCTGTATCCCGCGTTTCAAGCCAGCTGATGGCATCCTTCTGATACAGCGACAGCGAATATGCCATTTGTTCGACGTATTCTTCTACAACTGACAGCTCGTACTTATCAATCGTATACATTTCCGATTCAAATACGAGCGCCTCGCCGATTTTATCGAGCAGACGGCACAGTTCGTCAGCCGCACGCTTAACGCGCTGGTCGTTTTGGATGTCCAATCGGTGAGAGCCGGCGATTTCCTTCGATTCCTCTGACAGCACATAGAAAAACTCATCGTTTGCGGCAAGGGCATCTTCAATCAGTTCGGCGAATTCCTCTCTGATGTCATTTTGAAGCAGACGCTCTAAAAACAGCTCGAGCGTCGACTGCTTCACGCGATAGGTTAACGCTTTTTGCGCGGCGAATTCCAGCAGATGTCCTTCATCAAACACGACGGCGCTGTGATCCGGCAAAAGCGGCAGCTGTCCTTCCCTTTTACGTGATTCTTCCGTCCATACATGCTCCATGTAGAAATCATGGGAGCAAACAATCAGATCCGTTGATTTTCTGTAATGATCTCTTGAAAGTGTTAAACCGCATCTATGTCTCATATCACAAGTTAAACAATCTTGGAAGGAATCATAGCTGACGCCTGCCCACTCTTCATTCGTCAAATCAGCGTACTGTTTGCGGTCGCCGTACGGATAAAAGCGCTGCATCGCTTGTGATTCGTGTACGAATGAAGGCAGCGACTCATAAAGATCCAGCCACTTTTCATCATCAGAACGCTGCATTGTTTTCTCAAGCTTTTTCAGACACAGATACTGCTCATGGGATTTGGACAGCCGTGTATCAATCTGCAGATCCAAATGTTCTGTCAGCTTGGAAATGTCGCCTTCTTTTTTGACAAGCTGTTCAATTAACGTTTCATCGGCGCATGCGATAATGGCCGGTTTACCCGTATATCTGGCATAGCTGATGGCAAACAGCAGATACACCAGCGTTTTCCCCGTACCGACTCCTGCCTCAGCGAACATGACCTTTTTCTCTTTAAATGCCCGTTCAAGCTGAAACGCCATAAATACCTGCTCATCCCGAAGGTCAAAGCCTTTCTCGGGAAGGATATCGTAAAACACGTCACCAATCCAATTGTTCAATTCTTCGTAAAAATTCTTTTCTTTTGTTAAAGCAAAAGGCAAACGTGATGTTGTCACCCAACTCCAACCCCTAACTATTCGGCATTCAGACCATCTATAATATCATTTAACCCTTTTCAATACAACAAAAAAACTTGGCCTCGCCAAGTTTTTGTCATGATCATTTCCGGTTAATGATATGTGTACATAGGAACGGATGGTCTGTTGAATGTGTATGTTTTACCGCATTTTCAAGTTCTTCCTGTGCGTGTGTCATGGCGGAAGGACCGAACTCCGCTCCGGCTTCCTCCAGCCGGAAAGCAGTTGCGTCTAACGCCTTTTGTATTTTACTGAAGTGCTCGCTGTTCAGCATAAAATAAGATCACCTCTCAAATAGAAATAATCATCATTCTATGCCGATGTTTCACTTTCTATACATGCCATTCTGAATGATCCTCACCTGACCTGCACAAACTACAACAGATATTCGATCGAATATCCATCTTCACAAATTTATTCTACCCGGGAGTGATGGTTACATGAGTTATAAAGATCGATTAGATCAGCATTCTGAATTGTTTCATCACAATTGGACGCGGCCGAAACGCTCTAAATCGCAAGTGAACGGCCACACCGAAATGTCCCAGACCAACATTATTTTACGGAGCAACGCAAAAGCGCACCGCTGGTAATGGCAGAATAAAACGTAAAGATGCCGGAGAAGACGCTGTTTCAGGCGTCTTCTCTTTGTTGCGGCTTTTTCCGCTGCGGCCGCACTTTAGCCCAGTACTGATAATAATCCGTTTTGATAAAACCGTTAAAGAGCTTCCGTTTTTTGGTTGCTTTTCTTCCGTAGGCCTCTTCAAATTGTTCATTTGACGTTAACATGTAGACAGACCATGTATCAAGAGATTCAAATGCCCGGCCCATTTCTTTATACATCTGCTCGACTTCCCTTTTTTCGCCGAGCCGTTCGCCGTACGGAGGGTTTCCGACGATTACGCCGAATTCGAGTTTTGTCGTAAAATCCTGCACCCGCATTTGTTTGCATTCAATCAGGTCCCCAAGTCCCGCTTCTTCTGCGTTTTCTTTGGCGATGTTTACCATCCGGTGATCCACATCACTGGCAAAAATCTGCAGCGGCTGATCATAGTTCGCCTTTTCTTCCACTTCAAGACGCGCCTTGTCCCACAGTTCTTTTCCGATCCATTCCCAGTCTTCTGAAACAAAATCACGGTTAAAACCGGGAGCAATGTTTTGTCCGATTAAAGCGGCTTCAATGGCGATCGTGCCGGAACCGCAGAACGGATCGACGAACGGACGGTCAGGCGTCCAGTTGGTTAACTGAATTAACGCGGCAGCGAGCGTCTCTTTAATCGGAGCTCCTCCCTGATCAACCCTGTATCCCCGTTTGTGAAGGCCTGTTCCTGATGAATCCAGTGTAAGTACGGCTTTATCTTTTAAAAGGGAAATCTCCACCTTATACTCGGGTCCCGTTTCTTCAATCCATTCATTTTGTTTTCCTGATTGCAGTTTCAGCTTTTCCGCTATCGCCTTTTTGACGATCCGCTGGCAG
Source organism: Bacillus velezensis (assembly GCF_001461825.1). GTDB lineage: Bacteria > Bacillota > Bacilli > Bacillales > Bacillaceae > Bacillus > Bacillus velezensis. The sequence continues at coordinate 788,073 of NZ_LLZC01000012.1, read as the reverse complement.
TCAGGCACACTGGCAAGCACTGATTTCACGGATTTTCCGATAACGGGGAACTTTGCGTTTTCCGGAATGTACGCGCGCCAGTCAATCGCTTTTGTTTTTTCAAACAGCTCATCAAACGTTTTCGCCTGAAACTCGGCGACCTGTACTTTGATGCGGTCAGCCGTCCGCAGCCATAAGTTAGCGCGGCAGATCGCAAGCGCATCTCCTTCAAAAATGACTTTTCCGTTGTCTACTTTGCATTCATAACCTAAATCACGCACTTCTTTGGCGACGATCGCTTCAATTCCCATCGGCGCCGTCGCTATTAGTGTGTACTTCTTCATCGTATCACCCTGTCTCTTTTAAGCTTTCGTTTCATTCAAGATAAAAGCTCCCCTTTTAAGGAGAGCTCTAATTTGTCATATCAATAATGTTTAACGTTCTGTAAGCCATGTTTTGTTCCGTCGTACTGCAATCGGCTCATCACCTCGTACTCAGGCGGCAATCATCTATCTACAGAAAGTATTCTGTCCTTCTATCTGTTCAGTTCCTTCAAGAAGGTTCCCCTACCAAAATTTGGGTTTCTCGCTCGAGGGGTTTACCGCGTTCCACTCTCACCATTTCTGATGAGACTTCGTCACTGTGGCACTTTCAAGGATACTCAGCCATATCCGGAGACGTAGGCTTTTTTCCTGCCGTCAGCCTATCAAGGCTGCCCTAGCTTATTTCTTCGCTAGGCACGAACACTACGGGCATCTCAGCACCGTGCGAGCATGGACTTTCCTCTACAGATTCAAAGATCTGCAGCGATTACCCGAACGTTAAGAACACTTGTTCATTATAAAGCAACTTGTCTCATTTGACAAGTGCATCTGCCTTATTCGTCATAAAGTTTGCTGCCGAATACATGTTTCTCAAGGTTGGACAGCCTTTTCAGAATGTCAAAGTTGGTCGTATTGGACTGCACCGGCTGTTTTTTACTTGCTTCTTCAAGCTGTTTTTTCAGCTGCAGATTTTCCTGCTGCAGTTCTTCAATTTCTTGATGAAAGGTTTCATAATCCTTAATAATCATATCTAAAAATTTGTCAACGTCTTCTTGTCTGTAACCTCTAACGCCTGTTTTAAATTCTTTTTCCAAAATGTCTTTCGCAGAAAGCTTTACTTTATCAGCAAGCATCTTTTTCACCTCATATCGTGAATCATCATGTTATATTTTATTCAGAAACACGTCCCGTTGTCAAATATTCTCTGACGTGTTATGTAAAGAAATCTTCTTCTTCAACGGCGGCACGGAGATCATCCATCGTAATCGAATAAATCGGATATCCGTCTGTTTCACGGCGTTTTTCTGCCTGCTGCAGCATATATTTCGGCGATCCTTCCATTTCAGGATCATATAAAAGCAAAAGCGCATCTGACTTTTCAATAAAGAACGCGTTTTTCTGCCGGAATTGAAGCGGACTTTCGTACGGCCGATGCGTCAGGCTCTCCTCATAATCTGCCTGAGCAAGCACCGCTTCATACATTTCTTTATTCGGCTCCTTCCACTTTTCCTCCTGGCCGTAGAAAGGCGTGATAACGGCAACCTTTAATTCCGGATACTCTTCTCTGAGATCGTACGCCGTTTCTGCCGCCCAAAGCTCAGTCCCCAGCTGTCCGGATATGAGAATCCATTCCAAGCCTTCGTCAATAAAGCTTCTGAGTCTGGTTTCTATCGCCTTTTTTATATAAACAAGCGCCCGGTCATCCTGTTTAAAAATCCCGAGTTCAAACGGCTTGTATCCTGTTACGGCTAATACTTTCAATTGATCACCTGCTTAAAAAATGGGGCTCCCCATCGGGCCCCATTTTGATTTGCTGATATCCTAACCGATCTTGCTTAAGCGTTCAATACTAATGATCGCAGCAAGGGCTTCCGCACTGAAAATGCTGGTGAGTTGTCGGGTCAACATTTGAAAAAGTGTGCGGATAGTAATGAACGTGCTCAAAGTTGTGGTGATTTACGTTAGTTGTATGTTGCGGATGAATATGCGGCACAACTGTGTTAGAAAAACAATGGTGTTCACAGCAATGAGTCGGATGGACAATCGGCGGCATCACGTTTGGTCTGCAACAATGATGATGAAACATGCTAAATCCCCTCTCCATTAACTTTTATTACACTGTTAGGTTATGAAGAAAAGAGGGTGCATGTTCTAATTCAATCACCCAATTTAAAAGTGCGTCAGCAAGCTGTCTTTAAAATTCGAAAACACAAACGCAATCAAAAAAACCACGACAAAGAACAAGTAAAAAACACCTTTATACATACCAACTCTCCCCTATAAATAACTAACGCTATTTTACAAGATGCGGCACCATTCTACAACAAAATCGATGCGGATTCAGAAAAAAATATTTTTGGCGAAACAGCTCGGCTTTTGCGCTTTCCCGGGCAATATTTCAAGAGGAATATTTCCTCTTGAGCCGGGCAATTCTCACATGGAGCTTCTCGGCTTCTTTTTCCGATATTTCCCCGTCTTCTGCCGCCTGCTGCGCGGCCTGCAGAGCTTTTTTGTAATCTTTTGCGTGATGCTCAAAATAGATCGCCAGCTCTACCGCTGATTGGTGTCTGCATATGTGAAGATCAGAGCCCGTCAGTTTCTCCCAAAGGGGCACGGCGTCTTGCCTGCGGTTTTGTTTTTTATAAAGCATTGCTAAGTCAAAAAGGGCCCGATCTGAATCTTCAAAGGCTTTGCCTTGCAGCGCTTCCAGCTGTGAAACAGCCCGATCGGTTTCTTTATGAGCGATAAACCATTTCGCCATGGCGTATGCTTCCTGACGTTCTGACGTCTGATCAGAAGATGCAAAAATCTTTTTTGACATATGGATGTAAAGAGCGATGAGAGAAAGCACATCTTGTTCATTATGCGAGAGCACTCCCTTTAAAAGAGCCGGGTCCTCCGCCTTTAAAAATTGAAAATACAGCATCGGCGCCAAATAACCAGGGGTGTCTTCGTCCCTTTTAAAAGCAAGCTCTTCATTTTCAACCGCCGAAAGCGATACACGCTCTAATTTATGTTTCCAAAGCCGTCTCGCTCCGTGCAGAAGATCAAAGTGTCCGAAGTCAGGAAGTTTCGGAAGCCTGTCCCGCAGCAATGTATGCCTAGTTTTTACCTGCGGCCAGTCAAAGGCTTTTCCGTTATACGTAACAAGAGACGTAATGTCAACCTCACTTAAAAAGCTTTTGTAAAGAGCCGTCTCGTTTCCCGGTTTAGGAAGCAGATGCTGTTTAACCGCGACACGGTCTTCATACACTCTTGCATGACCGAGCAAAAAGATCATATTGCCGGCCCCGCCGCCGAGGCCGGTCGTTTCAGTATCAAAGAAGAACAGCTGGCTTTTTTCGTATCCTTCTGCTGATAAAGTATGTGTCAAACCGCCTTTATTCCATAATGCCATGACGTCATCAAGTTCACTGAAGCTGTACCGTCCGTGACGGTGCGAAAGCGGATAGACGGTTTCGCGGATAAGACAGTATTCATCCTCAAAAAAGAAAGGCTTCACTCCGAATGCCTCCCATTCTTCTCTAAATGGGACTTGAATATCCGGGACCGAAAATTGTGAAGCTGCCGGCTTTTTTTCAGCTTCCGGCACATTCAGGTGGTTTTTCATCCGCTTTAATTTATTTTTCAAGGACATCTTTCGTCCCCCTTTTCTTTTACACGTAATTCAAGAGCCGGAGTATCGCTTTCTTTGCATCTATTCCTTCTATTTCGGAGCCGATGCAGGAAGGACATCCGTCTTGACATGGACATTGTCTGATCAGGCGCTCAGCCCCTTCATTGATTTCATCAAATCGCTTATATACTTCATCAGCAAGTCCGATTCCGCCCGGATAATGATCATACAGAAAGATTGTCGGAAGTCCGGTATGTGCGGCTTTGATTTGCGGCACGACATGCACGTCATTTCGGTCGCACATGACGTATACAGGCACGATATGCTGCAGGACATGGGCAATGCCTAAAAGCAGCTGTTCAAGCGTTTTTTCGCCGATCTCCGAATCCGTCTCTTTCAATTCAAGCCAGGCAGCACTGGTATGCAGTTCTTCTTCTGGAAGATGAATCGGCCCTGATCCTATATTTTCAAATGTCGTCATTTTAATTTTTTTAAATATTGTCGGAAGTGCGTTCACGGTTACATCGCCGAAATGTAAGGCCGTTTTCTTTCTGCTGTCCGTTCTGTCAATGTCCAGCACTTTCAGCTGCACCGCTAAATTGGCATCTGTATAATATTCGACATCGACCTTTCGTACGTACGCTTTTTTATGGTCCCAATCAAGCTTTTCAACCTGGTACTGCACCCCTTCATGAAGATAAATCGCTTCATCATGAAGAAGCGTCATCGCGCTGAAACGGTCCATTTCTCCGATGATTTTTACATCAGCCGTCTCTGACCGGTCAACGATGACCACGTTTTCCTGTGACGCCGAACGGAGACTGATGTTGGAGGCGGGAAAAGATTCGCTCGCCCAGTGATAGCGTTCGCGGTTTTCGTGAAGCACCCCTTCTTCTTCTAAATACTCGAGAATGTCTCTTGCATCATTTTCTCCGAATGTTTCATCGGCTCTGAAAGGCAGCTCATACGCAGCGCATTTCAGGTGATCGACCAATATAATGAGATTATCAGGATTAATCCTTGCAGATTCAGGCGAGCGTTTAAAGAAATAATCAGGATGGCGCACAATATATTGGTCAATCGGATCAGAGTTCGCCACCATCACGATAAGCGCCTCTCCCTGCCGCCGTCCGGCCCGGCCCGCCTGCTGCCATGCGCTCGCGACACTGCCCGGGTACCCCGTCATCACGCAGACCTGAAGCTGGCCGATATCAACGCCAAGCTCCAGCGCGTTTGTGCTGACAACCCCGAGAATGCTGCCGTCTCTTAACCCCCGCTCTATATCTCTTCTTTCTTTCGGAAGATATCCGCCGCGATAACCTCTGACAGACTTCGCGCCGATTTCCTTTTTTACGATCTCCTGAATGTGGCTTAAAATAATTTCAACCCGCACACGGCTTCTTGCAAAAACAATCGTCTGGATCTTATTTTTCAAAAAAGTTTTGGCAAGTTCGTTCACTTCCACGGTGGCGCTTTTTCGAATATGCAACGGTTTATTTATAATCGGAGGGTTGTAAAAAGCAAAATGCTTTCTTCCGGCCGGGGCGCCGTTGTCGTCAATCAGGCGCACTGATTTTCCCGTCAGCTGCTCCGCCAATTCCATCGGATTGGCGATTGTGGCGGATGTGCAGATAAATGACGGCTTGCTTCCGTAAAAAGCGCAGATTCTCATTAAACGGCGGATGACGTTCGCCACATGGCTGCCGAATACGCCGCGATACGTATGTAATTCATCAATGACGATATATTTCAGGTTTTCAAACAGACTCACCCATTTTGTATGGTGGGGAAGAATGGCTGAATGAAGCATATCGGGATTTGTGATCACAATATGCCCGGCTTTTCTGACTTTCTGCCTGATGGCCGGAGACGTATCTCCGTCATAGGTGAAGCTTTTAATGTCCATGCCCGTCTCGTCTATGATTTCGTTCAGCTCGCTTTTTTGATCCTGTGCGAGCGCCTTTGTCGGAAATAAATAAAGCGCGCGGCTTGAGGCATCTTCCGCGATAGACTGAAGAACCGGAAGATTATAGCACAGTGTTTTTCCGGAGGCCGTCGGTGTGACAGCCACAATGCTTTCTCCGTTTTGAACCGTCTGAAAAGCGGAGTATTGATGTGTAAAGAGCCGCTCGATCCCCCTCTTTTCGAGAGCCGCCCGAATGTTCGGATCTACTTGCTCCGGCATCGGCATGGTTTTCGCCTCCCGCGGTTCCTCTTCATGCCAATGCACAATATTTTCATGATTTTTTAATTCCTGTATCAGTTCGCTCAGTGATTTTTTCTTCATCGTTCACACCTCTTTATGAGGTACAGTTTACCGAATATTTGTTTGCCTGGCTAGATGAAAATCCTGCACAAGAAAAAAAGCAGGGAATCAGCCCCTGCCTACTTCATTTTTATCGTAAAAAGCTCTGTTTGTCCTTTTTTCGCTTCATTTGCGCCTGCAAATTGCAAAGGTTCTGCGGCATCGCCATTCATAATCACCATAGGGATGACGGTGCTGCTTGCTTTTTCTTTTATTAAATCCAGCCGGCACGTTAAAAGCAGATCGCCTGTTTTCACTTTGTCGCCTTCTTTTACATGCGCTTCAAAGCCTTCACCGTTCATATTGACGGTATCCAAGCCGACATGTATCAAAAGTTCCGCTCCGGAAAGGGTGCGGATGCCGACAGCATGTTTTGTATGGAACAGCTGAATCACTTCTCCCTCAACCGGTGAAACAATGTCTCCGTTTGCAGGCTCGACGGCGATCCCATCCCCCATCATTTTTTGTGAAAATACAGGATCCGGCACTGAAGCCAAATCCATCACCGCTCCGTCAGCCGGAGAAAAAATCACTTCTTCGGCCGGCTTTTTCCGGCTGTCTCCCAATCCAAATAATTTTTTCAGCAATGTGTTGTGCTCCCCTTCCTAAATGTGAATCCGTTACCAGTTTATTCTCCACTATTTAACCATACTTTCTTTTTTCCTTCAATTCTTAACCATACGGCATAACATCGCATAGTCTGTTTGTAAAAAGGCGGTGGTCATATGGATCAATCACAAAACGATAAACTTGATCCGCAAAGAAATGAGGACATCATCAGCCATGCGATGGACCAATTTTTTCACTCAGGTCCCTTCGCAGAATTGATGCAGGGTTTTCAGCACCTTGTCAATTCGGCTTTTACTGAAGCGCAAGTGACGATTGACGTCAGAGAAGAGCCGACGGGCCTCGCGGTTGATATCGGCGTTCCCGAGACGTTCCGTGACGGGGATATGCTGGTGGAAACGAAAGGGTGCTACCTTCACGTTACAATCCGCTACGATCATAAACAGGCTCATTCATCCCACGTGTCTTCAAGCATGACAAGAACCGTTGTCCTCCCGTATAAGGTGAGTGAAGAAGATATGGAAACATCCTGGAATGAACAGACGCTTACCCTCTTTTTCCCTAAAAAATAAGCATGAATGATGGATATCATTCATGCTTTTTATTTGAAGATACTGGTGAAGCCTTTCACCAGCGATCCGACCTGATTTACGGCGCTTACCATCTGCCCCGTTGTATCCATCATTTTATTAAAGTCAAACTGTCCGTTCGTTTTTTTAAACTGGGAGAGTATGCCTGAGAATTGGGAAGACTGCTGCTGATTCGGTCTGGGAACGGGGTAAGGATTCACAAACCCCGGCTGCCCCCCGGGCATGGCTGCCTGAGGAGGAGGGGGAGCAAACGGCTGCTGCATATGACCGTATTCCTGATTCGGATAAAATTGCTGCGGGTACTGCCCTTGCTGTTGATATGGCGGCGGCTGCAATGGCTGTATCTGCTGCGGATACGGTTGCTGTAATGGCTGTATCTGCTGCGGACTCGGCTGCTGCAGCGGCTGTATCTGCTGCGGGTAGAAATATCCCGCCGGCTGCTGGTACATATTTTGATAGGGCTGCGCTCTCCATTGCATATGACATTCCCCCTTGTCTCTCACTAAGTTTCTGCTATATATGTATGAATTCCGCCTTGGTTATGTGCTTTCGGAGATTCTGATCTTTGTCAAATGCTGTCGAAAGTCTTAATTTTTTAAAAACAGAAAAAAGTCGAATCGTTATGTTACCATAATCTCAACATACATGAGAGGGGATGCACCATTATGAACGTATCATACTTAAGAAAGCGTTTTGCTGAAGTGAAAAAATATGAAACAGATTGTGCAGATAAACTGATGGACTTTGCAAAATTCCTCTATATTCAAGGCCATCTCACCGCAACCGAATTTCGAAACAGTATGAAGGTTCTCGAAGCAAGTGGAGCAGAAAACCCGGCGTATGAATAACATACCCGACCCCTTTATATAAAAGAAGGCAGCCGTTTTCAGCTGCCTTCTTTTTCAATTTCATCCCTTAATATACGAAGCGTATATAAAACAGATTCAGTTAAATCCCTGTATCTTTTTTTATGAATATGATGAACATATGATTGGAGCATCAGCTCTCCGAAATTTTCTGTAACGGCCTGAATTTGTGCGTGATGAACGTATTTCGGACGGTTTTCCTGAATAAACGCAAGCGCTGCTTTAGTCCAAAGCGCGCAAAGCCGGTCTCTTTTTTCAACATCGGGTTTAATAATCTCAAAAAAATCATATGAACGGCCTGACTCTTTTCCATCCTGATATCTTTTTTCAGCTTCCAGAACCGCCTCTATCATTTGTTCTGTCAGCTCCAATAACGACTGTGTCTGCAAACGGACTCACCTCAGTACATATGGTACCAAAGTTTTTGCATAAAATCAGCTGATCCGGCATGCTCTCGGCAAATCCTTTTTACGCCGGTCAGCCAAAAACAGGTCATCAATACAAACATGAAGCTCCCGCGCCTCTTCCTCAAGGCGGGAAAGTTTCTCCTGTCTGATTTCTTCAGCTTCCGCCTGACAGGATCTGACTGCTTGGGTAAGCGTTTTTTCAGCAGCAGAAATCCGGATTTCAATATCAGAAAGCAGACGGAGAATATCAGCCTTGCTCGTGTAAACAGACATTCATGTTCCTCCCTTTTATCACTTGCGTCTCTTTAGAATATAATTCTCGTTTTCATACCGCTCTCCTCTGCACATGACAAAACTAGAAGCAGTTCGGCAAACAAACAGAGATTATCCTAAAAGGCGTGCCTTTCGACAAAAAAGTGCCGCAAACTTTGTATGAACCGGCACGTTAATGCAAACGATACAGTTGAGGAGGTGCCGTATGAAAACGAGACCGAAAAATGCAGGTAAACAGCAAAAAACCGAAGCAAAAACGACTGATACGCTTGATAAAAAATTAGGCGGCCCAAACCGCCCTTCCACGTAACACATCAGCAGCCCGAAACCCCAGCGAACGGTTTCGGGCTTTTTCATTTCTTCAGCCACTCTTTAACCGCGAAGAGCGCATGGAGCTCCCGTCTTTTTTGGAAGTACCAGTCCGTCAGTTCAAGCTGTTTCGGCATTTTCTCCTGTAAGAAAGCCCCTTTTCTTAACCTTTTTTGAAACCAATCCGCCCTTTCGCCGTCTAATGGGTGGGCAACAATGGGATAGGTTGTCCTCAGCATCGGTGATGTTCTTTTTTTGATGCCGATCATTTTCTCCATATCAAAGCGCGAACCGGTATGAGGAACGGTATCAAGAAAACGGTAAAAAGAAGCGTGCAGATAAGGACTGAACAGAAGGCGGGCCAGCTGTTTTCCGAGCGTAATTCTTTCTTCGGTTTTCGAAAACCGTTTGACGGAAATTCCGTATAAATGTCCGTCAAATGAAGGGAATATCACCGTATTAAAGTGAAACCAATCACTTAAATAAAAAGGAATCGTGCCAAAAACATTCTTTTTAAACGAAGGATTTTGTATAATAGGTGCTTGGATAGTGTTTTGTTCATTTATAATAAGAGCATACATGAGCCGTTCCGTATCTCCGTCACGCCAAAAGCGAAACCATTCTTCCTGCATAAAAGCCGAGACGCGGAAATGAGGAAGATGACGGAAAAGAGGTTCGCCGATTTGTTTTGACCACTGGTAGACCAGAAGCTGAGGATAGGCATCAGAAAAAATCAGCCAATTCGCCCTTTCATACGAAAGGAAAAACCAGTTTTTCTGACTGCTGTCAAGGCCCTCCTGATAAAGGACGCCTCTTAAATCAGTCATCGACCAGCCCGCATTGCGGGACACAAAGGATGCCAAAAGCGGCCACTTGATCTCAGGATGGCGGTCATAATATGCTTTATAGGCATTCGTCCGGGAAATATTATCGGCATTTTTTATTTTTGTCTCTTTTTCGATCAGGCGAAGAATGGCGGTTACGGTCTGTCGTTTATGCACGTTCATTCACTTCCGTCACTATTAGTTTGATAAGGAGGATGGAAAAAGTGATTCGGTACCCGAATGGAAAAACTTTTCAGCCGAACAAAACGGTTTCATCCCAAAACAGCCAGAAACGGACCCATTCATACAGTAATCGCGGCATGACCCTCGAAGACGACCTGAATGAAACGAATAAGTATTATCTGGCTAACCAAATTGCTGTCATTCACAAAAAGCCGACACCCGTCCAGATTGTAAACGTCCACTATCCGAAAAGAAGCGCCGCAGTCATTAAGGAAGCTTATTTTAAACAGTCTTCAACAACTGACTACAACGGCATTTATAAAGGACGCTACATTGATTTTGAGGCAAAAGAAACAAAAAACAAAACGGCATTTCCCCTGCAGAATTTTCATGATCATCAGATTGAGCATATGAAGCAGGTGGTCAGGCAAGACGGCATTTGTTTTGTTATTATATCCGCTTTCGGAAAGGTTTATTTCCTCGAAGCCGACAAGCTGTTTGTCTTTTGGGACAGAAAGGAGAAGAACGGCAGAAAATCGATTCGCAAAGACGAATTAGAAGATGCTTCCTTTCCGATTTCCCTTGGATACTCACCGAGAATTGATTATATTAGTATTATTGAACAGCTTTATTTTTCGCAGGAACAGTAGACTGAGCGAAAGGTTGATAAACGAAAGGTTGAGATGTTATGTCAGATCAATTTATGAGCCGTGAAGAACGCCGTAAGGCAAGGCAGACGAAAAGCACTAAGCCCTCTTCACCGAAAAAAGGCAAGAAACAGCGTAAAGGCGGTTTATTCAAAAAGATTGTGCTGTCCTTGGTTATTCTGTTTGTCCTTGGCATAGTCGGCGGAGCGGCGGCATTTGCCGTTTTGGTTTCCGGCGCGCCCTCTTTAGACGAAGCCAAGCTGAAAACGCCTTACTCTTCAACGATTTACGATAAAAACGGCAAAGAAATCGCGGAAGTGGGCGGTGAAAAACGAACCTACGTCCCGATTAAGGATATACCCGATGTTGTGAAAGAAGCATTTATCGCAACTGAAGACGCCCGTTTTTATAAGCACCACGGTATAGACCCGATCCGGATCGGAGGCGCCTTGGTCGCAAACTTTACGGATGGATTCGGTTCAGAGGGAGGAAGCACAATCACCCAGCAGGTTGTGAAAAACTCGCTTTTGACCCATCAGAAAACGATTAAACGGAAAGCACAGGAAGTGTGGCTTTCACTGCAGCTGGAGCGCCATTATTCTAAAGATGAAATCTTAGAAATGTATTTAAACAGAATTTATTTCTCACCGCGTGCCTATGGCGTCGGTAAAGCGGCTGAAGAATTCTTCGGCGTAAAAGACTTGAGCAAGCTTACGGTTGAACAGGCGGCAACGCTTGCCGGAATGCCGCAAAGCCCGACCGGATATAACCCGGTTAAAAATCCGAAGGCTTCCGAAAAGCGCCGAAACATTGTTCTCAGCTTAATGGAAAAACAAGGATTCATTTCAAATTCTGAATACCAAAAAGCAAAGAAAGTGTCCATGAAAGATGAAGGCGTCGTCAGCCAAAAGGAATACGATAAAAAGGACACAAATAAATACAGCGCTTTTGTCGAAGAAGTTATGAAAGAAATTGAGACAAAAGAAAAGAAAGACGTCGATATTTCAACTGACGGACTGAAAATTTATACGACTCTTGATACGAAAGCACAAGATTATCTTGATCAATTGATGAACGGCGACACAGCCGGATTTACCGAAGGCATGCAGGGCGGCGTCACGCTCCTTGATACGACAAACGGAGAAATCCGCGCCATCGGAGCAGGCAGGAACAGAACTGCCGGGGGATTCAATTATGCAACACAAGGTAAAACCCAGCCCGGTTCAACGATAAAACCGATCCTTGATTACGGCCCGGTTATTGAAAATAAAAAATGGTCGACGTATGAGCAGATTGACGACTCGGCTTATACGTACTCTGACGGCACTCCGATTCACGACTATGACAATAAATACAGAAATATGATATCAATGCGAGAGGCCCTCTCAGACTCGCGTAATATTCCGGCTCTGAAAGCATATCAAGCAGCCGGTAAAGATAATGCCGTCGACTTCGCAAATGACTTAGGACTAGGATTAAACAAAGAGAGTGTAACCGAATCTTATTCGATCGGAGGATTTGGTCAGGATAACCGCGGTGTATCTACTATGACAATGGCGGGCGCCTACAGCGCTTTCGGAAATAACGGAACGTACAATGAACCGCATGCGGTCACATCGATTGAATTTAATGACGGCACTAAGCTTGATTTAACACCGAAACCGAAAAGTGCTATGAGCGATTACACGGCATTCATGATTACCGATATGCTCAAAACAGTCGTGCAGTCAGGAACAGGCAGACTAGCTCAAGTACCGAACGTGGAAGTCGCCGGTAAAACGGGTACCACTAACTTTACTAAAGAGGACATTCAAAAATATAATATCGCACAAGGCGGAGTCCCAGACTCATGGTTTGTCGGATACACCCCTCAATATACAGCAGCGGTTTGGACCGGAGTTGAGTCTGGCAACAAAGCAGGTAAGAAATCACTGTCTTCTGCTGACCAGCAAGTCGCAAAACGGATTTTCCAAAAGCTGATCTCATACGTTGATGACGGTAAAGGAAGCTTCAAGCAGCCTGACAGCGTCGTCAAAGAAACGGTTGAGAAAGGCTCGAATCCTGCCGCTTTAGCCGGACCGAATACACCGGATGATAAAAAAGTGACGGAGTACTTCGTGAAAGGAACGCAGCCAACTGCCGTTTCTAAAACGTACACGAAAGAAAAAGCCGATAAACCGACAGGATTGCAAGTGAAATACGACAAAGATAAAAAATCATTAACCTTAAGCTGGGATTATGACGGTGATGCAACATTCAATGTCAAACAATCCGTTGACGGCGGAAGCTACAGTGACATTCAAAACAGTTCGGCAAAAGAAGCCGTCGTCTCAGATGTCACGCCAGGCTCCACATACAGCTTCCAGGTGACAGCGGAAAACGATGACGGAAAAAGCGATACGGCATCAGCATCTTTCAAAGTCCCGAAAGATGAAGAAGACGATGCAGATAAAGATAAAGCGACTGACGATGAACAGAAGTCTGATGAAGATAAAGATAAAGACAAGACGCAAACCGATGATTCAAACACAGATGACAATCAGACAGATACGTCTGACGGATCGGATCAAACACCCACTGATGACTCAGATAAAAATCAGGATCAATCCGATAAGGATCAAACGGATGACAACAATCAGAATCAGCCCGGTAACGGGACGGATAACAACGGACAGCAAGATAACGGCTCTGATAATGATTCCGATTCCGGTTCAGACGGCACAAATAAACCTGACAGCGGTCAAACGGACAAAAACCAAGACTCATCTTCAAATATCAACGGGCAGTCCAATTCGTCAACCATCCAGTCAAATTCCGCTCATTAGCGGACGAAATCCTTCACCTCAAACAGGTGAAGGATTTTTTTCATACAAAAAAACCTCCTTATGAGAAAAGGAGGTTTTTAACATTTGTTCATGGCTTCATGTTTATGATATTGCTTCTTCATCTCCGTCATCAATTCATCAAGCTGAATAAACGAGTGAAATTGAGTCGGTTTCGTTAAAATAAACGCCATTCGCTCCGCCCAATTGATCGGTTCGGCGGGAAAATGTTTTGTTTCAAGCACAGTCCAGTCGAGTGATGTAACCCGCTCCCCTGCCGTCCAGTGAAAAGCGGCAATCAGACAGGCAATTCCCTTCAGCATGTCATTTTGATCACATCTCGATTTTCTTGTTTGAAAAACGGGAAGCAGCGTTTCTTTCGTTTCGTTCCAAATCTGAAACAGAAACGGGACATATTCGCCCCTTTCCCTCCATGGCTGCACTGTTGGCTGACCGCTGAAATCCATATACAGCGGATGGCGGCGCAGCGCCGTTTTGATCTCGTGGCTTTCCAAGTCCGTAAGGCTGCGCAGGTATGTTTCATAGCCTGCCAGAATGTCAATCGCCGTCACCGTTTCACCAGCCCTTTTTTGTCACGCTTCTGCCCTTCTCTGCATAGCGGAAGCAAAGGACATTCCGCACAGCGGGGAGATTGCGCTTTACAATGATACCTGCCGAAAAATATTAATCTGTGATGCGTAACAGACCAATCCTCTTTCGGCACTTTTTTCATTAATGTTTTCTCTACTTCCAAAACAGAGTCCTTCCAGCGGCAGATACCGAGCCGTTTAGAGACCCGCTCCACATGAGTGTCTACTGCAATCGCAGGTACGCCGAAAGCAACAGACACGACCACATTTGCCGTTTTCCGTCCGACACCCGGCAGATTCACAAGCTCATCCCGGTCTTTCGGCACTTCTCCGCCGTACTCTTCGATGATCATTTTGCTCAGCTTTTGAATATTTTTGGCTTTATTACGGTACAGGCCGATTGATTTAATATCCTGCTGGAGTTCTTCCAGCGATACGGCAAGATAATCTTCGGGCCGTTTATATTTTTGAAATAGCGTTTTTGTCACTCTGTTGACGAGAGCATCCGTACATTGCGCGGATAATGCGACTGCCACAACCAATTCGAAAGGATTTGAATGGACAAGTTCACATTCTGCGTGCGGAAACATATCGCCGATTTTTTCAAGACAATATTCAATCTGCTTTAAATTTAACACGTTTCTCCCCTTCTCATGTTATTGTTCCAGCCAATTGTAAAAAGGCACCTGCCTCGTATACTCTTTTTGCGGATCATTTTGTTTCGTTTGAACACGCCGGAATTTTTGGCTGTGCGCCTTCGCCTGCTCAACCGTTTTGAAGCCGTTCTTTTTCCATTCAAATAAAATCCGGTCAATATAGCGAAAACTGAGTTTCCCCGATAAAACGGCTTCTTTTAAGGCGTGTTTAATCAGAATCGCATCATGCTGATCCTGATCCTGCCATATGGCCAGCGTCTCGCATTCAAGCGGCGACAGCGGTCTTCCGAACTCTTCTTCAAAGATGGTATACAGGCTTTTTTGTTCTCTTTCTGACGTTCTTTCCTGCGTTTCGTTTTGTGAATGCTGCATGTAATCATACAGCTTCGCCCATAACGGCTGCAGAGAATATTTTTCAAACTTTATGCCGTTATGGTCTTCACATTCTTCAATAAACAGAAAACCTTTTTGAATAAACATTCTCAGGCAGCTTGTACATTCTTCAGCAGAGATGGACATGCCTGATTGAAGTTCAAACGGCGTCGGAAAATAAGAGCCTTTTTCCAAATGCATTTTAATCTTCAAAAGCAGGATCAATTCGGTTTCATTCAGCCCAAGCTGCCGGTAATGTGTCAGCAGCAGGTTGGGAATGCTTGAAATGCCGAGTTCCTGCATATCTATAAATTGCTGTTTTTTCATCCTTACACCTCTTACTGTAAAAGGTTATCTCCGGGAGCTTTCCCCTTTACTTAGAAAAAGTCTCCCTTGCAGGAGACTTCGTTTTTCATAACTATTACGGATACAGACGGTTCAGAAGTCTCGGGAACGGAATCGTTTCACGCACGTGAGGCGCTCCGCTGATCCAAGCCACTGTCCGCTCAAGTCCAAGGCCGAAGCCGGAGTGCGGAACAGAACCGTATTGTCTGAGTTCAGCATACCATTTGTAAGCATCTGAATCCAGACCGTGTTCTTTTAATCTTTCTTCCAATAAATCCATATCATGAACGCGTTCTGAACCGCCGATGATTTCCCCGTAGCCTTCCGGAGCGATTAAGTCGGCACATAACACGACATCGTCACGATCTTTGGCAGGCTGCATATAAAACGGTTTTAATGACGTCGGATAATGAGTGATAAACACCGGTTTGTCATAGCTTTCTGCGATCGCTGTTTCATGCGGCGCACCGAAGTCATCTCCCCACTCAATATCGTCAAAGCCTTTTTCTTTCAGGAATTCGATCGCTTTATCGTACGTAATGCGCGGGAATGGCGCTTTGATTTGTTCAAGCTTCGATGTGTCTCTTCCTAATGTGTTCAGCTCGATCTTACAATGTTCCAGCACGCTTTGCACGATGTATGCAACATAATTCTCCTGAACTTCAAGGTTTTCTTCAAATTCAACAAATGCCATTTCAGGCTCAATCATCCAGAATTCGATGAGATGGCGTTTCGTTTTCGATTTTTCCGCTCTGAACGTCGGTCCGAAAGAGAATACTTTTCCGAGCGCCATTGCAGCTGCTTCCATATACAGCTGGCCGCTTTGAGACAGGAAGGCATCTTCATCAAAATATTTCGTCGCGAACAGCTCAGTCGTGCCTTCCGGAGCGCTTCCCGTCAAAATCGGCGGATCAACTTTCACGAAGCCTTCTTTGTTGAAAAATTCATAAGTCGCACGGATGATTTCGTTGCGGATTTTCATAATTGCGTGCTGGCGTTTCGAACGGAGCCATAAATGTCTGTGATCCATTAAGAATTCCGTACCGTGCTCTTTAGGCGTAATCGGATAATCAGTCGCTTCGTGAATGACTTCAATGGATGTAACAGCAAGCTCATAGCCAAGCGGTGAACGCTCGTCCTCTTTCACAATTCCTTTTACATAAAGTGACGTTTCCTGCGTCACTGATTTCGCGATTTGGAAGATGTCTTCTTCTACTTCAGCTTTGACGACAACTCCCTGAATGAAGCCGGTACCGTCTCTCAGCTGTAAAAATGCGATTTTACCGCTTGAGCGTTTATTAGCGACCCAAGCTCCAATCGTTACTTCCTCGCCTGTGTGTTTATACACTTGGTTGATTGTTGTTTTCAAACTCTTTCCCTCCAGAACAAGAAAGACATTCAGGAATCTGCCTGAATCTCTTTTTTCATCACTTTATTATACCCGTTCTACTCTAACGGGGTCAATGCAAGTGAAAAGCGGCTTTAAAAGCCGCTTTTTCAGAATCAGCTGTGTTTTTCCGTGAAGCGGCGGATTCTTTCGACCGCTTCTTCTAAAAGATCAAGTGACGTTGCGTAAGATAAACGGACGTTGTCCGGTGAGCCGAAGCCCGAGCCCGGCACGATGGCGACTTTTTCTTCTTCCAGAAGCGCCTTGACGTATTCATCGACATCTTTGAATCCGCAGTTTTCTGCGGCCGCTTTGGCGTTAGGGAACAAGTAAAACGCCCCTTCAGGCTTGACACAGGTGAATCCGGGAATTTCACTGAGCTGAGCGTAAATGGTGTTCAGTCTGTGCTCAAATGCCTGTCTCATCTCTTCCAGCGGCTCAGCCGGACCGTTATAGGCCGCAATAGCGCCGTATTGAGCGATGGACGTCGGATTTGATGTGCTGTGGCTCGCAAGGCTCGTCATCGCTTTAATAATCGTCTCCGAACCCGCCGCATAGCCGATCCTCCAGCCCGTCATGCTGTGAGATTTCGAAACGCCGTTAATGATGATCGTCTGCTCTTTCAATTCATCTGAAAGCTGTGCGATTGAGACGTGTTTTTTTCCTCCGTATGTAAGCTTCTCATAAATCTCGTCGGAAACGATCAGAATGCCATGCTCCAGACACACTTTTCCAAGTTCCGCAAGCTCTTCTTTCGTATACATAACACCTGTCGGGTTGCTCGGTGAATTGATAATGAGCGCTTTTGTTTTCTCGGTGATAGCCTGCTTCAGCTGCTCCGGTGAAATTTTAAACTGATTGGATTCCAGCCCTTCTGCATAGACGGGACGCCCCCCTGCCAGTTTCACCTGCTCAGGGTAGCTGACCCAGTAAGGAGTCGGTATAATCACTTCGTCCCCTTCATCAAGAATGACCTGAAATAATGTATACAGAGCGTGTTTCGCTCCGGTGCAGACAATGATTTCTGACGGCTTATATTCAATCCCCTGATCGTTTTTGAATTTTTTTGCGATACTGTCTTTCAGCGCCGGCAGACCGCCTGAAGGCGTATATTTTGTGTGGCCTTCATTCATGGAACGCACCGCGGCATCTATAATGTGCTGAGGCGTATTAAAATCCGGTTCTCCTGCTCCGAGGCCGATGACATCATGGCCTTCTGCTTTCAGCTCTTTCGCTTTTGCAGTAATTGCAAGTGTTGCAGACGGTGTTAATGCGGATACTCTTTTTGCCAATTTCAACTTGAACTCCCCCTAATACGTCTCACGGTGTGATGTTTTTGAGAATCTTGCCGCTTGTAAAGTCCACATAGCTAAAGCTATACTGCCCGCTTTTGTTGATATAGGTCACTTCCCATAACGGAACATTGTTTTCTCTCGCCGGGTGAACGCCATTCAGCTTGGAAACAAGCCCTTCGTCCCGAACGATCTTGGCAGCCTTGCCGCTTGAAATGCCGTCACTGGCTTTTTTTGAGAGGATTTTTGCTTTTTTGTCGGCCGGAACCCATACATACATATCTTTTCCATGTTTATCCGTTCCGGTAACAACATAATATTTCTGTTTGCCGACAAAGGTCTCCACTTTCTCAGCATCTGTCAGATCCGTTTTTTCTTTAGCGGCTGCGGCAGCTGTTTCGTGGCCTTCTTCTTTTTGAGCCATTGCAGATTTAAAAATGCCGGCCGAAAATAAAAGAACTGCTAAAAAAATAATACCAAATACGGCTGTAAATATTAATGCTTTTTTTCTCATCTTTTTCACCTATGTACGATAAATGGTGAAGACCGCTTCATTTTGATTTTCTTCGTCGAGCGCAAGGCCGAACATCAGATTGTCCCGTTTCAAAGTCCGGTTTAATGTATCGACGATTTTATATAAATCATCTGAATGCTCCACATTAATCGTTGACAGAATTTCAATTTTACTTTCCATTTTTATACCCTCCATCGGTCGAACAAATTTTGTTAGTCATAACGGGATGCGCCCGCGGCATAATAAAATCACAAGGCGGCATGAACCCGCTTTTACTATAAAAACAATTCCTCATCCCACACCACGAAAGCCGCGTTTATGCGGCTTTTATTCCGTTTGGCTGACATAAGCCCCGAGTTCGGCATCCGTCAGCTCCAAAAGGGATGAAGTCGGGAGCGCTTCAAGAAACAGCCGTCCGTATCCCGCCGTCTTTACACGCTGATCTAAAAGAACGATTGTTCCCTTGTCTCCCGCCGTACGGAGCAGGCGCCCGATCCCCTGTCTGAACGTTAACACGGCCTCAGGCAGGGAAATCGTCTGAAACGGATTTTTCCCCTGCTTCTTGGCAAATTCGCATTTTGCGGCATGAAGCGGATTGTCAGGCGCCCTGAAAGGAAGCCTTGCGATCATGACGGTTGACAATTCATCCCCCGGAAAATCAACGCCTTCCCAGAAATGATTCGTCCCGAGCAAAATCGCCCGGCTTGCCGTTTTAAAAGTTTTCATTAATTTACCGGGACTCCCGCCCGAAATACCTTGGGCGAGAAGCTGAATGCCTGAGATCTCCATACTGAGTTTCAGTTCCTGATACACTTTTTTCAGCATATCATGAGACGTAAACAGGACAAGGATCTTCGGCTGTTTTCCCTTTGACATGATTTCCGCATACTTGGCAATATGCTCAATGACTTCCCGCTCCCCGTCATATTTAACGGATTTCATCTCTTTCGGAATGATGACGTTCATCTGATCATCGTAAGAAAAAGGAGACGGGATGCTTTTGGTGCGCGGATAAAAATCCGCAAGTCCGAGCCTTTCAATCATAAATTGAAAAGACTGCTCCACCATTAAGGTCGCTGATGTGAGCACAACGCTTTTTTTGCGGGCGAAAAACTGGTCTGCCAGCATTTCACCGGGCTCCAAAGGCTGCGCATAGATGCTGACGGCGTTTTTTGCGCCCTTCGCATCAATTTCAACCCAAACGGCTTCTTTCTCATCATTTTCAAACAGCAGCCTGCTGAACGTATCGCGATATTCTTTCAGCCCCCTGATACACTTTACATATTCGGCCGCTAAAAAAGCCGCTCCGCTTTTCATCTGATCAAGCTTTTGATGTAACAGTTTCTCCTGTACTGAAAACATGTCAAGCAGCTGATCCAGCATCGCACAAAGCCGCTCCGCTCCGTCCGTTATCATGTGAAACCCTTTATCCTGGCTTTTATGATTGAGACTATAGACGAGACGGTTCAGATCGTCTTTAGGTTTTCTTCGTTTGACAAAAGAATGCACTGAACTGAAAAATGCGTCGCTTTCCGATTGAATATGCTTCATCCACTCATCGGCGTCAAAAAAACTTTCCGCCGGCAGTTCATACGTATAAAACAGTTTTCTCATCCGCTTTAACAGTCCGTGTTCCTTTAAAGTTCCGATTCGGCTGAGCTTTGTGTGCAGTCCGATGTATGAAGCTCTCTTCCCGAGGTGCTCGCTGGCAGCGCGTTCGAAATGATGCGCTTCATCAATGATGACCGTTCCGCTTGCAGGCAGTTTTTTCGTTTCACTGCTTTGATCTGAAAACAGCAAAGCATGGTTTGTGATAATCAGATCTGCAGCCTGTGCTTTTTCTTTAGCCCGTTCATAAAACCCGGCAGCCGAGTCCTTCCCTTTTTTCAAAAAAGAATTCTCATCGTAAGCCATGCGCTCCCACAGCAATCTGCCGCCTGATGGAAGATTCAGCTCAGCGGCGTCGCCCGTTTCAGTCTCCGTCAGCCAGACGAGAAGCTGTGCTTTCGTCAAAACCGCATCATAGTTGTCATCTTCCTCATGCAGAATATGTTCAAACTTAGGCAGGCACAGATAATGTGATTTCCCTTTTAAAATAGCGGCTTTGACCGGCCAAGGAAACATACGCTCCAAAAGCGGAAGATCTTTAGACATGATCTGCTGCTGCAAAAGAGTAGAGTACGTGCTGATAATCACGGGAGTTTGTTCCGCTTTGGCAAATAAAACAGCCGGAACGAGATAACCGATCGTTTTTCCGATGCCGGGCGCCGCTTCAATCAGCGCATGCTCCCGATTGCGGAAGGCGCCAAGCACTTCATCCATCATCGAAAGCTGCCCTTTCCGCTTTTCATAGCGGGGGATGATATCGGATAAGATCTGTTCTTTTTCTTCGTTCCACTTTTCAAGGTCAATGGCCGCATTCACCGGACGGGAAACCGGAATGTGATCGGGCTCTTTGATTGAAAAAGAGGCGTATGGAATGCAGCTCTTTTCTTCCGCCGGCCTGCTTTCATGTATAAAAGAATCCAAAAGCAGCGTCAAATCGCTGATAAAATGCTGTGAAAGCCTTCTAAGCTGCTTTAACGTCGGTAAAGGCAAATGTTTCAGTTTATGTAAAATGTCTAAAAAGACCAGTCCCGTAACCTCCGCATCGCTGTCTGCGCGGTGAGGGCGGTCATGAACAATATTCAGCTCCGCGCACAACTCACCGAGCTTATATCCTTCAAACCCCGGGAAAACAATACGCGAAAGCTCAACCGTATCAAGCACTTCACAATCCGGCAGCTCATAGCCCGCTTCGCTCAGTTCATGCCGGACAAATCCGAGGTCGAAATGAATATTGTGGGCAACAAAATACGCGCCGTCAAGCAGATGAAAAATCTCCTCTGCGACCGCTTCAAACGGCAGTTCATTTTCAACCATTCCGGACGAAATTCCCGTCAGCTGTTCAATAAACGGCGGGATGACCTGATTCGGATTGATATATTTTGAAAACCGCTCAGTTATTTGTCCATTTTCAATGACAACCGCTGCGATTTGAATGATTTTATCGCCCTTTTTCGGCGAATTTCCTGTTGTTTCGACATCTATGACAACGAACCGTTGTTTGTTCATTAAAATGGACACCTCAATTCTTGCATACGAGAAAAGTGTAACACGTTTTGTTGAGAAATGGAGCCAAAAAACAGCTTTTGCCCCTAAATCTTAAAAGAAAACCCCCATGAAGGGGGCTCTTTTACAAAATCGTGTGTGCCGGCTCCTGGCCCAGCATCTGCTCGATTTTATTCTGATCATCCAGTACGGCCACCTTCGGCTGATGGCTTTTTGCTTCCTGATCAGACATCATTTGATAAGAAATAATAATGACTTTATCTCCTTCTTGGACGAGACGGGCGGCAGCTCCGTTTAAACAGATGACGCCGCTCCCCCGCTTACCGGGAATAATATACGTTTCAAGTCTCGCTCCGTTGTTATTATTCACAATCTGAACTTTTTCATTAGCGAGCATTCCGACGGCATCTAAAAGATCTTCATCAATCGTAATACTGCCGACATAGTTTAAATTGGCTTCCGTCACGGTAGCGCGGTGCAGTTTTCCGGCCATCATAGTGCGGTACATATTATGATCTCTCCCATTCATCAATATCAATAATGATATTATCAATCAGTCTGGCTTTAGAAAATTGGACGGCGCAGGCCAGAATGACCTTGCCGTTTAATGTTTTAAGCGGAGTCAGCTCCGGATAAGCGTACAGTTCGGCATAATCAATGACGCCGCTTGTGTTTTCGATGATATCGGTGACGGTTTTTATGACGGTTTCCGGATTTCTTTCACCGTCTTTGATCAGTTCGGCACCTTGCTGCAATGCTTTATAGATCATCGGCGCTTCTTTGCGTTCCTGCTCAGTCAGATAGACGTTGCGAGAGCTTTTGGCAAGTCCGTCTTCTTCTCTGACCGTGTCCACTGCAACCAATTCGATATCCATAAAGAAATCCTCAATCAATCCGTCCACAACCGCTGCCTGCTGGGCATCTTTCAGGCCGAAGTAGGCGCGGGTCGGTTTAACGAGATTGAAAAACTTCGTCAGCACAGTGGCCACTCCGTCAAAATGGCCGACGCGGGAGGCGCCGCACAACACGTCAGTTCTCCTTTTCACTTGCACGGCAACATTTTGCTCGCCTTTATACATGTCACTTGGAGACGGCGTAAACAAAACATCTGCCCCCGCCTGTTCTGCAAGCCGGGCATCGCGCTTTAAATCCCGCGGATATGCTTCGTAATCCTCGCCCGGTCCGAATTGAGTCGGATTGACAAAGATGCTCATCACGACAATATCGTTTTCTTTGCTTGCTTTTTCAACCAGCGTCAGATGTCCTTCATGAAGAAAACCCATTGTCGGGACGAATCCGATCGTCCGGCCTTCTGAGCGGTATTGTGCAATTAATTCTTTCAGCTGTTGAGTTTCTGTCAGTTGTTTCATCGCTTACTTTCCTCCGTACAAGCCTTGCAGCACAGTTTGGTTTATCTGAAAGGAATGCTTTTCTTCCGGGAAAACCCGTTCTTTCACATCACGGACATAATCACTGAGGGCCGACTCAATCGTGCCGTCGATTTTGGCGTATTGCTTCACGAACTTGGGTGTTCTGTCCACGCCGTGGCCGACGACGTCATGATAAACAAGGACTTGGCCGTCCGCTTTTGAACCGGCTCCGATTCCGATGACGGGAATGGATACTTCTTCTTTTATTTTAGCAGTCAGTTCAGCAGGCACGCATTCAAGCACGAGCATCATCGCTCCTGCCTGCTCGCATTTGATGCTGTCTTCAATGAGCTTTTTCGCGCTTTGCTCATCTTTTCCCTGCACTTTATATCCGCCTAATACGCCGACAGACTGCGGTGTGAGGCCTAAATGGCTGACGACGGGAATTCCGCCGAGAGTCAGCGCACGGATGGATTCGAAAACGCCGTCTCCGCCTTCCAGCTTTAACGCGTCCGCGCCGCTTTCCTGAATAATAGCCGCGGCGTTTTTCAATGTATCTTCTTTTGAAAGGTGGTAAGACATAAACGGCATGTCAGTTACGATAAACGTATTTTTCGCACCGCGTTTTACCGCTTTTGTATGGTGAATCATGTCACTGACCGTTACGCCGACTGTTGAATCGAGTCCGAGCACGACCATTCCGAGCGAATCCCCGACTAAAATCATGTCGACTCCCGCCTGTTCCGCAAGCTTTGCCTGCGGATAATCGTAAGCGGTCAGCATCACGATCGGCTCTCCGTTTTCCTTCATTTTCATGAAATCCAGTTTTGTTTTCATTCTGTTTCTCCTCCTCTAAACGGTGAGGAGATGAGCCGCCAATTCTTCGCAAGCAAAAAAGCCTTCTGTAAAATAAGAAGGATTCCCACTTGTTTAACGTTCGGCGAATGTCATCCCTCTGTCCCAGTCCTTTTTTGGATCAAGGCAGACTTTTCGTAATCTCTGTTCTGCTGATCAGGTGCAGTTCATTATGATACTGCCCATAGGAAGTATACCAAATTCACGAGGCTTGTACCAACTAAGATTAATTGAGCTCAATATCGGCAGAATAGATCTTCTTTATACCGGCTCTCGTTTCCAGGAGAAGAACTCCCTCATCATCAATGCCGAGCGATTTCCCGTAAAACGTTCCTTGCAGCGTTCTCGCTCTGAGCTCGTTCCCCAGTCCGACCGCATAGCTTTCCCATAACAGCTTGATCGGTGTAAAGCCGTGCTTCAAATAATCCTGATAGCGTTTTTCAAAAGTCAGCAAAATCTCTTGTATCAGACCCGCTCTGTCAATTTTTTCGCCGGCTTCCATGCTGAGGCTTGTCGCAATGTCCTGAAGCTCGCCGGGAAAATCGGTTTCCTGCTGGTTCACGTTGATGCCGATCCCAAGAATAACCGAACGGACACGGTCTTCTTCTGCCTGCAGCTCAGTTAAAATCCCGACGGCTTTTTTGCCGTGAATCATTAAATCATTCGGCCATTTAATGGCGGGCTGTACACCTGTAAAAGCCTCGATGGCCTGTACGACCGCAACGGCGGATAACAGGGTGAGCTGAGGCGTTTTTTGCAAAGGAACGTCGGGTCTCAGAATGAGGCTCATCCAAATCCCGTTTCCCTCCTGTGAATGCCACACTCTGGCCATTCTTCCTCTGCCTGCCGTTTGTTTATCGGCGACTACGAGCGTCCCTTCCGGCGCACCGTCATTGGCAAGTTCATGAGCGGTTTTTTGGGTGGACGGCAGGACGTCCCGGTAATGAAGCTGTTTGCCCAAAACCTCTGTTTTCAGCCCGAAACGGATTTCGGATTCACTGAGTTTCCCCGGTTTTTTAATGAGCCTGTACCCTTTTCGTCTGACCGCCTCAACCTCATAGCCCTCTTTGCGGAGCTCCTCTATATGTTTCCAAACGGCGGTTCTCGAGCAGCCGAGCGCGTCACTTATTTTCTGCCCGGAGATAAAGCCGTCACCCGCCTCAGAAAATAAATCAATTAATCGGGTTCTTAATGTTGATCCCATGATGCGAGCCACTCCTTTATGTCATGTTTTCGGTTAGGGAGCTTCCCTGCCAATACCGCTTCTTCGATCCGGCGAAGTTCCTCGGCCACCCATTTACCCGCGCGGCGGTTTCTGAGCTTCATCAGATCAGCGCCTGAAATGTCGAGGTCTCGAAGGCTTTTGATCGGCAGCTGATCATACAGGCTCTGAACCTCTTTCAGCTTTTGTTCATCAATCGTCTTATGCTTTTTCAGCATCCCGATTTTAACGGCTGAAAACAGCGCCTCTCCCGCCCGGTACATCGCTTCCGCTTCCAGCTGCGCCGGATAAACGCTTATGATCTGCACCGCTTTTTTTATGACTTTTCCCGGCAGTTTCCATTGTTTTAAAAACGCCTCGGCGCTTTTCGGACAAAGACCGAGAAACAATAACAGCGCTGCCCAGCGTTCTTCGCGTGCATCTAAAGAAGAAAACGGAAATCCGCTCGCTTCAAGCATTTGCTGCTCATAACCGGAAAGGCCGGGCAGCTCTTGTATCAGACCTGTTTGCACCATCGTTTGGATCGCTTCTTGTGAGGAAGCGCCCTGCATCAGCTTTTCAAATTCGACGGTCTTTCGTTCTACTGATACATGTGCCAAAAGCTCCCTGTCTTTTATGACGGCCTCTCTTGTTTCTTTTTCTAACAGAAAGCCGAGCTGACTCATAAAGCGGACGGCTCTCATCATCCGCAGAGCGTCTTCCCGAAAACGGTCTTCAGGATTACCCACCGTACGGATCAGCTTTTGACCGATATCATGCGCGCCTCCGAAATAATCAAGCAGCTCTCCCTCGGCAGACATCGCCATCGCATTTATCGTTAAGTCTCTCCGCTTTAAGTCTTCTGATAAAGAAGTAATGAACCGCACAGCTTCAGGGCGCCGGTAGTCCTTATATTCTGATTCGGCGCGAAAAGTGGTGACTTCATAGGTTTCATCTTCCCACAAGACGATTACGGTGCCGTGCTCTTTTCCTACATCGACAGTCCGCTTAAAGAGGCGCTCCACCTCATTCGGCGAAGCGCTGGTTGCGATATCCACATCACCTATTTTCCGTTTCATATAGCTGTCTCTGACGGCTCCCCCGACAAAGTACGCCTGATGGCCCGCCTTCATCAGATGATGAAGGATGGGGAGGGCTTTGACAAATTCCTGTTCCATAAGATCACTCCGGTCCTGCCAATTCGTCATAAATCCGTTCATACTGACTGACGATTCTTTGCGAAGAAAAGGCGGTCTCCACCATTTTCAGCGCATGATCAGTCAATCGTTTGCTGAGCTGTTTATCTTCTAAAACGGCAAGCGCTTTTTCAGATGCCGCCTGAATATCTCCGACTTCCACCAGAAAACCGCTTACTTGATCTTTAATCACTTCCGGGATTCCGCCGATATTTGTTCCGATGCACGGCACGCCGCAGGCCATCGCTTCAAGGAGGACGAGTCCGAAACTTTCTTTTTCAGACAGAAGAAGCTTAAGATCGCTGATGGAATACAGCTCTTCCACTCTGTCCTGATTTCCGAGGAGCAGCACTTGATCCTGCAGTCCGTATTTTTCGACAAGCTGCCAAGCGACGCACTTTTCCGGCCCGTCGCCGACAAGCAGGAGCTTCGCCTTTGTTTTGGCTGCGATATTACGGAAAACGCGGATGACATCTTTAACACGTTTTACTTTTCTGAAGTTCGAAACATGGATGACGACCTTTTCATCCGGCAAAATGCCATGTTTCTCTTTTATACTCTCTGTATTTTTCTTAAGATAAACACGTTCATCAATAAAGTTGTAGATGGTCTCAATTTTTTTATCCGGCTTGATTAAGTCATATGTTTCTCCGGCAAGCGCGGTTGATACCGCCGTCACTCTGTCGGACGCTTCGATGGCAAAACGGATTAAATCCTTTAATGACGGATCATATCCTAAAACGGTGATGTCCGTACCGTGAAGCGTCGTCACGATGCCGATGTCGCGCTTGAGCATCTGTTTGGCGAGATAAGCGCATACCGCATGCGGCAGCGCATAATGCGCGTGAATGATATCAAGATTTTCCCTCGCGGCAACCTCGGCGATTTTGCTCGCCAGCGTAAGGTCATAAGGCGGATATTTAAATACCGCGTATTGGTTGACTTCCACCTCATGAAAATGAATATTCGGATGATATGTATTTAATCTGAACGGGATGCTTGATGTGATGAAATGAACCTGGTGCCCTTTTTCCGCAAGCAGCTTGCCGAGTTCCGTCGCAATAATACCCGAGCCTCCGACACTCGGGTAGCATGTAATCCCTATTTTTAATGGTCTCATTGTCCGCCCCCAAAAACATCATCATTCAAAACGGGAAGCTGTTTTGAAAAGAAACCTTCGGCATACCCCGTCCCGGCTTCTTTACCATACAGTCTTTCCCTCGCTTCCACCATTTCGATATAACCGTTGGTCAGCGGTGTGTTCACTGACTGCGCCGTAGGAATAAACTGGCTTTGATAGGCGTGCAGGCTTTCTTTTTTCAGATCGATGGTTTCCGTTATGTCGATTACAAAGTCCGGACGGTGAAACCCGTTGATCATATAATAGTATACGCGCTGAGCCTTATGAGCCGGCAGTTCCTGGTGATCTCTGTATTTATGAATTCCTGCCGAGAACACCGCTTCTTCGACCAAAGCCGCCGCATTGCCGTGGTCAGGATGACGGTCTTTCGGATAAGGCATGAAAACGGTTTTCGGCCGGCAGGCTCTGATGACACTGACAATCCGGCGGATGCCGTCCTCACTTTTCAAAAGCCCGCGGTCGGGAAGCGTAAGCTGGATTCTCTCTTTTACGCCAAGAATTCGGGCCGCCTTTGCCGCTTCTTCTTTTCTTATCCCTACCGTTCCGTTAGATGATAGTTCGGCCTCGGTCAAATCGCATATCACCGCGGTTTTTCCTTGAGCCGTAAATTTTGCGATCGTGCCGCCCATACCGATCTCGACATCATCACTATGGGCGCCGAACGCCAGAATATCAACGTGTTCAGACATTCGGCTCTCCTCCGCGCACAAGATTGCGGAAATCAAATGCCCCGCCATCCAGCGTCCGGACGAGGATTTCCGCTGTTCCCATATTTGTGGCGAGCGGGATCGCGTATACGTCACACAGCCGGATCAGCGCCGAGACATCCGGTTCGTGAGGCTGCGCAGTTAACGGATCGCGCAGAAAAATGACGAGATCCAGGGCATTTGCTGCAATCAATGCGCCGATTTGCTGATCTCCGCCGAGCGGGCCGGATTGAAAACGTTCAACAGACAATCCGGTCGCTTCCTGGATTTTCAGGCCCGTCGTACCTGTCGCGTATAACTCATGATGGCTCAGTATATCTTTATATGCGGTCGTAAACTGAACCATATCCTGCTTTTTTTTATCGTGAGCAATCAAAGCAATTTTCATTTGATGTTCTCCCCCTTGCCGATTCAGTCGATAATATTTTCGAGTCCGTATACAAGCTGGTCGATTTTCATCACTTGCTCCACTGACAGCTTCACTCCTGACATAAAGGAAGCCCGGTTATAGGAGTCATGGCGCAGTTTCAGCGTCTGGCCGTCCATGCCGAACATGACTTCCTGGTGGGCGATAAGGCCCGGCAGACGCACGCTGTGAAGGCGGATGCCGTTTAATTCAGCACCGCGGGCGCCCGGCAGAATTTCTTTTTCATCAGGATGGCCCTGCTGCTTTTCTGTACGGACGCTTGAGATCATTTCCGCTGTTTTCAGCGCCGTTCCGCTCGGGGCATCCAGCTTTTGATCATGATGAAGCTCAATGATTTCTACATCTTCAAAATAGTTGGCGGCCATTTGTGAGAACTTCATCATCAGCACCGCGCCCAATGCAAAGTTCGGAGCGATGATGGCGCCGATTCCTTTTTCTTCAGTCAAGGCTTGAAGCTCCTCTAAATCCGCTTCAGAAAATCCGGTCGTTCCCACAACGGGGCGGACGCCGTGTTCAAGAGCGGCTTTCGTATGTTTTTTGCCGATTTCAGGCGTTGTCAAATCGATCAGCACATCCGGTTTTGTTACTTGGAAACATGTGCGGATATCCGTATAAATAAGAGCGTCTGAATCAGCTGACATCACTTCCCGCAATGTTTGCTGATCGTATGTATGGTCAATGGCGCCGACAAGCTCAAAATGAGGCGTGCGGACGGCAAGTTTTACGGCCTCCTGGCCCATTCTGCCTCTCGGTCCGGCAATGACGACTTTAATGGTTTCATTTGACATGGTTTCTCCTACTTTCCTTCTTCTTTTCTAGTCCAGCGGTCTTTATCACGTGTATTAAATTTATGCATGACGCGGTTATGAGCTTCCTCCAATGAAATATCAAGGGAGTTGGCGAGGCAGATCAGGACGAACAGCACATCGCCCATTTCCTCTTCCATGCTTTTCTCATTTTCCGTCGTTTTCTTCGGCTTTTCCCCATAATAATGGTTGACTTCTCTTGCAAGTTCGCCCAGTTCTTCCGTGAGACGGGCCATCATGGCAAGCGGGCTGAAATAGCCTTCTTTGAATTGGCCGATATATTCATCGACCTCAGCTTGTAAGTCTTTCATCGTTTTGTCACTCACTGTGCGAATACCTCCTGTCATCTCTTCCATGTTAGCTAATTCAAGTACATTTGACAAATGTTAAAAACGGCAGTTTGCTGTTTTCTTTTGTATCCACTATAATATTTACGCAATCTTATGGAAGGAAAAGGGGTTTGATGCAATGCTTGGAGAAATCAGAATCAAAAACATTTGCTTTATTTTAATCGGCGCCGCTGTTTTTTCATTCGGACTGGTTCACTTTAATATGCAGAACAATTTGGCGGAAGGCGGATTTACCGGCATTACGCTGCTTTTATATGCGTTATTCCACATCAGCCCTTCTATTTCCAACCTGGTATTGAACATTCCTATCTTTTTCATCGGCTGGCGTATGCTCGGCCGGACGATGTTTGTCTATACCCTGATCGGCACCGTCTCTCTTTCTGTTTTTCTGAGTGTTTTTCAGCGCTACGAAATTCATATGCCGCTGTCCCATGATTTAGCGCTGGCCGCCTTGTTCGCCGGTGTATTTATCGGCGCGGGTCTCGGCATTATTTTTAAATACGGCGGCACGACGGGCGGGGTCGATATCATCGCCAGGCTGATCAACAAATTTTTCGGAATCCCGATGGGCCGGACGATGTTTGCCTTTGACGCCTGTGTCATTCTTCTTTCTTTGTTTACGTATCTTTCTTACAAGGAAGCGATGTACACGCTTGTAGCCGTTTTTGTCGCTGCGAGATTGATTGATTTTATACAGGAAGGCGGCTATGCCGCAAAAGGGGCAACGATTATTTCTTCGAAAAACGATTTGATCCAGCAAAAAATCATTGAAGAGATGGAGCGCGGCGTCACCGTTTTGAAAGGACAGGGATCATATACAAAAGAAGACAGGGACGTTCTTTACTGCGTCGTTCCGAAAAACGAAATTGTGCTTTTGAAAAG
Source organism: Bacillus velezensis (assembly GCF_001461825.1). Lineage (GTDB taxonomy): Bacteria > Bacillota > Bacilli > Bacillales > Bacillaceae > Bacillus > Bacillus velezensis. The sequence continues at coordinate 757,439 of NZ_LLZC01000012.1, read as the reverse complement.
CGTCATCACTTCCGTTGACCCGCACGCCTTTGTTGCAGTAAGCGACGTCCATGATGTGCTCGGCGAAGGATTTACGCTTGATGAAAATAAAAATCCGATCAGACGATAATAAAAAGGCGGCTTTTGCCGCCTTTACTGTTCGTGTTTCCATTTGACAACCGGTGATTTTTTCTTTTTCAATCGGCGGGCGAATGCCGGACTGACATTGAGCGTCTGCTCGACGAAGCGCTGCGGCGTCAGTGCCAGCCATTGGTTTAAAGAGACGTCTTCGAAACGGTCGCTTTTGAAGATTTCCAGAAAGCGAAGCACGGTGTCACCGGTATTCTGAACATAATGTCCCATTGCAAAAGGAACATATCCTACGTCACCCGCTTGATAGTTAAATGTCCGCGCTCTTCCTTCCGCCGCAAACACCGTCATTTTCGCTTCTCCTGAAAGATAATACTGCCACTCGTCCGTATTCGGATGCCAATGCAATTCTCTCATGCCCCCGGGTTCGACCTCCACAAGAGCTGCGGCAATCGTTTTTGACACCTTAAACGTTTTTGAATCGACAATCTTTACTCTTCCCCCGCTGGTAACAAGGGGCTCCTGCCGGGAAAGCTTGTAGCTGAACGGCTCCAAAACGGTGCCTTCCGGGGAAGAAACTGCTGCCTGCTCGATAGGTGGAGGAGGTTCCAACTGGAACATGTAACGCTCTTTCTTGTGAATATAAGCCAACTCATATCCGGGAACACCGAAGTTCGCCTCCAGCACGCTGCGCGGGGTATGGGCAAACCAGTCCGTTACTGAAAAGGTGCTGTTTTCTGAAAAAGAGCCGTCATCAAAGACGAGCAAAAACTCACTTCCCTGCTCTAATCCTTGAATGGAATGAGGAATGCCGGAAGGAAAATACCACAGATCCCCTTCACTGACATTATCAATAAAATTCCGCCCATTTTGATCGACCGCAGTTAAACGGACTCCTCCGTTAATCACATATCCCCATTCGGCTTCTTTATGCCAATGAAGCTCCCGCACAGCTCCCGGCTTCAGTCTCATGTTCACCGCCGCGATGTTTTTGGATACCGGCAGTTCCCTGACCGTCACCTCTCTGGACCATCCTCCGTCTTCAAGCCTCATATGCGTATCAGAAAATGAGAATTTCAAATTTTGAACCGTTCCTGCATCCGTTGAAGGCGGAACGAGCATGTCAGGATTCTGGAAGTCACGCGGGAGGTTTCGCGGTCCTTCGTCAGTCGCCCCTTTTCTGCCTCTGATCGGCTGCGGGAGGTGTTTTGAAGCCAATTGCTGGATGAGTTTTTTCACTGGCTTAGCTCCTTTACAGCAATTTGTGTTTATTTAGACTTAGGATACTCACGCTTTTTCTCTTTCTTTTTTTCCGCTCTGTATTTTCGGTAGCCGACATATGTCAGCGCAGTAATAATGATACCGCCTGTTGTCAGAATGACCCAGAGCAGCGAAGGATCAGCGTCATCCCGCTCCACCTTGTCAAAAACCCGCTTTAAATCCTGCTGCAGGAGCGTCAGACGCTCAAGCTTTGTTCCTTTTGTCATCTGCTGAAACCCTTCCTGCTCAATTACCTCGATATGTTTCGCCACCGTATCAAGCTGGCCGGCCGACACATCCATTGTCAGGCTGGGATAAATTAAATCATATAATGATATAAATTCATTCCACTTTTCATTGAAATTTTCACTTCCGTTTCCGCTGACATCTTCTTTTAAGGCGCTGAATGTCGCCATAATCGGTCTTTCAAGCGAACCCCACAGCGGATCGGAGTGGTCTTCCATCGCATCCATTACCAACCTGAACTGGGCGGCTGCCCGGATTTTTTCGTTATCTGAGGCGTCTGCCTGTTTCAGAACGCGCACTAAATCATTGAAACCCAGAGTCACCTGCCTGACTTCGGCGCCGTTCAGTGAGTTTACGTGTGTCATTTTTTTCTTAAAGTAGCCAAGCACTTGCAGAGCCTCATCATACTGCGAATGCCGCGTCATTTGGAAAACGGTATCCGAAAGGTCGTTCAGTTCCTTGAGACCGCCCTCATCTTCAGCTTTGGCAGTTGTGATGAAACACATAAGAGCAAGTAAAAGACAGATCGTCAGCTTTCGTTTCATAGAGGTCCCTCCCACTCCTTCTCTTTACAGAATATGAGGAGCGGGACAAGGTTAGACCAAGATTCTATCAGTGTAAGTCAAGCTTTATCCGTCTTTTGGAAATCACCAAATAGTATGCAAGGCTGAGTGAAAATATGCTCAGCCAGAATGTAGCATAGCCGATCTCTTGCATATAGTCATTGAGCATTGAGTAGCGGGGCATCATGCCGAAAAGATAATCAATGACATCATTATGAAGCGTCCAAACAGCGGCAGCGGCAAGATGCCATAACCGGAACCGAAAATACGGGCTGTATAAAACGCCTTGAACGGCCATGGCAAAATGTGAAGCAATCAGCATGTACCCTTCCCAAGGCATCTGCCCCATTTTGGCCAACACAAAGACATTCATTCCGACCGCCCACAGCCCGTATTTTACAAGAGTTACAAGAGCCAGCGCTTCAAACAGCGGCGCGTTTCTTTTCATGAGAAATGCCAGAAGCACGAACAGGAAGAAAAACGTCGCCGTCGGGCTGTCAGGCACAAATATCAGAAATCGGAACGGCGTGTCCGCAAGCTGAGGCACATACCAATAATAGCCGTACACCGTACCGATAAAATTAACGGCAAGAACAAGCAGAAGCATGCCGCGCAACCCTAAAAGATAAGAAATCCACCTCATACCATCAACTCTCAGTCCGTAAAAAGTATGTATCATGCAAAAAAAGCTGACATCCGGTCAGCTCTTTTCATAAAAGTATATCCTGCTATTATCTGCTTCACAATACGTTATTTCGCTGTCGTTTCAGAAATGAACTTCGCCAGCTGATCAAGCTGTTTGTCATTCCCTTTAAAAATGCCGGCTGGCATCTGCCCTTTCCCTTTGACGGCGATTTTTTTAATTTCTTCCGGGCTCAGCCCGTTATCGACCAGGGACGGACCGGCGCTTCCGCCTTGAAGATTATCCCCGTGACAGGAAATACAGCCTTGTTCTTTAAATACCTTATAACCGTCTGATTCAGTATCAATGGCGGCTTCTTTTTTGATTTTCCCTTGCTCCTCCGCCTTCGCCCAGTCATGCGTCGCGACTGACTGCCACGTTAAAAAGACCGTAGCGCAAAGCGCTAAAAGCATCATGCCGACCGCAACCGGACGCTTCCACGGCCTTCTTTCAGACCCCCTGTCGAGAAACGGAGCCAAAAGCAGCGACCCGAAGGCAAGACCCGGTATAATCATCGCGCCGATAACGGTGTAGCTCCCTGCGGCATATTCATATTTTAATAGCTGGTATAAAAATAGAAAATACCAATCCGGCAGCGGAATATACCCTGTATCCGTCGGGTCCGCCACCCGTTCCAAAGGCGGCTCGTGCACAATCGTTAAAACGAGAAATCCGACGAGGAAAACGGCCCCGACCATCCATTCTTTCAGCAGGAAGTTCGGCCAAAACGCCTCTGTCTTTCCAGGATACTCTGAATAGTCTTTCGGTATATTCGGTTTTTTTTCAGCCGGTATCCTTGAATCTCCTACAAACTTCATTCCTTTCCCCCGGTGCATGTCATCCCCTCCCTTTTATATCAGATTAGTATTAAAGCGGTCCTGAAATTCCCTGCTTGCGGATCATGACAAAGTGGGCGCCCATGAGCGCAAACAAAGCGGCAGGGAGAAAAAATACGTGAATCGCAAAAAATCTCGTCAGCGTTTGGGCGCCGACAATATCGTGGTGGCCGGCAAGAAGAGTTTTCACCTGCGCTCCGATCAATGGCGTCGCCTCCGCAATCTGAAGACCTACCTTTGTCGCAAACAGCGCCTTCATATCCCACGGAAGCAGATACCCTGTAAAACCGAGACCGAGCATCACAAAAAAGATCAGAACACCGACGATCCAGTTCAATTCCCGAGGCTTTTTATAAGCTCCCTGAAAGAAAACCCGCAGCGTATGTAAAAACATCATCACAATGACTAAACTTGCGCCCCAATGGTGCATACCCCTTACAATCTGCCCGAAAGCGACTTCATTCTGCAAATAATACACAGATTCCCACGCGTTTTTTATATCCGGCACATAATACATCGTTAAAAACATCCCGGACAGCACTTGGATAACGGTTACAAAAAACGTCAAACCGCCGAAACAATAGACAAAAGCCGAGAAATGGTGAGCGGGATTTACATGTTCCGGCACTTCATGGTCGGCGATATCCCGCCACATCGGCGTAATATCGAGACGTTCATCCACCCAGTCATAAATTTTATTCAGCATGTCACCCTTCCCCCCTAGGCTTTGCTTTTCCAAGATACAAAAAGCCGTCCTTTACTTTTTGCTCATAACGGTCAAGAGGCGCGAGCGGCGGCGTGCCCGGAACGTTCGTGCCGTCTTTTTCATACAGCCCGTAATGGCAGGGACAAAAGAACTTGTTCGGATTTTTAGGATCATTGTTCCAGTTTACGGTGCAGCCCAAATGCTTACAGATCGGAGAAAGCGCTATAATTTCATCCCCGTGCTTGTAAACCCAGGCTGACCTGGATTCTTCCGATTCGTACCAGGCGTCGACTTGATGAATTTTAAAGTCAAACCGCTTTGGCTCCTTCGTCAGCTCATCCACACTGACAACCTGCACCATTTTTTGATCTCCCGTCGGTTTTAATACCGGGTCCAGCGCAAAACGGACCATGGGCATAAGCGCACTGGCGGCCATAAATCCCCCCACGCCGGTGAGCGCATAGTTTAAAAATTGTCTTCTTGATATATCTTGTTTTCCGCCCATCTCTTCCCCCCCTAAAGATTGACCAAAAATTAACTAAAATAGAAAATAATTCAGAGATTTGACACCCTCATAATATATGAATCTTTCAGCAAGGTCAACAGAGGCAAAACGGGTGTTTTGCGGGATGTATGGAGTTTTTAAGAATTGTTCCACTTCTGTAACAAAACGTTCAAAATTTCTCCGCACTTGTCATCCGCTATTTTTCTCTTTAAAGAGTCTTTCATATGTTCAAACGGAACGGCAGGTATGTATATGACATCAGACCCTATTTCAGAATCCTTCCATTTTTCGTCTGCCGTCAGGAACAAGGCGTGCCGGAAGTTGGTCATCACCTCTTCTTTAAGTTTTTGAAGCAGGGCGATTTGTGATTGGTCTATATCAACATATGTATAAGAGGGGAATAAATATACCCGTCCCTTCAATTGGCGCTCAAGCTCTTCAGAAAGCAATTGGGTGCTTTCCCCCTGTTCAACGGCCTCTTTTAAGCCTCCTGAAGATGTTATGGAAATTAACGGAATGACAGCGGTATCAATGTAATCCGCAGATTGTAAATAGGCATCGGCATCAGCGGCCCTCCATCTCATGTCTCGTTCCTCCTCTTTACGCAACAAGCCTTGCATACTCTGCAAGGCTGTCATTTATGTGAGCTGATTCAATTGGCGGGAAAGCTTTTCAAATGTTTCTTTGTCGTGGCGGTCCAGCGCCTCGTCGATATCTTTAAGCAGCTTTTCCCGCTGGAAAGTGGAAATGGCATGTTCTAATATTTTTTCAGCCATCCCCTGATCCTGTTTATTTTCAAACAGGTCTTTCGGCAGATGCGGATTTGATTCAAGAACAGCGGCATATTCCGGTGAGCTGTAGGCCGAACGGAAATTCAGCTGGATAAATAAATCCTGCTGTTTATTTAACCGGATGTCGTGAAAAGATTTTTCCGCGTCCGTAGTCATGACATTTTCTTTGTAAAACCTAAACGGCACCTCATCAACGCAATGAGTAGACATGATAATGCCTCGCGGGCAAAATTCAGCTTGTTCTACAAAATGGACTTTTTCCATTAATGAATCATGACTCATTAAATAATTTAAAATCCAGACGCACTCCCGGCGTTTAAGCTGATAATGATTTAAAAACCAACGGATAAAATCCTTTTTTTCATTGACAGAAACAGGGGTCTGCATGTAATTCCCTCCTCTATCGATCGTATAATCTGACATCACTTATACATTCAGCAAGCATGGTCCAAAATCCTGCTTATCTTAAAAATTCATCCTCTATCCGTAAGATTGTTTCTTCAAGCTCTTCGTTTGTTCCATCCATTGAAAGCACTTGTTTTAAAAGCGGCAGCGCTTCTTTCTGGAGGCCCTCTTCCAATAAGAAGTGAGCGTATTCATATAAGAAATCCCGATCATCCTGATAATGGAGATACGCAGCTTCGAAGCTTTTTTTCGCTTCAGCGTATTGCTCAAGGCCTGTATAGGCACCCGCCAAATACCAATTGTATTTCGGATCTTCTTCTCCGTAGCCGCGGACTTCCTGAATCAGATCAATAATCTCTTCAAAGCTTTCTTCTTTATGATAGACGGCTAAAAGCGTATGGAGCGCTTCCACGTAACCCGGATCGAGCGCCAGCGCTTCCTGAAGAAGCTTTTTGCCTTCCTCTTCGTTGCCGAGCTTTAACGCCATTTTCGCCGCATAGAGAAAAAGCTCTTTATTGTATTCATCGTAAGTAATACCTTCTTTAGCGGTTTTTAATGCATCTTCATACATGCCTTCTGCCTCATAGCTTTTTGCAAGCGGCATATAAAGCGATGAATAGGAAGGGTCAAGCCCTTTTAAATCAGACAGCTGCTTGATGGCTGTTTTGACCATTCCCGCCTGATAGGCTGTGAACCCGTATCCGAAAATCGTATTCGGTTCTGTATGTTCTGCCGCCGCTTTTTCATACCATGAAATCGCTTCCTCAAATTCGCCCGCCGCGCTCAATGACTCAGCCAGCCTCTGATGAACATTTACGCCGCCGATTTCGTGCCGTTCTTTTGCCGTCTCTTCATAGTACGGAACGGCTTTTGCGTATGACCCCTGAGTGAAGTATAATTCCCCCAGAGCGAAATCAATAACAGGTTCATCTTGTAACATCGCTTTCGCCTGTAACAGCTTTTGCTCACTTACTTCAAATAAGCCCTGCATCTGATACAGATCAGCCATTAAAAGAAGGCTTTCCGCGTAAGACGGGTCTTCCGGAGAAATCGTCTCCAGCACCTCAAGAGCTTTTTCTTCTTCATCAATATCTATTAACAATTCGGCGTAAAAATTCGTCAGCTCAGACTCATCCGGATAAAGGTCATGCAGATCACTGATCAGCGCTAACGCTTTTTCGGCGTTTCCCCATTCATAGTAGAGCTGGGCTGCAATGGCTTTGTCTTCGTCATGAAGCTGCGTTTCAGCTTTTGAAAGCGCTTTGAGTCCCTTTTCGGTTTCACCTGCTTCAACTAATTTTATGGCTTCTTGAATCAATGTATTCAAATCAGACCGGTCCTTTCTTTTCCTATACCTCATCAACCAATGAAAAGGGTTTTTATTCGGGTTATTCTTATCATAATTCAGACAGGGCCTGCCCGCAAATAAGATGCTTCACCCGGCATTATAGTTTATCAGAAAATGGTTAAGAGGAAAACGGCAAAAAAGGGGACGGCATCTTTATACGCAAACAGCGCAATTTGTTCCGGCTGTTTCTGTAACGAAAACGCATTCCCCCTTTCTTTTATTTTTCTGTTTAAGACAAGCTATGTCAAAGCCCAAGATTTTATGACTCATGAAGAAAAAAGCCCGAAGAATCGTCTTCAGGCTTTTTTGGCTAATTGATCTAAATGCTCAAAAAATGACGGATATGAGACATGGATCGCCTCAGTATCACGGATGTCAATCGGCTCTTCTGTCAGGCATGAAGCGATACCGAGCATCATGCCGATGCGGTGGTCGCCGTGGCTTGACACATCGGCTCCGCCCGCAAGCATTTTTTTGCCGTGTATTTTCATGCCGTCTTCAGTCGGTTCAATGTCTGCGCCGATTTTCCGGAGCTCTGATACGACGGTGTCGATCCGGTTCGTTTCCTTCACCTTCAGCTCCGCAGCGTCTTTAATGACAGTTGTGCCTTCAGCCTGCGTTGCCAAAAGGGCGATAATCGGGATCTCGTCAATTAAACGGGGAATGATTTCTCCGCCGATTTCTGCCGCTTTCAGATCTGAAGACTCAATAACCAGGTCTCCGTAAGGCTCCGCGCTGTCCGCTTCTGAACGAATCACTTCAAGTGAAGCCCCCATTTGCTTTAAGACATCAATCATTCCCGTGCGTGTCGGATTCAGGCCGACATTTTTCAGCACAATCCGGCTTCCGGGAACGACAGCGCCTGCGGCGAGGAAAAAGGCCGCTGAAGAAATATCGCCGGGCACGAAAATATCAGCTCCCCGAAGCTTCTGACCGCCCGTTACGGAAGCGCTCGTCTCCGTTTCCGCAAGCTCGGCGCCAAAAGCGTTCAGCATCCGTTCCGTATGGTCTCTTGATTTATGAGGCTCAGTGACGGTCGTCGTCCCTTCAGCCTGCAATCCGGCAAGCAGCACGGCGGATTTGATCTGCGCGCTTGCAACAGGGGAGACGTAATCAATGCCTTTCAATTGTCCGCCTCTTACGGATAAAGGCGTAAATCCTCCGTCCGCTCTTCCGTCAATCGCGGCTCCCATCTGTTTTAAAGGCTCCGTCACCCTCTTCATCGGGCGCTTTGCAATACTTTCGTCGCCCGCTACCGTACTGTGAAATGGGCGTCCGGCTAAAATGCCGAGCATCAGGCGGATGGTCGTGCCGGAATTTCCGACATCAAGAAGGCTGTCAGGCTCACAAAGTGCGTCAATGCCCTTCCCGTATATCGTTACATCACTTCCGTTTTGTTCAATGGAGACACCCATTTTTCTGAAGCAGGCAATGGTGCTCAGACAATCGGCTCCGGGCAAAAAGTTTTTTACCGTTGTCGTTCCTTCCGCAAGCGCTCCGAACATAACAGAACGGTGGGAGATGGATTTATCCCCCGGAATATGAATTTCACCGTTTAAAGACATCACTTTTTCTCTTTTCAATGTTTTCCACCTCAGTCAGCGTAAAATGTGTCATATTTAGCGCGGGATTGAATGCAGGTTTCCGCCCGCTTCCTGTCATCATCAGTCTGGAAACTGATTCTGAGAATTCCGTTAATATCTTCTCTTGTTTCGATAATGCGGATGTTGGTGATACTGATTTTTTCTTCTGCCAATATCGCCGTAATTTCCGAAATGACCCCCGGATGATCGGGAACATCGACATAAAGGTCATAAAAGGACGGGATCGCTCCTTTTTGACGGAGCGGCAGACCGTCGCGATAATCTTTCGCTTTTTTAAAATATCCGAACAGGCTGTCCGCATCTTCATTTTCTACATAAGATTCGATCGTGTCAATCTCCCGTTTCCATTCTTTGAAGCGGTCAAGCAGTTTATCTTTGTTATGAAGAAGTATGTCCCTCCACATCGCCGGACTGCTTGAGGCGATCCTGGTGATGTCCCGAAAACCGCCGGCTGCGAAACGTTTCAAAAACGGATAATCTTCTTCAGCATGATGAGCCTGATGTACGAGGCTTGCAGCAACGATATGAGGGAAATGGCTGATGACGCTCGTTACGCCGTCATGCTCCTCGGGAGTCATCTCCACAAAGTGGGCGTTTGCCGCTTTCAAGAGTTCCTTCAGATGCGTTACTGACTCTTTAGAAGTTGATTTTCCGGGTGTTAAAATGTAAAACGCATTTTCGAATAAAAATTCTTTCGCGGCAGCGGCCCCGGATTTATGAGATCCCGCCATCGGATGGCCGCCGACAAATTGATAGTGAGCCGGAAGCACTTTGTCGGCGTAGCTGACGACTTTCTGTTTCGTGCTGCCGACATCCGTAATCAGGAGTTCATGGGTGATGTCTGATTCGGCCAGCACATCGAGCATTTTCAGCGTTTGGGCGACAGGCGTGGCGATAATGACAACAGACGCTTGCTGCGCCCCTTCCGTAAATGAGCCGGCCCGCTCGTCAATAATTCCGAGCTTCAGCGCGGCAGTGAGCTGTTCTTCCGAAATATCCACACCGATAATCCGTTTATGCGGATGCTCCTTTTTGATGGCCAATGCGATCGATCCGCCGATCAGCCCGATCCCCGCAAGCAATATAGTATCCTTCATTTCACTCATTTCCTTTTTCAACTATTTTAATAGAGCAAAGAGGTGATGCCTGATCACCTCTTATAATATTGCAGCTAAAATTGTGAGAATTTCCTCATTCTGCTCTTTCGTACCGACCGTAATCCTTAACGCTGTCGGAAATCCGAGCGCCTGTCCTGAGCGGACGATATATCCTTTTTCCAACAGGGCTTGGAACAGTTCATCCGCCGGGCGGTTAAAATCAATGAGCACAAAGTTGGTTTGTGAAGGATAACAAGTTAATCCGTGAGTTTCTGCAAAATCATAATACTGCTTAAGGCCTGCTTTATTTTTCTCGACGCATTCCTGAATAAATGTCTGGTCATCAAGCGCTGCCAGTGCCGAAGCCTGACCGATTCTGCTCGTATTGAACGGCTCTCTCGCCGGTTCAATCTGGCGGATCAGCGCTTCGTCCGCAATGCCGTATCCGACGCGCAGCGCGGCAAGTCCGTACGCTTTAGAGAAGGTGCGGAGGATCATGACATTCGCATATTGCTTTAAAAGCGGAATGCTTTCTGGGTAATCTTCCGCCGTAACATACTCGTAGTACGCTTCATCAAGTACAACGAGTATATGCTCGGGAACTCTGTTTAAAAAGGCGATTAGCTCTTGCTCAGAAGTATATGTCCCCGTCGGATTATTGGGGTTGCATACCCATATGACTTTCGTCTTGCCGTCAATTGCTTCCAGCATCCGGTCCAAATCATGAGCGCCGTCGCTGCGGAGCGGCACCTCGCGCACCTCAGCGCCTTCAATCACCGCATTGTGTCTGTATTGCGGGAAAGTCGGGGCGGCGGTAATCGTGTTTGCCTGATCATTTAATAAAGAACGGCAGATAATCTGCACAAGCTCATCAGAGCCGTTGCCGAAAATAATAGAAGATTCACTGACCTGCAGATGCTCACTGAGCCGCGTTCTCAAAGCGGCACTGTAACCGTCGGGATACAGCGCAAGCTGCTCAATCTCCTGATGCAGCGCATCTTTAGCGGCCTGTGAACAGCCGAACGGATTTTCGTTAGAAGCGAGTTTTACTACTTTCTCAAGCCCGTATTCCATTTTCACTTCTTCTATTGGTTTGCCCGGCTGATACGGTTTCAGCTGCCGCAGCTGTTCTTTAATCTGCAAATCCAGTCACCTCATTTTACACTGTACAGTCGTCCGAACGTCTTTGCGTATTCTTCAAATTCAAGAAGCGCATCAGCTCTTGTGCCAGGATTCACAAGCTTTGTTTTAAGCTCTTCAATTTTTTTGACAAGCGCGCTGCCGACAACGACACCGTCAGATATTTCATTCATCCCGTCAACCTGTTTGCGGTTTGAAATGCCAAAACCGACCGCCACCGGAACAGAGCTGAATTCTTTCACCTTACGAATGAAAGAGTATACAGACGGATCGAATTCGCTGCGTACGCCCGTCACTCCTAAAGAGGATACACAATACACAAAGCCGCAGGCCTGTTCAGTAATTATTTTCAAACGGTCTTCACTTGTCGGCGCAACCAGTGAGATATAAGCGATGTTCTCCTTTTTGCATGTCATTTGCAAAAGGGCGCTTTCCTCTAATGGAAGGTCGGGTACAAGCAGACCGTCTATGTCGTTTTCCCGCAGTAAAGCGAAAAAGTGTTCTTTTTCTAATTGTAACACAGGATTATAATACGTAAAGAGGATAATTGGAATATGAACGCCGTTTTTTTTCATTTTGCCGCCAAGTTCAATTGCTTTTACGATATTCATTCCGTTTTCCAGAGCCCGTTTTGAAGCCCGTTGTATGACGGGTCCGTCCGCAAGCGGATCTGTGTAAGGAACGCCGATTTCAAGGGCAGACGCGCCTGCATTCTGCAATGATATTGCCAGCTCAACAGAAATGTCAGGAAGCGGATCGCCAGCTGTAATAAAAGGGATAAATAATTTTTCAGAATCTCGCAGATTAAACATGTGTCTCCACCCCGTTTTCCAAAACATTCATCAGCGTATGAACATCTTTATCTCCTCTTCCCGACAAACTGACGAGAATGATTTTGTCTTTATCCATGTCTTTTGCCATTTCAAACGCTTTTGCCAGAGCGTGGGCAGATTCAATAGCCGGAAGAATACCTTCTGTTTCAGAAAGCAGACGTAACGCGGCAATCGCTTCATCGTCTGTCACGCTTTCGTACGTTACACGGCCGCTTTTATGCAGATAGGCGTGCTCAGGGCCGATCCCCGGGTAATCAAGGCCTGCTGAAATGGAATACGGTTCGATAATCTGCCCGTATTCATCTTGTATTAAATAGGTCATTGAACCGTGAATCACCCCGAGCGTCCCTTTTGCGATCGTTGCCGCATGCAGCGGTGTATCAATTCCTTTTCCGGCAGCCTCGGCGCCGATCAGCTCAGTATCTTCGTCTAAAAAGGCCTGAAAAATGCCTATCGCATTGCTTCCGCCGCCGACACATGCAACAACCTTATCCGGGAGCGTTCCTTCAACCCGGCGGAGCTGTTCTTTCGCTTCCTCGCCGATGATTTTCTGAAATTCGCGAACGATATACGGATATGGGTGCGGCCCCACTACAGAACCGATAAGATAGAAATGATCTTCACAATGCTGGACCCAATACCTGATCGCCTCATTCGTCGCATCTTTCAGCGTGCCGTTTCCGCTTGTGACCGGCACCACTTCCGCGCCGAGCAGTTTCATCCGGAATACGTTCAGCGACTGGCGCGCAACGTCTTCTTCACCCATAAAAACCGTACACTTAAAGCCGAATTTTGCGGCGGCTGTCGCGGCAGCCACACCGTGCTGTCCCGCACCGGTTTCGGCGATGATTTTCGTTTTGCCCATCTTTTTGGCAAGCAGAATCTGGCCTAACGCGTTGTTAATTTTATGAGAGCCGGTATGGTTTAAATCTTCTCTTTTCAGATAGATTTTCGCCCCTCCCAAATACTCTGACACCCTGTCTGCGAACGTTAATGCGGTCGGTCTTCCGGAGTAATCAAACAATAGTTTTTTATATTCGGCATGAAAAACGGGATCATTCTTTAATTCTGTGAAAGCCGTTTCGATTTCCTCAAGGGGCCGCATCAATGTTTCAGGGACAAATTTGCCGCCGAATTCGCCGTATCTTCCGATTTCATTTGGATATGGATACATAGTGGTTCATCCTTTCTTCTAAAAGCCGGATCAGTGTTTGATCCTTTTGTCCGTTTTTTTCAATTCCGCTGGCAAGATCTATACCGCACGGACGCGATCTCAGTAAGCCGGTAATCGTTCCAGGATTAACGCCGCCCGCGATAAAACAGCGCTTGTTTGCATTTTGAGCCTGCTTTCGGTACAAGGGGACACGGGCCCATGAAAACGCGATTCCCGTGCCGCCTCTCATTCCTTTTACTGAAGAATCAATGACATAGCCGTCGACAGCAGGTGCAAATTGAGTCATCTGACGGAGCGTTCCTTCCCCGTGATGGAGCGCTTTCCATATTTCCGAGCGCACAAGCGGGCGGAGGCGGCGGGCATCCTCAGGCGATTCATCACCGTGAAGCTGGATGGCGTCAAGTGCCAGATCAGAGGCGATTTGAGCAATGTTTTCTATCGTTTCATTTACAAATACTCCGACATGTTTCTTGTCTGTCCGGACCTGCTCTTTCCATTTCCGGATCTCATCCGGCGTTACTCTCCGTTTGCTTGCGGCAAAAATAAATCCCAGATAATCCGCTTCTGAAGCTGCCGCAAGTTCATAATCACGCTTCGATCGTATTCCGCAGTACTTTAACTCAGGCTTTTTCATATCGTCACTCCCCGAACAGTCCGCGGATCGCCTTTTGCTGCGAATTCTCTCTCATTAAGGATTCTCCGGCCAATACAGCCTGCGCCCCGTGCTTGTTGACAAATTGCAGGTCAGCCAAAGAACCGATGCCGCTTTCGCTGACCAGCAGGCAGCCGTCCGGTACAAGCTGCGCTATTTTTTCCGTTTGCGAAACAGAAGTACGGAACGTTTTTAAGTCCCGGTTGTTTATGCCGAGAATGTCCGGCTGAAACACTTGTAAAATCCGTTCAAGCACAGTTTCATCATGGACTTCAACGAGAACGTCCATGCCCTTCTCGCGGGCTTCCAGATAAAGCTCATGAAGCTCTGAAGGTTCCAGCGCTTCCCCGATCAGCAAAATGGCATCGGCGCCGATCCTGAACGATTCCTCCACCTGAAGGGAATCAATAATAAAATCTTTTCTCAGCACGGGTAGAGACACGGTTTGTTTAATATCTGTCAGAAATTGATTTCTCCCCTGAAAAAAACGGGTATCCGTGAGAACTGAAAGGGCGTCGGCTTTAGCCGCTTCATAATCCGCCGCAATCGTTTCCGGAACAAAATGCTCTTTAATCAATCCTTTAGACGGCGAAGCTTTTTTCACTTCGGCAATCAGCCCGATAAAACGGTTCGGGTTCAGGAGCGCTTTTTTAAAGGATCTCCGTTCAATTTGACAGGTTTCCGGCAGCACGATGGATTTGATTTCTTCTTTTTTCTGCTGAATGATTTGATCAAGCATACATTTCTTCCTCTTTCTGTTTCAGACGTTCGAGCTGCCTTTTGGCATCTCCGTTTTGAATCGCTTCTAAGGCGGTTTTCGTTCCTTCTTTCAGATCGTTTGCAAGACCTGCCGTATAAATGGCCGCGCCCGCATTTAAGGCGGTAATATGCAGAGCGGATGACGGAGCTTTATTTGCAAAAATATTCTGAATGAGGAGCGCGCTTTCTTCCGATGAACTCACTTGAATATCCTTCAATGAACCTTCTGCAAAACCGAATTGTTCAGGTGAAACGGAATATTCCAGACGTTCACCGTTTTTCAGTTCAATGATATCGGTCGGTGCTGAGATGGACAATTCATCTAATCCGTCACGGGCCGACACAAGCATGACGTGTCTGACATCAAATTGTTCCAAAGCGCTTGCCATCAGGCGCGCTTTATCAAATGAATAGACGCCGATCACCTGCCGCTTCACCTGCAGCGGGTTGCTGAGCGGGCCCAGCAGATTAAATACGGTTCGGAAGCCAAGCTCTTTTCTTGCGGCGGCGACGTGCTTCATTGACGAATGAAACAGCGGCGCAAACAAAAACCCCATTTGTTTCATTTCAATGCTGCGTTTAACGCTTTCTGGAGTGGCTTGAATGGAAACCCCCAGCTTTTCCAGCACATCCGCGCTGCCGCTTTTAGACGAAACGGAGCGATTTCCGTGCTTGGCAACTTTAGCTCCGGCGGCAGAAGCTGTAATCGCCGCTGCCGTGGATATGTTAAACGTAGAAATCCCGTCTCCGCCTGTTCCGCACGTATCAACGACATCCGCCAAGCCACCTGATGTCTGTGCCCGCGCCCGCATCACTTTTACAAATCCGGCAAGCTCCTCCGCCGTTTCACCCCGGTGGGCTAATACCGATAAAATCCCGCCGATCTCAGACTGCGACATGTCCCCGTTCATCATCATCTCCATCAGCTTTTCGGCTTCTCCAATTTTCAGCGTACGGCCATTAACGCAAGATTGCAGAAATTTGTTCATCCGTCTTCTCCTCCCCGCCAGAAAAGATGTCTTCTGCGATTTGAATCGTTTTTAAAAGCGCCCCCGCTTTGTTACAGCTTTCTTCATATTCGGCTTCCGGGACGGAATCGGCGACTATTCCCGCGCCCGCCTGCACCGATGCCGTACCGTTTTTGACACTCATGGTGCGGATGGTAATACACGAATCAATTGACCCGTCAAATCCGATATAAGCGATACATCCGCCGTAGGTTTCTCTGGAAGTCGGTTCTAATTCATTTAAAAGCTGCATCGCGCGGATTTTGGGAGCGCCCGTGAGTGTTCCTGCCGGGAATGCTGACATCAGCGCGTCAACGGGATGGACGCCCTGTTTTAAACGGCCGGTTACAACAGAGATGATGTGCATCACATGTGAAAAAGAAACGACCTTTGTGAATTCCGGAACGGCTACGGAACCGTACTCCGCAACTCTGCCGATGTCATTGCGCGCCAGATCGACGAGCATGTAATGTTCAGCTTTTTCTTTTTCGTCATTCATCAGCTCTTTTTTCAGGCGTTCGTCCTCTTCTTTTCCGGCGCCCCTTCTTCTCGTTCCGGCAATCGGATGAATTTCCAGGTGCCTGTCATGCACGCGGATCAGACGTTCAGGCGAACTCCCGACAATGTCTCTGTCAGGCAGTTTGATATAGTACATATAGGGTGAAGGATTGATGATGCGGAGCACCCTGTACAGCTCAAATGAATGTCTGGATACCGGAATGTCAAACTTTTGCGAAAGCACCCCTTGAAAAATGTCTCCCGCTTTTATATATTCTTTCAGTTTATTAACACCGGCCATAAACTCTTCTTTCGTATAATTGGATGTCACATCGGCAAAACTTGGCGTGTCAAACGTTTCTTTAGAAAAAAACGGCTCTTTCATATCTTTCGATTCTGTCAAAATACCGATAAGCTTACGAAGCTCCGCGCAATTTTCTTTAAAAACGGCCCGCTTTTCTTCCTCCGTCTCCCGACCGTTAAGCTCCGCATATTGAATGAAATGCACTTGTTTCGTTTCGTGGTCGTACGCGATGATTTTCCGGCAGACAAACAGCATGCATTTTTCGAAATCTGTTTCTTTCGCGTGGCTTGGCACGGAAGGCTCAATCAAAGGAATCATGTCATAGCTCAGATAACCGACAGCCCCTCCCGAAAATGGGATATCAAGCTCGGGTGTTTTAATGCGGAAGCTCTCATTCATCCAGTCAAGCACGGCTTTTAATTCTCCCGCTTCAAACAGCGTATGCCCATTTGGATCAGCGGCAGTGAATGTGTTATGACTCTCTTTAATGGTGATAAAAGGATCGAGGCCGATAAAAGAGTATCTCGACCAGCTTGACGACTCATCCTTGCTTTCTAAAAGATACGTAATGTTTCTGTCCAGTTTTTCAACCATCTGAATGGGTGTGATCGTGTCGACCGTAAAAGTCTCTGCGATTGGAATGGTGCGGTGTGTCAGACTGTCCTTTAAAAATAAAGAAACATCCGATTGTAAATTCATGATTCTCCTCCTTACGGTAAGGAGAATGAGATGAAGAGTGAGAGGAGTCTTGCGTATAAGAAATAAACCCAAAAGAAAGGATTCTTTTGGGCAGAATAAAAACGTGTTTATCTCAGCTCAGCTAAACTCATTCTCTGCTACCCTATTCTAAACTCAACTGTTCAATATCTTACTTACCAGCTCTATACACACTCTTGTGTATTTCTAAGCTTTGTTTATCGTATTACATGTCAGTATTTTTTGTCAATGATAAATCCGGCCTTAACACAACGGCTTTTTCTAAATAGACATGTTTGATTTCATCCTGAGGCGTATCCGTCTGAACCGTCATCAGGACACGGATACACTTTTGCAGAGCGCCGGTGACATCCATTTCCTGCATACACGTCACCGGGACGTACTGCCACCCGGAAAGGCGGCGGACCGCTTTTGCCGGAAATACGGAATGGATATCAGGCGTGGCGGATAACAGGATCTGCACAACGTCTTCCGGCTTGCATCCATTTTGTTCAATGATTTTTTCAAGCAGCTGCTGTGTTTTTTCTAAAATTTCTTGTTCGGTGTCTTGTTCCACCGTTGTTGCTCCGCGAATGCCGCGTATCATCATGCTGTTTCCTCCATTCGCCATTTGTTCAGCAAATTTTCGAGCTCATCTTTTGAAAGCATGCAGTCCCGCGCTTCGCCTAATTCTTTTAACACGATGAACTGTGTCATGCCTCCGCGCGTTTTTTTATCATTCATCATCCGAGCGGAGAGAACCGGCGTTTCAATATCTTGTCTGATGCTTCCCGGGTAGCCGAGCCCAATCAGCCATTGTGTGAGTTCTTTCCTGTTCATCTTGCAACCTGCAACCTGTTCACTCACGTAAAGGGCAAACTGCATGCCGAGGGCGACCGCATCTCCATGTGTAATCCGGCCGTAGCCGTATTCCGCCTCAACGGCATGGCCGAGCGTATGGCCGAAATTCAGAAAAGCTCTTATCCCCTCTTCCTTTTCGTCCTCGCGCACGACGGCCGATTTGATTGAAATTCCTTTATAAATCATTTCATTGAGCTCAGCGCTTGTCAGTCCTTGCAACGTGTCAAACGTGAGAAGTTTTTCTAAAAAAGCATGATCGGCGATAAACGCGTGTTTGATCACTTCAGCCATGCCCGATCTCAGCTCTTGTTCCGGCAGGGTTTTCAGAAGCTCCGTATCGTAAATCACCGCTTTCGGCTGATAAAACGCGCCGATTAAGTTCTTTCCGAGTTTATGGTTGACGGCCACCTTGCCGCCGACCGCGCTGTCATGGGCAAGCAGTGTCGTCGGCATTTGAATGAAATCAATTCCGCGCATAAAAGTTGCTGCGCAAAAGCCGGCCAAATCACCTGTTACGCCGCCTCCGAAGGCGATCATACATGAGGAGCGGTCCATATGGAAAGCGATCGCTTCCGTTTGAATCCGTTCATACTCTTTTAGAGACTTCGCTTCCTCTCCGCTTGGAACGATCACTTTTTTCACGGGCCATGTTTCGTTTAAAAGCCGGAACATCTCATCACCGTAAAGCCGCTCAACTTCAGCATCGATGATGAGAAGGATCTTTGTCAGCGGCCTGTTCAGTGAAGACAAAAGGGCAGCGGCCTGTTTCCTTATGCCTTCACCGATATACACGGGATATGCGGAGGTAGCTGTCCGAACCTCAAGCTCTTTCATCAGAATTCCCTCGATAGTTTTTTCATGTTTTCAACATTTTCTTTAATGCGGTCGATCTGGTCAAGCCCGAATTGTTCGACGACGGCATTTGCGATTTCCCAGGCCACTGCTGCTTCAGCCACTACGCTTGCTGCCGGAACCGCGCAGCTGTCTGAACGTTCAATGCTCGCTGTAAACGGTTCTTTCGTTTCAATGTCGACGCTTTTCAGCGGCTTGTACAAAGTAGGGATCGGTTTCATAACGCCGCGGACGACAATCGGCATTCCCGTCGTCATACCGCCTTCTAATCCTCCGAGCCTGTTTGTGGCGCGTGTATAGCCTTTCTCTTCATCCCATACGATTTCATCATGAACTTCACTGCCGTTTTTGCCGGCCGCTTCAAAACCGATGCCGAATTCTACGCCTTTAAACGCGTTAATCGACAGAACGGCAGCAGCAAGCTTGCTGTCCAGCTTACGGTCATAGTGGACATAGCTTCCGACACCGACCGGCATACCTTCGACGATCACTTCAACGATTCCGCCGATCGAGTCGCCGTTTGCCTTCGCTTCATCAATGGCTGCCATCATTTGACGGCCAGCTTCTTCATCGTAGCATCTGACCGGTGATTCTTCCGTTACCCGTTTGAGATCCTCAATGGATGTGTAATCGGTTTTCTCTGCTTTTACGCTGCCGATTTGCAGGACATGCCCGGCGACTTTAATGCCAAGCTCCGCTAAAATCTTTTTAGCGACGGCTCCGGCAGCCACGCGAACCGTTGTCTCACGCGCGGAAGATCGTTCTAACACATTTCTCATATCGCGGTGATTATACTTAATAGCACCGTTCAAATCTGCGTGTCCCGGTCTCGGTCTTGAAATCTGGCGTTTCATTTCACTTTCTTCTTCTTCTGTAATCGGTGCGGCGCCCATGATTTTTGTCCAGTGAGTCCAATCTTTATTCTCTACAACGAGCGCGATAGGTGAACCGAGTGTCCGGCCATGCCGCACGCCGCTCGTGATCTTCGCTCTGTCCGTTTCAATCTGCATGCGGCGTCCGCGGCCGTGCCCTTTTTGACGTCTGGCAAGCTCAAAATTAATGTCTTCTTCAGTTATATAAAGCCCCGCAGGCACACCTTCTATAATTGTCGTCAGCTGCGGACCGTGTGATTCTCCGGCTGTTAAGTATCTCATTTCTTTTTTCTCCCTTCATCGCATTAACGCTTTTAAGTAAAACTATAACACAAGTTTTCATTAAATGTCTTCTATCTTTTTTGATAAAAAAATGTATCAGTGCTCTCAAGGCCGAATTTTTCCGGGCTGAAAATTTGTTCTGTACTGCCGACAAACAGAATTCCGTTCTTTTTCAGACTGCCCGCCATTTTCACATACAGCTCTTCTTTTGCTTTTTCAGTAAAATAAATAAAGACGTTGCGGCAGACGATCAGGTCAAAATCCTGTTCATAGCTGTCGGCAAGCAGGTTGTGCCACTTAAACCGGATGTTTTTCTGAATCTCTTGTTTTACTTGATAGCTGTTGTCAGCCTGCTTGGTGAAATAACGGCTTTTCACGGAAGCCGGCACCTCTTGCAGCGAGCGTTCCTGATAGATGCCCCGCTTGGCTTTGCTGAGCGCCTTTTCATCAATATCTGTCGCCAATATATCAAATCCGGCCAATTCCGGCTGCTGATTCAGAATCATAGCCAAAGTATAGGGTTCCTCTCCCGTTGAACAGGCCGCACTCCATATTTTTAACGGTTTGTTATGCTTTATTAACGGAAGAATTGAGGTTTCAAGAACTTCCCACCGTTTATAATTTCGGTAAAATTCAGAAACATTGATCGTCATTCTGTCCAATGTTTCGTTTAATAAAAGCTTGTCCTTTTCCAAAGCGGCGGCAAATTCCTGAAAATCTCTGAACCCCTTCTTTTCATAAAGGGACGTAAGCCGCCTTTTCATCTGTGCTTCTTTGTATAAAGATAAATCAACGCCGGTTATTTGTTTCCACTTGGTGATAAAAATGTCGTAAGGCTCCATTGCTTCTCTCCCAATCTCGCTGTCTTTTGTCCTAGTATAGCCTGTTTTCTTTCTAATTTGTACGATTTCAATAAAAAAATCAGCCCGCGGGCTGATTTGTGAGAAACGAAAAGACAGGGCAACACAGCCTCTGTCTTTCATAAATGATGTAAACCTTTTCATAATACGAGAAAAAGAAAGGCTGACGGTTTAGTACACCCAGTCGGCCATTAATTTTTGATACGGTACAAGCTCTTCCTGTTTAAAGAAAATGTGAATTTCCCGCTCAGCGCTTTCTAAGGAGTCTGAACCGTGAATGATATTTTTGCCGACAAACATGCCGTAGTCACCGCGGATCGTGCCCGGCAGTGCATCTTTCGGGTTCGTTTTTCCGATCAGCTGTCTTGTGATCTCTACTACATTTTCCCCTTCCCATACCATTGCAAATACGGGTCCTGATGTAATGAATTCCACAAGCTCGCCGAAAAACGGCTTCCCTTTATGTTCAGCATAATGGTTTTCAGCCATCTGTTCTGAAACTTGCATTAGCTTGGCTCCTGCCAATTGTAAGCCCTTACGCTCAAATCTGGATAAAATCTCTCCGATCAGCTGGCGCTGTACGCCGTCCGGTTTTACCATGATAAAAGTTTTTTCCATAAGATTCTCCACCCCATCATTATGTATAGGCTTTCAAGTTGCACACCGAAATCGTAACATCTTTCTGACAATTAATCAATCCAGGGCGGAGAATGTTCACATCTTGTTCGTAAAAGGAATTTAAAATTTCCGTTTGCCGATATATTTGGCGATGGCGGCCAATGATGAGCGCGCACGTCCTCTCGGCAGTGTATTCAGTTTTTCAAACGCTTTTTTTAAGTACCTGTCACTGACGGCCATTGATTTTTCAATCGCGTCTGTGCGTTTAATATTTTCAATAATGGGGGCGAGCTGCTCCTGTGTTGTTTCACTGTTAATTAATTTCAGCTGATTTTTCAATTCAGGCTGACGGAGCGCGTACAAAACGGGCAGAGTGACATTTCCTTGCAGCAGATCCCCTCCGACCGGTTTTCCCAGTTCCTCTTCCGTTGAAGTGAAATCAAGAATGTCGTCAATAATCTGATAGGACATGCCCACATAATAACCGAACCAATATAATGCTTTATGAATCTTCTCATCAGCTCCCGAAGCGATGGCGCCGAGCTGGCAGCTGACGGCAATGAGAAGAGCCGTTTTCCGTTTGATGCGGCGCAAATAGGTTCTGAGGTTTTGCTCCATATTGTATTTATCTCTGATCTGTTCAATTTCTCCGAGGCATACTTCTACGATGGTTTTGGACAGGATCCGGTGGGCTTTCGGCTCATCCAATCTCGTCATCATCTCAAGTGAGCCCGCAAGCATATAATCACCGGTATACATGGCGATGCGGTTGTCCCACTTGGCTTTGATGGTCGGTTTTCCCCTCCGCAGCTCGGCGTCATCAATGACGTCGTCATGCACGAGGGACGCCATATGAATCATTTCCAGCGTCACCGCAACATATTTTATTTTATTAATGTCATAGTCGCCGAACATGCCGGAAAGCAATACGAAAACGGGGCGGATCCGCTTGCCTCCCGCCTGGAGCAGATGGAGCCCGGCTTCACTCAGCAAGGGATAGTCTGACCGCACCGTTTGCTCAAGCTCCCTTTCGATCACATCAATATCGTCATTTAAAAAAGAATAGGCCATTTTAAATTTCATATCATTCACCCAAACATCTGTATATTCATCATTTCCAACCGATATGCGTAGCGGCCACTCCGCCGGTAAACGAATGGTATTTGACATTCGTCAGGCCCGCTTCTTCAAACAGACGCGCAAGTTCTTTCATACCGGGAAATTCTCTTGCCGATTCTTGAAGCCAAGAATATTCTTTATAGCTCTTCGCAAACATTTTTCCGAAGAAAGGCATGATGTATTTAAAATAAAGAAAATATGCCTGTCTGAATCCGAACATTTCCGGCTGGGATGTTTCCAGACATACGACCTGCCCGCCCGGTTTGACGACCCGCCGCATTTCTTTCAGCACGGTCAGATAGTCGGGAACGTTTCGCAGCCCGAAGCCGATGGTGACAAAATCAAAAGAATCATCAGCGAAAGGAAGCTCCATCGCATTTCCGTGCAAAAGCTCAATTTGGCTGTAACCGCCCTCTTTCACTTTTTTCTCACCGATGCTCAGCATATTTTTGCTGAAATCCAGTCCTTTGATTTCGCCGTTTTTTCCGGCCGCTTCTGCGAGGGCAATCGTCCAGTCAGCCGTTCCGCAGCAGACATCAAGCGCTTTTGCGCCTTCTTTTACATTCATGATCTGCATCGTTTTATCGCGCCATTTTTTATGCTGCTGAAAACTGATAACAGAGTTCATTTGGTCATAATTTTTATAGATTTTTTCAAACACGCCGTGTACGCGCTGTTCTTTTGACTCCTGCATGTTGATTACCCTTCTTCCACTTTCTGATGATATGTTTTGTCCTGGCTGATCGCCTTAAGCCGGTTCAGCATTAGGTTTTGGATTGGTGAATTGAGCGGCAGCAGCGTTTCAATGCTTTGCTTTGCCTTTCGGAAGCTATCTTCCATTATGTCAGCCTTTGATTTCCCTGACTTTACAATATTGCCGATGACATCGAGAAATATAGCATTGCCGTTCATCAGCCGCTTATATACAAAAAAATCACTCGCCAGCTCTTTCCAGCGCGGAAGATTAAAGTGGTCTGACACTCTGTGAAACAGGGCCGCTTCCACAATTGCCATGCTTTCGATCAATTGATTCAAGTCATTGACAGACCGATCGTACAGACGGATTTTATGCTCATTGATTTCTTTAATTGCCGTAGCGAGCGTCCGTATCATATAGATATCCTTCATTTCAGATAAAAGCGAATAATACAGTCCGCTGAAATAGTCGCCGGCAAGCACGGTGAGCTGCCGGTTTTTATTTTCGTCTCGCTTTAACGCTCTGGCTGTTGTCACTTCATCGTGGGTATCAAGGGCGCTTTGGACAAGCATCGCAGTTACTATGTAATTTTCTCTGTCGTTGTTCTTAATGTCCGCCTCTTCAAACAAAGCGTGAAAAAGAAGAAGCTTATCCTCATCGATTTTAGGCGCAGAAATATGTTTCGCTAAATAAGGATGAGACAGCTTTTGTTTTAATTTCGTATTTAGATTCGCTAAAGTTCCGTAGATGTCTTGCAAAAATATCACCCTTGTCCCCAAATTCACATTTATTCTAATATGTATGAGATTTACTCGTCATTATTATACGCAGGTATCATTATAGCATAAAAAAAAGAAATTGGCTGTATTCTCCCGCCGTTTGCGGGCATTTGGCAAAAGCGGGAAACAGCCGGCTTATTTTTTTTCGCTGTTCATTTCTCCGTAAGCGGTCTGGATGAGGGCGTTGCCTCTCACTTTGATGGCAGAGGTATGCTCAGTAAACTGAGCGATAATTACTTCGCCTTTGTCCAGTTTTTCGGAATGGTGAAATTTCGTATCCGTTCCTCTCGTTAAACCGATGACGTTCACGCCGTCCTCGACCGCTTTAATGACGACAAAATCACTTGAATGCTTTGAATTCATATCTGCACCCTCTATCATTATTAATCCGCACGTTTAATATGTTCTAACACTTCGGAACGCGCCGCTGCGTCATCTTTAAAAATACCTCTTACAGCGGAAGTCACTGTTTTTGCACCCGGCTTTCTTACGCCCCTCATCGTCATGCACATATGCTCAGCTTCGACGACAACCATGACGCCGTGGGGATCTAAGGTCTCTACGATGCTTTCGGCAATCGTTGAAGTGATGCGCTCCTGCAGCTGCGGGCGTTTTGAGACGGCTTCCACCGCCCGCGCCAATTTACTCAGGCCCGTCACTTTGCCGCCGCGCGGAATGTAGGCAATATGCGCTTTTCCGTAAAAAGGAACAAGGTGATGTTCACACATGGAATGAAACGCGATATCTTTTACAAGAACAAGCTCCTCATGGTCTTCTCCGAAAACGGTTTTAAAGTGTTCTTTCGGGTCTTCGTTTAATCCCGAGAATACTTCCGCGTACATTTTTGCCACGCGTTTCGGCGTATCTAAAAGCCCTTCCCGGTCCGGGTCTTCTCCAATCGCCTCTAAAATCTGGCGAACCGCCTGTTCAATCTGTTCTTTATTAACTTCTTTCATTGTCTGTGTCCTCCACCATTGAATACATTTAATTTCGATTCTAGCACATTTGCCGCGCCAAAAGCAAAACGAAAGTCCTGCCCGGTGACCAAGGCTGCTTAAATATGAAAAGCCCCTTTATCAAGGGGCTTTTCTGTGAAGAAACAAAGTGTATGTATCAGATGCATACACGATCTATATTCACAATTATTTTCCTGCAACAGCGTCTTTAAGAGCTTTACCTGGTTTGAAAGCAGGTACCTTGCTTGCAGGGATTTCGATTTCTTCACCTGTTTGCGGGTTACGTCCTTTACGTGCAGAGCGCTCGCGCACCTCAAAGTTACCGAAACCGATCAGTTGGATTTTATCACCGTTTTTAAGTGCATCTAAAATCGTATCAAAAACAGAATCAACTGCTTTTGTAGCGTCTTTTTTAGACAATTCGCTTGCTTCAGCAACCGCATTGATTAGTTCTGTCTTGTTCATGCCTTTCACCTCCTCCCAAAAGGGTATCAAATCAGCAGTTTATTATCATTTCTTCACAGTTCAGCCTGATTCTAAACCTGTCTGATAAAAAATCAAAGCAGGGAAGAACAGACAAGTAAACGGCTTTTCATAAGAAAACAGACACTTTGAGGAATGTTTGTCCAACAAAGTGAAGATTTTCTGTATGTAGAGTAACACATATAAAAAGCCATATCAAGCATTTTAAAGCCTCAATCCCTTGCTCGTCAAGGTTTTCACGTGTTTTACCGAACAAATATTCCTTTTTTTGCTTTTTTCCTCCTAATCCTTGATTGATTTCCAGTATCTAAAAAGAATAAAAAAAGACCCCCCGTTTCAGGAAGAGGTCCTTCAGCTTACAAAATAATGGCGATCAGGCCGCCTGAGCCTTCGTTAATAATTCTCTCCAGCGTTTCTTTCAGTTTATATCTCGCATTTTCCGGCATGAGTGACAGTTTTGCGGAGATTCCTTCTCTTACGATAGAGCTCAATGATCTGCCGAAAATATCGGAGTTCCAGATAGAAAGCGGATCATCTTCAAAGTCCTGCATTAAGTAGCGGACAAGTTCTTCACTTTGTTTTTCCGTCCCGATGATCGGCGCGAATTCACTTTCCACATCCACTTTGATCATATGAATGGACGGAGCGACCGCTTTGAGTCTTACTCCGAACCTTGATCCCTGCCTGATGATTTCCGGTTCATCAAGGCTCATATCGGTTAAGGCCGGGGCGGCAATGCCGTAGCCGGTCTGTTTCACCATTTTCAGCGCATCTGATACCTGATCATATTCTTTTTTCGCGTGGGCGAAGTCCTGCATTAATTCAAGCAGGTGGTCTTTCCCCCGGATTTCAACGCCGACCACTTCTTTTAAAATCTGGTCATATAAATGATCCGGCGCATACAAATCAATTTCTGCGACACCCTGGCCAAGTTCGATTCCGGCCAGACCGGCGCTTTCAATAAACTCAAATTCACTGAAGTGGCCGACAACCCGGTCGACATCGCGCAGGCGTTTAATATCTTTTACGGTTTCTTTCACTGATTCCTGGTAGCTCTCTCTGAGCCAGTGATTTTCCTTCAGCACCATGACCCAGCTCGGAAGGTTGACATTGACTTCCAGAACAGGGAACTCGTAAAGCGCTTCTCTGAGGACGCTTAACACATCTGTTTCCCGCATGCTTTCAACACTCATGGCGAGGACGGGAATATCATATTTCGCGCTTAATTCAGCTCTGAGAGCTTCTGTTTCCGGGTGGTACGGTTTTACCGAGTTGATGACCATAATAAACGGTTTGCCGACTTCCTTCAGCTCGTCGATGACTCTTTCTTCCGCTTCCACGTAATCGCCCCGCGCAATATCGCCGATTGAGCCGTCTGTCGTAATGACGACCCCGATTGTGGAGTGTTCCTGGATGACTTTTCTCGTACCGATTTCCGCTGCCTCATGAAAGGGAATCGGTTCTTCGTACCAAGGTGTATTGATCATCCTCGGGCCGTTTTCATCCTCATATCCCTTCGCCCCGGGAACCGTATATCCCACACAATCCACAAGCCGGATGTTGACATCAAGTCCTTCCGCGACATGAACGGACATGGCTTGATTCGGGACAAATTTTGGTTCTGTGGTCATTATCGTTTTTCCTGCTGCGCTTTGCGGAAGCTCATCCTGCGCCCGCGCTCGATCGGCCTCATTGCTGATATTCGGGAGCACCACGAGCTCCATAAATTTTTTAATGAATGTAGATTTCCCTGTACGGACAGCGCCAACGACTCCTAAGTATATATCGCCCCCTGTTCGTTCAGCGATATCCTTGAAAATATCGACCTTTTCCAAGTGATCCCCTCCCGGACTTCCTATCCTTATCATTTTTCATTCACCATTCTCCAATCAAATACAGGACACTATATGTGTATGACGTTGTCCTATTTCAATATGACATCTTTAGAAAATTTTCAGGCAGTCTTTTCTATCAAAATCAAAAAAACCTTTCTCCCTATTTGTATGCGCGGGAAAAAGGTTCATTCCTGTTTCGTTTGACTTTCTAAAAAAACGGGTTCCTGTTTTTCATTTACGGTGTATGTGACTGAAAAGGCCGGGACGAAAGGAGTCTCTTTCCATAAAATATCCTGAATTTCCGCGCCCGGTTTGATTTTCTTTTTGTTTTCCTTCAGGCAGCGGGCGAGATCGACGCGATAGTCGGCATAGATTTCTCCGTCAGTGCCGATTAAAAGCGGCAGAGACGTGCCTGAAACCGGACTTTTGACTGAAGGAGAGTCTTTCATGCCGAGCTTTTTTTTATTTAAAGTGAACAGCCCTTTTGAAACGGCGTCCTCATAGGGAGGATATGTATGCTTTTCCTGATACATTTTGACACGCAGCTTCATATCGCGGATTGCTTCCGCCATTTGGAGATCGACCAGCTTGACGGTCGGCTTATTTTCCACATCGACAAGCACGTATTGGTACATTCCTCCGCTTTCATAAGCTGAGGCCGGCGGCTCCTCTATGTATCTGGGCGCGAGCCGCTTAAAATCTATCGGATATTTTTGATAGAGCGGTGTTTTCATATCTTTTGTCTGAATCGGCAGAAGTCCGCC
This sequence comes from Bacillus velezensis, assembly GCF_001461825.1. Lineage (GTDB taxonomy): Bacteria > Bacillota > Bacilli > Bacillales > Bacillaceae > Bacillus > Bacillus velezensis. The sequence goes on along the minus strand of NZ_LLZC01000012.1, from coordinate 729,286 downwards.
GTTCGCCTTTTTAAATTCATCCACTGCCGCTTGCACCTGCTGAAGCTGATGTTTGTAAGATACTTTATTTTCAGTTTTTTCCGCTTCAGGGTACAGACAGCCGGACAGCAGAAGCACCGCCATTGCCGTTATGACGGCCATTTTAAACTTATGCATTCCGCGCCCCCTTTCGGCTTTATTCATTGACAGGCCCGCTGAAAACGACCATTAACACGATCAATCCCGAGATGACCATGCAGGCATAAGCGAGTGAAGAAACCGCTGCTTTTATCAGTTTGTTTTTCACTTTGTACCTGCTGACATAAATAGAGGCCACCGCAACAAACATTAATCCCATAGCACCAAGCGCAAACCACATTTTCATCAATGCCACACTCACGTTCGTGCCCCCCGTCCCATCATTGTAAGCGTTATATTTCATTTTAATATACAAATGTTGAAAAGATCAACAGGTTTTCCATCTATTGAAAAAACAAAAAAACTGAAGCAAAGAGGGGGACTTTGCTTCAGTCAAGTTGACTATATTCACCTGTACGTCTGAGATACACTCTCTTGGACTTCGATGCTATAGTATGCGTAGATGCGTACGTCTGCATCCTCTTCTGCCTAAATCAGCAAATGTTTTAAGCGATTTCAGCCGGAGAGTTCTGCGTTTTGGACTTTCGTCACTTCAGAATATGCTGACGGCATGTTATTGTCACTTCACCCGGTTTTCGAATGTGTTGACCAAGTCTTCCATCTCATGGGTTTTCACTCTGGCCATTAAGGATTCTACGGCCGTTTCTACCTTCTGCCCGTTAAATAATACTTGGTGAAGCGCCTCTGTGATCGGCATTTTCACTTGGTATTTTTGAGACAGCTGATACGCAGCTTTCGTCGTCCGCACGCCTTCAACAACCATCCCCATCTTATCCAGGACAGCTTCCAGCTTATATCCTTTGCCGAGCAGGTTGCCGGCGCGCCAGTTTCGGGAATGAACGCTTGTACACGTCACGATCAAATCGCCTACGCCGGTCAGGCCGGAAAAGGTGAGCGGATTTCCGCCCATCTTTGTGCCGAGTCTGGCGATTTCAGCAAGACCTCGGGTGATTAAGGCCGCTTTTGCATTATCTCCGTATCCCAATCCGTCTGTAATCCCCGCTGCAAGAGCGATGATATTCTTTAACGCTCCCCCTATTTCAACACCGATCATATCCGGATTGGTATAGACGCGGAAATGCTGGTTCATGAATAAATCCTGAACCGCTTCTGCAGCCTTGATATTTTTTGAAGATGATGTAACAGTCGTCGGGTGTCTTAATCCGACTTCCTCAGCGTGGCTCGGCCCTGAAAGCACGACGATGTCTTTTCTGTACTCCTCAGGCAGCTCCTCTTCCATTAATTCTGAAATACGGAGAAGCGAATCCGGCTCAATTCCCTTGCTGACATGAACAAAAATCGATTGTTTCGGGATGTACGGCAGAGCCTTTTTCAGCACTTCCCGAATGGCTTTTGTCGGAACTGCCACAATGATAAAGTCCGCTCCTTTTAAAGCCTCGTTTAAATCAGCTGTACCGATGATAGAACTTGATAGCTCCACCCCCGGCAGGTAATCTTTGTTTTCATGCAGGTCGTTGATTTGATCGATCAATTCGGCACGGTGTCCCCACATCATAACTTGATGTCCGTTATCAGCCAGCACTAAAGAAAGTGCAGTGCCCCAGCTTCCCGCTCCAAGCATTGCCACTTTTTTCATCTCTGTATCACACCTTTTTATTTTCTTGCTCTTGCAAATATTTTAATTGGCGTACCTTCAAATCCGAAAGCGTCCCGGATTCGGTTTTCTAAAAAGCGTTCATAAGAAAAATGCATCAGTTCCGGATCGTTGACAAAAACAACGAAGCTCGGCGGCTTAACAGCGACTTGAGTCGCATAATAAATTTTCAGACGGGAGCCGTTGTGCGTCGGAGTCGGATTCATGGCGACCGCATCCATGATGACATCATTTAAGACATTTGTCTGCACGCGGAGAGAGTGGTTTTCACTCGCTTTAATAATCGCAGGCATGAGTGTATGAATCCGCTTTGTCGTCAGTGCCGACATAAACAGCACCGGCGCATAATCAAGAAATTGGAAATGTTCCCGAATATTTTGTTCAAATTCTTTCATCGTGCGCTCGTCTTTATCAACGGCATCCCATTTGTTTACGATAATGACGACGGCTTTCCCGGCTTCATGGGCGTATCCGGCGATCCGCTTGTCCTGCTCAAGGATGCCTTCTTCTGCATTCAGCACAACCCCGACGACGTCTGAGCGGTCAATGGCTTTTAACGCCCGAAGCACACTGTATTTTTCTGTTGTTTCATATACTTTACCCTTTTTTCTCATTCCCGCCGTGTCAACGATTACAAATTCCTGCTGATTGTAGGTGAACGCCGTATCCACAGCGTCTCTAGTCGTTCCGGCTACGTTGCTCACGATAACCCGCTCTTCGCCGAGCATCGCATTGACAAGGGATGATTTTCCGACATTCGGGCGGCCGATCAGGCAGAATTGAACGACATCATCACTGTACTTCGTCTCCGGAATGTTTTTAAAATGCTCGGCACAAGCATCGAGCAAATCTCCCAATCCTAAACCGTGTGTGCCCGAAATCGGATACGGTTCTCCAAAGCCGAGCGCATAAAAGTCATAGATGTTCGCTCTCATTTCGGTATTATCTAATTTATTAACGGCTAATACGACCGGTTTTTTCGTCCGGTACAGTATTTTTGCCACTTCTTCATCCGCAGACGTCACACCTTCGCGGCCGTTCACCATAAAGATGATCACATCAGCCTCGTCCATGGCGATTTCAGCCTGCTGGCGGATCTGTGTCAGAAACGGTTCGTCTCCGATATCAATTCCGCCCGTATCAATCAGGTTAAAATCATAATTCAGCCATTCCGCCGAACTGTATATCCGGTCCCGCGTCACTCCGGGGGTATCTTCTACTATTGAAATTCTTTCACCCGCAATCCGGTTAAAGATTGTGGATTTTCCCACATTCGGTCTTCCGACAATGGCTACGACAGGTTTACCCATAGTACCCTTCCTTTCAATCCAGCCGCTTACATTTTCACAAAAAATTGTTCAACCGGTTATTAAAAATCATCTTCGCTATGAAAAGAACCCTTCAAACAGAAGGGCTTAACTCATTTATTATATCAGTTTTCACTGAGATCACAATGTATTCTTCAAAATGTTTCGCATTCATGTAACAGTCTTCGTCTGTTTTCAAGACATTTTTGTCGCTCCTTTGCCCTGCTTTTTGCTTTTTTGGCTGATGCGCGCCGCAAGCTGTTCATATGTAGTCAGTCCGACGAGAAGAATCACTCCCGCCGAACATCCTGAAAGCCATTGATAATCACCGACGGCTGCCGCACCCGCAATATTGCGGATGACCGCAGCATACAATAGTTCCCCCTGGCACATGCCGAGAACAAAAAGACAAAGCCTCTCAGGGAACCGCCCCTCAACGGAAAGCGTAATAACGGTAAGCAGTATAACCGCCGCCCATTCAGGTTTTATGATAAACCAAACAGGGTCATATAATGCAAAAAGAAAAATAAAGCCGTACGCCGCAGACGCCGTCAGATGAATCACAATATTACGGAGCCGTTTATGCATGCCGAGGCTTCCCGCATAAACAAATGCCGCAGTAAAAAACATGACATATGCCGCATTCAGCGTAAAATAAGCCGTAATCTGATGTATGCTTGCCATCATATTAGTCAAAATAAAGACTGATACGTAAAAACGGCTTTTCGTCTTGGCAAAAATAAAAGTCGCAAGTATCCATAAAAACCACATTGACCAGTAATAATAAAACGGTTCCATAATCGCTCCTCCTCTGATCAGTATGGAGCGGGAGCGCATTTTTTAAACCAATTATGCCTGAAAGGAGCGGATAAGGATGGGAAAAGACAGACAGGAGAAAAAACTGAAAGCCTCCCGACGAGTGGAATCTGATCGCGATGATTCGATTCACCATAAAGGAGCGACAAGCCTTGAGCAAAACGGGGAATTCCGAAAAAGAAAATCGTAAAAAACAGAAAAAGGCATGCGGGTCCGCATGCCTTTTAACGTCTGCTGAAACGGGATGTGTCAATTCCCCGTTCAGAAAGCCAGTGATGTGTGTCACCTTTTATGACCAAAGGCGCCTTTTGCAATTGGGCAACCGATTGGCATCCGAGGGCGGTCATAATCATTTTCAGCTCTTGCAAAAGCGCCGTCATCTCGTCAAACAGGCCCTCTTCTCCTTTAGAAGTGAGAGCTTTCAGGAAAGTGCCCGCCATTCCCGCGCTGGAAGCGCCGAGGGCAATCGATTTGGCGACATCCAGGGCGCTTTGCAGCCCGCCGGATGCGATAATTGATTGATCAGCGGAGAGCGAGTGGATTTCCGCTAAGCTTGCGGCAGTGGAAATTCCCCACGTATTAAAAAATTGAAGCGCCTTCTCTCTGCGCATATTTTCGATCTTAGAGAAATTTGTACCGCCGTATCCGCCGGCATCAACTGCTGCTGCGCCGGCATCAAATAACTGCCGTGCCGATTCCCTGCTCATTCCGAAGCCGACTTCTTTGACAAAAACGGGCACTCCCGCTTCCGCCGCAATCCGCTCAATACGGCCGAGAGCGCCAGTAAAGCTTCTGTCACCCTCTGGCATGACGATCTCCTGAATCACATTTAAATGAATCTGCAGGGCATCTGCTTGAATCATATCAACTGCCCTTTTCGCCTGCTCGGCATCCGCCTCGCTGCCTAAATTGGCAAATATCAGCCCGTCCGGATTCTCTTTTCTGACGATCTCGTAAGAATACCGTTCGGAGGGATCTTTTAAAGCTGACATTTGCGAACCGACAGCCAGCGGCATGCCGGCTTTGCGCGCGGCTCTTGCCAGCGATCTGTTAATTTCGTATGTAAGCTGTCCGCCGCCGCCTGTCATCGCATTGATAAAAATCGGCGAACTGCTTGTGAGTCCGCCGATTTTCGTTGAGATATCCACTTTTTCCAATGCTAGGTTCGGTAGGCTGACATGAACAAACGCAATATCATCAAGCCCTGTTTCCCGGTTTTGGCCGGTAGACAGCGCATGATTTATATGTTCTCTTTTTCGTTCTGCTCGTGTCACGTTTTATCACCAATTTATTTTAATTTATTAAGCTTGTCTCCGATTAAATCGCCAAGCTGGAAGCCGGTGCTCGGCTCTTCTTTCGCCTGGTATTGGCGGAAGTCCTCCTGATCGGCTTTCGGCGCTTCTTCAAGCTCACGCATGCTTAAGGAAATGCGCTCTTCGCTTTCGTTCACGTCAAGCACTTTCACTTTAACAGTCTGTCCTTCTTCAAGCACTTCATGCGGCGTTCCGATATGTTTATTGGAAATTTGCGAAATGTGCACAAGTCCTTCCACGCCCGGAAGAATTTCAACGAAGGCGCCGAAGCTTACAAGGCGCTGCACTTTTCCTTCAAGCACATCTCCCTGTTTTACCTTTTCGCCGATCTGGCTCCAAGGTCCCGGCAGCGTTTCTTTAATAGATAAAGAAATACGCTCGTTATCGCGGTCTACGGACAGTACTTTCACTTTTACGTCCTGACCTTCTTCCACCACGTCAGACGGTTTTTCGACGTGTGAATGAGACAGCTGCGAAATATGAACAAGCCCGTCAATTCCGCCGATGTCGACAAATGCGCCGAAATCAGTCAGACGCTGCACTTTTCCTTCAAGCACGCTTCCAACCTCAAGCGTTTGGAGAAAATCATGCTTTTTGGCTGTCTGTTCTTTTTCCACTACAGCCCGGTGTGACAGAATCACCCGGTTTTTATCACGGTCGAGTTCAACGACGATAAGAGAGAGGGTTTTCCCTTTATAGTCAGTGAAATCCTCGACGAAATGAGCTTCGACAAGTGATGCGGGAATGAAGCCGCGAACGCCGATATCAACGACGAGACCGCCTTTCACCACATCTTTCACTTCAGCTTCAAACACTTCTTTTGTGTCGAATTTTTTTTCAAGGTCTTCCCAAGCGCGGTCAGCATCAACGGCACGTTTAGATAAAATCAAAGCATCGTCTTCCACTTTTGTTACTTTCAGGTCAAGCTCATCGTCAACTTTTACGACATCCGATGCTTTCTCTACATGAAGACTTGATAATTCACTGATTGGAATGATTCCGGACTGTTTGACATTGACAATTTCGACATCTACATGCTTGTCCTCTACCTTTGTCACAATCCCTTTTACTACATCTCCAACCTCTGGCACTTGAACATCAATTTGATTCATTTCCTCTGTCATTTGAATAACCTCCTTGGTCCAAACCTACACAGCTTAATTAATACGGTTTGAAAGCTGAACATGTGAATGTCCGCTTTTCAGCCGAATATGTATTAAAGAATCATCCAAAAAAGATTTTGAATGATCAATAAAAAGTTTTATTAGTATTAACTTCTAATAAATGGACTGGTTTGTCAAGCAATAACATCTTGTCTTTCGAAAAAAATTATAAAGCGCTCCGCCCGGGCTTAACGTGATTTCTGATCGACGATCTCCAGAATTTTTCCTGCGACTTCGGCAATGCTTAGTGACGTCGTATCGATTTCAATCGCGTCTTCCGCTTTGCGCAGCGGGGAAACTTCCCTCTCTGAATCGAGTTTGTCGCGTCTGGCAATTTCTTCAATGAGCGTCTCGTAATTCACGTCATAGCCTTTTTTCTTATTCTCTTCATATCGGCGCTTCGCTCTTTCCTCTACGGACGCGAGCAGAAAAATTTTCACTTCGGCATCAGGCAGCACGTGAGTACCGATATCACGGCCGTCCATGACGACACCGCCTTTTTCTCCGAGCTGCTGCTGTCTTTTGACCATTTCTTCTCTGACGCCTTTATGCTTGGCGGCGATTGATACTTGGTTGCTGACTTCGTCTTTTCGGATTTCTTCTGTCACATCTTCTCCGTTTACCAGAACGATTTGTCCTTCCGGAGCGGATACAAGCTCAATTTCCGTATGCTTCAGCAGCTCTGTAAGCGCGGCTTCATCGGTTAAATCGGCATTCTGCTTGAGCGCCGTATATGTAATGGCACGATACATCGCTCCTGTATCAATGTACACATATGATTTTTTCTCAGCCACTATTTTAGCAACGGTGCTTTTTCCGGCAGCGGCCGGCCCGTCGATCGCAATTGATAATTTCTTGTCCATAATCTCTCTCCTTGCTCTTTACTCCTCTATGGATTGTATCATGAACTGCCGGAAAAGGGGCGAAAAAATTGAGCTGATTTACCGCTTTACCGTTTCAATCCATTCTTTTTTCTCCATTTTATCAACTCCCTCATATTTCACAGCTTTCGAAATATAAGGTTCAATAGGCTGATAATGAAGCAAAAACTGCACCGCGCCCAAAATGATAAGCTGAATGCAGACCAATTTGATCAGCAGACGTTCAAACGTTTTCATACACGCGCACCTCCATTAGGATTAGTATGGAAAAGTGCGCTGCTGTTTATTCCGACAGACTGTTTCTTCTCTGCTGCAGCTGCGCGCGCATACAATATTGGAGTAAAAGCTGCTGCGAAGCGGGAGCGATTTCTGCAAATTCAAGCGTCATTTTTTGTTTATCCGCCTTTTCATCATAAAAAATCCGCTGGATAACAGCCTCGGCAATAATATCCGCCGTATTTTCCTTGCCGGGAAGAGAAAATGAGACATACAGCTTTTCACCTGGTTCCGCGGAAATATGCTCAGGCATCACAACAGCGATTCCGCCGGCGCTGATATTAGAGGAAACCGTTTGGAAAGCGGTTTTTTTCGCTTCCATTTTGACGGATACATCCAATACTGCGTCTGCACGGACGTATCGGCGTCTTTGAATCCGCTTCATTTCCTCCTGAGGGGGGATGTCCAATCCGATCATCGGGATGGGGTCTTTTTTCTTTCCTTTGATTATGCTTTTAAATTGATACGGCACTTGGCCATTCCCCATAAATTCCGCTGTTATTTCCAATCCTTTATGCAAAAAGACCGTCCGTCCCGAATCCAGATCGACGGGATATGAGATGTGCAGTTCGCCGTTTTCAACGCTTACTGCTTTGCTCCTCGCTTTTTTGGGCTCATTGTTCTCTATGTATTCAATCCAAATATAATCTCCGACAGCTATCATGGGCCTTCACTCTTTCATTATTTATGCTTTTATTAAAGCATGTAACGAAAAAAAGGAAAAGACTTTTAGTCCTTTCCTCCTTTATTTTTATAGGTCTTTATATATAGGTTCTGCACTTTTTAACTTTTCTATTTTTTCCTCTTTTCCATCGTCCGCATTGATGAACATTTGATACGTGTCTTTTCCGATCGTCCCGAGCATTTCGTAGCAAAGCACTTCCTGACCGAGTTCATTTGTGATCAGCGCCTGCCGGGTCTCCCGCACTTCAACATTTTTATTCAGCTTCGCTTTCGCTTCATCAGCTGACAAAGCGGGAGCCGGAATCGTTCTCGTGCGGTGCGCCGCCAGGTAATCACGCGCGGAAAAACCGACGACTTCACCATCATCCAGCGCCACTTTCATTCGGATGGCTTCCGGATAAATGCGGACATTTTTCTCCACGGGGATAAAAGAAAAGACGCCGATGTTATTATATTGCGCGCTTTCATCAATTTCGAGGCCTTTTGTTTCATATCCATTTTTCTTTAAAAACGCGACGGCCCGGTTAGATGCTTCATTGAGGCTGATCTTTTGTTTCTTCACGGCCCGTTTTTGAATCAAATAGACCGGATGTCCGCCTTTTTGGGTAATATCCATATAGATAAAAGACTTGTTGTCGGCGTCTTTCATGCGGATGCTGTATACGTCCCGATTCGTCTTCCTGCCGCTTTTGACCACTTTAATTGAATAATTATGATCAGGCGCAAACCGTTGTGCGATTTTGACCGCTTCTTTTTCCGTAATTTGTTTTCCTTTCAGATGCGTAAAACCTTTTCGTTCTGTATTTGCTCCCGTAAATGTGGGGCTGATGCTGTCTTCAGAAAAAGCGCCTACATTTTTTTCGACTGTTTTAAAGCTGTCGACGATCGTATTATCGCTTTGTTTTTTGTCAGAAGCGAGCGCCATCTCAACATCCATCCACCGTAAATTTTTGCTCATGACGAGATGCTGAACGCTGCGGAGCTGGTTTTGAATGTTCTCCGCCTGTTTGTACAGGCTGTTCAGCGTTGTATATTCTTTCTTATCAAGCGGTTTTTGGTCTAAATCCCGGACGGATGTTTTATAGCTGAAATCTCCTATGTTGGATAAAAACTCCTCCGTCTTATTAAAAGGCATGAGAGTCAGCGGCAGCTGGCTCACATTGTTATGAGCTTCAGATGTTATTCTCCATACATCAATGAGCGCCGGAGACAGAGATTTTTTACTGTTCATCGCAAGCGTCGTCCCGATTTTGTCGTGAAGCTGATCTACATGGTACGTCAATTCATGAAAAGCCCTCTGATAATTATTTTCCGCATGCAGAAGGACCGCATCTTTTTCCTGATGCTCTTTATATCCCCAATATCCGGTTGCGGCGATCGCGACACCGAGAACAGCGATAATGATTCCTCTAATCATGTTAACACCTCATTTTGCGTACTTTTACTCACAGAAAATGTGTTTTCCGATTCTTTTTATCTGCGGACGTCCCCAAATCCATTTGCTTGTCGCCGTATCAGGATTAAAATAATAAATCGCGTTTTCAGAAGGGTCCCAGCCGTTGATCGCATCAAGAACCGCTTCTTTTGCTCTTTCATTCGGCTGCATATATATTTGGCCGTCGGCAACAGCGGTAAACGCGAGCGGTTCGAAAATGACGCCGGCCACCGTATTCGGAAATAACGGGCTTTTAATACGGTTTAAAATAACCGCGGCGATGGCAACCTGCCCTTCAAACGGCTCACCGCGCGCTTCCCCGTACACAGCCTGTGCCAAAAGATTGATGTCGTTGTTTGAGAAACCGCCAGGCATATTGGCCGCTGTCGTATTTTGCTTTTGATTTGACTGGCCGCCTGTATTGTTTTGCGGCTTTTGAGCAGGCTTATTCGTTCCCGCCGGCTTCTGCGTTCCGGCTCTCGGTTTTGTTTGGTTTTCCAATGGGACGTTGCCATAATGAGTGAACGTATTCCCTTTTTGGATCTGCTCCATTACATATTCACGGTAATATTTTGATTTTGAAATCAGCACCTGTTTGGTTTTCGCGCCGACGAGGCCGTCAACCGGCTTCATGCCGAATTTCTCCTGAAAATTTCTCACGGCCCAGTATGTGGTCCAGCCGTAAACACCATCGATTTTCCCGTTATAAAATCCGTTATATTGAAGACGGGCCTGCAATTCTATAACATCATCACCCGTCGCGCCTCTTTGAATCACTTGATTTGAAAACGCATGAACCGTTTCATGATGATCGAAGAAAGCGGCGGCGAAAGAAAATAGAATGAGACATGCCATAAAGGCTCCTTTGCACTTCATCTCTTCAAGCCTCCTACTGCAAAATTTAAAGTGTACCCGTATTGTCTGTCACGAGGTTATTTTTATGCACGTTTCCTTCTTATCCCCTGTCAAGGCATAAAAAAGAAACCGCACGCGACGCGCGGTTTCTTCACACTTGGATCATATTGACGGAGCGTGCTTTTTTTGCCTTTCGCAGCCCGAACCACCATAAAAACAGCATAAACGGCAGCATATAATATACCCAATGATTGAGGGCGGTAAGAATAAAATCGTAAGAACCGTGCAGACATGAAGGCACGGCCAGCGAAATCACAAGCCATTTGACACGGGCTTTTTTCTGCGAAAAGCGGGCTTTTCCGAGATAAAATCCCATAATCACTCCGATCAGCGCATGGCAGGAGACCGGCAGAAGCGCCCTGATGAAAGCATGCTCAACGCCGTGGCCGAATAGATACAGAATATTTTCAAGCGTGGCAAATCCTAAAGACACACTGGCCCCGTAAACGATTCCGTCATAATGCTCATCAAAATGAGCATGCGGATACACACTGATCATCAGAACGAACCATTTCACCGATTCTTCCAGAAATCCCGAAGACAAAAACGAAACGAAAAAGCTTCCTCCCCCCACATGCTCTTTTTCAAGAACATATTGGATAAACATGGTCGGAAACACAAGGACAACCCCGAGAAAAAAAGACCTCAGCACCATATGTACGGGTTCATTGTCATACTGATCTTTTAAATAAAAATAGCTTAACAGCGCAATGCCGGGAGCAATTCCTGCAGAGATGATTGCAAACATCAGGCAACCTCTTTCCTTTATATTCCTATATCTATGGTACCATGTTGTTCATATTTTTACATCTTTCAATTTTTTTAAAAAAGAGCATATGAATGATCATATGCTCTCTCTACCCAGCCGTTTTGATATTTCGTTTGCGATCAAGCCGCCGTGAAAACGGCCGTTCTCGATAAAAATTTCATTGGCGTTATTTCCAGCCGCAATGACTCCGGCGATAAAAACACCGTCAACATTTGTTTCCATCGTTTCTTCCCGGAAAAACGGCCGGCCTGATTCAGCATCAATCCGCACACCGATTTTTTCGAGGAAACCGTGATCGGGATGGTATCCCGTCATGGCAAATACGAAATCGTTTTTCAGCCGGACCGTCTCATTTCGGCCGGAGCGGAAAATGATTTCATCTTCCGTCACTTCTTCAAGACAAGCGCCGAATTCCATCCGGATTGTGCCGTTTCTGACAAGGGCCTCAAACTCAGGCAGAATCCACGGCTTGATGCTCGGGGAGTACTCATGTCCTCTGTAGAGCACAGTGACGCGCGCACCGGACTTCACCAGTTCCAAAGCCGCGTCAACACTTGAGTTTTTCCCGCCGATCACAGCAACATCTTTATCAAAATAAGGATGGCCTTCTTTAAAGTAATGAAATACCTTAGGAAGCCCTTCACCCGGGATGTTCATATAATTCGGATGATCATAATATCCTGTCGCAATGATACAAAACGGAGTGAGGTAGCGGTCTTTTGATGTTTCTACAAGAAAACGGCCGTCTTCCTGTTTCGTTACGCGCTCCACTGTTTCAAAGGCGTTTACGCGCAGCTCTTTTCTTCTGACGACCTCTCTGTAGTAAGAGAGAGCCTGTATTCGGACCGGTTTTCTGTTTTCCGTAATAAAGGCAACATCGCCGATCTCCAATTTTTCACTTGAACTGAAAAAAGTTTGGTGGGTCGGATAGTTATAAATGCTGTTTACGACATTCCCTTTTTCGATCACAAGCGCGTTCACGCCAATTTGCTTCAGATGTATAGCCGCCGATAATCCGCAAGGACCTCCGCCTATTATAATTGCTTTTTCTTCTGTCATGTCCTTCAACTCCTGCGATTGGCATTTCCATCATAAGTTTCCACTCATATAAAAAATCTCCTATATTATCATAGGAGATTTTTTTTGTTTATGCAAACGATTGGTTTATATCCAGCCTCTGAAACGCGAAGCCTCAGCCATTTTCCGCACGCCGACCATGTAAGCCGCAAGCCTCATGTCAATCCGGCGGTTTTGGGACATTTCATAAATATTATTAAACGATTTTATCATCATATTTTCCAGTTTTTCCTCGACTTCTTCTTCACTCCAGTAGAAGCCTTGGTTGTTTTGAACCCATTCGAAATAAGAAACCGTTACACCGCCGGCGCTCGCCAGAACATCGGGAACCAGCAGCGTTCCTTTGTCTGTCAGGATTTTCGTTCCTTCCAGTGTCGTCGGTCCGTTTGCCGCTTCTACAACGATTTTCGCTTTGATGCGGTCAGCGTTTTCTTCTGTAATTTGGTTTTCGATCGCCGCCGGGACAAGTATATCACAGTCCAGCTCAAGCAGCTCCTGATTCGTAATGGTGTCATTGAAAAGCTTCGTCACCGTTCCGAAGCTGTCTCTGCGGTCAAGCAGATAATCAATATCAAGACCGTCCGGATCGTAAAGGCCTCCGTACGCGTCAGAAATTCCGACAACTTTCGCGCCGGCGTCATGCATAAACTTGGCCAGATAGCTGCCCGCATTTCCGAAACCTTGTACGACGACGCGCGCGTTCTGAATATCGAGACCTTTTTTCTTGGCCGCTTCTTTTATACAGATGGTAACGCCTTTTGCCGTAGCTGATTCCCTGCCGTGGGACCCGCCGAGTACAAGCGGTTTTCCCGTAATAAAGCCGGGTGAGTTAAATTCATCAATTCTTGAATATTCATCCATCATCCAAGCCATAATCTGCGAGTTTGTAAATACGTCAGGTGCCGGGACGTCTTTAGTCGGTCCGACAATCTGACTGATTGCTCTGACATATCCCCTGCTCAGCCTTTCAAGCTCTCTGAATGACATATTTCTCGGATCACAAACAATTCCGCCTTTACCACCGCCATAAGGAAGATCAATAATTCCGCATTTTAAACTCATCCAGATGGAAAGTGCTTTCACCTCTTTTTCAGTTACATTCGGGTGAAAACGAATGCCGCCTTTTGTCGGACCTACGGAATCATTGTGCTGCGCACGATAGCCTGTAAATATTTTCACAGACCCGTCATCCATCCGAACAGGAATTTTAACCGTTAATAATCTGAGCGGCTCTTTCAGCAGTTCATACACTTCTTCTGGATACCCCAATTTTTCCAGAGCTTTATGTATTACGGTTTGGGTTGATTTTAATACATCATGTTTGTCTTCTTCATTATGACCGGTGAATCGATCGGCTGCCATTTGAGTTAACCTCCTAAAATCTTCTGTTTCTCTCATGCTCCCTTTCAGTGACTAGTATACACCTTCAATATCTCCGTGCATAGAAGAAAGACAATGATTTTTCCATTATTTCGCTTAAAAAAAGACGGCCGCTGAAAACAGCTGCCGTTTCAAATCTTTTTTATGAAAAATGTTTCTGGATGGTCTCCACAGCATTGCCGTCCATGATGAGTTTTCCGTACTCATGGAGTCTGTAAATCGTAATCGTCGCCGGGTGTCCGTATTCAGCCAGCACCGCGATGACGCCTTCGGCGGAACGGGAGCCGAGGTCTTCAAGGCTTACATAGTATTGGTTCTCATAGTGGTAGACGGTGCCGCCGGTAATCCCGATTCGGTGAAGGCTTCCGGCAAGCTGAATGATATCTTCAAACGAATGGAACTGATAAATAATATCCGGGCTTTCGTCAAGTTTGACCTGCATCTCGATATAATCATCGTCATATTCGTCATATTCGTCATCTTCTGCGTCCGCGTCATGATTTTTCGTTACAATCACAACCATGCCTTGTGCCTGAAGAGAATATACTTCCACCGCGATCGGACCATTCGCTTCAAAGCCGAGCTCTGTATTTGCTTCATTCATCATATCTTTAAATAACTGGTGGACTTTAAACGAGTCCTTCCAGAGGTCTTCTTTTGTCAGTCCCCGATCAGTCAAATCGTCGAGGGTTAAAAAGATTTTAATCTTATTATAGTTCAGACGCTCAAGCCGCATAATGTTCCCTCCTGCCTCTTCTTGCACACAAATCATATAACACAGTATATGAATAAATGAGTCATAGGTTCTTAATTTGTTATCAGTTTACACCGTGTACAGCGGGAAGACAAGCAGAATGCCGTTTTTTATCACCGCGGCCGGGTTTGTTTCAGGAAGACGGCTCATCCGGTCCGCACAGCGTAATCATATGCGTCTCCGGTTTCGCCCCGAGCCTCAGCGGAACTTTTGTCGTCCCGTAGCCGTTGCTGATCAGGTAATGCGCTTTTTTTACCGTTCCCGTCCCGCCCAATTCGTACGGCCCGAACCGGCCGAAACGGATTTGGCCGCCATGCGTATGGCCGCTGAACACAGCGTCAATCCCGTCTGACTCCCTCATCTGCTCATGGATGTCCGGGTTATGGCAAAGCAGGAGGTTTACTTTGTCAGCATCCGTATATCTGATTGCAGATTCGTAATCATCCATCATCATCCTGATATCATCCACCCCGCAGATCGTAACGGTTTCCCCTTTATAAGCAAACTGAACCGATTCATTTCTCAGCGGGATCACTTTATATGCCCGTAAAAGAGAGAGCAGTTTTTGCTGGCTGACCTCGTAATCGTTATTTCCCCACACATACATGACAGGCGCAAGAGCCGTCAGACGTTTGATGTTTTCTTCAATTCTGGCGTAAGGAACTCCGCCCTCCGCCAAATCACCGCCGAGCAAAACGGCATCCGGCTTATGAACTGCCGCTTCGCGGAGAAGCTTTTCATCAATTAAACGGCGGTGCACGTCAGATATAAAGAAGATGGTGAGCGGCTTCATCCCCTTCATTTTATCAAGCGTAAATGTATGTGTTTTCAGATGGCTGCCGTTTGCCGTTTTGTACATAACGGCCGCCATAACCGCAGCCGCTCCCGCCAATGAGCCGAGAATTCCCGCTGTAAGCTTCATAAACGCACTCTCCATTCTGTCATTGTCTTATATTAGACGGACAAACAAAAAAAGACGTTTCTATCCTTTCCGGAAAACGCCTCATTTTATTTGCTTTCAAAATAAAGATTGATATCATACCGATGTTTCATCAAGTGAAAAACAGATTCTCTCGCCCTCCATTTTTCAGGCTGGGGCCATAAATCCGTGCTTTTTTGGATAATTTCACATCTCAGTTTATGAAATTCACCCTCAGCTTTTTCTTCCTTTTTTTTAAAATAATAAGAAGTGCAATACGCAAAAGCGGAAGCCATAATCCAGCACAAGTAAACCGTATGGCCTAATATTTCCTGCAGAATCAGCTGCGGAGAGGCTTGGGGGGCATTAAAGCTTTTAAACATCAGCAGTATGCACATCAGGGAAAAACAAACGAGGGACGCCCACTGCCATCTTCGGCATTGTGCGGCATAATTTTCGTATTTTAATTTCCGTTTCACCAGCGCCTGAAGCATTTGTTTCGTCGGTCCGTCAGCAAATCGGTCTAATTGCTTCCATAAAGAATCCATGCGCTTCACACCTTGTCCGTTTTCATTGGTACACTATATGAAAAACACGGTGAAAACATGCATTTATTTTAATCAGACAGCGGAATGTTCAGAACCTGGCCGGTGTACACGTCGTTTCCGTTTAATCCGTTGTAGCTGCGGATTTTTTCTTCGCCCGCCCGGCTTTTATAATATTTCATTGAAATGCGGTAAAGCGTTTCTTTCGGCTGTACAGTATGCTGTACGGTCCGCACTTTTTTCGGGACAGTCCCGGCTTGATCACTCGCGGAAGCCGGAGCCGCTTTTTCACGGACAGCCGGCGGAGACTGCTGTTTTGTCTCCGCGTATTCGGTGTCTGTCGGCTTTACTTGTTTTTCTGAGGGCGTTTCCGTTTTTTCAGGTGTTTTTTCACTTGGTTTTTCTTTCGTTTTTTCAGATGCAGCCGCTTCTTTCTTATCTTTGTCGTCAGACTTTTTTTTCTGTTGTTCTAAAAGAGCGGTTTCTGACGTTTCTTTCTGAGCGCCTTTCGGAATAACGGCAGGCGCGCTTTCACTGTGGTCTATGAAGACATCTTCATAGTCCTTCGGGTCAAATCTGCTGCTGTTCGTCATATAAAGAAGACCGAAAAAGACACCGATTGTTACGATAATGAACAGGACGGTCAGAAAAGTGAACAGCGGCGTTTTTGTTTTGGTTTTTTCCTTTACCTGCTCTTCCTTTTTTTTACGCTCCTCTTTTACAGATTGTCTTGTCGGGAGGCTGTCTTCAAGATATTCAATTTGTTCATCCGCGGCCGCGGCAACCTGCTGCTCGGCACGCAGCTGAGCTTTTCTTCTTTCAACTCTTGACATTTCCGTCATGCAAACCCCTCCTAACATATTGAAAACGGATCTGACAGGCAAATACCGCATCAATAATAAAATGCGCTGTAACCGGAACGAATAAATTGCCGGTCCATTCATAGATAAGCCCCAGCAAAAGACTGATGCCCGCAACCATCATAAACAGAAGCCACTTCGCCAAGTATCTGAAATGAAGCACGGTAAAAATGAAGCTGGCGGCCCATAAGCCGATATGTGTCTGCAGAACACCTCTGAACAAAATCTCTTCGCTGAACGAAATGAGAAGCGTCAAAAACAAAATGTGCAAAACCGGCCTGTTCTTAAAAAGCAATACATTAATGCCGCCGTCATCATATAAATGCGAAGGACACCATTTCATCACCGCAAGATCGGCAAAAATGACAAGGACGGCAAGAGTTACACCGTACCATATGATATTATCGTCACGTATATGCCACAGCTTTAAAAAATCGTGAATGTCGGTGAAAAAGAAAAAGCCAATAACAGCTGAAACCGCCAATATGAGCAATTGGGTGGCATACAGCTGCATCACAATCTCCCGGTCTGAGAGCTGCCGGATCAATTCGCTTTGCCGTCTCAGCTGAACTCACCCGCAGACTCTGAACCGAAAATCCGGCCTAATTCCAGCTTCCAATCTTCAAACCGTTCCATGTTTTTACGTTCTCCTTTTTGCTCGTACGGAGCCAGATCAAGTCCGCAGCTGCTGCAGCATTGTCCGGTTTGACCATCAGGCTCATACGGTTCATCAAAATAAGACAGCAGCGCTTCTCTTATACATTCTTTCCGCTCTAATAACGCCGAAAAACGATTCATTTTACGCAGCTTTTTTTCCACGCGGTATGTCAGTTCTTCCTGCAGCTGCTCTTTTGTGGTTTTTCCTTGCAGATACAGATGGACGGCCGTTCGCGCCTGTGTTTCCTGGACGCCCTTATTGATCAGAACGTCCCGAAGCTTTCGCTCATCACCCGTACCGGCATCCCGTATGACGGCCAGAATGGCTTCCAGGTCATAATCAGACAGGCTTTCTGTCTGAATAATCTGCTGCTGAAGCTCGGTATCGCCGGGCGCCCTCAGCAAAATACTGACACTCGGGCTGCCGTCGCGTCCCGCTCTGCCGATTTCCTGCATAAAGGCCTCGGCCGTTTGGGGAGGATAAAAGTGAATGACAAAGCGGATATCTGACTTATCCACACCCATGCCGAACGCATTGGTGCAGCAGATGCAATCAAGCTGGTTATGGATAAATTGCTGCTGGATCAAGATTCTGTCCCCTGTATCCATTCCGCCGTGATAATAATCCGTCCGCTTTCCCGTTTTTTCATTCAGCTCAGCCGCAAGCTCTTCCGCCCATTTTCTGGTCGGACAATATATGATACCCGGGCCTTCAAGCTTTTCGGCAAGCTCCGTGAGCCTGCTTATTTTCTCGGCATTATCCGCCAAATGTTCTGCCGCCAGGAGAATATTCGGCCGGTTGACTGAATAAAGATGACGCACCGCATGCTCAAGGCCGAGCACATCCGTCACGTCTCTGAGCGTTTCTTTTGTCGCTGTTGCGGTCAGCGCCAATACAGGCGGCTTTCCGAGTGCCTGCCTGAAAGGTCCGAGCTTCGAATAATCAGGCCTGAAATCATGTCCCCATTCTGATATGCAATGAGCCTCATCAATAACAAATAAACTGACCGGGACATTTTTCAAACGGTTCAGCACATAAGGTGAAGAAAGGGCTTCAGGAGACATATAGAGAAATTTATACCGGCTGATGTTGCTGAGGATAAAATGCCGCTCTGCGGAATTCAGCATGCTGTTTAATGCCGCAACCCGCTTTTCCCCTTTCGCTTTCAGCTGCTGCACCTGATCTTCCATTAATGAAAGAAGCGGTGAAATAATCAGCACCAGCCCGTCCATCATGTAACCCGGGAGCTGATAGCATAATGATTTTCCCCCGCCGGTCGGAAGCATGGCGATCGTATCTTTTTTTTGGAGCACGCTAGTCATAATCTCTTCCTGCCCTTTTTTAAAGGAATGCAAACCAAAATACCTGGATAAAGCTTTATGCAGCTCAGTCATGCTGATTCACCGTCTTTGCCAGCGCCAGCCTGATCTGAAAATAGCTGAAGCGCATCTGCATTCCTTCGCGAATCCGTTTAATTTTATTCGTTTGATGCTGTTTTGCAAATGCCGTTATCATACGCTGTTCCTCTTCAGAAAGATACTGTTCTATAAAAAATGCAGGCTGGTGCAATGATATTTCTACGATATGATCTTCGATTGTGGCGGTTTTTAAATTTCTGACCGCGGCGATCCGTTCAATCGGAAACCCTTTTTCCAACAGCTCAAAGGTTTTTCTGGCAGACTGTGTCAGCGCGCTTTCCGCCTGCAGATCGGACAGCAGCTCGCGCAGAGCGGGATATGCACATTGCGGAAGCGATTGAATAACATAATGTACCGCTCCCCAAAACTGGACGGACACATACCATTCATCTTCGTTCAGCTGGAGAGCGAGCTGCTTATTCGTTTTGCCGATTCTGTTGAATGAAGTTAAAGAATAGACAAAAATAAGCGCCTGCCGTTCACTTACGCCTTGCAGAAGCTGAAACAGCGCGTCATGCATTTGGACGGAAAGCTCTTTAGCATCTCTGTTTTTCCGCATGAACCGTTTGACCCATCTCAGCGTCTGCACATCGTTGGTAACCGGGATATATTGACTGCATTGATGCTCTTTGTTTGACAGGACTTGAATGAGCAGGGAAAGCCGCCTCCACAGGGTGCCAGCAGGCGTTTGATAATTCGCGCCGTGGCAGTGCTTCGGCCAAGGCCGCTCGGCAAACGCCCGTTCAAGCTTTTGAACGCCGCGCGCAGTCACTTTCCACGTCCCCTCTTCTTTTCCGGCTGTGATGTATGAGCTCTCGGTGAGTTTATGCAAAGAAGCAGCAATATCGCCGCGTTCACACTGTGAAGCCATGCCGAAATATTTAGCGATCTGAAATAAGCCGGCATCCTGAATGGTTTGAGACGACTTTTTTCCTTTTAATAAATGAAACACAGCACTCGGAGTCCGTTCGCCGTCTATTTTGTCCAGACAGTCGAGAACCACGGTATCAAAGAAGTTTATCGCCAATCTAAACACACCTACATTTCTTCTGTGACAAGTTTCGTTTTTTGGTTCTTTTTATTTTAACAGATTTTCATATAAATTTGACGTTTAAAGTCATCTTTTAGGGGGAAGTGCTAAAGAGAATCCCTTATGTGATAAGCATTCTCAATCATTTTTCTGTTGAAATTTGACACTAACATCATTACAATAAGTAAGAGGAATAGGTGTTATATTTAAAAATATATAAGGTAAACCATTTGTTCCAACACGAACAATCTGGGAGGTTTTATTCATGGCAAAGTACACAATTGTAGATAAAGATACGTGTATTGCATGCGGCGCCTGCGGAGCTGCGGCACCAGACATTTATGATTATGATGATGAAGGCATTGCGTTCGTTACGCTTGACGAAAATAAAGGCGTCGTCGAAGTTCCGGAAGTTCTGGAAGAAGATATGATTGACGCATTTGAAGGATGCCCTACTGATTCAATCAAAGTTGCGGATGAACCGTTCGAAGGCGACCCGCTGAAATACGAATAAAAAAGCCCTCTCCGTGAGAGGAGCTTTTTCGTCCTGAATAAGACTCCGGCTGTTATCGGCCGGAGTCTTATTTTTTGCGATCAGCACAAACAAAAAAGCGTCCGGCTGTTTTCACAGAGCGGACGCTTTCAGTCTTTATTGTGTTTGGATGCTGCGTTTTTGTTCAATCCAAGGTTTCAGCTTCGTAAAGATGAACGTAAAGACGATGGTGATGATAATGCCTTTTACAATGTTAAACGGCAGAATTCCTGCGACAACCGCCGTTTTTAACTGGCTGTTTGACAGTGCCGGTGAATGTAAAAACCAAGTATACGCGGGCAGGATAAGAATATAGTTCAAAATACTCATCAGCACGGTCATCGCCGCGGTTCCGGCCAGAAGGCTCACCGCAAGACCTTTTGCAGAATTGAGCTTTTTAAACATAAACGCCGTCGGCAGAATAAACAGCGTTCCCGCGATAAAATTGGCTGCCTGCCCGACAGGCACGCCGGCCATGCTTCCTTGAATGATATACTGCAGAATATTTTTAATCGCTTCAACCGCAATCCCCGCCGCAGGCCCGTATACCAAAATGGCGATAATTGCAGGAACGTCACTGAAATCAATTTTCAAGTAATCCGGCAGACCCGGAAACGGGAAATTTAACAGCATAAGCACAAAAGCAATACTGCTAAGCATACTGATGACAACTAATTTTTTTACTTTCACAATGCTCTCTCCTTTTCGATCAAATCTCTCGAAAAGAGGAAAGGTTCTTTTGCGCCCCAATAAAAAAACCGCTTTTGTTAAAAAGCGGGAGCTTACTAAGGCTTGGCAAAGAAACGTTTGATATAAGCATCAAAACGTCTGCTGAACCTCCATCTTCTCCCATCCAGACTATACTGTCGGCTCCGGAATCTCACCGGATCCTGCCGCCGAAGCAGCTCGCGGGCTTAGAGCATGATGCTCATCACCGCCGGTAGGGAATTTCACCCTGCCCCGAAGATTGATCTTATGAATTTATTCACATTATATATGATCAAATTGCAATTGTATAGAGAACTGCTCAAATTTAAATAAAATATTGGGGAAGCCCGATTTTCAGCTGATTCTGCGGTGTCCTTTTCTCCTTTACTGCGTCACTACACATTGACACTCTATTGAGAATATGATAAATTATCAGATATTTAGTCAGCTAAACTAGGAGGAAATCTAACAATGTTTCGAGTTTTGGTCTCAGATAAGATGAGCAATGACGGCTTAAAGCCGCTGATGGAATCAGACTTTATAGAAATTGTTCAAAAAAACGTCGCGGATGCAGAAGATGAATTACATACCTTTGATGCCCTGTTAGTCCGCAGTGCCACGAAAGTAACCGAAGAATTGTTTAAAAAAATGACCTCTTTAAAAATCGTCGGCAGAGCCGGTGTCGGGGTAGACAACATCGACATTGATGAGGCCACAAAACATGGGGTTATCGTGATAAACGCGCCGAATGGAAACACCATTTCAACGGCAGAGCATACATTCGCGATGATTTCTTCATTAATGAGACACATTCCGCAAGCCAATATCTCAGTAAAATCAAGAGAATGGAACCGGACGGCTTTTGTCGGGGCGGAGCTCTACGGAAAGACTTTAGGCATTGTCGGTCTGGGCCGGATCGGAAGCGAGATTGCCCAGCGCGCCAGAGCGTTCGGTATGACGGTTCATGTATTCGATCCTTTCTTAACCGAAGAGAGAGCCGGCAAAATCGGCGTAAACAGCCGGACATTCGAAGAAGTGCTTGAAAGCGCGGATATCATTACCGTCCACACGCCTTTAACAAAGGAAACAAAAGGACTGCTTAACAGAGAAACCATTGCCAAAACAAAAAAAGGCGTCCGCCTTATCAACTGCGCAAGAGGCGGCATTATTGATGAAGCTGCGCTTTTGGAAGCGCTGGAAAGCGGCCATGTCGCAGGCGCTGCCCTTGACGTGTTTGAAGTGGAACCGCCAGTTGAATCAAAGCTTCCCGACCATCCGCTGGTGATCGCCACACCTCACTTAGGCGCTTCAACGAAAGAAGCACAGCTGAATGTCGCGGCACAGGTTTCTGAAGAAGTGCTGCAGTTTGCAAAAGGTCTGCCTGTCATGTCAGCGATCAATCTGCCTGCGATGACGAAAGATGAATTCAAAAAAATCCAGCCTTATCACCAAATTGCCGATAAAATCGGAAGTCTCGTGTCACAATGTATGAAGGAACCCGTCAAAGATGTTGCGATTCAATATGAAGGCACCATCGCCAAACTTGAAACATCATTTATTACAAAAAGCCTGCTGTCCGGTTTCTTAAAACCGCGTGTAGACTCAACGGTCAATGAAGTGAACGCCGGCGGTGTAGCAAAAGAACGCGGAATCAGCTTCAGCGAGAAGATTTCCTCCAATGAATCAGGATATGATAACTGCATCAGCGTAAAAGTAACCGGAGACCGGAGCACATTTACGTTAACGGCTACGTATATCCCTCACTTCGGTGAACGAATCGTTGAACTGAACGGCTTTAATATTGACTTAAATCCTGCCGGCCACCTCGTTTATATCCAGCACCAGGATACGACTGGTGTAATCGGACGCGTCGGACGCATCCTCGGCGATAACGATATCAATATCGCTACCATGCAGGTAGGCCGTAAAGAAAAAGGCGGAGAAGCCATTATGATGCTTTCTTTTGATAAACATTTAGATGATAAAGTCGTCAATGAGCTGACTTCAGTTCAGGATATTGTTTCCGTTAAACTGATTGACCTTCCGTAACCAACAAAAAACCCAAAACATTCATATGTTTTGGGTTTTTTTACGTTTAATGGCTTGGAAGCGGATTAGGCGCGGCAGGCACAGCGATAGGTTTTGTCACATCATAATTACCGATTTTCTTTGTATGCGCATGTGTGAACAGCACCTCAGAATAACCGAATTCCTTCGCGGTTAACAGAAGCCCTTCGATCATTAAAATCCCTTCCAGCGAATCTTCAACCTTATGTTTTTCGGACAATTGAATCCGCAGCTGCTCGCCGTCTTCCCTTTCCGATACCGATGCAATCGCACCTGCTTCTATAATGCTCGCGGTCTGTGAGCCTCCGTCTGTTGTCTTCATCCCGTCAATAGCCTGATATACTGAATAATAGGTTTGTTCAGACGGGATGAGATACTCTTGTCCCAGACTGTCGCTGTAAGAAAAATACGCCCGGTTTGTCTGTTTATGTACGGACATCTCAGCGGAAATGCCGTAAGATTTATAAAAATCCTGTCCGGCTCCGTTTTGAACCTTTTTCAATTTAATCCGCTCGTAAGGACTCCATGTCAAAGTCTCTTTCAGCATCTTTTTCAATAAGTCAGCATCGGCAACTGATTCGATAGAAAGCCGTCCGTTTACCTGCACAAGCAAATCCTTCTTATCCGCCGTTACCTGCACACCGTCCAAAAGGTTCGGCACAGAAAGGAAGGATTCGGGCACTTCTAGGTTTTCCGCTTCGGATAAAGCCTCTGATACCGATTCATCCGGCTTCTTTTTTTCAAAACTGACCGGAATGACGGCGGATGTTTCTGAATCGGCAAATGCCAAAGTAATGTAATTGTTTTTGTTTTGGTTTGAGACGACGAACGTCTTCTGATCCGGCGGCTTGACAGAAGCTGACTGACTGGCTTTTTCAGTCTGGCGGCTGTCAGCGGTCAGATCACCGGAAGATTTGTTTGTCATCAGGTGAGGAGATATAATCAGAGCGATGCACAATGCGCAGACGCCGGCTGCGGCGGGGCCGATCCAGCTTCGGGCCGGCTTTTTCCTGTACGGTTTACCCGTTTCAATATTCCGGTAAATGGCCTCGGGTGAACGATGATCTCTAACCGCCGGAAGTTGTCTTAACAACTCCTCTACTCTTTCTTCGTTCCAATATGACTTCATCATCCATTAGCTCCTCCCTCAAAAGCTCCATCTGTTTCCGAAGTATTTTGAGCCCTCTGTGTTGGGTCGTTTTGACTTTGCTTTCCGAGAAGCGGAGAGCGGCGGCTGTTTCCTGAATGGAATATCCCTGAATAAATCTCAAGATAATAACAGCTCTTTGATCAATGGTGCAATGATCAAGCGCGGTATAAATTTCCCGGACGTTTTCATGCTGTACGGCGAGTTCGTCCGGAAGCAAATGCTGATCTCTGACATCTTGTGTATCCCAATCAAACGTACCCATAATACGCTGTCTGATCGTCTGCTGCTTGCGGAACCAGTCAATCGCCACATGGCGTGCGATGGACAACAGCCATGTTTTTTCACTGCTTCTTCCTTCAAATGTATGATAGGAATTCAAGACGCGGATATACACTTCCTGCGCCAAATCTTCAGCCTGCGACTTATCTTTTACCATATAAAATAAAAATTGATATAAATCTTGATGGTATGCATCATATAATATCTGAAAGGTTTCTTCCATGGGAAACCCCTCCGTTCACTTTTTTGTCGTAAAAATGCGTTGAAAAGTTACATTACAACTATATTACGAGAAACTGGAATTTGGAAGGGAATTTATATTAACATATTCTTAAATTTTTAAAGGAGAAACAAATAAAAAACACCCGCAGAACATGCGGGTGTTTCGTATGGAACAAGATTGTTCGTCAATTTCAGACGTCATCCTGCACTTTTGTCGGAATATAAAATGTAAACGTCGTCCCTTTATCGATGCTGCTGTGAACCGCAATTGAACCGCCGTGGGCTTCCACGATATTTTTTACGATGGCGAGTCCGAGTCCGGTTCCCGCCCTGCCTCTTGTTCTTGCTTTGTCCGCTTTATAAAAACGTTCAAAAATAAAAGGCAGGTCCTCTTCCGGTATTCCCGAGCCGGAATCTTTGATATCGATTTTCAGTCCGTCTTTTACGGTCTGAGCCGCGATATGAACGCTTCCGCCTGACTCCGTGTGGCGCAGCGCATTATCTATAAGGTTGGTAAACACCTGTTCCATTTTATCTTCGTCAAAGACACACTCCGGCTGAGACACCGAGATGTCTTCTGTGAGCGAAACGCCTTTTTCCTTCGCTACCCCGGAAAATTTGCGGGAGATCTTCTCCAGAAACTCATGCAGGTTTACCGTTTCATAGTGCAGGCCCGTATGTCCGGATTCCATTCTGGCCAAATCCAGCAAATCATTGACGAGCCGGCCCATGCGAAGAGATTCATCATAAATGATCTGCGCGATTTCTTTTTTCTCCTCTTCGGTGCTTGCAATGTCGTCCACTATTGCTTCGCTGTATCCCTGCAGCATAGAAATCGGGGTTCTGAGCTCATGACTGACATTGGCAATGAAGTCTTCACGCAATTTATCGAGCCTGCGCTCTTCGGTCATATCACGGAGCACGGCCACGGCGCCGCGGACGTGTGATTCCGCATAAAGAGGCGACATCAATAAAACCCATGACCTTCCTTGAAGCGTCATTTCAATCATTTGCTCTTTTTCCGTGTTCACTGCATTTTGAAATAGCTCTTTTGCTTCAGGGGGAAGGTTGTCTCCTTCTTTAATGTTCATGTTCTGCTCATAATACCATGCCTGCAGAAAACGTTCGGCCGGCGGGTTGGTCACCAAAATGGTGCCGTCGATATTAATGGTAATGACACCGTCTGCCATACTGCTTAAAATATTGGACAGCTGTTCTTTTTCCTGATTCAGCGCGTTAATATGGAAATTGAGCTGCCGTCCCATCTGATTAAAGGCAATAGCCAGTTCCCCGATTTCATCTTGGGTCAGAATCGGAATTTTTGTATCAAACTTTCCTTTCGCCAAGTCTTGGGCGCCTTCCCGCATTTTCCGAAGGGGATATGTCACCCTGCTGGATAAAAAGAACGCGAAAAACGTTGTCAGGACGATGGCAATGCCCGCCGCAAGAAAAATATAGCGGGTTGTATGTTTCGTCGTATCTTTGACGGCAAGCAGCGATTGGGATAAAAAGACCATGCCTTTTTTGCCGTCTTTTTCATACGGCACTCCGACGATCAGCCGTTCGTTATCCGAACCGGCATTGTTGGGCACCGCACGTTTGCTTACTTTTTTGCGGTCTGTCAGCGCCTTGTGCAGATCCCGGTCATGTTTGATCTGCTCTAATGTAATAGAGGATAAATGATTATCGTCATTGGGCGAATACCAGACATGCTTATCATCCTGAATGATCGCGATGCTCGTTAAATTGTCCGCCAGTTCCCACGTGATGGATCTGGCAAGCGGCTGGTCTTCATGATTTTCTATTATGACCGCAATTTTATCGGCAAGCTGCGTTAAATCTTTTTCCGCTTCTTCAACGTGGTAATTTTCTATAAATTCCAGAAGCAGCACCGTTAAAATAAATAAAACAATTAACACGAGTGAAAGAATGGTAAACCAAAGCTTACCTACTACGCTTTTCCAAAACTTCATTCAGCGCCTACCTCAAATTTGTATCCGACTCCCCATACGGTGACGATTTTTTTCGCCGCTCCCGGGGATACTTTATTTAATTTTTCACGGAGCCGTTTGACATGGGTGTCCACCGTTCTGAGGTCTCCGAAAAATTCATACTGCCACACTTCTTTTAAAAGCTTTTCCCTGTCGTACACTTTGTCCGGTGTTTTCGCCAGGAAGTACAGCAGTTCATATTCCTTCGGCGTCAGGCTCACCTCTGTGCCGTCGGCAGTCACCCTGTGAGCATCGTGATCAATAGATAGATGCGAAAAGACGAGCACATTTTTTGTCGGGGTATTGGCTGTCAGATAAGATGTTTGGGAAGCCCTTCTTAAAAGCGCCTTTACCCGAAGCACCACTTCTCTCGGGCTGAAAGGCTTGACGATATAATCGTCCGTACCCGCTTCAAACCCCTGGACGCGGTTGGCTTCTTCCCCTTTTGCCGTCAGCATGATAATCGGCGTCGCTTTTTTTTCTCTGAGCTGCCGGCATACTTCGATTCCGTCCGTTCCCGGCATCATTAAATCCAAGAGCACCAGATCATAATCTGATGCCAGCCCCATTTTAATGGCCTCGTCGCCGTTTTCCGCTTCTTCAATCACATAGTTTTCCCGTTCAAGGTACATTCTTAAAAGGCGTCGAATTCTGGCTTCATCATCTACTACTAATATTTTAGTTTCATTTGTTTGATCCATCGTTTTCCCCCTGCTTTCCTTCTGTTACTTTCATTTTAACAAACTGTGCGGCAGCTTAAGAACTGTATCGGCTTTTTGCATCTATGCGTACGAATGAAGTCCGGCAAGCACGAGATTCACAAAAATCAAGTTAAACATAATAATGGCGAAGCCGATGACGGCAAGCCACGCGGACTTTTCGCCATGCCAGCCTCTTGACAGCCGCAAGTGCAAATACGCTGCGTAAAATAAAAAGGTGATCAGCGCCCATACTTCCTTCGGGTCCCAGCCCCAAAAACGCGTCCATGCAAGCTGCGCCCAAATCATCGCAAACACAAGCGCGCCGAGTGTGAATACCGGAAAACCGATAGAAACAGCGCGGTAGCCGACTTCATCGACCAAGTCCAGATTCACATTTTTGACGAGCGGGCTTATAAGAGCGCTGATTCTCTTTCTGAATATCAGCCTGAGCGCACCGTATAAAACGAGACCTGCGCCAAACGACCAGATCACCGTATTGACCTTTCTGCCTGAAAAAATGGCCGGAAGCTCAATAAGCGGCTTCATTGCGCCTTCCGTAAGCAGTTCTCCGTCATGCGGGCCGACAAGCGCAGGCATATCATATATCATGACGCTTTTGGCCTCTTTTTTATCCACCCAATTAAATTCAGCTTTGTAGTCAGCCAGCCGGAATGCCGACGTGACGGCGATAAATGCCACGGTCGTCACGAGTATAAACATGATGACTTCAAGCCAGAACGTTTTTTTGCCCGGTCTGGATTGGTCGACATGCTTTAACAGGAAAATGACGCCGGCTACAAAACTGATCGCAAGAATCGCCTGCCCGAGCGCCGCCGTTGTGACGTGAATGTACAGCCAATTGCTCTGCAGTGACGGAATAAGCGGCGTGATGTCTGTCGGAAACATGCTTGCATATGCGATAAGCAAAAGCGCGATAGACAATGTGAACATGCCTAATGAAGGCAGTCTGTAAATAAAGTAAATAATAATAAAAGCGAGAACAAGCATCATGCCGAATGACGTCGTAAATTCAAACATATTGCTGACAGGCGCATGTCCGCTTGCCGACCATCTCGCAATGAAGTAGCCGAGATGACAAAGAAATCCGAAAATGGTTAACGTGATTCCGATAGCCGACCAGCGGCCCTTACCGTCCTTAGCACCTTTTGTTCCCCGGATGGCGCCGCCGAAAACCGGGACGGCAATTAAATAAATCAAAAAGGCAGCATAAAGAAAATTTGCGCTCAGCTCCGCCATGACACCACTCCTTTTTCACTAGGTCTGATTTTTGGCCAATTCTTTTTGATCGGCCGGCTCTTGAATCCCGGTCCCGCTAAGAACAAATTCGATATCTTTTTTCAGACCGAACCAGTTTTTGTTCGTATGTCCCGCCACAAGCACTTCATGATCACCTGTTTTGATCCAGATCCTTCTGTGCTGCCAGTACATTCCTTGAATGACGCCGATCATAAAGATCGCGCCGCCGACGGCAAGCACCCATAAGGTTAAGTCTTTTCTGACGGTGAGTCCTGTAATGTTTTTCGTTTCCACATGGTCGAATTTTAATTTGTACTTGTTACTTTCGGAACCTTCAACAGTCTGCTGAATCGCAACAAAACTTTTCTCCCCTTTCGGCTTGTCAGGAGCCGTGATTTTAAAGACAAAAGCCGGATTGTTAGGAACCTTCGTTTTCGTGCTCGGTTCTCCGTCCTTGTTAAAATAAAAATCAGGAAGATAACTGGCGATCTGCACTTTGTAACCGTTACCAAGATCATAGTCCGTGTCGGGATCAAGAAGATTGATCTTCAGTTTGCCGAATGACTGTTTTGTTTTTTGGTCGATCAGCTGAAATACCATCTGATCGAGCTGGTTTTCTTTATAGTCCACCTGATACACAGAATAGGAGTCAAAGCGCAGCGGTTCATTGACGCGGATATTGTTTTCTTTGACTCTTTTAAGCTTCGGCTTTTCACCGAATACAATGTCGCCTTCCCTCTTGTACAAAACCGCGTCCGTTGTGAAGGATTTGGCGACTTTGCCGTTTCCGGCTCTGTCAATGGCGTCGGCGAATACTTTTTTCTCAGTGTCTTTGTTATATGTCTGCATCGTGAACCGGTTGTTTTTTAAGTAATACTTGCCGTCAGTGCCGGGGATCTGGGCGGTTTCGCCTTCACGGACCCAGAGCGTTTCATCGACATACATACCGGGTACAAATCTCAGCATGGCTCCGATCAGAAAAATGATCAGGCCGATGTGATTGACGTAGGGCCCCCACCTTGAAAAACGGCCTTTTTCCGCCAGAATGCTTCCCTCTTGTTCTCGCACTCTATAATGCTTTTTTTTCAATCGTGTTCTGAGGCTATCAGCCGCATCCCCGCTCAGCTCGGTTTCTGTCCGGCTGTATAGACGCTGCCTCTTCAAAAAGACCGGATTCCGCCGAACTCCTTGATTTTTCAGCGCTCTGTACAAAGGAATCACCCGATCCAGGCTGCAGATGACCAGTGATATGCCAATGGATGCGATCAGGAGCATATACCACCATGAGCCGTACAGGTGATGAAATCCCAGCAGATAATACAGTTGACCGATTATGCCGTACTGCTGTTCATAATATGTATCCGGCTGGGCGCCCGGCGGCAGATAAGCTTCCTGCGGAAAAACCGTGCCGAAAGCAGACGCCGCCAGAGTAATGACGATCAGCCATATTCCGACTTTTACGGAAGAAAAGAAGTTCCATACCTTATCTACGATTGTTTTGTTATATGTTTGCGAACGCCTTGCGCTGCCGTCGTACCGCATATCCGCAAGCGGCGATTTTTGATCATCAAGCGGCTTCCCGCACGACTCGCACAAAACCGTCCCGGCTGGATTCACGTGCCCGCATTCACATTTGACCTTTTTCATGAAGACGCCTCCGGCTTAATTAAATTCATATAGTCATGAACCATGCGTTCTGTCATCGTGCCGGTCACCACTTTCACGACGTTTCCGTCGGGATTGATCAAAAATGTCGTCGGAATAGGTGATACGCCGTACGCGTCCAGCACTTGCCGGTCAGTATCGAGCGCAACCGGGAAATTGACGCCGTATGTTTTCATAAAATTATGTACTGCAATTTTTGATTCGCCGACATTTACCGCAACCACCTCGACACCGAGGTCTTTAAAATGCTTGTATTGATTCTCCATGTAGGGAAATTCCTGCTTGCACGGCTCGCACCACGTTCCCCAGAAATTCAGAAAAACACCTTTTCCTTTTAACTGACTCAGTTCTATGAGTCTGCCCTCTGTATCTTTCAGCGCGAAATTCGGGGCTTTGGACCCCTCAGATATACGCTCTCCGTTTGTGTATACGGCATTATAGATGGTATATCCGAGCGCGCAGAGTAAGATGAGAAGGATGCCGGTCCGAATGAATAAACGCCGCCGTTTTTTGTTCATTGTACACTGCTCCCCTCCCCTGCCTGCAAATCCATTCAATTATATCATCAACACGTTTTGTAATTTTTGAAGGTTATGTGAAAATTAGAAAGCGTTTTTACCGTGTTCAGCTAAAGCCCGCAGCCTTTTCACTTCATGCGGCGACAATTCTCTTGCGTCTCCTGTGCGCAGGCCTCTTAAATCTAAAAATGCGTATTCTTCACGTTTTAGTTTCAGCACGTCATGACCGATCGCCTCGAACATGCGGCGGACCTGTCTGTTCCGGCCTTCATGAATCGTCAGCTGAATGATGCTCGTCTGCTTTCTTTTGTCCAGGGAAAGCATTTTCGCTCTGGCCGGCGCCGTCTTGCCTTCTTCAAGCTGAATGCCGCGCTCAAGCTTTCTCAGAAGTTCCTTGGAAGGAATCCCCTTCACTTTGGCGACGTATGTCTTATCAATTTCGTATTTCGGATGCATGAGTTTGTTGGCAAACTCGCCGTCATTTGTCAGCAATAAAAGTCCGCTCGTATCATAATCAAGCCTGCCGATCGGATAAATGCGCTGCGGCACTTCTTTGAAAAAGTCGGTCACCACTTTCCGCCCTTTGTCGTCATCAGCTGCTGAGATCACTCCTCTCGGTTTATAAAGCAGAAAGTACACGGGTTCTTCCCGCTCCACCTTTAATCCGTTTACTTCAATCTGATCAGAACCGGTCACTTTTACGCCGAGCTCTGTTATTACTTTTCCATTCACCTTTACTTTTCCTTCTTTTATCAGCTCTTCCGCCTTTCTGCGTGATGCCACGCCGGCATGAGCAATAACTTTTTGCAGTCTTTCCATGTCGTTCACCTCAAGTATAATCTTACTTTTTTCCCCTTGAACAAACAAGCTTTTTCAGGGAGAGTTATTCTGATATATAAAAAGCGCCTGATTTCAGGCGCTTCCAAATAATAACGTAACTATGATGATTGATGCAACCACCCCGATCAAATCAGCAAGAAGACCAACCTTTAAAGCATCCCCCATTTTTTTGATGCCGACCGCCCCGAAATACACCGTCAGGACATACAGCGTCGTGTCAGTCGATCCCTGCATGACCGAGGCCAGCCTGCCGATAAATGAATCAGGCCCGTACACGGCGATCAGATCTGTCGTCATGCCGAGCGCCGCCGTCCCCGAAATCGGGCGGATCAGAGCAAGCGGCACGACTTCTGCGGGAATGCCGAGCGCTGTAAAGAAAGGCTTGCACAGCCCCATGACAAAATCCAGCGCGCCTGAGGCCCGGAATACGGTAATCGCCACCAGCATCCCGACCAAATACGGAATGATGGAAAACGCAATCTCAATTCCTTCTTTTCCGCCTTCAACGAATGATTCATACGTCGGCACTTTTTTGATCGTGCCGTATATCAATATACCGGCGATAATAATCGGAATCATGGCTAAAGACAGCCAATTCACCATTTCCATTCGCTTACCTCCCTTTTCTTTTGCGGCGGTACCAGAAGTAGCGGTCAATGAAAATCGCGCCGATTCCCGAAATTAAAGTCGCTAAGATGGTCGGCCCGACGATATCGGTCGGTGATTTCGCCGAGTAAGCCATGCGCACGGCAATGACGGTTGTCGGTATCAATGTAATACTCGAAGTATTTACCGCCAAAAAGGTAATCATGGAACGGCTGGCCTCAGACTTACCTCCATTCAGCTTTTTCATCTGCTCCATGGCTTTAATGCCGAGCGGTGTCGCCGCATTTCCCAGTCCGAAAAAGTTTGCCATGAGATTTGATAAGATGTATCCCATCGCCGGATGATCAGGGGGAATATCGGGAAACAGCTTAGAAATAAACGGGCGGCACATTCTGCTGAATATATCCAAAAGGCCGGACTGCTCGGCTATTTTCATCAGGCCGAGCCAGAACACGAGAACGCTCATTAATCCGAACGAGATCGTAACCGCTTCTTTCGCTCCTTTAAAAACGGCTTCATTCACATCCTGCAAGGTACCGTTAAACATCGCAAAGACAAGTCCGATTACCGTCAGACATACCCAGATTAAATTGACCATGACGAACCGCCCGCCGCGCTCATAAACAGGCTCGTAAACGTCTCAATGAAATGCTTTTTCGGTTTTTTATGGCGCTCATTTTCATAATAGACGGGGATCTTGGCGATCACTTTCCCATCATGCATAACAGTCATCCGGCCGACGACATCAGGAATGAGAGAGGCGTCCTTTTTCCAGGCTTTTTTCGGTTTTATTAAGATTGTGCTGATTTTTACATCGTCGATTTCATCCTCTTTTAACAAATATTTGACATCCCGGGCAATAAAAGCGCGCTTTCCGTAAAACGTCTTTTTCAGCTTCGGAATGCCGCCTTTTTTAGCGACGACATAGGTTTTATAGTGATCAAAGACATAATTAAACATATTCATATGGTCATCCCAGTCGTCCGGATCATTTATGGTGACCGCGATGAGATCCGTACCGTCTTTTGAGGCCGTCGAGACGAGCGTCCGTTTCGCGATTTTTGTGTAACCCGTTTTTCCGCCTGTGCTGTAACGGTAGAGCCCAGTCAGAAGCTTGTTTTTATTTTTCCATACCCGATTCATCGTTTCCGCCTTATACACTTTTGTGCCTGAAACGGTCCGGTATTCCTTGATTTTCATCGCGTATTTAGTCAAAAGCGCCATGTCATACGCCGTTGAATATAAATTTTCATGGTCGTCCAGCCCGTGCGGATTTTGAAATTTTGTATTTTCCATCCCGATTTGCTCGGCTTTTTTGTTCATCATAAATACAAAACCGTCAAGGCTTCCGCCGACATATTCCGCTATTGCCGCAGCGGCGTCATTTCCTGATCTCAGCATAAGCCCGTATACGAGATCTTTCAGCTTTACTTTTTGTCCCGGCTGAAGATAAATGGCTGAGCCTTCCGTTTTTACGGCATTCGGGGAAACCGTCACGGTCTCTTCCATCTTCCCTGATTCAATCGCCAGCACCGCCGTCATGATTTTCGTAATGCTTGCAATCCGCCGCTTATGATGTTCATCCTTGGCGAATAACACCCGGCCAGATGCTCCGTCGATTATAATCGCGCTTTTTGCGCTGACATGTATTTGGGCATGTGCCGTATTGCCGTCTGTAATGGAAAAAAGAATAACAAAAGTCAAAAGAAATACGGCAGCTTTTTTGAGAAAGCGCATGAATGCTCACGTCCTTGTTGTGGGTTTGTACAAGTTTATGCGCATGTCCATGACTTATGAATACCAATTGCATCACTTTCACATAAAAAAACTCTTCCAAAAGGAAGAGTTTTTATCTGACTGATGCCATATTTGAGCCTGATGCTTCATATTGCGCCAATTCTTCCCGCATGCGCAGAAATTCACTGCTGAGCGAAAGCAGAAGGCTCCGCAGCGAATCCGGCACTTGCTGGTAGAATTCAATCGCGCTTTGGCCTGTATAAGCGGCGCGGCTGTTTTCGTACCATGTATCCTTTTTCGGCATGAAAAATTCTTCCACGCACTGATGATACACTTTATACAGCGTTTTTTCCGCTCTCACCTCATGAAACGGCTCCTGCATTAAGAGCCGGCGGCAGGCTTCCTGGGCGCCTTCGCAAAAGACGGTCATCCTCCTCAGCACACTGAGCACGTCGCGGCAGTATGCCTCATCCGCCTCTCCTTGAGCCCGCATCTCCGGCAATGTTGTATGATTTAAATAGCTGCTGACCATCGTGACAACCTCGGCTAAAAATTCACCAGTTTCTTCAGTATGGGCCCTCACAATCGAATTTCCCATTTCCGTCCGTTTCCTTCCTCTCTTTTACTTCGTCATTTGCGTCATTCATCAATGGCCTTTCCCTACTATCGTATGATGAAAAACGATTATTATTTAATATCCTCAAAAGTTTGGTTGAAGTTTTCAAAGAATAAATCGGCTTCCTCCTGGAGAACGTCTTCCTCCGCATTTTCAGGAAGCGGCGGGAGCTCCTCCAATGTTTTTAAGCCGAATTGTTCAAGAAATACCGGTGTCGTGCCGTATAAAATCGCCCGGCCGGGACCGTCGGCGCGGCCCACCTCACACAGCAGCGCTTTTGACACGAGGCTGTGCAGAATCCGCTCAGACTTCACGCCCCGGATATCTTCAATTTCCGCCCGTGTGATCGGCTGCTTGTACGAAACGATCGCCAGCACTTCCAAAGAAGCCTGTGACAGCCCTTTTGACGGCACTTCAATTAGTTTTTTCAAATAAGGCACGAATTCTTTTTTCGTTCCAAGCATATACGTATCCGCATATTCGGTAAGCTCGATGCCCCTGTCATCTTCCTTGTACTGAGCGGCCACTTCTTCCATGATTCCGGCCAGTTCCGCTTCTTCTATTTCAAGCACCGTCACCAATTGCTTTTTGGTCAGCCCTTCATCACCCGCCGCATACAGCAGGGCTTCCACAATCGCTTTCCAATTCACGATATCAAGCGCCATGAATGGATTCACTCCCCGTAATGTATATATCTGAAAAGTTTTCTTCCTGTTCAATGATAATCTGCTGATTTTTCATCAGTTCCAGGACTGCTAAAAACGTCACGACGAGATGATCCTTTTGCCGAGAAGGAAAAAGCTCCGTGAAGTTTATTCTTCTCCCCGCCGTTTTTAAGCTATTTACGATTTCGTTCATTCTGTCTTCAATCGGTATTTCCTGCCTTGTAATGGTCGTTTCTTTCGGCCGCGTGATTTTTTTACGCTGAAGCACCTTTTGAAACGCGCCGATCATGTCATAAACGGTCACCGACAGCTTCTGCTCGGTCTGTTTGATTTCTTTTGCATACTCACTTAAATCACTCGGCGGCTTGGTAAATGACTTTTGTCTTTCTTCTTCCCGCTCTTTTAAATCCTTCGCAGCGGTTTTATACTTTCTATACTCAATCAGCTTTTCAATCAGCTCGTCCCGAGGGTCTTCTTCTTCAAGCATTTCGTCTTCAAACAGCTCTTCTTCTTGTTTCGGAAGCAGCATTCTGCTTTTAATGCTGAGAAGCGTCGCTGCCATGACCAGATATTCACTGGCGACATCAAGTTCAAGCTCTTGCATTGTATGTACATATAATAAATATTGTTCAGTAATGGTTGCCACGGGTATGTCGTATATGTCGATTTCAAGACGGTTAATCAGATGAAGCAGCAGGTCCAATGGGCCTTCAAACGTATCAATTTTCACTTGATATTCTACCATTATCTCACCATTTTCAATATCACTCTCATTGCCGGAAAAACTGGCTACCCTTTAGTATAATCCACCGAAATGCTCTCGTCCAATACTTTTATACACGTCCTCCGTTATTTAGAAAATACTGAAAAAGAAGATATACGCCTATACCTTTAAAGGCGGATGCACATATGATAGCCGTGTAAACTTGAAACAAAGGGAGGCTGATTTCACATGAGCGGAGCTTGTTTCGGCGGGGGTTTTGCATTAATTGTCGTTCTGTTTATTTTGCTCGTTGTCGTAGGAGCATCTTACATCTGCTAGTTCCTCAGGCTTCAGGCACCAAGCCGCTCTTTTTTCCTTTTCATAGCGCTGTGGTACACTGGTTTTAGCATAAAAGGAGGAAGCGGCTTGTATCCTAAAGCTTATATCGGCTTTTTGGCCGAATTTCACGCATCAAGAGATTATTTTGAGTGTCATGAACTGTTAGAGGAATATTGGAAAGAAAACCCGGCTGAAAAGCGGAGCATTCATTGGGTCGGCCTGATTCAGCTTGCCGTCGCTCTGTATCACCAGCGCAGGGGAAATGAAGCCGGGGCGAAACGGCTGATTGCCAACAGCTTACGTATTCTCCGGTCTGAAAAGCAGGCGGTCTGTTCTCTCGGTCTCAGCCATCCGAAGCTGATTGAGCTGATAGAAACGCTGTCAGACGATATAGAAGCGGGCCTGCCTTACAGAAGTGTTATGCTGCCGATTAAAGATGAAGCCCTGAAAGAAGCATGTCTTGCCGAATGCCGCCGAAAGGGCTATACATGGGGGCAAGACGGCGTATCAGATACCTTTCTTATTCATAAACACCGCCTGCGGGACAGGACGGATGTCATTAAGGAACGCGAACGGGAATTTGAGAGAAGAAAAAAAAGCAGAGGCTGACGGTCAGCCCTGCTTTTTCTATATCAAAACAGCTCCCGAAACCGTGAAGATTCCGGGAGCATTTGTCAGTTATTATATGAGATATCCTGATCTTTTTGATGTTGACAGCGTTCAAAAAAGCTTTGCGTTAATTCATTCGGAACGAGTGCCTCCGTTTTGAACAGACGTTTTAAGGCGTCCATCATTTGCTTTCCGATTCCTTGATGGCGGTGAGAAGGATTCACGCTGATATGCCGGATTTCAACTTCTGAGTCCTTTTTTTCGACTCCGATCGCTCCGACGATATCTTCATCCTCTTTCCAAAGAAAGAGCTGGCGGCCAGTATCCGTTTCATAGTCCTTTATTGTCTGCTGAAGCTGCTTGAGATCTTTTTCATTCGGCATAAATGACAGAAGACCCATCGCAATCTTTTCAAACGATTTTTTATAACGAATTAACATAAAAACCCCTCTATATCCAAAATGTCCATTCATGTCCTATCAAACGGATACATAAAGGCGATCCGTTTCCTCACATTATATCATTTTCGCCGCTGTTTTAAACGCTTTTCAACAAATTATTCAAATGAACGGTTTAAATTTGCCATTTCAATGGCAGATACTGCGCAATCCGCTCCCTTATTTCCGGCTTTTGTTCCGGCTCGTTCGATGGCCTGCTCAATGGTTTCAGTCGTCACAATGCCGAAGATAACCGGGACGCCCGTCGCCGTTCCCGCCTGGGCAATGCCTTTTGCCGCTTCATTGCAGACATAGTCATAATGCGTTGTCGCTCCTCTGATAACCGTGCCGAGCGTAATGACGGCATCGTATTTTTTCGTTTCCGCCATTTTCTTTGCCGCAAACGGGATTTCAAACGCTCCCGGCACCCAAGCGACGTCAATGTCGTTTGATTCTACACCGTGGCGAAGCAACGTGTCTTCCGCTCCGCTTAACAGCTTGCTCGTAATAAATTCATTAAATCTGCCGACGACGATTCCGATTTTAAGTCCTGTTCCTACTAGGTTTCCTTGTATGATATTCATATGTTATCCATCCTTTTTTGTGAGATTTGTTTTTAGAAATGAAGCAGATGTCCAAGTTTTTTCATTTTGGTCTGTAAATATTGCTTGTTATGCTCACTCGCTTCCATTTGAAGCGGCACCCGTTCTGAAATGCTGAGACCGTATCCTTCGAGGCCGGCGATTTTCCGGGGGTTATTGGTTAAAAGTTTCATATGCTGAACCCCTAAGTCGCGGAGAATCTGGGCGCCGATGCCGTAGTTGCGCAGATCAGGCAGAAAGCCGAGCGCTTCGTTCGCTTCAACCGTGTCATACCCTTGTTCCTGCAATCGGTACGCCTTCAGCTTATTGATTAAACCGATTCCTCTGCCTTCCTGGCGCAAATACAATAGAACGCCGCGGCCTTCTTCAGCAATTTGCGCAAGCGCGGCATGAAGCTGAGGTCCGCAATCACAGCGATGGGATGCAAACACATCGCCCGTCAGGCATTCTGAGTGCACTCTGACAAGAACGGGTTCGCTGTTAAACGGGACATCCCCCATGACAAAGGCGAGATGTTCTTTTCCGTCAACCTCGTTTGTATATCCGTAAACCCTAAACGTGCCGAAGTCAGTCGGCAGCGTAATATCAACTTCTCTGTTCACAAGTGTCGTAATGTTGTAACGGTACTCTATTAAGTCTTTTATCGTAATCATTTTCAGCTGGTGGCGTTCGGCGATTTCGGCTAACTCCGGCACTCTGGCCATTGTGCCGTCTTCATTCATAATTTCACAAATGACGCCCGCTCCCTGAGATCCGCAGGCTTTTGCAAGGTCAACGGCTGCTTCCGTATGGCCGGCCCGCTTCAGGACGCCTCCTTTTTTTGCGATTAAGGGGAAAATGTGGCCCGGACGCTGAAAATCGTCAGACACAGATTCTTCGTTCAACAGCGCCTGAATGGTAAAGGATCGTTCCTGAGCGCTGATGCCCGTTTTTGTCAGCCTGTGGTCAATACTGACCGTAAACGCGGTCTCATGTGAGTCCGTATTATGATCGACCATCGGGTGAAGATCCAGCCGGCCGGCGATGTCTTCAGACAGCGGCGTGCAGATCAGGCCTCTCCCATGGGTCGCCATAAAATTAACCACTTCCGGCGTGGCATGCTCAGCCAGCGCTATGAAATCTCCTTCGTTTTCTCTGTCTTCATCATCAACAACAATAATGACTTCACCTTTTTTCAGCGCCTCTAACGCCTCTTCTATCGGATGAAACATATCGATCTTCCTTTCTAAAAGCCGTTCTCGCTTAAAAAGGCTTCCGTGATAGTTTGATTGCTTTTCGTTTGTTCTGTTTTGTGCAAAAAGCGGTATAAGTATTTACCGATCATGTCACACTCAATATTTACGGTCGATCCGACTGTTTTCGTCTGAAAAATCGTTTCTGAGATGGTATGCGGAATGATGGATACCGTCACGCTTTCGTCTGATAGACCGAAAATCGTCAGGCTCACGCCGTCTACCGTAATTGAACCTTTCAATACGAGCGTTTTTGTCAATTCCGGCGAAAGTTTTAAATCGTAATAGACCGCGTTGCTTTTTTTCTCGATCCGCGTAATTTCCGCCGTTCCGTCCACATGCCCTGATACAAAGTGGCCGCCGAACCGTCCGTTGGCGGACATCGCTCTTTCCAGGTTTACTTTACTGCCTTTTGACAAGCCGTTCAGCGAAGTGGCTTTCACTGTTTCCGGCATGACATCAACCGTAAATTGATTGTCAGAAAATCCGGTTACGGTCAGGCAGATGCCGTTTACCGCAATGCTGTCGCCAAGCTTCACATCACTTGTCACTTTTGAAGCGGCGATGGTTAATGCCATGGAAAGGCCTGTCTTTTTGATTGCTTGGATCGTGCCTGTTTCTTCAACGATTCCTGTAAACATCGTCACCATCCTTTCCATCTTTAGGTATGGCCGTCAGTTTTATATCCGGCCCGATTTGGGTGATTTGTGTGAATTGTAAATGGGGGACATCTTTCATTGATTGAAAACCTTCACCGGAGATCAAGCTGGGAGCAAGCGTTCCTCCGATTAATTTAGGGGCGAAATAGAAATGAAGCTCTTGGAAACAGCCTTCCTTGACAAAACTTCCGTGTACGGATGCTCCGCCTTCCACATAAACGGACATTATGCCGTTTTCAGCGAGAATGCTGAGCACTTCAGGGACGTGAATGCGGTCTGTATCCAGCGGAATAACTTTTATTCCGAGTGCGGTCAGCCGGTCTTTCTTTTGCACGTCTGCATCTTTGGCCGTAAATATCCATGTCGGCGCAGCGCCGTCAGTGAGCACATTTGCCGTTTCAGGAATGGTCAGCTTTGTATCGAGAATCACTCTGACCGGCTGCTTCACTGCATCAGGAAGCCTGCAGGTCAGGCTCGGATTATCGGCTTTGACTGTGCCTGCTCCGACAAGAATGCTTTGATGCGATTTCCTGTATTGCTGGGCATCAAGCCTTGCCGCCTCTGATGTAATCCATTTGCTGTCACCGGTTTCAGTCGCTGTTTTCCCGTCAAGGCTCGCGGCCGCTTTCAAGGTGACATACGGAAGTCCGGTCCGCATGAAGTGAAGAAACATTTTATTCAGCTCTTCTGCCTGCTGCCTGAGAAGTCCGGTTTTCACTTCGATGCCCGCTGCTTCCAGCATTCCGATGCCTTTTCCGGCTACAAGCGGATTCGGATCTTTCACAGCGATGAACACCCTTTTTATCCCCGACTTTATTATCAGTTCGGCGCATGGCGGTGTTTTTCCGTAATGGCTGCAAGGCTCCAGCGTCACATACAAATCGGCGCCTTTTGCGTGTCTGCCGGCCATATGAATCGCGTGAACCTCGGCATGCGCTTCACCGTATTGCAAATGGGCGCCCATTCCGACGATCTGTCCGTTTTTGACGACGACAGCGCCGACAAGAGGATTGGACTGTGTCTGTCCTTCACCGCGTCTGGCAAGTTCTATTGCCGTATTCATATAATATTCTTCCATCGTTATCCCTCCCTTCTTCCACGCAATTTGGCGTCAAAAAAGCCCCGAATGTTTACACAGTTCGGGGCTTTGCCAGTTTTAATCCATAGGAAATAAGCCTATACAGTAAGTTTATTTTTTGCATAGCTTCTCTCATCCTTCTCCCATCCAGACTTTCACTGTCGGCTTCAGCTTTTCACTGAATCCACCGTATACAGATGCATACGGGTCACGGGCTGTAAAGCGCAAAGCGCCTTATTACCGCCGGTCGGGATTTTCACCCAGCCCCGAAGGATACAATCAATATTTTTTTGTCCTTATCCGCTATTATAACATCCTTTGCGGCAGGCGCAATGAATTTGCACCTAATTATTCAGAAAAATAAAAAGCGCCCTTTTCCCATAAAAGGCGCCTTTATTTATTCGTTCACTTTGACGACCTTCAATAAGCCGTCAATCCGGTTTGATTTGCTGAAATACGCTTTAATTTTATCTCCCTTTTTCACATCGGAGAGATCCTGCTTCAGCTTGTCGCCGTTAAAAATAATTTTTGTGCCGTTTGCTGCCGTACCGTGGTACTCAGTTCCTTCGATTTTCGTAATTTTATATGTTTTGACTGTATATTCTTCTTTTTCCTGGGACAGGGTTTGTCCGATTGCAGTCGGCACGTCTTTCAGTTCAATATCGTTTATGACCATATAACCGCCCGCCAATAACAGCAGCAGTACAAGTAAAATGGCTGCTTTTGTTTTAATTCTTCCCATTTTTCTACCTCCAGCCCGTATCAATCTATTCATTACTATGTCATATTCCTTTTTTTCATGAATAGAAAACCGTTCTTCCCTGCGTGAGTTATTCATATAACGTTTCATAAAGGGAAGATGTTTCATGTATCTGTAAAACTTTCTATCTATTAAATAGATATACGAATTTATGTTCTGTTTTTGAGGGTGGAAAGATAAATTTATATAAAAAAAGCAGTTTTCTTATAAGAAAACTGCCTGTACGGTTTATTTCGTCTTGCGAATTTCGTTAAACGGGAAGAAGACGAATTTTGATGTGCCCGCTATTTGTTTTTTCGTAAAAAGACCGAGGCCGTTACGGCTGTCCATAGATTCTCTGCGGTTATCACCCATGACGAAATATTTGTCGTCCGGCACTTTCACCGGGCCGAAGTCTTCCGTCAGCCGGTCATAGCCGTCTTGCTTCGCTTTTTTCTTGTTTGCCGCTAAATACGGTTCGGACACTTTTTTGCCGTTGATATACAGCTGATCGTTTTTCATTTGCACCGTGTCGCCGGGAAGTCCGATAATCCGTTTGACATAGTGTTCATTTTCTCCGTTCAGAACGACAATCTGGCCGCGTTTGAAGTCGCTTATGTATTTGACCGTCATATTGACAAAGATTCTCTCGCGGTCATGCAGCGTCGGATCCATTGATCTTCCATCAACGAGATAAGGGGCAAATAAAAAGTTTCGGATGAGCAGTGCCAGAACGACAGCGATGATAATGGCTTTCGCCCAATCAAGTACGGCGCTTTTTTTAGAAGTTTTTTCTTTTTCTGATTTCAAGTGATTTCCTCCCATAAGCCATGGTCGTTTTTATTTTACCATGAATCCCTGCACAGAGGGCAAATAAGCCCCGCACCCCATCCATTTTTTTCATTTTATAAGCCGGATTTGCTGATTTTACGGTATTTCACAAAGCTTCCGATCCGCCAAATGCACAAATACACAAAAGCAAGTTCCATCGTTAAAACGGCGAATTCCGCCGCGTCAATGTTTTTGAAATATTGGCTGAGCACGATGCGGATCGCAATAATCGCGATAATGACATATTTAAAGTTTTTATTCCGCTTGGAGTAGACAAAGCCGTCTTCCCGGATTTCATAGGCGGTTTGCGACAGCATGATGACACCGAATACCGCGCCTAACAGTCCGGCGATGGCGAGCTCCCAAAGAGCGGGAAAATGAAACGGCTTTCCCGGGATATTCATGAGCTGGCTGATGCTGAATGTAAAAATGACGGCGATAATCAAAAGCGGGAGAATGATGCCGAAGCCGCCGCCTTTAATCGGCCTGTTTCCCTTTTTCACCCTGAACCAAATCATAAGTGCGAGAATGATAATGACAAATAAAACGGTTGCCAATTGAACCAACGTTTCTACCTCTTTTCATTGTTGT
Organism: Bacillus velezensis; assembly: GCF_001461825.1. Taxonomy (GTDB): domain Bacteria; phylum Bacillota; class Bacilli; order Bacillales; family Bacillaceae; genus Bacillus; species Bacillus velezensis. The sequence continues at coordinate 685,959 of NZ_LLZC01000012.1, read as the reverse complement.
AATCGGTCTTTTTCACTATACCAGAATGATCGCTGATGTTCATATATGTATTTTTTCATGATTTACACATGAGAATTTTCATATACACAAAAAAACCCGCCTGAAAAAGGCGGGTTTTACGTCATTATCCTTCTACACGGATTTCTTTCATTTTGTCTCCGTTAGACATGTTTTTCGCATGCTCTAAACCGCTTGTCACTTTTCCGAATACAGTATGAACGCCGTTTAAATGCGGCTGCGGCTCATGTACGATGAAGAATTGGCTTGAACCCGTGTCTTTACCGGCATGCGCCATTGATAAAGAACCGGCTTCGTGCTTATGCGGATTGCCTTCTGTTTCACATTTGATCGTTTTTCCGCTTCCGCCCATGCCTGTCCCAGTCGGATCTCCGCCTTGGCTGACAAAGCCCGGAATCACGCGGTGGAAAATAACGCCGTCATAAAAGCCCGTATTCGCCAGGTTTTCAAAGTTAGCGACTGTATTAGGCGCTTCATTCGGATAAAGTTCAAATTCGATTCTGCTGCCGTTTTCCATTTCGATGTAACCAGTTTTCATTCTCATTCCTACTTCCGTATTGTTTTTTGTCAAAGCCTTCTTCAATATGAATTTCAATTGTAAGCCGGCTTTCTTTTTGATATTCTTTTGAAGGAAGAGGCCTCTGCTCTTCTTTTCGCGGCTATTATACCACACCTTCAGCCGGAAAACGAATCTCCCCGCTTCCGCAGAAAGAAAATGAAACCAGAACAGCTTCACAGCCGTCTATGTATCGGAACTGCTTCACGCAGGCCCTCACAAACCGCTTCAAAACGGCATTTGTGAAAAGAAGGAGGTTAACCGCTTTGAAAAAAATGTGGATTGGATTGCTGGCGGCGGCCGTTGTATTGTGCACAATACCGAAAATCAGCCTGGCCGATGCCGCAGTCGGAGATGTCATCGTCACACTGGGGGCGGATCTGTCAAACGAAAACCGGCAGAAAGTGCTTGACGAATTAAATGTCCCTGATAACGCGACAAAAGTGACGGTCACGAATAAAGAAGAACATGAATATCTGGGAAAATATATATCGAATGCCCAAATCGGCACAAGAGCCATCTCTTCATCATCCATCACGGTGGCAAAGAAAGGGTCCGGGCTTGACGTTAAGACCCATAATATCGATTCCATCACGGATGAAATGTACTTAAACGCCCTGATGACAGCAGGAGTGAAAGATGCAAAAGTATACGTGACGGCGCCGTTTGAGGTATCAGGCACCGCAGCATTAACTGGAATCATCAAGGCATATGAAGTCTCATCAGACAAAGCGATTTCAGAAGATGTAAAACAGGTCGCCAACCAAGAGCTTGTCACCACTTCAAATCTCGGGGATAAAATCGGGGATAAAAACGCCTCCGCGCTCATCGCAAATATTAAAGATGATTTCGCGAAAAACGGTGTGCCCGATACAAAAGAAGGAATCGAGAAAAAGGTCGATGATGCGGCTTCAAACCTTAACATTACACTGACTGACGCTCAAAAAGACCAGCTCGTTTCATTGTTTAATAAAATGAAAAACGCCAAGATTGATTGGGGCCAAGTCGGCAGCCAGCTCGATAAGGCAAAAGACAAAATCACGAAGTTCATTCAATCCGATGAAGGCAAAAGCTTTGTTCAAAAAGTCATTGATTTCTTCGCTTCGATTTGGAATGCGATCGTGTCTGTATTTACAGGAGACAGCGGATCAAGTTCTAACAGCTGAATGCAAAAAGAGACCGGACGCCATCGTTCCGGTCTCTTTTTTATTTATTGTTTGACCCCCGTCTTAAACGGCAGATCCAGTTTTACAATGTCTTCATAAGTTTCCCTTCTAATGACAAGATGCGCTTCGCCGTCTTCCACAAAAACGACGGCGGGACGCGGAATGCGGTTGTAGTTGTTAGCCATGCTGTATCCGTACGCTCCCGTGCAGAAAACGGCGAGAAGATCGCCTTCTTTCACTTCCGGAAGGTCTATATCCCAAATGAGCATATCCCCGCTTTCACAGCACTTACCCGCGATGGATACCGTTTTGTCGTGGTGTTCTCCGATTCTGTTTGCCGATACGGCTTCATATTTCGCCTGATACAGTGCAGGACGGATATTATCGCTCATGCCCCCGTCAACCGCTGCATATTTACGGGTGCCGGGCACTTCTTTTTGCGAACCGATGGTATAAAGCGTCGTTCCGGCGTCTCCGACGAGCGAGCGTCCCGGTTCAATCCAGATCTCCGGAATGTCAAAAGCGTGCAGCGCTGCGTTTTCTTTTACCGCTTCGATAATTTTTTCCACATAAACGGCGGGATGAAGAGGTTCATCCTCCTCCGTGTAGCGGATGCCGAAGCCTCCCCCTAAATTCAGCACTTCAGAGACAAAGCCGAATGATTCTCTCCATTCATTCAGTTTTGCGAAGATTTTTTCTGCGGCCAGCACAAAGCCCGCCGTATCAAAAATTTGCGATCCGATGTGGCAGTGAACGCCGAGAAGGCGGATATGGTCCGACTGTAATACTTGTTCAATCGCCTTTTCTATTTGCCCGTTATGCAGATCAAAACCGAATTTGGAATCTTCCTGTCCCGTCGTAATATAATCATGCGTATGCGCCTCTACCCCCGGAGTGATCCGCAGAAGCACATCCATTGTGCGCCCTGATTTGCGGCACAGTTCCGCGAGTAAGGAAATTTCATAAAAATTATCAACGACGATGCAGCCGATTTGATGATCGAGCGCCATTTTCAACTCTTCTTCGCTTTTGTTATTGCCGTGAAAATGAATCCTGTCAGCCGGAAAACCAGCCGCAACCGCCGTAAACAGCTCTCCGCCGGATACAACGTCCAATGAGAGCCCCTCCTGCTCAGCGAGCTGTATCATCGCAACGGAAGAAAACGCCTTGCTCGCGTACGCGACCTGCGCCTTTAAATCCGCGTCAATGAATGCCTGTTTAAAGCTTTTAGCGCGCTCACGTATTAAAGCCACATCGTAAACATAAAGAGGCGTGCCGTAATGCTCCGCTAAATACAGCGCGTCCACACCTCCGATTTCCAAATGACCTAGTTTGTTTTGTCTGCTTGTGCCATGTAAGAACAATGCTCATTCCCTCTTTCTGATCCGCATATGGGTGAAAAGGACAGCTTCTTTTGAGCTGTCCTTATACAAGTCCCGTATAAGTTAAGACATACAATATCATAATCTTCTGTCGGTTTCAATGCGATTATGAACCGCTTGGCTGTCTTTGACGGTCTTTCGGGTGAACAATGCTCGGTCTGACTTTCGCTCCCGGCACTGTCGTCCGGACGAGCACCTGCCACAGCGCCTTGCCGTTAAACGGTAAAAACGGCCATAAATACGGCGTATGAAACGAGCGGATATTCGCCATTATGATCAGCAGCAATGTAAAACCTATCACAAAGCCTTTCACTTGGAAAATGGCCACGAGCACCATTAAGATGAGGCGTATCATTTTATTGGCGAGGCTGAGCTCATAGCTCGGGGTCGTAAATGATCCGATGGCGGCGATCGATACGTACAGAATCACTTCTGCTGAAAACAGCCCCACCGCTATGGCGATTTGACCGATCAGCACCGCCGCAATCAGACCCATGGCGGTGGATAAAGCGGTCGGCGTATGGATCGCGGCCATCCTGAGAAACTCAATCCCCAAATCGGCCAAAAAGATTTGCAGAATGATCGGGATATGCGTATTTTTATTTAAACCGATAAAATCCAATCTTTCAGGCAGAAGAGACGGTTCAAGAACAAAGAGGAACCAGATCGGAAGCAGAACAGTTGAAGCGATAATACCGAAGAACCTGATCCATCTTAAAAATGTTCCCACTGAAGGCGCCTGCCTGTATTCTTCCGCATGCTGAACATGGTGAAAAATCGTGGTCGGCGTTATGATCACGCTCGGTGACGTATCAACGACGATGATGACGTGCCCTTCTAAAATGTGATTGGCGGCCACATCCGGCCGCTCCGTGTATCTGACCATCGGAAACGGGTTGTAGCCCTGTTTGACGATGAATTCCTCCACCGTTTTATCAGCCATCGTCAATCCGTCAATGTCAATCGCATTCACTTCGTTTTCGACGATGCTGACAAGGTCCGGGTCCGCGATGTCTTCTATATACACAATCGCAAGATCGGTCTTAGAGCGCTCGCCGACTTTCGTAATTTTGACGCGGAGCCTTTCGTCCCTGATTCGTCTTCTGATCAATGCTGTATTAATGACGATATTTTCGATAAAACCGTCTCTTGCCCCGCGGACGACCTTTTCCGTATCCGGTTCTTCAGGTGTGCGTCCGGGGTAACTTCTGACGTCGACGACGAAAGCGAAGCCCGCGCCTTCAACGATAACGGCGACAAGTCCGGAAAGCACTTGATCCGTTGCTTCGTCGAGCGTTTTGACTTTTTGGACCTGCTGATTGACAAGCCTGTTTTCAACAACGTCAATCGCTTCATCCGCATTTTCGTCATAATTATTGACGTCGACGAGCTGTTCCATTAAATGAATGATAAACAAAGTATCGGTTAATCCGTTGACAAAGTAAATCTGGACTTCCCGGTCTAATACTCGAACTTTGCGGACGCCGACATCATAGCTCGTTCCCATACCGACGCGGTCTTTAAAAAATTGTTCATTTTTTCTAGGATCCCGGTACACCTTGATCATGTTTTCCGGTTTTTCCGGCATGGCTTTCGCTCCTTTCTAAAATGAATTCGACCGCCTTCATCGTAATCGGCGAGCCTTTGGATATGTCATCTTTTCTCCCCATCTTTCCTATGTCGCCGATTCCCACAATGAGGGGAACGTCCAATTTATCCAGACAATACACCGTATCTCCGTTCATTCTGTGCTCGTCCATTTCTCTCATTCCGGTTTTATCGACGCCAAACTCCGTCACTTCTCCATCACGGTCAATGGAGACATCGACTTTCGTCCATTCAGCCTGATGGGTCTTAGAAGCGACCGCAATCACCCCCAGCACTTCAATGTCCTGATGTGAGGCGACATATTTCAGCGCCGTTTCGCCCGGCCCTTCCCCTTGCAGGCCTGAATCGTCAAACATGACAAACACCGGGTCATTCGGCGCGGCTTTAATCAGCTGAACAAGTTCGGGGCCGCTTCTCGTTGACGGATTGCCTTTTGATTGGGAAATACACCGTCCGCCTGCTTGTTCCGCGGCATATTCAATTGTTTTGGCGGCGTATACGTCCCCGTCTGTCACAAGAATGACCTTCCGTTTCGTCATCAGGCATTATCCTTTCGGTTTAAAAATAACGGCTACAAGAAATGCGAATAAAATCGCTGAAGATATACCGGCGGAAGTAAGTTCAAAAATCCCCATGGCGATCCCGATAAATCCATGCTCGTGAGCTTGATGCATGGCGCCGTGCAATAAGCTGTGACCGAAGCTGACGATGGGAACCGTCGCGCCCGCGCCCGCGAATTCGATAAATTTGTCATATATTCCGAACCCATCTAACAAGGCGCCGATGACGACAAAAGTTGTCATTACATGGGCGGGTGTCAGTTTAAAAATGTCAAGCAGCAGCTGACCGATAATGCATATGATTCCCCCGCAAACAAAAGCCAACAGATATTCCATTTATGATGCACCTCCCGCCCGCTCAAATACCACACCGTGCGCGATGGTCGGAATGGTTTCCTTCTGCTGGATCATTGTCGGACTTAAAAGCGCTCCTGTCGCGACAACGAGTACCCTGTTTAGAGTCCCTGCTTTTAATTGATTAAAAATATGTGTGTACGTAACAAGCGCGGAGCAGGCGCAGCCGCTTCCTCCCGCAAACACCTGCTGGTCCGGCGTATAGATGAGAAGACCGCAGTCATCGTGTTTCGTTCCCACGGGATAGCCTTCTTCTTTGAGCAAATCTTTCACGATCGGCGAGCCAACGCCTGAAAGGTCACCCGTTAAAATCAGATCATAATCATCCGCCGTGCGGTTTAAGTCCTGCAGGTGCTGTTTGATTGTGTCGGCAGCGGCGGGCGCCATGGCCGACCCCATATCGAATGGGTCTGTAATTCCGAGGTCGCTTACTTTTCCCACTGTTGCGCTTGTAATCTTGATGTCAGAAGGGTTTTGGCTGATGATGACCGCCCCGCCCCCCGTGACTGTTGAAGTGGCGGTATCCGGTTTTTGCCCGCCATACTCCGTCGGATTGCGGAATTGCCGTTCTGCCGTCGCGTTATGGCTGCTCGTGGCTGCGATCGCCCGGTTCGCAAAACCGCCGTCAATGAGCGCGGATGCGACCGCAATCGTTTCCATTGATGTCGAACAGGCGCCGAACAGACAGAGGAACGGAATTTTCAGATGTCTGGCGACGTAGTTGGCGGTCACATTTTGATTTAAAAGATCCCCCGCGAGTAACAAATCAATATCGCTCTTTTTCAAATTCTGTTTTTGCAAAGCGGAGTTGATGGCATCTTCCATTAACTGACGTTCCGCCATTTCCCAGTTTTTCTGATTGCAATGCATTTCATCGTATGTCTTATCAAACAGCGAACCGAGCGGGCCGTCTTTTTCTTTCGGCCCGGCTGCCGTCCCCGCCGCATTTACAAATAACGGGTTTTCAAACACCCAGGTTTGCTTTCCGGTCAATTTCATTTTTTCTCCTCCTACGAAAACAGTTTTTCAAAAGCAAACCGTATCAGGCCTACGATATAGGCTGCCACGACGCCGAATACAATGACGTTTCCCGCCAATTTAAACATGTTTGTCGCTACTCCGAGCACGAGTCCTTCACTTCTGTGTTCCAGAGCCGCGCTTGTCATACTGTTTGCAAAACCCGTCACCGGCACGGCTGAACCCGCTCCGGCAAACTGCCCGAGTCTGTCATAAATGCCGAATCCGGTCAAAAGGGCGGAAATTAAAATAAGAGTGGCGGACGTCGGGTTGCCCGCTGTTTTTTCATTAAAATTAAAAAAGTGGATGTAAAAGTCTTGAAGAGCCTGCCCGATCAGACAGATCAAACCGCCGATCAGAAAGGCTTTGACGCAATTCCAAACATATGGCGGTTTCGGCTGATAGTCTTTCACTTTTGTTTTGTAATTTTCTTTTAAGTTTGTCACGTCGGTTCCTCCTTATGAATGATGGATAAAATACAGCCAATGAAATAAAGAGCCGGCTATTTTGCCGAACACAATGGCCATCAGCAATATGATGATTTTGCTGCCGAAGCCGATCCGTTTGGCAAGAATGGGAAGCACATTCAGCACTTCTGTAAGCGCGGCGGCCAGCATGCCGACAAACATGCCGGCCAAAAGCCCGACCGGAACGGCCAGCCATTCAGATAAAAAAAAATGATTCATATTTAAGGTTTCCCAGCCGCCGAACACAGCTCCTGAAATAACAGCTCCTTCGTAGGCCTGTACAAAGCGCATTGTTTTTGTCAGCTGCATAAGGCGGGGGACGATTCCCATAACGGTTAAAAAAGCCACAAAGCCTGCCCCCACGGTCAGCCCTCCGCCAAGCCCGACAAACATAACGAAAAGAATGCTAACGATCATGCAGATCTTTCATCGTCTCTTCATTTTCGTGCATTGCGACATAATGATCGAGATCAAGCTGATAATTAAACATCTCGACTTCCAGCGGGCTTGGCTCTTCATTCAGGCGTTTTTTGAAGATGTGATTAAAAAAGACGATCATACCGAGACCGAGGCCGATGCTGTATGGAATCTGAAGCAGATACGGGTATTCATTCCGTTCGCCCGTTATGATTTCATATAAGGCGATATGAACTTCTCTCATACTGACATCTTCATGAAAATTCATAATGGCAAGACATGAACCGATAAAAAGCAGGAGCCAGACACCGACGAACAAAACGGCTGACAGCTGCTTTTTCTGGTAATGGATTTCCACTATCGTTTCAGCGCCGCCGACGGTCTGTACATCAAGCGCAGGAAAAGCGGTATGAATGGTTTTCAGCACTTTTATAATGTCCAGCACGACGATATTTTTGTCTTTTTTCGTGACCTTATACAGCGGCAGTGCCGACAGTTTTTTTTTCAGCTTTTGCTGTCCCGCGATCTGCGCGGCGTCGCCGACTGTGATGATATCTCCGGTATGAGCCTTCACGCGGTGGCGAAGTCTGAGAAATATTCGTCTTTCCATCTTGCATCACCATCTTTCGGGTGGTTATATATGTAGTATGTGGTTCACTTTTGTTCTCATTCATCAGCGGCAAAAGACCATAAATTACCACCGATGCACAAATAAAAAAAGCCGGCCCGTAAAAGGTCAGCTTTCCGTATGATCCATCTGCACTTTAATCTGCTTTAATATTTTTTTCTCCAGCCTCGATACCTGGACTTGGGAAATCCCGAGCCGTTCGGCTACCTCCGACTGTGTCTGATCTTTATAATATCTCAGATAGACAATGAGTTTTTCCCGTTCTTCCAAATCACTGATCGCTTCCTTGAGGGCGATTTTGTCAAACCACTTCTCTTCTGAATGATCGGCGATCTGATCAAGCAGGGTGATCGGGTCTCCGTCATTTTCATACACGGTCTCATGAATGGATGAAGGCGCCCGCACCGCTTCCTGCGCAAGCACCACATCCTCCGCATCAATTTCTAAATGGTCCGCGATTTCCTGGACGGTCGGCACTCTTCCGTATGTTTTTGACAGTTCATCTTTCGCCCGGCGTATTTTATTGCCGAGCTCTTTTAAAGATCTTGATACTTTGACGGTTCCGTCATCGCGGATGAAGCGCTGGATTTCTCCGATAATCATCGGCACGGCATAAGTTGAAAAACGGACATCATAGGACAAATCGAATTTATCAACGGATTTTAACAATCCGATACAGCCGATCTGAAACAGATCGTCCGGCTCATAGCCTCTGTTTAAGAACCTTTGAACGACGGACCACACAAGACGCATGTTTTTTTCTATGAGGAGGTCTCTTGCCTGCTGGTCGCCCTCTTGGCTCTTTTTGATCAATTCTTTGACTTCATGGTCCTTGAGCTGCGCGTTTTTGCTGTTTTTCTTAACCTCCACATCCATAACAAATCTCCTTAATTACAAAGCGCTTTGCTTTTTGATAGGTGTTTTGTTAAGCGTATCGTCGTTCCCATCTCCGGCGAGGAATCAATCGTGACATCATCCATGAAGTTTTCCATAATGGTAAAGCCCATTCCGGAGCGCTCAAGCTCGGGTTTTGTCGTAAAGAGCGGCTGGCGCGCTTCCTCAAGATCCGTGATCCCGAGGCCTTCGTCACGTATGGTCAGATAGACGACATGATCCTCCAGCGTAACGGAGATGTACACCTTTCCGTCGCAGTTTTCTTCATAGCCGTGGATGATCGCGTTTGTTACCGCTTCTGATACGACGGTCTTGATTTCCGTCAGCTCATCCATCGTCGGGTCGAGCTGTGCGATAAAAGAAGCAACTGTTACGCGCGCAAACGATTCGTTCTGACTGAGGGCTGAAAATTCAAGATGCATCTCGTTTTTCATGATGCCACCCCCAACGTTAAAAGCGCTTTTTGTTCTGATTGTTCAAACCTGATGATTTTAAACAGGCCGGACATGTCAAACAGACGTCTCACCGCGGGCGAAATCGCGCACACGACCATTTCTCCGCCGAGCTGTTTAATTTGTTTATAACGCCCTAAAATCACGCCGAGGCCGGAGCTGTCCATGAAGGTAAGATCTTCAAGGTTCAGCACGATGTGACGGATGCCGTCAGCCTCCAGCGATTCAGTAACCTTTTGTTTTAATGATTCTGCCGTATGATGGTCGAGTTCACCTGTTAATCGAATACAAAGCACGGATTCTTTGACATGAAAGTCAATTCCAAGGCTCATGCTCATTCCTCCTTGATATGATCGGATAATGAGTGTTTCGATTTTCGGGAAAGCAATTCCTTCACTATGACAAAACTAGTGCCCGTTCGCCACGATTATTTAAATTTTGTCCAATCCCCCATCGTGCGCTTCAGAAAAGTGAGAAAACCCGCTTTTTCCATGTCGTCTTTTGCCGTGACCGGGCTTTCAACGAGCACCTTTCCGTCTTTTTTCAGAACGAGGCTGCCGAGCACCTCTCCTTTTTTAACCGGAGCTGTTACATTGCCGTTGATTTTCACTTCTTTTTTTACTTTGTCCATGTTCTCTCCCTTTTTGGCCAGAAGAGAAATCGGCTCAGATGTGGTCAGCTTAACCAGTTTCTGTTTTCCTTTTTTTACTTTTACCGTTCCGACGATTTGATCCCGTTTGTACAGCGGGTGTGTTTTGAACTGGCTGAAGGCGTAATCAAGCATTTTGGTCACTTGGGCGTTTCTTTCTTTCGGAGTGCTGGCTCCGAAAACGACAGCAATGACCCTCATATTTCCTTTTTTAGCGGTGGCGGTTAAACAATACTTCGCTTCGCCTGTAAAGCCCGTCTTCACGCCGTCTACACCCGGATAAAATTTGATCAGCCGGTTTGTATTAACGAGCCAGAACTTTTTGTCTGTATTTTCTCTTAAATAATCCTCATACGTTCCCGTAAATTGAGTGATTTTATCATACTTTAATAATTCCTTCGCCATTTTCGCCATGTCATAAGCAGAGCTGTAATGGTCTTTTTCAGGCAGTCCCGTCGGGTTTTTGAAGGAGGTATCTTTCAATCCCAATTCTTTTGCTTTTTTGTTCATCCGGCTGACGAAATCCTCTTCTGAACCGGCGATATACTCCGCCATTGCGACGGATGCGTCATTTCCGGAAGCTATCGCAATTCCTTTGAGCATTTCTTTTACCGTCATTTCTTCTCCGGGTTCAAGGAAAATCTGTGATCCGCCCATGGACGCGGCATGTTCACTCGTCCTGACTTTATCGCTCATCTTTATTTTCCCTTTGTCAAGCGCTTCCATGATTAAAAGCATGGTCATAATTTTTGTCATGCTTGCCGGCGCCAGACGCTCCCGGCTGTTCTTGTTATAAAGAATGCTTCCCGTATCGCGTTCAATCAGCACGGCGCTTTTGGCTTCATGAGCGAGCTCCGATGTATGTTTTCCGTCCGGCTTTGCAAAAGCGGACGGTGCTGATGCCGTTAATAAAATGCCAATCAACAAAGTGGATATAAGACGTTTCATCTCCAAAGCCCTCCATTTCATAATCCTTTTTATTTTTTCCAAATCCGGTGGTTTTATACGCCTTATCTGGAAAATGTTTCGTGTTGAGGGCATAAAAAAACAGCTGCTTCCGAAGAAACAGCTGACTTATGCTGACTTATTTTTGAGATCGTGCGACTACGGCTTTTACAAGCTTCAAAAAGCCGCCTTTTACTTTTTCCGTCATTTCCATTACTTCTTCATGGGATAACGGCTGGTCAAGAATACCTGCCGCTGCGTTGGAAATGCATGAGATGCCGAGCACGCGCATCCCCGCGTGGTTGGCGACGATGACTTCCGGCACGGTCGACATGCCGACAGCGTCAGAACCCATCGTTCTTAAAAACCGAACCTCAGCAGGCGTTTCGTAAGACGGCCCCGTAACAGCTGTATACACCCCTTTTTGAACAGGAATGCCCAGCTCATCGGCCGTTTTTTCAGCCAAGCTTGACAGCTCTTTGTCATAGGCTTCTGACATGTCCGGGAATCTCGGTCCGAATTCAGCTTCGTTCGGCCCGATTAACGGGTTGGTGCCCGTAAAGTTGATGTGGTCTGTAATGATCATCAGATCGCCGGCGCGGAATTCAGTGTTGATACCGCCGGCTGCGTTCGTCACGACAAGAGATTCAACGCCGAGCGCCTTCATCACGCGGACGGGAAATGTGACCTGATCCATTGAGTAGCCTTCATAGTAATGAAAGCGGCCCTGCATCGCGATGACCTGCACGCCTTCAAGCGTTCCCATCACAAGCTGGCCGGCATGGCCTTCTACCGTTGAGACCGGAAAATCAGGGATCGTTTCATATGTAAGCTTGACAGCTCCTTCAATTTCATCGGCCAATACGCCGAGCCCTGACCCTAAAATCAGACCGATCTTTGGTGTTTCTTTCACGTGTTCTTTAATAAATGCAGCAGCACGTTCGATCTTTTGTTTCAAAAAAAGTCCCCCTACTGTAATCTTGATAAAAAGCTTTTTCCGTATTCCGGCTTTTCCGTTTTGAAATTATCCGCAATGGTTGCGCCGATATCGGCAAATGTATCCGCAAGCGGCAGCTGTTCAGTGTGTTTGTGCTTTTTGCTGTAAACAAGAAGCGGCACATACTCCCGCGTGTGATCCGTGCCGTGATGGACAGGATCATTGCCGTGATCCGCAGTGATGATAAGCAGATCGTCTTCTTTCATTTTTTCAAACACTTCCGGAAGCCTCGCGTCGAATTCCTCGAGCGCTTTTCCGTACCCTTCCGGATCGCGGCGGTGTCCGTACAGCGCGTCAAAATCAACGAGGTTGGCAAAGCTCAGGCCCGTAAACTCTTCACCGAGCGTTTCAATCACTTTGTCCATGCCGTCCATATTAGATACCGTGCGGCGGGAAGATGTAATGCCTTCTCCGTCATAAATATCAGAAATTTTGCCGATGGAAATGACGTCTAATCCGCTGTCTTTCATTCCGTTCATTACCGTGCGGCCGAACGGTTTGAGCGCATAATCATGACGGTTCGGCGTGCGTTTGAAGCTGCCCGGTTCTCCGACGAACGGTCTTGCGATAATCCGGCCGACCATGTACTTCGGATCAAGCGTCAGTTCTCTTGCCGTTTCACAGATGCTGTACAGCTCGTCAAGCGGAACGACATCTTCGTGAGCCGCAATCTGCAGTACGGAATCTGCTGATGTATAAACGATCAGCGCACCCGTTTCCATATGTTCTTTTCCGAGCTCGTCCAGAATTGCCGTGCCTGAAGCCGGCTTATTGCCGATGATTTTCCGTCCTGAACGCCGCTCAAGTTCCTGAAGAAGTTCATCCGGAAATCCTTCCGGGAACACTTTAAACGGTTTTTCAATGTAGAGGCCCATAATCTCCCAGTGCCCCGTCATCGTATCTTTCCCGTTTGACGCCTCCTGCATTTTTCCGTAGTACGCAAGAGGGTGCTCCGTTTTTTCCACGCCCTTAATGTCTCCGATCAGTCCGAGACCGAGCTGCGCCATATGGGGCATATGTAAGCCGTTCATGTGCTCTGCGATGTGTCCGAGCGTATTTGCGCCTATATCATTAAAATCGGCGGCGTCCGGCGCTTCACCGATTCCGACAGAATCCATTACGATCAAAAATACCCGGTTATATTTGTATTCAGACATCATAAAAGCCTCCTTTTCTTCCATCTGTCCATTGTAGCTTACAGAGGTCAGACAACTCAAGTATAAACCGTTTACATTCTTGTTGACAATGCCGATTCAAATAATTAGAACCTTCTCTGTATTCCGCCAATCCGGCAAAAAAAGCCGCGGCCCCTCTGGCAGCGGCTCCTAAGCGCGCGGATGATACTGTTTGTACACGTCCTTCAGCCTTGTTTTCGTCACATGCGTATAAATTTGCGTCGTGGAAATATCGGCATGTCCGAGCATCTCCTGCACGGCGCGCAGATCCGCGCCGTTTTCGAGCAGGTGCGTTGCAAAGGAGTGCCGGAGCGTGTGCGGTGTCAGCTCTTTTTTAATCCCCGCTTCAAGGGCGATTTTTTTCAGGTTTTTCCAGAATCCCTGACGGCTGATCTGCCTGCCGTGATGATTCAGAAAAAGCGCTTCGGTTACGTTTTTCTTTAATAATTTCCCTCTGGCTTTTTCAATGTACGCTTCTATCGCATGAGAAGCGGCTTCACCAATCGGCACAATCCGCTCTTTCCGCCCTTTTCCGAAGCAGCGGACAAATCCCATCGTCAAATGGACGTCGGATAATTTCAGCTCGATCATCTCGCTGACCCTGATGCCGGTCGCGTACAGCAGTTCAAGCATGGCTTTATCCCTGAGACCGAACGGGCTGTCAAGCTTAGGCGTGTCCAATAACCGCTCAACTTCGTGAAGCGCCAATACTTTCGGAAGCGTCCGCTCTGTTTTTTGTGTTTCAATATGTACCGAAGGATCTTTATCCGCGGCTTTTTCCCTTAACAGAAATTGATGAAAAGACCGGATTGACGCCAAATGCCTGGCAGACGTCTTGCCGGATTTCCCGGAGTCCTTTATATGCTTTAAATATTGAATAATATGAAGACGGGTCACATCATTCCATGAAGTGATCTGAAGGCTTTCAGTTAAGAAGAGAGAATAACTTTTCAGATCACGCTCATAGGACATCATCGTATTTTGGGACAGCCCTCTTTCAACCCTCACGTAATGGATGAAATCCTTAATTTGATCCTTCACTCTCGATCTACTCCCCGTTTTGGTAAAAAAAGATCAATCGGCCGAACCAGCCGTCTTTCTCCTCATGTTCCGTTTTGGCCACTTTGACGGCGGAGCCTTCCGGTTTATCGTACCGATGATAGTTTTCATACTCTGAATTCACCCATATCATAGCATAATAGAACAGCGCGGTAAAACCTGTGAACAGTATAAACACTTTGATCGTATCCGCGGCTGTTTTTAAGAATCTGCCCATCTTTCGATCGACCCTTTCTTTGGCGGCTGTTAGTACACCTTATGCCAATTTCAAAGGCTTTTATACATAAAAACAGTAAAAAACCCTTTCCTGGCAGAAAAGGTTCGTAGGCTTTTACTCTGTTTCATCCCCGCGGCAGCGGTGGCAGATTCCGTGAAAAGTCAATCTATGATCTTTAATTTTAAATTTCCAATCACGTTCAATCACTTCTTCAACGTCTTCAAGCAGATCTTCTTCAATTTCATCGACGGCTCCGCACTCCATGCACACCAAATGGTGATGAAAGTGAGCCGCGCCTTCTTTGCGAAGGTCGTAGCGGGATACGCCGTCCCCGAAGTTAATTTTATCAACGACTTTTAATTCTGTTAATAATTCTAATGTACGGTATACTGTAGCGAGACCAATTTCAGGAGATTTCTCTTTTACGAGGAGGTATACATCTTCTGCGCTTAAATGGTCTTCTTCGTTTTCAAGCAGCACTCTTACCGTTGCTTCCCGCTGTGGCGTAAGCTTGTAGCTTGACGAGTGCAGCTGCTTTTTAATTCGATCAATACGGTTTTCCATGTCTTTCCCTCCTACGCCGCATTCCATGACTCATTATAACAAAATACGCGCAGAGTTCCAACTATAATTATTATAAACTGATAAATAAAAGTATTATTTTGTGATAATCATTCTAAAATATGCGTGATAACAGCTTTTCCATAAACAGCGGAGACACGTACGCCTCGAGCAGCGAGGCGATGACCGAGAAGAAAACGATGAGAATCAGCACGAAGGCGTAGCGTCCGAACCATTGGATCGGCGCGTCATGAAGGCTGCGTTTGACAAACAGCTGCCGGATCAATTTCAGGGAAAAAGCGATGGAGCATGTCCCCATGATAAGGTATGCCGGAATGAGAACGATGTTTTGCGGCAGAACCGAAATAAATGACAGGAAAAACCCGTTCATCCCCATTTGATTCACTAAAAAACCGACCGTGAAGCCGACGACGATTCCTTTTAAGAACACCATAATGAAAATAACCGGAAGACCGATCACGGAAATACCGAGAATCCACATCAGCCCCAAATATTTTACATCATGAAAGACGGCCTGCCAAAACATTTCTGAAGCGCCGGCATGTTTTCCGTCAGACAGCTGTCCGAAAAACTTGCTTAAATAGTAATACAGATCTTCTTTCTGCGTGATGGTCATGCTGTTGACGATGATTGCCCCGAAAATGACCCCCATCAAAAACAAGACGAACACAAATATATAAAGTGACAGATGATCCTTTACATGGCGAAAAAACAGTTCTTTGTACGATTGTTTTCTCATACCGCTTTCCTCCCGCTAATCTATTGACTTGATTTAGTAGATTGTATGAAAGAAAAGAGAAAACATGACAGAGAAATCATAGAAAGGCGCGAGATTCCGGCATAAAAAAAGAACCCCCGTCATCACTCCGGTGATCATAGGGGTTCCTTTTTTTATGCTTTATTCTTTCAAGCCTGTCTTTTTTGGTTTTCGTCACTCTTTCATGGGTGCTGAAAGACGGCGCCGTCCCCCTTGACAGGACTGCGTCACGCATCCCGTTTCTTTTGAGATGCTCCCGCATTTTTTTCGTTTTGCTCTTCGCCATGTGCCAATCGCTCCTTTTTCCCTTTTCTTTATCATAACAAAAAAATCCAGATGTGTTCATGAATACGGCTCATGTTTCGACCGGTAAGCGCGCAGAGACGTTTTGGCAGATGAATAGCTCCCCATTGCGGCGTATCCGTAAAAAAACCCCATAAAAATCCCCGCATACACGTGTTCATGATGACCGAAAACGATAGACACAACATTTCCGGCAGCAAGGGCAATCGTGGGAACGAATATGCCCGGAACCCGGCAGAACACTTTGATCAGCTGTGTGACGCATAAGACGACCGGCACGCCGATCACAGCATCCCAAATATTTGTATGGATCAGCGGAAAATAATCCACATCGACACCTCTTTATTCCGTCTTTTGCTATCTGTTAGCCTGCCTAAGAATTCCGCTTCCTATTCATGAAAAAAACAGCACCGGCACATGTCCGGTACTGTAAGAGTTGTTTATTTTCCTGCCGCAGCCCGTTCTACGGCTGCTGATACGGCCTGATGCACGTCCGCATCCAAAGGCTGAGGCACGAGATCGCCGTGTTTTGTGCAAGAGGCGATGGCTTCTGCGGCCGCCACAAGCATTTCATGGTCGATTTTCTTGCTTTTGGCGTTCAGCGCGCCGCGGAAAATCCCCGGGAAGCCGAGAACATTATTGACCGAACGGCCGTCAGCTGCATAAGCGGCTCCGGCTTGTAATGCCTCTTCCGGTTCAATCTCCGGCTTCGGATTAGATAAAGCCAGAATGACGTGTCCTTTTCTGACATCCTCTTTTTTAATGAGACCCGGAACTCCTGTGGTGCTGATCACAATGTCACACGTGTCCATTAATTCTTTGATGCTTCCAAGCGGCTGACCTCCGTACTGAGCGAGGCGGTTCATTGCGTCTTCTGACTTGTCCGTTCCGCAGACCGCTTTGACTCCGTATGCCATAAACATGCGGCAGATGGCGACGCCTGCCGCGCCGAGACCGATCTGACCGACCTTCGCTTCTTTTAAATCAAGACCGGCGCTTTTACAAGCGGAAATGGCGGCGGCGAGCGTGACGACCGCCGTGCCGTGCTGGTCATCGTGCATAACCGGAATGTCCAGTTCTTCTTTCAGGCGGTCTTCAATGTCAAAGCAGTGAGGCGAACCGATATCTTCAAGCAGAATTCCGCTGAACCCCGGAGAAATATGTTTTACCGTGCGAATGATTTCTTCCGGATCAGAGGTATCGAGCAAAATCGGAATTCCGCTGATACCCGCCAGCTGGTCAAAAAGCGCGGCTTTCCCTTCCATTACGGGCATTCCGGCGACAGAGCCGATATTGCCGAGGCCGAGAATCGCCGTGCCGTCGGTGACAATGGCGACAGAATTGCTGATTGTCGTATAGATGGACGCTTTTTCAGGCTCGTTTTCAATCAGTCTGCACACATCGGCGACACCCGGCGTATAAACACGGCCAAGCTCAGCCAATGTCCGGATCGGCATTTTGCTTTTCATCTGAATTTTGCCGCCTTCATGAGCAGAGAGCACTTCATCTGAGACTGTATGAAGACGGATGCCTTCACCGAGAGCTTCAATGGCTTGAATGATTTCCTGCAGCTGCTCTTCATTTTCAGCCTGCACCGTAATGTTGCGCATTGTGTAGTTCGGGCCGACTTTAACGGTTTCAACTTCCCCGATATCTCCGCCCATCACTCCGATGGCGGTTGCCACTTTTCCGAGATTTCCGGGAACAGTCGGCGTTTCAATCATTAACGTCCGAATCATATGCTTTGTAATCATGAAATGAACCTCCTAACCCAATTTTTGAGATTGTAAGGATTTTTCTTTCGTGTACCAAATGAATTTCCCCGTGTATCCGTACAATATTGCCAGTCCGATAGATACAAAACTGAGCCACATGAACGGCAGATAAGAAAATGTGGATACGCCGAGAATGCCGGCCATATAGATGCCGTTATCAGACCACGGCACCATCCCTGAAGTAAGCGTGCCGCCCACCTCTGCGTTCCGGGATAAAACTCTTCTGTCAAGTTTCAGTTTATCATAACTGTTCTCCATGATTTTCGGCGTCAGAATCAATGACACGTACATCGCACAGCCGAAAATGTTTCCTAAAAGGGCGACGATCAATGTCGAAAGCGTCACATTTCCCGGTGTGGTCAGCTTTTTCTCAAAAGTTGAGACAATCACTTTTAATACGCCGAGCTTCTCAAGAATTCCTCCAAAACCAAGACCGAACAGGATAACGACTAACGTATCCAGCATACCGGTAATGCCTCCGCGGTTTAACAGGCCGTTTAAAAATTCGACGTCCGTTTTAATAGAAAAACCATTATAAGCAGTCGCGATGGCACTGGCAAAATTCATTCCCTGAAAGACGGAAGCCCAGATTGCGCCAAGCAAAGCACCGATGATAATAACGGGCATAGACGGCTTTTTCAAAATCAGAAGGACAACGACGACAACAGCCGGAATGAGCATCCATATATGAATGTCAAACGTTTTCTGCAATGAAGATTTTAAAAATTCCACTTTGTCGAGATCAATATTTTTTCCGCCGTATATAAATCCCGTTACGGTAAACAGAATGGCCGTAATAATATAGGACGGAATTGACAGATACATCATCGCTCTGACGTGTGACAGCACATCCACCTTAGAAAGCGTGGAGGCAAGCACCGTACTGTCAGACAGCGGTGAAAGCTTGTCTCCGAAGTAAGCGCCGGACAAAACGGCTCCCGCTACGATCGGAAGCGGTATACCCATTCCCTCTCCGATGGCAATCATGGCGATCCCCGCTGTACCCACGGTTCCCCACGACGTTCCGGTCGCAACGGACATAACGGAACAAATAACCAGTGTAGCAAGCAGGAAAACATGAGGATTAATAAACTCTAAACCATAATAAATTAACGTCGGCACAACGCCGCCGGCAATCCATGTCCCGATGAGCGCACCGACCGAAACAAGAATCAACACCGCTTCAAGACCGTTTGATATCCCGGTGACAATCGAATCCTGCAAGTCTTTATATGAATATCCCAGCCTGACTCCGAGAATAATAGCGAAAAACCAGGATATTAATAGAGCTAGCTGGATCGGCAGGTCTAAAAACACTGTGAACGATAAGACAAGTGCTAAAAACCCGAATAATAAGATAATTATTTCCAATAAATTTGGCAATCTGACCTCTTTCACAAGAAAATCCCCCTAGAAGAAAAAAGCTAAAACGCTTTCATCAAATGATATAACAAATTATACTATACTGCCTCATCCCTTTGTATGGCAACCGCCTATTCACTAAAAAACGTGAAAAGGCGGCTGTTGTTGCTTTAAAATTTATTTTTCTAATAGATCTTTTCCGGCAATTCCCGGTTTTGTCATTTCATACGGATTCAAAATGATATCCAATTCTTCTTCTGTCAGTACATCATTTTGAAGGCAAAGATCTCTTACAGATTGCCCCGTCATGATTGCTTCACGGGCAATTCGCGCAGCCGCTTCATACCCGAGGTGCGGATTGACCGCTGTAATGACGCCGACGCTTTTTTCCACGTATTGCTTCAGACGTTTTTCGTTGGCTTCAATTCCCGCCAGACAATGATCGGTAAATGAACGGAACCCGTTATTCATGATGCTGATGGATTGAAGCAGGTTAAATACGAGCACCGGCTCCATTACGTTAAGCTCCAGCTGGCCCGCTTCTGAAGCGAGGCAGATCGTATTGTCATTCCCGATGACCTGGAAGGCGATTTGGTTGATCAGCTCTGCCATTACAGGGTTGACTTTCCCAGGCATAATGGATGATCCCGGCTGACGGGCGGGCAGTGAAATTTCCGCAAGTCCCGCGCGCGGACCTGAAGCCATTAAGCGCAGATCGTTGGCGATTTTAGACATGTTCATCATGCATACTTTCAACGCGGCTGAAACTTCCGTATACGCATCAGTGTTTTGTGTGGCGTCAACCAAATGGCCGGCGCCGACAAGCGGCAGTCCGCTGATGTCAGCCAGGTGCTTCACAACCTGTTCTATGTAGCGCGGATCGGCGTTAAGTCCCGTACCTACGGCCGTTGCCCCCATGTTTACTTCATACAGATGCTGGCGGGATTGTTTAATTCGCTTTATGTCACGCTCAAGCACGCGGCTGTATGCTTCAAATTCCTGTCCGAGACGGATCGGCACAGCGTCCTGAAGGTGTGTGCGCCCCATTTTAATGACAGAATCAAATTGTTTCGCTTTATCTTTAAAGACACTGAGCATATGCGCCATCGTATCAAGGAGCTTATCCAAAAGTTTCAAGGTTGAAATATGGATTGCCGTCGGGAACACGTCGTTCGTCGATTGTGACATGTTGACGTGTGTGTTCGGGCTGAGGTGAATGTATTCACCTTTTTTATGCCCCATGATTTCAAGAGCCCTGTTGCCGATTACTTCGTTGGCATTCATGTTCATGGACGTTCCGGCTCCCCCTTGGATCGGATCGACGATAAATTGGTCATGCCATTTTCCCTCAAGAATTTCATCTGCGGCCTGTACAATCGCATTCCCGATTCCTTCATACAGCCGTTTTACATCCATGTTGGCAAGCGCCGCCGCTTTTTTGACGATGGCGAGCGCATTAATCATTTCTTCGTGGATGCGGTATCCGGTAATCGGAAAGTTTTCTTTCGCGCGCAGCGTTTGTATTCCGTAATACACATCAGCTTCAATTTGTTTTTCTCCGAGGAAATCTTTTTCCTGACGATATTCTTTTTGCGCGTTTGTCATGCTAAAACCCTACTTTCTCTTTGTGGTAGTCATGTTTTTACAGTACAACGTCGTCTGCGATCGGTGTCTCCATAATGTTTTTGACTTCAGCCAAGTTGTGAGACTGGCCGAGCGCCCACATTAATTTCGGCACGATGGCTTCCGTGTTCATATTTCTGGAGCGGATAATGAGATCTTGATTGACTCTTCGGCCGACTTCATAGACGCTCATGTCCTCTCCTTCTTCAAGACATTGTGTCGTAATGACGACGACAATGCCGCTTTCAATCATTTCATTGACTTTGGCGAGAATGTCTCTTCCTTCAAACGGCACGCCGCCGCTGCCGTAGCTTTCAATGACGATTCCTTTGTACATGCCCTTTAATGCGTCAAACATTTCCGGTTTCAGCCCCGGGTGGAGCTTGAGCAGGCACACGTCCGTGCAAAGTGAAGTATTGACCGTAAAAGCATCGTCTTTTGGCATGTGCACTTGTTTGTTATATTCAATTCCGTTTTCGGTAATAAACGCGATATACGGATAGTTAATGCTCTCAAATGCATCATAGCTTTTCGTTCTTAATTTAATGGCGCGTGTGCCTTGAATGACTCTGCCGTCAAATACGACGTATACGCCGCCCACCCCTTCACATGCGAAGCGGATCGCGTCCGTGATATTTTTTTTGGCATCGGTTTTTTGAAATGTAATCGGGATTTGCGAACCCGTAATGACGATCGGTTTATCAGCATGCTGAAGCATATAAGACAGTGCCGCTGATGTATAAGCCATTGTGTCTGTCCCGTGCGTAATGACGAACCCGTCATATGCGTCATATTTTTCTTTGACAGCATTTGCGATTTCGGCCCAGTATTCAGGCTGCATATTTGTGCTGTCGATGTTCATTAACGAATGGGTTTCCATCGTGTAATCGTTATCAAGTTTTGATACGTAGGTTAACAATTCGTCTGCTTTCACCCCGGGTGCAAGCCCGTTTTCTCCTTCGACTGAGGCGATTGTTCCTCCGGTTGTTAACAGCAATAATTTTTTCATACCCTGCACCTCTTCATCCATTTCTCAAGATGTGTTAAGCATTCGCTTTTCGCATACTTTTAATCAAATTATAGACAGACGAATGAAATTAATCAAGTGATTATTATTCAGTTCGCGTACACTTTTACATATCGATATGATATAATTTGCTCAAGTGAAAAGGAGCGGTTTTGAATATGAATTTAGATCGTTTAACTGAACTGAGAAAAAAGAAAAATTGGTCTCTTCAATATACGGCTGACCGTCTCGGCATCGCCAAAAGCACGTACGCCGGGTATGAATCAGGATACCGGCGTCCGTCATTCGAGGCGCTGGGCACGCTTGCCGATCTGTTTGACACGACGTGCGACGATTTACTGGGGCGCACTGAAAAAAAAGCGGAGCCGTTTACCCAGACCATCGAATTAACAAACGCCGCACAAGGCCGCGGCACACTGACCGTTGACGGACAGCCGCTGAATCAGGATGAAATCATCGAATTGATTGCGTTTGTCCGCACGAAAAAGAAGGTGCAGGAGGAGCTCCGCTAAAAACCGGCTTTTTTACGGCTTGATTCGGCCGTACGTCCCTCCGCCCCCGGCCTCAAGGACAAGTTGCCCGGTGCGCGCTTTATGAATGACAGCCGCTATTTTAGGCTGGACGACACGCGCCAATTCCTCTTCTTGCGCCTGATGAAGAATCGCCATCTCCGTCCCGAAGGCCCGTTTCAGTTTTTCTAACGTTTTCGGCCCGACCCCGGGAATGAACTGCAGCGGGGTTTGATGAATATACGGCGGCCGCGGCACGCGGCTTTTTTTCGGGCCGCTCAGTTCCTCCAGCCGTTCACTGACCCCTTTTGTCATTGTTTTCCCCCCGCACTCCGGACATGCGGAAGCTCCTTTTTCAACCGGGCTGCCGCAGCGGTCGCAAGCCGTCCGGTAATACTTCCCGAGCTTCGGGTTCAGCCCGTAATTCGCCGTGATTTTTCTTCCGTCCTTCCCTTTTAAAGCCAGCGAAAATTCCGTGAAATTCGCCTCTTTAAGAAGCATTTCATTATATTCTCTGCCGATTTTCCCTAAGGAATGCGCATCAGAATTTGTTAAAAATGTATACGGATCAAGTTCCGTTACCCGCGAAGCCATGTCGGTGTCGCAGCTTAACCCGAGTTCCGCCGCATCAAAAACTTCTGTCAAAGAAGATCTGACCCCTTTTCCGTACAGGCTTTTATGCGGGGTGAACATATGGGCGGGAATAAACAGCCCGCCCAATTCCTTTGTTTTCCTCTGAAGATTCAAACCGGTTTCATAAATGCGCTGGGAACTGAGATGGATATTTTTAAGCCTTTTTGCGAGCCACTCAGAAAACATCTTCATTTCGGCAAGAGACGGCATAAAGACGAGAACGTGAATCGGCCCGCGGCATGTGTGATCATAGATTTCAAGCTCACTGCCCAATAGAAGCGTCGTATTCCGATACCGGATGCCGCCTTCTTTCAGCTCACGGTATCTGCCTTCATCAATTCCGCGCTCGATTTCTTCTATGACTTCCGGGGAATGGCAGTCGATGATGCCCAATAGTTCAATTCCCTTCCCCTCACTGGCTTCTTCTAAAATCCGGTGCAGCGTCAACGTTTTGGCCCCGGTGATTTTGACCGGTTTTCCCGTATGGGTGCGGCCGATAT
This sequence comes from Bacillus velezensis, assembly GCF_001461825.1. Lineage (GTDB taxonomy): Bacteria > Bacillota > Bacilli > Bacillales > Bacillaceae > Bacillus > Bacillus velezensis. Next base: position 662,327 of record NZ_LLZC01000012.1, on the reverse strand, counting down.
GAATATGCAGATCCGCATAGATGGTTTTCATCATTTTTCCTTCAGCGCTTCTTTCAGCTGGAGATACTGAATCGCGTACGCCGTTTTTGCGTCATACACCCTGCGGGATTCAATCAGCTTCACGGCCTCTTCAAGCGTGACCTGCATGACTTCGACAAATTCATCCTCATCCAGCTCTCGTTTTTCTTCCAGCGGCGAAAGCCCTTCCGCAAGAAAGAGATGCACGATTTCATCAGCAAACCCGGGTGATGTATAAAAAGCGGTGATTTTCGTCAAGGTTTCCGCCGTATATCCCGTTTCTTCCTCGAGCTCTCTTAACGCCGTATGTTCCGGCTCTTCTCCCTTTTCAAGCTTCCCGGCCGGAATTTCAACGATTGTCCGTTCCAGCGGCTTCCTGAACTGGTTCACCAAAATGATTTTTCCTTCCTCGGTCACCGCAAGTACGGCCACCGCTCCCGGATGTTTGACGATTTCCCGCTTGCTTGTTTTTCCGTTCGGGAGCTCTACATCCTCTAAGTAAAGATCTATGACTTTCCCGTCATACAGCTTTTTTTTCGCAAGTGTTTTTTCTTCTAAATGTTTCATCATGTCATCTCCCGTTCTGTCTCTCTATTATGCCTCATATATTTTATCATACATGCATGAGAGGGAGGTGCTTTTCGATTGAAGGTGTACCGGAAGGATAAGAGTATCGTATTGGTCGGAAAGGCGTGGGAAGTGCGGGCTAAACTGAAAGAATACGGACGGACATTCCGCTATGTCGGAGATTGGATCACCGGGCCTTAACAGTTGAAAACTTCGCGCCTTTATATTACGGTCAATAAAAGACTATAAAAAGGAGCGAAACGATGAGAAAACGCACACTGGGACATTCTGATTTAGAAATAAGCGAAATCGGGCTCGGCTGTATGTCGCTGGGTACGGATAAAGCTAAAGCGCTGTCTATTTTGGATGAAGCGATCGAGCTTGGAATCAATTATTTAGATACCGCTGATCTTTATGATTTCGGCAGAAATGAGGAAATTGTCGGGGAGGCCGTCAAAAACCGCAGGCACGACATCATTTTAGCCACGAAAGCCGGAAACCGCTGGAATGATGATAAAGACGGCTGGCATTGGGACGCTTCCAAAGGATACATAAAAGAAGCGGTCAAAAACAGCCTGCGCCGGCTGAAAACGGACTATATCGACCTTTATCAGCTGCATGGCGGCACGATGGAAGACCATATTGACGAAACGATCGAAGCTTTTGAGGACTTAAAACAGGAAGGTGTCATCCGGTATTACGGCATTTCCTCGATTCGTCCGAATGTTATTAAAGAATATGTGAAAAAATCAAATATCACCAGCATTATGATGCAATACAGCCTGCTGGACCGGCGTCCCGAGGAGTGGCTTCCCCTTTTAGAGGAGAACGGAATCAGCGTAGTCGCAAGAGGGCCTGTCGCTAAAGGGCTTCTTACGGAAAAACCGCTTGATCAAGCGGCCGCAAGCGTAAAAGAGAACGGCTATTTAACATATTCTTTTGCAGAACTGGCAGAAACCAAAAAAGCGATCAGCGCTGCCGCACCTGACTTGAGCATGACGGAGCTTTCTCTTCAATACTTGCTGTCACAGCCGGCCGTCGCTTCTGTCATCACCGGAGCCAGCTCACTTGAGCAGCTGAGAGAAAACTGTTCGGCTGCAGAGGCCCGGCGTTTAAGCAGCCATGAAATCAAAGCCCTGCAATATCATACAAAACGGGACGTATACGAAGCCCATCGTTCTTAAACAATAAAACCGGCACCTTTTCAGATGCCGGTTTATTTATATTTGTGCCAATCGAGACTGCTTTCATTCAGCAGCTCTTCAAAGCTTTTATGTTTTTCTTTTTCTTTTCGTTTTCTGATTTGTTCCGCCTTTTGCTGCGCCTGCTTTTTCTCGTCTTCTTCCTTCAGCTCACTTTTCATTTGCAAAAGCCTGGCCTTCAGATCTTCCTCCAGATCGTCTTTTAAGCTGTGTTTTTCTTTAGGCAGCTGCTTTTTCATCATTACGCCCCCCGTATCTGAATATGGTGAAGCAAGTGTACCACGGAGCGCCGGAGGCCGGCAACGTTCACGGTCCCAAAAAGCCGGAGGAAGGATTTTTTATATTAAAGGAGGGTGCCTGTGTGAAAAAATGGCTGGCGGTGTTCGGTTCGGCTTGCGCAGTCTTTTTGGCTGCCGGATTCGCTTTTACGAATCTGATTATGTTTATGAAGAAAAAGACGGATGAAGATATCATGAAAAAAGAAACGGCGGACGGGCATGATAGATTTGATTCCTTTCAGGCCATGGAAAAAGAAGAGGCCGTCATCCTGTCACGCCACGGGTATGAGATCAAAGGCTTTTACGTCGCCCCGCATCATACGGCAAACACCATGATTATTTGTCACGGCGTTACCGTAAATTCGTTCAATTCATTGAAATACATGGATTTATTTTTAGATTTAGGCTGGAATGTGCTCGTATATGACCACCGCGGGCACGGAAAAAGCGGCGGCAGAACGACGAGCTACGGCTATTTTGAAAAAGATGATTTGGAAGAAGCCGTGAATTGGGTGAGACACAAAACCGGAGACGGCGGTCAAATCGGCATCCACGGGGAATCGATGGGAGCGGTGACGGCCTTATTATACGCGGGCGGGCATCAGGATGAAAACGGCGCTGATTTTTATATTGCGGACTGTCCGTTCGCAAGCTTTCGCGATCAGCTCGCCTACAGGCTGAAGCGGGAGTTCCGGCTGCCTCCGTGGCCGCTTCTGCCTTTGGCTGATTTCTTTTTGCGGATGAGAGAAGGATACCGTATCCGTGATGTATCTCCTCTATCGGTTATCAGCCGCATCCGGCAGCCCGTGCTGTTTATTCACAGTAAGGAAGATGATTATATACCTCCCGCTTCTTCCGAATTGCTGCACCGCAGAAAACGCGGCCCTAAGATGCTCTATCTGGCCGAATCGGGCGGGCATGCCATGTCGTACACCAAAAATCCGGAGAGCTACCGCAAAGCCGTTCAAACCTTTTTAGATACCATGACGCAAACGTAAAAAAGCGAAAGAACGTATGCTGGTTCTTTCGCTTTCCCGTCATAAAACGTCGGTAATCCCGTCCATATTTTCTCCGATCCAGTCAATGGCGAGGTCGATTGTCGTAAACTCCTGCGCTTTGAAGGTCATCTCATCCTGAAGCAGCCAGACATCCTTCTGAACGGATTCAGCGCCTCCGATGGACCAGTGCAGCAGACTGTACGGATGGTTGTTGTTCAAAAAGGATACCCACGTTTTATGCTGTGCCGTCTGTTTAATGGCTTTCAGCTTTTGATTCACTTTCCGTTTCTCCCTGCTTTACTAATATGCTCATTCTCGGGCTCAGCATCTCTGCCGGGCTTTTTAAGACGAGCGTTTTTGCCTTTTCATTGTAATCGATTGTCATTTCCTCGTCAAAAAACACTTTTTGTGAGGTCTGGATGTAAAGCGGAAGTCCGTTGGTTTCAATAGCTTCGCATTGTCCCGTTAATTCGTCCGCCAGCCAGATGGTCGGCACGCCGCTCACCGCGCACCCGCAGCCTTCTGCGTCATAGCGGAGCTGCGCTTTTTTCCCCGGGTTGGCGTCCATCGCCTGCTGAAGTGTGTGTTTCGCCGCATCCGTCACATGTATTTGCATAGATGATCCTCCGTTTTTCATTTTCGCCATTGTAGCATACCGAGCCGCTGTATGCATTGTTTCTGCTTTCTTTACAGCAGCCCGCTCTCCCAGACCTTTGCCTCTTGTTCAGCCGCCTTGATCCAGTCATTTTTCCCTTCACTATACTTTGCCATATCGTATGGGTGTGTCTCAGCGAGGTGCCGTTTCAGTTCCATGTATTGAGCCGCTTTTTCAGGCTTTGCAGTGAGGTAATCCCGGAACAGCAGATGACGCTTCACGTCCGGATGGCCTGTTTCGTATATGTGAACGTGGTGTGTGCGCTTGTTGCCGCCTTTTTGAAAGAAACGCCGGCCCTCTATCCCGTTTTCCCCTTTCGCCTCATAGCCGAGCGCTTCCAGCTGCGGACTGAATCGGTCGGCATCCAAAATATCTTTGACCTCCGCCAGTATATCGATGACGGGTTTGGCGGCCATCTGCGGGATGGAGGTGCTGCCGATGTGGCTGACAGAATGAAGTGCTGGACCGAAGATTCGGATCAAGTCCGCCTTCTCTCTTTCAAACATTTCTTTCCATTCCGGCTTGTACGGAACAACTTCCGCTTTCCTCTTCGGATAAAGATGAAAAAACGAGAGGGTCAGCCCTTCCGGCGTCTCAATCTGTCCGGCTTCCGTGAACCCGGTTTTTAAATAGAGAGAGACTGCCGGAACGTTTTGGCTGGCGGTAGCCGCCTCTATTTTTTGGGCGTCCCGGTTCTCGTCTATCACAAATTGAAGAAGCGCCCGTCCGATCCCTTTCCGAAAGCCGGACGGATGCACCGTCAGCCTGCATATGACAAGGTCATATCCCCTTTTTTCATACGAAATGACGCCTGCAAGCTGATCTTTTTCCTTGAAACCGGCAAACGTCTCCCGTGACCGCTGTATATCATCGGGTGTTTCATGCAGGGCGGGAATGCCGAAAAAACCGATCAGCTCGGCTTCTTTTTGATAAGAGCAGCGCTGAACCGCCGCAATTTCCCGCGCGGTCTGTTCTTGTGTATGCTGTAAAAATGTAATCAATCTTCCGCCCCTTTTGACGCAAACATCCGCTGTGACTCCGTCTTCGTAATGCGGACCGCGTACGCTTCATACCAGGCGCTTTTTCCTTTTTGTTTTGCCGCCTGGTGGTCCGTATGATCTTTCCACCTTTTAATCGCCTCCAGGCTGTCCCAGTAGGAAACCGTGATGCCGCAGCCGTTTTCCTCCCGAACGCTTTCCGCGCCTAAAAATCCCGGCTGTCCGCCTGCCAAATTCATCATGCGCTCTGCCGTATGTTCATATTCCTTATCATATTTTCCCTTTATTGATGAAAAAATGACCGCATAATAGGGCGGTTTGGGCGTGTTAGCTAAAAAACCCATATTCATCCCCCTCTACATATATTTCACAAACAGAATCCGGTCTTCTCCCGGACCGTCATAATTCGCAAAAACAGGGATTCCGTTTACGGTTTTGGTTCCTTTTTCAACTTCAAAGCCTAATTTTGTATGATAAGCGATTGATACTTTATTGACAGGCGCCGTCACGCAATTGACTTTTGTGCAGCCCCTTTTCTTCACCGTCTCCATAAATCGGTCGTAGAGCTGTTTTCCAATTTGCATTTTTCTGAAATCCGGATGCACACCGGAAAAATGAATGTAGGCTGTCTCAGGGTCTGTTTGTGACTGAAAACCGATTAAAAAACCGGTCATTCCCTCCGGCCCGTACGTGATAAAGCTTGTGTCCTGAAAATGTTCAAAAAACAAGCGCGGCAGTTTGTCTTTCATCTGCCTGCCGCCCCACCATTCATTCAAAACAGACGTAACCATTTCATAGTCTTCAGAGGTAATTGTTCGAATATCCATTATCGATTGACTCTCCTTTTCGTCCGGCAAAATGAATGTCAGCTCTTCTCATTGGAATATAAAAAATTATATGTGGGTTGTTTGCAATTGTAAATGATTTCTTTTCAAGCAAACGAATCAGCATGCCTTCCAGCCGGGGAATGATTTACCAGTATAAACGTGATCATTGTTCGGGTACAATGAAAAACAGAACAAATGTTCCCGGAGGTTTTTTTATGGCTGATATTCTTCTTGTAGATATGCAATCGTTTTATGCGTCTGTGGAAAAAGCGGAAGCGCCTCATCTCAAAAACCGGCCCGTGATTGTCTCGGGAGATCCCGAAAGACGCAGCGGCGTCGTGCTTGCGGCTTGTCCGCTCGCCAAACGATACGGCGTAAAAAATGCCGAACGGCTGTGGGAAGCGCAGGCCAAATGTCCCGACGCCGTTATTGTCCGTCCGCGGATGCAGCGGTATATTGATGTATCCGTCATGATTACCGAACTGTTTGAACGGTATACCGATCTTGTAGAACCCTACTCCATCGATGAGCAGTTTCTCGACGTGACCGGAAGCAGGCGGCTGTTCGGTGATCCTTTTACAATTGCCAAAAGCATTCAGCAAGCGATTATGCGTGAATTCGGAATTTATGCCCGTGTCGGCATCGGGCCGAATAAGGCGCTCGCGAAAATGGCTTGCGACCATTTTGCCAAAAAAAACGCATCCGGCATCCACAGATTGGATATGTCAAATATCAGGCAGGATCTGTGGCCGCTGCCGGTCGGAAAATTATTCGGCATCGGAAAACGGATGGAGCATCATTTAAGACGGATGGGCATCAGCACAATCGGCGGGCTTGCCGGGCACCCAGCCGAACTGCTGAAAAAACGCTGGGGCATTAACGGCGAATTGCTTCAGCGGACAGCCCGCGGCATCGATCCCTCTCCGGTCACCGTCAACACGCACAGCCGGCAAAAAGCGATCGGCCATAACATGACCCTCCCGAGAGACTACAGCCGCTTTGAGGATATCAAAGTCGTGCTGCTGGAGTTAAGCGAAGAAGTGGCCCGCCGCGCCCGTTTCAAACAATACATCGGCCATACGGTTTCGGTCAGCATCAGAGGCGCTGATTTTGAATTTCCTTCAGGTTTTCACAGACAGAGAAAGCTGGTGTCTCCGACTAATTTCGGAATGGATATTTTCAAATCGGCGGTCAAGCTCTTCAAAGAGCATTGGAACGGTGAGCCCGTCCGCAGCGCCGGCGTCTCCCTTTCCCAGCTGGAGCCTTGTGATTATGTTCAGCTGAGCCTGTTCGATGCCCAGGAAAAAAAGATCAGTCTCGGCAAAGTATTGGATGATATTCATGAGCGGTACGGCCCTGCGTCGCTCCTCCATGCCGCTTCACTGACAGAGGCCGGCCAAGCCTTTCACCGGGCTGAAAAAATCGGCGGGCATTACAAATAATTTGAGGTGATATACATGAATCCGAACAAATTAACACCCGGGTATAATGTCATGTGGGAATCAAGCCGGATGATGCTGCCCGAACATCGGGAGCAGCTGCTTGCGAAAAAACGAAAAGAACGGGAATTCCGGCCTCCGGAACTGAGCGAAGAGCAACTGAACGACATGAACCGCATCATTGCGGCGTCAATTAAAGAAGACAGGGCCATTTCGGTCACCTACGCTTCCGCACACGGCCCCCGCCGCTTTTGGGGCTGGGTAAAACAAGTGATGCATGACGAAAAACGTTTAAAAATCATAAACGATGAAGATGCGTTAACGCTGCCGTTTCATCGTATTCTCTCAGCTGAATTGGAATAAAAATCCTACCCCGGCCTGACAGAAAATATGATAGAAGAGTGGGAGGATCACATGATATTTAGTAGAATAAAGATGAATGACAAGAATAGGAGAATATATGATGGATCAATTTATAGAAAAAATGCTGGGACAAGCCCTCCGCCAGTATGGACGGAATGTGTCGACAGATCCGCTGAGCCCCTATGAAAAACAGAGTTTAAAAAAAGCTTTAGAAGAAAGAAGGAATGAAGAACCCGATGAGGATCTCCATGCCCATGTAGAAGATATTATCTACGATTACGTCACCAATCAGGGGCAGTTTTCCTGACACGGACGTTTATGCACCGGGCGATAAGGGAAACGTCCGAGAGTAAACCCTTAAAGATTGCGTGGTGCAGGATATGCCTGTCGGGCCTTATTTCAGGATCGGCTATGCCGTTCTTCTGTTATTTCTCATCATTTATCTCGGAACATTAATAGACTTTTTGTTCCAGCCTGTTGTGATTACGGTTAAAACCTTGTTTCCGCCTATTGTATTATCGGGCGTCCTTTACTATTTGTGCCGCCCGCTCGTCAGAGTGCTGCATGCGAAATTAAAGCTGCCCGAAGGAATCGCGATTTTAGCGATTTATGCGGGAACAGCCGGCCTTTTTGTCCTCTTCCTTTATACGGCGGGCCCTGCCGTTCAAAAACAGTTTACAGCCTTCACAGATCATATTCCGGAGCTTTCCGCAAAAGCTGAAAATTGGATCGGGCATCTTCAGGACAGCAAATGGTTTTCCCGGCTTCAGCATGGGGATTCCTTTAAAAAATTAGCAGACAAAGCCGCAAATTATTCCGGTTCAATCGCTGATTCTCTCAGCAGCCTGGCCGGTACGGCTGCCAATGCCGCCATCACCGCCGCCATTATTCCGTTTGCGCTGTATTACATGTTAAAAGAAGGACACAAAGCCCCCCGGCGACTGCTGCGGCTTCTTCCGGAAAAACATCAAAAAGAAGGAAAACAAATCCTTCGGGACATGGATGAAGCTCTCAGTTCATACATACAAGGACAGCTGCTCGTCAGTTTTTGTGTCGGCGTTCTCGTCACAATCGGCTATTTTATAATCGGGCTCGATTATCCGCTCGTTCTGGGCGCGTTCGCCATGGTGACAAACCTGATTCCGTTTATCGGGCCTTGGATCGGCACATTTCCCGGAGTCATTGTCGGATTGTTCGATTCACCGACCGAGGCGGTGCTGGTGATTACGGTCGTCGTCATTGTCCAGCAGCTTGAAAGCCAGCTGATTTCCCCGCAAATTATGGGACGGAAGCTGGACATTCACCCGCTGACCATTATTTTTCTTCTGCTTGCCGCCGGCAAATTCTCAGGAATTGCCGGGATGCTGCTGGCCATTCCGGGATATGCGGCCGCAAAAGTGGTCATAAGCCACATGCAGAAACTATTCATTCTCAGAAAAACACAAAGCTAGGACTGATTCATCCCCCATGTCTTCACATCGGTCAAAATGAAAAAACGGCGGGCTTCTTCAGCCCGCCGCACACGGAGGTAAAAAAGATGAACATCGGTGATGTCATTTTTCAATTGATTTCATTTATTGCAGCCGCGTTTTTCCTGTTTGCCGTGATATACGTATTCAGAAGCTTGAACAAGCGCCGCATACAATTGGACAGAATCGAAAAGAAACTCGACGCGCTGCGCGAAGAAAAAAACGAAAAGTTATAGTTCATTCAGAAGCAGGAGCAACGAGCTCCACTTTTATCCGATCCGGGTCCTCCGTGTATACGGCGTAATGCGTGCTTCCGCCTGCATATGGATGGCGGTCCCTGTAAAGCACGGGGCATCCTCTGGCAAGCAGCTTTTCTGTCATCTCGTCAACCTGCTCTCTTGATGCAGCATGAAAAGCCAGATGGTTCAGCCCGACCCGGCATCTGTGGTACTCCGGTGTTAAAAAACGCTCCTCTGTCTGTACAAGCACAACATAAAATCCTGCGTTTTTCCAGCTGATGCCGGAGTCCCAATTTTGAAATTCCCTATAACCGAGCTCACCTAAAAACCATCCCCAAAACCGGGCGGAGGCTTTCAAGTCAGATACATACAATTCAATATGATGCATCATAATATTCGCTTCCTCCTCACATCACACCCGCCTTACCAGCACCTCTTCAACTTTATGGCCGTCACCTTTTCTCAAAATCAAATCCGATCTGAATTTTGTCGGCAGGATATTTTCATACAGATTCGGACGGTTGACGCTCTCCCAAATGGAGGCGGCCATGGTATCCGCTTCTGCATCAGACAAATCCTTAAATTTATGAAAATAAGAAGCCGGATCCTGAAAAGCGGTTTCTCTTAAGAGGCGGAAACGCTCCAAATACCACGTGAAAATCCGGCTTTCTTCGGCATCCACATAGATCGAAAAATCAAAGAAATCCGATACAAAAATCCGCGGATCTTCCCTGTCGTCCTCTAATGTCGGCGACTGCAGGACATTGATTCCTTCGATAATAACGATATCCGCACCTTCGACAACCTCGACGGCGCCCTCTTCCCTGTCATACGTAAGATGGGAGTATACGGGCGCCTCCACTCTCTCTTTCCCTGACTTTATATCGTTCAGAAATTCAAGCAGCGCTTTCACGTCGTAGCTTTCCGGGAATCCCTTTCTGGACAGGAGGTTTTTCCTTTTTAATTCCGCTGTCGGATACAAAAAACCGTCGGTTGTCACCAGGCTCACCTTCGGCCTGTCCGGCAGACGGGAAAGAAGCTTTTGCAAAATTCTCGCCGTCGTGCTTTTGCCGACGGCGACGCTGCCCGCGATTCCGATGATAAACGGGATTTTGGCTGAATGCGGATGCTTCAGAAACACGTTGACATGCTGATTCCGTCTTGCGGCAGACGTGACATGAAGATGGAGCAGGCGCACAAGCGGAATGTAAATCGTTTCTACTTCTTCCACCGACAGGTAGTCATTCAGCCCCTCTACGGCCTTGGCTTCTTCCTCTGAAACGGCAATGGAAAGGTGGCCGCCGAATCCGGCCCACGACTCGCGGCTGTGCTGCGTATACAATGTATGTAAGTTCAATTCTTTACTTTTCACAATTCACACCAATCTCTCTGTATGGCTTTCCGATAAAAAACAAACGCTTACAAAGATTGTAACGGAAAACCGCTTCACTGTCTGCCCATTTTTTTCACAAATGAGGAACCGATCCGGCTGTACTCTTCCATTTCCTCCTCCGGAACCATGCTTCCGCCGGTGCTCCACACAAGGTGCACGGCATTTTCCATCTCAAGCCCCCGTTCTTTTATATAACGGTTTCCGGCTTCGGTCTGAACGACCTTGACGGCTCCGGCCAGTCCGGCGAGTGCAGAGGGTTCAAGGCTCTTATTCTCGGCCGCCCTTAATTGAAAAAGCAGCGAAAAAAGCGTGCCGTCATCGGCGGTATAACAGCCGCTTAGTATAGGCTCCATCAGAGGGCCGGCCAGTCCGGACGGCCTTCCCACCGCGAGTCCGTCGGCGGCCGTTTGATTATCAAGACCGATATCCTGCACGCTGATTCCGTCATGCAAGCCGGAAAACAGTCCTAACAGCATACACGGTGAATGCGTCGGCTCACCGAAAAAAATATGGACATGCTCGCCATAGATCAGCTTTAGCGCAAGCGCGACGCCGCCCGGGCCTCCTCCGACCCCGCACGGCAAATAAACGAAAAGCGGTTCATCTGCATCAGGCTTTATGTTCATTTGATCGAGCTGCTTTTTCACACGGCTTCCCGCAACGGCATACCCCAAAAACAGATCCCGGGAATGCTCATCATCAATAAAATAACAATAAGAGTCCTGCTTCGCCTGCATGCGCCCCTCTTTGACAGCCAGACTGTAGTCTGCTTCATATTCGATGACGCGAACCCCCTTTTCCCGGAGCAGCTCCTTTTTCCACTGCTTTGCGTCACTGGACATATGAACGGTCACACAAAAGCCGAGCTTCGCGCCGATTATGCCGATACTCAGACCTAAATTGCCCGTAGAGCCGACGGCTATAGAGTATTTTGAGAAAAAAGCGGTAAACCGTTCTTCAGTCAATATGCTGTAATCGTCGTCTGCTGAGAGCATTCCCGCTTTTACCGCGAGATCTTCGGCATGCTTCAGCACTTCGTAAATCCCGCCGCGCGCTTTAATGGAACCGGAAATCGGAAGTTCGTCGTCGCATTTCAAAAGCAGACGCCCGGGGAAAGCCTGAGCGGCGCTGTGTTCCAGACGCTTTTTCATTTCATTGATTAAGACAAGCGGAGACTCAATGAGGCCTCCCTCCGCTTCCGTCTCCGGAAAAGCCGATGCGATATAAGGCGCAAACCGGCGCAGCCTTTCTTCCGCTTCGGCAATCTCCTGTTTCCATTCAGCACCATGCTTTACTGGATCATCGGTTTTATGCGGGTTGATCCAAAATACTTCACGCGCCTCCGCCATTTGCCTGACGAAAGGCTCTGCCATCAATGTCTTGTGTATATCCCGGTCGGACATTCCTTTTTCCCCCTTGTTACTTTTTCTTTAATGCGCGGCCGGCCAGTTTTTCTGTAAACGATGGAAAAAGCTGATACAGCTTCGTCCCGAGGCTCATCCATCGCGGAAGATTCATTTCCCGTTTATCCGTCAGAATCATGGATGTAATGCGCTCTGCCACATGGTCGGCATCAAGCATCCATCTGCCGACGCTTTTCACATAACCGCCCTCTTTATCTGCAATTGTAAAGAAGTCTGTTTTGATCGGACCGGGATTAACCGTTGTCACAGCTACACCCGTACCGGCCAGCTCAAGCCGCAGCGCATTGGAATACCCTAACACGGCGTGCTTCGTTGCAGAATAAAGGCTTGATTTCGGCGTCGCCAATTTGCCGGCCTGTGAGGCGATATTGATAATATGGCCGCTTTTCGCATGAAGCATCACAGGAAGACAGGCCTTCGTACAGGCGATTAATCCGAAGACGTTGACTTCAAACATTGCCTTCATATCATCCAAAGATGAATCAGCGGCCGTTTCAAAAATGCCGAAGCCGGCGTTGTTGATTAATACGTCAACATGACCGATCAAACGCCTTACGTTTTCAGCCTCTTCTGCATGCCGGACGTCAAACGGAATGACATCACACTGCCCGCCGCGCGCGGTAATCGTCTTTTTCACTTCCTGCAAGCGGTCCTCCCGCCTCGCGGATAAAAAAACATGAGCTCCTTCTGCCGCGCAGGAATATGCAAGCCGTTCTCCGAGTCCGCCGGATGCTCCGGTGATCCAAATCCGCTTATCCGTTAATCTGCCCATTTCCTTCACCCCTTCACAGCTTTAAACATCAGAGTGTTCCCCGACTGAAAGGATACAGCCTTCCCTTCGGCGGCCAGCACGTCAAGATGGCCGATCGTTTCTGACATCGTTAAAAACATTTCATTTTCATAAACAGCCGGAAACAGCCGCCGGCATACCTGGAAAGCCGTCAGCGTATCCTCTGACAACAGGCGCAGCACATATTCCGACCGGTTTCTCTGTTTTTCAAGCCGCCTGTCAAAAGCAGGCTTTACGTCTGTCAACAGATCGCCGTGTCCCGGATATAATAAGGACGGGTTTAAGTCATACAGCCGCTTCATTGAGTTCAAGTAGTCGAGCATCGGGGCCGCGCGCACGCCCCCCTTTTCCGGAGCTTCCAGAATCGGATTGGTGGAGCTGTTGGACAAAAGCAGATCGCCGCTGAACATTTCACCGCTTTTTTCATGGTAGAGCGCAATGTGAGAAGCGGCATGGCCCGGGATTTCGAGCACCGTCCAGCCGTTAAGCCCGTCAATTTTTCCGCCTTCTCCCACTGTTTTCGTTAACGGACGGTTTGCAGAAAATAAGTATGACAGCTTAACTGTTTTATGTATGTCTTCAGGCGTCAGGGGAACGTCCATTTCAGTCATAAGCGACAGGAAAAAGTCCTCCTGCCGGGCGATATACGACTGATCCTGAGTAATGTACCTGTCATTCAGCGGATGCCCTATTACTTCCGTATCCTCAGAAAAAAGGTGCAGCAGACCTGAATGATCTGCGTGATGATGAGTGAGCACCACCTGTTCTATATCCGCCGCAGAAACCCCGTGTTCCTTAAGCTGCAATGAGAGCGATTCAGCCGCTTCCTTTGTATTCGGGCCGCAATCAATAAGGGTTAAGGCTTCATCTTTTATTAAATAAACGATAACGTCGCCGACTGCAAACGGAGTCGGCACACGTATCGGAATGATCTTTCTCGCTGCCATGTTTACGCTCCTTCGTTCTTTTCATTCCTGAATAATCATATTTTAGCGTTTTCTTTTCACTGTGTCATTATTGCCGCATATCGGAAAAAAAGATTGACATCCCGCTCTTGCGCATAGCATAATGAACAACAAACTAGAAAACACGGAACGCGATGACGAGGAACTAGTATATAAACAACGGCAGCAGAGAGCAATGTCCCCGGCTGAAAGACATTGCGGCCCTCTTGTTTACAGAACCTGCCCTCAGAGCGGTTAGGAAAACCTAAACGTATCCCCTCGTTACGGGATTTGAGCTGAGCACGGCTGATTCGTGCTAATGTAAGGTGGTACCGCGAAACCTTTTCGTCCTTTTTGACGGGAAGGTTTTTTTGTGTTTTGAGAAGAAGGAGGATTTATATGAAGAAAATCGGTTTTATCGGGGCCGGATCAATGGCGGAAGCAATGGTGAACGGACTGCTGCAAAGCGGAATGACAGCCCCCGGACATATATATATGACAAACCGGTCAAATGACAGCCGGCTTGAAGAGCTCCAAAAAACGTACGGAGTGAAACCGTGCCGGGATAAAGAAGAGTTTTTCAGCAATACCGACATTATCGTTCTCGCCTTTAAACCGAAAGATGCGGCAGAAAGCATTGAGAACATTCGCGAATACGTGAAAGATCAGCTTGTGATTTCTGTCATCGCAGGGCTGACGATTCACACGATTCAGCAATATTTCGGCAGAAAGCTCACCATCATCCGGGCGATGCCGAATACATCCGCGGCCATTCAGCAATCGGCGACCGGTTTTTCCGCAAGCTCCGAGGCGAGTGAAGCTGAAATCCGGACGGCAAAAGAGCTTCTGGAAACAATCGGAGAAGCGACGCGCTTTGAAGAAAAACACCTTGATGCCGTCACAGCCATTGCCGGAAGCGGTCCCGCCTATGTGTACCGGTATGTCGAAGCGATGGAAAAGGCCGCCCTTCAAGCCGGCCTGCCGGAAGAAACGGCAAAAGAGCTGATTTTACAAACCATGGCCGGGGCGACGGAAATGCTCAGAACAAGCAGCAAACGGCCTGAACGCCTGCGCAAGGAAATCACAAGCCCGGGCGGCACGACTGAAGCAGGCCTTCGCGCATTAGACGAGCGCCGCTTTGAAGAAGCCATCATGCACTGCATCGCAGAAACCGCAGCCCGGAGCGCCGAAATTAAAGAACAATTCGCAGGCTCCGTTCTGCAAAAGACGGATCAGTGATAAAGCATGGGGCTTCCCATGCTTTTTTCATTCTGTTTAACTGCCGTATAAGCGGCTGATTCTCTCTTTTACTTCTGGAAGATGGAATGTGGCTTCGTGCATGTTCACCTCTTCCTCAACCGCTTTTGTCAGCTCTCTTTTGATCCGTGCGGTCACATTGGTTTTCAGCGCAACCAGTGAGGCTCTCGGTTTATCCGCCAGCAGCCGGGCTAATTCGCGGCCTCTTTGAAGGGCGTCTTTTTTCGGCAGCACTTCAAACGGAACTCCCCGTTTTTCCAGAGCGGCGCCGCTGAAGTTCGCGGCCGTAAACAGCATTTCTTCCCCGAGGACAATTCCCAGTTTTTCAGGCACAATATACGTCGCGCCCATTCCCGGTGTAAATCCGTACTTCATATAATTACAAGAATAAAAACTCTCCCTGCTTAAAATCACGAAATCCGAGCTCAGACCGATCGTAAAGCCGGCTCCGATCGCATGCCCCTGCATGACGGAAATCACGGGAATCCTGCAATCCAATAAAAGACTGTGAAGCTTTAAATCTGTAAATTGGAGCTTTCCGCTCTGAATGGTCAAAAGCCCCTCCTGCGTTCCTCCCGTGCAGAAATAATTTCCGTAACCCGTCAGAAGGACGGTTTTATAGGACGGATGGGCATTGATGTCTTGGAATACCCGGTGCAGCTCTCTGACAAACTCTTCTGACAGCCCGTTTTTCCCGGCCGTATCCTGCATTGTGACCTGCACAATGCCCGGTTCTGTTTCCTGTACATCAATCATTGGATTCATGTTTATTCTCCGTTTCTTTAAAAATACTCAAGCCTTTCCGGCTCTGAGTGTTTCTGATACTAGGTCGTCCATTCATACTTTCTGTGAAACTCTTTTATTTCAGCCAGCACCAATCGCGCTTTTCCTTGATGCGCATTCGGGATGTCTGCTGCGGGCGCGGCATTTCTTGTGCCGAATTTTACGATGCCGCTGTCTTGGAGCAGCCGGTCGTAATCAGCCATCGATAAACGGACGCGTTCATCCAAATGCCGGCTGATCTGAAATTGATTCTGCCGCGTCCGGCTTTGCGGCATAACGACACCGCTGTAAAATTCAGAGCAGCAGCCCGAACCGTATGAAAAACAGCCGACGCGTTTCGGCGTTTCAAAAGAGCCGTTATCAATCGTGCTGGCAAGAGATAAAAATACGGTGGCCCCCATGATGTTGCCGACGCGCTGGCAGTATTGAATCCCAGGCAGCACGCGTTGCTGAAAATCCGCTTCAATGTCTTGCGGCTTAGCCTTTTCCAATTTTCTCATCATCGTCCGATGCGCTCCTTTTACCATTCCGCCAAACGGAGTATGAAAAGAAAGGTATTGAAATGTATTCTTATAATCCGCCCCGCTCACACGCTTTCCGTATTCCTGAAATGATTTTTCACAGCAGTCCAAATAAGACATGAGCGACAGATCAGCATCCCCCGCTTCACTATCCGGAATCGGGCGGCAGGTATCCATGACTTCATACCCGTAATACCCGCTTGCGCCTTGATCAAGCAAAAAGACATGAGGGGTGCTGCTGACTAAAAGCGCCACAGCTCCCGCCCCCGCACTCGGTTCGGCATAGGACCATTCCTCCGTCAACGCGTCACCGCCTTCAGCCACTAAAAAGCGGGAAATATCCGTTCCGATGATGAGCGCTTTCGCTCCCGGCGATGTTTGCGATAAGATGAAATTCACGCCCATTTGAAACCCGGCCGTTAAAGAATAGCAAGCCTGTTTCACCTCAAATAACCGGCAATTCCGCTTCAGCTGCAAATAATCATGGACGTATGTACTGATGGATTTGCCAAAATCAATCCCGGATTCCGTACAGGTGATGACCATTTCAATCTGATTCCGTTCCTCTTCTGACAGAGAGTCGATAATCGGTTTTGCGGCATTTACGGCGAACGTAATCGGATCTTCAAACGGAAGCGCCACCACTTTTTCTTTCATCAGCAGGTTCTCAAACCTTTTTTTATCCAGGTTCCGATGTTCCGCAAGCTCCATGACGTCTACATACGCGGTTCCGCCAAACACGTTCATTGCTTCGATTCCTACATTCATTTCTCCAAGCCCCCAGAGTAAAGAGGCTTCCTGCGGAAGCCTCTTTTATTTTTTCGTTCAAAACTCAACAAGCAGCCTGTCAACGCCGTGAAATACAGGGCTCGGAACCAGATTCGGCTCTTGATCCTCAGTAAAACGCCATGCGGGCATCTGTTCAAAAAAGTGGGAAAGCGCGATTTTCGCTTCAAGCCGGGCCAGCGGCGCTCCTAAACAATAATGGCTGCCCTGACCGAATGACAGATGCTGATTCGGCTTTCGTCCAAAGTCAATCTGATCGGCATTTTCAAACTTCTTTTCATCTCTGTTCGCCGATCCAATCCACGCATACACTTTTTCTCCGGCCGGAATCGTTTTTCCGCCAATCTCGCTCTCAACCGCGGTGTAGCGGGTTACCCGCTGAATGGAAGGTCTGAGGCGGATGACTTCCTCAATAAAGTCAGGAAGGAGCACCTTATTTTCAAGCAGCCGGGGCAGAATGTCCGGGAACTCCTTGAGACTGAGAAATGAATTTCCGATCACATTTTCCGTCGTTACGTGCCCCGCGACGATCAACAAGCCGCAAAAACCGATTAATTGCTTGTCTGACAGCGGCTCTCCGTCTAAATCAGCTGAAATTAAATGGCTGATTAAATCATTTTGCGGCTGTTTTCTCCGCTGTAAAATAAACTGCATGAAGTATCCGATCATCTGCTTTTGCACTTCATTCATTTTCTTTTCATCTTTTACATTCTGGCTTTGGTCGACCCAGCTTTTAAAGATATCCCTGTCTTTCGGAGGAAATCCTAGAAGCTCTGCGATCACGATAATCGGAAGCGGAAATGCGTAATCTTCAATAATGTCCATCCTGCCTTTTGAACGGACGGCCTGAAGCAGGTCATCAGCGATAGCGGCTATACGCGGTGCAAGAGACTCAACCGATTTCGGCATGAACGGCTGATTGACCAATTTTCTGAAGACGGTGTGTTCAGGCGGGTCCATTTTCAAAAGGCTGTCTTTGTTAATATGCCGGATCATTTTTTCCTGTTTGTCCGCACTTAAGTATTTATGATCGGAAGAAAAATGACTGTAGTCAGAAATCACCCGCTTCACTTCATCATAGGTGAAGATTTCCCAGCAATCTTCCTTTTCATTGTAATGAACGGGAGAGGTTTCTCTCATCGTTTGGTACCACTTGTACGGCTGCTGCTGTCTGATTTTTGTTAAACTGGTCATTTTCATTCCTCCAAGATGTGATCAAGATTTGAAATGACCCGCCGAAGCTTACGAGTAAACCCGGCGGGCGGATATATGAATTTACGGTCTTGTTTTGGCGGGCTGCTTCAGCATCTCACCATGCACGTTCAGTATCTTTTCCTGCAGCTGCAGGAAGCTGTGTTCTGTCATTCCGTCTGCCGAATATAAAACGCCGCAAAATTCAGAAATCGTTTCGGCTGCGCTGTCTTCAGCCAATAACGTCATATGGTTGGATACCGCCACATCCATGATGGCGATGTTTGTCATATGCTCTTCCCACTGGCTCCAATAGTTGACGAAATCAGCGGATAAAATATCAGCCCTGATCGTAAAATACGGATCAAGCTCACCCAAGAAAATACCGTTTTTATTTCGAAAATAATAGCATGTCACCCCGTTCGGATCTGGAAGCGGCAGGAGTTCGTAATCAGTGATTTCGTAAGCGTCCTGAACATTTATATTCTGCCTGATCAGATTTTTCACCAACGCGTCCGTCTTCGTTAACCCCCGCTGTTTGGCTTTTGCGATTAATTGCTCTAAAAATATGTCTTCATGAAGATCGGCATCTAGTTCATCACGATGAATCAAGGTTTCAGAAATGCGTTCCGGATATTGATAGATTGGTGCAAATAAAGCCATGTTCACCGTCTGCAGCATCATATTTTTATCAAATAATTCATCAGGAATGTTTATTTCCCGCGCACCCGCCGAGTCAAAGGAGTCGAGCATGACGATTGACTCAACGGTTTCTCCAGCCAGCTGCAATTGCCGGGTGACTTCATAAGCGAGCATGCCCCCTAATGAATAGCCGCCTACATCGTAAGGACCCCGGGGCTGCACGGTACGTATGAGCTTAACGTAATATTCGGCCATGTTTTTAATGCCGCGGATCGGTTCCCGGTCTGTCATCCATCCTCTTGCCTGAATTCCGTAAAAAGGACGCCCGGTCCGTTCGGCAACAGGCTGGTACAGCTCCACTGCCCCCAGCGCGGAATGAAACCAGAAAATCGGTCTTCCCTTTCCACCCGGGTTAAGACAGATCAGCTCGGGCGGTTCTTGATCATCTGTCTCTTCTGATATATCGTTTTGTTTCGTATGTTCCTCATGTACTTCCTCGGTGTCTTTTTGGACAGAACCGGTCAGATACCCGGCTAATGTTGCGATTGTCGGATATTCATAGACCAGATTTGCCGTAATAGACGCTTGATAGGTTTTATTAATGGACTGAACCCATTCCACACCGATAATAGAATCCAGCCCCATCTCAATGAATGCTTCATGCTCATCAATATCTTCCGGCTTCAGAAACAGGATGTCCGCAAGGCTTTCTTTGAGCTCTTTGCGCAAAGTGCCGTCAGAGATGCCGGCAAGGGGCGTTTCTGCTTCCGGGATTTGCGGACGTACCGCTGTTTCCTCCGCTTCAGCATACTCGGGTTTCTTTATTTGCCCCGCTATATATTCCGCAAGCTCCTTAAGCGTCGGGTGTTCATACACCTTATTGGCAGTAACCTCAGTGTGGTGCGTTTTATTTACTGTTTGTATCCATTCAACCCCGATAATGGAGTCAAGCCCCATGTCGATGAAAGGCTCATCAGCATCAATATCTTCCGGTGACAAAAATAAAATATCTGCCAGGCTTATCCTCAATTCTTCAAGCAATGTTCTATTGTCTTCGAAAGCGGCTTTTTCTGGATGCCGGACAGAAAAAGTACAATCCAAAGGCTGTAACACGATCGGTTTTTGCAATGTCTCCGGTTCAAATGCTGTCATTTCGATCTCAGTTAAAGGAGTCAGAGAAATCAGCCCTTCATGTTCAGGCTGCGGCGAAGACGGGAGAACGGTTTGCGTTTCAGACTTTTTCATGGCTTGGCCTGGTAAAGAACTGTTTACATCAGCCGCCCAATACCTTTCTTTTAAAAATGGATAGGCAGGCAGCGGCGTTTTATAATATTTCCCTCCGTCAAAAAGCCGTGTAAAAGGAAGATCATACCCTCTGCAAAAAAGGTCAGCGATATGTGCCAGGCTTTCTCTGTACTGTGCTGGCGAAGCCGCTGAGCGGCACTGTTCAATGCATTCCATTCCGAATGTTTTCATTCCGGCTTCTTCTGCCGGCTTCTGATCCTTCAAATTGGACACAAACACACCCGGAAGCTCTCTTTTTACAAGCCACTCCGATAATACCCGCTTCAGTTCGTCCGCACTGCTTACGATACAGGCAAACCGGTGATGTAAATGCTTTCTGCCGAGCAGGAGCGTATAACTTATATTTCCCAGATCGCTGTCTTTGTTCTTGCTGAGTGAATCCAGCAGGCGTTCTGCCTGAATTTCCAGCTGACGCTCCGTCCGCGCAGATAAAGGAATGAGGCAGGCCGGTTTTGCCGGTGACCGGCGCACGGTTTGCGGCGCCTCTTCAATCACAAGATGGGCATTTGTTCCGCTGAATCCGAATGAACTGATGGCGGCTCTGCGCGGTGCATCCGGGTTCCGTTCCCACGGTATCAGCTTGTCATTCACAAAAAACGGGCTGTCCGCAAATTGAATATGCTGATTGGCTTGGTGAAAATGCAGGGAAGCCGGAATCTGCCGATGCTTCAGCGACAGCAGGATTTTAAACAGTCCGGCCATCCCCGCGGCCGCAGCGGCATGTCCGAGATTGGTTTTCACAGAGCCGATGGCGCAATATCCTTTTTTATCCGTATAGCGGCGGAAAGCGCGCGTTAAGGCGCCGAATTCGATCGGGTCGCCCAGTGCAGTGCCCGTTCCGTGAGCTTCCACCATTTGAATGGTTTCCGGATCAATGTGAAAAGTGTCATAGACATGCCGTTCCAATCGTTCTTGAGATAGCGCGCTTGGAGCGGTGATTCCGTTTGTAGCGCCGTCCTGATTCATTGCCGAGCCTTTTATGACGCCGTACACATGATCTCCGTCACTAACGGCGTCGCTAAGACGTTTCAGCACCACCGCTCCCACGCCTTCACCCGGCACGAACCCGTCCGCGCTTTGATCAAACGTATGGCAGCGTCCGGTCGGTGACAGCATATTCGCCTTATTTGACGACTGATAAAAAGCGGGAGTGGATTGAATGAAAACCCCGCCCGCCACCGCCATTTCCGTTTCTTTCGTCCAAAGCCCCTGACATGCCAAATGAATGGCTGTCAGCGAACTGGAACATGCTGTATCAACAGTGATCGCCGGACCTTGTAAATTAAGGTGATAGGCGATCCTTGCCGGAGTGACGGAATTATGATTGCCCCAAAACGCCTGCGCGGGCCCCTGCTGTTTAAAAATGGCCTGGTAATCTCCGCCGCAGGAGCCGGCATACACGCCGCATTCCCGGCCTCTTACCGAGTCTCCCGCATATCCCGCATCTTCAAGCGCTTTCCATGATTCTTCCAAAAACAGCCGCTGCTGAGGGTCCATATAGGTCGCTTCACGTCCCGATATATGAAAGAAAACGGGGTCAAAACATTCAATGTCCTCTATAAAACTGCCATACTGGCATTGGCTGTCAGAGACATCCCATCTGTCTGCTTTTTTAATCAGCTCCCGTCCGGCAGCTAAGTGTTCCCAAAACTCATGGACATTCTCCGATTCAGCAAACCGCCCGCTCATCCCGATAATCGCGATCGGTTCTTTTTCAGGTAACACAGCTGCTGATTTTACTGTATCGGCCGGATCCTTTTGTTCGGGGCGGTACGTCATTTGATACGGCTCAGAAACGCTGATGACGATTTTCCCGATATTTCCGCGGTCATCCAGACAGTGATACGCTTCTTTTATGTCTTCAAAGGAAAAGATTTTTGAGATGACAGGCTGAATGACTCCCTCTTCCGCCAGCCGCTGCAGTTCCAATTGATAGTCCTTGACCTGATCCGGATTTTGAAGGGACAGCTTCCGCAAATCCACGCTGTGAAACGATTGATTGTTATGAAGGACGGACAAGTCGACTGATTTAGCGGATTTCAGCGCAGTCATGGCAATTTCGATATATCTTCCGCCCGGCGCCAGGCAATTCATCCCTTTTTGCATGGCATCACCGGCCAGGGTATTAATGACAACATCCACTCCACGGCCGCCGGTCATTCGCATGATTTCCGTTTCAAAATCTTCTTCTAAATAGCAAATGGTATTGTGGACCCCGAGCGAATGCAAATACTCAATTTTTTTCTGTGATCCGGCCGTGGCATATATTTCCGCGCCGATATGCCGGGCCATTTGCACCGCGATCAGCCCCGTTCCTCCCGTCGCGGTCTGAATTAATATTTTTTCGCCTTTTTTAAGTCCGGCTTTCCGGAAGGCGTCTATCATTGTCACCGCCACGGTGGGAAGAGCGCATGCTTCTTCAAAGGTCAGCCGGGCCGGTTTATGATAGACTTGATGTTCTTTACATGTGATGAGATTCGCCTGAGATCCAAATTCCTCTCCCATGCCGACAATCACTTCATCACCTGGAATGACGGATGTTACATGCCTACCTGTCTTGATCACGACGCCGCTTGCTTCAAATCCCGGAGTGAACGGATAAGGCGGCATCGTCGGGTACAGCCCTCTGACACAAAGCAAGTCTCCGAAATTTAAAGAAAAGGCGCGGACGGCTATTTGAACTTCGTCATCTTTTGTCTCGGGCACTTCACTGCGGGCAATCATCAGATCTTCAATGCCGCCCGGACGGTCAATCACAACCCGGAACATTCCCGAGTCATCGGACTTTGCGAAAGAAGGCGGCATACGTTCTTGTTTCGGTTTCTGATAACCGGTTTCCTTTCTTTCCGTCTGCAGAGGTTTTTCAGCAGGCCGTTCTTCCTGAAGCGCCGGGCGGATTTTCGCTCTTTCGGTCTCCAGAGACGAGGCTATGATGGTTTCGTATTCTGCCGAGATATAACCGGTCAGCAGTTTCACATGATAGTAATCAAATAAAATCGTTGTCTGCAGTGTAAGATTCAAACGCTTATTAATCTCGTTAATCACATTGACGGCCAAAATGGAATCAATGCCGTATTCAGAGAAATTCAGTTCTTCCTGAATATCCTCTTCTTTCATTTTTAATACATCGGCAATACTTGTTTTGATGACAGAGCGGACATGGGAAGCGACCGATTCCCCATCAGCCTTAACAGCTTGATGCTCCTCTGGCGCGCGGCTGCGGGAAACAGGCTGTGCGGGCTTTCGGAAAACTTCGGCCGGGGCGGCGTATGGCTTTCTGCCGTCTCTGATCCCTTGCATCCGGACGAGTCCGTCACTCTCAGCTGCGATAATCTGCTGACCTAAATCATGAGCCGTTTCAGCAGGGAAACAAACCGCTCTGTATCCTTCCGAATGCAGCACACACTCCCACGATTTTGGATATAAGCCGGGACTTCCCGGAATCCGAAGCTCAGCATCCTCATAGGACCACCACCCGTCAAGCAGCCCGAAGGTTAAATGGGTAAAAACAGAACGATCGCTGATTTCGTTTATCAGAATCATCCCGTTGTATTTCAGGAGCGCTTTCAGACGGCGAAGTGTCAAACCGATATTTTTTGTGGCGTGAAGCACATTGGCGGCGATGATAATATCGTAAACACCCGTTTTGATATTTTGTGATTCGCAAGGCTCCTCCGCATTAAACAAGGCTGTTGTCAAATACGGCACATCAGGTCCGTATTCCTGTTCGGCATGCATTAAAAAAGCTTTAGAAACGTCCGTATAACAATATTCCGCAATCTGTTTTGCGAATGGTTTCAGTTTTGTAAACAGCATGGCGCTCGTTCCGCCCGTCCCGGCCCCTACTTCTATCAGCCTGATGCGGGCATCGGGGTGTTCTGTAAGATAAGCTTTCAAGTAAGCGGCCGCGGAATCTGCTAACACTTCATTAAAATAATCCGCGACAGGATTATGCTTATAAACACCTTCAACGAGCCGCATTGATGAATCGGGAAATACGATATCCGTAGCCGGACGTTCCCCTTTTAAAATGGAAGGCATCGCTTTTATCGTCGCCTCAGCCAATTCAGCTTGCGCCTGCTCCCCATTGGGAAGCAGGCGTTTATGGGCATTCCACTCATTCCAGACTGTGCGGCCGTCCGGGCGCTGATCCCTGAGGAGAGTGATCGTGTATCCGTCATACGTGATATACCCGTTTTCTTTTAATAGATTCAGGCTTTCTTCCAGCCATCTGCCGTATGTGCCGATCACGCCGGCGCTCCGCATGGATGCTGAAGCTGTGGTGACAGGCTCGCTGAAAAACCCGATTGACTGTAATTGGTAAAAGAGCAGTTTGCAAAGAAGGCTGTTCATATGCGCAACTCCATTTCTCGTTTTAAAGTCTCAAGCCGTTCATTCCGATCCGGATTTTGCCGCTTGACGCTTTCCATAAATGAAGGCTTCGGGCCGGATACAACCGATATTGCATCTTGATCCGTCAGCGCGGCTAAGCCGTGCGGAGCAGCTTTAATGAATGCCGCTTGGCTGAACGGTTCTGATAGTAAGACTTCCAGAGCCTCCATTGCTTCATCGGGTTCAATAGAACCGATCCCTGACGCCTCCATCCGTTTTCTGTAAGACGGGTCTGATACAACGCCCAGACTGCCCCAATATCCCCAATTCATGACTTTCACTTCACAATCAAGCAAAGAAGCGATATGGCGGGCAAAGGCGTCTTGAAATGTACACCCTGCCGCATAGTTGCTTTGCCCGGCATTTTTTGTGAAAGAATTAACGGATGAGAAAAACAGCACAAAATCAAGCGGTTCTCCCTTAAAAGCTTCGATCATTCGGACGCTCGTATTCACCTTAGCTGAAAAAGCGTTTCTGAAAGAAGCTTCATCCATATTCGCCATACTTTTGTCGGCAAGCGTTATCGCGGAATGGATGACTCCCGTTATATTGCCGTATTGCTCTCTTACGGAACGGACGGCAGCCTTAAGCGCTGCGGCATCTTGAGCATCAGCCTGTATATAATGCGGCGCGGGGCCTGCTAGCGCCAGCCTGTCTATTTTGCTCTGAATCTCCTGATCCTTCGGCCGCCTGCCGATCCATATCATTCGTGCCTTGTAACGGGTGATCATGTATTTGCTCCATGCTTCTCCAATGCCGCCCGCTCCGCCGATGACAGCATAAACGCCGCCTTCTCTGTACGACATACGCGGAGCGGAACTTGTCAGCACTCGGACTGTTTTTTGCTTGTGCCAAGCTCCGTTACGGTACGCAGCAGCATTTCCGTCCGGATCTGGAGGAAGGCGCCAGATGTTTTTCATCTCAGACGAATCACTGCCTTCTTCTGTATCAATCAGCCTGATGTCCCAGTTCGGATATTCTTTTGCCAATGAACCGATCAAACCGTGTACACCTGCATGCTCAGGCTGCTGCAGATCACCCGGATACACGGACTGTGTCTGCCGGGTGACCGCCGTAAAGCTGATGTTTCGGTTTCCATACCCGAGTGACAGCAGCGCTTTGATGAAACGGAAACATTGAATCACCCCATTCTCCTGCTCATCAAGCATTTCCTGACTGACGGATGCGGGTGCGAAACGATCCGGCGCAATCCATAAGAAATGGCGGATATCCTGATACCCGGCTGTCAATTCACGTAATGTTTGCTCGCTTGAATGATCCGGCGTCTCCGCCAGATGGGCGCGGGGCCACATTTTTGCCGCAGCCTTTATGGTATGTCCCGGCTTTCCGATGATCAGCAATTGTTCCTGATCAACCGCTCGATTTTCTTCCAGAGAAAAGAAAGTTTTGTCCCAAACAGGGGCAAGCATCGCTGTCTGAACTTCCTGCCGCTTGCTTTCGGTTTGGTTTGTCTGCCGGACAGCCCGGCAGGAGAAGCCTGTCAATCTCATACAAACAGCGCCGTTTTCATCACATAAATCAATATCCAGCGTCAGCGCTCCGTTATCTGACCGATCGCTCTGTTTGCGGACAAGCGCCCACATCGTTTTCTGAGTCGGCTGAAATATTTCTGCCTGCCTCAGGGAAAACGGCAGCATCGGAGTGTCTCCGGCAGTATCTGAACCGGCACCCAGTGACGCCTGAAACGCGGCATCTAGAAGACTCGGGTGGATGACAAACTGATCGGCGGTACTGTCTGCCGTTTCCGGCAGCGACAGCCGGGCTGCAGCGCCCCTCTCTCCGATCATCAGCTGATCAATTCCTTGATGGCTCGGCCCGTATATCATACCCGCATGCCGGAAAGCCTGATAAACCTCATCAGACGTCATAACCGATTGGCTGCACCCGGACAGCCAGCCCTCTAAGTGAACTGACGGAACCGCTGCTATCTCTCCTGATACCGCGGTGCCTTTACTGTATAAAATCCGTTCTCCCCCGGGTCCTTCCGATAGGCTGTAAATCGTAAATTCAATGTCTTCATTTTCCTTAAGGATAAGGCTGATATGGACTTCTACATCCGTCCCCTTATGAACAACAGGCCTCATCCATATGAGATCTTTTAAATACATTCCTTTACGTCCGTCCGGCACAGCGTATGCGGCACGCTCAACGGCCGCCCTGGCCATTTCGATCACGGCGGCTCCCGGGAGCACTTTCTCCCCATTGACTGTGTGATCAGTGAAAAAGAATTCCCGTCCGGTAAAAACAGAAGTGAATTTCAGCTCCCACAGATCGGATGTGTTTTCATGAAGCAGCGAATGGATCACCGTTTTGCCGTCATCCCGTTTTGAAACCGCCTCGGCTTCATCTTGAATCCAGCATCTGACCTTTGCAAACGGATAGGCGGGAAGGCTGATTCTCCGGGGTTTTTGTCCCGAATATAACAAGTTCCAGTCCACATCGACTCCCTGCACCCACATGTTCAGCAAATGACCGTACTTTCTCTTTTTCAGCCATTTGCCCATGGCTTCCTGCAAATCTTCATCAGATTCAAACACAGCCACTGTCTCATGATTTCGCTTCGCCCGCCCCCTGTAAAGATGCGGTGCGTTTTCATTTTCCAAGTACGATCTGAGCTTGTCCTCCAGCTCCTTAAGGGAGTCCGCAATGAAAGCCAGCCGCTCATCCATCGCTTCCCGCCCCGCTTGTAAAGTGTATGCGACATCAAATAAGTCCGGCTTATCCGTATGCTTCTTTTGAAGAAAAGCAAGAAGGCGCTCCGCATATTCTGTCAGACGCTCCCCATTTTTCGCAGACAGCAGAATGACAGCCGGCTCTTGGCTGCTGATTGCTTGTTTTACAGGAGCCTCATATTCTTCAATAATGATATGCGCGTTAGAACCGCCCGCACCAAAGCTGCTGATCCCCGCCCTGAGCGGCTGTTCTTCTCCGTCTGCTGCAATCAGTTTCCAATCTGTTAATTCCCGGCAGACGGAAAACGGCCCTTCGTCAAATTGGATATTCGGATTTAAAACATCCGCATGCAAAGATGGGGCGATTTGTTTGTGCTTCATCTGCAGCAGCACTTTTGTGACAGCGGCGATGCCTGCTGCCGATTCCCCATGTCCGATATTTGATTTGACAGACCCGATGAGACATGTTTCAGGAACATCACCGAATGCATCGGTTAAAGCCCGGATTTCAATCGGATCGCCTAATTTCGTCCCTGTCCCGTGCGCTTCCACATAGCTGATCTGGCCCGGAGATACCCCCGCTTCCTGTAAAGCTTGAGAAATGACTTCGCTTTGCGCCTTGGGGTTCGGTACGGTGTAACCGCTCGCTCTCCCGCCGTGATTAATGGCAGCT
Source organism: Bacillus velezensis (assembly GCF_001461825.1). Classification (GTDB taxonomy): domain Bacteria; phylum Bacillota; class Bacilli; order Bacillales; family Bacillaceae; genus Bacillus; species Bacillus velezensis. The sequence continues at coordinate 634,480 of NZ_LLZC01000012.1, read as the reverse complement.
CCTTTAATGACGCCGTAAATCCGATCTCCGTCTTGTACGGCGTCTTCTAAACGTTTAAGAAGCAGCACCCCGACCCCTTCTGCCGGAATATAGCCGTCACCCCCGGCGCCGAAACTCCCGCAGTGTCCTTTAGATGAGATGAACTGCCCCTGGCTCAGCATGAAGTACTTGTTAGGATGAACGGTGAGATTCACTCCGCCGGCAAGCGCCGCGCGAATCCGATGATCCCGCAGATCCCGGCACGCCATGTACAATGAAGTCAGCGAACCCGAACACATCGTATCGACCGAAATGCTCGGCCCTTGAAAATCGCAATAATAGGAGACACGGTTAGCAATGGATGAAATCCCGCCGGGGAGCCCGATATGCCGTCCTTTCACTCCCGCTTCAGCCGCGAATAACGGGTATTCCTGATACATGACTCCGGCATACACACCTACCTGACGGCCCAGTTCAGGTGATGTCCTCGTATATCCCGCATCCTCCATCGCCATCCACGCATGCATTAAAAACAGCCGTTCCTGAGGATCAAGGTGTTCCGCTTCACGGGGGGAAATCTTAAAGAACTCAGGATCAAAATCGGCGATCCCGTCAATGAATCCGCCCCATTTGCTGTAAATCGCTCCCGGCGCCGTACGGTCCTCGGAAAAGTAATGTTCCCATTTCCAGCGGTCTTTCGGAATTTCGGTAATACAATCCTTTCCTTGTTTGAGATTTTCCCAAAACGCATCGATATCATCGGCCTGCGGATACTTGCCGGAAATTCCGACAATGGCAATATCCAGCGGGTTTCCTTTCGTTTTCTGACGGCTTTGATTCCCGGACGGGGCAAAAGACGCATTTTCAAGCCGATTTGGCTGAAGCACTTCTTTCACAGACGCGTTTTTCAATTCCGCCAGCTGTTCTCCGGTATGGCTGAGGACTGCGGCGTCAAATGAGAGAAATCCGTCTTTTTTATGTTTGATTGTATTCACCACATAGACGGTATCAGACATGACAGGTCCGTAAAGCGTCAGCCTCTCAATCATGAGCGGAATGTGAATCCGCTTTTTCAGCTGCAATTCTTCTTCACCGAGCGACATATAACATGAATTCAATATAAGCGGGTCAAATGCAAAGTGATGCAGATCGCCTTTTTCTTTTTTTCCTGATAAGTCCAGCTGCAATAAAAAGGAGCTCTCACTCATTTTGTATCCCGCCGTTACCGTTTTCAGCATCGGGCCTATCGTGAAGTCGGCAACCGAATCGTACAGACGGGAAATGACATCCGGCGCTACCTTTTGTGCATGCGCCTTCATTTGTTCAACGTCATATGATTTTTTTACGGGTGCCTCTATACCTCTGCTTATTTCTCCTTCGGCACACGTCTTCCGGCTTTCTTTACCGGAGACAGTGTAGCTTGCGGTAAAGCGTTCGGCACTCTTTTCTGCCGCAAATGAAATGTCAACATGTGCGGCCTCTCCCGGCTCCAGTGTGACGGGCCCGCCCGTAAAACGGATATCTTTCAGCCCGGCGGGATACGTGCCGGAATGAGCCGCTCCGGATGCTTCAAGCACCAGACACGGATACACTACACCCATCAGTGCCGGTTTGCCGAAAACCAGATGATCCTGAAGGAATGCTTCATGTTCATAGAAAGTAAATGTCTGACTGCCTGATTGCGTTTCAGAGACCGGTGCTGCATCCGCGACAAGGCCGGGAGATTCATCTGTTCCTTTTGTTTTTATGTCTTCAAGCAGTTCGGATATGCTGCTGCATTCAAATAAAAGAGTCGGATTCAGCCGCAGATCAAACGCCTCTTCGATGTCTTTAATAATGGCCAGAAGCTGTGACGATTCAAGGCCTAATTCAAAAAATACGGTGTGCGCATCATTTCTTGTGACAGGACGGCCTACGTATGTTGAGAAAATGCGGTATAAGGTTTCCTCCATCTGCTGAACGTCTGGTATCAGCTGCCGGTCTGTCCGCACCTTTTTGGCTGTCAGGCCGAGCAGTGAAGCAATATGCGCACCGCTGGGGTTGTAAAAGTCAATATCCATTTTCACCATTTCAGAAGGCGTGCCGGATTTTTTCGAAATCACCGCGTAACAGCGCTCCGTAACCGTCTCAGCGGCAATAAACGAATCATAATAAATCGGTAAAAACAAACCGGCGCCTGCAGCTGTCTGCAATACGCCGGAGGCCATGGCGGCACCGTCCATCAGCGCGGGATGAAAGAGAGTGCCGGGGAGATTTTCCTGGCATGAATCAGACTGCCGAATATCAAGGAAACATTCCTCTTCATTTGCATAGATCTCTCCCTCCGGCTTCATCAGCCCGTCATGCGACAGTCCGCGGCTTCTCGCGTCTTCGTAAACCGTATGCAAAGAGACTGATGGAAGTGCGGCTTGTTGTTTTTTCTCCTCTGCGTCAAGGCGCCCATCTGATGAGAAGACTCCTTCATGCACCTCCGCTGATAAGAAAACCGTCCCGGAATCCGCCCCGCAAATCGAGGCTGTCCAGAACTCCTTTTCTTTACTGAATATGACACTCACATCAAGCCGCTCTGACCGTTTCACTGATAAAGGATGATAAATGGTCACCCGTTTCAGACAGATGGAACGGAATGAAAGATCAAGGCTTTGCTTTGCCAGCTGATACAGCATATCAATATAGGCCAGACCGGGCATGACAGATTCTCCGTGAACAAGATGGTTTTTCATAATGGGATGTTCTGCCGTCAGGCGCAGATTCACTGTTTTTTTCATGGTTAGTCCCCTTTTAAAAACGTCACGTTGTCACCTGCCAAAACGAGTCTGCAGGTGCAGTGCTTGTCTCTGCTTTTTTCTCATATTTCTTTAAAAGATCCGCGATGTCTGTTTTTTCATTACTTGTTTTTTCCGTTTCACTCTCCGTGCTGTTCCAGCCGCCCAAAAGCAGGTAGTGTTTTTTTCTGAATTCCGGCGGCTGAGGCGCCCGGTGATGTTCCCGCTGCCTTTCACCTCTGTATTCTTCAACGAGGATATGAGCATTTGTCCCGCCGTCAGGAAATGAACTCTGAGCTGCGACGCGGGGTTTCTTCTCTGAATGCCAATCAACGGGTTCACGATTAAAATGAATACGCGACGCTTCAAAGTCATAATGTTCAAATGGCTCACGCGCTGATAAGAAAGGCGGAATCCGCTTATGATAGACGCTCAGCACACATCGGATGAAGCCCGCAAGACCTGAAGACAGAAGCAAATGCCCTACATTCGGTTTCACCGATCCGATCCGGCAGGGCAGAAGCGTTTTCCGGTTCAGCTGATAGACATCTGAGAGCGCCTTGATTTCCACCGAATCAACGATTGGGGAACCGCCTCCGTTCACTTCTATATATCCAATGTCTTCGGGCGACTTTTCCGCCATGTCAAGCGCAGTTTGAATGGCGTCTCTCTGCGCTCTTATATTCGGTGAACCGGGACCGAGCGTCCGGCCGTCATTGTTTACCGAGACGGCTTTTATGACGCCGTAAATACGGTCTCCGTCCCGCACCGCATCGCTCAATCGTTTGATAAAAACCGCCCCCGCTCCTTCTCCGAGCACTTCTCCCGCTGATTCACGGTCGAATATATGAAACACGCCGTTCTCATTTAAAATATGGCGCGCTCCGAATAACCGGTGCGCGGACGGAGATAAGAGCAGACTCACCGAACCGACTAAGGCCGCGTCAATCCTTCCGGCCAAAAGGGCGTCTTTTGCAAAGGACAGCCCGATCAGCCCCGAGGAACATGCTGTATCCACGACAAGGCTCGGCCCTGTAACATTCAAAAATCGTGAAATGTTGGCCGCCAAATAGTTTTGCCCCGCCCCCAAAATCGGGTTAGGCGCCTGCAGGATATGTTCCATACCGGCTGAAGGCTGCGCCCTGCCGCCGATGTACACGCCGACTTTCCGGCCCGATAAATCCTTTTGGCCGTACCCGGCATCATAAACGGAATGAACCGCTTCTTCTAATATGATCCGCGCCTGCGGGTCCATAATTGCCGCGTCTTTTTCAGAGATGCCGAAAAAGCCCGCATCAAACATGTCGATATCATCAATCCACCCCGCATAATCCTTTGCATGTGCTGTTGCATGCCAACGCGTTGCGGGGACAGGCCGGATGGCGGTGTTTCCTTTCATCAGCAGCTCCCAAAAAGCATCCGTTCCGCCCGCCCCCGGAAAACGGCAGGACATGCCGACGACGGCAATATCGTCTTCGGTATCCGCTTTCGGCTTCATGGATGTTCTCTCTTCAGCAGCGGCGGTTAAATCAGGCTGTACGTCCCTGTCTTGAACGAAACCATTTTCTTTTGTCACAAAATCGGCTTCATGATGCGCTGCGAAATAGTCAACCATTTCTGTAATCGTTTGATATTGAAGCATTAAGGACGGTGTTAACTTTATGCTGATCCGTTTTTGCAGTGATTGAACCAATTCCGCAAAGAGTATTGAGTCAATCCCGTATTCATCAAACGGCATATCATCTTTTATCTGCTCATCCGTCATTTTCAGTTCTTCGCTGAAAACGGTGCGCACCCATTGACGAATCGTATCCTTCACCTTTTGGTCACCGGCAGTGCTTTTTTTCACGGGAGCTTCAGATTTCTTCACCTTCAGAAGATCACCAAAATCAGCCTCACTGTCTTCTGGAACACAAGGAATTCCGCAGCTTTGTCCGTTTAATATGATGTAATCTAAAAGCTTCAGTCCGTCTTCGGCAGACAGCCTGGAAAGTCCTGATTTTTGATAAGCAGGAGTTTCCGGCAGGCCTTCAGCCATGCCGGTTTCTTTCCAGACGGGCCATTGAACGGCTTTAACAAACACGTTTCCTTTACCTGCCTGATGATTTGCAAAAGAGTCCATAAATGAATTAGCCATCGCGTAGTCACTTTGCCCCGCAGCAAGCGAAGGGATCAGACCCGAAACGGATGAGAACAAAATAAAAAACGACAGCGGCTCATTCTGAACGGCTTCATAGAGACCGCGAAGCCCTGTTACTTTCGGCGTGCAAACGCTTTCGATTTCAGTTTCGGTTTTGTTATAAAAAGCGGGGTGTTCTCCCATTGCACCTGCGCAATGAAAAACGCCGGTAATCGGTCCCATCGTGCCGCGGATGCTGTCCGTCATGTTCCGGAGCCCCTTTTGATCCGTAAGAGAAACGCTGTAATAACGGATCTCCGCGCCCCGCTCGGCTAACCTCTGCATCCGCTCGGCTTTTTCCGGGAGAATGCCGTCCTTTTTCATGTCTGCCCACTCTGAGGAATCGGGAAGCGGCTCCCGCCCCATGATGACCAGTTTCCTGCATCCGCGTGAAACGGCATGCTCCGCCGCAATTGCGCCGATCCCGCGCGATCCGCCCGTTATTAACAGCACATCATCAGACGAATAGGAAAGCTCAGGCGCCGCCGAAACATTCATACCCTGCTTCAGAAACGGCACATAACGGCGATTCAGCCTGTAGCAGCATTCACTGCCGCTTTTGGCCCGCGGCTGTAAAAATTCAGTCTCAATCTGTCTGCTTAATTCTTCTGTATGCTCAATCGCACAATCGCTATCTATCGTAAAAGAATGAATGTTGGCATACTCAGCGCCCAGCATCCGGTACAGCCCCGCCGTTTTCGCCCCTTGCATTAGAGGTTTACTTTCTTTGAAAGGCTGGAGGCGGTGTGTCACTTGGCTGAACACAGCGCCGCTATGACGGAATGATTCAAGAGCCTGCTGTAAAAAGGCAAGCTTTCCGTGTTCTATCTCTTCCTGCCGTTCATATTCCGCGTCATATGCGGTTATGTCGACGACCCCGAGTATCTGTTTGTTTTGAAGAGACTCCCGCACTCTGCCGTAAAGGTTTCGCCCCGATGCGGCGGCGTAATAATCGGCGCCGTCTTTTGCCTGATGGATGAAACAGATCGTTTCAATATGGCTGTTTCCTTTAAAAAGAGCATCGGCCAATCGGCGCGTCTTATCCGTTGCAAGTATCATTACTGTTCCTGATAATGCTTCAGATTCCGCCGGATCTTGCTGCTTCCAGTCTTTTTGAAGAATGATCTTTTGGTTTTCCGCCGGTTCGTCTGTCTGTTTCCGGATATCCGCGGGCACAGGCACCCAATACCGCTCCTTCGCGAACGGATATACAGGAAGGCTGACCCGTTTCGGCTTCTCTCCTTCGTATAACAGGCTCCAGTCAACGGCGGCTCCTTTTGCCCACTCAGTGAGCAATCTGGAATATTGCTTGTTTTTCAGCAGCTCGGCCATTCCACTTGATGAAATATCATCTTGAGCACGTCCGCGGAAACATCCTTCAATTTCTGTTTTCCGTTCAAGCACATCCTTCAGTTTCGCTTGCAGGCCGCAAACGGATGTAACGATCAATGCCAGCCGTTCAGGCATCGCTTCTCTGCCAGCTTGAAGCGTGTAGGCCAGGTCTTTAAGGTTGACTTCTTTTTCCCGTAAAAAGCGGTCATACCGTTTGACATATTCTAATAGGCGTTCTTCATTTTTTGCCGAAAGCAAAAACAGAACCGGCTCGTCTTCCCGTATACTCACTGATTTCTTTTCAGCCTGCGGCGGCAGATATTCTTCTATGACAAAATGGGCATTGCTCCCGCTGGCGCCAAAAGAACTTAAACCCGCTCTTCTCGGCTGGTCAGGATGTGACGGCCGCTCCCATTCTACCAGCCGGTCCGCCACATAAAACGGCGTGTCCGGAAACGGAATATGGGGATTCAGCGTGTCCGTGTGCAATGACGGAAAGATTTCTCCATGCTTCAGCTGCAAAAGCACCTTTGCTAATCCGGCGATCCCGGCGGCTCCTTCTAAATGGCCGATATTTGATTTGGCAGAGCCGATGGCGCAAAAACGCTTCTTGTTTGTCCATTTGCGGAATGCGCGGCTCAGCCCTTCAATTTCAATCGGATCACCCAAAGACGTGCCTGTTCCGTGGGCTTCAATATAGCTCAATGTCTCCGGATCAACGCCGGCACTCTGAAAAGAATCTGTAATGACTTCCGCCTGTGATGCCGGATCAGGCACGGTCAAACCGGATGTTTTTCCGACATGGTTTAAAGCGGAGCCTTTTATGACGCCATATATCGGACAGCCCATTCTTTCCGCTTCTTGAACGGTTGTCAGTAACACCGCGCCGACGCCTTCTCCCGGCACATAACCGTCACCGCCGTCGGCGAAGCTTTTGCAGACGCCTTCTGAAGACAGAAATCCGGCATTCGCCAAAAACGCATATTTATGCGGGTGTGTGACCGCATTCACACCGCCGGCAATGGCGAATTCGCACTCCCCCCTTTTAATGCTTTCACATGCCAAATGTATGGATGTGAGCGAAGAAGAGCACATCGTATCAACAGCCATTGACGGCCCTGTAAAGTTCAGGCAGTGAGACACGATATTCGGAACAGAGGCAGGCGTCACGCCCATAGACAGCGGTGTGCCCCGCTGTGTAATTTCAGCGCCGAACAGCTCATAATGGCTCCAAAACACACCTGCGAATACCCCGACGCGTTTTCTTTTTTGTGAAGATGGCCCGCGCGCCGTTCTGTCCTGATAAAAACCGGCATCTTCACAAGCTTCCCAAGCCGTCTCTAAAAACAGCCGCGCCTGCGGGTCCATCATTTCAGCCTGGCGCGGAGTCAGATTGAAAAACAGCGGGTCAAAGCTGTCTATGCGATCTAAAAATCCTCCGTAACGGTAGAACTGATCTGCTTCATATGAGAAAGAATAACCTTTCCATCTGTCTTTCGGCATTGTTGTAATGCAGTCTTTACCTGAGCGCAGATTTTGGTAAAATTCATCAATGCTTCCCGCCTGCGGGTATCTTCCCGCCAATCCGATTACCGCAATATCATGCTCTTCTGTATGTCTCTCTTGTTTTCGGCTTCTTCTCTTGACAGCTGCGTTGGATAATGAAGATCCGTTCTTGTCTCCCTTTGGACCCAATCGGCCCATGCTTTCAGTTACAGCCGGCTCTTTCCCGTATAAAATAACGGATTGCAGCTTGCCGAGTCGCAGCATATATTCAAGTGAAGCCATCCCTTCCCCGGCCGGTAGCGGGCTGGTGCCTGTTGCATCATTCATGATCTCTTTCATCAAGCTGTCAACCTGCATGCCGCCATCTTCCCAAAGCGGCCAGTTGATCGTCATAGAAGCCCCGTTCCGTTCGCCTTTTTCCGCTTTGCAATCGCGATATTTCATATATTCATCCATAAAAGCGTTCGCCGCGGCATAATCTGTCTGGCCCGCATTTCCGGCCAACGCCGAGAATGAGGAAAAAACGGCGAAAAATTCAAGCGGTTCATGCCGTGAAGCTTCGTCCGCATGAATCAGGCCGCTGATTTTCGGCAGGAACACCTGCTTCAAGTCAGAACTGTCTTTTTGGATGATAAATTGATCTTTTAAAACACCGGCGCAATGAAAAATGCCCGTCAGCCGGCCGAAAGTCTCTGTAATCTGAGCAAATGCCCGCTCTGTTTCGGCTTTGCTGCCGATGTCCGCTTGAACGTAAAGAACTTCTGCTCCCAATGCTTTCAGTCTGCTGATCTTCTCAGACTGTTCCGGCGAACGGCCGATGAGTGCGAGCTTCACCTTTTCTTTTTCTGCAAGATGACGGGCAAGCAGAAATCCAAGACCGCCGAGGCCTCCTGTAATGACATATACGCCGTTTTGTTTCCAAGGAGACTGTGTCTGCCCGTCCAGTTTCTCAATACGTTCGAACAATCTGATCTGCCGCATATTGTCTTTATACCGAATGTCTGTGCAGCCTGCATAAGAGCAGTCTGCTTCTGTTCTAATGATTGCGGCCGTCTCACTTGGCAATCTCTCATTCTTGTCACAGAAGGTGATCACCTGAGTGCGAAGAGCCGGATTTTCCAGATGTGCCGTTTTCAGCATAGCCCCGAGAGCGGAAGACAATGCCGCTCCATTCTCAACGGCGCATACAAGCTGAATCAATGTATGTTCTTTCGGATGGTCTGTCAGTTCCCGTTTGAGCATACGAAATATACGCTCGGCATCTGCTCCAAACTGCTCATCTGCAGCCTCATGCTCCCTTTTCAGTTCTATCACTTCCGCTTCCGGGCAATGTATGCCGAGTTCACCGGTGAGACGGGGTTCTGCATCGGCAGCGATAATGAGATGACGGGTGTGTTTTTGCCCGTTCTGCACCGCCGTTTCCAGCGGATGATCTTTCCAGGCGGGTTCAAAAAACAGAACCTCATCAGCGATGTCAGCATCTGATGTATGCCGTTCTTCGGCCGAATCTTTCAGCACACAGCCCGCTTCATTGATAAGGTAATCCGCAAGGCGGCGGACAGATGAATATTCAAAAAGCAGTGTCGGATAAAACTGCTGCTGAAAAGTCTGCTCTAATATCTTTACAAGCTTCAGCAAATGCGCCGAGTCAAGCCCCATATCATAAAAGCCTTTCCGCACATCAATATCCTGTGCCGGACGATTGATCAGCCTGGCGATTTCCGACTTTATGTAAGTCACCATGTTTTGTTCCGGCGTTTGCTGTTCAGACACGTCTTCTGCGGCCACAGGACTTTCGGGCTCTCCACGGCCGCTTCTGTTCTGCTGAGGCGGCTTCTCTTTGTCTATCAGATGGGTAATCATATTCGCTTGTCTGACCCTTTTTACTGTCAGTTTCTCACATTCGGCCAATACGTTCCCTGCCCTGTCGTAAATCGTGAAGTCGGCCGAATAAACATCAGGTTCGCTGTCTGATACGCCGCTTTCAGTGTGGCTGTTTTTCATAGAATAAGTGTAAATCGTTTTCGGAAACGGCTGATACATGCAAAAACGATTGATCATAAAAGGAATATAAGGTGTGTCATTTTGCTTTTGGGCCGACAATGCAAAGGAAGAGCCGGCAAGGGTGGACGCATCTAAAAAAGCCGGATGCGCCTTAAATTTCTCCCGGAATCCTTCAGCCAAATCACTCAGAGTGAGCTCCATTAATTCTTCTTTATCCTGAAGCTGATAAACGGCCCCTTCATTTTTCATAAACTCGCCATGCTCAATATGGCTTCTTCTTGCAATTCCGTAAATGTCATGCATGTCCCATTTTCGGCTTGCGTTTTTCATGAACGCTTCAATATTCAGTTCTTTTGCCCGGGGCGTGTCTTCTTGCAAATAAAGCTGGCATTCCATATTCTCATCCAGGTTTCCGCCAAGCGGTGTGCCGTTTTTTGCTTTTTCGCTAGTGATCTCAACTTTCCAGCTGTCACGTGCCGGCGTAAAGGTGACATACAGGTGTTTATCAAACTCTTCAGATGTTACAACAGGCTGCTTAAAAATAATCTGTCTTAATTCTATAGGCCTTTCACCGAGATACCCGGCGGCGAGCCGATACAGCATATCTATTAAAGTCACGCCCGGGAGGACGCGGATTTGATGAACGCGATGATCCCGGACGATATAATTCGTATGGCTGATTTTCTGCAGGAACGTTTTGACTTGATCGGTGGCAACTGCCAATCTATCACACCTCGCTTATTTCAAACATTGCTTCTGTGCCCGCCTTATTTTCTTCCGCTTCGGACGACAACTGTGCTTTTTCAGGCCAATACCGCTGTTTCCGGTATACTGTCTGGCCGCCTTTCGGTTCCATGGCCGCTTTTCGCTCTTTCGGAATTCCTTCGTTGCTGACAATGATATGGGCGTTATTCCCGCCCAAACCGAACGCGCTGACCCCGGCCCTGAGTATCTCTTTTTTTCCGTTCCACCGCTTCAGCTCAAGCACAGGATAAAGCGGAGAATCATTAAATTGAAAGCGGGGGTTCGGTTTATGGCAATGCAAAGTCGGCGGCAGTTCTTCATTGGCAATCGCCAGCAAAACTTTGATGATTCCCGCCGCGCCCGCCGCACTCAGCAAGTGGCCGATATTGCTTTTGACGCTTCCTACACCGCAAAATTGTTTTTCATCGGAATAAGCAGACAAGACATTGGTTAATCCTTTTAATTCAATCGGGTCGCCGATCAATGTACCGGTTCCGTGCGTCTCTACGTATGTCATGGTGTCCGGCTCGATTTCCGCTGATTGAACCGCCTGCTCAATCAAGTCCTGCTGCGCCCGGGGATTCGGCGTCGTCACGCCCATTGTGCTGCCGTCATTATTTATCGCAGAGCCGTCAATAACGCCGTATATTTTATCTTCGTCTTCTATCGCTTTTTCGAGCGGCTTCAGCATCAGCACACCGCAGCCCTCTCCGATTCCTGTTCCGTCCGCATCGGCATCGAAAGATTTTGAACGGCCGTTTGGCGATAAGATTCTCGCCGCGCTCATTGTGAGAAAAGGTTTTTCATCAAGCAAAATGTCAACCCCGCCCGCAAAGGCCGCTTCCGCTTCTCCATTTTGAATAGCCTGCACGGCCAAATGAATTGCCGTAAGCGAACTGGAGCAAGCTGTATCTACGACCAGGTTGGGCCCTGTAAAGTTATAAATGTGCGCCATGTGTGCGGTAATAAAATTTTGCCCCGCGCCAATAATCGCGTCTTTTTGCAAATATTGAAATTTCTGATGAAACGCACCTGCCCTTGCACCGGCAAAAACGCCGATACGGCGGCCCCAGAGATCCTCTTTTTGATAACCGGCATCGGTCAAAGCTTCCGCGCTCACCTCGAGCCACTGCCTTTGCAGCGGGTCTATCATCGGTGCCAGCGTTTCTGAAATATTAAAATACTCCGGGTCAAATTGATCAATATCGTGAATAAAACCGCCCCATTTACTGATGCTTTTTCCCTCTTGATATTCACCCGGCTGATAGTGTTCCCCGGCGTTCCATCTGTCCGGCGGAACTTCAGTGACGGCATCCGTTCCGCTGCGGAGATTCTTCCAAAATTCTTTTATATCCCCCGCTTTCGGAAAATGACAGGCCATGCCGATGATCGCAACCTTTCCCCGTTTCCCGGGCTTATCTGCCGTTTTTTTGCTCCGTTTCGGCGTCTTCTGCAAAGGGACCTTCTCCGCGGAAACTGCTGCATCTGCCGAAAAAGCTTCCGGACAATGTGCGGCTAAATAATCCGCGAGCTGTTCTATGGTAGGGTGTTCCAGAAGGACAGTCGGATCAATTGAAACGGACGGCAGTTTTTGATCGATCTTTATCAGCACTTGAGCCAGAAAGATAGAATCCATTCCGTATTCCTGAAAAGGCACATCGATATCCATATGCGTTTCATCGATACTCAGCTCTTTTGCCAAAAGCGACCTCAGCCAAGATTGAATATCAGTCCGGTTATGTCCCCGCTTTTTGGTTTCAGGGGGTTTGGAAGCTGCTTTCATTCCTTTATTGGCGGCTGGCTTGGCGTTTTCCAGCGCTTTGATGTCCCAATCATGTTTCACTTGTGCCGGCAGCACGACAGCTCCGGGTCTTTCTCTTAAAATGTAGTCAAGCATCTTGAGACCTTCCGCGTCAGAGTGCCGCAGCAATCCCGTTTGCTCATAAATCCCGCTTTTTATATCCCTGCTCATGCCCGTCTCATCCCATGCCGGCCATTGTATGCTGATGATGCCGCTCTCATTGTTTTCTGCAAAATAGTCCATGTAAGAATTCGCCATCGCATAATCGCTCTGTCCCGCCGCAAGAATCGGGACGGCTGCCGAGACAGATGAAAACAGGACGAAAAATGCCGGCGCATCATCCTTTACACTCTCATACAGACTGTGAAGACCGTCTGCTTTCGGGGCGAGCACCCGCGCGATACTGTCTTTGGATTTGCGGAGAAAAGCAGGGTTTTCACGGTCCGCAATTCCCGCGCAATGCAGAATGCCTCCGACAGGTCCGAGCGTTGAGGTTACCTCTTTTATAAGCCGTCCGACGGCCTGCTTATCCGTCAGATCAACTGCTGAGACGCACACTTTTACGCCTTGTGATTCCAGCTGCCGGATAAGCTGTATTTTTTCCGAAACGACAGGGTCTGTTTGCTCAAGATCCCACTCGGTTTTCGGCGGCAGCTCCTTTCTGCCTGTCAAAAGCAGTTTCTTCACACCATACGCTGAAACGAAATGCTTGGCGCATAAAGCGCCGAGACCGCGCGTTCCTCCGGTTATCATCAGGACGGCGTCTTTTGGAAACACAGTCCGGTCTGTTTGCACGGCTTCAGGTTCAATCTGATCAGTCTGCCGAAGAACATAACTGAAGCGCATACCCTCCCTATAGCAAACAGCAGACTCCGTTAAGTCTGATTCAATTTCTTGTTTAATAAAAGCGGCTGTCTGCTCCAGCGGCTCTTCAGGATCAGTATCGGCGTGACAGGTGAGAATATGGCTGTATTCATGCCGCAGCATGCGATAAAGCCCCGCTTTTTCAATACCATGCATAGCGGCCGCCTTATTTTTGAAGGATTCAAGCCCTTTTGTAAGATAAAGCATTTTCATGTTTTCTTGTCCGCGGCCGTATTCAATCAGCTGCTGCAGCGATGCCACCCAGCTGATGTCCTGACGCTTTTGTCCGGAGCCGCAGCCGGTGAAGTCAATAAACCCGGAATAGACGGCCGCATTCGGACCATGTAAGAAAGAGATGAGCTGATTTTCCTGCACAATGTCAGCATCATTCAGCTGTTTTTTCACCTCGGCGGCAAGGTCTTTTGTATCCTCGGAAACGATGAGCGCTATTTTGCTGAATGGCTCGGATGAAGACACTGCCTCGCAAGGCTCCCATGTTTTCTGCAATAATACTGTTTTTTGATTCGAAAGCGGTAGCTGCTCCCGTTTCGGCACCCAATAGCGGTCTGCTCTGAACGGATAGGAGGGCAGGCTGATGCGGCGCGGCTTACTGTCCGTATACAGCTGCTCCCAATCTGTGTCAAATCCGTTTGCCCAGAGCCGCAGCACTTTCTTGTATTTCTTTTTCTCAAGCCAGGCGCTGACGAGGTCAGCGGCGTCTTCATCGTCTGAGAACATGGAAATCGTGTTATTCTCGCGTTTTTTACGGCCGCTGATGATATCTTCGCTGTTTTTTCCCAACAGAAACGCGTTCAGTTTTTCAGTCAGTTCCTCTGCGGAGCCTGCAATGATTCCCAGCCTCGCTTCCATCGCATCCCGTCCGGTCTGCAGTGTGTATGCGGCATCTGCAAGATCGATATGGCGGAATGATCCGTTTTGGATAAAATCGCGAAGGAGACGCGCTCTTTCTTTCAGCCGCTCTTCATTTTTAGCCGACAAAACAAAAAAAGATGACGCTTTCTCACAGGTTTCCTGCTGTTCCGTCTCACTTCTGCCCATGTATTCTTCAATAACGATATGCGCATTGACGCCTCCGAAACCGAATGAGCTTACACCCGCCCGGCGGGGCAGGACCCGGCCGTTTTCATCACGCAGCGCTTCCCACTCCTTTGTTTCTGTCACAATGTAAAACGGGCTGTCCTTCAATTTGATATGGGGATTGATGCTCTCGCAATGCAGACTTTTGGCGAGCGTCCGATGTTTCAGCTGCATCAATACTTTGATAACGCCCGCAATGCCTGCCGCGAGCTCCAAATGTCCGATATTTGTCTTCACTGAGCCTATCCCGCAATATCCGCCCGGAGCCCCGTCTGTTTGGAAAGCTTTTTTCAATGCATTGATCTCAATCGGATCTCCGAGTGCCGTTCCTGTTCCGTGCGCTTCTATATAAGTGATGGTTGACGGGTGAATACCGGCTTTTTGATAAGCGCTTTTCAGCACATCCGTCTGAGCCTGCGGATTCGGCGCGGTAAGCGACGCTGAGCGTCCGCCGTGATTTTCCGCTGTACCGCGGATGAGGCCGTAGATGTGGTCCCTGTCACGCTCAGCCTCTGAAAGCTTTTTCAAGACAATCATGCCGGCACCTTCTCCTCTGACATAACCGTCAGCCTGATCAGAAAATGTTTTGCAGCGCCCGTCTTCACTGAGCATGCCTGCTTTTTGAAAACCGATATGCCCTTCAGGCGTGACGATCGTGTTAACGCCCCCTGCGACCGCCATATCACAATCTCCCGTTTCAATGGCTTTTACCGCGCGGTGAATGGCGACTAAAGAGCTTGAACAAGCGGTTTCTACCGGCTCGCTCGGCCCGTGGATATCAAGAAAATAACTCATCCGGTTCGGCCCGACGGACGGCACGATTCCCGTCATCGTATACCCCTCGACAGGAAGACCCGCCTTATTGATTAAGGTTTGATATCCGCTTCCCAGTGTGCCGGTGAAAATGCCGGTTTTTGTTCCGGCAATCCGTTTTGCTGAGTACCCCGCGTCTTCAATGGCTTTCCACACATACATCATTAATAGACGCTGCTGAGGATCCATCATTTCAGCTTCTTTCGGAGATATCCCGAAAAACAGCGGGTCAAACCCGGCGATTCCATCTATAAAACCGCCCCATTTAATTGACGTTTTATTTGCATCCGCTGCCGGATCGCCGTAATATTCGCGCCAATCCCAGCGATCTCGTGGAATTTCTGTGATGCAATGCTCTCCTTTTTGTAAACGTGTCCAGAATTCATCTATGTCTTTCGCCTGCGGAAAAATACCGCTGATTCCGATAATGGCTATCGGTTCGGTTTTTTCTTCTGATTTTCCTTTTACGGACACGGGCGTTTCCCGCTTGACATGAACGGCCGCCGGAGCTTCAGCTTTTCTTATTCCGGCTTTTGGAGCGGTTTTTAAACTCTCTCTTTCTAAGCCGCTGAATGCTTCTTTCCATTCAGATATCAAATGGCCGCTCAGTTTGCGCAATGTTGGAAATTCAAAGAAGATAGTCGGGCTGAGCTCAAGCTGATAAGACCGATTTAATAGATTTGTAAATTCAGTGAAAATGATCGAATCAAATCCGTATTCCGTCAGTTCGCTGTCAGCCTCAATATCTTTCATGCTTACCTTTAAAAGATCTGATACATGCCGCTTTAGTTTCTCTTGAACCTGATCTTTCAGATCTCTTGCATCTGCCACTGCCGGAGCTTTTCCGGCGGCGCTTTGTTCTTCGCCCAGATCGAAAATATGGCTGCGAATCCGTTTTTCGTCGCCTTCTGCCACCATGACCTGGTGTTCTCCGGAGGCAAAAGCGGCGTAAAGCGCTTGGATGCCTGATGCCGATCGCATGGCTTTCATTCCGGTCTGTTCGTACATCAGCCGTTCGGTCTCTTTGTCCACACGCATACCGCCCTCTTCCCAAAGCGGCCAGTTGACGGACAGAGTCTGCCCGCTCCGCTCGTTGTCCCGCACGAGATGGTTCCGGCGGGCTGCATAAACATCCATAAATGCGTTGGCTGCCGCATAACCGGCCTGCCCCGGATTTCCCATGCCTCCCGCCAAGGAAGAAAACAGGATGAAAAAGTCCAGCCGCACATCTTTCGCTGCTTCATCAAGATTGATAAGCCCTTTCACCTTCGGCGCCATGACGGTCTTCCGTTCGTTTTCTGTCTGGTTCAGAATGTAATTGTCAGCGATCACGCCGGCGCCGTGAATGATCCCGTCGAGTGTTCCGTGCTCCTCCTGTATGCCGCGGACGAGGGCGATGACAGCCGCCCTGTCTGTCACGTCAACCGGTTGATAAAATACGCGGGCACCCGACGCTTCCAAGCGCCGTAAGCGGGCGGAGCGGTCTTCATCAAGCGCTTCCGCCCTCCCCGTTAATACAAGGACGGCATTTTTGACGCGGGAGGCTATTTCTTCAGCGAAAATCAGTCCGATGCCGCCCGCTCCCCCGGTGAGGAGGTAGACCCCTTCGTCTTTCCACGGAACGGTGCCGCTTTGAGAGGCCGGCAGATGACGCCAGTTTCTGACGAGACGTTTGCCGGCTTCATAACGGATTTCCGCTTGTTCAGGGTGCGCCCGATTTTCTTTCAGCTTGGCAAGAAGCGATGATGCTGACTCGTCCGGATCGGCTTGGATGACTTGGCCGTACAGCTTCGGATGTTCAAGGTGAGCCGTTTTCAGAAAAGCGGCCAGCCCCGCCAATACATTGTCTTCCCCCCTGTCGGGGACAAGAAGCTGGATCAGCGTTTTTTTCTTCTGTTTTTCTTTGATAAGACGCGTGACGATCGCTGACAGCTCCGCCGCGCAGGCGTCATAACAGTCTTCAATCGGACCTTCGCCGTCAGCCGCACATACGGCGCCGCTTATGTCCTCAGCGTTCATTCCGCCATACAGCGTCACGTATCTGAAAGACTCTTCTTGTCCGCCGCCTTCATCCGGCGGTGATTCCTGCCACTTTGGCTGAAGCAAGAGCGGTTTTTCCTCCGTGTCCTCTTCCAGAAAACGGGCGGTGAGCCCCGTCAATCGGACACATACCGCGCCGTTTTCATCACACAGCTCAATATGAAAGGCGCCGTCCTCTGAGGAAAGCACCGCCCACATCGTCTCACGGCACGCAGAAAACACCTGCATATCCCGGAGGGCAAACGGCAGGAACGGCCGTCCGGACGCAGAACCGTCTGAGAGCACGAGACCGATAGAAGCCTGAAGGGCGGCGTCCAGCATGCTTGGATGCAGGATGAACGGCTCCTTTTCTTCGCGGGCGGACGGCGGAAGAGTGAGCTTTGCGAGCACTTCTCCGCTTCCGGCATAGACGGCGTCAAGCGCCTGATGAGACGGTCCGTAGGTGATGCCGAGGCTGTCGAATGCTTCATAGCACTCAGCCTTTGTCAAGTGACGGCCGCCGCAGCGCGCCTGAACCGCTTCCACATCGAGAACAGGAGCACGCTCCGTCTCTTCGAGCACGGCCTTTCCCTGGAAAAAGACAAGCGGCTCTTCTCCTTCGGCATACGCTTCAAAAGCAATGTCTCCGTTTTCTTCCGGCTGAAGCTTCACATGAAGCGTCACTCCTTCAGAAAGCGCCGTCACCGGCCGGAGCCAAACGATCTGTTTGAGCCGGACACCCGTTTTCCCGCCCGGCAGGTCTTCAGCAGCCAGCGTAACGGCGGCCCGGGCCATTTCTAAAGCAGCCGCGCCCGGAAGCACCGGTTTTCCATTGACGATATGATCGGCAAAAAACGGTTCATGCCCTGAAAAAACAGAAGTAAAGCGCTGGGCGGTAAAGGTCGATGTATTCGCATGGAGCAGCGGGTGGAGCTTTTCACGTTCAGCTGAATTCCGGCTTTCAAGCTCTCTCTGAAGACGATCGGACGCCCAATACGTCTGTCTGGCAAACGGGTAGCCCGGCAAATTGCCGATTCGCGGCAAAGGTCCGCCATAAAGCAAGTCCCCTTCGATTTCATAACCTTGACAATAAAAATCTGCCAGCACGCATAACAGCTCCTGATACTTTCTATGGTCAGAATATGAGGCGCTGCACTTGCCGAGCACTTCTATTATGTGCTCCTGAATATGCTGACGGCCTGCAAAGTGCTGCGGTACTTTTCCCGAAAACACATAAGGATGATGTTCATTAAGCTTTGCCTGCTTCCATACATACACTGCGTCATCAGCATCTTGCACTACGATGGCGGCGCGATGGTTAAAGTGATGCCGTCCTTTTAACAACGTATAGCTGAGCTGGGCCAGATCATTTTCTTTCAGTCCGCCATTTTCCGCCCAAGTGATCATATCTTCGATTTTTTCCTGAAGGGCCTCCTCTGTTTTTGCAGACAAAGTAAGTAAATATGCAGGGGCATCACGATGAGGTGAAGCATTGCGCTTATAGCTTTCCATAACGATATGGGCATTTGTTCCGCTCATCCCGAATGCGCTGACTGCCCCCATTCGGTTTTTACCCGGCAGAGAAGGCCACGGTTTACCCGTTTTATTCACATAAAAAGGACTCTTCTCCCAGTTGATATAGCGGTTTTCCCCGCTGCAATGCAGACTGGCGGGAATCATTTCACGGGAAAACGCCTGTAAAAGACTGATCAAACTGACAATGCCTGACGCGGCAAACGTGTGGCCGATATTGGTTTTAATTGATGTGAGCGCGCAAAAAGCTTCTTCGTTTGTATAGGCAGAAAATGCGTCATAAAGCGCGTTAATTTCCACCGGATCACCGAGTTTTGTACCTGTACCGTGTGTGACGATATATTCGATATCTTCAGGGTTGATACGCCCCCGGTCATAAACGGAAGTAAGCAGCCGGGTCTGCGCGACGCCGCTCGGAGCGGTAATTCCGTTTGTTTTCCCATCATAATTGATGCCGCTCCCCCGAATCACCCCGTAAATCGGATCACCATCTTTTTCCGCCTCTCTCAGCGGCTTAAGAACAACCGCCGCGGCCGCTTCCCCCGGAACCATGCCGTCAGCCCTTTTATCAAACGCGAAGCATTTCCCGTTTTCCGACAGCATTCCGGCTTTATCTATCGTTTCAAAAAAGTCCGGGGTATTCATGATATTCACCCCGGCCGCAACAGCTGTTGTGCACTCTTTATTCTGCAGGCTTAATACCGCCTGATGGACAGAAACGAGCCCCGAAGAACATGCTGTATTTATCGCCATCACAGGACCGGATAAATTCAAGTGATAAGCCAGCCGCGCCGCCAAAATACCGTTATGATGAGACGTGACATTGCCTTTGTCCCGTGTTAAAAGGTGATAATCTCCTTCTTCCGCCCCCACAAACATACCGATCGTCTGCTGCCTGATGTGACTGGCGCCGTAGCCGGCGTCCTCAAGGGCCCTCCACGCTTCCTGAAGAAGCAGCCGCTGCTTCGGATCCATCGTTTCAGCTTCCCTCGGCGATATTTCAAAAAATAAAGGGTCGAATTCGTCCGCCCCCGGGACAGCGCCGAGTTTCCATTTTGAACTTGTGAAGCCTTTTTTTGCGACCGGTGCGACAACATCCTTTTCCTGAAACAGAATGTCCCACAGCTCGTCCGCCGTGCGCGCCTGAGGAAATCGGCCGCTTATGCCGATAATGGCAATGGAATCAGCTGCCTGACTGCCCTCGGTTCCGGCATTCAGCTTATTTCTTCCCCACTGCTTCTTTCGCTTTTCCGTTCCTGCCTTTTCAAAGACAGATTGATCTGCGGATTCAGGTTTCTTTTCTTCATAGACATGCTCCATGACGGACTTGTGTTCCGTCAGAAAATAGCAGACGACCTTCTCCAGTGTGGAATGTCCGAAAAACAGGGCCGGTGTCACTTCAATTCCGTAGTGAGCGGACAAAGAAGAGGCGAATTCCGCCAAACTGATAGAATCAAAGCCGAAATCAGCCAGATTGTCAGCGTCCGTCAGTCTGTTCTTGTCTATTTTCAAAAGCCCCGCCGCCAGTTCTTTCACATCCCAGCTTACGCATTCTTCCAGCGTGAAGCCTTTCATTTCACTCCGCCTTCCTGAAAACGGGACATTCCTGTTTACAGAACCCGAAATCGGCCGTTCGCCTTGATCTATCTGCAGGAAGCGTTTGGCCCTCGACGGAAAACCGGCCAGGACGAGATACTGGCTGGACGGCTGGACCAACAATGTTTCAAAAGCTTCGAGTCCTTCCTCTGTGTATAAATAACGCTGTCCGCTTGATTTTAAATACATATCGGTGCTTTCCGCCGTGCCGACATGCATCCCCCCTTCTTTCCAAAGCGGCCAATTGATTGCAAGTGACTTGCCGCTTCTGAGTCCGAGGCTCACAAGTTTATCCCGATGACGGACAAAAGCCATTTGGAAGCGGTTCCCCATCGCGTAGTCACAAGAACCGAAGTCTCCTAAAATCGCTGAAGAAGAAGAGAAACAACAGAAGAAGTCAAGCGGCTCCCGTGACAGAACCTGATCTAACACCGCGGTGCCGTCCGCTTTTGGCGATAAGACTTGCTGAAAGGTTTGCAGATCTTTCTCCAGAATGCTTTCAGTGCCTTGAAGACCTGCAGCGTGAATGACACCGTGAATCGGCCCGCATCCTTTCTCTTTCGCTTCTTGCAAACCTTTCTCCATCTGAGCCTGATCTGCGGCATCCGCCTGCACGTAAAACACCTTGGCGCCTGATTCTTCCAATCTCTTTATCTTGTTCAGCACCGGGCCGCCTGCCGCTGATCTCCCCGTCAAAATGAGCGTAACCGGTCCTTTTTCAGCAAAATATCCGGCAAATAACAAGCCTAATCCCCCGCATCCGCCGGTAATCAAGTACGTTTTCCCGCTTTTTATCACACGCTTCTCAACAGGGGCAATATCCGTCTGCTTCATTTCCATGACGTGACGAATTTCCCCACTGTACATGACACTGCGGAACGACTCGCTGTGAAGCTCTTCACATACGTTATGGATCAGTTTTTCAAACGGTCCTTTTTGTTCAAAATAAACCGCGGCCGTATCCGACTCCGGCAGGATCAGTTTCAGCGACCGTTCCAGCCCGATCCATGACTCGGCGTAACTGATATCGGTATCGGTCCCGCACTGAGCGGAAAGAAGGATTCGCCTCGGTTTAGAACGCAAAGAAGCAGCTGCGCGGATCACATGATACAGAATGAAATAGTCTTTCACGGCCTTTGCATCTTCAAGCGGCCATCCATATAAAACGGCATCCGCTTTGCCTGCAGCCGTTTCAATATGCCGAAACGTTTCTTGATATGCTTGTCCGTCAGTGATTTTAATTTGATAATGCGTGTTTGAAAGCTTTTGAGTTTCCTCACCCTGTGAAATAAAAAACACGCCGGCTCCCGGATAAAGGGATTGTAAAGACTGATAAGCATGCTTTCTGGCAGCTTCTCCCGTAAGAAAACAGATGACCGTTTTCAGCTCTTCATGAATGGATTTCTTCAGAGGCTGCTGCGTCCATATTTCTTCAAATATCATCATCTCGGATTGTTCCTCTTGCCCGTGACCCTGCTGAGACGGCTGTCTCATGCTCACCCCTTTGATTTCTGCGCAGACAGTGCCGGTTTCGTCACAAAATTGAATGTTACAGCCGGTTTGATTCTTTTTATTAATATACATCCACATGCCGGATGAGCACGGACGCATGACGCGCAGCTCTTCAACCGCTTCAGGCACGATATGGAATGACGGCTCCGTTTTTGCCAGGACATGAAAAGCTGCGTCCAGAAATTCCGGCGGCAGATGATATCCCGGATTACGACCGCTTTCATCTGTGAGAGCAAGCTTCGCCCAAACCGCATTTTCTCCCGCATAAAGCTTTTCAACGGTGCGGAACTCCTTACTGATCGTTACACCTGATGTGCCTGGTGTTTCATAATCAAATGACAGCGGGCGGCAGTCTTTTTGTAAGGAGGCAATATCAAGCACGCGGGATGGCTGTATGTTCCCTTGCCCGATGATTCCATAATGATGCAGCTTCTCTTCGCCACTGTATATTTCATAACGGATGCCTTCCTCGTCTTCGGACAGAAGGGAGAGATTGACGCCCGCACCGTGATGTCCGCTGGTAATCGGGTCAGTCCATGCCGCTGTTCGGATCCATATCTCTTTTTCTTCAGAGCTGTCTGCCGCATGATGATAAGCCGCAAGCGCCATTTCTAAATAAACGGCTGCCGACAGAACCCGCTCCCCTCTCACATCGTGGAAAACGTGTTCCCGGCCTGTAAAAGAAGTATGATAGCTTTGCTCCGCCAAGGTTGACGTATTTTCATGCAGGAGAGGATGCACATAATCAGTTGTTCCTGTTTTTTGTTCTGCCCGCTTCATCCAGTAGCTTTCTTTTGCAAATGGATAAGACGGCAGACTGATACGATGCGGCAGCGCGCCTTTATATAAAGATGCCCAATCGACGGGCGTCCCGTGAACCCAGGCATTCAAAAGACTGTCAAATTGATGTTTTTCCGTCCAATCACTGACTGTGCCTTCCGTCTCCGTGACAGCACTATCACTCCGGCCCGTAAACACCCCGCTTACGGAACCAGCATGATTCAGAAAAGCAGTCAGCTTCTGTTCCAATTCAGAAACAGAGTCCGCTCTCATCGCCAGCCGTTCTTCCATCGGGACCCTGCCGACTTGAAGGGTAAATGCCGCGTCAAGCAGGTTCGCATCTGTAATTGTTCCGTTTCCGGCGGCATCCGACAGCAACAGAGCCCGCTCGCGCAAGCGGTCTTTATCTTTTGCCGATAAAACAAAAAGCGCCGGACGGCCGGTGTCTGTCGAAGTCATTTCAGCCGGTTCATACTCTTCTATCAGCAGGTGGGCATTTGCTCCGCCCGCTCCGAAAGAAGATGTACCCGCGATTCTCGGATATTCCCGTGTTACTCCTTCAGATTCTATGACCGGCCGTCTCCATTCCGCCGTTTCCTGCTGCACGATAAAAGGAGAAGTTTCAAAATCAATTTCCGGGTTCAGCTGCTTTGAATGCAGCGACGGCACCAGATATCCGTGTTTCATCTGAAGAAGAATTTTGGTGACCGCAGCAATGCCCGCCGCACTTTCCAGGTGTCCGATATTGGATTTAACAGAACCGATGGAACAAAATTGCTTTGCATCCGTATAGCGTCGGAAAGCCTTGGTTAACCCTGCGATTTCAATCGGATCTCCCAAGGAAGTGCCGGTGCCGTGGGCTTCCAGATAGCTGATCGCTCTCGGATCAATCCCTGCCCGCTCCATCGCCTCTGCGATCACTTCTCCTTGTGCATTCGGATTCGGAACGGTGAACCCGTTCGTTTTGCCGCCGGCGTTCAGAGCGCTTCCTTTAATGACACCGTATATATGATCATGATCTTCAACAGCCTTTTTCAACGGCTTTAACACGATACAGCCGACGCCCTCTCCGTCAACAAACCCGTCAGCCTTATCACCGAACGCTTTGCACGCGTTTGACGGTGACAGCATTCTCATAGAAGAAAGTCCGATATAATGAACCGGATCTGTAATCAGGTTTATGCCGCCGGCAATCGCGCATTCAGATGCACCTGTTCTGATGCTTTCTGCGGCGAGATGAATGGCGGTTAAGGATGAGGAGCATGCGGTATCGACCGCGATGCTCGGACCGTGAAAATCAAACACATAGGATACGCGGTTCGGGATAAAGTGGTAGTGGGCCCCTGTCGGATAGTTGCCGTTCATGACACCCGCAAAGACACCAACCTTTTTACCGGCGCATAGTGAATCAGGGGTATATCCGGCATCCTCAAGGGCCGCATAAGCGGTTTCCAGAAACAGTCTCTCCTGCGGGTCCATGCGCTCCGCTTCTTTCGGGGAGATTTTAAAAAACAGCGGATCAAATTTATCAATATCTGTTAAAAAGCCGCCCCACTTTGTATACATCCGGCCTTCCTTACCTTTTGTCTCATCATAGTAGTCCCGCCAATCCCAACGGTCTTTCGGAATTTCGGTGATTCCGTGTTCACCGGTCTTTAACCGTTCCCAGAACTCATTAACATTTTCAGCTCCGGGATACCGTCCGGCAAGACCGACAATGGCCACTTCAAGGTGTTTTGACGGCGGTTCGGAAGCGGGCGGCGCTTTTTCAGAAAAAGATGCCGCTTGGCGCTTCGCCAATCCGGCGCTTTTTTTGCGGCTTTGCTTTTTCTGTAATGTGTGCGGCGCCTTTTCGGCTTCTTTATTTGTCTTGAAAATCCCAGCCATATCATCCTGTCTTGAGCTGACGAGATATTCCGCTAATCCGCCGATTGTCGGATACTCGAAGAACAAAGTGCTGCTGATATCAGGTATGTCTTCCCGCACGCGGTTGGTCAGCTGTACAATTAAGATGGAATCGATTCCGTATTCTTCAAGGGGCGTATGGGCTTGAACGTCCTCAATCGGCATCTTTAAGATGGCGCTGACGATCTGTTTCAGATACTCTGTGCTTTTTTCAAGCAAAGAGCCGGATGATACCGCTTCAATATGACGGACTTCTTCAGAAAATCGCGCATGCAGTTCGCGCTCCTTCGTTTCAGCCAAGAATGCGGCAAGCTCTTCTATCGTCCGGTATTCAAAAAACAGCGTGCTGCTGATATCAGGGACGAGATCCCGCAGCTCATTCGTCAGCTGAACGATCAGAATAGAGTCAATGCCGTATTCATCCAGAGGAGCCAGCGGATTTATCTCTTCTGCCGGCATTTTTAATACGTTTGCCGCAGCCTTTATCAGAAAAGCCGCTGTCTTTTCCGAAAGCCCCTCTCCCGCTTGTTTGATGGGGAGCTGACGATCAGAGGATGTTTGCGGTACGTTTGATTGGCGCTTTTGCGCGGTGTAAGCTTCCCTGCTCTGCCTGATGACTCCGTTGCTTTTCGCCGTGATAATCTGCTGGGTGTGCAGACGTTCGTTTTCAGCCGGAAATTGAATGGAATGAAAACCTTCAGCCATTAAAACGGATTTCCATGTTTCCGGATAAAGGCCGGGGCACCCCGGAATCCGCAGCGCCTCGTCTTCGTACAGCCACCAGCCCTCTAATAAGCCGAATGTAACATGTGTAAACGGCGTATGCCCGCCCAGTTCATTAACAAGCAGCAAACCCTCCTTTTTCAATACGGCTTTTGCCGTCCGTAATGTTTTCCGGATATTTTTGGTGGCATGCAGCACGTTTGCGGCAATAGCGATATCGTAGGTTCTCAGATGGAATCCCTGGCCCGCCGCAGGCTGCTCCACATTAAACAGCTGATACGTCAAATACGGATTGTCCGCGCCGTATTCCTTTTCGGCATGCATTAAAAAAGCTTTTGACAAGTCGGTATAACAGTATTCCTGAATATGGTTTTGATAGGGGCGGAGCTTTTTAAACAGTGTGCTGCTCGTTCCGCCGGTGCCCGCTCCGATCTCCAGCAGACGGATGTTTGCCTCAGGATTGTTTTTAATTACATTTTCCACGTAAATACACGCTTCATTTGCCAGCACATCGTTGTAATAATCAGCGAGAATATTATGCTTATAGATTCCTTCAACAAGCTCCATTGAGGAATCGGGAAACATCACGTCAGTGGCTTTTATTTTGCCTGTTAAAATGTCAGGCAAAGCTTGAATGACGGTATCCGCCAGCAGTGCCTGCGCTTTCATATCCGGATCTTTCAGCCATTCGTTTTTCTTCTTATGCCACTCTTCCCAAACCGCGGCCGTTTCACCGCTTTTAAAATCGCTGTCTAAAAGACGGATACTTTCTTCCAGCCAGCGCTCATATAAAGGCAGACAGGAAGCCGCCGGCGCTTCGCCGGTCAGACCCATTGAACGCAGCGTCACCCGCAATACTTGCAGCAAAAGCCGATTCAATTCTTTCATTTGATTGCTTATTTCTGTTCTTAAGGATAACTGTGTACGGTCTTTTTGTTTGTCTCCCTTACCCAAAACCTTATCCTCCTAAGAAAATTAAATTTGCTCCGTCATTTTGACAGGCAATCAGATAGTCACAAATTCATGAGGGTTCATTCCCTCGATCGGAATCGGCTTGGTCAGCTTCATCAGCCCCATGCGGGAGATCGGCTGCGTCAGCAGAGTTTCCAGCGCCTGCATCCCTTCCGCCCGGCTGATCAGCCCGAGACCGATTGCACTCAGTCTGTCAAACTCTTCAGAAATGTGATTGTCAGCCCGCTCCCAATAACCCCAGTTCATCACTTTGACCGGGCATGACAGCCGTCCGGAAAGCTCATGGGCAAATGCGTCTTTAAATGCGCACCCCGCCGCATAATGACTTTGATTCGGATTCTTAATATATGAAATAACCGAAGAGAAAAAGAGAATAAAGTCCAAAGACTCTTTCGCAAATACTTCGGCAATGTTGACGGAAATATCCACTTTCGCCGCAAGACCGGCGTGAAACTGTGATTCTTCCATATCTTTTACGCTTTCATTCGCAAATACCATCGCTGAATGAACGACGCCGCTGATGGTGCCGTATGTGTTTTTAATCTGTTCATAGGCGCGCTGAAGCGATGGAAGATCAGAAGCATCTGCGGCTATATATTCGGGAGCCGGGCCTGATGGCCGGTACCGGTCTATTTTTTGGCGTATCCGGCTGTCCAGCGGCCGCCTCCCGATCCAGACGACTCGGGCTTTATACGTCGTCACTATATAATCTGTCCAAACCTCGCCGATGCCTCCCGCACCGCCGATGATGACATATACGCCTCCATAGCGGTAAGGAACACTTTCAGACGGCCCGCTTTGGACCGGAAGCAATTGAGGCCTGTACCATTCCTGATGTCTGCGCACCCATGCTTTACCCGTACGGTCGCGGGGCAGGCTGAATATGTCTTCTGCGGGGAAAACCCCCCCGTCTTCAAGATCGACCAGACGGATGTGCCAGCTCGGATGTTCTTTTGCGAGAGACCCGACGAAACCGTGCACACTGGAATGAGCGGGACGCACCTCATCATATTGGGTGATAGGCTGTGCTTGGTGCGTAATCACCGTCATCCCGAGCTGCTCTTTTCCATACCCGAGACCGATAAGAGCTTTGGCCGCTCTGAAAATTTGCAGCACCCCGCTTTTTTGATCATGGCTGTCAGAATCAGCCGGCTGAGGGGCAAACCAGATCATATGCTGAATCTCACCGAGACGGCGGAGCCGATCAGATATCACTTCAACGGAAGCACTTTGGCCGATATCAAATCGCACAGCTTTAGGAAACAATCGTAAAACCGCGTCCGCCTGCCCATCTGTACCGCCTATGATGACAGCTTTTGCTTCAGAAATGGGGAAGCCGGTTTGGTTGTCTATCGGTTCCGCGTCCCATACCTGCATCAGTTTGACGGCTCCGGTAAGGTTACCCGGCAGATCGTATTGCTTATTATCGGTTACGGCCGGCGCACTTTCGGCCATCCGGGCAGAAAATCCTTTTATCCTTACACACACATTGCCGCGTTCATCACATATATCAATGTCCATTCTTCGCACGGCCGGTGTTTCATGCGTCACAAACACGGCCGCCCACATGTTTGGACTGCACGGATGAAAAACGGTCAGTTCATGTAATTCAAAAGGCATTAACGGCTGCTCCGGATAACCCGCTTGATCTTCATTCATAACGCCGATGGCCGCCTGAAAAGCGGAATCAATCAGACTCGGATGGAGCACAAACTGTTCGGCTTCATCAGAAACGGAAGCAGGGAGCACCAATTTAGCCAAGGCTTCTTTTTCCCCGCAATAAATGTGATCAATTCCTTGATGTGAAGGTCCGTATACAATTTCCGCCTTTGCAAACGCCGCATAGCAGTCTTCTTTTGACAGCACTTTTTTGCGGCAGCGCGCTTTCAGCTGTTCAATATGCAAAACCGGCGCCTCAGACAGCGGCTCAATCACAGCGCTGCCTTCACAATAAATGTCTGAATCGTTTTCATTGCTGTACACTTGAAATGAAACATTGCCGTTATCCTCCAAGGAAAGCCCTGTCGTCATACGCAGCGGCTCTTTTTTGTGAACGGCCTGGCGTATCCAGCTGATATACCGCAGCGAAATGCCGGTTTTAGCCGTGTATTCAGCGGCTAACGGCGCGGCAGCCAGTTCAGCCGCGGCTCTCGCCATTTCAAGATAAGCCGCCCCGGGGAGAACACGCTTGTTTCGGACGATATGATCAGCTAAGAAGAATTCATCTCCGTTCAGTATCGTACTGAATTTTTGTTCTAACAAATCTGATGTATTGCGGTGAAGCAGCGGGTGAAGCCTGCTTTCTGTATTTACGGAAGTGACGGTATGATCGGGCTCCGGTATCCAATATCGTTCCTTTGCAAACGGATACGTCGGCAGACTCATCCTGCGCGGTTTCTCCTCCTGATACAGCCGCGTCCAATCTATCTCAAATCCTTTTGACCACAGCTCCGCAAGTTTTTTGTAAGTGCCGCTGTCCATCCATTTTCGGATCAGCTCCTCCGTATCCTGATCATCGTTCAGGAAACCCCTGATTTCCGTTCCGCTATCAGACCGCCCTTGAAAGCAGCCGTCAATCTGCCGTTTTCGTTCTGTAAATTCGGTTAATTTCCTGATCAGGTCCGCTTGATCGTTCACTAAAAAAACAAGCCGTTCTTCCATTGCCAGCCGTCCCGTTTGCAGCGTATACGCCAGTGACCGCAGGGAAAAAGATTCATCAGGCTGCTTATCTAAACCGGACTGGCCGAAAAGACCGGAAAGAATATCCTTATGTTTCTCATCGTTTGTAAGACATTCTGCTAAAGTCCGGACGGAAGTATGCTGTATGAGATCAGTCATGTCTATTGCCAGCCCGTATTGATCCGTCATCAGCTCAGAAAACTGTGTCAGCTGCATGACATCCAAGCCGAATTCCTTCCAATCCTGTTCACCATCTACCGAGCCGGCCTCTACATGCAGAACATCCGCCAGAACACTGCGCAACGCATTTTCCAGCTGATTTTGCATTGTAACTCTTTTGTCATGAAGCGGCCCGCTTCCTTCAAGCGCTTTATCTTTGAGAAACATCAGCAGCCGGGCAGCGTATTCCTTCAGCCGCTCCGGATTTTTCGCTGATAGAGGCACGATATACGGTCTCTCTTGATTCTCCGTAATGCCGGGGTTTTTGGGCCTGTACTCTTCTAAAATGAGATGAACGTTTGAACCCGTCGCCCCGAATGAACTGATGCCTGCGCGTCTCGGACAGGAATGTTCACGGCCGTTCTCTGTATACACCGGCTTTTTCCATGACTCGGTTTTTTGCTGCACGTAAAATGGCGAGTCCTCTAAACGGAGATACGGATTAATCGTCTCTGAGTGCAAAGAAGGGACAAGCGTTTTGTGAAACAGCTGCAAAACCGTTTTATGAAGCCCGCTGATCCCGGCGGCTGATTCCGCATGTCCGATATTCGATTTAACGGAACCGATCGCACAAAATTGCCGATCCTCCGTAAACGTGCGGTAAGCTTTAACAAGACCTTGTATTTCAATCGGATCTCCTAAAGAAGTTCCGGTTCCGTGCGCTTCCACATAAGAAATCGTCCGGGGATCGATCCCAGTCTTTTCAAGGCATTCAGCTATCATATCCCCCTGCGCCACGGGGCTCGGCACGGTAATCCCGCTGACGGTTCCCACGTGATTGACGGCGCTGCCTTTTATCACCGCATAAATATGATCCTTATCTTCTTCGGCTTTGTGGAGCGGCTTCAGCAGCACGGCCCCGATGCCGTCAGCTGAGACATAGCCTGTGCCGCCTTCACCGAACGTGCGGCACAGCCCGTCACTCGAATGCATATCCATTAAGCCGTATGTGATATATTTTGTCGGGTGCAATGATAAATTGACGCCTCCGGCAAGAGCTGCTTCACATTCACCGCGTCTCAGACTTTCCGCCGCCATATGGACGGCCGTCAAAGATGACGAACACACCGTGTCAACCGCCATGCTCGGCCCGTGAAAATTGCAAAAATATGAAACACGGTTTGCGATCGGCGCATAGTTCAAGGGATAAGGAAAGACCAGCCCTTTCGCCGCAGCTTCAGCGCCGGCGAGAGAATAATCCATATGCATCACCCCGGCAAACACACCGACGTTCATTCTCTTATTCGGCCCTTTCGGCTGAACGATTGTTTCCGGGGTGTAGCCCGCATCCTCAATCGTTTCCCAGCATGTTTCCAAAAACAATCGTTCTTGCGGATCTTTAGCTTCTGCCTCCCGCGGAGAAATCCGGAAAAATTTCGCATCAAAACAATCCGGATCGTCTATAAAACCGCCCCATTTGGAAATCGGCTTGCCGGACGGCGATCGCAAATGCTCATATGTCCTCGTATCCCAGCGGGAACGAGGCACTTCCGTTACGCTGTTTTCTCCATTTTTTAAATTTGT
Source organism: Bacillus velezensis (assembly GCF_001461825.1). Lineage (GTDB taxonomy): Bacteria > Bacillota > Bacilli > Bacillales > Bacillaceae > Bacillus > Bacillus velezensis. The sequence goes on along the minus strand of NZ_LLZC01000012.1, from coordinate 603,933 downwards.
CCAAAATTCACGAAGATTTTTGGCGCCGGGGTACCGTCCCGCCATCCCGACGATCGCAATATCTCCATTCTGCGTTCCGGCTGATGCCGACTTTTTCACGCGGATTTGGGTCGTCCTCTTTTTTTCCCGGGGCAAAGGCTCAGCACTTGAATGTCCGCTTTGAGCATGGCCGAAACCGGCTCCGTAATGTTCGCACAAATATCCCGCCAATTCCGCGATTGTCGTGTATTCAAATAACAGCGTCGGCAGTAGCTGCGTTCCGATTTTTTGTTCAATTTCCTTCACCATGTCCAACAGCCCCGGAGAATCCAGCCCCATTTCATAGTAGCCGATATCCGGGTCAATCTCTTTCACAGGTTTGTTCAATCGGGCGGCAAGCAATTCTTTTAAATAAAGGATGCACTGTTCAGTAAGGCCGGCGGAAGCCTCCGCACGGCGGGGCTCAGAAGGCGCCGGTTCCGCTTGCGGAGCCGGGACGGCATTCCGCCCGTCAGGTTCTTTCTTTTGCCGTTTCTGATTGATCAGTTCCGGGTCCCTCACCAGTTTATTGGCGAAGTTTTTCAGTTCGCCGACTTTTCTGCCTTCCTCATTGAAAAACTCCATTGTCACGTAAACGAGATCTTTCTTACGGGTGACGGATTCTTTTTTTATCTTGGTGATACATGTTGTCTGCAGCAATTCGGCGCAATAAAACGATTCATAAAACAGCGGCAGAAATAATTGCCCCTCCTTCCTCGTCAAAGGAGCGAGGTATACATTGGAGCCGATGCTGCTCGCATCTATCAATGCGGGATGAAACATCGCCTCTTCTGCATGTTCCAGCTGATCCTTTTGCACCGACAGATCAATATAAATCTCTTTTTCAGTTTGGTAGACGCTTCCGCAGCCTTTCATCATTCCTGAATGAACCAGTTCTTGATCCCTGCATTCCGCGTAAATGTCCTCAAGCGGTATTTCTGCCGCCGTTTGTTTTACGGCATCCATCCGGACGCTCTCTTGGAAGCCGGCGGGCTTGACGGAATGCATTTGCGCCGCGGCATATACCTTTGTCTCTGCTGCTTCGTCACCTTGTTTTTGCCCTTTCACCTCCACCTTCCACTGCTCTTCGCCGTTCTCTGTACAGTCAACGGAAAGCAGGATTGATTCTCCCTGTTCAGGAGCTAAAGGGTGAAAAATCGATAAGTGCCTGAGTTCAAGGCCGGCATGAAAAAAACCGTTTTCTCTGAAAGTCTGATAGATCAGGTCAATATAAGCCAGACCCGGCAGCAGTTCCTTTCCATAGGCTTTATGATGTTTCAGAACGGGATGCTGATTGTTAATAAGAAGCTGCTCTTGCATATGAACTTCCTCCATATCGACGTTCAATTTTCAGCGCAATCAGTAAGTCTTCATTTGTTTCCAAAACGTATTCGGGCGGGACTTATGTGCGTTTTCATGCAGGCTTTCGGCTTTGTCCGGACGAATGGGCCGGCGTTTTAATTCCTGTCTCGGCAAAGGCTTTCTGACCGGGGTATACGCCTCTTGCTCCCAGGCTTCCACTATGACATGGGCATTCGTCCCTCCGTCAGCGAAGCTGCTGACGGCGGCAATCCGCGGTGAATCCGTCCATTCACGCAGCGCGTGCGAAAAATAAAACGGCGAGGCGGACAGATCGTAATGCGTCATCGGCTCTTTGCCGGAAAGGAAAGGCACACGTTTTCGGCGCGAGAGCATAAGCACTGTTTTAATGAAACCGGCAATCCCTTCAGCACATAACGGGTGTCCGATATTCGGCTTCATCGACCCCAATTCGCAAGGCGCGCTGTTTTGCATACGGTATACCGCTTCAATCGCCCTCAGCTCCAAAAGATCCGTTACTTCAGAGCCAGAACCGTTTGCTTCAATGTAGCTGATATCCTCCGCTTTTCTGCCGCTTTTGGCAAGCGCCTTGGCCATCACTTCTTTCTGCGCCTGTATATTCGGTGTGGCAGGCCCCGCGGTTCTGCCGTCATTGTTTACGGAAATGCCTTTAATGACCGCATGAATCCGGTCCCCGTCTTTTACAGCCTGGGCCGCTGTTTTTAAATACACCATTCCGACGCCTTCTCCCAATACGATGCCGCCGGTGCGGCGGTCAAAAATATGAAACGCAGGCTCTTCACTTAACAAATTGCGGAGTTCGAACATCCGGTGGGTTTGACCGGATTCCAGCAGACTGACTCCCCCGACCACCGCTGAGTCGATTTCACCGCAAGAAAGCGCCTGTATCGCCATATTCATACCGACAAGCGCTGAAGAACAGGCCGTATCCAAAACAAGACTCGGCCCCTTCAAATCAAAGAACTGAGAAAGATTGGCCGCTAAGTAATTCGGGCCGGCGGCGACTATCGGATTTTTTGCATGCTTCAGACGGTTTTCGTCAGGCATACTGCCCCCGCGTCCTCCTAAATAGACACCGGCTGACCTGCCTTTCATTTCTTGTAACGAGTAACCGCTGTCTCTGAACAGATGAAGCGCCTCTTCTAATAAAAGAAAGGACTGGATATCCATTGCCTTGATGTCTTCTTCGGGAATAAGGAAAAACTCCGGGTCAAAATGCGTTACATTTTTTAAAAGGCCCGCATAATCCGCCTTCTCCGTTTTCCAGCGCTCTTTCGGCACCCTTTGAATGGCTGACGTTCCTTCAGACAGCAGCTTCCAATAAGCTTCAATTGATTCAGCTCCCGGAAAACGGCAGGACATTCCGACAACAGCGATATCTTGCGCCGCTGCACCGCCAGAAGGCTGAATGACAGCGGCTGCCGTTTGTTTGGGAACGTCCGGGATTACAGGCTGAACCGGTTTTGAAACGGCAGCTTTGATTTCCGGATATGCTGTTTCAAGCCATCCGGCCAGCGCAGCAACCGTAGGGTATTCATACAGCACCGCCGGGTCAAGGTCAGCTTTGATCCTCTTTCCGATCGCTCTGGACACTTGGGCAAGCATGATGGAATCGGCTCCGTAATCTTGAAACGGTGTATCAGATTCAAATCTTGACGGCTCCAGTCTTAATTCCCGGCAGCAAATGCCCGTCAGCCACTCCTCAACGCTTTCTGTATCGGCCTGTTCCTGCTTCTTTGTTTCGGTAAGGCCGGATGAAAGCAGCAGACGGCCAGGCTCCCATTTTTCCGGGTGAATGACGGCCGGCATAATAACAGACCCGCAATCGCCTGCCATAATGGCATCAAACAGGCTCAGCCCTTCTCTGTCAGTGATGCTCTTTAAACCGCTTTTCAGATAGGCCCGGCTTTTTGATTCGCCCATACCCGTTTCTTTCCAGCTCGGCCATTGGATGCTCAGCACCGGAAAACCTTTTGCGGCCGCAAAATAATCCATATAGGCGTTAGCCATGGCATAATCGCTTTGTCCCGCTCCTAATTCCGGCATCACGCCGGACACTGAAGAAAACAGCGCAAAAAACCGGAGAGGCTCCTTGTGCAGCGCTTGATACAAAAGGTCCAGTCCGTCTGTTTTAGGCTCAAGCACGGTCATCATCTGTTCTCTTGTTTTGCGGATAAAGGCCGGATGATCGAGATCTACGGCTCCCGCCGCGTGTATCACGCCTCCTATCGGCCCCATCTTCTCTTTCACCCGGCTGACGGCCTGCTCATATTCAGGGCCGGAAGATACAGACAGCACTTCCGTTCGGACACCTTTTTGTTCGAGCTCTCTGATTCTTCTCACTTTATCGGAAAACGGGGAATTCCGTTTGACATGATCATCCCACTCCGCTTTCGGAGGCATTGTTTCTTTTCCGGTAAGCACGAGTTTCGTGACTCCGTATCGTTCGGCAAAATGCCGGGCGAATAAATATCCGAGTCCCCGGGTTCCTCCGGTGATCCAGAGCACATGGTCTTTCGGAAATGAAAATTCTTTTTCTGCTAAGCTGTTTGTTTCCTTTAACCGCGCGTGATAGCGCACACCGTTTCGGTAACACACTTCGATGTCTTCAGAATCGCGAAAAAACTCCTCTGCGATCTGGTTTGCCAGCTCAGGATCTTCGGCAGTCTGTTCTGCATCCATATGCCGCGAGCGAATATCCTTATACTCACTTTGGAGCATCCGGTACAATCCGGCCTTTTTTGCACCTGAGAGATTTATCGTTTCATTTGCAAAAGGTTCAAGCCCCTTTGTCACACAAAGCAGCTGAAGCTTTCGGCCGCGGTTTCTGTTGTCAATGAGAGACTGCAGACGATGAATCCAGCCGTCATCATGATTGATTTCCGTCCCGCATCCGGTCACATCAATCAGACCGCCAAACCGGGCCGCGTCCCCGGATATTTCCGGTGATGCAGCGTCAATGATTTCAGACTCGGGGAAATAACGGGACAGCTCAACGGCCAAATTTCCTGTCTGGTGATCGGCGGCTATTCCGATGACGCCCCGCACTTCCTTAACCGGAACACTGCTGCTTTCTGCCCAGCTTTTCTGTAAAAAGCGGGTTTCACGAAATGTTTCAGAATGTGTTTCAGCACCGCGAACATTGTCAGGCGCTGCATCGTCCGGCCAATACCGATCCTTTATAAATGGATAACCGGGAAGGCTGATGCGGTGCGGCAGGCTGCCGTTATAAAGCTCTGACCAATCAATCTTCAGCCCTTTTACCCAAAGTTCCAGAAGCTTCGCGAATTTTTTTCGTTTCATCCATTTACGGACGGCTTCCTGCATATCTTCATCCTTAAAAACGGCTAGAATGTCTTTATACTGTTTGCTTTTCCCCCTGAAGCAGCCGTCTGTCCCGCCGTCAATAAAACGCTGCAGTTTTTCCGCTAACTGCTCTGTCGACGTCACGATAAACGCCGCACGTTCTTCCATCGCTTCTCTTCCGGTTTGAAGGGTGTAAGCCGCATCCCGGAGGCTGCGGTCTGTGACGTCATTTTTTCTGATCGCTTGAAGAAGCTGCTGCGCCCGCTGCTTCAGGCTGGCCTCCTGTTTGGCGGATAATAAAATGACTGCGGGATCTTCATCTGTGAATGGCTCAGAAATCTCCCTATCAGGTTCAATATATTCTTCTATCAATATGTGGGCATTTGCCCCGCCCGCGCCAAAAGAAGAGATGCCCGCGATTCTCGGAATCTCCTTTTGCGCTCCGTTTTCCTCAATGACCGGCCGCTTCCAGTCTGCCAATTCACGCTGCACCACAAACGGCGTCCGGTCAAATGCAATATTCGGATTCAATTTTCGGCAATGTAATGAGGGGGCAAGCTTTCGTTTTTGAAACTGGAGCAGCAGTTTCGTTACACCGGCAATGCCTGCCGCGGCTTCCAAATGCCCGATATTGGATTTAACTGAGCTGATGGCGCAAAAGCCTTTATCTGACGTTTTCGTTTGAAATGCGCGGGTCAAACCGTCAATTTCGATCGGATCTCCGAGTTCAGTGCCCGTGCCGTGGGCTTCGATACAGCTGATCATCCGCGGATGTATTCCTGATTTTTCAAGCGCGCCGGAAATCACGTCAGCCTGGGCGCTCGGACTCGGCACTGTATACCCGTTTGTTCTGCCGCCGTGATTGATATGAGTGCCGCGAATCACCCCGTAAATACGGTCCTTATCAGCTATCGCTTTTGACAGCGGCTTTAACAGCACGGCTCCGACGCCTTCCCCGGGAACAAATCCGTCCCCGCCTTCACCGAAACTTTTGCACGTTCCGTCTTTTGAAAGCATTCGATAGGCGCTGAGCTCCGCATAAGCCGAAGGATGCGTATACACATTCACACCGCCGGCAATCGCCATGTCGCATTCGCCGCGAAGGATGTTTTCACACGCTTCATGAATTGCAGTCAGAGAAGACGAGCACATCGTGTCGACCGGCATGCTCGGCCCTTTCAGATTAAGAAAATAGGAAACTCTGTTGGCCGCTGAACTGAACGACGTTTTCGGCTGCAGGGCGCCGCCGTTTTTCCAGTACATTCCGTACCCGTTTTTCGTAATGCCCGCAAAAACGCCGACCCGGCCGTTATACAGATTCTCAAGCTGTTCCTTCGTATAACCGGCATCCTCCATCACCTGCCAGCACATTTCAATAAAGAGACGCTCCTGCGGGTCCATATTCAAAGCATCACGGGGTGAAATTTGAAAAAACAGCGGATCAAAGAAAGCGGCATCTTTCAGAAACCCGCCCCGCTTACTGTAACTTTTCCCTTCTTTCACGGCCGCTTCGGGAACAGGGTTGTAGTACTTGTCCTTTTCCCAGCGCTCTTCGGGAATTTCCGTCACACAGTCTTTTCCGGCTGCTAAGTTATCCCAGTACGCTTCAAGTGTTTCAGCTTGCGGATAACGTCCGCTGACTCCGATAATCGCAATTCCTTCTTTTGTCTGGTTCTCATTGGAAAAAGAAGGCCGTTTCTTTCGCTTGATAAACGACGGAAGCACCGGAAAATCTTCATTTGCCAAAACCTGTTCTGATACGCCTGAACGGTGCTCATCATCATTTGTCCATTTTCGGCATTCTTTTGGATAATCCGTGACAAAGTGAGCTGCCAGGGAGCCCAGTGTCTTATATTCGTAAAAAACCGTTTTGGAAAGGTCACCGAAAAGCAGAGACAATTCGCGATTCAATTTCGTCACAGTGACTGAGTCGATTCCGTAGGTTTCCAGCGGCTCTTCAGTATCTATGTTGGAAACAGCAATTTTTGTAGTCAGGGCAAAAAGCGTTTTGAGCTGAAGAAGCGTTTGTTCATACAAATGTTCACTGCGGTGTTCGGCACTGATTTTTCCGGAAGCGCCCGTCTTGATGACAGGCTGCAGCTTCAACCCCGACAGGGAAGCCCATATTTTTCCTTCTCCGTCACATAAATCAATATAAAAGCTCCCCGCCTTCTCTTGTATCTCGGCCCATACCTTGTCAGGACAAGATTCATAAAACAAAAGCTCGTCCAATGAAACCGGGGCGAGCGTTTTATATTCTTTGCCGCCAAGCAGCGCGCATGCCTTTGTCACACTTTGCATCACACAGGGAGGGAGGCCGAATCGGGCGGATTCTTTTTGGTTTGTCAATGGGATTGATATATCTGCCAGCATCCGTCCTGCTGAGGCGTAAATACGCTCAATTCCTTTCATGTGCTCACTGTATTGAACGGTATCGTTCTGAGTGATGGCTACAATTTGCTGCTGATCCATCAGGGAACCGCTGTTTTCCTTCAAGCGGCTGATATCCAGCATGCCGGGCGCAGTATCAACTGGCTGAATCGTCCCTTGGCTGTACACATCATGATGACTGTAATCGGCAGAAAATGGATTATAAATCTCAAACCTTTTGGCTTCACCCTCTGCGGGTATCAGCCTGATTTCGATATGGAACGGCTCAGCCTCAGTCAGAATGGGCTTTGACCACACGATATGCGTCAGCCGGACAGCCTCAGTCTCCTTTACTGTCAAAACAGCCGCAGCTCTCGCCATTTCCAAAAGAAGTTCTCCGGGCATAAGCTTTTTACGCTGTAAAGAAACATCAGCGAGAAAAAATTCCCGGCCGCTGAAAGCTGCCGAGAATCCCTGTCCCGTTTCATCGGAAATATGCTGCTGAGCAAGCGGATGAAGGGATGCCGCTTGGCGAAGTCCCATCCGCATATCATAATCGCGCAAAATGCCGATCGCATCCTGTTTTGTCATTTTTTTATTTTTGACGTCAGAAAAAACCCGGTGCAGAAACTCTTTCATATGGTTTCCTCCATTACGCTAATCCCTGTAAAAACCGATCGTTCTTTTTACAGCGGCTTCTATGCTTATTTCGTTTCTCTCCAATTCATCAAGCAGGTGTTCATAAGTCTCAAGCGGGGACGTATCAGTCTCATAAGTCTCCCGGTGCCTTATATGCTGCGCTCTGTGCGGTATCCAGCAATGTGTTTTCGCAAAAGGATAGACGGGCAGGCTGACTTTTTTTGGCCTTTCGTCCGGATATAATTTATTCCAGTCGACATGTAAACCTTGCACCCATAATTTTGCAAGCATTGCATACTTTCCTGCTTCCATCCATTGATCTACGGTCCCGCTCATTTCTGCGTTGTCCGTCATCTCTGTAAACAGCTGTTTCATCGCTTTGTTCCGGCCTGTAAAGAAATTCTGCCCCGTCTCCTTGCCGCTGAGGAAATCATTCAGCGCGTTCGTAAGCTCTTCTTTTGTTTCAGCAATGACGGCAAGGCGCTCTTCCATTTCATCCCGGCCAAGCTGAAGCGTATAAGCGATACCCGCAAGATCTCCGTCAGCTGAATGTGACTTTTCCAAATATCTGCGCAGCTGTTCCGCACGTTCCTTCAGCTGTTCCGCCGTCTTTGCCGAGAGAATGAATAAGGACGGCTGAAGTTCACCGGCCGTCCATTGTTTCTCTTCAACAGGAGAAACATATTCTTCGAGCACGACATGAGCATTGACACCGCCAAATCCGAACGAGCTGACACCCGCTCTCCGCGGCAGTTCATTTCCGCTATCATCAGTCGCCGCTTTCCACGGCTGAGTGTCGCGGACGAAATAAAACGGGCTGCCGTCGAGGCTGATATATGGATTAACGGTTTCACAATGCAGACTTTTAACGAGCGTTTTGTGCTGCATCTGCAAAATAATTTTTAAAAGCCCGGCCATGCCGGCGGCAAGCTCTGTGTGGCCGATATTCGTTTTGACGGAACCGAGGCCGCAATGAGGCTGATCGGGCGCCGTTACTCTGGCTTTCTGATAAAGCGCTGCAAAAGCCGCTTTGAGTCCGTTGATTTCTATCGGATCTCCGAGCGCCGTTCCCGTGCCGTGGGCTTCAATATAACTCACTGTACGGGGGTCGATGTTCGCTTGCTGATACGCTTTTATCATGACTTCTGTCTGTGCTTTCGGATTCGGCGATGTAAGGGAAGCCGCCCGTCCGCCATGATTTTCCGCCGTTCCGCGAATAACGGCATAAATACGGTCGCCGTCACGTTCCGCAGCGGATAATGTTTTCAAAACAATCATGCCGGCACCTTCAGCTCTGACATACCCGTCCGCTTGATCGGAAAATGTTTTGCAGCGCCCGTCTTCACTGAGCATTCCCGCTTTATTAAAGCTGATATGCATATCCGGCGACACAATGGCATTGACGCCTCCTGCAATCGCGATGCCGCAGTCTCCGGCCTGAATTGCCCTGACCGCACGGTGAACAGCGACCAATGAGCTTGAACAGGCGGTTTCAATCGGTTCGCTCGGCCCATGTATATTCAGAAAATAGCTCATGCGGTTCGGACCGATTGACGGAACCGTTCCGGCGGCGGAAGAACCCTCAATCTCTATATGGAACTTTGAAGCTTCCTGGGCGTAACCGCTGTTTGTCGTGCCTGCAAAAATGCCTGTATTTGTACCTGAGAGGCTTTTGGCAGAGCAGCCGGCATCTTCAATCGCTTTCCATACATGCATCATTAAAAGTCTTTGCTGAGGATCCATCATTTCGGCTTCATGCGGAGAAATACCGAAAAATAAAGGATCAAATTGAGCGGTTTCATCAATGAAGCCGCCCCACTTTACATTGCTCGCATTTTTATCTTTCTGCGGATCTCCGTAATACTGTCTCCAGTCCCAGCGCTCCGGCGGTATTTCAGAAATGCAGTCCTTTTCTCCGGCTAAATTCTCCCAAAACATTTCCGGATTTTCAGCCATTGGAAATGCACAGCTGATTCCGATTATCGCCACGGGCTCAGGTGCAGCTGCGGTTTTTGTTTTAGGAAGGCGGGACGGAATCGAGAATGGCTCCGTCTTCATTTTTTTACGCACAACCGGTTTCTCCGTTTCTGTTTCTGCCTGTGAGCCGAATGTATCCGGATGTTCCGTCAGCAAGTATTGGGCAAAACTAAAGACTGTCGGGTATTCAAAAAACACGGCCGGTGTCAGTTCAAGCCCATACGTTTTATTTAGTTCATTTGCAAACTGCGTGAATGAAACCGAATCAAAGCCATAATCTCTCATCTCTGATTCAGCATCTATCTCGTCTTCTTTCACCTTCAGAATGCCTGATATCATATGTTTGAGTTCTGCTTGTACTTTATTCGGCAGATGGACGTGCGTCTTCCTTGACACATGAATGCTACGGGACGGTTCCGGCGCTTCAGGCATCAGGTTTTTTCGAATCCGTTTTTCGTTGCCTTCTGCCACCATGACCTGGTGTTCTCCGGAGGCAAAAGCGGCGTAAAGCGCTTGGATGCCTGAGGCCGATCGCATGGCTTTCATTCCGGTCTGTTCATACATCAGAAGCTCTGTCTCTTTGTCCACGCGCATACCGCCTTCTTCCCAAAGCGGCCAGTTGACGGACAGGGTCTGCCCGCTCCGCTTGTTGTCCCGCACGAGACGGTTTCGGCGGGCTGCATAAACATCCATAAATGCGTTGGCTGACGCATAACTGGCCTGCCCCGGATTTCCCACTCCTCCCGCCAAGGAAGAAAACAGGATGAAAAAGTCCAGCCGCACATCTTTCGCTGCTTCATCAAGATTGATAAGCCCTTTCACCTTCGGCGCCATGACGGTCTTCCGTTCGTTTTCTGTCTGGTTCAGAATGTAATTGTCAGCGATCACGCCTGCGCCGTGAATGATCCCGTCGAGTGTTCCGTGCTCCTCCTGTATGCCGCGGACGAGGGCGGTGACCGCCGCCCTGTCTGTCACATCTACTGGTTGATACAGTACGCGGGCACCCGACGCTTCCAAGCGCCGTAAGCGGGCGGAGCGGTCTTCATCAAGCGCTTCCGTCCTCCCCGTTAAAACGAGGACGGCGTTTTTGACGCGGGAGGCTATTTCTTCAGCGAAAATCAGTCCGATGCCGCCCGCTCCCCCGGTGAGGAGGTAGACCCCTTCGTCTTTCCACGGAACGGTACCGCTTTGAGGGGCCGGCAGATGACGCCAGTTTCTGACGAGACGTTTGCCGTTTTCATAACGGATTTCCGCTTGTTCAGGATGGGCCCGGTTTTCTTTCAGCTTGGCAAGAAGCGATGATGCTGACTCGTCCGGATCGGCTTGGATGACTTGGCCGTACAGCTTCGGATGTTCAAGGTGAGCCGTTTTCAGAAAAGCGGCCAGCCCCGCCAATACATTGTCTTCCCCCCTGTCGGGGACAAGAAGCTGGATCAGCGTTTTTCCCTTCTGTTTTTCTCTGATAAGACGCGTGACGATCGCTGACAGCTCCGCCGCGCAGGCGTCATAACGGTCTTCAATCGGTCCTTCGCCGTCAGCCGCACATACGGCGCCGCTTATGTCCTCAGCATTCATTCCGCCATACAGCGTCACGTATCTGAAAGACGCTTCTTGTCCGCCTCCCTCACCCGGCGGTGATTCCTGCCACTTTGGCTGAAGCAAGAGCGGTTTTTCCTCCGTGTCCTCTTCCAGAAAACGGGCGGTGAGTCCCGTCAATCGGACACATACCGCGCCGTTTTCGTCACACAGCTCAATATGATAGGCGCCTTCCGCTGAGGAAAGCACCGCCCACATCGTCTCCCGGCACGCAGAAAACACCTGCATATCCTGCAGGGCAAACGGCAGAAACGGCCGTCCGGACGCGGAACCGTCTGAGAGCACAAGACCGATAGAAGCCTGAAGGGCGGCGTCCAGCATGCTTGGATGCAGGATGAACGGCTCCTTTTCTTCGCGGGCGGACGGCGGAAGAGTGAGCTTCGCGAGCACTTCTCCGTTTCCGGCATAGACGGCGTCAAGCGCCTGATGCGACGGTCCGTAGGTGATGCCGAGGCTGTCGAACGCTTCATAACACTCAGCCTTTGACATGCGCCGGCCGCCGCAGCGCGCCTGAACCGCTTCCACATCGAGAACAGGAGCACGCTCCGTCTCTTCGAACACGGCCTTTCCCTGGAAAAAGACAAGCGGCTCTTCCCCTTCGGCATACGCTTCAAAAGCGATGTCTCCGTTTTCTTCCGGCTGAAGCTTTACATGAAGCGTCACTCCTTCAGAAAGCGCCGTCACCGGCCGGAGCCAAACAATCTGTTTGAGCCGGACACCCGTTTTCCCGCCGGGCAAGTCTTCAGCGGCAAGTGTAACGGCGGCCCGGGCCATTTCTAAAGCAGCTGCGCCCGGAAGCACCGGTTTTCCATTGACGATATGATCGGCAAAAAACGGTTCATGCCCTGAAAAAACAGAAGTAAAACGCTGGGCGGTAAAGGTCGATGTATTCGCGTGGAGCAGCGGGTGAAGTCTGGCTGCTTTCTCACTTTCCGCTGAGCCTGTTTTGTCAAGTGACACATCAGCTTTTGTCACCCAATATCGGTCTTTGGCAAAAGGGTAGGCCGGGAGACTGATACGGCCCGGGTTGCGCTGATAAAGAGCTGACCAATCGACGTCAAGTCCTTTAACCCAAAGGTCAAGCAGCTTTCCGTATTTCCCTTTTTTCAGCCAGGCATTTATGGTAAGCGCCATATCTTCATCAGAAGTGAGCGAAGCCGCCAATGAATGATGTTTGGCTGTCCTGCCCCGCCAGATATGAGCATGGTCGATATTATGATCGTTTGAGAAACTCATAAGCTTCATTTTCAGTTCTTCTATCGACTCGGCCGTAAATGCAAGCCGCTCAGCCATCGGTTCTCTTCCCGCCTGAAGCGTGTAAGCGATCTTGGCCAAATCCCCGTCAGAATGTTTTTTTCTTATGAGATCATCCAGAAGCTGGCGGGCGCGCTCTGTCAATTGCTGCTCATTTCGCGCTGATAAAATAATAACAGCCGGTTTTTGCGGAGAAACAGCTGCGGTTTCCATTGGTTTCAGGCTGTCAGACGGCACATATTCCTGAATGATGACATGCGCGTTTGAACCTCCTGCTCCAAACGAGGAAATGCCGGCAATTCTCGGATATTCCTTCATTTCACCCGTGATATTCAAGACAGGTCGTTTCCATTCCGTTTCTTTTTGCTGTACGAAAAACGGAGTGTGCTCAAACTCAATATTCGGATTCAATTCCGCCGCATGCAATGAAGGGGCAATCCTCTTATGTTTCAATTGCAAAAGCAGTTTGGTGATCCCCGCAATCCCGGCAGCGCTTTCTAAATGTCCGATATTTGATTTAATGGAACCGATGGAACAAAACTGCCGGTCTTCTGTTGTCAGGCGAAAAGCTTTCGTTAACCCGTCGATTTCAATCGGATCACCGAGCGCAGTGCCCGTTCCGTGGGCTTCCAAGTAACTGACCGTTCTCGGGTGAATGTCTGTCCGTTTCAACGTCTCTGCGATCAGATCAAACTGCGCTTTCGGATTCGGCACCATATAAGCGTTTGTCCTGCCTGCTGCGTTCAGCATGCTTCCTTTGATAACGCCGTAAATATGATCGCCGTCTTTCTCCGCTTGAGCAAGCGGCTTTAACACAATCGCCCCTACTCCTTCACCGTCAACAAAACCGTCCGCACTGTCTCCGAAAGATTTGCATTTATCACCGGGAGACAGCATTGAAAAAGCGGACAGCCGCTCATAGTGGGCCGGATCAACGATAAGATTGACTCCGCCGGCAATCGCTGTTTCACTCATTCCGCTCCGCAGGCTTTCTGCGGCGAGATGGACAGCTGTTAAAGAAGAAGAGCATGCTGTATCCACAGCCATACTCGGCCCTTGGAAGTTGAACAAAAACGATACTCTGTTTGCGATAGACCAGTCGCTGGGGACTGTCGGGTAATTGCTGTTCATCACACCGACAAAGACTCCGATTTTCCGGCTGTCACAAAGCGCGGCCGGGGTGTACCCCGCATCTTCAATGCTTGAATAAGCAGTCTGCAGAAACAATCTTTCCTGCGGATCCATCCTTTCAGCTTCCGCGGGAGATATACGGAAAAACAGCGGATCAAATGTATCAATGTCATCGAGAAAACCGCCCCATTTTGAATAAATGGACCCCCATTTTCCGCGTTCCTCGTTATAAAACGTTTTCCAGTCCCAGCGATCTTTCGGCACTTCAGTAATAGAATGCCTGCCGGCTTTTACATTTTCCCACAGCTCATCAACGTGATCGGCGCCCGGATACCGGCCTGACAGACCGATGACAGCGATATCCTGGACATAGGGATCTCCGTTTGTCCTGCTGCCTTCCTCGTTTTGAGGAATCTTGTTTTGTTTTACATTCAGATTATCTGTGTGATCAGACAGCTGCTCCTCACGCACACCCATCGCTTTCATAAATGCTCCCCGCTGAGAAAGAAGCAGGTAATCCGCGATTTCTTCTATCGTCTGATATTCAAAAAAGAGGGTGCTGGTCATTTGGTCAAACACGTTACGAAAGGCATTTGTGAGCCGGACGACCAGAATAGAATCCAAACCGTATGCGGTTAAGGAAACCGACGGATCCATTCTCCCGCTCGGAATCTTCAGCGTTTTTCCTATTAATTCCGTCAGATATGTGATGCCCCGTTCTCTTACGTTTGGAATCGGCGCGGCGCTTTCTGCGGGAGCCTGCACCCGTCCGGCGTTTTCGGGATGAGCCGGTCCATTCCCGAATTGCCGCTCGAGCGCTTCTTTACGGGAAGACAGAAAGTAATCAGCAAACTCATCAATGGTTTGATATTCAAAAAACAAAGTGCTGCTGACAGAACCGAAGACGTCTTTTAACGCGTTGGTCAGTCTGACGACCAGTATGGAATCCAATCCGTATGCGGTTAAAGGTTCATGGGATAAAAGACGATGCGCCGGCACTTTAAGCGCTTCACCGATTACCTTCTTCATCAGTTCAACGCTTTTTTCTCTCAGGCTGAAATGCAAGGTATCATCCGAAAGACCATCTGCGTCATACGGACGGCGCTCCGGCTTTTCTTCTGACGCCTGCGGGAGGGCAAGCCTGACCGTTCCGTCACTTTCAGCCGCTATAATCTGCTGGCCTAAGTCGTGTGCGGCTTCAGCCGGAAACAGAGGATGGACGAATCCTTCAAGCGAAAGCGCTTCCGCCCAGCCGGCCGGCTCAACCCCCGGACAGCCCGGAATCCGTAAATCATGATCCTCATACAGCCACCAGCCTTCAAGAAGGCCGAACGTCACATGGTTGAATATGGTGCGGCTGTTGATCTCATTTATAAACAGCTGGCCGTTTTTTTGCAGCATTGCTTTCGCATGGCGCAGCGCAGAGCGGATATTTTTTGTCGCATGAAGCACATTGGTCGCGATCACTGCGTCATACGTGCCGATGTCCGGCGCTTCTGTTGATACCGGCTGCTCAGCGTTGAATATTTTATAAGTGACATAAGGATATTCCGGATCGAATATGTCTTCTGCATGTAAAAGAAATGCTTTAGAAATATCCGTGAAACAATATTCGGCAATATGCGCTTCATACGGTTTCAATTTTCTCATGACCGCGGCGCTCGTCCCGCCCGTTCCGGCTCCGATTTCTAAGATGCGGATTTTCGCCTGCGGGTCTTTTTCCAGACGTTCCCGCAGAACTGCAATCAATGTGTCAGCAAGCTTGTCATTGAAAAAATCAGAAATGATATTATTGCGGTAAATGCCTTCCACAAGACGGAAGGAGGAGTCAGGGAACATCACTTCCGTTGCCGGAAGCTTACCGGTTAAAATGTCTGGAAGCACACGCAATGTCTCTTCTGCCAATCTGACATGCGCCCTCATGTCTTTCTGGCGCAGCCAAGTCTCTTTTTTCCGCTCCCATTCCTCCCACACCTGCCCTAGATCCGTTTTTTCCGGAGCAAGCGCTAATCCAGTCAGGAGGACAAAGCTCTCTTTCAGCCATCTGCTGTATTGTTCCGTTATGCCGGCAGCCGATTGAAATAACGGCAAAGCCTGATCAAGCCCGGCTCCCATCTCATAAAGGGTTGATACAAGCATTTTTTCAATAAGGGACTCCATCTCTCTCATGCAGCTCATGACACTTGATGCTTTTAACCGCTCAGCTTCGTCATTCTGCGTGATGTTAACCGCTAATTGTCCGAGTGCGGAAGGAATCTTTTCCGGATAAACCGTTACTTGTTCTTTCAAATCGTCCTTCATAAAAAGCGGATCTGTCGTTTTAATCAGCGCCAGCTGGTCATGAGGTCCGGAAAGCAGGGTTTCCAGCGTTTTCATCGCTTCGGGCGCCTCAATAGAAGCGATTCCGTCCCGCTCCATCCGTTTCCGGTATTGTTCTGAAGCGACAACGCCGACACTTCCCCAAAAGCCCCAATTGACAACTTTTACGGCATACGGCGCTTTTTGTGAGATCCGCTTAGCAAAAGCGTCTTTAAACGTGCACCCGGCGGCATAATTGCTCTGTCCCGGCGCTTTTTGAAACGACATCATCGAAGAGAAAAACAGCAAGAAATCCAGTGGTTCCCCTTCAGCTACCCGGGCAATCTGCAAGCTGACATCAGTTTTTGCAGAAAGTGAAGCGCGGAACTGATCCTCTTCCATATTGGCAAAACTTCGGTCTGATAACACGATGGCGGAATGAATGATTCCGCGGACCTTTCCATTTTCCTTCACAATGGTGTCATACGCCCGTTTGAGAGAGTCATAATCCGCAGCATCCGCGCTGAAATATTGCGGTGCGGGACCTAAAGCCGCAAGTCTTTTCAGCTTTCTTTCAATCTGTGTATCTTTTTTCCGTCTCCCGATCCAGACAATTTTCGCCTGATAGGTCTGAATCATATATTCAGTCCATACTTCTCCTATTCCGCCTGCTCCGCCGATAATCACATAAACCCCGCCGTGCCGGTATAATGAAGGCTCATCTGCATAAGGCCGGCAGACGGCCAATTGCTGGCGGTGCCACTGACCTGCGCGAAAGACCCACGGATTTCCCTCGGGGTCCGCCGGTAAAGAGAAGACATCAGGAAGATGCCGGTCTCCCCTTTGAGATTCCAAATCAAGAAGCCGGATGCTCCAATTGGTGTATTCTTTTGCGAGCGACCCAGCTAATCCGTGTATGCTTGCATGACTCGGATTGACCTCATCATGTTCATGAATCGGCTGTGCTTGAAACGTGCAGATTGTCAATGATAGTTGTTCCGTGTCAAAATTCAGAAGCAGAAGCGCTTTTACCAGCCGGAAAAGCTGCATGACCCCGTGCTCCTGTCCCTCGGCCGTATCCGCATCATAAACGGATGGAATGGGATGATCCGGCGCCGCCCATATCATGTGTTGAAAAGAACCTTGCGCTTTCAATGTTTCAGCCATTTGTTCCGCGCTGTCCAAAGAAGTGATGTCCGGAAAACGGATATCGGAATACATCTCTTTCAAAGCCTGCTGAACATCCGGCCCGGCCCCGATGACGATTATTTTTTCTTCACGCATGAAAGGCATGCCGGTTTCCGGAATGGTGACGGTGTTCCAAACCGGTGTCATAAGCAATTCCGTTTCACGGCTTTTCTTCGGCGTGACGCCGGCTTTTTGGTTAAACCCGGCGCTTTCCTGCACCTCTTTTATGATAAAATCTTTCACTGCCGCCAGCAGCACGCCGCGCTCATCACAAATATGCAGATCAAATTGGTGAACGGAGGCCGCTTTTACCTCTGCATGCACAAATACGGTTTTCGCTAACGGTTCAAACAGCTGTATTTCTCCGAAGGAAAACGGTACGATAAGCGCAGGCTCTTTTTGAAATTGCAGCACATGCGCCATTGCAGTTTGAACAGCGCCATCCATTAAGGACGGATGTAGGATGTACTGTTTAAAATCGGCTTCCAAGTGTGACGGGAGCGTTAATTTGGCCAGTGCTTTCCTTTCTGTATAAGAGAATTCGCGGATGACCTGAAAACTGTCCTTTTGCACGATTCCCGCCTCAGAGAACGAGTGATAGATGTCTTTCGGCTCCGTTCTCTGCGCAAATGGCGCCGGGAGCTGAAAAGCCGGGGCCTCAAAAGACGCTCCTTTTTCTTTACAAATCACTTCTCCTTGCGAAAAGAGGATGCCGTCCGCTCCTTTTTCTTTAATGACATAGCTTATACGCTCTTTTTCCGCTTCAAACTCTATCATGACGGATCTTAGGTCTGTCCCTGTCACAATCGGCTCCATGTACCACACACTTTGAAGAGAGACGACCGGGCGTTCTCCCCACAATCCCGCGCCGTATGCCGCCATTTCCAGATGACAGACTCCGGGAAGCACATATTTTTCGTTCACTAAATGATCTTTAAAGAAATATTCATCCTTGGAAAATATCTTTTGAAACATCCCTTTCCGGGCGGATGAAATATTCTCATCAAGCAGAGGATGCAGCGCTTCACGCCTTTTGGTATTTTGGGGCTTTTTTGTATACCGCTTTTTTTGATCGGTCAGCCAGGACGTTTCCTTTAAAAACGGGTACGTAGGAAGCGGAACTTTCTGATACGGCGTTTCCGGCTTTTTGCAACCTTGAAGACCTTTCACCCACAGCGCGGCAAATTTCTCAGGATCTGAAACGGATTGGCCTGAAACGTCCGGCCGCCCGGGTGACGCTTTTCCGAAGTAAATATGCCTTTCGTCTCTGTGACCGCTTACAAATCCGTCCAATCGCTGTTTCAGCTCAGAAAGGGATGATGCAATGACAGCAAGCCGGAAGGAGAAAGGCTCTCTGCCTGACAATAGGGTGGCAGCGATATTTTCCAGAGTGTATCCGCCGGCAGAAGACGGGTTTTCCAATCGGGTAAGAAAAGAGCTCAATTTCCCGGCATATTCTTTCAGCTGCTGTTCGGAATGTGCGCTTAATACGACGGCATGCGGTTTTGGCTCAGTATTCCCGTCCGCTTGCCGTTTTGGCTGATAAGCACCTACGATCAGATGGGCATTAGAGCCTCCTGCGCCGAATGAACTGATTGCGGCGATTCTCGGTTTATCTCCTTCAGCCGGCCACGGCCGGTTGTTTCGGACGACATAAAATGGCGAATCAGAAAAAGAAATCTTGCGGTTCAGTTCCGCGGAGTGCAGACTGGCGGGAAGCGTTTCATGTTTCATGCTTAAAAGCACCTTGATTAAACCGGCGATCCCTGCAGCCGCTTCCAAATGTCCGATATTGGATTTCACCGAGCCGATTCCGCAGTCATTTTTCTCATCGGTCTGTTTATCAAATGCCATAGACAGGCCGCGTATCTCAATCGGATCGCCGAGCGCCGTGCCGGTTCCGTGAGCTTCAATGTAGCTGATATCCGCCGGACTTACCGCGGCTCTGTTTAGAGCGGATAAAATCAAGTCCCGGTGCGCTTCCGGATTCGGCACCGTATACCCGGTCGTTTTGCCGCCGTGATTAGTGGCGGACCCCTTAATGACACCGTAGATGTGGTCTTTGTCCGCAATCGCTTTTTTCAATGGTTTTAACAAAACGGCTCCCGCGCCTTCGCCGGGCACGTAACCGTCTCCGCCTTCACCGAAACTGCGGCATTTTCCTTCAGAAGACAGAAAATGCGATTGGCTTAAAAACATGTATTTTTGCGGATGTAAGCTGAGGTTGACGCCTCCGGCCAGCGCCATTTCACAGTCGCCCGACATAATGGCCTGACAAGCCTGATGGACGGCGACAAGCGATGAAGAACACGCCGTATCAACAGCGATGCTCGGGCCATGGAGATCAAGGAAATAAGAAACCCGGTTCGGAATGCCCCAATATAAGGAGCCGGGGCCTTTGTACTGATCTTTGAGGAAACCTTCTTCGTGTGCAATTAATGAATATTCATTCCAGGTCACTCCGGCGAATACACCGATTTGATCCGTCGGCCTCGCCGCCGGGTTCCCGTAACCGGCATCCTCCATCGCTTCCCAGCAGCACGTGACATACAATTTTTGCTGAGGGTCCATTAAATCAGCTTCCCACGGGGAAACAGAAAAAAACAGCGGGTCAAATTGATCCGGATGATCAATAAAACCTCCCCATTTACTGTATGACGCGTATTCTGCCGTTTTCTCTTCCGAGTAATAAGAGCTGTCCCATCTATCCTCTGGGATTTCGGAGACACAATCTTTATTTTCTATTAAATTGGTCCAAAAATCATGCTGGTTTTCCGCTTTCGGAAACATCCCGCTCATTCCGATAACCGCAATATCAGAGCTCCCGTCCGTTCCCGGTTCAGGCACCTTTTCAGCCGCCTGTACAGGAAGCAATTCTTCTTCCTGCCGGCTTCCCGTATCAGGCTCCGTTTCTTTGAATTCAAGAACGCTTTCGGGATTTCGTTTCTGCGCACTTAAAAATTCACTCAATTTCTCAATGTTCGGATATTCAAACAGCAGCGTTTCAGAAAGGCCGGTAAATTCTTTATGCAATATGGTCATGATTTCTTCACTGATGAGAGACGTCACGCCAAGAGTAAAAAAAGCGGTTTTATCTTCTGCTTCGGTCACCTCGGCACCCAGCTTTTCCGCTATTACCGTTCTTAAAAATTCGTTAATACATTTCATGAGGATACCATCCCTTGTACAAAAGAATTTTTCTGTGCTTTAACAAGTTAATCCGCCGTCTATCGCCATTGTCTGTCCGGTCATAAAGGACGATTCAGGAGAAAGCAGGAAACGAACGAGTCCGGTCATATCGTCTGTTTCGCCTAAACGCCCCATCGGCGTCCTTCTGATAATCTGCGATTTTTGTTTTTCCGGCATATTTTTCGTCATATCAGTGTCCACAAAACCGGGCGCAAGTGAATTGACACGGATTCCTTTAGACCCGAGCTCCCTGGCCAGACTTCGCGTCAAGCCGTCAAGAGCCGCTTTGGATGCGCTGTAGACTGAAGTGCCTTTAAATCCTCTTGAACCGATAATGGAGCTTATGTTAACGATTGATCCGGAATTTTGTTTCAGCATGACCCGGGAAACGTTTCGGGTCAGCTTGATGACTGAACCGATATTCAGATTGAGGATGCGGTCAATGTCTTCATCATTGGTCAGGGGCAGAAGCTGATCAAGGTTCAAACCGGCGTTATTGACCAAGCCGTCTATTCTGGAAAACTTGCGGTATACTTGAAGAACAAACTGTTTCATGGCGGCAGCATCCGCCGCATCCGCCGCTTCCCAATAAAAGCGGCCGCGGTACTTTTCACTCTCTCTCAATGTGTTAATAAAATCAGATTCACTGCGGCTGAAAGCGGCTACTTTGTAATCCTCATCCAAAAGCGTCTGTACAATCGCTTTTCCCAGCCCCCGGCTTCCTCCGCTGACGACCGCTACTTTTCCGTTATTCATATTTGCCTCCTGTTTTACACGTTTCTTATTTTTTTAAATCGATCATTAGACAGTTTCCGATCTGTAACAGAGATGATCTGCGGTATCTGATATGGCTGCAGCTTCTGTCTGCAATGAGCTACGGCCCGCTTTCTGAAAGATTTGATATCTTCCTCTTTTTCAAGCACGGCCTCTGCCGCGACAATCTCGCCCGTAATCGGATTTTTTCTGCCCGTTATGAGAACATCCCGGACATTCGGTATCTCCAGAAAGACGCTTTCCACCTCTGCCGGAAACACTTTCTCTCCGCCCACATTAATGATTTCACTCTTTCTTCCGAGAATTCTTATATATTCGCCGTCTGTTTCCACCTGGTCACCGGTGTCGTACCAGCCGTCCTCATCGAAGGGTGACGGTGCGTTTAAATAGCCGAGCATCGCCGACTCAGAACGGACCCAAAGCGTGCCTCCGGTAATTTTGGTCTCTGTTCCGGCACCGCCCACTTTCATCCAAGTGGATTGGCTGTCTTTTGATTTCGTTGAGAATATACCCAGTTCAGTTAATCCGTATGTTTGTTTCAGCCGTACATCCGGAAACAGCCGGTGGATGCCGCGCAGCGTTGATTGGGGCATCGGCTCTGTGCCGTAAGTGATCAGCCGGAGTGAAGAGAGGTTATATCCGGCATCCGCCTTGGACATCAGCAGCATGTTTAAAAAGGTCGGGGTGGCGGGGAGCACTTGGACAGCATGTTTGTCGACCGCCTGATAAACGGACTCCGGCGTTCTGCTGTCTGATGTGACGATCGTCCCCCCGTTAAACAGAATCGCAAACAGCGTATTAATGCCGCCTATATGATCCAATTTCAGAAAAATAAGCGTACGCAGCGGTTTTCTCTTCGCCGTTTTATATTTTTCAAGCAGCCGGCCGGCGCTTAACACGGATGCTTTGCTTTTGCCGGAGGTTCCCGATGTGAAAATAATAATGCCTGACTCCCCTCTCTCGCGCAGATCATCAAGCAGAGGGTGAGAGGCGCTTTCAAAACCTTCACGAAGCGTCCAGCTGTCATTTTCATTTATTTCAATGATTTGATTCACTTTCGCGTCTTCAAACATATCGAGATGCTTTTCCCTTGACTCATTACTGAGAGGGACAACGATATTTCGGTTTAACAAAAGCGCCATCAGCAAAAAAATGGCGTTCGGGGAATAATCCCCGATAAGCGCCACACATTCTCCTTCACGTATTCCGTTTTGTTCAAGTTCTTTCTGAAAAAAGCTGATTCGTGTCAGCAAATCATCATACGTAAAAGTCTGCCCTTTAAAAATGAGAAACTCACTGTCTTGCGTTTCCCTAAGCTTATCAGTCACCCAGCTGATATCTCCCCCGCTTTCTGTTTTCATGATTGAGCACTGTCCATATATTTTTGATAAATATCACAAATGCTGCCGACGGTTGTAATGCTGGAAATCGTTTCTCCTTGGGAAAAAGGATCTACTCCGGTTTCCATCTCCATCTGTGCGACTAATTGAGCGATATCCAGTGATGAGAAGCCCAGATCCTCTATGACTCTCACATCATCTCCCGCTTCGACGGCCCGATATGACTGCTGTTCTTGAATGTCCTGAATGATTTGAGCGATGATCTGCTTCATTTCCTTGGTTTGTTCCATTTACTTTCAGCTCCATTCTTCATTTTATAAACTCCTGATGACCCGTTTATAATCCGGAATATGATCTTGTGAAGAGGTCGGCACCGCCAGCAGCTTATCCACCTTGGAAATGGCCAGCAATGTATGATTTCTTTTCATATAGACTTCAATCTGATAGCTGATTTTCGCCACTGAGATCATACCGAGGGACTCACCGTGAAAGTCGGGATCGCATTCTTCAATGTGTCCCGTCATATAAATATCAAGCTCTTCATCTGCAAAACAATTTCCGTAATAATACGTCTCTCTTTCAAGCAAAAATAAATGCCGCGCGATTGAAACCGGAAAACCCGGCTTCGACCGGCGCGTCATCCATTCAAATTCCGCCGCATCCATTATCTTGCTGAATTTCGCAAACACCATGGCATGCCCCTGCGCAGCATCCTGATCAACAGGAACCCGATATGAAACGGGGTCTGCTGTTTTGAGATTGCCCGGCTTCATACCGAAGGCGTCCGTTCTGATTTTCTTTGACCGCATCAGCGCGTAAGGCGGCTTGGCTAGCTTAGAAAGTTCCGCAATGCATTCAGCCTTAGGCGCTGAGACTTTTCGGGTCGAACCTTCTGTTTGTGTGACGTCGACGACAATTAAACTATTGGCTTTCATAGAAGGAAACCGTCCCCGGTCCCACTCGCTTTTATCAGAGCTGACCGCTCCTTTCGGCCCGAACAAATAATCAGATTCTAATATGGTTTCTCCAAACCGGGAGATATCGACTCCGACGGAAACCTCGTCCCATAATCGGTACTGATCAAGAGGCTTATCTGAAGGAACTTTGAGATGTGTCATAAAATAAGCCGGATACAAAATCAGCCCTTGGTGATCGGCCATCTGATCAGGCCGGAATCCCGTTCCGTCCGTTAAATGGTGACTGTGTGCGTTGCCGAATAACAGCAGCAGCGCGTACTCATTCAAATTCCCTAACCCGACATGGCTCATCGTTAATTCATGATTTTCAATCAGCATGGTCTGTCCTCCGCAGAAAAAATGTAATGGCTGGTCATACTCAGCCTGTAATCGATACCAGCCTTTGCGCAAGAAGGCCGGCTGTTTCTTCCATGAGCTGTTTGCCGATCAGATCGACATGCCTGTTTCTCCAATTTTCAAGCGGGGTTCCTTTCACCCATTGATTAAACGCGCCGAGCGCAGGGCCGCAATGAATTTGGTAATCTATTTTACTTTCGCTTTTTCCTTCCAGAGCGAGCCTTGTCGTATGAGAAAAATACCATTTAAATACCATCGCCATTTTGTGTTTCGGATTCTGTTCGGCTTTGGCGATCTGTGCAGGAGATTTATCACGTTTCAACTGCTCATACACCTCTTCAAAACTGCGCTGGAAATACTTTTCTTCAATTAATGTTTTCGTTTTTTCATCTATTTCATCTAAAGAATTGTATTGTCTGTACAAGTCAAAAAGTTTATTGGCTCTTGCCGGGAAAAACAGGCCTTTTTTCAGCACCTGCACCCTTGCTCCCGCTTCAAACATATCTCCCGCGGGAGCGTATGACGTATCCTGCACGTTCGCTTCTTGAAGCAGATCTTTCACTGAATCACTTGTCCCGGCTTCGACCGTGCATTGATTAATAGAACCGGTTCCGATAAATTCGGCGCCGAGCAGAAACGCCGCAGCAGCCGCTTCCGGAGTGCCGATGCCCCCGGCTGCGCCGATTCTTACTTTTTTCGCATAACCGTGCTTCTCCATCATGCGGTCTCTGAGTCTGATCATGGCAGGCATTAATGTATACGGAATCCCTTGGTCGGTATGCCCTCCTGAATCCGCTTCAACGCAAATGTCATCAGCCATCGGAATTTCTTTGGCAAGCGCCGCTTCCCCGGCTGTCAGCCGATTATCAGACACAAGTCTTTCCAGCACATGAGCCGGAGCCGGACTTAGAAAGGCCTCAGCGACTTCAGGCCGGGATACTTTCGCGATGATTCTGTTTTGAACTGACACCGACCCGTCATGATTCCTGCTTAATCCCTTTGCCCTGTATATAACGAGAGCGGGGGTTATGCCCATAAATGCCGATGCTTCAATAAGATGAATGCCGTTTTTCAAATATAAATCTATCATTCTGACTTCCTTGTCAGGTGACATCATATGATGAAGAAGATTCATTCCGAATGTTTCCCCTTGCCGCAGTGCAGACCGGATGGTTCCGATGGCCTGTCCGATCCGTTCGATACTCAATCCGCCCGTTCCGAAAAAGCCCAGCATTCCCGCTTTTGCCGCTTTAATGACCATCTGTTCCGAAGCAATTCCCCTGTACATGGAGCCCGTCATGTAAGCATATTGGATGTTATACTCTTTTTTAAAATCTTCGTTCCCTAATCTCATTCCCGCCGTTTTTTGCGAATCAGCTGCCGATGCTTTAACATCAGCAGTATCAGACTCTTCTTTCGGCATAGGTAATGGGACGGCATCTTTTTTAATCTGACGCGTCAGTTTTGTCAGCACTTCCCCGGGCCCGACTTCTGCAATTTCATTATTTTCAAGTCCCATCAGACGGCGTATCGTGTCCGTCCACTTTACCTGATTGGTCATTTGCAGAGTCAGATTTGTTTTGATTTCATCATTCTTATAAGGTGCGGCATGAAGATTTGAGATCACCGGAAAACGAAGAGGCAAAAACGCCGTTTCTTCTAAATAATCTGCAAACTCTTTTTCAGCATCTTTCATATAGCGGGAATGGAAGGCGCCGCTCACATTTAAAGGAAGGTACATTCTCACGCCGGCTTTTTCAAAGACGGGGCCCGCTTTTTCAATGTCTTGTTTCGTTCCGGCGATCACAATTTGCGAAGGTGAATTGTGGTTAGCGATATCAATGCCGGTCAGATGATAATCGGATAGAACCTCTTTTACTTGTTCAGCCGTAAACCCCAAAACCGCCGCCATGCCTCCGGGAGCTGCCTTGCTCATGAGCTCCCCTCTTTTTTTAACAAGCTGCAAACCGGTCTCAAAATCAAAGCAGCCGGCCGCAAATAACGCATTATATTCTCCTAAACTGTGCCCTGCGGCGTAATCAGGCTCTCTGCCGGACTCTTTCATTTTCTTTAAATAACTGAGTGCACTCACCGTATATAACGCCGGCTGGGTAAATTGCGTTTTCCCCAGCTGGTGATTCGGATCCTCCAGACACAATTCTTCTATAGAGTAGCCTAATATGTCATCAGCCTGACGTGTCAGATCTTGAAATTCATCAAACAGTCCGGCTCCCATTCCTTTAAATTGAGAACCCTGCCCCGGGAACACAAACGTAAGCATCTTATCCTCATCCTTTCCGCATCGCCAATTTTGTACATCACATGTGGTTCTCCATACAAAAACGTCTCTTATTTTCATATATTGACTGGTGTAAACACCGGCATAAAAATAAAAACACAAACGCGTTTGCGATTCAGCACAGGTTTAAAAATCGCAAACGCATTGTGTTTTCCTTTTCTAACATAATTTATATTAAAACATATTGCTTGTTTACTGAATGTTTCTCATGACAAGCTGCAGTGCCAATATGCCCGAAAACAGCGATAACGGCACACTTCTCCCTTATCATGTATATGTAGATATATACACTACAATCATTTTTATAATCCCTATTTCCTCTTCAACGTGCCGAAACAGCGATTGAAATTTAATAGGTGCTTTACATCAATTTAATAAATTTAACAAATAGTTGCTATTTAAAGAGAATAATATCAATTTATAGATAATAATGTCAAGGCTTTATTTCGTTATTTTCTGACATTTATTCCACAGTTTTATATTCGGTGGACAGTCGGCATAATTGTTTCGGGATAAATGTCAGATAATTCCCTGAACCCTTTTCATGTCAAAGAAAATTCATCGCTTCTCTATCAATTGGGTCTATACTTATTTTTCATTTTCATATATTATGTAAAAAAAAGACGAATTAGAAAAATTTTTAATCACTTTAAATACTATCCATTAAATACTTTCTTTGTATAATAATTTCTTATTATTCTAAGGAGGATCCAGTCATGAAATGGTACGCACTTTTTGTAGAGTCGGGAAAAGAAGAAATAGTTCAAAAATTTCTGCGTCTGCAGTTTGATGAGCAGGCTCTCTACTCAATCATACCCAAGAAAAAAGTCACAGAACGAAAAGCCGGAATCAAATACGAGGCACTCAAAAAGATGTTTCCGGGATATGTGCTGTTTAAAACGAAGATGACAGAGCGGACATTTCATAAAATCAAAGAACTCCCCATTTCATGCAGAATCGTGAATAACGGCGCATATTATTCCAAAGAGCGTAAAACCTATTTCACGACAATTACAGATGAAGAAATCCTCCCTATTATCAGGCTGATCGGAGAAGGAGACACTGTAGATTATTCAAAAGTCTATATTGAAAATTCAAAAGTAACCGTTGCCTCAGGGCCTCTTAAAGGAATGGAAGGCATTATTAAAAAGATCGATAAAAGAAAAAGACGCGCCAAAATCTGCCTGTCTTTTATGGGACTGGACAAAATGGTCAACGTCGGAATTGAAGTGCTCTCCAAACCCTAGCATGTCAAAAAAAGCATCAACAGCATGTGCCGTTGATGCCCTTTTTATATAAACAAGCGAAAGCCCGCCATCAAAATAATCTCGCTCACCACCGTCACGGTCAGACTTTTTGTTTTCAAGGCATAGTTGACCTGAAGCCGGGCTGCGCCCATGAGGCAAAATCACATTTAGGGGAAGAATACATTTTAATCAAAAGCGGTGAATTGACGGTTGAGCTTTATGACGAAAAGCATGTGCTGACTTCGGGCGATGCCGCACAGTTATTTTAATTCCTCGGATGAACCGGTGACATATTTTATACAGGTCTATTATGCTGAACCGGCTTAAACGCATATCAGGCTTCTTCAGACAGAAGCCTGATGGACCGCAACCCATTCTTGTATACATTGAATCAGTTTCTGGACAGAAGGTGTCTGCGTCTCCTTTGCATGAGCTGTCAAAATGCCGAGCTGCCTGGAGACATACCGGTCGAACCGTTTGATGAGCACATCACAATCATTCACCAAAAGCTGCGGCAAGATGCTGATCCCCAGATTGTTCCGCACCATTGCAATAATCGCTTCATCCCCTCTGATTTGATAGGCGACCCGCGGCGTGATCTTTTCTTCCTTCAGCACTTTCAGCACATCAAAATGTGTCTCCGGATAAGGCACGATACATTTGACGGACTCCATGACATGTAACGGAACCGTTTCACATTGCGCCAATTCATGCTGCGGGCTCATCACCGCTACAATCGGGTCCTCTGCCAACGGGTAAAAATGCCACTTCTCGCTGTGGGATGTCCCGATCGCCGCATCAATCCGGTCATCTTTCAGCCATTCTTCCAGTTCAGTAGAATTTCCTTCAAACAAATGCACCTTAATGGAAGGATACAGCTCATTAAATTCCCTCAAAATTTTCGGCAGCCATTTTACCGCCACGCTCGTAACAGTGCCGAGCCGGACTTCCCCTCTTTCTAACCCATTAATATTATCAACGGTTTCAGACAGTTTTTCATAGTTTTTTTGAATTTCCTTCATAATATGTAACACTTTCAAGCCATTTGCGGTCGGCCTCACTCCATGCCGCTGTCTGATCAAAAGCGGAAAACCGTACTCTTCCTCTAATTTACTGATCATTTGGCTGATGTTCGGCTGTGTGTAATTCAATATGGCAGCGGCTTGGGTCAGGCTGCCGCTTTCAACCGTTTTAATAAAGGCTAAATGCTTCTTTAAATCCAACCGGCTTCATCTCCCAGATATCATTCTTTATTATCCAATGCATTAGTTATATTTAGTTTACTTATACATCAATCAAAAATAAAATGGCAATGTCTCCATCATTATACTTGATAACAAACAGAAGGTGAGCGTTTCAGCATGAGTTTTCTCATTCAATTTTTTATCGGCGGCACTGTTATGGTGGCCGCCGCGTATTTAAGCAAATCGAAATACTTATTTTTATCCGGCGTTATTACATTGCTGCCAATCATGACGCTACTGAATATTCACTTGCAGCTGAAAAATATGAGCCCCGACGATTTCAGAGCCGCTCAAAAAAACGGAATATTCGGTGCCTTCGGCGCGGTGATCTTCATCAGCAGTATTTTCATCCTGACAAACTGGTTCAAAGGTGGCCACGCAGTCATCGGTGCGTTTCTCATCTATATTTGCTATATGATCGGCTGTAAATACCTGTTATGAAGATACGGCACCGATGTGTATAAAAAAATGCCCTTCCAGAACAATAATAACAATGCGCTCAGTCGTGAGCAGTTTATATGACTGAATGATCATGAATTGTTATAATCAATGTCTAAAACATTCCGGGAGGCGAAATAAATGGCCAGAAAATTATTCACACCATGGACCGTTAAAGATGTAACGATCAAAAACCGTATTGTTATGGCACCGATGTGCATGTATTCCTCACATGAGAAGGACGGAAAACTGCAGCCTTTTCATATGGCGCACTATATATCGCGTGCAATCGGCCAGGTCGGCCTGATTATCGTGGAAGCGACAGCCGTTAATCCGCAGGGGCGCATTTCCGATCAGGATTTAGGCATTTGGAGCGATGATCATATCGAAGGTTTTGCCAAACTGACGGAACAAGTGAAAGCGCAAGGATCTAAAATCGGCATTCAGCTTGCGCACGCCGGACGTAAAGCTGAGCTTGAGGGAGACATTTACGCTCCGTCAGCCATTCCGTTCGATGAGCAGTCCAAAACACCGGCTGAAATGACGACAGAACAAATTAAAGAAACCATTCAGGAATTCAAACAGGCAGCGGCGCGCGCGAAAGAAGCGGGCTTTGACATTATTGAACTTCATGCGGCACACGGCTACTTAATGCACGAATTTTTGTCCCCTCTGTCCAATCACCGTACAGACGAATACGGAGGCTCACATGAAAATCGCTACCGCTTCTTAGGCGAGACCATTGAAGCCGTCAAGGAAGTCTGGGACGGCCCGTTATTTGTCCGTATTTCTGCATCGGATTATACAGACAAAGGGCTGGACATTGCGGATCATATCGGTTTTGCGAAGTGGATGAAAGAACAGGGAGTCGACCTCATTGATTGCAGCTCAGGCGCACTCGTTCAAGCTGATATTAACGTCTTCCCAGGCTACCAAGTGAGCTTTGCGGAGAAAATCCGTGAACAGGCCGAAATCGCAACAGGCGCCGTCGGTTTGATAACGACGGGAACAATGGCGGAAGAAATTCTGCAAAACAACCGCGCTGACCTTATTTTTGTCGCGAGAGAACTTCTGCGCGATCCGCACTTTGCAAGGAGTGCAGCGAAGCAGCTGAATACTGAAATACCGTCACCGGTTCAATACGACAGAGCATGGTGATGAAGTGACAGCCGGAGTTTTTCGATCCGGCTGTCTCTTTTTTTATTTTTTGAGAAACGATTGCCGAAGCTTCTCCGTCTTCCCTATAGAACCAATTAGAGGGGATGACTCCAATGAAAGCAGCATGGATGGAAAGGACATATCTGATTGACGGGTGTCCGTTTTATACGAAACACCGTAAAGGCGCCGGCGAAGTGACGATCGTCTTTGAAGCCGGCTACGGCACTTCTTCTGAAACATGGACATCATTACTCGCTGACATAGATGAAGAATTTGGGGTTTTCACATATGACAGAGCCGGAATCGGCAAAAGCGGACAAAGCCGAAACAAGAGAACGGCGGACCACATGGTACAGGAATTAAACGCTCTTCTTCTGAAGGCCGGCGTCAAGCCTCCTTATCTTGTCGTCTCGCATTCATACGGCGCGATTATCAGCAGACTTTGGGCGAGCCGGAACCGCCGGGATATTCTCGGGATGGTGATGCTTGATCCGGTTTCTGAGGATCAGGAGACGAAAGTGCTTCCGCTTCTTCCCGAAGAAATGAAAGCCGCCTATTTGAAACAGTTCATATTGGAAGGATCACACGCGGAATTTTTGACGAGCCTTCGTCAGATCAAGCATCAGCAGATTCATTTCGGCGATATGCCGCTGTTGATTTTATCATCGGGAGAGCGGGATGAGCACTTAAAGCACGCTCATGAACAATGGGTGAAACTGCACAGAAGCATGCTTGATGTCTCTTATCAAAGCGGATGGATTCAGGCCAAAAACAGTTCTCATGCCATTCACCACGATGAACCGCACATCGTCCACCTTGCCATTTATGATGTTTGGTGCGCGGTGCGCCAGCAAATGAATGCTCCTGCCTATCAGGCGGTAAACTGATTAAACAAAAGCCATTGTGCAGCGGCACAATGGCTTTTGTTATCGTGATCTATTTTGTCTCACGATGCAACGTATACTTTTTCAACCGGGGTGAATACTTTTTCATTTCTAACCGGTCCGGATTCGTCCGTTTGTTCTTCGTCGTAATATAATTTCTGTCCCCTGTCTCTGTACAGGCCAATGTAACATTCACACGCATCATTTTCACCCCTTATACAAATCGTAATTATTTCGTTTTATTATATCTCATCAGAAAAAAATGTCAAGCATCCATTTTTTAAGACCGCTCCACAGTGACCTCCATGAAGTCAAATGCGATCTTACTGTTTTCAAATACCGCTTTCGCCTCATGTTCGAGACGCTCTATCGGCGATTCACCCTGATACCTTGCGCTGATATGAGTTAAGATCAGCTGTTTGGCGCCTGCTTTTTTTGCCGTTTGCGCAGCCTGTTCTGTCGTCGCGTGATAATAATTATGTGCGAGCTTTGCATCTTCCTTGGCAAACGTCGCTTCATGAACAAGCACATCCGCATTGCGCGCCAGCTCCGTTACCCGCTCTGATGCCCTCGTATCCCCGGAAAAAGCGACGATTCTCCCCTTTTTCGGCGGTTCCAAAAAATCCCGCCCGTTAATGATTCTGCCATCGTCAAGTGTGACCGTTTCGCCTTTTTTGATTTTCTGATAGACGGGTCCGGGCGGGATATTCATTTCTTTCAATCTGCCGGCCTGCAATGCGCCGGGAATATCCTTTTCCTGAACCCGGTAGCCGAACGCTTCCACGCCGTGAATGACGGATGCTGCGGTAACAATGAATTGCTCATCTTCAAAAACCGTCCCCTCTTCGATTTCATGTACGGTAAGAGGATACGTCAGATGAGTCGCCGTCACGTGCAGGCTTGTTTCGATAAAGGCTTTAATGCCTTTTGGCCCGTAAATCGTCAGCTCTTCTTCACCGCCCTGAAATGAACGGCTCCCCAACAGACCCGGAAGACCGTAAACATGGTCGCCGTGAAGGTGGGTGATGAAAATCTTCTCAATTTTCCTCGGTTTGATTGTTGTATGTAATATCTGATGCTGAGTGGCTTCTCCGCAATCAAACAGCCATACGGAACGCCTTTCTTCAAGAAGCTTCAGCGCGACGGACGTTACGTTTCTCGTCTTTGCCGGCATGCCGGCCCCCGTCCCTAAAAATAATAATTCCACAATGCTTCCTCCTAGATCTTTGTACTACTAAGGATACAGGATCAGGCTGAAAATGTGAATTCACCCGGACCTTCTCCGGCCTGATTAATTTTTTTCCGCAAACCACAAAAAACAGGCTGAAATGTTTGCTTTCAACGAATTTTAGATTTAAAATGAAGGAAATATGCGGGGTTTTAAACCATGCTTCAGATAAAGTGAGGTACTCTAAGTGAAAACAAACGACAAACCAAAAGCAGTAATTGTAATATTTGGTGCCACAGGGGATTTGGCAAAACGAAAACTTTACCCATCCATTCACCGTTTATATAAAAATGGTCAAATTGGTGAAGAGTTTGCAGTTGTAGGTGTTGGAAGAAGACCTTGGTCAAACGAGGACCTCCGGGAAACCGTTAAAACGTCTGTTTCTTCTGCCGGGCAAAAAGACATAGACGATTTCACATCTCATTTTTATTACCATCCGTTTGATGTAACGAATCCGGGTTCCTATCAGGAGCTGAATGTCCTGCTTGATCAGCTTGAACATACATATGAAATCCCGAACAACAGAATGTTTTACTTGGCGATGGCTCCTGAGTTTTTCGGCACTATCGCAAAATCACTTAAAAACGAAGGTGTCACAGCGACAAATGGCTGGTCCCGTCTCGTCATTGAAAAACCGTTCGGCCATGACCTGCCGAGTGCGAAAGAGCTTAACAAAGAAATACGCGAAGCTTTCACGGAAGATCAAATTTACCGGATCGACCATTACTTAGGCAAACAAATGGTTCAAAATATCGAAGTCATCCGGTTTGCGAATGCGCTGTTTGAGCCGCTGTGGAATAACCGCTACATCTCAAACATCCAGATTACGTCAAGTGAGGATCTCGGCGTTGAGGATCGTGCGAGATATTACGAGAAATCAGGCGCACTCCGTGATATGGTTCAAAACCATATTTTACAAATGGTCGCTCTCTTGGCGATGGAACCGCCGATTAAACTGAACACGGAAGAAATCCGCAGCGAAAAAGTGAAGGTGCTGAGAGCTCTCCGCCCTGTCGCTCCAAACGAAGTGAGTGACTTCTTCGTCCGCGGACAATACCAAGCGGGAACGATTGACGGAAACGCTGTACCGAGCTATACAGATGAACAAAATGTAGCACCGGATTCCAATACGGAAACATTCGTGTCCGGAAAGCTGTTAATCGATAACTTCCGCTGGGCCGGCGTTCCGTTTTATATCCGTACAGGGAAACGGATGAAAGAAAAATCAACGAAAATCGTCGTTCAATTTAAAGACATTCCGATGAACCTTTATTACGGCAATGAAACGAATGTAAATCCGAACCTGCTTGTCATCCATATTCAGCCGGATGAAGGCATCACACTATATCTGAACGCTAAAAAATTAGGCGGAGCCGCTCATGCTCAGCCGATTAAGCTGGATTACTGCAGCAACTGCAGTGATGAAATGAACACACCGGAAGCCTATGAAAAATTAATCCATGACTGTCTGCTCGGTGATGCGACAAACTTTGCCCATTGGGACGAAGTGGCGCTTTCCTGGAATTTCGTCGATGCGATTTCCGAAACGTGGGCAGCCGACAAAACCCTTTCTCCGAATTATGAAGCCGGGTCAATGGGACCGAAAGCTTCGGACGATCTTCTTGAAAAAGACGGTCTCCACTGGTGGAATATATAAGAAAACATCAAAAACCGCGGTGCCGTTCATGACGGCCCGCGGTTTTTAATATCAGAAAAGCCCCCGCAATAACTGCGGGGGCTTCTTCATTACTTCATCCATTCAGTATGGAAAATGCCTTCTTTATCTGTGCGTTCATACGTATGCGCGCCGAAGTAATCACGCTGCGCTTGAATCAAGTTTGCAGGAAGCACTGCCGTACGGTAGCTGTCGTAATACGCAAGTGCGCTTGAGAACGAAGGTACCGGCACGCCTTGGGCTACGGCAAGTGAAATCACTTGGCGAAGGGCGCCTTGGTAGCTTTCTGCAATGTTTTTGAAGTAGCTGTCTAACAGCAGGTTGTCAAGCTCCGGTTCACGGTCATATGCGTCTTTGATCTTTTGCAGGAACGCCGCGCGGATGATACAGCCGCCGCGGAAGATCATTGCAATTTCACCGTATTTCAGATCCCAGTTATATTCTTCAGACGCGGCTTTCATTTGGGCGAAGCCTTGTGCGTAAGAACAGATTTTACTCATGAAGAGCGCTTTTCTGACCGCTTCAATCAGCTCTTCTTTATTTTCAGTGACCGGCTTAACGTCCGGTCCGGACAGAAGGCCGCTTGCTTTCACACGCTCTTCTTTCATTGCGGAAATGAAACGCGCAAAAACAGATTCAGTGATAATCGGAAGCGGAACGCCTAAGTCAAGAGCACTTTGGCTTGTCCATTTACCCGTTCCTTTTTGGCCTGCTTTATCAAGGATGACGTCAACAAGCGGTTTGCCCGTTTCTTCATCTTTTTTAGTGAAAATGTCAGCCGTGATTTCGATCAGATAGCTGTCAAGCTCTCCTTTGTTCCACTCAGCGAATACTTCGTGAAGCTCTTCGGCAGACAATCCGAGCACCTGTTTCAGAATGAAATATGACTCAGAGATCAGCTGCATGTCACCGTATTCGATACCGTTGTGCACCATTTTTACATAGTGCCCCGCTCCGTCCGGGCCGATGTATGTCGTACAAGCTTCTCCGTCCACTTTAGCAGAAATGGCTTCTAGAATCGGTTTCACGAGTTCGTGCGCTTCCTTTTGGCCGCCCGGCATAATAGAAGGCCCTTTCAGCGCTCCCTCTTCACCGCCTGATACACCCGTTCCGATAAAGTGAATGCCGCTTTCGGCAAGCTCTTTGTTCCGGCGCTGTGTATCTTTATAGTATGTATTTCCGCCGTCAATCAAAATATCGTCTTTTTCCAGATGAGGAAGAAGAGATTGAATCGTCGCATCCGTTGCAGTTCCCGCTTTAACCATTAATAAAATTTTACGGGGTGTTTCAAGAGACTGGACAAACTCCTCAATGCTGTATGTACCGACAACATTTTTGCCTTTTGCCTCTTCTAAAAACTCTTCCGTTTTGCTGCTTGATCTGTTGTATACAGACACAGAAAATCCCCGGCTTTCGATGTTAAGAGCCAGATTTTTACCCATTACCGCAAGACCGATAACTCCGATTTGTTGTTTTGACATATTCTAACGTCCCTTCTTCAAACGTTTAACCATTTTAAAATTTAAATTAAAATAAAATGATATTTATACTAAAGAAATTATCATACATAACCCCTTTTTTCAAGTTATTCACCTTTTCTTTTCATCCTGAAAAAAGTCTCTGTTAAAGCTCGTTCCCCTTGTTTTGCTTACTTCTTTTTTTATAACGGCGCCTTTTCTGATCAGGTTTTGGCCGTATTTTTCATTCAGCTCGTTCATCATCTGAAAAATCGGCTCATCCTTTGCGTCCTCCTTGAATGAAAACAGATCAAGCTGTTTATACGCCTGCTGTTTTTCAACCAGTTCCGTCCCGGTGATGCCGAGAAGCCTTACCGGATTTTGGTTCCAGTGCTTGTCAAACAGTTCCATCGCCGCTTCCATGATGTCTTTTTTCTGATCAGCCGGATTGCTGAGGGTCATGCTTCTTGTGACCGTTTTCCAATCCGCATACCGAATCATGATGAACAGCCGGCAGGCCATGACCTCCTTACGCTGGAGCCGTTCGCTCACAGACAGCGCGAGCCGGTCAAACACGCCCGTTAATTCATCCCAGTCAGCCGAATCATGCGACAGGGTGGATGAGTTGCCGACGCTTTTAAATTCATAAATCCGCTCGGGATTGACTTCTGCAGGATGGATGCCGTTCGCTTTATCCTTCAGCCTCGGGCCGTTTATGCCGAGAAGCGTTTTCAGCGCATGTTCATCTCCTTTTGCCAAATCACCGATCGTTTTGATGCCGAGCGTTTTTATTTTTTCCGCAGTTTTCGTTCCTATACCGTGCATCTCTTCAATCGGAAGAGGCCATAAGACGTCCGGCAGCTCTCTTTTTCTTAAAATGGTGATGCCGAGCGGTTTTTTCATGTCAGACGCCATTTTGGCAAGAAATTTATTCGGGGCGATGCCGATGCTTGACGGAAGCAAAAGCTCTTTTTGCAGTCTCGCCTGAATGTCTTCGGCTGTCTCATACGCCCTGTGTCTGTGCGGTGTGTCCGTAATATCCATGTATCCTTCATCAATAGAAACAGGCTCGACTAAATCCGTATACTCCCTCAGAATGCTGAACATTTCTTTTGACGAACTCCGGTAGCGGTCAAAATTCGGAGGCACGACGATGAGTTCCGGACAGAGGCGTTTTGCCCGCCACACCGGCATGGTGGTCTTTACGCCCCGCGCTCTCGCTTCGTAGCTGCAGGTGACGATGATTCCTTTCCGTTCCTTCACGTTTCCGGCAACGGCGATAGGTTTTCCTCTTAAAGACGGATCATACGCCATTTCTACGGAGGCATAAAAACTGTTCATATCGATATGAAATATAATTCTCCCTTTTCCGGCCACTCCCGGCGCCTCCTTTCCTTTCATAGACAACCTTATATATATGTAGTAAAATAAGAGCTGAATGGATGTGATAAAATGATTCTTGAGTCAATGAATGACTTTTTATTTTTAGTCGATTTTTTCACAATTATTCTCCCCGCTCTGACCGCGATCGGCATCGCTTTTCTTTTGCGTGAGCGCCGCGCAGGCGAGCATTGGAGAACGAAACGAATAGATGAACATCAAGCAGTCGTTCAGCTGAACCGAACAGACTTTCTTATTATTATATATCATCGCATTACAACTTGGATACGTAAAGTCATCCGCATGAATTCACCGGCGAATGATGATGAAGATGTCAGCTTCCTCCTTTTATAACGGCAAGTGAAGATAAAAAGGAGGAGACATAATTGTCTAAAACATATCAAAAATGGATCGCATTCGGATTATTTTTTATCGTACTGTGCACAGGCCGCTCGGCTTTTGCGGCGACATCTCAGACTCAGACGGGAGGCCTCGGGAATATCGGTTTTTTCCACGATTACCTGATCGAGCCGTTTTCGGCACTTTTAAAAGGTGTGGCGGGCCTGTTCCACGGTGAGTACGGACTGTCGATTATTCTGGTGACGATTATCGTCCGGATCGTTGTATTGCCTTTGTTTGTGAACCAATTTAAGAAACAGCGGGTGTTCCAGGAAAAAATGGCTGTGATCAAACCGCAGGTCGACAGCATTCAGGCTAAAATGAAACAAACGAAAGATGCGGAAAAACAAAAAGAACTGCAAATGGAAATGATGAAGCTTTACCGTGAGCACAATCTGAATCCGATGGCAATGGGATGTCTTCCGATGCTGGTGCAATTCCCGATTTTGATTGGTTTTTATTACGCCATCCGCTCAACGCCGGAAATCGCTTCACACTCATTTCTGTGGTTCAGCTTAGGGCATTCTGATATTCTTGTATCACTGTGCGCGGGAGCCATGTATTTCTTACAGGCTTATATTTCCCAAAAATTAAACGAGAAATATTCACCGGCTGCTCAAAATCCGGCCGCGATGCAGTCAGCAAAAATCATGGTCTTTATTTTCCCTGTCATGATGACCATTTTTTCACTTAACGTACCGGCTGCGCTGCCGCTTTACTGGTTTACAAGCGGACTGTTTTTGACAGTGCAGAATGTACTTTTACAGCAGACGCATCATAAAAAGAAACAAGCTGCGGCTCAGGCGGAGCCCGCCAAATCATAATACTGAAACCCTGCCGGAAACCTATCCGGCAGGGTTTTTTTCTTGTATCTGCAAGGCTTTAAGCCAATTATTATGAAGAATGAAAAAAGCACCCAATCAACTGGGTGCTTCGTTTTTAGTTGGCCGCTGTTTCGATAATGGCAACGACCATTTCCGCCGTTTTGACGAGCTCTTCAATCGGCATTTTTTCATTTTTCGTATGGATTTGTTCATAGCCTACTGACAGGTTGACTGTCGGAATGCCGTGGCCGGCAATGACGTTTGCGTCACTTCCGCCGCCGCTTGTCTGAAGTTCGCTCGGCCGGCCGATTTTTGCCGCCGCTTTTTTCGCGACTTCCACAACCTGATCGCCGTCCTGATATTTGAAACCCGGATACATGACCGCGATGTCCACTTCCGCGCGGCCTCCCATCTCAGCTGCAGCAGATTCGAAAGCTTCTTTCATTTTCTGCACTTGCGCTTCCATTTTTTCAGGCACTAATGAACGCGCTTCAGCCAGAATATCAACCTGGTCGCAGACGATATTGGTTTGCGTGCCGCCTTCGAAACGTCCGATATTAGCCGTTGTTTCTTTATCAATACGGCCGAGCGGCATTTTAGAGATCGCTTTTGACGCGATTGTAATCGCGGAGATGCCTTTTTCCGGTTCTACTCCCGCATGAGCCGTTTTCCCGAAAATGGTTGCTCTCACTTTCGCTTGTGTCGGCGCGGCTACAATAATGTTGCCGACTTTTCCGTCTGAATCAAGCGCAAAACCGTATTTCGCGGTAATGTCTGAACGATCCATTGCTTTTGCCCCGACTAATCCCGATTCTTCTCCGGCCGTGATAATGAATTCAATGGTGCCGTGCTCGATGTTTTGTTCTTTCAGCACTTTAATGGCTTCAAACATTGCGGCAAGACCCGTCTTATCATCAGCGCCTAGAATCGTCGTGCCGTCGGATTTTACATAGCCGTCTTCCACAATCGGCTTAACGCCTTTGCCCGGAACAACCGTGTCCATGTGCGATGTGAAATAAATCGTATCCGCATCTTTTGTGCCCTTTAACGTACAGATTAAGTTGCCGGCTCCATGCCCCGTCACTTCTTTTGTATCATCTTCTTTTACGCTCAGTCCTAAATCAGTGAATTTTTGTTTGAGCACCTTGCTGATTTCCGCTTCATGTTTTGTCTCTGAATCAATTTGAACGAGTTCAAGAAATTCTTCAAGCAGACGTTTTTCGTTTACCATTTTCAGTTCCCTCCGTTTAAAGCGGTATATTACCGTGCTTTTTTTTCGGTCTTTCCTCTTCCTTATGCGCAAGAATGTCAAATGCCTGAATCAATTTTTTCCTCGAGTCTTCCGGCCGGATGATATCATCCACCATTCCGCAGGCCGCCGCTTTATACGGACCGGCGTTTTCCTTTTCGTATATGGCTTTTTTTTCGCGCTTCGTTTTCTCCGGGTCGTCAGAAGCCTGTATGTCTCTGCTGTATAAAATCGACGCCGCGCCTTCCGCTCCCATCACGGCGATTTCCGCATTGGGCCAGGCGAATACAAGATCTGCCCCGAGCCCTTTCGAATTCATGGCGACATAGGCGCCTCCGTAAGCTTTTCTGATGATGAGCGTCACTTTCGGCACCGTCGCTTCGGCAAAAGCATACAGCAATTTTGCTCCGTGACGGATGATTCCCGCATGTTCCTGCTGAAGGCCCGGGAGAAATCCCGGAACATCAGCGATTGTCAATAACGGAATATGAAACGCGTCGCAAAAACGGATGAATCTCGACGCTTTGTCAGCGGCATCAATCGTGAGGCTCCCCGCCAAGTGTTTCGGCTGGTTTGCGACAACACCGACTGTACGCCGTCCGAGTTTCAGAAAACCGACAACAATGTTTTTGGCAAAATACGGCTGAATGTCAAAAAACGTTCCGTCATCCGCCAGCTCTTTTATTACCTGTAACACATCGTAAGGTTTCGAACTGTCCGCGGGAACGAGGGTATTTAATAACGGTCTGGCGTCTTCCTTTTTAACGGGCAATGCCGTCTGTCCGCCGTGCGGGAGATAAGAAAGCAGGGTTTTCACAGCGGAAAGAGCCTCTTTTTCCGTTCGTGCGGAATAGTGGGCATTTCCGCTTATCACATTATGTATTCCCGCACCGCCTAAACTTTCCGCGTCAATCTGTTCACCCGTAACCTGTTCAATGACTTTCGGGCCTGTAATAAACATGTGCGACGTATGTTCCGCCATAATCACAAAATCCGTCAATGCGGGTGAATAAACAGCACCGCCGGCACACGGCCCGAGGATGACAGAAATTTGCGGAATCACTCCCGAGTAAAGGACGTTGCGCCTAAAGATATGACCGTATCCATTTAATGATACCACACCCTCTTGAATTCTCGCACCACCTGAGTCGTTCAGCCCGATGATCGGGGTTTTGTTTTTCGCCGCCAGATCCATCACCGCCGCGATTTTTTCCGCATGTGTCTCGCCGAGCGTCCCGCCGAGTACGGTAAAGTCATGGGCAAACAAATACACGGGCCGTCCGTCAATTGTGCCGTATCCGGTAACGACTCCGTCTCCCGGAGCATTCCGGCACCCGGGCATGCGGCTCTTGGCAAACGTCTGCAGCTCTGAAAAACTGTCTTCGTCCAATAAATAGTCAATTCTTTCTCTTGCCGTCAGCTTGCCTTTTTTGTGCTGTTTTTCATTTTTTTCCGCTCCGCCGCCGTTTGTTAAAAAGGAACGTCTTTCGTTTAAGTGTCTGATATGATCACTCATGCTCATCTTGAGTTTCTCCTTTTTCAATTGTTTCACAAAGCTCAATCAGGACCCCGTTCGCCTCTTTTGGAGAGAGAAATGCGATCTTCTTCCCGCCCGCTCCGTTTTGCAGTTCATGATGAAGCAAGGTCATGCGGCATGATTCAAGCTCCTTGATCGTTTCCTTCATATCGGCGCAGCGGAATGCCAAATGATGCAGCCCTTCGCCTCTTTTCTGTAAAAAAGAGCTGACGGGGGACGCGTCCGACAGCGGCTCAATCAGCTCAAGCTTTGTGCCTCCCGCTTCTAAAAAAGCAACTCTCACATTTTGGCCGTTTACCAGCTCGTCTCCCATATACGTAAGCCCGAGCATCCGTTCGTAAAATCCTCTCGCGGCTTCAATAGAGCTGACGGCAATGCCGACATGATCAAGTTTTTTCATAGCGCGGCCACCTGCTTTCCCCCATAGGATATGGCTTGTTCATACAAGCAAAACACGTTAAAATGGTAGACAGTAATCTTAAGGAGTGAAACAATGTCTCAAAAATTTATGAAAAGCGCCGTCATCGTCATTTTGGGCGTATTTATACTTTCAACCCTCCTCTCAGGCATTATGATGTATTTGCGGTAAAAAAGCAGGCGCCTCATTGCAAGGGGGTTTCCTGCTTTTTTATGAGGGCTTTCCGCTCTATTGCAATGTCCTCGAATGAGCGGTTTTCTTTTGTAATCAATACTTTCGTTCCGGGAGGGATAATCCGGAAAATACGGATGACATCCCGGTTTTTCATACGGATGCAGCCGTTTGATACAAACCCCCCGATCAGCTCTTCTCTGTTTGTTCCGTGAATGCCGTATATCCTGCCGTCGGTGCCTTTCGCGTCAAAACCGATCCAGCGGACGCCGAGCGGGTTTTCCGGCGCGCCTCCCTTTACATTTTTCTTCCGGTAATACGGATTGACGGCTTTGACCGTTACCGTAAATTCTCCTTCAGGCGTCAAATCATCCGTTTTTCCCGTCGCCACCTGATAAATGCCTTCTATTCGGTTATCCTTCACAACAGCAAGCGCATTTGTGGCTTTATTGACGATAATATAAGGGTCACCCGGCAAAGGGTTTGCGCCAAGCGGCCAAAGCGGAGACAGCAGCAGGGCGGCTGACAATAAAAAAAATCGCATGGGCTCCCCTCCTTTTTTCATTAGAATGACCAATGAAAGGAGGACTCATGCGATTGATCCATATGTTTTTTACAGCTTGATGCCTTTGAAATAACTTTTAATCACGAGATATTGTTCCATCTCACCGAGGAGGTGGAACAAAGCCGCCCGCGCTTCAAACTCCTCGCGCGTTGCCGGGAGCGGCATTTCTTCAAATTCCGTTCTCATTTCTGCAAGTCTTTTTAAAAATTTATGAGCGGTATTGCCGGGATGAATGGCTTCCCTTAATTCATGGATGAAATGGGCGATTATTTTGCCCTGCTCCACCGTTATTGAAATAGAGGTAATCTTCGGCAGCAGCCGTTCAATGATTTCAAATTGTTTCTGTCTCATCTTAAAATAATGATAGTAAAGATTTTCATGGCGCAAAATATGATTCTGCACGTCCCGATAGGCGAGGTTTTTCGCCTCTTGAATCATCTGATGCGTCTCCGGTATTTCCTTCCCCGACCAATCTTGCTCACCAGTTAACAAATACCGTTCGATTTCGGCGAAGATGACGGAAAAGTTGTCCTCGATTTTTTTCCGGTACGCCGCGAGTTTTCTGTCGAGGCTCGGCATATACAGATTCATTAACAGCGCGACGCCGATACCTACGGTGATCAGCTGGAACTCATTCCAGATAAACGCCATCGTAATGCCGCCGGACATATATAAATGAAGAATGATTACTGAGCTGGTGACGATCCCTTCATTTATTTTTAAAACGACTGTAGTCGGAATGAACAGCACCAGCAATATTCCGATCGCAAACGGATAATAGCCGATCAGCCCGAAAAAGACATATGAGAAGACGATTGCCAATAAACAGGCGGCAAATCGGGCCCACGAGGCCTGAAGCGACCGCTTTTGCGTAATCTGGATGCACAATATGGTGATGATTCCTGCGGATGCGAAGTTTTGCAGATGCAACAGCTGGGCTAAATAAATGGCCAGCGCCGTTCCAAGTGCGGTCTTTAGTGTGCGGTAACCGATTTTAAACATTGCTTGCTCCATTCTGTTTGTTTCTTTCTCAAAAAAAAGAAGAAGAGCATTCTTCTTCTTTTCTTCCAGTTATATTTTATAA
Organism: Bacillus velezensis; assembly: GCF_001461825.1. GTDB lineage: Bacteria > Bacillota > Bacilli > Bacillales > Bacillaceae > Bacillus > Bacillus velezensis. Next base: position 560,942 of record NZ_LLZC01000012.1, on the reverse strand, counting down.
TATTTTTTCTAAAAAGTCCTGTGCTCTTTTTGACTTCGGAGAAAGAAAAAATTCTTCCGGCTGCCCGTCTTCCACGATCGTCCCTTCATCCATAAATAATACGCGGTCTGCGACTTCTTTGGCAAATCCCATTTCGTGCGTTACGATCACCATTGTCATGCCCGTCTGCGCGAGCTCTTTCATCACCTCAAGAACTTCTTTGACCATTTCCGGGTCAAGAGCCGAGGTCGGTTCATCAAACAGCATGATGTCAGGATTCATGGCAAGCGCCCGCGCGATGGCGACCCGCTGCTTCTGTCCGCCTGACAAACGGTTCGGATAGTCGTTCCGTTTGTCAAGCAGTCCGACTTTTTCAAGGAGAGCGCACGCCTTTTCCTCTGCCTCCTTTTTAGACTCTTTCTTTACGCTGACCGGTGCGTATGTGATATTTTCAAGCATCGTTTTATGGGGAAACAAATGAAAATGCTGAAATACCATGCCGATATTTTCCCGCACTTTCAGTTTATTCGTTTTAGCTGCGGTGATTTCGTTTTCTTTAATGGCAATCGTTCCGCCGCTCGGGGTTTCCAGCAGATTTAAGCAGCGCAGAAACGTTGATTTGCCGGAACCGGAAGGGCCGATGACAGCGACGACTTCCCCTTCTTCGATCTGTGTTGAAATGTTTTTCAGTACTTCATGTTTCCCGAATGATTTTGACAGGTTGTCGACCTTAATCATTGGCTTTCAGCTTCCTTTCTACGCCTTTTCCGATGAATGCTAAGATCAAAACGAGCACGTAATAGATTAAGCCCGCCACAATAAGAGGTTCTAAATAGTTGTATGTTGCGGCGCCGGACTGGTAGGCCCGTCTCATAATGTCGCCAAGACCGATAACTGTGACGATCGCCGATTCTTTCGTTAAGGTGATTAATTCGTTAATAATAGCCGGAGAAATGTTTTTAAACGCCTGCGGCAGCAGCAGATCTTTCATCATTTTTCCGTACGGCACGCCGAGAGCGACGGCAGCCTCTTTTTGTCCTTTGTCAATTGCATTGATTCCCGCTCTGATAATTTCAGAGACGTAAGCGGCCGAATTGAGCGATAATGCGGTGACCGCCGCCCAAAATTGATCGATCTGAAAGCCGAGGAGCTGCGGCATACCGAAATAGATGATCATCAGCTGCAGCACGAGCGGCGTGCCGCGGAATATCGAAGTATAAAAATCCGCAATCCATTTCAGCGGACTGATCGTGCTGATTTTAAATAAGCTGAGCACGATTCCTAATACAAGACCGATGACCGCTGAAACGAGCACAATTTTTAATGTGACCGCAAGGCCTTCCAATATAAAAGGAATTTGGGGGATTGTCGCTGAGAAATCCAAATTCATACGTGTGATCTCCTTTGTCTTTATTCAAGATAAAAAGCTCAACGAAAAGTTGAGCTTTCTTTTATTTCTCGTTGGTGAACCATTTTTTCTTCAGTTTTTCGATTTCTCCGTTTTTCTCCATTTCTTTCAGCGCTTTGTTAAACTTCGCTGTCAGATCACTGTCTTTGCGGAACGCAATCGCGGAGCCCGATTCGTCTGATTTCGCATCTGCTGACGCAAAGCCCTGCAGATCTTGATTTGAATTGAAATAGCCTTGTGCTACGATGTCTTCGATAATCGCGGCATCAAAACGCCCGGATTTGATCTCTTCGGTTAAATCTGAGATCCGGTTGCGGTCTTCGAGCTGAAAACCGTATTTCGAAGCGAGCTTCTTGCCTTTTTCCTCTTGAATGGAGCCGAGCTGCACACCGACGGTTTTGCCTTTCAGATCATTCAGGGATTTAATGCTGCTTCCCTTTTTCGTAACAATCATATTGTTAGCAGTATAATAAATATCAGAAAAATCAACTTGCTTTTTCCGTTCCGGCGTAGGTGTCATTCCAGATAAAATCATATCTACCTGCTTGGACTTCAAGGCTGTAATCAGGCTGTTGAAGTCCATGTCCTGCACCTCAACGTCATAGCCGGTCTTTTTGCCCAAAGCTTTTGCCAGATCAACGTCAAACCCGGTGATCTGATCGCCGTCTTTATATTCAAATGGTTTATAGTCAGCCGATGTACCCATAATCAGCTTGTTCTTTCCGCCCTCTGATCCTGAATTGCCTGATCCGCAGGCGGACAGCGCAAAGGTGATACATGCGGCAGCTAATACCAACAGCCATTTCTTCATGATTCATTTCCCCCATATCTACTGATCTCTTAAAATTGAATATTTATTCGTTAACTTGTATTTTAAACACTTTTTAAGTGTGATGCAATACTATTTTTGAAAAATATATTTTCCTTTCTGTGTTTATTATAGTCATTGTTTTTCAGATTAGTGACAGCTGAACACCGATGTATAAATATTTATATTTATACAGATTCCATATAAAAAAACCCCGCAAGCGCTCGGCTCCGGGGTTTTTCTTTCACTTATACTTCTTCACAATATTCTTCAAATGCTTCCTGCAGTTTTGTGACGACGGCCATCGGCTCATGTCCTTCAATTTCATGGCGTTCCACCATTTTCATGATTTTCCCGTCTTTTAAAATGGCAAATGACGGAGAGGACGGCGGATAGCCTTCAAAGTATTCTCTCGCTTTGGCTGTCGCTTCTTTATCCTGTCCGGCAAATACCGTCACAAGCTGATCCGGGCGTTTATCGTAATGTACGGAATGGTACGCGGCAGGCCGTGCAATACCGCCTGCGCATCCGCACACAGAGTTGACCATAACGAGTGTCGTTCCTTTTTTCGAAAGCGCATCGTCCACTTCCTCAGCGGTTTTCAGCTCTGTATACCCGGCAGCCGTGATTTCCTGGCGGGCTTGACGCACGACATCATTCATAAATAAATTAAAATCCATATTCAACTGGGACCTCTCCTTTTTGATCATCTCTTCTTATGATAGCAAGGAACCTCCCTATCGGCAAATGACACCGCTCATAACCAATTGTTTTTTGTCCCTTTTATGTTCCCGATGTAAGTTTATGACCCTTTAAAAACGGGAAACTTGTTAAGGAGATTGTCTGAAATAAAGGAGCAGTCGTATGAGCCAACGGAAAGCAGTATTAATTTATAACGGAAACGCCGGTCAAAAACAGATTGATAAAACGCTCGGCACGGTCGTCCCCATTTTGGCCCAGTCAGCTGACGAACTTTTGATTAAACCGACCAAACATCAGGATGATGCCCGTCAGTATTGTGAAAATCTCGACAGTTCAGTTGACCATTTATATATTTTAGGCGGGGACGGCACTGTGCATCAATGCATCAACAGCATCAGCAAGCTTGATCACAGACCCGCTGTCGGCATTTTGCCGGGAGGAACGTGCAACGATTTCTCCCGGGCGCTCGGCATCCCGCAAAACCTTCAAAAGGCCGCTGAAGCGCTCGCGGCCGGACATAAACGGATGATTGACGTCTGTAAAACGGATGACGGCTATTTTCTGAACTTCTGGGGCATCGGACTGATTACCGAAGCATCAAGCCATATTAATGAAACTGAAAAAGCATGGCTTGGTAAAATCAGCTACTTCACGAGCGCCTTGCGGACGATGACAAGCGCGAACCCGTTTCCTGTCAAATTGACGATTGACGGCGAGGTGAAAGAAGACGAAGCCGTAATGGTGCTTGTCATGAACGGGCATTATATCGGGACAAACAGAGTTCCCCTGCCTGATGCCAGCCTCCGGGACGGCTTAGCCGATGTGTTAATCTGCCGTAACACAAGCCTTGCCGCGTTGCGGGAGCTGATGACGATGGAGCAGGGTTCATTTGATGATTTCAAAGGGGAGCTGTCCTATATTCAGGCCTCCAGGATTGAAATCGAAACCGGACGTGAGATGGACGCGGATACAGATGGCGAGGTATACGGAACAACACCTTGTACGATCGAAGTGAAAAAACATCATCTCACTATGCTTGTTCCCGAGGATTCACAATGAAAATAAAAAAACTCCTTTTGCCGCCCGGGCAAAAGGAGTTTTTTTTAATAGACTGACGTATGTTCATCAATGTTTTCTAAGATCTCTTTGACGCGTCCGAGGAATCGGCCGCACACGAGCCCGTCGAGCACTCTGTGATCTAAAGACAGGCAAAGATTAACCATATCACGAACGGCGATCATCCCGTTATTCATGACAACCGGGCGTTTGACGATAGATTCTACCTGAAGAATCGCCGCCTGCGGATGGTTGATAATGCCCATAGATTGAACTGAGCCGAAAGATCCCGTGTTATTGACGGTAAATGTGCCGCCCTGCATATCTTCCGCGGTAAGTTTTCCGTTTCTCACTTTTTTCGCAAGGTCCGTTATTTCTCTGGCTATGCCTTTAATCGTTTTTTCATCAGCATGCTTAATAACCGGAACAAACAGCGAATCTTCCGTGGCAACGGCAATGGAGATGTTGATGTCTTTCTTTTGGACGATTTTGTCTCCCGCCCACATACTGTTCATCTGCGGGAACTCTTTGAGAGCCTGCGCCGCCGCTTTTACAAAGAAAGCGAAAAACGTTAAATTGAAGCCTTCTTTTTGTTTAAATGAGTCTTTAATGCTGTTTCTGTACGCCGTCATGTTCGTGACGTCGACTTCCATCATCGTCCAGGCATGCGGAATTTCTGTTTTGCTTTTATGCATATTGGCGGCGATGGCTTTTCTGACGCCTGTAACCGGAATTTCAATATCACCGGCTGACAGAGCGGGTGCCGGTGCTTGTTTTTGCTGTTGTTTCGGCGCTTGTTGCGTTGTTTGAACAGCAGCCGGCGCCGGTGTTTCCGATTTCTGCTTCATTCCCGAATCAATGATCTTTTGAATGTCTTTTCGCGTAATTCTTCCGCCTGCACCCGTTCCTTCAACTTCTTCAAGCTGAATGCCGTGTTCTCCCGCTAATCTGAGCACGGCCGGCGAATAACGCGCTTTATTTGACTGATCTTTACCTTGGCGGTTTGCACCGGTGTCTGAAGGGGTATTCTGCTCTTCTTCCCGCTTCGGCGCCTCTTCGGTTTCCGTTTCTTCTGTATCAATTTTGCAGATGATCTCGCCGACTGCAAGAGTCTGGCCTTCTTCTCCTACAAGTTCTGTAATCGTACCGGTAAAAGAAGACGGCACCTCCGCGTTCACTTTATCTGTCATGACCTCCGCGATGGGGTCATATTTATTCACTTGATCACCGGGGGATACCAGCCACTTGCTGATCGTCCCTTCCGTCACGCTCTCTCCGAGCTGAGGCATAGCCATTTGTTCAATCGCCATGTCAAAAACCTCCTTACGTCTTTAAAACTCCGCTAATTCTCTCATCGCGGCTTCTGCTTTGTCAGGATTCATCATGAAGTATTTTTCCATTGTCGGCGCATAAGGCATTGCCGGAACGTCAGGACCTGCAAGCCGCTTGATCGGCGCGTCTAAATCAAATAAGCAGTTTTCTGAAATAATGGCGGCGACCTCGCTCATAATACCGCCTTCTTTCGTATCTTCCGTGATCAGCAATACTTTTCCCGTTTTAGACGCGGCTTCAATGATGGCTTCTTTATCTAACGGATAAACCGTACGCAAGTCTAATACGTGCGTGGAAATTCCGTCTTTTTCAAGACGCTCGGCAGCCTGCAGAGCAAAATGGACGCATAATCCGTACGTAATGACAGTAATGTCGCTGCCTTCGCGTTTTACATCCGCCTTTCCGATCGGAAGGACGTAATCATCCGCAGGGACTTCGCCTTTAATCAGGCGGTACGCCCTCTTATGTTCGAAAAACAGCACCGGATCTTCGTCACGGACTGCAGCTTTCAACAGCCCTTTTGCGTCATAAGGAGTTGAAGGCATGACAATTTTAAGGCCCGGCTGGTTGGCAAAAATGGCCTCCACAGATTGGGAATGATACAACGCGCCGTGCACGCCGCCGCCGTAAGGCGCTCTGATGACCATCGGACAGCTCCAATCATTGTTTGAGCGGTAGCGTATTTTTGCCGCTTCTGAAATGATTTGGTTGACCGCAGGCAGAATGAAATCGGCAAACTGCATCTCGGCAATCGGGCGCATGCCGTACATCGCGGCGCCGATCCCTACACCGGCAATCGCTGATTCAGCAAGCGGCGTATCCATCACCCGCTCTTCTCCGAACTGTTCATAGAGACCCGCCGTTGCTTTAAACACGCCGCCTTTTCTCCCGACGTCTTCCCCGAGAACAAAAACGCGCGGATCTCTTTCCATTTCTTCTTTCATTGCTGCATTAATACTGTCAATATAAGACATTACAGACATAAGTATTCCTCCCTACTTCGCATAAACGTGATCAAGCGTTGATTCAGGAGATGCGTATGGCGCTTTCTCCGCTTCGTCTGTCGCTTCGTTTACGATAGCCATGATGTCATCCAGCATGGTCTTTTCTTCTTCTTCACCTAGAAGCCCGGCTTCTTGCAAGTATGCTTTGTATAAAAGAAGCGGATCTTGTTTCTTCGCTTCTTCTACTTCTTCGCGTTCTCTGTAGCTGCTGTCGTCGTCATCACTGGAATGCGGCGTCAAACGGTAGGAAACCGTTTCTATTAATGTAGGGCCTTCGCCTTTAGATGCCCGTTCGCGCGCTTCTTTTACGGCCCGGTAAACTTCCAGCAGGTCGTTTCCGTCAACAGTGACTCCCGGCATGCCGTAGCCTGCCGCCCGGTCGGATATTTTCTCGCACGCCACCTGTTTGTCATACGGGACAGAAATGGCATACTTATTGTTTTCACACATGAAAATGACCGGCAGTTTATACACGGCGGCAAAGTTTGCCCCTTCGTGAAAATCCCCCTGGTTGGAAGATCCTTCTCCAAAGGTAACGAAAGAGACGATATCCTTTTTATCCATGCGTCCCGCAAGCGCGATTCCGACTGCATGAGGAACCTGCGTTGTAACAGGGGATGAGCCCGTTACGATTCTGTTTTCCTTTTGCCCGAAGTGGCCCGGCATCTGCCTTCCGCCTGAGTTCGGGTCAGCCGCTTTCGCAAAACCGGACATCATCAAATCCTTTGCAGTCATACCGAATGCAAGCACAACCCCTATATCTCTGTAGTACGGAAGCACATAGTCGGTATCACGGTTTAAGGCATAGGCCGCGCCTACTTGTGCCGCTTCCTGTCCTTGACATGAAACAACGAACGGAATTTTGCCCGAGCGGTTTAAGAGCCACATTCTTTCGTCGATTTTTCTGGCTAACAGCATGGTTCTATACATTTCAACGGCTTCTTCGTCAGAGAGCCCTAATGCTTGATGGCGGTTTGTAGTCATTCAAACCCCTCCTTCTTTCCTTTTAAAAATGAATCGCGTTTCCGTCTGCGGCTAACGCAGCTTCTCCAATCGCTTCTGACAGCGACGGATGCGGATGTATGGACTGGCCGATTTCCCAAGGCGTCGCATCGAGCACCTTGGCAAGCCCCGCTTCAGAGATCATATCGGTGACGTGCGGGCCGATCATATGAACACCGAGAATATCATCTGTATTCCGATCGGCGACGATTTTGACAAAGCCGTCGCTTTCTCCGTATACAAGCGCCTTTCCGATCGCCATGAACGGAAACTTCCCGATTTTCAGTTCATGCCCTTTTCGAAGAGCTTCCTCTTCTGTCAGACCGACGCTCGCCGCTTCCGGATTTGAATAAATGCATTTCGGCACAAGAGCGGCATCAAGCGGAGCCGGATTAAGACCCGCCATATGCTCAACGGCAATGATGCCTTCACGGGAGGCCACATGCGCAAGCTGCAGCCCGCCGACAACATCACCAATCGCATAAATGTGCGATTCCTTCGTCTGCCCGGCTTCGTTCACGATGATAGAACCGTTTTCCGCTTCAATGTCCGTGTTTTCAAGGCCGATCCCTTCAATGTTCGGCTGGCGGCCGATGGAAACAAGCATTTGTTCCGCGTGATACGTTTCTTTTTTTCCATTCTTTTCAGCGGCAATTGAAACGCCGTCCGCTTTTTCCAATGTATCCGGAAGCACTTTCGCACCCGTCACGATTTTAATTCCTTTTTTCGTTAACAGTTTTTCCATCTCGCTTGAAATATCACGGTCTTCAGTCGGCAAAATGCGGTCCGCATATTCAATCACAGTGATATTGACGCCGAAATCGTTCAGCATGGATGCCCATTCAATTCCGATGACACCGCCGCCGACGATCATCATGGATTGGGGCAGACGTTCAAGCTCTAACGCTTCATCTGATGTCAGAATATATGTACCGTCTGCTTCTAAACCCGGCAGCATTTTCGGCCTTGAACCGGTTGCGATAATCAATTGTTTCGGTATCAGCATGTCGTTTTCTTCACCATTTGCGTATTCGACGGAAACTGTACCGGGAAGAGGTGAGAAGATGGAAGGGCCGAGCATACGTCCGTACCCGTTGAATACATCAATCTTCCCCTTTTTCATCAAGTGGGCGACACCGCCGGCCAGCCGGTCAACGATTCCCTGCTTTCGTTTTTGCACGCTGTCAAAGCGGAGGGAGACACCTTCCGTTTCAATGCCGAATGCTGCCGCTTCCTTTGCGGTTCGGTACACTTCCGCGCTTCTTAACAGCGCTTTACTCGGAATACATCCTTTATGCAGGCATGTTCCGCCGAGCTTTTCTTTTTCTACAACGGCCGTTTTTAAGCCGAGCTGGGCCGCTCTGATGGCGGCTACATAACCGCCCGTGCCGCCGCCCAGAATGACCACATCATACTCAGTCGCCATTTGTTTTCACTCCTTCGCCGATCTGATATTGCTTTGACTGCTCCTCACCGGCTAAAACCCGAAGCGCGCCTTGCGCGAGAGATTGCAGTTCATTTTCTCCCGGGTACACCAGTACATCCGAAATCCAATCTATGTACGATCTGATAGCGGATACGAAACTTTTCCCGTACGCCAATCCGCCCGTCAGGACGATAATGTCTACTTTTCCTTTTAAAACGGCGCTTGCCGCCCCGATTTCTTTTGCTACTTGATAAGCCATGGCGTCATAAATGAGACGCGCGTTTTCATCTCCGGCCTGAATGCGTTTTTCCACCTTCACCGCGTCCGTTGTCCCCAGGTAGCCGGAGAGTCCGCCCGTGCCGACAAGTTTTTTCATCATATCGGCTTTTGAATACTTGCCGGAAAAACACATTTCCACCAAATCACCCGCCGGAACGGTTCCCGCGCGCTCCGGGCTGAAGGGGCCTTCTCCGTGAAGCCCGTTGTTGACATCTGTCACCCGTCCGCAATCATGGACACCGACTGTGGTGCCGCCGCCCATATGAGTGACGATCATCTTCATCTGTTCATACCGTTTGCCGAGGGATGCCGCCGCCTGACGGGCAACAGCTTTTTGGTTCAAAGCATGGAAAATGCTTTTCCGCTTGATTTCAGGCATTCCTGATACTTTAGCGAGCGGAGTCATCTCATCCACCACGACCGGATCGACGATATACGCGGGTATATTTAATCCGTCAGCTATTTCCCTGGCAATAATTCCGCCCAGATTAGAAGCATGCTGGCCGTTGTAGCCGTTTTTCAAATCAGTGATCATGGCGTCATTCACTTCATATGTGCCGCCCTCAATCGGTCTGAGCAGGCCGCCCCTGGCACAAACGGCATCGAACTTTGAAATGTTGATGCCCTGTTCGTGCAAAGACTCAAGAATGCTTATTTTTCGAAATTCGTATTGGTCGATAATGCTGTTAAATGTTTTTAGCTCTTCTTCGGGATGCCGCAGCGTCTTTTCAAAGATACAGCGTTCATTGTGAAAGACACCGATTTTCGTTGATGTTGAGCCTGGATTCAGAATGAGAATGCGTTTTTCCTTTTCGAACATTTTCATACCTCCAGATCAAATTCCTATCGTCTGCTTAATATACTTTGGCCGTTTTGCAGAAACTGGCTTCTTGAACGGCGCATGCGCTCAATTCGTTCCTCAGCCAGACGGTCAGCCGCTAAGTATGTCGGAATGCCGTCACGCGCGGAAATATCGAGCACCCGCTCAATGTTTGCATAGATGCCTTCAACCTTTTTCAAAGCCCGCTCAGCATTGTAGCCGTAAAGCTCATCGGCCACATTGATGACGCCGCCTGCATTGATGACATAATCCGGAGCGTATACGATTCCCATTTCATGAATGGTATCGCCGTGACGTGTTTCTTTCAGCTGGTTATTGGCCGCTCCCGCAATGACTTTCGCCTTCAGCTGTTTAATCGTGTCATCGTTAATGACGGCGCCGAGAGCACATGGGGCATAAATATCGCACGCCTGTGAGTAAATGTCGTCGGGATCAACTGCGCGGGCGCCGAAGTCCTCAACGGCACGTTTAACAGATTCTTTATTGATATCCGTTACGATTAAAGAAGCGCCTTCTTCGTGAAGGTGGCGGCATAGATTGTAAGCCACATTTCCCACGCCTTGCACGGCAATTGTTTTACCTTCCAGTGAATCAGTGCCAAACGCCGCTTTCGCTGCAGCTTTCATCCCTTTATAGACGCCGTACGCCGTAACCGGGGACGGATTTCCTGATGAACCGAATGCCGGAGAAATTCCGGTTACATAGTCTGTTTCATCATGAATGATGTCCATATCTTCAACGGTGGTGCCGACGTCTTCCGCCGTAATATACCTTCCGTTTAAGCCTTGGATGTACCGGCCGAACGCGCGGAACATTTCTTCATTTTTATCTTTGCGGGGGTCTCCGATAATAACGGTTTTCCCGCCGCCTAAGTTTAAACCGGCAGCCGCATTTTTATAAGTCATGCCTTTTGCGAGTCTTAGTGCATCTTCAATCGCCGCTTCTTCACTGTCATATGTCCACATTCTTGTTCCGCCGAGTGCGGGGCCGAGCGTCGTATCATGAATCGCGATGATCGCTTTTAATCCGGATTGTTCATCTTGGCAGAATACCAATTGTTCGTAATCATAAGTCTCCATATATTTAAAAATTTCCATAGGTTCGTTCCTCCTACTGTTCTTGTGATGCGCAAATCGCAAGCGCAATTGAATACAGTTTATTTTCTGCGGTATCCGCTCTGCTCGTTAATGCGATCGGCGCTTTTGCACCGGCGATGACGGCAGCAACATTTGCTTTCGCAAAATAAATCATTGACTTATAAAGCATATTTCCGGCCTCGATTGAAGGAACCAAGAGAATATCCGCCTGGCCCGCTACGCTTCCGGAAATCCCTTTTTGCAGCGCAGCCGCTTGGGATACGGCATTATCCAAAGCAAGCGGTCCGTCCGCAATGCAGCCGGTAATCTGTCCTCTGTTGCACATCTGGACGATCGCAGCCGCGTTCAGCGTCGCCTCCATTTTCGGATTAACCGTTTCAATAGCGGCAAGGACTGCGGCTTTCGGCATAGGGTTCCCTACTGAATGTGCGACATGAACCGCATTTTGCAGAATATGCCCGAGCTCTTCAAGAGACGGGGCAATGTTCAGCGCTGAATCAGTCACATACATCAGCCGGTCATAGTCCGGCACCTCAAAAACGGCTACATGTGATAACACCCTTTTTGAACGAAGCCCTTCATGGCGGTTTAAAACCGATTTCAGAAGAGTTGAGCTCGGGAGATTCCCTTTCATTAAAATGTCCGCCTCTTGTTCACGCACTGCGCGCACTGCTTTTGCCGCAGATTCTTCGGGTGAATCGGCGTGGATGATTTCAGCATTGAACTTCGGCTCATTTGCCAGAAGCTCTTTCAGCTTTCCGCTGTCACCCGTCAGTAAAAATCGTGCCGACAAGTGTTCTGCCGCCATTTTGACGGCCTGGATCACTTCTTTATCTGCTGCGTGGGCCACTGCAATGGTTTTTGCGTTTTTTGCCGCGGCTTTTTCAACTAGGTCTCTCAGCTTCATTTTGTACCACCTTCCTTGTGCGAATCCGCTTTTAACAATGCAAGTTCCGTGCCAAATATGCGGGAGGGTTTATTCCGGCTTTTTTCAAGAAAACATGCAGCTGTTTGCGCTTTCTCTGCAATTTATTGCATGCCGTCATTTGCAAGGCCGTACTTGTCCATTTTGTAGTACAGATTCCGAATGCTGACACCAAGCGCTTTTGCCGTTTTGGTTCGGTTGAATTTATGCTTTTCAAGTGTTTTTTGAATGACGTGCGCTTCAAATTTTTCAACAGCCTGAGACAGCTTTTCCCCTTCCACATCCGGAAAATCACTTTGGGTGCCGTTTTTTTCATTCAGCTCTGATTCAAAAACAGGCAGATGCTGCTGTTCGATCCGTTCCATGTGCGGCTCTAAAAATATCATTGCCCGTCCGAGAACATTTTCAAGCTCCCGGACGTTTCCCGGCCAGCTGTAGGCTGATAAAGCTCGCAGCGCGTTCGGCGCGAGCCCCTTTACATTGCGGCCGTAATCCTGATTGATTTTTTCAATGAGCCGAATGCTCAGCGCTTCAATATCTTCTTTGCGCTGCCGAAGCGGCGGGATTGAGATCGGATAGCGGTTAATCCGGTAATACAGGTCTTCACGGAACGCGCCTTCGGCCATGGCCTTTTCGATGTTGACGTTTGTCGCTGCGATAATTCTGACATTGACAGAAATCGCTTTAGCGCCGCCGACTCTGATAATTTCTTTTTCCTGTAGAACTCTGAGCAGCTTTGCCTGGGTGCTTTGGGTCAGCTCTCCGATTTCATCTAAGAAAATGCTGCCGTTATTCGCTTCCTCAAAAAGTCCTTTTTTGCCCCCGCGCCTCGCGCCCGTAAACGCGCCTTCCTCATAGCCGAAAAGCTCGGATTCTAGCAGGGATTCAGACAGGGCCGCACAATTGACCCGGATGAATTTATTGTATTTTCGGTCGCTTTCATTATGGATGGCGTGGGCGAAAAGTTCTTTTCCTGTGCCGGATTCTCCCCGCAGCAGAATCGTCGCCGGCGTTTTCGCCCCGAGCTTCGCCTGTTCAAGGGCGACCAGCATTTGTTCACTCGTGCCGATAATGTCGTCAAACGTGTATTTCGCTTCAAGCGTGCGGATGATCTGGCGCGCCCGATTCAGCTCAGCAGTCAGCGTTTTAATTTCTGACACATCGTGAATGACGCCGACGCTGCCTTTTAAAATACCGTCCACAATAACGGGGGCAACATTTACGATAACATCCTTTTTATTGGGGCCGACCTTCATCCTCACACCCCGCACGGGCCGCCTTGTCCCCAATACTTTCAGGTGCATGCTTTCCCCTTCTGAGATATCGGTGGAAGCGGGTTTTCCGATGACTTCGCTTTCTGACAGCCCGGTCATTTTTGTATACGCTTTGTTGATTAACATTCCGATGCCGTTTTCATCAACGACGGAAATGGCCTCGTCTGAGGATTGAATAATCGCTTCAAGCATGGTGCGGATTTGTTTTAAGTTCGTAACCTCTTCCGCCAGTTCAACTGCGTCGGTGATGTCTTTAAACACGCATAACGCGCCGAGAAGTTTTCCGCCTTCATCAATGATCGGCAGTCTTGTCGTGACAATCTGCAAGTGCTTTCCGAGAAGCTGCTTCTGGTTATATTCCGGCTCTCTCGTTTCCAGAATCCGCGGCAGCTTTGTGTTCGGCACTACGTCTTTAATTTGGCGGCCGATGACATCCTCCCGTTTTTGGCCGACCATTTTTTCTGCCATCTGATTAAATAAAATGATCGTTTCGTTGACGTCTATAAAAATCATGCCGTCGTGCGTTGAATTAAAAATCCGGTCATGCTTATACGTCTGCGACTTGAGCATTTGGATAAGCTGCTGTTTTTCCTCCATCAGCTGAAACACCATGTACGCCAATTTTCCCGGCATGACGATGGTTTGTTCTTTTTTCTCATGGAGCAGCTCATCCATGACCGCTTTATCGCCTGTTGTATGGATGATAATATCTATATCTTCGGTTATGTAAGGTTTCCAATCTGATGAGGTTGCAATTCCATATTTCCGGGCTTCTTGCAGCCCTTGCGCCTCCGGATCTTGATCAACCACCGCAATAATCCGGATCAGCTTTGTTTTCATCAAAATCTGTAGGAGCGCCGTGCCTCCTTTACCAGCACCTATAATCAGCACCTTCTGCATCCCGATACCCCTTTATATGAAAAAATTTGCACACCTGTATTTTCCGTTGCAATAATTTGCACAACCCCTATGTTACCACGTTTTGATCTCTTGACAAAATATTTTTTCGATTGGACAATAAAGGAAAACATATCGTAAAGGGGTTTTCTGAATATGAGCCGGCTTGTTGCGCTTTTGATTCTGGTCCTCCCCGGCGCTGTCGCGGCGCTCGGCATTAAGCTGATGAGAGATGCATTATTCGGGCATGTGTTTTCCCCGTTTCCGTCCCTTTTTCTTCAGGGGGCGGCCGGTTTGGCGTTTTTTTTGTTCGGCCTTTATGTTCTGGCCGGGTTTATTTTGTACAGAGATCGGAAACGCAATCAAGTCAGCCCGCGGTTCAGGAAAAAAAAGCTGTAAAAAAAGCCCTTGCAAAAAAAAGGGCTTTTTCAGTCGTCCGGCAGTATCGTTTTGGCAATGGATTGATCCAGTTCTTCATAGTCATCGTAAGCGATCGTTTCATATAATTCTTTTCTCGTCTGCATATCTGAAAGCCCCTCTTTTTGCGAGCCTTCTTCTTTCAGAAGGCGGAAAATACGCTCAAAAGCCTTGGCCGCCGTTCTGAGTGACGTGACCGGGTAAATGACCATCTGACAGCCCATATCGGAAAATTCATCAGCACTGTAATACGGCGTTTTTCCGAATTCAGTCATGTTAGCGAGAATCGGCACACTGATTTGTTTGGAAAACGCTCTGAATTCACTTTCGGATTGGAGCGCTTCCGGAAAAACAGCGTCAGCACCCGCTTTTATATAAGCGGACGCCCTTGTTAATGCCCCCTCCAGCCCTTCCTGCTGTCTGGCGTCTGTTCTCGCAACAACAAGAAGGGTCGGCGCGGCCTGCTTGATCGCTTGGATTTTTTGCGCCATTTCTTCAATCGGCACGAGCTGCTTCCCATTCAGATGTCCGCATTTTTTCGGCAGGCGCTGATCCTCCATCTGGACGGCGGCCGCGCGCGCTTCATACATTTCTTTCGCCGTCCGGGCGGCATTCAGCACTCCTCCGAAACCCGTGTCAATATCGACAAGGACGGGCAGATCAGACGAGCGGACCAGATCTTTAACCCGTTCAGCCATTTCCGCCGACGTGATGATCCCTAAATCGGGCAGCCCTCTGCTCGCCGTGTAAGCCGCGCCTGATAAATAAAGAGCCGAAAACCCCGTTTTCTTGGCGATAAGAGCGGCCATCGCATCGTGAGCGCCGGGGATCTGCAATAGATCCGGCGCTGCCATCAGCGTACGGAACCGCTCTGCAAGCTCCTCTTGAGACGACTGCTTGCTGACGATCCACGTCATGTTTGTCACCCTCCTATTTTATACGAGAAATAAGTCCATAAATTCACTAACGCTGAGCTTCTGCATTCGGCCGCTATGTTCGCAGGCCTCTTCGATTTTTCGCTGCTGCTTCAATGAAAAATGAGTACTGATGTTTGCTGAAAACTTGGCAAGAATCTTCGGAACGGCTTCTTTTCTGCGGAACCGGTGTCCGAGCGGGTATTCACATTCAATCCGTCCCGTAGCCGTGCCGTCTGTAAAATGCACCTGTACGGCATTTGATATGGATCGCTTATTCGGGTCTAAGTAATCTTTTGAGTACGCTTTGTGTTCCGTCACCTCCATTTTGCTCCGCAATGTATCAATTCGCGGGTCAGACGCCGTTTCCTCTTCATAATGATCCGCCGTGATATCTCCGAAAAGCAGCCCGATTGCCGTAATATACTGGAGGCAGTGATCCCGGTCAGCCGGATTGTGAAGCGGCCCTTTTTTATCGATAATCCGGATTGCCGACTCATGGGTCATAATCGTGATCCTATCAATGTCTTCAATGCGGTCTTTCACCTCCGGATGAAGCCGGACCGCGCATTCCGCCGCTGTCTGGGCGTGAAATTCAGCCGGGTAGGATACTTTAAATAAAACATTCTCCATCACATAGGACCCAAGCGGGCGGGCAAGCTTCATTTCCTGCCGGTTAAACAGTACGTCTTGAAATCCCCACCCAGATGCGGTCAGAGCCGTCGGGTACCCCATTTCACCTTTTTGCGCCATAAGGGCCAAATATACGCCTCTGCTCGTCGCGTCGCCGGCCGCCCATGATTTGCGTGATCCGGTGTTCGGCGCATGACGATACGTTCTGAGGCTTGAATTATCAATCCAAGCGTGAGATACGGCGTTATTGATTTCCTCTCTTGAGCCGCCCAGCATTTGTGCGCAAACAGCCGCAGTCGCCACTTTCACAAACAGCACATGGTCAAGCCCCACTCTGTTTAAGCTGTTTTCCAAAGCGAGAATTCCTTGAATTTCGTGCGCTTTGATCATTGCGCAAAGCACATCGCGCACGGTAAGCGGTTCTTTCCCTTCTGAAATCCGCACTCTGGATATATAATCCGCACAAGCCAATATGCCTCCGAGATTGTCAGACGGATGACCCCATTCCGCAGCAAGCCACGTATCATTATAATCGAGCCACCTGTTGATACAGCCGATATTAAAAGCAGCCGTGACCGGGTCTAAAACAAAAGGCGTGCCCGGGACTCTGCTGCCGTTGGGCACGAAGGTTCCCGGGACAATCGGGCCGAGCAGCTTTGTACATTCGGGATAGCTGAGCGCCAAAATTCCGCAGCCTATCGTATCAAGAAGCACATGTCCTGCCGTAGTGAATGCTTCTGAACTGTCAATCTCCTGATGGAGCAAGTAGTCAGAAATCTCTTCGATTACAGCGTCCATTCGGCGGGGTTCTGTCATGTTTTCATCTTCCTTTCTCATCTGTTTACAGACGCGCTCCGGTGTAGCGGACACGCGGGCGGAAAAGCCGGTTTCGGCTGTGCTGTTCAATAACGTGGGCGCACAGTCCGACCGTCCGTGCGCTGAAGAATATAGGCGTGTACAGCGGGATCGGGATGCCGAGCATGTAATAGACCGGCGCTGCGTAGTAATCTAAATTCGGATAAAGACCTTTTTTCTCCCTCATGACGGTTTCGCCGGCTTCACACATATGATAAAGACGGAAATCACCTGAAAGATCAGACAGCTTTTTTAACGCTTCTTTCATCATGAGCGCCCTCGGGTCCATTTTTTTCATGTAGACACGGTGGCCGAAGCCCATGATTTTTTCTTTGTTTGCGAGTTTTTGAGTTAACAATTGTGTAAACCCGTCTGTATCCTTCGCTTCCTCAAGCATGTACATAACCGCTTCGTTCGCGCCGCCGTGAAGGTTTCCCTTAAGCGAGGCGACGGCTCCGGTCAGCGCGCCGTAAATATCCGATTGCGTCGAAGCAATGACACGGGCCGTAAACGTTGAGTTCGGCAATTCATGCTCACTGTATAAAAGAAGCGACCGGTCGAAGATTTCTTCTTCCAAAGATGACGGCGTTTTTCCGGTAATCATATATAAAAAGTTTGCGCTGTATGATAAGGTTCCGACCGGCGCCAAAGGCTCCAGCCCGTTGATGACTCGATAGCTGTTGACCGTCAGATTCGGCATTTTGCCTATCAGTCCGCGTACGCGGTGCTGATTTACGGAAGATGAACGGTCATCGATGTCCTTGTCAAAGCCTCCAAGGGCGGACAAACCCGTCCTCAGTCCGTCCATCGGGTGAGTATGTTCGGGCAGCAGACGGCATATGTGCAAGATTTCCTCGGGAAGATGTCCGCCGCGCCGAACGTCTTCTTCAAGCGCCGCCTTCTCTTTCGCATCAGGAAGTCTGTCTTCCAATAAGAGATGAACAATGTCCATATAGCCGGCCGTTTTAGAAAGCTCAATCAGATCGTGGCCTTTGATTAAAATACTGCCCTGCTGTGTATCCAGGAAAGAAATCCCCGTTTCCACCGCAATGACGCCATCTAAACCGGGAGAATAAGATTCCATGGTTTCGCTCCTTTGCGCACTTTTTATTGAAGAAGATACTTAGAAATAATCAGCCTTTGAATCTCATTGGTTCCTTCATAGATTTGCGTGACTTTCGCATCCCGAAATAAACGCTCCGCGGGATATTCTTTCATATAGCCGTAGCCGCCGTGAATCTGCACAGCCTCCACCGCCGCTTTCATCGCCGCATCGGACGCGAATTGCTTCGCCATAGATGCTTCTTTTCCGCACAGAAGCCCTCGCTGATACAGATCAGCAGCATGATAGACCAATAATTTGGCAGCTTCCGCATTCGTCGCCATGTCAGATAATTTAAATGAAACGGCCTGATTCGAAGCGATGGGTCTGCCGAACTGGCTGCGGGTTTTGGCGTACTCCACCGAGCAGCCGAGCGCCGCTTCGATAATCCCGAGCGCCTGAGCCGCTATGCCGATCCGTCCGACGTCAAGGTTTTTCATGGCGATTGAAAAGCCCTCGCCCTCTTCGCCGAGCCGGTTTTCAATCGGAATTTCCGCTTGGTCAAACTGCAATTCGACAGTATTGGAACCTAACAGTCCGAGCTTTTTTTCTTTTTTTCCGATAGAAAAACCGGGTGTGTTTTTCTCAATGATAAACGCGGAAATTCCCTTTCTCCCTTTACCCGGATCGGTTATGGCGAATGTCAGATACAGATCTGCCGCTCCGCCGTTTGTAATAAAGATTTTTGAACCGTTCAGAATATATGAACCGCCTTTTCGCACGGCCGTTGTTTTCAGGCTTCCCGCATCAGATCCGGATTGAGGCTCAGTAAGCGCAAACGCCCCAATATATTCGCCCGCTGCCAGCTTCGGAATATACGTTTGTTTTTGGGCTTCTGTCCCGAAATGCAAAATCGGGATTGTCCCTACCGATGTGTGGACGGATAAAATGACGCCGACGGCCGCGCTGACTTTTGATATTTCATGAATCGCTAAAATGTAAGATGTTGTATCAGCACCCGCCCCGCCGTAAGCTTCCGGGACGGGAATGCCCATCAATCCCGCTTCGCCCATTTTTTTAATCAGCCGCTCCGGAAATTCATCTGTTGATTCCATGAGCTCAACCATCGGCGCGATTTCCTTGCGGGCAAAATCACGCACCATTTTTCTCATCATGATGTGCTCTTCTGTAAAATGCATGGCTGCCGTCTCCCCTCATGATCTTTACGTCATCTGCCGTACTCATAAAAACCGCGCCCGCTTTTTTTGCCGAGCCAGCCGGCGCTGACATATTTTCTGAGCAGAGGGCATGGGCGGTATTTCGGATCTCCGAGCCCCGCATAGAGAACCTCCATAATGGAAAGGCACGTATCCAGCCCGATGAAGTCAGCTAATGTTAAAGGACCCATCGGATGCCGCATGCCGAGCTTCATCACCTCATCAATCGCTTCCTTTGAAGCTGCTCCTTCGTAAAGGCAATAAACGGCTTCGTTAATCATCGGCATTAATATGCGATTAGATATAAAGCCCGGGAAGTCATTGACTTCGACAGGGGTTTTATTCATCCGGACGGCAAGCTTCTTTACTGTTTCCGCTGTTTCTTCCGATGTGGCGAGTCCTCTGATGACTTCGACAAGCTCCATGACAGGAACCGGATTCATAAAATGCATGCCGATTACTTTTTCAGGCCTTTTTGTGGCCGCGGCAAGCTCCGTAATGGGAAGAGAAGACGTATTGCTTGCCAATACGGCATGCGGGGGACAGATTTTATCTAGTGTGTCAAACAATTCCGCTTTTGCTTTTTTGTTTTCGGCAATGGCTTCAATTACAAAATCAGCATCTCCCGCTTCTCTGAGTTCTGCCGGGGAAATACGGCTGAAAGCGGCATCTGTCTCCTGCTGTGACTTCCGTCCTTTTGCCTGCTCTTTCTCCAGGTTTGCCTTTATGCGGTGAAGACCTTTTGTTACCGTTTCCGGCTCCCAATCGTATAACTTGACGGCAAACCCGGCTTCTGCAGCCGTCTGAGCGATGCCTGCTCCCATCTGACCGGCACCTGCGACCATGATTGTTTTCATCTTCATCCGGCGCTCCCTCCTTTGATCAGTACACCTCCAGCAGGACGGCATCTCCTTGAGCCGCTCCGCTGCATATAGCCGCTATGCCTAAACCTCCTCCGCGACGCTTTAATTCGTATATTAAACTCATGATGATTCTCGCTCCGCTTGCGCCGATCGGGTGGCCGAACGCGATTGCCCCTCCGTTTACATTCACTTTCTCCCAGCTGAACCCGGCTATTTTTTCACTCACGAGCACGACGGACGCAAATGCTTCATTTACTTCAAACAAATCAATATCGTCAACGGACAGTCCGGTTTTTGTCAAGAGCCGGCTGATGGCCTCTCCCGGGGCGCTTGCCAGCTCGGACGCTTCCAGTCCGACTGACGCAAAGCCAAGTATCGCTGCGAGCGGCCTGACATGCTGCTTCGCGGCTTTTTCCTCTGACATCAGCACAAATGCTCCGGCCCCGTCATTTACACCGGGAGCGTTTCCGGCTGTAACCGTTCCGTCGGCTGTAAAAATTGGCTTGAGCGCTGCAAGCTGCTCAAGGCTCGTATCAGGGCGCAGCCCCTCATCCGCTTCAACAGTATGCTGTTTGCCTTTTTTGCCAGTCCAGGTGACAGGGACAATTTCTTCACGCAATTTGCCCGCTTCAGACGCCTCTGCCGCGCGTTTCTGGCTCAAAAGAGCGTAATGATCCTGTTCATCCCGGGAAATGCCGTACTTTTTGGCCGCAGTGCTTCCGTGGACAGCCATATGCACCTGGTCGAACGCACAGGTCAGCCCGTCATGAACCATTAAATCCTGAAACACCCCGTCCCCCATCCTCACACCCCAGCGGCCGGCCGGAATGGCGTACGGAATGTTGCTCATGCTTTCCATTCCGCCTGCAATCAGCACGTCCGCATCTTTCGCCCGGATCATTTGATCACAGATGGTAACGGCTCTGAGCCCTGATGCACAGACCTTATTAATGGTTTCAGCCGGAACGGACCACGGAAGCCCGGCATATCTTGCAGCCTGCCGTGCCGGAATCTGCCCGGCACCCGCCTGGACGACCATTCCCATCACCGCTCCTTCCGCTTCGCTTTCACTGATAGCGGCGCGCTTGATTGCTTCTTTTATGGCAATGCCGCCAAGCTCGGCTGCCTTTACCTCTTTTAATGCGCCGCCGAATTTTCCGAACGGCGTTCTTGCCGCACTGACGATAACCGTTTTTCCCACAATTTTGCCTCACTTTCAACAAGATAAAAGATAACGCTTACACAAAACGCCCTGTTACAATATATGAACCGGCTGACCGCGTTATGATTGCACCGTCTTTTTCCCGCCCATAAAAAAAAGAAGACTGTCTGAACAGTCTTCTCAGCTGCGGCATTCTTCTTTTATAGAAACAGCCAGCTTTGGATAATCGGTAAAAATCGCGTCTGCTCCCGCTTTCATCAGCTGCTTCATATCCTCAGGACGATTGACGGTGAACGGACGGAGCGCCGCTTGGTGTTTTGCAAGATGTTTGATCACTTCAGCGCTCACCGCCGGCGTACCGAGCTTCGGATGATAACCCGAAGCGGGAATGGCTGCAAGATACCGTTCAGGCCGGTACAGCACATCCATCGTCAGCACCGCCCGTTCAATTTCAGGCGCCAGGGCGTGGCAAACCGCGAGACTCTCATGATTAAATGAAGAAAAAATAACGCGCTTTTCCAGTCCGTAATATCTGACTTTTTTAATCACTTCTTCTTCCATTCCTTCGTAACGGAATACACTGTTTTTCAGCTCAATGTTTATCAGAAAATCAGCACGTTCCGCAAAACGCAGCACATCTGACAAAAGCGGAATTCTGACACCTTTAAAAGCATCTTTCCATTTTCCGGCGGCATCGGCGGTTCTGATTTTGTCATACGCCGTATCTTTCACAAATCCTTTCAAAGACGTCGTGCGGTCGAGGGTTTCATCGTGAATGACCACGATGCGGCCGTCTTTTGTCATCTGTACATCAAGTTCAATTCCGTCAGCCCCGTCCTCAATCGCTTTTTTGAACGCGGGCATCGTATTTTCCGGGCAGTCGCCCGACGCCCCCCGGTGGGCAAAAATATTCGTCATATGTGTCACCTCAGGTGTTTGTCATCGGTTTTCTCTATTATAATCGTTATGCACATCAGGAGGGCGCTATTTACACATATTTTATAATTACCGGCCGCTGTAATAGGTTTCGATTCCGTTTACAACGGCGTCCGCGGCGTGCTCTTGTCCGTTATCGCTTTTCAGCTTGTCCGCATCTTGAGGATTTGTGATAAAACCTAATTCAGCCAGCACACTCGGCATCTTTGAATATGTAATGACATAAAAAGGAGCTTCTTTTACGCCTCTGTCCCTCATCCCTAAAGACGTGACAAGCTGCTGCTGGATGTCGGAAGCAAGCCTTTCGCTGTCTGCGCCTTCATATGTCGAATTAAAATACGTTTCCGTGCCCGTTGCCGTTGATACGGCTGAATTCGTATGGAGGCTGACGAATAAATCGGATTGGCTGGCGCTTGCTTTCGCCACCCGCTCGTCCAAACGTAAAAAAGTATCGTCAGTCCTTGAAGCTACAGGTTTTGCGCCTTCTGTCTCCAATTTGGCGATCACCTTGTTTGACACCGCTAAATTGATGTTTTTCTCAAGCAGTCCATTTCCGCCGGCCCCGCTGTCTTCTCCGCCATGTCCGGCATCGATATAAATGGTTTTCCCTTGCAAAGGTTCAGCTGCATAAGCAGACGGCGCAAGCAGAAGCAGAGCGGCACCGAAGGCAGCAGCGCTTTTTGTCAGTAAACCCACGTTTTTTTCCTCCCCGTTTTCACATATCTGTTTCTTTTTTCAGTTCCTCAAGCCGTAATTGTCCGTTGCTCTCTTTTTTATAGGTGATTTGCACCGCCGTATGCTCAGGCAGAGACTGACATTCAAACCGCTTAGCGAAAGGCACCTTCACCTCTTGCCTTTCTCCGTCAATTTCGACCGCGATCGTATCGTTTCCGGCCGCTTTTATAAATGTTCCTTCCTGTGTAAATGACGGCGCCGCATCAGCCTCCGCGGTATACTCGCAGCCTGATAACAGCCATGCGGTGAAGATCAAAAGTATGACAGACTTCACACAGATCACCTCACGTTTTCTCATTCGGCTTTATCTTTGAACAGAATGGCCGATTTGTAAAGGGAGCCTTCATTCCTCCAGCGCTTTTCCATATTTGGAATGAAGGCTATCTGACCTGCTGTTTACCTGAACTTAGAAAGAAAACAAGCTGATCAGTCTATGAAAAAGGTTCTGTCTGAAGGCCGAATATGCAGAATTTAACGGAAACGGACGACTTTCTGTTCATTTTGAAAAAATATCAGATCGGCAAAAAAAAGAGAGCCGCGTCATGCGCTCTCCCGAATAGAAACATTCATATTTATTTTGAGCTTTTCATAAAATGAACGGGACAACTTAAAAGAGCAGCGTATTGGCGGCAATGATGAGAATAATCACTCCGCTCAGCACCGTGCTGAACTGTCCGACGTGAAAAGAACCGATGCGCAATGATGCGGCTTTTTTTCCAAGCGAGCAGCCGACCCATATGGTCAAAAAGCTTCCGACCGCCGCAGTGATGGAAATGGCAGCGGGAGAAAGCCCGATCAACCCCGCGCTTAATCCGTTGGTCAGCGCATTTGCGGATACGGCCACCCCGAGAACCATGGATTCCAATATACCGATTTCTCCCGAACCGTCGGCATCCGCTGCCTCCGGATTTTGCAGCAGACCGGCAAAACGGCCTTTTTTTCCTGACGCGCCAACACGCGCTGTTTTTCTCGGCACAGCCAGCAGAATGATGCGGATACCGATGACAGATAAAATAAACGCCGCCAGCAATACAGGAAGAAAGCCCGGTAAAACGGCTGAAATCCATTTGCCGAAATAAATTCCGATATAACTGAATACAAAACAGATAAAAGCGATCATCATATTCGACGCATGCGATATTTTGATTTTTCTGATGCCGTATGACATCCCCACTCCTAAATTATCAATGCTCGAGGACACTGCCAAACCTAAAATCAATAACCAAGCCATGTTCGTTTCTCTCCATTCTTTGATTTCTTTTCAACATGTTGTGCCGTTGAATCTACACTATCCTATTCAGCCGCACAGAAAAGGTACCTTTTCTGCAAAAATTATTGATTAATGATCATCATTCCGGCGGAAACGAGGTGACACCCTTGACAGAAAATAAAAATAAGACACTGGGGCCCCTTTTAAAATCACTGCTTGATAAGCACTCGCTCTCCATGAGAAAACTCGGCGCCTTAACAAACATTGATACGGCCACCATCTCCCGGATTATAAACGGCAAGCAGAAGGCCAATTTAAAGCATCTTCAGGAATTTTCAAAACATCTCCGCACCCCGCTGGAGGAATTGCTTGAGGCGTCAGGCATAGACATCGGCCATGAAAAAGAAGCTGCGCCGCAAGACCCGATGCACGCGATTCAGGATATGCTGAATATGGCCGAGATGTTTGATCAGCCTTTTTCCCGGGAGCAAATTGAGCGCGAACTGACCAGATATGAACAATATGCCAAAACCCAGCAGGGCCATCGCCTGATTTGCGATGAGTTTCAAAAGAAAATGGACAATGAAGAAAGCGTCGGCCCTTTTATTGATCATTTGAAAAACATGCATCATCAGTATATGGATGAATCAACACCGGCTGAAGACCGCGCGATTCTCGGGAGCGCGCTGCTGTATTATATTTTAGCGACCGACGTCATTCCGGATTACATGTTTCCGATCGGCTACCTGGATGATGCCATCGCCGTTCAAATCGCTTTGAACCGGCTGAAAAAAAAGTAAAGGCGCTTAAAAAAGCGCCCTTTTTGTGTTGAAAAATATGAAACACCGCATTACGGTTTTGTCAAAACAGAGACAGCTGTCATATGATACATCAACCTAACAAAAAGGAGGGTGTCTTCTATGGACAGCAACACAGTTGTGGCAGTGTGCGCTCTGTTAAGTGTTGTGATTCAGATCGGAACGATATTCGCCGCAGGAAAGTGGAAAAAAGAATAAATAAAAACAAATTGACGGTTTTTTCGCACAAGCGTATGCTTATAAATAACCTTGTAAAAGATAAGAAAGAAGATATGCATATGAAAAAAATCATTCTCCTCTTCGCCGCCGCTGTCATATTCAGCTCGATCGGCCATCAAATTTCAGGAGGATATAAAGATCCTGAAAAGGAACGGAGAAAACCGTTTCATTCGTTTAAATGGTTCAGCCGGTCATAACCTCAGGAAGAAGAACAAGCAAAATAATTGCACACAATTAAAACATAAGCTAGAATACGGACGAGTTAAACTCCTAAGGAAGAAGGCGAAATGATGAAGCAAACTTATAAACCGCTGTTTGAACCTTTTACGTTCGAAAGCGGCGTCACCATACCAAACCGTATTTCAGTCGCACCCATGACACACTATTCATCAAATGATGACGGAACGATTTCCGACCGTGAATTAAGCTACATTACTCCCCGTTCAAAAGAAATGGGCATGGTCATTACGGCATGTGCAAACGTAACGCCAGACGGCAAAGCGTTTCCAGGCCAGCCCGGCATCTATGATGATTCTCACATTCCCGGCTTGAAAAAACTCGCTCAGGCGATCCAGTCTCAAGGAGCGAAAGCCGTTGTGCAGATTCACCACGGAGGATTGGAATGCCCTCCTGAACTCGTGCCAAACAACGACGTCGTCAGTCCGAGCGGCTCAGAAGAAGACGGGAGACAAACGTCCCGGGCTCTCACCGAACAAGAAATTGAGCACATCGTGAAAGCATTCGGCGAAGCGACACGCAGAGCGATTGAAGCCGGCTTTGACGGTGTTGAAATTCACGGGGCAAACGGGTACCTGATTCACCAATTTTATTCACCGAAAACAAACCGGCGCACAGACCGCTGGGGCGGAAGCGATGAAAAGCGCCTTGCGTTCCCGCTTGCAGTCGTTAACGCTGTCAAACAGGCAATTGATACACACGCTGAAAATCCATTCGTTCTCGGCTACCGCCTGTCACCGGAAGAGCCGGAAACACCGGGGCTTACAATGAAAGAAACATTCATTCTCGCCGACGCGCTTGCGGAAGAGAACTTGGATTATCTGCATATTTCACTGATGGATGTCAATTCCAAAGCCCGCCGCGGGGCGGATACTTCACGGACCCGGATGGATTTATTAAACGAACGCGTCGGCCATAAAGTGCCGCTGATGGCCGTCGGTTCCATCTATACCGCGGACGAAGCGCTTGCCGTATTAGAAAGCGGAATTCCGCTGGTGGCTCTGGGACGTGTCATTTTGATTAACCCCGAATGGGCGTTACTGGTCAAAGAAGGCCGCGAACAGGAAATCGAAAAAGCCATTCAAGCATCTGAAATTGAGAAATACCGACTTCCTGAACCGTTATGGGAAATGATTCAGAATACAGGCGGCTGGGTGCCGTTTGAAAAGTAGACTAAAAAAACTGCCGGATGTCCGGCAGTTTTTTTGATTCACAAGTTTTTACCGCTTTGTTTACTCCTATTTCTAACACACAGCGTACATATAGTAAATAGATTAATAGAAAGGAGACCGTATATGATGGCTGGTTTTCCTATTACGATTAACAGTCTTTCCGGAAACGGGGTTGTCAATGTCGGCGGTGCGTTTTCGATAAGTCCTTTAACCGTATCAAAAACCGTCTACGGCTCAGGAGGGGGAAATACAGGGTTGGTCCTGCAAATGAATCAATCCAGTACATCTCAATCTTCAAGCTCTCAATACTCTGATCAAAATGTAACGAAAACACTATGACATCCCCATTTCCCTCCCTTTCCGGCTGGCAGCAGCCGGATTCTTTTTGCCGTTTTGTTTAATCTTCTTCCATATCACAGCGTACATATAGTTAGTAGACTGTGAGAGAAAGGAGAAAAAATAGAATGAGCGGTTGCCCGATTACGATAAACAACGTATCAGGAAACGGAGTTGTCAATGTTGGCGGCGCCATATCCATCAGTCCGCTGACTGCATCAAAAACCGTTTTCGGTGCCGGAGGGGGAAATATCGGCATTGTCATTCAAAACAATGCTGTGAGCCACACCAAAATGTTTGAACATCAATTTTCAGATCAGAATATTGTAAAGTCAATTTAAGGGCTGACAAGCAGCCCTTTCAGCATAAATAAAGCAGGCTCACTGATTTCCCGAAAACTAGATTTTTAAACATCAGCGATCACCTTCCCTTGTTTTGAATGATTTCAGTTCAAGATGAATAGAATGCAGATTGAAAGCGAGTACTGAATCTCATTAAGGAAAGAAGGAATCGTGATGAAAAAACTTTGCCGGGAAGTTTGGATTGAAGTTGACCTTGATGCGATAAAAAAGAACGTACGGGCGATCCGCCGCCATATTCCGAATACGTCTAAAATTATGGCCGTCGTAAAAGCGAACGCTTATGGCCACGGGTCTGTGGAAGTAGCGCGGCAGGCACTGGAAAGCGGGGCGAGCGAGCTCGCTGTCGCCAGCGTCGAAGAGGGAATTGTGTTACGGAGAGCGGGAATTACGGCACCTATTCTTGTGCTCGGCTTCACAGCTCTCAGCTGTGTGAAAAAATCTGCCGTTTGGAACATAACATTATCAGCGTTTCAGGTCAGCTGGATCAAAAAAGCGAATCGGATATTGGAAAAAGAAGCAGATTCGAAACGGCTGTCCATTCATATCAATGTGGATACCGGAATGGGCAGGCTGGGTGTGCGTACGGAAGAAGAACTTTTAGCAGTGGTGAAAGCGCTCAAGTCGAGTACATACCTGTCATGGGATGGCATCTTTACACATTTTTCAACAGCGGATGAACCGGACACTGAGCTGACGATGCTGCAGCATGAAAAGTTTATCAGCTTTCTCCGCTTTTTAAAAAATCAGGACATTACGCTACCTACCGTGCATATGTGCAATACAGCCGCCGCTATCGCATTCCCGGAATTCAGCGCCGACATGATCCGTTTAGGCATTGGGTTATATGGTTTATATCCGTCCGCCTCGATAAAGGAACTGAACCTCGTGGATCTCACACCCGCACTAAGTTTAAAGGCGCGTATCGCTTATGTGAAAGCCATGGTGACAGATCCCCGAACCGTCAGTTATGGCGCCACATATATCGCCGAACCGGGTGAAATCATCGCGACGATTCCGATCGGCTATGCTGACGGTTACTCCCGCGCCCTGTCCAACCGCGGGTTTATTCTTCACCGCGGCAGACGGGTGCCGGTGGCGGGGAGAGTGACAATGGATATGATCATGGTCAGTTTAGGTGAGAATGAGGGCAAACAAGGAGAAGAAGTCGTCATCTACGGTAAACAACAAGGAGCCGAGATTTCCGTTGATGAAATTGCCGAAATGCTCGGTACGATCAGCTACGAAGTCTTATCTGTGTTAAGCCGCCGCGTCCCCCGCTTTTATTTCAGAGACGGCAAAATCATTAAAATATCAGCTCCGGTATTATATGTGTAGACGTCATAGACCCCGCATTTATGTATAAAACAAGTACCGGCGTGGGTGATTCCTATTGTTTTCGTCAGCAAAATTTCAAAACGCCTTCTCTTCCGCGTTCATGCACGGAAAAGAAGGCGCGAAAAAGACATTTAGCCAAAAGCTTTGTTACGAAGCTTTATGCTCCAATCTCAGCTTGTCAGCAACCATCGCGATGAATTCTGAATTGGTTGGTTTTGCTTTTGTCATGCTTACCGTATATCCGAACAGTGAAGAAATGGAATCAATATTTCCCCTGCTCCATGCGACTTCAATGGCGTGGCGGATGGCCCGTTCTACACGGCTTGCGGTCGTGTTGAATTTTTTGGCGATGTCGGGATAAAGGACTTTTGTGATGCTGCCGAGGAGTTCAATATCGTTATACACCATGGAAATGGCTTCACGCAAATAAAGATAGCCTTTGATATGGGCAGGCACACCGATCTCATGGATAATGCTTGTAATGCTGGCATCGAGATTTTTCCGCTTCGGCTCCGGCTGGCTGCGGATAATGCTGCTTTGCGCGGACGGCGCACGGTGTGTGACACTGCTGACATTTCCGCTTACCTGGCGGATATGGCCGACAAGGTTTTCCATATCAAACGGCTTCAGGATGAAATAGGACGCGCCTAAATCGACGGCTTTTTTCGTAACGTCTTCCTGACCGAATGCCGTCAGCATGATGACGTTCGGCTGCTTCTCGAGCTCTGATTCCCGCAGACGCTCCAAAACCGCAAGTCCGTCCAGATGCGGCATGATAATGTCTAAAACGAGTACATCAGGATTCTTATCTTTAAACAAAGAAAGACATTCCTGTCCGTTATAAGCAACGCCGATCACTTCCATATCATCCTGTCCCTCTATATATTCACTCAACAGGCTTACAAGCTCTCGATTATCATCAGCAACACAAACTTTAATTTTCTCCACGTTTCTTCCTCCCCCAATGTATTAACAGGACGCAACCCATTTGACTGCTACATGTTACATTCGACAAAACCACTACTTCCCCTTTTAAAAAATCCATATTTACCAATAATAGTGGTATATCTTTGTTTTTCTAGCATTTTCTAGGTTTTTCGACTAAAAATTAAGTTTGACAAATCAGGAAACGTGAATTTGTCGAAAAATCTTCATGTCTTATTTTACATGAATCCAGGAAAGAAGTGAAGAACGCATCACATAAAAAAACTGCCGGATCATCCGGCAGTCAGCTTGCTTTGTCTTTCCCGTAAACATCAACACCCGCTTCAGGCAGCATCCATTCGATATGAACGCCGTAGCCGCTTGTCGGATCATTGACAAATACGTGGGTTACGGCTCCGACGACCTTTCCGTTCTGGATGATCGGGCTTCCGCTCATCCCCTGAACGATTCCGCCGGTTCTTTTCAGCAGTTTCGGATCTGTCACTTTCAACACCATTCCCTTTGTCGCCGGGAATTTTTGCGGCGTGGTGCTGACGATTTCAATATCAAATTTCTCTACTTTATCGTTTTCAATAACCGTCAGCATTTGCGCAGGTCCTTTTTTCACTTCATTTGACAAAGCAATCGGAAGCGCTTTGTCGGAAATGTTGTTTTTAATCGGCTGATGCAATGTCCCGAAAATGCCGAACGGGCTGTTGCGGTTAATATCGCCGATCGTTTTCCGTTCTGACGAAAACCTTGCCAGTTTTTCGCCGGGATTGCCGCCTTTTCCTTTTTCAATCGATGTTACAGTTGAACGGACGATTTCTCCGTCTTCTACAACAATCGGTTTTTTTGTATCCATATCAGAGATGACGTGGCCCAATGCGCCGTATTTTTTTGTTTTCGGTTCAAAAAATGTCATGGTGCCGATGCCGGCTGCCGAATCGCGGATATAAAGGCCGATTCGATATTTCCCCTCGGCTTCGTCCTTTGTCGGAATCAGCTTTGTTTTGATTTTTTGCTTATCGCGTTTCACCAATAAATCCAAAGATTCACCGGTTTTGCCCGCTTTTTGAATAAACGGGGCGATATCGCTCATTTTTTCAATTTTATGTCCGTTCATTTTAATAATGATGTCGCCAGATTCAATTCCCGCTTGTTCTCCCGGAGACTTTTTCCCATCCTTTGTCATCACCTGGTGAAAGCCGACGACCAAAACACCGACTGAATGCAGTTTTACACCGATGGACTGTCCGCCCGGAATGACCTTCAATTCTGGAAGGACACGCACTTTCGTTTTTTTAATGGGAAACCCGGCAAGATCATATACTACTTCTGACCGGCCTTGTGTTTGCCCTGTTATGTTTGCATGGCCGTGCTCTTCTTTCAGCGTAAAGGCTTCTGATAATTCGCCCTTTTCAGCGCTTATTGATGCATTGACCGGAACGGCTTGTGTCTGGTTTTCAAAGACGCTCATTTCTGACGGTATCAGTAAATATTCTTTAAACGGCTTAAAAAAGCCTACACTTAGTAAAGAAACAAGGAGAATTACACCTATTGCTTTCCTCATGTTATCGTGCATTCATTCCTTCACTCTCCTCGCTCCTATCCCACACCACTTTCTTTTTCTGCTACATCTATACTTTTGCCTTCCTGCGCTTGATTTATAACCGGCATACGAAGAAAAACATTGGATACACTGTTAGAGAAATGGAACAAAAAAATAAGCTGCCTGTATCAGCAGCTTATCCTGTCGTTTTTACCTGTCCGGCCTGTTTTAAAAGCTCTTGTGCATGCCGTTTTGTCAGATCGGTCACTTCAACGCCCGCAATCATGCGGCCGATTTCCGCTACCTTGTCCTGTTTGGAAAGCGGTGTGACATGCGTTGTCGTCCGGCCGTCTTTGAATTCTTTTGCGATCAGAAGGTGCGTATCCGCCATGGCGGCAACCTGCGGCAGGTGTGTAATGCAGAGCACCTGTGAACCGGTCGATACTTTATGGATTTTTTCCGCGATGGCTTGGGCAACCCGCCCGCTTACACCGGTGTCCACTTCGTCAAAGATGATGGAGGTGACATCCTGCTGGGAAGAAAAAATACTCTTCATCGCCAGCATCACCCGTGAAAGCTCGCCTCCGGAAGCGACCTTTGACAGCGGTTTTAAAGGCTCACCGGTGTTTGTTGAAATTAAAAACTTCACAAGGTCAATCCCCTTTTGGGTAAGCTGCACGGGCTGCCCGTTAACAACCGGCGCTTCACTTGCTGACGGATCGGTTTTCACGAGAAATTCCGTATCAAACGTTGATTTGCCCATATACAGACTTTTTAATTCCTGATGAATCGCTTCCGCCAGTTTCTTAGCCCAAGCTTTTCTGATTTTTGATAAATTGGCGGCTTCTACGGCCACATCTTTGCCGACCGACTCCAGTTCCTTCTTCAGCGCTTCAAGGTGGCTGTCGCGGTTCTCGATTTGATCGATTTCCTCTTCTATTTTGGAGCCGTATTCCAAAATGTCTTCTACCGTCGCTCCGTATTTGCGCTTCAGCTGTTTAATCTCGTTTAAACGGGTTTCAATAAAATTCAGCCGTTCCGGGTCATATTCCAGATCATCTAACAGATTGCGCATCTGAAAGGTGGCATCCTCCAGCAGATAATAGGAACTTGACACGCTTTCTGACAGCTTTTGCAGCGGTTCATTGATATCCGAAATATCTTCAAGCTGGGCAGAGGCCATTCCGACCCAGTCAAGCCCCCCCTGCTCGCTGCGGAGCGCATTATAGGCGTTTTGCAATGATTCATAAATTTTTTCAAAGTTGGATATCTGCTTCCGCTCTTCCTGAAGAAGCTCGTCTTCATTCAATTCAAGCTTCGCCGACTCGATTTCTTCAAGCTGAAATTGAATCAGGTCTAACCGATGCGCCATTTCCTGCTCGCTTTCTGACAGCTTCTTCACTTTTTTGAGCAGCTTCATATAACGCTCATAGCCTTCATGGTAAGCCTGAAGCGCGGATTCGGCCTCAGCGCCCGCAAACCTGTCCAACAGCTCTAAGTGTTTATCGTCCTCCATTAACAGCTGGTTATCATGCTGTCCGTGAATATCTAATAAAAGTCTGCCGATTTCCCTTAAAGCCGCAATCGTCACTAATTTTCCGTTGACACGGCAGACGCTTTTTCCTCCGGCATTGATGTCCCTTCTCATGACAATCATGTCGTCAGATGCGTCTATTCCCTGCTCACGGCATACTTCAAACACGGGATGACCGCTGTCCAATAGAAACAGTCCTTCAAGCTCGGCCTTTGTTTCACCGTAACGGACAAATTCAGACGAGCCGCGGCCGCCGACTAATAGGGAAACGGCGTCTATAATAATTGACTTGCCGGCCCCTGTTTCTCCCGTCAGGACGGTGAGCCCCCGCTCAAACGAAATCGTCAGTTCCTCTATAATGGCAAAGTTTTTTATTGATAGTTCAGCTAACAAACAGCATTCCACCTTTTATCTGATAATTACGCTACAGCAGCTCCAAAAGACGGCTTTGTACGCCTTCTGTATCTTCAGGCGTCCTGCAGATGATTAAAATTGTGTCATCTCCGCAGATCGTGCCCATGATTTCTTCCCATTCGAGATTATCCATCAGAGCGCCGATTGCCTGAGCATTCCCCGGCATCGTTTTTAATACGATCATATGGCTTGCTGAGTCAATTTTTACGAACGCATCCATTAATGAACGCTTCAGTTTTGACAGCGGATTGAACCGCTGATCCGCCGGCAGGCTGTATTTGTAGGAGCCGTTGTTCGTCGGCACCTTTACGAGATGCAGCTCTTTAATGTCTCTGGAAACAGTCGCCTGGGTTACCTTATATCCTTCTTCTCTCAGCATGTCAACTAAGTCATCCTGTGTTTCAATCTCATGGCTTGTAATAAGCTCTCTGATTTTTATATGCCTTTGGCCTTTTGTCATGTAAGCACCTCTGTTTTCAAGCTGTTCTTGTCATTATGTTAACCGCTTCTTGATAAAAAGTACATGATGGCAGAAAAAAGGAATAATAGCCCCCTATTATTCCGGTACATCTGTCTTTTTGGCTTTTAATGTTTCATGTGCTTCGCGGACTGTACGGAGAATGTCTTCTTCCGGCAGTTCAGCGCCGTTTCCGTCTTCTCCGCCCCATTCCAAATGAAGCAGAAACTCAATATTGCCGTCTCCCCCTGTAATCGGTGAGAAGGACAGTCCTTTCACTGTATATCCTTCAGAAGCGGCAAATTGATTCATGCGGCGGAGAACGTCAGTATGAACGTCTGGATCTCTGACAATGCCTTTTTTTCCGACGGATTCCCGTCCGGCTTCAAATTGCGGCTTCACCAGTGCGATACAATCGCTCCCCGGTACAAGCAGCGTTTTTAAAACCGGCAGAATGAGGCGGAGTGAGATGAAAGAAACATCGATTGTCGCAAATTCCGGCAAACCCTCTGTGAAATCGGAAGGCTCGGAATAGCGGAAATTCGTCCGTTCCATGACGACGACCCTCTCGTCCTGTCTGAGCTTCCAAGCAAGCTGATTATAGCCGACATCCACAGCGTAGGACCGCTCGGCTCCGTTTTGGAGGGCGCAATCCGTGAATCCCCCTGTAGACGAGCCGATGTCAATCATCGTTTTGCCTTTTACCGAGACGGGAAACACTTCCAAGGCTTTTTCAAGCTTTAATCCGCCTCTGCTGACGTATTTAAGAGGGTTTCCTTT
This sequence comes from Bacillus velezensis, assembly GCF_001461825.1. GTDB lineage: Bacteria > Bacillota > Bacilli > Bacillales > Bacillaceae > Bacillus > Bacillus velezensis. Next base: position 526,788 of record NZ_LLZC01000012.1, on the reverse strand, counting down.
TACCGTTAACGGAAGATCCCGGGCGATTTTTTCACCCGGTTTGTCCAATCGGTTTTCATTTGAGTACACGATGCCCGCCATAATGGCGCGTTTCGCTTTTTCCCGCGTTTCCGCAAGGCCTTTTTCTACAAGAAGTACATCTAATCGTTCTTTTTTTGCTGTCATGATCCAATTCCTTTATGTGTCTTCGGCGGCATCAGCAGTTTTATCCGGTTCATAACCTCAGCCTTCGTGAGACCGATTTCTTCAAGCAGGGCGGTTACGCTGCCGTGTTCAATAAACCGATCTGGGATGCCCATTCTGTCAATCGGTGTATGATACATGCCGAGGTCATGAGCGAATTCAAGAATCGTGCTGCCGAATCCGCCTTCAAGCACGGCTTCTTCTATCGTTAAAATCGGCAGACCTTCATTAAGAATGGCCTTCATCATTTGTTTATCAATCGGTTTTATGAACCGCGCATTCACGACACGCACGGACAGGCCTTCTTTTTGCAGTTCTTCAGCCGCTTCCAGCGCCATTTCAATGGTCGTACCGAATGTTAAAATGACCGCGTCTTTTCCGGGACGGAGCACTTCCCATGTTCCGATCGGAATGGTTTTCAGCTCTTTATCCATCTTTACGCCGAGCCCGTTTCCGCGCGGGAAGCGCATCGCGATCGGACCTTCCTCATAATTAAGGGCTGTATTGACCATATGGCGGCCTTCATTTTCATCCTTCGGCATCATTAAAACGAGGTTTGGTATATGCCGCAAAAAGGCGATGTCAAAGACGCCTTGATGTGTCTCCCCGTCAGCGCCGACCAAACCGGCGCGGTCAATGCCGATAAATACATTCGCGTTTTGACGGCAGATGTCATGGACGACCTGATCGTACGCCCGCTGCAAAAAGGTCGAATAAATCGCAAGAAACGGCTTCATGCCTTGGAGCGCCATTCCAGCCGCCATCGTCGCCGCATGCTGTTCTGCGATTCCGACATCAAACATGCGTTCAGGAAATTCTTTCGCAAACCCTTCCAGTTTAGAGCCGACCGGCATGGCCGGTGTAATCGCGACAATTCTGTCATCCTCACGCGCCAGCTCCTGCACGGTGCCGCTGACAAGTCCGCTCCATGAAGGCGCCGCGGCTTTCGGCTTGACGAAATCACCCGTATTGATTTTATACGGACCCGTTCCGTGCCATGTGCCGATTGTGTCGGTCTCAGCCGGTTTATAGCCTTTGCCCTTTTTCGTAATGACATGTAACAGGACAGGGCCTTTCGTTTTTTTGGCGTATTGCAGGTTTTCAAACAGTTCGTGGTAGGAATGACCGTCAACCGGGCCTAAATACGTAAAGCCCAGCTCTTCAAAAAACATGCCTGACACAAGCATATATTTCAAACTGTCTTTTATCCGTTCCGCTGTGGCGGCCAATTTTCCGCCGACGGCCGGGATGCGCTTAAATAAATATTCAAGCTCGTCTTTTACCCATTGATATTTGCCGGCCGTGCGAAGCCGTCCAAGCATAGAATGAATCGCCCCGACATTCGGCGCAATGCTCATCTCATTATCATTCAGGATGACGATCATATCTTTTTTCTCATCACCGATATGGTTCAGCGCTTCAAGCGCCATTCCTCCGGTTAAAGCGCCGTCTCCGATAATCGGGATGATATATTCTTTCGATCCTTTAATATCACGGGCGGCAGCCATTCCCATCGCGCCTGAGAGCGAGGTTGAACTGTGGCCTGTTTCCCATACGTCATGTTCGCTTTCGCTGCGTTTCGGGAAACCGCAAAGCCCTTTATATTGGCGCAAGGTTTCAAACTCCTTGCCGCGTCCGGTTAACAGTTTATGAACATAGGACTGATGTCCGACATCCCATAAAAATTTATCTTTCGGACTGTCAAATTCTTTGTGAAGCGCAATTGTCAGCTCGACAACCCCGAGGTTCGGCCCGATATGGCCGCCAGAGGCAGATAGCGATGTGATGAGGAAATTGCGGATCTCCTCACTCAGCTCTTCCAGCTGTTCAATTGACATCTTTTTAAGAAATGACGGGTCCTGTATTGATAAAAGATCCAAAGCGGATCAACTCACTTTCAGCATGAATTTCTGGAAATTAAACAGTGTCTTTTTGAAAAAAGAAAAAGACTCCCTTTGTATTTTCATCGAAACTGCTTACATTTTACCATAGGAGCGGCAGCCCCTTCAAATCAGGACCGTTTTTAATGATCTCTCGCCGCGATTAAATCACAGAGGTCATGCAGCAGTTCTTTCTGAAGAGAAAGGCCGCTGATGATCTGTTTCGCCTCGCTGATATGATACGCAAGCTTTTCTTTCGCGCCTTCAAGCGTTAAAAGCGACGGATACGTTGATTTTTCGTTCGACGTGTCTGAGCCGACCGGTTTGCCGATCCTCTCCTCATGCCCTTCAATATCAAGGATGTCGTCTCTGATTTGAAATCCGATGCCGATATGGCTGCTGAACAAACGGAGCTTTTCGACTTCATCCTCCGGTGCATCTGCCAAAATGGCGCCCGCCGTCACGGAAAAACCGAGGAGCTTGGCCGTTTTCCGCTCGTGGATGGATTCCAGCTCCTCAAGCGTTATCCGCTTTTGTTCCGCTTCCATGTCGGCAGCCTGCCCGCCGACCATTCCTTCCGTTCCTGCCGCGCTGATCAGCTCATCGACGAGACGGAGGCGTTTTTCTGCTGAAACCGCCTCAGACACGTAAGATGTGATCAATTTAAAGCTTTCTGTCAGAAGCCCGTCTCCGGCCAATACGGCCGCCGCTTCTCCGAAGACTTTATGGTTTGTGGGCTTTCCCCGGCGCAGATCATCATCGTCCATGCAAGGAAGATCATCATGGATTAAAGAATACGTATGAATCATTTCGACAGCGCACCCGACCGGAATCCCGTCTTTTTCATCTTTTCCGTAAGCATTCAGAACGGCTAAGACGACGAGGGGGCGCAGCCTCTTTCCGCCCGCTTCCAAAGAATACAGCATAGATTTTTTGAGGGTTTCCGGCATCGCAAGCCGTTCTGTATATAAAGAAAGCTGCTGTTCAATCAGTTGTTTGCGCGATGCTAAAAATGCGTCCAGTTTATTTGTCACCTTCGTCTTCCTCCTGAACGCTGAAAGGTGCAAGTTCTCCGTTATCTTTTAAAATAAAGTCCATTTGCTTTTCGACATGCTGAAGCTTTTCATGGCACATTTTTGAAAGGGCCATCCCTTCCTGAAAATAATTAATCGCCTGCTCCAGCGGCACGTCTCCTTCTTCAAGCTTTGCCACAATGCCTTCAAGGCCTTTCATCGCCTCTTCAAATGTCAGCTCTTCACTTTTTTTGGTTTCTGTCATTTTCGTTCGCCTCTCTTTTGCAATACTTCACACGTCAGAACGCCGTCTGTCATCTTTACTTCAAGCGTATCATTTTGTTCCACTTGATCAACGCTTTTGATCAGCTCTTTGTCTTTATAGGCCAGACTGTATCCTCTCTCCATCACCTGAAGGGGACTTAATGCATTCAGTTTACCAAGAACCGTCTGAAACTGCGAATGAAGCTGCTTCAGCTGGACATTCATGCTTCGGGCGAGCTGATTTGAGCGCTCCTCGTACCGTTTTTTCGCCTGTTTCAGCTGGGTTTCAGGGTGGAGCGCCGTTAATCTGTACGTATTCCGCTCCAGCTGCCTTTGTTTCCTGTCCGTAAGCCCTGTGAGCTGTGATTGGAACTGCTGATACAAAAGGTCAAACTGCTGTTCTTTTTGGGTATACAATCGTTTCGGAAAACGGAACGCGTAGGATGACTGGAGCGATTGGACCCGTTCTTTTTTCTTGCTGATATGCTGCTGCATCGCTCTTGTCAGGCGGACTTCCGCCGTTTTTGTCCGTTCCATTAAGTCCGTCGTGTGGGGAACGGCGATTTCTGCCGCTCCTGTCGGCGTTGCCGCCCGGATATCCGCGACGAAATCACTGATTGTAAAATCTGTTTCATGTCCGACGGCTGATATAATCGGAATGGCGGAAGCAAAAATCGCCCGGGCCACGATTTCTTCGTTAAATGCCCACAATTCTTCGATCGAGCCCCCTCCCCTTCCGACGATCAGGACGTCACACATTTTTTGTGCATTGGCTTCTTCAATGCGCTTCACAATCGATCTGCTGGCATTTTCACCTTGAACGAGCGCGGGAAGCACAATGACTTTCACAAGGGGGTATCTTCTTTTGAGTGTGGTAATGACGTCTCTGACGGCTGCTCCCGTCGGTGACGTGACGACCCCGATCGTAGCCGGAAAAGCGGGGATGGCCTGCTTATGCCGGTCATCAAACAACCCTTCGCCGGCAAGTTTTTTCTTTAATTCTTCATATGCTAAGTAGAGCGCCCCCACACCGTCCGGCTGCATTTCTTTCGCGTACAGCTGATAGCTTCCGCTCGGTTCATAGACGGAGATACCGCCTCTTACGATGACCTTCATTCCGTCCTCGGGCTTAAACGCAAGCCTCGAACTTTGCCTCTGAAACATGACGGCCTGCATGCGGGCATGCTCATCTTTTAATGTAAAATAAATGTGGCCTCTCGTATGGATTTTAACATTGGAGAGCTCACCCTTAATCCAAATGTCCTCAAGATGAGGGTCCACATCGAATTTTCGTTTAATGTATTTGGTCAGCGCGGAAACCGTGACATATGCCGCTTCACTCACATCCTGCACTCCTTTCATAAAGGCTTTTTGCCCTAAACTAAGAAAACCCGCTCTGGCTGAAAGGAGCCTTAAGAAGCGGGTATCGTGCTCATTGTCACACTTTTTGTGACTGTCTCCGGTTATCTATGATAACGTACGTCTGGCAGATTTAACAGTATTATGCGCAAGCATTGTGATGGTCATCGGACCTACTCCGCCCGGCACCGGCGTAATGAAAGATGCTTTTTCTTTCGCTTCATCAAACTGAACGTCTCCGCAGAGTTTTCCGCTTTCGAGACGGTTGACGCCGACATCAATGACAATGGCGCCCTCTTTGATTTGATCGGCTTTGATGAAGTTCGCTTTACCGACCGCTACCACAAGAATATCTGCTTTTTTCGTATGCTCAGACATATTTTTCGTGCGGGAATGGCAATATGTGACGGTCGCGTTTTCGTTCAGCAGCAGCTGGCCGACCGGTTTACCGACAATATTGCTTCGTCCGACTACAACAACTTCTTTGCCGGAAAGATCTACGTTCGTCTTTTTCAGTAACTCGACAATTCCGTGCGGCGTGCATGGAAGAAATGTATCTTCGCCAAGCAGCATTTTCCCGACGTTGAGAGGGTGGAAACCGTCAACATCCTTATCAGGGGAGATCCGCTCGATTACGGCTTTTTCAGAAATATGATCCGGGAGCGGCAGCTGGACGAGAATGCCGTGGAATTCCGGATTTTGATTATACTGATCAATCACTGTTAAAAGCTCCGCCTCGGTTAAGCTTGAGTCAAAGCGGTCAAGCTTAAATTTCATTCCCATTGTTTCAGCGGCTTTTTTCTTGCCTGTCACATATGAAACAGAAGCGGGATCGTCTCCGATTAAAATGACCGCCAAGCCAGGCACTACGCCTTGTGCTTTCAGCTCTTCTACTTCTTTTGCCAATTGTTCGCGTTTTTCTTTAGCCGTTTCTTTTCCGTCGATGATTGTTGCAGTCATTTTCTTTCCTCCTATGATTCGATATCAGTTTTAATGTTAGAAAGAACCCCGTTTACGAATTTTGCAGCTTTATCGTCGCCGAACCGTTTTGCCAGCTCGATTGCTTCGTTTAATGACACGTTAGCAGGAATGTCGTCAGAATAAACCATTTCATACACCGCCAGACGCAGGATCGCGCGGTCTACGTTTGCAATCCGGTCAAGCTTCCAATTGACGAGATGGCCGGAAATCATTTCATCAAGCTGAACCTGATGTTCGATCACTCCGTACACCAGCTGTTCAAAGAAGGCATCTGTTTTTTCACCATCGAGCGCGTGCTCAATGGCATCGTTCGGTGCAATATCGCTGACATCAATCTGAAAAAGTGCCTGCAAAGCTTTTTCTCTAGCTGTTCTTCTTTTCATTTTCTTTCTCCTTCAGATCCGCTTTATCCGCTTGTCGTTAAGCTTAAAGAGATCATAACATATTTTTTTCTCAATCGCATGTCGAAATTTAGGTTTTTTCACCCTAATGCCGAATATTTTCACAAACCGTATTAATTTCATTCGGATTTCACAGCATGAAGAAACTCGGCTGCCGTTTGTAAGCCGGCTTTCTTCATGCCTGAAATGACGGGAAACGTATAAAAAACCAAAGGGCTGCCCATCCCCTTGGTTTTTATACGCTCATTACATTTCTTCGTCGATTTCGACTTCTTGGGCTTTCGTGTCAAATTGAATGCCGACGATATGAATATTGATTTCATTAATGGTAAGAGACGTCATGTTTAATAAGGTTTGTCGGATATTCTCCTGAACGCTTGCCGCCACTTTCGGGATCGAGATCCCGAATTGAACGACGCAATAGACGTCGATGGTAATCCCGTCATCGGCTAAATCGACCTTTACGCCTTTGCCGTGATTGATTTTGCCGAAGCGTTCTACGACGCCCGTGGCGAAATTGCCGCGCATTTCAGCAACTCCTTCAACTTCGGAAGCGGCGATGCCGGCAATGACTTCAATGACCTCAGGAGCAATTTCAACCTTGCCTAAATGAGCCTCATCATGATCCATTTTAAGCACACTGTTGTCTTCCATTCAATTCACCTCCCGCAAAAATTATGAGCCCATTACATCATATGTTTCTAAAAACTTTGTATTAAACTCTCCGCTGACAAATGTTTCGTGTTCAAGCAGTTTCAAATGGAACGGAATCGTCGTTTCAATACCTTCAATCACGAATTCGCTCAGCGCGCGTTTCATCCGTGCGACTGCCTCATCACGCGTTGTTCCGTATGTGATGACTTTAGCAATCATACTGTCATAGTACGGCGGGATCGAATAGCCGGGATATGCGGCTGAATCCACGCGTACGCCAAGTCCGCCCGGCGGCAGGTACATGTTAATTTTACCGGGTGAAGGCATGAAGTTTTTCGCAGGATTTTCAGCGTTGATGCGGCATTCAATCGCCCAGCCGTTAAATTCAACGTCTTCCTGTCTGAGCGAAAGCTCCTGTCCGGATGCCACTTTGATCTGTTCTTTGATCAGATCCGTTCCCGTCACCATTTCTGTGACAGGGTGCTCTACTTGAATACGCGTGTTCATTTCCATGAAGTAGTAGCGCTGTTCTCTGTAGTCATAGATGAATTCTACTGTGCCGGCTCCCGTGTAACCGACGGCCTTAGCTGCTTTTACCGCTGCTTCGCCCATCTGCTCCCTGATTTCAGAATCAAGCGCAGGTGACGGTGACTCTTCAAGAAGTTTTTGCAGACGTCTTTGGATAGAACAGTCACGCTCTCCGAGATGGATCGTGTTTCCGTAATTATCCGCAAGCACCTGAATTTCAACATGGCGGAAATCTTCGATGTACTTCTCGATGTACACACCCGGATTTCCGAATGCCGTAGCGGCTTCCTGCTGGGTAATCTCAATGCCTTTGATCAGTTCTTCTTCTGTGCGTGCGACCCGGATGCCTTTTCCGCCTCCGCCCGCAGTGGCTTTTATAATGACAGGATACCCAATTTCACCTGCAAGCGAAACCGCTTCTTCCGTATTTTTTATGATTCCTTTTGAACCGGGCACAATCGGCACGCCCGCCAGCTGCATCGTGTCGCGCGCGATATCTTTTGTTCCCATTTTTGAAATGGCGTCAGCCGTAGGGCCGACAAACGTTACGTTTAATTCCTCGCACAGCTCGGCAAAGTCGGCGTTTTCAGCTAAAAACCCGTATCCCGGATGAATCGCATCCGTGCCGGTCAGCTTTGCGACGCTGACGATGTTCGTTACATTTAAATAGCTTTCTTTTGATGTTTTCGGCCCGATACAAAAAGCCTCATCGGCCATTTGGACATGCAGGGCGTCTTTATCTGCCTCAGAATAAACGGCTACAGTTTCAATGCCCAGCTCTTTGCAGGCCCGGATGATTCTGACGGCGATTTCTCCTCGGTTGGCGATCAATAGCTTTTTAATCATAATAGCAGGTCTCCTTACTCAGCTTTTACAAGAAATAGAGGTTGTCCGTATTCGACCAGCTGGCCGTTTTCAACTAACACTTCAACGATTTCTCCTTTTACTTCGGCTTCAATCTCGTTAAAGAGTTTCATTGCTTCTACGATACAAACAACTGTATTTTCGCTCACTTTTGAACCTTGGTTTACGTAAGGGCCGGCTTCCGGCGATGAAGAAGCATAAAACGTTCCGACCATCGGAGACGTAATTTTGTGCAGGTTTTCGTCTTGTTTCGGCGCTTCCTGAGCAGGAGCGGCTTCACGCGCTTCCGGTTTTGCAGCCTGCGGAGCAGGTGCGTAAGCGGCGGGAACGGCTTGGGCTTGTCCCGTTACATTCACTGCCGGCGCTTCATTTTTTTTCAGTTTGAGGCTTACGCCTTCAATTTCGTAAACAAATTCGTCGATGGAAGATTCATCGATTCTTTTTATCAGTTCATGAATTTCGTTGATTTTTAACATCAGTTTCCACTCCTATGTATAAAAAATAGAAATTTATGGGTTGCTACTAAAAGTACATACTATGTTTATCTTACAGGAGCGCTTGTGTAAATTCAACACTGATCTAAAATGACATCAGAAAAGCCCGCAGCGGGTGCGGGCGGTTCAGGTCTCTTACTTTGTCGGTTCAAACGTGACGGCGACGTCTTTCATCGTCTTGATTTCTTTTTCCACCAGGTCAATGATAGCGGAAGCTTTTGCGTTTGAATGTTTGTCAGACATGACGGTAATGTTGATTTTGTCTCCTTCAGCATCCACGAGCGCATCTTTGTAGCCTTGTGTTTTAATCAGCGTTTCCAGCTGTTTTTCCGTCCCTTCAGCATTGCTCAGCGCCGTCATTTTATCGTAGGCTTCGCTTTTTTCCTTTGCGGTCGCATCATCGCTTGAAACAATGCTGTTTAACTGTTCCCTTTCTTTGCTTCTCGCGTCTTCAAGTTCCATACGGTATGCGGTAAATAAGTTTTCATCAGCTGTTTCTGTGGCGACCGATCCGTCTTTGTCCGATGCTTCGGCTGATGTTTCTTTATCCTCTTTTGTGCCTTTAGAATCTTTCGTTCCTTTTGTGCCGTCTTCTTTTTCCGTGCCGCTTCCGCTCTTATCTTTCGTTTCAGGAGCCGGCGTTTTTTCAGTGGCGACTTCTCCGCTGCTTTTTTCGCTTTTCATCTGCACGGCATTTTTGCTTTCCGGCGACATAATATAATAAACACTTAATACCACGACGAGACTGAGCATTGTTAAAAGCCAAACCGTTTGTTTTTTCAGCATGATTTATGAATCCTCCTTGATTTTTTTAGGGGCAACCGCTACACGATAGCTCGGAACATCGAGCACCCTTGTGACGGCATCAATGATGGTTTTTTTTATTTGAACGTTGTCCACTCCCTGAGCGACAACGAGTACACCGCGGATATCGGGCTTTTTCGTCTGGACGACGACCGGGGTTTCCTGGTCCCCGTTTCGAATCATGACAATTTGTTCTTCAGAGGTTTGATCGGTTACGCTTCTTTTGCCGCCTTCTTTATCGGTTTCTTCAGTGGTGGTGTCTTTTTTCGTTTTATTTTTCTCAAACACTTTCAAAGATGTTGCGTCTACGTTTACGACAATTGAGACATCCTCCACGCCGATAATCGTTTCAAGGATTTCTTTCAGCTGGTTTTCATAGTCTCTTTCGTAATCATCGATCGTGGTTTTGGCGCTGCCGTCTTTCGATGCCTTAAAAACGGGTGCGCTTTTTTGCCCGCTTTTGTCTTCCGTTCGGCCGGACATGACGGTCTGCGCCGTTTGGTCCTTCCCGGTTTTCTCCGGTGAAGAGAACAGCTGGCTGACCAGCATAAAAGATACCCCGAGCACAAACACGAACAGAAAGTAATGATATTTTGTCAGTTTTGGTTTTTCTCCGTCTTTCGCCTGTCCGATCATCAGCTGTTTTTTGAGTATGGTCCATAGTCCGTTTTTATTCATGGCCGTTTTTCTCCCCGCCTTCCATATAAACCGTAATTTTCTCACTGCCGATTTCCCATATATCCGCAAGTTTTCCTTTGATGTCTGCGGCCTCTTTTTTGTCGGCTGCGCCTTCCGGTTCGTATTTGCGGTCTGTGCGGATGTCGATCGGTGCGACGGTTTGCACGGTTTTTTCAGAAGATGGGGCCATATACACGCTGATCGTTTTTACATCTTCTTCTGAACGAACCTGTTCTTCCGCTGTAAGGCGGATGTCGTCTATTTTGTATTCGTCATGACTGAACATCTCCTCCGCTTTCTTTTTTAGTTGGACAGCCATTTCTTCTAAAACATATGCGCGGTTTGATGCTTGTATTTCTTTTTTTTCTGATTTGATTTGATTTTTTATATCAGCGGATTGAGATTGCTCTTGTTTTGTCAAATAATCGAAGATGATTTCCGGGTCTGTTTTGAAAAGTTTGAATATCGGGTTGAGCATGACAATGATTAACAGCAGGCTGACAACCATCTTTGCGTATTTTTGCATACTGGAGCTGGGCAGCAGCATGTCGATGACGATGGCGAATAAGATAAATAAAATAATGCTTGTCAGCCATTCTGTTAAAAAGCTCATATCCAATGGGCCTCCTTTATTTCATCATCATGGTGAGGTTGCCTGCTGTAATAATGACTGTGATGCTGAGGAAAAACATGAGAGAGACGATGGCGAGCGCCGCGAAAATATACAGTACGCTTCTGCTGATGACGCCGAGGCACGTAATGACGGGCCCGCCTCCGAGCGGCTGCAGAATAGCGGCCGCGAGCTTATAAATAAAAGCGAGCGAGAGCACTTTGATCGCCGGAAACGCGGAGATGCAGATCAAAATTCCGACTCCGAGGATTCCCACGGTGTTTTTTAATAGGAGCGAGGCGCTGATGACCGTATCCGTCGCATCCGTAAACATCCGGCCGAGTACGGGAATAAAATTGCCTGTTATAAATTTTGCAGTCCTGAGCGTAATCCCGTCCGTCACGGCAGCCGAAGCCCCCTGTACGGAGATGACGCCGAGAAACACGGTGAGGAATACGGCAAGCGCGCCGATCGCGATATTTCTGAGCAGATTGGCAAGCTGCGTGACTTTATATTGATCCGTCATCGTGCTGACGATGCTTAAAATCGCTGACAGGAAGATAAGCGGCATGACGATGTTTTGAATGAGAAGGCCGCTCGTATTCATCAGAAATAAAATAACGGGGTGAAAAAAAGCTGCGGAGACGGCTCCCCCGGAAGACGCCAAAAGCGCAAGTAAAAGCGGGATGAGCGCGAGAATGAAGCTTGTCATCGTCTGGATCGCTTCACTGGCATAATTGACGGCAACATGAAAGCTGTTTAAAGCGAGAATAATCAGCACCATGTAGACGATTGCATAAGCCACTTTGCTGACGGTGCTCTGCTGGAACGCATTTTGCAGGAGCTGCAGAATGACACAAAAAATGGTGAGAAGAATCAAAGTTCCCAGAAGCTTTCCGTTTGCGAGCACTTCATGAAACAAGTATGAAAATAAAGCCTTCAGCCATGCCTCCGGTGAGAACGTTTTTTCTCCGTTAATAAAGTCGATGATGCTTCCCTTTTGGCTTTCAGGCAGAAGACCGCCGTATTCTGTCATGATGTCGTCCCAAAACTTTCCGATGCCTTCTGTTTTCAGCGCTTCGGCCTGCTTTTTCGCCACTTCATCAGCGGATTCTTGGTGAACTGCGGTTTCCTGCGACGCACCGTCTGTTCCGGCAGCTTGTACACATTCAGTCTGAAAAAATAAGAGGATGAACAAAAAAGCTCCCGCCCACCGAAAGCGCTTCATTTTTTGTGCCCCCCTTTCCATTTTATTTATGATCACGAAGGAATAAGTCCGAGAATCGTTTCAATAATGACGGTGAGTATCGGCACGGCCATTACCAGTATCAAAATTTTTCCGGCCAGCTCTATTTTCGAAGCAATCGCTCCCTGGCCCGCATCCTTTGTAAGCTGCGCTCCGAATTCAGCGATGTAGGCGATGCCGATAATTTTTAAAATAGTTTCCACATAAACCATGTTGACATTTGCATTGACGGCTATTTTTTCTATCATTCTGATAATGTCGTAAATCTGGTCGATGAGATAAAGAAAGATTACGCAGCCGCTGAAGACGACAATCATAAACGCAAAAGTCGGTTTCTGTTCTTTTACGATCAGGGAGAGAAATGTAGCGATCAGGCCTAAACCTACAATTTGAACAATCTCAATCTGTAAGCCCCCCTATCCTTGGAATAGAAACACAGCTTTGATCTTTTTGAACAGGTCATCGACAATCGTCGCCACCATAAATAAAATATAGATAAAGCCAAGCAGCGTCACCCACTGGGCGTATTCTTTTTTTCCCATTTGATCAAGTATGGTGTGCAAAAACGCAACCACGATACCGACTCCGGCGATTTGAAAAATGACATTTACGTCGACTCCCATTTTATGTTTGCTCCCCTCATGTTTACATCAATAGAAGAATGAGTAACAGTCCGGCTAAAAATCCTAAGCTTTTCACCATTTTTTCATTTTTCGCCTGCGCCCGTCCGGCATCCGCTTCCGCCGCTTCCAAATGTGTAAGCGCAAGCTTGATATGTTTCTGCTGAGAAACACGGTCATGGAGCCCGAGCGTCTCTCCGAATTGCTTCAGCACATCATATTCGCTTTTTTTCATCGCCATGGAAGACCAGTTATGTTTCAAGCTCTGTTCCCAAGCCGTTTTGGCGGAATCGCTTCCCTGCTCAAGCCTTCTGCTGAAAGTTTGAAACAATAACGATACAGGTTTGGAAAGCTGTGCGGCAATTTGTCCCGAGGCGGTATGCAGCGGTGTATGCCCGAACATGATTTCCGCTTCTAGCGATTGGAGCGCCGCGCGCAGCTGACGGATCTGCCTCGGCCTTTCAATATACATTTTGGCGATCTCAAATCCGGTCCAAGTCGTCGCTGTCAGAATGAACACGGCACCCAAAAGCTTCAGCATGTCATCACGCTTTCAGCATGCGGAACAGGTTCCCCGCCCTTTCCGTACATCCTGCTGATCGTTCCCGGACCGCGGCGCCTTGACAGTTCAACATACCGGTCAAACACGTTTTCCTCCCAAAGCATTTTCAGCGACGGCCTCTTTACCAAGTCTTTCATATTCCACCCGTGCGCAGATACGATAACAGATACGCCCGCATGGAGCGCCTCCAGCAGCGCTTGTGAGTCTTCCATTCTCCCGATTTCATCCACAATTATTACATCAGGACTCATAGAGCGGATCATCATCATCAGCCCTTCCGCCTTCGGACAGGCATCAAGGACATCGATTCTGCGGCCGAAACTGTGCTGGGGAATGCCCCGCAGGCAGCCGGCAATTTCCGACCGTTCATCTACGATACCTGTTTTTTTTGCAGGAATGCGTTTTGATCCAGTGCTGGAAAGCCGGGCCAAATCACGAAGCAAGGTCGTTTTCCCCGTTTGCGGAGGACCGATGATCAGCGTGTTCAGCCAGTTTTCTTTCCATAAAAAAGGAATGAGCGGTTCTGCGATCCCCAGCTTCTCCCGGGCGATTCGGATATTAAAAGAAGTAATATCCCGGAGTCCCTTGACGGCTCCGTTTTCGACGATGACTCTTCCGGCCAGTCCCACACGGTGGCCTCCTCTGATTGTGATGTATCCTTTTTTCAGCTCTTCTTCCAGCGTGTACATACTGTAATTGCTGAGCCGGCTGAGGATCAGCTGTGCGTCGCCGGCCGTGCACACATATGACAAATACAAAGGTTGTCCTTTTTGGATCAGTTCAACCGGCCTGTCGACGCGGATTCTGATTTCTTCTGTATCCCGCCTCGCTTCTTCGGGCACGGCGGAGATGGCATCTCTCAATAATTCAGGGAGAACCTCTGTAATCTCATTCAATAGAGTCTCCTCCTTTTTTACCGATTGGCTTCTTTAAAATGTATGATCCGGGACAGACTTTATGACACCCCGGCCCTCTATTTATGCACACCGGCCAAAATCAGCACCACTCCCGCAAAAATCAATATTAATTTTGCATATGAGAGCTGTCCGGCAATCTGATAAATGCCGATCGTCATTGTGATGATAAAGATCAGCGGGCCGACGATTGCCAAAATACTATTCACCACAACTGCCTTTCTGATGTCGTTTGTCAAAAGCATGATAATAGCGGCCGATAATTCAATGAGCGAGGACAAAACTCGTAAACCGGCCATCGTTAAAACAGTAGAATTGATTGAACCAAACAAAAATTTCATTGCAATCCCCCAACTTCAAGCATTTTGTTACACTATATGCTCTAGCTGACGGAAGTAGTCTCACTATTTTCATATAGAAGAAAGATTTGATGCAGAACGCAAAAAAAGCCTGCCCCGTAAAAGGAGCAGACTCCGAATTTCTTTAACTACGCTCTTGACACGTAAGAACCGTCTGATGTATTTACAACTAGCGTATCGCCTTCGTTCACGAAGAACGGTACGTTTACGACAAGACCTGTTTCCGTTTTGGCAGGTTTTGTGCCGCCTGACGCCGTGTCGCCTTTAATTCCCGGCTCTGTTTCAACAACTTTCAGTTCAACTGTGTTCGGCAGTTCAATACCGAGCGTTTCAGACTGATACATCATGATGTGCACAGACATATTTTCCAGAAGGTATTTTAATTCTTCTTCGATTTGGTTTTCATTCAATTCAAGCTGTTCATATGAGCTTGTATCCATGAACACGTGCTGATCGCCGTTGGCATAAAGATACTGCATCGTTTTTGTTTCGATTTGCGCTTTCGCAACTTTTTCACCTGCACGGAATGTTTTCTCCTGAATAGCGCCCGTGCGCAGGTTACGCAATTTAGAACGGACAAATGCCGCTCCTTTTCCCGGCTTTACGTGCTGGAAGTCAACGACGCGCCAAATGCCGCCGTCTACTTCAATCGTTAGTCCTGTACGAAAATCGTTAACTGAAATCATGTTTGATGTCCTCCTATATTCCGATCACAAAATAATTAATTCTTTAGGGGAATGCGTAATTGTCCGGTTGCCGTCCTCAGTGATGATGATATCATCTTCGATTCTTGCGCCCCCAACTTCCGGTATGTATATGCCCGGCTCAACCGTTACCGCCATGCCCGGCTCAAGAACGGCCGATGACCTGAAAGACAGCCCCGGTGATTCATGGACTTCCATTCCGAACCCGTGTCCTGTCGAATGGCCGAAATACTGTCCGTAGCCTTTTGCGGTGATGTGATCCCTCGTCAGAGCGTCCGCTTCTTTCCCCGTCATGCCGGGTTTAATATGCAGGACACCAAGCGCTTGGGCATCGTATACGACCTGATAAATCTCTTTCAGTTTATCACTTGGCTCTCCGACCGCGACGGTGCGTGTGATATCAGAACAATAGCCTTTATAATAAGCGCCGAAATCGAGCGTGACCAAGTCTCCCTTTTCAATCAATTTGCCGCTTGCCACTCCGTGGGGAAGGCTGGATCTGACTCCCGAGGCGACGATCATATCAAAGGAAGAGCCGTCTGCTCCTTGGCGTCTCATATAAAATTCGAGCTCGTTTGCAACTGAAATCTCTGAGATGCCCGGTTTGATAAACGTCAGAATATGTTCAAACGCATCATCCGCAATCTTCGCAGCTTCCTCTAATATCTTAATCTCTTCACTTGACTTAATCAAGCGCAACTTTTCAACGGAATCCGCGACGGGAACCATCTCCGCTTCCTGCAGCACCGCTTGGTAGGATGCATATGTTCCGTACGTCATGCTGTTTTGCTCGAAGCCGAGTTTTTTAATGCCGTACTCAAGAATCGTATCCGCAGCCGTTTGGATTAAGCTTCCGCCGTGCTCGATAATGTCAAAACCCTTCACTTGCGTCTTCGCCTGCTCGGTGTAACGGAAATCCGTGATAAATGCCGCACGTTCTTTCGATATGACCGCAAGGCCTGACGAACCCGTAAATCCCGTCATATACTGCAGATTGGCGGAGCTTGTCACCAACATTCCGTCTATATCCAGCTGACCGAAAAGATTTCGCAATTTCTCAAGTTTCATTCCCTTTCTCCTCCTCGCCGATTCTTGACTGCCGCCTGACAACGCGGGAGCATCCCCGCCCGGTTTTCAGCATAAAAAATGTTCACTTCTCGTGAACATTTTACCATACCGGACAGGGATTATACACTTATTCACTTGTTGCCGAGCGCCCTTGCAAGCTTGTCTGACGTAAGTTCATTGTAGTTGAAGGAAATTGAGTAGCCGACAAACAAACCGTACAGAATGTAAAGGCAAAGCGTCGTCACGATTGTATCTGATTTCAATTCAGTGATGGATTTCACATCTTCGAAAATCGGATTGAATAAGAAAAAAACCGCACACCATAAAATGACGCCGTACACCATCCCCGGCCACATCGTTTTAAAACGCTTCAGGCAGACGAAATAAATAAACGCCCCGGCAATTGAAATGAATCCGATGACAACGATGCTGACCATCGTGCCGAGCCATTGTTTTTTCCATTCTCCGATCATAAACGGCTGAAGAATCATGTTGGGGCTGATCTCTGAAAAATGAAAGACATACCCGAGATAGCCGATCAAACTCCAAAATACACCGCCGGCAAATCCGATACCGCAAATTCTGCCGGTAAATGAAACAGGCTGCTGATCATCATCCTGCTTCTTCTTTTCTTCCTGTTCTGAATGTTTTTCGCTTGTCATCATGGCACCTCCAGTCATAGACTGCCCCAAAATTTAAAAGTCATAAAAAGCTGCGCCATATTTTCATTCAATGAGTAAAATCTAAAGAAACGGGGTATACTGCATGTAGAAAAAGCATTGATTTCCCAACTGTCTAACTAGAGGTTTACCGCGGTTTCCTGTACAATAGAGTGAAAGGAAATGGTTAGTAAATCCTAAGAAAACAGGCAGGTTGATAAACAATGTCCAAACAAAAAACGCCCCCTGCATACGGCGGGCAGGCTGTTGTTGAAGGGGTCATGTTCGGCGGCAGAAAAAATTATGTTACCGCCATCCGCAGGAATGACGGAAGCATTGATTTTTTCAAGCTTCCGAGAGTGCCGAACGCCAAGCTTTCGGCTTTAAAAAAGATTCCTTTTTTGCGGGGAATCGTCGCCATCATTGAGGCGAGCGCCAACGGCACAAAGCATTTAAACTTTTCCAGCGAACGATACGGGCTTGATCCTCAGGATGACGCCAAGCTGGAGCAGGAAGATAAGAAGGGTTCGGGCTTATCGATGTTTTTCAGCCTGGCGGTGATCGGCGTTCTGTCGTTTTTGTTCAGCAAATTCGTTTTTACGCTCGTCCCGGTCTTCTTAGCGGAGCTTGTAAGGCCCGTCTTTTCCTCAGACGCCGCGCAGATCGGAATCGAAAGTCTGTTTAAGCTGCTTCTGCTTCTCGGCTACATTTATTTTTTATCAATGACGCCGTTAATTAAAAGAGTGTTTCAATATCATGGAGCCGAACATAAGGTCATAAACTGTTATGAACAGAATTTTCCAATTACAATAGAAAATGTTCAGAAACAGTCACGGCTTCATTACCGTTGCGGTTCAAGCTTTATTTTATTTACGATCATTGTCGGCATGTTCGTCTATTTACTCGTTCCGACAGATCCGCTTTGGGTGCGGATTTTAGACAGGATTGCGCTTATACCGGTCGTTCTCGGCATCTCCTTTGAAGTGCTCCAGCTGACGAACAGAGTGCGGAATATCCCCGTTTTGAAAGTGCTCGGTTATCCCGGCCTGTGGCTGCAGCTTTTAACGACAAAGGAACCGGCGGATGACCAGGTCGAGGTTGCCATAGAAAGCTTTAACGAGCTTCTCAGACTGGAAGACATTTCAGAACAGAGCGAAAAGCCGTCTCACAACGTAATCTGAACCGTTACCGTTATTATTTTGGAGGTGGGCAGTTATGAATCATCGTGTACAACCTTTTTTTGCTGTATTGATAGCGCTTGGCGCATTCGGTTTCATTTATGCGGCGGTAACCAACCCCGGGCAGATGATTTCAAGAGCGATCACCGTTATTATCGCAGGCATCATTATTTATTTTATCGTGAGGACGGTCCTGAACCGCCGCACCGGCCGTGACGGAACCGCTTTCAGAAAAGCGGCCAGACAATCGCGGCTCCGAATGAAGGAACAAAAAGCGAAGCACCGCGCCGGACACAGAGGCCGGGTCAGCCATTTGCGGAGCGTGCCGAGCAGCAGCAGACCGAAGCCGATGATTCTTAAGAAAAAAAGCCAGACCCAGCTTACCGTCATAGAAGGCAAAAAGAATAAAAAGAAAAACAGAGCGCTTTTTTAATAGCTCCATTGCTTCAAAAATTGCTCTGTTCTGCTTTTTCCTAGCTCAATGAGAGCTAGTTTTTTTTGCGGTGTGAGATGAAACTCCGTCGCCATCACATGTTCCACCGGAATAAAAATAATATTCTGTTCGTACTTTGTCGCGATATGCCTGGCATCATGAGCGTCTTTCATCGTTTCAAACAAAGCCCCGAACAGCTCAAAAGCGTTGCGGATTGTTTTTTTCGGGCGCTCTTTTTCGTTGGGCGAAAGTGAAATTCCGATGACCGGCCGTTTGCGTTCTTTTGAATACAGCCAAATCGGGAAATTGCTTAACACGCCGCCGTCAACGACCGTCGAGGTGCCTTTTTCGGTCTTCAGTTTTATCGGTTCAAAAAAATAAGGAATGCTGCAGCTCATTCTGACGGCTCTGGCAACCGGGAACATCTCCGGATTTAATCCGTAGCGGGGAAGATCGTCAGGAAGCACGATCATCGTTCCGTTCGTCAGATCTGAAGCGATGAGACGGAGCGAGCCTTTTTTCAAATCGCCGAACGCGATGATGCCCTTCGCTTTTAATTTATCCGCAATCCATTTTTCCAGCATATCGCCTCTGTATAGTCCGAGGCGCCAATATATCGACACCCACTGCAGGATTTTCAGCGGGAGGAATGAGTATCTCTGATCAAGCAATTGCCTTCCGTCCACCTCATCTATGATGGAATGAACCTCTCTGCTCGTATAGCCCGCAGCGATAAATGCGGCAATAATTGCGCCGGCGCTTGTTCCGGCGAGCCTTTCAAAGCGAAAGCCCTTTTCTTCCAGCGCTTCATAAGCGCCGGCAAGCGCCACCCCTTTTATCCCCCCGCCCGAAAATACGCCGTCAATCTGCATAGCGCGCCCTCTCCCTTCCATCTCAAGGTGTATTATTATTTTAAGAAACGGCTGGGCGAAATAGACCAAAGAATGAAGACATTAAAAAAAGGGCGCCCCATTTCGGGCTGCCCTTTATTCACCGGGATTTTCGGTTTTTTTCTGTACGGATTTCAATTCTTTTTTCCGGCTTTCGTCATCTTCGAAATACTGAACGAGGTCGCCGATGCGGTCAATGCTGTTCCAGCTCAGATGATGTTCGATTCCTTCAACATCATTGTAAATCTTCTCTTCATCAACACCAATGATTCTTAAAAACTGCTCAAGCAATTCGTGTCTGTATACGAGCCGTTTGCCGATCTTTTTGCCTTTTGACGTCAATACGAGCCCGCGATATTTTTCATAAATCAAATACTCGTCTTTATCTAGTTTTTGAACCATTTTCGTTACAGAGGAGGGGTGGACTGCCAAAGCTTCCGCGATATCAGAAACCCGTGCATATCCTTTTTCTTCTATCAGCATATAAATCTGTTCAATATAATCTTCCATACTTGGTGTTGTCATAAGTAACCCTCCCAAAAAGCACCTTAACTTTATAAACCATTACAAGTTTACACTAACGGTCATGAAAAAACAAGGATGCTTCCGGTCTGTCAAGCCTTATCAGCGCTTATAATTCCATTCATCAGACGCGTATTTCGTCTCAGCCAGCTCATTGACAAATGCAAGCTCTTCAGACGTGAGTGTGTAAGGCTCAAGATGAATGTTCAGCCCTTCCTCAAAACCGGCTTTAAAAGCGATTCTGGCCTCATCCATCGTTACCCGTTTCGGCGCTAAGGCGTTGATGGCTACCGCTTTGTTTTTGAAATTCCGCTGCATACGCTCACGGACTCTGTCGCTCGGATATAAAAACAGATCAAACAGCTTATCCTCATCAATGTCAAGCAGGATGGAACCGTGCTGAAGAATGACGCCTTTTTGGCGTGTCTGTGCGCTTCCGGCAACTTTCCGTCCTTCGACGACCAGTTCATACCACGAAGGCGCATCAAAGCAGACGGACGAGCGCGGATTTTTCAAGCTTTCTTTTTCTTTCTCCGTTCGCGGAATCGCAAAGCAGGCATCAAGTCCAAGGTTTCTGAATCCCTGCAGAATACCTTCTGAAATCACCCGGTACGCCTCTGTCACCGTGGCCGGCATTTCCGGGTGATCCTCTGAAACGATTACGCTGTATGTCAATTCTTTATCATGCAGAACACCCCGTCCGCCTGTCGGTCTTCTGACAAACCCGAGGCCGTGTTTATGTACTGCGTCAAAGTTAATTTCCTTCTTAATATTTTGAAAATACCCGACAGACAAAGTTGCCGGATTCCAGCCGTAAAAACGGATCACCGGAGGAATTTTTTTTTGGCTGTGCCAATATAAAAGCGCTTCATCCAGCGCCATGTTAAATGCCGGGCTTTCATTCCCTGAGTCAATAAACCGCCATGTTTCTTTTTCCATACACTGAACCCTTCTTTATCGTTTTAATAAAATCAGTTTAACAAACTGCCTTGAAAATGAAAAATATTTCGTTTCATTAAGGATGACAATCGCTTCATGCTTTACTATAATAGTATTTGTCCCAAAACGTCCGGTAAGCCTTGTTTTCAGGAAGCAGGGTTTTATTTTATAAGCTAAAGGAGTAGAATCGCATTGTCTAATATGATTGCTTTAATTATTGTTGCGGCGTTTATCGTTTATATGATCGTGTCGTATTTTTACCAGCAGCGTTTAATGAAAACACTTACGGAAGAGGAATTCCGCGCGGGCTACAGAAAAGCGCAGCTGATTGACGTCCGTGAGCCGAATGAATTTGAAGGCGGCCATATTCTCGGCGCGCGCAACATTCCGCTGTCACAGCTGAAACAGCGCAAAAGTGAAATCCGTCCTGATAAACCCGTTTATCTGTACTGCCAAAACAATGTCCGCAGCGGACGCGCGGCACAGACGCTCCGCAAACACGGCTGCAAAGATATTTACAACCTGAAAGGCGGATTTAAAAAATGGGGCGGAAAAATTAAAGCAAAAAACTAATCATGAAAAAAGAGCTGTCCGTTTTATACGGAAGCTCTTTTTTTATACCTTGTCAGCGGCTGACGTCAGGTGTACGTTCGTACTTTAAAACCGGCTTTCTTGCCGCCTTGGTTTCATCCATTCTTTTGACAACTGTTGTATGCGGCGCCTCCTGAACGATTTCAGGCGATTCCTCCGCTTCCCGCGCAATTTGAATCATGGCATCTATAAACGCATCAAGCGTTTCCTTTGATTCCGTTTCCGTCGGTTCGATCATGATGCTTTCTTCAACATTGAGAGGAAAATACACAGTCGGCGGATGATAGCCGAAATCCAAAAGCCGTTTGGCAATATCAAGCGTTCGTACGCCAAGCTTTTTCTGCCTTCTACCCGATAACACAAATTCATGCTTGCAATGACGGTCATACGGGAGATCATAATAAGGCGCGAGTCTTCTCATCATATAATTTGCATTTAAAACCGCGTTTTCGGTCACAGCTTTTAAGCCGTCAGGCCCCATGGAACGGATATACGTGTAGGCTCTGACATTAATGCCGAAGTTGCCGTAATAAGGTTTTACGCGCCCGATCGACTGCGGCCGGTCATAGTCAAACGTCAAACGCCCCTCTTTTTTCGTGAGAACGGGTTTCGGCAGATACGGAATGAATTCTTTTTTTACGCCGACCGGCCCTGAGCCAGGTCCTCCCCCGCCGTGCGGCCCGGTAAATGTTTTATGCAGATTAAGGTGAACGACGTCAAATCCCATATCTCCCGGTCTTGCTTTACTTAAAACGGCATTTAAATTCGCTCCGTCATAATAAAGCTTTCCGCCGGCCTGATGGACGATTTCAGCCATTTCCGTAATGTTTTCCTCAAATAACCCGAGGGTGTTCGGATTCGTCAGCATCAGCGCCGCTGTTTCTTCATTTACCGCTCTTTTCAAATCTTCAATGTCAACCAGCCCGTGCTCATTTGACTTGACGGTAATCGTTTCAAAACCGGCGACCGTGGCGGATGCCGGATTCGTGCCGTGGGCTGAATCAGGGACAATCACCTTCGTCCGTCCGAAGTCTCCCCGCGCTTCGTGATAGGCGCGGATCATCATCAGACCGGTCCATTCGCCGTGAGCGCCCGCCGCAGGCTGCAGCGTCACCTCGTCCATGCCCGTAATCTCCTCCAAGTGTCCGCTTAAATCGTATAAAAGCTCAAGCGCCCCCTGAACCGTGTCCTCGTCCTGAAGCGGATGAATAGCGGAAAAACCTGCGATCCGGGCAATTTTTTCATTTAATTTCGGATTGTATTTCATCGTACAAGAGCCGAGCGGGTAAAAGCCTGAATCAACTCCGTGGTTCCTCTTAGAAAGAGCGGTATAATGCCGCATAATATCGAGCTCTGATACTTCCGGCAGCTTTGCGTCTTCATCGCGGATATAGTCACCGGGAAGAAGACTTTCAAGCTCTGTTTCCGGCACATCAAGCTCCGGAAGGCTGTAACCGATACGCCCTTCGCGGGACATTTCAAAAATAAGCGCCTGATCTTGATTATTCATGTTGATCCCCCAATCCCGCAATAAGCGAATCGATCTCTTCTTTTGTTCTCAGCTCTGTGACAGCAATGAGCATATGCTGATTCAGTTCCGGATACGCAAGGCCTAAATCATATCCGCCGATTATGCCGTCTTGCAGGAGCCGCCGGTTTGCTTCCTTGACGGGAAGATTCAGCCTGACGGCAAATTCATTAAATATCGGGCCGTCAAATGCTACGTGCAAGCCGGCTTTTTCCGCTTGGCGTCTCGCGTAATCAGCTTTCAATATATTTTGGCGGGCCATGTCTTTGACGCCGTTTTTTCCGAGCGCCGTCATCGTAACTGAAGCCGCTAAAGCATTCAGCGCCTGATTTGAGCAAATGTTAGACGTGGCTTTGTCTCTTCTGATATGCTGCTCGCGCGCCTGAAGAGTGAGAACAAAGCCTCTTCGCCCGTTTTCATCTTCCGTTTGGCCGACAAGCCGGCCCGGCACCTTTCTCATCAGTTTTTTCGTTACTGCAAAATAGCCGCAGTGCGGGCCGCCGAACGCCGCAGGTATGCCGAAAGGCTGCGCGTCCCCGACGACGATATCAGCTCCGTATGCCCCGGGCGGTGTCAAAATACCGAGCGCGAGCGGGTTTGAAGAAACAATCAGCTGGCTGTTTCCTTTATGTGCGAGCGGCTCAATGTCCTTTAACGGCTCGATTTGTCCGAAGAAGTTCGGATACTGGACGATCACGGCGGCCGTTTCATCACAAACGGCATTTTCCAATGCTTCAAGATCTGTGACGCCGTTTTTCGCGGGCACCTCTACAACCTCAATATATTGGCCCTTTGCGTATGTTTTCAAAACATCCCGTGATTCCGGATGAACGGCTGCGGAAATGACGATTTTTTTCTTTTTCGTATGGCCCGACGCAAGCATCGCCGCTTCCGCCAGCGCCGTTCCCCCGTCGTACATAGAGGAGTTTGCGATATCCATTCCCGTTAATTCACAGATCATCGTTTGAAATTCAAAAATCGCCTGCAGCTCTCCTTGTGAGATTTCAGGCTGATAAGGCGTATACGCCGTGTAAAACTCTGATCGGGATATCACATGATCGACGATAACCGGCTGGTAGTGATCGTACACTCCTGCACCCAGAAAAGATGCATATGTAACAGCGTCTTTATTTTTCGCCGCAAGCTTTGTCAGCTCTCTCGTCAGCTCAGTTTCTGACTTTGCTTGTTTAATGCGGTAGTCTTTTTGAAACCGTACATTTTCCGGAATATCGGCAAACAGTTCATCAATTGTTTCTGCGCCGATGGCTTTCAGCATTTCTTTTTTATCCTGTTCTGTCGCGGGCAAATATCGATGCTTCATATGACTCTCCTTTTTCAGCTCTGTTTTGGACGTTTATAAAACGGTGTGCGGACAATCTTCGCTTTTACCGTTTTTTTACGGATTTCCACTTCTACTTCCGTTCCGACTTCACTGAATTCCGTTTTGATTAAGGCAAGGCCGATATTTTTCTTTAAAGTCGGAGATTGCGTGCCTGTCGTGACTTCACCGATCGGAACACCGTCTTTTTTCACGGCGTACCCGTGTCTCGGAATCCCTTTTTCAATCATCTCAAGTCCGACCAGCTTTCGCGGGGCTCCTTTTTCTTTCTGTTCGCGCAATACAGACTTCCCGAAAAAATCGGAATCTTTCTTGTGTTTCACGGCAAATCCGATTCCGGCTTCAATCGGTGTAATATCTTTCGTCAATTCCTGACCGTATAAAGCAAGCTTCGCTTCAAATCTCAGCGTATCACGGGCGCCGAGGCCGCACGGAACGAGACCTTCATACTCTCCCGCTGCAAGTATCTCCTTAAATAGATGAACTGCATCTTCATTGCGGCAATATAACTCAAACCCGTCTTCACCGGTATAGCCTGTTCTTGAAAGCAGGACTTGTCGTCCGGCAACGTCCGCCCCATCAATAAACGTAAACGGCTTTAAGGAGGACAAATCACATTCAGTCAGCTTCGCAAGAACCGACTGAGCATTCGGCCCCTGAACGGCAAGCAGTGAAATCCCGTCAGACTGATTCGTCAGCGTGACATCGCCTTCTGCATGTTCCGTCAGCCAAGCGATGTCTTTTTCAATATTAGACGCGTTAATCACGAGCAGATAGCAGCTCCCGCTTTTCTGATAGATCAGCAAGTCATCCACCGTACCGCCGTCAGGAAAACACATGGCAGTATAGAGCGCGTTTCCCGGCTTTAAATCGGCAACGTCATTTGTCATCATTTTTTGCAGAAAAGACAGGGCGTCTTTACCGGATACTTCAACTTCCCCCATATGGGACACATCAAACAGGCCCGCTTTTGTACGGACGGCTTCATGCTCCTCTTTAATAGAAGAAAATTGAACCGGCAGCTCCCATCCTCCAAAATCAATTGTTTTTCCGCCGTATTCTTTATACACGTCATAAAGCGGTGTTCGTTTCAGCATCATCTTCCCCCTTCAGTCATTGGCGCATTGTAAAAACATATAAAAAAGGACAGAGAAACACCTCATGAAAATGAAGGTTTCTCTGTCCCGGCACCTGAAAGTTTACTTTATGAACATATCATAAAGACGTCCCCTTTGGTGGCCTGCTTCTTCTAAGTGCAGACACTCTCCAGAGTTGCGTCGAGCAAGAGTTCTTTTGCCTGAGAGATTCACTCCGCAGTTTGCTCCTTCGGCGCCCGGACGCCCATCTTTCGTCCGAGTCTCTCCCCTTGCTGTCATTCGCTCATATTTACCAATTTTATGGACATACTAAAGCAATATCTTTTAGTGAAATCATTACTTATATCCTACCACCCTCACTTACGTCCGGCAACAAAAATTATGATAAATCAGTTTTTTAAAAGAAAGGCGGTTTTGTTACATATGACAGCAGAGATCATATTTGATGCAAACTGGCCGGGAGAGTTTTCTGAGCGGCTGAAAACGGACGGTCCCTGGTCAAATTGGGAGATGTACAAACTGTCGGCTGAAGTCCAGCAGACCCTTGCCATTCCTGAATTTGAAGGATTGAGGGCTCCTTTATACCTGCCCGATTTCACTCCGCTTCCCCATCAGCTTGAAGTCGCGCAGAAAGTCGTTGAAAAAATGAACGGCAAGGCGATTTTAGCTGATGAAGTGGGGCTCGGAAAAACGGTGGAAGCGGGCCTGATTTTAAAAGAATACATGATTCGCGGGCTGGCCAAAAAAATCCTGATTCTTGTGCCGGCATCACTCGTTTCCCAGTGGGTCAAAGAGCTTCAGGAGAAGTTTTTGATACCCGCTGTTGAACAGAAGAAAAGCTATGTGTGGGAACAGTGCGATATCGTCGTTTCTTCTATTGATACGGCCAAACGCTCGCCTCACAAGGACATTGTGCTTTCTATTCCGTATGATCTCGTCATTATTGACGAGGCGCACAAGCTCAAAAACAGCAAAACGAAAAATTATGAATTTGCGAGAAGTCTTGTGAAGAAATACTGCCTGCTTCTGACGGCGACGCCGATTCAAAACCGGATCGAAGAAATCTTCAATTTAGTGTCACTGTTAAAGCCCGGCCATTTAGGAAATGAAAGCGGATTTCAAGAAACCTTCAATCAGAAGGACGGGATTGACGCTCATGAGCATTTGAAAGAGCTCGTCAATAAGGTGATGATCCGCAACACGCGGAGCGACACCGGCCTTACATGGACGAAGCGCCACGTGAAAACAGTGCCGATCACCTTTTCACCGACGGAACAGGCGCTTTACGATGACATCGCCGCACTGAAAAACGGCACGGAAAAGCCCGCAAGCGCATTTTCCATTATGACGCTGCAAAGAGAGTGCTGTTCAAGCAGGGAAGCCGTGTATATGACGCTCAAAAAAATGCTTGACCAAAAAGACAAACAAGCGCCCGCATTCGATGATCAGACGATCGCTAATTTAATGGACCGCATCAATCAAGTCACGCAAAACTCAAAAGCGATTCAAGTTGTTGACTTGATCCAAAAGATTAATGATAAAGTCATTATTTTTACTGAATACAGGGCGACACAGATTTACCTGCAATGGTTCCTTCAGCAGAACGGCATAAGCTCCGTTCCGTTCAGAGGCGGATTTAAACGCGGAAAAAAAGACTGGATGAAGGATCTCTTCCGCGGCAAAGTGCAGGTGCTGATCGCTACAGAAGCCGGAGGCGAAGGGATCAACCTGCAATTTTGCAACCATATTATCAATTATGACCTCCCGTGGAACCCGATGCGGCTTGAACAAAGAATCGGAAGGATTCACAGACTCGGTCAGGAAAGAGATGTCCATATCTACAATATGGCGACAAAACATACGGTGGAAGAGCATATCTTAAAACTTCTGTATGACAAAATTCATTTATTTGAAAATGTCGTCGGAGAATTAGATGACATTTTAACAAAAATCAAAGTGAGCAATTTTGAAGACCATTTGCATGATATTTTATGCCATTCGCTGACAGAGGAAGAAATGAGAATCAAAATGGACAATCTCACCTCTTTTCTGTCGTACGGTACGGAAAAGCCCGCCAGAAAAAAAGGATCTTAATCTAAAAGGAGGAAGCGCGACATGAGACAGCAGGAGGTTCACGAATTTTTACTGCGCTTTTTTGAAGCGAACCACTGTCCGATTACAGAACACGGGCCGGGTTTTATGACGGTTCAGTTGACGGTCGAGATGGACAAACAAATTATGAACCGCCCGTTTTATTGGCATTGGCGTGAAAAAACGGGCGGCGAACCGAACCCGATGAAGATCACGTTCATCACTGATAAAGAAACGGCTCCGGAGGATATGGACGGCGAATTTATTTACTTTGGAGCCCCGCGCCTCTTTCAAATCTTTCAAGCAGTTAAACAAAATGGGAGATTTACAAGAATATATGAGAAAATTGTATCAGCCGGAGCCAGAGTGCCGCTTCAGCCCTGGCTGGGATTAAATGTAGTGATTTCATACCAATCCGACATGAAAAAAGACAGACTTTTGTCTTTAGGCCTGCATCTTGTTTCTGGAACAATTATAGAAGGGTTTCAGCAGAAGCTTGCACCGCTTCCGCTGACCTCGCAAATATCAGACTATTGCTTTACCATATCGCCGATGATTAAGCCGGAAAGCGGGATTAAAAGGATGGAGCATTACTTAAAAGACGCTGCCGCCAAAGAGCCGTCAGACTGGGCTGACAGCGCGATCGCCAGATGGAAAAAGGACCTCAGGCTGCTCGATCAGTTTTATGAGCAGACAGAGGAAAAACCTGAGGAATACCATTTGGAAAAACAAGCGCTGAAAGCCTTATATCAGCCGAAAATTCACATTCAGATTGAAAACGGCGGTTTATTTTTCCTGCAAAGTAATTTTTCTGGATAAGCGTTATCCATTCGACACCTTTCCCGTTTTTTCTGGAAATTCTATATTATAATAAAAGTATATAGAAAAAATTTCTGGCGTTTCGCATGCGATGAATCACTTCCAGACATGTAAAGATAAGGTCATGGCCGGATTGGCTGAAATACATAAACAAGTATTTTAGGAGGAGAAAATGCATGAAAAATGCAAAAACAGAATTTTCACAATTAGATAAGGAATGGGTTGAGCTGATATTAGAAGCCCAAAAAGCAAATATCAGCCTAGAAGAAATACGCAAATACCTGCTTTCGAATAAAAAGTCTTCTCAACATATCCAGGCAGCCAGAAGTCATACCGTAAATCCTTTCTGAATGTGCTATAATATCACAAGGAAGGTGATGACATTGATTGGCCAGCGTATTAAACAATACCGAAAAGAAAAAGGCTACTCACTATCAGAACTAGCTGAAAAAGCTGGGGTAGCGAAGTCTTATTTAAGCTCAATAGAACGAAATTTACAGACGAACCCCTCCATTCAATTTCTCGAAAAAGTCTCCGCTGTTCTGGACGTCTCGGTTCATACTTTACTTGATGAAAAACATGAAACCGAATACGATGGTCAATTAGATAGTGAATGGGAGAAATTAGTTCGCGATGCAATGACATCCGGGGTATCAAAAAAACAATTTCGTGAATTTTTAGATTATCAAAAATGGAGAAAAGCGCAAAAAGAGGAGTAGTGCCGCCATATGTGCACAACTCCTCTTTTAACTGTCCGACTTTCGGATTAGTTTTTATCCTCACTGTGAGCCTTTTCATTTTCCTTGACGTAACCGTCTTTATCCGTATGATCTTTCGTAATGGTCAAGCCGTTCCACTGCGTTGCTTCAAAAGAGAATTGAAGAGAAATCGCATTGCCTTGGAACTTGTTTTGCACACTTAATCCGTCCGCAGTTTTTGCGGTGTCATTTTTAAATTGGATTTCCATTCTCACCTGGTCATAATCAGCAGGCGTTTTCGGAACTCCGTCGTACTCAGGAGCTGTTTTGCCGTTAATGGTTGCTACATTGACTTTTCCGCTCTCACTCAGGAATTTCGGATCAATGTGCTTGCTGATCGCTTCGGCAGCTGCTTTATCCTGTTTTGTTGACATTAAGTATAAGTCTTTCAGGCTGGCCGCCTTCAAAATGATATTTTTAGGATAGCCGTTGCCCCCTTCTTTACCGACTGTCAGAACCGTAATTTCAAACTGGCTGAGGAAATCCTCCGCAGATTCATTTCCTTTCTTTGCTCCTTTAAAGTCAGTAAAATTCAAAGCCATCAGCACTTCTTTAATGGCAAGTGAACCGTTGTTTCTGAATTCGAAATCTTTCGTCAATTTATCGCCTGGTTTTAAGTTTGACAAATTGACATTGGCTGATTGTTCTTTAGCCGATAAATCAAGTGTTCCTGACGCAAATGTAGCGTCCGTCGACTTCACATCATTAAATGCGGCCCATGTGCCTCCTCCTACTAATGCTAAACCGAGTGCGGCTGAGGCAACGCCCAAGCTTAATTTCTTTTTCATACCCATGTTTGTACTCTCCCCTTACTTTTTATTTTTGTTATCAAATCCTGTCGCCAGGTTGCAACCGTATTCATGTGGAGATGGTTCCCTTTTTCGCATGTTCTTCCAGCGCTTTCGTTTTCCGCTCAATATCGCGGAGGGCGCTGACAATGACTGTTATTGAGTAAATCAAAAGCATGACGCCGGGAACGATTAACAGAATCGCCGTTCCGATCGGCTGGCTGGCCAAATGTATGACATATCCGGCATACGGAAGCTGATATCCCGTATACTGGGCCGCCACTTTTTCAGCTTGAACGGGTGCGGCATCCGGGGCGGCATTATGGTCCCCTTTTGTCTCAAACAGCAGGTTCCCGTCCTTTTTTGTGATCCCGATTATTCTGTGTGTGACGGCTGTTCCGTCATCTTGCGTAAAGGTGATCACATCCCCTTTTTTTAAGTCATTCACGTCAGAAATTTTCTTTACCGCTATGAGCGAACCCGTCTTAAATTCCGGGTCCATTGAACCCGACAGCACGGATTTCAGCGTATAGCCGAAAATGGCCGGCTCACCCCCGGAAGCCCGGGTCGAAATCACCGTTAACGTCAGCACAATAATCAAGCTGAAGATGACGGCATACAAAATATTACTGATCAGTTTCAGCGTTTTTTTCATGTTCTTCCCCGCTTTCTTTTACCGGCTCAGCCGGCTCTTTCTCCGTTTTCTTTAGATCGGAAACGGTCGCCTGTTCCCGGCATTTGACGAGTTTCATCGGTTTTGACCACTCAAATTTTTCTTCGTCGGCCGGGTACCCTTCAGGCTTGTAAACCTTGAATGCGTATATGCCCGGCTGCAAAGACCGCTTTGGCTCAATTTTATAAATCGTTTTGCTTTTTTTATCAGTAATAAGCCCTTTATCCACAACATTGCCGTTTCGTAAAGGCTGCTGCTGAGAAGCGATTTTATGGAGCTCCCATTTCCAGTCAGAAACAGTCCGCTCTTTTCCCTTATTCTCCAGCTCGGCATAGAGCTGAAGCGGCGCACACACGGTGCCTGACGTATCAGTTTGATTTGTTATATGTAAATCACTTTGATCCCAGCGTTCGTCATAACGGCAATCGTCATCCGTATATTGAAAATCTCCGCAAGTTTGAACCGGGAGACTGAAGCTTTTCACATCATTGAAGGAGGAACTTGTATCACCTGTGAACTGAGCACATATCATCACGGACAGGCAAAAAATGAACGAAAGCCGTAAAAATAGCATCATCCGCCATCTCACCTTGCCTTTTTTTTCCATTCGCAACAATCGGAACATGCCTTACCCCCTGTAAAACTGTTAATAAATATGACAACCGTTCTCTTTAAAGAACTGTATGAACAAAGTATAATCAAGGATTATCGTCTTGAAAAATGTCAAATTCGGTCAAATTGTTCGTTTTTGAGAATGGTATCTTTCAAAAACATCGTTTTGCTTCAAATTACACACCTTTTTGGAATTTTTTCTAATAAAACGTGAGAAAATAACGAGGTGCCTAGCACAAAATGGAAAGTATATACAGCGAAAGGACGAAGAATGATGATCAAACAAAGTCTGATTTGCCTTTCTCTTCTTGTTTTCGGGGTTTCAGGAACAGCTCAGGCGGAAACGGTGCCTTATTATGCTGTTCACCATAAATCAAAATGGGAAAAGTTAGCAGAAAAAGAAGCTAAAAAAAGATATCCGCTCGCCCAAACGTTATTTATTCAAAAGGTATGGGATCGGAAAAGAACGGACGAAGCAGTCAAGCAATACCACTTGACATTGCGGGATGGCGCAAAAGAATTTGGTGTGTTTGTTACGATTTCTTTTAATCCCTACAGCCAAAAAGTAAATAAAATTGCCGTCATTGAGGAATACCAATAAGGCCCTCCTGTATCAGGAGGACCTTTCGTGTGATTCAACTTTATTTTTTCCGCTGCATCCACAGCTTAAAACTGTACGGCAATATTCCGAACCAGTGCTGAGAAGCCGGCACTTTCTTTTCTTTCCGCACTTCTTTTCGCTCTCTCCGTTCCTGTTTCGGCGTATCGAAATATTTAACGAATTGCTCAGTCATATATTTTACATAATCATTTGTTTTCACGGCTCTCACCTCATAGTGCTGTCTTTATTATGAAGTGTTGTCCCGCCGCCTCTTTTTTATACTTCCGTCCATTGAATCAGCTGTTTCTTCTTCTGATCGAACAAAAGGGTAGCCTCCCGTCTCGTGCCTGTCGTGGTTTCCGCCTGAATTGTAACCTGAACCGTTTCCCGGCGATCACTCCCGGTGATGTGAAAAGAAACGGTGCCGTACGGAAAACGCTGTGTACCAGCCTGGGCCTTTTGTCCCTGTGTCATATGGCGGCTTGACAGCAGCGCGCCGTTTTGGAGCAGGTTCTCTCCGATCCAGTACTCCCCGGCCTCTTTTGCAAATGTTTTTCGGGTGATGAAATCAGATGAAGTATAGCTGATGACAAGTAAAACTGCGGCAGAAACAAACAGAACCGCGGGATATATAAAACCGTCAGATTTGTACATTTAATCACCTTTAAAAGAGCTGTAAACCGGAATGACCGCCTGATTCTTTTTACCTGTAACGCTTGAGATCTCTAATAAGAGCAGGCCATTTTTCACATCAGCCGTTAATGATGCCGCGTTTTGCAGGATCGGCACGTGGCCTTTTCCGTTTACTCTTTTCCTTATCATCTTATGATAAATTTCAAAACGCACTTCTTCGCCTCCTGTTTTCCGGCATGCTAACGCCCGTCCGCCGTCCGCCGGCTTCACAGTCTCAGCCTGTTTACATTCGTTCATGATCTGCTGAACGGCAATTTGATGCTCCCGGCTGTCTAATCCGCCGTTATCGGTCCGGTTTGATAAGAACAGATGTAAAATCGGGCCCAGGGTGCCTGATAGGAAAAGACAGACTGCCAAGGAGAACAAAACATTAAGAAGCGTAAAGCCAGTCTGTTTTGAGAATGCTGAGGCACATTTCTTTTTCGCCGGGGTCAGCCGCACACACTTTGTAATACTCACCATCCTCCTTCCACTTCACACCGGGAGACGGCGGCTTTTTTCCGGTCATCATATAAGTGCTGATATGTTTCTGAAGAAGCTGGTACGCTTCCTGGCGATCTTCTATTTTCAGGCCATCTGTCAGCATGCCCGTCCAGACCGGAATGATAGACGTCATAAGGAACAGCCAAATGGCCATTGCTGATAGCGTTTCAATAGTAGAGAACCCCTTATTTCCGTTTAGCATGGACATTTCCGCTCCCTAAGTAAACTGTGATCTCATAGGTGAACCCGGCGCTCTTCAATTGAATCTTTCCTCCCGAATTCGGATGGCCTTTTTCGTTAAATTCAAGGCTCTCCGGTAAAGTCACAAGCGTAATGTGAAGCGAATCAAAAGAACGCTCGACAATCCTTCCGCCTGACTGCAGTTTGTATTTATGCTCTTTTGGAAGAAAAGTGATTTTTGTTCTTTTATGTTCTGCGATAGCCGTTTCCTGAGCAAGCTGAATATCTTTTTGGAGCTGTTCTGTTTTTTGCCGCACGGCAAGGTGGGTGCAGACCGGCGGAACCGTCGTGAACAAAACCGTCAGCAGGACGGACGCCAGGCTTAACACAATCAGGCTTTCAAGAAGGGTAAACCCATTTTCTGTCCGCCTGTTATTGTTCAACTGTAACTTCTCCGCCACTAATTAAGATCTGTTTACCATTCGGGCAGGCTGTATTCTTTTTGATATACCCCTCTGATTGTAAATCGTTCATATCCGGCATTTTACCTTCATGGTCGATTTCGTACGCCGTCACTTGGGCTTTCACCATATTCTGCAGTCCTTCACAGCCTTTACGCTGAATGCTTTGATTATGTTTTGTAACGTTAGGAATGGTGATTAAAAGCAGAATGGAAACGATAAATAAAACAATCAGCATTTCAATTAAAGTAAATCCATCTTGATTTTTCAGACGAAGCACTCCCTTACATTTGGTTCATCATCTGGTACATCGGCATCAGCATTGACATGTAGACAATTAAAATCATACCGGCCACAACACCGTAAATGACAGGCTGGAGAATGCCGGTATACTTCGCCGCGTTTTGTTCAAGACGCTCCATCATAAACTGGCTGTACGTATAAAGTTCGCGGTGAAGCCGGCCGTTTGCCTGTCCGTGGCTGACTGCAGCCGCAAGGTCTTTTTCATAGCACGGATGCCCGGAAAGAGCGGATTCTATGGTTTCTCCGGCTTTCAGACGTGTAATGAGCATCTCTGCTTCTTCACGATAAAAAGGCAGAAAAGATTGTTCTTTAAAAGCTGTTAAGCTGTCATAGATAGAAAGGCCGGATTTCAGAAGACTGCTGAGCTGTAAAGAGAAAAAGTAGCTGTTAAAAAGAACGGCCGCTTTTCCTAATAGGGGGATTTTCACAACAATCAGCATTTTATCTTGCGGGGATTTTTTCTTACATAAGAACCAAACGTACAAAAACAAGCAGAAAGCGGCGGACAGCGCCAGTGCGCAGGCTTCATGAAAATGCCGAAAAAACGCAAAGATCAAAGCAGTCGCACCGGATGTATTCATATTCATTGATTGATAAATCCCAGAAAACTGCGGAATGATTAAACTTTGCAGGATATAAAACATGACACAGACGGAAGATATTAAAAACATCGGATACCGGAGCATTTTTTTGATTTGATTCGTCTGCATGAGCTTTCTCTGTAACAAGTCGCCGCTTTGTTTCATCGCCCCCGGCAATTCCCCGTGTTTCTCAGCGAAATAGCAGATAGAGACGGCTTCTTTGTGAAAAGACAGTGCCTCAAGCACTTGGTAAAACGCATCACCTTCCCTCAGCCGGCGGATTCCGTCCGTCAGCTCTGCAAGCTGACGTTTATGCAGCTGGAGTTTCAGCAGTCTTAGCCCTTCAATCAGACTGTATCCTTTTTCCGTCATTTCACCGAGCCTTTTCAAAAAAGCCGCTTGATCCTTCAACGGCCAGGTTCGTTTAATCCGCTTCATGATACACCCACCGATCGTAATTGTCGGTCGTGACATAGCCGAGCGCGATTCCTTTTCTGATCAGCCTGCGGAGCGTCTGATATTGAAAATTGGCGTGCTCTCCCTTTGCTTCCTGAAAGCATTGGGTGAGGTTTTTCCCGTAGAGCAGTTCATAAATGCCCGCACGGCGTGTCTGCCTGTACATCCGGCAGTACACGGAACAGTTTTCCTCTTTGCAGAACGGACATGTTAAATCAACCAGACGCTGAGCGGCAATGGCAATGACGGTTTGTTCAATTTCTGTCATGTTCACGCCAAACTCCAGCAGCCTGTATATGGCGCCCTTAGCATCTCTTGTATGCAGGCTTGAAAGAACGAGGTGTCCCGTCATTGCCGCGCGGACTGCGATTTCAGCCGTCTCGGCATCCCTGATTTCCCCTAAGATGATCATATCGGGATCATGTCTTAAAATCGCTTTTAAACCGGCGGAATATGTGACTCCGGCTTTTTCATTCACCTGAACTTGCAGCACATCCTCATCTCTTGTTTCTACGGGGTCTTCAAGCGTGACAATCCGCCGGTTGAAATGCCGTTTTGCATAGTTGACAAGCGAGTAAAGAGTGGTCGTTTTTCCAGATCCGGTCGGGCCGGTAAACAGAAGCAGGCCGTGCGAATGCTTCAGAAAGGACAATAGTGCGGCGCCTGCCCCCCGAAATAAGGACAGTTTATCCAGAGGGGGAATCTGCTGCTTAGGCAAAAGCCTGATGACAAGACTTTCATCATTCATTGTCGGCAAGGTTGACATTCTCAAATGAACGGTTTCTGTCGGAAGCGGCAGAGACAATGACCCGTTTTGCGGCTTTCGTCTTTCTCCTATATCCATGGCCGATAAAAACTTGAAATGAGAAATAAGCCTTACACATTCCTCTTTTTTTAAGACTCTTTTTTTCACAAGAGCATGGCCGATGCGAAAATGAATGAAAGCATCCCTTTCTCTCGGCACAATGTGTATATCTGAAGCCCTTGCCGTATAGGCCTCGTTTATGATGTTCCTGCTGTATGTTTCAATATTTTTCACAAGACTTCCCTCCTTCCGCACGTATTGTAAATCAGATACACAAAAGCCGGCAAAGGAGAGATTATGCGTTTTACACTGTGTAAAACGCATAAAAATAAAAAACAAGCCCCCTGACATTGATTTACCGAATGAAATCCGGAACCATTCGGCCATTTTCAGCCATCAAAAAAAGCAGGCGAATGCCTGCTCTTCTTAGCGTTTCTTTTCTTTCCGCAAATATTTTTTTTGATGCTCCCTCAAAATGTCCCCTGTCCAGCCTTTGTGCCGCAGATAAATATAAATCAGCAGGGTTGATACAATAATGAGCACGATGGAACAGATATACGCATATTTCCAATGAAGCTCCGGCATGTTATCAAAGTTCATCCCCCAGAGAGCTCCAAGCGCCGTCATCGGTGTAAAGAGTGTTGTAAAGATCGTCAAGGCTTTCACAATTTCATTTCCTCTTTGGGAGGTAATGACTTCCTCGGCGTGCAGCAGATTGCTCAATTCCTGATCAAACTCATTGATATATGTAATTCCTCTTTCCATCTTTTGATGAGCTCTGAGGTAATCTTTCTGCCTGTCATTTTTCGGAAGAAAAGCTTCTTTTAAAGCCATTTCTACTTTTTTAGCCCCCAGTGTAAGACCTTTCCAAATGAACAGCTCATGGCGCAGTTTATGCACATTTTCCAAGATTCCTTTGCTGTTGTCATCATGAATCTGCCATTTCAGCGTCCGCTGCTTGACTTCAAATTCATCCAGTCCGATCAGATAGGAATTCATCAGCTCTCCCAGTAAAACGAAAAAGCCTTCAATCGGATTTTCACAGGTTTGAATCTGCTGTGTGGCATGCTTTTCTTTTACACCGCGCAGCAGCGAAAAATCAAAATTAATTGTAAAAAAGAAGTCTCTCGTAATATAAAAGTGAAATACGGTATGGTTTTTTTCATCATCTAATCCTTGATGATAGATTAAAGAACCGAAAACCGCTTCATTATTCTGATCATTTGTATCTGAGCGCAGAAAGTTTATATGATTTTCATGTTCAAACCACTTTTCGCATTGCGGCCAGTGATTGTGATGGATCATTTTTTTCGCTTCTGTTTTTTCATGCGGACCGAGCTGGTACCACAGCCAGTCCGCACCCGAATGTACCTTCATCTCTTGTCATCCTCCAGTATCGCTTTCTTGTTTTATTACCGTAAATGAAGCAGGCTAAACCAGGTTCGATGTTTGAGCAGCCTTCTACAGTGGTATTATTCCGAAAAAAGGGAGGTGCAAGCCTTCCTTCGCGGAAGGCGTTACATTGTATATCATCAAACTATCTGCCATCGTACTATTTATTTTATTAACGGCGTGTTTTGTCGCCATAGAGTTTTCAATCGTTAAAGCAAGGCGCTCCCGCATTAATCAGCTCATTGAGGAAAATGTAAAAGGAGCAAAAGCAGCCAAGCATGTCATTACACACCTTGATGAATATTTATCGGCCTGCCAATTGGGTATCACCGTCACCGCTTTGGGAATCGGCTGGCTGGGTGAACCGACAGTCAAAGCAATGCTTCAGCCGTTATTTTTAAAGACCGGAGTTCACGAAGCGGTTGCCCAAGTCCTGTCATTGATCATCGCCTTTCTGCTGGTTACATATGTGAATGTCGTCATCGGCGAACTCGCCCCGAAAAGTTTTGCTATCCAAAAAGCCGAGCGGATTACACTTTTGTCTGCCAGACCGATGATTTTGTTTTATAAGTTAATGTTTCCGTTCATCTGGCTGCTCAATCATTCCGCCCGCCTGATTACAGCAATGTTCGGCTTGAAGCCTGCTTCCGAACATGAAATGGCTTATACGGAAGAGGAATTGCGGGTGCTCCTTGCCGAAAGCTATCGAAGCGGCATGATTAAAAAAAGCGAGCTGCATTACGTAAATAACATTTTTACATTTGATAAGCGCACTGCCAAAGAAATTATGGTGCCCCGGAATGAAATGGTGAGCCTGCCGTTAGACAGCGGATCGGGACATATGCTCCGGGACATTATCAAAACAAATAAATATACCCGGTATCCCGTAGTAAAAGGAGATAAAGATCATGTAGTCGGCATCATCAATATAAAAGAAGTTTTATTCAGATTCCTGTCAGAAGGAGCGGCGTTTACAAAACACGAACTCAGCCCTTACATCCAGCCGGCGATCCACGTGATTGAGACGATTCCGATTTATCAATTATTCGTTAAAATGCAGCGGGAACACGCCCATATGGCCATTCTCATTGATGAGTACGGCGGAACCGCGGGATTAGTAACGGCGGAAGATATCATTGAAGAGATCGTCGGCGAAATCCGCGACGAATTTGATACGGACGAAACACCTTCCGTTCAAAAGCTTGGGAAGAACCGCTATCTCCTGAACGCCAAATTGCTGATCAGTGACGTCAATGATGTACTCGGAACAGAGATTACGGCTGATCAAGTCGATACACTCGGGGGCTGGTTTCTTACTCAGCATATTGACGCGAAGCCCGGGAGCACCATTGATTTTGAAGGCTACACATTTACGGTAAAAGAAATCGACAGCCATCATATCATTACGATTGAAGCTGACAAAGCTGAATAGCTGAGGGAGAAATCCCTCCCGGCCATTCAGCTTTTTATCATCTTAATGATTCTTTTACGATAAATCCGTTTTTTGCCAGCGCTTTCGCCAGACTCTGCTCCGTTTTCACCTGAGAAAAATCAATGCCGAGCTTCACGACGGTCTGCGCGATTTCCGGCCTGATGCCTGAGATTGTCGTTTCTATGCCAAGAAGTTTTGTGCTGTCAATCACTTTAAAAATCTGATAAGCGACCATCGTATCCACAATCGGCACACCTGATATATCTAAAAATAAATAAGAAAGCCGGAGTGAAGAACATTGATCAAGCACCGATTCCAAAATCATTTTTGCCCGGTAGGTGTCAATTTCGCCGACGAGCGGCAAAATTCCAATACCGTCGGCAATCGGCATAATCGGCGCGCTTAGTTCGTTAATCATTTCTTTTTGGGCGTTTAATTGTGTAACCGTCACTTTATAATATTCCTCTGTAAATACTTCAATCATATGGTCAATTGCTTTGTTCAGCTTCTCTCCCCAATGGAATACCGCATTCGCCCCAGGCTTCTCAGACATTTTTTCACAGCATGTCTGTATGCGGTTCCAGACCAATCTCCGGAATTCTTTAAAGCTCGTGACGCTTTCATAGACCGGTACTTCATGGACGGCCCGGTCCCTTGCGAACTGAAGCGCCCATTTTGTCAGCTCCTCTTCCCCGCCGTCTTTTTCCGATAGAATGCCGGCAACGATTTCAATTAACAGACGGTGCTGCATTTCCGCTTTCTGATCGTCTGAAGGCCGCCCCGATTTTGGTATGAGCAGCCACTGGCGTGTGATTTCACCTGATTCTTCAATTAAGGTTCGAGATAATGTTTCGTTCAAATGTTTCACGGGTCTCCTCCATTCAAATTCCTTTGTATGTATAAATCGGCGCCGGACGCACATACTGTAATTACATCCGATGGGCTATAGCCAAGCGGTAAGGCAATGGACTTTGACTCCGTGATCGTTGGTTCGAATCCAGCTAGCCCAGTCCCGCAACCGCAAAAAACGAAGATTAGCTGATAAATTTTGATCAGCGGATCTTCGTTTTTCTCTTATGATACAGATTGATGTACCGTTTTTTTCTTCGTCAGCTTCATCAGTTCTCCCGGATTGTATCCGATAACGAGCTTATTGCGATCGATCAGAATCGGACGCCGCAGCAGTTTCGGCTTCTCAGTCAAAAGCTTCAGCACTTCATTTACAGTCATTTCTTCAATGTTCAGGTTGAGGTTTTTAAATGTTTGGCTTCTCGTCGCCAATATTTCATCAATTCCTTCGGTCGTTAATGATAAGATCTGCTTCAATTCATCAATTGTCGGTGTCTCCCTGAATAGATGGCGCTCTTGAAAGTCAACATTGTGGGCTTTTAACCAATGTTTCGTTTTTCGGCATGATGTGCAGCTCGGGTATGAATAAAAAATAAGTTCTTTCATTTTTAAAAATTCCTCCCTCGGATAATCCGTCTCTTTGTTAACATAAGTACCCTGAACTTTTTTTCATTAAACATATTTCAAAAAAATTTTTCGGATCTTTTTCAGAGAGCGGCATAAGATATAAAACACAGGGAAAGACATAAATTCCACAATAAATATAATCATGAAAATGTTTACATTTCGAGTGCCGATCTATTATAATAAACTTCAGATAGACTCTCGGGAGGGGATAAGGAATGAATCGCATGTTCCGGGTGTTAGGATTTTGGACGGGGATATTTGCAGTCATGTTTTTTTTAGGGGGCATGAAAGACGCTTCTCTTTTGTTTTTTGGACAGACGATCTTTTTCGTATTTCTTTCTTATTTGAATTTGACTGAGCGGATGTATATTTATATTTTCGGAGCTTACTTAACCGTATTTTTCGCCGGATTTACATATTACTCTATTTTTATTATGACACCGGGCGGCGGAACCCACTGACAGAAAAAGACAGACCGATTAGGTCTGTCTTTTTTCATTTACAGTGAAAAACCATTAATAAACGGGTTTCGCTCCTGCTCTGTCTGGATATCCGTTTCCGGCCCGTGCCCGCTTAATACAAGTGTATGTCCGGGAAGCGTGAGCAGTTTTTGATGAATGGAATCAAGCAATACGTTCTGACTTCCGCCGTGTAAATCAGTGCGGCCGATGCCTCCCTGAAAGAGCACATCACCTGAAATCACCAGATCCGCGTCCTTCACATAATAAGAAACGCTTCCCGGTGAATGTCCCGGCGTAAACAATGTCTCCAAATGGAAAGGCCCGATGTCCAAAATGCCGTCGCCTTCGATCAGCCGTTCAGCGGGCCGTGCCGTTACGGCGATGCCCCGCAATATGCCTGATCCGTTTAAAGAAGAGTCCTCCAGCCACTTTTCTTCATTTTTGTGAAGATATACGGGAACGTCCCATCTGTCTCTTACTTCGTCAAGCGCGCCGATATGGTCAAAATGAGCGTGCGTCAGTAAGATGGCCAGCGGCTTCAGATTGTTTTCTTTTATGTAATTGTTGATTTTGTCCGCTTCCCCGCCCGGATCAAAAATAAGACAGGACTGATCCTCACTGACGAGAAAATACGCGTTTGCCTGAATCGGACCGGCCGGCATTCGTCTCCATTTCACTTTCATCACCTCTTTATGTATATGCCCTTATTATGAAGGTTTTCTGCGGAAGATTCAATGAATGCGGCCGGGAAAACGCTATCGACAAACAAAATGAAAACGGTTAAAATGAAATGGAAAGATTTTCAGGTTCCAATGACAAAGGAGGAGCATCATGTTACTTGTTGTAATCTTCGGCCTTGTCGCATTATTAGCTGTATTAGGAGTCCTGCGGGCTGTCAGACAGAGAAATATCCTGGGATTTTTGTTAGCCGCCGCCACGCTGGGCGTGTTTGGCTGGTTTACCGTAATGACCGTTGTAACCAGCGGCTATCCGACTGCACATTAAAAGCCTGTATCCAATGGATACAGGCTTATTTTTTATTGCTGCAAATGTTTGCTGACACTTTTGATTTTGCTCTCCAGCGTCGTTTCTTTATCACGTCTGTCATCAATGCGGATATTTGTCGCCACTCTGTGCAGCCCTTTTTGGAACGGGGCTTCGTGAATGTCCTGAATGACTGCGAATAAGTCGCTCAGCTCACCTTCAATCAACGTGTTCATCGGCGTGAGCTGAAATTTGATTTTGCCGGCAGCTTTGTAACCCTCCAAAATGTTTTGCACATCCGCTACATACTCACTGACGCTCGGTGTTTTTGTTCCGATCGGAATGATTGTCACATCTGCAATTGCCATTTGGTTCAAACTCCTTTTTCATTTGTTATGATTGGTTCTGTCATGCCTGTTTTCAGTGAAATCAGACGGTCATACGTAAAGCCGTATAAAGCGTATTCCCCGTTCGGAGAGATCTGAATCGGCTCCATTTCCGTGTTTTTGAGCACCGTCCGCTCCCGTTCGTCTCCTAAGTCAAAGCTGATCAGATTGTAAGAGCGGCCTTCAGGCTTAAATATGTAAAACCGCTTGTGTGTCTGATCGTAATCATATTCCATTGGCGCAAAGCTCTTATACTTTTCTTGGAGAGGAAATCGGTGTGTCACGGATGCCGGCTTTTGGAAAAGGAACTCGCCGTCTCCGTCCGATTGATCCGTTTGTCTGACGGCAATCGTCATGCCCGGGCGGGAATCGGCCCAGATGACGTGATGAAGCACTCTTTTTTCTTTTTTTGTCTGCAAGTCATAAGAATATAAAGGACCCTCTTCCTCCGTTTTTCCTTGCTTGATATATTGGAATTCATCAGTGGAGGTCCAATGGACAAAAGGGGCCTGAACGGGACTCTTTTTTAAAATGCCGTTGTTCATATCGGCAGTATAGGCTGTGAAGTCCCATGTTTCAGTAAAAACGGTAATCATCATTTGATACGGGTCATACGGATTCCAAGCCGTCTCCAGCTCATAAGAGTTAAAGGCTTTGTGATAAAGTCTTTTCCCCTGCTTGTTCATAAGCACAAGCTCAGTCTGACCGCTGCTTGTCACCTGTACAAGAATCAGCTGTTTTTTCCGGCTGATCTTTACATTGACAATATGGCCCTTTGTTTCATAGAGCCGTTCGGATTTTCCGCTGAAAAGATCATATTTCATCAGCTGATGATGTGCTGTATACAGAATTGTTCTGTTATCCAGCCATCCTTCCGTTTTCTCCGCTTCCTTTTTACTGAGCGGAACGATTTTCTGTTCTGCCGATTTTGCCGAAACGCCTGTGTCTTGCTGCTGATGAGATGGTTCACAGGCCGCTAAACACAGAACGAATGCGGACAGCAGAACACAAACCAAGTATCTCACCAGCCTTCCCTCCATTCTTTTCTATTGTCCCATATTTGTTTATGTAAACAAATGAGAAATTTCACAGATGTCTCAAAAAACAAGCGATCTCCACAAAATACCTTCCGTCGCTTGATAAATATCAGCAAACTGATAAAAAGGCAAAGGGTTTTTTCCCTTCCCGAGCTCAATGGTATAGCCCTCTTTTCCATACTGCTGTATAAACCAATCCCTAAAACCGGCATGGCTGTCAATGGTTTTAACGCCTTGATAGCGGTTTCCGCTTATCGCTTCAAACTCCCGAATCATCCGGGATGATTGCTCCGGTTCACCTCCTTCGTATCCCCAATAAATCTCTTCTCCCTGCGTATGAAGCGCGATCAGCCTGTCAGGCGGCTGCTCCGTTATCAGCCGGTGCATCGCCTGCGCCTCCGGTTCAGTGAGCGGCGCCGTCCCCGGAAAATCACGGTATGAAGGGGCTTTCGGTTTGCGCCTCTGTTCAATATCCCAATTAGATGGGAAATGTTTATTTAAATCCACACCGTTTATATTCGCCTTCCATTCGCGGAAATCCGGGCGGTGCTCATTTAATTGATGAAGAAATTCATTTTTTTCTGATAAATCTTCACATCCGTAAAGTACGAGATCAACACCGTCGGGATTTACGAGCGGAACGAATGACAATG
Source organism: Bacillus velezensis (assembly GCF_001461825.1). Taxonomy (GTDB): domain Bacteria; phylum Bacillota; class Bacilli; order Bacillales; family Bacillaceae; genus Bacillus; species Bacillus velezensis. The sequence continues at coordinate 483,301 of NZ_LLZC01000012.1, read as the reverse complement.
ATGTCCGGCTGAATATATCAAGCACAGAGTGCCCGAAAACAGTTTTATTTTCGCATAATGCCGCGCAATATTCTTTACACCATTTAAGCGCGACCGAGGTGGTGATCCATTCATTGGCATGAAATGAGGCGTTTACATGGACTTTTCTTTCAGCCGTATCCGCACCTATTTTCAGCTCATATAGCGGCTTTCCCAATACGGAACTGCCGATTTTACGGCACGTGACAAACGGAAAGACATCCGTTATTTTCTCAATTTCTTCATAAACCGATTGGGAGCCGTACACCTTTTCTTCCTTCACCCATTGATCATCGGAAAGAATCCTTTCACAGTGCCGGATGTATCGCGAAAGCCCGCTCAGCGTCTCAAGCGGCGGACTCTCTGACTGCCCGCACACGGCAAAGCCGGGACAAAATAATTCATCGCTTTCCGCCGTTTTATCAGCGGCTTTCAACAGTTTTACATCAATTGAAAGCACCTTTGCGATATCTTTCATATGCTGTTTCAATTCAGGTTTGACACGAATTCCCGCCATGTTCATCCCCCTTTTTTAAAAACTATATGACAGGGGAGATAAAAAAAGAAAGCCGCCCGCGATATGGGCAGGCAGACTTTCTTCAGCAGTTTTGATGTTTGAGCCATTCATTTTTGGCAATCCACGCCCCGCCGATGACTCCGGCGTCATTTCCAAGTGCCGCGATCGAAATATCGGCCGCTTCCGCAGAACGCGGGAACGCGGTGATTTTGAAGGTCTCTTCCACTTTTGACCGCAGGATTTCACCCGCTTTAGAGACCCCTCCGCCGAGCACGATTTTCGTCGGGTTCATGGCGCTTGCCAGGTTTCCGAGCACGAGGCCTAAATGTTTTGCGACATAATCGACGACTTCAAGCGCTGTCTTATCCTGCTGTTTAGCCGCTTCGAACACGTCACGTGCCGTCAGATCATCCACTTGTAAGAGCGAAGAGTCGGAAACCGCCGCAAGCTTTTCTTTCGCGATGCGGACGATGCCTGTTGCGGACGCAATCGTTTCGATGCAGCCGGATTTTCCGCAGTTGCACGGAGCTCCTCCTTCCGGAATACTGCAAATATGACCGATTTCTCCGCCGGCCCCGTTTTTACCGTGAACGATTTCTCCGTTGACGATGATGCCTCCGCCGACTCCGGTTCCGAGCGTCACTAAAATGACATCTTTGGCCCCGTCACCTGCACCCTTCCACATTTCTCCGAGCGCCGCGATATTGGCATCGTTTTCAATGACGGCCGGAATACCCGTTTCCGCCTCGAGATGGTCTTTCAGCGGATAGTTTTTCCACCCCATATTTGTCGTCTCATAGACCATTCCCGTCGCCATTTCCACGGGTCCGGGCGCTCCCATTCCGATCCATTTTACGATCCGTTTCGGCTTGTTCAGTTCTTCCAGCTTCTGGTCAAGCGCTTTGGCGATCGTGACCGTAATTGTGTTTCCTGATTTATCGGTCGGAACTTCCCATTTATGCTGAATTTCACCGTACATGTTGATAAAGGCCAGCTTGATGGTTGTTCCGCCAAGATCAATCCCCGCAAACCATGTATCTTCCATAATAATCTCCTTTTCTTATTAAAATCCTGCTTTGTTATCTGCCTTTGATCCGCTCCGATTCTCTCTGAAGAACTCCGGCGGCTTTTTGCCATAATTCTCTTTCAATCACGTTTGACAAGTACATTTCCTTTAATTCATCTTTCATAAAGTCAATTTCGGCTTGTCTGTCACCGAAATAAACGATATGTCCGAATGACTTAAACAGCTGCTGCACGTCATAAAATGAATTCATCTTCTTCACCATTTCTATTCTTCTTAGTATAAGCGTATTTCATCACTGATCCGGGCGTCAAGCAAAAAACGATTGGAGAAAATATCCTTGTATTATTTTCATAAATTGTATATTCAAAATTGTAAAAAAACACTCATTTATGCGTTTTTCTGTTACAATACTTTCGTGCCCAAAAGCACAAAAGGATTAAAGTTTGATGGGGTGTTGTTTTGAAACAAGAAAAAAGGCTGACGTTCATCTCAGCCATCAGTTTATTTGTCTTGATGTTAGCAGTCATTATTTCCTGCCTGTTTTTCTTTCATACAGAGCCGCATATGCCGCTATTCTTTTGCGTCATTATTCTGTCTCTGGCAGGTTTGTGGCTCGGTTTCTCGTGGGACAGTCTTGAAAAAGGAATTGTCAGCGGATTGAAAAACGGTGTGCAGCCGATTATCGTGCTGGCTTTGATCGGTGTACTGATCGGCGCCTGGATGTACAGCGGCGCCATTCCCACCGTCACCGTTTACGCTTTGTCAATTATACAGCCGAGTCAGCTGCTTTTGACCGCATTATTTTCCTGCATGATTATCAGCACGCTTGTCGGCTCAAGTCTGACAACTGTCAGTACAATCGGCGTCGCGCTGTTAGGGGTAGCAAGCGCGGCGGGAGTTCCGCTCGAATGGACGGCGGGAGCAGTCATTTGCGGGGCTTGTTTCGGTGATAAAATGTCACCGATGTCCGACACGACGAATTTTGCCGCCGGAATCGGCGAAATTCCGATTTTTAAGCATATTCGCCATATGATGGGCACTACCGTTCCGGCACTGCTGATCACGATTGTTCTTTTTTATATTCTCGGTTCATCGGTTTCAATAAATGCCGCTTCAACGCAAAATATTGAGGCGGTCATTTCCGGAATAAAAGAGGCCGTTCACGTTACGCCTTGGTCGCTTCTTTCACCTCTGTTGGTGATCATTTTAGCTGTGAGACGGGTTTCCGTGATTCCGGTGCTTACCGCCGGTATTATTTCCGCAGGGCTTCTGACTGCTGTTTTTATTCCTGACAGCAGCATTCAAGGATTTATATCCGCCCTGCAAAGCGGGACGGCGTTTAAAACCGGCGACCAGGCTGTGGCCAGCATTATCAACAGGGGCGGGCTCCAATCGATGATGGGATCAGTCTCTCTGATCATGATCGCCTTTGCGCTCGGCGGCCTGATGGAAAAAACGGGCCTGATCGCGGCGCTGCTTCAAGGATTGATAAAAGGCGTGCATACGAAAGGACGTCTTGTCATGGCGACCGTCTTCTCAAGTATAGGCGTAAACCTTGCGACAGGTGAGCAGTATTTGTCGATCTTAATTCCGGGTCAATCTTATAAACCTTTATATGACAAGCTCAGCATTAAGCGGATTCACCTTGCGCGGTCGCTTGAGGACGGCGGAACATTGATCAACCCGCTGATTCCCTGGGGAGTAAGCGGCGCTTTTATGGCAAGCGCATTAGGGGTTTCCGTCATCGACTACCTGCCGTTTACCTTTTTCCTGTACATTTCTCCTATGATCTCAATTCTGCTCGGTTTCCTGAAAAAAAGCTGACAATACGAGAAAACCTGCCGTTTTTTACCGGCAGGTTTTCTTATGCAAAAAATCCCGCTGAAAAACGGGATTTGTTTAAAATGCCTGCTGAATGAATTTGTTTCTGATAAACGGTATTTTTAAAAAGAAATGAATGAATGACCGTCTGATCCCCGGCTGGCTGAGCACGCTGTTCATCAGACGGTAGCGGTTTTGGTAAACGGCTAAAACAGATACGGCGCATAATGAGTAGATCAACAATTTTTTCATCTTATCCCTCCTGCCCCTATCGTTTGTCAAACAGCGAGAATTATTCCGGTGCAAGAAGTTTTTTATGCGATTAAGCGATGGTTTCAGATTCAGTCACGATCATATCGACCGGAATATCGTGGGGCATGCGGGGAATGCGGTCTGTCAGCTGGCAGTCAAAGAGAAGCGACACGGTACGGCCTTTATAACCGGAGAGGTACCGATCATAATATCCTCCGCCGTATCCGATTCTGAAGCCTTCCCGGTCAAAAGCCACGCCGGGCACAATCACAAGGTCAATGTCTTTTTGGGCGGCTTTTTCCGTCAGGCTCTCGATCGGTTCACTGAGGCCCGCATATACGGTTTCCAGCTGATCATACGCAGAAAATGTACGGAACTCCATCGCTCCCGTCTGCGGAAAGCATTTTGGGATACAGACTTGTTTTTTCTCTTTCCAGGCCTGTTCAATAATCGGCCGTGTCGGAATTTCCAGGCGTGTCGAGATGGTAACGGCGATCACGCGGGCCTGTTTCCATTCTTTTAAAGAAAACAGCGTTTCACGCATGCTGCGGCATTTTTTCTCCCATTCACTTTCTGTCATGTCAGAAAGCTTTGCTTTTATATCGGTTCTGATTTGTGCTTTCACGTTTCTCAAACCTCCCTGAAAGACAAAAAAGCCAGAACTTTATTGAAAGCTCCAGCTTTTTCCGCTGTTTTAAACAGCTTATTTTGTTTCACGGTGTAACGTAGATTTTTTATCACGTGGGCAATATTTTTTAAATTCAACGCGGTCCGGATTGTTGCGTTTGTTCTTTTTAGAAATATAGTTACGCTCACCACATTCAGTGCAAGCCAAAGTAATATTAACGCGCATTATTTTCCCTCCAAACTAAATATCATTTACTTATTCAGACTTATATATAATACCACTATAATGGACGGAATGCTAGAGTGATTTACATGAAATGTTGTTTAAGTGCAGAAAACATCAGTTTACGCTTCTGATCCTCTGAATGAGCCTGCGTCAGATGAAGGGAAAATATGACGAAACAGGACAAAAAAGGACTTTCTGATACGAAATCTATAGAGAAATAACCGTTTGCTCCCCGAATAAAAAAGATTTCCCGACAAAATTCCGTTTTTTTCTCTATTTCCTTTAGAATGGCGGCGTTTTATGGTATAAAAAAGAAGGGCAAATTAATAATAGAAGGTGATGAAACGTGGAAATTGCTATTATTGCGTTGTTTATCGTCAGTATAGCGCTTATTGCATTCTCATATTCTCAAAGAGATCCGATGAAAGACGTGGAACAGGAGCTTGAAACGCTTCAGCTTTCCGCCATGCAGGAAATTTACAAGTTGAAAAAGAAAATGACGGTGCTTGAAGAAGAATTGCTGGAAACCAACCTCGTGATCCGCAAAGCCAAAAGCAGCGGCATTAACCAAAAAATCGCCAAACAAATCATTTCAAAATATAACAACGGAATGTCTGCGGAAGCCATCGCAAAAGCGGAGCACGTGTCTGTCGAGGACGTCAATACCATTATTAAAGATAATGAGAAGGTGCTCGTATGACAAAACGGGGCATTCAGGCTTTTGCAGCAGGCATGATTTTAGCGACGGCCGTTCTCGCCGCTGTCTTCTATTTGACTGACCATGACCAGGCAGCCGCCGTTAAAACCGAAAAAACAGCATTGACAGAAAAAGAAGTAAACAGCTACCTCGACGATCAGCAAAAAGTCTCCGTCAACCGGGATGACTATCAAAAACTTCTTGATTCTAAAGAAAAAGCGTTAAACAACGACCAAAACACAGACGACAAAAAGAAAAAAGTAACATACAAACTGACGATTAAAAACGGAATGAGCACTGCTGATGTGTCATCCATTCTTGAAAAAGAAGGGATTATTCCTTCAGCGAAGGACTTTAATGATTACGTCATTGACGCAGGCTACCATAAAGAAATCCGCGCCGGCCATTTCAAAGTCGACTCAGATATGAGCTTTAAAAAAATCGTCAAAACATTAACCCGCTAAAAAAGCTTGCAGGCATCGTCCATTCAGATGGATACGGCCGGCAGGCTTTTTTAATAAGCAATATAAAACGGACCCGATCAATGGCCGGGCCCGTTTTTTTCATCCGAATTTTCCGGTGATATAATCATGTGTTTTTTGATGATCCGGCTGAGAAAATATTTTGTCCGTATCCCCCCACTCTACCAGTTCGCCCATATAGAAAAACGCGGTTTGATCAGAGACCCTCGCAGCCTGCTGCATGTTGTGCGTCACAATGACGATTGTATACTTTTCTTTCAATGTCAAAATCAGCTCTTCTATTTTCCGTGTGGATACAGGGTCGAGAGCGGACGTCGGTTCATCCATCAGAAGGACGTCCGGTTTGGTGGCGAGCGCCCTTGCGATGCACAGCCGCTGCTGCTGACCGCCTGACAGTGAAAGCGCCTGCTGGTGAAGGCGATCTTTCACTTCATCCCAGAGCGCAGCTGCCTTTAAAGATTCCTCGGCGATTTCAAGCAGTTTCTTTTTATTTTTTTCGCCGTGAATTCTCGGACCGTACACGACATTCTCAAATATTGACTGCGGAAACGGATTGCCTTTTTGAAACACCATACCGATTTGTTTTCTTAATTCTGCCGCATCCGTCTTTTCTTTCAGCAGATTGCGCCCATTATAGATCATGTCGCCTGTCACTTTGACATTCGGAGCCATTTGCAGCATTAAGTTTAATGTTTTAATAAAAGTGGATTTCCCGCAGCCGGACGGACCGATGATCGCAGTTACCTTCCGCTCCTCAAAACCGATCGTAATGTCTTTTAAAGCCTGATGGGCTCCGTACCATACGTTCATGCCGTAAATATCAAATAAATTCTGTGTGTGCACCGCTTCCTTCACAAGGCTCACAGTCCTTCCCCCTATCCGAACTTTCCGTTAATGTAGTCATCTGTCTTTTGCGCTTTAGGACTCGTAAAAATTTGTTCTGTCTGCCCGTATTCCACCACTTCCCCGTTTAAAAAGAAAGCCGTTCGGTCAGACACCCTCAGCGCCTGCTGCATGTTATGCGTAACGATAATAATCGAATAATCTTTTTTCAGTTCTGTCAAAAGCGTCTCGATTCTGGCGTTTGAAATAGGGTCCAGAGCTGAAGCCGGTTCATCTAAAAGAAGTACGGCAGGTTTCATCGCAAGCGTACGGGCGATGCAAAGGCGCTGCTGCTGGCCGCCTGATAACGAAAGAGCCGATGAATGAAGCCGGTCTTTGACTTCATCCCAAAGAGCAGCCTTCGTTAAGCTTTCCTCGACCGCATCATCCAAAACGGCTTTCCTGCGTTCACCCGCATACTTCAGCGCATGTGTGATGTTATTGTAAATGGATTTCGGGAACGGATTCGGTTTTTGAAACACCATACCGATCTCCCGTCTGAGAGACACGACATTAATCGCTTCTCCCAAAATATTCAGCCCTTCATAAAGGATCTCCCCCTCGCTTCTTGCCGAAGGAATGGCATCGTTCATTCTGTTAATCTGTCTCAAAAATGTTGATTTCCCGCAGCCGGACGGACCGATCAGAGCCGTCACCGCATGTTTTTCAATATCCATGTTTACATCTTTAACCGCTTGTTTGTCACCGTAATAAATTGATAAATGCTTCACTTCCAAAATTGAAGACTCCGGCGAACGCTTTGTCTGTTCCGCATGTTCCCTGATGATGTGATCAATCATGTTTTCGCCTCTTTCCGATTAATTTGCCGTAAGCTTTTTATAAATGACAGATCCGAGCCATCTTGCACAAAGGTTAAACAAGAGCACCGAAATCACCAGCACCGCCGAGCCGCCGTTTGCAATCGCTTCGGCGTCAGGGATGATTCCCTGCGTATTGACACTCCATATATGAACCGCCAGCGTCTCAGCCGGCCTGAAAATGTTGAAAGGAGAAGATTCAGAAAACGGGTTCAAATCCGTAAAGTTCAGCCGCGGCGTTGTCAGTCCCGCTGTAAATAACAATGCGGCCGCTTCTCCGAATACTCTTCCTGATGCGAGAATGGCTCCGGTTAAAATCGAAGGAATCGCACTCGGAATCAGCACCGTTTTGACGGTATGCCATCTCGATACGCCTAAAGCGAGAGAAGCTTCTTTCAGCTCCTTAGGAACTGCAGTGAGCGCGCCTTCTGTCACCCGGACCATAACGGGAAGGTTAAAGACGGTTAATGCGAGCGCGCCTCCGATAATCGTGTAGCCCCATCCGGTCAGGTTTACAAACATCAGCATGCCGAACATCCCGATGACAATGGACGGAAGCGAAGACAGCACCTCAATACACGTTCTGATAAAATCAGTGATTTTATTTTGGGGCGCATATTCAGCCATAAAGACGCCGCCCCCCACACCAAGCGGTATCGTGATCAGCATGGTGATAAACAGAATGTAAAAGGAGTTAAAAAGCTGATCCCGTATTCCGCCGCCTGACGCAATGGCGCTCGATTTTGACGTAAGAAAATGCAAGGAGATTTCAGAGACGCCGTGAATAAGAATGTACAAAAACAATCCTGCCAAAATCGCCGCGATTATAGCGGCGCATAACCCGAATACACCGGTGGCCAATTTATCCGTTATTTTCCGGTTCATTACACTTTCCTCCTAGATGACAAGTAGCGTATGAGCAATATAAACAGAAACGACATGATGAGAAGAACGAGCCCCATAGACCATAACGTATTATTTTCAATACTGCCGTATGTGGTATGGCCCATGTTTAACGTAATAATCGTCGTTAATGTTCCCGCCGTATCAAGCAGGCTTTCCGGCAGAAGCTTTGTATTTCCGATAACCATCTGTACGGCGAGTGCTTCTCCGAACGCTCTTGCCATCCCGAGCACGACAGCGGTCAGCAATGTCGGAAACGCCGCCGGGATAAGCACCTTTCTGATTGTCTGCCACCTCGTCGCACCAAGCGCATATGAACCGTCGCGAAGGTGTTTCGGAAGTGACGCAAGCGCATCAGCGGAAATCGATGTAACAGTCGGCAGAATCATTACCGAGAGCACGATCGTCCCCGCCAGAAGGCTGTGACCCGTTCCGCTTGATTTAAAAGAGCCGATAAACGGAACCAATACTGTAAGACCTATGAATCCATAAACGACGGACGGAATGCCGACAAGCAGCTCAATTACCGGCTGCAGCACCTTTTTTCCCCAAGTCGGCGCAATTTCCGTCATAAACACGGCACCCGCAATACCGAGGGGCGCTGCGATCAGAGCGGACAGAACGGTGACCGCAAATGATCCGAAAATAAAAGGCAGCGCGCCGAACTCAGGTTTTGCCTGGGTTGGATTCCAATTCAGACTTGTTAAGAACTCAATCGGGCTTACACCATTTACAAAAAAAGATTGCAGCCCCTTTATGCCGAGAAAAATTGTGATCGCCGCTGATGCCGCAATGATAATCGCGGCACACACAGACACAATCACCCTTCCGCGGACTTCATCCAATTGCCTGTTTTGTTTTGAGCTTATTAAGCGTTCGCTTACAGACTCTTTTTCTCTGTGATTTATCATTTGTTTACACTCCTATAAAGAAGAAGAGGCGGGGAGCCCGCCCTCCCCTCAGCTTTGCTTGCCGTTTGCGTCACGTGTGACTTTCATATCAGAGATCGGAATGTAGCCTTGATCTTTTACGATACTTTTCTGTACTTCATCGCTGTTCATATAGTCAAGAAACGTTTTTGTAAGGCCTGACGCTTCTCCTTTCGTATAAGAGTGCTCGTAAGCCCAAATCGGATACTCGCCTGTGACGACGTTTTTCTCTTCCGGTTTGATGCCTCCGATCGATAAAGGCGTTACTTTGTCATCGTTTATATAAGAGAATGCCAGATAACCGATTGCTCCCGGCGTTTCAGCAATGATTTTTTTAACTGTATTGGAGGAATCCTCTGTAATGCCCTCAGCAGGATCTGCTCCGTCAAGCGCGTATTTGACGAACGTAGCGCGTGTTCCTGATGAATCAGGACGGTTCACGAGTGTAATTTTTTGATCTTTACCGCCAAGCTCTTTCCAGTTTTTAATTTTTCCTGTAAAGACGTCTGTCAGCTGTTTTTTGGTTATATCCTTTACGCCCGCACCGGGGTTGACCGCAGCCGCCATCGCCACTACCGCTACTCGGTGGTCTTTTAGGGCTTTCGCATCAATGCCTTCTTTTTCTTCAGCAAAGACATCTGAGTTGCCGATTTGCACTGCCCCTTCAGACACTTGCGAAAGACCTGTTCCTGAACCCCCCGCTTGCACCTGCACATCAGCATCCGGATGTTTTTCCATAAACTTTTCCGCCGCTGCCAGTACTAACGGCTGCATGGCTGATGAACCAGAAATGGTTAAAGAACCTGATGCTTTTTTATCCTCACTTGCAGATTGACTGTCTGTCTTGCCGCTTTCCTTTGCATTTCCGCATGCTGCAGCAACAATCATAACAGCAGCCATCAGAAGCATAAGCATCCATTTGTTTTTTTTCATTTCCTGAATTCCCCCTGCATTTAATGTGTAATTTGTCCTACACGTATAGAGTAAAGGGTTCTTGTAAAATGCGTATAAATCAAGTGTTAAGGTTTTGTAAATCCGGATGTTTTTTTGTATAAAAAAAAACGCTCACAGATTGTGAGCGTTTTTCTGTTAGTTGTTTGTATTGCCGTTTTCAGCGTCTTCCTGAATTTTATCTTCGTTTTTCTGCTTCGTATTATTATCTTCTTGTTTCTTTTTCAGCTCAAAGTATTTGTCCAGAGCTGCTCTTCCTATATCATCCGTAATCGAATATCGATCGCTGTAATTAATATAGGCCCAAGGAACGACTACAGAAATAGCCACTTCCGGATTATCAGCAGGTGCATACGCGACAAGAGTCGTGTTATATGTTGCTTCACCCGTCTCTGATTTGTCAGGACCGTCATAGAAAGATTGCGCGGTACCCGTTTTACCGGCAGGACTGTATGTCGCAGTCGCAAAATCAGTTGCGGCTGTCCCTTTTGTCATGACGCGTCTGAAACCTGCCTGCACTTCTTTAATGTCTGCATTATTCATATCAATCTTATTCAGTACTTGGGGCTGAACAGACTCTACAACGGCTCCGATTCCTTTTTTCGAATCAGGCTGCCTGACCTCTTTTACAAGCTGAGGTTTCAAACGATAGCCTCCATTGGCGATTGTAGATACATACTGCGCCATTTGCAGCGGTGTAAACGTATCATACTGTCCGATGGCAAAGTCTAACAGAAGACCGGAAATTCGCTGTGACCCTTGGTACCCGGTCGCTTCATTCGGAAGATCAATCCCCGTCTTAACTCCGAGTCCGAACTGATTGAAGTAGTATCTGAAAGTATCGAATGCCTTCATATCAAGCGGCAGGGACTGGCCTTTTTTGTACTCCCCTTTACCGACGGCAATCGCCGTTTTGAACATGAACACGTTTGATGATTCCTGAAGCGCTTTTTGGATATCTACGGGACCTAAATTCGTCCATGATTTTTTCGGGTTTTTACTTCCCTTGAAATACATAGGTTCATCCTGAAAAACGGTGTTCAAATTAATCGCGCCCGTCTGCAGTCCGGTCAACACCGTCGCTCCTTTGACCGCCGATCCCATTGCGTAGGAGGAAGTCATTGCGCCGAGGGCATAATCATTAATTTTGTACTTTCCATGATCATTCGTAATCTGTTTGCCGGCCATCGTCAGCACTTCTCCGTTTTTCGGGTTCATCATGACGACGAAGGCCCGATCAAGAAGCTTCGTGCTCGGTCTCGCTTTTGCCGATCTTAAATTTTTCTCAATGATTTTTTCAACGGATTTCTGCAGGTCCATATCAATGGATAACACAAGGTCTTTGCCGGCCTGCCCTTTTGAAATCACTTTGCTGCCCGTGACATTTCCGGATGAGTCGGTTAAGTTCTGCACTTTCTCTTTTTGACCCTGCAGCAGGCTTTCATATTGATATTCTAAATAGCTTTTTCCGACCCTGTCATTCCGGCTGTAGCCGAGTGACAGATAGTGATCCAGCAGGTTGGACGGAAGACCTTCGTTCGAACTGGATACACTGCCGAGCAATGTCCGGATCAGGCTTTTATAAGGATAAGACCGTTCCCAGTCAGACGTCACGTCAACCCCCGGCAGTTCATCTAAATGTTCGCTGACGACGGCCATTTCTTTTGCCGACACGCCTTCATTTTTGATGTATTGAGGCGTCAGGGAGTATCCTGAATCCATCTGCCTTTTGATCGCAAGGATCTGCATGTCTTTTGAAGTGAGCTCATTCAGCTGTTTGTCTGTGATGCGTTTCAGCTGAAGCTGATATAAATCATCGTCAGACAGTTTTTTGTCTTCAGCTTTTTGGTTTTCTTCGGCCGTAATCAGTTTTTTCGCTTCATCAGGCCTCGTTAACATCCAATAGTCTTTTTTATCCCGCTCAGTCACCTTTTTGGTGCTTACCTTAATCATACCCGACAGTTTTTTTGCGATTTTTAAACGCTGCGCCTGGGTGGTTGAGGCTGAACGTGTATATGTAATCGCATTTAATGCTTTATTCGTTACGATGGGATTTAGGTTCCGGTCGTATATTTTCCCTCTCGGAACCGCCGTGCTGACATCAGACTCCTCTTGCTTATTAGCGGCGTTTTTATAATCATCACCCTGAACGATCTGCTTGATGCCAAGCTCGACGATAATCCAAGTGAAAATAAGAAACGCAACCAAAAACAAAAAATTAAGCCGGATCGGCAGTGATTTTTTCTTTTCTTTGTTTACAGCTATTTTCTTTTTATTTCTCCTCATGACATCACCTTTTCTTATTTACAGAAAGAAATGACACCTTCTGTTCAGGTGCCATTTTTCATTCTAAAGGTTTTTTCGATATTTTTCTACAGATAACCCTTTTATCTTTCTCCTTTTATAAAATTCGGTTCCGCCGCCTGTTTTTGTCGGTCTTCTTCTACTGTTTCATCAGAAGTTTCCGTATCCAGTTTGATGTCTTTTATAAAGTAATAAATCAGCGGATGCCCGGCTCCGAGCAGCACGAGCGCCGCCGGTATCCCCACTTTTTCCTTGAACAATGTAACGATTACAAGGAAACAAAGGATGGAAACGATCCGGCCCGCATTTAAAAATAACTCCCTGAGCACAATGTATTCAATTCTGGCTTTTCTGGCAAGCCGCGCCCGGCCTATCACATCATATGTAAGCGAGACATACGGCACGAGCAGAACTGGATAGCCGATCGCAATAAACACTCCGTACAAAAGGAGCGTCGTGAAGCTCATTTTAAAAATAATGAGAAACAGAGCGCCGTACAAGATCAATCCGCCGATAAGAATCGCCTTTTTCCGCGCTCTTTTTTTGATGAGCCTTGATGCAAAATAATAGGCGAAAAAAGAAACCGCGGAATTGACGAGACCGAATGTTCCGAGCGCCAGCTCACTGTTTGTCGCAATGAATACAAATACGCTGATTAAAAAAACAAAAATCCCTTCTCTCAAGCCTTGAAAAAAGTGCGCGTTGGTAATCCGGCGCCAATTCAGATTCGTGTGGCGCTCATCAAAAACTTTTTTCAGCATAAACCGGCCTTTCGACTCCCTCCGCTTCAGAAAAAAGCTCATGACCACGGCAAGGGCAAATAAGCCGAGCGACAGGCTGAAAATGATTGTATAACCCGTATTGTTTTCAAGTCTTGAAATGACATATCCGGCCACAATCGGACCGATCATGCCCGCCGATGAAGATAAAATGCCTAAAAACCCGTTAAAAAAATCTCTCGTTTCCGGTTCCGTGATTTCGAAAGTCAGCACATTAAAAGCCAGCCAGTAAAAGCCGTATCCCACTCCGAGCACGGCCCCTATCAAAACGAGACGGGAAGCCGCAGTTTCTCCGGCAAGCAGCACACTTAAATAAAAAGCGGCCAAAAAGATAACGCCGAACCTTAGAATAAACACTCTGTCAATTTTTTTAGCCAGCCGGCCCGCCAGCAGAAAGGTAACCGGCTGCATCGTCACGACCGACAAATTGTATATGGCCAAATCAATAAATTTTCCCGACTGCTTCCACAAATACACGTTGACAAATGTATTTGACAGCGCGATGCCCAATGAGTAAAGGCCGCCAATCGTCAATAACAGCAGCAGCCCTTTATTTATTTCGATGTCGCCGATAATTTTTTTTATTTTGCTCATCATTGACTCCCCTTTACTACACATTAGTTTGTCTCACTCAAACTGAGATATGTAAGAGGAATCAAAGTCAATAAAAAAACAAGGTCTCCCGCGGGAGACCTTGTGATCATTCAACTCAATTATTTTGCTTCGCTGTAAAGACGGGCAACTTCATCCCAGTTCACAACATTCCAGAAAGCTGAAATGTAATCAGGACGGCGGTTTTGGTAGTTCAGGTAGTACGCGTGCTCCCAAACATCAAGACCGAGAACAGGTGTTTTACCCTCTGAAAGCGGTGAATCTTGGTTTGGCGTGCTTGTAATTTCAAGTTTGCCGTTGTTTACAACGAGCCAAGCCCAGCCTGAACCGAAACGGCCTGCAGCTGCTGCGGCGAATTTTTCTTTAAATTGATCGAAGCTTCCGAACGTGCTTTTGATCTCTTCAGCAAGCTCACCAGTCGGTTCGCCTCCGCCATTCGGAGATAAAAGAGTCCAGAATAAAGAGTGGTTTGCATGTCCGCCGCCATTGTTGCGGACTGCCGTGCGGATGTCCTCCGGCACTGCGTTCAAATCAGCAACAAGCTCATCTACAGATTTCTCTGCAAGCGCTGATCCTTCAATCGCTTTGTTGAGGTTTGTCACGTATGTGTTATGGTGCTTCGTATGGTGAATCGTCATCGTTTCCTTATCGATATGCGGTTCTAAAGCATCATAAGCGTAAGGCAATTCTGGAAGTTTGTAAGCCATAATTTTTTCCTCCTTTAAATATATGTACTGAAATGCCGCTTAACGCGAACTTTTCTAATCTCAATGTAACAAAAGAAAGCGTGGTAATCAATGAAAAAGCTCACAATCCGGCGATTCCAGCAGACATATTACACTTTATCCGTTCACGGCCGAAATTAAACCTTTCTAAAGCACCGTCCATAAGAAATATCCGATCATAAAGAGCTGAATGACGCCTTTTGCCGCCACGCTTGTTAAAAAGCCGATTAACGAGCCGAGCCCCACTTTTGCCGCGGACTTGATATCCTTTTGATGAACAAACACCTCAGCGCAGAGAGCACCGATAAACGGGCCTAATATAATGCCTGCCACGGGAATAACGAAGGGCCCGATCAATAATCCGATCGTGCTTCCCCAGATTGCCGCCCTGCTTCCTCCGTACCTTTTAACGCCAAGTAAATTTGACACATAGTCAGCGGCGAATAAAACGGCCGCAAATACCGCCTCAATGAGCCAAAACAGGTAAGAATAAGGACTGAAGGAAAACAAAAATCCGTAGAGAAGAAAACCGGCCACAATAAAAATAACGCTTGGAATCACCGGATATACAAGCCCGATAAAAGCAATGACGAAGACCGCAATGATCATCAGCCAATACAAAACACTCATGACAAAAACACCCTCCTTTGTTTTGCGGGCGATCACCGCTTCCCGCTTTATCTTATTATGTATGATTCCTTATCACCGCTTTAAATACTCTCACTTGTGTTCATCCCCTGTGAACGATACAATAAGCAACATATACCAGTTTAGGCTAGGAAGTGAAGATGTTGAACATATTTACGGCTTTATTGAAAAGTACATACTCTCCGGCAGATATTGCAAAAACACGGTTTCAGGGGATAGGAAAAGCGATCCTTTATGTATTTTTGCTGTCTGTCCTTTTTACGCTGCCAAGCGCTTATTACCTTTGCTCCGGCACCGTAAACTCAATGAACGGTTTCAAAACCGTGTTAAAGAAAGATTTCCCTGATTTCAGCATTTCAAACGGAGAATTGCAGACGAAAGCGTCCGCCTCTAAGGAAACGGAAGCGAACGGGTTCGTCATCGTGTTTGATCCGACGGATGCTTACGGCGCTAAACAAATAGCGGCGAAACAAAATGCGATCGGCATTTTGAAAAATAAAATGGTGCTTGCTGTAGACGGACAGGCGACAGAAATGAATTATTCGCTGATGCCTGCTGATATCACAAAAAAAGAAATCATATCAGCATTAAACCAAAATAAAACAATGATCGTCACCGTCCTGTCCGTTTTGCTGTTCATCATGACAGCGGCCGGAAAATTCATTGAAGTATCATTTCTCGCCGTCATCGGCCTGATATTGAAAAATGCGCAAAGAAAGACATTGAATTACCAGCAGCTCTGGAAGCTTTCGGCTTATTCCATTACACTTTCGACCATATTCTTTACGATCATGCGCGCGCTTGTCATTACGGTGCCGAGTGAATTTTTAGTGAATTGGTTTGTAAACTTTATCATCCTTTTCCTCGTCTTAAAAGAGATACCGCCAAGAAAAACAGCTGTGTAACAAAGACTGCCCCCGGCGGTCTTCTTTTTTGTCATGAACAAAATGGGACAAGCATACAATGAAGTAAAAATGTATGCGGGAGGCGGTTGGAATGAAGCGGCTTACTTTTGTATTCGGCAGTTTATTTGTGATATTCATTATCTTTTACGATCTTAAAATCGGCACGATCCCTTCTCAAGACCTTCCGGCATACGCAGCGGCGGCGCAGCCAGCCCAACAGGAAGCTTCATACAGAACGGTTACGGTCAAAAAAGGCGATACGGTGATGTCGATAGTCGGCGCACATAAAGCGCCAGATGATATTGCACAAGATTTTGAAGCGCTGAATCCGAATGTAAAAGCAAACGCCATTCAGGCAGGCACCGCTTATAAATTCCCCGTCTACCGCAATTAAACGTTAATTTCTTGTCAGTTCGGCAAATACACTGTTACAATATAACATGTAAATAGAAGTTGCCTGACATGTAAAAGGCTCAGCCTGCAAAAGCGGTAACTACAATTAAGGAGCGATTGACAAGTGAGTGAAATCACACATCGTACAAAAACGCGTCCCGTCAAAGTGGGACCTTTAACAATAGGCGGAAATAACGAAGTCGTCATTCAGAGTATGACGACGACCAAAACACACGACGTAGAAGCAACAGTTGCGGAAATCAACCGTTTAGCCGAAGCCGGCTGCCAAATTGTCCGGGTGGCATGTCCGGACGAACGCGCCGCTAACGCGATTGCCGACATCAAAAAACAAATTTCCATCCCTCTCGTTGTCGATATTCATTTTGACTACAAGCTTGCATTAAAAGCAATTGAGGGCGGCGCCGACAAAATCAGAATCAACCCGGGTAACATCGGCCGCCGCGAAAAAGTGGAAGCCGTCGTAAAAGCGGCGAAAGAAAAAGGAATTCCGATCCGGATCGGCGTAAACGCGGGTTCTTTGGAAAAACGCATTTTAGAAAAATACGGCTATCCGACTGCTGACGGAATGGTTGAGAGTGCGCTTCATCATATCAAAATCTTGGAAGATCTTGACTTTCATGACATCATCGTCAGCATGAAAGCGTCTGACGTCAATCTAGCCATAGAAGCATACGAAAAAGCGTCAAAAGCATTTGATTATCCGCTCCACCTCGGAATTACAGAATCGGGCACGCTGTTTGCCGGAACGGTAAAAAGCGCGGCCGGACTCGGAGCGATTTTAAGCAAAGGAATTGGAAACACGCTCCGGATCTCTCTGAGCGCCGACCCGGTTGAAGAAGTAAAAGTAGCCAGAGAACTGCTGAAATCATTCGGTCTTGCTTCAAACGCGGCTACGCTTATTTCATGCCCGACATGCGGACGGATCGAAATTGATCTTATCAGCATCGCAAATGAAGTGGAAGAATATATTTCTAAAGTCAAAGCGCCGATTAAAGTAGCCGTTCTCGGATGCGCCGTTAACGGACCGGGTGAAGCAAGAGAAGCCGATATCGGGATTGCCGGCGCGCGCGGCGAAGGACTTCTTTTCCGCAAAGGCCAAATCGTCCGCAAAGTCCCTGAAGAAACCATGGTCGATGAGCTGAAAAAAGAAATCGACAAGCTGGCAGAAGAACACTACGCAAAGCTTGAAGCGGAAAAAGCAAAAGCAGAACAAGAAACACAAAAAGCTTGACGGATATTCCGCCAAGCTTTTTTTTGCGTTGTGTTAAAAAAACGGTGTAATGAAGATGCCAAGCACAAGGGAAACAATACCGATTCCCATCGCCCATCCGCCTAAAGCGCCTGCTCCTCTTCTTCTGGCGATATAGCCGACGATAATGCCGCATGCCCCTAATAAAACAGGGAGCACAAACAGGGAAATGATAGAAATAGCCAATGCTGCATACCCTATCCCCCGGCCTTCACTTACTCCGTCCCGGTTATCATCACGGTCTGCTGCCCGGTCAGAAGCACGATATGGCTCTGAAATTTCAGCCGCTGTTTCTTCTGAATAAACATCACGTGTGATATCGGTTCCTTCCGATCCATGATCCACATAGTAGTCGTTGCCTTTTCGATTTTCGTAATCGTATGCCACCTTCAATTCCCCCTTTTTCTTTTATGAAAGGAGCTTTTTTAGTTTCCGCGTTTTTTACGGATTCATGTTTGCTAAACTTTTCTGGTATTGTTAATTGTTTATGTTACACTTGAAGGGATGAATTTATAGGAGTGTGGACATGTTACGGTTAGGTATAGATATTGACGGCACAGTTACGGCACAGGATACATTTGTCCCTTATTTAAACCGCTCATTTCATCTTTCCATTACCTTGGATGATATGACTGATTATGATCTGACGAAGCTTTTGAACATTACAGACGAGGAATTTTGGGAATGGATGAACGTTCATGAAGCAGCCATATATAAAGAAGCGAAGCTCGCGGAATTTGCCAAGCAGGCACTGGACGGACTGAAAGAAGAGCACCGTCTGATCTACATTACGGCAAGACGCGGCCACTTAGAAGATGTTACGCTGGACTGGTTTGCAAACCGGGACATTCATTACGATCACATTGAGCTTGTCGGAGGCCATCACAAAGTGGAAGCCGTCAAAAAACACGGCATTGATTTATTTTTCGAAGATCACCACGGCAATGCGACAATGATCGCAAAAGAAGCAGGCATTCCGGTTATCCTTTTTAACTCCCCATATAATCAGCTCCCCATCGATTCCAATATTATCAGGGTGCAGAATTGGCTTGAAGCCGTCGCCTGGATTAATAAAAACAAACATAGCTTTCAGCATGTGAAAAGCTGAAAAAAAACCTCCTGTATAAGCAGGAGGTTTTTTATCGGCACGCCGGACAGGTGCCGTAAATTTCAAACTTATGGCCGCTGATTTCATACCCTTCCAAATCATCGTGCAGCTTATCCATCGGACAGGACTCAATTTCCTTCGTTTTCCCGCAGGTTAAACAGATAAAATGGTGATGATGATGGGTATAAGAGCATGTAAAACGGAACAGTTTTTCTCCGGAAAGCTCCGTCGTTTCCAAAATGCCGAGTTCTTCATATAACGAAAGATTTCTGTATATGGTATCAAAGCTCAGACCCGGATAGTCGTCATTTAATGCGGCAAGCACGTTTTTGGCGGTCAGATATTTATCAGAATCAGCAAAAAGCTGCAGCATGTCTTCTCGCTTACTCGTATATTTATACCCTTTTTCTTTCAGCAGGTTCAACGCTTCTTGTACGTTCATGAGGACCTCCCCTTTACAACACGGTATCGCTCCAAAAAGAAAATGGCAGCTGTCTGAACAGCAGGCCATTTTCTTATGATGTATCAAATTATACCTATAAAATGATGAAAAGTAAATGAAAGCCTAGTGAATCGCGGTTTTGAACTTACCGCCCCTCGTTTCATGGGTATTCATGATCGTAATAAAGGCGTTTTTATCAATTTCAAACACAATGGATTTCAATTTAGTCACTTCAAGCCTTGTCACGACCGCGTAAATGACTTCTTTGGTTTCATCCGTATATCCGCCTTTTCCCTGAAGCTTGGTGGTTCCCCGTCCAAGCCGGTGCAATATAGCATCTGAGATCTCAGCATATTGCTCTGCAACAATAATGACCGCTTTTGTTTCATCAAGCCCCTGGATGACGGCGTCAATCGTTTTCATGGCAATATAATAAGTCATGAAAGAATACATTGCCTGCTCCGGACCGAACACAAAACCGGCCCAAATGAAAATAAACACATTGATGAGCATAACGAATTCCCCGACTGAAAAGGGCAGCTTTTTCGTGAGAAGGATACCAAGGATTTCAGTACCGTCCATCGAGCCTCCGTTTCGGATGACAAGGCCTACCCCGAAACCGAGCAAAAGCCCCCCGAATACCGTCGCCAAAATAGGCTGGGTCGTAATGGCCTCCACATGGTGCAATGAGGATTCAATCAGCGCTAAACCGACGATTCCGATAACAGTAGAGATGAGAAATGTTTTTCCGATATATTTATATCCGAAAATCATAAATGGAATGTTGAGTAACACAACGAATAAGGCAAAATTGAGGAGGGGATTGGACATAAAGAGGTGGTCTAAAATTAATGAAACACCGATAATGCCTCCGTCGATAAAATTATTAGGGACCAGAAACAATTCAATACTTACGGCGGCTGAACCCGCCCCGATCAGAATCATAATGACCCTGAAGATAAAGTGTAAAAATGATTCTCTTTTATGCTGTTTATTTGGGGTCATAAAATCTCCTTTCCTATAATAACTATTTTAAACAGTAAGCAACTTTATTTTACCATTAAAAGCTGTAACATTTTAATGATCTGCTCAATACATTATGTCTAAAGAGGTGAAAGTATCGATGATTTTAATACAAAGAATTATTTTGCAGCGGCTCAATCAAGTCACTGCGGACGATCTGCTGAAATATTCCAAGCAATACGGAATCAGCATTACGAGGAGTCAAGCGGCTGAGGTAGCGGCTCTGATGCACGGAAAAAACATCAATATTTTTGATGATCAGGAGCGGCTGCGCCTGCTGAAAAAAGTGGAAACGATAACCTCAAAAGAAACGGCGCGGAAAGTTGACGAACTTTTCAATCAATTCTCAGGGTAAGAAAGGAGGGACACCCGCCCCTCCTTTCTTTCTTATTGAGCTGATATTTTTTCAAGAAGCTCCTTATCAAACTGCTTTTCTTTCAGCATTTCGATTTCAAAACGGTACGGCGGCTTCTTATTTTTCTTGTCTTCGCCTACATACGGTGTTTCGAGGATTTTCGGAATATCGGCAAGCTGCTCGTGATGAACGATGTACTGCAGAGCGTCAAAACCGATCTCTCCGAACCCGATATTTTCATGGCGGTCTTTCCGGGCGCCTTTGATATTTTTACTGTCGTTAACATGAAGGACTTTTATCCGATCGATGCCGACGATTTTATCAAACTCGTTAAGAACACCGTCAAAATCATTAGCGACATCATACCCGGCGTCATGGGTGTGGCAAGTGTCAAAGCAGACGGATAGATGTTCATTATGCGTGACTCCCGCAATGATCTCGGCCAGCTCTTCAAAGCTTCTCCCGCATTCTGATCCTTTGCCCGCCATTGTTTCCAGCGCAATCTGCACGTTTTGACCGGGAACAATCACTTCGTTTAAACCTTCAATGATTTTTTTGATGCCCGTCTCAGCCCCGGCTCCGACATGCGCTCCTGGATGAAGCACGATCTGTTTCGCGCCGATCGCTGCCGTTCTTTCAATTTCAGAACGCAGAAAATCAACGCCCAGCTCAAACGTTGCCGGATTTGTCGTATTTCCGATGTTAATGATGTACGGCGCATGCACGACAATCTCGTCGATGCCGTTTTCCTTCATATGGGCGCGGCCCGCTTCAATATTCAAGTCTTCAATTTTTTTGCGGCGCGTGTTTTGGGGAGCGCCCGTATAGATCATAAATGTATTCGCCCCGTACGAAACAGCTTCCTTGCTTGCGGCAAGGAGCATATGTTTTCCGCTCATTGAGACGTGTGAACCTATTTTCAGCAACCCGATTCCCCTACTTTCCTTTGTTAGATTTGTTTCTTCTCTGCTTTCTTTTTATCTTTTCCATTTCGTAGCCCATTTTCTTTTTATAGCCCGGCTTCACTTTTTTCGGTTTTTTCACGAGGCGCTTCGCCATTTGGTCGGCCTCATTCTCCGATTTTTTGCGTTTTTTGCGGCGGTGGCGGTCATCGCCTTTCTTCCATTCGCCGTTTACAAGCTCCGCATAGTCAAACACAATACCCATCTTTTCGAGTCTTACGAGCGCATCTTCGTCAGAAAGCTCATAAATGGTCAGTGCTTGACCTGATGAACCGGCGCGTGCAGTTCTACCGACGCGGTGAACATAAAAATCCAGATCGTCCGGAAGCTCATAGTTGATGACGTGGCTTACGCCTTTAATGTCAATTCCTCTTGCCGCAAGGTCTGTCGCAATGACATAAGTGAATTCCAGATCATTAATCTGCTTCATTACCTTCTTACGCTCACGCGGCGTTAATCCCCCGTGCAGAAGACCGATCCTCATGCCCTTTTCAGTCAGATATTTCGCAATATGGTCAGCCGTGTTTTTCGTATTTGCAAACACAATGCCCAGATAAGGGTTCAGATGAGACATCATATCAAAAAGCAGTTTGTCTTTATCACGCTGTTTAGAAGGAACCAAAACATGTTCAATCTTTTCGGCTGTGATTCTTTTCGGCTCAACATGCGCGTACTTCGGATTTTCCATATACTTTTTCAAAAACGGCTTCAGCTTTTCCGGAATCGTAGCTGAGAACACTAGCATCTGAAGTTCTTCCGGCATACGCGATCCGATGAAATCAACGTCTTCTAAAAAGCCCATGTCAAGCATCAGATCAGCTTCGTCAATGACGAGAGACTGCGCTTTATAGACGTTCAATGCCTGCGCCTTAATCAGATCCGCGATCCGGCCCGGCGTTCCGACGACGAGATGAGGCTGTGTTTTCAGCTTATCAATTGATTTTTGCTTGTCCGTCCCGCCGATGAAGCATTTTGTCCGGATCGGCTCATCTTCCGCACCCTGTGTGATTTTGAGCGCTTCCTGATGAATCTGATTGGCAAGCTCTCTCGTCGGCGCCGTGATAACAGCCTGTACCGTATCAGAACCCGGATCAATCCGATTCAAAATTGGCAATAAATAGGCGTGGGTTTTCCCCGTCCCCGTCTGGGACTGCCCGATCACGCTTTCGTTTTTCAGTACGGCAGGTATCAGACGCTTTTGAATATCTGTCGGTTCATAAAAACCAAGGCGGTGAACTGCATCTATAATAAACGGTTTTAAGTTGTATCCATCAAATTTAGTTTCTTTCATTTTTCCCAGCTCCTTAAAGCGGCACATTCTGTGTCCATCATCACATTATAACCGATTTTACTTAAAAACACCATGTCTCGGGGGAATCCTGTTTTCGAGACAGAAAAGCAAATGCCCCCTCCGATGCATATTGTAATAGCAGAGAGACAGAAAGGAGGTACAAGTATGTTTCCACAGCAGCCGATGAGAAATATGGCGCAGCAGGGCCGGCCGTTTATGAATCCGCGTATGATGATGGGAGGAAGACCGTCATTGCCGGGCCGGCAGCTGATGCAGCAGGGCCGGCAGCTTTTCCCTCAGCAGCAGATTGCCGGAGCGGGCCTGAGAAACGCAGGCACGGGCGGCGGAGGGGGCTTAAAAGGGATGCTTTCCCGTTTTTTACCCGGTTCAGGAGGAGGAAGCGCTGCCGCGTCGGCACCGGCGGCGGCCAGCGGAGGAGCAGGTGCAGGACTGCAGGGAATACAGAACCTGGCAAGTCCGGCATCCCTGTCGAGCATGCTCGGCAACGTTCAGAAGGTGCTCGGCGTGGCGCAGCAGGTTACGCCGATGATCCAGCAGTACGGTCCTTTAGTACGGAGTCTGCCCGCCATGATGAAGCTTTACAGCCAATTAAGCAGCAGTGACGACGAGAATGAATCTGACGAGACGAAAGAAACAGACGAACAGGACAAAAAGGATGAAGCTGAAAAAACAGATGAAACAGAAGATGAAAACAAATCAGACGCCTCATCCAAAACATCAAAGAAGACGTCTGAAAAAGCATCCGCTTCAAAAGAAAAAGACGCCGCACAGGCAGACTCAGCGGAACAGCCGCGTCCAAAAAGAACATCGGGCAGATCAAAGCCGAAATTATATATTTAACATTCTTTGATATCTCACGAAAGATTAGCTATAATGAGATCAGAAGAATGCAAGATTTGAGCCGTTTAACTACGGCTTTTTATATTGCCTCTACACTCACTTTTGATAGGAGGACATCTACATTGAACGTTATCAAAATATCGCCGCGCGGCTACTGTTACGGCGTTGTTGATGCCATGGTCATAGCTAAAAACGCGTCACTCGATAAAACACTGCCAAGACCTATATATATACTCGGAATGATTGTTCATAATAAGCATGTCACAGATGCGTTTGAGGAAGACGGCATTTACACGCTTGACGGCACAAACCGTCTGGAGATTTTAAAGCAGGTGGAAAAAGGAACCGTTATTTTCACGGCTCACGGGGTATCTCCGGAAGTAAGAAAAGCCGCTGAGGAAAAAGGGCTCGTTACGATTGACGCCACATGCCCGGACGTCACGAAAACACATGACTTAATCCGGAAAGTAAAAGCTGAAGGCTATCACGTCATATACATCGGCAAAAAAGGCCACCCCGAGCCTGAAGGAGCCGTCGGCGTCGCTCCTGAAATCGTTCATCTCGTTGAAACAGAGGAAGACGTGAGAAATCTCGATATTCAGGCTGAGAAATTAATCGTTACAAACCAAACGACAATGTCCCAGTGGGACGTCCACGATATTATGGAATCAGTCAAAGAAAAGTACCCGTACGTGGAATACCATCAGGAAATCTGCCTGGCCACACAGGTTCGTCAAGAAGCTGTATCAGAGCAGGCAAAAAAAGCGGACTTAACCATTGTTGTCGGTGATCCGAAAAGCAATAACTCCAACAGACTGGCGCAAGTGTCAGAAGAAATCGCCGGAACAAAAGCCTACCGAATCGGAGACATCAGTGAACTGAAGCTCGAATGGCTGAAAGACGTCAATACCGTCGCCATTACCGCAGGCGCATCAACACCGACACCGATTACAAAGGAAGTCATCCGCTTTTTAGAGCAGTTTGACCACAACGATGAATCGACATGGCAGCTTGAACACAGTGTGCCGCTTAAAAAAATCCTTCCGAAAGTAAAAATAAAAAACTGAGGCCCGGGGCCTCAGTTTTTTTATAAGAAGGTAAATGGGTTTGTATCTGTTTCGGAAGCGAAAATGCGCACGTCATAGTTTTTCTCTCCGGCCATTGCCGTAAGCTTCTCAGCCGTGCCTTTTCTCATGATCTTTTCAGCATAATGCCCAGGGTCCACAACGTTTAATCCCATCATCATCGCATCATGCGCTACATGGAAATAAAGATCGCCCGTCACGTAAACATCTGCACCCTTCCGCTTTGCCTGATAAATATATTTATTTCCGTCACCGCCAAGAACCGCGACTTTTTTCACCTTGCTGTTTCGCTCTCCGACCATCCGGACTCCGTTAACGTCAAACTTTTCTTTCACAAACAGAGCAAACTCTTCAAGCGTCATGTCTTGCTGAAGTTTTCCGATGCGGCCGAGCCCTTTTTCAAGCGGAGACTGCTCCACCGGATAAATATCATATGCCACTTCTTCATACGGATGGCTTTTTTTCAGCGCTTTTACGACGGTTTTCTCCATACTTGCCGGAAAAACGGTCTCAAGTCTCACTTCATGGACGAGCTCCAGTTCTCCCGTCTGCCCGATAAACGGTTCTGCCCCGTCCAGCGGCTTAAAGCTGCCGATTCCCTCAGAGGAGAACGCGCAATGGCTGTAATTGCCGATATGTCCCGCTCCGGCGTTGCCGAGTGCGGTTCTTACAGCTTCTTCATAGTCTTTCGGAACATATACGGCAAGCTTTTTCAGCGGGTCCGAATATGTCGGGACGAGCACTTCTGTGTCTGTCAGACCGAGAGCTTCGGCAAGCAGGTCATTAACACCGCCGTCCGCTACATCAAGATTCGTATGAGCCGCATATACGGCAATATCATGCTTTATACATTTCTCAATCAGTCTTCCGCCAGGCTGATCAGTGGTGATCTGTTTAAGCGGCCGAAAAATCGGCGGATGGTGGGCGATAATTAAGTCAACTTTTTTCTCAATGGCTTCATCTACCGTTTGTTCCAGAACATCCAGTGTCACCATGACATTTTTCACCGGCTTATTCAATGTACCGATCTGCAGGCCGATTTTGTCTCCTTCCACCGCAAAAGCCTTCGGTGAAAATTGTTCAAACAGCTGGATGATTTCCTGTCCGTTCACATGTTTAGGCATGTCCGATTACCTCCTTCAGCAGAGAGATCCGCTCTTTCAATTCAGCTAATTTTTCATGATTTTCATGCTTTGCGCTGCGGCTGATCTGTTCATAAATTTGTTCAGTATGCTTAAGTTCCTGGCTCCATTTCCGAAGAAACACTTCATTCCTCTCTTTTAATAAAAACGGACCCGCAAGCATTCCGGCAGCCATCGGCACGTCCCGATAAGGCGCATCACGGTCGCCAGTTTCCGCAACGAGGATTTCATAACACTTTCCGTCTTCTTCGAGAATCACTTCATCAAGCAGTTCATAGCCTTCCTGATACAGCCACTCTCTTATATGAACGGCATGAATATTCGGCTGCAGAATCAGCCGTTCACGCCCCGTCAATTTCGTTTTCCCCGATTCCAAAATATGAGCGATCAGTGCTCCGCCCATGCCGGCGATTGTAATGGCGCCGGCTTCTCCTTTTTCAAGGACGCTCAGCCCGTCACCTTTCCTTACGGAGATAAGAGTGCTTAAGTCCAGTTTTTCCACCTGCTGTTTGGCGGATAGATACGGCCCGTCTGTAATTTCACCGGCGATTGCCCGGCTTGCCAAATGATTCAAAACGGCATAGCAAGGAAGATACGCGTGGTCCGACCCGATATCAGCAACCAGGGCACCCGGAGGGATATATTCCGCCACAGACTGCAATCTTTTAGATAACTTCATTTCATTCACAATATCACAACTTTTCTCAGGTTCTTTTTCCTTTACTATCATATAAAAAAACCGCCCGGAATCCAAGCGGCGGATAGAGTTTTTCATATGTCTTTTATATAGGGACCGGTAAAGCTTTATTTAATGTCAGAAACCCATTTTGCCATGTCATCCAGCTTTTCGGCCGGCACAAGGCCCGCGGGCATCCCGTTGCCGCCTTTTTCAATTTTTGTTTTAATCTCAGCGACATCTTTTCTTTTGCCGACGCCTTTTAAGTTCGGCCCTGACACACCTTCATAGTTTTCCCCGTGACAGGTGATGCAGTTCGCTTTATAAATCTCTTCAGGTGAAGCGTTTGCAGTTTCCTTCTCGGCATTTTTGCTTTCACCGCCGCTTGCGATCTGATGCGCATCTCCGTTGCCTTTTACAGCTAAAAAGAAAGTCAGCCCTATTCCCAGCACTGCAATGAGCAAAAAAGGAATCAGCGGATTCCACTTCATATCTCCATCCCCCTTTTTCATTCTCCCCCTATGTAAACACTTCTAATTCTAACTTATTTTTACAAAAAGTAAATGGTCTTGCTCAGCAATTTCATTGATTTCACAATTTATACAAAAAGCAAAAATAACTGTTTTGTTTATCACAAAATTATCTTTATTCTATTGTATAATGAATTGTATACGCTTACAATAAAGAATATAAATAAACTTATCTCATTTTCCCCCTTTCAGGACATGCCGCATTTTTTCCGAACTCATTTGCAAAACATATGCTTATCCAGTAAAATAAAGGTATATTATCCATATATCTTATACATAAAAAAGAACGGATCAAAAAGACCCGTTCCATTCTATTCGAGAAAATCCTTCAGACGTTTGCTTCTGCTCGGATGTCTCAATTTGCGAAGCGCTTTTGCTTCAATTTGGCGAATACGCTCTCTCGTTACTCCAAACACTTTGCCGACTTCTTCCAAAGTTCTTGTGCGTCCGTCATCCAGACCGAAACGGAGACGCAGCACGTTTTCTTCACGATCTGTCAACGTATCCAGCACATCTTCCAGCTGTTCTTTTAAAAGCTCATATGCCGCATGATCCGACGGAGATGTCGCTTCCTGGTCTTCGATGAAGTCACCGAGATGTGAGTCGTCTTCTTCACCGATCGGCGTTTCTAAAGAAACAGGCTCTTGAGCAATTTTTAATATTTCACGGACTTTTTCAGGCGTAAGATCCATGTCTTCAGCAATCTCTTCCGGTGTCGGCTCTCTGCCAAGATCCTGAAGAAGCTGACGCTGCACCCGGATTAATTTGTTGATGGTTTCCACCATGTGAACCGGGATACGGATTGTTCTCGCCTGGTCAGCGATGGCGCGTGTAATCGCCTGTCTGATCCACCAAGTCGCATACGTACTGAATTTATATCCTTTACGGTAGTCAAACTTCTCGACGGCTTTCATGAGACCCATATTTCCTTCTTGGATCAAGTCTAAGAAAAGCATGCCGCGGCCGACATACCGTTTAGCAATGCTGACAACTAAACGAAGGTTTGCTTCAGCCAGTCTGCGTTTAGATTCCTCGTCACCCTCTTCAATTTTTTGAGCGTAGGTGATTTCTTCTTTAGCAGAAAGAAGATTTACCCGTCCGATTTCCTTAAGGTACATGCGGACTGGATCATTGATCTTTACGCCAGGCGGTACGCTGAGGTCATTAAGGTCAAATTCTTCTTCGGCTTTGGCAAGCTGTTGAATATTAGGATCTTCCGTTTCTTCATTTTCACTAATTAATTCAACACCTTGTTCTCCTAAAAATTCATAATACTCATCCATTTGGTCTGATTCAATTTCAAAGCTGGACATGCGTTCAGCAATTTCTTCATATGTTAAAACGCCACGTTTTTTTCCAGTTTCAGTAAGCTGTTCTTTTACCTGGTCTAATGTAAGTTCTGTTTCTGTTTCGTGGGTTTGTTTATCAGCCATTATGGATCCCTCCTTCCAAAGCTTGCAACGAATTCTAAAAGCGGTATGTTTCTTATCCGACCCGGAAGCCTTCTCTCTTTTTCAGCATGCAGGGCTGCGGATAATAAATGACAATTCATGATGAGGTTAAGCGATCTATTTGCTCCTCCGCAAGGAATCATTGCCAATCAGAACGCAAGCCTCTTTTTGGTGTTACTTTAATGATCGGTTCAATGCAACAATTTCTTGAGCCAGAGACGCAGCTTTCACGAAGTCTTTCTGCCTCTCCGCATCCGCTCTTTCTGCTTCTTTTTCCTTTATCATTGACCATTTTCGGTGATCCAACACTTTTTTTACGTAATCGGATAACTCGGCCTCTGAGAGCTCCTCGTTTACTTGGAGCATCCCTATATCTGAAAGCAGCTGGCTGATTTCCTCATCCTGCATTCTCGCCATAAGATGCTGCGGCGTCATGTCAGCACCCTCTTCATAAACAGCGTACAGGTATGCTGCCAGCGCACGATGTCCGTCAATGTTAAATTCAAAGCCGACACGCTCAATCACTTTCTTTATGACGTTTCGGTCTCTCAGCATATGAGCGAGCAGAAGTCTTTCCGCGTTCTCATAGGCGGGACGGAGACGGCGCCGTTTCGCTTTTGTCGTCACCCGGGCCCGTCTTGTCTGCGGTTCAGCGTTTTTGTCGCCGGGGGCGTTTTGTCTGGCGTAGATGGAAAGCTGTTCCGTCAAAGATTCTACCGAAAGAGAAAATTCCGAGGCGAGCTGCTTCACATACATTTCCTGCTCAAGCGACCCGGAAAGAGCGCTGATTTCTTTCAGCACTTCTTTCATGTAAGCGAGCCGGTCTCCTTCGTCAGATAAGTTTTTCCCTTTGCGGAAATATTGCATTTTAAAAGCCATGACCGTAACGCTTGCATCAATGATATCGGTCCGGAATTTTTCTCCGCCCCGGGTTCTGATATAATCATCAGGATCAAGCCCGTCAGGCAGCATGCTTACTCTTACCTTACAATCGGCTTTCTGGAGCAGGCCGGCCGCTTTCAGCGTAGCTTCGTACCCGGCTTTATCCGAATCGTAACAGAGAATGACCTCCTGAACATTTCTCCTGAGGATTTTCACATGTTCTTCGGTGAGCGACGTCCCCATTGTGGCGATACTTTCTTTTACGCCTGAGCTGACGGCGGATATGACGTCAGCGAAGCCTTCAAACAGAACGGCTCTCTCCTCTTTCCTGATCGGCAGGCGCGCCTTATGAAAGTTATACAGCAGCTTAGATTTATGAAACAGCGGCGTTTCCGGGCTGTTCATATATTTCGGCTGCTGGCTTCCGAGCGCCCTTCCTGAAAAAGCCGCCACGGCTCCGTGGTGATCATGAATGGGAAACATAATTCTGTTTCTGAAACGGTCAAAATACCCGCTGCCGTCTTCCCTTCTGATCAGCAGACCCGCTTTTTCCATCAGTTCTTCCTCAAAACCGCGCTTTTTCAAGAATTTCGTCATGAAATCCCAGGAATCCAGCGCGTAGCCGATTTCAAACTCATCTATGAGCTCTTTCGTAAAACCCCTTGATAAAAGGTAATCTAACGCTTCCTGGCCTTCCTTTGTATTTATTAGCAAATGATGGTAAAATTTCTTCAGAAGCTCGTGGGCTTCCGCCATCTTCTGCTCTCCGGAAGATTCCGGCCTGGATGCAGAGTGAATCGTTATATCATCAGGGAAATCAATCTGATATTTATCCGCAAGGTGAGAAACAGCTTCCGTAAATGAATAGCCTTCCATCTGCCGTAAGAAAGAGAAAACGTTCCCGCCCGCACCGCATCCGAAGCAATGAAAGATCTGCTTATCGCTGGAGACGGAAAACGAGGGCGTGTTTTCCCCGTGAAACGGACAGAGCCCAAAGTAGTTGCGGCCTTGCTTTTTCAATTGGACATAATCACCTATGACTTCAACAATGTCTGCTGACTGCTGCACCTGATTAACTACTTCATCTGGTATGCGGTTTCCCATCTTATAACACTCCGTCGTACATTATTCGATGTTTTGATTTGAAATCCCTTCATCATTCGACAGGATTTTTTTAAGCAGGGTAACAAATCGATTCCGATCTTCTTTATTTAATTTTTTAGGTCCTTTGGAATGAATGCCGCTTCTTCTCATTTTGCCTGACATATGACGGCTCATCAGAGCGAAGTCAATCGTGTCTTCAGTATAAGAACGGCCCCTTTCCGATAAGACGGCAATATTTCTGTTCAGCAAAAGAGAGGCTAAACCGATATCCTGCGTGACTACGACGTCTCCCGATCTCACATGGTTTGCGATATATAAATCCGCCGCTTCTTTATGAGGATCAACGTATACCCAGTTCTCGTCTTTGCTTCTGGAAAGCTGGTAGTGTTCAAATGATGCGACGAAAATAACCCGAACGCTGAATTGCGATGCAATGAGCATTATTTCCTCTTTTACGGGGCATGCGTCTGCATCGACAAAAATCGTCTTTTCTTTTTCATTTAGAAGACTAATTCTCCATCCCTCCATCAATCTCCTGCATAAAAACAAGCGAAATCGCATATGCTCCATGACTGCGGATCTATTTTGAGCTTTGTCGAAAAATTTCCGGGAGTTATTCTTGACATCTTACCCATAATAGTTTATTCGTATCACACGAAGCTTAAACCTAAAAATAAACATTTTATCACAATTTTTTATTATAATACAAACTTCGCGAAGATGCCATCCTTTTTGTTTATTCCCTATTTGCATACCCAAAAACCCAGGATAAAGCGTCCTGAGTTATCGGCCCTTTGTTTTGAGATGATGAATGATGTTCGCTGTTTCCTCGACCGCTTTATTCGAAACGTCAACGACTTGGCAGCCGATCCGGTCCACGATTTTCTCAAAATACTCCAGCTCTTCTTTAATTCTGTTGATATTGGCGTAAATGGCTTTGTCATTTAAGCCGAGAGATTTTAACCGTTCTTTTCGTATATGGTTCAGTTTATCAGGGCTGATTTTTAAGCCGATGCATTTTTTCGGATCAACGCTGAACAGTTCTTCCGGCGGATCGACCTCAGGAACGATCGGCACATTGGCCACTTTCAGACGCTTATGGGCAAGATATTGTGATAATGGGGTTTTAGACGTTCTGGATACTCCGAGCAGGATGATATCGGCTTTTAAAATGCCTCTTGGATCTCTGCCATCGTCATATTTGACGGCAAACTCGATCGCCTCGACCTTTTTGAAATAATCTTCATCAAGCTGGCGGACGCGGCCCGGTTCATATTTGGCGGTCAGACCGTAAGCCGATTCCATTGTATCGATGAGCGGACCGATAATATCGTAATACAGCACATTCGCTTTTTCCGCTTGTTCAACCAGGTATTTGCGTATTTCAGGAACAACGAGCGTAAAACAAATAATGCCGCCGTCCGCTTTGGCGAGAGACACGACTTCATTAATGGTGCCGATATCTTCCACATAAGGTATTCTTCTGATATGCGTATCATCGGCTGAGCCGTTAAACTGGCTGAGCGAGGCTTTTACAACGAGTTCGGCGGTTTCTCCGACTGAGTCTGATACTACATAAATGATGCGATTGTCCATGTTATCCCCCCGTTAGTTTTCAAGCTTATATGATTTCATTTTCTGATAAACTGACAAGTATCTTAGTCATATTCGTTTTGGTAAACCGGCCGATGACCTCAAAGCCTTTATCCGTATCTTTAATAACGGGCAGGGCATCGATCTGTTTTTCAATTAAATACTTGGCGATGTCCATCACATAATCGTCACGCCGGCAGACGGCGATATTCGGCATTCTTGTCATGATAATATGAACCGGTATTGAGGCAAGTTCCTGCTGGCCGATGCTCGCCCGCAGCAAATCTTTGCGTGACAGCACACCGACTAAGACAGCATCACGATCTACGACAAATAACGTGCCGACATCTTCTAAAAACATGGTGCAGATGGCATCGTATACCGAGACATTTTCATTGATGACAACAGGGATCGATTGAAAATCTTTCACTTGCAGCTTTTTCAGTTTATCCGCAAGCAGCTGATTTCCCGTTTTCCCCGTATAAAAATAACCGACCCGCGGACGGGCCTCTAAGAAGCCTGACATGGTGAGTATGGCCAAGTCCGGCCGCAGCGTGGCCCTCGTTAAATTGAGCTGTTCTGCGATATGCTCGCCGGTAATCGGGCCGTTTTCCTTTACAATCTGTAAAATTTGTTCTTGCCGTTTATTTAATTCGATCGTACTCACCACCTTTATGGAAGGGTTTCTTTATCTATGTTTTCATTCTGTGATGTTTATGTAAAAGGGGAAAAGACGATTGCCGATCACACAGCAACCGTCTTTTTCTTTATTTTACAATAAGATGATTCATATTAGCAAAAGACTTGATCACATCTGCAAGAGCGGTCATTTGCGCTAAACGGTTGGTTTTTAATGCTTCATCGTCCGCATTTACCATCGTGTGATTAAAGTAGTCTTCAATCGGCTCCTTTAATCCGCTGAGCACATCAAGCGCCTGTTCATAGTTTTTGGAGGCAAAGCTTTCCGCGACACTGTCTTTTGTTTTTTGATAAGCGTCAAACAGCTTTTTCTCCTGTTCATTTTCAAACAGATCCGGCTTGATATCCCGGCTCTCGCCTTTTTTGCTGATAGAGATAACCCGGCCGAGTGATTCAGCCGTTTCTTTAAAGCCGGGTGTGCCGAGGTGCTTCTCAAGCACTCTTGCCTTATGAACGGCTGCATACGGCTCAAGCTCTGTGCTGTCCAGAACGGCTTCAATAACGTCATGACGGATGTCTTCAGCGTTTAAGACGTATTTCAGACGCTGTGTAAAGAAATCGAGGAGCTCATTTTCTTTTTCCGTTTCTGTCAATGACAGAAGCTCTTTAAACGAAATGCCCCAATTGCGGTCGATCAGAATGGAAACGATGCCGCTTGCCTGACGGCGCAATCCGTACGGATCCTGGGAACCTGTCGGAATTACGTCAATGCTGAAGAAGGAAGCAATCGTATCCAGTTTATCAGCTAACGCCACGACCGCGCCGGTAAAGGTTGAAGGCACTTCTCCCCCGGCCGCTCTCGGCATATAGTGCTCATTGACAGCG
Organism: Bacillus velezensis; assembly: GCF_001461825.1. GTDB lineage: Bacteria > Bacillota > Bacilli > Bacillales > Bacillaceae > Bacillus > Bacillus velezensis. Next base: position 449,486 of record NZ_LLZC01000012.1, on the reverse strand, counting down.
GCAGCGACGGCATCATCTTCACCGAGCATGCGCGCATATTTTTCTCCCATTACGCCTTGAAGCTCAGGGAACTCATAGATCATATGTGTAACCAGGTCAAATTTAGAAATCTCTGCGGCGCGCTTCACAAGTTTTTGCGTCTGTTCATCCGCTTTCAGGCGGACGGCAAGTTTGCCCGCAATGGCGGCCACTCTTCTTACTTTATCTCCAAGGGAGCCGAGCTCTTCATGGAAAACGATATTTTCCAGTTTCTTCACGTTTTCATCAATGTTCAGCTTTTGGTCTTCTTTGTAGAAGAACGCAGCATCTGAAAGCCTTGCTCTCAGCACTTTCTCGTTTCCGCGGGCAACATTTTCAATTGCATGGCTGTTCCCGTTTCTTACCGTAATAAAATGAGGCAGCAGATTCCCGTTTTCATCTTTTACCGGGAAGTAGCGCTGATGCTCTTTCATTGTTGTCACGAGCACTTCTTCAGGGATAGAAAGAAACTCGGATTCAAAAGATCCGTAAAGCGCCGTCGGGTATTCCACCAGATGGTTGACTTCGTTCAGCAGGTCCTCATCGATCGGAATGTTCCATTTCTTCTCAGCCGCAAGCGCATCCAGCTGGCTTTGGATCATTTGTTTGCGTTCTTTCGGGTCAGCAATGACGCTTTGTTCTTTCAGCAGCTTTTCGTATGATGACGGCGCATCAACAGATACTTCTTGGCCGAGAAAGCGGTGTCCCTGCGTGTTCCGGCCCGTCTCGACATTTGTGATTTCAAACGGAATGACGTCTTTTCCAAAGAGGGCGGCAATCCATTTGATCGGACGGATATAGCGCAAATCCTGCGTGCCCCAGCGCATGTTTTTCGGAAAATGCATTCCGGCAATCAAATTTTCCAGCTGCGGTAAAAGTGTCTTCGTCTCTTGTCCCGCCTGGAATTTTTGAACGAAGACATATTCCGTGCCGTTTACATCTTTTATATACAGGTCATCCACTCCGGCGCCTTGGCCTTTTGAAAATCCGATAGCGGCTTTTGTCCAGTTTCCGTCAGCATCCAGAGCGATTTTTTTCGCAGGGCCTTTTGCTTCTTCCTGAATATCAGCCTGTTTTTCTGCTACGTCTTTTATATATACTGCCAGACGTCTCGGTGTATTAAAAAGTTTCACTTCGCCATGGGCGATATTTTTTTCAGCCAGCCAGCCGGTCAGCTTTTCACCGAGCTGCACCATGCTGTCATGTAAAAACCGCGCCGGCATTTCCTCGAGTCCGATCTCTAAAAGCAAGTCTTGTTTACTCATGGGAAGAGCCCTCCTCTTTAAGCATTGGGAACCCTAATTTTTCCCGTTCTTCATAATACGTTTTTGCCACTTTTCTCGCTAAGTTGCGGACACGGCCGATATAACCCGTCCGCTCCGTCACCGAGATCGCGCCTTTTGCATCGAGCAGATTAAATGTGTGAGAGCATTTCAGCACATAATCATAGGCCGGATGCACGAGCCCGTTATCCATTTGTCTGATCGCTTCTTTTTCATAGGTGCTGAACAAATGGAAAAGCATATCCACGTCAGATGTTTCAAAAGTATAAACGGAATGCTCATATTCAGCCATCATAAATAAATCTTTCACAGTAAATCCTGACGTCCATTCAAGATCAAAGACGTTTTCTTTATCCTGAATATATGACGCGAGACGTTCAATACCATATGTGATCTCAACGGATACCGGTTTACATTCAATTCCGCCCACCTGCTGGAAGTATGTAAACTGTGTAATTTCCATCCCGTCAAGCCATACTTCCCAGCCGAGACCTGCACAGCCTAAAGACGGGTTTTCCCAGTTGTCTTCTACGAAACGGATATCATGTTCAAGCGGGTCAATGCCGAGCGCACGCAATGAATCAAGGTAAAGCTCTTGAATGTTATCAGGCGACGGCTTGATAATGACTTGGAATTGGTGATGCTGATAGAGCCTGTTCGGGTTTTCACCGTACCGTCCGTCCGCAGGCCGTCTGGACGGCTCAACGTAAGCCACTCTCCACGGTTCCGGCCCGATGCTTCGTAAAAATGTATACGGGCTCATTGTGCCTGCGCCTTTCTCCACATCATACGACTGCATGAGCACACAGCCTTCATTCGACCAGTGCTTCTGCAAGGTTAAAATCATATCTTGAATGTTCATTTCAAGCACCTCCACTTTCTCCATTCTTTTACAAGTGCGGCGGCAACCAAAAAACTCCCGTCTCTATGCTTGCCGGCCGCAAACATAGGGACGAGAGTTCTCCCGCGGTTCCACCCTAGTTGCTGAGGATGTGAATCACTCAGCCTCTTTTTAAAGGGTTGCTCGAGAATGCCTTTCGTTGCGCGCTCATCCTTAGCTTACACTGCCCTAAGGTCGCTTGTATGAGTTGGACGCAAGTACTTCTTTCTGTCACTGCAACATATTTTATAATAAATGATCATATAAAAAGATGGGCAGAATGTCAACTTTTGTTTTCATCCAAAAGGTTCTTCATGCTTTCCATCTGATCTAAAAACCGTTTTGACTTTAAATAAAGTCCTGAATATTCCTCGTAATACAGATCAATGACCCGTTTAATTTCGTTTTTGGTTTCCTGTTTTAACGAGACGCTGCCGAGCCTTCCGATATCAAAGTAATAAAAAAGCCTTAGCAGCCTTGCCGTTTGCGGCGAAATCGGAACTCTGTACGGATCCTTTTCAAAGCAGCGGTGGCAGATAAACCCGTTATCTCTTATCGAAAAATGAAACGTCCCTTCCCCGCTTTTGCAGTGGACACAATGATTCAGCTCCGGATACAGCCCCATGACGCCGAGCATTTTCATCTGCACGATGAAGGTGATCACGTCCGGGTCAGTCCCGTCATTCAGCCTCTTAAAGGATTCGAGAATCAATTCGAATAAATAGGGGTTCGGTTTCTTCTCTTCCGTTCCTTTGTCAGTGAGTTCAGCGATAAAAGCGGCATACGCCGTCAAAAATAAATCTTCTCTGATCGTTCTCATGCTGAGAATCATTTCACCCTGCTGGAGCGTGCCGAGTCCGGATGTTCTTTGCATTAAAAATGACCCGTACAAAAACGGCTGGCTGACTGCTGACAGCCGGCTGGCTGACTTCCTGGCGCCCCTTGCCATGACGCCGATTTTGCCGTGTTCCCTCGTCAGCAATGTCACGATTTTATTCGTCTCCCCGTAGTCATTCGTACGGAGCACGATTCCTTCACATTTAGTCAGCATTTCCGCACCTTCCAACAACGGGAGGGGCCAAGAGGTTTACAAAATTGGAAAATCAATTCGGGCTAGCTCATCTTCCGGTTCTTCGGGTCTTTCCAGGTTCTCTTTTTCCAGTTCTTTAAAAAGAAGGTACGTATCAACACTTCCTGTTTGAGAAAATACGTTCCAGGTAAAATTCAACACAAAAAACCCACCTTTCATCATTAAACTAGCTTTGCAATCCAAATTCTTACCCTTATCTTGACCTGATGTCCTCCTTTTCATGTTAAACAAATTTTGCTAACGAATCCCTGCTTCTGTGAGGTAATCTCACACCTCAGGCATGCGCCTTAGATGAATTAATATTCATCCTCTTTGAAGCCGAAATCACGCAGCTGAGACATTTTATTCCGCCAGTCCTTCTGCACCTTCACCCATAATTCCAGGTAAACGCGTGAGCCCAAAAGAGCTTCAATATCAGCCCGCGCTCTTTTGCCGACTTCTTTCAGAAGCGCTCCTTTTTTGCCGATGACGATGCCTTTTTGAGAATCCCGCTCGACCACAATCGTGGCGGCGACATGGACAGAGCCGTTTTCCTGCCCTTTAATGGACTCGATAGCGACAGCGATGCTGTGCGGCACTTCTTCCCTTGTCAGATGGAGCACCTTTTCCCTGATCAGTTCAGAAATAATGAACCGCTCGGGATGGTCAGTCACCTGATCGCTCGGATAGAACTGAGGCCCTTCCGGTAAATACGCTTCAATCTGCGCGAGAAGGGTTTCGACGTTGTTCCCTTCCAAAGCTGAGATCGGCACGATTTCCTTAAACGGATAGCGCGTACGGTACTCATCAATTAAAAGAAGCAGCTGGTCGGGGTGGATCTTATCAATTTTGTTTACGATCAGAAAGACCGGCGTGGACGTCTGTCCGAGCTTTTCAATGATAAACTCGTCGCCTTTTCCGTACCCTTCTTCGGCGTTAATCATAAATAACACCAAGTCAACTTCTTTCAGCGTATTCTGGGCCACTTTCATCATAAAGTCGCCAAGCTTGTGCTTTGGTTTGTGAATGCCCGGTGTATCAATAAAAATGGTCTGCGACGTGCCGGTTGTCAGCACCCCTTGGACTTTATTTCTTGTCGTCTGGGGTTTGTCGCTCATGATGGCGATCTTTTGACCGATGACCCTGTTTAAAAAGGTAGACTTCCCTACATTCGGCCTTCCGATGATAGATACAAATCCTGATTTAAAGCTTTCGTTCGTCATGTAAATCCTCCGATGAAAATGCGCCCGGCAATAATTCTTCCGCAGTCATTTCTTTTATTTGTCCTTGTAAGTTGGTCAGAATAACAAGCATATCCTTTGAGCACAGCTCGGAAATTACTTGTCTGCAGGCTCCGCACGGCGAAACCGGTCCCGGAGTATCCGCAGCCACGGCGAGCATCGCAAATTCCGTATCCCCCTCGGAAACAGCTTTGAATATCGCCGTGCGTTCAGCACAGTTGCACATGCTGTATGCCGCATTTTCAATGTTGCAGCCTCTGTACACTTTTCCGTCTTTGGTAAGAAGAGCGGCTCCCACTCTGAAATTTGAATACGGCACATACGCTGTGTCCCGCGCTTTTAATGCTTCTGCAATCAATTCTTGTCTGTTCATGTGTACTTAATTCCTCTCTTACCTTTATCCTGTATGATACCGCTGTCACTTTTATTTTACATAATTATGATTGGTTTTTCACGCCCATTTTTGGCAATGTAAAATAATTGTAAGAATCTTCTGCTAACATATCTTCGGCAAGAAGATGAGTAAACCAATGATACACGATATCACGGCAAAGACGCAAACGGCTCCGGCGGCCGCGTCCTTTGCCGCTTTTGCGAGCGGGTGATACTGATCGGTAACTAAATCCACAACATGCTCTATCGCCGTATTTAAAAGCTCCAAAGCAAGCATCCCTCCGATCAGCACCAAAACAACGGCCCATTCGGCTGTGCTCAGCCCGGTGAGAAAACCGCAAACGATAACGGCGCAGGCCGCGGTAATATGAAATTGAAAATTCCGCTCTGACCGCGCCGTTTTCCAGATTCCCCTCCATGCATGGACAAAGCTCTTCAGGAACCTGCTCCACTCGTTTTTATGATCTCGTGAGTCCATACTCATCCAGCAAATCCTTTTGCTTTGAAAACATTTCTTCCTCTTCTTCTTTTGTCATGTGATCATAGCCAAGCAAATGCAAAAAGCCGTGCACGGCCAGAAAACCGAGCTCTCTCATAAACGAATGGCCGTACTCTTCCGCCTGCTCTTCCGTTCTGTCTGCGCTGATGATAATATCTCCTAAAACAGGCGGCATGTCGGCGCCTACGATTTCAACCTCGTCTTCGCCTTCTTCTTCAAGCGCAAACGAAATGACGTCAGTCGGAGTGTCTTTTCCCCGGTAGTCTCTGTTGATTTCTCTGATTTCTTCATTTGTCACAATCGTGACCGATACTTCAGCCTGATCCTGAACGCCTTCTTTTTCCGCCGCGAATTGGAGCAGCTTCTCCACTTCTTGGAGCGCATCAGCTGAGACGCTGTTCGTTTCATCAACAATATCTATGAGTAAACCCATTTATTTCACCTTCTTCGTAGCCTCCGGATATTCAATCCGGGAGTGGAAAATTCCTTTTAAAGTCGCACATAGTGTTTTTGCGATCGTATCCAGTTCTCGGAACGTGAGATCACATTCTGAGAATTGTCCGTCCTGAAGCTTATCGGATATAATTCCCCGCACCAGTTTTTCGATCCGCTCGGGATTGGGATTATGCATGGAACGGACGGCGGCTTCAACGCTGTCGGCCACTGAGATAATAGCCGCTTCTTTCGATTGCGGCTTCGGCCCCGGGTAGCGGAACTCTTTCTCTGTAATCTGGTCGCCCTTTTCTTTCGCTTTATAATAAAAGAATTTCAAAAGGGACGTTCCGTGATGCTGCTCCGCGATATCCACAAGCTCTTTCGGAAACTTATAGCTTCTGAGCATATTCGCACCGTCTGTCGTATGTGCGATAATGATATTTTTGCTGAGCTGCGGAGACAGCTTGTCATGCGGATTATCCATATTCATCTGATTTTCAATAAAATATTGCGGACGTTTCGTTTTGCCGAGATCGTGATAATACGCTCCGACCCGTGCTAAAAGACCGTTTGCCCCTACGGCTTCACAAGCCGCTTCCGACAGATTTGCCACCATGACGCTGTGATGATATGTACCGGGTGTTTCCGTTAAAATCTTTCGAAGCAGGGGATGATTCGGATTAGACAGTTCAATCAGCCTCATCGTTGAAAGAATGCCGAATCCCGTCTCAAAAAACGGCATCAGACCGATAATCAGAACGGATGAAGCAAGTCCCGAGACGGCCCCCATCAGCATCAGCGTTCCGATTTCAACCGGTGACAGCGCCGTATTTTGTATTAATAAAAGCGACAGCACGATAATCATATTAATAAATGAGACGAACAGTCCCGCCTGCAATATTTTTGATCTCGCATTATGTTTTCCCAGAAACAGAATGCCTGAAATGCTGCTGATTAAATAGTAAATGCCGATGACGTAATTAAATGTTCCCGTCACACCCTGATTAAACATCATACTGCCGCAGATCGCCAGAATGATGCTTCCTAAAATGGCGAGCCTTTCATTGAGCAGCAGCCTGATTAAAATCGCGCCGGCGGCGATCGGCACAAGATAGCCGATATTGGTGTATTCAATCTTCTGAAAGAGACTGACGACTTCCATAATGACGAGAATAAGCGTTGTAATGATAGAAAACAGCAAAAGAGATTTATTTTTCAGCTTAAGCTCCTGCTGCTGTTTCTCAAAATAGTAGACAAGCGTGGCAATAAACAGCCCGATCATCAGAAGGAGACCGCTGATCGGTTTTAACAGGTTGGAATTATTCAAAAGCCCCGTCAGTTCGAGCTTCCTGTATACTTCCCGGTCGATCAGATCATTCTCTTCCACGAGAACCTGTCCTTGTTTGATCTGTACCGGCTGGACGCTGTCTGACGCTTCCTGGCGTTTTTCATCCGTCGCTTTCGGATCAAATACATAATTCGGGATGACTGCGTATTTTCCGATTTCAGTCGCAGCCGCTAAATATTTTGACGGCACAGAAGCGCTTTTCAGCTCTTTTGCGACCTTATCCTTCGCTTCGGCAAGCTTTTCAGAAGGAATTTCACTGCTCATCACCGTATTCACCGCGGTAATGACGGAATCCCTCACAAATGAGAAATCTTCATTGTTTGCATGGAGAAGCGATTTAATGGCATCTTCCGAGACGGATTCATTGACATCCTGTGTCAGCTTGTTTTTCACCGATTTTACCAGTGATTTTTCCGAAGGTGACTTTTTATCTTTTTCCGCATCTTTTTTCACTTCGCCGATGCTGTCAAAAATGGAAGTGATCAGGTCAAGCCGGTTGTCGGTATAGCCTTTTTTCAGAGTGTATTGATCTTCCACCGCATCTTCGGCCGCCTGCTTTTTCGATTCCGTCGCCTGCTGATCTTCCACTGTGGCGGGCGCGTAAATCGTCTTATCACTGACTGAAAACAAATCCAAATTAAGTGATTCAGGTTTTACATGAATAAAGAGCAAACCAAACATGATCGCTGAAAGCAGCAGGTACAGCAGCACATGGGCTGAGCGGGCATGTCTGAAACTGCGGAACCGTTCCCGGGCGCTTTTGCCCTTTCCCTTCTTTTTCAAAACAAGAACCTCCTCCCTGAAACATCAGGAACACATCATATAAAAATGACCCGATAACGGGAGATCGGGTCATTTTTGCATTACTTTTGCTTATCATAAGCTTCAATAATTTTTGCAACAAGCGGATGCCTGACCACATCTGTCTGGTCAAGTTCAATCACGGAGATGCCGTTTACGTCCTTCAGCATGTCCTTCGCTACTGCAAGTCCCGATGTGACGCCTTTCGGCAGGTCAATTTGGCTTACGTCGCCCGTAATGATCATTTTAGAGCCAAAACCCAATCTCGTCAAAAACATTTTCATTTGAGCGGGAGTGGTATTCTGGGCTTCATCAAGAATCACATACGCGTCGTCAAGCGTCCGCCCTCTCATATAGGCAAGCGGGGCGATTTCGATAACCCCTCTTTCCATAAGACGCTCAGTATGATCGCTTCCGAGCACATCATGGAGCGCGTCATACAGCGGGCGCAGATAAGGATCTACTTTTTCCTTTAAATCTCCGGGCAGAAAGCCGAGGCTCTCGCCGGCTTCCACAGCGGGTCTTGTTAAAATGATTTTTTTAATGTGGCCGTTTTTTAAAGCGTGCACCGCTTTTACGACCGCCAAATAAGTTTTGCCGGTTCCCGCCGGCCCGATGCCGAACACCATGTCGTTTTTCTTCATCGCCGCCACATATTCTCTTTGGCCGATGGTTTTGACACGGATCGGTTTGCCTTTTGCCGTTTTCGTTATTTCCTCTTCATACATGCTTTCAAAATAGTCCAGTTCATCTTTTTTTGCCATTTTCACGGCATACAGCACATCACGTTCCGAAATCTCGATCCCCTTGCGAATTAAAGTAAGGAGCGAGCCCAATAATCTGTCAGCGATCTCAAATGTTTCATCATTCCCGGAAACGTAAATGGTTTCACCGCGTGTGATGAGGCTAATGCCCAGATCCTTCTCCATTAAATGTAAAAAAGCATCTTGGCTGCCGAACAAAGAAAGTGCTTCGTCCGGGCTTTTCAGTTTGTGATTAATCGCAAGTAAATGTTCTGCCATTCTTTAGTCTCCCTGAACAATAGGTGTGGTTTGAACGATATCTTCTATAACTTGGTAGAGAATAATCAACTTTACTTTACCATTCTCAACGGATTGGTGCAAAACTTTTTCACTTTCCACCTCTCCGCTGCCGTTTAATCGCTTTTCTACATCTTGTCTTCCCATTTTGATACCGGCCTGAACCGCTTCGCCTTTCGTATAAGTCCGCACGGATGTTTCACTTTCTCTTGTCTGTTCTTGAACGTAAGAAACCGGAAGCTTCATCCCCAGAAATTGAAACCGATGCTTTTCTTCCTCTGTTTTCGGATGTTTCAGCGGCTTCTCATTAAATTCAAAGCCCCAAAAAGGCACGCCCCATGATCCGAAAGACAGCTTGTGCTTCGTCCTTACTTTACCCGTATATAGCGTAAATGATGTTTCAAGAGGCACGGTTACTTCTGACTTGTACCATGTTTCTCCGTAAATTTCCGCTTTTGAGGCGACTTTCCGGTCTTCATTTCCGATCAGTCCTGAGACGAGGAGCTGTCCTTTGTCAACATGATCGTTCACAAAAGCCATCGGCTGCCCCTTTTGCACGAACATCCTTTTGATGACCGCCTTCTTTTTGGCAACGATATGGCGGGGGCTCACGTACTTTTCTTTTGTCGGTTCGTTTTTTTCGACCACTTTCATATGAAGGGCTGTCCCGTTCAATTCCACACCGACCCACGTAATATTATCGATACCGTTTGTTAATGATTTTTGAATTTTCTCCGGCGTCATCATTAAAAATTGCAAACGGCCTTTTTTCACACCGATTTCTTCAAGGTGCTTTACCATCTGATGCTCGGTTTCGGGCTTGGCCCCTTTAATATCAATTTCCCAAATCATGTTGGACAAAAGAAACAATATAACAAAAAATATCACAAATCCCGCAGTGAAGCCCAGGTTTAATTTTGATTTGAGAAGCAGAAAGGGAAGACCCTTTCTTTTTGTAAAGCTTGCTTTGCATTCATGTTTTCTGATGACTCTTCTGAAAGCATGTACATCCTGAAGCTGAATCATCAGCAGGACACAGTCTTGCTTTTTTTTCACCGCAAAGATGGCGATTCCGTTTCTCGTGCATTCATTCAGCAGCCGTTCAATCCCTTTTCCTTTGACTTCTACTTGGACTTTACCCGAAAAAAATGACAGCCATTTGTTTTTCACATTATTTCCCCCCGGCTTTATGAATCGACATATCGTACGTGATCTATCGTGCCTTCCAAAAGAATTTCCTCAGGAAGGATTGCCTTAATGACCAAGTTTTTTCCTGATATGATACATTGCCCCTGCTTGAGCATCAGCCTGACTTCTTCTTCGCTGAACAGCAGGAGGCCTCTGTGATTCTCTATGTAGATATGAAGTCTGCCGACCATCGTAATACGAGGCAGATCCATCATAACGTCCGGGGGAATTTCCAATGCTCTTGTCAGCCATGCCTTTACACGATTCTTTCTTTGCCCCATAAAAAAAGAACCCCCTTTCATCTCATATGTATGATTTGAAAAGGGGTTCTAACACTTTATTTTTTACCGATGTTCCGCATGGTCCGGTGCGGTTTTTTTGCACGGGGCGGACCCAAAACCTCACTGAATATAATGCCTTGGACCGCAGTTTCTTTATTTATTTTGAGGGCTGATTTCTTCAGAGACGCGTTTCGTGCGCGTGCGGATGTCAGCTTATGTTCAATCCCGTTAAACATCTGCTCCGTCTCCGCTAGGCGCTTTTCAGCTTCCCTTCTTTTTTGCTCAAAAGGGTTCTCTTTTGAAACGGCAGGCAATTCTTCCGCTTCCGGCTTATGCTCTTTCTGCGGCTGTTTTTGATCCTGCTTTTTTGCCTGATTTCCGGGACGTGTACCCGGCGGACGTTTTTCATCCTTGTTTTTCTTGCCGAATATTGCCGATATAATGCCGATGACGGCGGCAATGACGAGCGGATTTGTCAGAATCTCGTGCATATAGCGGCTCCCTCCTTAATAGAGAGGTTATTGTTGGTCTTCATCTTGCTGGTCATTCGTCAGCTTGCCGATAGAATCCCTCATGTCCGTATCCGCGTCGATATTTTTTATGTTCATATAGTCCATGACGCCGATGTTTCCTTCACGCAACGCTTCTGCCATCGCAAGCGGCACTTCGGCTTCTGCTTCCACGACTTTTGCACGCATTTCTTCTACGCGAGCGCGCATTTCCTGCTCTTGGGCGACCGCCATGGCGCGGCGCTCTTCGGCTTTGGCCTGCGCAATGTTTTTGTCTGCTTCTGCCTGATCCGTCTGAAGAATCGCTCCGATGTTTTTGCCGATATCAACGTCGGCAATGTCAATCGAAAGAATTTCAAATGCGGTGCCTGAATCCAGCCCTTTGCCAAGTACGGTCTGCGAAATCATATCAGGATTTTCAAGCACTTTTTTATGATTGTGTGAAGAACCGATTGTCGAGACAATCCCTTCTCCGACACGGGCGACAACCGTCTCTTCTCCCGCTCCTCCGACAAGGCGCTCGATATTGGCTCTTACCGTGATTCTGGCTTTTGCCTTTACTTCAATTCCGTCCATGGCGACACCCGCGATAAACGGTGTTTCAATGACCTTCGGATTGACGCTCATCTGTACGGCTTCCAATACGTCACGCCCGGCCAGGTCAATGGCTGCGCAGCGTTCAAATGTCAGCTCAATATTGGCGCGCTGTGCCGCAATCAGGGCATTGACCACCCTGTCGACATTACCTCCGGCCAGATAATGGCTTTCGAGCTGATTTGTTGTTGCGGATAGGCCGGCTTTGTGCGCTTTAATTAACGGATTGACAACGCGGCTTGGTATGACGCGCCGCAGCCTCATCCCGACCAAAGTAAAAATGCTGATTCTGACTCCTGCCGCAAGCGCCGAAATCCATAGCATCACCGGTACAAAGGTGAAGAATATGGCTAACACAATAATGGCAGCAGCAACTAATGCTAAAATCGCCAAACTTGACAGTTCCATCTAATTCCTCCTCAAGGTTGTCATCTATATTTCTCTCACGACAATGCGTGAGCCTTCCGCTTTCACTACTTTCACCTGTCTGTCTTTTTCAGTGAATGATCCTTCCGAGACGACATCCAGACGTTCATCATCAATAATGACGGTGCCTGACGGTCTGAGGGCTGTAGCGGTAATGCCGACTTTTCCCAACAGCTCCGTCCGGTTCTGATTTGAAACATAACCGCTCTCCGTGCTTGTTGAATCAGTTAATATTAATTTTTTAAAGAATTTCATTCGTTTCCCCAACACCCTTGTTAATATGATAAAGGCTGTAATAGATACAGCAAAGGCGATCAAGAGAGAAACCGCCATTACGGTAAAGCTGCCCGCAGCGAGAAAGAGGCTCGCGATGACGCCTGCAATACCGATAAGACCGATTATGCCTCCGGGCAGAAATATCTCTAAAAGGATAAAAACCAAGCCCGCGCAAAATAAGAATACGCTGTCATAGCCGGCAAATCCGGCAGCGATATGCCCGGTGAAAAACAGCAGCATGGCCGTCAGTCCGACGGCACCCGGTATTCCGAGGCCCGGCGAGAACAATTCAATGGTCAAACCAAGCAAAGCAAGCGTTAATAAGACGGGGACAACAAACGGATTTGTCAGCCATCTGCCCAGTTTGCCGACGAAACCTTCTTCTGCATGGTGAACATCCGCTTTGTCAAAACCGAGCTTTGTATATAAAGCATCAAGGTCTGAAACCGTGCCCTCCGAATATCCGACTTCCTTGGCTTTTTCAGCTGTCAGTGTCAGCAGTTTTCCCTTTGGGGCGCCCGCTTCCTTTGCATTGATGGCGGGATCTGCCATGGCCAGGGCGTATTTCGGATTTCGGTTGTTTTTAACCGCTGCGTCCTCCATTTCTGCATGCCACAGTGATTGAGCCTTTTTGTCCGCCGCGTTCCCTTTTCCGTCGATGATGGCTGCGGCACCCATTTTTCCGCCCGGCGCTATATAGATTTCATCTGCCTGAAGCGCTATATACGCTCCGGCAGAAAGCGCCCGTTTATTAACGTAAGCGGTAACAGGCACATCCGCGCGGCCGATGATATCCGCAATATCCAAGGCTGATTGTACCGCGCCTCCCGGTGTATTGATGTCAAGAATAATGTGTGACGCGCCGGACTCCTTCGCTTCTTTGAAAGAACGCGATAAAAACGAGGCGAGCCCCTGTTCGACATTTTTCTCAACCGGGATGACATAAACCGATGGATGATCAGCTTTCGCGTTCAATTGAACCCCTAATAAAGATAATACAAATAAGCCCAATAGAGCAACAGCAATTCCGGTTTTTTTTCGGAACAAGGCAAATATACCCTCCTTCCCGTTTCGTTCTTCTTTATATACGTAACAAATGTACTTTAGTTTCATTTTTTTATGTATAAAAAAAGACATCTCTCTAGGAAAGATGTCTTTTTTCTTGTCAATTAAGATAATTGACTGCTGACAAGTCTGTTAATTACGCTGCCGTCAGCTTTACCTTTTACTTTAGGCATAATAGCACTCATCACTTTGCCCATGTCCGCTTTGGAGCTCGCACCGACTTCAGCGATGGTTTCATTTACGATTGTCTGCAGCTCTTCTTCAGAAAGCTGCTTCGGTAAATAAACTTCTAAAATGTCCAGCTCTTTTTGAACTTTATCTACTAAATCTAAACGATTAGCGTTTGAAAATTCATGGAGGGAGTCTTTACGTTGCTTAAGTTCACGAGATAGGACAGTAAGTTCCTCATCCTCGGTCAAACTGTCTTTCTTAAGCTTAATTGCTTCGTTTTGAAGTGAAGCTTTCACCATTCGAACGACAGTCAGTTTGTCTTTCTCACGGCTTTTCATATACAGCTTCATATCTTGGTTAAGTCGCTCAAGAAGACTCATAAATCCACCCTCTTTTAGAATTTGCGTTTTCTAGCAGCTTCTGACTTTTTCTTGCGCTTTACGCTAGGTTTTTCATAAAATTCGCGCTTTCTTGCTTCTTGCAAAGTACCTGTCTTTGATACACTGCGTTTGAAGCGACGAAGAGCATCTTCAAGCGATTCGTTTTTTCTAACGACCGTTTTTGACATTCTCTTTCCCTCCCTCCGAATACACCAATCGACTACCTTTAAAAAGATACATATATAAACATGTACTTTGACATTATAATATAAGCCATCAGTCAGGTCAACTAAGCGAGCTCACTTTTCCGTCATGAATAAGGCTGCTTGTCTATATAATGATGGAAAGGGGTGTTTCATTTGATGATACTGATTCTCTTTACCGCTCTTATCCTGATTTTTTTACTCGGAATGAGCCTGCTCAGACAGGGGCTGATCGCATTAACTTATGCAAAAATTGAGAAGAGCCTGCTCTTATTTACCGACCACCCTTTGAAAGCTTTTCTCATAAGCATCGTATTCACTGGTTTTCTTCAGAGCAGCTCAGCCTTCATGGTCATTGTCATCGGCTTTGTCAGCGCAGGCGCTTTATCTTTTAAACGGACCATTCCGATGATTCTCGGCACGAATGTCGGCTCCACGTTTACGACGGAGTTTTTAGCCATAAAAATGGATGTGCTCATTTGGGTGCTTTTTATCGGAGGCCTTGTGTTTATCCTCATCCGTAAATATCCGTTCAGACAGATCGGCATAAGCTTCCTCGGTCTCGGCATCATCTTTTTTTGCATCACATGCTTCAGCCGGCTCGCCGTTCCGCTGACAGAAATGAAGGCGGGGGCGGAGGTTTTGCGACATGTGAATGATTCGAGCTGGTCCGCTCTTTTTATCGGTATGATATTGACGGCAATCATTCATTCAAGCTCCGTCTGCATCGGCATTTTGATGAGTTTTATGAACGAAGGGGTGATCGGCATTGAACAAGCGGTCAGCGTCGTTCTGGGATCTAATATCGGGACATGCGTCACGGCCGTCATGGCTGCTGTTTCAGGCGGTTATGCCGCCAGACAGACCGCCGGTGCTCACGTTGTGTTTAATATTCTCGGCGTGCTGCTCGTATTTCCCTTCCTGTCCGCATCAGCAGGTTTTACGGAGCGCCTGTCTGATGATCCCGCGCAGATGATTGCGCATTTCAGCCTGTTATTTAACGTAGTCACCGCCTTATTGTTTCTGCCGTTCACACATTTGTTTTACCGGCTGATTGACAGGCTGATTCCTCCGAAACCGTAAAAAAACCGATGCGGGAAGGCACCGGTTTTTTTATCTGTTATGAAGACATGCGCATGTTCCGGGTCATTTCATCCTCAACGACGCGGACGAATTGTCCTTCGTTATACGGATAGCCCGCTTTTTGAATTTTGACTTTGACAAGTTTGCCGATTACATCTTCCGTGCCTTTGAAGACGACTTTCATGTAATTGTCCGTATAGCCGACGAACATGCCGTCTTCATCAGACTCTTTAAACGCCTCTTCCGGAATGATTTCCAGAACCTCTCCTTCATAATCGGAGGCGTATTCTTTTGCAAGCTGGTCAGACAGCGCGATCAGCTTATGCACCCGTTCGTTTTTCACGTTCTCGTCAACCTGGTCTTCCATTCTGGCCGCAGGTGTTCCGGTGCGTTTGCTGTAAGGGAATACGTGAAGCTCTGAAAACTTATGTTCTTTAATGAACCGGTATGTTTCCATAAATTCTTCTTCCGTTTCTCCCGGGAAACCGACGATGACATCAGATGTGACGGCCAGGCCCGGCAGCGCTTCTTTCAGCTTATTTAAACGGTCCGCGAAAAATTCCATCGTATATTTGCGTCTCATCCGTTTCAGAACGGTGTTTGATCCTGACTGAATCGGAATATGAAGGTGGCGGACGATTTTATCAGACGCATCCAGCACTTCAATCACTTCATCAGTGATTTGGCTTGCTTCAATAGATGAAATTCTGATCCGCTTCAGTCCTTCTACACGTGTATCAAGCTCGCGGAGAAGCTTGGCGAAATTATAATCTTTCATATCTTCGCCGTAGCCGCCCGTATGAATCCCCGTCAGGACGATTTCTTTATAGCCGGCATCCACCAGCTGCTGCGCCTGTTTAATGACTTCTTCCGGATCGCGGGAACGAAGCAGGCCGCGCGCCCAAGGGATAATGCAGAACGTACAGAAGTTGTTGCAGCCCTCTTGGATTTTTAACGACGCTCTTGTGCGGTCAGTAAAAGCGGGAACATCCAGCTCTTCAAACACGCGTGCTTTCATAATATTGCCGACGCCGTTGATCGGCTGGCGCTCTTCCCTGTACTGCTCAATGTAACCGAGCATTTTTTCACGATCCTGCGTGCCGACGACGATGTCAACACCCGGGATGGCCATAATTTCTGCCGGAGAGGTTTGCGCATAGCACCCTGTTACGCAGATGACGCCGTCAGGATTTTGGCGGATCGCCCGTCTGATGACTTGACGGCTTTTTTTATCTCCCGTGTTTGTTACCGTACATGTATTAATGACATATACATCTGCTGTCTGTTCGAATTCTTTTCGTTCATAACCCGCATCTTTAAACAGCTGCCAGATTGCTTCTGTTTCATAATGGTTGACCTTGCAGCCAAGGGTATGAAAAGCAACAGTTGCCATTACTGATCACCTCTTAATAACTCTGTATGATAGGAAACTGCGCTTAACGCGTAAAGAGGCGCAGTTTCAGTCCGTAAAATTCTCGGTCCGAGGCCGCATAAGACGGCGCCTTTTTCTGAAAGCTGATGAACTTCAGACTCAGTCAGACCGCCTTCAGGGCCGAATACGATTAAAAGAGACGAACCTTGCGGAAGGCTTTTGAGCTCCGCGGCGAAAGCGCCCGTTTCTCCCTGCTTTGATGACTCCTCGTATGCAACGACACATTTATCGACATTCTCCGCCATTTCAAGCAGCTGCCGGAACGTATAAACGGTTTTCACTTCGGGAATTTCATTGCGGTACGATTGCTCCGCCGCTTCCTTCGCGATTTTCGCCCATCTCTCCCGTTTTTTCTTTGCCTTTTTGTCGTCAAGCTTAACGACGGATCTGGCGCCTTGAAAAGGGATGAACATACTTGCCCCCAGCTCGGTCCCTTTTTGGATAATCCATTCAAGCTTATCGCCTTTCGGGAGGCCGCTTGCGATCCTGATCTTCAAAGGCAGTTCACGGTTTTCACCCGTCCACTCAGCAATGCTGCATGATATATGATCTTTAGAAACCTCTTTAAGCAGGCATAACGCTTCATGGCCGTCTTTCGAACAGCAGATAATCCGGTCTCCCGCACTCATTCTCATGACGTTCGCTATATGGTGGACGTCTTCCCCCGTGATTTGAAAATCAGGAGTTTCGTCCATCTCCTGCTTCGTGAGCTCGATAAAATATCGTTGCATACGCTGTGACACCTACTAACTGTTATTTTTTCGCGATGATGCTGACCCAATCTTCCATAGACAGAATTTCTATGATGGTAAAGCCGGCTTTTTCCAACGCTTCTTTTACTTCCTGTTTTTTCTGGCCGATAATGCCTGAAGTAATAAAATGGCCTCCGTCTTTGAGCAGGTCGTACGCCTGTGATGTAAAGCGGAGAATCACTTCCGCCAAAATATTTGCGACAATGACATCATGTTCGCCCGTGATGCCGTCTAACAAATTGTTCTGCTTCACTTCGGCCGTATCACTCACTTTGTTCAATTTCACATTCAGACGCGCGCTTTCAACAGCGACCGGATCAAGGTCATACGCATGAACCGATTCGGCCTCAAGCATGGCGGCCGCGATGCTTAAAATTCCTGAACCGGTGCCGACATCAATGATACGGTCGCCTTTTTGAACGATACGCTCAAGCGCCTGAATGCACAGAACTGTTGTCGGATGCGTTCCCGTACCGAATGCCATACCCGGGTCCATTTCGATAATCAGTTCATCTGTATGAACAGGTGTATACGTTTCCCATGTGGGAACGATCGTGAACTTTTCAGAAATTTTCACAGGATGATAATACTTTTTCCAAGCGGTCGCCCATTCTTCTTCATTGACTTCAGAAATGGTGATTTTGTTTCTGCCCAAATCAATGTCGTACAAAAGCAGATTGTTAATCGTCTCTTTAATGCCGTCCACCGTTTCGCCGAGGAAACTGTTGATCGGCAGATACGCTTTGACAATGACACCCTCATCGGGGTAATCATTGGGGTCGAGCTGGTAGATTTCCCCGTAAACATTCTCACGCTCTTTCATTAAATCAAGCGGATCTTCGATGACAACCCCGCTCGCACCAGCTTCATGCAAAATATTTGAGATGGGTTCGACCGCTTCATGTGTTGTGTGAATGCTGATTTCGGACCATTTCAAAACTACCAACTCCTATCCAATCATTACTCGCCTTTAAATGCGCGTTTTACTTTGTCAAAGAAACTCATTTCTTGTTCATCCGGCAGGTTTCCGCTGACTTCAGCGAATTCGCGGATGATGTCTTTTTGTTTATCTGTCAGATTCGTCGGTGTGACGACGCGGACGACAATGTGCTGGTCGCCTTGTCCGTAGCCCCGGACGTTCTGAACGCCTTTGCCTCTTAATCTGAATTTCGTGCCGGTTTGTGTGCCGGCAGGTATTTTCAATTTCACTTTTCCGTGAAGCGTCGGCACTTCCACTTCGTCTCCGAGTGCCGCTTGGGCAAACGTTAACGGCATTTCGCAATAAATATCGTCTCCGTCGCGCTCAAAGAACTCGTGGGCGCGCACATGGAATACGACAAACAGATCTCCCGCCGGCCCTCCGTTTACGCCCGGTTCACCTTGGCCCGGAACGCGCAGCTGCTGTCCGTCGTCCACACCGGCAGGAATCGTGACATTGATTTTTTTCCGTTTTTTCACTTTGCCCGTGCCGCCGCAGTCAGAACACTTGTTTTTGATGATTTTTCCTGTTCCTTCACAGTGGTGGCAGACTCTTCGGTTAACCACTTTGCCAAACGGCGTGTTCTGTTCGACGTTCAGCTGGCCTGAACCTCCGCAGTGCGAGCACGTATCCGGCTTTGTTCCCGGCTTCGCGCCAGACCCTTTACATGTTTCGCAATTCTCTTCGCGCGGAATTTCAATGATCGTTTCTTTTCCGAAAGCCGCGTCTTCAAATGACAGGGTCATTGTATACTGCAGATCCGCGCCTTGCCGCGGCGCATTCGGGTCACGGCGTCTCGTGCCGCCTCCGAAGATGCTTGAGAAGATGTCATCGAAACCGAAGCCGCCGAAATCTCCGCCGCCTCCGAAACCGCCGCCGAATCCCTGGTTAGGGTCTGTATGGCCGAATTGGTCATATTGAGCGCGTTTTTGGTCGTCTGAGAGCGCTTCGTACGCTTCTTTTACCTCTTTGAATTTTTCATCTGCTCCGGATTCTTTATTGATATCAGGATGATATTTTTTTGAAAGCTTCCGATAGGCTTTTTTGATTTCATCCTTTGAAGCGCTCTTACTTACCCCAAGCACTTCATAGTAATCACGCTTACTCATCTCGCTTCACTCTCCCGAATTTCTCACATAAATTAGATTGTATCATTTTGAATTATGTTTTTTCAATTCCTTTTATCCCGGGCAAGAAAAAAAGTCAAAGCCAAGAGATGCCTGACTTTGACTTTCTGTCTGTTGAATCAGAATATGCTGTGTGTTCTTCCGCCTATAGCCACGCGGGAAAGAACTTATTTTTTCGTTTCGTCGTCTTTTACTTCTTCGTATTCCGCATCGACAACGTTGTCGTCCGCTTTTTTGCCTTCAGCGTTTGCTCCGCCTTCAGCCTGCTGCGCTTTTGCAGCTTCTTCATAAAGCTTCATAGAAAGCTCTTGAACGATTGTTTGAAGCTCATCTTTTTTCGCTTTGATGTCTTCAATTTCGTTTTTCTCGATAGCGGCTTTCAGCGCGTCTTTCGCGTCGTTTGCTTTTTTCACTTGCTCTTCGTCCACTTTGCCTTCCAGATCTTTTAATGTTTTTTCCGTTTGGAACACAAGCTGGTCAGCTTCGTTGCGGACTTCGATTTCTTCTTTTCTCTTCGCATCAGCGTCAGCGTTTTCTTCCGCTTCTTTTACCATGCGTTCGATCTCATCATCAGAAAGACCTGAAGAAGATTTGATAGTAATGTTTTGTTCTTTTCCTGTGCCTAAGTCTTTCGCTCTTACGTTTACGATACCGTTTTTGTCAATATCGAAAGAAACTTCGATTTGCGGTACGCCGCGCGGTGCCGGCGGGATATCAGTAAGCTGGAAGCGGCCGAGCGTTTTGTTGTCGGCAGACATCGGGCGCTCACCTTGAAGCACGTGAATGTCAACAGCCGTTTGGTTGTCGGCAGCGGTTGAGAATACTTGAGACTTGCTCGTCGGAATTGTCGTGTTGCGGTCGATCAGTTTCGTGAACACGCCGCCCATTGTTTCAATACCGAGAGAAAGCGGTGTAACGTCAAGAAGAACAACGTCTTTTACGTCTCCCGTGATGACGCCGCCTTGAATCGCTGCACCCAGCGCTACAACTTCATCAGGGTTTACGCCTTTATGCGCTTCTTTACCCGTTTCTTTTTTGATTGCTTCCTGTACGGCAGGAATACGTGTTGATCCGCCGACAAGGATAACTTTGTCGATTTCGCTTGCAGAAAGATCCGCATCTTGAAGAGCCTGACGGACAGGAGCCATTGTGCGCTCAACAAGGTGAGCGGAAAGCTCTTCGAATTTAGCGCGGGTCAGGGTCAGCTCAAGGTGAAGCGGACCTGCTTCTCCCGCCGTGATAAACGGTAAAGAAATTTGTGTGGATGATACGCCGGAAAGATCTTTTTTCGCTTTCTCAGCCGCATCTTTCAAACGCTGAAGCGCCATTTTGTCTTTTGAAAGATCAATGCCGTTTTCTTTTTTGAATTCTGCTACGAGATGATCGATGATGACTTGGTCAAAGTCGTCCCCGCCAAGACGGTTGTCACCGGCAGTTGAACGGACTTCAAACACGCCGTCGCCAAGTTCAAGAACAGATACGTCAAACGTACCGCCGCCAAGGTCGTAAACAAGAATTGTTTGGTCTTCGTCCGTTTTATCAAGTCCGTATGCAAGCGCTGCTGCAGTCGGCTCGTTGATAATACGCTCTACTTCAAGACCGGCGATTTTACCGGCATCTTTTGTCGCTTGGCGCTCTGCATCGTTGAAGTATGCAGGAACCGTGATAACGGCTTTTGAAACTGTTTCGCCGAGGTAGCTTTCAGCATATGCTTTCAGATGCTGAAGGATAATAGCTGACACTTCTTGAGGCGTGTAGTCTTTTCCTTCGATTTCCACTTTATAGTCAGTACCCATATGGCGTTTAACAGACATGATTGTGTTAGGATTTGTGATTGATTGGCGTTTCGCCACTTCCCCTACTTGGCGCTCGCCGTTTTTAAATGCAACGACTGACGGAGTCGTACGGTTTCCTTCAGCGTTGGCGATGACTGTAGGCTCTCCGCCTTCAAGCACTGCCACACATGAGTTTGTCGTACCCAAGTCAATTCCGATTACTTTACTCACTTTGAATTACCTCCTGCTATGTAGTTATTGATTCACTTTTACCATTGAAGGACGGATGACGCGATCCTTCAGTTTGTAGCCTTTTTGCAGTTCTTCGATAACAATATTGCTGCCGAAGTTTTCATCTTCCACCTGCATGACGGCTTGGTGAAGGTTCGGATCAAATTCCTGACCGACAGCTTCGATGGCTTCAACGCCTTCTTTTTCAAGTGCGTCCATCAGCTGGCGGCGGACCATTTCCATACCTTGCAGCAAGCTTTTTGTCTGCTCGCTTTCAGCTTCTACCTGTAACGCCCGTTCAAAGTTGTCGAGAGCCGGAAGGATTTCCGTTACGACGTTTTGAGAACGGTATTTCTGAGCAGCTTCCATTTCAAGGCGGCTGCGTCGTTTATAGTTTTCAAAGTCTGCTTGAACACGCAAAAGTTTGTTTTCTTTTTCATCAAGCAAACCCTGCAATTCATCAATTTGGTGCTGAAGGGCTTCTTCCTGACCTGCCGTTTCTTCATGCTGCTCTTGTGAAGCGGCTTGTTCTGCCTGTTCTGTCACTTCTTCTTGTTCTGCTGCTTCAACCTGTTCTGCGGTTTGTTTTTCTTCTGACATTGTGTTCACCTCCCTCAAATGCTGTAAAAAGATGACTGAAAATGATTGCCAAAATTCCCTTATTCATCATACAAACTTGTGAATGCTTTTGACAAGTCCGAAGTCACGTGCTGCAGCAGGCTGACGACTCTTGAATAATTCATGCGCGTCGGCCCGATAATGGCGATTGATCCGATCTGTTTCGTATCAACTGTATAGGTGGCCGTGATTAAACTGCAGTTTTCCATTTCTTCGTAGTCATTTTCTTTGCCGATTTTGATTGAAATCCCGGCTTTTGATGACTGAAACAGCTTCAGAACATCCTGCTCTTTTTCAATTAAAGATAAGAGCGAGCGGACCCTTTCAATATCATGGAACTCCGGCTGATTCAGCATGTTGATCTTTCCGCCGAAAAATAATTTCTCAACGTGGGCCGCCGGATGGAATGTGGAGCGGAGCGATTCAAGTATGCTGTCATAGTTGGCGATATGCTGCCTTAAATATGTGACAACCTCTTTGAAAATGCGCTCATTCAGTTCGTCCATCGGCACGCCCGCTAATCGATCGTTTAATATATTGACCAGTTTTTCAATATCGGCCAGATCCACTTTAGCCGGGAAATTGATAGTGCGGTTTTCGACATGCCCCGTGTTCGTGACGAGGATGGCGACCGCCTTATCCGGCTGGATCGGAACGATTTGAATCTGTTTAAGATAGTTCTCGCTCAGCGTCGGCCCGAGGACAATCGATGTGTAGTTTGTCAGATCGGACAAGATTTGCGCTGATTTTTGGACTGTTTTTTCCAGCTCGAAGATTTTTTCTTTAAATATCGAGTGAATTAAATCCAGATCGGTTTTTGTCAGCTTGACGGGTGACAGCAAATGATCGACATAATACCTGTACCCTTTTTCCGACGGAATCCGTCCTGAGGATGAATGGGTTTTTTCAATAAAGCCCAATTCCTCCAAGTCAGCCATCTCGTTTCTGATCGTTGCAGAGCTGAATGTAATCTCGTCTTTTTTTGAAAGAGTTCTTGATCCTACAGGCTGCGCTGATTGTATAAAATCATTAATAATCACTTGCAGGATCAACAGCTGACGATTTGTTAACATCATCATCACCCCTGTTAGCACTCAAGGTCAGCGAGTGCTAATTCTATATCAAAAGTAACAAACCAAAAGAAAAATGTCAATTATAACTCACCCAAAAAAGCGCCAAAAACCTCATTTCCTAATAATTTGCCCTCATGCGTTAATGCAACCGATTCTTCCGTGTCACAGATCAGGCCTTTTTCGGTTAAATCTTTGAGAACATCGGGAAACAGTTCGTCGACCGAGCGTCCGAATTTATCGAGAAAAGCTTGCTTTTGTACGCCGGACATTTTTCTGAGACCGAGGAACATTTCTTCTTCAATCTGCTCCTCACGTGTCACCTCGTGCGTGTCACGGTAAGGCAGCCCCTTTTCTTCGATGAGCTGCATGTAATGTTTCACAGGCCCGGCGTTGACGGTGCGCGTACCGCTGATATATCCGTGAGCGCCAGCGCCAAAACCGAAATACTCTTCATTGCTCCAATACGTCAGATTATGCTGCGATTCGTATCCGGGCTTTGCAAAGTTACTGATCTCGTATTGACGGATGCCCGCTTCACTCATCTGCCTCATGACCGTTTCATACATCTCGGCCTCTTGTTCTTGCGCCGGGAGATGCAGGCGGCCTTTTTGCATTAAATTATAAAACACCGTTTTCGGCTCTACGATCAGCGAGTAAACGGAATAGTGCTCCGCATCAAGAGACAAAGCCGTTTTGACGGAATTGTCAAGATCGGCCAGCGTCTGACCCGGCAGGCCGAACATCAAATCGAGACTGATGTTGTCGAAGCCGAGAGCCCTCGCACGTTCAAAGGAAGTGAATACGTCCTTTTGTTTATGCACTCTGCCGATTTTTTGTAAAAGCTCATCTTCAAAGGTTTGAACACCGAAGCTCAGCCGGTTGACACCGGCATTTTTCATGATTTTTAATTTTTCCGGGGACAAATCATCCGGATTCGCTTCCGCGGCAAATTCTATGAGTCCGTCAGAAGGCTTCAGCACGCGGTGAATGGAATCCATCAATTTTTCCAGCTGGACGGGTGAGAGCGATGTCGGCGTGCCTCCCCCGATAAAAATCGTACGGAGATCAGAGCGTCCCGTCCGTTCTATTGTATTTATCATTTCCTTTTCGAGTGAGTTTAAGTACTCATCGACAGGCTGGCTCTGAATAAAATATTTATTGAAATCGCAATAGTGGCAGATATGCTCACAAAACGGGATATGAATATAAGCTGATTTCATTTTGAAACACCTTCTTCTTTACAGAAAGAAGCCGCAGTGCGGGACTGCGGCGGCTTCCGTTATTTTTTCGGGCTGTCATCCATTTTAAGAACGGCCATAAACGCTTCCTGCGGCACTTCTACTGAGCCGACCTGCTTCATCCGGCGTTTTCCTTCTTTTTGTTTTTCAAGAAGCTTCCGTTTCCGCGAGATGTCTCCTCCGTAACATTTTGCAAGGACGTTTTTCCGCATGGCCTTAATGGTCGAGCGGGCCACGATTTTCTGTCCGATCGCTGCTTGAATCGGTACTTCAAAGTGCTGGCGCGGAATAAGCTCTTTCAGTTTTTCCACAATTACTTTTCCGCGTTCGTACGCGTAATCGCGATGCACGATAAATGAAAGGGCGTCGATTTTTTCTCCGTTCAGCATAATGTCCATCTTGACAAGTTTAGACGGTTTGTAGCCGATCAGTTCGTAATCAAAGGACGCGTAGCCTTTTGTGCTTGATTTCAGCTGATCAAAAAACTCATAGACGATTTCCGCTAATGGCATGTCATAGACAATGCTGACACGATTTGCGTCTAAATATTGCATGTCGATAAAATTGCCGCGTTTTCCTTGGCAAAGCTCCATCACCGCACCGACATAATCGTTCGGCACCATCATTGTCGCTTTTACATACGGCTCCTCGATTCTTTCGATCTTTTGCGGGTCAGGCATGTTGGACGGGTTGTCGACAACAACCTTTTCGCCGTCTGTCATATACACATCATAGATAACACTCGGTGCCGTTGTGATCAGGTCGATTTTAAACTCACGCTCAATCCGCTCCTGAATGATTTCCATGTGAAGCATACCTAAAAATCCGCAGCGGAAACCGAATCCGAGCGCTTGGGATGTCTCTGCTTCATATTGAAGCGATGAGTCATTCAGTTCAAGCTTCTCAAGAGCTTCCCTTAAATCGTTGTATTTGGCCGTATCGATCGGATACAAACCGCAATACACCATCGGGTTCAGCTTGCGATATCCAGGCAATGCTTCGGCAGCCTGATTGGCCGCGCTTGTTATCGTGTCACCGACGCGTGTGTCACCGACATTTTTGATCGCAGCAGTTAAAAAGCCGACATCGCCGACGGTCAGTTCATCTGTCGGAGTTGCTTTCGGCGTGAACACACCGACTTCTGTCACTTCAAACTCTTTTCCGGTTGCCATCATTTTAATTTTCTGGCCCGGTTTGACCGTTCCTTCTACGACTCTGATATACGCGACGACTCCTCGGTACGCGTCATAAAGCGAGTCAAAGATGAGCGCTTTCAGCGGAGCTTCCGGATCTCCCGCAGGAGCCGGCACTTTTTCTACGATCTGCTCTAAAATGTCTTCGATGCCGATGCCCGCTTTCGCTGAAGCGAGGACAGCGTCTGAAGCGTCAAGGCCGATAACGTCCTCAACCTCTTGACGCACACGTTCTGGCTCTGCGCTCGGAAGATCGATTTTATTAATGACAGGAAGAATCTCAAGATCATTATCAAGCGCCAGATAGACGTTCGCCAATGTCTGCGCTTCTATTCCCTGAGCCGCATCAACAACGAGAATCGCGCCTTCGCAGGCAGCCAGGCTTCGCGATACTTCATATGTAAAGTCGACGTGTCCGGGCGTGTCGATGAGATGGAATATATATTCTTCTCCGTCTTTTGCTTTGTATTTCAGCTGAACGGAATTTAATTTGATGGTAATTCCCCGTTCGCGTTCAAGGTCCATTGAATCAAGCAATTGTTCTTTCATTTCCCGCTGGGTGATCGCCGATGTTTTTTCTAAAATCCGATCCGCCAAGGTCGATTTGCCGTGGTCTATGTGGGCGATGATGGAGAAATTCCGGATTCTTGACTGCCTCTCTAAACGCTTTTCTTTATCTGTCACAATCTATCACTCCTACTATTAAACGCAAAATACACTAGCTTAGATTATATCAATAGGATTGTAAACATTCAATTAAAACAAGAAAGAGAAAAGCTTCCTTTAAGGAATCATCCGCTTTTCTCTTCATCAATGCTAACGGTTCAGTTTCGAAACCCACTCATACATCGCCTGCGCCGAGTCCGTCACGGTATTTGAAAGGGTTTCTCCGGCTTTTGAAAACAGGTTGAAGGTTTCCGCCTGTTCCAGCTGTTTTTGTTTTTCTTCCAGATCTTTCGCCGTAACGGTTTGTCCCAAAATGGAAGCTTCTTTTTCCTGTCCTTCTCCGCCGCCGAGCGTGAATGCTCCTTTTAAGGAGGGATCTTTGTATCCTTTCATATCAAGCATTCCGCTGTTTGCCTGCTGCATACCGAACAAAACGCCGAAAAACATGACAATGGCGATCAGCAGGCATTTGCCGGTAAAACGGATCATTTGAATCACCTGATTTCTATTGTTTTTTCTTCTCTCCTGATTGCGAGCTGACCTTTTCTGCATCCCAGTACAGTTCGCTGAACACATCGGCCACGGCATCTGATGCGCGCCTCAGTTCTTCAAGATTGTTATCCACGCCCCCGAATTCCAGCAGAAGCGACCGGTCGTTTAAATCTTGGTTGTATACTCCATTATCTCCCGGAGAGCCTTTTGATAAAACACCGACGCTTAAGCCGGGGTATTTTTTCTCCATCAGCTTATGAAGTTCACTTGCGAGTTTATAGTTTTCTTCAAAATTAGCGCTTTTTTTGCCGACGACGATGGCGACTCTGGCATAGCTTTTTCCTTTAATATCGGCTGTCGTATTTTTCTTGCGGCGGGAATCCCGGTGAATGTCTATGGTATATTGCAGGTTTTTATTTTTGGCGAGCGCGCTTTTTACGACCGGCCTTGATTCGTCGTAGCTTCGCGCATAATTTAAGCCGTCTTTGTTCAGGCGGGCCTGAATGTCGGTTTTATCTACGGTCGCTCCTACACCTTGCGCTTCAAGCGCTTTTCCGAACATATCTCCGACAAGCGTGACATTGGCCTTCGAATGGCGGGCGTTATCCGGATTTGTTTCCCCCTTTAACAGAGGAAGATAGGATTCGGTATTATGAGTGTGGTAAATAAAGACGACTTTTTTGCTGCCTGTTGAATGTTTCGGCGGCGCCGTTTCCTCTTTTTTCGTTTTGTTTTCGATTTCTGCCAGATTCACTTCTTTTTCTTTTTCCATCACCTTTGACGGCGGCGGAGATTCAGCCGGCATATTCGTATAATCCGTCCCCTGCCCCGCCAGAAGGATCTCCGTATCGTATTGGGCAAATCCCGGCAGCTCACGTCCCAAGAAACTCCGCGGGTCTTCCATATTAATGCTTGTCGCCAGTTTTAAGGAAAGCCGGGACAGCTGAAAAGAGTCTTTTTCAGGAAGCTCTGAGGCGAAATAATGATTTTCCATGCCGAGGAGGTGTGCAAACGCGTCACCCGGAAGTTCTCCGGCAATTCCGTGAAGAGAATCCGAAGAAAGCCTCAGTTCAGGGCGAAGCGATGTGAGCACACCCGATAATACGAAAATAACGATAAGGCTTGTCATAAACAAAAACATGCCCTTGAGCGCATTTCCACCGTTTACTGCAACGACAATTTGACGGTTTCTGCGTTTTTTTCTCATGATTTGAATCCCTCCAGCGCTTGTCTAGTAATTACTCTATGAACAAGCTAGAGGAGGTAGAACCATTTTAATGATTATAAGAACCTTTGTTATCTTGTGACACTTTTTCATGAAGGGCGGTGTTTAACCCGTTTGCAAGCACATTCGCCATATCATCAATAAAGGTGTCAATCTCCTTCGGCGTGACCATCAGATTATGGCCGAGCGGAGAAAGTACTTCGTGAATCAGCTGGCGTTTTTCGTTTTCGTCCAGCGTGCCGACAATACCGAGAAAGGATTGGCGTTCTTTTTCTCCGGGAAGGTCTTCGTCTGTCAGCACCTTCTTTTTGCCGAAGTTCATTCCGGCGGGCACCAGAGATCTTGACGGGCTGTCATCTTTCATCTCTCTGCCGAAATGTTTTAAAATATAATCCACCGTATCGCTTGCGATCGTAACCGCATCAACGACAGTCGGTACCCCGATTGCGATGACGGGGATGCCGAGCGTCTCCTTGCTTAATTCTTTTCTCTTATTGCCGACGCCTGATCCCGGGTGAATGCCCGTATCAGAAAATTGGATGGTCGTGTTCACCCTTTCAACGGCTCTTGCCGCAAGAGCGTCTACCGCGATCACAAAATCCGGCTTTGATTCTTTGATCACACCTTGAATAATATCGCTCGTTTCAATTCCCGTTAAACCCATCACACCGGGAGCAAGCGCGCTGACCGGCCTGTACCCTTCCTGTACATTTTCCGGCTGAAGCCTGAACAAATGCCTTGTCACAAGAAGGTTTTCGGTCACGAGAGGGCCGAGCGCATCCGGCGTCACATTCCAGTTGCCCAGACCGACGATCAAACAGCTTGCATCCTTTGGAATCTTTAATGCCGACAGATAGGCGGAAAATTCCTCGGCAAACACTTCCGTTACTTTTTCCTGCATCTCAGAGTCGTGTTCCCGAACCCCTTGAGCCTCGATCGTGACATAGCGCCCCTGCTTTTTCCCCGATAGCTCGGCGCCTTCTTTGGTAATATCGACGGTTCTGACTTTAATGCCGCCCTTGTCGCGTTCTTTTTCAATAAACCCGTTTATTTCTTTTTTCTGACCGGCTTGTCCGTCTTTTACCGCCTGTTTCGTTTCTACCGCTAAATCCGTCCGTATCAGAAATTGATTGACATCCAGTTCGTTGTTTTTCACAGGGAAGACCTCCTTCAATCATCGTGGTACATAGTGTGGCCATTTACAAAACGAATCATGCGAATTTACCCATCAACGAAAAATACTTTACATTTATATTGCAATCTAAAGTTCTGTTTGATAGAATACAATTTGTTCTATTGTGAAGAAGATTTAACCTTAAGACACTGTGCTACAGGTTGTATCTTAGGAGGTGAAACACATGCCAAACATTAAATCAGCGATTAAACGTACAAAAACAAACAACGAACGCCGCGCTCATAACGCGACAATCAAATCTGCTATGCGTACTGCAATCAAACAAGTTGAAGCTTCTGTTGCTAATAACGAAGCGGATAAAGCGAAAACTGCTCTTTCTGAAGCAGCGAAACGCATTGATAAAGCAGTGAAAACAGGTCTTGTACACAAAAATGCCGCAGCTCGATACAAATCTAGACTTGCGAAACAAGTGAACGGACTTTCTGCATAATACAAAAACGATCCCTTTAACGGGGATCGTTTTTTTCATTCAGTCCGGAGAAGCTCAAGGAGAAAGAGCTCCAGCAAGAGCTGCTTGTCCTTTTTCCCCGTTTTCATTTCATAATCCATCACTGCGAGTCTTTCTATAATACGCCGCAGCTCTTCTTCAGAAAAAAGCCTCGCCTGATCCATCGCCAGCTTTACCCGGAAGGGGTGCACCTTTAAGTTGGAAGCGATTTGCTTTTGGCCGTATCCTTGTCCTGCAAAATACTTCGTCTGCATAATCAGACGGAATTGGTT
Organism: Bacillus velezensis; assembly: GCF_001461825.1. Taxonomy (GTDB): domain Bacteria; phylum Bacillota; class Bacilli; order Bacillales; family Bacillaceae; genus Bacillus; species Bacillus velezensis. The sequence goes on along the minus strand of NZ_LLZC01000012.1, from coordinate 419,587 downwards.
GGCGATCAGCGCCATAATTTTGATCGGTTCTTCGTTTTGTTTTAAAAGATCATAAAATATTTGAAGACTTTCCGTCCGTTTTCGGTTCACGATTTTGTTGATCAGCTCAAAAATATTCTGCTCCAAACTTCTTGCGACGAGCTCCCGGACATCTTCAAGTGTGATCTCATGTCTGTCACCGGTGTAGGCGGAGAGTTTTTGTATTTCCTGATATATGGAAGACAGATGGCCGTTTGCAAGCAGAACCAAATGCTCGGCAGCTTCTGTATCGATCATTTTATTTTCGGATTTCGCCAGATTAATCGTAAAATCAGTCGTCTCCTTTGCATTCAGCTCCTTAGCTTCAATCATAAGGGCTTTTTGCTTCAGCGCTTTCGTCAGCTTTTTCCGTTCGTCCAGCTTCTCATACGGAGCCACAATCACAAAGACCGTGTAAGGTGCAGGCTCCTTCAGATAAGTCTCCAGAGCGGCTGTATTATGCTCTATTTTTTCTTTCTTTTTTTCCCCTGTTAAAAAAGACGGATTTTTTACGATGACCAGCCGCTTCTCTCCCATAAACGGAAACGTTTCCGCATCGGTTACGGCCTGGTCAAGCGGATCTTCTTCAAGATCAAAAACAGACAGGTTAAAATCCTTTGTCTCCTCATCAACGACAGCTTGTCTGATCCGGCTGACAGTTTCTTGGAGCAGATACGTTTCTTTTCCGTATAAACAATAAACGGAGCGGACATCCCCTTTTTTCAGGGCTTTCCAAACATCAAATACCATGATCGTATGACTTCCTCTCTTTCTTGATCCCCTTCTATCCTAAATTGAGTTCGGCAAATAGTAAAGAGGAAGCTTTAAGGACAGCTTCCTCATTTATAATAAACGCCTGATTCACAAGCTCCCGGGTCTGCTTGTAAAAAGGCGATAATCACAAGAACAGAAAACGTTACCATCACTTCTAGATTTTTCAAAACAATTCCAGTATACTTAGGGAAGTCAGGAGGGATGAAATTGAATGATTTTGAAAAAAACGTTCAAAGCAAACGAAATGATGCTGTTGACTCAGCTGTCGGTTTTGTCGTGTCCTTCGGATTTTTCGCCTTTTTGTTCGTGATGGCAACAGCCATCCATCTTATCGGCTCTTAGCCGCATTCCGGGCTGCTGTCAATCGGCAGTCTTTTTTACTTCTTGCGCCCTGATTTCTTCTATATCATATGGAGGGAAGACGGAAAACGTTCCGGCGCCTTTTTTAAATCTGTATTGAATCGTTCCGCTGATATCGGTGCGAAGCACATTGACAGAGTACGCCTTCAAACGATCCAGCACTTCTTCATGCGGATGATGGTATCGATTCTCTTTTCCTGCTGAAATCAGCGCCGCTTCCGGCTGAAGCTGTTTCAAAAAGGCTTCACTCGTTGAGCTTTTGCTGCCGTGATGACCCGCCTTCAATATATCAGCCTTCAGATTCGGATACGTTTTCAGCACTTCCGTTTCGCCGTCCGATTCTAAATCTCCCGTCAAAAGCCAGCTCACTCCGCTTAAAACCGTCCAAAGCACCAGTGACGAATCATTTTTACTCCTTCCGTCAGACGACTCCGGAGACAGCACCTGAAACTGAAGATCACCGGCTGTAATGGTGTCGCCCCGCTTTGCTTCGGCAACGGGAATGTTGTTTTCTTTCGCCATATTTAATATGTTCTGATCCTTCGGTTCTTTTACGAATCCCACGGGGACAATTAACCGTTTGACTCTATGATTTTTGATTAACACTCCGGCTTCTCCGATGTGATCTTGATCCGCATGGGTTAAAATCAGCGCATCCAGCTTTTTCACCCCTTTTCCGTTTAAAAACGGAATCAAAACCTTCTCGCCGATAGAATACGGGTGGCGTTTTTCTTTCCATGATTCTCCGGGATAAGCAATCACTCCCCCTGTATCAACCATTACGGTCCCTTTGCGGTGCGGCGCGCTTATAAACAGTGAGTCTCCCTGCCCGATATCAAGCATATCCGCTTCTCCCCATGGACTGAAATACGGACGGCATATTAAATAAGCCAAAACCGCGCAGAAAAAAAGAACCGATTTCCTGAGTTTTAAAAAACCTCCCTTTTCCAAAGCCGCAAAAAGAGTAAAAACGGAAACCGCAAGCAGAAGAAGGGAAAGAAAGTCAGGCTTTGACACAATCATAGTAAATAAATCAACGGATGCCGCATATGTAATGAAATCATGCACAGGCTTCATCACAAGGTCGAACATATCAAACAAACATTCTCCCATCTGCCTTGAAAGTAAAAGAAGAAGGAAACCGATGACAGAAACCGGAATGACAAATACCGTATAAAATGGCACCATCACCATATTCATCGGAAAACTGACAAGTGAAATTTGCTGAAAATGATAGAGAAGAAACGGAAGTGAGCTGAGCTCCGCAATGAATGAAGCCATCGCAAGCCCGGCAAGTCTGCTTTTCCCCGCTTTCTTTAAAATGGAGGATGACAGAATTAAAGAGGCGCTTACCGCAAAGGAAAGCTGGAAGCCCGCCTGCCAAAGGAAGTAAGGATTAAACAGCAGGAGCAGCAGATAAGACAGGGACAATGCAGCGGAGGAATGAATGCCGCGTTTAACAAGAGTTCCGGCGATATAAAATCCCAGCATGAGGGATGCGCGCAATACGGATGGGGCGGCACCGCTCAGCAGCGTATACACCGGCAAAAACAACAGCAGCAAAATTCCCGCTTTTTCTCTTGTCAGCCCGATTCTGATCAGAGCATAAAATAATCCCGCCGTAATAAGACCGACATGCATTCCGGAAATCGCCATTAAATGAACGACTCCCAAATTTTGATATGCACTCAGTATATCGTCCTCTATAGAAAATCTTTCACCTAAGGTCAGCGCTTCAACAATTCCGGCGGAAGATTCAGGCACGTGATTCCGAATGATCGAAATCAAATTTTTTCTGATGTTCAGCAGTTTAAACAGCGGCTGTTTGGATTTTTCACACTGCTGAATGGAAGTCACGGAAAATAACCAGTGAATCTGCTGAGAGTAAAGATATTCCTTATAATCAAAACCTCCGGGAACCGTCGCATGTGCAGGCTGCTCCAGAGAACCTGTAAACGTGCAGCGCATCCCCGGTTCAAGCTGTTCAATGAGTCTCTTTTCCTCAAGAGACCGGATTTTGTACGAAGCCGTCCATTTTTCCTTGTCATGTGTACGGATAACGGCTGACATTTTCGCTCCGTCAACCTTCGGAATGTTAGTGATGACGGCCTGTTCAGTATAACTGCCGGCCTGATACCGCGTTACATTCGCAGCGTCACAAACCGTATAAAGAAAGAAATAAAGACAAAAAGAAACGAGGCAGACAATAACCGGAGCATGCTGCTTTGTTTTTACAATAATAAAGAGAAGATACAGAAGAAAAAGGAGCAGAACCCAGAAGACATGAGCGGCGGCAATTCCCGCAGTTGCAGAAACCGCCGCCAGAGGCAGAAGAAGGTATTTATATTTCATTTATACGTAACTGGTAAACAGCTCATTGGCCTGTTCATGAATTTTTTTCAGTTCATCTGCCTTAACCCCCGCATCAGATAATTGCTGAATCAGACCTGCTACAAAAGACAATTTTTCGCGGTTTTTCAGATCGATGATCATTTCATCAAGTTCGACCTGCTCCACCTTGACTCCGGCTTGGCTGAACAGCTCTTTTGCATAAGGCTGTGTTTTGTAATCTTCGGCATAATAAACCGTTTTGATACCTGCCTGAATAATTGATTTACAGCATTGAATACAAGGATAATGCGTCACATAAATTTCGGCGCCCTCCGTCGGAACACCGAACTTAGAACATTGCAGAATCGCATTCATCTCTGCATGTATGGTCCGCTGGCAATGATTATCTATTAAAAGGCATCCTTCATCAGCGCAATGGACGCCTCCGGCAATTGAGCCGTTGTATCCGCCGGCGATCATCCGCTTGTCTCTGACTACGGTTGCCCCGACTGACAGTCTCGGACATGTGCTTCTCAGCGCCAGCAAATGGCTTTGCGCCATAAAATATTGATTCCATGAGATTCGTTCCACAAGTGTTCCCTCCAAAAAGTCTTGTTGCTTTTCTAAGTTTACATAGATTTAAGCAAAACCGTCAATTCACTTTACCGTAATGGAAGTTTTTATCCGCTCAAATGACTTTTCTCCAAAGCCTGATACATTCATCAAATCTTCAGCAGTCTGAAACCGTCCGTTTTCTTCTCGGTAGGCGATAATCGCTTCCGCTTTTTTCTGCCCCACCCCGGAAACCGCCTGAAGTTCGTCCAGAGATGCCGTATTGATATTGACAGCTGCATTCTCCTTTTCACCCGCTGTTGTTTTCGGGCGATTCTCCTCTTCGCCTTCACTCGGAATATAAACAATCGTCCCGTCCTGCAGCTGCTCTGCTAAATTAACATTCAATTCATCCGCCTTTTTCTTCAGGCCGCCGGCTTTTTCAATGGCTTGCGTCACTCTGTCTCCCGCTTCCATTTCATACACGCCGGGATTTCGGACCGCGCCTTTCACATCAATCATAATCTTATCGTCTGCGGTGTCTTTTTTGTCCGCGACGGATGCTGAGGCTGTTTGGCCGAGCACGGACTGCTGTTTGACCGGCTCTTCCTTTTCAGAACGAAACAGCCAAATACAGATAAAAACCGCTCCTGCAGCAAGACAAGCGCCCAGAATTTTCAGGTTCCGCCGCAGCCGCTCCGTCATCATCGCTTTCGTCATATTGCATTGCCTCCCCGCATAAGGTTTAGAGGATTAAGAGAAAAAGGAGGGGAATTCATTGAAAATAGGCTTTATCGGCACCGGAAACATGGGAACGATCCTGATTGAATCGTTTATCGAATCAAACGCTGCCGATCCCTCACATATCACCATCACAAACAGAACAATCGAAAAAGCATTAAAACTAAAAGAACGTTTCAGCGGCATCCATGTCACCGAGGATCAGGAAAAGCTCGTACAGGAAAATGAAATAATATTCATTTGTGTAAAACCGCTGGATATATATCCTTTGCTGAAGAAACTCACACCGCATTTACGGAAAGATCACATTTTAATCTCCATTACCAGTCCCGTTCAGACGGATCAGATTGAACATACGGTTCCGTGTCAGACGGTCCGCGTCATTCCGAGCATTACGAACCGCGCCTTGGCCGGCGTCTCGCTTGTTACGTTCGGCAAAAGCTGCAGCGAGTCTGCAAAAGCGGATATTCAAACGCTGTTCACTCATATCTCAAAACCTGTAGAAATCAGCAGCGGCATTACAAGAGCGGCGTCAGACATTGTCAGCTGCGGGCCCGCTTTTATGAGTTATCTCGTTCAGCGCTTTATTGACGCGGCAGTGGAAGAAACGGACATCACCAAAGAAGAAGCAGTAATTATGTCGACGGAAATGCTTGTCGGTCTCGGAAAGCTTCTTGAAACAGGGCGTTACACGCTTCCCGCCTTGCAGGAAAAAGTATGCGTAAAAGGCGGCGTCACCGGGGAAGGGCTGAAGGCTCTCGAAAGCGGTGTTCAGGATATGTTCAACCGTGTCTTTCAGCGTACACATGACAAATACGATGAAGATATATCGTTAGTGAAGAAGCAATTTCACGTGTAACTGAGTATGCCATAAAGTGCTTTATCGCGCCAATCGCAAAAAATGCATTTTAAAAACCATCGTTCCGTTTAAACGATGGTTTTTGGTTTGCCTGCCGTGAAGAAAAGACGTTCAGACTCTGTTGAAGGAGGCCGGTCTGTAAAATCAGCCGTCACCTTCTTCAGTTCAAATCCGGTCTCTGCAAGCATTTGTTCATATTCTTCAATGTAAAATGTTTTTTGCTCATGCGTCTCGTCGTAGCGGTCATAAGATTGTCCGTTCCATACGAAAAAGGACATATCATGGATGACAGAAAGCTCTTCATCGCCGGCAAAGCTTTGCCAGATATAGCTGATCTGCTCATCCTGATCCGCATGGGTGCTGTCCGGAAAAAGCTCCGTCATTTTAAATGGGGAATGGACGTCAAACAGAAGCAGGCCGCCCTCCTTCAAAACTTGAAAAACACTTTTGAAGGTGCTTAAGACATCATTTTTCGTTTTTAAGTAATTTAGGGAATCACAGCAGATGACTACAGCATCAAACTGTTCTTCAAAACCGGAAAGCTTTCTCATATCCTGCTGGAGAAAAAGAATCGGCTTTCCCGTTTTTTTCTGCTGGGCACAGCTCAGCATATCTTCACTCAAATCAATCCCCGTGACTTCGCAGCCTTTTTCAGCAAGCCTGATGGATATTTCTCCGGTTCCGCAGGCAAGATCAAGCACCCTTCCCTTTTCCGGAAGAGACGCTTCGATCCAGCCCGCCCATTCATCATACGGCGCATGTGACATTAACTCGTCATATACGCCGGCGAAGCCTTGGTAAATCATGAGTTCAAGCCGAGCTCAAGCTCTGCGAGCGGCGCGTCGCCCCATAGCTTTTCAAGATTGTAGTAGCTTCTTTCATCTTTATGGAAAACGTGGACAATGACGTCGCCGAGATCAACTAAAATCCAGCGGGCCTCATCAAACCCTTCCATCTTTTTGACATCAATGCCGTTTTCTTCTGCCTGATCTTTAATTTCACGCGCAATTGCCTGAACCTGCTTATCAGAATTCCCGTGGCAGATTAAAAAGTAATCCGCTATAAGTGAGATTCCTTCCATGTCCAGCGCTAAAATATCTTCTGCACGTTTATCGTCGCATGCTTTTGCCGCGATTTTTAATACGGAAGCTTGATTCATTCTTCAAATTCCTCCTGTCAATTTTGAGACACCAGCCAGTTATAGGTTGCAAACGTCTCCGGAAAGACCGGCTGGTTTTTTTTCATCAGAAATATCATTGTATTTTTCATTGCTTGTATGAGCGCTTCGTTCAGATCCGTTTCCGCCAGACGGCGCACCTCTTCCACTCCGGGAAAATGGCGGCCGGGTTCAATGTAATCCGCAACGTAAATGACTTTGTCTAAAAGGGTCATTCCGGGACGCCCTGACGTGTGATAGCGGATTGCATCCAAGATCTCAGGATCAGTGATCCCCGCTTCTTTCTCAGCCAGATACGCTCCCACAGGGGCATGCCACAGTTCGGCATTGTAATCCAAGAGCTCAGCCGGCATTTTTTCCCGCACGATGATCTGCTTCATTTCTTCTTTCGGCCGGAATTTCGCATAATCATGAAAAATAGCAGCCATTTCCGCTTTTTTCGGATCTGCTCCGAACCGGCCTGCGAGAATAACCGCCGTATCTGTCACGCCGATTGTGTGGATGTAGCGATGCTCGGTCAGCTGTTCTTTGACGCAGGCAAGTGCTTCCTCACGATTCATATAAATCATTCTCCTCTATATACTGCCTCACTTTATCCGGCATTAAGTATTGCGTCGGCTTTTTTGCTTTGAGACGTTCTCTCAGCATCGTTGACGAAACGTCAAATTCCGGAACGTCGGCAAAAAGCAGCGGGTACGGGGTCTCAATATGATACCCCGGGCGCCGCACTCCGATAAATTGAATGAGCGTGAGCAGTTCGTCCAGTTTGTACCATTTCGGCAGATATTCAATCATATCCGCCCCGATAATAAAGAAAAGCTTGTCGTTCGGGTGCCGCTCCTTCAGTAAACGGACGGTATCATAGGTATAAGAAGGGCCTTTCCGGTCCATTTCCGCAAGCTCAAGCTTAAAGCCGGAATTCGAGCTGATGGCAAGCTTCAGCATCTCCACCCGGTGCCGGCTGTCTGTAAAGTCTTCATTCTGCTTATGCGGAGGGATTTTATTGGGCATAAACCAAATTTCATCGAGCTCCGCCTGATGAAGGACTTCATTAGCCATCAGAAGATGTCCGTTGTGCGGTGGGTCAAATGTGCCCCCGAATATTCCGATTTTCTTCATGTCAACCACCTTACGGAAGCTCGATTTGTTTATTTTCCTTTGATTCCTTATACAGTACGATCGTATTTCCGATCGTCTGCACCAATTGTGAGCGGCTGCCTTTCACAAGGGCTTCTGCGACATCATTTTTATCGTCTTCGCAGTTTTGAAGCACGCTGACTTTAATCAGCTCTCTTGCTTCTAAAGCCTCGGCAATCTGTTTCACCATGTTTTCGTTGACTCCGCCTTTTCCCACTTGAAAAATAGGCGTTAAGTGATGCGCTTTTGAACGCAAAAACCGTTTTTGTTTTCCTGTTAACATTGTGTTCCTCCTAGTTTTCCTTCAACAATCGCTCTCATTAAGCCGCTGTCAGGCTCTTGTTCCGTCCACAGCTTGAAAGACAGTGCGGCCTGTTCCACAAACATGCCGACACCGTCAAGGGTTGTTAAACCTCTTTTTTCAGCTTCTTTTAAGAACGCCGTTTGAATCGGGTTGTATACAATATCACAAACGATGGCGCCCGTTTTGGCCCGTTCCAATGAGAGCGGCACGGCATCCGTTTTCGGATACATGCCGACAGATGTTGTATGAATAATGACGTCATATTGTTCAAGCTGATTTTCAGCTTCTTTTAAAGTAAGGGCGCGTTTCTGCTGAAAAGAGGGAGCAGCCGCAATCAGACTTTCTGCTTTTTCCGGCGTGCGGTTGCAAACGTCAAATTGTTTCGGCTCTCTGCGGACGATCGTTGTAAAAATCGCTCTTGCCGCTCCTCCCGCCCCAATCATGAGGATGGAGAGCTCTGATATCGGTTTGTCCAATACTTTGACTAAGGATTTATAAAACCCATCTCCGTCAGTATTATACCCGATGAGCCTGTCTCCCTCTCTTTTGACGGTATTTACGGCCCCGAGTACTTTCGCGCTTTCATGTATTTCATCCAGATGCTCCATGATCGCGACTTTATGCGGGACTGTGACGTTCACTCCGCAGATGCCAAGCGCCTTAATTCCGTTAACGGCGTCCTTGAGATGATGAGGTTCCACCTGAAACGCAAAATACTGCCCGTTGATGTTCTTATCTTGCAAAGCCGCGTTATGAATATCGGGTGACATTGAATGCCCGATCGGATTTCCGATTACTCCGTACAATTGTTTCATGCTCCCTCTCCCCTTCTCTCTATATTAATGAACGGCGGACAAATACGTGTACGCCTTTCGGAGCGTATGCCGTTATTTTTTTATCTGCTTGCTGCACCGTGACCCAGCCGAGACCGGAAAAAACGATATCCGTCTTTCCTTCTTTAATCGTAAACGTGTGGGGCGTAAGCTCCGGAAATTCATCCAAATGATCTTTTCCGGGCGGGGTAAGCAGTTCTCCCGCATGCTTTTCGTATAAGGCATCAGCATTTTCAAGCTTTGTTCTGTGAATCATCAATTCATTCGGCATATAGCAGACAAACGCCGTTTTATCGCCTGATACATAGTCAAACCGGGCAAGCCCGCCGAAATAAAGCGTTTGTTTTTCATTCAGCTGAAAAGTGCGCGGCTTCAGTTCTTTTTTCGGTGTCAGCACCTTTAAGTCACGCTTGTCCACGTAATGCGCCATCTGGTGATGGTTAATGATTCCCGGCGTATCATAAAGCGCAGATCCGTCATCGAGCGGGATTTCAATCGCGTCAAGCGTCGTGCCCGGAAATTGAGAGGTGGTGATAATATTCTCTTCCCCTGAAACCTCTTTAATAATCCGGTTGATAAATGTGGATTTGCCGACATTGGTACAGCCCACCACATACACATCGCGGCCTTCGCGGTAATGTTCAATGGCGTCAATGACTTCCTTCATCCCTTGTCCGCGGGAAGCGCTGATTAAAAAGACATCAAGGGGTTTTAAGCCGTATTCTTTCGCTTCGCGTTTCATCCATTGAACGAGGCGTTCCCGTTTTACGGATTTTGGCAGGATATCGGCCTTATTACCGACAAGAATAATCGGATTACCGCCGACAAAGCGGTTCAGCCCGTTTATCCAGCTTCCGTTAAAATCAAAAATATCAACGACTTTGACAATAAGAGAGTCAGTATCGCCGATTGTGTGCAAGATATTTAAAAAGTCATCATCCGTTAATGAAACATCTTGAATTTCATTGTAATTTTTCAGTCTGAAACAGCGCTGGCAGATGACATTCTCTTTCGTGAGCGATGCCTTTGGCGCGTATCCGAGACCTTGTTTATCCTCGGTCTGGATCGCTACTCCGCAGCCGATGCAAACAACCTTTTCCATTTCTAATCCTCCCACTGAATATGGCCTTTACGTTTCAAAGAACTCAATATTCTCCGTTCAATCCGGCGGTTAAAGCGCGTCATGACTCCGTCAGAGGAAGCGACAGGCACGACGAGGATCGTATGATACCCGTTTCTGTTTCCGCCGAGAACATCAGTAAGCAGCTGATCGCCGATGACCACACAGTCTTCTTTTTTCAGATCCATGCTGCTGACGGCTCTTTTAAAGGCGCGCCCCATCGGTTTTCTTGCCTTATAAATAAACGGTATGCCAAGCGGCTCCGAGAATAATTTCACTCTTCGTTCATTATTATTGGAGACGATCGTGACTTTAATGCCGTGCTCCTTCATTTCTTCAAACCACTCGATTAATCGAGGTGTCGCACTCGGTCTGTCCCACTCCACAAGCGTGTTGTCAAGGTCTGTAATAATCCCTTTCACATTGCGTTCTTTGAGCTTTTCCGGTGTGATATGAAATATATTTTTCACAAATTCGTCAGGTAAAAAAAACTTTTTTAACAAAACCCGCACCCTTCCTTTTCTTTCTATCATCTATATGTCGAAACCTGTCAGATTTAAAAACAAAGTCGGACTCAGTAAAAAAATTTCGACAAAAATTGGGTTTCTTCACCAGTTGTGGATAAAATTACACACATTATCCACTCTTATTACATCCGGATTTATCCAGATTATAAACAAGATACTAACAAGTTATCCACTTACGAGTGTGGATAACAGAACGATTGTTCTTATTTGTATTTCATGGTAGATTAAAGATAACCTCACCATGATTGAAACGCAACCTTCCATCATATGCTTGCGTCTGATGATTGATTACAATTGTAAGGAGGTGCCACTCCCATTAATTGGGTCCCCGGCATGAGAAAGCTTTCTGATGAATTACTAATAGAATCTTATTTCAAAGCCACTGAAATGAATTTGAGCCGTGAATTTATCGAGTTAATTGAAAACGAAATCAAAAGAAGATCGCTCGGACACATTATTTCCGTTTCCTCTTAAACAGAAAAAAATTTCCGGGCGAATTTCCTTTTTTTACTCAGATGACTGATATTATATCACTTCGGTTATGCGCATTACTACCACTTTCAACAAAAAACACCCCTAAAATAGAGGTGTTTAAGAGGACGGCTGCTATATATTGAACCAATACAGACCGCCCAGGACGAGAATGACGACGAGCAGCACAACAAAAAATGCGTACCAGTACCCCGCATTCACCCGAGGAGGCGGGCATACAGGATATTGCAGAGGGAAACCGCGGTTCATAGCAATCGCCTCCAAAAAGATGTTTTTTCTACAGCCTATGAAGCAGAAGCAAAACGGTTTAGGCAGCTGACGGCGTCAGCGTTCCAAAACCCGCCCATTTTTTATGCCTTCAATTAAGATTCTGGCGCCTTTTGGCGTCATATGATTTCCGGAGGGATCTATCAGTCCGGATTGGATCAGCGCCCGGTCTGTATCTTTGCCGCCGTCCGCGCGTATAAAGTGTTTCCAGTTATCCACCAGCGGCACTTTCAACTCAGCTGCAACCTGCCTCGTAACGCCGTTATAGGAATTATGCCATTTTCTCGCGCCGCCTTTTTCTTTAAAGGCTGAGGCTTTATATCTCGAATAGTAATAGAGATGATGCGTTCCGTTTCCTTCTATAACCGGGATGCACGTCATTAAAATCGGCTTTATGCCGTGATTTCTGCTTTCGTTTATGAAATAAGTCAGGTTTTCTTTAAACCGTTTCTTTGATACCCGCGGCTGATCGCCCGTCAAAATGCCCGCATCATTTGTTCCGAACATGATAAATAAATATTGGGGCTTACGGTTCAGCACGTCGCTTTGAAAGCGCAGGCGCGCATCCTCAGTCGTCTGGCCGCCTATTCCCGCATTTATAACCGTAAGACGGCCGCGTTCCGCTGTTTTTAACATGTTTACCCACTGCTGCGCCTTCGGATAATCACGATAATCCCAGTTGGAACCGCGCGTATTGCTGTCGCCGAACGCGACAACACTTTTCTCTTTGCCCGCGGCGCATCCTGATAACAGACAGATTATCGTAATAAAAAGAACAGCAAACTTCATTTTCTCTCCCCCCAAACCTTACCTCCTATGGTACACATCTCTTTGGCGGCTTTCAACGCGGCGCTCTCTTTACTGGATATGAAAAGGGCCGGAATCCTGTCCGATCAAATCCGAAACCTTAACAAACGTGTAGCCCTGCTTTTTCAGCTTGGGAATGATTTCTTTCAAAGCCTCAACCGTCTGGCGCCGGTTTCCTCCGCCGTCATGCAGAAGAACGATATCTCCATCTCTGGCATGTGAAACAACGTGCCTGACGATTTTCCCTTTCCCGGGCCTTTTCCAGTCTCTCGGGTCTTGGTTCCATGACCACATGATGATATGATAGCCCTCTTTTAAGATGCTTTTGAAAGCCGTATGATTCAGCGACCCTCCCGGCGGGCGGAATAACTTGTCCCCTGCCGGCTGCAGCGATGTGATATGATGCGCGGAGCTGTGAAGCTCTTGTAAAATGTCTTTGCGTTTCAGACGGTGAAAATAAACATGGTTCATCGTATGGTTGCCGATTTCATGCCCTTCTTCAACGATGCGTTTTGCCGTTATGGGGTATTTGTCTATACGGCTCCCGACACAAAAAAAGGTTGCTTTCACATTGTGCTGTTTCAGCACGTCTAACACTGCCTCCGTATAGACAGGATGGGGGCCGTCATCGAAGGTTAAAGATAGTTTCTTTTTTTCAGACCTTATATCCCAGTACACGTTTCCCGTCTTCTCCATGTCACTTCTTTTTAAAGATTTCGCATCGGCGGACACGGCAGTGAGACTCGTGAGGACGCATATCATGATGATCAGATGAAAGCATCTCAACGTTTACACCTCCAGTAAACACTACTGTTAACGTGTCCCCTTTTATAAAAAATCATTCTCTGCATCAAATGATGCACATCACCCGCTTCCCGCTTGTTTTTGTCCAAATCCGGGTGCAGCCGTTTCTCATCAAACGGCAAATGCTGATAAACAAATGAGCTTATCGGACAGCTTATTTTAATAGAAGGAGATAGATTTGTGCTGTATACTAATTGAAAAGAGGTGAACGTGCAGATGATAAAAAAGGGATTCAGTCTTGCCGTCATCATTGCTGTCGTGATGATCGGCTTTATGCAAAAAGACGTCTGGCTCAGCATGATTCGCGCGGGCGGCATGTACGCCGTGCTTATGAGTATCCTTCTGGTCGCAGCTGACGTATTTTTTCCGATCGTTCCATTCGCCATTATCGCGGCCTTAAACGGAGCGGTTTTCGGGATTGTAAACGGGGTGTGGATTACATTGTCAGGCGCAATGCTCGGAACAATGGCATTGTTTTTTCTCGTCCGGTACGGATTCAGAGACTGGGCCAGAAAAAAGCTGCTGGCTTACCCGGCCGCGGCCCAATATGAAGATTCATTTCATCAGCACGCGTTTACGGCGGTGCTTTTCGGACGGCTGATTCCGATTATACCGTCGCTTGCCATGAATACCGTCTGCGGGCTGAGTCATATCCGATGGCCGATCTTTTTTTCTGCGTCGGTGCTCGGCAAAATTCCGAACATTGTGATCGTGACAGTCGCAGGCGCTTCATTTACAAGCAACAAACTGCTGTCTTTCGGGATTTACGGAATGTATATGCTCGTCTTAATGGCGGTCATTTATAAGAAGTTTCCCGGCCTTTTAAAAACAACGAAAAAATGAAGCGCGTACCGCCCCCTATTCCGGCGGTACGGCTCCTCTCATTCTGAGAACTTTTCCGTTACATTCTGAACCGATCACTCCATGTTTTTCTTTCTGTAAAATGACAGAGCCGCTTTATTGCCCCCGAAACTCTCAGGTGATATTCCGAAACACCCTTCGCTCTGAAAAGCTGACGAAAAACGAATCCTCACGAAATGAAACGGCCGTCTCTTTATGTTTGTTTACATTGATCCGCTTGAAATACATCAGGAGTCCTCCTTTTTGCGGCCGCAAATAAGAACGAGCATAAAACGGCTGCCAACGCCAGCATAACAGCAGCGCCTGCGATGACGATGCCGCGGACGGACGAACTGACAGAAGCCGCTCCGAAAACCGCCGTTACCACTATAATGAAGACAGCTTCGACTAATGAATAAAAGCTCCCCACTCTCCCCATGATGTCCACCGGAACATTCTTTTGATAAAACGTCAGAAAGCCTGTATTGGCAAACGCCAGAAAAAAAGCGAGAAGGAAAAATCCGAAAGCAGCCGTCCAAAAAACGTCAGAAAACGCATAAATCATATATCCGGCCGCTGTGAATAAAGAGCCCATTCCCATCAATAAAGAAGCCGGCATTTTTTTATTAAAGAACACATTGACAAGCGCCCCCGCAATAATGCCTGCCCCTGAGACACTGACGAGAAAACCGTAATCGGCATCAGTCAGCTGAAGAACCTCTTTTGCAAAAGCGGCTTCAAGCGAATCAAGCGCGGATGGCATAACGGTCATGACCAGACTGAATAAAAAATAAATGATCATGACGTTTCGCGCCGTTCGGCTGAAGCGATAGACGAGCTTCCAATCTTCTTTGTACACTGCCAAAGAAAGCTTCTGTCTGGGAGAATGTACGTGAGGCTCATTTTCAAGGTTCGGCAGCATCATCGTGATGAACCCGGACAGCACTAAAGCCGCCGCATTCACCCAAATCGCAAAAATCGGCGTGCCGGCGATAAAAAGCAGCCCGGCCGCAGCCGGACCGAGGAGAAAAGCCCCTGATTCCGACAAAGCCCTTAGTGAATTGAATCGTTTTCTCCTTTCAGCCGGGATAAGCATCGTCACATACGCCATGGAACACGGACGAAACATCGCATTGGCCATTTGAATCAAAAATACAATACAATAAACGGAAAATAAAGACCGTGCAGTAAACATCAGCGGCAGAACGGCAATGAATGCAGCCCGGATGAAATCAAGCGACATCATCAT
Source organism: Bacillus velezensis (assembly GCF_001461825.1). GTDB lineage: Bacteria > Bacillota > Bacilli > Bacillales > Bacillaceae > Bacillus > Bacillus velezensis. The sequence goes on along the minus strand of NZ_LLZC01000012.1, from coordinate 404,395 downwards.
ATTCCGTTTGTTGCACCGGTCGATGATGCTGCCCGCCCACCCATTTGTCATCAAAACAGCCGCAGGCCTGATTAAATAAAGGATGGAAACCGCAAAAGCAGACCCCGTTTCTTTTAAGACAATAAGATTAAGAGACAAAAAATAAATCCATTCACCAATATTTGCTATCCCGATTCCGGTTAACAGAAACATCGGGTACCGCCAAGACTTCAGGTTTTTCATCTTATCCCTCCCTTAGAAATAAAAAACGCCCTCAAGACAATAAAGTCTTGAGGACGGGAAACAGCCCGCTATGCCACCTCAATTCGGTTTGGTGCCGGCCATGCCGGGTACAAAGCTTACTCGGTAACAGGAGTATCCGCCGCATCATCCTCGTGTTGCATGATTCCGATGCGAAGCTAAGAGGTTTGTTTCAACACATCCATTCATACTCCTTCACAGCTCCCGGAGCTCTCTGTCATGAATGATATCTGTCTACTCGTCTCTTCAGCGCTTTTCGGTTATATTGTTTTTACCCTTACTTTTTTTAACAATATACAGGCTCAATCAGCAAAAATCAAGAGGCTGTGAGAAATAAAACCCGATTTTGATTAATTTCCCTGTACAGACACAAACAGCCCTACCGACACATACAGTTACATATAGGCGATTGCCTACATAACTTTGTGGAGGTGAGGACGGTGACAGGTGTTTTTGCAGCGCTCGGGTTTATTGTGAAAGAACTTGTGTTTTTAGTATCATACGTGAAAAATAATGCCTTTCCACAACCGCTCTCAAATAATGAGGAGAAAAAATACTTAGACCTTATGGCTGAAGGAGATGAACACGCCCGCAACATGCTGATCGAACATAATCTCCGTTTAGTCGCCCATATTGTGAAAAAATTCGAAAACACGGGAGAGGACGCAGAAGATCTGATCTCCATCGGTACAATCGGGCTGATCAAAGGAATTGAAAGCTATTCAGCCGGAAAAGGCACGAAGCTTGCCACATATGCCGCACGATGTATTGAAAATGAGATTTTAATGCATCTGCGCGCATTGAAAAAAACGAAAAAAGACGTCTCCCTTCATGATCCGATCGGCCAGGATAAAGAAGGGAATGAAATAAGCCTGATCGATGTCCTCAAGTCGGAAAGCGAAGATGTGATCGACACTATTCAGCTCAACATGGAACTTGAAAAGGTCAAAAAATATATCGACATTTTAGACGACCGCGAAAAAGAAGTCATCGTCGGCCGCTTCGGGCTTGATCTAAAAAAAGAAAAAACGCAGCGCGAAATCGCAAAGGAGCTCGGCATTTCAAGGAGTTATGTGTCGCGGATTGAAAAACGCGCATTGATGAAGATGTTTCATGAGTTTTACCGGGCGGAGAAGGAGAAGCGGAAGAAGTCGAAGGGAAAGTGAGCGAAAAGCCGGATCTGACATCCCGGCTTTTTCTGCATTTTAGGACATCGCTCTTCAAGTATAACTTCAGGATTTAAAAATAAAACATAACAAATGAATAGAATTGGTACAATCGTTAACCTTTTTAATAATTTTTTATTGATATTTAACCCCTTCAACATAGCCCTCCCTTTTTAACAATCCATTTCATTTGGGCTACACCTCCATCATTGAATGTATTTCCTATGAAAAATGATTTTGAACCTCGTAGTAACCCTTACATGACAGGGTTTTTGTTGTTTTTTCATGTTTATCAAGACCTAAAGCAAAAGAACTTGCTAATTCTCAAATACATCCACCAAATGTTCAATGTTAGTTTGTTCTTCATACATACTAATAATAAAAATAAAACCTAGTTGAAACTTTACAAGACAAGCTGAATTGACTATAGTCTAATTAGACTAAAATATTGATGTAAAGAAGTGAAAAATTAGATGATAAAGTCTTTTTTAATGTTGGGGCAGTCGAATATGGCGGGCCGTGGATTTTTGAATGAAGTAGACCCTATCTATAATGAAAAAATAAAAATGCTGCGCAATGGACAGTGGCAGATGATGACAGAGCCGATTAATTACGACCGTCCGGTTTCCGGCGTTGGCCTGGCGGCATCTTTTGCAGATGCATGGTCGAAAGCTCATCCCGATGAAGAAATTGGCTTGATCCCCTGTGCGGAAGGCGGCAGTTCATTGAATGACTGGCATCCGGAAGGCATCCTTTTTCAGCATGCTTTGTCCGAAGCCCGCTTCGCCCTCCAGTCCAGTCAAATTTGTGGAATCCTTTGGCACCAAGGTGAGAGTGACAGTTATCGTTCGCTGCATGAAACTTATTACGAGAAATTAACTCTTATCATCGAAACGCTAAGAAACGAGTTGAAACTTGATGAGGTACCGTTGATTATTGGAGGGCTTGGTGACTTTCTTGGGAAGACCGGTTTTGGACAGCACGCGACTGAATTTCGACAGGTTAATGAACAATTGCTGCGTTTTGCTAATGAACAACAGAATTGTTATTTTGTTACTGCGGCAGGTCTGACTGCGAATCCTGATGGCATTCATTTAGACGCAGCTTCACAACGCAAATTCGGTTACCGCTATTTCGAGGCTTTTTCGAAAAAGCACCATATCCTGAAACCCATTTCGGGAGAGGAGCAATCACTGAAAGTGAATGGTGGCTATTCTAAAACAGAACAGATTTACCTTCATAGTATGGATTTGGCTTCGGGTAAAATCACGCACGCGGAATTTGAGGCGCGGATGGCGAAGGTGATGAAACCATGATTCCCTTACTTATCCTTGGCTTGCTCATCCAAAACCCCGGAGCTCACGGCTATGAACTTCTGGCTTTAATGGAAAAACGTCATTACAAATACATTGTTAACTTCACGAAAGGTTCATTTTATTACAATCTGCAGCAACTTGAAGAAAAGTGTTTGATTGAACAGATTCAGCAGAAACCCTCAACCAGCGGGCGTGAAATCCGTAACTTTAAAGTCACAGATTCGGGAAAGGCAGAATTCGAAAAATTAATGATCAAATACGGCACCAAATCGGAATATGTGAACCTGCAATTTTATGGGGCGTTACTCTTTGCCGATGAATTCGACAAAAATAAATTACTGGATCTGATCCAATCACAAATCGATCAGACTAGAACTCGAATCGAGCTCCTTGATGAATACCTGTCCATCACTCAAGAAATTCCCAGCACAATCAATTACTTTCGCCGTATGAATGAAAATTCCCGTTCACATCACTTGGTTAATTTAGAGTGGTTCGAAAAATTGAAAGCAGAAATAGAGTGAACTATTGCATAATAAAAAAATGCAATGTTACATATATCAGAATATTAGTTACCTACATATAAAACCTGTGTCGCAGATATCTAGTAACACCATTGATACAGGTTTTATACTCCTTCTTTAATTAAACCAGTATAGGGTTGTCAACACTTGCCCCCAACAAGAGCAAGTGAATCTGCTGCGTGTTCTTCTTTTTCAATCAGTATGAATAACCGCTTTTTTACACCTATTTAGTATTCAATTAAGTCAACTGATTTTTCTCCTTCGTCCGCTAAACTGCTGCTTTCGTCGAATAAGTAAAAGTGATCTCCCTTAAAGAGGAATCACTTCCTCTTTCTTTTCAATAGAGAAAGTTTTGTTAAAGGTAATTGATAAAACAATGATAACTTCTTTCATCTTATGAAACCCAAGCAGTTATTAGGTGGTTTTCTTTATCTGTACAAATACAGGTGAATCACTTAATTTATTACATATAAGTTATCCTGCAAAACTGTGCACGAAATGTCGGGTAGATACATTTCGCTCCTGTTATTCTTTTGTTAAAGGAGGTCAAATAAATGGATTCGCTTAAAAGGATGAACAGCGCATTAACGTATATCGAAGAAAACCTCACGAACGATATTGATTTCAAAGAAGCAGCAAGGCTTGCTTTCTGCTCTGAATATCATTTTAAAAGGATGTTTTCCTTCCTTACAGGTATTTCATTATCGGAATATATTCGCCGCAGACGTCTTACTCTTGCAGCTTTTGAACTTAAAGACAGCCGCGTAAAGGTGATTGATCTTGCAATAAAATACGGTTATCACTCACCAGATTCTTTTGCACGAGCATTTCAAAATCTGCATGGCATAAGACCATCAGAAGCTAGACATAATGGCCATTCACTTAAAGCTTATCCGCGAATGACCTTCCAGTTATCAATCAAAGGAGGAAATGAAATGAACTATCGCATTGAAGAAAAAGAGGCATTTCGCATCGTCGGCATTAAAAAAAGAGTCCCTATTTTGTTTAAAGGCGTGAATCCTGACATTGCATCGATGTGGGAAAGTTTAGATGAAGCAGCAATCAATCAACTAAAAGAGCTTTCTAATGTAGCGCCTGTAGGACTTATTAGTGCATCCACGAACTTTTCTGAAGGCCGGACAGAGGAAAACGGAGAGCTTGATCACTATATTGGCGCAGCCACAACGAAACATTGCCCAAATCACCTATCACAGCTTGAAGTCCCTGCCTCAACGTGGGCTGTATTCGAAGCAGCCGGATCATTTCCGGATGCACTGCAGGAAGTATGGGGGCGGATTTATTCCGAATGGTTTCCATCGTCACATTATGAACAAATTGAAGGCCCAGAAATCCTGTGGAACGAGCATAAAGATGTAACATCGCCATCTTTTAAAAGTGAAATTTGGATACCCATTTCAAAAAAATAATATATCTTACAATGAAATTAGAGGAATTGAAGGTTTTAAGGGAGGGGCCTCATCCCTTCCTCTTTTTGCACCGACTCGAAGACTTTAATGAACATCGACTATAAAGTCTGAGTTCTTTTCCATAATTCCGCATGTTTTTTTACGATATTTATAAATTCAGCCATCGCTAAGGAAAGCCATCTTTTTTTATGATAAGCCATCTGCGTTAAAATACGTGTTTCATTCAAAATCAATCCACTTAATTTGTTTTCTTTCAACTCTTTTTGTACAGTGATCAACGGTAATAACGAAATTCCTAATCCGCACATCACACACTGCTTAATTGCCTCAACACTCCAGAATTCAAAGGTATTCTCCGAAACCGGTCCTTGGTGTTTCATATACTCTTCAAAGTAAGTACGGTAGCTGCACCCATGTTCTGTATATAAAATCACTTCATCAGATGAAAAATAAAAATCATCAAATGGAGTATTTTGCAGCCTATGCTTTTTAGGGAATATCAATATCATTGGTTCAGTTATCAATTTTTCTATATATAAATCAGCTTCCTCTTGTTCGTGCTCCAAAAGAAACGCTAAATCCACCTTCCCATTTCGGAGATCATTTTTTAATTCCCAGCATGTCGATGATTTTAATGTTATTTTCACTTTAGGAAAGAGCTTTTTGAATTCGTGAATAATCGGAGGTAAACGGTAAACCGTTAAAGATTCCGGAGCACCAATAACGAGAGTCCCCATCGGTTCATCGTTTGATTGTATTTGTTTTACTTTTTCAGATATCCTGATCATTTCGTTTGCATAAGGAAACAAAAGTTCCCCCGCTTCAGTTAACAGCATTTTCTTCCCAAAACGATTAAATAACGGTTTTCCTATTTCTTGCTCAATATCTTTAATATGTGAAGTTATAGTCGATTGGGCATAACCCAAATATTCAGCTGCCTTTGTAAATCCTCCCTTTTCCACAATTGTTATAAATGTTTTTAAGTGCCGTATTTCCATCATGTCTCCCCCCCTTTGAACATCACTAATTCCGATGGAACAGTTCATATATATCTATTTTACCGATGAAAGGAAACAAATTACAATTAGAATATGATCATAAAACACGTTTAGGAAAGGATGGAATGGAAAGTGAGAGAAAGAAAACTCGGCCCCGTACTTTTAAGCGGATTAATTGTTGGTCCTATTTTAGGATCGGGAATTATATTGCTTCCACCAATCATTTATGGTAAGACTGGAGATTATGCCATACTAGCATGGTTTATAATGATGATCATTAGTTTTCTATTTGCTTCATTGTTTGGAAAATTGAGTGTTTTATTTCCGAATGAATCTGGTGTTGCGCATACAGTCGAACTTGCATTTGGACAACATATAAAACAATTAACTTCTGTATTTTTTATTATTGCGGGCAGTGTGGGGCCAGTTGCCGTTCTCATGACAGCCAGTCAATACCTAAAGGCTTTGTTCAAAAGTAATGGTTGGCCGCTAGAGACATATGGAATCATTCTGATGATGATTTGTTTATTCGTTCTATTATTGAATATCTCTTCTGTAGGAAAAGTGTCATTTATGTTCTCCACAGTTGCCACAGCAGTATTGTTAAGTGGCGGAATTAGTTCAATTCCCTTTATGAGGGATAAAGCTTTTATTAAAACACCATTTCATCTTGATGATTTTGGTTATAGTATTCTATTACTTTTTTGGGCTCTAGTAGGTTGGGAAATTATAGGTAATTATAGTTTGGATGTCAAAAACAGAAAAAGAACGATTCCCCAAGCAATAGTAATAAGCTCGGTGGTCATCACAACGGTTTGTATCGTTGTAGCTGCTTCTTATCAATGGATTGATTTACATCACACACACTCATTAACGATTATTTTAACTCCATTGCTTGGAACGTTTGCTTCACCGACAATGGCTTTCATCACAACAATATTATGTATGAGCACATATTTATTGGTTACTGGCGGAGTATCACGTCTAATAGCCTCAGAGAATAAAAAAACAACCTTGATTTCTTTCCGCTCCAAAACAAACATACCAATTGGAGCCCTAGGCTTATTAACAATAATTCATACAATCGTTTTTATTCTTTTATTTATAAACTTCATTAATGTTGAACAAATTGTCGGCATAGCAAATGCTTTCTTTATTAGTAATGCGATTTGCGGTATTTTGTCTGCATATAAACTGCTACCTGGTAAGTTTTCAAAGAGTTTATCATTAATGCTTATTATCAGCTTTTTGATTATCCTTTCTTTCTCATCCATATGGATTTTATTAATGATTGCCCTTATAACTGCTTTTTATTTGATCCGACACTTTATTTGGATGCGTCAATTAGCAAAATCCGCTACGAATTCTCAAGACAAATTACGATTTTAAGAAGTCATGAAATTTCTCACCCATGCTTGGATGTATAAACAAGAACGGGAGATTTTACAGTTCGTATAGGACATAGTTATTTCTTTTACAATGATTACTTACGGACACCTTCCGCTCATTTACATCATTTTATATTCATTTTGACCAGAAAAAGGGCACTGTTTTCAGTCTGTCCAAGTAAAAAAGGAAGGGTTCTTCCCTTCCTTTAGCCCCAACTTGATCCCCTGCCATTTTGAAACCAACATTTGAAGCACTGTCTGCATCAACAAAGTGAGTAAAAGGTAAGATGCTACTTGATCCATACTGTCTGTCAATGAAATTCGACTAATCATTATTTATTAAGAATTTTAATCTCTTCCTTGTAAAATAAAGAAGCAATCTCATTTCCAGACAGTTCATGTCATGTCCTTGGGACAAGTACCGATATCAATTTTTTTATTCTGTTCCAGCTCTCATTCACAATTAGGGACATTTTAGTGGCGTATCGGTATAAAGTGAACTAATTTATTAATGTTCAACAACAGAATTTCGTCTATTGACAATAAAGAATGCACAAATCATTGCAAGAATGGCCATCGCCCACCAGAACGTTGAGATCGCCTGATCATGATCGATGATAATCAAACGAATGACAGCCGTGATGCCAATATAAATAAAGTAGCGAAGCGGGAAATGAAAGTCTGATTTGAAGTATTTGATAATCAAAGCAATGAACTCAAAGTACATGAAGAATATAAGCAGTTCCCCAAGCATCTCATAATAGCTGTCCACTTTGTTGAACAGTGACTTGTATACGAATTGCACGATGTACCATGTCTCGCTGATCAGAAGTCCGCTTAAGGCTATCGTCAGGAAGAACAGACAGACATTGAGAAGCGCTTGTAACAGGTAAGGCGCCTTTTTAAAATTGTTGGAAAATCTCATCTTGTTGTCTCCTATTACAATATTTTCGTCGTTTTGATTCGCAGCCTACATCTTTCTGTTCCAAAATCGCAGCACGATGCAGTACTTGGAATTCTTTTGTATACTGTGAAACTGCCCCTGCATGCGGGACATCATTCGCGCAATGCTTCTTTCACCGAGTCCGTTGCTGTCCGGTGTTACATCCGCAAGTTTAATCGTATTGCTAACATGAATCTCAAATATTTCTTGATCCGATATAAACGTGATGCTGATTTCTTCTTCCGGATCTGCGTATTTAAATAAGTTTGACAACACATTATCAAATACACGCCCAAGCTCCTCCAAATTCACGTTAATATAGGTTTCCGGCAGCTCGCCTGAAATATGGACCCGGAAATGCTCCTGATGAAGGATAGCAATCTGATCTGATATTAGATCGTAGATCACTTCTTTCACTGCAACGGTCTCCAGATCGGCCTCATATTCCTTGTCCAGCAGGAAATACGCAAACAGATTGTCAGACAAGCTTTTTAATTGCAGTGCTTTACCATAAGCATTGGCTACATACCGATCTTTGTTGGAACCCGCTTCGCCTCCCTCTTTTTTGGCAAACTCCAGATTCATGATCAGCGACGTCAGCGGTGTGCGCATATCGTGCGACATTTCGGTAACCAGGCTGCGGCTCTCAGCTTGCAATTCCTCGATAGCTTTAAGTTTATCCAGGAAAGCTTTCCGCAGATCCTCAATGCTCTTTGCAATCATCGCTAATTCATCATGCCCTTTTATCGTCATCTCGTAGTCCAGCTGGCCCCCTTCAAGAATATGAATCTCTTGGTGAAGCGTTTTAAGGTAGCGAAGACTTTGGCGAATGCCCAAGAGAACAATGATTAAAAAGATGAGGGTTGCACCGAGCAAATCCAAAGTAAAGGCCAGATCATAATATCGGGAAGAGTAGAAACCGTCGATAATGACTCGTCCTTCACCATCGCTGAACTTGACCGGATGTGAATGATTTTGAGCATACTGAGTCAGCTTTTCCTTTCCATAATCCGATTCAGAATAAACGGAATCATATTGCAGCTCCTGATCCTTGAATATGGTGAGGTTAATATAATTTTCTTTTTTGACCCACTCGCCAAACGCTTTTCTATCCGATGTAGACAACTCATTTTCTGAAACGTACTGACTGAATTTTTGAATGTATCTCGCTGACTCCTTGTGGTAATACTCATCCGAACTCAGGTATCCCTCGATCAGATCATCTGTGATCTTTTGCAACGTCAGAAAGATCACACCGCTCACAATCGCAGCAACCATGATCAGCAAAGCCAGTTTTTTGGTTAGCGTAAATTTACGATGCGCCAAATCGATATCCTCTTCCCCATTCAGTTTTTATATAAACCGGACGTGCCGGATCATCCTCAATTTTGGAGCGCAGCTTCCGAATATGCACCATCACCGTATTGTTGGAACAGTAAAAGTAAGGCTGTCCCCACACACTCTCATATATATTTTGAGCAGAAAATATTTTGTTGCGTTTGCTCATCAGCAGTTTCAGGATACGATATTCCAGATCTGACAGCTTGATTTGCTGCTCCTCTTTCCAAACCTCATTAAATTCTTCGCTCACTCTCAGTTTGCCCCCGATAAGAAATGTTTCTTCCTGTTCCTTCTTTTCCTGATAGATTGTATATCTGCGTAATTGAGCAATCACTCTGGCGTGAAGTTCCTCTTCCGAGAAGGGTTTAGTCATATAATCATCGCCGCCGGCGAGTAATCCCTCAGTTTTATCGAGTGTACTCGATCTGGCCGTCAGAAACAGAATCGGGACGTTAGAGGTTTCCCTGATGTGCTGACAGGTTTCGATTCCCGAAATGCCTGGCATCATAATATCCAAAATAACCAAATCAAGCGAATCATTCACAAGTTGCAATGCTCGTTTTCCATCCTTGGCTCTTAGCACCTCGTAGCCTGCTCGCATAAGGGACTCCTCCAAAAGATCACCAATATCATGGTCATCCTCTACGACTAATATTCGATGGGTCATGCCTCTTTCACCTCATGATTCTTGATGTTATTTCTGTCACCTTACTATATATCATTCATAAGTAACGTACGTTATAAGATACTACGGAAATCTTAACAGTTTATGAAAGCTGATGTCCGCCACAATTTTGTCACATTTTCTAAAAAAATGATGAACCTTCATAAATTGTTAAGATTCTGTCTTTATATTTATCCATTGTAAGGCTCAAGTTTTTCAGATCCGCACTGCACATTGCAATGGTAAATGGGAAAGGAGTATTGATATGATTGTACAAAAAGAAGGACGCGGGCAACCAGTGAGTCTGCGGGAACGGGTTCATTTTCTGGACATCGTACGTGGATTTGCCTTGCTTGGCATTATTATTGTCAACTATTTTCTGATCGTAGATTCAGTAAAGGGATTCGAAATGGCCTCCGATGACGTCCTGCACAATCTGGTTTCCTGGTTTGCCGAAGGGAAATTCGTTACATTATTCTCCTTCTTGTTCGGAGTTGGGTTTATGATCTTTATGGATCGAGCCGCGCAGAAGGTAGATAGTCCCAACAAGCTGTTTGCCCGTAGGTTATCTATCCTGTTGGGATTTGGCATTTTGCACATCACATTTGTTTGGGTCGGTGACATATTGACCTTTTACGCCGTAAGCGGCTTCCTGTTACTCGCCTTCTATAAACGCACGGCCAAAACGGTGCTTAGATGGATTATCGCACTTATCGTGTTTCAATTCCTGACCCCTGTTTTCACAATGTTGTACAATGTCATCAATACTGCAGGGTCAAAAAACCCGAATTTTTCAGAGTTTACTTTGTTTAGCCACACAACCCTTACTTACATGGAATCCATCAGCACTCGGTGGACAGATATGGTCACGATGGCGGCTGGCTCTTTCTCTATGATCTATTCCATGTTTCTCATGTTTCTGCTGGGCGTGTACTTTGTTAAGATGGAATTTTTCAAAGACATGGAAGCGAAAAAGTTCATATGGAAGCGTATCTGGATCATTAGCACAATCGCTTTTCTAATAACACAAAGCAGTATATTACTAGACATGTTTAATCTTTCTGAGAATATGCTGTGGAAGGACATTTCCTCTGTCTTGGGTCAAAATGGCGGCTTAACCGGAAGTATGTTTTATATGAGCACTTTTGCAATGCTGTTTCTGTACGTTCCTCAGCTGCGAAGCCCTATGATGATATTCACCAAAGTCGGACGGATGTCATTGACCTGTTATCTGCTTCACTCTATCATTGGAACAGTTCTGTTCCTCCGGTACGGATTCGGGCTTGCGGATCATATTCAATCCGCCGGCACGTTCATGTTCAGTCTGGCCGTGTACTTCGTGCTTATGAGCTTTAGTACATTGTGGTTGAAACGATTTAAGTACGGTCCGATGGAATTGATATGGCGCAAGCTGACGTACGGCAAAGTAAACGGGAGTCCCAAAGCGACTCCGCTGCATTCGGAAAAATCTATTCAGAAATAACCCCCTTGCACAGATTGCATGACTTCAAATTAGTTGTTGAGAAGCGGGCATTAAACGGACAGATTTGATATATATACTAGTTATTTTTATATCATTTAGGCTTCTTTGGGCTAATAAATTCACCAGAGTTTACTCAATGTGCATTGCTCATGACCGAATCTAAATTGAATCTTTTACGCATGTTCATAGTCAAAGGCGCCACATTCGACTATTTTTGCAACTTTTCGCAGGAAAAGTTTGAGAATGATGGCAAATCCCGCGTACCACACTTAATACGGCAGTGAACAATAGTAAATAAGGGTTACATGCAGCTTGTTTTCTAAGGAAACAAAGAAAAAGACATCATACAAAAAGACAGGAGAAAGCTTTTGAAGTATTTTAACGCCAAATTTACCGCGGAAGAAAAAGCGGCAGAACAGCTAGAATATTTTACCGAACGACTGAATTCGATATTTCAGCAAATGAAGGAGTGAGCAATCATGAAAACAAAAAAGGAACCAAAAGTTATTCTGGAACCAGCAAAGGAATCTGATCTGCCAGAATTCCAAAAAAAATTACAAGAAGCCTTTGCGATCGCCGTGATTGAAACGTTCGGTGATTGCGAAGGCGGACCGATTCCATCGGACAATGATGTTCAAGAGTCTTTCGACGCTCCCGGAGCAGTCGTATATCATATTCTTCGGGATGGTAAGAAGGTCGGTGGTGCAGTAGTACGTATCAACAACGAAACACATCATAATTCGCTAGATTTATTCTATGTATCTCCAGAATATCACAGCCAGGGGATTGGTCTTTCTGCTTGGAAAGCCATAGAAGCACAGTATCCGGATACTGTGCTTTGGGAAACCGTGACACCTTATTTTGAAAAGCGAAATATCAACTTCTATGTGAATAAGTGCGGATTCCATATCGTAGAGTTCTACAATGAACATCACTCTGATCCGCATATGCATCGCAATGGACGCGAAGATGACAAGCCCCTGCCGGATGATGATGACTTTTTCAGATTTGTAAAGATTATGAAAAAGAAGGACTAAACAATCGAACACTGCGATATGCGGCAGAAAGTTGCCGGTAACTTTTTAAAGATAATTGTTTGGATCGAAAAAATTCTAAAAATATATTTATGTCAATAATTATTTTCACAAACATAAGTATACTTCTATTATTGTAAATGTCCCATGTTTACAGAGTTAATTAATAAACGATACGAGGGATAAACGGATAAAGCCTTCCCCTTCTTTTTGAGGAGAAAGTATTAAAAGGCGGAAAGCCCTTCTCGTTATGAGGGGGCTTTAATTCGGTCTGAAAATGAAATGGAGAATAAAAATAAACAAAGAAATAATTAATTAGGTGATGAACGATTTAAACGAATTTTAGAGAAATACTCCAACGGAGAACTTAACGAGGAACAAATCACTTCTCTATTGTAGGATGCTGCCGAAAATAAATCACTTCACAACAGAGAAACTGAAAGCGGTATAAAAAAAACAGCTCCGTTAAAATGGCCGGAACCGTCTTTGACTTTTGGATTTTGCAGTTATCTCCATCGTTAGTTTAATTAGAATTCAGATAATCCAAGACACGATCAACTCTTTCATTGACTGAGTAATCTCCTTCAATTTTTAACAATGGACAAGATAAATCTGCCATCCAATGTTCGTGTAAAGCTTTGCTTCTAACTTCCATTCCGGCATTATCATATAAAGAAGCCCACTCTAAAAATGTTTTTGATTGTTCATATTTACTGCCGCCGTCTAACACTTCGTTTCCATAACGGTGAAATTCCCTATGCCTTAATCTCTCAAGCCGTATATCCTGCGGAATCCATAAGAAGATGACAAGGTCAAAATAACTTTTTAGATCATCGCCCCAGCCGCACACTGCGCCAGAAAGAATCCATTTCTCATTTATTGTCAAGTCTTTTTCAAGCAACTTTCTTCTTTCAGGAATTTCTCTTTTCTTAGTGAATTTATCTGTCCAATAGTAATCATCAGTATCAAGATGCGTATGAGGCAAATGCTTTGATAATGCAACACCCAATGTTGAAGTTCCGACTCCGGAGGCTCCCAGTATGTGAATATTTTTTTTCATAGTTCCCTCTCCTTATAAAGCAACGAAACTCCCTGTCCGCTGCACAAGGTTCTTACTATTATTTTAATATAAATCCCCAAAAACCTTTACTTTGCCAGGGGAATCCAGATGCGTGTTAAAACCATACTGCTTACGAACATCATGGTCATTTTCAAACAGAATGATTAACTTTCTCTCCGGCCTATTTTAATATCCTCATACACTTTCTCAAAAGTCTCGATTGGCAGTGAAAACTTGGTTGTTTTCTCGTTACGATAATTGATCACGATCTCAATTTGATTATTATTTTGTTCAAACTCAATAAGTGCATTCTCCCATTTATCTCTGATTGAAATGATACAATTTCCATTTTTCTTTTCCTTTTTCTTATAAATGTAATTCACTTTAACTCCCCTTTCATTGATCGACAAAAGGTTTCGGAATAAGGAAGCTCCTCAAAAAAAGGATCAAAACTTTTATCAAGTTTGATCCTTTTCCCTTTTTAGTCATTTCTTTGCGAACGTTTATAGACATTCATGGTTACCAGCCAGCTCATAACAACGATTCCTGCAAAAAGAATGAGCATATTACTGTACAAATAAGCGGAATGATCAGCGTTAACAGGCAGCAGCCTTTGATTCAGCAAGCGGACCGATAATAAACCGCCTGCAATCGAAATACCCGTTCCCTCTGATAAAAAGCTTGTAAAATTAAGCAGACTCATTCCGGCGCCTGCTTCCTTTTGTTTCAAACTGCCAGACACAATTGTAGATATAACCGTTTTTGTGAAGGAGAGCCCCCCAAAAACAAAAACGATGATAACGGTCATGAGCCATGGTGTCGCATCTATAAAAAAGGCAGCGATTAAAAAGCTGGAAGACATCAATGCAATCCCAATGGTCAGCACATATAAAGAACCTTTCCGATCAACAAGCCATCCTCCAATGTAACCGAAGATGATGACGCTCATCGTCCCGGGGAACATAACCCCGCTTCCAATTGCCGCAGTACTTAAATGGTGAACATCTTTCATCATATAAGGAACCATAGACACAAATCCTGCAGCAGTGCCGAATATCAGGCCTCCGCAAAGGGCGCCCATCATAAACAAGACATTTTTCCCCAGTGCAGGGTCAACAAAGGGATCTTGAGTTTTCCTAATATGTTTCACAAATATCAGGAAAGCCAGAATACTGATGATCAGAAAAGATAGTCTATATGACGTTGTAAACAGCAGAAAAAATACGATGCCTGCAGACATTAATATAATCCCCGCGATATCAAAGCGCCCGCTGATTCTTTCTTCCTTTTCCAGCAGTTTCATCAGGAATGGAACGGTGATAACTGTTGCTGTCGGAATAAGCAGCAAATATGACCAGTGAATATAATGAGCGATCATTCCGCCAATAGCTGGTCCGGCGCCTTCCCCCATTGCCACCAGCGACCCGATCAGACCAAATGCTTTACCCCTGTTTTCTTTCAGAATATAGCGTACTACTGCAACCATCACAAGAGCCGGGAATGCGGCTGCACCAGCCCCTTGAATAAATCGGGCCAGAATGAGTACAGGAAAGAAAGAGTGTCCGACAAATCCAATGATCGACCCGAAGCCATTTACCATAATTCCAAATAGAAGCAGCTTTTTAATGCCCAGCTGATCTGATAACTTCCCATACAGAGCAGTTCCGATGGAAAAGGTTAACATAAAGGCCGTGTTCACCCAGTTTGCACTCGCTGGCAGTTTATGAAAATCGTTGGCGATATCAGGTAATGAGACGTTCAAAACCATTTCATTTAATACGCTGAAAAATGACAGAACACAAAGCCAAATGAACACTTGGTTGTGCCGTAAAGCTGACTGTGAATAAGACGTATTCACAACTTTCCCTCCATTAATGAGGGCAGACGCAGTTTATAGGGCCGTTGATACGCTTCCCTCTTTTAATTGGACCCTGTTCATTTTTTTGCACTTCATACATAACTCCCCCTGCATTGATTGATATACCTTATTATAAATCCTCAAGCCGATGTTTTGAATACTTTGCGACACACACCCGCTAAATGACGAAACATCAAATACTGTTATATTTAAAATTTACAGTACCAAAAAACCGCAATTTCATTTGCTGTTGAAAAATTAGAATAAAGCATTGTATCGACCGCTCCTATGACAAAGTTATTTTTGGCATAAAAATGACAAGCTGAAACATTAATATCTTGTGTTTCAAGCATAAGACCGCATAAATGATTCTCCTTTGCCCACTCAACCGCTTTATGTAATAAAGCCGTCCCGACACCATTTTTCCTATAATCTTTTGCAACGGCAATGTCTTCAATCAGTGCGTATCCATTCCAATTAGAACGAAGCTTACTCCGGCCGACACAGTCGTTCTCTGCGTAATAAAAAAAGACAGCTTTATCCTCTTCTTCAATATAACTGACATCAATGTCTTCATCGTCATATTTTTTGACATAAGGTTCAGCAAATTTCTCCTCTGTATATGTCCAAACATTGTCCTCAAATGAAGGGATGATTCTCCCTGGAACAACGAAAGGTTCGTTTGGTTTATTGAAGTCTTTCATATTGAATCGCGTCATTTTCGTTATCATCATAATCACCTTTCTGCATTTATTGACCTTACTTTATGTCTTTTGAACTGTTGTTTCGTCTGCATGTCATGGATACCGGTTTAATAACTCTAAGACTAAAACAAAAAAGATACCAACATCGATTGGTATCATCTATTCATTCGAGCCCTTACAACAATATCCTATTTCGGAGCTTCCAAACCGAATGTTGTCCATTCCTCTTTTGCCGGTCCGTAAATACCCGGAACAGGTAAACCTGCTTGTCTCATAAGGACAGTCATTTGTCCTCGATGATGGTTTTGATGTTGAATTAAAAATAGCAAAAGTGAACCATTTGGCAATTGCTGACCAATAAAGTTGACACATTCTTGAAGTGTATCGTCAGTCCATTGCGTTTTTAACGCCTGTACAAATGCATTACTGGCTTGATGATAACTCTCAGCAATAAACCGCGCCGATGCAGGAACAGGATAATCTTCAGCCGGAGCGTGGAACGTTAAATCTGTGTTCGAGGTAATGATGTGAATGGCCGCGACAGTATGCCATGCAATACGGCCTAAAGTCCAATGTTGTGAAGTGATTTCTTGTTTAAGTGATTCATCAGTCAGATGATTCAGCAGTTTCTGTGTCGCATCGGCTTCGAACTCCCAAGATTTCAAAAAATGGTCTAAGGTTTGAAACATAAAAATCCTCCTTATCCTTTTTTGTTTTTCTATGTATCTACAGTTCAATTATAGTGCTCCGCTTAGTTAAAAAAGAACAAAACGATAGACAGACATTTTTAACAGAAAGCCCGATCTGACAACAACAGACAAAATATAAGAACATAACGGATAACTCTATACTTCTTTTTCTTCAATCGACAAAAAAGGATAGCTGTTCAAACAGGATTCTTCTGTCTAATATTTTCGCTTTGCAAAAGTCCATATCGTCTTAGTGATTGAACCGGAGATAAAACAGCTCCCCGTCATCATAGCTACCCAAATGAAAAATGTCGGCTCGGCACCTATTACAATAAACATGAATATCAAGGACAAAATGAATACAATAACAACCATCATCCATACTTTTTTAAAGATGAAATACCCTAATATCCCTAACAGAAAAGAAGCTGCCGGAAGAAAAATGAGAATGATATACGCGGGACTCAACAGCGGGCTAATACAAACACCTCCCAATTTCAAAACGAGGCAGTTCCTGCTTTTTGTCTGATATGAAGTGATTTTTTTCATCTTGATATTACACCGTTTTATTCACTTTTAACATATTTCGGGGAAATCAGGAGGGAATTAAAGTCTGAGGATAGCCCGCTTTTTCTTTCCCTAGTAATCCTGCCGCATTGATTTTAGCCCATCATTGTTTTTGCAGCGCTAATATTCTCATAATCGTGTGCATGACGCTGCTTTCCTCATTTGATTTGATGACAAAGTGCGCTGCATCTTTTATTTCGTCAATGGCATTCTTAACCGCAAAGCTGTAGGATGCCGCTTCCATCAATTCTTTGTCATTGCGGCCGTCTCCGAACGCCATTGTTTCATCAGCCGAAACCCCTAATAATCGCTGCAGTTCTTGTACTGTTGTTCCTTTATGTATTCCGATATTTGATATGTCCATCCAGGTATCCTCTGATGCTACGATATATAATTGGTGAAAAAATTCATGCAGCTTTTCTCTCGTTTCCGGACAGTTGGCGTCGGGGTCATGAACCGTAATCTTGATAAAATCGTCCTTTATCTCAGTAAAATCAGTTATTTTCGTTACATGTGCATAAGAGGCATTTACATATTTCATCTCACTTTCAGACAGATTTTCTTTTACGATCGCGCCATTTTTTGTGCATGCGATAATGCTATGCCCGCAGCTGATTTTTTCTAAAGCGCCTATAATTGACAGTCCCGCTTCATTGCTGATCAAAGATTCATATACGAATGTGCCGTTCTTTTTTATACGTGTGGCACTGTCTCCTAAAATCCAAAAATCTTTCGCGTCTTCTCCGAATAAAGCTTCGACCCTTTCACACTGCTTCCCGGTGCAGAGGGCGAAAGCGACATGCTGTTCCTCCATTACTCGTTTTGTCTTTTCAAATAACGTTCTGTCAAAATCGCCTTGATTATTTAAAAATGTGCCGTCTAAATCCGTAATCACTAATTTAATCATCGTTCAGCACCTCCGCAGTTAAAATGTCTTTTTCAGACAAAGGGTTTTTCACATTTGAGGATGGAATCAATCGCATTTAAGACCCCTTCTTCATTGTTTGATTGCGTGATATGCGCGGCAGCCTGTTTAATGCTTTCCTGCGCACTATCCATGGCGATCCCGTATTTCACGGCGGACACCATCTCCAGATCATTGCCGCTGTCTCCGAAGGCCGCGCATTCTTCATCATTTATCCCCCATTGTTTCTGGAGAAGCTTAATCCCGCTTGCTTTATGAAGCCCCGGTATGATCAGATCTATGTCACCGTGCCCGCTTGATACAGGCGTGACGAAAGACCCGATGGTGTTTTTCAAATGGCTCAGAAGTACGGAACAATGTTCGGCGGGAAAGCTGATGGAAAATTTAAAAATGTGATCATCGATGTTTTCAAAATGCGGCACCCTTTTTAACACATAATAATACTTACTGGCATGCAGATATTCATCTTCACTGGCATTTTCATGAATATACGCGCTTTTTTTTCCGCAGACAATGACGTTTTTCACCTCATACTGCTCTAAAGCACGGATTACTGCTTTTATAGTGTCTTCAGACATGTTACCCGCGAATAATTCTTCTCCGGCATTCACGACGAAAGCGCCATTCTCGGCAACGAAAGCGATTTCACTTTTGATTTCCGGAAAGAAGGATGTAAGCTGCGCATATTGGTTTCCGCTTGCTACGGCAAATTTAATTCCTCGCGCTTTTAATTCACGATACTGATTCATAAAACGCTCTTTGTTATATGCCATTTCATCATTCAAAAACGTTCCGTCCATATCAACCGCTATCAGTTTGATACTCATATTGTCCTCCTTTTTTCGGCCGCTTTTGTCAGAGACCCTTGAAGAGATCATGCATAAAGCGTATGAACGAATTATATCCACAGGTGTTCCGTGCCGTAAATCATTGGATGACGTCTTGTTTTGAATGACACAAAAAGTGATTTGTCACATCAATATAACACTATGTTTCTTTTAAAAATGATATGTTACGATTAGATGTACATTCACCATTCTCATAAAAAGGAGAATCCCCCTGCATGTTCACA
This sequence comes from Bacillus velezensis, assembly GCF_001461825.1. Lineage (GTDB taxonomy): Bacteria > Bacillota > Bacilli > Bacillales > Bacillaceae > Bacillus > Bacillus velezensis. Next base: position 384,996 of record NZ_LLZC01000012.1, on the reverse strand, counting down.
CACGAAATGATTGCTTCATTTAATGAGCTTGAAACTTCTTTATACAACTACATCTCCCAAAACAGCGAGAAAGTCGTCTATATGCGAATCCGTGAATTGGCAAATGAAACCCATGTATCGACGGCTTCTATTTTACGTTTCTGCAAAAAAATAAACTGTGAAGGGTTTTCGGAGTTTAAGGTGAAGCTGAAAATGTATACGGAGGCAAATAAAAAAACGATTTTAAAGAGTCCTCATCATTCCGTTGCCGAATTTTTTGAAAGAACAGTAAGCGGAGGCATGGAAGAAAAGCTGAAGGAAGCAGCAGCCCTTGCGGCCGATGCAGAAAGCGTCATTTTTATCGGAGTGGGAAGTTCAGGAATCCTCGCCGAATACGGAGCCAGATATTTTTCGTGCTTAGGGAAACTTTCAATGTATATTAAAGATCCTTACTTTCCGGCCCATTCCCATTTCCGTCATAACAGCATCACGATCGCATTATCGGTTTCAGGTGAAGGAGATTCTACGGTGACTCATCTGAATCAGCTGAAACAAGAAGGCAGCCGGGTCATCAGTATTACAAATCATAAACATTCAACCATTGCCAAAATGTCCGATGTGAATATTTCATATTACGTGACGGAAGAATGGGTTGAAAATGCGAATGTCACCACCCAAATCCCCGCTATGTACATACTTGAATCGATGGCTCGGGAGATATACAAATTGAGAGAATAAGTTCAGGAACGAAAACACTGATACACTGGAAATTTCGTCCTTTTTGTAAAAATAATGAAAAACCCTTCTCTGATGCTAGAGAAGGGTTTTGAGGATCACAGATGAGACACAATACAATTTGCATGGCCGGCCAGTTTATATTCTCCCAAACCGGAAGGCAGGAGAATATGATCTCCTTTTCTAAAGGGATATTCATGCCCGCCTGCAATCATTATTCCGTCTCCTTCGATCACGCTGACAAGAAGGAAGGGCTGATGCTGGAATAGATTTGCTTCACCTTTTACATCCCACTTTTCGACTGAAAAATAAGGACATTCTATTAAAACAGCCGCAAGCAGATCATCTGTTTGTTTATAGTGAACGGTCGGCCGTTCACGGACAGATGGAACGTCTATCACTTCTATACTTTTTTCCAAATGGAGCTCGCGCATCCTGCCGTCCGCATCTTTTCTTCCGTAGTCATACAATCTGTAAGTCGTATCTGAATTTTGCTGCGTCTCTAAAATAAGTGTGCTCTTTCCAATCGCGTGAACAGTGCCGCTTGGAACAAAGAAGAAATCTCCCGGCTTTACCTTAACTCTGTTCAGGAGCCCGTCCCATTCTCCGCGCTCAATCATGGATATCAGTTCTTCTTTTGTAGTTGCGTTGTGGCCGAAAATGATCTCCGCCTCTTTTGCACAATCAATGATATACCAGCATTCGGTTTTTCCAAGTTCCCCGTTTTCATGCATTTTGGCAAAGTCATCATTCGGATGCACCTGAACGGACAGGTCTTGGTCCGCATCCAAAATTTTTGTAAGAAGAGGAAAACGGTCTCCTTCAAGGTTTCCGAATAAATCTCTGTGATGCTCCCACAATTCACCGAGCGTACATCCTTTATACATGCCGTTTCGAACTGTGCTCTGTCCATTTTGATGAGCGGCGAAGGCCCAGCACTCCCCTGTCCGCTCGGACGGAATATTATAGTGAAAATCACGCAGGGCGGCGCCTCCCCAAATTCTTTCTTTGAAAACCGGATTGAAAAATATCGGTTCAGTAGACATGATCATCCCCCGCTTTATTCGATTTCTTCCAGAAGCTCATACGCCTCTTCTTTTGTCTGAACGGAGAGCAGCCTTTCCCGATAGCTGTCATCCATCAGTTTTCGGGATAACATCTGCAATATTTTCAGATGCTGATTTCCGCCGCTTTCCTTCGGTACGGCAATCATAAAAATCAGTTTTGCATCAGAACCATCAAGGCTGTTCCAGTCAACACCCGAACGTCTTATTCCGAATGCGACACCCGGCGTTTTGACGGCTTCAGACTTTCCGTGCGGAATGGCGATATTCATACCTATCGCCGTGGTTCCCTGCTGTTCCCGGCTCAAAATGGCCTGCTTAAATCCGCTGTCAGACAGCAGCATACCTTGACGGGACATTTTCTCGATCATTTCATCGATAATGTCATCCCTCGTTTCGCCGGATAAATGCGGTTCAATCAAGTCCGTACTGATAATGTCAGTCAGTTTTTTGATTTCGGTCATCCCGGCTTTTCGGCTGTCAGCCTGAGATGGTTCCTTTGTTTCTTTTGCCGCTGCAGCTTCATTTGGTGCAGCAGACGGCAGCACCTCGCCGGGCGCGGGGGATTTCGCCATATCTTTCTTCAGTACATTAACCAACAGAGCGGTGACAAGAGAGCCTGCTGTTACAGCGATAAAAAACATCAGTACATGATCTACTGCTCCAAGTACAGCAACGATGGGGCCGCCGTGTGCCACTCTGTCCCCCACATGGCCGATCATTGCTATCACCGAGCCGGTCATAGAACCCGCCATAATACTCGGGATCACTCGAAGGGGGTCTTGGGCCGCAAATGGAATGGCTCCTTCCGTGATACCGAAAAGGCCCATCGTAAATGATGCTTTTCCCATTTCTCTTTCTGCGGCGGCGAATTTTCTTTTTCCTAAAAACGTCGCAATCCCAAGCCCTATCGGCGGTATACAAATGGAAACGGCAATCGGGCCCATAATTTCATAATTTCCTTCTCCGATCATTGCCGATCCGAAAAGAAAGGCCACCTTGTTTACGGGTCCTCCCATATCAAAGGAGATCATCGCTCCTAAAATCAATGCCAGGAGAATTGAGCTCGAACCTTTCATTCCCGCAAGCCAAACCGTTAATGATGCGAAAATATGAGCGACGGGGGCGCCGATCAGAAATACAAACGCCAAACCGACGATCAGTGAGGCAAACACCGGAATAATAATGATCGGCATAATCGGCTGTATTGCTTTAGGAACTTTACATTTTTTGATTCCAAGCGCCGCATATCCCGCCAAAAATCCCGCAATGATTCCTCCAAGAAATCCTGCGCCGCTTGCACTGTCGTAAAAGCTGCCGGATGCCGCAATATATCCGCCGATCATTCCGGGGACAAGACCCGGCTTATCAGCGATGCTGAACGCGATGTACCCGGCTAAAATCGGGATCATGAATGAAAAAGAAGCACTGCCGATCTGTTCAATCGTTTTCCAAAAAGACTCGTCCGGAATGACTAAGCCCTTTGGTGTTTTTTCTCCTCCAAGCGTCAATGCAACCGCTATCAATAATCCGCCGACGACAATGAAAGGAACCATAAAAGAAACGCCGTTCATTAAATGACGGTAAATCGGGTTTTGTTTTTTGCCCTGCTGACTTGCGGATTCAGCTTTTGAAGCAGATTGATAGACCGGCACTTCACCGCTAAGCGCTTTTTGAATTAATTCTTCCGGTTTGCGGATGCCTTCCTGAACCCCGACGGCCAGCAGCTTTTTTCCCGCGAATCGGTCTTTGTTCACCGAACGGTCCGCCGCGATAATGATTGCGTCCGCTTCCCGGATTTCCTCTTCGGTCAGCCTATTTTCCACCCCGATTCCGCCCTGGGTTTCCACTTTGATCTCAACGCCTAATCTGCCGGCTGCTTTTTGTAAATTTTCAGCAGCCATATACGTATGGGCAATGCCGTTCGGACATGATGTAATCGCTAACAGTTTCATATAAATCCTCCTTTGCAGTCTGAATTTCAAGATCTTGTCTCAACTTTATACTGAAATCAGCCTGTGATAAGCGCGTTTTTTTACCATAAGTTCCGGAAATAACGGCATTTTTCCCTATAAACAGAAAAAAAGCAGGGAGCCATTCCCTGCTTTTAATAGTTTAAATACGATAAAAACGTCATTACATTTTTTTCTTCCGTCAGTTTTTGAATAAATGCCGGCTGCTCACTAAGATAGGAAAGCTCACTGAATAATTGCTTTACCTTGTTTTGATCTTTGTGTTTGACGGCAAGCATAAAAACGAGCGACACCTTTTCCGTCCCCCACTCAATCGGCTCTTTTAAGGTGGCGATTGCAATGGCTGATTGTTTGATATATTTAGAGTTCGCGTGAGGGATAGCAATACCCGCCCCGATATTTGTCGCCGACATTTTTTCTCTCATTACTGCATGAATGCCATACTCTTTTTCTACATAGCCTTTTTCATACAAAGCCTGCGCCAGCTTTTCAATGACCTGATAACGGTGCTCTGTCTCTTGCTGTAAAAAAACGAGAAACGGAGTCGTGTCGTTCAGCATTTTAAACGTTTTTTGCTCCCGGCGATGTGATGTATCAAGCTGTTGCATAAATGCGCTGAGCTTCTTTTCATCAGCAGACTCCAAAAGCGGTGATACGACAATATGAGGGATCGTTACATTTCCAAGCCCTATCGTAGAAATGACGAAATCTATATCTTTATGCTTTTTGATATACTCTTTCAGCTCCGCTTTTGCGATACAGTCTTTTACCGTAATGTGATGAAATTTGCGTTCAATTTTAGTCCGCAGCAATTGCGACATGCCAATGCCCATATGGCAGACGATGATCGTCCTTTTAGGGTTATGACTGCTTCGGCGCAGCCGTTCGATCGCTGCCTGAAAATGCAGCGTCAAATAGGCTGCCTCTTCTTCAGGAATACAGAGATCAAATGTTTGATTGATGTCTTCTAAAACGTCAATGATAAGATGAAACAAATAAGGGTACATTTTTTTGATGTCGTGAAGCATGGGGTTTGAAACAGAGAGATCATAGCTCAGCCGCTTCAACACCGGATCGAGATGAATGTTCAATCCGTTGATCAGTTCCTGGTCTTTATGAAAATCCAGCATTTGCAGTTCTGAAACACAGTTGATCAAATGCCTGACGACTTTGGAAAGCTCAGAATCTTCAAGATCAAGCTTCTTTTCTTGCTGCGATGGATAGCGGACTTTCCCGCCTATTATATGTAAAGTTAAATAGACGGCTTCTTCCTCAGGAAACCGGATGGCAAATACCGGCTCAAGCCGTTTTAAACAAGCCAGTGTCCATTCATATTCTTTCTTCTTTTTTACCGCCTCCAGCTGTCTTGCAGAAATGGCGACCGGCTGTTTCATTTTGATACGGCGGATCGTCAGCAATGTATGCAGCAGCAAACTTTCAAATGTTTCATCCGTAAAATAGATAGAATGGTTTTTTTGTAATAACTTGATTTCTTTTCTCACAAAGTCCGCTTCATGACTTAAAAACTTACTTTTTATAAATTGGCTTGTAAATTCCGCATTATCAATCAAATCTGAAATTCGCGCCAATGCTTTTCTTTTGTTTTTTTCGTCCCCTTCAATCTTTAAGCCGAGCCGCTGTTTAGATACCAGCGTGAGATCAAATCGCTTCAGCCACTCTTCAACCGCACTTACATCCTTTTTAATGGAAGCTCTGTTTACAAAATGCTGTGCGGCAATTTCTTTTGCGGAAACGGGCTTTGAATTCATTAATAAATCATAAGCGATGTGAAGTATTCTTTCTTCATCGGTCTTGTGCCTGCATGTAAAGTGCTCATTATAAATTTGCCGGCTTAACCGTGACCTTTCCTGTTCAGATATATGTAAATAGATGCCTAATCCCGGTTTGCGGATCAGCTGAGCTTGAGCATGTTCATTCAGGAAATCTTCAATCGTTTTCAAATCATTCCTGATCGTTTTTTCAGAACAGCGGACCCTGTCTGCGAAATCTTGCACAACTAAGTAGTCATCAGGTTCAGATAACAACAGATACAAAATCTTTTTCTGCCTTGAATTCATGTATTTCATCTGTTTTTCTATCCTTCCTGTCCATTTCTGCTGAAGCAATTGTGATAGGTTAAATATACTGCACATACGAAACCGTTTTCATTTTATAGTGAAACAAAAGAGTAAAAAGTTTTGTTTTTTACCGCAGGTTCCGGAAAAATCATGTTTTATACAGAGCTATTCACATGACAATAAAACACCAACCGTTTTTAAACGATTGGTGTCGGCAGCGAAAACCTGCTGTTACAGCCAAAATGTTTCGCCAAGCGCTAATGCTTTCAGGTTTTCAGGAGGTAATGCAAGCCGGTCCCACTCGCCGTGCAGTCTGCTTAATGCTTCCGGGCCTGTATCATCAGCAAGCCGGAATGCCCCGTAATGCATGGGAATGAAGCTGTCAGCCTTCAGCTCCAAAAACGCTTTCACGGCGTCTTCCGGATTGATATGTGACACTTGCATAAACCATTCCGGTTCGTATGCTCCGATCGGCATCAGAGCCGCCTTAATACGAAACCTCTCTCCGATTTCTTTAAAGCCTTCAAAATAGCCTGTATCTCCTGCAAAATAAATGGACTCGCCGTTTTCGCTTTCTATGACCCAGCCTCCCCAATGAGAGGTATCGGTATCCCAAAGCGTTCTCCGTGTCCAGTGCTGGGCCGGAACAAATGATATATTCACCCCCCGCATCTCAAAACGATCCCACCAATTCATTTCATGGACCTTTTTGCGGCCTTTTTTGTTGAACAGCTTTTTCAGTCCCGCAGGCACGTAAAAATCCGGGTTTCCTCTCAGTTTTTTTATACTCGGAAAATCAAGATGGTCATAATGCCCATGTGAAATGAGCACGGCATCAATGTCGGGCAGTTCGCTCAATTCATATCCCGGCTCTGTCAGCCGTTTTTGAAAACCCATCCGCCGCGCCCATACAGGGTCGGTCATTATGTTAAGCCCCTGTATTTGGATCAGAAATGAAGAATGGCCGATCCATGTTATGGCGGTTTCCGTCCGATTGACGGCAACATCACGGACATCCCTAGTGACCGCTTTCGGAATGTTCTCGCTTAAGTCTTTACTTTTCTCTCTTCGTTCTTTCATCCATTTCAACATGTCCCTGAATCCATGTTCATTCTTCACGCCATTCAAGTTTTCATATCTTTTTTTCATTATCATTCTCCCTTGACACGTGTATTCCATTAGATTCATCGGACATTTATACAATGTCTGTAAATACCGCCCCGCTTGCTTCGGCTAAATCTTGAGGCGCTGCTTTCAGCTGCATTCCGATTTTCCCCGCACTGACGATCATAAACTCCAGTGTTTCAGCGGATCTATCAATAAAAGTCGGAAACCTTTTTTTCATGCCGATCGGAGAGCAGCCGCCGCGCATATAGCCGGTCACTCCTAAAAGGTCCTTCATGGCAATCATTTCTATTTTCTTCTCACCTGCCGCCTTCGCAGCCTTTTTCAGATTCAGTTCTTTTGCAACGGGAACGGCAAAGACGTAATAACGATCAGTTCCTGCAGATGCCACTAAGGTTTTATAAACATATTCGGCAGCGTATCCGATTTTTTGTGAAACGGAAAGACCGTCTGCGGGCTGTCCCCCTTCTGTTTTGTAACCTAATAGCTCATAGGGAATGTTTTGTTGCTCAATGATACGGACAGCATTTGTTTTCACTGTTTTTTTCGCCATGGTTTTCCTCCGTTTTCTGTATTTCTATCTGCTTTATTTTCAACTTCGATTTTAATAAAATGACCGCTCAGTTGCGTGCTTTGTAATACTCAAGTGCAAACTGTTTAAAACGCTCAGCAGCGGGAGAGAGAGCATGGTTTTTCAGCTGGGCTAACGCTATGGTGCGTTCGCATTGGTAATCTGCAACCGGAAGAAAAACGACCGGAAAGTATGAATGCTCCGCGGTTTTCGGCAGCACTGCAGCCCCCAGACCCGCGGCGGTCAGCCCTAATATGGTTGACACTTCCTCTCCTTCAAATGCGAGATGCGGGTGTATATTCAAATCCCGGCACATCAGATCAAACATATACCTCAGTCCGTATCCCGGTTTAAATCCGACAAAATCCTCGTCCTGCATCTCTTTCATTTGAATGCTTTTATTTCCTGCAAGCGGGTGGTTCTCAGGTAGCACCGCATAAAGAGGTTCTTTCTCCAGCACTGTCCATTGTAAAAGCTCGCTGGGAAGCGGCGGGGAGCTGAGACAGATATCCGCATCTCCCGTTTCCACCATTTTGCGAAGCGTTTCATTTGCGCCTTGATAAAGCCGGAAGGTCACGTTTGGGTATAGCTTTTTAAATTCGGCAATCAGCTGAGGCATTAAACGCAGCCCGAGCGTATGAAGAAAAGATACAGATATTTCGCCGTGTTCCAGGCTCATATTCTTTTTCACTTGTTCAACGCCTTCATTTAAAGCTCGTCTCGCTTGTTTTGCTTTTATTAAGAACTGCTCTCCGTGCCTTGTCAGCCGGACTGCTTTTGTCTCTCTGTAAAATAACGGCGCGCCTAATTCTTCTTCGAGCCTGATAATCGATCGGCTTAATGCCGGCTGAGAAATCATTCTTTCTTTTGCCGCATTTGTGAAATGCTGATGAGTTGCCGCCGCAATGAAGTTGTCAATTTGATGAAGCTCCATTTTCTCCTTCTCCCCTTTCTTCATAACCTTCACGCATTAATTCTATAGTTATTATAAATTAGACACATTGAAATGAAAAGCGTACGATACATATATAACCAACAGTGAGAAAAGAGGGACATTCATGACGTTTATTCAGCCTCATACAAAGGCTTACAGAAAGGCCAGCTTGGCTCTGTTTATCAGCGGCTTTGTGACCTTCGCCACGCTTTACACGACACAGCCGCTTATGCCTTTGTTTTCGGAAGAGTTTCATATTTCCGCTGCGGCTGCCAGTTTAACTTTATCCATCTCAACAGCCGTTTTGGCATTTTCATTATTGGCCGCCGCTTCGTTGTCTGACGGATTCGGCAGAAAAAAATTAATGGTGCTGTCGTTAACAGCTACATCTGTTTTAGGTCTATTAACAGCGTTCAGTCCGGCTTTTCCGGCGCTTTTGGCGATGAGGGCGCTGCTCGGTATTTTCCTGGCAGGCGTTCCGGCTGTCGCTATGACATATGTAGGCGAGGAGTTTGATCCGCAGGGCCTCGGGAAAATGATGGGCTTGTATATCAGCGGCACAAGCATCGGGGGAATGAGCGGCAGGCTGTTAACGGGGCTTCTGACCGATGTATTCGGCTGGCGGCCGGCGCTTGCCATCATCGGCATTCTTTCTATTGTATTAAGCTATTTGTTTTGGCGTTTTCTTCCGGCTCCGCGCCATTCATCTCAGCGGCATGCGGGCGTAAAAGCGGCATGTAAGGAATACGGAGCGGTTCTGCACCGCAAACGGCTGCTTTTGTTAATATCTCTGGGATTTATATTAATGGGGAGTTTTGTGACATTATATAATTATATCGGCTTTCATTTAATGGCGGCTCCTTATCATTTGTCGCAGACTGTGATCGGTTTTATTTTTATTGTCTATCTCGCGGGAACGTTCAGCTCTGTCTATATGGGGAAAAAAGCAGATCTTTTCGGAAGCGCAAAAATGATTAAGATTGCGATTTTTGTTATGCTTGCCGGCGCAGCGGTGACACTTTTGCCCCAGCTTGCGCTTAAAATCGCGGGGATTGCCGTCTTTACCTTCGGCTTTTTCGGCGCGCATTCGATCGCAAGCGCCTGGGTCGGCCGCGCAGCCGGTGATCAGCGCGCGCAAGCCTCTTCATTATATCTGCTTGCATACTATATCGGTTCAAGCGTGGCAGGGTCTTGCGGCGGTTTCTTTTGGACGCATTTTCATTGGATCGGTATCATTTCATTTATTTCGGTTTTGCTATTAGTGTCTTATCCGGTTTTATTTCTGGCGGAATTCAGAAAAAAGGGACATAGCCGCCTGCATGTAAATCAATAAAAACATTAAAGATTTGTGTCTTTTGTCCGATACTAAAGTTAAGGCCGGCACGATACTCCCTATAACTATTCCTTTTGATTCAGTAGATTTCAAATATCGTGCCGGCTTTCTTCAATTAAAAAACATTCTTCAGTTGTCTCACTCTTCTGTTACATACCTGCCCAAACATCTTTCGCATATCTTCCTTCCGCCTGCAGCTGTTCAAGCCAATTCAAGGAAACTTTTGAATCAGTGTTATGCACCTTTTCATACGCCTGAAGCAGTACATTTTCTACGGCCGGAGCCATTTTGCTTCCGTCGCCGCATATATAGAGATGGCCGCCTTGGTCAAGGAGAGCAATAATTTGTGCAGCCTCGCGAAGCAGGACATCCTGTACGTAAACTTTACAGTCCTGATCTAATCTGGAATACGCCCGATGCACGGTGACAAGGCCGTTTTTCTCCGCATCGTCGAATTCATCTTTGTACAGATCGTCTTCTTCAGGATGCCGGCAGCCGAAGTATAAATGAGCTTCGCCCAGGCTGTTACCGGACATTTTTTCGGCAGCCCGCGCCTGGATAAATCCCCTGAACGGCGCAATTCCTGTGCCTGCTCCGACCATAATGAGAGGCGTTTTCGGATTTTCAGGCAATGCGAAACCCGACTGCGGCGAGCGGATGAAACAGACGGCAGGATCGCCATTCTGTAATCCGGCTAAATAGTTCGAAGCCACGCCCCGGTATTCCCCACGGCCGCTCCATGCCGGAGCCGTCACAACGCCGACCGTGATACTGAGCTCCCCGCTGGCTGCCTTCGGTGAGCTTGAGATTGAATAATAGCGCGCCTTTAAGGATGGCAGAAGTTCTAAAAAGCGCTCAAACGGCAGTTCACATGCAGGATAATCTTCCAACAGGTCCAGCATGGTCATTCGTTTTTTCAGCACGTTTTCTTTATATGCCGCATCATCAGAATAAAGATGCTCCAATTCTTTTTGGTGCGGCGGGCACACGGTATGTGCGGCAAGTTCGCGAAGCTGGGCTCTCGTTGCCGGCTCCTGCAGCTCTACATAGGACGCCAAAAGCTCCGGCGCATTAACCGGCCGGTCCATCGGCAGATGAGGCAGCTGCCGGCCCTTGATCTTAAAGTGCTGGTTCGGATCAAGACCGAATCGGCGAATGACACGGCTGATCAGTTCCCCGCTGTTTTGCGGAAGCACCCCGAGATGATCTCCTTCCTGATACGTTTCTGTTTCGGGGAGACGCAGCTCAATATGCCGGACTGAGCGCTTGCTGCTTTCGGTATGAAGCTCTTTGTTCGTGATGACCTCCGCCTCAAATGCTTTGTACGTTTTGGCAATCGGCGTCTCGGCTGCTTCACTCACGTATTCGATTGATAACTGTGATTTGTTTGTCTGTTTTGGAGCGGCCTCTATATGAAAAGCCTTCATGATGTCCTTCCAGAATGAGTCTTCCCAGGCTTCCTGACTGTACTCAAAATCATCGGCATTGTCGCCCTCCCCGATAGAGGTCAGCCGTTTTGCCCCTTTTTCTTCAAGCACTTTGTCTATCAGGCGGGGGATCCTCTGGTAAGTGGCGGCCCAGTTGCGGTCTCCGCAGCCGAAGACGGCGTAAGAAACACCCTTTAATTCCTGATCTTCAAGGGTTTCCATCCATTTCACAAAACCCGCCGCATTATCAGGCGGCGCCCCGTTATAAGAAGCCGTAACAATAACGACCGCGCCTTTTACAGGCAGTTTCCCGGCATAATCATCGAGCGGTCCGGTTTCAGTTGAAAATCCTTTGCTTCTTCCGATATCAGCCAGCTCTTCCGCGATTCCTTCCGCAGTTCCTAAATTTGATCCGTAAAGAATGAGAAGCGGCGTTCCGTGGGACGGGATTTCTTTCATTTCTTCTTTGTGACCGCTGCCTTCAGCTTTATGGTTTTGTGCGGACTGCTGATTGGACACGTCCTTGTTTTTCACACGGATTTTAAAATCACCGGGCTTAATGGTTAGAGCTTCTTTAATCGTAAGCTCATAATCAGTATGATCAATCAGTTCAAAGTGTTTCAGGACAAGGCCGAGCACCATTGTCGCTTCCTGCAGGGCAAACTGCATCCCGATGCATGCGCGCTGTCCGTTTCCGAACGGCTTATACGCATCTGCCGGAATGGCCGCGGGATCACTGAACCTTTCCGGGCGGAATGACTCGGCATCTTCTCCCCACGCACTTTTATCCCGGTGCAGCTGCGGAGTCAGAATCGTCACCGGCTGTCCCTTCGCAATCGGATATTTCCCGCCGAGAACCGTATCTTCCTTCGCGTACAGAGAAAATGCCGGGGCAGTCGGATACAGCCGCAAAGTCTCGTTTAGCACCATGCGGATATATGTCAGCTGCTGAATCTGCTTATATTCAGGTGTCTCTCCCGTCAGCACCCGCTCGGCTTCCTGAACGGCTTTTTTCAATTTATCTTTATTTTTCAGCAGGCAATATATCGCAAAAGAAAGCAACCCGCTTGTGGTTTCATGCCCCGCGATCAAAAAGGTAATGATTTGATAACGGATATTTTCATCATCCAGCCTTTCCCCCGTTACAGGGTCTTTCGCTTCAAGCATCAATGCTAAAAGGTCAGACAGATTTTCATCCGGATTTTCCCTCCGCTCAGCGATGATCCGGTCTACAAGCGAATTCATCTCTTCAATATCCTGCTGGAACTGATGTCTCGTTTTGATCATCAGCTTGTCCTGCAGGCTGTGTCTTTGCGCTTGGCGCATGGCCTCCTGCAGCGCACGAAGCATACTTGTGATAAAAGAATGCTGTGTGTCGCGGTAAAAGCTGTTAAAGCGGTAATGAAATCCGCACAGGCCGATTGTATCCAGCGTCAGGCGCGTCATATCTTCGGCGACGTCAATTTCTTCATTCGGATTTAATCTGCTCCACTTCTGCACGAGCTGCATGGCAATATCCAGCATCATTGAATGATAGCCTTTCATCGCCTTCTGGCTGAAGCTCGGCAATAAAATCCGATGCGCTTTCTGCCAGTTCTTTTCGTGAGTCCAGCTCGTAAATAGTCCGTCACCGCCAAATTCACGGACTTTCAGCAGAGCTTTGCTGAGATTTTTGTCAAATCGCTTTTCATCACAGACTTCTGCGGCGAGCTCGCGGCCTGATACGAAGACCCCGACAGAGCTCGGAAATTCAAAACGAAAGATCGGGCCGTATTCTTCGGCAATTTTCCAAAGCGATTGTGACAGTTTTTCTTTTTCCAAGTGAGGGAGATTTTTGAGAGGCCCGTATGTTTTCGGCTGCGGTATAGCGCTTAGCTGTTTCATATCGATCTTCCTTCCTTCGGCGTATAATTAATGAGTTCTGATGGCATCCCAAGAACATTGTTCCAATTCTTTCAGAAACGGTTTTGTTATTTCGACGCTTCCCGTCCGGACAAGCTGATAGAGTTTGAGATATGCCCCGAGCAGCAGCGCCATCAGCACATTGGACGGCAGATTGCGGAGCACACCTTCAGACTTGCCGCGCTGAAAAAAGACGTCAAGCATCTGTGTTATTTCATCAAGAAGCTTACGGCTCGTTTCATTCAGAAAGTAGGCGTCCTTATTCGTTTCAAGAAAAAACAATGCATACTCACTTTCCTTCGTAAAATCAATCAGACAATAAAACAGATGATGAAACCCTTCTCTTACAGATATCCCCTGAAAGTCCGTTTTGACTTTTTTCATAAAACGCTGCGCACTTTCCTGATACAGTACGTTCACAAGTGTCTCTTTACTGTCAAAGTAACGGTAAATTGTGCCGGTTCCGACATCGGCCTGAGCGGCAATCATCGGAATCGTCGTTGCGTCAAATCCTCTATCTGTAAACAAAGTAAGCGACGCTTTCATAATGAGTTCAACCTTGTTTGAAGCTGTCATTTCATCCCCCTTTCTAAATGCGGAATGAATATTCATTCCGTTTGTTCAAAATATTTAAAATGTACGGTCATCTGATTACCATTGTATAAGAAAAAAACTTTTTTTAATATAAAATATATGTGAAATAACCAAAAATAAGGAAATATGCCCAATTTCACAAAAAGAGCTGCAGTGACTTAAGCAGCTCTTTTTATTTCCCAAGAAATATTCTATTTAATGGCAGTAATAAAATGGAATGAATCTCTGCTGACAACTGAAATATCTCTGAAATGCTGATCATAGAGCACCTCAATCACATCCTTCTCACTCATCCGCGAAGGTTTCAAAACCATATAGAAACACCCGTCAATTTGAAGAACGCGATACACTTCTTTACATGCTGTCCGGTAATCGCTGACTGTTTCAGCAGTATGTAACGAGAAGACTTTATGAAAACTGCGGTCGCGGAACGGTATGCTTTCCGGCCTTCCCTGCTGAATGTTTCCGAGCCCGGCTTTTATAACCGAACGGTTTGCGCGCTGTGTTTTCCGTATTTTACGTTTCGATGTTTCTATGCTTTTAAGACTGCCCTTTTCAAGCTGTCCGATGATTTGTTTAAACATTGAGCCGTTTCCGGTCCCGATTTCCAAAATGCGGTCGTATTCCTGTATGTCCATCAAGATTTGCTGAATGACTGACTCTGCCGGTTCTGATGCAGCAAAGTATTTCGCGCGCATTCGTTTTAATGCTGAAGATGTATGTTGCAACATTGTATAACACCCGCTTTTCCATTCCTGTGATTTATTATTCAGAAATAATATTACCTCGTATTAGTATGAGGTACTAACTAGACGCACTTCTCTTCATGAACGTTTCGATTTATTTGAAATTTATATTTGTTTTCATAAAAAAAGACGGAAAACGTAGGTTTTCCGCCTGCTCTAGTACCAATAATACGGTGCTATATATCTTGTCTGCCGGGAAAGCGCCGCCATTCTCTGCCGGCGGTACGGGTTGCCGTAGCCGTGTTTAAATGAATGGGGCATTGACGCATACCCGTGCCCGATGGATGGAATTCTGTTCTGACCGCCCTGCATGCTATCACCCGCTAACCAATTTTTCTTTCTTTACCATGGTATGCAGGCCGTCTGCGACGTGACAGCAGCATCCTCGCTAAACCTGGTCCTTCTCCATTGTGTAATGATTCAGCAGTTCAATTCTGAACATGATGATCTCCTCCTTCTCCTCCGTTTTGGCCCTTCGTGTCCGTTAGTTCATATAAAAATGTTTCAGCTGGCGTTCTTTCGCTTCATTATAAAACTCTTCGACCTGCTGTTCTCGTTCATACTCTTCCGCACTTTTAAAACGCTTTGAAATGGTCAGTGTTAAAAAGAAAAGATTAATGGTCATTATCGCTCACCCCCTTTCAATATCCGCACAAGCGAAAATAACCCGCAGCAAAGTTCATATGCGCTGCGGGCAGACTAAATCCGCAGACAAAAGAAGACGATGCTTCTTTCCCTGCGGGGAGCTGCGAATGTCCTGATACTCCGAAATTAACGTGCTTGACGGGCAGAGGTTAAGGAAGGACACGAACTCTTCCACAGGCTGAATCGGTTCAATTGTAGATTTTGATTGCCGTTTAACGTCGTCATGTGATTCAACCTCCCTTTGCTTTTTTCTTACTTTGTAAGTATATCCATCAACTTCCATTTTGTAAACATTTTTTTCAAGATTTGGACGGAAAATGTGCTGGCATTCCGCTTCAATTGTCCGTGTTTTCCGGCATCTTTCTTACCTCAGGAAACTCTTTTCATCCCTTGCTTTTTCTGATCTTTTTTTGAATATGCAATAAAATAAATAAGGCCGACAAACACTGCCCCGCCGATGACATTCCCGATAAAGGCCGGAATGAGATTGCCAATCAGATCACCCCACGAAAAAGAACCTGCAAAAATCGCAGCCGGGATGATAAACATATTGGCTACAACGTGCTGAAAACCAATTGCGACAAACGCCATAATCGGAAACCATATACCCGCGATTTTTCCGGCTCCGTCTTCTGCGCCGAAAGAAAGCCAGACGGCCAAACAGACAAGCCAGTTACAGCCGATCGCCGAAACAATAACTTTTCCAAACGGCATATCCAATTTGCCTTGTGCGACCGCAATCGTTTTTTCCAAGTAAGGTCCTGTTTCGGTTAATCCGACAACATGTCCGAAAAAGTAAGCGACAAACAGTGCGCCGACAAGATTCATCAACGTCACGATCACCCAATTTTTCACTAATGCACCGGCGGATATTCTTCTGGAAAACAGCGCCATGGATACCGACATCATATTTCCCGTAATCAGCTCCGCGCCGGCAAGAACGACGAGCACCAATCCGATGGGAAACACGGACGCCCCGATTAAACTCGACAGGCTTCCCCATTCTTTCGGAAGGTCGCCGATGACACGGATATCAAGCAAATAACCGAGTGCGATAAACGCTCCTCCCAAAAATCCTAATACAATCAGTGCTGAAAGCGGTGAATGCACCTTTTTTACCCCTGATTCGACCGCAAGCTCCGCTATTTCGTCCGGTTTACGAAAAGCCATAATAACCCCTCCATTTAACAATTCAGCCCGCAGTTTCCAAAGACGCCTAACAAAAAAGGCAGCATTCAACTAACCCGTCTGAAAAAACGAGGGTTTGAATGCTGCCTAACTTGTATGCATACCCATACACCAATATCAAGCAGAATGAAAATATGCGGTATAGAATATGTACAGATCATGCACACATTCCATAAAAAATCGTCCTTAGGCCACTGCCGGCAGTTCATATCATATCAAATGTGACAATTTCGTGTCAATTGAATATTGTCAGCTTTTGATTTCTTCTTTATGCTCTTCAATTGAGCGGTCAAAGACAAACACCGATACAGCAATATTTTCCTCTATTTTTATATCTGAAAACAGATGCACCAGCTTTGCTCCGATGAGCTCTTCCATTCCGTCAGGCGTTTGTTTTGAATACAGTTCCTGAATTAAGCTGGTCCGCGCCGCATGAACCATTTCTCTTCCTTCAGGCGTGCGTGCGATAAACTGCTCACTTGCGCTTAGATTGCCGTAAAGTGTAGATACCGCCATGTTATCCACAAAAACGGTGTGAATTCGTTCAGGCCCCTTTCCAAATAATTCTTTGCGCAATTTCCGGATAATATCGTTAAATTCATGAATTTTTTTAGACATATTGTCCCCTCCGATTTTAGCCTATGAAAGACATTCCCGGTTCCCCTTTGTGACATTTCACCTGGTTAAAGTTTTCCTTTCGTATTGTATTATAATAAATATCACCTTATAATAAAAGCAGTGAAGATGGATTTGTAATAGGAAACGTGTTACGAGTCTATCGTTTTATACAAATAGGATTGGTCTGTTAGTAAGACTTGCTAGTGAACTATTCCGCCATGCGTATTTATACCGTTCTCCGGACAGGAGGGCGGTATCTATGTGCATGGCTTTTTTTCGAGTTTAAAAGATGGAGGGGAATTGGAAGTGACAGACGTTCAGTCTATCCGTGTCAAAATTGACGGCACGGAGTATGAAGCACCAGAGGGGTCTAAGATTTTAGATATTTTAAACCAAAACGGAATTGAGATTCCGCAAATATGCCATGTACCGGAAGTGGATCCGATTCAAACATGTGACACCTGTATTGTTGAAGTAAACGGGAAATTGCAGCGCTCTTGTTCCACGGCTGCAGAAAACGGGATGTCCATCTCGCTTACGTCGGGAAGGGTAAAAGAGGCTCAGACAGAGGCCATGGATCGCCTGCTCGAGAATCACCTGCTTTACTGTACGGTATGCGATAACAACAACGGCAACTGCACACTGCATAATACAGCGGAAATGATGGGAATTGAGCATCAGAAATATCCATATACGCCGAAAGATGATTCAAAGTGCGCGGTTGATATGTCTCACCCGTTTTACCGCTATGATCCGAACCAATGCATCGCCTGCGGCCAATGTGTGGAAGTGTGTCAAAACCTTCAGGTGAATGAGACTCTTTCAATTGATTGGGAGCGCGACCGCCCGCGGGTCATTTGGGATGAAGGCGTCGCCATTAATGAATCATCCTGCGTCAGCTGCGGCCAGTGTGTCACTGTCTGTCCTTGTAACGCACTGATGGAAAAATCAATGCTCGGCCAAGCCGGATTTATGACAGGTATAAAAGAAGATGTCATGGAACCGATGATTGATTTAGTAAAAAATGTTGAACCCGACTATACAAGCATCTTCGCCGTGTCAGAAGTGGAAGCGGCTATGCGCGATAAACGGACGAAAAAAACAAAAACAGTCTGCACGTTCTGCGGCGTCGGATGCTCTTTTGAAGTATGGACAAAAGGCCGTGACATCCTTAAAATTCAGCCTGTTTCCGATGCTCCGGTTAACGCGATTTCCACTTGTGTGAAAGGGAAATTCGGCTGGGACTTCGTGAATTCGGAAGAACGGATTACAAAACCGCTCATCCGGAAAAACGGCGCATTTGTTGAATCGTCATGGGAAGAAGCCCTTGACCTTGTCGCTTCAAGACTCGGTTCGATCAAGGCCGAACACGGAAATGGTTCTGTCGGTTTTATTTCTTCTTCTAAAATTACGAATGAAGACAACTACGTCATTCAAAAATTGGCACGCCAAGTATTTGAAACCAACAACGTGGATAACTGTTCACGCTACTGCCAGTCACCGGCAACGGACGGCTTATTCCGCACCGTCGGTATGGGCGGAGACGCCGGCACAATTAAAGATATCGCAAAAGCGGGCCTCGTGCTCATCGTCGGCGCCAATCCGGCGGAAGGACATCCGGTTCTGGCCACACGCGTGAAGCGCGCCCATAAGCTGCACGGCCAAAAACTGATTGTTGCCGATCTGCGCAGAAATGAAATGGCTGAACGGTCCGACCTCTTTATCAGCCCGAAACAAGGGACTGACCAGGTCTGGCTCATGGCAGTAACGAAATATATGATTGACCAAGGCTGGCACGATCAGGCGTTTATTGATGAAAATGTCAACTACTTTGATGATTATAAAGAAACGCTGGAAAAATACACATTGGAATATGCGGAGCGCATCACCGGACTTTCTCAGGATACGATCATCCGCATTGCCGAAATGATTCGTGATGCAGACGGCACTTGTGTTCTTTGGGGCATGGGCGTAACCCAGAATACAGGCGGCTCTGATACATCAGCGGCGATTTCCAACCTGCTGCTTGCCACAGGAAACTACCGCCGTCCGGGCGCCGGAGCCTATCCGCTGCGGGGACATAACAACGTTCAAGGCGCTTGCGATATGGGAACTCTTCCAGGCTGGCTTCCGGGATATCAGCATATTACAGATGATGCGGCACGCGCTAAATTCGAAAAAGCTTACGGTGTTGAAATTGACGGCAAGCCGGGTCTTGATAATATCGAAATGCTCCATGCGATTGAAGAAGGAAACATGAAAGCCATGTATCTCGTCGGTGAAGATATGGCGCTCGTCGATTCAAACGCCAACCATGTTCATGACATTTTATCCAGCCTTGATTTCTTTGTTGTACAGGATATTTTCCTTTCAAGAACGGCGCAATACGCGGATGTCATCCTGCCTGCGGTTCCATCTCTTGAAAAAGACGGAACATTTACAAACACAGAGCGTCGTGTGCAAAGATTGTATCAGGCGCTTCCGACACTCGGCGATGCAAAACCCGACTGGTGGATTATTCAGGAAGTCGCCAATCGTTTAGGCGCTGATTGGAATTACACGCATCCTAGCGACATTTTCTCAGAAATGGCGAGCCTTTCTCCGCTGTTCGGAAAAGCAAGCTACGACGTTCTTAGCGGCTGGAACAGCTTCCTGTGGGGAAGCTTTACGGGAGAAAGCACTCCGCTTCTTTATGAAGACGGCTTTAACTTCCCGGACAAAAAAGCCCGCTTTGCGCTGAGCGATTGGGTGGAGCCTGCTGTATTCCCTGAAGAATATGACCTGCATATTAACAACGGACGGATGCTTGAACATTTCCACGAAGGAAACATGACAAACAAGTCAAAAGGCATTCAGTCTAAAGTTCCGGATGTATTTGTTGAAGTATCGCCGGAGCTCGCGGCTGAACGCGGAATTTGCGACGGAACAATGATCCGGCTCGTCTCTCCTTTTGGGGCGGTTAAATTGAACGCGCTTGTGACAGACCGCGTCCGCGCAAATGAGCTTTATCTGCCGATGAACTCTACAGATAAAGATTCTGCGATTAATTTCCTGACCGGGCCTGCGTATGATTCACGGACACATACACCTGCCTATAAGCAGACAAAAGTCCGCATGGAAGTGCTCGGTTCCTGTGATACTCCGCCGCTTCCGAAAACGAATCCGCGGAACAAAAAACGTCATCCGCAAAACGGTGTGGAAGCTCAGCGAAAATGGAACCGTCCGGGCTATGTGCACTTAACTGATTAAGGAAAGGAGGAAACATTATGGCAAGCCCAATTACTGAAATTCAAAAAGAAACGAAAACAGAGGAACAGCTGAAAGCTGAAAAACTGGAAGAGCTGAAGACGCTTCTCGCAGAAAATGAAGAAGCCGTCGCGAAAACGATGTCCATCATGGCAGAGCTGAATAGCTTGGGCATTTTTGATGCCGCCGGCTATATGCTCCAGGCAAAAGAGGAGATTGCCAAAATCGCACTCGGACAGATTTCCCGGGAACCTGTCACCAATCTCCTGAATACGATGATGGCCGCGGGAGGCGCGCTGTCAAAAGCTGATCCCGAATTTATGGGCAGACTTTTAGAAAGCGCCATGGCCGGGACGGATCAGGCGCAAAGATTTTTAAAAGAGGACAGGAAAGTCAGTATGTTTGAACTGATGAAAGCCGTCGGTGATCCTGATATTAACCGCGCGCTCGGCTTCGGGCTGCAGTTTTTAAAAGGAATGGGAAAAGAATTACGCGAAACCCCGTCTGAATAAGAAACGAAAAAACCATTGTCAAAAGACAATGGCTTTTTTTATTCATCGGCCTCTTCCAGCCTCTTTTTATAAATAAGTGAACGATCAACGCAGAAATAAGCGCCCGCTAAAAATACACAATCCGTTACAAACATCAGCATTTTCTGGCCCGCAGTCAGCCCTTGTCCGGGAAGAACCGCGCCGATATAAATGAAGGTGCTGACTGCAAGCAGAATAAATGCGTAATGCTTAAAATCTTCTATTAATGATTTCAGTCTTTTCTTCTCCATATAAGGTCACCTGCCAGTTTTATAGTCTACCAACATTATAATACAAGCTGACAGCCGACAGAGAATGTAAATCTATCCATTCTTTATAAAAGTGAATCAAGCGCCTGTTTCACATCCGCCGTTAAATCCTCAGTATCCTCAATACCGACTGAGATCCGCACGAGCCCGTCGGTAATGCCAAGCGCAAGCCGGCGGTCGCGCGGGATCGAAGCGTGCGTCATTCTGGACGGCACGGAGATTAAGCTTTCAACCGCTCCTAAACTTTCCGCGATCGTAAACAGGTTCAATTTTTCTAAAAACGCGTCGACGCGTTCGCTGCTGCCGACATCAAAGGAAATCATTCCGCCGAAACCGGAGCTTTGCGCTTTTGTCAGCTCATGGCCCGGATGTTTCGCTGATCCCGGATAGTAGAGCGTCTGAACGGCATCATGCGCTTCAAGCAGCCCGGCGATTTTTCCGGCGCTGTGATTGATGGCATCCATTCTGAGCCCCAGCGTTTTAATCCCTCTCATCAAAAGCCATGAATCCTGCGGTCCTAAAACGCCGCCCGTTGAGTTTTGCACGTAATGAAGCTTTTCGCCCAGTTCTTTATCAGCCGTGACGACTAAGCCGCCGACGACATCGCTGTGGCCGCCGAGATATTTCGTCGCGCTGTGAAGCACGAGATCCGCGCCGAAGCTGAGCGGCTGCTGGAAATACGGCGTGTAAAACGTATTATCGACGATAAGCAATACGCCCGCTTCTTTTGCGATGTCAGACATCAGTTTGAGGTCAGTCACTTTCAATAGCGGATTTGTCGGTGTTTCGATATAAATGGCTTTCGTATTCGGGCGAATGGCCTTTTTGACTTTTTCTTCATTGCTCGTATCAACAAAGTCCGCTTCAATGCCGAAGCGGTTCAGCACACCTGTCATCACCCGGTAAGTGCCGCCGTATACATCATCCGTCAAAATAACATGATCGCCGCTGTCAAACAGCATCATGACGGCAGTAATCGCAGCCATGCCTGAGCCGAACGCATATCCCGCCGCGCCGCCTTCAAGCTCCGCAATTAAGCTTTCAAGCGCCGTCCGCGTCGGATTGGCCGTTCTTGAATATTCATAACCCGTGTGCTCGCCCGCTTTCGGCTGCCGGTACGTGCTTACTTGATAAATCGGTACGGAAACCGCTCCTGTTTTTTCATCTCCCGTAATTCCTCCGTGCACCATCAGCGTTTTTTTCTTCATCTTACTGACCTCCTTGAAAAATGTTTTTGCTTATATATCGATCGCTGCCATCAGGGAAAATGGTGACGATATTTGATCCGGCGGGCGCTTTTTTCGCTTCTTCAAGCGCTGTATAAAGAGCCGCCCCTGAAGAGCTTCCGATTAAGAGGCCTTCTTTCTCGGCCGCTTCTCTGACAAGCGAAAACGCCGTATCGTCTTCCACCGTGTAAATGGCGTCAAAATGGTTCTCGTCCATATAATCCGGGATAAACTCCATGCCGATGCCTTCCGTTTTATGGGCATGCGGCTCTCCTCCGTTCAGGATCGAGCCTTCCGGTTCAACGATCACCGTTTTGACGGCAGGATTTTTCTCTTTTAAATAAGCTGCTGTACCGGCAAAGGTGCCGCCGGAACCTGCTCCTGCGACAAAAGCGTGGATATCCCCGCCGAGCGCGTTCCATATTTCGGGTCCGATTGTTTTGTAGTAAGTCAATGGATTTACTCGGTTTTTAAATTGCAGAACGGCATAAGAATTATTAATCTCTCTCTCCAGTTCAAGCGCTTTTCGGATGGCTCCCTGCATGCCTTCTTCTCTCGGCGTATGCACGATGTCCGCTCCGAGAGCTTTCATAATTTGCTGCTTTTCTCTGCTGAAATGCTCCGGGACGCAAAAAACGGCGCGAAGCTGATGCTTTCTGGCGCACAGAGCGAGTCCGATCCCGGTGTTTCCGGCAGTCGCCTCAATGATAACGCCGCCCGGTTTCACCTTTCCCGTGCGAAGCGCATCTTCAATGAGCATCCCGCCCAGCCTGTCTTTAATGCTTCCGCCCGGATTCATCATCTCAAGCTTAGCATAAACCGCTGTTCCCTCCGGTATATCAAAATGCTTGAGACGGAGCAGCGGTGTATTTCCGATCAGTTCTGTAATATCTGTTATCACGTTCAATATGTGTCCTCCTCCTGGAAAAGCGGAGGAGAACGAGAATCCCCCGCTTATTGAATTCGTTTGATGACATTCAGGACAAGCTTAGTTGAATGAACGGCAGCCTGTTCTAAAAATTTATCAAATGAAACGTCAGATTCTTTTCCGGCAATATCAGATAAAGCTCTGATGACAACAAAAGGCGTTTTGAACTGGTAGCACACCTGTGCGACAGCCGCAGCTTCCATTTCAACCGCGTACAAATCCGCAAATTTGGCGCGTACGTCTTCAACCCGCTTCGGATCATTCATAAAAGAATCTCCCGTAGCGATTGTGCCTTTGGCGACTTGAATGCCGTTCAGTTCAGAAACCGCTTCCTCAGTAATGCTGATCAGCTTTTCATCAGCTTTGTATGCTGCCGGAAGACCCGGCACCTGTCCGTATTCATAGTCAAACGCCGTCACATCCACGTCATGATGGCGGACATCTGTTGAGATGACGACGTCGCCTACATTCAATGTATGATGAAAACCGCCCGCTGAGCCTGTGTTAATCACATAATCAGGTTTGAAACGGTCAAGCAGAAGCGTCGTGCTGATCGCCGCGTTGACTTTCCCGATACCCGATTTCAGCAAGATGACTTCGACGCCTTCATAGCTGCCAGTTGTAAACTCACAGTGAGCGATCATCTCTTGTTTTGCGTCTTTCAGTTTGCTTCTTAAAATCGTAACTTCCTCTTCCATTGCTCCGATGACTGCCAGTTTCATTTATACACAATCCCTTCGATTTACCGTTTAATCGCCTCCATTATCCAGACAAAGTCATTTTGCTGCGTAAACCGCGCGGCAAATCCCTCTTCTGAAAAGATGTTTTTCATTGTCCCGAGTGTCGGATAATGTTCCGTCTTTAAATCGTCCGCTAATTGATGATAGCCGTTTCGGATTGCTTTTTTAATGGTTTCATCATAAGCTTCATGATCTTTAAAGACTGTATCGGCAAACACTATTTTATCATGCTTCTGAAGGATTGCGCCATACTGCTTTACAGCCGTTCGCTTTTCTTCATCGGTTAAATGATGAAAGGCGTACGAGCTGACGATGGTATCTATTTGAAAAGGCGGAGCGGGAAACTCCAGAAAATCTCCGTCACTGAACACGGCTTTGTCAGAAAGCTTGTCAGCCGCCAGTTTTCTCATTGACGGAGACGGTTCTACACCAAACACCTTTTTGTTCGCGGCGGCTAATTTCGCCGTTAAATTCCCCGTTCCCGGTCCGAACTCTAAAACGTTTGAACCTGAAAGTGCGACGATGCTGTCAAGAATGTTGTCATATCCTTTAAAAACAGCGGCATATTGTTTGTCAGCCCCGTGCACTGTGGCGTCATAAGTCGCTGCCCAATCTTCAAATAAAGGAATAAATTCACGGCCCATATTTTTCACTCTCCATATTTTATAATTCCTATGAGTATAGTATGGATTAATCATGGAACAGTTACTATCCTATCACAAAAAAGAATGGAAGGGTACTAAAATACTTTGGGATTATTGCGCAATTACGGCAGAAAGGCTTATACTTTCATTGACTCAGAAGAAAAATCAGGAGGATCTGTACTGATGAATTTTCAATTGGATTTAATCAAAGATAAAGTAGAGTTTTTCGAAGCGGCATCTTTGCAGGAGCTTGAAAAGAAAATAAACGTTCAGATTGAAAACAACCAGGCGATTATGCTTCGCGTCCGTTCCGTATCCCATCAGGTGACGGCCGTTGACGGCAGAATCCTTTACAGTGCGTCGGTGCATTTTTCAGCTGACGTATGACAGAAAAAAGCAGCTGATTACTCAGCTGCTTTTTTGCGGTTATTTTAAGGTTTCTACTTTTGTCGGCTTCCAGCCTTTTTTGTCTTTCCAAGTGATGGTGACCTGATACTTTTTGCCGTTCGTTTTGTCTAAAACTTTACCCTTCGCATCTTGCGGGCTTCCATTGTTTCCGAGCCACAGCACTGTCATGTGATCTTTTGACACGCCGGTTGCGTAAGAGATGGCGTCAAGCATTTCGGCCCAGTCTTCAGAGCTTGAGTCATACGTCGCCGCATGTTCTCCCGTCTGCTTTGTGCCGACCGCTTTCCATTTTGGGTTAACAATTGTTTTCTCGACATCGCTTGATGAGCCGCCCTCTGTTATTTTTGCGCCTTTAAAAGGATCGCTTGAATCAGAGTCTTTTTTGCTGCTGTCATCACTTTTCGATGAATCATCGTCTTTTTTGCTGTCAGAGTCTGAAGATGAATCAGATGTGTCCTTATCCTGTTTATCTTTTTTGTCATCGTCTGATGCCGTATCTTTTTTGCTGTCTTTTATGTCTTCATCCGATGTCTGCTTCGTCTTGCCTGATGCAGGTGTTTCCTGCTTCTGGCTCGTGTCCGCTTTTTCGCTCACGTCGCCCGACGGACTGTTGATGAAGAGGCTGACGGCAACGACGACAATAAGAATAGATACGATAGCAATTAAAATGTTAAGCACCATATTTGCTTTTCTGCGCTTATCACGGTTTTCAAAACGAGATTGTTTATTGCTCAATCATTCTGCACTCCTTTATCCCTCTTGCTCAGCATATATTTTAACATGGGCTGAGCGGTTGTTCTATGTCTGATTTATTTCATTTTCATGTACCTTTTTAACAATATCATAAAACACTGTATTTGTCAGAGCCTTATCCCCCGGCGTGTCCATGTGCAGCACCACGAGAGCGTATTTCGGCTTGTCCGCGGGAAAGTATCCCGCAAACCATTTGTGGTAAAGCGTCTGTTTTTCTTTTGTGAACATTCCCGTCTGGGCCGTTCCCGATTTGCCTGCTATCTCATACGGCAGGTCCTGAAACCTTCGGCCGGTTCCTTTCGGTGAGGTGACGACTTCTCTGAGAATTTTTTGAAGCTGCTGCGCCGTATATTTGTCGATGTTTTCCCCTTTTAACTGCTGATCTTTGAATGACGCCATCGTCGTTTTGTTTTTGTATTCAATTTTGTCCGCGATTTTGACTTGTTTTTTTTCACCGCCGCGCGCGATCGCCGCCATCATATTGGCGACTTCAAGAGGGGTGACTTTCACGTTTTTTTGCCCGATCGCCGTCTGTGCGACGGCTTTTTTTACGGTTTTGTCTTTGTCATCTCCCCAAATGACCCCGCTTTTTTCATTATACAGCTGCCTGAATCGGTCTTCCCGGTACAGCTTGCCTTCCCAGCCCGCCCGCTGGGTGAGACCGAGTTTTTCCGCCATGTTTTCAATAACGGAATCATCTTTTTTGATCAATTTTTCCGCAAGGCTTGTAAACGTATAATTGCAGCTTTGGGCAAAGCTTTCTCCAAAACTGAGCGTGCCTTTGTCATCCCCCGGCTCTCCGTACAGGTTGAGATTGCAGTTAAAGGATGTGCCCGGCTTCACTTCGTTTTGTTCTATTGCGGCTGCGGCGATCACCGTTTTAAATACTGATCCCGGATAAATCGGCGTCAGCATGTAATTTTGCAATGTCTGCTGCTTTGACATGTCGGCGTCAGGCTTAGATACCATTCCGAGCACACTGCTTTTTTCAATGTCTAAAAGGACGGCTCCCCCCTTTTTTAACCCGCGGTCTTTCAATACATCTTCCATTGCTTTTTGAATATTGCGGTCGATGGAGGTTTTGACTTGCAGCGGATAAAACGCGTTTGCTTCAGCCGTATATTTGACGTCCATTCCGAATAAAGGGTTTCCCCTTCCGTCGACATGATACAAAAGTTTTGTGTCCTGATCCGCCAGTAAAAACTCATCAAACGTCCGCTCCATCCCGCTTGTCCCGATTTTTGCCGTGATCGGCAGTTCCTTCCTGCCGGGGTATTTCTTTTTCAAAAGCTCAGGGTCCTGGTTTGTCGCGCCCAACAGATGAGCGGCTATGTTTGTTTCTTTGCTGTCTTTCATATATACGCCGTAAATGCCGGGATATTTCAAAGAATTGATATTTGACACGGATTGTTTCGTCAAATGTTTTATTTTTCTGCTGTTCAGGATCACCGGTTTTTTTGCTTCCGTGAGCAGCTGCCTGAGCTCCCTCTGTTTCATTCCGAGAATGTCTGATACCCGGTCAACCGGCCAATCCTGCGTCACGAGAAAGGGAAACAGTATGACGGCAGGCTGCTTTTTTCCGGTCAGTTCTTTGCCGTTCCGATCAAGAAAAGAGCCGCGTCCGTCTGAAATAAGGACTTCTTCCGTCCGCTGCTTGACGCTTTCCTGAATCAGATTAATATTGGATTTTGAAAAAGATTCTGTAAAAAACAGCTGAATTTCAGCCAGCCTCGCAAGGAGAAAGAAAAACACGAGCAGAAAACAAATCACGGCCGTTTTCAGCCTTTTTGATACGATCATAAAAAAACACCTCATCCACATTTTGGACGAGGTGTTTCATTGTTAAACGGATCTTATGAAATTTTCACAATTTTCACGAGCATTTCTCCGCCCGGCGTCTGAACTGTCACTTCTTCGTCCACTTTTCTGCCGAGCAGGCTTTTGGCGATTGGCGAGTCGTTTGAAATTTTTCCTTCAAACGGATCAGCTTCAGCGCTTCCGACAATCGTGTAAGATTCTTCTTCACCGTCCGGCAATTCGATAAATGATACGGTTTTTCCCAAACCGACTACATTTGAACCGCCGTCGTCCTCGATGATTTTCGCATTCCGGATCATGTTTTCAAGCGTCGTGATGCGCCCTTCCACAAATGCCTGTTCTTCTTTTGCAGAATCATACTCAGAGTTCTCTGACAGATCTCCGAAGCTTCTTGCGATTTTAATGCGTTCTACTACTTCTTTACGTTTAACCGTTTTCAATTGCTCTAATTCTTGTTCAAGTTTTTGTTTTCCTTCGTGAGTCATCGGAAAAACTTTTTCTTGTGCCATGTTCCTTCACTCCTTGGTGGTTGTCCCTCAACAATAACGTGTGATTATGTATGAGAGCATAAACGAAAAAATCAAGAATGAGAACACAGGGCAGTCCTCGTTCTTCTCTCCCATATAGGTACTGTTTATCTTAAACTGAATGTGTGTTTTCTGCAAATGTTTCGGTTTATAAACAGGGAAAGAAGGGAACTGTCTCATTCCCTTCCAGCCTATACATAATATGGTCTGAGTTATTTATGTCTATGCTATGGTATTACAAAATTGCATTTTGTTCAAGGATCGTTTGAATCTTCGTGACCATCAGATCGATTGCGACGTGGTTTTGCCCGCCTTCCGGAATAATGATGTCCGCGTAGCGTTTCGTCGGTTCAACAAACTGATTGTGCATCGGTCTGACGACGGACACATACTGCTCAATGACAGAATCGATTGAACGGCCTCTTTCGTTAATATCTCTCATAATCCGTCTGATGATACGGAGATCCGCGTCCGTGTCAACATAAAGTTTCATATCCATGAGGTCGCGAAGCCTTTTATCTTCGAGAACGAGAATGCCTTCCAGAATTATGACATCCTTCGGCTCAACCGGAATGGTTTCCTCAGAACGCGTATGCAGTTTATAATCATAAATCGGCTTTTCTATCGGCCGGTAATTCAAAAGCTCTTGAATATG
Organism: Bacillus velezensis; assembly: GCF_001461825.1. Lineage (GTDB taxonomy): Bacteria > Bacillota > Bacilli > Bacillales > Bacillaceae > Bacillus > Bacillus velezensis. Next base: position 356,340 of record NZ_LLZC01000012.1, on the reverse strand, counting down.
CTCTATTAAATAGTCATTATCAAATGCGAGCGGGTGATCATAGTTTGTGTTCAGCCTTTCTTCAAACGGAAGATGGCTTTGGTCTTTATAATAAAGGTCTTGCTGGATCATTAAAATCGAGTGTCCTTTAAACTGTTCATAGATGGAACGGGTGACGCTTGTTTTTCCTGATCCGGAACCTCCTGCGATGCCTATAACTACAGGACTCTTACCCATTGGTGATTACTTCCCCTTTCTCATCATGTTGCTCGGATAAATCTTTTTGTCTACTTTAAATGTAACGATTTGCAGGGGATGGCGGGCAGCATCAAGCTCGTTTCCGTCTTCGTCCCAAATAGTGCCGATTGTGAATGTGAAATTGTCGATTTCAGGACCGAAAAATTCCACTTCGTCACCTTGTTTAAAGAAATTGCGCTGCTGGAGCGTCACCATTTGAGTGTCCTCGTTATACGCGAGCACGAGACCGGCAAAATCAAATGTTGTTTTCTTTCCGTGTTCACCGAACATCTGCTCTTCATACCCAGGCGTGCCTTCAAAGAAAGCAGGCGCGGTATCCCGGTTTGCACATTTGTCCAGCTCATCCAGCCATTCTTTTTGAATGACAAAGTTTTCAGGATCAGCGCAGTATGCGTCGATGACTTTGCGATACACGCTGACAACCGTCGCAACGTAATGAATTGATTTCATCCGGCCTTCAATTTTCAGGCTGTCGATGCCCATCTCGATCATTTGCGGAATGGATTCAATCAATTTTAAATCTTTCGGGCTCATCGCAAACGGAGCGTCTTCTTCATCATAGAGTGCGACCGCGTTTGCACCGTCTGTCTGATACAGGTCATAATCCCAGCGGCAGGACTGACAGCAGCCGCCGCGGTTGGAATCCCGGGCCGTCATGTGATTGCTCAGCACGCATCGGCCTGAATAAGCGATACACATGGCGCCGTGGATAAAGGTTTCAATTTCAATATCCACCTTTTCCTTCATTTCTTTAATTTCCAGTCCGCTCGTTTCACGGGCAAGCACCACGCGGTCAAGCCCTTCTTCTTTCCAGAACTGCACCGCTTTCCAGTTGGAAAGGGACTGCTGTGTGCTGAGGTGAATTTCTACATCCGGGGCCACTCTCCGGCATGTTTCAATAATCAGCGGATCAGCGACGATAATTCCGGCAACTTTTGCGTCACCCAACGCTTTTAAGTATTCTTCCAGACCGTCCATATTTTCATTATGGGCGAAAATGTTTGTTGTCACATATATTTTTGCCCCGTATTTTTTGGCAAATTCTACGCCCTCTGCGATTTCTTCTATTGAGAAGTTATCCGCATTTGAGCGGAGTCCGTATTCCTGTCCTCCGATAAAAACCGCGTCCGCTCCGTAATGAACGGCAATTTTTAATTTTTCAAGGTTTCCTGCCGGAGCAAGGAGTTCAGGTTTTTTCGTAATGACGCGTTTTCCGTTTACGACTTTGGAAATGGTTTGATTTACGGCTGTCATCCGTTGCACCCTCCTTTTTAATAGACCGTTTCTTTAAAGAAGAATCCTGTGTCGATGCTTCTGTTCACAGGCTGAATGCTTTCAATCCGCTCTATCCAGCTCTCTTTTTTCTCTTCGTATGTCTCTCGGCTTTCGAAGCACAAATCGATTGCTTCTCTGTACATGCGGGTCACTTCAGTTAAGTATTCAGGAGACTTCAAAACTCCGTCGATTTTGAAAGAATCGATGCCGGCATCCATCAGGTCCTCTAATTCATCAATCATGCACACATCGTTCGGGCTCATGATGTGCGTGCCGTTTTCATCTTCAAAAATCGGGTATTTATTGCCCCGTTCCTTGTCATGCAGAAACATTCCCGCTTCTTTTTTCTTCTGTTCGATGTCCATGACTTTACCCTGGTATTCGAAGTAATGGCCCACTAAAGAACGCTTCGATTGGAACATGCACGTCATGCCGTGGATTTGAATTTCAATTTCGACTTCGGCGTTTTCTTTTATGTCAATGATGCTGTCCATATTTAATTCCTTAGCCAGCACTGCCCGCCGTGCGCCTTTGCGTCCCCAGTAATTGCAGGAATAGTAGTTGGTTCCCGTTGTTTCCGTGCTCCAGTGCAGTTTAAGCTCGGGAGCCGCTTCACGCGCCGCCATTAAAACGGCCGGATCACCGAAAACAGCCGCATCAACGCCGGCCTCCTGCAAAAAGGCAAGATAGCCGTTCAGCTCGTCCACTTTTTCGTTGTGAAAAATAGCATTCACGGCGGCGTACACTTTCGCGCCTTCCTGATGAGCTGTCTTTACGGCTTCTTTTATATCTTCTCTTGAAAATTCACCGGCCAGTCTCAGGCCGTATCTCTGTTCTCCGACTAACAGGGCCGTTGCGCCCGCTTGAATGAGCGGAAGAATATCCTGTACAGAAGTCGGAGTCACCAAAAGTTCAGGTTTTTTCATGATCCTTCACCTCTTCTTTTTACTGATGGCGATGCCGTCTCCGACCGGCAGTATGACCGTTTGATAGTCAGGCCGGTTCATCAGCCATTGGTTATATTGATCAATTTTTTCAACAAGCTTCCGTCTTCTTTTCGGCTCAATGTCCGAGTGATTTTGTGCCACCAGTCCTTTAAACAGAACATTGTCCGTAAAAATGACTCCATCCGGCGCAAGCATCGGTTCATAGAGCTCAAAAAAGTTCGTGTACTGGCCTTTGGCCGCGTCGATAAAAATGGCATCATAAGGAGCCGTGACACGGACAGACTCAGAAAGTTCCAGCGCATCCCCGTGCATTACGTGAATCCGGTTTTCCATTTCAAAGTCTTTTATATTGTTCACAGCTTCTTCATAGCGTTTGTCGTCCCGTTCAATCGTGTAAATATTCGCATCCGGAAGCTCAAGCGCCATCCGTATGGCGGAATATCCGATTGCCGCGCCGATTTCCAAAATGTTTTTCGCCTGTTGAATCGACAGCATTTGAAGCAGCACTTCAATGCCCGCTTCTTCCATAATCGGAACATGGTGCTCTTTTGCATAGGCTTCAAGCTTTTTCACTTTATCAGGCCGAGGCTTCAGCATCGCGTTTATATACTCGTTTATTTGTTCATACCGATCATTCACGGCAAACAGCCTCCGTTCTAAAAAGGAGTGCCCCTGACGAATCCGCGGGGACACTCTCTTAAGACACTTCTTTATCCATAAGTAAACAACCCGATATATTTTATCATAAAACCTTTCAGAATGGAATAAAAGGAGAGCTTTTGCCCTCCTTTTATTCGCTGTCTTTTTTGGAAATATACTTTTCCTTCGCTTTATTATGGTCTTTTAATGTTTTGGTGAAAACAACCTCGCCGTTTGATTTTGCAAGGAAATAGAGATAATCCGTTTTGTCAGGGCGGAGAGCCGCTTCCCATGATGAATCACCGGCATTTGCAATCGGTCCCGGCGGCAGCCCCTTATGTTTATACGTATTAAACGGAGAATCAATTTTCAGGTCTTTGTAGTAGACCCGGCTTTTATGCTTACCGGCCGCATATAATACCGTCGGGTCAGTCTGCAGCGGCATTTTTTCTTCGAGCCTGTTGTAAAAAACGCTGGCGATTTTGTGACGGTCGGCTTTGGCGGTGGCTTCTTCTTCAATAAGTGATGCCATTGTCAGCGCGTTATGGACGGAAAGTTTCTTTTTTTCCAGTTCAGATTTATACGTTTCGATACGGGTGTTTGTTTCCTGAACCATTGCCGTCAAAATCGTGTCAAGCGATGCATCCGGATCATTAAACGGATATGTGGCCGGATACAGATAGCCTTCGAGCGGATGCTTGAGCTTCTTGTTTGAAAGCGCGTCCGTTATCGTATCAGGAAACTGTTTTTTCAGTTTGCCGATGAATGTTTTGTCATCCAGTTTCGCCATGATCTCTTCTTTTGAATATGATGTTTCTTTTGCGATCGCATCCGCAATCTGCGTAAGCTGTTTTCCTTCAGGAACGGAGATCTGAAAGGCATATCCCGTTGATCCCGCGGTCAGTTTTTTGATAATCGCATCCGCATCCATTCCTTTATTCAGGTGGTAAAATCCCGCCTGAAACCCGGAAGCGCCTTTATACTTTACATACAGCTGAAATGCTTTTTTGCTTTTGATGACATGCTGATCCTCAAGAATTTCAGCGATTGCCGAAACGGAAGAACCGCTCGGAATATTAATATTGACTGCCGTTTTGCTGCCTTTGTCAACCGGGGACAGCAGAGATTTTCCATAGAAAAAAGCAACGCCAATGATGATAAGCAGAGCGATCACGGAGGACAGTATTATCGTCGTTTTTTTGTTTTTACGCGGAAATGAATTTTTAGTCTGATTGATATTCATACAAGTATTTTCCTCCCAACAGCTCTTATACTACATGATTCATGTGCATTCGGCAATTTATTACAAAAAAAAAGCCGAAGCGCATATGCGCTCCGGCTTTTTCCGTTCATTTTATTCTTCGTCTTCTTCCGCTAAAAACGTGTTCAGCGTTTCTTCGATCATTTCCCACTCTTCATCGGTTTCAATCGGCATCAGTTCGCCGTCTTCACCGTTTTCGTTCGGTTCGAAGCTTGAAGCGTGAATTTCGATTTCATCATCGTCTTGAGCATCAATCGGATAATAAAGTACGTAAGATTTGTTGAATGTGTCGTTTTCAAATGTGAACAGCACTTCGCAAAGCTGTTCGTTGCCTTGATCATCGACAATTGTAATGTGTTTTTCGCCGTGTTCCATTTCTTTCACCTCTTAGTTTAAACTGTCCAGATATCCTTGAAGGATCATGACAGCCGCCATTTTATCAATGACTTTTTTTCGTTTTTGCCTGCTGACGTCAGCCGCGATCAGCATTTTTTCAGCCGCCATCGTCGTCAGACGCTCGTCCCACAGCACAACAGGGACATTGTACGCTGTTTCAAGCAGTTTCGCAAATGTTTGGCTGGCTTCGCCTCTCGGACCGATCGTCCCGTTCATGTTTTTCGGAAAACCGAGCACGATCTTCTCTACATTATAGTCTTTCATCAGCTCGGATAAACGGTCCAGACCGTAATCTCCTTCAGCCTCGTTTATTTTTATCGTCTCAATGCCTTGAGCGGTCCAGCCCATTTCATCGCTTAAAGCTACGCCGAGTGTTTTCGTTCCAAGATCAAGTCCCAATATTCTCATGAATGTATTTACGCCTCTTTATGCTGTTCTAGATAGGATTTTACCAATTCCTCGATTAATTCGTCACGTTCCAGTTTGCGAATTAAGTTCCGGGCGTCGCGATGCCTAGGAATGTATGCAGGATCTCCAGACAGCAAGTATCCGACAATCTGGTTGATAGGATTGTACCCCTTTTCCTGAAGCGCATCATATACCGTAATCAGCACTTCTTCGACGTTTGTTTCAGCAGAATCATCGGAGAAATTAAATTTCATCGTTTTATCAAACGAGCTCACCGTTTTGCACCTCTTTCCCAAATTCGCAGGCAAAGTTCAGCCTGAGGTCCTCATCTTATCATCATTCTACACTAGTTGAAAGGATTATAAAACGGATTTTATCCAATCTTCCGCAGATGCGAGCGCCTCTTCCAATTTTTCAGGCTGCTTTCCGCCGGCCTGCGCCATGTCCGGACGGCCTCCGCCTCCGCCTCCGCAGACTTCAGCCGCTTGTTTGACCATTTTGCCGGCGTGAAGGCCTTTTTCGATCAGGTCTTTCGTCACGCCTGCTGAAAGGTTGACTTTCCCGTTTTGCACGGCGCCGAGAATGATGACCGCAGAACCGAGCTTCGCTTTCAGATCATCCACCATAGTGCGAAGGTGGTTCATGTCTTTCGCATTTACTTTTTCAGCCAGCACTTTTACGCCGCCGATGTCTTTTACTTTAGACAGAATGGCTCCGGCTTCCACATTGCCGAGTTTGCTGAGCAATGATTCATTTTCTCTTTGCGCTTCCTTCAGCTCCGCTTGAAGAGACTGAATTCGCTTCGGTACGTCTTTTACGTTTGATTTCAGCTCGTCCGCAGCGTGCTGCAGAAGGCTGAGCTGGCTGTTCATTTCCTGATAAGCGCCTTTTCCTGTTACGGCTTCGATTCTTCGCGTACCTGCGCCGATCCCTGATTCGGATACGATTTTAAACAGACCGATTTCAGCCGTATTCGTGACATGGCATCCGCCGCAAAGCTCAAGGCTGTAATCTCCGACTTGTACGACGCGGACGATATCGCCGTATTTCTCGCCGAACAGGGCCATCGCGCCCATTTCTTTTGCTTCATTGATCGGTTTCAAATCAATCGCTACCGGAATACTCTCCCAGATTTTTTCGTTGACGATTCCTTCAATGCGTTCAAGTTCTTCTTTCGTCACTTGACCGAAATGAGAGAAGTCAAAACGCAGACGGTTTTCGGTAACGAGTGAACCCGCTTGGTTGACATGTGTGCCGAGAACGTCTTTCAGCGCCTGGTGCAGAAGGTGGGTAGCCGTATGGTTTTTCACCACGCCGCTTCTCATTTGATCTTCCACTTCAGCCGTCACGCTTGCGCCTTTTTGAATCGTGCCGCTATCCACCGTGCCTTCGTGTACATGCTGACCGTTCGGAGCTTTTTTCACGTCTTTAATGGTTACGACAGCCTGCTCGCTTCTCAGCACTCCTCTGTCACCGATCTGTCCGCCGCTTTCAGCATAGAAAGGCGTTTTGTCAAGAAGGATTTGGACGGTATCCCCTTCATGCGCCTCGCTGATTAATTGCCCGTCGTGAAGAAGCTCGATCACCTTCGCTTCAGCTTTTACGGCACTGTAGCCGACAAATGTGCTTTCTGCGGTAATGTCGCGCAATGCGCCGCCCTGAACCTGCATGCTTCCTACATCTTGGCGCGCATTTCTCGCCCGTTCACGCTGTTTTTCCATTTCGGCTTCAAAGCCTCTATGGTCAACTTTCATTTGCTCATCTTCCGCGTATTCCTCCGTTAATTCAACCGGGAATCCGTACGTATCGTACAGTTTGAATACGTCTTTTCCGGAGATGATGCCGCTGCCTTTTTCCTTCTCTTTCTTTATCACGTCGGATAAAATGGCCAGACCTTCGTTTAATGTTTCATGGAAGCGCTCTTCCTCCGTTTTGATGACTTTGGCGATAAACTCTTGCTTTTCTTTCACCTCCGGATAGAAAGCGTCCATAATTCCTGCAACAGTCGGTACCAGCTCGTACATAAACGGACGGCTGATACCGATGGTTTTCGCGTATCGCACAGCCCGGCGCAAGAGGCGTCTCAGTACATACCCGCGCCCTTCATTTGACGGCAGAGCTCCGTCGCTTACCGCAAATGCGACCGTTCTGATATGATCGGCAATCACTTTAAAAGCCGTATCCTTCGCTGCGTCCTTTCCGTAAACATCTCCGGAAATGCGCTCTGTCGCTTCAATAATCGGCATAAACAAATCAGTGTCAAAGTTTGTCGGGACGTCCTGAATCACGGAGACCATCCGTTCAAGCCCCATGCCCGTATCAATGTTTTTCTTCGGAAGCGGTGTGTACGTGCCGTCCGGGTTGTGGTTGAACTCTGAGAATACCAGGTTCCACACTTCAAGATAGCGGTCATTTTCGCCGCCCGGATACAATTCAGAATCTGACGGGTCATTGCCGTATTTCTCGCCGCGGTCATAGAAAATTTCCGTATTCGGTCCGCTCGGGCCCTCGCCGATATCCCAGAAGTTCCCTTCCAGACGGATGATTCTTTCTTCCGGAACGCCGATTTTTTCCGCCCATAGCGTATAAGCTTCTTCATCCTCAGGGTGAACCGTTACAGACAGCAGCTCCGGATCAAAGCCGATCCACTTTTCGCTCGTTAAAAACTCCCATGCCCACGTGATGGCTTCTTCTTTAAAATAATCACCGATGGAAAAGTTTCCGAGCATCTCAAAGAACGTGTGGTGGCGCGCCGTTTTCCCCACATTTTCAATATCATTTGTGCGGATTGATTTTTGCGCGTTTACAATTCTCGGATTCTCCGGCACAACGCGGCCGTCAAAGTATTTTTTCAGCGTCGCAACGCCGCTGTTGATCCACAGTAAAGACGGATCTTCATGCGGAACCAATGAGGCGCTCGGTTCAACGGCATGGCCTTTTTCTTTAAAGAAATCTAAAAACATTTGACGCACTTCAGCAGAAGTTAAGTGTTTCATCTATATTCCTCCTTATCACTACCCGAAATTCTCTTTTGCGACAGCAAAAAAGCTCTCTCCCTATGCAAACCATGCGTTCACACAGGGACGAGAGCTGTCTCGCGGTACCACCCTGATTACAGGCCGAAAAAGGCCTGTCACCTTTCATCCCGTAACGCAGGATTGCGGCAGCCTTTAACTGCACTCAGGATTAGCTTCGGCCGATCTTCTGCTGAAGCTCCTTTCAGCGTATCGGAGCTTCTCTCTTAAACAGGGCTTCGGCGTACTCATATCCGTCACTCGAGATTCGTATGTATTCTACTCGAAATTATAGACAAGCAGAACCCGAATGTCAATGTTCCGTCCTGATCCGCAAAAAGTGAATGGCCGTCACTTTTAAAACAGCTGCCGCCGGAACAGCAAGAATCATGCCGGGAATGCCCGCGAGTTCTCCTCCGGCAAGGAGCGCCAGCATGATCACGATGGGGTGCATTCTGAGACTGCGCCCGACAATAAGCGGGCTCAAAATGTTTCCTTCTATAAATTGCAGAATAAAAATCGTGACGATTACGATGATCACAGCTTTAGCAGAAATCGCCAGCGAAAGGAGCAGCGCCGGTACAGCGCCGATAAACGGACCGAAATACGGGATGACATTCGTAATCCCGATGGCAAGGCCCAAAATCAGCGGGTAAGGAAGCCCGAACAGCCAAAATGAAACGCCGGCTATTAACCCGAGCAAAAAACAAACGAGAAGCTGACCGCGGATGTAATCACCGAGAGAGTCGTCCACATCCCGCAGAAATTCACTCCCCCTTTTTCTCCAGGACTTCGGCGTCAAATACCAGACTGTCTTTTTCATGACGTCTATATCCTTCACCATATAGAACACGAGAAAAGGAATCGTCGCCGCGATCAGGATATAATCAAGCACGAAACGGATGCTTCTGATCGTGCTTTCAATCGTGCCGGCAAGAAACGTTTCTGTCTGCTGAATCATTTTGTCCATCCGATGGTGCATGCCGTCAGGCCAATGATCCGTGTGATTATGCAGATGCGTCAGCATGCTGTTGTAGTTTTTGGCAAGACCGGGAATGCTCTCAGACAGATCCTGCAGCTGTTCAATTAAAACAGGAACCCCTTTATAAACCCCCCAGCCGATTCCGCCGAAAAACAGGCAATAAATCAGAAGCAGGCTTAAAGTTCTAGGCATCCCTTTTCTATGAAGCCATTCAGTAATCGGAAGTAAAAGATAAGCAATAAATACTGCGATGAATATAGGAATAAAGAGAGATTTTATAACAAGCCAAATGGGAGACCATAACATATCGAGCATGCAAAAGACATACACTGTTAACAAAACGAGCAGACATACAGCCGTCCACATTAAGAGCTGCAGCGGTTTTTGAAGCATGACGTTTCACCTCTTGCTTTATCTTTTGACAGAAAGCCGGAATTATTCCCGTTTCATAAACTCCGCCTTATGACGCAGACCTCTTGACGGAAATAATTATCAGAAATTACGAAATAATCTAAATAATATTCATAAAAATCTGTATAACCATCGTAATGTGTTAAAGGATTTCAAAAACTGTCCAGTCAATATGACTCTTGTTTTTTTAAGGAGGATGGCCATGATTTCATTTCAGGATGTAAATAAGCACTACGGACATTTCCACGTGCTGAAAAACATTAATCTGCACATTAAAAAAGGGGAAGTCGTCGTTATCATCGGACCTTCAGGATCGGGAAAAAGTACGCTTCTCCGCTGCATTAATCAGCTGGAAACAGTTGATGGAGGCGCCTTAACGGTAAACGGCGTCTCCATCCATGACAAGAAAACGGATATAAATAAAGTCCGCCGCAATATCGGCATGGTGTTTCAGCATTTTCATCTGTACCCGCACAAAACCGTTCTGCAAAACATCATGCTCGCACCGATCAAAGTGCTTAAGCAATCAAAAGAAGAAGCAAAAAAAACGGCCTTATACTATTTGAAAAAAGTCGGTATACCGGAAAAAGCGGACGCTTATCCTTCACAGCTTTCCGGCGGCCAGCAGCAGCGTGTCGCCATCGCCAGGGGGCTTGCGATGAAGCCCGAAATTATGCTGTTTGACGAACCTACATCCGCGCTTGATCCGGAAATGATCGGGGAAGTGCTGGATGTCATGAAAACACTCGCAAAAGAAGGCATGACCATGGCAGTCGTCACACATGAAATGGGATTCGCAAAAGAAGTGGCGGACCGCATCGTGTTTATCGACGGCGGAGCCATCTTAGAAGAAGCTGCACCGGCTGAATTTTACGAAAGCCCCCGTGAAGAGAGGGCGCGTTTATTCTTAAGCCGTATTTTAAATCACTGAAAAGAAACGGAGGAGCGCTTATGTCACGCGTAACAAAATGGTTGTCATTCGGATTGATATCACTGCTGGCCGTCTTTATGCTGGCAGCCTGCGGAGGGAAAGAAACGTCCGGGGATTCAAAAGGAACGGGAAAAGACACGTTAGCCTCTATTAAAGACAGAGACAAAATCATCTTCGGCGTCAAAACCGACACGAGGTTATTCGGGCTGAAAAACCCAAGCTCCGGTGATATTGAAGGCTTCGATATTGATATCTCAAAACAGCTCGCAAAAGATATTCTGGGGGATGAGAAGAAAGCGGAATTTAAAGAAGTGACGTCAAAAACGAGAATTCCAATGCTGCAAAACGGCGATATCGACGCCATCACCGCCACGATGACGATAACGGATGAGCGGAAAAAAGAAGTTGATTTCTCAGATGTTTATTTTGAAGCAGGGCAATCCCTGCTCGTCAAAAAAGGAAGCAGCATCAAAAGCACCGAAGACTTGGGAAAAGGCTCAAAAGTATTGGCGGTAAAAGGCTCTACTTCCTCACAAAACATCAGAGAAAAAGCGCCTGACGCCTCAGTGCTGGAATTTGAAAATTACGCCGAAGCGTTCACCGCGCTAAAAGCGGGACAGGGAGATGCGCTCACAACCGATAATGCGATTTTATACGGCATGGCGGATGAAAATAAACAATATCAGCTGACAGGCGAAACCTTCACCGATGAACCTTACGGAATCGCCGTCAAAAAAGGCCAATCCGGACTTATCAAGGAAATCAACGCCTCTTTGAAAAAAATGAAAGCCGACGGCAGGTACGAAAAAATCTATAAAAAATGGATTAAAGAAGAACCGGCAAAATAGAAAGGACCGCGGGATGAGCAGGCATGCTCATCCCCGTTTTATAAGGAGTGACATAGATGAACTTTTCAATTTTAACGGAAAACTTCGATATGTATATGGACGGTTTCCTGCACACATTGCTTGCGAGCTTCATCGCGCTGGCAGGCAGCTTTGCGCTGGGCGTTCTGATCGCAGTCATGAGAATCACGGCTTTCAAACCCCTTCAATGGATCGGCACTGCGTATGTGGAATTTATCCGCAACATCCCGCTTCTCCTCATCACATTCGTTTTTTATTTCGGACTTCCGAACGCCGGGCTGAGACTGGACGGCTTTCAGGCGGGAACGATTGCGCTGACGATTTACACGTCGGCCTTTATCGCAGAAGCTATCAGAGCCGGAATTCTGACTGTCTCCAAAGGGCAGATGGAAGCGGCCAGATCGTCAGGCTTCACCTACAGTCAGGCGATGAGATACGTCATTCTTCCTCAGGCCGTAAAAATCGTGATTCCCCCGCTCGGAAACCAATTTCTCAACCTTGTCAAAAACTCATCAATACTCGGAGTGGTGGCGGGACTCGATTTGATGTATCAGGCGGATCTCGTTTCCTCAAGTACTCTTGTCGTGTTTGATGTGTATATTTTCGTCGCGCTTTTTTATTTGATAGTAACGATCCCGCTCAGCATCGGGGTTCACTATTTGGAAAGACGTCTCGGAAAGAGTTATTAGAGAAGGAGAGTGAAAAACATGGATTTTAGCGGCGCCTATACACCTGACCATCTGCTGTTTTTATGGGACGGCTTTTTGGTCACACTTTATGTTGCGCTGATCTCCATTGTCCTGAGTTTTATTTTCGGGCTTGCCGCCGGCACTTTGCGCTATGCGAAAATTCCTATCGTCTCGGGCATTATAGCGGCCATTGTGGAAACCATCCGCAACCTGCCGCTGTTATTAATCATTTTCTTTACGTTTTTTGCCCTTCCGGAAATCGGGATCAAACTGGAAATTACCGCGGCCGCCATCACGGCGCTGACGATTTTTGAATCGGCTATGCTGTCAGAAATCATCAGAAGCGGTTTGCAATCCGTTGACAAAGGACAGATTGAAGCGGCGCGTTCTTCAGGACTGACGTACACGCAGAGTCTTTTTCTCGTCGTCATGCCGCAGGCGCTCAGGCGTATGGTTCCTCCGATTGTGAGCCAGTTTATTTCTTTATTAAAGGATACGTCACTTGCGGTCGTCATCGCTCTGCCCGAACTGATTCATAACGCGCAGATTTTAAACGGACAAAGCGCTGACGGAGGGTATTTTTTCCCGATCTTTCTGCTGGCGGCCCTGATGTATTTCGCGGTCAATTACAGCCTGTCTCTCGCAGCCAGACGGCTGGAAGCGAGACAAACGTAAAAAGGATACTTCCGGAGAAGTATCCTTTTTTCTGCTTAAAACATTTTCATGACTCGTCTTCTCATCCGTTTCATACCTTTTTTATTCAGCATATCGGACTGAGAAGCCATACGATACATAACGGCTCCAGCTCCTAAAGCCAACAGAGAGGTCATTGTTCTGCCCATCGCGCGTATCTCCTTTCAACTTTAAAAATTGATACTGCGTTCGTCTTCAGAAAACAAATCATCAAGACTGCTTAACGTGCCGTCTTCCTCTACTTGATGTGTCGCAATTTTGCCTTTGGCCACTGTCAGCTCAATGAAGCAGCCCCAGCAATAGTATTGGTTTACGCCGATTTTGCCGATATCTTTACTTTTGCAGTTCGGACATACAAGCACAGACTACACCTCTTATCCGTTCAGGACGATGCCTTCTTTCCCCGCTTCAATAAGCGTATCGGCGGCGCGGCGCACTTGGCGTCTGCCAGCCAGATCTGAAAAGAAGCCGTCCGAGAGTTCATATGCTACGATTATGCCCCTGTCCAAACAAAAGTATACATCTTCCAGCAAACCGAACATTTCACCATCAGGCGATTTCACCGGCTGCATCTTAATCTGTTCAAAAGTGAAACAGCTCTTCGGCAAAGGCTGCAAATGAGCATGACCGGCAGCTACGGCTTCTTGATCCATCTCTTTTATATCACTTGCCTCTAAAAAAAGATGGCGGTTGTGAAACAGGCGTTTCTGCTCCAGCACGAAACCGAGAAACCGGCCGTCCAGAGAGAAACATACATCCGATATCATCCCGAGACTGCGCCCGGTGTTTTCGTCATATACTGTTCGTCCTTCAGCTGCATGGCATGTTCTCAAAGTGTGATCAACCACCTTTTGTTGAACACGTATAGGTTTTGCCAAGAAGCCGGGCAGCATACTTTGAAATGACTTCCACAGGCGAAAACCCGGCGCATGTTTATGCTCCGGGTTTTATTTACGCTTTTTCTTCCATAAAGTCAAACGGCGTGATGCCTTCCATTCCGATGTTCGCATCATATACACTGAACGGCAGCTCTTTTTGCAGGGCGGCCAGTTCTGCATCCATCTCTTCAGTCTGCTCTGTGAGCCTGTTTTTAAGCGACGTCTGTCTGACGGTGGCATCATTGTTTTTGACGCCCCATTCAAGCGCTTCTTCTTCTCCGCAAAGAATCAGAAATTTTTTCGCCCTTGTTATGGCGGTATAAAGCAGATTTCTCCTGAGCATTCGATAGTAGCCTTTGACGACAGGCAGGACGACAATCGGGAATTCGCTTCCCTGCGACTTATGAATGGAACAGCAGTAAGCGTGGGTAAACTGGCTGAAATCCTTTTTCGTAAAGGTGATTTCGTTGCCGTCAAACGAGACGACGACCATGTCTTCTTTTTCCGTATTTTCTTTGGCATAAAAAATGGACACGATTTCGCCGATATCGCCATTAAACACATTGTTTTCCGGCTGGTTGACAAGCTGTAATATTTTATCGCCCGTCCTGTAGACGACATCACCGAATTTCAGCTCCCGCCTTTTTTCTTTCGGCGGATTCATGATGTCTTGAAGAAGCATATTCAGCTCGTTAATTCCCGCTTTTCCCCTGTACATCGGGGCAAGCACTTGAATATCCCTGGAGGTATACCCCTTTTTTAACGCGTTCGAGACGACCTGATCCACGACTTCTTTCATCTGTGAAGAATTACAGCGGATAAATGAGCGGTCCTTTGTCGGCGCGGTCAGCCCTTTTGGAAGCAGTCCTTTTTTCATATCATGCGCAAGTTCCACAATGGATGATCCTTCAGCCTGACGGTAAATATCTGTCAAACGCACGGTCGGCAGCACCTCAGAAGCCAAAAGGTCTCTGAGCACCTGCCCCGGTCCTACTGAAGGAAGCTGGTCTTCATCACCGACGACAATGAGCTGAATGTGCTTAGGAAGCGCCTTAAACAAATGGCTGGCGAGCCAGATATCGAGCATACTCGCTTCGTCTATAATGATCAGTTTCCCTTCAATCGGCTGATCTTCATTGTAGGTAAAGCCTTCAGCGCCATTCCAGCCGAGCAGCCTGTGAATCGTAACAGCCGGCAGCCCCGTAGATTCGCTCATCCGTTTTGCGGCTCTTCCCGTCGGCGCGGCAAGCAGCACCGGGAACGTCTCGTCTTTTTTATAATCACCGGGGTCAAGCGATACTCCGTGCAGTTCACTGTATAATTCCACGATTCCTTTAATAACGGTCGTTTTCCCCGTCCCGGGTCCTCCGGTCAATAAAAGCATCGGTGAAGACAGCGCTTTTTGAATGGCATCCTTTTGGCTTGGTGCGTATTGAACATTCATCCGTTCTTCCAGTTCACCGAGTGCAAGCAGAAATTCCGATTCAGGAAATTGATCGGCATACTCCGTCTGAGCCGCAATGTCGAGCACGCGTTTTGCGACATTTTGTTCGGCGTAAAACAAGGACGGAAAATAGCAGCGCTCTCCTTCTATGACGATATCCTTACTCTCCCCGAGGGCGATGATGCCGTCAGCCGCATCCATCTCCGTGACGCGGCCGCCTTCAGCTGACTGATTCAGGAGCGTTTGCGTATTGATAATCAGCTGCTTTGTCTCTATGTACGTATGGCCTTCTGAAAGACAGGTCGATTCAATCGTATATAAGATTGCCGCTTTGATCCGCTCCGGGTGGTTTCCTGACAGACCCATTTTTCCGCCCAGCTCGTCAGCTTTCACAAAGCCGATGCCTTCAACGTCTTTTACAAGCTGATAAGGATTTTCCTGAATTTTCTCCAGGGTTTCCGTTTCGTAGGCCTGATATATTTTCATTGATAGCTGGGGCCCGAAACCGTATTGGTTCAGAGAGATCATAATCTGCTCAAGCCCCTGATGCCGCTGCAGCTCTCCGGCAAGCTTATCCGCTTTCTTTTTCGACATTTTCGGCACATCGTAAAGCACCGACGCATCCGTCAGAATTTTATTGAGCGCGCCGTCTCCGAGCTTTTTGACGATTTCTTCCGCCGTTTTTTTTCCGATTCCTTCAAACAGATCACTTGATAAATAGTGAATGATCCCTTCTTTTGTGGTCGGAATTTCTTTTTTAAAGTGTTCAGCCTGAAATTGCAGGCCGAACTTAGGATGCGTGGCGGTTTTTCCGTAAAATGTGTAGGTCTCATCTTCTTGCAGCAGAGGGAAGTAGCCCGTTACGGATACGACCTTGTCTTCGATCGCCTCAGACGTTTCTGCAACTTTGACTTTCAGCACTGTATACAGGTTGGTGTCATTATGATAAATGACCGTATGAATGACGCCTTTTACATACGGCTGTTCTTCGATGTTCAGCTGATCCACGAGCCTTCCCTCCTTTTGTTATGACTGGGTGATAAGCTGTTTCGCATGAAGCGCAAGCATATGATCAGGCTGTATGCCGATTGCGCCTTCGAGCATCTCAAGCGCCTTTTCACGATTTTCTTTGTACGCGTAAGCGACCCCGGCATTATAAAATGCGTCCGCGTGGCTTGGGTCCTGCTCGATCACCGTCTCAAACTGCGCCAGAGCTTCATCCAGCATTTCTTCATTTGCGAGACACATTCCGAACTGGAAGCGTGCTTCCGTGTCATTTTCGTTTAATTCAACGGCACGCTGCAAATACGGCAGTGCAAGCTTCGGCCGCTCTAATTTAACGAGAACGGTCCCCAGCATATAAAACAAATCTCCGTTTTCCATTCCGGAGCGAAGCGCTTTTTCAAACATATCCTTCGCTTCGGAAAACGATTCTTTCATCACGTATACGTTTCCCGCACCGTAATAAGCGGCTGCCGCCGAATTGTCCAATTCGAGCGCTCTGTTATAGAATGCAAGCGCCCGTTCGAGTTCGTTCACAGAAGAAAGCAGATTTGCGAAGTTGATATACGGCACCGGATCTTGGCCGTTTTCCTCAATCGCTTTCGTAAAAGCCTCTGCTGCTTTTTCAAAATCGCCCTCCTGCATGGCGTCAATCCCGATTTTATTATAATCCATTTTTAACTTCCTTTCGCTAAAAAACCCCAACATGCGAGTTGAGGTTTTTTACATGTGTTATACGTACCACAGTTTTGTTCCGTCTTTATAAACGTCATCTATCGTTCCGCCGCCGAGGCACTCTTCTCCGTCATAAAAAACGACGGCTTGTCCCGGCGTAACGGCGCGTACCTGCCCGTCAAAAATGACTTCCGCTTCATCATCACCCGTCATTTTCACCGTTACTTTGTGATCTTCCTGACGGTAGCGGAATTTCGCCGTGCATGTCATTTCGCCGCCGTCCATCAGACCGGGACGCGTCCAGCTGACATTTGTCGCCGTGATCTTATCGGAATACAGAAGCGGATTATGGAATCCTTGATCAACATACAGAATGTTTTTTTCAAGATCTTTACCGACGGCGAACCACGGCTCGCCGCTTCCGCCGATTCCAAGACCGTGGCGCTGTCCGATTGTATAATA
The DNA here is from genome assembly GCF_001461825.1 of Bacillus velezensis. Classification (GTDB taxonomy): domain Bacteria; phylum Bacillota; class Bacilli; order Bacillales; family Bacillaceae; genus Bacillus; species Bacillus velezensis. The sequence goes on along the minus strand of NZ_LLZC01000012.1, from coordinate 339,130 downwards.
CATCAGACCGTCATGACGCCCTTTTACTTCTCCGTCCATTGTCATCATATCGCCCGGCTGAGCAGGGAGATATTGGCTGAGAAACGTTTTGAAGTTGCGTTCGCCGATAAAGCAGATTCCCGTGCTGTCTTTTTTCGCAGCTGTCGCAAGTTCCGCTTCTTTGGCGATTTCCCGCACGCGGCTTTTTTGCAGATCACCGATCGGGAACATGACTTTGCTGAGCTGTTCCTGATTGAGCTGATTCAGAAAATAAGTCTGGTCCTTGTTTTCATCCAGACCGCGGAGCATGCGCACTGTACCTGCGCTTCTGTCTACACGGGCGTAATGGCCCGTCGCAAGATAATCCGCGCCGAGTGACAGAGCATGATCCAAGAAAGCCTTAAACTTAATTTCTTTATTGCACATGACATCCGGATTGGGGGTTCTTCCGGCTTTATATTCATCAAGGAAATATTGAAATACCTTTTCCCAATATTGCTTCTCAAAGTTGACGGCATAATACGGAATTCCGATCTGGTTGCAGACCCGGATGACGTCTTCATAATCTTCCGTCGCCGTGCAAAAACCGTTTTCGTCCGTATCATCCCAGTTTTTCATAAAGATTCCGATTACATCGTAGCCCTGCTCCTTCAGCAGAAGGGCCGCCACGGAAGAGTCCACGCCGCCGGACATGCCGACTACGACTCTTGTATCCTCCGGCCGTTTTTCCATTTGCATTCACTCCATTAAAAACGTAAGTCCGCCGTTTTAAGCAAGCCGTTTAACGACGGCGGCAAGCTTTTCGGCGGCTGTTTCGATTTGTTCCGCCGTATTGCCGAGGCCGAAGCTGAGGCGGATTGACGAAGTCAGCCTGCCGCTCTCACTTCCGAACATGGCCGTAAGCACATGGGACGGAAGAACGGATCCCGCTGTACAAGCAGATCCGCTGGAGACGGCAATGCCTTCCATGTCAAGATTGACCAGCAGCGCTTCCACCGGCACACCGGGAAAGTAAAGGTTTAAAATATGAGGCAGGCATTTCTCGGCATCTCCGTTCACCTCCGCTGTAACGCCGGATTTTTCCAGCGTGCTCATGATAATGTTCTTAAACTCCTTATACTTCGCTGTTTTCTCTTCCCTCTCACGGTTTGAAAGGACGACCGCTTCTTTTAAGCCGGCGATGCCCGGTACATTTTCCGTCCCCGCGCGGCGCTTTCGTTCCTGCTCTCCCCCGAGAAGAATCGGTGACAGCTTCACCTCTTGATTTACATATAAAAAGCCTGTCCCTTTAGGCCCGTTAAGCTTGTGACCGGAAACAGACAGCATGTCAATTCTGCTTTTTTTCACGTCAATCGGCATATAACCGAATGCCTGAACGGCATCTGTGTGAAAATAGGCCTGATGCCCGCTTAACAGCTCTCCGATTTCGTCAATCGGCTGAATGGTTCCGACTTCGTTATTGCCATACATGACGGTAACAAGGATTGTATCATCACGGAGCGCTTCTTTCACCTGATTTGCACTGATCCGTCCTGAAGGGCCGGGGATGAGGTATGTCACCTCAAAGCCGTCTTCTTCCAGCTTTTCGCAGGCGTGCAATACAGCATGATGCTCAACAGCGGTCGTAATGATATGCTTTCCTTCATTTTTCCGGGCGGCAGCCGTTCCGAAAATCGCCAAATTATCAGCCTCCGTGCCGCCGCTTGTGAAAATAATTTCCTGTTCTTTCGCACTGATTTCGCGCGCGATGTCCGCTCTCGCTTCATCGACCCATTTCCGGGATTCTCTCCCGAATGAATGAATGCTTGACGGGTTGCCGAAACTGCCGAAGAAATGGGGCTTCATTTCTTCAAGCACACGCTCATCCATCGGGGAAGTCGCGGCATGATCTAAATAAATCCGTTCCATTGTCTGTACACCTCTGGTTTAAATATAGAACATATAAGCTTCCTGCTCGCCGTCCGTGTAGCTCGCAAGGTCTTCTAACGTCGTGCTGTCCAGCACGTCTTTTACAGCGTCGCGGATGCGGATCCATAACTCCCGCTTGGCAGGCTCTTCATCCTCAAGCACTTCTACCGGGCTGATCGGCCCTTCCAGCACTCTGATAATGTCTCCGGCCGTTATCTCTTCAGGCTGGCCCCCGAGCACGTAACCCCCGTAAGCGCCTCTGATGCTTTTTACGAGTCCCGCGTTTCTGAGCGGTGATACAAGCTGTTCCAAGTAATGCTCAGAAAGGCTGTTTGTTTGGGCGATGCTTTTGAGCGACGTCGGACCGTCTCCGTGCTTTTTCGCCAATTCAATCATAATGGTGAGCCCGTATCTTCCCTTTGTCGATATTTTCAATATGAACACCCCAGTCAATTCTAATTGTTAATTTATACAAGTAAATGGATATGAATAATCTGTTTAGTATCTTATAGACCAACTGTTATTATAACATAACTTATCCTAATTTTCATTGAAACACGGGGCCCGCCGCAATTCGCTTTTCTAATCGTCCGTTTTCCGTTACCCTGTATATGTAAGGAGAGATGTTCATGAAACCATTGGCGTATCGGATGCGGCCTGCCAATATCGAAGACATTATCGGCCAGGAACATTTGGTCAAAGAAGATAAAATCATCGGCAGAATGGTGCGTGCAAAGCACTTATCATCCATGATCCTGTACGGACCGCCGGGCATCGGAAAAACGTCCATCGCCACAGCGATCGCAGGATCGACAAGCATCGCATTCAGGAAATTGAATGCCGTCATTCATAATAAAAAAGACATGGAGATTGTCGTACAGGAAGCGAAAATGTCAGGCCAGGTCATTTTAATCCTTGACGAAGTGCACAGGCTTGATAAGGGAAAGCAGGATTTTCTGCTGCCCTATTTAGAAAACGGAATGATTATTTTAATCGGCGCGACGACCGCCAACCCTTATCATGCCATTAACCCGGCCATCAGAAGCCGGACCCAGATATTTGAGCTCGAACCGTTAACACCCGATCTGATCAAGCAGGCATTGAAAAGAGCGCTCACAGATAAACACCGGGGACTCGGTTCCTACAGCGTTTCGGTGGACGACGACGCGATGGATCATTTCGCACAAGGGTGCGGAGGAGACGTCCGCTCCGCTTTGAACGCACTGGAGCTTGCCGTGCTCTCTACAAAGGAATCAAGCGATGGCACGATCCGGATTACACGGGAAACGGCGGAAGAATGTCTGCAGAAAAAAAGCTATACTCATGATAAAAACGGCGATGCGCATTATGACGTCTTATCCGCCTTCCAAAAATCAATCCGAGGCTCGGACGCAAACGCCGCCCTTCATTATCTGGCCCGTCTGATCGAAGCCGGAGACCTTGAAAGCTTATCAAGAAGGCTTCTCGTGATCGCCTATGAAGATATCGGCCTCGCAAGCCCGCAGGCAGGCCCCCGGGTGCTGAGCGCGATTCAGACCGCAGAACGGATCGGCTTTCCGGAAGCGAGAATTCCGCTGGCCAATGCGGTAATCGAATTATGCCTCTCGCCAAAATCAAACTCCGCCATCACAGCCGTTGATGAGGCGCTCAAAGACATCAGGGCGGGTAAAATCGGCGATGTGCCGAAACATTTAAAAGACGCCCACTATAAAGGGGCCCAAGAGCTCGGACGCGGGATCGGCTATCAATATCCTCACGATTTCGAGAACGGATGGGTCGAACAGCAATATTTGCCCGATCCGTTAAAAAACAAGCAATACTATAAACCGAAACAAACGGGGAAATTTGAAGCCGCCATAAAGCAAGTGTATGAAAAACTGATGAAGCAGAAAAAATAACCGGACAAGGACACCTATGTGTTCTTGTCTTTTTTGATACCGGCCAAAATCTTTCGTGTAAACGGCGGATTCAAATAAAAAACAGCCTTTCCTGAAGAAGGCTGTTTTTCTTTTTATTTATCTTTAACCCGTTTAATGTCGATCTCCTTTAAGAGCTCCATGACAACATGTCCGCCCATAATCAGACCGGCCACTGACGGAACCCAGGCGTTGGAAGACGGCGGCATTTGCGCTTTGCGGATTTTCGCTTCATCATTCCCGACTTCTTTTCTGACGTCTTCACGGATGACGATCGGGCTTTCATCAGAAAAAATGACCTGTACGCCTTTTTTAATGCCCTCTTTGCGAAGCCTTGTGCGGACGACTTTGGCAATCGGATCAGTATGGGTTTTTGAAATATCAGCAATCTGAAAGCGTGTCGGGTCTGTTTTATTCGCCGCTCCCATGCTTGAAATCAGCGGAACATTCCGTTTCAGACATTCTTTCATCAGATGAATTTTATAATGAATCGTATCCGACGCGTCAATGACGTAATCGAGCGGATACTCAAAGAACTGCTCATACGTCTCTTCCGTATAAAACATTTTTAAGGCGACGACGTCACAATCCGGATTAATATCCGCGATCCGCTCTTTCATCAAGTCTGTTTTCGGCTGTCCCACCGTCGACAAGAGCGCATGCAGCTGGCGGTTTACGTTTGTAATGTCAACATCATCTTTATCGACAAGCACGATCCGCCCCACTCCGGACCTCGCCAATGCTTCGGCTGCGAATGAACCGACTCCGCCGACGCCGAGAACGGCCACCGTGCTGTTTTTTAACGTGTCCAGCCCTTCTTTTCCAATCGCTAGCTCATTTCTGGAAAACTGATGTAACAAGAACCTCACTCCACATTCTGGTTTTATAAACTCGGCTTGTCAAAAAGCCGCTGGTTTTAGCGCACAAAAAATAAAGTCCCAATTGTGCCGTTGCAGCTTTCCTTCGTTTTGAACCCGCTCTCAGCAGGTGGGTGCCCTTTTTTAAATCTTGTAAGTCCTCTTAACGAATGAAAAGAGGCATGTACGCCATTTAAAAATACGGGCTCCCAAATCAAAAAAATGTTCGGTCAAAACTAGGTGTACAACTAACACATCAGGACTTTATTTAACTTGTCAAAATCATATCACAGCAGATTTTGATTTTCAAGAAACAAACTGCTGATCTTTACTGTTTCACTTTTCTTTTGACAGAAAGGTGAAGTTCTTCAAGCTGGGCGTCGCTCACTTCGCCGGGCGCTTCCGTAAGAAGGCAGCTTGCGCTTGCCGTTTTCGGGAAAGCGATCGTATCTCTTAAGTTTGTGCGGCCTGCAAGAAGCATAACCAAACGGTCTAAGCCGAGCGCGATTCCGCCGTGCGGAGGGGCGCCGTATTCAAAGGCTTCAAGAAGGTATCCGAACTCCTCCTCCGCTTCTTCTTTTGTAAAGCCGAGAAGCCCGAACATTTTTTCCTGAACGTCTTTTTCAAAAATACGGATTGAGCCTCCGCCGAGTTCATAGCCGTTTAAGACAAGGTCGTAAGCCTGCGCTTTCATATCTTCAGGCGCCGTTTCAATCAGGTCAAGATCTTCACGGACAGGCATTGTAAACGGGTGGTGAGCCGCATAGAAACGGCCTTCTTCCTCGTCATGCTCCAGTAACGGCCAGTCCACAACCCATAGGAAGTTGAAGAGGCTTTCGTCAATCAGGCCGCGTTCTTTGCCGAGCTTTAAGCGAAGCGCGCCGAGGGATTGAGCCACAACCTCAAACTTATCAGCCCCGAACAGGAGCAGATCGCCTTCAGAAGCATCAAGCGCTTCAGCCAGTTTTGCCTGCTTCTCTTCATCAAAGAATTTCGCAATCGGGCCTTTTACGCCGTCAGCTTCAACTTTCACCCAAGCGAGACCTTTCGCGCCGTAATTTCCGGCAAAAACGCCGAGCGCATCGATATCTTTTCTGGAATAGTCGCCGGCAGCGCCTTTGACATTGATCGCTTTTACAACGCCGCCGTTTGCCACGGCTGATGAGAACACCTTAAATTCAGTATCTTTCACTATGTCTGACACGTCCGTCAGCAGCATGCCGAAGCGGGTATCTGGCTTGTCGGAACCGTAGCTGTTCATCGCTTCTTCATATGTCATTCTCGGAAGCGGAAGCGGTACTTCAACACCTTTTGTTTCAAGCATGACTTTCGCCATCATCTCTTCCGCCAGAGCCATGATGTCCTCTTGACTCATAAAGGACATTTCGATATCAATCTGCGTAAATTCCGGCTGGCGGTCGGCACGCAAGTCTTCATCGCGGAAGCAGCGGGCCACTTGATAATACCGTTCAAAGCCCGACACCATCAGAAGCTGTTTAAAAATCTGCGGCGATTGCGGAAGGGCGTAAAATTCTCCTTCATGCACCCGGCTCGGCACCAAGTAATCACGGGCGCCTTCGGGAGAGCTTTTTGTTAAAATCGGTGTTTCAATATCAAGAAATCCGTTTTCATCCAAGAAATGGCGGATGGATTTTGTGACTTGATGGCGCATTTGCAATGTTTGAAACATCGCCGGGCGGCGCAAATCCAAATAACGGTGTTTTAACCGGACGTCTTCAGAAACGTCAGCCGCCTGGTCACTGATCGGAAACGGAGGCGTTTTCGCCGTGCTGAGCACCGTCACCGCTTCAGCTTTGATTTCAATTTTACCGGTTTTCAGGTTGGGATTCACCGTGCCTTCTTCACGGGCAGAAACCGTGCCTTCGATATCAAGCACATATTCGTTTCTGATTGCTTCCGCTGCGGCAAGGGCTTCCTTCGATACGTCAGGGTTGAACACGACTTGCACAATACCCGAGCGGTCGCGCAAATCAATGAAAATCAAGCCGCCGAGATCGCGCCGTTTCTGCACCCACCCTTTCAGTTTGACGGTTTCGCCAATCGCTTTTTCAGTTATCTCGCCACAATAATATGTTCTTCCAAACATAGCGTTCCTCTCCTTCACTGCTTTTGATCTGCCTTTAACACTTGTATCAGCTCGTCTAACACCACTTCACGCTGCTCTCCTGTTTCCGCATCTTTTACATTGATTTTATTTTGGGCAAGTTCATCTTCCCCTAAAATCGCAATAAAACGTGCGCCGAGACGGTCAGCCGTTTTGAATTGGCCCTTCATCTTTTTATTTTCATAATCGATTTCACTTGAGATGCCCGCTTCTCTCAGTTTGTACACGAGGGAAACGGAATAATCCTTCGCTTTTTCTCCGAGCGTCACGATGTAGCAGTCAATCCCCTGATTGACGGGAAGCTCTGTTTTCTCAGCGTCAATGGCTGCCAGCAGACGTTCGATGCTCATCGCAAATCCGATACCCGGCGCTTCAGGTCCGCCGATCTGTTCAACAAGCCCGTCATAGCGGCCCCCGCCGGCAAGGGTTGTAATCGCTCCGAATCCTTCGGCATTGCTCATAATTTCAAAAGCGGTATGGTTATAATAATCAAGCCCTCTGACAAGATTCGGATCTATTTCGAACGGGATGCCGAGATCGTTTAAGTATTGTTTTACTTTCTCAAAATAAGCGGCTGATTCTTCATTTAAGTAATCAAGAATGGACGGAGCCGTTTTCATCAGTTCATGCTCTCTGTCTTTCTTGCAGTCAAGAATTCTGAGCGGGTTTGTGTGCAGACGCGACTGGCAGTCTGAGCAAAATTCTCCGATGCGCGGTTCAAAATGTTTGACGAGCGCTTCCCGGTAGGATTTGCGGCTCTCCTGGTCACCAAGGCTGTTCAGCACAAGCTTGATATGTTTCAAACCGGCTTTACGGTAAATACTCATCGCAAGCGCAATGACTTCTGCATCCACGGCCGGATCTTTGGAGCCGATCGCTTCAATTCCGAATTGATAGAATTGGCGGAAACGCCCTGTCTGCGGACGTTCGTAACGGAACATCGGTCCGACATAATAAAGCTTCGTCGGCTGCACCGGGTTCGCAAATAATTTATTTTCATTGAACGCGCGGACTGCGGCGGCTGTTCCTTCCGGCCGAAGCGTCAGGCTTCTCCCTTTACGGTCTTCAAACGTGTACATTTCTTTCTGCACGATATCTGTAGACTCACCGACACCTCTTGCGAACAGTTCCGTATGCTCGAAAATCGGCGTGCGGATTTCTTTATATTGATAAGTGCGGCACGTCTCCCTCATAATTTGTTCGACGAACTGCCATCTGTCTGATTCACCCGGCAGTATGTCCTGTGTGCCTCTTGGAATGTGATATGCCATGTTACAGGCCTCCTTAATGTCTTTCTTCAAATAAAAAAACTCCCGCTCCTACTATACATGTATAGTAGGGACGAGAGTTATACCCGTGGTGCCACCCTAGTTGGAATGCCGAAGCATCCCCGCTCTGACCTTTAACGCAGGTTCACGTCCGCTGCCTAATGACTTGCAAAAGCGTTCAGCAGGGAACCTCCGGAGTGTTGTTTCGAGAAAGATGCAGTGCGGATCCGCTTTCAGCCCGGGACGGTTCCTCTCTTCTCCATGCATTCTGACCTACTCTTCTCCATTATCGGTTCAAAATCGTTATCATGACTTATTTACATCAATTTCTATTATAATAATGGGATTGCACTCCCCTGTCAAGTTTTATTCCGTCTGTTTTTCCTTGCGACCGCTTCTTTCGATAAGAGACCGAACTCCGTCGCCGTCTCTTCAAGAAAACCCGCCTTTTCTCTATCGCTCTGATCACTGAAGTGCAGATTTCCTTCCGCATCGTGCAGCGCGCGTCCCATTTTTGGTTGATATTTCATGATTTGCACACCTTTTCGCTGTATTTATGACTAGTATAAACAAACCATTTTATTTTTATTTAACATTCAGCAAGGAAAATACGATATTATACAAGAATGTATTTTAGTTAGTTCAGAAAGGAGGACAGCCATGAAGAAGAGAACTCTTGCTCTTATTTTATGCGGCGTCATCATCACAGCGCTTCTTCCGTCATTCCACACCGCAATCGCCGCAGAGGGAGAAGCGGTCATCGCGACAGACAAGATCAATGTCAGAGGCGGTCCCGGCCTGAGCTATGGAATTAAGGCTGAAGTAAAAAAAGGGGAAAGATACCCGATCGCTAAAGAAGAGGGAGACTGGGTGCAGCTTCAGCTGAGCCCCGGTAAAACCGGATGGGTCGTTTCCTGGCTGATATCAAAAACAGCCGGGGGAGCAGACAATTCATCCGCAACAAGCGGAACGGTCACTTCCACCGATCCTGACCTCCGCATCAGAAAAGGCCCGGGGACATCATATGAAGTCATCGGCAAACTTCCGCAAGGCGCACATGCATCCGTGCTGGACAAGAACAGCGGATGGGTGAACATTTCTTATCAAGGCACAACCGGATGGGTTTCTTCCGAATACGTCACCGCGGACAGCGGCGGATCGGATACGAAAGCAACTTCGGCCCGAAGCGGGTCAAAAAACGGGACGGTCGGCGTTTCTTCATTGAATGTCAGAAGTGCAGCATCACATGATTCAGCGATTATGACTAAATTATCACGCGGAACAAAGGTTTCCATTTTAAGTGAAGACCACGGCTGGCTGAAAATTGAAGCAAACGGGCAAAAAGGCTGGGCAGCAAGCCACTACATCATAAAGGATTCTGACTCATCGGGCAGCGCATCCGGCTCGGGAGACGGTTCTGCGGGCTCAGGCTCCTCGAAAAAAGCGTATATTGTGTACGGCGGCACCAACTTAAGGAGCTCGGCCTCGACTTCCGCTTCTATCGTAAAAAGAGCAGATAAAGGCGCAGCCTACCCGATTGTCGGCTCAAGCGGCAAATGGTATGAAGTCCGGCTTGAAAACGGACAAACCGCATATGTGGCAAACTGGGTCGTACAAACGTCAAAAAGCGGGGAGGAAACAGGAGAAGCACCTTCTCCCGACACGTCGGGCGGCAGCGGCTCACTTAAAAACAAAACGATCGTCGTTGATCCCGGACACGGAGGAAAAGACAGCGGAACGATCGGCTACTCCGGAAAGTTTGAAAAAAACGTAACGATTAAAACCGCTAAGCTGCTGGCCCAAAAATTGCGGGCATCCGGTGCAAACGTGTATATCACCAGACAGGATGATACTTTTATCAGCCTGCAGGCCAGGGTTTCAACCTCTCATTACCGGAATGCGGATGCCTTTATCAGCATTCACTATGACAGCTATGCCGATACGTCAACGCGGGGAAGCACGGCTTATTATTACAGTCCGTCTAAGGATCGCCAGCTTGCCTCAGACGTCCATTCTGAAGTACTGAAGCGTTCCCCTATCCCGGATCGCGGCGTTCTGTTTGGCGATTATTACGTCCTGAGGGAAAATAAACGGCCTGCCATGCTGTATGAGCTCGGCTATCTCAGTCAACCGCAAGAAGAAACAATCATACATAGCGGCTCTTATCAGGAAAAAGTGACAGACGGAATTGAAAGCGGATTGGAACATTATTTTCAATCATAAAAAAAGCTGCCGAACGGCAGCTTTTTTTATTGTTTAGAATCCATAATCAATGTAATCGGCCCGGAATTCGTCAGCTGAACATCCATCATGGCTCCGAATATTCCTGTTTCCACTTTGACTCCTTTTTCCCGAAGGAGTTCGTTCCACTTTTCATAAAGGAGCACAGCCTGATCCGGTTTAGCCGCATTCATAAAATTCGGGCGTCTCCCTTTCTTCGTTTCGCCGTAAAGCGTAAACTGGGAAACGGATAAAATCTCCCCGCCCGTATCCAAAAGCGATAAATTCATCTTGCCGCTTTCATCATCAAAAATCCGAAGATTCACGATTTTATCCGCCAAGTAAGCGGCATCTTCTTCTGTATCTTCATGAGTGATGCCGACAAGCGCCATAATGCCGGGTCCGATCCGGCCGGCGACAGCGCCGTCAACCGTCACACTTGCTTCTGTTACACGCTGAACAACTAATTTCATAGCAAGCTCCTTTTAGTTCATTACCCGCCGGACTGAATAGATGTCTCTGATCTGCTTAATCCGCTCGACCACTTTATGCAGATGGTTGATGTTTTGAATAAAAATCGCCATATGAATCGTAGCGACTTTATTGCGGTCGGATTTGCCGGAGACAGAGGAGATGTTGGTTTTCGTCTCATTTACGGCTTGGAGCACCTCATTTAAAAGCCCGAGACGGTCATACCCCAAAATCTCAATCTCAACGTTATATTCTTTGCGTCTTTGAACCTGTGATTCATGCTCCCATTCAACAGGGATCAGACGTTCCTGCGCTTCATTCGTTTTGACGTTCGGACAGTCATCCCGGTGAACGGATACACCGCGCCCTTTTGTAATAAAACCGACGATATGGTCGCCCGGCACCGGGTTGCAGCATTTCGACAAGCGGACGAGAAGGTTGTCAATGCCTTTTACGCGCACACCCGCTTCCCGTTTTCTCCCTTGCGGATAATGTTTCGGCTCGGAAGTGACTTCCTGAACGATTTTTTCCTGCTCTTCCTGGTCACGCAGCTTCCGCTCTTTTTCAGTGAGCCTGTTGGCCACCTGAAGAGCGGTAATGCCGTTATACCCGACCGCCGCGTACATATCCTCTTCATTTGAGAAATTGAACTTGTCGGCAACTTTTTGAAGATTTTCGAGTGTTAAAACATCTTTCACTTCAAAATCAAGATTTTTAATTTCTTTCTCGACAAGCTCACGGCCTTTTTCGACGTTTTCTTCACGGCGCTGTTTCTTAAAGAATTGGCGGATTTTGTGTTTCGCCTGGGACGTCTGCGCCAGTTTGACCCAGTCTTGGCTCGGGCCGTATGAATGCTTGGACGTCAGAATCTCGACGATGTCGCCCGTCCGGAGCTTATGGTCAAGCGTCACCATTTTTCCGTTCACTTTCGCCCCGATTGTTTTGTTGCCGATCTCCGAGTGTATCCTGTAGGAAAAATCAATCGGCACAGAGCCTGACGGCAGTTCAATGACATCGCCTTTTGGCGTAAATACGTATACCATGTCAGAAAACAGATCGATTTTCAGCGATTCCATAAATTCTTCCGCATCCGTAGACTCGTTTTGGAATTCCAGAATTTCACGGAACCAGGACAGTTTTTTCTCAAATGTCGCTTCTTCGTTTGCAGCCTTGCCTTCTTTATATGCCCAGTGTGCGGCCACCCCGTATTCAGCGATCTCATGCATCTCAAACGTTCTGATCTGCACTTCCAGCGGATCGCCTTTAGGCCCGATTACGGTCGTATGCAGCGACTGATACATATTCGGCTTAGGCATCGCAATATAATCTTTGAATCTGCCCGGCATCGGCTTCCAGCACGTATGAATAATGCCGAGTACGGCGTAGCAGTCTTTAATGCTTCCGACAAGAATACGGACGGCGAGCAGATCATATATTTCATTGAACTGTTTATTTTGCAGCGCCATCTTGCGGTAAATGCTGTAGATGTGCTTCGGACGTCCTGAAAAGTCCGCTTTGATATTCACTTCTTCGACCCGTTTTTTCACTTCATTGACAACCTCTTCGACATAAAGTTCGCGTTCCGCGCGCTTTTTCTTCATGAGGTTGACGATTCTGTAATACTGCTGAGGATTCAAATAACGGAGAGCGGTGTCTTCAAGCTCCCATTTGATTTTAGAAATCCCGAGCCGATGGGCCAGCGGAGCGAAAATCTCCAGCGTCTCATTTGAAATTCTCCGCTGCTTTTCCTGCGGAAGATGCTTTAACGTCCGCATATTGTGAAGGCGATCCGCCAGCTTGATCAATATGACTCTGATATCCTGAGCCATAGCGACAAACATTTTTCGATGGTTTTCCGCCTGCTGCTCCTCTTGAGATTTATACTTAATTTTACCGAGCTTCGTCACGCCGTCGACAAGCATCGCCACTTCTTCAGAAAATGCTTCCTTCAGGTCGTCGAGGGTGACATCCGTGTCCTCTACCACGTCATGCAGAAATCCGCCCGCAATTGTGGAAGGGTCCATTTCCAGATCGACGAGAATCCCCGCCACCTGAATCGGATGAATGATGTACGGCTCACCTGATTTGCGGTACTGTTCGCGATGCGCGTTTTGCGCATACAGGTAAGCTTTCTCAACAAACGCAATCTGCTCCTCCGGCAGATAAGTGCGCGCTTTATCTATTACTTGCTCGGCAGTCAATACTTGTTCGTTCGCCATGGAATCACCTTTTTTAAATGTAAACTGTATTAGTTTATTATCAAGAAAAAAACGAGAGATGTAAAGGGCAGAAGTTCAAAACACCTAAAGAATCTGTCAGGATGATGAAATAATAGGAAAAAAGCACCCTGACACGAGTGCTTTTTTCCATATGCGGTTAATATTTCATTAATGTTAAAATATCGTAATCGTCAAGCTTGTCTCTGCCGTCAAGGTAAGAAAGCTCGATTAAGAACGCAATACCGGCTACGACGCCGCCCAGTTCTTCGACTAGCTTAATCGTTGCTTCGATCGTGCCGCCTGTTGCAAGCAAGTCATCAGTAATCAGCACGCGCTGTCCCGGCAGAATCGCATCTTTATGAATCGTCAGTACGTCTTTTCCGTACTCCAAACCGTAATCGACTTTAATGACCTCACGCGGAAGTTTTCCTTCTTTCCGAACCGGCGCAAAGCCGACTCCGAGAGCGTATGCAACCGGACAGCCGATAATAAAGCCGCGCGCTTCAGGCCCGACAACTAAATCAATTTCTTTTTCTTTTGCATATTCAACAATTTGGTCAGTAGCGTAACGGTATACGTCGCCTTTGTCCATCAATGTCGTAATATCTTTAAATTGTACGCCTTCTTTCGGGTAATCGGGCACAATTGTTACGTATTTTTTAAGATCCATCTGTTCTATGTCCTCCTCGTACTTTCATAAGCTTCTGAACCTTGGTTCATCAGCTTATTCAGCCATTCCTTCAGCTCATGGGCTGCGGAATAATTGAGCTTCTGGTCTAATTCCATCAGCTGCTGTTTTACCTGATAGGTTTGCGAATCTGCCAGGTCGCGTTTTTTCGCGCCGCTCACGACAGACAGCACACCATCTTCTATTTTAACAAAACCGAGATCAAAAAACACCTTTGTCATGAAATTGATTGTGTCAATTGACCATCCTCTGTGTCTCGCAAGCTCTGAACCATGCTTGCCGAAGTCAAAAGCGCCCCTTTTTAAGAGAAATGCGTAAAACCACTTGAAATCATTCCGCGATGGAAATGAGGACAGGAAATGTTCTTCATGATTGATAAAAACAAAATAAATCCGTTCCGGCTTCTTTCCGTCAAGCAAATGCTGCAGGCGATCCGCTGACGGCGGCACATCCAGAAAAACGGCATATTTTCCGTCAAGCTGGAGAGCTTCCGCCTCGGATTCCGATGTGATCCCGGCCAGCTCGCCCGACAGCTCTTTTGCACGGAGCTTCTGAGCGGTTTTTTCGTTAAAGCTGATGAGCACCCGTTTTTCCTTCGGCAGCGAGGTGACCGTGTCTTCCCACGTCCGCTTGCCCCTGATATCAAAAAGCTGCCATTCCGGCACCGCAGCATCTTTAATCATCAGCTGGGGTTTCTTTCTGTTGTTCCATTCATTAATGGACATCTCGCCGACAATGGAAATCGTTGATCCGGGGACAACTCCGGCTTCAAGCTCCCCTTTGTTAAAGCCGACGCAGTCAAGGACGGCGGAATCACTTTTCACCGTCATTTTCACGTGATTTTTATTCGCTCCGATCAGGCGCACATCATCAAGCACGGCATTTTTCACCATCACATGCGGTTTAGGGTTAAGCATGCCGAACGGCGACAGCATATTCAATTCTGTAATGCTTTCAACGGTTATGTCTTCAACGCCGCAGACAAGATCAACCTCCTGAACGGGAATAAAATCCTCTTCCGTAAGGGTTTCTTCAGCCATTTGATTCAGCCTGTCCCTTAATTCCGCCACATCTTCAGCCTTCAACGTCATTCCTGCCGCCATCGGATGCCCGCCGAAATGAGGAAGAATGTCTCTGCACTGTGAAAGGCTCGTAAAAAGGTTGAAGCCTCTGATGCTTCGCGCCGACCCTTTAGCGATGCCCTGCTCCTCATCTATCCCAAGCACAACAGCGGGCCGGTAAAAACGTTCAGCCAGCTTCGATGCGACAATACCGACGACTCCCGGATTCCAGCCGGCTTTTGCCACTACAATGGCAGACGGGTTTCCGCCTTGCTGCTGAACCATTTCAACAGCCTCTTCGGTCATGGTTTTCACTATTTTCTGCCGCTCTTTATTCAGCCGGTCAATATCCGAAGCCAGTTCCTCCGCTTCAAACTGATCTTCGGTCATCAGCAGATGCACGGCGGGATCAGCCTGTTCTATTCTTCCGACGGCATTGAGCCTCGGCGCGACCTGAAATCCGATCGTTTCCTCATCAGCTTGTCCGATATCTCCGCCGGAAAGCTTAATCAGAGCTTTGAGGCCCGGCCGATTTGTCGTCCGAAGCCTTTCGATCCCAAGTGACGCAATTAATCTGTTTTCATCATGAAGAGGCACCAGATCTGCAACCGTACCGATTGCCGCCAAGTCCAGCATAGCTTCCGGCAAAGAACCCGTAAGCGCGTGGGCAAGCTTAAACGCCACACCGACGCCGGCCAATTCTTTAAACGGATAGCCGCATCCCGGCTGCTTCGGGTGGATGATCGCAAATACGTCAGGAAGCTCGGGTCCCGGCTCATGGTGGTCGGTAATAATGACGTCTAAGCCCAGCTCTTTTGCGACTTCAGCTTCATGGACGGCGGCGATTCCCGTATCCACTGTAATGATCAGCGAAAATCCCCGCTCTTTTATGGAACGGAAAGCTTGTTCATTCGGGCCGTAGCCTTCTGTGAAACGGTCGGGAATATAAAAGTCAACGTCCGCCGACAGCTGTCTGAGTGCCGTCAGCATCACTGACGTGCTTGTAACGCCGTCTGCATCGTAATCTCCGTAAATCATAATCGGTTCCCCTTGAGAAACCGCCAGTTTTATCCGATCAACTGCTTCCCGCATTCCCTTTAATTCATACGGGTCATAAAAGTCTGCATCCTTTGTATGTAAAAACAGCCTTGCGCTTTCGGCAGTATCAAAACCTCTTTTTACAAGCAGTGATGCCACAAGAGGTGTTATGTCCAATTGTTCTGTGAGTGATTTGACTTTTTCCTGATCCGGCTGCTGGATTTCCCAGCGCATTTTTGACGCTAACATAAATTCACCCCTCAACCACCCTATTATACTAGAGCGGACTGAGGGGTTTCAAATGTTATTCTGATCCTTTTTTCTCTTCAAGCATTTCTTCCGGCGGCGCGGCTGTTTTTTGGCCGTCCGAATCAGCCGTCAATTCACCTGCGGATCTGTTTTCTTTCCGCAGCATTTTAATTTCGCGCTTCAGCTTCATCACTTGAAATATGCCGGCCGAAAACACGATCAGCGCTCCCATTAACACAGAACCTAAAATGACTAAAATCAGCGGCCATTCAGCGGTTCCGAACAGATAATCAACCTCAACCGCCCGCACGTTAATGACAGCAAAAATGGCGACAATCAGAGTAAATAGTAATGCGAATATAATAGTCCATTGTTTATTCATGCGTCTGCCCCCAATCGTTCACTCTTATCTTTTCCCCCATTTTCCCGGGAGTAAACCCCGGTCTCAGGAAATCCGGGCCGTTAACTGCTCGCGGACCAGCTTTTTCAGTCCGCTTCTTTCTCCCGATATGACGAGGGTGTCCCCTTCTTCAATTACGGTATCAATGCCGGGGCTCAGCTGTTTTTGCCGATTTTTCTTTACGATCGCAATAATCTGGACGTTGTAATGTTTCTTGATCTCCAAATCTCCGATTGTACGGCTGACAGCCGGTGCATGAGATTCGGCTTTAAACCACTCAATGACGAGGCCATCAAGCGCGACTTCCACAGATTCCAGCGCTTTCGGCTTATACGTCATCCCGCCTAAAATAGCGGAAATCTGCCTCGCCTCTTCGTCGTTAAATTCAACGCATGCCAAGCATTCGTCATGATCATTCTCATCGAAGTAATAGAGCTCTTTTCTGCCGTCATCATGAAGAATAATACTGATTTTATCGTGATTTTTCGTAATGACTTCTACTTTCTGGCCGATGCCCGGAAGCTCCGACTCACGAACGTTCATAAGAACCCTCCTACATGTTTTTACAATGATGATTGATTATGTAAGCGTATGTCATTATAGCAAATGCAGGTTTTAAGTTCAATGCGGCCTGAAAAAACAGGCTGCCTTCTGCAAGACAGCCTGTTCCCATTTTACTCTTCGATTGATTTTTTCCCTTTAAATTCTTTTCCTTTCCATACAAGCCACAGCTGCGCGGCGATGTAAAGAGAGGAATAAACACCCGTCAATAAACCGACCAATAAAGCGACGGAGAAGTTTGTAATTGACGATGAGCCCAAAATGAGCAGCACGACGACAACAATCACAACGGTCAAGACCGTATTGATCGAACGTGTAAAGGTTTGCTGCAAGCTCAGATTCACGATATGTTCCAGATCGGCAAATGACTTCGGCTTACGTTTTTTCATCTGCTCACGTATCCGGTCAAATGTAACGATCGTATCATTTATCGAGTAACCGATTATGGTGAGTACAGCGGCGATAAAGGTGACATCGACCTCCAGCCTGGTAATGCTGAAAAACGCGACGATAAAGAAAGCGTCATACAGCAGGGATACAATTGCGGCGATTGCCATTCTGTACTCGAAACGGATTGACACGTAAATAATGATGCCGATTGATGCAATGGCGACAGCATATAAAGCATTACGGGCCAGTTCTTTTCCGACTGTCGGCGATACCGTGCTGACGTTCGGTTCAGATCCGTATTTGTCCTTAAAGTACGTTTTGATTTCAGCGATTTTTTCTTTAGACGGCTCTCCGACAAACCGGGCCGCGGCAACATGGTTCTCTTTACCAGAAAGCACGATGTTTTCCGGCTCCATGCCGAGAGAATCAAAATCTTTTTCAACCTGCTGCGCCGTCAAAGAATGATTGCTCTGCACGTCAATCCGCGCGCCGCTTGCAAAATCGATTCCCAGGTTGAGCTTAAAGACCAGTAAGATGATAATTCCCGCAATGGTTACAGCGCTTGAGAAAATAAAGAAATATTTTCGCTTGCTCGTGAAATCCCATTTTTGGAATGCCGTATGCGGTTCAGTATTTTCATCCGTTTTTTGAATGTCCATAATATGTTTTTTCTTGACGCCGAACCAGCCTTTTTTCCGGTCAAGCCATCTGCTTTCCACGAGAAGAGAGAGCAGGAATCTTGAAAGGAAGACAGCTGTAATAAAGCTTGTCAGAATTGACAAAATCAGCATCGTCGCAAACCCTTTTACAGAGCTTGTCCCGAAAATAAAGAGTACGACCGCTGCGATGATCGTTGTGATGTTCGCATCGAAAATCGTCGCGAATGACCGTCTGTTCCCTGAACGGAAAGCTGAGCGGACGGATTTGCCGAGTTTCAGTTCTTCTTTTATCCGTTCATAGGTGATGATGTTGGCGTCAACCGCCATCCCGACACCCAAAATGAGCGCCGCAATACCCGGAAGCGTCAGCACCGCCTGCATCCAGTCAAACACTTGAAGCGTAATATACACGTATACAGAAAGCGTAATTACCGCTATGAGTCCAGGCAGTCTGTAATAAAGCAACATAAATAAGAAAACAATTGCAATACCGATGATGCCGGCCTCTACCGTATCATGCAAAGCCTGCTGTCCGAATTGCGCCCCTACGGAAGTAGAGTATTTTTCGGTCAGTTTCACAGGCAGCGCGCCCGCGTTTAAAATATTGGCCAAGTCCTTTGCTTTTTGAACGGTGAACTGGCCTTCAATCGTGACATCCTTTGTATTTAGTTCCCGGCTCACATTCGGAGCGGATACATATTTCGGATGTTTTTTGCCGACTTCTTTTTTAAATGAATCGCCTTTTTGGTAATCAAGCCAGATCACAAGCTGATTATTAGGCGCCATTTTCTTGACTTTTTTCGTCACTTCTCCGAACTTATCCGCATCCTTCAGCTTAACGCTGACAATCGGTTCGTTCGTCGTCGGATCAAATGTTTGCTTCGCGCCGTTTTCCACGAGATCAGAGCCGTTTAAAAGCTCTTTATCATTCGTATCCCTGAACGAGAGCTGCGCTTCCGTTGACAGAATTTCGCGCGCCCTGTTCTGATTCGTGACGCCCGCCAGCTGAACGCGGATGCGGTTATTTCCTTCAATCTGAATGTTCGGCTCGCTTACGCCGAGAACGTTAGCCCGGCGGTTCAGCGCCTGCACCGTGCTGACGAGCACGTCTTTTGTGATTTTATCGCCTTTTTTGACGGGCTGCACATCGTACAGAACTTCAAACCCGCCGCGTAAATCCAATCCTAACGTAATATTATTGGCAGCCGGTTTTGTAAAATACCCCAGCCCTGTGCCGATCAATAATACGATCAGGAAAAACGCAATCAAGCGTCCTTTTTTCATTATGTATTTCCTCCTTAAACCTATGCCGTCAAATCATTATCTCAGCAGTTCATCTAAAGCTTCCTGACCCTCATCGCTTTCCAGCCAATTAGACGACTTAAAAGCTTCAACGGTTGCATAGTTCATAAAATCGCCAATTTTAACTGATAAAATATGACCGGCCAATTCATGCAGCGGCAGTTCCTTTTTCTGTTTCCACTTTTTATGTATTAAGTATGACCATAAACTCTCGTGCTCAACATCATCGTATCCGAGGATTTTGAACTCTTCAAGTTTACTGTACAAAAAAGGCCGCAAATGATCTTTGTATATTTCGGCGGGATGTTTCTCCACTGGGCGCTCGCTCCTTTTTCCATTTTTCTCGAAGACTTGTCATGCTCGGACGACATCGGCGCATATCTTTATTGTATATGATTCCAGGTAGTTTGAGAAGGCAGGGGTTTATAAAATGGCAAAACAGACTTTTTTAAGAGGCACTCTTATTCTCATCGCAGCCGGGATGATTACGAGAATGCTCGGCTTTGTCAACCGGGTGGTTATCGCCCGGTTTATCGGTGAAGAAGGGGTCGGTTTATACATGATGGCTGCCCCGACATTTTTTTTGGCCACCACTTTGACTCAATTCGGCCTCCCCGTTGCCATCAGCAAACTTGTCGCTGAAGCAAGCGCGCGGGGGGACCGGCAGAAAATGAAACACATTTTAGTGATGTCGCTTACCGTCACCGGGATATTAAGTCTCATCTTCACGCCGCTGTTTTTATGCTTTGCGCCGATTATGTCCGAAACGATGCTGACGGATCAGCGCACGGTTTACCCGCTTCTGGCGATTACGCCCGTCGTGCCGATTATCGCAATCTCCAGCGTGCTGCGCGGTTACTTTCAGGGCAGGCAGAATATGAACCCGCTGGCGTTTTCCCAAGTGCTTGAGCAGATCGTGCGGATTTCACTTGTCGCGGTCTGCACGACGGTGTTTCTGCCGTACGGGATTGAATATGCCGCAGCCGGAGCTATGATTTCGTCTGTCATCGGGGAGCTTGCCTCTCTTATTTATTTATTCATTTGTTTTAAAGCAAATAAAACAATCAGAATCAGAAAACAATTTTTCAAGTCGATTGCAAATGGAAAAGAAACCTTCCGCCAGCTGATGAGCGTGTCGCTCCCGACAACCGGAAGCCGCTTCATCGGAAATTTATCTTGGTTTTTTGAACCTATTGTCGTCGCGCAGAGCCTTGCGATTGCAGGAGTGGCCACCGCTGCCGCCACCAGCCAGTACGGGGAGCTGACCGGATTTGCCATGACGGTTTTGACGCTGCCCAGCTTTATAACCTATTCTCTGTCAACGGCGCTTGTTCCTGCGATCAGTGAAGGAATGGAGCAAAAAAAGCTGCAAGTTGTCGAATACCGTCTGGAACAGGCGATGAGGCTGTGTCTTTTAAGCGGAGGCATTTCGGTGGTTATTTTATTCTCTTTCGCTGATGAACTGATGTCCGTCATGTACGGATCAACTAATGCAGCGGTATTTGTTAAAGTGATGGCGCCGTTTTTTCTGCTTTACTATTTTCAGGGGCCCCTTCAGGCGGTGCTGCAGGCTCTCAATTTAGCCGGGGCCGCCATGATGAACAGTTTTATCGGCGCCGCTGTCAAAACCGGCCTGATTTTTGTTTTGGCGACCAGGCCTTCATTGGGCATCATGGGCGCCGCACTTGCGATTGTAACGGGGATGGTCCTTGTCACCCTGCTGCATGCGTCCACCGTAAGCAAGGTGCTTCCGATCAGCATTAAAATAAAAGAATACGCGCTCTGTTTTGCCGTTATATTCATTTGCGGTTATGTCAGCCGCATCATCAAGCACGCCGTTCATTTTTCAGGGTCAGAGGCTGTTAATCTCACAGGCTGGATTGCAATGACCGCGATTTTGTACATTGCGCTTCTTCTGTTATTCAGGCTGATTAAAAGGGAAGAGCTGATCCGGATTCCGGTCATCGGCAAGTTCGTGACGCGGTAAAACCGATTTATGGCTCCCCTTTTTCATCTTTAAGATCAATAAAAAAAGCGCCGTCCGTAAACGTGCAGAATGATATAACCGAAAGATCGCGATATCCTCTTTTTGCTAAATTTTTTTCGAGCCAGTGTTTATCTTTCCCGATTCTGTCCAGATGCTCGTTCTGAATGACCCCGTCAACGATAAGCGATGTTTCCATCTGCTTATCCTTATTAGTTTTCTTTTTGACGATCGACAGTTTGCCCGAAGACTCCAAAATGGCGTATGACACGTCAGAGATTCTATCGATGTTATTTTCCCTCAGCTGCATAAGAAGATCGTCAAAATTGTAGCGCTGCGATCTCATCGCCCGTTCATCAATTTTTCCCTGTTTTATAATAATGGTGGGTTTTCCGTCAAGCAGCTGCCGTATTTTTTGGCTTTTGAGCGAAATAAAAGCAAGGCTTACTTGAATAATCATTAAAACGACAATCGGCACAATTGTATGCAAAAGCTTATCTTTTACATTTTCAATTGCCAATACGGCAATCTCGGCAATCATAATGGAGACGACAAGGTCTAAAATGCTCAGTTCTCCGATTTCCCGTTTTCCCATCAGTCTGAAAATCACAAGAATGATAAAATAAAGCACAATCGTACGAAACGTAATAATGATAATATCTTCCATATCGCACCTCCAACGGTCATAGCATTTGCCATCGGCTCTGAATTATGTAAGAAACGGGCTGAACATCATGCATTTACGTCTAATTCGAACATTCAGAGAATACATTTAGAAAAAGACGGGCTCCGGCTTGTCATATATCAGGCCGCAGGGGCGGAGAGGAGATAAAAATGGAAGAAACGAAACAAGTGGGAAGAGGCGTCTT
Organism: Bacillus velezensis; assembly: GCF_001461825.1. Taxonomy (GTDB): domain Bacteria; phylum Bacillota; class Bacilli; order Bacillales; family Bacillaceae; genus Bacillus; species Bacillus velezensis. Next base: position 316,966 of record NZ_LLZC01000012.1, on the reverse strand, counting down.
GTATGGCTTAGTGGCTATCTTTGCGGTGATGCTTCTTACGAGTTTGGCGATTTCGCTTTTACTGACGGTTACCTCAATGGAAGAATCATCTTTCAGCTGGCTGATCACCGCGCTTTCCTTTCTTTCTTTATTTGCGGGCGGTTTTATATCGGGCGGCAAAGCGAAGGAAAAAGGCTGGATGATCGGGGCTTTAACCGCCGTCTGTTTTTCATTAATCATCTTGCTGTTTCAATATTTAGGGTTCGGAAAAACGTTTACATCCGGTCAGCTTTTGTTTCATCTCGGCTTTTTGGGAGTCAGCATGCTGGGCGGCATTTTCGGAGTGAATTTGAAAGGAAGCAGATCAGCGTAATAAAAAAAGAGCGGATTCTCCGCTCTTTTTTTGTATGTATGAGCTTCGCTGTTATTCAGCGGAAGCTTCTCTGATTGCGCGGCGGTCAAATGTTAAACGGGTGTTATCACCTGTTTTAATGACGACCTTGCTTTCATCAATTGAATCAACAGTGCCGTGCAATCCTCCGATTGTCACCACTGTATCCCCTTTTTTCAGCTCTTCCTGCATCTGGCGTACGGCCTTCTGCTGCTTTTGCTGCGGACGGATGAGCAGGAAATAAAGCACTGCAAACATTAAAATAATAGGAACGATTGTGCCTAAAGTACCCATCTGTTTCCCTCCTTTCAAGAATGGTTTTATTTAGAAGCTTTTCGCATTTGGCTTATTATAGCCGTAACGCTCAAAGAACTCTTCTCGGAAATCACCAAGACGATCCTCCCGGATGGCTTGTCTGACCTGCTCCATTAAGTGTAACAGAAAATGAAGGTTATGGTAAGTTGTTAATCGAATTCCAAACGTTTCATTACAGCGGATCAAATGTCTGATGTAAGCGCGGGAGTAATTTTGGCATGTATGGCAGCTGCACTCTTCGTCAATCGGACGGAAATCACGCTCATATTTGGCGTTTTTCATGTTCAGACGCCCTTCATTCGTAAACACCGTGCCGTTTCGGGCAATCCGGGTCGGCAGTACGCAGTCAAACATATCCACGCCGCGGATGGCGCCGTCAATTAAGGCATCCGGTGAACCCACACCCATTAAATATCTCGGCTTGTCCTTCGGTAAAAGCGGAGTTGTAAACTCAAGCACTCGGTTCATGACGTGCTTCGGCTCGCCGACAGATAATCCGCCTATGGCATAACCCGGAAAATCAAGCGAAACCAAGTCTTTTGCACTTTGTGTCCGCAGATCTTCGTATTCTCCGCCCTGTACGATTCCGAACAGCCCCTGCTCATCTGAGCGCCCGTGCGCCTCCAGGCAGCGTTCCGCCCAGCGGCTGGTCCGTTCCACAGAGCGTTTCATGTAATCATACTCTGCCGGATACGGCGGACACTCATCAAACGCCATCATGATATCAGAGCCGAGGGCGTTTTGAATTTCCATCGCTTTTTCCGGAGATAAAAACAGTTTGTCTCCGTTTAAGTGATTGCGGAAATGAACGCCTTCTTCTTCTATATTACGAAACTTGCTCAATGAAAAGACCTGAAAACCGCCGGAATCCGTTAAAATCGCGCGGTCCCAGTTCATAAACTTATGAAGCCCGCCCGCTTCTTTTACAATGTCATGTCCCGGGCGGAGCCATAAATGGTACGTATTGCTTAAAATAATGCCCGCATCCATAGATTTCAGCTCGTCCGGAGACATCGTCTTTACCGTAGCAAGCGTGCCGACCGGCATAAATACAGGCGTCTCAAAGGAGCCGTGGGGCGTATGAACTCTGCCCAGGCGCGCTCCCGTTTGTTTGCATTCCTTTATAAATTCATAACGTATCGGTTGTTCAGCCACTTTGTATGAGGCCTCCTGTCATTCAAATTAGATAATCAGCATGGCGTCGCCAAAGCTGAAGAAACGATATTCCTCTTCTACCGCATGACGGTAGGCGGAAAGAACATGCTCTCTGCCGGCAAGCGCAGAAACGAGCATGATAAGCGAAGATTTCGGCAGATGAAAATTGGTGATCATGCCGTCAATCGCCTTAAATTCATATCCCGGATAAATGAAGATGGACGTCCAGCCGCTTGAAGCGGTAAATACGCCGTCATGCTCGCCTGCAATGGTTTCCAGGGTGCGCGTTGATGTCGTCCCGACCGACACGATGCGCCCTCCCGCCTTTCTGACCTCGTTTAAAGAGGCGGCGGTTTCTTCCGTCATTTCATAAAATTCCGCGTGCATGTTATGCTCTTCCACATCATCCGCACTGACCGGGCGGAATGTGCCGAGTCCCACATGAAGTGTGATAAATTCAATCCGCACACCCTTTTGCTTCAGCTCGTCCAGAATCTCTTCCGTAAAATGAAGTCCGGCCGTCGGAGCTGCGGCAGATCCGATTTCTTTTGAAAAGACGGTCTGATACCGTTCTTTATCATCAAGCTGCTCTTTAATATAAGGAGGCAGCGGCATTTCACCGAGTGATTCAAGCACTTCGTAAAAAATACCGTCATACCGGAATTCTATTTTTCTGCCTCCGTGATCAAGCTCCTCCGTGCAGACCGCTGTCAGCCGGCCGTCGCCAAATGTCAGGACCGTTCCTTTTTTTACGCGTTTCGCCGGCTTTACGAGCGTTTCCCATGTATCATTTTCTTCCTGTTTTAATAACAGAAGCTCCACTTTCGCCCCCGTATCTTCTTTTGTGCCGAATAATCTTGCAGGCAGCACACGGGTATTGTTCAAGACGAGGCAATCCCCTTCATTAAAAAAGCTTACAATCTCTTTAAATGAACTGTCCGTCAGCCCGCCCGTCTGTTTGTCGAGCACCATCAGCCGCGATGCGTCACGCTCTTTCAGCGGCACTTGGGCAATGAGGCGTTCAGGCAGTTCAAAATCAAATAAATCGACTTTCATCATTTCACCTTTATTCTGTCTATTGTTATTTCATTCTGCCGAAAAAATTAAGCAGAATGGATAGTATCACACTGATCACAATACAAGTGACAACGGGAAAGAAAAATGTAACATTTCCCTTCTTAACGAAAATATCTCCGGGCAGCCTTCCGACAAAGTGCCAGACTGCGCCGGCAATAAGCAAAACGGCACCGAGAACCATGAGAACCTTCGGAAAGTCAGTCACGGGCGGGCGCCTCCAATCGAAAATGTTCATACACAGCCGGAGTCACGACCCGTCCCCTCGGCGTCCTCTGGAGAAATCCGATCTGCAGCAGATACGGTTCGTACACATCCTCTATTGTATGCGGTTCTTCGCCGATTGTCGCGGAAATCGTATCAAGGCCGACGGGGCCGCCGCTGAATTTTTCGATCATGCCCATCAGCAGCTTATGGTCGATATGGTCAAGGCCGAGCGCATCGACTTGAAGACGTTCGAGCGCGTCGTGAGCGATTTCTTCCGTGATGCGGCTGTCGCCGAGCACCTGGGCAAAATCTCTCACCCTTCTGAGAAGCCGGTTTGCAACCCGCGGCGTTCCCCTTGACCGTCTGGCGATTTCCAGAGCCGGAGCTTCTTCGATATCCACTTCAAAAACGTCAGCCGTTCTTGACACGATATCTGTCAGCTCTTCCTGCGTATAGTATTCAAGGCGCGACAGCACCCCGAACCGGTCTCTGAGCGGTGCGGTCAATAATCCGACCCTTGTCGTCGCTCCTACAAGCGTAAAAGGGGGAAGGTCGAGACGGACGGAGCGGGCGGACGGGCCTTTTCCGATGACAATATCAAGGCAGAAATCCTCCATCGCCGGGTACAGCACTTCCTCAATTGAGCGGTTCAGCCTGTGAATTTCGTCTATAAACAGCACATCCCCTGGTTCGAGCGCCGTCAAAATGGCTGCCAAATCTCCCGGTCTTTCGATGGCGGGACCTGACGTCGTCCGCATCTCCACACCCATCTCATTGGCCACGATAGACGCAAGCGTTGTTTTCCCGAGACCCGGAGGCCCGTATAAAAGAACATGGTCCAGCGTTTCCTGCCTCATTTTCGCCGCATCGATAAACACGCGCAGATTTTCTTTCACCTTCTTTTGGCCGATATACTGGGCGAGATTCTGCGGCCTGAGGCTTTGCTCGATTATTGATTCATGGCTGTCTGCTTCACTTGAAACGAGCCGTTCATCCATGAACATCACCTTACTTTAATAATTTTTGCAATGCTTTTTTCACATATTGATCTGTTGAAAGCGCCGTTTCCTCTTTTAAGTGAGGAAGCACTTTTTTAATTTCTTTTTCGGCGTAGCCGAGAACCCGGAGCGCTTCAAGCGCCTCGTCAAGCGCCGTTTCAGCCTCTTGTTTTTCAATGCGCGCTTCATGATTGAACAGGTTGTCAATCATTTCAGGCACGACGTCGGCCAGTTTGCCTTTCAAATCAAGAATAATCTGCCGCGCCGTTTTTTTGCCCACACCCGGAAATTTCACCAAAAAGGCTTCGTCTTCCTGTTCGATCGCTTCGATGACGGCTCCGGGATCACCGGAACCGAGGATGGCGAGCGCCCCTTTAGGCCCGATGCCGGTGACGTTCAGCAGCTTTGTGAAAAGCGCTTTTTCTTCCCGGGTTGAAAAACCGTACAAAGAAAAGGCGTCTTCTTTTATATGATGATACGTAAAAATGGTCTCTTGATTGCTTACCTTATAAATAAACGGATTCGGAGTGAAGACCTGATAGCCGATTCCGCCGTTTTCAATCACGATGTATTGGGGAGATACGTAATCAATCGTCCCCTTCACGAATTCAATCACACCTATTCACCTCTTTGACTGCTTATCATTGTAACACAAAAACAGCCAAAGTCTTATAGAAAAGTTAACGTATGTTCGCTTTGACACCTTCCATTCAGAAAAAAAAGACATGTGTCACATGTCTTGCGTCAAAGTCAGCCGCTGTAAGTCTTAATATGATCGATCACGCTCTCAAACTCCGCTTTTGTTCTGTACGGTATGCCGTGTTCCAAGTGCTTTTGCAATCGGCTTTCCAGCCTTTCTATATCAATCTGGAAGAAAGACTGAATCGGCTCGGCCAGCGATCCGGGACGGCCGTGAAAAGTGGAGATGACGCCTCCGTCCGTGACGCCGATATAACCGTTAATCTTACTGAGCGGAGAAATATCATCAACATGCTTACGGAAAAGGACGAAGCCTTTTTTCTGCTCAACGAGCGTCCAGCCGGCATATGCGGCCCAAAAATCCTCCATCGCTAAAACGGTTTCATCCGTATGTTCAATGCCGACATCACCGTCAAGATAGACCTTTTCCAGCTGGACATGCACCCGAAGCGGCCCGTAATGCTCGACCTCCGCCCCGTATGCGCCTTTTCCTCCGCAAATCAGGACTGCAGCTGATAAGATAAGCATAAACAATAGACGAGCACCGCAAATTCGTTTCACCAATAACACCTCTTTATTCAATCAAACTCTTGATGCTAGTTTGACCAAAGATGCCGGTGCTTAACCGTTTTCTTTCATTGTCTGTTTCAGCCGAAAAAAGCAGCTCTCTAAATGAGGGCTGCCCCGATGATTATGCCCGGCCGTCTGAAATCAGTTTCATTTGTCCGGGCGTCAGTTTGAGCCGGTATCCCCTTACGGTCAGATACACAGTTTTTGTTCCGCGGCTTTTGTCATGCTCCGTTTTTTTCATCCCGGCCCCTCCGTTACGTTTTATTACTTTTATGTTAACACCGCAATATAAAGAGCGTTTTAAGAATATGTAAAGAAATGATGAAGCTTTATCCATAAAAATACTGCCGGATGAAATCATCCGGCAGTCCGTTTAACGGCTGTTTCTGTTCATGTCTTGCAGCTTTGTAAAAGTAGCGTTGTCGGTAAACACTTGAATTGTACGGCCGTCCGCGAATTTTTTGGCCGCATGTTTGACATGTTTATCATCATTTTTCGTAAAAGGATGATTTGTTCTGACGGCAATGACGACTCTCGTGTCAGTCACGATGACCTGACTATCCTGTACGCCTTTTACTTTTTTCACGCGGTTTGCAACTTTTGCCGCCAACCTGATGTTTTCGGCGTTGTCATACCCATTATAAGACATTGCTGCCGGCGGCGTATTGACATTTCGGCCGTTATATGTGCCGTCCGTCGTTAACGGAACCCCGTCATTAGGGGCGTACTGGTCGGACACGTTTGTCGTATTATGACGGCCGTTTCGGTTTTCCATCATTTCAGAAACGGGTCCTTGATGGTCCATTCCGTACTGGCCTCTGCCGTTACCATTATCATTCGAATAATATCCGACCGGACGTGTTGACTGATTGTAGCGTCCGTCATTCATGGCATTATTTGCTCCGCATGCCGTTAAGCTTGCCGTCACGGCTAAAACGCCCGCGATCGTCATCAGTTTTTTACCCAATGGAAAAACCCCCCGTGGATTCATCGCTGTTTGAGCGTTTTCCGCTCATGTTTAGGATGTGCGGCGGGCGGCGGGTTTAAGCTTGTCAGTTATGTCCATTCCTCAGTTGGACATAAAAAAAGGAACGACATACATCGTCCCGAAACATTAATCTTCTTCTTCCTCCGGCCGTCCGAATACTTGATTTGGACTCGGCTGATTCGGCGCGACATTGGGATTTGCTCCGCCGTAAGGCATAAAATGTCCTGCGTTTGCACCCATATTCGGATACGGCTGCACAGGCATATTTGCGTGATGGTGATGTGAACCGTGGTGGTGATGATGGTGATGATGTGAATCATGGCAGCCGCAATCATCATCCTTATATTTTCCATCATGATGAGGGGCGTGTGCGTAATGTGACGAATATCCGCCGTAATACGGCATTTGACCGTAAGGAGCACCGCCGAAACCAGATGCAGAACCATCATAATGCTCTGCATTTTCATGGGCCTGGTTTTCATATTCACCGTAACCCGCTTGCGGCCCAAATCCCGGATGATGGAATCCGTACGGTAACGGCATCGGCATGACCGGAAAGCCTCCGAAACCTCCTCCAAAACCGCCGAAACCTCCGCCTACCGGGAAGCACGGATGGCATAATCCAGAACCCGGCAGCATCGGTGTCACCGGAACCGGACAAGGACAAGGCATGCACGGCATCGGGTAATGCATAAAAGGCGGTTCAACGGCCGGCATATTCGGAAACGGGACATTCGGAATGTTTGGCATGTTCGGCAGATGATAAGCGGCGTTTTCTTCTTCCATCTTTCCGGCTTCAGGCGCCTTTGGCATATTCGGGTAATTCGCGTTTTCCATGTTGATCATTTCCTCCTGTTGTGGAATGTTATTGTCATGCTCTTTTTCTTTCGGCTCGACAAAATGTGTCACCGGTTCCTCCGGCTTAGGAGGCGACCACGGCTGAAACAGCTGATTGGACGGGTAATATTGGTTCATATCAGCTTCCGGCAGCACATTTTCATGCTTTTCAGGGATTGGCGGCACATAAGGAATCGACGGCTTTGGTTCTTCCGGTATGGTGTCTTCAATGTCCACAACTGATTTCGGTTTTTCTTTGGCATATGGATGCTCATGCTTATGCGCAGACGTTCCGAAGCCGGCCTTAGGTTCTTTTCTGACCGGAACGGCTTCTGAAGGCACCTTTATCTTCATTCCAGGCATAATTAAGTCTGGATTGCTAAGCTGATGATTCAGTTTTTTTAACTCTTCAAGATCAACTCCGTATTTTTCAGCTATTTTCCAGAGCGAATCGCCTTTTTGAACGATATGAATTTTCAACGTTTTCCCCTCCTATGCACAAAACGTGAACGGTACATTTGTCATTACAATACGTTTCTTCACACTATATGCCGATGGACTGGGCATGATGATAAAAAATTTGGGAAGGAGGGGAAATTTTTATAACTACGTATGACTCAGCATTCTGTTCAAAGCACGAAGCGCTTCTGTCCGAACCGCTTCCGGAACTTTAATGACACCCTTCAGCTCGCCTTTTTCAAGCTGCTCAAGCGACCACAATAAATGCGGCAGATCGATTCTGTTCATTGTCAGACACGGACACATATCGGGATTCAATGATTCAATCTGTTTATCCGGATGCGATTGAATGAGGCGCTGAACAAGATTCATTTCCGTTCCGATCGCCCACTTGCTTCCCGGTTCAGCCTGTTCAATCGTATCAATAATGTATTTGGTAGACCCGCTGTCGTCACTGAGCGAGACCACTTCCCTCGAACATTCCGGATGAACGATAATGCGGATGCCGGAATCCCGCTGCCGCAGCTGAGAAATATTTTCCGCTGTGAACTTTTCGTGTACGGAGCAATGCCCTTTCCAAAGGATGACTTTAATGTTTTCCGGATGGTCAGTAAGCAATCGGTTCTGCCCCGGGTCCCATACAGCCATTTCTGTCAGCGGAATGCCGAGATCATAGGCTGTATTTCTGCCTAAATGCTGATCCGGCAAAAATAAAATTCTCTCTTTTTGTTTAAAAGCCCATTTCAGCACACTCCGGGCATTCGAAGAGGTGACGGTCGCTCCTCCGTGCCGTCCGACGAATGCTTTAATTTCCGCCGTCGAGTTAACATATGTTAACGGAATGATGGTGTTACCGTACAGTTCTTGAAGCTCTTGCCATGCTTTGTCCGTCTGCTGAATATCTGCCATATCAGCCATCGAGCATCCGGCGCGCATATCGGGCAAAATGACGGTTTGGTTATCATCAGTCAGCATATCAGCGGTTTCCGCCATAAAATGCACGCCGCAAAACACAATATATTCCGCCTCTTTATTTTTTTCTGCCACTTGAGCAAGCTGCAGGGAGTCACCTGCCGTATCGGCGAATTGTATTACTTCGTCTTTTTGATAGTGATGCCCCGGAATGAACAGGCGCTTTCCGAAATCCCGTTTAATGGCAGCGACCCGCTTCTCCATTTCTCCGGTGCTCATGTCTTTATAATGGCTCGGCATCATTTCGGCTGATGCAGTTAACACGTCAAAAATAGACATCTTAAAAATCCCCCTGTTCCGCAGCCTCAACATCCATGCTGATGTCGGCGCTTTTTACTGAATGAGTCAGAAATCCGAGTGAAATATATTGGACGCCCGTTCCTTTATAAGCGGGCAATGTGTCGAGCGTTATGCCTCCGGATGCTTCCGTTTTGATATGGCCCGGTGTCATGCCTGCAAAACGCCGGACGGACTCAGGCGGACAGTTGTCAAACATAATAACGTCTGCGCCCGCTTCTATTGCCTCGAGCAGCTGCTGTTCGGATTCGATTTCGACTTCCACCGCAAGCATCTGCCCCGCCGTTTTTCTTGCCCGCTCCATGGCCGCCTTTATCGATCCGCAGGCGGCAATATGATTATCTTTTATCATGATGCCGTCATATAAGCCGAAGCGATGATTAAAGCCGCCTCCGACCCGAACGGCGTATTTTTCCAGCATTCTGAGCCCGGGTGTCGTTTTTCTCGTATCACAAATCTTAATGGACGGATCATCAAGACGCCTTTTGGCCTCATCCGTCATTGTCGCAATGCCTGACATTCTTTGTAAGAGATTCAGAATGACCCGCTCCCCCGTAAGAAGAGCCGCCGCCTGGCCTTCCATTTCAGCGAGCACGTCTCCTTTTTTCATCCGTTCTCCGTCTTTTTTCAGGGAGCGGATGCGGATATCATCGTGTAAAAGCTTCCATCCTTCACGGATAACGGCTTCTCCGGCAAACACGCCATCTGTTTTTGCGATGATTCGCGCTTTACATTGCTGATCAGAAAAAATCGCTTGTGACGTCGCATCACCCGTTCCGATATCTTCCTGAAAAAAATGAGTCAGCATTTGTTTCAGCTGCAGAATGTCCATAGTTCCCCAATCCTTTCGTTTTTTCTGATAACTGTTCCAGATGTTGAATGAATGATTTGTTTTCCGTGCCACTCTTTCTCCGTCCCGGGAAAATCAGCGCGAAAATGAGCTCCCCTGCTTTCTTCCCGAATAAGGGCTGAGGTCACAACAAGTTGCGCAGTCTTCCATAGGCAGGATAGCTCGGCTTGTTCTATTGTGATTTCCTTCACATTTATATGACGCACAGATACGTTGTTAAGCCAGGATGCCAGCGCCTGCATGTTTTCTTTTTCCCTGACGATGCCCGCTCCGGTTGTCATTTTGGCTTGGAGCACATGAAGCGTTGTGTCCGGCACTTCTAAGATGACGTCAAATTTCTTCGGGGTTTTTTTATATCTTCCGTTTAACGGTGTTTGAATGATATGTTCAGCACATCGTTGCCCGCTTGCCAGCGCTTCCAGCAGTGAGTTGCTCGCAAGGCGGTTCGCCCCGTGCAAGCCTGTGCAGGCGGTTTCGCCTATAGCGTACAAATCAGGCACGGACGTTTTCCCCCATGTATCGGCTTTTACTCCGCCCATTAAAAAATGCATTCCGGGTGCTACGGGAATTCCGCTTTCAAGATCAACACCGGCTGTTTGACAAATTTCTGTTATGGTCGGAAAACGTTTCTTAAAATCGGCTATTCGGCTGCAATTTATAAAAACAGGATTTTCTCTCATCATTTCTTCATAAATCGCCCGTGAAACCACATCCCGGGGCGCCAAATCTTCTAGTGCGTGTCTGCCAGCCATGATCCTGCGCCCGAAGCGATCCGCTAAATATCCGCCTTCTCCTCTCACTGCTTCAGAAATCAGACCGTACACAGTCCCGTTTTTCACAAGGAGGGTCGGGTGGAACTGGGTGAACTCCATATCCGTGATCTCAGCTCCAGCGCGGAAGGCAAGAGCGATGCCGTCTCCCGTTATGGCGGAATCATTTGTGTGATATTGGTACAGACTGCCGCAGCCGCCTGATGCAAGCACTACACAATCCGCTCTTCTGTAAGAAACGGCGCCTGAAGCATCCTTTACGGCAACGCCTGCGCATCGCCCGTGTTCAATCAGCAGATCAACAACCGTCTCGTGTTCAATGATCCGAATGCCGTCCCTCAGCTGCTGAACCAGAAACTCAACCAACATCCGTCCGGTCGCATCTCCCCCGGCGTGCAGAATCCTCCTTTTGGAATGAGCGCCTTCCCTGCCGAGACAAAACGTTCCGTCCGACTTCGTATCAAAAGGGAAATGGCCTTCTATCAGCCTGTTTATCATGCTCTGTCCGCTTTTCAGCAAATGCCGCACGGCTGTCACGTCATTGTGTCCGCATCCCGCATACAGTGTATCGTTCACATGGGATTCTATCGAGTCATCTTTTGCGTATGAAACAGCAATCCCGCCTTGAGCATAATGCGAATTGCTGTTCGTTACGTTTCTCTTTGTGATGACGGTCACTTGGTATGACGGAGGAAATGAGGAAGCACAGGCAAGGGCCGCCGTCCCCGAACCAATGACGATAATTGTTTTTTCAGACATACATCACCCTCCTGTTATATTTACACCTGTCTTGACACCTATATTTACACAGCGATAAAATAAACTCAAGCTTTTTTTTAACATAAACGGATAGGAGACGGGCTGTATGATTTATCTTGATTACGCGGCGGGAGCGCCTTTAAGCAAAGAAGCCGCGAAAGTCTTTCAGCATCTCAGCACAGAGGTATACGGCAATGCAAGCAGCCTTCATGACGCCGGAGGAAGAGCGGCGGACGTGCTGGAATATTGCAGACATTCTGCAGGAAAATTGATCGGCGGAGCGGCAGACGGCATTTACTTTACAAGCGGCGGAACGGAAGCGAACATCTTGGCCGTCCAATCATTGCTGCACGGTCTGCCCGATCACAAAAAACATTTTATTACGACCGCAATGGAACACCATTCGATCCATAATGCCGCGGCGTTTTTAGCTGACCGGGGAATTGATGTCACCATCATATATCCCGACGAGAACGGCCTTATAACCGAGGACATACTGGCGGCTCATATCCGTCCTGACACGGGGCTCGTTTCCATACAGCACGCCAATTCAGAAACCGGCCTCATCCAGCCTGTGAATCGTCTGGCCGCTTTTCTTCACCAGAGAAACATTTTGCTGCATTGCGATTGTGTTCAAAGTTTCGGCAAACTGCCGATTGATGCGGATCAGGCGGGAATCGACGCCCTTTCCGTCTCCGGTCATAAAGTATACGGCCCGAAAGGCACCGGGGCTGTTTACATTCGGCCCGGTGTCAGCTGGAACCCGGTTTATCCGCATACCGTGCATGAAAACGGGTTCAGGCCCGGTACGGTGAATGTGCCGGCCATCGGCGCTTTTACCGCTGCTGCGGAGTATGCAGTGAAACATATGGAGGAACACCGTGAGCATGCTGACAGGCTGAGGAATTATTTGTATGACCAAATTCGGCGTCAAGGCCTCCCCATTTCATTTTCAGAGGAAGAAACCGGCGGTGAATGCCTGCCCCACATTGTCGGGTGTTTTTTTCACTCCTTTGAAGGACAATATATTATGTTAGAATGTAATCGTAACGATATTTGCATCTCAACCGGGAGCGCATGTTCCGCCGGCAGCCACGGCCCTTCTTCAGCTATGAAGGCGCTGAGAAAAACCGAACGGGAAGCGCGGCAGTTTTTCCGAATCTCATTCGGAAACGAAACAACATGTGAACAGCTCGATATGCTGATACATACATTTACGGCGCTGTGGGAGCAAAAGAAAGGAGAATCAGCAATTTGACAGAAGGAACGAAGCTTACTGGGGAGAAAAGACGCGACATGCTGCTTCATTGGCTGAAAGAAGCCGGCTCGCCATTAACAGGAGGCGAATTGGCCAAAAAAGCAAATGTCTCAAGACAGGTGATCGTGCAGGACATATCACTCTTGAAAGCAAAAAACGAGCCGATCATCGCGACGAGCCAAGGCTACTTATACATCAGCATGAATGCCGGCGGCGAAAAAAATGCCGAACGGATTGTCGCCTGTCTGCACGGCCCGGAGCGGACGGAAGAAGAGCTTGAACTCATTGTCGATGAAGGCGTCACCATAAAGGACGTCATTATTGAACACCCCGTATACGGCGATTTAACCGCCGCCATAAGAGTCAGCACACGGAAAGAAGTCAAACAATTCATGGATCACATTAACTCGACAAATGCCGCTTACCTTTCACAGCTGACCGGAGGCGTGCACCTCCATACGTTAAGCGCCCCGACAAAAGAGCGGATTGACCAAGCCTGCCAAGCGCTGGACGACGCGGGTATTTTAATAAAAGATTAAAAAAAAGCCCCCTGAAGGGCTTTTTTTATATCGAATAGGATTGATATGTTCCCAGAAGCTTGACCCGGCAGCCGAGGGCTTCCATCTCTTGAACGGCACCGGGAATGAGAACCTGATCCATCGCCTGTTCAATATCAATAATAAAGAAATAGTTGCCGAGACCCGTTTTTGTCGGGCGCGATTCGATCTTTGATAAATTCAGGTTTCTCCATGAAAAAGCGGACAGCACCCTGTGCAGCGCACCTGATTGGTCATCTTGGGGAAGCGTTACCATCATCGTCGTTTTCGGCCGTGAAGACAGTTTCGCATTCACTTCGAATGAGACGTCTTTTTCAGGCGAAAGAATGACAAATCTCGTGTGGTTGTCCTGATAATCCTGAATATCCCGCTTCACGATGCTCAATCCGTATGTAGCGGCGGCCATTTCATTTGCAATCACGCCGATCGGAAGGTCCGAATGCTCACTGACATACTTGGCAGCCGCACCTGTTGACTTCGCATACTCATAAGGAACGGACGAAAAATGCCGGTGAAGAAATTTGTGGCATTGCGCAATCGCATGGGAATGAGAATAAATTTTCTCAAGCTTTTTCCACTCATTTTCTCTCGAAGGGTGAACGAGCAGATGCTGGTGAATCGGCAGCGTCATTTCCCCCACGATCGCAAGAGGCTGCTCATGAATCAAATAGTCAATCGTTAAGTTAACCGAACCCTCCAGCGCGTTTTCCAAAGGAACAAATGCAAGATCAACTTCTCCCGCAACCGCCGCATCCATGCATGCCGGTATTGTTTGATAAGGTACTTGTGTCACGCTGTTTTGAAAGCAGGAACTGACTGCTAGATGTGTAAATGTGGCTTCTGGCCCTAAATAACCGACTTTCATGTCTCTTCTCTCCTTACGCGCCTGACCCTAAGATCTCAACTTTTTCTATAAAATCAAATTTTCTCAGTTTATTCATTAACGTATGAATGTTTTCTTCCATTGCGGACGTACTGATTGAGAGCGTGACATTCGCCCTGCCCTGAAGCGGAATCGTCTGGTGAATGGAAAGCACGTTGCTTCCTGAGTCAGCCACCGCCTGCAAAAGCTGGGATAACGCGCCTGACCGATCCTCCAAATGAAAGAAAAGTGTGATTATTTGTTCTTTAACCATCGTGTAAAAAGGGAAAACCGCATCTCGGTATTTGTAAAAAGCGCTTCTGCTTAAATCAACTTTCTGCACGGCATCTGCAACCGATTCAGCCTTTTTTCTGTCGAGCAGCTTTTTGACTTCAAGGGTTTTCCGCATCGCATCAGGCAGAACGTCTTCACGCACTAAATAAAATGTCTCTTCTTTCACCTGCACCCCTCCCTTTTACATCAGAGAGCCTGCATTGCAAGCTCTCCGTTTTTTTAATCAATAAATTCAAATTCAAATTCCAGAAGCCGGATGATATCGCCGTCTTTAGCACCGCGTTCTCTGAGCGCTTCATCAACGCCCATACCGCGCATCTGTCTTGCAAAACGCTTGACGGATTCGTCACGGGAGAAGTCAGTCATTTTAAAGAGGCGTTCCAGGCTGTCACCTGAAAGCACAAACGCACCGTCCGGATCACGGGTAATGTTAAATGGAATTTCTTCATCTTCCATCGTGTACATCACGCGGTTTTCCGCCAGTTCTTCTTCATCATACAGCGGGAATTCAGGCGTTGTTTCCAGCTGGTTGGCGACTTCAAACAGAAGATCGCGGAGCCCTTCTCTCGTCACCGCGCTGATCGGGAAGACAGGGTGATCATCCTGAAGCTTTTCTTTAAACGCTTTAAGATTTTCAGCCGCCTCGGGCATGTCCATTTTATTCGCAACGATAATTTGCGGACGCTCCGTCAGCCGCAGATTATATTCACTGAGCTCCTGATTAATGGTCACATAATCCTCATACGGATCACGGCCTTCCATCGCTGACATGTCAATGACATGAACGATGACACGCGTCCGTTCGATATGGCGGAGAAATTGGTGGCCTAAGCCGACTCCTTCGTGCGCTCCTTCAATCAAACCGGGCAGATCCGCCATGACGAAGCTTCTTCCGTCATCCGTTTCCACCATGCCCAGATTCGGAACAAGCGTTGTAAAATGATAATCGGCAATTTTCGGCTTTGCCGATGAAACGACAGACAGAAGCGTAGATTTTCCGACGCTCGGGAAGCCGACGAGACCTACGTCTGCAAGCACTTTCAGTTCAAGCACGATATAGCGCTCTTTTCCGGGCTCTCCGTGCTCTGACAGCTGCGGTGCCGGGTTGGCCGGTGTCGCAAAGCGGGTATTTCCGCGTCCGCCGCGTCCGCCTTTTGCGATGACGGCGCGCTGCCCGTGCTCAGTCAGATCGGCAATGACCTGTTTTGTATCGTCATCCGTTACGACTGTGCCGGGCGGAACTTTAACAACCATATCGTCCGCATTTCTGCCGTGCTGGTTTTTAGACATGCCGTGCTCGCCGCGTATCGCTTTGAAATGCCGCTGGTACCGGAAGTCCATGAGCGTGCGCAGTCCTTCATCAACCTCAAAAACGACGTCGCCTCCATTACCTCCGTCACCGCCGGCAGGCCCGCCTTTCGGCACATATTTTTCACGGCGGAACGCAACCATTCCGTTACCGCCGTCGCCGCCTTTTACATATACTTTCACCTGATCTACAAACATAATATCCTCCGTTCTAAACCGTAAAAAACCGCTAGTTCATTCCAATTTCGGCCACACATTCATGGCCGGTCAGCTCAAATTGCATGACATCAAAGTCCTCATACCGGGATTTGCGAAATTCATCAAACACATCTGCATTTGCAATCGTTCCATGAAAATCGAGATATACAATAAGCTGTCTGTCAGGGTGATCCGTCTGCAGCGATACGGTCAGATGATTTTCACTTTCATTGTTTACCGCCAGACCGAACAGATGAAACAGTTTTCTCATCAGGTTCGACAGCTTTTGATCATATGCCGATAAATCTTTAATTTCTCCGAGCACTTCGTATTCGAGCCTCATATAACGGGACTTCCAATTAAATGTAAGAAAGTCAAACGCCAAGTGCGGGGTTTTCAGGTTTGAGAGCTTTGATTCGTGCTTTGCATCTATGACCATTTCGTCAATAATTTCAACGACCCTGTCATACTTCTGCAAACTTAAGTTTCCTTTTATCAGCTGCAGCTTATTCATCCAATCATGACGGAAATGGCCCATTAATTGGATCAGCTCATTGATCAGAGCCGCATCGCTTACAGGTTCTTCTTGTTTCTTCGATACATCCTTCATTTTCGCACTCCCAATCGTTTAATTTCTTTTTAGGAGTCTTGATAAGTGTGTACTATGAATTATAACAGAGAAGGCTTTGTTAAAAAAACACTTGTTTTTCCTGGTTCATCATGTTCCTTTTTCGGATCGCATACAATGCGGATGCCAGGCAGAAACATTTTTGGTATCACTGCTTGGGGAACATATCCAGTGGGTATGGGAAGCTGATGTCCTCATTCAAGGCGGGGTTCACTCACGCATCCTCTGCTTTTCATTCTTGATGTTACTCCGCTTACTGCAAAAAAAACTCCAGTCAACGACCGGAGTTTTTTGTGTCATTATTGAGCTACAGGATATACGCTCACTTTTTTGCGGTCACGGCCGAAACGTTCGAATTTAACAGTTCCGTCGATTTTAGCAAAAAGAGTGTCATCTCCTCCGCGGCCCACGTTTTCACCTGGGTAGATTTTCGTTCCGCGTTGACGGTAAAGGATAGATCCGCCTGTTACGAATTGACCGTCTGCACGTTTAGCGCCTAAACGTTTAGATTCAGAGTCACGTCCGTTCTTTGTAGAACCTACACCTTTTTTAGAAGCGAAAAACTGAAGATCTAATCTAAGCATGTAACTCACCTCCTATATTTGGTTTGCAGTCAACCGTAAGTGTTCACTGTAATCCCGCTCGATCGTTTCAAGAGAAACAATCATGCCTTCAATCAGCAGCTGCGCTTTTTGCAAAGCTTCCTGATCAGCGGCTTCAGGGAATTCAAAGTAGAAATAACCCCCGTCCTCGCCTATATCAAGAATCGGTTCGAGAGGAGCCAGCGCGATAACCGCATTGACCGCTCCGAAAACGACAGCCGTGACCCCGGCGCATACGAGATCTCGTCCATGTTCAGCAAAATCGGCATGTCCCGTCATTTCAAAGGACAAAATGCCCCCGTCATTCCGGGATCTTCGAATTGTTGCCTCAATCATGCTTACGCGTTGATTTTTTCGATTGTCAATTTAGTATAAGGCTGACGATGACCTTGTTTTTTATGAACATTTTTCTTTGGCTTGTAACGGAAAACAGTGATTTTTTTCGCACGGCCTTGTTTTTCAACTTTAGCTGTAACTGTCGCGCCTGCAACTGTTGGGTTGCCGACTTTCACGCTGTCTCCGCCAACAAACAATACGTCTTCAAACGTCACTGTTTCACCTGCTTCAGCAGCAAGTTTTTCGATGTAAACAGTTTGACCTTCTTCAACTTTGATTTGTTTTCCGCCTGTTTTAATGATTGCGTACATTCTCTGCACCTCCTATTAGACTAAGACTCGCCAGCAACAGGGGGCTTTAAAGCTCTTATCACCTGTCCCGAGCGGTTGTAGCATTGGTGCTACATCCATAACATTAAAAAATATATCAGAACCAAAAGGATATGTCAATCTATTTCTAGTAAGGCAGCAGCAGGTCTTCCATAGAGGAATCTGTCCGTTTATCGGCAAAATACGCATGAAGCACTTCATTTTCATCGAGCTGGCTGAGCTTTTCGCCAGCTTTTTCAACGATAATGGGGTGCTTGCATCCCCGTTTGAATTCGGCCATGACATGCTTCACTTTGGCATCGGCCGCGACCGTCAAAGGATGCAGCATGGTGACATCACGGTTTTTGCCGTAGTATCTCTCCAAAAGAAACCTCAGCTGAATATAATGCCGCTTCCGGTATTCATCCCATAAAGAAGCGGCGAGAAAGACGAACAGCACCCATGCGCTGACCTGAAGGGGGACGGCCAGCACAATCCAGCAGCAGAGCAAAAGCGCGGAAACGGCCGATGTCTGCAGGCTGAGGAGATGCGCTTTTTGAAAAGCCATTTGTTTAGAAAAGTATAAAAACACAAACTTTCCGCCGTCAAGCGGCCAGATCGGCAAAAGATTGATGAAAAGAATGGAGAGATTATAAAAGGTAAACATCTCAAATGTCTGCTCACTTGCAAAACCTGACATGAAAAAGAGCCAGGCTGCCGCCTGAAGCCACACATGCTGAAGCGGGCCCGCCAGGATGACCGCAAATTCCTCTTTAAGCGGCCGGTTTCCGTGCTCCTCCACCTCAACCGTCCCGCCGAAAGGGAGCAGAAAGATTCGTTTAATGCGCCACGAAAAAAACACAGCCAGAGCAGCATGCCCCAGCTCATGAACGGATACGACCAGCAAAAGACACAGCAGCGCTTTGATGTGCCCCGTCATAAGACCAAGCCCCATGATAATCCAAAGAAAAGGATGGACATGAACTTTGAAAAGGAGGCTGAGCCATTTATTCATCAAAAGTGATCACCTGGATCGGATCTATGAATTTATCGCCATCCTGGATCGCGAAATAGTACTGGCCTTTACTTTTATCGTTGAGCTTGATCGAACCGATCTTTTTCCCTTTATCGACAAAGTCATACAATGAAACGTTAACATCTTTTAGCCGGCCGTAAATGCTGCTGGTATTGTCGGCATGCTGCACCTTCACCGTCAGTCCTGTTTTTTTATCTTTGCTCACTTCCATAATGTAGCCTTCTTTTACGCTGTCAATGGCTTCGCTGGCGGTTTCGACGACGACGCCCTCTCCGTTATTTTGAAAGTCCTGCTGGATTTTCCCCGCGGCAGGAACGGCCATATCCTGACTGACCGCCACCTGACCGTCCTTCTTTTTCGTTCCCGGCGTAAGAAAAGCGAGCGGGTTTCCGAAGGAAGATACGAACCAATTGCTTACGGCAGCAAACTGAAATTCTTTTTGAAAGGTTTGTGCGATCGCCGGTTTGATCTGACTCAGCGGCTGTTTGTCGGTTTTATAGGCAATAGCGGAGATCAGTACGAGACAGGCGGCCAGCAGGCATTTTAAAATAATAGAATGAGCGCTGATCAATGGATGCCGTCCGTTAAATTCGGGCGGGTGTTCCGTTTGATATTCGTAGTCCGGTAGAAGCTTGTGCTTTTCCTGCTCCTTGACCGTCTGCCACGCGGGAAAATTCTGTGTTTGGGCGTTTTGAACGAAAGTAAGTTTTGATTCAGGCCGCTGTTTTCTTCTTTTGGCCAGTCTTTTTCTAATTTCATCAGCTCTGTGACTCATCGCCATCATCCTTTGCAATCGTTGGGTTTGTACATCCTATGTCTTGTCCATTGCAAATATGCGCTCTTGAAAAACAAAAAAGACCTGATAAGCTGGGCTTCATCAGATCTTTGTATTCTGGTATATATTATGAACGCACGCCGAAAAATGACTTGATTTTCGCCATCATCCCTTTTTGCTGCTCTTCAAGCACCTGCAAAGGAACGGATTCTCCTAAAATGCGCCGGGCGATATTGCGGTACGCAATGCTGGCGCGGTTTTTGGAATTCATGGCAATCGGTTCGCCGATATTTGAAGCCCTGATCACTTCATCATCGTCAGCAACGATTCCGAGGAGATCAATAGACAGATGATGAACAACTTCATCCACATCCATCGTGTCACCGTTTTTCACCAGGTGATTTCTGATGCGGTTCACGATAAGGCGCGGCGGTTCAATATCTTCCTGCTCCAAAAGTCCGATAATGCGGTCAGCGTCCCGCACCGCTGATATTTCCGGCGTCGTCACAACAATCGCCTTATCAGCTCCGGAGACGGCATTTTTATAGCCTTGTTCAATTCCGGCCGGACAATCAATAATGACATAATCAAATTCCTGCTTAAGCTCCTGCACAAGCGATTTGATCTGCTCAGGGACAACAGCCGTCTTGTCGCTTGTCTGGGCAGCCGGCATTAAATGAAGCAGATCATCAAAACGTTTGTCTTTGACAAGCGCCTGATGCGTCTTGCATCTGCCTTCAATTACATCTACTAAGTCGTAAATAATTCTGTTTTCAAGACCCATTACGACATCAAGGTTGCGCAGTCCGATATCTGTGTCTACCAAACAGACGCGCTTCCCTAAAATGGCTAAGGCGGTACCGAGGTTTGCAGATGTTGTTGTTTTACCTACTCCGCCTTTTCCCGAAGTTATTACGATAGCCTCACCCAATTTCACATTCCTCCCTCAAGCCTTGTTAGATCAGGTCTTAAATGAGCCAATTGCTGAAGGCGTTCAATGACCATATTTCCGTCAGTATCTAAATAAGCACATTCCATGTCGTTCCCTTTTTGAATGTGGTCTGGGGAGCGATTTAACACGTGATTGATCCTCAATTGTGTCGGCATCATTTCGGATGCGGCGATCACAGCCCGGTTATTTCCGTTATAACCCGCGTGGGCAATCCCTTTTAATGAACCGAGAACAAATATATTTCCTCCGGCTCTGATCGTACCGCCGGGATTCACATCTCCGATTAAAAGCAAATCTCCCGTCACGT
This sequence comes from Bacillus velezensis, assembly GCF_001461825.1. Taxonomy (GTDB): domain Bacteria; phylum Bacillota; class Bacilli; order Bacillales; family Bacillaceae; genus Bacillus; species Bacillus velezensis. Next base: position 296,225 of record NZ_LLZC01000012.1, on the reverse strand, counting down.
GAAGCACCTGGCCCGAACGGACGATTTTGGAAACAGAAACAATTTCCTGCTCCTCTTTCATCCGCTGCGCTTCTTCTTTGGCGATGACTTCACTGTCAATTGAATGCACGACTAAATCTTTCTTTGACGCGATCAGATCAGTCAGCTGCTCTGCCTGTTCCTGATACAGATACCGATGCCCGAGTTTAATATGAACACTGATTTTTTGGCCTTTGCCATCAGTATATTGTTCAATCGACAGCATGTTTTGAAGACCATCGAGAAGCTCATCAAAAGAACATGCATCATCCAGATGCAATGTTAAGCCGTTTTTTGTTCCTTTTATTGTTACATATTGCTGCTTTTTGGTCTTCATCAATGTTCACCTCAACAACATACTCTTTTCGTCAAAAAAAGATAAAATCCTTTTTACTCATCTCTTAATTCTTTCTTCAGACTTATATAAAACAGCCTGAAGGGCAGGACTAATATAACGGCCCCCGCAATATTCAGCAAAGCAGTCGGCAAGAACCGCTGAATGACAAAATCGTTAAACGTCATTGTGCCGCTGCGGATTAACGTCTGAATGCCGTAGACGTAAAATTCAAGCACACATACGCTCAGCACCGCGACCAGAATGACCATCAGGGCGTTTGTCTGCAGCACTTTAAACGCTTTGGCCGCCAGATAGCATAAACCGGCAAAACCAAACATATAAACGCCTAAAACACCCGTATAATTGATGTCATAAAGAAATCCGAAAATCAAACCGTAGATCACCGCATGCTTTTGGTTGATATAAGCGGACATAAAAATCAGCGCAAGCAAAAGAAAATGCGGAACGACCTGCTGCTCGACGGAAACGAAAGGAAAACGCACCAGATCCGTATAGATGCTTTCCGCACAAAAGACCAAAATCATAATCAAAGGGAGAAGGAAACGTTTCACGATCCTTCCTCCCCTGTTGCTACGCTTCGGTTCACGACGATGACATGGTCAAGATCGTACAGGTCGGCAGCCGGTTTCACGTAAGCGATTTTCGTCAGGCCGTAAGCATCTGATTCTACATCGGTCACTTCCCCGACCGTCAGCCCTTGAGGAAATACGCCGCCCGTTCCAGATGTCTCCACGAGGTCGCCTTTTTTCACTTCACGTTTTTCATCCGGCTCAAGGATGGTCATTTTCAGGGTCTGTTTCTTTTTATCGTACCCTTCAATTAAACCGTAGCCTTTGCTTCCCTTTTTGCCGGAGATTTTGGTGGCCACTCTGTTATTGCGGTCAACATCGCTCAGCAGCTGAACGGCGGATGTGAAACTGTTGAGTCCGCTGCTTTTGATCTTCCCGACCAGCGCACCCTTTTCGTTCGTGACAGCCATGTCTTTGGCCACTTTCTGCTTCGTTCCCTTATTGATCATGATCTGCTTGTACCATTGATCAGGGTTTCTGGCGATAACGGTCGCTAAAATCGGATCATAGTCGGAAATTGATTTGACATGCCCGAGTTCATCACGCAGCTTCTTGTTTTCATCTTTGAGTTCTTGGAGCTTCGCTTCATATTGTGTCTGTCCGTCCAGCTTTTGTCTTAAGCGTTCGTTTTCCTTGTACGTGTTTTTCAGGTCTTTTATGTCCCCGAAGAACCCTGCAAAATATTCGGCAGGCGTGTGAAAAATGTTTTGAAATACTCCCGTCGTATCACCGATCAGCTTTTCAGGCCAGGTGGTATTACGGCCGTTCTTCAGCGAGAATCCAATCATAGCCACCAATATGATAATACACAGAAGTAATAGCATTAACCGTTTGTTCGGCATCGTGATACACCTCTTCTATTTAACTCCTGATTATCTTGTTTTTCCTTTGAAAAGATGGATGTGCTCCAGTGCTTTTCCAGTGCCGATCGCAACACAATCCAGCGGATCTTCAGCGATAAGAACAGGCATTTTCGTTTCGTCGCTGATGACTTTGTCGAGATTGCGGAGCAGGGCGCCTCCCCCTGTTAATACAATACCTCTGTCCATAATGTCAGCGGCCAGCTCAGGCGGTGTTTTTTCAAGCGTGCTCTTCACCGCGTCAACGATTGAGAGAACTGTATCACGCAGTGCATTTGCAATTTCCGTTCCCGTGATTTCGATCGTTTTCGGCAGACCTGTCAGAAGATCGCGGCCGCGGATTTCCATTGACGCATTTTCTTCACCGGTTTCTGCTGAACCGATTTCCATTTTAATAGCTTCCGCCGTACGGTCACCGATCATCAGATTATATGTTTTTCTGATATAGCTGATGATTGAGTCGTCCATTTCGTCACCGGCTACGCGGATTGACTGAGACGTAACAATGCCGCCTAAAGAAATGATCGCCACTTCAGTTGTTCCGCCGCCGATATCAACGACCATGCTGCCCGTCGGCTCCCATACCGGAAGATTCGCGCCGATTGCTGCCGCAAACGGTTCTTCAATCGGATAAGCGTCACGTGCGCCCGCTTGTCTTGTCGCGTCGATGACCGCCCGTTCTTCAACGGCCGTAATACCTGACGGCACACACACCATAACGTAAGGCTTTCTCGCAAACAATCCTTTATTTTTCACAGCCTGATTAATGTAGTATTTCATCATTGTCGCAGTTGTTTCATAGTCAGCGATAACGCCGTCTTTCATCGGACGGAGCGCAACCACGTTGCCCGGAGTTCTTCCGATCATGTTTTTCGCATCGTTACCGACCGCAACGATGGACTTCGTATCCGTTTGCAGAGCAACGACAGACGGCTCTCTCACTACGATTCCTTTACCTTTAACAAACACAAGCGTATTCGCGGTTCCCAAATCTATACCAAGGTCTCTTGTACCAATTCCGAACATATGTATGTATCTTCCTTTCTTAAAGCAAAAATACCCTAAAGGGAAAAACTCATAAAATCTATTATATCTTAAATCAACGAAAAAAAAAGTGTTACAAATATCCTTTTTCCTTTAAACTCACAAATTTTTTGTCACCAATGACCAAATGATCCAGCAGCTCGATGCCGATTAAATTTCCGCACTCAAAAAGCCGCCTGGTTACCTCTATATCTTCCCTGCTCGGTGTAGGATCTCCTGAAGGATGATTGTGAACGCAAATGAAGGACGCGGCGGATCGTTTGAAAGCTTCTTTAAACACCTCCCGCGGGTGGACAATAGATGAATTCAGACTTCCGATAAAAACGGTGCGTTTATGAATGACTTGATTTTTGGTATTTAAATATAAACAGACAAAATGCTCCTGGGATAAAAAGCGCATATCCTCCATCACATACTTCGCCCCGTCTTCCGGAGAGCGGATGACGCAATGCTCCCCGGCGGATGTCTTATGAATGCGGCTCCCCAGCTCAATTGCGGCAAGAATCTGAACGGCTTTCACCGTGCCGATTCCCGGAATGCTGGAAAGCTCCTGGGCAGAGGCGCCTTTTAACAGTCGCAGCCCGTCAAACGTCCGCAGCAGCCGGTGAGCGAGGTTCATGACGGACTCATGTTTCGTTCCCGTCCGCAGCAGGATGGCGAGCAATTCATTGTTAGAGAGATGTTCGGCTCCGAAGTGCAGAAGCCGCTCTCTCGGTTTTTCTTTTTCGGGGAAATCTCTTAATTTTAACGGCAGATCACGGATGATCAACCCCTCCTTGTTCCCCTTCCCGGTTTGAACATCAAGCTTTTATATTAAATTCTTTCAAGGCTCTCATTGTTTTAGCGACAGGAAGCCCGACGACAGAATAAAAATCACCGTCTATTTTTTTCACTAAAAGCGCGCCTTTTCCTTGGATGCCGTATGCACCTGCTTTATCCATCGGTTCTTTTGTTTCAATGTAGAGCTGTATGTCGTCTTCACTGAGCGGCCAAAACGTCACTTCCGTCGTGTCACAGAACGTTTCTTTCCGGTCATGCGTCTGAATGCTGACCGCCGTAATGACTTGATGGCTTCGGCCGGAAAGCCTCCGCAGCATGTGTGCCGCTTCTTCTCTGTCATGCGGTTTGCCGAGGCATTCGCCGTCTATGCACACCATCGTGTCAGCCCCGATAACGACTGCATCGGGATTTTCGGCCAATACAGCACCGGCTTTTTGCTCGGCCAAACATTGGACGTTTTCTTCCGGCGAAAGGTTTCGATTTAATTTTTCTTCTGTGCGGCTTGCAATAATGCTGTAAGGAATCTGAAGAAGATTAAGGAGTTCTTTTCTTCGCGGAGATTGTGATGCGAGTATTAAGCGTTTTGTCATGATTGTCATCCTTTCAGGGTTTGCTTAAGAAAAAAAGATACTTGTCTATCCTACCAAATCAAACGGGCAACCACAATTTCAGAAAAATAACTTTTTGATGACAAAATAAAAAATCCCGCCGGATGACGGGAAATGAGATACTATTTTACAACACTTAAAAGCTCTTTTTGGGCTTTCCAGCCGGATTCCGAACCCGACGTTTCCAGTTCTTTCAGCGCTTGAAGCACGGCCTCTTTCTGCTTTTTGTCAGCGGCGTCTGCGCTGGATGCCGCTTTTGCCGCTTCAGCCACTTCCGTTTTTGAAAGATCTTTGCCGGTAATCGCTTTGGCGGAGAGCTCAGATGCTTGTTTAAAAGAGTTTTCCAGTCCTGAATCGACAGCGAAGCTGAGCTCTTTTCCGCCCCAAGCCTCAAAATCATGGTCTATCAGTGTCTGACCCAATTGCTGTGATAAGCTTTTTTCCGCTGCAAGCCCGGCGATCACGTATGTGTATCCGTCTTCTTTTGCCAGTGAGACGGCCGAGTATCCTTTTTCAGTCAGCTGGTCAACAAGCGTTTGCGCTCCTTTTTCTGATGAAAATTTTCCGGCCTGCACCGCATATGTTTTATAGTTTCCCTCTGAAGATTCCGCATCTCCTGTGCCGGCTGTTTCAGATTTGTCTTTAGAAACATCTCCCGCTTTCGCCGTCTGCCCTTGTGAACCTTTGTCAGCTGATGTCGGAGCGGAGGCTTCTTTACTTCCCGACATATTTAAGGCGACAAGGCCGAGCCCGGTGCCTAAAACAGCCGCAACGGCAATTGTCGTGACCGCTTTTTTAACTGGAGAAGACGGCTGCTTTTTTTTCGGAAAATGAGGGCCTGTTTTTTTCTTCTGGTATGGCGGAACGACTTTCGGGTCATCTTCAAATACCTTAGAATTCTTCTCATGATCCCAATTGAAATCTTCTTCTTTCGGATCTTCATGGGATGCGGCGGTCTCCTGCTCCGCCTTTTTTGTTTCCTCCCAATTTGAAAATGTGACGGTTTTCTCCCCGCCTTCTTTCACATCTTCTTGTCCATACATCGTTTCTTCTTGTCCGTTAATGGTTACTTTAAGGGCATTGTTTTTTGCTTTGCTGTGCTTTTTGCTCTTCCTTTTTTTCAACGTCTCTTCCCCCTTGCATTCGTCTTGGCCGTACCTTGAACTGATCATGGTTCACACTTTAGCATAGGCGAAAAAAAAAAGAACAAGACTTTTGTCGTCTTGTCCAAAAAACGTTCGCCAAATTTTTTAAGCTCCGCCTGAAGCGAGCTTGATGTAAAACGAAAACAGCTCTTCTCCGTATAAATAACTCAAAGCGCTCCCGGCTGAGATGGCCGGCGCAAACGGAAATGGCTGCTTTTTACCAAGCCTGCCCCGGGCTGCGGCGCACATACCGTATACGGTTCCGATCATAACGGAAAGAAAGAATGCAATGAGCACGAGCTTCACGCCGAGCGGCAGGCCGATCACCCCAAACAGTTTCACATCACCTGCGCCGATGCCTCCTTTACTGACAAACATGATAAAAACAAGCAGAAAAAATCCGCAAACGGCTCCGGCAAACCCTGCATACCATGTATCCAGCGGAGAAAACATACGGCCGGCAATGAAAAGCGGAAGAAAAAACAGCAGAACCTTGTCAGGAATCAGCATATATTGCAGATCCGTCACGGTAACAATCATGAGCAGAGACAGAAATAACAGCGCGACTAACAGTTCTTTTGAGAAACCGAAATGAATGCCTGCAGCCGTGAATAAACACGCCGTCCAGCATTCCGCCGCCGGATACATAACCGACAGCTTCGCACGGCAGTTTCTGCATCTGCCTCTTTGCAGAATATAGGAAACGACGGGCACAAGCTCCCCCCAGGAGAGCGGCAAGCGGCAAAACGAACAGGCTGAACGCGGCGAAATAACCGAGATTCGAAGCGGGATACGGCACGCTGCTGTATAAAAAAAAGAACCGAAAATCAAGCCGAGAAAAAACAGAAACAAAAGCACTCAGACCACACCTTTACTATCAATCTGGCTCAGATTATAGCAAAGAAAAACACCATGACTGAAATGGCTGAAAATATATTTTCAGCATAAAAACACCCGGCAAAACCGGAAAAGGGTCTGCCGGGCATCCGAGGGGCTGTCAGATAAGCCGCTTTCTCATTTCTGAAATAAAATATAAGGAGCCGGTAATGATGATGACATCATCCGCCCCGTCTTTTTGTTCTATCCATTCTTTCACACTGTCTGGGTTCTCATCGAAGCTCTTAGCCGCAAGACTGCTTGCATTGTAAAGGGCTTCGGCGCTTGAAGCACGCGGAAAGTCAAATGATACAAAGTGAATAGAGTCCGCTTCGGTTTCAAGCTTTTTAATCATTTCCTGATACGGTTTGTCTTTTAATGCGCTGAATACGACATGAACGTTTTTATCGGAAAAGCGCTGCCTGATCGTTTCTGTCAGCGTTTCAACGCCCTCTTCGTTATGCGCGCCGTCCGCAAACACTAAAGGGCGGCTTTGAAGACGTTCAAACCGGCCCGGCCATGAAGCTTTTTCCAGACCGTTTCGCATTGCTTCTTCAGAAATGACTGCGGCTCCCAGACGATTCATCCATTCAGCGGCCAATATCGCCAATGCCGCATTCTGCCTTTGGTGAATGCCGATCAGCGACGTTTGAATGTTTTCATAGCATTTCGTTTCCGTTTCCAGCGAAAAGCTTTCACCGGACGGAAGCGCCGCTTCATTAAACAGTCTGCACGTTTTATACAGTGACTGATACGGAGCCTGCTTTTTTTCGGCTTCCGCTTCAATAACGCCGAGTGCTTCCGGCTGATTGACGCCCGTAATGACCGGAATGGAATTTTTAATGATACCGGCTTTCTGCCCGGCGATCTCCTCGATGGTATTGCCTAAAATGGCCATATGGTCATGTCCGATACTTGTAATGACGGACAGAAGCGGTTTCACAATATTGGTTGAATCAAATGTGCCGCCGAGCCCCGCTTCAAAAATGACAAAATCGATATCAGCCCGTTTCGCAAAATATAAAAATGCACACGCTGTAATGATTTCAAATTCTGTCACCGTTCCGGCATCGGTCTTATCAAGCTCATCGACTATCGGTTTTATGTCATTAACGAGCGTTCTCCATTCCTCATCAGAAATCGGCGTGCCGTTGACGCTGATACGCTCATTAAACGTAATAATGTAAGGCGATGTGAACGTGCCGACCGTATAACCGGCTTCTTGAAGCACGGAACGGATAAAAGCGACGGTCGATCCTTTGCCGTTTGTGCCCGCCACATGAATGGCGCGAATGTTCTTTTCCGGGTGTTCCAGTTTTTCCATCAGCTTTTCCATACGGAGAAGGCCCGGCTTAACGCCGAACTTGAGTCTGCCGTGAATCCAGCTGATCGCTTCTTTGTACGTATTAAACAATGAAATCCCCTCTTTTATACGACAAGGCGGTTTCTTAGGAAACCGCCCCGCTGTTTTATCAGCCTTTCAGCTCTGCAATCCGCTGCCGGACAGCTTCGCGTTTTGCCGTGTAGTCTTTCTCTTTTCCGCGTTCTTCTTCAATGACATGTTCAGGAGCTTTTTTAATGAATCCTTCGTTGCCGAGTTTTTTCTGAACGCGTTCGACTTCTTTTGTCAGCTTGTCGAATTCTTTTTGCAGACGGGCGATCTCCTCATCAATGTTAATCAGCCCTTCAAGCGGCAGAATGACTTCCGCTCCGGTGACGACCGCTGTCATCGCTTTGTCTGCCGCAGTGATATCCGTCCCGATTTTCAGCGTGCTCGGATTCGTAAAGCGTTCAACGTAAGAACGGTTCTTCTCAAGGCGGCCGGCAATGTCTTCCGTAGATGTTTTAATGTAAAGCTCAACCTGCTTGCTCATCGGCGTGTTGACTTCGCTCCGGATATTGCGGACAGAACGGATTAATTCGACGAGCAGTTTCATATCCGCCGCTGCCTCTTTATCCGTATGTTCCGGCACCGGAACCGGCCAAGAGCTGATCGTGATTGACTCGCCTTCATGAGGAAGGTGCTGCCAGATTTCTTCCGTTAAGAATGGCATAAACGGGTGAAGAAGACGCATCGTCTGGTCAAGCACGTATGCCAGAACAGAACGGGTTGTTTTCTTCGCCGCTTCATCTTCCCCGTACAGCGGAAGCTTCGCCATTTCGATATACCAGTCGCACACATCGTCCCAGATAAAGTTGTACAGGTGGCGTCCGACTTCACCGAATTCATAACGATCCGCAAGCTGTGTTACGTCTTCTATCGTTTCATTCAGTCTTGTGAGGATCCACTTATCAGCAACTGATTTTTCACCGGACAGATCAAGCTCGTCATACGTCATGCCGTCCATGTTCATTAATGCAAAACGGGAGGCGTTCCAAATTTTATTTGCGAAATTCCATGTGGATTCCACTTTTTCATAGCTGAAACGGAGATCCTGTCCCGGTGAACTTCCGGTTGCCAGGAAATAGCGCAGGGAATCCGCTCCGTACTTGTCGATGACATCCATCGGGTCCACGCCGTTCCCAAGGGATTTACTCATTTTTCTGCCCTGCTCGTCACGGATTAAGCCGTGAATCAGCACGTCTTTGAACGGACGCTCGCCGGTAAACTCAAGACCTTGGAAAATCATCCGGGATACCCAGAAGAAAATGATGTCATATCCCGTTACAAGAACATCGGTTGAGTAATACCGCTTAAAGTCTTCAGCGTTTTCATCAGGCCAGCCCATTGTAGAAAACGGCCAAAGCGCGGAGCTGAACCATGTATCAAGCACGTCTGAATCCTGTTCCCAATTTTCACTGTCCTCAGGCGCCTCAAGGCCGACGTACACTTCTTTTGTTTCTTTATGATACCAAGCCGGGATGCGGTGGCCCCACCACAGCTGACGGGAAATACACCAATCACGGATATTTTCCATCCAGTGCAGGTACGTTTTCTCGAACCGGTCAGGAACGAAGTGAACTTTCTCTTCTTTTGACTGAAGGTCAACCGCAGCATCGGCCAGCGGCTGCATTTTGACAAACCATTGTGTGGACAGGTACGGCTCAACAACGGCGCCGCTTCTTTCACTGTGGCCGACAGAATGCATATGGTCTTCGATTTTAAAGAGAACGCCGGATTCCTGAAGATCTTTGACGAGTTTTTTGCGGCATTCAAACCGGTCCATGCCGTTATATTGCAGCGCTTTTTCATTCATTGTTCCGTCTTCATTCATGACGAGAATCCGCTCTAAATTGTGGCGGTTTCCGAGTTCAAAGTCATTCGGGTCATGGGCAGGCGTGATTTTAACGGCGCCTGATCCGAATTCCATATCAACATAATCATCGCCGACGATCGGAATTTCGCGGTTTGTAATCGGCAGAATCACCGTTTTGCCGATTAAGTGCTTGTAGCGCTCATCTTCAGGATGAACCGCGACAGCCGTGTCGCCAAGCATCGTTTCCGGACGGGTGGTCGCGATTTCAATTGAGCCTGAACCGTCTGCTAACGGGTAGCGCAAATGATAAAACGCGCCCTGTACGTCTTTGTAAATCACTTCAATATCGGATAAAGCCGTTTTTGTGGCAGGGTCCCAGTTGATGATATATTCGCCTCTGTAAATCAAGCCTTTCTCGTACAGCTTGACGAATACTTCCCGCACGGCTTTATTCAGCCCTTCATCAAGAGTGAAACGTTCGCGCGAATAATCGAGTCCGAGTCCCATCTTGGCCCATTGGCTGCGGATGAAATCAGCATACTCTTCTTTCCACTTCCACGTTTCTTCTAAAAACTTTTCACGGCCGAGGTCATAACGGCTTGTGCCCTGTTCACGGAGTTTCGCTTCGACTTTTGCCTGAGTGGCGATGCCGGCGTGGTCCATGCCCGGAAGCCAGAGCACGTCATAGCCCTGCATGCGTTTCATACGCGTAACGATATCTTGCAGCGTCGTATCCCACGCATGTCCGAGGTGCAGCCTGCCCGTCACGTTCGGCGGCGGAATGACGACAGAATACGGCTGTTTCGTTTGATCGCCGCCCGCTTCAAAATATTTTCCTTTCAGCCAAAAATCATAGCGGCCTTTTTCAATCGCAGATGGATCATATTTTGTCGGCATTGTTTGTTCATTTGTATCCATGATAACCCTCCAGCATGTTTAGAAATGGCTGAGCAACTAAAAAAGAGCCTTCATCCTGATAAAGGACGAAAAGCTCTTTCGCGGTACCACCTTTTTTCATGAACAGATTTGTTCATGCACTTAAACGGATAACGGGTGCGGCCCGAATTTCTCTACTGTATGTTCAAGAAATTATGCTCCCGGGCGACCTTCCAATGAGACGGCATAAGAAGCCTTTCAGCACAGTAGCTTCTCTCTCTTCATGCGTCTTTCTTGTACTCTTCCCGTTCAAAGCAGGTGTATTTATATCAGCTCATGATCTTATTTATTATGTTCTTTATTATAGTAAAAGTGTTTTTGATTCGTCAATCATCTTTTCCAAAAACCGCTGCCGTCATACATAAATGGGCATGCACCCCGCCCTTTCCCTTACATACGATACATAGAAAGGCGAATGTGAGGAGGAATTGCCCGTGAGAAAAAAATTCAATTCTTATTCGCTCCCCCAGTGGGCCAGACAGGTCCGCCTTGTATCCGTGCAAGTCATTATCCCGATTACGATCTTTCAGGGGATCAGGACGATTTTCTTTCCGACGACTTTTGATGTCCTGCTGCTTGCCATCCTGCTGTTTTTAGCGTGCGCCCTGCATTTGGAATGGATATAAAAAAACGAGTCCCGTTATGAAGAGGACTCGTTTTCCGCTTTTATTTTTTTCTCCCGCTCAATCTGATGAACCTTCATGAGAAAAGGCTCAACATTTTTCATCTGCCAAAACGCTCTTAATAATTGCGTGCACTCTTCTTTTTCAGAGCCCCTTTGGCCGGTCTGATACCGTTTCAGCACTTTGTACATGGCGGACGGATAAGCCATATAGCTGAGAAACAGGCTGATTTCCGCTTCACGGAGCGGGAATGATTTGTGATACGTATAAAACCAGTCCAGACACTCCGGGCATGCTTTCGGATAGCTTCTGAACATTCTGGAGTAAAAGCCGAGCAGGTCGTTTTGCGGAGGGCCCAGCGCAGCTTTCTCGAAATTCGTGAAAAAGCCCGATCCCGCATCATTATACAGAAAGTGGCGGCTCGATAAGCTGCCGTGGTTGATCACCGCTCTCGTCTTGTCATGATCCTTTGCCGCGTCAAACCATTCTTCCAGACGTTCCAGAGCAAAATTGACGGCGGAAACCGTTTCTGTAAGATACGTAACAGCCTGCAGTTCAAAAGGTGAAAGGTACCACTCTTTTTCCGCCCGGTCGGCGAATTGTTCATAGACAAGCTTATCATTTTCCCAATCTCTTTTCGTTACTTCATAAAAGCCGCTGATATCTTCAGTCCGGATTTGGATGTCCCGCACAGTCGCGGAGTGGAGCTTCGCGACCTCTTTAAAAAGGTAAACATGTTTTTGATCCCGTTCTTCTTCCTGATCGTACTGAAGCCAAGGCATTAAATAATAAGAATTCTCCGTCTGTCTTCCCGCAAAAAAATCGCCGGCATACGTGCGGCAGATCGGCACAAACGAACGGTAGCCTTTCTCCTCAATCTCAATCATAAGATCCGTAAATTCACTGCTGCGGGCCGGCTTGAGCTGTTTCAAAGCAAAAATGCCGTAGTTTGAGTAGACCTTCCAAACATGCGGGCTGACAGGCTCAATATACTCTGCCGCCAGCCCGTATTCCTGAAGCACTGATTGGACTGCTTCCATTCCATTCACCACATTTTTACGGCCTCTTTGTGCTTACGCATGGCTGTTATTATATTCAGGTATATACAGAAGCTGACCTTCTTCAAGCTCGTCATCAAACGATAAAGCATTCGTTCTGATGAGCTGCTGGGATGTTATGTCATATCGTTCACACACCCGGTCGATAGTATCTTGCTGCTGTACGATACAAATTTTCATTCTTGAAAACTTTTCTTCTTCCCTTGTAAATAATTTTGTCAAGTAATGAGAGTTGTCATTTTCCTTCTGCTCGGTTCCCGGTGCCGCTTCTTCATTCTTTCTTTCAGACTTAAGCGGCTCAGGCGGTTCAGCTTGCGCCGGCTCCTCAGGCGGCAGTTTGGAAAACTGAAAAGACAAATCGAGAGGCTTCCCGGTTTCCTCCTCCGGCTGCGCCATCTTCCTTACCTCAATTTCAAACCCTTCTTCATCATGAGCCTCTTCTTCAAGCAGCTTAGGAGCGCTGTAAAACTCCTCTTCCTGCTGTTCCGGAACGAACTCGCGATAAACGGGCGCCTGCTCTTCTTGAAAAACCGCAGGCTCATCTTCGTCTTCTGCCGCCTCATGATCGCTCTGACGGAGAAGCGGCTCGGCCTCTGGCTGCTCTTCTTTTTGAAGGAAGGGCTGTTCCGCAATTTTTGGTTTTTCCGCATGCGGAGTCAGAGTGAACGCAGGGAAAACCGGCTCGTTATCATCTTTTGGCTCTTCCTGCACTTCTGCTGAATCATCCTCAAATACAGGTTCATTCCTCACAGCCGACATGATTGCAGGCTCCTCAGCTTCTTCCGGCTCTTCTTCGTGTTGAAAGGAAACGGGAGGAGGAGGCTCAGTAAAGGAAACAGGTTTCGGCACCTCTTCCTGCTCCCTCAGAATCGGGGCAGTCTCATGCTCTTCTTCTTCCCGCTCCCTCAGAATCGGGGCAGTCTCATGCTCTTCTTCTTCTTGCTCCCTCAGAATCGGGGCAGTCTCATGCTCTTCTTCTTCCTGCTCCCTCAGAATCGGGGCAGTCTCATGCTCTTCTTCTTTGTGTTCCCTCAGAATCGGGGCAGTTTCCTGCTCTTCTTCTTCCCGCTCCCTCAGAATCGGGGCTGCTTCCTGCTCTTCTTCTTCCCGCTCTCTCAGAATCGGGGCTGCTTCCTGCTCTTCTTCTTCCCGTTCCCTCAGAATCGGAGCAGTCTCCGGCTCTTCTTCCTCCTGCCTGAGTAAAGGCGGAGTTTCTTCCTCGTTCTTCTCGGTTTCTTGTGCTGCTTCTTCTGATACAGTCAAAGGTATTTCAGGCTCATGGCGTATCATTAATTCTGGTTCGTTTTCGTCCTCAGAATAATGTCCGGCAAGATTGATCATTTCTTCTCTGGCAAATTCAGGCGCCACGTACAAAGGGATCTCCGGCTCTTTTGGCTCGGATTCCTCAAGCAGCCCTTCAATTGCCAAATCAGCTTGAATGGTTAAGATCCTTGAATCCGTCAGCTGATAATCAAAGGCATCAATAAATACGAAAACATCATTGAGGTGGCTCACTTTATTTTTCGGAATCGTGATGTCCACCGGGAAACAATGAATGAGCTCGGCCGTGCCATCCTCCCTCGCCCTCACTTCCTCTACATGCCTCAGCTCCCTATCAAGCTCTTCAAAATGACTGCTGTGATCTATGTTGTACTCGCCAGTAAGTTCTAATGATCCTTTAATTGAGACATAATCATTTACTTCCTGCACCCTGATGTCAGGGTCTAATGAAATCGAAAGTAATTCAGAAACTTCCTGTCCTTTTTGGAAACAGATTGATTCTTCAACAGAAAATTGCAATCGGTGATTATGCGGCAAGTTCATATCCTCCTTTCATCTAATCCATACAATTAGATGTCACTAAAGGTGTATGCCGCAATCCGGGAAAATATGATAATGGAGGCATTGAAAAAAGCCGATACAAGTCTTGCTTGCATCGGCTTTTCGTTATCAGCGGCTGATCGCCTGGAACACTTTCTCAGCGGCTTGAATGGTTTTTTCAATATCCTCCATTGTATGCGCAGTGGAGAGAAACAATCCTTCAAATTGAGACGGCGGCAGAAATACGCCTGCGTCGGCCATCCCTTTATAATATTTGGCGAACAGCTTTAAATCAGAAGATTTGGCTGCTTCATAGTTAATGACAGGCTCATTTGTGAAAAAGAAGCCGATCATGGAACCCGCCCGGTTAAACGTGTGCGGAATGCCATGTGCTGCAGCTGCTTTTGAAATGCCTTCTTCAAGCATATCGCCTTTTTTCACAAATTCTTGGTAAGATTCAGGTGTGAGCTGCTGTAGCGTCTCAAGTCCCGCTGTCATGGCAAGCGGATTTCCTGACAATGTTCCCGCCTGGTAGATCGGACCGCTCGGCGCGATTCGTTCCATAATGTCAGCTTTTCCGCCATACGCACCGACAGGAAGACCGCCGCCGATGACTTTGCCGAGACACGTTAAGTCAGGCGTCACGCCGAAATACCCTTGCGCACAGTTATAATCCACGCGAAAACCGGTCATGACCTCGTCAAAAATGAGCAGCGCGCCATACTGTTCCGTAATGTCGCGAAGTCCTTGTAAAAAGCCTTCCTGCGGCGGAACAACGCCCATATTGCCTGCTACCGGTTCAACAATGACCCCGGCAATATCTTCACCGTACTCCCGGAATGCGAGTGCAACGCTTTCCAAGTCGTTGTATGGAACGGTAATCGTATTCATTGCTATTCCTTCCGGCACGCCCGGGCTGTCCGGCAGGCCGAGTGTCGCCACTCCGGATCCCGCTTTGATCAGCAGCGAATCGCCATGGCCGTGGTAACAGCCTTCGAATTTCAAAATTTTGTTGCGGCCGGTATATCCTCTTGCCAGACGCAGGGCGCTCATTGTCGCCTCTGTGCCGGAGCTGACCATCCGCACGATTTCAACAGACGGCACACGGTCAATGACCAATTTGGCCAGTTCGTTTTCCACCTCAGTAGATGCCCCGAAACTTGTCCCGTTCTCGGCTACTTTTTTCAGGCTTTCAACGACCCGGTCATTTGTGTGGCCCAAAATGAGCGGCCCCCAGCTCAGGACGTAGTCGATATATTCATTGCCGTCAATATCAAAAATTTTCGATCCTTTTCCGCGCTGCATAAAGATCGGGTCCATATCAACTGATTTAAACGCGCGCACCGGGCTGTTCACTCCGCCCGGCATCAGTTTCTGCGCTTCTTTAAAAGCGGCTTTTGATTTTTCATAGCTTCTCATCTGCCTCAGCTCCCGTCAAATGAAATCGTTACTCAGCAAGCCATTTTGCTGCGTCTTTTGCATGATACGTCATAATCAGATCGGCTCCTGCACGTTTCATGCTCGTTAAAATTTCCAGCACCATTTCTTTTTCTTTAATCCAGCCGTTTTGGGCTGCCGCTTTCACCATGGAATACTCCCCGCTCACATTATATGCGACCAGCGGCAGGTGATGGCGGTTTTTCACATCACGCATAATATCTAAGTATGACATAGACGGTTTGACGATTAAAAAGTCAGCGCCTTCTGCCGCGTCTGATTCAGCCTCACGGAGCGCTTCCAAGCGGTTGGCCGGATCCATCTGATATGTTTTTCGGTCTCCGAACTGCGGCGTGCTGTCAGCCGCGTCGCGGAACGGACCGTAAAATTCACTTGAATATTTCACGGCATAAGACATGATCGGAATATTCGTGAATCCTTCTTTGTCGAGCGCTTCTCTGATCACTGTGACAAAACCGTCCATCATATTTGAAGGAGCGATGATGTCAGCGCCTGCTTTGGCCTGGCTGACGGCTGTCTGCGCCAGCAGTTCAAGCGACTCGTCATTGAGGATTTCTCCGTCTTTCACGACGCCGCAATGGCCGTGATCCGTGTATTCACAGAGACACGTATCAGCGATTACGATCATTTCAGGATAATGCTTTTTAATTTCAGCAATCCCTTTCTGCACAATGCCGTGATCGTGAAAAGCCTGGGTTCCGCAGGCGTCTTTTTCTTCCGGCACGCCGAAAACGATGACTGACTTAATGCCGAGCGATATCAGCTCAGACATTTCATCCTTTAACAAATCGAGTGATACATGATAAACCCCCGGCATGGAAGGAACTTCTTTTTTTCCTTCGAGTCCTTCAACGACAAATAACGGGTAAATAAAATCTGAGGGGTGAAGACGTGTTTCTTTTACTAAATCTCTCATCGCAGCGTTCGCGCGCAAACGGCGGTGTCTGTTAAATGTTTGATTCATCATTATCAATCCTTTCCCGACATGCTGCACATGACGTCCAGCATGCCTTCAATCGTATAGATGTCAGGCACATGGGATGAGATCCCGTATTCCAAGAGCGCTTTCTCTGTCAAAGGGCCGATGCTGATATAGCTCGCACCGCTGTTTTCCCACGCTTTTTCTCCGTCTCCGACCGCGTGCATAAACGTATGCACCGCCGATGAGCTGGTAAACGTAATAAAATCAAAATGAGAGCGGGATGCAGCCCGTCTCAGCTCGTCCATGCCTTTTTCATCCTGAATGGTATTGTATAACACCCATTCCCTTATTTGATAGCCAAGCGGCTCAAGCTCCGCTTTTATGACATCGCGTGATAAATTGCCCTTTATCACTGAAATGGGTTCGGCAGCTGATGCGTGCCGTTTTAAAGTATCAGCCAGACATTCCGCCACATACTCGTCAGGCATCGCATCCGTCCGGGCTCCCCGCTCTTTCAGGGCGCGCGCAGTCTTTTCACCGACGGCTGCGATTTTTTTCCGTCCCGAAAGCGCAAGACCGTGCCGATCAAGATAGGAAAAAAAGAACCGGACACCGTTTACGCTTGTAAACACAAGCCATCCCGGCTCAGAAAGGTCTTCCCGGAGACTGTCCGCACATTCATCCGGGAGCGCTTCCTGAAAAGCGATCAGCGAAGCGGAAACAGCCGTTCCGCCGAGCGCCTCCACTTTTTTTCGGAACGGTGCGGCCTGTCTTTTGTTCCGGGTGACAAGCACGGTCTTTCCTTGTAAAGGAAGGTCATTTGCCATCCTGATCGAGCTCCTGTTTCACGCTGTCGATTAATGCTTTGGCTCCTTTTTCAGACATCATCGCCGCACAGCGTTTCCCGATTTCTTCCGGATCATGTCCCGCCGCTGTTTCTTTATAAATCGTCTTTCCGTCCGGAGACGCGACAAGACCGACCAATTCAACCTCATCCCGGTCATTGACGGACGCATACCCGGCTATCGGCACTTGGCAGCCGCCTTCCATCGCGTGTAAGAAAGCCCGTTCGGCTGCCACCGTGCGCTGCGTATACTCATCGGTAAATTGCGCAAACAGCTTCAAAAGCTCCTCATCCGACTCTCTGCATTCAATGGCAAGAGCGCCTTGGCCGACCGCAGGCAGACAGCGGTCCGGTTCGAGAAATTCAGATACGACATCATCTTTCCAGCCCATTCTCGAAAGTCCCGCAGCCGCTAAAATAATAGCATCGTAATCTTCCGTTTCAAGCTTTTGAAGTCTCGTATCGATATTGCCTCTGATCCACTTAATTGTAAGATCAGGGCGTTCAGCAAGAATCTGGGCGCTTCTTCTTAAACTGCTGGTGCCGATGATGCCCCCTTCTTTTATGCCGTCCAGCTTTTGATGCCCCTTTGAAATCAGCGCATCACGCGGATCCTCACGTTTCGGTATGCAGCCTATGACAAGACCCTCAGGCAAAACGGCGGGCATGTCTTTCATGCTGTGAACCGCCATATCAATCTCCTGATGCAGCAGCGCCTGTTCAATCTCTTTGACAAACAAACCTTTGCCGCCCACTTTTGACAGTGTAACATCAAGGATGCGGTCGCCTTTTGTGACAATCTCCCGGATTTCAAAGTTATAGGAAGGGTTCAATTCCTTCAGTTTGTTAATCACCCATTTTGTCTGGGTCATAGCCAGTTTGCTCCGTCTGGAACCTACCTTAATCGTTCTCATTTTCTTTCCTCCCGAATCTGTTTGGGCGCGTGCGTTAACTGAACCAATGGAATTGCGACAGGCTTCCGAGCAGGAAGTAATTAATCATCAGCACGAGAAAACATGCTGAATTCCATAACGCCGCCACTTTTCCCTGCAGTTCCTTAATCATTCTGATATATAAATAGTAGCTGTATAAAAGCAGCACAATAAACGAACCGAGCACTTTTGAATCAAACCAGTACAGCGTTTCCAGCGACACATACGCCCAGATCACGCCTAATATCAGGCTCAACAGCAGCATCGGAACCCCGATGACATTTAAAACGTAAGCCATATAATCAAGTTTTGACAAATCTTCAATTCTCAACAGCCATTTTCCCCACTTTTTCTTCTTTAATAAAGAATATTGAAACTGATAAAGAAGCGAAAAGACAAAAGAAAGGGAAAAAGCGCCGTAAGACAGAATCGCCATTGTAATATGAATGACCAAAAGCTCTGAGACCAGCTGGCCGGAAAAAGCGGCCGAATGCTGATCCGTCGGTGAAAACGTATGGATCGCAATCATCGAGAAACCGATGACATTCGTGAAAAATACGATAAAATCAAC
The DNA here is from genome assembly GCF_001461825.1 of Bacillus velezensis. Taxonomy (GTDB): domain Bacteria; phylum Bacillota; class Bacilli; order Bacillales; family Bacillaceae; genus Bacillus; species Bacillus velezensis. Next base: position 277,605 of record NZ_LLZC01000012.1, on the reverse strand, counting down.
GCGCAGAATCTGCGTGACCACAAGTGAGAGCGTGACAAGCACCCACGCATAAAAGTAAAGGGCCTCTGTAATATTCAAGACCGGAAATCTGCCCGTCTGCCACATGAAATAAGAAAGATAGACGGTTTGCAGAGTCCAGACAATAGAAAGCAACCAGAAGGCCATTTTCCCAGCCTTCCGGTTGTGTTGAAGAAAATCTATAAAGTAAAAAAGGACGCTTACTGCATAAATAACAATTGTCGCTTCATTAAGTCTTGCCATTGCTGTATCAATCATACAGCCCTCACTCACTTACAAGCGGACGTAAGCCCGTTTTTGCTTCTGCCTTTTGAAACGAATGAACCGTCTGGCGGTTATCCAGGCTTTTGTCCAGCTGGCGGCCGGCCTCTTCCTCAATATCGAATATCTGCATAAACAGCTTCAGCTTTTCATCTGAATCCGCTTCAGCCGCAAGCTCTTTCGCTTTCAGAATCGGATCGCGCAGCATTTGGTTAATGATGCTTTTCGTATGTTTGCTGAGAAGTTTTTTCTCTCTTACCGTCAGATGAGGCAGCTTGCGCTCAATGCTCTGCATCGTATCGGACTGGATGGACAGCGCCTTTTCACGCAGCGCCGAAATGACCGGCACGACGCCGAGCGTATTAAGCCACTGCTTAAACTCAACAATTGCCGCTTCAATAAACAGCTCGACTTTTTCAGCGGTTTCACGGCGTTCTTGTAAGTTAGCTTCAACGATTCCTTCAAGGTCATCAATATCGTACAGAAAAACACCTTCAAGATCGTTAAGCGCCGGATCGAGGTCTCGCGGCACAGCGATATCCACCATAAATAACGGACGGCCTTTCCGCTGTCTGCCCGCTCTCTCCATCATTTCTTTGGACACGACGAAATCACTTGCGCCTGTCGAACTGATTAAAATATCAGCTTCAGCAAGTGCATGTTCAAGCTGGTTTAAGCTGCGCGCTTCTCCGGAGAAACGGTCAGCAAGCGCTTTTGCCTTCAAAAACGTTCTGTTGATGACCGTTACTTTGCCGATGCCCTGACCGTGCAGGTTTTCTGCGGCGAGCTCGCCCATTTTTCCCGCACCGAGAATCAAAATGTGCTTATTTGACAATGAGCCGAAGATTTTTTTCGCGAGTTCAACGGCGGCGTAACTGACGGAAACGGCATTGGCGCCGATATCGGTTTCGGCATGCGTGCGTTTGCCGACGGTCACCGCCTGTTTAAACAGCTCATTGAAAATGGTGCCGATCGTCTTTTCTGCCTGCGCCGTTTTAAAGCTCGAGCGGACCTGGCCGAGTATTTGCGTTTCTCCGATGACCATGGAATCCAAGCCGCACGCCACACGGAATAAATGCTCGATCGCCGCGTCGCTCTCATAAAATTTCAGAAACGGAGACAGCTCTTCTTTCGGCAGCGAGAACCATTCGGATAAAAATGTCTTTATATAATAACGGCCGGTATGAAGCTGGTCGACCACCGCATATATTTCGGTGCGGTTGCAGGTTGACACGATAATGTTTTCAAGAACGCTTTTTTCTTCTTTTAAACGGAGCATCGCTTCTGCAAGCTCATCCGGCTGAAAACTTATTTTTTCGCGTATTTCAATAGGGGCGGATTTATAATCTACTCCCACAACAAGAATATGCATCGCTTTCATGCACCCCCGTACATCGCAATTTATTTATAATTATTCTAACATAGAATTTATTATTTATAATAATTATAACATAGTTTCTTCGGGAAAATGTGAACAGATTTCAAAAATGTTATGCTATAGTATAAAAAGCTCGTTTCCACTTAATCATCATACTAAAAATCCTTTACTGCGGGTAGGTGACAGGATGAAAAAAACATCAATTTTATTACCGGGACTTATGCTTGCCGCTTCATTATTCGCATGGCTTCAGAGCGGACAGGTTCACCTGTTTGCGAATCAGGGGGAATGGCCGGTGCTCCTTATGCTCTTGGGCGCCGTGCTCTTGTATCAGGGCAAAAAGGAAGCGGCCGGGCCTCACGTCCTGATCGGCATGCTTCTTTTCGGCATAGGTTTACACTTTTTCGCCAAACCTGAGCTCTCATGGTGGCCGGGAGATTTTGAAATGATTCTCTTCGTCTTCGGATTCTCCTTATTTGCGGCAGCCAGAAAAGAATATGTATACGAAGCGGTTGCCATGATTGGTTTTTCCCTCTTTTTATACTTCTTTAAACAAATTACGGCATGGCTGGAGTCCGTCCATATTCCGACGGAACACTTCAAAACATACTGGCCGTATGTTTTCATCGGAATCAGCCTTTTATTATTGTTTATCAAGCGGAACAAAACTATACGATAAAACCCAAAACGCACTGCGTTTTGGGTTTTTCATTACCGGCTGATCATTTTTTTAATGGCTCCCCAGGCTTCATCTTTGCCTTTTTTCGTTTCAGAGGAAAATAAAATCAGCTCATCTTCAGGATCCATATCAAGCGTCTGTTTGACAACCTTTAAGTGCTTGTCCCATTTTCCTTTTGGAATCTTATCCGCTTTTGTCGCGATAACGATGACAGGAATGCCGTAATACTTCAGGAATTCATACATGTTCACGTCTTCAGCAGACGGCGCATGCCTGAGGTCGACAATCTGCACGCAGGCTTTCAGCTCTTCGCGGGTCGTCATATAGGTTTCAATCATTCTCCCCCATGCTTCCCGCTCGCTTTTGGAAACTTTCGCAAATCCGTACCCGGGAACGTCGACAAAATGCAATTCATCATTGATGATGTAAAAGTTTAAGGTCTGTGTTTTCCCCGGTTTTGATGACGTTCTGGCCAAGTTTTTCCGATTGATTAATGAATTGATAAAAGATGACTTTCCTACATTTGATCTTCCCGCCAGCGCGATTTCCGGAAGCCCCCTATCAGGGTACTGTTCGGGTTTGACCGCGCTGATCACGATTTCTGACTTTGTGACTTTCATTTCTTCTCTCCTACTAAGGCATGTTCCAAAACGTCATCCAGGTGAGAAACGAATATAAACTTCAGTCCCTCTCTGACGCTTTCTGGAATATCCTCTATATCTTTTTCGTTATCTTTAGGCGCAATAATAGTAGTCAGGCCCGCTCTGTGCGCGCCGAGCGCCTTTTCTTTCAGTCCGCCGATCGGAAGCACGCGGCCCCGCAGCGTGATTTCTCCCGTCATACCGACTTCGCGTTTTACCGCACGGTCCGTTAATGCTGAAACGAGCGCCGTGGCCATCGTAATTCCGGCAGAAGGGCCGTCTTTCGGCACCGCTCCTTCAGGGACATGAATATGAATGTCATACTTCTCATGGAATTTCGGGTCGATTCCGAACTGTTCCGCTTTCGAGCGGACATAACTGAAAGCGGCCTGCGCTGATTCCCGCATGACATCTCCAAGCTTCCCGGTCAGAATCAGCTTTCCTTTTCCCGGTGACAATGACACTTCGATTGACAGCGTATCTCCGCCGACCGTCGTATACGCGAGCCCCGTGACAACCCCGATTTGATCTTCGGTTTCCGCCTGTCCGTATCTGAATATCCGTTTTCCGAGATAGTCGGCCAGATTTTTCTCTGTAACGGTAATGCGTTTTCTCTCCTCAGACACAATGGCTTTCGCAGCCTTTCGGCAAATGGCGGCAATCTGGCGTTCAAGCGTTCTCACGCCGGCTTCCCTCGTATAGTAGCGGATGATGTCCGTAATCGCCTGGTCCCGAATCTGCAGGTTGCTCTTTGTGAGCCCGTGCTCTTTGATTTGTTTCGGAAGCAGGTGGTCCTTCACGATTTCCAGCTTTTCGTTTTCAGTGTAGCCTGACAGGCTGATAATCTCCATTCTGTCTCTGAGAGGTCCCGGTATGGAAGCAAGGTTATTCGCAGTCGCGATAAACAGCACTTTCGATAAATCGAACGTCTCTTCAATATAGTGGTCGCTGAATGTGCTGTTTTGTTCCGGATCCAGCACCTCAAGCATCGCCGAAGACGGATCGCCTCTGAAATCAGACGACATTTTGTCGATCTCATCCAGGAGAAAGACGGGATTTTGTTTACCGGCTTTTTTCATCCCCTGTATAATACGGCCCGGCATCGCTCCGACGTATGTACGCCGGTGCCCGCGGATTTCAGACTCATCGCGCACTCCGCCCAGTGAAATTCTCACAAAACGGCGCCCCATGCTCGTACTGATTGATTTTGCAAGAGATGTTTTACCGACTCCTGGAGGTCCGGCCAGACAAAGAATCGGCCCTTTCAGCGTTTTCGTCAGCTGTTTCACGGCCAAATACTCCAAAATCCGCTCTTTCACTTTCTCTAAGCCGTGATGCTCTTTATCTAAGATTTCCCCGGCTTTTTTAATGTCAAGTTTATCTTCTGTTTCATCCGACCACGGAAGGGCGATGAGCCAGTCAATATAGTTGCGGATAACAGAGCTTTCCGCTGAGCTTGACGGCACTTTTTCGTAACGGCTTAATTCCTTAAGCGCCGTTTCTTTGACACGCTCAGGCATGCCTGCTTCTTCTATCTTTTCCGTGAGCGACTGAACTTCGCCGGTTTTTCCTTCTTTGTCGCCAAGCTCCTTCTGAATGGCTTTCATCTGTTCACGCAAGTAGTATTCCTTTTGAGTGCGTTCCATCGAACGTTTGACGCGCTGACCGATTTTTTTCTCAATCTCCAGCACTTCTTTTTCATTATGAATGGAACGGATGACCTTATTCAGACGTTCTTTAATATCCGCCGTTTCTAAAATGTCCTGCTTGTCCTTTAATTTCAGCGGGAGATGAGAAGCGACGATATCCGCCATTCTGCCGGGCTCTTCAATATCAGTCACAGCCGCATACGTTTCTGCGGAGATTTTTTTAGAAATTTTTATGTACTGGTCAAAATGGTCCAGCAGCGTCCGCATAAGCGCTTCGTCTTCCACGTCTTTTGAATCATCCTCATGCATCAGCTGTATATCGACCGAAGTATAATCTTCGAGCTCGGCGTATTCAAGAATCTGCGCCCGCTGAATTCCTTCTACAAGCACTCTGATCGTACCGTTGGGCAGCTTCAGCATCTGTTTAATTTTTGTATAAGTGCCGACGGCGAAAATATCCTCTTCACCCGGTTCGTCTATCGAAATATCCTGCTGAGTGGCTAAAAAAATCATATGATCATGCATCATTGCCTGTTCAAGAGCCTGAACCGACTTGTCACGGCCTACATCTAAATGTAAAACCATTGTCGGGTATACCAATAAGCCTCTTAAAGGGAGGAGCGGGATGCTGCGTTTTGTATCTTCTGCCATGTGACTGACACCTCCGTGACTTTAGTATGAACCATTATAATACAACTTTTTCATCGTTGTACAATTCCGGGATCGGGCAAAATCGGCTTATCCGCCTGCCCTGTATATAAAACAGTCTCTTCGTAGTATACCCTTTCTTTCTGTTCTGAAAAAGGAAAAGATGTCCTCCATAAAAAAACCCCATTATAAAAATGGGGTTTATACGGATTCTTTATTCATTTGGATATCAAACGGTTTTTGTTCTGAAGGAGGGTCAACCAATATGACGTCAAGCACTTCCTGGAACGTTTTTACCGCTTTAATGGTGATTCCGTCTATTCGTTTCAGAATGGACTGCTGATTTTCATATGGGATAATGACCGTTTTTGCTCCGGCCTGTTTTGCGGCTTTAATTTTCGGAATGACGCCGCCGATCGGTTTGACAAGCCCCGTCAGGCTGATTTCTCCCGTCATCGCCACCGTATGGTCGATCGGGATGCGGTGAATCGCGGAAAAAATCCCCGCGGCCATCGCGATACCTGCTGAAGGTCCGTCAATCGGGCCTCCGCCCGGAAAATTGACGTGAATGTCATAGTCTGAAGGTTTGATGCCCATTGTGCGCAGAACCGTCAGAACATTTTCCACAGATCCCTTCGCCATGCTTTTGCGGCGGATCGACTTCGATTGGCTGCCGATGCTTTCTTCCTCTGCAATTCCCGTGATATTCAGGCTTCCTTTGTCCTGCGCAGGTGTGACATTCACTTCAATTTCCAGCAATGCGCCGCTGTTCGGCCCGTAGACAGCAAGTCCGTTCACGATGCCGACTTGCGGTTCATCGGCGATTTTCTGCTCATTTTTAGGTGTAAGCTGACTGGAATGAACAACCCATTCTATATCTTCTGTCGTAATTTCTTGTCTGTCCTCAGTCACCGCCATGCCGGCGGCGATCTGGATCATATTGACGGCTTCACGTCCGTTTCTCGTATATGCGGTCAGCACACTGAGAGCTTCGTCAGAAATCTCTTTCTGAATTTTGTCGGCTGCTTTTTTCGCAACGATTTTAAGTTCATCCTTTTCCAGCTCGCGGAAAAATACTTCAAGACAGCGCGAACGGATGGCCGGCGGAATTTCATTCGGCATTCTCGTTGTCGCTCCGATCAAACGGAAATCTGCCGGAAGCCCATTTTGAAAAATATCATGAATGTGATTCGGTATTTGCGTATTTTCTTCACTGTAATACGCACTGTCTAAAAATACTTTTCGATCTTCAAGCACCTTCAGCATTTTATTCATCTGAATCGGATGAAGCTCGCCGATTTCATCAATAAACAATACCCCGCCGTGAGCATGGGTCACAGCCCCCTGTTTCGGCTGCGGAATGCCTGCTTGGCCCATCGCTCCCGCTCCCTGATAAATCGGATCATGCACTGAACCGATAAGCGGATCGGCAATCCCCCGTTCATCAAACCGCGCGGTCGTCGCATCAAGTTCAACAAATACAGCCTGCTTTTGAAACGGTGACTGTTTATGTTTTTTCGCTTCTTCCAATACCAGCCGCGCCGCAGCCGTTTTACCGACTCCCGGAGGACCGTAAATAATGACGTGCTGCGGGTTCGGTCCGCAAAGTGCTGCTTTTAACGCTTTAATTCCGTCTTCCTGGCCGACAATGTCTTGAAAGCTTTTCGGCCGCACCTTTTCTGATAAAGGTTCTGATAAACTGATGGCGCGCATTTTGCGCAGCTGTTCCATTTCTTTTTTTGATTCTTTATCTATCGTCACTTTTTGTGTACGCTGGTTTTTGAGCAGATTCCAAAAGTATAATCCGATGACTATCCCGAAAAACAGCTGTACAAATAATGCGATCCCTGTCCAACTCATGCTGGTCCCTCCTGAAAAAACGATTTATGTATCCAATTCATTCCTCTGTCCGCTAGTATCTCCCAGCAAAGCCCGGAATAAACATTTTCAGAAGGGTCAGGACAAGAAAAAAACCTCCTGATCAATTCGGGTCAGGAGGTTTTGTCATGTTATGCTGATGTTTTATCTTGGCCGACAACTGTGCCGTCTTTTAATACAAGACGCGGTGCTTCACCGTCTGCGACTGTCGCTCCGGTAATGACACATTTTTCAATATCATCGCGGGACGGCAGATCAAACATGACGTCAAGCATGATGCCTTCAATGATAGAACGCAGGCCGCGTGCGCCTGTTTTACGCTCGATCGCTTTTTTCGCAATTTCAGATAATGCCTCGTCTTCAAATTCAAGCTCGACATCATCAAGTTCTAACATTTTCTTGTATTGTTTGACGAGTGCGTTTTTCGGTTTAGTCAGAATTTCAACCAGTGCCGTTTCGTCAAGCTGCTCAAGGCTTGCAATGACAGGAAGACGGCCGATGAATTCAGGAATCAGCCCGAAACGGAGCAAGTCTTCCGGAAGAACTTTAGAAAGCAGTTCTTCTTTTTCCAGGTCTGCCGCTTTATTATCTGAGCCGAAGCCGATGACTTTTTGTCCGAGACGGCGTTTGATGATTTGTTCAATGCCGTCAAATGCACCGCCGCAAATGAACAGAATGTTCGTCGTATCGATCTGGATGAATTCCTGATGAGGATGTTTGCGTCCTCCTTGAGGCGGCACGCTTGCAACCGTTCCTTCAAGAATTTTCAGCAGCGCCTGCTGAACGCCTTCGCCTGATACGTCGCGTGTAATGGACGGATTTTCAGATTTTCGCGCTACTTTATCGATTTCATCGATATAAATAATGCCTTTTTCTGCTTTTTCCACATCATAGTCTGCTGCCTGAATCAGCTTGAGGAGGATGTTCTCTACGTCCTCACCGACATATCCGGCTTCAGTCAGAGATGTAGCGTCCGCGATCGCAAACGGCACGTTCAGAATACGCGCAAGCGTCTGGGCAAGAAGTGTTTTCCCGCTTCCAGTCGGCCCGATTAAAGAAATATTACTTTTAGAAAGCTCGACATCATCCACTTTACTGTTGGAATTGATGCGTTTGTAATGGTTGTATACCGCAACCGCAAGTGATTTCTTCGCCTGATCCTGTCCGATGACATATTCATTCAGAATCTCACGGATTTCCTGCGGCTTCGGAACGTCTTTAAATTCGACTTCTTCTTCCGTACCAAGCTCTTCCTCTACGATTTCTGTACAGAGCTCGATACATTCGTCGCATATATATACACCCGGTCCTGCAACCAGCTTACGAACCTGATCTTGCGTTTTTCCGCAGAACGAGCATTTCAATTGTCCTTTTTCCTCGTTGAATTTAAACATTCTTTCACCCCTTAATCTTGTCTCACTTTTTCTTTTACCTGAAGGGCAAAAGAAAACGGTTCTTGCTACGATCGAGTATGTATTGCATTTTACCATACTTTCCAGTAAGACGGTAACAATGTGTTTCGCACTTGCACATTCTATATGTATGACGAAAAACAGCCCGGCAATGACTATCTTGCCCCAAGAAAAAGAGTTATATCATAATTGTACAAAACAAGGCACGAATTAATCGCGCCCTGTTTTATTATGTCTATTATTATGAACCATATTAACGGTTTTCTACAAGAAAATCAATTGCTTTTCGAACTTTTAAATCTTCTTTCATCGCGTCAGTTGAACCGATTGCCTGCTTGATGTTTTCAACCGGCATGTTGTAAGCTTCAGCCATTTTAGTCAGCTCAGCTTCAACTTCTTCGTCCGTTACTTCAAGGTTTTCTGCTTGAGCGATCGCTTCAAGAGTCAGGTTTGATTTTACGCGTTTTGCGGCATCTTCTTTCATTTGCTCTTTTAACGCGTTTTCGTCTTGGCCTGAGAATTGAGTGTAAAGCTCAAGGTTCATGCCTTGCATTTGCAGACGCTGTTCGAATTCTTTCAGCATGCGGTCAAGCTCAGTGTCGATCATCGCTTGAGGAACATCAGCTTCAGCGTTTTCAGATGCTTTCAGAACAAGCTCTTCACGCAATTTAGCGTCAGCTTCGTTTTCTTTTGCTTCTTCAAGGCGTTTTTTTGTTTTCTCAGTTAATTCAGCAAGCGTTTCAACTTCTTCGTCAATGTCTTTTGCGAATTCGTCGTTAAGCTCAGGAAGCTCTTTCGCTTTGATTTCATGAATTTTCACTTTGAAAACAGCTGGTTTTCCGGCAAGCTCTTCAGCGTGGTACTCTTCAGGGAATGTTACTTCAACATCCTTTTCAGCGCCTGCTTCAAGGCCTGTTAACTGCTCTTCGAAGCCCGGGATGAATGAACCTGATCCTACTTCAAGTGAGTAGTTCTCAGCTTTTCCGCCTTCAAACGCTTCGCCGTCAACGAAACCTTCGAAGTCAAGAACGACTGTATCGCCGTTTTCAACAGCGCCTTCTTCTTTCACGACAAGCTCAGCCTGACGCTCTTGAAGCGCTTTAAGTTCGTTTTGCACATCTTCGTCAGTAACGGCAGTGTCATCTTTTTCGATTCCTAAGCCTTTGTAGTCGCCAAGTTTCACTTCCGGTTTTACAGTCACTTTTGCAGTGAAAATCAAGCTTTCGCCTTTTTCGATTTTTTCAACATCGATTTCAGGGCGGTCTACAGGCTCAATGCCGGCTTCTTCAACCGCTTTAGGGTATTCTACAGGAAGTAAAATATCTAAAGCATCCTGGTAAAGAGCTTCAACGCCGAAACGCTGTTCGAATAAACCGCGGGGAACTTTCCCTTTGCGGAATCCAGGAATAGAAACCTGTTTTACTACTTTTTTAAATGCATCATCAAGAGCTGTTTTGAACGTATCCGCATCAACCTCAACCGTTAATACGCCTTCGTTGCCTTCTTGTTTTTCCCATTTTACAGACATGTGTTTCCCTCCAAAAATCTATTCAGGTTGTGTCGGTCTTCCATTCTAAAGCAATCCGCGGCTTTGTCAAAGAAAAAACCGCTTTGAATCAGAATCATTATGTAATGAACTGGCAGCCTGTCCAACCGTAATTCTCATTTCAGTTAAACCGCTATACATAAATACAACCACTATATTATAACATAACGCCTACCGCTTTCAACTATATGGCGTGATTTACAAATAAGAAATTTCTTCAATATCCTTAATCATCGTGCAGGCTTCTTCGAGTTCGCGGCTGTCAAACTCGTACATCATATGAAGTTCCTCCGGCTCAATGTCAATGCCGTGCATCTCGTAACCGACCTTATGAAGCGCCGCCGCCCATAAATCTGCGTTCAAAAACTTCGGCATAAAAGGGTGCAGGACGTACAGATGCCTTCTCCACAGCTCCTCGACGGCAGCGTATAATGTAGGGTTTTCATTGCCTAGCGTTTCATCAAGCACCCGGAGAACGCGATGCAAAATCGGAGCCGCATCAGGCTGAACCGTTTCACCCGGAACCGCGGTCATTGAATCGCCGAATTTTGTAATATGGACCGGCTTGCTGTAGTCATGCTCCGCCATCAGCGTCAAAATTATCGTCTTGATAAGCGGATGCGCGGCCGGATCTTGAAGAATTGTTTTTAAGAGACCCGTGTATTTTGCAATATTGCGGTCTTTAAGAGAATGAATCAGATTCATTTGTTCAGCGGGGCTGTTCAGCACTTTTTCCGCATCAAGAATGTCCTCGTATTCCTCCTCCCATGCTTCATCCTGCTGGTCGGGATCGGTCATTTTGCGGCTGAATTCGAGCAGCCGGTAGAATTGCTCCGCACTTTCTGCGGGCAGCTGATTTTCTTCCAGCACAGCTTCAATTGTGCTTTTGACTTCTTCATATTGTTTCAGCTGAATTAAAATGGTCATGTACACCTGCAGTACGGTAAAATAATGGCCGTACCCTTCATTCAGCATTTTCTCGCAAACTTGTTTTGCTTCTTCCAATTCCCCGAGTTCCAGAAAACAAATCGCCATGCCTAAATGTACGTCGGACTCGGTATCACCGTGGCTTACCGCCTCTGAGAACAGTTCGAGGGCCTCCTGATACTGTTTATCCTTCATGGCGGCCATCCCTTTATCAACCAAGCGTTCTTTCAGACGGGGGAAAGGAATGATATCAGCTTTTTTCTTGTCATGCGTCATACTTTATTTCCTTTCAGGCGCTATTTTGTTCAAGTGTATCAACACACGTCAGGAAACACAAGAAAGGATGGTGCGCACGGTAAAAAAAGCCGCCGGACAGATGCCGGGCGGCTTTTTTCAGGCTTGAAGCCATGAACTTCTTTTCGATTCAAACTGCTGAATGTCGTCCTCCAGCAGAAGCGTTAATGAAATTTCATCATAACCGTTAATCAGCATTTCCTTCCAGTGCGGATCGACTTCAAATGAAATCTCTTTTCCTTCACTGTCGTGAATGAGCTGGTTTTCCAAATCAACCGTCATATTAAGAGACTGATTTTCATATTGACCGGCGAGTTTTTTCCACTGATCATACGGCATACGGATGGGAAGCATACCGTTTTTAAAACAGTTTTGATGAAAAATATCGGCAAATGACGGAGCAATGATGATTTTGAAGCCGTAATCATCCAGCGCCCAAGGAGCGTGCTCACGGGATGATCCGCAGCCGAAATTCTCTCCGGCAATTAATATGGACGCGCCTTCATAGACTTTGCGGTTTAATTCAAATTCAGGATCAGGCTCACCGTTCTCTAGGTATCTCCAATCAAAAAACGCGAATCTGCCGTATCCGGTTCTTTCAATTCTTTTCAAAAACTGTTTCGGAATAATCTGGTCCGTATCGACGTTGATCCGGTTTAAGACGGCCGCTTTTCCCGTATGCGTTTTTAAAGGTTCCATCTTTTCGCGCACTCCTTACACAACTGTTTTTTCTTGATAAAACTTTCTTACATCGACGAAATGCCCGTGAATGGCTGCCATTGCCGCCATCGCCGGACTGACAAGGTGTGTTCTCGCGCCTTTTCCCTGTCTGCCTTCGAAGTTGCGGTTGGAGGTGGAAGCGCATCGTTCCCCTTCAGGCACGACATCATTGTTCATACTGAGGCACATGCTGCAGCCTGATTCTCTCCATTCAAATCCGGCCTCGAGAAACACGCGGTGCAGCCCTTCTTCCTCGGCCTGCTGTTTCACGCTTTGAGAACCCGGCACCACAATGGCCCTGACGCTGTCAGCGACTTTTCGGCCTTTGATCATATCCGCAGCCTGGCGAAGATCGGTCATCCGCGAATTTGTACAGGAGCCGATAAACACATGCTCGACTTTAATATCTTCAATTTTTTGATTCGGTGCGATTCCCATGTATTCGTACGCGCGGATGGCTTCTTTTTTACCGTCTTCAGAATCAATGGTTTCCGGCGCCGGTATTTGGGCATCGACCGGAAGAACCATGCCGGGATTGACGCCCCATGTTACCATTGGAGAAATCTCGCTGCCGTCTAACACGATGGAATGATCGTATACGGCGCCCGGATCGGTTTGTAACGCTTTCCATTCTGCGGCGGCTTTTTCAAATTCCTCGCCTTTTGGCGCGTATTTACGGTTTTTACAATATTCAATCGTCGTGTCATCTGGAGCGATCAGTCCCGCCCGTGCTCCCGCTTCTATTGACATATTGCAGACCGTCATGCGTTCGTCCATAGACATGTTTCTGAATACTTCCCCGGTGTATTCAATGACATATCCGGTACCGAATTTCACCCCGTATTTTCCGATGACCGACAAGATGACATCCTTCGCGGTCACTCCTTTTTGGAGCGTTCCGTCAACGCGGATTTCAAGCGTTTTCGGCCGCTGCTGCCATAATGTCTGTGTGGAAAGAACATGTTCCACCTCACTTGTGCCGATACCGAAGGCAAGCGCTCCGAACGCGCCGTGAGTCGATGTATGGCTGTCTCCGCAAACGATCGTTTTTCCCGGAAGTGTCAGACCAAGCTCAGGCCCGACCACGTGAACGATTCCCTGGTCTGCGCTGTGAAGATCCGCAAGACGGACGCCGAACTCCTCACAATTCCGTTCAAGCGCGGTTACTTGGCGCTTTGCGACTTCATCTTTAATGTCAAAACGGTTGACGGTCGGAATATTGTGGTCCATCGTCGCGAATGTGTTCTGCGGCCGTCTGACCTTTCTCCCCTTCTGCCTTAACCCTTCAAACGCCTGAGGAGACGTCACCTCATGAATTAGGTGCAGATCAATATAGAGAAGGTCGGGTTTTCCTTCACCGCTTTTTACAACATGCCGATCCCAAATCTTTTCGATGATTGTTCGAGGCATCATCTTTGTTTCCTCCCTCTACCTATGAACTAAGACCGCTTTCTTTAAAGCGTCACACTATAGATTTTGTATTCGAGCCGGCTAATGCGGCTTTTACTTTTTCAGTAATGTCATGCGTTCCGGCATATTGGCCGTCCCGGGCGATATCACGTGTACGGCTGCCGTCTGCAAGCACCTTTGCGACCGCCTTTTCCACCGCCTGAGCTTCGTTTTCAAGTCCGAAAGATGTTCTCAAAAGCATCGCCGCTGATAAAATCGCCGCAAACGGATTGGCCATCCCTTTACCGGCGATGTCAGGCGCAGATCCATGCACGGGTTCAAACAAGTGAAGACCTGAACTTGATAAACTGGCTGACGGCAGCATGCCGAGCGAGCCTGTCAGCATGGAGGCTTCATCGCTTAAAATATCGCCGAACATATTCTCAGTTACGATGACGTCAAACTGGCTCGGAGCATAGATGAGCTGCATCGCGGCATTATCGACAAGCATATGTTCAAGCGTCACATCAGGAAATTCTTTTGCGATTTCATCCGCTGTTTCCCGCCATAGCCTGCTTGAAGAAAGCACATTCGCCTTATCGACGGACGTCACTTTTCCTTTTCTGCCGGCAGCCATCTTAAAGGCTTCTCTTACAACGCGTTCGATTTCTTCTTTCTTATAAAAAAGGGTATCGACCGCTTCCTTTTCTCCCGCTTCATTGACATACTGTCTGCTCGGTTCTCCGAAGTAGAGGCCGCCCGTCAGTTCCCTGACGATTACAAAGTCGACGCCGCTGATATATTCTTTTTTCAGCGGAGACGCCTCAGACAGGCTTTCAAATACGGTCACGGGACGCAGATTGGCAAACAGGCCGAGTTTTTTTCTGATGCCAAGCAGGCCTTTTTCCGGTCTGAGCTCTGGAGGATTTTGGTCCCATTTCGGCCCGCCGACTGCCCCGAGCAGGATGGCGTCGGATCTTTCACAAAGAGCCACCGTCTCCTCAGGAAGGGGGTTTTGATGGGCGTCAATAGCCGCTCCCCCGATCAGCCCGTTTTCAAATTCAAATTCATGTCCGAATTGTTCGGCAACGCTTTTCAATACATCTGCCGCTGATTCCGCCACTTCCGGTCCGATTCCGTCACCGGGCAGCAAAGCAATGCGTTTTTTCAAATCAAACGTTCTCCTTTCTATTACGAGCCGACCGCAGTCTGTCTCTTTAATCCGTCTAAATTGCAATCCAGCACCAACTGCCGGTTCACGGCGTTCAGATAAGCTTTAGCAGAAGCTTCCAGAACATCCTGCGCGATTCCCCGCCCTGATGTTTCTTTTCCGTTCACGGTCACTCTGACAAAAACTTGAGCCAGCGCGTCTTCGCCTTTCCGGTTGGATTGGATGCGGTAGTCTGTCAGTTCAATATTTTTATCGATGCAGCGCCCGAGCGTATTATAAACGGCTTCTACGCTGCCCGCCCCCGTTGCCGCCTCTTGAATCAGCTGTTCGTTTTCCTGATTTTTTAAAGAGACTGTTGCAGTCGGCACCTGAGACGTCCCGTAATGCACTTGCAGAGACAAAAATTCATAGCCGATTTTTTTGTCCGTCACTTTTTCTTCTAAAATAAGAGAAATCAAGTCATCATCGGTGATTTCTTTTTTCTTTTCGGTCAGTTCTTTAAACATCGTAAAAAATTTATTGATTTCCTCACTATCAAACTGGAATCCAAGCGCATTCAGGCGGTCTTTGAACGCATGGCGTCCGGAATGCTTTCCGAGTACGAGCGCATCAGCAGTCACGCCGACAAGTTCCGGTGAAATGATTTCATATGTTGATTTTTCTTTCAGGAAACCGTCTTGGTGAATGCCGGACTCATGTGCGAAAGCGTTATCTCCGACGATTGCTTTATTGCGGGGAACGGCCATGCCCGTCAGTTTGCTGACAAGATCACTCGTCCGCTTCAATTCATGAAGATTGAGGGATGAATCGGCTTGATGCGCGTCATTTCTGACATGAAGCGCAACGGCGATTTCCTCTAGCGCGGCGTTCCCGGCTCTTTCTCCTATGCCGTTAATGGCGCATTCAATTTGATCTGCGCCGTTCTCAATTGCCGAAAGTGAGTTGGCAACCGCCATTCCGAGATCATCGTGGCAATGGGCTGAAAGCTTTACCCGGCCGATATTCGGAACGTGTTCCTTCATATATTTAAAGATGTTTCCGTATTCAGCCGGCGTCAGGTAACCTACAGTGTCCGGCAGGTTGATGACGCTCGCGCCGGCATCAATCACTTTTTCTACGATTTCAGCCAGAAACGGAAGTTCGGTGCGGCATGCGTCTTCTGCTGACCATTGAACGATCGGAAAGCGTTCTTTTGCATACTTCACCATTTCAACCGCTTTTTCCTTAACCTCTTCCCGCGTCATTTTCAGCTTATGCTTCAGATGAATGTCAGAGGTGGCGATAAAGATGTGAATCCGCGGGCTGGCCCCGTCTTTCAGCGCTTCCCAGGCTGCGTCGATGTCACCTTTGACAGATCGGGCAAGCCCTGTTACCGAACAATTTTTAATCGTTCTTGCGATTTCCTGCACGGCTAAAAAATCACCTCGGGATGAAGCGGGAAATCCCGCTTCAATAATGTCCACCCCGAGTCTTTCAAGCTGCTTGGCTATCGCCAGTTTCTCCCGGGAATTGAGGTTGACCCCGGGGGATTGTTCACCGTCACGAAGGGTCGTGTCGAAAACATTAATTTTGCGCAACGGAGACCACCGCTTCCTTCTTTTTGCCTTGTTTGACAAACGGCATCATTTCACGAAGCTGTCTGCCGACCTTTTCAATCTGATGCTCGTTTTCACTTGCATTGATCGCATTGAAACGAGGACGGTTCACTTGGTTTTCCACGATCCATTCTTTTGCGAATGTACCGTTTTGAATATCCGTTAATACTTGTTTCATCGATTCTTTTACCTTCGCATCGACTACGCGCGGTCCTGATACAAAGTCTCCCCATTGAGCCGTATCGGAGATAGAGTATCTCATGCCCGCCAATCCTTCTTCATACATCAAGTCTACGATCAACTTCAGTTCGTGCAGACACTCGAAGTATGCGAGTTCAGGCTGGTAGCCGGCTTCTGTCAGCGTTTCAAAACCCGCTTTGACAAGCGCTGTTAAACCTCCGCACAGAACAGCCTGCTCACCGAACAAATCCGTTTCCGTTTCTTCCTTAAATGTTGTTTCAAGAACGCCCGCACGCGCTCCGCCGATTCCTTTTGCATAAGCAAGAGCCGTATCTTTCGCTTCGCCTGATACATCCTGGTAGATGGCAAACAATGCCGGTACGCCCGCGCCTTGTTCATATGTTCTTCTGACAAGGTGTCCAGGTCCTTTAGGGGCGACAAGGAATACATCCACATCAGCAGGAGGCACGATCTGATGGAAATGGACGTTAAATCCGTGTGCGAATACCAATGACTTGCCCGCCGTCAATTCATCTTTGATTTCAGATTCATATACTTTTTGCTGCTGTTCATCCGGAAGAAGAACCATAATGATATCAGCCTGGGCAGCCGCTTCTCTTACCGAAAAGACTTTATGACCGTCTTCTTGGGCCTGTGTAAATGATTTGCCTTGTCTGACGCCGACAATGACATCAATTCCGCTTTCTTTTAAGTTCAGCGCGTGTGCATGACCTTGTGAACCGTAACCGATAATCGCTACTTTTTTACCTGCCAATACGTTCTCTTTGATATCACCGTTATAATATACTTTTACCATTTTAATCTCTCCCTTTTTTGTGTTATACAATTGAAATTGTTTTATTGGATGACGCCTTCTGCTGGGTTCCCCTCGCAAAAGCCGTTGTGCCCGTTCTCGCGATTTCTTTAATTCCGTAAGGTTTGAGAAGCTCTATGAGCGCTTCGATTTTATTAGATTCGCCGGTAACCTGAACGACGATGCTGTCTCTTGAGACATCAACGACGGAAGCTCTGAACGGCTCAATGATTCCATTGATTTCCGTTCTGGCCGACGGTGCGGAAACAACTTTGATTAATGCCAGCTCACGCTGTACAATTGATTGGTTTGTAATATCCGTCACTTTCAGGACGTCAATTTGTTTGTTAAGCTGCTTTGTCAGCTGCTCTACGTCATTTTCGCCTTCCACATGGACGACAAATGTAATCCTTGAAACACCGCTTGTTTCCGTGTGGCCTACAGTGATGCTTTCGATATTATAGTGTCTTTTTGTAAACAGGCCGGTGATCCGGTTTAATACTCCCGAGCGGTTGACCACCGTTAATGTGATAATGCGTTTCAAGGTTTCACCCCCACCATTTCATGAAGTCCTTTACCCGGCGCAATCATCGGGAATACTTTTTCGCTTTTGGCGACCCGGACGTCAATAACGGCCGGTTCTTTTGATGAAAGCGCCTTTTTAAGCTCTTCTTCCGCCTCTTCTTCCGATGAAATCCGGACGCCTTTAATGCCGTAGGCTTCTGACAATTTGACAAAGTCAGGCTGCGCCGAGAATTTGGATTCAGAGTAGCGTTCTTCATAGAAGATTTCCTGCCACTGTCTGACCATGCCCAGACATTCGTTGTTCAAGATAACCACTTTGACAGGAAGATTCAGCTGCCGGATGACATCTAATTCCTGAAGGGTCATCTGAAAACCGCCGTCTCCGAGGATGGCAACGACCGTGGCGTTACGATCGGCCAGCTGCGCTCCGATAGCCGCCGGAAGGCCGAAGCCCATTGTGCCGAGCCCCCCCGAGGTCACCCACTTATCAGCCTTTCGGAAAGGATAAAACTGAGCCGCCCACATCTGGTGCTGGCCGACATCCGTCGCCACAATCGCCTCACCGTTTGTAAACTGGTGAATATACTCAATCAGCTTTTGGGGTTTCAAGCCCTCTTCTCTGTTGTCTGTATACCAAAGCGGATATTCTTCTTTCCATTCTGAAAGCTGCTGTTTCCATTCCTCTGTCTGTCCCTGTTTTCCGTTTTGCTTCAATAATTCCTGAAGGACGATTTTACTGTCGCCGACCACCGGAATCTGCGTTTCGATAATTTTTCCGATTTCAGCAGGATCAATATCGATATGCGCTACTTTGGCCGATTTTGCAAAATGCTTCAGATTTCCGGTCACGCGATCATCGAACCGCGCTCCGATGCTGATCAACAAGTCACAGTGGTAAAGCGCCATATTCGCTGTGTATGTGCCGTGCATCCCCGCCATTCCCAGAAAAAGAGGATGGTCTGCCGGGAAACCGCCCAGACCGAGAAGCGTGTGGGCTACCGGTATTTGCTGCTGTTCGGCATAATTTTTTAAATCTTCTGAAGCTTTACCGTGCAAAACACCCGCTCCGGCTAAAATAACCGGCTTTTTCGCACTGCTGACAGCTTCCACGAGCTTTCGGATCTGCAGATAGTTAGGCTCTTTTACCGGCTGATAACCCGGAAGGCTGATCTCGTGATCATATCTGAACTCTCCTTCAAATGCTGCGACATCCTTCGGTATATCAATTAATACCGGGCCCGGTCTTCCCGTCGTGGCGATATGGAAAGCCTCTTTAATCACACGGGGGAGATCTTCCGGACGGCGGACTTGGTAGCTGTGTTTCGTAATCGGCATCGTAATTCCTAAAATGTCGGCTTCCTGGAAAGCGTCGCTGCCGATGACCGAAGTGGCCACCTGCCCGGTAAATACTACGAGCGGCAGTGAATCAATCATCGCATCCGCAAGACCGGTAACTAAATTTGTCGCGCCGGGTCCTGAGGTTGCAATCACAACCCCCGGCTTTCCGGAGATTCGCGCATACCCTTCTGCCGCGTGAATCGCGCCTTGCTCGTGGCGGGGCAGGATGTGGACCAGCCCTGATTGATACAGTTTATCGTAAATCGGAAGGACGGCTCCCCCCGGATAGCCGAAGATCATCTCGACATTTTCTTTCTTTAATGATTCAATCAGCATCAGAGCCCCGTTCATTGTTTTTGTACAATCGGCAGACAAAGAATCCGCCTGTACATTTGTGCCCATTTTCAGTTCCTCCTTTTCAATGTTCCCTTCTAAAATCCAATTCATAAAACGCAGCGCCGGCTGACGCAAATAAAAAAGCCTTCCCACCCACATTCAGCCAAGCATTTCATGCGATAGCCAAAAGGGGCGAAAAGGCTTTGCTCTCCGCGGTACCACCCTTGTTTACGGTCATATGCAGACCGTCTCATGGATAATGATTATCCGTTTTGATAACGAGTAAACATTGCGTTCACTCGGCCGAGTCCTACTCTTTACATTTCAGACCGGCACTCTGAGGGGAGTTCACTTTGATTTGTTTTACCGGCTCTCAGCGTTACCGGCTCTCTGTGAAAAACTTCAGCAAAGCTACTTATCCTCTTCTGCGCTTTTTATTATGGCAGCTCTTTTATTAAAAAAGAACCTTCATTTGTTTGTTTTTTTCAGTGTTTTATGATTTTTCTTTTTAGCGTGAATCATTTATTTATTTTTGTTTGAACTCATATTACGCCCGTTTGCAGACAGTGTCAACAGCATTTTTATAATTATTAGACAATTTAGATTAATCAATCTACTTTGTATACGCTTTCATTACTGGTACAAAGGGATCTGTAAATATTAAAAGTTTTTATCATTTTTTTATTAATCTCTCAAGATTACATGAAATTTTTCCGTTCATATACGAATATGTCACATTTTATTACACGATTTTTCTCTGTCCTTCCGACATGCTTGTCAGATATTCCGTTCGATTGAACAGGCTCTTTATACAGACATACGCATACACTGTTCTTATCTCGTAAGAAATGAGTGATGTCATGAATAAGATGTTATCAGGCATGCAGGGCCTGCCTCCCGGATTTCCGCCTTTACCGGTCTTACCGCCGCAGTCTTATTATCCTCCGGCCCCGATGCATACAGCACCATATCAAGGCGGCCCTTCTTTTCAGCAGGGATTCCCGTCATCCGGATACGGACAGCAGACCCCGCAAAGCACGCTGTCATTCGCCGGACAGCAATTCGTCCCATACCCTTATACATCCGGGTACTACGGCCAATCCTTCAGTGACGTCGGCGGAAGCCTCGGCGCCGGGGCACATCCCGGCGCGCTCGGGGGCGGTTTCAGCGGCCATGCCGGGGGCTTCAGCGCTCCGAGCGGATTCAGATGATACAAAAACCGGTCTCACACGGCCGGTTTCTTTTCTTATTCACAGAGTATAACGGTCATTCCATTGATTCATTTCCTGCTCCGTATAGTAATCAGCCCTTGAAACCTCAACAATGATTAAACCGCATTGAGTGATTAAAAATTGCTTCAGTTCCTCAAACAGCTCATCTTTTCCGCAAAAGATCGTTTCTATATTGTGATTTTTATATGCAAATGCGTACTTCAAAAGCTAATTCCTCCTGCTGTCTTTCTATCATTAATCAACAAAACGCATGATAGAAATTAGATAATTTATCACTCAAGGGCGCCTTAAGTATCTTTATACATATATTTATTACGGTAAATATTACATTAAGTTTCATTTATATTAAAATTACTTTACAATTTTCATCAAATACGGAACTTTTGTTTCGTAAAATAAAAAATAAAATACAAAAAAACCTCAAACCCATCGTCAGGGCTTGAGGTTTTTATACGTCCCAGGAGAGATTCGAACTCCCGACCGACGGCTTAGAAGGCCACTATGGCTTTCGCCACCAGCGCCCTATATATCGCTATTTATTTAGGTTCATGTATAACGGTCACTTGCCGAACTTTGACCGATTGACTTACTTTCGATTATATTTGCTTATGCTGTACAATTCAAACATTCATATAGTAGAAAACAACCCTATTGACAAGGTAATACAGTTGTACTTAAATCTGCTATATTAAAAGGTAAAGGTATTTATTTAAAAGAGTGGTCATGAGAGATAACAAAGAATGCTGTCCATATTGCAATGCTGATTTGCAAGGAGAACCTATTCCGAAAGAATCGCAGAATGTCGAAAAATCGTTGTAAACTTTAGAAGCTGATAGGATTATTAAATGGAAATGTCCAGACTGCAACAAAGAACAGGATAGGGATTGATCATTTAAAATAATGTAATTTGAGATGGACTAGAATTAGATTCGTTTCGACAAGTTATTTTTTTCATGGTGTGTGGATGAGCCGACTATAGGTTTATCCCTTTCATGCCCCCAGTGAAAATGTGGAAACATCCCCACATATTCTTTATATTAAAGAAAGAGAGAAGTTATAGGAATCCTTTAGCTTGTTTCATATTCTTTAACCTTGCGATAGAATGTAGCCTTAGTCATACTTGATCTCTTCATTGCTTCAACCGCTGTAATTTCTCTTGCTTTCCATCGTTTATAAGCCTGCTCAAACTCAGTTGTAATAGTTGTTTTAGGTCTTCCAAGGTGTTTGCCCTGTGCCTTAGCTGCAGCTATCCCTTCAGCTTGATGAGTCTTAATCTTCGTTCTCTCTTCTTCAGCAACCCATGATAATACCTGTAACACCAAGTCAGCCACGAAAGAACCGATGGATTCATTGTATTTCCGTGTATCCAACAATGGCATATCAACTACAACAATATGTGCTTAGATGTTCTGTGTGATATCTTTCCACTCGTTTAAAATCATCTCTTTGTTACGACCTAGCCTATCTAATGAATGTATGTATAACGTATCTCCATTACGCAAACGCAATTTCAAAGCTTGGTATTGAGGTCTATTGAAGTCTTTCCCGCTTTGTTATCGATATGAATATCACGCTCATCAATTCCAAGAGCATACATACTATCCAGTTGTCGTGCTTCATTTTGGTCTTTGCTACTTACACTAACGTATCCAAATTCTTTGTTGTCCACTGGTTAAATCCACCTTGTTATTTGATACTCTTATCGTATCGAACTCGTATCAAAAGATCAGCAACAAATATGATACGTTTCAAAATTCAGTTGTATACCATATGAGACTATACAAACCCTTATTCAACCGTTTCATTATATGCGTCCCAAAAAATGTACCTTTTGAAACAAATAGCTTATCGAAAACAACATTATAAAAAACGATGTACACCCTTTCACAATAGTCTAATAGGATACACCTCTGTTATCGGTTATCATTATCGAATTACCACAGTTTATTACAATACTTTTTATCATTTTTCCGCACTAAATTATACCTATTATTTGAGTCGAATATGAATGACCGTGCTTAATATCCAAAAAGCTTAAACAGTAAAGCCAATTATAAAGGCAACCAGAAAAAGCACCCAATTAATTTAGATGCCTTCTCTTACTTATTTTACTTGTTCTTGTAGCACTTCTTTTAATAATTCAATTGCGTTTTCTTCACTTGGGTTATTTGTTCCTAGTTCACCACGAAAAGCTTTAGAGAGGATAGATTGTTTTAAGTTGTTTATATTGTCTTCAAGATTAGTAACATAGTCTAATTGTTCATCAACTGAATTTACTTTTTCTAAAATTGATACTATAACCTCCTGTTCATTAAATGGTGGTAATGGTATTATGCCTTGTTTAATCTTTTTTAAAGTTAAACGGGTAATTGCATTACCAGATATCATTCCCAACATCCTGCTCTTTGTAGAAGGTGAATTAAGGCAGTACATCAAATACTTAGCTGCCAAAACATTCCTTTTGGGTCTTAATAACGCCACGGAGGATAAAAGCGAAAACTCTTCGGTTATTTGATTTACTGTTGCTATTCCTGTAGTCGCCCCATCTTTAATATAAAGAACATCACCTTTCTTCACATCACAGCGATTGTATATTTCTTGATGAACTTCTTTCGATACATAAGTAACGTTATCTAAAAGAATACCTTGTTTTTTAATATTCTTTGCTGTTATATACATATAATCTCCAGAAGGATAAGATTTTGGGCTGTGATGTGTACCATCCGTTATTTTCTCACATACTGTATCCAAATCAACCCATTTCCAGTTAAAAGGTAGATTATATAACGTTTTGTCCGTTTGAACCACTTCAGTATCTGATGATTTCTTATGATTCTCACCTCTCCACTTCCTAGTCAACTCTCCACGAAACGCCTTATCTAAAATAGCCGCTCGACGAAGTTCAAACGTTTCCTTTGCTTCCTCAATCAACTGCTTTGCTTTTTCAATTTTACTTAAAAGCCGCTCCACTTTATCAGCAATCCGTTTTTGTTCATTAAATGGTGGCAGTGGGAAAGTGATTTTTTTAAGTTTCTCTACTTGTATACCTTTAACAGTAGAGCCTGTTGACATCGATTCAATTAACGGGGTATTCATTGTAAAAAATAACCACAAAAAATAAGGCAGTATTTCAATTTTTGGTCTGACTATTTTTAAATCTTGATTAATGGTTGTCGATATCTTTGTTATTGCACTCTTACCAGGAGACATTCTTGTAATTAATAAGAGTTCATTTGGTGATGCCATAGTAGCCGAACTGTTTTCCAAACCTTCAACCGTAATATAATCTATTGTAGATGATAAATACCCATTCTTAATATCTTTTACTGTAGCCCACGGAATATCTCCATTCCAATAATCACTATTACTCTTCGAAGGTGTACCCCCACCTATGAAGTTCAATATGTGTCCTGAATTAACCCACATCCAATTCTCTGGCACTTGATAAGGTTGTTCCTCATGTGGCACTACCACTTCTTCCATCAACTCTTCGATGGTCTTTTGTGTCTTACTCATTTTCTGACCACCCCATCCTCTTCAACAGCACGTAACTCCTCAACTACTTCACCTAATAAATCCATCGCCTGCTGAAGTTTCACAATCGCTTCCTCTGCTGATTCAATCGGGTCTGGTAAGTTTTCATATGAAGATAATGATTCATCCGCAATCAATCCAATATCTAAACTATCATCCTTTTTCGTAATTTCTTCTCGTGTAAACTTATTCCAACGTTCATCTTCCACTTTAGAGCGGTCTTCTGCTACATATGCCTTCATGAAGTTTTCAAAATGAGCCATTGTTAGCTGATTACGCTTTCCAAACGAGGACATATTTGTACGAAGGTCATATACCCAAACATCTTTCGTATTATCTTGGTCTGTTGTTCCTCTTGTGAAGAATAAGACGTTTGTTTTAACACCTTGAGCATAGAAAATCCCTGTTGGTAATCGTAAAATCGTGTGTAAGTTACATTTATTCATTAAATCACGACGAATTTGCGTACCAATACCACTTTCAAACAACACATTATCGGGCAAGACAACCGCTGCTCTTGCATTTCCATCATCTTTTAAAGCGTTATAAATCAACTGTAAGAAATTAAGCTGTTTGTTCGATGTTTCAAACGTTAAATCATCACGAGATACACGCTCTCCGCCTTTTTTTGTACCGAACGGTGGATTCGTTAAAATAACGTCAAAGTTCTTCATCCATTTACCGTTACCCGATAACGTGTCTCCTTGTTCCAAACGACCTTCGATATTATGAAGCAAAGCATTCATGAGTGCCAGACGATGCGTATCTTTAACAAGTTCCATACCTACAAAGGCTTCTTTCTTTTGGAACTCGGCTTCTTGTGGTTCTATATCAAAGTAGTCATCTGTTTGATTCTTTAAATATTGGTCTGCAGCAATCATGAAACCGAATGTTCCAGCTGCAGGGTCAGCACACCGCTCACCAATTTTCGGGTCAATTAATTGAACCATCACATCAATTAATACACGAGGCGTAAAGTATTGCCCCGCTCCTGATTTCTTTTCACTGGCATTCTTCTCTAACAATCCCTCATAAAGATTGCCCAGTCCTTCTTCTTTCGCATTGTACCAATCAAGAGCATCAATTGATTTGATAATTTTCTCTAAGTTTTTCGGCTCAGCAATACTTGTAGAAGCATCACTGTATATTAGACGCAGCCGCTCATTTTCACCGCTTCCTAATTCAAGTAACAATCGCTGATAAAATGTCTTTAATTCCAAACCTTCTTTATCTAACAAATCATCCCATCGATTTCCTTCTGGAATCACACCTTCTGTTTCCTGCTCCTTCATCATTTTGAGGAATAATAAGTAGGTTAACTCTGTTACATATTGCTGATAGGTAATCCCATCATCACGTAACACATTACATAAATTCCATAGTTTTTGAACAATTTCTTGGTTGTTCATTTTTCAGCCTCCTGCTAACTCCGAGTATATTTTAATTTTGGATTCTCATTCAAACCTCATTAAAGTGAAAATCAAAGGTAAAGTAACTTATCTATTATAACTTAAAAAGTGCCCCTATGAAGAGGCACATTGTTAACTAATATAAAGGTTCTCATTTATAGTGGTAACAACCGCGTCAATATAGTCACCGAACTCCCGCTTCAGCAATTTATAGCCGCCCGGAGTTTTAAATGGTTCTTCCGAGAATGCCTCTTCTGCAGTTGGTGCTAATACAGGCACTTTAAGTAATTGCTTTTCTATTCTCTCTAACCATTTCTTCTGTCTTGGAGTCCAATCATGCAGTGAATACACTTTTTGCATCGCTTGTTTAATACGTGCTTCATGGGCAACTAGTGCTTCACCTAATGCAGCTTGGCGAATAAAGCTAATAATGTCTGCTGCAATGTCTTCATTTTTTGTCTGCTTCCAAGCTGTCTGCAAATGAGATTGCTTAAAGCCTTTCGTTTCTAGAATGGTAATAAGTTCTCGTAAATCCTGCCTTGTTAAATCTTTCGGGCGTGTGCAAATAAGATGAAGAGCGGGAATTTCATTAATATTTTCTTGGATAAAACGAACGAAACCTTCTAAATAATCTTCTGGTCTCTTGTTTCCTTCACCGTATCCCCGAACCACATCTGTTACTTCATCCTCTTTGTTGGAGATATATCGTTTCTCGCCTTTTACCCGATAGGCTTCCATATATTCAAATAACATGTTGTGCTGTTTTGCTTCTTGTGGCGTATACGTTTGAATTTCTTTCGCCCACTCATCCACATTTTTTCCATTCGACAATTCTTCAAACTTTTGTTTTCCTTCTTCATTCAGCCTTTGCTTGCGACGCTGAATTTTCGCTGCCAATTGGTCACGATAAAACGAAGCTTCATCTTCTGCAGTAGCATTGGCAAGTGATTCATATAGTTCACCGATACTGTAATTTTGTTTCTTTACAACAGGTTTCATCTCTGTATAGCTTTGCAATTTATCGTAGATGCCCACTGCATCGTAAATGTTAAAGTGTGTTTTTCCAATGTCGGGACAAAGACGGGTTGCACGTCCAAGCATTTGGTCATAAAGAATACGAGACTGTATACGCCGTAAGAATACTAGATTTGTTATTGGAGGAACGTCAATGCCTGTGGTGAGTAAATCAACCGTTACAACGACATTTGGCAGCCGCTCGTTCTTAAACCTTTTAATGGCATCTAATGGCTTGTAGATATAGCCAGTGATTTTCATAATGGCATCATCTTCAATGTCATCACCACGTTCTTTAAATGCTTCTTTTAATAAGCGAACAACAAGATCTGCGTGTTGATCAGTAGCTGCAAAGATGAGCGTTTTTTCTTTACCTGCAGGGTCAATATAATCAACTAATTTATTTAAAACTGCACGGTTAAACGGTTCTGTAATGACTTTTTTATTAAACTGCTCCACTTCAAAGTGCACAGTATCTTCTACCTTTTCTAGTTGAATCTCCCCTTTATCAACATCATATACTTCTACTTCCTCATCTTTTTCAAAGGTGATGCCCACTTGTGAAAGTTCTGTTTTAAACAAATAAGGGGGCTCATGGTCCACTAGATATCCGTCCAACACTGCTTCGCTATATGAATATTTAAAAATTGGCATACCGAAAATGTCTGTTGTATGTAGAGCAGGTGTTGCGGTAAGCCCTAAACATGCCGCATCAAAATAATCGATAACGCGCCGATATTGACTAATATAATCATTCTGATCACGGAATTCTAATTCTTCCTCTGTCATTTCTTTGTCACTTGTATAGCCACGATGTGCTTCATCTACAATGATGAAATCATACTGCCCGACACTTGGAAGCTTTTCGTTATCGCTATAGAAAAGTCTTCTAACCATTCCCTGCACCGTCGCAATTTGCACCTTCGTTTCAACTTCTGGAGACATGTCTTCTAAAGACTTTACATCGTATATATCAGCAAATGAGTAGCCTTCAATCTTTGTATCCTTAAGTGCATCCTCTGTCTGTTTTCCTAACGAATTACGGTCTACAAGAAAAAGAATACGACGACATTTTTTGGACTTAATTAAGCGATACATGAGGGCGATAGCTGTACGAGTTTTCCCAGTTCCAGTTGCCATCGCAATAAGCATTCTTCGTTGCCCTTCTTTTAATCCCTCTTCAGCGGAAAGTACCGCTCTTTGCTGATAATGACGCAAACCAAACTTCGTAATATCCTCTTCTTCTAACCGTTTATTCGCATCCTTATCATCTTGACTAAGAAGAAGCTGCAAGTCATCAGGTGAATGCCAGCCTTCTAATGGGCGAGCATGTTCTAACGGTTTACGTGAATCCCAGAACCAAATGCCCGACTCTTCTTGAAGTTGTTTCAAGTATGGTCGGCCGTTCGTTGCGTATAAGAACGGCACTTTATATTCACCTGTTGTAGGTGTGATGACTTCATCTTCGACTTGTGCCACATTTTTTGCATACACTTTTGTTTGACTTTCTAATGCGCCAGGAATCGTTTTCTTTTTTGCCTTAGCTTCAATAAAGCCAACAAGCTTTAAGCCAATAAACAACGCATAGTCAATCCTGCCGCCATTGACCTTCCATTCAGCAATTGCCATGTTTCGATTTTTCTCTGGCAGCGTTCCGTTCTTTTGATGATTTAGTACAGTTGTGTCTACTTCCCATCCAACAGCACGTAGTTTTCCATCAATAATCGTACGCGTTTCAGCTTCAGTTAATTGTTGTCGACGCATAAAGTTTTTGGATATTTTTTTACGCTCGATTTTTACCTCTTCTTGTTCCACTTCCGCCTGTCGACGAATTGCCTCTAATTCTTCTTCAAGCTTTTTGACTTTCTCCTCATATTCTCGCTGAAGTGTTTCTGTACTCTGTTCTACTTGTTCTTGAAGTTCTGTATACTCTGGTGCTTGAAAATCCCAATCACCATATACCTCCATGAACCAAATGGACAAGCGGAACGTTAATTTCAACAAAGCCTTTGCTTCTTCTACTTTTCCATAATCCGCTTCATGCATCGCTACATTCCCTTTGCGACGAAGAGCCTCTAATATATCAATTAATTCAGGCTCAAGTAACCTTTCCCGACGCAAAGTGTTAATGCGATCCACTTGTGTTGTACCATATGCCTCTTTAATATTTTCAGCGGCAAGAATAAATTTAGTTAGTGTTTCAGCGAACAATCGCAGTTTCATTACTGTTGTATGGGGGTCATGATATACATTTCTCTCAGCTGTCTCTCCCAAGTTAGCAAGTACATCCCATTTCCCTTGAAAAAATGAAAAGTTGCCACTCATTGTTATCACCGGTTTTCCTAAAAGGTTGTTTGTGTCTATTATACTATAATCATGCAAAAATTAGGAATAATATGTATCGCTCTTTTTTCTACTCTGCTCCTTAGTTTAGGTTCATTCTTTAACCAAGTGGGGTTTTATTAGTTATTGTTTAAATATCGAGGCTACGACATCAGTTTTGATTGATAAAAAGAAGAGCCTCAATTAAGAGACTCCCACAAAGTTTGTGCCTTTTATTGAATAATTGCCGCATCCGCTCCATATATAGATTCTGCAAGTGTAACCTCTAAACTCCCAAGTCATAGCCGGCAAAGATATCAAGTTCTTGCTGCGTGTAGAAGAGTCTAATAAATACTTCCTCCTCCTCAGTGGCAAATCTAATATTCTGTTCCTTGTATTCCTGAAGCCTTTGCTCGTGATGTTTCTCAGCCTTTTTCATGATATTTACCTTACGCTTCAGCACATAGTCAGCTTCATTCTCATTTATGATAGGAAAGCTGTAGCATCCCTCAGCTGAATGAAATTGCTTAAGTCCAATAAAGAGAGCAATACATAACTTCACGCTCTGCATCCCCTTCTTTAACCTTTTGATCGACCTTTATATTAATCGTTTTCCAAAACTTTATTTCAATCCAACCGTTATCAAAACAGCGGGAGAGGAAGGCTTTTAGGCATTTCAATCGTGTTAATTTGGTTTGATTGCTTACATTCATACTGTCTAGCCACTTATAGACCGTATCGGCTGTAATATCAGCAACATGGTTTACGTTTGTTCCACTCTGAAAATACTCTACATGGAGGACATAATCGCTTATTGTACGGCTTCTATTCCCGCTCACCTTCATTTGCCTAGTGTTGGTTTCGAGAGCATCAGAAACCAACATTGAGTCATCCAAGACCTCAAATTGTTTTATTTTTTCTTTTGGAGCGGTGGAACTAGTACTAGTAATGGTTAATCCATTTAATAATCCCTTTACATCCACATCAACATCTAATAATCCTTTTCTTTTGGTCACAACAAAAAACCTCCTATACCGAAAGTGATATAAGCCAATAACAGGTGTAATTTCTTACGTGACCATTATACTGACCGTTTCACTAAACGATATAGAAGGTTGATTTGACGGGGTTTGCACCCGATTTAATTACGTCCCAGGAGAGATTCGAACTCCCGACCGACGGCTTAGAAGGCCGTTGCTCTATCCGGCTGAGCTACTGGGACATGAAAATCAAATTGTTCTGCTGATCATTTTACCATGATATCAGCGAATTGACAATATAGTCATCCGATAAAAAAGGCCAGCGGCATCAGTTTTCAATCTGATGTCACCAGCTCTTTTTTTGTACGTCCCAGGAGAGATTCGAACTCCCGACCGACGGCTTAGAAGGCCGTTGCTCTATCCAGCTGAGCTACTGGGACAGCTTTTGCTTTATGTATCAGCGACAAGATTTATTATATACAGGTTCAAATCATAAGTCAATATTTTTTTAAAAACTTTTGATGGGGAAGAATGAAATCTCCCCCATCACTTGTTAAAAACTGATTGTAGTCTCCAAGTCCTTCAATTCCCGACCCGTTTCGTCGTAAAATGTCACGGCGCCTTCTCTTTCTGTAAGAGTAAGAATGGCATAGCTTTTCACATTGCGGACTCTCGGAAGACGGATGCTGCCCGGATTAATCAAAAGCTTGCCCCGAAGCTCTTCACTCCCGGCAATATGTGAATGGCCGAAGCAGACGATATCCGCCCCAAGCTCTTCCGCCCGGTAAAAAACAGTTAAAAGTGACTGTTTAATGCCGTGAAGATGCCCGTGAACGGCCAGAATTTTCTTTGAACCGGCGTCCAGAAGGAGTTCATCCTGAAACCCGCCGCCAAAGTCGCAATTGCCTTTTACCGTGTGATACGGCGTAAGCGCCGGATGTGCGGCGTCAAGCTCTGAATCACCGCAATGAATCATCAGATCCGCTTCGTCTTCGTGCCGCTTTGCAATCGTCTCCAGCTCGTCTTCAAGGCCGTGACTGTCACTTATTATCAGCACTTTCATTGCATACGCTCCCCCTTATGAATCAAGCAGCTTTGACAGTTTCTTGAGCGCCTCAGCCCTGTGGCTGATTTTGTTTTTCTGAGCGCTTGTCAGCTGGGCCATGGTTTTATCTTTATCTTTTACAATAAAAATGGGATCATAGCCGAACCCGTTATCCCCCTCGGGTCCTTCCGCAATATACCCTTCAACATGACCTTCGACCGTTTTTGTTTCCTGCCCCGGCATGCTGACGGCAAGGGCGCAGCGGAAACGGGCCGTACGCTGCTCTTTTTCGATGCCTTTTAATTCTGACAGCACCTTGTCCATATTCGCCTTATCATCTTTTGCTTCTCCGGCATAACGGGCTGAATAAACGCCTGGTCTGCCTCCAAGGTTGTCCACCGATAAACCGGAGTCGTCTGCAATGACCATTTTGTTTACGGCTTTTGCCACGGCTTCCGCTTTTAAGATGGCGTTTTCTTCAAAGGTATGTCCGGTTTCCTCAATTTCTTCCGTAAATCCGATTTCCGCCAAAGAAGAGACGCTGTAGCCTTTCGGTTCGAGTATTTCCTTGAATTCTTTCACTTTTCCCTGATTGTGTGTCGCAATAATGGCTTCTTTCACGGTGATCAGGCCTCTCTTTCTTATTTCAGTTCAGGCAATGTTTCTCCCAGCACTTCTTTTTGCTTTTGAATAAGCGTCTGGATTCCTTTTTCGGCAAGGCTTAACAGTCCGTTTAAATCTTCACGGGAGAATGTGGCTTCTTCGCCCGTCCCTTGAAGCTCTACAAAACGTCCGCTTCCCGTCATGATAATATTCATGTCGACTTCAGCCGCCGAATCCTCTTCATAATTCAGATCCAAAAGAAGGCCTTCTTCTTTATCCATCCCAACAGAAATGGCCGCGAGATAATCTGTCACAGGAGAGGTTTTGATAACGCCGCTTTTTACGAGTTTGCCGATCGCAATGGCCATTGCCAAGAAGGCGCCGGTAATGGAAGCCGTTCTTGTTCCGCCGTCAGCTTGAATGACGTCACAGTCGATCCAGATCGTCCGTTCGCCAAGCTTCTCCAAATCAACGACGGCCCGGAGCGCGCGCCCGATCAGCCGCTGAATTTCCATCGTTCTGCCGGAGACCTTTCCTTTTGAAGATTCTCTTATCGTTCTTTGATTCGTCGCGCGGGGAAGCATGCTGTATTCCGCTGTGATCCAGCCTTTTCCTCCGCCGCGTAAAAATGGCGGCACCCGGTCTTCCACAGATGCATTACAGATGACCTTCGTATTTCCTGCTGTAATTAAAACAGAGCCTTCCGGGTGAGTGATAAAATCCAAATCAAATGTGATAGGGCGCAGCTCATCGTGCTGTCTTCCGTCGTGTCTCATATTTTACCTCCGATTATATGTACATAAACCTTTTGTTCCGGATTGTGAATAAAGAAAGAGGCAGCCGGAACGCTAACCTCTTTTTTACTAGTATATCAAAAATCGCAAATTAAAAACTACCCGTATTCACTTGTGACGGCCTCGAAACAGGTTTTGAAAGGGATTCTCCTTTTTCATTCACCAGTTCTGATTTTCCATTTACTTTTATAGAAACACTTTTGATCGACGGCTGTTCGGTTAACGTGAGAACGATGCTGTCCAGTACGCCCGATGATACCATTTTTGTTTTTTCGTCGGCGCTTCCGTAAATAGAGCTGTTAAAGTCCAGTGTAACCTGGCCGTCTTTCACTTTCGGCTTGCTGAGAAGCTTAACATCGTTATTAAAGTCCGTCAAAAGCCCGCTTGCTTTGCCCGGTCCGTCGGCGAG
Organism: Bacillus velezensis; assembly: GCF_001461825.1. GTDB lineage: Bacteria > Bacillota > Bacilli > Bacillales > Bacillaceae > Bacillus > Bacillus velezensis. The sequence continues at coordinate 244,864 of NZ_LLZC01000012.1, read as the reverse complement.
CTGTTCAACGGCAGCGGTGATGTCATTTGTTTCCGAATTGTCAATCCGCTTTGTGACAGGCACGTAGTATTCGCTCGTCTCTGTCTCCGCCAGATAATATACAGTCAGCGGATGGGTATCTGTCAGATCATTCACTCCGGCCGTTTCAATATTAATCCCGTCTTTTCTGCTTAAGTCACCCGTAATCGGCGTGCCGCCCACAGGCATTTCTTTCAGCTCGTGCCCGTTGATTCTGATTTTGACTTTATCTATTGAGCTGAATTGGGTAAGCGTCCATGTAATCGATTGCAGGATTTTTTGTTCGTCTTCTTTTTTATAGTTTTTAAATTCCTTCGAAAAATCAGCGACGGCAGTGCCGTCTTTTTTAATATCAACATTTACCGTCGTATCCGCAGGGAGCACCGCTCTGAAGCCGTTCGGCAGGATTTCTGACACAGGCCCTCCCTGAACCAAATACTCAAGGGCCTGCTTTGCGGTTCCCTCACTGTTCGGAAGAGGCAGTGTCTGTGCTGCGACATAGCCGTTTTTATCAATCAGATACAGCTCTCGCATGACTGTATTGGCCGGCTGGTCGGCTTTAGAAGTGCCGTTTTTCTCTGACTGCTTTGGTTTTGCCTGAATTCCCGCTTCATCCTTTACATATGAAATGTCTTGAGGCGGGTCAATTTCCCCGGCTGTTTTATCGGATTGAAACAAACCGCATCCAGATAACACAAAAGCCGAAGTAAGACATGTTGCAGCAATGACTGCAGGTCCTTTTTTCAGCATACTTTTCCCTCCTAAGGCTGTTTGTACTATGATGTATACGAGCCCTGTCCGGGAAATAGACCGGGAAGCGCAAAAAAACCCGCCGTAAACAGCGGGTTTTTTGATTTATTTTCTGACCGGCTCTTGAAGGGAGATGCACTCGACATGGCCGATTTCGTGGCCGAACCAGTCTTCGGCAATTTTTGCGAAACCGTTCCGCTCCCCCGTTGTAAGAAATTGATGCTCCGGTGCATGTTTCGATTGGTTTAACAAACCTTTATAAGACAAGATGGTGCTCACTTCTCTCGCCGTCTCGTCTCCGGAGGAAATGATTTTCACATGCTCTCCCATATAGTTCTGAATCGGATCTTTTAAAATCGGATAATGCGTACATCCTAAAATCAAGGTGTCAATTGATGTACCTTTTAAAGGCTCAAGCGATGCTTCAACCGCTTCCTCCGCCGATTCCTGAAGAAACCGTCCGCTTTCTACAAACGGCACGAGCAGCGGACAAGCCGTGTTCTCAACTTGAAGTTCTGCGTTTAACCCGAGCAGCGCCTGCTCATACGCTCTGCTTTTAATGGTATTGACCGTGCCGATGACGCCGATATGCTGGTTTTTCGTGACCTTTATCGCCGTTCTCGCACCCGGCTGAATGACGCCGACAACCGGAATATCCGTTTTGCGCTGAATATCCTCCAAGGCAATGGCCGTGGCCGTATTGCAGGCGATCACGAGCATTTTGATATGGTGGTTTTCCAGCAGGTAATCGGTCATTTCCCACGTGTATTGAAGAACTTCTTCTTCAGGACGCGGGCCGTACGGGCAGCGTTTTGTATCTCCCACATAGATGATATTTTCCTTCGGTAGCTGTCTCATGATTTCCTTAGCAACGGTTAACCCGCCAACCCCGGAATCAATGACTCCTATCGGCTGTTCCAACAAAATCGCCTCATTTTCTTTTCATTTCATGCTGCAGTTTCAATAATGATTTTTCGAAAGCGGCTGTTTCTTCTTCGGAAAATGTCGCAAACATATCCCGCAAATAAGCCTGTCTTTTCAAAATCACTTCTTGGATAATGCGCTCTCCTTCAGCGAGAAGATGAATTCTGACGACCCGTCTGTCAGCCGGGTCTTTGACCCGCTCGACAAGCTTATTTTTTTCCATGCGGTCTATCAGATCCGTCGTCGTGCTGCAAGCCAAATACATTTTGGCTGATAATTCGCCTATTGTCATATCCCCCAATTCATAAAGCCATTGAAGCCCCACGAATTGCGGCGGTGTAATTGCATATTGGTTAAGGATTTCTCTTCCTTTTTGTTTAATGATCGCAGCGATATGGCGGAGTGATTTTTCGATATCCGCAACATGCTCTACAGATTTTGATGTCATTTGTCCATCCCTCACTCAAGGATCTTTCTGGGCTATGCGCTCCGTGTCTATTTTCCTTCTTTTTTTAAGAAAATGCAAGACTGACGGAGAAAAAGGAAAAACCGGGATTTTCACCGCATGCCCATCAGCCCGGGCGCCAACGCAAATAACCGGCTCCTTCTCGAAAAGAAGGAAAACCGGCAAGAATCAGAGCTCTAGCTCACCCATTCTAAGAAGCTCGACAACAGCTTGCGAACGCCCTTTCACACCTAACTTCTGCATGGCATTTGAAATGTGATTCCGTACAGTTTTTTCACTGATAAATAGCTCGCTTGCAATTTCCTTTGTTGTCTTGTCTTGAACGAGCAATTCGAATACTTCTCTTTCTCTTTTGGTCAGCAGCGGCTTTGATTGAAAATCTTTCTCCTTCAAGTATTGTAACCCTCCTTGCTAAGGTGAGAGCGAATCTGAAACGAATGGGTTTATATAGTCAAGATATCATATGTAAAGGGCGCTTCGGAGGTGACGTCTCTTAGAGAAATAGTTATCCGTTCAGGCGAGCAGAATGCCTTTCTCCCGCTCCGTCCAGCTGACCGCTTTGCCGCTTTTCTTCGACACTTGAACCATAACGACGGAACCTGTAAAGCACGGCAGGCCCGACTCATTTTCTCCAAGGTAATGAAGGGTGACGGACGCATTTCCGGCAGCGCTTGCTTTCACATAAATCCGCAGATTTTCATACGGCATCACCTGACGCATATAGTCGCACTGCTGGCTTGCGACGACCGTCATCGTTTCCGAGTTTTGCGCCGTTATGCCTCGCTGTTTAAAATAAGCGATCCGTGCTTCTTCAAAATAGATGAAAGGGGTTACATTATTCATATGGCCGAACATATCCGTTTCTGAAAAACGAACCGATACTTCAGTAAAGAAAGAAAACGACTGTCTCCATTCTTCAAACGGGATATCAATATATTGCGGTTGTTTCATCATCTTCAGCTCCTTATAAAAAAACCTCTCCCGTGCGGAAGAGGCTCTTTTTCTCTTTCTTATACTCTGTCGCTTCCGAAGAAATTACGGAATGCTTGTAAATTGGTATCTCTGTTCAAAGCGGCGATTGAAGTCGTAAGCGGAATGCCTTTCGGGCAGGATTGCACACAGTTTTGTGAATTCCCGCAATCTCCAAGGCCGCCGTCTGTCATTAACGCTTCTAAACGTTCTGCTTTGTTCATCGCGCCCGTCGGATGGGCGTTAAACAGACGCACTTGCGACATCGGGGCAGGCCCCATGAATTTCGACTTGCTGTTGACGTTCGGGCAGGCTTCGAGGCAGACGCCGCATGTCATGCATTTAGACAATTCATATGCCCACTGGCGGCGTTTTTCCGGCATTCTCGGCCCCGGCCCCAAATCGTAAGTTCCGTCAATCGGCACCCATGCTTTCACTTTTTTCAGTGAATCAAACATTCTGCTGCGGTCAACCTGAAGGTCACGGACAACCGGGAATGTTTTCATCGGCTTCAGACGGATCGGCTGTTCCAGCTTATCAATCAGCGCCGTACATGACTGGCGCGGTCTCCCGTTGATGACCATGGAGCAGGCGCCGCATACTTCTTCAAGACAGTTCATGTCCCATGCGACCGGAGTGGTTTTCTCTCCTTTTGCATTCACGGGATTTCTGCGGATTTCCATCAGGGCAGAAATCACGTTCAGATTCGGGCGGTAATTGATTTCGAATTCTTCATCGTATGGCGCGCTTTCGGGCGTATCCTGACGTGTAATGATAAACCGTATCTTTTTCTCACTCATGATTATTTCGCCACCTTCTTCTTCGAGTAGTCGCGTTTACGGGGCGCAATCAGTGATACATCGACATCCTGATATTCAAATTCCGGAGCTTCAAACGGACCGGCATGTTTAGCCATCGTCGTTTTGAGCCACTCATCGTCATTTCTTTCAGGGAAATCCGGTTTATAGTGCGCTCCCCGGCTTTCATTTCGGTTATATGCGCCGAGCGTGATGACTCTGGCAAGCTGAAGCATATTGGAGAACTGGCGGGTGAACATCGCCCCTTGGTTGCTCCATTTTGTCGTATCGTTGATATTGATTTTCTTAAAGCGTTCCATCAGCTCTTGGATCTTGTCATCCGTTTTCAAAAGCTTGTCGTTGTGGCGGACCACCGTGACGTTGGCCGTCATCCACTCTCCGAGCTCACGGTGAAGCACGTAGGCATTTTCGTCGCCGTCCATCTTCATAATATCGGCCCATTTTTCTTCTTCTTTTTTCACATAGGAATCAAATAATGAAGAAGACAGGTCTTCCGCTGATGTTTCAAGTCCGGAAACATATTTCACCGCATTCGGTCCGGCCACCATTCCTCCGTAGATGGCGGAAAGCAGAGAGTTCGCCCCTAAACGGTTTCCTCCGTGCATTGAATAATCACATTCACCCGCTGCGAACAGTCCGCGGATGCTTGTCATCTGATCATAATCAACCCACAGTCCGCCCATTGAATAGTGAACGGCAGGGAAAATTTTCATCGGAAGCTTGCGCGGGTCATCGCCCATGAATTTTTCATAGATTTCGATAATGCCGCCAAGCTTAACGTCAAGCTCTTTCGGATCTTTGTGCGACAGATCGAGATACACCATGTTTTCTCCGTTGATGCCGAGTTTCTGATTCACACACACGTCAAAGATTTCACGTGTCGCAATATCCCGCGGCACGAGGTTTCCGTAAGCCGGATATTTTTCCTCAAGGAAGTACCAAGGTTTTCCGTCTTTGTACGTCCAGACTCTTCCGCCCTCGCCGCGTGCCGATTCACTCATCAGACGCAGTTTATCGTCCCCCGGGATTGCTGTCGGGTGAATTTGGATAAATTCGCCGTTTGCATAATAAGCGCCCTGCTGATAAACGATTGATGCGGCAGATCCCGTGTTGATCATGCTGTTTGTTGATTTTCCGAATACGATTCCGGGTCCTCCCGTCGCCATAATAACGGCGTCAGAACGGAATGACTCGATTTGCATATTGGTCAGATTTTGGGCTACGATACCGCGGCACGTGCGCTCATCGTCAAGAACGGCGCCGAGGAATTCCCAGCCTTCGTATTTTGTGACGAGACCCGCCACTTCATATCTGCGCACCTGCTCGTCCAGTGCGTAAAGAAGCTGCTGACCCGTCGTCGCTCCCGCGTATGCGGTTCTGTGATGCTGTGTACCCCCGAAACGGCGGAAGTCCAAAAGCCCTTCCGGCGTTCTGTTAAACATAACCCCCATGCGGTCCAATAAGTGGATAATGGACGGCGCCGCTTCACACATCGCTTTTACAGGAGGCTGGTTTGCCAAAAAGTCGCCTCCGTATACCGTGTCATCAAAATGCTCAAACGGAGAGTCTCCTTCCCCTTTTGTGTTGACAGCTCCGTTTATCCCGCCCTGCGCGCAGACCGAGTGAGAGCGTTTGACCGGAACGATGGAAAACAATTTAACGGCCGTGCCTGATTCCGCTGCTTTAATTGTCGCCATGAGGCCGGCAAGACCCCCGCCGACTACGATAATGCTTGATTGACTCATGATAGCCCCTCTCCCTCTAGTAATCTAGTTCTCTTACACAAACGCAAAAATCGCTTTTAAACCTACGTATGAAAGCGCTAAAAATATAATCAGCGTCACGTAAGTCGAAATTCTTTGAGAACGCGGCGTGACCGTGATCCCCCATGTGACCGCAAAAGACCATAAGCCGTTTGAAAAGTGAAAAATGACCGATAAAACGCCTACAATGTAAAAGCCGAGCATAAACGGCGAGCTCAGAATATTCGCCATCATATCGAAGTTGACTTCAGCGCCCATCTGCGCGGCAATCCGCGTCTGCCACACATGCCAGCTGACGAAAATAAGGGTGAGAATACCAGTGACACGCTGAAGCACAAACATCCAGTTTCTGAAATAACTGTAGTGGCCAGCGTTGTTTTTCGCAGTAAATGCTATGTACACACCGTAAACCGCATGATAAATTAAAGGTAAGAAAATAATAAAAATTTCTAACGCATACCTGAACGGCAGACTGTCCATAAAGCCGGCCGCCTTGTTAAACGCATCCGCTCCCCTTGCGGCAAATTGGTTGACGACTAAATGCTGGATCAAAAAGATGCCGACCGGAATAACACCGAGCAAGGAATGCAATCTTCGAAAATAAAACTCTCTGTTCCCAGACATTACTTTACCCCCTGTTTGATTTAAGTGCGAAATGTACTAAAATCTCTGCCCCCACTTCGTTTCAATTGTAAGCACTTTATTAAAATTTATTGACAATTTCATTTTACTCCTCCCTCAAAAGGGCGTCAAGAAAACGTGTACATAAATTATAATTTTCGGAATTGATTATCTGGAGGGAAAATTTTATTTTCCTGCGATATCTTTCTCACATTTTTTCGCTTGTTTTATAGGATCATCCTGTAATCCTCCCCCCTGTTTAAGCTATAATAAACGAAGGAGAGAGGGGAATACATAATATGAAGAATAATTATGAAGCAGCTTTAGAACCTTTAACTGAACTCGACGTCAGCGCATACGGCTACGAATTAATCCGGGAAATCGTGCTTCCGGATATCCTCGGCCCGGAACATTCATCGATGATGTATTGGGCGGGAAAACGCCTCGCCCGCAAATTTCCTCTTCAATCGTGGGAAGAAATCCCCGCCTTTTTTGAAAAAGCCGGCTGGGGAACTTTGACAAACGCAGGATCAAAAAAACAAGAACTGGAATTTGAACTGGAAGGACCGCTCGTATCCAGCAGGCTCAAACATCAGAAAGAGCCTTGTTTTCAGCTTGAAGCCGGTTTTATAGCCGAACAGATTCAATTGATGAACGATCAGATTGCAGAATCTTATGAACAGGTAAAAAAGAGAGCGGATAAAGTCGTCCTGACCGTAAAATGGGATATGAAGGACCCTGTATAATTGAAAAAAGGCGGTGACTCCAAGTCCCGCCTTTTTGCCTGCCCGTTTATACGGCAGACGGCTGTTTAGAAAGCTCAAACGCATCATGAAGCGCTTCGACCGCTTTCACCATATCATTTTCGCTGACAACCGCTGATACTTTTATTTCAGATGTGCTCACCATTTTGACTTGTACATTTTTTTCCGCCAGTACGGCAAACATGTCCGCGGCGACGCCGGGATTTGAAACCATGCCCGACCCGACAATAGAGACTTTCGCCAGTTTTCTTTCGGTTTCAATTTTTTCATAGTCAAGCGCGTTTTTATATTCTTCAAGCACGGCGACCGTTTGCGCGGCATCTTCCGTTTTCACTGAGAAAGAAATATCCGCTTCCCCATCGTCCGACTGTGTCTGAATAATAATGTCAACGTTGATGTTTCGTTTTGCCAGCGCGGTGAAGATTGTTGAAAGTGTTGTCAGTCCGCTTGCAAGACCCGTAACGGACACCCTTGTGATCTGGTCTTCAAATGCAATTCCTCTGACGATTAAATTCTGCTCCATTGATGATTCCTCCTCAATTAATGTTCCCGCTTCATGCTCTGTGCTTGACCGCACTTCCAAAGGCACTTGGTAGTTTTTCGCGAACTCAACCGCCCGCGGGTGAAGAACACCCGCTCCTAGATTTGCAAGCTCCAGCATTTCATCATAAGAAATTCCCGCCAGTTTTCTCGCTGACCGGACATACCGCGGATCTGTCGTAAATACGCCCGGAACATCTGTATAAATGTCGCATTTATCCGCTTCCAGCGCTGCTGCAAGAGCGACCGCCGTCGTATCGGAACCGCCCCGTCCGAGCGTCGTGATGCCGCCGTCTTCCGTTACACCCTGAAAACCGGCAACGACTGTGATTTTGCCTTCTGCAAGCTGCGAACGAATCGCCGTAATATCAATATCCGTAATTCTCGCATTACCGTGAACGGCTTCCGTGCGGACACCCGCCTGCCAGCCCGTATAAGAGACGGCGCCATATCCTTTTTCCTGAAGCGCCATGGCCAAAAGGGAAATCGTGACCTGCTCTCCCGTTGACAAAAGCATATCCATCTCGCGTCTGCTTGGTTCAGATGTGATTTCAGCCGCGAGGTTAACGAGCGCGTCGGTTGATTTTCCCATTGCCGAAACGACGACTACGATATCATGGCCTTTTTGCTTTTCAGCAATGGCGCGATTTGCAGCATTTTGAATTTTTTCGGCAGAGCCGACGGAAGTGCCTCCGAATTTTTGTACGATAAGACCCATACTAGACCACCCTTTACATTTTGGTTCGTGCGGGTGAGGAGAAAAGAGCGTTTTGTCCACAATAAAAAAAGCAATGAGAGGAATAGCTCTCATTGCTTTTTCATATCATTACGATTGATTATGAACAACGAGATAGCCCTCCAAGAAAATGAATTCTTGACAGCCTTACATTTATTTAATGCAAGGCCAGCGAATCACACCGATGGGATGTGATACACTTCGGCGACGCTCCCCTTTCAGCCTTTTTCGCAGAATCCATCATTCTCCAAAGGCTTACTATTGAAGTTCGCACCTCTATCTTCACCATATAACACGATCTTATGAAATTAGTTCACATTCTAGCAGATTTTTCAGAAAAGCACAATACTATTTTTTCAATTTTTCAAACAGCAGCTGGGCCGCCGCGGCCGGCACACCGGCTTTTTTGATATCGTCAAGGCTTGCTTCCTTCATCTTTTTGACAGATCCGAAATGTTTTAAGAGCATTTTTTTGCGTTTTTCGCCGATTCCGGGGATATCATCCAGAACGGATTGAAAGACGCTTTTTCCCCGGATCTGTCTGTGAAAGCTGATCGCAAAACGGTGAACTTCGTCCTGAATACGCTGAAGCAGGTAAAACTCTTGGCTGTTCCGCTCCAGAAACACCGGTTCAAGCGGGTCGCCGATCAAAAGGTTCGATGTTCGGTGTTTATCATCTTTCGCCAATCCCGCTACCGGGACATCAAGGCCGAGCTCATTCTCGAGCACGTCGCGCGCCGCGTTAATCTGCCCTTTTCCGCCGTCAATGATGATTAAATCCGGCAGCGGAAGATTTTCGCGGAGCACCCTCGTGTACCTTCTTCTGACGACTTCCCTCATTGAGCCGTAATCATCCGGCCCTGTTACGGTTTTAATTTTATATTTGCGGTATTCCTTTTTATTCGGTTTTCCGTCAATAAAGACAATCATGGCCGATACGGGGTTTGTGCCTTGAATATTGGAGTTGTCAAACGCTTCAATCCGATGCGGCGTGTAAATATTCAGCGCTTCGCCGAGCCGTTCGGCTGCACCGATCGACCGTTCCTCATCCCGCTCGATTAACGAGAATTTTTCCCGCAGAGCAATTTTCGCATTTTTGTGCGCAAGCAAAAGCAGCTCTTTTTTCGGGCCTTTTTTCGGCTGATGCACGGCGGTTTCCAACAGCTCGCTGATCATGTCCCTGTCAACGCTGTCAGGCACCAGAATTTCCTTAGGCAGAAAGTGATTGTTTTTGGAATAGAACTGGCCGATGAAGGTCAGGAATTCTTCATCCGCTTCCTGATACATCGGAAACATGCTGACGTCGCGTTCGATCAGTTTTCCTTGGCGAATGAAAAAGACTTGGACGCACATCCAGCCTTTATCGTAGGCATATGCAAACACATCGCGGTCCAGAAGGTCATTCATGGTCATTTTTTGCTTCTCCATCGTCGATTCGATGTGAACAAGCTGGTCGCGGAATTCTTTAGCCCGTTCAAATTCAAGCTTTTCCGCCGCTTCTGCCATTTTCGCTTCGAGCTCTTTTTTGATTTCGTTATGCCCTCCCTTTAAAAAACGGGTGATGTCTTCAACAATCTCGCGGTTTGTCTCCTCAGATATATCCTTTACACATGGGGCGAGGCATTGTCCGAGATGATAATAAAGACAGACGCGGTCCGGAAGCTTTGAGCATTTCCTGAGCGGGTAAAGGCGGTCCAACAGTTTTTTCGTTTCCCGCGCCGCCTGCACATTCGGATACGGGCCGAAATAGCGTCCTTTGTCTTTTTTGACATTCCGGGTGACAATCAGCCGCGGATGGCGTTCATGGGTGATTTTAATAAAGGGATAGGTTTTATCATCTTTCAGCATGACATTGTATTTCGGATCGTATTTTTTAATCAGATTCATTTCCAAAATAAGCGCTTCAAGATTGGAGGAAGTCACGATATATTCAAAGTCCTCAATCTCCGTCACAAGCCGTTGGGTTTTTGCGTCGTGAGAACCGGTGAAATAAGATCGCACCCTGTTTTTCAAGACTTTCGCTTTCCCCACGTAGATGACTGTTTTTTGACGGTCTTTCATTAAATAACAGCCCGGCTGATCGGGAAGGAGGGCCAGCTTTTCTTTCAGTTGTTTATTCATACGTTACCCTTCCTTACATTCATTTCTCGTGTCCATTCAGTGTATCACGAACATTTGTTTTTCTCCATTTTCAGCTTTTGGAAGATCAAAAAAGGCGATTCCCTTTCAAAGGAATCGCCCTGCCGTAACGGAAGCTTTCGGCTTACAGATGTTTGTTTACAAGCTCTTCAAGAGCTTCTTTCGGTTTGAAACCGACAGATGTTTCAACGACTTCTCCGTCTTTTAACACGAGAAGTGTCGGGATGCTCATGACGCCGTATTTACCGGCAGTTTCTTGGTTTTCATCCACGTCGATTTTGACGATTTTCAGTTTGTCTCCCATTTCTTGATCAAGCTCTTCAAGAACGGGCGCGATCATTTTACAAGGTCCGCACCAAGGAGCCCAGAAATCAGCCAATACGACACCTTCACTTGTTTCAGCTGAGAACGATTGATCAGTTGCTTTTACGATAGCCATTTTGTTATTCCTCCAATTGTCAAATGATGATTTTTAGTATAGCATCTCCCATTCGTTCATGCTAATTTAATGCTTATATTATTTTCTCCCGATCCCGCCGGAAATAATCTTATTTATACAGTGTATTATAACCGGGCGGCGGGCGTTCAAAACTTAAGATGGACCCGCAGGCAGCGTGATTAATACAATCGCCATCGGAGGAAGCTCCGCCTCAAGTTTTCCGCTCTTTTGAGTAAACCCGGAAAACGGCTTCGGTTTGACGTTTTCCGGACTGCTGAATGTATTATGGGCATTCATTTTTTCCGCGTGCAGAATCGTTCCCGAAGGCTTCCCTGTCTTTTTCATGCCCCGCAGTTCAATCTTCACATCAGCTTTTTGCAGATGATCGATATTGCAAATGCTGATATGTATGTCTCCGTTTTGCTGTTTGGACGCTGAAATGCTGACTTGCGGGAGCCGGCCGTCATTCCATTCGTACCCGGCTGCTTTTGTTTCTGTCGCCAAAAAAGAAGCGTCCTGATGCACTTTAAACATATCAAACACATGATACGTCGGCGTCAACAGCATTTCTTTCCCTTTTGTCAGGATCATTGCCTGAAGCACGTTGACGGTTTGCGCGATATTGGCCATCTGTACGCGGTCTGCGTGCTGATGAAAAATATGAAAATGCGTGGCGGCGACAAGGGCGTCGCGGATCGTATTCTGCTGATACAGAAAGCCCGGATTCGTGCCCGGCTCAGGATCAAGCCACGTGCCCCATTCATCAATGATCAGCCCGACTCTTTTTTCGGGATCGTACTGATCCATGATGGCACTGTGCCTTGTGATCAATTCATCCATATGCGCCGCTTTTTTCATCGTGGTGAACCATTCATCTTCCGTAAACTCCGTCGCTGATCCTTTCCCCTTCCAGAAGTCGCCCGGTATTGTGTAATAATGCAGGCTCAGCCCGTCCATGAGATCAGCGGCTTTTTTCATTAAAGTTTCAGTCCAGCGGTAATCGTCGACATTCGCGCCGCCGGCAATTTTATAGATTTCATTGCCGCTGTAATTACGGACATAGGTTTGAAAGTTTCTGTAAAGGTCGGCATAATAGTCAGGATGCATGTTTCCGCCGCAGCCCCAGTTCTCATTTCCTATTCCGAAATATTTCAGCTTCCACGGTTTTTCCCGCCCGTTTTCTTTTCTCCAGTCGGACATCGGCGTGCCCGCTTCAAACGTCATGTATTCAATCCAATCAGCCATTTCTTTAACCGTTCCGCTGCCGACGTTTCCGGCGATGTACGGTTCGCAGCCGAGCAGTTCACAAAGCATCATAAACTCGTGCGTGCCGAATTCATTGGAATCAATCGTCCCGCCCCAATGGGTATTCAGCATGGTTTTGCGTTTCCCTACGCCGTTTGCCCAATGGTATTCATCAGCAAAACAGCCGCCCGGCCATCTGAGGACGGGAATCTGAAGCTGTTTGAGGGCGGCGGCAACATCCGTCCTGACCCCGCCGGTATTCGGAATATCGGAATCTTTTCCGACCCAGATGCCCTCATATATGCCTCTTCCCAGGTGTTCCGCGAAATGTCCGTATATGTTTTTATTAATGGTTCCCCGTGTGATATCAGTTTGAATGACTGCCGTATTGTGAGACAAACTTGATCATTCCTTTCCCTTAATAAGAATGAAAGCACTACAGCCGATCTATGTATCTGGAATGCATGCTGAATGGATAAGTTTGTAAGCGCTTTACAAAAGCTTATTACATTGGTTCGTACATGTCAATCTATTGTTTTATTAATCTATAATTTGTACGAACCAATTAACACAAATCAAAACCCTCTGACAAATTAAGCCAGAGGGTTTTGATTATGAATGAATATTGGCATTTTTAAATTCCTGGGTCAGAAGCGGAACCACTTCGAACAAATCGCCGACAATTCCGTAGTCCGCTATTTTAAATATTTCCGCTTCCGGGTCTTTGTTAATGGCAACAATGACCTTACTGTTTGACATGCCCGCCAAGTGCTGAATCGCTCCGGAAATGCCGCAGGCGATATACAAATCCGGCGTGACGACTTTTCCCGTCTGGCCGATTTGAAGAGAATAATCGCAATAGTCCGCGTCACACGCGCCGCGTGAAGCGCCCACCGCTGCTCCGAGCACCTCGGCAAGTTCTTTTAACGGTTCAAACCCATCTTTGCTTTTTACACCGCGGCCGCCTGCTACGATAATTTTCGCTTCTGATAAATCCACGCCGTCCGCCGTTTTTTTGACTACTTCTTCAATGACTGTCCGCAAATCTGCCGGAGGCGCCGCAAGCTCTTCAATATCACCCGTCCGGTTCGCTTCTTTTTCTAATGCCTGAATATTATTCGGCCGAATTGTCGCCAAAATGAAAGGATCGGTTGAAATCACCTGTTCAAAGGCTTTTCCCGAATAAATCGGTCTTGTAAAAACGATGTTGTCTCCGGTAACGCTTACATCCGTGCTGTCTGAAATCAGCCCCGTTTCAAACCGGGCCGCAAGCTTAGGCGACAAATCTTTTCCCATAGAAGTGTGGCCGAAAATGACCGCATCAGGCTTTTCATTTTCGATCAAATCCCCGAGAACCGCGGCATATCCGTCCGCCGTATACTGAGAAAGCCCCGGCGCATCGGCCGTAAATACTTTGTCGGCGCCGTACTGAATGAGTTCTGATGCTGCATCAGCCGCGCCTTTTCCCATCAGCACGCCGATGACATCTCCTCCGCCGGAAATGGTTTTGCCTGCGGCTATGGCTTCAAAGGTGACGTTCCGTAAGGCGCCGTCACGAATTTCTCCGAGTACGATCACTTTTTTTCCCATTCTGACATCCCCCAGTTTCTTTAATATCGGTTTATACGACTTTGGCTTCTTTTCTCAGCAGTGACACAAGCTCTTTCGCCTGCTCAGCGGCTTCTCCTTCGATCAGTCTGCCCGCTTCTTTTTGCGGCGGCAGAAAACGTTCGATCGTTTTGAGCTTCGGTGCGGCATCATCTTCATCAATATCGAGATCATCGAGCTCAAGTTCTTCCAGCGGTTTTTTCTTCGCCTTCATAATGCCCGGAAGCGACGGATAGCGCGGCTCGTTTAAGCCTTGCTGTGCCGTGATGACTAAAGGAAGTGAGGTTTTAATGATTTCGGTATCCCCTTCGTTGTCTTTCTCTGCCACAGCTTCATCGCCGCTGATTGTCAGTTTTGTAATCGTTGTGACGCAAGGAATGTTCAGCAGTTCGGCAAGCCTTGGAGCCACTTGGCCGGAACCGCCGTCAATCGCGACATTTCCTCCGAGAATCAGATCATATTCCCGATCCTTGAAATAATGATATAAGATAGTTGAAATGGAGTATTGGTCAGGATCGCTCAGATCATCTTCAATATTGATTAACACCGCCTGGTCACAGCCCATCGCAAGGGCGGTTCTCAGTTCTTTCTCCGCATCTTCTCCGCCGACGGTTACAGCGGTAACGGTTCCGCCGTGCTCTTCTTTCAGCTGAATGGCTTCTTCAATGGCGTATTCATCATACGGATTAATGATAAATTCGGCTCCGTCCTCCTGAATCTTTCCTGCTTCAATGACGATTTTCTCTTCTGTGTCAAACGTCCGTTTCATCAGTACAAATAGATTCATAATCTTATCCCCTTTATCTTCGCCCACCGAATTGAGGCTTTCTTTTTTCGAGAAATGCCTGAATGCCTTCTTTTGCGTCATCTGATGCAAATGCTTCCCCAAAGCGCTTTGCTTCAAGCTTTAAGCCGCCGTCATAAGAATAGATCTTGTTTGAATAAAGGAGCTCAAGCAGAGAAGCCATCGACTGCGGGCTTTTTTCCGCAAACTTGCCCGCGAGCGTTTTCGCTTTTTGCAGCAGCTCTTCCTCATGTTCGGCGCCTATCGTGACAAGGCCGAGGCTGAGCGCTTCTTCTCCGGTCACAGGTTCTGAAGTGCCGATCATTTCAAGCGCTTTCGCCGTACCGACGTACCGGGGAAGCCGCTGCGTCCCGGCAAAGCCCGGAATAATGCCGAGATTCAGCTCGGGCAGGCCGAGCTTTGCATCCAATGTAGCGATTCTGATATGGCAGGCCATGGCTAGCTCAAGACCGCCGCCGAACGCAGCGCCGTGAATCGCTGCGATAACGGGCTTCGGAAACCCTTCAATTCTTTCCATCAGCTGCTGGCCTTTATCCGCCATGGCAGAAG
Source organism: Bacillus velezensis (assembly GCF_001461825.1). Classification (GTDB taxonomy): domain Bacteria; phylum Bacillota; class Bacilli; order Bacillales; family Bacillaceae; genus Bacillus; species Bacillus velezensis. Next base: position 229,710 of record NZ_LLZC01000012.1, on the reverse strand, counting down.
ATTGCTCAAGATTTTCAAGCGACGTAAATTCCTTTATATCGGCGCCCGCCGAGAAAAATTTTCCCTCACCGCGAATAATGATACTTCTGACGCTGTCATCTGTTTCACACCGGTCGAACAGACCGGACAACTCATCTAAAACCGCACCGGACAGCGCGTTGGCCGGCTGATGATTAATGGTGATCACCGCAACAGATTGTTCTACCGCCATCGAAAGGCTGTTCATCCGTCAACCCCCTTTAGTTTTGATGAATCCCTGACACCAACAGCTCCAATACCTTGTCTGACAAATCCGGAAGATCATATTTCTGATCGTTCATCACCCATGTTGTCACTGTTTCATCTATCGTCCCGAATATCATCTGCCGGGCGAGGCGGACGTCGAGATTGTCTTTCCATTCCCCCGACTTGATTCCTTCGGTCAAAATGGTGTCCAGCATGTTTAAATAACCTTTTAAAATATCATTGATTTTCAGGCGCAGCTTGATATTCGACTGTCTGAGCTCAAGCTGGGTCACAATCGCGAGGTGGCGGTCATTGCCGAGCAGTGTGAAATGCTGCTTAATAACGAGGGCGAGTTTTTCTTTTGCCGTCGTTTTTTCTTTCACTTCTTCTTCCATGCGTTCAATGAACTGGCCCATCTTTTCTTTAAAAAGAGAAATGAGTATATCCTCTTTGTTTTTGAAATATAAATAGATGGTGCCGTCCGCAACGCCGGCCTGCTTGGCGATTTTGGACACCTGTGATTGGTGATAGCCGTTTTCCGCTATGACTTCTACTGCTGCATCAATAATCTGCATATACTTTGGCCGTTTTTGGTTCAATGTCATCGTTCCTTCCTCCGATAAATGAATGACTATTCATTCATAACTTCATGATAAAAAGGAATCCGGATTTTGTCAAGTTTTTCTTTTAAGGCACCTTGTTTTCACGGGAAGCATCTTCCTCTTCGACTAAACGCCTTCTTAATATTTTTCCGACGGCCGTTTTCGGAAGCTCTTTTCTGAATTCGTAAAGCTTCGGGACTTTGTACGGCGCAAGCCGCTCTCTTGCAAACGCATCAAGCTCATCGGCATCTGCCTCGGCGCCTTTTTTCAAAACGATAAATGCTTTCACCGTTTCCCCCCTGTAGGAATCAGGAACGCCCGCTACGACGATTTCCTGAACGGCTTCATGCTCATACAGCGCCTCTTCCACCTCCCGGGGGTAAATGTTGTATCCGCCGGCAATGATGATGTCTTTTTTCCTGTCGGCGATGTAGAAAAATCCTTCCTCATCCATATATCCCATATCTCCGGTAAACAGCCAGCCGTCTCTGATGACACGCGCCGTCTCCTCCTGCTTATTCCAGTATCCTTTCATGACCTGAGGACCTTTTACGATCAGCTCGCCGTGTTCATACGGCCCCGCAAGCCCGCCTTTTTCTTCTGAATAGATTCCGGCGTCGGTATTGGGCCAGGGACAGCCGATGCTGCCGGGTTTATTTTTTCCCCAAATGAAGTTTGAATGGGTAACCGGTGATGCTTCGGATAATCCGTAGCCTTCCACAAGCTTTCCTCCGGTCACTTTTTCAAATTTCTGTTTGACCTCAACCGGAAGCGCCGCTGAACCGCTCGGACAGCTTTCAATGGAGGACAAATCATACTTATTCAGCTCCGGGTGATGCAACAGCCCGATGTAAATCGTCGGCGCCCCTGGAAAAACCGTCGGCTTCAGCCTGTCGATTGTTTTCAGGGTATCCAAAGGATTGAATTTGGGAAGAAGGATCATTTCACATCCCTGCATAATGGAAAAATTGAGCACGGCGGTCAATCCGTACACATGAAAAAAAGGCACGATGCCGAGCACCTTTTCGGCTCCCTTTTTCATTTTGTACATCCAGGCGGCGCACATTTCTGTATTGGCCTGAATGTTCCGGTGTGTGAGCATGACGCCTTTCGGGTAGCCGGTTGTTCCGCCCGTGTATTGAAGCACGGCGATGTCATGCGCAGGGTCAATATCAAATGGCTCCGCTTCCTCCGCTCTTTCGTTTTTTAAAATATCCGCTAATTTGTGAATTTGTTCGCAGCCGTCATAATCAATATGCACCTGTTGTTTTTGCGTGAGCGTATACAGCATATTTTTCGGGAACGGCAAAAAGTCTTTTATACTCGTTGTAATAATGCGTTCGACGATTGATAACGTTTTCATTTTTATCACCTTCGGAAACAGCATATCGAGGGTGATGATCACGCGCGGCGCACTGTCTTTCAGCTGATACTCAAGCTCGTGTTCCGTGTAGAGAGGATTGGTCTGAACGACAATGCCGCCGGCAAACAATACGCCGTAAAAAGCGATGACCGACTGCGGACAATTGGGCAGCATAATGGCGGCTCTGTCACCTTTTTTCAGGCCTGTTTTGCGTAAAAAAGCGGCCAGCTTTAACGAATCTGTGAGAACGTCTTGGAATGTGAGTTTTTTTCCGAGAAAATAAATGGCGGTGTGGTTCGGGAATTGAGCTGCGGAGTTTGTCAGATTGGATGGCAGGGTTTGATCAGTAAATTCAAGCTCATGCGGAATCTCTTCGGGATATTGAGAAAGCCATGGCTTTTCAGACTGCATAATACCTCTCCCTTCTGTTTTCCTATACACTATTATTATAGCAGAAGGGTGATTGGAATTGGAAAGCGTTTCATGTGAAATTTCGAGTCTCAGGAGGTGTTGAGTTTGCTGGAAACGCTGCATTTTGAAGAGGGAGTTCCTATCCTGCGCCAGCTGCCGAAGCCGTTTACGTCGGCCGCCTTTTTGCTTCATCCCGATCTGTACTTGCCGAGCGATGATGTCACTTCACCATTTTTAATTCCGGGACTTTTGGATGTGTTCCGTTCAAAAGGCATAAAGCGCTGCACTTATTATGAGCCGGTCGAAGAGAAAGGCATATTTTCACTCAATCAAACGGCGGCTTCGGATGTATGCGGACTGCTGCGGGCTGACATGATCATTGCCGACGAAAAACGGCGCGCCGCTTTTATGAGCATATATGATTCTTTTACGACACTCTTTCTCATGGAAGATCAAGACATGCCATCTGTCATCCGCGCCATGAGTCGGGAAGCCGTCATTTGCTCCGATACGGCCTGCATAAACTGGTATTCTCAATAAAAAAGGCCGCCGATTTTAGTTCGGCAGCCTTTTTTCAGTATTAAGATGTCATGACCAGATAAATAAGTCCGATGAACAGAAAAATTCCCGCTGCCGACAGCAGCACTTTCGCAAGCTTCTCCATTTTTCCCCGTCCCCTTAAATCCCGGCGGCCACCACAAATGACAGGCCGACTGAGATGACAAATGAAATAAAGCCGACAGCTCTGTTATCTTTTTCAATTTCTTTATCAATTTTAAACCGGGGCGTCAGAAATTCAAAGATAAAATAGCTGATTAAAAGCATAATAAATCCATATACGCCCCAGCCGATCATTTGCAAAAGCGAATTATGCTGGGCGATGCTGTGCTGAAAGACATTTGCGATACCGAGAATTTTCCCTCCGGTCGCCATTGCCACCGCAAGATTGCCTTTTTGGATTTCCACCCAGTTTTTATAGGATGTCACCAATTCAAACACGGTCAGAAAAATGACGAGACACAAGACGGCTACACTGTAATAAGCCGCGATTTCAACAAGCTCATTTTCCCAAAAAGCATTCATGACGTTTACTCCCTTTTTATTTTAGTTCGACAATCGTTACGCCTGATCCTCCTTCTCCCGCTTCCCCGAACCGCGAGCTTTTCACGCTGCGGTGGTTTTTCAGAAGATCCTGCACCCCTTTTCGGAGGGCGCCCGTGCCTTTTCCGTGAATGATGGACACTCTCGGATAGCCGGCAAGCACCGCGTCATCTAAATATTTTTCGACGCGGCTGAGGGCGTTTTCGTAACGCTCTCCCCTGAGGTCAAGTTCAAGCGATACGTGATAATCCTTCCCTTTTACGGCGGTGATTGCTTTTTCTTTTTTCGGTTCAGGAGCCGATTTGAGAAACTCAAGATCTTTTTCCTTCACCTTCATTTTGAGGATGCCGATTTGAACGTTCCATTCTTTCTCGCCGGTTTTTTCAAGCAGCGCCCCTTTTTGTCCGAATGTGAGCACCTTTACTTCGTCGCCCGGCTTCAGCTCGCGTTTTTTCTCTGTTTTTCTTTCCGGCTGCTTTGATTTTTCAAAAGCCGGCATCGCGTCTCCGAGGCGTTTTTTGGCGTCAATCAGCTCGTGTTCCTTAAAGGATCTGTGTTCTTGCTTGATGGACCGGAGTTCGCGGATAATCTGTTCGGCTTCATTTGCGGCGGCTTCCAGTTTTTCCGCAGCTTTCTGCTCGGCTTCTTCCATCATTTTATCTTTTTGGGCGTTCAGCTCAATGATTTGCTGCTGAAGCTCTTTGTGCAGTTTTTCTGCTTCTTTTCTGATTGATTCGGTTTCAGAAAGCTCTTCATCCGCTCTTTTTTTGCTATTTTCAAGCGATGCGATCATCAGATCGACTTCGTTATGTTCGGCGGTCATTTCTGACTTCGCCTGGCCGATGATATGCTCCGGAAGCCCAAGGCGTCTTGAGATTTCAAATGCGTTGCTTCGGCCCGGCACTCCGATCAGAAGCTTATAGGTAGGCGAAAGCGTTTCAATGTCAAATTCAACGCTGGCATTCATGACGCCTTGTCTGTTATATCCGTATGCTTTCAGTTCCGGATAATGGGTTGTCGCAAGCACTCTGGCGTTTGTCCGGTGAACTTCGTCAAGGATGCTCATGGCAAGCGCCGCCCCTTCCTGCGGATCTGTTCCGGCACCGAGTTCATCAAACAGCACAAGACTGTTTTCAGACACGTCTTTTAAAATATTGACGATATTGACCATGTGGGATGAGAACGTACTCAGACTTTGTTCGATCGACTGTTCATCGCCGATATCGGCAAACACATTGTCAAATACGGCTGCTTCCGATCCCTCATCAGCCGGTATGTGTAATCCTGCCTGCGCCATAATCGTCAGCAGCCCGAGTGTTTTTAACGTAACGGTTTTACCGCCCGTATTCGGCCCCGTGATAACGATCGTTGAATAATCTCCGCCCAGTTCAATATCGTTGGCCACGACTTGATCTTGGGGCAGCAGCGGATGGCGCGCTTTTTTCAGCCGGATAAAGCCGTCTCCGTTCATAAGTGGTTTTGTCGCCTTCATCGCTTTTGCGTATCTCGCTTTGGCGAAAATGAAATCCAGTGTCTGCAGCACTTCCACATTTTGAGCGATTTCTTGTGTGTGTTCAGCCGTATGCTCCGTCAGCATTCGAAGAATCCGTTCGATTTCCTGTTTTTCTTTTACTTTCGCCTGCTGAAGCGAGTTGTTCATATCTACGATCGCCTGCGGTTCAATAAACAGTGTCGCACCGGATGAAGATGTATCGTGGACAATTCCGCCGTAGCTTGATCTGTATTCCTGTTTGACCGGGATGACAAAGCGGTCATTCCGAATCGTAACGATGGTGTCAGACAGCATTTTAGAAGCGGAAGATGAACGCAGCATCGATTCAAGCCGGTCTCTGACTCTTGATTCAAGCGTCCTGAGCTGCGTGCGGATTCCCCTTAAAGCGGGTGACGCATGATCAAGCACTTCACCATGGTCATCAATGCAGGAGTTAATCTCCCTTTCCAAATCGCCTAATGTAATCAGCTCTTCTGCATGGGCCTGTATCAGCGGAATGCCGACGCCGTCTTCTGTCATTTGGCTGATAAAATGCTTCATTTGTTTAACGGCATACAGCAGCCCGGACAATTCGGTGAATTCCGCCGGTGTCAGCACACTGCCGATTTCCGCCCGCCGTAAAGCGGATCTTATGTCGGTCAGTCCGCCGAACGGAGCATGGCCTCTCAAGCGCATGACCGCGGATGCTTCTTCAACTTCATCCAGCTGTTTTTGGATGTCTGAGAGATCCGTCAAAGGTTTCAGCTGCAGAAGCTTCTCCCGGCCGAGCGATGAGACGGCATGTGCGGTAATCTGTTCTTTTACTTTATGAAATTCAAGTGATGATAACACTTTTTGCTGCACGGTTTTGTGATCCTCCTTACTTAATCATTGCGCGTCAGAAATGCTTTGACCTCGTGTAGCGGCCGGGCGTTTAACACATGTTTTGTCTCCGTCCAGCCTTTGCGCGCAGCGGTCACGCCCGTTTTCATATCATCGAGCATCTCGATATTATGGGCATCGGTATTAATGACCAAAGTCACACCTTTTTCATTTGCTTTGATCAGATGCTCAGTCCGCAAATCGAGGCGCGCGGGGTTTGCATTCAGTTCAAGCGCCGTATTTGTTTTGGCGGCGAGTTCAATCAGCATGTCGATGTCGACTTCATAGCCGGCCCGTCTGCCGATCAGGCGTCCCGTCGGGTGGGCGATAATGTCCACGTGCTTATTCGTCAGCGCCTGTTCAAGCCGTTTCATAATGACATGCTCCGGCTGGCTGAAGCTTGAATGAATAGATGCGATGACAAGATCCATTTCAGACAGAACACTGTCATCATAATCAAGCGAACCGTCGGGGAGAATGTCCATTTCTACGCCTTTAAAAATATGAAAATTTTCAAATTCAGCGTTTAACGCGTCAATTTCTTCCGCCTGTTTTTTGAGCCGCTCGGCCGTTAACCCGTTGGCTACCTTTAAATATTGGGAATGGTCGGTGATCGCCATGTACTGATAGCCTTTTGCCATACATGCTTCTGCCATTTCCCTGATGGAAAAAGCGCCGTCACTCCAGGCTGAGTGCATGTGGAGATCGCCTTTTATCGCTTTATGCTCCACAAGGTCCGTTTCTTCCCGGTACGTGTCGACCTCCTGCCCGCTTTCTCTGAGCTCAGGAGGAATAAACGGCAGACCGAAGTGGGCGTAAAACGCTTCTTCGCTCGGGAATGTTTTGACGTCTCCCGTTTCTATAGTTTCTACTCCGTATTCACTGATCCGTTCACCGCGCTCTTTCGCCAGCTGGCGCATTTTAATGTTGTGATCTTTAGAACCGGTAAAATGATGCAGTGTGGTGGCAAACTGTTCCTCTGTCACAAGCCGGAAATCCACACTCGTCTCATATTCAAAGGTCAGGATGACTGATACTTTTGTATCCCCGCTCGCTATCACGTCTTTTACGTTCGGGAGAGAAAGAAGCTGTTCTCTGACAGCCTCCGGATGATCTGTAGCGATAATGTAATCCAGATCTTTTACGGTTTCCCGCGCTCTTCTGAGACTGCCGGCCCGGGAATATTTCTGAATATCCGTCAGCCGGGCCAAATGTTCTTCAATTACTGAAGCAATGCTGAGCGCATAGCCGATCGGAAACCGTTCCGGCTGTTTTCCGGCTTCTCCGAGAGCCTGGAGGATTTTCTCCTCCGTTTTTTTGCCGAAACCGGCGAGCCCCTGAACTTTTTGCTGCTCGCACGCTTCTTTCAGCGATTCCGCGTCATGAACGCCCAGTTCCTGATACAGCTTGGCGATTTTTTTGCCGCCGAGGCCCGGAAGCTTCAAAAGAGGAACCAAGCCTTCCGGAACTTCTTTCTGCAATTGGAGAAGCGTGCCGGACACACCTTCCTGCATATATTCACGAATGACGCCGTAGGTGCCTTTTCCGATTCCGGATAAAGACATCATGTCGTCGATTTCCGACAGGCTGCGGTCATCCTGCTCAAGCGCCGCTGCCGCTTTTCGGAAGGCTGATATTTTAAACGGGTTGTCCCCTTTCAGTTCCATATAGACCGCAATCGTTTCAAGCAGCCTGATGATATCTTTTTTATGCATACTGTTAACCCCCAGTCGTTTCCTGCTTTTCATCATACAAATTTTTCTCCTCCGGCACAACTGACGCAGAGCTTGAAAAAAACTTCTCCGGTCAAGAGAAGTTTTTTATGCCCCGTACTGGGCCCACAGTTCTTGCAGGAGCCCTGACAGATACGGCGTATGATGTGTGATGATATTTGCAAGCGTCGATTGTGCGAGCATATCCTGAAGCGCGCTTACCGGCAGTACGGATGCGACGTATAACAGGATAAACGCAAATAAATAGACTTCCAGAAACCCAAGCACCCCGCCCAGCAGTTTGTTGATCTGTTTAATGACCGGAATGCCGGCGATGATATTAAGCGCCGCTCCGATAATCCGGAGCAGAATCTTTGCGATGATAAACAAAATGACAAACGCGATCGCGTTGTAATAAGCCGTCTCTACGTTTCCTTTAATAAAAGACAGAGCCGCCTGCCCGCCGGAAAAATCAGGCGCGGGTATAAAGCTCAGATGCGGGGCCAGGCTTTTGTAAAAAAGCGCCGCAAACGCAATCGAGAGGATGAAACTCGTTAAATATATAAATTGGAGGATAAATCCTCTTTTTAATCCAAGCAATGTGCCCATTAAGAGCAAAACTAAGATGATGATATCTATCATATGGTGTTCATTCCTTTTCTTTAAGCTGCCGCTCCAGTATTTCATATTTTTCTTGCAGTTTCATATAATCATGCACGACATTGACCGCAGTCAATACAGCGAGCTTATTTATATCAAGATATGGATTTTTCTCGTTGATTTCTCTCATTTTATCATCAACCACTCCGGCCACATGGCGCATGTGCGCTTTGCTTTCTTCCCCGATAATGGTGAAGTGCTGGCCGTAAATGTTTACTGTCGTTTTGGTTTTTTTGCCGTCAGACAACGTTTCTCCTCCATTCCGCGAGAATCCTAGTTCCTATCATACCACGATTATCGTTTGAATGGAAAGACGAGCCTCGGGCTGTTATGATACACTGGTATATACAGTGAAAAGTGCCAAAAAAGGAGATTATATCGTGTCCCATTCTATTATAAAAGTATCCGCTTCCGCTATGGAACAAATGAAACAATCCTATGCCGGCTCCCTTACTCCCGCCGTTCCGCAGGGCGCCGTCTTCCAGGCCAAGCCTCCGGGCTGTACCATTACAGCCTACCGCTCGGGCAAGGTTCTCTTTCAAGGAAAAAACGCCGGCACAGAAGCGGCCCGCTGGGGAACGGCTGAGACGCCGAAAGCAAAGAAAACCGTCAAAAAAGCGGCCGACCCGCTTTACGCTCCCCCGGCGGGCATTGCCTCCATGTCAGTGATCGGCTCTGATGAAGTCGGAACAGGCGATTACTTCGGGCCGATAACGGTTGCCTGCGCCTACGCCGACAAAACAAAGCTCTCTTTAATGAGAGAACTCGGTGTGAAGGATTCGAAGGATTTAAAAGATCCGCAGATTATTGAAATCGCCAAACTGTTAATTAAAACCATTCCTTACAGCCTGCTTGTGTTAAAAAACGAAAAATACAATCAGATGCAGGAAAAAGGCATGAGCCAAGGAAAAATGAAGGCGCTCCTTCATAATCAGGCGATTTCCAATCTGCTGAGAAAAATGAACGGCGTTAAACCGGAAGCGATTCTGATTGACCAATTCGCAGAGCCCGGCATTTATTTTAAGCATCTTTCCGGACGGGATATCGTAAAAGAAAAAACGTTTTTCAGCACGAAAGCGGAAAGCATACATCTTTCCGTCGCCGCAGCCTCTATCATTGCGCGATATTCTTTCTTAATTGAAATGGATAAGCTTTCGCGTGAGGCTGGGATGACGATTCCAAAAGGCGCGGGGCCGCACGTCGATGAAGCTGCCGCCAAGCTGATCATCAATAAGGGAGAAGGTGCGCTCAGAACGTTCACCAAACTTCATTTTGCCAATACGCAAAAAGCGAAACGCCTTGTTGAACGGAAGCGGTCATAGTAAAAAAGCTTGCAGAGTGATCTGCAAGCTTTTTCTTTATCCTCTTAATACGGCCTGATACGTTTCTTCCAGCGCTTTCAGCACGTTTTCATGTACTTTTGTCACTTCTTCTTCTGTCAATGTTTGTTCAGGGTTAACATATTGGAGCGAGAAGGCGACGGATTTTTTGCCTTCTTCCATATGCTCACCTTCGTACACATCAAATACGGTGACTTCTTTCAGCAGCGCGCCGCCGGCTTCTTTGATAACGGCTTCGAGCTGTCCGCTTGTAACGGTTTTATCTGCCACAAGCGCAATGTCGCGCGTGACGGACGGGTACTTCGGAATCGGCGTATACACGACAGGTTCTGTTTCCTCGGTCAGAAGCGCGTGCAGATCAAGCTCGAACACATACGTTTCTTTGATATCCAGCTCTTTTTCCATTGCCGGATGCACCTGGCCGATAAATCCGGCAAGCGAACCGTTCAATAGAATGTTTGCCGTCCGGCCGGGATGCATGTTTTTGCGTTCTGACTGGACAAATTCAACCCGGTCTGACACATTCAATTGATGCAGCAGGCCTTCAACGATTCCTTTGGCGACGAAGAAATCAACCGGCTTTTTCTCACCCTGCCATAAATTTTTGCGCCACAATCCGGTTACAGCTCCGGCAACCCGTTCTTTTTCAACCGGTTTTGTGTTTTCTTCTTTCGTCAGAAATACAGAACCCGTTTCATATAAAGCAACGGAATCAGTCTGTCTGGCCAGATTGTATGAAACGGCTTCAAGAAGATTCGGCACGAGGCTGTGTCTGAGAATGCTTCTTTCTTCGCTCATCGGCAGAGCAAGCATCGTGTTGAATGATTTTTCGATCGCAAAAGCGGCCGCTTTTTTATCATTCGTTAATGAATAAGTGGTCGCTTGTGAAAGACCCGCTCCTTCAAGGAAACGTCTCACTTTCCGGCGTTTTGCCTGGTACGGTGTCAAGCCGCCTGTCGTGCCGGCCGTTTCCGGAAGCGTGGACGGAATATTGTCATACCCGTACAATCTCGCCGCTTCTTCAATCAGGTCTTCTTCTATTCTAATATCTCCGCGGCGCGACGGGACCGTTACGACGAGAACGTCTTCAGCTTCACCGACTGCAAACCCGAGGCGCTTGTAAATGCTGATGATTTCTTCTTTAGCGATTGTCATGCCGAGCACGGCGTTCACTTTTTCAACAGACACGTGAATATTGTTTGCTTCGATTTTCAGATGGTTTTCTTCAACCGTGCCTGAGAGCACTTCTCCGCCGGCATATGCCTGAATGAGACTGCAGGCCCGTTCAGCCGCCAGCAGAACGCGTGCCGGATCAATGCCTTTTTCATATCTGGCGCTCGCTTCGCTTCTCAGCCCGAGGTCTCTCGACGCTTTGCGGACGGTCTGTCCGTCGAAATAAGCGGCTTCCAGTAAAATCGCAGTGGTGTCTTCACGGACTTCAGACTCAGCTCCGCCCATGACTCCCGCAACGGCTTGCGCTTTTTTTCCGTTTGTGATGACCAAATGGCTGCTTGACAGCTTGCGCTCTTGCTCATCCAGCGTCACGATGGTTTCATTTTCCGCCGCTTTTCTGACGACGACCTCTTTTGAACCGAACCGGTCGTAATCGAAAGCGTGAAGCGGCTGTCCGTACTCAAGGAGGACGAAGTTTGTAATGTCCACGACGTTATTATGCGGGCGGATGCCTGCATTCATCAGCTTCGTCTGCATCCAAAGCGGTGACGGGCCGATTTTGACGTTTTTAATGATTTTTGCGGCATAATGCGGATTGGCCTGCGTATCTTCAACCTTAACGGAAACAGCATCCGCCGCTTTTTCTGCCGCTTTTTCATATGAAGCCTCCGGAAGCTTTACCTCTGCGCCGAGAATAGCCGCAACTTCATAAGCCACGCCAAGCATGTTCATCGCGTCGGCGCGGTTCGGCGTTAAGCCCAATTCTAAAATCGCATCATCAAGCTGAAGGGCCGCCATTGCGTCAGCTCCCGTTTCAGCATCATTCGGAAAAACGAAAATGCCTTCCGCATATTCTTTCGCCACGAGCTTGCTTTCAATGCCGAGCTCCTGAAGGGAACAGATCATGCCGTGAGACGCTTCGCCGCGCAGCTTGGCTTTTTTAATTTTGAAATTGCCGGGAAGCACGGCTCCGACCGTTGCAACGGCAACCTTCTGTCCTTTATCAACATTCGGGGCGCCGCAGATAATCTGCACGGGTTCCTCCGCACCGATATCAACAAGGCATTTGTTGAGTTTGTCGGCATTCGGGTGCTGTTCACGCTCAAGCACGTGTCCGATGACAACGCCTTTTACGCCCTCCCCTTTATACTCGATACCCTCAACTTCAATACCGGCTCTCGTAATTTTTTCTGCAAGCACGGCCGGGTCGATTCCCTGCAAGTCAACGTAATCTTCTAACCATTTATAAGAAACAAACATGTGTATCCTCCTCTTACGCCTGTTTAAACTGCGAAATGAATCTGACATCATTGGTATAGAAATGGCGGATATCTTCAATGCCGTATTTCAGCATCGCGATACGTTCCACACCCATTCCGAAAGCAAAACCCTGGTATTCCTCAGGATTGAATCCGGCCATCTTCAACACGTTCGGGTGAACCATGCCGGCGCCGAGAATTTCGATCCAGCCTGTTTTTTTGCAGACGGAGCAACCTTGTCCGCCGCACTTAAAGCAGGTCACATCCACCTCGACAGAAGGCTCTGTGAATGGGAAAAAGCTCGGACGGAGCCTGATTTCACGATCTTGGCCGAACATTTTTTTGGCGACCAATTCAAGCGTGCCTTTCAGGTCGCTCATGCTGATTTTGCGGTCGACGACGAGACCCTCAATCTGCATGAACTGATGGGAATGTGTCGCGTCATCGTTGTCGCGGCGATACACTTTACCGGGACAAATGATTTTGACGGGGCCTTTTCCTTTATGCTTTTCCATCGTGCGCGTCTGCACCGGTGACGTCTGCGTTCTCATCAGCATTTCTTCTGTAATGTAAAAGCTGTCCTGCATGTCGCGGGCCGGATGTTCCTTCGGCAGGTTCAGCGCCTCAAAGTTGTAATAATCCGTTTCCACTTCAGGGCCTTCTTCGACGGTATATCCCATTCCGATAAATAAATCTTCAATTTCTTCAATAACGACCGTCAGCGGATGGCGTCCGCCGATGTTTACCTGACTGCCCGGCAATGTGACGTCAATCGTCTGGCTGCTGAGTTTTTTATTCATCTCTTCTTGTTCAAGCTGTTCATTTTTCGCCGTAATGGCTGCTGCAATGCGCTCTCTCACTTCATTGGCGAGCGCTCCCATTTTCGGGCGCTCTTCGGCGGACAGTTTGCCCATGCCGCGGAGAACTTCTGTAATCGGCCCTTTTTTTCCGAGATATTGCACCCGAATGTCGTTAACTTCTTTTAATGAACCCGCCGCTTCTACTTTTTCTGCAGCTTCCAGTTCGAGCTGTTTAAGCTTCTCTTCCATCATGCATCCTCCTTTTATGTAAACCAAACCGTTCTATGCCTTTTTCAGAAAACAAAAAAACCCGCCCCTTGAGAGAAGGGACGAGTTGTGGCCGCGGTACCACCCTTTTTAAGGCAGACTTCATCTGCCGACAGCTTCATTGACATAACGGAAACGATCGTTCCGGTTCACCTTTACGCGCGTTTGGCGCGGTCCCGGTGACAACTCGAGAGGTGAAAATCAATTTTTGTGCTGCGATAAAAATGCTCTCAGTCAGCGGCATTTTCTCCCTGGAAGGCAGTGTGTGCAAAAATTGACGTCCTCTGTCACGGTTTTTACATTATTGCTATCTATTATAGTGAAATCCAAGGCTTTTCGCAACCTATCCTCTGAGATGATAAACGAGGATGGCGGCCGCTACCGCCACATTCAGCGATTCCGCCTGTCCGTACAGCGGAACGTACAAGTTGAGATCCGTTTTTTGCAGAAGGCCGGCGTCCACTCCCGCCCCCTCGTTCCCGACGATTAACGCGAACGATTCTTCAGGCTTCACGCTTTGATAAGCCGCACCGTTTTCAAGCGCCGTGCCGTAGATCGCGACGCCTTGTGATTTCAGCTCAGCGGTAAACTCATCAAGCGGACGTTTCAAAATGGGAATATGAAAATGAGAACCTTGTGCTGAACGCAGCGTTTTTCCGTTGTACGGGTCTGCTGTTCCCTCACCAAGGACAACGGCGTCGATCCCCGCCGCATCTGCCGTTCTGATCATTGTTCCTAAATTCCCCGGGTCCTGCACGGCATCAATCAGAAGCAGCCGCTTCAGCTGATCAGGCTGCTTATCCGGCATATGGCAGACCGCGGCGATCCGCTGCGGCGTTTCCGTTTCCGTCACGGCTGAAAACGCGTCTTCGCTCAGCACGTAGCACGGGATACTCATGTCCAGATCGGCCGGGATGGCGCTCTCATCGTTTACGAGAATTTCTTTTACCGTTCCCTTTGATTTGAGCGCTTCTTCTGCCAGATGCTCTCCTTCTATCAGAAATGTATTCGTTTTAAGTCTCTCTTTTTTTGTGTGAAGTTTTTTCCAATCCTTCACTTTTTGGTTTTTTGCAGAGTCGATTCGTTTCACTTTATGTCTGTGCTCTCCTTTTTTCATGCATGTTGTTATTATATCTTAAGAACAGCACATAATAAACCGCGTGCGCGGTAAGAATATGCGTATCACATTCAGGAAAAAGGAGCGGTTGTAATGGATCTTAATTTACGCAACGCCGTTATTGCCAATGTAACCGGCAATAACCAGGATCAGCTGGAGCATACTATCGTTGACGCCATCCAAAGCGGTGAAGAAAAAATGCTTCCGGGCCTCGGCGTCTTATTCGAAGTTCTTTGGCAGCATGCGTCGGACTCAGAAAAAAATGAAATGCTCAAAACACTTGAAGGCGGATTAAAACCTGCGCAATAAGCATGAACCGGGTGATGGCACACCCGGTTTTTTTTGTATAATAATGGCGAGGGGGATCGCCATGCAGTTACAGCCGGAACTGGCAAAGAAGTTGATTGCCGAAGTCAAACATATGTACAGCCGCGAAGTGATTATTGCCGATACAAAAGGAATGATCATCGCGGGCACCAACGAGGCGCGCGCCGGATGGTTTCATGAAGGCGCACTGATCTGCGCGCGCGAAAAACGGAATGTCATCATTACGAAAGAAGATGAAAAACGGCTCGAGGGCGTAAAAGCAGGACTGAACCTCCCCGTTTTTTCAGGTCATGAAGTGATCGGAGTATTCGGTCTGACAGGAGACCCTGACGATATCCTTCCTTTCGGAGAATTGCTCAGAAAAATGACGGAGCTGTTTATTAAAGAAACGCGCCATATGGAAGAAGCGCAGTGGCGTGCGAGAATGCTTGAATCCTTTATGGTTGATTGGCTGCAGCTGAAAGAATGGTCTCCGGGCTTTTTAGAAAAAGCAAAGCTCATCGGCGCAGACCTTCACGCATACCGCCGGATCATACTCATTCAAGGCCGTTATGAGCAATATAAAGCGGAGGAGCTCGGGCGGCTCTGGCAGTACGAATGCCCTGAAGACCTGTTTGTCCGCTGGGGAAATGAACGCATTCTCATTAATCATGAAGCAAATTCGGCTTCCAAAACACAGCTCATTAAAAAGATCGGCGCCGTTTTCGGGCAGCCTGTCACCGCCGGCATCGGACGGATCGTTCCGGGAGAGCGCCTCACGGAATCATACGAACAGGCGGATAAAGCACTTTCAGCCGGTATCGGTGACAAGCAGGCCGTCTTTGAAGAAGATTTAAAACTGGATATGTGTCTTGCCGATATCACACCCCGCACGAGGTCGGAATTTTCACGGCGGGTTCTCGAGCATGTACTGGACCGGGAAGAACTTCTGGATACGCTGCGCGCCTTTTTCGACCGGCAATTATCGTTAAAGCGCACCGCCGACGACATGCATATTCATATCAATACATTGCGCTACCGTCTTTCCAAACTGGAATCACTGACAAATATGAAACTTGACCGCCCCGAAGACATAACGGCTTTTTATTTGGCGCTGCGCTTTTTAGATCAACATACAAAAATCACGTAATCATATCATCATTTTTCATATGTTTCTCCATAGTGTGCGGAATCGTTTTTCTTTACAATTAAATGAAAACGCTTTTCTTATCAGGGAGGTTGGGAGAACATGATTTCACGAGAGGCAAAAGAAGCGTTCATCCGGACGGTCGGGAAGGAGAATTATGATGATTCGGCGGCGGGCCGTCTTGTGTATTCTTATGATGCGGCTCCTCAGCTGCAAGCCATGCCGGATGCGGTAATCGCCCCCCGCAGCGCGGATGACGTGTCGCGTATACTAACGATTTGCAGCAGGCATGACATTCCGATCGTGCCGAGGGGTTCAGGCACAAACTTATGCGGCGGCACATGTCCGTCTGAAGGCGGGCTTGTGCTTTTATTCAAACATATGAACCGCATTCTAGAAATCGATGAAGAAAATTTGACGGCAACCGTCCAGCCGGGCGTAATCACGCAAGATATGATCCGTGCGGTTGAACAAAAAGGTTTATTTTATCCGCCTGATCCGAGCAGCATGAAAATATCGACGATCGGCGGGAATATTAATGAAAATTCCGGCGGGCTGCGCGGTTTGAAGTACGGCGTCACCCGGGATTATGTCCTCGGCCTTGAAGCCGTCTTGGCTTCAGGCGATATCATCCGCACAGGAGGAAAGCTGACAAAGGATGTCGCCGGTTATGATCTGACCCGGCTTTTCGTCGGATCAGAAGGGACGCTCGGCGTTGTGACGGAAGCGACTTTAAAGCTGGTTCCGAAGCCGGAAACGAAAAAAACGCTGCTTGCACTCTATGAACATATTGAAGCGGCTGCGGAATCGGTTTCTGCCATCATCGCTGAAAAAATCATTCCGGCGACACTCGAATTTCTGGATCAGCCGACACTGCAGGTCATTGAAGATTACGCCAAGATCGGGCTTCCGACCGACGCAAAAGCGGTGCTGCTGATCGAACAGGACGGTGACATCGAAACGGTCAGACGAGATATGGAAAAAATCGAAGCCATCTGTAAAAACGGAGCAGCCGTATCCGTCCAAACGGCTGAAACCGAGGAAGAGGCATTCTCGCTTACAGAGGCCAGAAGGTCGGCATTATCAGCCCTTGCCCGGCTGAAACCGACAACGATTCTGGAAGATGCGACCGTGCCGAGATCACAAATTGCCAGCATGGTCAAAGCCATTAACGAGATTGCAGAAACATACGGCTTGTCCATCTGCACATTCGGTCATGCCGGAGACGGCAACCTCCATCCGACGTGCACCACCGATATCCGAAATACAGAGGAGATGGAACGTGTCGAAAAAGCTTTTGCCGCCATTTTTGAAAAAGCGATTGAACTGGGCGGGACGATAACGGGTGAACACGGGGTCGGCATCGTAAAAGCGCCGTATTTAGAAATGAAGCTGAAAACAGAAGGCATCACCGCCATGAAAGCGATCAAACAAGCGCTTGATCCCCAAAATCTGCTGAATCCGGGAAAAATATTCGCCAATTCATCAAGGAAACGCGTGGTGGTGATGAAATGACAACGGCTAGAGAGCAGCAACAAATTCAAACAGAATTCAAAAACCGCATGGATGAAGGTGAATTGCTGAACTGTATGCGCTGCGGCTTCTGCCTTCCTTCCTGTCCGACCTATATCGAATCGGGATTTCAAGAATCCCATTCGCCGCGCGGCCGGATCGCCCTGATGAAAGCCGTCACTGACGGACTGATCGAGCCGGATGAAGATGTCGAGCGCTCACTTTCGCTGTGTCTCGGGTGCCGGGCATGCGAGCCCGTTTGTCCGGCAGGGGTCAATTACGGACAGCTGCTTGAAGAAGCGAGGGATATCATTCATCAAAATAAAAAACATAAGCCGGGCGTGCGCCTCTTGCGGAAAGCCGCCTTCACCGGGCTTTTCCCTCATCAAAACCGCATGCAGACAGCCGTGAATCTTCTCGGAATATACCAAAGATCGGGACTGCAGACCGCCGTCAGAAAAACCGGTATGCTGCGCGTTTTGCCTGAACATCTGCGCACAATGGAACAAGTGCTCCCGCCCGCCCCGAAACGGAAAGACATGAAGGAAAGGCCGCGTTTTCTTCCTGCCGCGGGTCCCGTCCAAAAACGGGCCGCTTTTTTCTCGGGCTGCTTAATGGATACGATGTTTTTAGCGACAAATCATGCGACAACGGCGCTTTTACAGGCGGCCGGGTGTGAAATCGCGGTTCCGGACGGCCAGGCGTGCTGCGGCGCGCTTCACGGGCACAGCGGAGAAAAAGAGATGGGAAAAGAACTGGCCAAGCGGAATATCGCGGCTTTTGAAGCGCTTGACGCTGATTATATCATTACAAACGCCGGCGGATGCGGCGCCTTTCTTCAGGAATATCCGCATTTACTGAAAGATGAACCTGGATGGGCGGAACGTGCCGAACAATTCGTCCGGAAGCTCAAAGACTTTTCATCCGTACTGGTTGATCTGAAGTTCCATCAAAAAAACCTGCGGGCACAGTCTCCTCATATCGTCACATATCAGGACTCCTGCCATCTCCGCAATGTGATGCATACGTCAGAGGAACCGCGCACGCTTTTGAAAAGCATTAAAGGGGCTGAGTACAGAGAAATGGAAAAGGCCGACAGCTGCTGCGGGTCGGCGGGAATTTATAATATAACAGAGTCAGAAATGTCTATGAAAATATTAGACAGCAAGATGAAAGCCGCCGGAAAAACGGAGGCGGCCGTCATCGTGACAGCCAATCCCGGATGCCTTTTGCAAATGCAGCTCGGCATTTTGCGCGAAGGATTAACAGGCCGTGTCCGCGCGGTTCATTTGGCGGATTACCTTTTGGAAGCGGCGGATTTGTCATAAGATGAAAGCAGAGAGACCGATCGGCTCTCTGCTTTTTTATGATGCTGCAATGTTCGGACGGCCGCGGATTTATCCGGGTATTGAAGCTTCCAGTCTGGCACTCGGATCACGCCATACATTCGCCCATTTTTTCACAGCCGCAATGATAATCACAAGCCCGAGAATGAGCATGATAATGGATAAAACGCCATTCAGCACGTTGTATCCCGCCGCTTCGGGGTTCAAATACACATACCGCACCATCCAATAACCCGCATAGTTGACGGTCACGTACAAATAAGCGAGAGGAATCAGGCATGTCAGCATATAGAGCCGCTTATCCGCTATTTTTAATACGACGGTCGCACCGATAATTAAGCCGACAGACGCCATAAGCTGATTGGATACGCCGAACAGCGCCCAAATGGAGCTGATATCGCCCGAATACAGAAGATAGCCCCACAGCAGGCAGGCGAGCGCGCTTGAGAAAATCGAGCCCGGCAGCCAGTCTGTTTTTTTCAGCGGCTTATAGACCTCTCCGAAAAACTCTTGAATCAAGTACCGGGCGACACGGGTTCCCGCATCAATCGCCGTTAAAATAAACACCGCTTCAAACATAATGACGAATTGAAAAAAGTATGAAGCCAAATGACTGAAAAACGGAATCTCCGTAAAGATATACGTCATTCCGACGGCAAGCGTAACGGCTCCGCCCGTTCTTCCTTCCAGACTGAGCCCGATTTCTTTGCTCAATTCAGGGAAATGGACGACATTCATCCCGAGGGTGCGGAATATTTCAGGCGTGCTGTTAATGGCAAAATAGTCGGCGGGCTCAAGAGCGGCAGCTGCAATGAGCGCCATAATTCCGACGAGACATTCCACAAGCATCGCTCCGAAAGCAACCGGCTTTATATCACTCCATTTATCCAGCATTTTCGGCGTTGTGCCGGAACCGACAAATGCATGAAAGCCTGAAATGGCGCCGCAGGCAATCGTTATTGAAATAAACGGCCAGACAGGACCCGCGATCACCGGCCCTCCGCCGTGAATAAACTCCGTTACGGCCGGGAATTTAATGGCGGGATTGACGAAAAAGACGCCTGCAATCAAAGCGGCAAAAACCCCGATTTTCATAAAACTGCTTAAATAGTCACGCGGAGCCAGTAAAAGCCAAACCGGAAGCGCCGCGGCGAAAAACGCATAGACAGGAAGCGCCACTGCAAGCGTTTTCGCATCCAGTGTCAGCATGTCCCCGAGAGCCGTTGCCTGCAGCCGCGGCCCGATGACAACACCGGCCATTAACAAAAGAAACCCGACAGTTGATGCGAGTTTGAGATTGCCTGTTTTTTTATAGTAGAGGCCGACCCCCATCGCGATCGGAATCGTAATCCCCACCGCAAACGTTCCCCACGGGTTTTTCTCAAGCGCGTGCAGCACAACCATGGACAGCCCCGCCATCGTGATCGTAATGATAAACAGCATCGAGAGACCCGTGCAAAAACCCGCCACCGGGCCGAGCTCTTCTTTGGCAACTTCAGAAAGCGTTTTCCCGTTTTTCCGCATTGATGCAAACAATACGACAATATCGTGCACGGCTCCTCCGATCACCGCCCCGATTAACAGCCATAAAAGCCCGGGCAGATAGCCGAACTGAGCTGCCAGAATCGGTCCGACAAGCGGGCCGGCAGCGGCGATTGCCGCGAAGTGGTGGCCGAATGACACCCACTTATTCGTCGGCACATAATCTTTCCCATCCTCAAGCACATGGGCCGGAGTCGGTGTCTGATCATTGATTTTTAATACTTTGACCATCATAAAGGTACCGTAAAGCCGATAGGCGATCGCCAAAATACATATAGACGCTATGACGATTGTAATCGCATTCATTTAATCCCAGCCCCTTTTCTCTTTTTCTAAATATTATCACAATTATCAGATAACAGGAGATGATTTTTGCGTGAAAAAAAGCCGGCAGCGCAGCCCGGCTTTTCGGAACATTATTTTCCTGATAAACGGATGACATTCCAGGACAGCGGAGTAAAATGAGCCGTTATCCCTTCAGCATTTGCCGAAGACGTTCCGTTGGAGTGCGGAATGACTTCTTTTCTGTTTTTTTGATTGGTCGCTTTCATATCCTGATGCTCCAGCACGATATGCTCAATGATGCGGTAATCTTCAAACCCTCTCAGCTTTATCTCCGTTTCCATCAGTTCCTTGCTTTTGTTGACGGCAAAAATGGTCAGTGCTTCATCCTCTTCGCGGTAAACGGCCGCGGCATCAACATACGGCACATCCGTAAAGTCCGCTGAGTCGTATTTCGGGGAGGTGATCAGCAGCTTCATCGAAGACCCTCTCCCGTAGACTGAGGCGTGCATGTAAGGGTAAAAGATCGGCTGCCTCCATGCTTCTCCGCCTTTTTCAGTCATGATAGGCGCAATTACGTTGACAAGCTGGGCAAGACAGGCGATCTTCAGTCTGTCCGCATGCTGCAGCATCGTAATCAGCAGTGAACCGATCAACAGCGCATCTTCTAAATTGTAGATGTCTTCAAGAATCGGCCGGGCCGTAATCCATGGCTCCACTTTTTTATCCGCTTCATTTGAGTGATACCACACATTCCATTCATCTAAAGAAAGGTGAATCGTTTTTTCGCTGCGTTTTTTCGCTTTCATATAATCACATACGGCTGTGACGGATTTAATAAAATGGTCTAAATCCATCGACTTCGCCAAGTAGTTCTCAAGATCATTTTCATGGTTGCCGTAATACGTATGCAGTGAGATGTAATCCACATGCTCGTACGTATGCTCAAGCACCTCGGCCTCCCACTCGATGAAGGACGGCATGCCGCTGTTTGAGCTTCCGCAAGCCACCAATTCGATCGTCGGGTCCGTCCATTTCATCACCTTTGCCGTTTCAGCGGCGAGCCGTCCGTATTCATGCGCCGTTTTATGACCGATCTGCCAAGGGCCGTCCATCTCATTTCCTAAGCACCATGTTTTGATGCCGTAAGGTTTTTCATATCCGTGCGATTTTCGTAAGTCGCTCCAGTATGACCCTTCAGGATGGTTGCAGTATTCGACGAGGTTCCGGGCGGCATCGATCCCTCTCGTCCCGAGATTAACCGCCATATTCACTTCGGCGTTCACTTTTTTCGCCCACGTTAAAAATTCATTCGTCCCCACTTCGTTCGTTTCTGTCGTCTGCCATGCCAAATCAAGCCTCCGCGGGCGGTCCTTCACCGGCCCGACGCCGTCTTCCCAATTGTAGCCCGAGAGAAAATTCCCTCCCGGATAGCGGATGAACGGCACTTGCAATTCCTTGATTAACTCCTGCACGTCTGTTCTGAAGCCGTCCTTGTCGGCTTTCGGGTGTCCGGGCTCATAAATGCCTTCATACACCGCCCGGCCCATATGTTCTATAAATGATCCGTACATCCGTTTGTCCACTTCACCGATGATATATTCTTTATCTGCTGTAATCCCCGCTTTTTTCATTATATTTCCTCCCTCTCTCTATCCCTTCACTCCGCCTACTGTGAGGCCGGAAATGAAGTATTTTTGGAAAAACAAGAATATGATGATCACCGGCAGTATCGCAAAAACGGACCCGGAAATCAGCATGTCATAGTTGTTTCCGTACGGACTCAGCAGCCCTGAAAGTCCGATTGGAAGCGTAAACATTTCTTTCGACCGAAGCACGATCAGCGGCCATAAAAAGTTATTCCAGCTGTTTAAAGATTGAAGAATGATCATTGCCCCGAATGCCGGTTTCATGAGCGGCGCCATAATTCTGAAAAAAATGCCGAATTCGGTGCAGCCGTCCATTCTTGCTGAATCAAGCAAATCCTTCGGAAGTCCGAGCGCATATTGCCGGAAAAAGAACACGGCGACAGGCGACACAATAAACGGCAGAATCACCCCCGTATAAGAATCGATCAAATGAAGACCCACCGTCAATTTGAACAACGGAAGCATCATCACTTCAAGAGGCACCATCATAATGATCAGCACAAGAACGAAAATAATATTTCTGCCTTTAAATTCGTAGACACCGAGTCCGTAGCCGATCAAAGAGGAAAAAAACAGCGTGAGAACCGTGGTGAGAACGCCGAGCAGCAGGCTGTTAAAAAACCATTTGAAATAAATGCTCCCCCCGTTGAACAAATACGTATAGTTATCAAGGCTCATCACATCCGGATCAAGACGCAGATTCAGCCCGATGCGCATCAGCTCAGATGACGGCTTTAATGAACCGAGCAATAGGCAGATCATCGGAAAGATATACAACAGGCTCAGCATGATAAAAAACAAGGTAAACGCGACTCTGTACACGGAAAACATGTAATTGTTACGCAACGCTTATCCCTCCCCTTTAAACGAACCGGACAGTTTCAGTGAAACAAGGCTGACTAGTAAGATGACAAGCAAAAGGACAATTCCGATTGCGGCCCCGTACCCCATTTCGTTGTATGCAAGCCCCTGCTGATATAAATAACCGACAAGTGTGAGGCCGATATTGCCCGGGGAATTATTCTGCCAAAGCACATAGCTTTCCTCAAACATTCTGAAACCGCCGATAATACTGATCGTTAACACATAAACGGACACCGGCTTTAAAAATGGAAGGGTAATATGCCGGAACTTTTTCCACGTACTCGCCCCGTCAATTTCAGCCGCTTCATACAATTCTTTCGGCACGTTTTGCAATCCGGCCAGAAAGTAAAGAATGTTAATGCCCATCCACCTCCATGACGCAAGCAGCACCATTAAAAACATGCCGGTACCTTTGTTGTTGAGCCAGTTTTGGGGTGATGCGCCAAGCTTCATCATCAGCTCGTTTGCAAGCGACGTATTCATTTCTCCGAACATCAGACGGAAAATAATCCCCGCTACGATCGTCGATGTTAGAGCCGGTACAAACAGAGCCGATTTAAATACATTTCTGAACCTGACGAGCTTCGAATTCAGAATCACCGCCAAAAGAAGCGGCACCGGAATCAGCACGATCAGCGTCCAGAAGGTATATTCCAATGTGTTAAATAATGCCGTATAAAAGGTTGGATTAAGAAGAGCGGTATAATTGGAAAACCCGACAAATGTAATTTCTCCCGGCAGTATCCGCTGAAAGCTCATGATAAACACGCTGATGATCGGATACAAAAAGAAAACGAGAAACGAAATGATAAATGGCGCCGTAAAAAGATAAGGCGCCGCTTTTTTTGAATACAGCACATTACGCCGGCGCGGCTTCTTCCGGACTGCAGAAACGGTTTGTGCTGTCTCTGTCTTTACAGGTCTCATAAAAGCTCCCCCGCTTTCACTGTTAAATAGGACGGCTTCTCCTATTTCTCTAATTGCTCTGCCGCCTCGTCCAAGGCTTCCTTAGGTGTTTTTTCCTGCGTCTTCAGCGCATCGAACAGCACCTGTCTGACAACGAGATCAGCCGCTTTAGAGAAGTCTTCATGCAGATAAATCGGATTGATCTCATCTTTTATTTCAAGGAGCGAGGAAAAAATTGACGTACCGTTCCGGAAGAAATCCGTGTACTTGTTTTTCTC
Source organism: Bacillus velezensis (assembly GCF_001461825.1). Taxonomy (GTDB): domain Bacteria; phylum Bacillota; class Bacilli; order Bacillales; family Bacillaceae; genus Bacillus; species Bacillus velezensis. Next base: position 205,474 of record NZ_LLZC01000012.1, on the reverse strand, counting down.
CTTCAATTCTTTTGAATCCCACACGTCCCAGCGGAGCGGGTCAAAGCCGAGCACCGTCCAAAGCTTTATGTTCCCTTCCTTTGAACCTTTCGCAAAACCGAGAAATTCTTTCGCGAGCTTCAGATGTTCAGCCTGCTTCGGCACGACGGTGGCTGTTCCGCCTAAACCCGCTGATCTGTCACCGCCTTCTTTCCAGGCCGGCATAGGGTAAATCGCCATTTTTCCTTTTAAATCAGGCATATAATCGATAAACCGTCCCATGTACCAAATGGGCATCAGCACTGAGGCTGCCCCGCCCTGATTCATAAAACCGTAGTATTCTTCGCTGTGATGGCCGCCGCCGGGAGCCGGCAGAAGGGTTTTATCATTTACCATGTCCTTTACATAATTCAGTGTGTCTGTATTCGTCTTGCTGTTCAGAATCAATTTTCCGTTTTTGCTGTAGTAGCCTGACCCTTGCTGCGAAATCATGGATAGGAATGTGGCGGAGTCGTTTGTTTCAACCGTTCCCATCGGTTTCCCAGATGCTTCACGCACTTTTTTCCCTGCCCGCCGGTAATCTTCCCATGTCTTAATGGAGGCGGGATCAACGCCCGCTTTTTTCATAATATCCATGTTGTAAAACATGACGGTCGTCCCCACATGTGTATCAAGGCCGTACAATTTTCCGTTTTTGCTGTACAAGGCCAGACGCGCTTCCACAAACTTATCGCGGTCTTTTTCAATCAGCGGCGTCAGATCGGCAAGCGGGATATCCTTCCCCTTCAGAAAGTTCGAGAACCGGCTTAATTCCACGTCGGCTATATCGGGAAGCCCCTCACCCGCGATCAGCGAAACCGATAAATTATCATGCATTTGTCCATAAGGATAAACGACGGTATTCAGCTTGATTTTGCGCTCCGGAAATTTCTGATTCCATTCTTTGACCATTTCCTGATAAAACTGTTCGTGCAGGCCGTTAAACGTCCAAAACGTCAGCTCCGTTTCTCCCGGCCGGCCGGCAGTCCGTTCTTGTGAACAGCCGGCGGTAAACAAGAAGAGCATCATCAGCACCAAACATACAGCGGTCGTTTTTTTCATGTCATTACCCCTTCCACTTTAGGCCGTGCGGCTATTGATGCAAATGATGTGCAAAGAGCGCTGCATTTTCATTTATGATAGTTAAACCGGTATAACGGTCTCTCAGTGTGTGCGCATGCTTAAGCGCATCGCTGACAAGGTCCTGTTTTACACCGATCTCATCGAAACAGGCGGGACCCCCCGCAGATGTGAGCCACCCGGCAATTGTTTTGCCGTCGGGAAGCCCTTCATATGCAGATTGAATCGCCTCGCGAAAGTGCGGCGGCAGTTCGGCAAGCTTTTCGTGACAAGCCAGTTCTTTGTAAACATCACTCAGCACCGCGCACGCACAGCCGACCTTCGCACCGTGGAGAATCGGAGGCTGTTTTGCCTTCAGCATTTCCATCTCAATCCAATGCGAGATGTGATGTTCTCCTCCTGAGGCGGGGCGGGAGTGGTCAAGCGCAAGCATGACAAGACCCGAAACGATCAGCGCTTCCATCAGTATCTGAATGCCGGCCTCCGTTCCCATGGCAATGTCAGCGCGGTGATCAATGCACTGCCAAAGCGCGTCTTTCACAAGCTTCGCCCCGGCTTCTGAGTACGGCTCACCCGCTAGCCTGCGGGAAATCTCCCAATCTGCCAGCGATGTTATTTTTCCGAGCATGTCTCCGAAGCCCGCGGCTGTCATTGAACGGGGCGCTTCTTTTAATACATTCGTATCCGCAAATAAGGCGATCGGCGCTTTCGTTTGAATCGTCGTTTTGATTCCGTTTAATATGAGCGGCGCTCCCGCCGATGTAAAACCGTCGACTGACGGAGCGGTGGGGAATGAGATAAACGGCAATCCGCGCTGGCAGGCGGCAAACCGTGTAATGTCGTGAATCGTTCCTGAACCGGCCGCAATGATGACATCCGTCTCTTCCGCGAGATTGATCAGCGTATAGACCAATGTCCTCTCATCAGCCGCGGCGGTCCCGGCTTCATGCTCCGGAATGATGACTTTTGACGCTTTGATCCCGCCTGCCCTCAATTCGTCCGCAAGCAGACGTCCCGCCGCCTCGTACGTGTTCCGGTCACAGACGATGACCGGATGATTCCAGCATTTTTTTTGCAGAAATGTGAGAAGCTCTTCTTTTGCATTCGACCCGATCACGATATCTTCTATTTGAATCGGTGAGCGGCTGGCCCCTTCCTTGTCAAACTCGGATTGAATGTCCTCAGGAGAACGTTTCATAAAAGGATTCCCTCCTTCGCTAATTCTGTCAGGTCTTTAATAGAATCAAGGACGATGTCAGGTTCATATAGACGGGGCTCCCCAAGTTTGGCCGCCCCCGTCAGAACCAATACGCTTTTCATTCCGTACAGCCTGCCCATTGCGATATCAGATTCGAGGCTGTCTCCGATAATGGCGCATTCCTCAGGGGGAAGTCCGAGCGCTTCACATGCCGCCTCAGCCATCAGCCAAGACGGTTTGCCGATGACAAGCTCCGTTTTTGCTCCGGCGGATGCTTCAATGGCCCCGATCATTCCCGCGACGTCCATGGCATGGCCGCCTTCATTCGGAAAGGAGCGGTCCCGGTTCGTGGCGATGATACGCGCGCCGGAGGAAGCCGCCTTAAAAGCGAGATTCAGATCCTCATAGGTGACGGTTTCATGCAGGGAGATGACAAGCCAGTCTGCCGCCTGCGGGTTTTGCGCCAAGGCGACACCCGCTAAAGCGAGTTCATCAGTCAGCCCTTTCTCTCCTAACACCCACACCTTTGACAAAGGATAATGCTTCTTTAAAAATGATGCCGTCACACTGGAGGACAGCACGATGCTCCGTTCATCCGTGCGGATACCGGCACCCAGCAGTTTCTTTCGGCACATTGCTCTTGATAGATTGCCGCGGTTGCTTAAAAAGACAACGGCTTTGCCCAGTGACTGAAGGGTATGAACGGCTTCTTTTGCGCCGTCAATCAGCTCCCGCCCCCTGAATACGGTTCCGTCTAAATCAATCAGAAACCCGGCTGCGTCAAGTTTGGCCATAATAAGCATTCGCCCCGTGTTTTCTGTAAAAATGCTTATCATGCAGCACTCTGTCGATCGGACTGAGCTGTTTGTTCAGCATAAGCGAATGGTAGGCCATTTCCGCTACCGTTTCGAGCACAACGGCGTTATGCAGGGCATTCAGCGCGTCCGTTCCCCAGCAGAACGGGCCGTGGCTGTGGACGAGGACACCCGGATTTTGTTCATACGGTTCGTTTTGAAAGGTTTCGGCTATGACTTTGCCTGTATGATATTCATAATCTTTCACAATTTCTTCTTCATACATTTCCCTCGTACAGGGTATAGCGCTTTCAAAGTAATCCGCGTGAGTCGTTCCGAGAGCGGGTATGTCTCTTCCGGACTGTGCCCAGCTCGTCGCCCAGCGGGAATGAGTATGAACGATTCCGCCGATAGCCGGAAACGCTTTATACAGATAAAGATGGGTCGGCGTGTCAGAAGACGGTTTCAGCGAGCCTTCGAGAATGTCTCCGTCCTCATTCAGGACGACCAGTTTGTCAGCGGTCAGCTCACTGTAATCGACACCGCTCGGTTTAATGACGATTCTCCCGCTCTCTCTGTCAATGCCGCTGACATTCCCCCATGTAAACGTGACAAGGTTATGTTCCTCAAGCTTCAGATTGGCGGCGAGCACTTCTTCTTTTAACGCTTCAAGCATGGCGGCTCCCTCCTTTTGCAAAATCACGGTTTTTAATGGCTTTCAGGCGTTTCATGACATTGTTTTCTTTGCCGAAGTAGTGTACGAGCTCTTTATATTCCGCATATAAATTGTCATAAATCTCAGCTCTTTCCGGGTTCGGGGCATAAAAGCCGTCTTTTAATTTCCCCATATGCGCGCATGCTTCAGCAATATTGGAGAATCCCCCGTTTTCCCGTCCCGCGGCGAGCGCTCCGAAAATCGCGGAGCCCAGTGCAGGCGCCTGCGGAGACCCGGATAATTTAATATCCATATTTGTGACGTCTGCATAAATCTGCATGACAAACGGATTTTTTTCGGCGATTCCTCCGGCTGCGTAAAGCTCTTCGACCGGAACGCCGTTTTCCCGGAACGTTTCGATAATCATCCTCGTTCCGAACGCCGTCGCTTCAATCAATGCCCTGTAGATTTCTTCCGGCTTCGTGTGCAGCGTCATACCAAGCATCATGCCCGTCAAATCGGCGTCCACCAAGGTTGACCGGTTTCCGTTCCACCAGTCAAGCGCGAGAAGGCCGCTTTCCCCTGGAACAAGTTCAGCTGCTTTTTTGCTGAGCAGCTCGTGAATGTCTATGTGTTTATCCTCAGCTTCCTTCTCATAGTCTCTCGGAACACACGTTTTGACGAACCATTCAAAGTGGTCGCCGACACAGGACTGCCCCGCTTCATATCCCGCATATCCGGGCAAGATGCCGTTATTGACGACCCCGCACATACCGGGGACGATATGTTCTTCCTCGCCGAGCAGCACATGGCAGGTAGACGTTCCCATGATCATCAGCATTTTCCCCGGCTCTGTAATACCGACCGCGGGCACTGACACGTGAGCGTCGACATTGGCGACGGCAACGGCCGTCCCCGGCAGAAGCCCGGTCAGCTCCGCCATTTTTTCGGTCAAACCTCCTGCTTTTTCCCCGACTGAATAAATGGTACCGCCTAATTTATCCTTTGTAATCGTTTTCATTAACGGGTTGAGCTTTTCGAAAAAATGATCCGGCGGATACCCCGTCTCCTCATTCCAGATTGCTTTGTAGCCGGCCGTGCAGTTGCTTCGCTTCAATGAACCGCACAATTGATAGACGATCCAGTCTGCCGCTTCCACAATCCGATCTGCCGCCTCGTATATATGCGGCGCTTCTTCCGCGATTTGCATGATTTTCGGGATCATCCATTCAGAAGAAATTTTACCGCCGTATCTTTTAAGGAATGTTTCTTTTGTGTCTTCGGCAATCGTGTTCAAACGGTCTGCATGTTTTTGAGCCGCATGATGCTTCCACAGCTTCACATAACTGTGGGGCTCCCGTTCAAATTCCGGCAGCATACAAAGCGGCTGCCCCGCGCCGTCTATCGGCAAAATCGTGCAGGCGGTAAAATCAATTCCTATGCCGATCACGTCTTTTGGATCAGCGCCCGCCTGCTCAAGCAGGTTCGGAATCGCCGTTTCCAGAACTTCGATATAATCGGCAGGATGCTGAAGCGCCCAGTCCCGAGGGAGTTTTTCACCCGTCTTCGGCAGCGTGCGGTCGATGACGGCATGAGTGTATTCTTTTACCGCAGACGCGATTTCTTCGCCCGTGCGGACATTGACAAGCACCGCCCGGCCGGACAATGTGCCGAAATCAACACCAATCGTATACGCCATATCAATTCCCTCCCAGCCGGTATAATACGTCATTCCATTTCAGCTCTTTTTTCAGCTCATGTATTTCGGTATTGCGGGAAATAAAGATGCTTTCAATGCCTGCCATCTCAGCCCAGTCAAGCATCTGTTCAGCCGTAAGCCGGAAGGACATACAGGTATGGTGGGCGCCTCCCGCCAAAATCCATGCTTCCGCAGCTGTTTTCAGCGATGGCTCCGGCTTCCACAGCACCCGCGCCACAGGGAGATTCGGCATATCATGATCAATTTCCCTGCCTTCCGCTTCATTCAGAATGAGACGGAATCGCCCGCCGATATCAATGATGCTGGCGATGATGGCTGAACCGCCGATTCCGTTAAAGACCAACCGGGCCGGATCTTCCTTCCCTCCGATTGAGAGAGGATGAACTTCGATTTTCGGCTGATCAAGGGCGATCGTCGGACATACTTCAAGCATATGTGATCCGAGAATCATCGCACGCCCCGGTTCAAAATGGTACGTATAATCTTCCATGAAGGAGGTTTGTTCTCCGTCCGCCATTATTTTCATCATTCGCACAAGGGCAGCCGTTTTCCAATCGCCTTCGCCGGCAAATCCGTACCCTTTTTCCATGAGACGCTGAACGGCAAGTCCCGGAAGCTGCTTCATTCCGTGCAAAACTTCAAAGGAGGTCGAAAACGCTGTATATCCGCCCCGTTCGAGAAAGGCCGTTAATCCGAGTTCAATTTTCGCCTGTTCTTTAATGGAAGCAACTTTTGCTTCATCCCGTTTTGTTTCGTCGCTGATGACATACAATTTGTCGTATTCCTCATAAAGCGCCTCAATTTCTGCGTCGGTGACGTTGTTCATCACCTCGGTAAGATCGCCGATTCCGTACCCGTCAACTTGCCAGCCGAATTGGATGTGGGCGCCGACTTTGTCTCCGTCAGTAACCGCCACATTCCGCATATTGTCGCCGAACCGGGCTACTTTAATATTCCTGCTTTCATTCCAAGCGGCAGCAGTGTTCATCCATTGCGAAATGTCATGTTTGACTTCCTCATCATCCCAATAGCCTGCGATGACTTTTCTCGTCTGCCCCATTCTTGACTGGATATATCCGTATTCCCGGTCTCCGTGAGCGGATTGGTTGCTGTTCATAAAATCCATATCAATCGTTTCCCATGGGATGTCGCGATGATACTGGGTATGCAGATGAAGCATCGGCTTTTGAAAAGCGGAAAGACCTTCAATCCACATTTTCGCAGGGGAAAATGTATGCATCCACGTCACGACCCCCGCACAGTTTTCTTGATACTGCGCTTCCCGCAAAACCTCTCTGATTGTTTCAGATGACGTGACAACCGGTTTATGCCTGATCTTGTATCTTGATGACACCCCGCTGAGGCCGTCACATATTCCCTTTGCGTGTTTATCGACAAGCTGCAGCGTTTCCTCTCCGTATAAGTGCTGGCTTCCCGTTACAAACCAAAATTCATATTCTTTGTTCTGAAGCACATTCATTTCCCCTTCCCATCAAAATAAAGCGCTTGCATTTTAAAAAGTATACGTACGAATATAAACCACAAAACTTTTATCCTTTTATTTGTACGAACAACTTTATTATAGTTAAGGAGGAATCAACCTGTCAATCTTTTATTGCAAGTAAAAAAGCCGGACACACATGCCCGGCTGATCAATTAATAGGAAGGCCAGCCTGAACTCCAGTCGATATCATTGATGAGCATCTTCGGAATTCCGCTGTTTTCGGCATCATACGCATGACGCACTAAAATATTCCCGTTCACAATGTCTTGACCGCCCGGGCCTTTCCAGCGGTCATTGCCGGAGTCAAGAATCGTCCCTCCGCCTTCTGACATGCTTTTCCCGCTTTTATCGAGATATGGGCCCGTGATGCTTTTGGATCTTCCATAAGCGATTTTGTACGTACTATTCACGCCTGAACAGCATTTATCAAACGACACCATTAAGTAATAGTAGCCGTTCTGGTAGGTGATGGCCGGCGCTTCCAAAGCTCCGCCGTTATTCGGTCTGGCAGCGATGGAATAAAGTGATCCCGTCGGTTTCATTGTATTTTTATCAAGCTTTGTCAGCTTAATGCCGCTCCAAAAAGAACCGAAGGCAAGCCAAGGGTTTCCGTCTTTATCAATTGTCAGCTCCGGATCAATTGCATTGTAGTTATCGGCGCTTGTTGAACGGATGACGAGCCCTTCGTCCTTCCAGTTTCCCGAACTGAGGCTTGCAGATGATGCAAGACCGATCGCGGAGGTATTTTTGCCGAATGAAGAAACGGCATAATACAGCCAATACTTTCCGTTATAATATTGAACATCGGGGGCCCATTGATTCAGCCCGTAATTCGGCACATAATTGCCCCACCATGACAGCGGGGAAGTAAAGATTGATTTCTGAACGGTCCATACGCCGCCGCTGCCCGCCTTTAAGACGCGAATCCCCCTCTCCCCTTCCAAACCGGTTCCGAAAGCGTACCACGTGTTTCCTTCCTTCGCCATTGTCGGATCGTGAAGCAATTCATTTGATGCCCCCCAAAACGCGGCAGATGCCGGAGATGAAGACATCAGCAGCAGCCCGGCTGTAACGGCTGCGCACGAAAAGCGGATCATGCGTCTGAATCTGTTTTTCATTTGTAAACCCTCCCCTTTTTTAAAGCGCTTTCAAAAACATGTTGTCAGATTTTTCTATGTCTTCTCTTATTGTAGACGCAGGGCTCATATTTGTACAGACAAAAAAAAGAATCTGCTTAAAAAAGCAGATTCTTCCGTATCTTTATTGGTAAGTAATACGGTCAACTGTTTCCCGGTCTAATTTTTTAATCACTTCTGTAATCAATTTTACCGTATTCTCATAATCATCCCGATGCAAAATAGCGGCATGAGTGTGAATGTAACGCGTCGCGATCGTAATGGACAGCGCCGGCACTCCGTTTGCGGTTAAATGAATGGAACCTGAATCCGTGCCCCCTCCGGCAATGGAATCGAATTGATACGGAATTCCCGCTTCTTCCGCCGTGTTCACGACAAGGTCGCGCAGCCCTTTGTGAGATACCATTGACGCGTCATACAGAATAATTTGCGGCCCTTCGCCGATTTTGCTTTGCGCCTCTTTTTCAGAAATTCCCGGTGTATCTCCGGCAATTCCGACATCCACACCGAACGCGATATCAGGCTGGATCGTATGTGCCGCTGTTTTCGCCCCGCGCAGCCCGACTTCTTCTTGAACCGTTCCGACCCCGTATACTTCATTGGGGTGATCACTGTTTTTCAGATTTTTTAATACATCGATGGCAATCGCACAGCCGATACGGTTGTCCCATGCTTTCGCCAATAAATGCTTTTCATTGTTCATCACTGTAAATTCAAAATACGGCACAATCTGGTCACCCGGAAGAACGCCCCATTCCATTGCTTCTTCACGGCTAGACGCCCCGATATCGATGAACATCTCTTTAATATCGGCGGCTTTTTTTCTGGCGTCAGGAGGCAGAATGTGAGGCGGTTTCGAACCGATGATCCCCGTGATGTCCCCTTTTTTTGTCACGACGGTGACGCGCTGGGCCAGCATGACCTGAGACCACCAGCCGCCGACGGTTTGAAAGCGGAGAAAGCCTTTATCAGTGATTTGCGTCACCATAAAACCGACTTCGTCTAAATGCCCTGAGATCATGATTTTCGGACCGTTTTCTTTGCCGGTTTTTTTGGCGATCAAGCTTCCCAGCCGGTCTGTTGTGACGTCATCGGCAAATGGTTCTATGTATGATTTCATCACTTGTCTTACTTCTCTCTCATTTCCCGGTATCCCTTTTGCATCCGTTAACGCTTTCAGCATGGTGAGCGTTTCATCTAATTTTGTCATCAATAAACCTCCTTTTTTTCACTACCCTTCTTATTATACAAAACCAATGCTGAAGCATACGATTAATTCGCCTGAAAAACGGGTAAATGTTTTTATCTATTTCTTTTAAAAAAATGAAACCTTTTGTTTTGTTTTTCGTATTACATCAGATCATGACAAAGGTGAGGAGGTGCCTTCACACATATGGCCATTACAGTATTGAGGATTGTCTTGCTTGCACTTCTTATTTATTTTATTTACATGTGCGTCAAATTTTACGCAAACCCGAAAAGAAGGCTCAGACTGGCACAATCAAAAGAGAATTTTTATTTTATTGACGAACAGAAAAACACGCGAAAAAATCTCCAGCTTACTTATAAAGGAGTGCTCTTTGAAGGAGAAAAGCATATCCCTTCCAAAGATCATCCGCTGTTTATTCATACGATATTTGTATGGACCGAAAATCCGGAAAAGCTGAACCGCTTTTCTGCAGGTGATTTTGAAGAAGTCGAAAAAAAGGTATTGGAGCGGTATCCGAATTGCAAGATTGATTGGGACCAGCCCATCAAAAAAGCGAAAAAAGCAGGCGAGCGATAAGCTCTCCTGCTTTTTATGTTTTATACATCAAATACATCAGCACAAGGGCGGCTTCAGTGAGAAAAAGCAGCGGCACCCCGTATAAAAAGGATTTGTGTTTCGTCTTATGCCTGAAGGTGCACATGCCGATCCATACGCCGAGTGAGCCGAACATGGCGGCTGTGAGCCATATTCGTTTCTCTGATATTCTCCACCTGTGCGCCTTTGCTCTTCTTTTATCAGCGCCCATGATCCAAAAGCCGTATCCGTTTATCAATACGGCGTAAATGAAGAGAGCCATTGATTGTCACCCTTTACGTAAAAAAACCGCTCCCGGAAAGAGAGCGGCTTTTTCAACTTACTTGTCTAACTGAGCTTTAGCAGCATCAGCAAGCTGATTGAAAGCAGTAAGATCGTTTACAGCAAGATCAGCAAGCATTTTGCGGTTTACTTCGATGCCTGAAAGCTTAAGACCGTGCATTAAACGGCTGTAAGAAAGACCGTTCATACGTGCAGCAGCGTTGATACGAGTGATCCAAAGCTTACGGAAATCACGTTTTTTCTGACGGCGGTCACGGAATGCATAGTTTCCTGATTTCATGACCTGCTGGTTTGCTACTTTGTATAATCTATGTTTTGAACCGAAATAACCTTTTGCTAATTTAAGAACCTTTTTACGACGCTGACGCGACACAGTTCCGCCTTTTACTCTTGGCATTATATTTCCCTCCTAATTGTTCCTTGTCCGATTACTTGATGTTGGCAAGCTGTTGTTTGATGCGTTTGAAGTCTCCTGCGCTTACAATAGCACCCTTGCGAAGCTTACGCTTTTGCTTTTGGGATTTGTTGGCGAATAAGTGACTTGTATATGCATGAGAACGTTTTAACTTCCCAGAACCTGTCTTTTTAAAACGTTTAGCAGATCCGCGGTGAGTTTTCATTTTTGGCATGGGATTTCCTCCTTATTGCTTTTCGTTTTTCGGCGCGAGCATTAAGAACATGCTGCGGCCGTCCATTTTTGGTTTTGTTTCGACTGTCGCAACTTCCGCACATGCTTCAGAGAAACGGTCCAATACGCGCTGGCCGATTTCTTTATGAGTGATTGCGCGCCCTTTAAAGCGGATAGAAGCTTTCACTTTATCGCCTTTTTCAAGGAATTTAATCGCATTGCGCAATTTCGTGTTAAAGTCATGCTCATCGATCGTCGGACTTAATCTAACTTCTTTTAAGTTAATGATTTTTTGATTTTTGCGTGCTTCTTTGTCCTTTTTCTGCTGCTCGAATCTGAACTTACCGTAGTCCATGATGCGGCAGACAGGCGGTTTTGCATTTGCTGCAACTAACACAAGGTCAAGATTTGCGCGGCCGGCGATTTCAAGTGCTTCCTGACGGGACTTGATGCCGAGCTGATCGCCATTTTGTCCGATCAGACGAACTTCACGTGCACGGATACCCTCATTAACCAATTGATCTTTGCTAATAATGAGCCACCTCCATAGTTTCTTCGAATTGATTCACAACGCTTTTTGACTGCATTCTGCAGGCAAACAAAAAGTGCGGGCATGACAACACACCCACACTACGAACATCTGCATAAATAAAAATGTACGGTCAACCTGCCAACTACATGAATGTGTCAATCAGGTGAGAAGCGGGTGCCTCTGCTTGTGATTTATATTCAATTCAATAACTATTCTACACAATACCGGATCATTAGTCAAGAATGACTTCTCCGGATCAACTTTTTCATTTTAACACGATGCCGGGGCGAGCGCAAGGAAAAATGTGAAATTTCGTTCTTTGCCGCCCGCGGACGCGCCAACACAATAAAAAACCCGGGTCTATGACCCGGGCTTATCCTCCGATGAGCTGAACGAATACCGGAATGACCAGCACCGTCACCACTCCCACGACGACAACCGCGATACTTGCCATTGCCGCTTCTACTTCCCCCATCTCAATGCCGACCGCAACACCGAGTGCGTGTCCTGATGTGCCGAGAGCCAGTCCTTTAGAGATTGGGTGCTTTACTTTAAACAGTTTTAAGAATAGAGCGCCCAGAGCATAGACGATAACGGCGTTGAAAATAACGGCGAAAGCGGTGATGTCGGTGATGCCGCCGATCCCTTTTGACAGCGGAAGGGCAATTGCCGTTGTCGCCGCCTGCGGAAGCATGCTTTTCATAACGGCCGCGTCAAGATGAATGCCTTTTGCGATCAAATAGACAATCGTGACTGAGCAGATAGAGCCGACAATAATGGAAGACATGATCTGCCACCAGTATTTTTTCAGCTTGGCACGCTGTTTGTATAAAGGGATGGCAAAAGCGATCGTCGCGGGCTCCAGGAAGAATTTAATAATGTCTCCTCCGCTTTTATAATCTTCATATGAAAAACCGCCGAGCTTCAGAAAAAGGATTCCAAGCACCATCGCGACAAACAGCGGGGTGAAGAGGAAAAAGCCTCTCGTTTTTTTAAATAAATACGTGCCGATGCCAAAGGCCGCAAGTGAAACGACAATACCGAAATATGGACTCATCCGATTTCCCTCCTAATGCTGCACAAGTTCTTTTTCCTGATTGGAACGGCGCACCGTTTGTTTTTCAGGAGCAGTCTTCTGACGTTTTTGGCTGACAGACAAGATCAGCTGAGAAAAAAGGCCCGTGGCCCCTAACAGAATGATGGTGGCGAGTAAGATGACGAGTGCGATCTGCACGCCGTACTGCTGCATGACGCCAAGTGAATTCATCACGGAGATGCCCGACGGGACAAATAAAAATCCGATCAGTGACGTTAATGATGTTCCCAGCGTTTCTACTTGTTCAAGCTTAATCACTTTCAGACATAAGAGGACAAATAATAACACCAAACCTACTACGGAAGCGGGTATAGGAATGGGGACAATCGCTGCAATCCCATTAGATATGAGCATAATTACGGCAAAAATAAATGCTTGTGTCAGAAATCCGTACACTTTTTTCGCACTCATTTTCTTCACCTCTTTCTCTTTGTTAGGTCCATTATAAAAGAGAAATCGATTTTTAAAGCGCTTTCATAACAAACGGCTGAATATTCATTCTGAAATGCAAAAAACGGCTGCTGAAATGCAAAAGCCGCCTCATATAATATGAAGCAGCTTTTTTAAGTCCTTGGCATATGTACGGCTGACGGGAATTTTAGAGCCGTCTTTTAAGATAAGATTGTACGTCGAATTAAACCACGGATGAATTTCCGTAATATGCTCCGTATTCACGATGAACGCGCGGTGCACTCTCAAGAAACCCGTATCAGGCAGTTTTTTCTCAATGACCGCCAAAGTTTCATGAACGGAATAAGAAGCGGCAAACGTTTTGACAGAAACGTGTCCGTCCTCCATGCCGGCGAAAATAATGTCCTTCGTATCTAAAATGACAATAGATTCACCGGCTGATACAGCCAGTTTATGCGCTCCGGCTGCGGACGGCTGCTCTGAGACGGCTCCTGCCCTGTCCTGCTTCACTCTTTTAAACTTTCTGATTGTCTGGCGCACTCTTTCTTCATCAAAAGGCTTCGTTAAATAATCGAGCGCGTCGACTTCAAAGGCTTTTAAAGCAAATTGGTCATACGCCGTCGCAAAAACGACGGCCGGCGGATTTTTCATGTTTTTCAGCCGTTTGGCAATGTCAAATCCGTTTTCTCCTGACAAATCAACGTCCAAAAACAGCAGATCCGGTTTTTGATCCATCATACTGTCAAAAGCGGATTCAATATTTTCAGCTTCGTTTATGTCACTTACTTCATTCGTCCGTTTCAGCAAATAAGCTAATTCATCTCTTGCCAGCATTTCATCATCAACGATTAACACCTTCAGCATGTTCTTCTCCTTTAGTCATCAGTTTCAAAGGCAGCTCAAATGATACCTCCGTACCTTTGCCGGCCTCACTTTCCAATCGCAGGGCTGCCTTGGGGCCGAACAGCCCGATCAGCCGCTGATTTAAATTGTAAAGCGCGGTTCCCGTCCCTTCTTTAGACGGGAGCGGACGGTTTCCGAGCACGGACAGCAATTCAGGATCAATTCCCCTCCCGTTATCTCCAACCCGCATTAAAACCGACTGACCGGCGGATACCACGCTGACATTGACGGCACAGCTGTCCTGCTTTCTTGAAAATGCATGGCGGAGCGCATTTTCGACGAGGATCTGCAGCACAAAAGGAGGAATTTCGATGTCCTCCAAACCGCGTTCGATTTCAAGGCTGATTTTATATTTCCCGGGAAAACGGGCCTGCTCCAATGATAAATATGCCTGCAGATGGTTCAGTTCTTTAGAAAGCGGGATGAGCAGCTGCCTTGCCCCCTGCAGATTGGAACGGAAATAGACGCTGAGCTGCAGCAGAAGCTTTCGGGTTTTTTCCACATCCGTACGGCAAAGAGCAGAAATCGTATTGATCGCATTAAACAGAAAATGCGGATTGACCTGTGCTTGAAGCGCTTTTATTTCTGCGTCTTTCAGCAATTTGCTCTGCAGTTCCGCCTCGCCGAGTTCAAGCTGGGTGGAAAACAGCATGGCGAGTCCTTCTGCAAGCTCTTCTTCAACCCGGCTTAATCCTGACGGGCTTTTAAAGTACATTTTCAGCGTCCCGATCGTTTTGCCGTTTGACGTCAGCGGCAATACGATCGCCGCATGCAGCGGACAGGGATCGTGCGTGCATTCAATTTCTGCCTTTGATGTCGCTTTCATAATATGACCCGTTTTAATGACGCGTTTTGACAATCCGGTGATCAGGCTTTCAGACGGAATATGATGGTCGGCACCCGCGCCGACGTGCGCCAAAATCTTTTCGTTATCCGTAAGCGATACCGCGTCCGTTCCTGTTTGCCTGTGGATGATGGCGGCGACGCTTTTGCATGAGCTTTCATTCAGCCCCTGGCGGAAAAACGGAAGCGTCTGATCGGCAATCATCAGCACCCTGTGGGTTTCAAGGGCTCTCGCCCGTTCTTCCTTCCGGATAATCGACTGAATGATCGAAAGAAAAATAAAAGTCCCTGACCCGTTTACCAATATCATCGGGATGCCGATGATGCTCACAAGCGTCCAAGCATCAGAAAACGGCTTGGCCATCAAGAGGATGAGCAGCATTTGCAGCGATTCCATTCCGAGTCCGACAAGCGCGGCCACCCGCGGTGTCGGCATCGCATAGCGTTTTCTGAAATACCGTCCGATCCAGCCGGACAAAATGCCCGCTAAAACGGATGAGACGGCACAGCTGACTGCGGTCGCGCCGCCGAGTGATAAACGATGCAGGCCGGCCAGTATGCCGACGCCGATCCCCACATACGGGCCGCCTAAGAGTCCGCCGATTTCAACGCCCATAATTCTTGTATTGGCAATTGAACCGGACGGATTAATTTGAAACACCCAGTCATTATTCATGATTGTATTCCGCTGAATTTCTATTCCCGTATAGTTGCTGATGATACTGAACAGCGAGAAAATTGAAATCAGCACCGCTTTGCCTTTATAGCTCTCAGGCTGCTGGAGCGCCTGTCTGAACAATCTGGTATGAGCCAGAACAAATCCCAATATGACGATAATTCCGACTCTTTCCAGCATCATGATGATCAAATGCAGCATACTTTTCACCTGTTCTTTCAAATTTTATTTTATCACGTTTTAGAGCCTGAGACAGAATCTGACACAAACCTGCCTGTTTTTTTCAAATCATCTGAAAACAAATCTTTCACAGTCTATATATCTATTGTAGAATAAACGGGAGCCTTGCGGCAGAGAGTTTCAGAATATAACAAAGAGGAGAAGATCATGAAAGCCGTATTTTTTGATTTGGACGATACACTGTTATGGGATGAAAAAAGCGTCAGAACAACATTCAGGGAAACATGTTTACAAGCGGAAAAAAAATATGGCCTTGACCCGCATACATTTGAAGAGGCGGTTCGGAAAGCGGCACGGGAATTGTATATGTCATACGAAACCTATCCTTATACGGTCATGATCGGCATTAATCCGTTTGAAGGATTGTGGGCGAATTTTTCCGAGCCGGTCAGCGAAGGGTTTAAACAGCTGAATCGGATTGCGCCGGAATACAGACGAAACGCCTGGACGAACGGCTTAAAAAGCGTCGGTATAGACGATGCGGCTTACGGCGAATATTTGGCGGAGTTTTTCGCGGCGGAACGCAGACAGCGTCCGTACGTGTATGATGAAACGTTTGCGGTGCTTGATAAGCTGAAAGGTGTTTATGAATTGCTTCTGCTGACAAACGGCGACCCCAGCCTGCAGAAAGAAAAACTCGCCGGCGTTCCTGAGCTCGCGCCTTATTTTAATGAAATCGTCATCTCAGGCGCTTTCGGAAAAGGGAAACCCGACGCCTCCATATTCGAACATTGCCTCGGCCTCCTGAACCTGAAAAAAGAAGACGCCATTATGGTCGGAGATAACCTCAATACTGATATATTGGGAGCGAAACGGGCAGGCATTACGACAGTCTGGGTAAACCGGACGCAAAAGAAAAATGATACGGACATTGCACCTGATTACGTGATCAGCGATCTTCACGAGCTGTTTGCGATTATAGAGAAACAAAAAGAAAGATAATGTTATACGCAAAAAAACCCCATTCGAATGAACGGGGTTTTTTGTATTTCCGGTTATTTTTTCGCTTCGGCTACAGCCTTTTTCACAAAATCGTCCAATGAGACGGTTTCTGATTTCTGCTCGCCGTATTTCCGGACGTTTACCGCGCCGTTTTCCGCTTCTTGGTCACCGACCACAAGCATGTACGGGATTTTTTGCATTTGCGCTTCACGGATTTTATAGCCGATTTTTTCGTCCCGGCTGTCAAGCTCGACACGCAGACCTTCACGCTGCAGGCGCTCCTGCACTTTTTTCGCATAATCAAGATGCACGGACGGTGATACAGGAATGACTTGGAACTGCACCGGCGCAAGCCATGTCGGAAGGGCGCCTTTGTGCTCTTCGATTAAGAAAGCAACGAAACGCTCCATCGTTGACACGACGCCGCGGTGAATAACGACAGGGCGGTGCTGTTTGCCGTCTTCTCCGACGTAAGTGAGATCAAAGCGTTCCGGAAGAAGGAAGTCAAGCTGTACAGTTGACAATGTCTCTTCTTTGCCGATCGCCGTTTTCACCTGCACGTCAAGCTTAGGGCCGTAAAACGCCGCTTCGCCTTCCGCTTCATAATAGTCGTGCCCCATCTCATCCATTGCCGCCTTCAGCATGGACTGCGCTTTGTTCCACATCTCATCATCATCAAAATATTTTTCCGTATCTTCAGGATCGCGGTAAGACAGGCGGAATGTGTAATCATTCAGGCCGAAGTCTTCGTATACGTCTTGAATCAAACGGACCGTGCGGATGAATTCTTCTTTAATCTGATCAGGGCGGACGAAAATGTGCGCGTCATTTAACGTCATGCCGCGTACGCGCTGAAGACCTGAAAGCGCCCCGGACATTTCATAACGATGCATCGTTCCCAGCTCGGCGATGCGGATCGGAAGCTCGCGGTAGCTGTGAATGTCCTGCTTGTAAATCATCATATGGTGAGGACAGTTCATCGGACGGAGCACGAGTGTTTCATTGTCCATTTCCATCGGCGGGAACATCGTATCCTGATAATGATCCCAGTGGCCCGATGTTTCATACAGGTCTTTGCTTCCGAGAACAGGCGTATAGACGTGCTCATAACCGAGGCTCAGCTCTTTATCCACAATGTAGCGCTCGATCACGCGGCGGATGGTTGCGCCTTTCGGCAGCCAGAGCGGCAGGCCTTGTCCGACTTTTTGAGAGTTGGCGAACAATTTTAATTCTTTGCCCAGTTTTCGGTGGTCGCGCTCTTTCGCTTCTTCAAGCATCCGCAAATGCTCTTTCAGGTCATCCTTTTTAAAGAAGGCCGTGCCGTAAACGCGCTGAAGCATTTGGTTTTTGCTGTCGCCGCGCCAGTATGCGCCCGCAAGGCTCAGCAGCTTAAATTCTTTAATTTTGCCTGTAGACGGCACGTGCACGCCGCGGCACAGGTCAAAAAATTCGCCCTGCTCATAAATGGAGACCGTTTCGTCTTCCGGGATGGCATCCAGCAGTTCAAGCTTCAGATTATCGCCGATTTCCGCAAACATGGCTTTTGCTTCATCACGGCTCACTTCTTTTCGGATAATCGGCAGATTTTCACCGACGATGCGTTTCATTTCTTTTTCAATCTTCGGAAGGTCATCCGGCGTCAGCGCCTGCTCCATTTCAACGTCATAATAGAACCCGTTTTCAATGACGGGGCCGACACCGAATTTCACATCTTTATAAATGCGTTTAATCGCCTGGGCCAATAAATGCGCCGTGCTGTGCCGCATGATGTTCAAGCCTTCTTCTGTGCCTTCTGTAATGATTTCTACGGCACCATCCTCTTGAATCGGCGTTCTTAAATCAATTTCCTGTCCGTTCAGTTTTCCGGCTAAAGACTTTTTCTTTAATCCCGGACTGATGGATGCCGCGATATCTTCTGTTGTTGTTCCTTTCGGAAATTCCTTTACCGCTCCGTCCGGAAATGTGATGTTGATCATATCTGACATCTTCGTCACTCCTTTTTTTATGCAAATCAAAAACCCCGCCCCCTATGAAAGGGACGAGGTTAAATAAACGGAATCGTGGTTCCACCCTTTTTTCCGCACGGCCGATTGTTTCGGCACCTGCGGCTCTAAACTCTGTAACGGGAGTTCCCGTCAGCTATTACTGACGCTTCTTCCGGCGTTCACAGCTGAAGTTCAAAGGCGGTAAAGTCAATGATCCATAGCTGGAAAGCTTTCAGCCTGGGCTCTCCTCTCTTATAAAGCCGGTATCAATGCTTCATGTCCTTATCAATACGTGTAGCAATCATTAATCTTTTATGTATTATAAAATGTCTGCGAGAAAAATGCAACTCGGTTTTCCGTCTGATTTCGCAAAGACAGCCCTGCCGTTTACACAAGGCCGTCCGTACGGCTATCCTTCCGTCTTCTCGGCTGCAAACGCGCCCAGCGGAAAAAGGCGCACCCTTTCCTGAAACACGTTTTGAATCGTTCTGGACATCATATGCTCCGGTTTGTCCGTATACAGTTCTACCGTCTCAGGCGCAATGGAGATCAGCGGCGCAAGGAGATGGGAATCTATATACATCGGGTGCTCCCGCACAAACCGTCTGTCTATGTATTTTTTCTGTTCCCGTTCTGACAAATAGCGCAGCTCCCACAGCGTAAAAGCCCGGTCATGTACGATGCGGACTTTCTTCATCCGCGGCGGATTGGATGTCACATAATCTCTCAGAGACTGGATAAAGTTTTGATATTCCTGTTCCATCCGATATTCATCTATCGCAGCCTCCGCGTATTCTCTGAGCCGCTCATAATACCTGCCGAGCCGGAACGTCTGAAACGAACGCACGGAAAAAACACCCGCATCAAGTGAAATCGTCCGGAGCGCATCTGAAATAAACTGTGTGCGCGGCTCTTTCTTCGGCTCGAACGGATGATCCTCAAGCTCTCCTTCCATAATGCTGTGTGCAAGCTGAAGGATTTGCTGCTGTTCATCCTGATCGGTGAAGCAGTATGCGTCCTCAATAAGCGAAAGCATATGCTCGTCTTCTTTGCATTCCAAAAAAAACCTGACAAGTATCGGCTCAATAAAGCGCTGAACGCAAAAAGCCGTTTCAGACCTTGCGATTCCGACTTTTTTTATGCCTTCACGGACAATAAAATGTCTCCGGTCGTCCGATTGCTGAATGAGATGTAAAAAAGCGGCGGTATCGTGGTCATCTTCAAAGATCACTTCAAGCATATTTGTCCCCCCTTACGGCATCTGTTACAAGTATATGGGGGATGTTTTTAAAATAGACGTAAAGGTTAGCTTTCACCGCCGAACAAATGGCGCACCTTCTTTTTAAATATAACGGGAAGCGATAAAAATACGATGTAAAGACACATCACGCCGAGTACGGTCAGCACATTGCCGGACATAAAGCTCGCGCCGAGCACATTCAGGACGATCGTCCCCGGAATAATGCCCGCTGCGGTCGCCAAAAAATACGTCATCGGCCTGACTTTCGATAGGCCTGCGGCATAGCTGATCACATCAAAGTTAACAGGCAGAATGCGCAGGATAAAAATATAAAAGAAGCCATTGGTTTTCATCTGCTTTTGAATGGCTTCCATTTTTCCATGACGGCTTTTCTCATTAAAGGCAAACAGCCCCGCCGCAAAAAAAGACGCGGCGGCAGCGCCCATTGAGCCCGCCAGCGTATACACGGTGCCGAAAAACGGGCCGAACGCCAATCCTCCGGCGACGGAAACGATTGATACGGGAAACAGCACAAAAGGCCTGACGATGGAAATTCCGATAAACACAAGCGGCGCAAAAACACCGAACGATAATACCCACAGCCGGATCTCCTTAGGCGACAGATTCAGATATTTGCGGTTTGCCCACAGTAAAAGGCCCGCTCCCGCCGCAGCCGCAGCCCAAGTGACAGCCTTCTTATTCCTCATTCCCTCAAATCCTTCCCATTGGACGCCGGCATCATGAACGGCGGCGGTTTTCCCCGTCAAGACGGACGGGCGAAGCCAAATATAAAATCCGCTCCATCAGTCTTGCCGCTTTTACTTCTTCCTTTTCTCCCCGCTGTGAATACGTAAAATGATGCTTCAGCTCGTCTGGTGAAAAATTAGACGAGAAGAAAGTGGGAAGCTGCTGGCTCATTCTGTGCTGAAGCACGGTGCCGATGACTTCATCCCTGACCCAGCTTGTCATTGACTCCGCTCCGATATCATCAAGCATCAGTACGGGCGTCGTTTTCACCATATTCAGTTTCGCCTCCAACGACTGATCCTGGAGCGAGTTTTTCAGCTCTCTGACAAATTCGGGAACATATACGATCATTGATGAATACTCTTTTTCCGCCAGCTCGTTGGCAATGGCGGCTAAAATAAATGTCTTTCCGATTCCGAATTTTCCGTACAGATACAGCCCTTTGCCTTTTCCCGTTTCATTATAGCTCTTCAGAAAATCCGTCACATGCTGGAAGATGCCGACTCTGCTCGGATCGGTAATGTCGATCTGCTGAAACGTCGCGCCGAGAAGATCCTGCTGGATATACATGCTCTTCATCAGGGACTTTTGCCTTTTCTGGCGGTCGAGCTTTCTCTTTTCCGGACATTCGTAATATTCAATATCAATGGAACGCCCGTTGATCACAAGCTTCGGATGATAGCCTTCAAGCAGGCTGTTCGTCCGGCTGTCTTTCGAGCAGAAGGCGCACTGTTTGCTTTGCTGAACGAATTCGTACAGTTTATTTAACCCTCTGTCAATCATGCTTTGATTGATTACATCTTTCTGTTCCTTCAAAAAAGCCTGGACGTCTTCGTCGGCCATGACTTGCTGCTGCATTCGTTCCAGGCGTTTTTGAAAGTCAGGTCTTTTCGTCACGCCTTCTAAGGATCGGCTGATCGGTTCCATTCAATATCACCCCGCTTCTCTGTCTCAATAGGCAGAGTATTTTTTCAGTTTTTTCATTTCTTCCATCATTTTTTTCTTCTGTTCTTCAAGATCCTGCGCGGAAAGAGCCGGCTGTTCTTGTTTCTTCCCGGTTTCTTCTTCTTTCATCCAATCAGGACGCTTTTCTTCCCGGACGGTTTTTTTGCCGCGCGCCGCGCCGTTTGTTTTGCCGTCCGCCCAATCAAGATATTGCCTGTGCTCTTCTATTGCGAGCTTCATTGCTTCCCGTACCGTTTTGACTTTCTTTCTGGCCCAGTGGGCGGCGATTTTTTGGATATAGTTTTTGGACAGCTTCATATCCGTTTTCAGCATGACATAATAAATCAGCACATTGGTGACGCCGGGCTCAAGCTTTTGTTCGAACATAATATCGGCGATAATCTGCAAGTCGGCTTTTGACGGCTCGGTCCCATCCGCAATGTCCTGAAGAAGCTTTCTCGGTGATATGGTCTCAAGCTGTGCGATGAGTTCGCCGTTCAATGAATCGTCTTTTTCCGTCCGGTTTTCTCTCAAGGTGACAGGCTGTGTTTTATCAATCAGTTCCGGAAGCTTCCCGCTTCTTTCAATTTGATACCAGTCGCTGGCCGCTTTCCTCAGCGCTTCGGCCGTTATCGTATCCTGTTCATTAATTGCGGTCATGACGACGTGCTGCATGGAGATAGGATCTATTCCGTATAAATATGAAAGCTTTTTAATGCTCTCCCGCACGTCCTGCGTGATTGATTTGCGCGGTATCATCGTTTCTGACAGTCCCGCCATGAAAAGCTCAAAATCAAACACTTCCTCCGTCACCGTATAGGAGGGCGCTTGTCCGACAGACGCCGTCTCATAGTCCTCGGGTAGCTTCATCGCCTCTTCCATATCAGGCGTCATTTTCCATTCACTCGGCTGAAAAGAGGCAAAGGCGTGATTAAACGGACGGGTAATTTCCCTTGCGTCCGCGCCGACGGAAGGGTGCGTGTAAAATTGTCTCAGCTGCTGGTATTTCGTTTTACCGACTCTGTTATAAAGAAAGACATTCAGCATGCCGTCTTCAAAAAAATCATTCGGTCTGAGCGGGGGCAGCAGCTCATAAATAAACATCCGCTCTTTTTGCTCGGACTCCCGGATATACACTTTCAGCAGCCCGATTCCTTCAAGCTTTCCCTGTTCATGATGAATCTTTTTTAAATTTGACTGCATCATGCCCATCAGCTGCCTGTGCGTGGATTCCGCTCCCCACAAGCGGTTCTGCTCAAGCTCCCCCCATAAGGTCATATAAAGGGAGAATGCAAAAGAACCGATCAGCGGCTGGTACAGATGTGTCAAAACCTGTCTGTCGACATCCTGAAGAAGCGAACGGCTTTTGACCGTATAAGGATCTACAGGCAATACGTCATTCCAATAGTCAGCCATGATTCTCAAACCTTCCGATATGTTTCTACTCTCATTTTACACCGTTTCTGCGATCTATCAAATGCCAATTTTGCTCATGAGAAAAGAGCCAGACACAATCTCTTAGCTCTCTCAGCGTTCTTTCTTTATTAAATCTTTCAATTCATCGATAAACACGTTTATATCCTTAAACTGCCGGTAGACGGAGGCAAAGCGGACATAAGACACCTCATCGATTTTCGCCAGACGGTCCATTACCATTTCTCCGACAAGTTCGCTTTTGACTTCAGATACACCTTGGTTTCTCAGCTCTTTTTCAATGTCAAAGCACATGTCTTCCAATGTTTTTAAAGGAACGGGCCTTTTTTCACAAGCTTTAATTAACCCGCGCAGCATTTTTTCACGGCTGAATTCTTCCCGGACGCCTTCTTTTTTCACGACGATCAGAGGCATCTCTTCAAACTTCTCAAATGTAGTGAAGCGGTAATGGCAGGCTTCGCATTCCCGCCTTCTGCGGATTGATTTCCCTTCGTCCGCAGGCCGTGAATCAAGTACGCGGGAACCGTTATGCTGGCATGAAGGACATTTCAAATTGGATCAGCTCCCATCTGTTTCGTTGCTGTAATGCGGTTCGCAAGCTTCCGGTAAATGCCCGCCAACGTTTCTAGGATGAGCCTATTTGTTGGGAGAGCCGATAGACCGGCCTTATCTTTTCTATTTTACAAAAAAAATGCTTAAAGAAAAAGCAATGCTGTTTTTTTACATTAGAAAAGGAGCATCAGCTTCAAAGCGCGTAATGGCTTTTTCAGCTTAGCTCCCTTGTGTTTGCGTTTTGAAAATTACAGTACTTTCGCTTGTGCCTGTTTAATCTGTACAGGCCCCATTCCTCTCGGTATTTCAATGTTTTCTCTTGTATCTGCATGTAATGCGTCCGCAATGTAATCCGCAGCCACATTAGGATCCAGGTCTCCACAAGTATAAACATCAATGCTTGCATATCCGTGTTCAGGAAAACTGTGAATCGTTAAATGTGACTCAGAGATAATAACGACTCCGCTTACGCCTTGCGGTGCAAATTTGTGAAATGCGACCTCGCGCACCTCAGCTCCTGATTTCAAAGCAGCATTTACAAACGTTTTTTCAATAAAATCCATGTCATTGAGCTTATCAAAATCGCATCCCCACAGCTCGGAGATGACGTGACGCCCCATTGTTTCCATAATCATGGACCCCCCTTAACAAGAATTAAAAAAGTGAATTTCCGAGAACTGACCCGGCCATTTACCACGGGGGAAAGTTAGTCCGGAGAGGTCCTAACCCTTTAAGTAATTCCGAAGCAGTCACGAGCAAGAAGTTCACGAAAGATAGTATACTGTGTTTAAGTTTATTTTGCAAGGTGTGTTTTTTGCGAATATGCCGTTAAGGGTGTTTTTCTAACAAATGTCCATGATCTTTAGTCTACACAGCTGACGGGTGTTTCATTCGCGCGGCGACGTGACGGATAAGATCAACGACCCGGCAGGAATATCCCCATTCATTGTCATACCAGGCGAGCACCTTTACTTTTCGGTCTTCCATCACTATCGTTGTCAGTCCGTCGATGATCGCAGAGTGTGAATTCGTATTATAATCCGAAGAAACGAGCGGCTCATCCGAATAATCAAGAATTCCGTACATCGACGTTTTTGCGGCTCTTTGGAAAGCGGCGTTCACTTGCTCGGCCGACACATCTGTTTTCAGATCGCAGACAAGGTCCACTAATGACACATTCGGAACGGGAACACGCAAAGCGAGACCGTGAAGTTTTCCTTTCAAATGAGGCAGCACGAGCGACAGCGCTTTGGCGGCGCCTGTAGAAGTCGGAATGATGGATTCTCCGCACGCTCTCGCCCTCCGCAGATCTTTATGCGGATTGTCGATATTTTTTTGATCATTCGTGTAAGCGTGAACAGTCGTCATCAGGCCGCTTTCAATCCCGAATTCCTGATCAAGCACTTTGACGACCGGCGCAAGACAGTTTGTCGTGCAGGATGCATTTGAAATAATGACATGTTCATCGGGATTGAATTGCTCTTCATTTACTCCCATGACAATGGTAACGTCTTCATTTTTGCCCGGAGCCGTTAAAATAACTTTTTTCGCCCCTGCTTCAATATGGCTCATTGCTTTTTCTTTTGAATTAAATTTCCCCGTTGCCTCTACGACGATGTCTATTCCGCATTCTTTCCACGGAAGCTCTCTCGGGTCCCGGCGATTGAACAGCATAATATGTTTTCCGTTGACGATCAGGCTGTCGTCGGAGGTCTCAACTTCTTGATCGTATTTGCCGTGAATTGTGTCATACTTTATCAAATGAGCAAGCGTTTCCGGGGGATAGCTTGCATTAATGGCTGTTATTTGAATTTGATCATCTTCCATTGCTTTTCTGAACACCATTCTTCCGATTCTTCCAAACCCGTTGATTGCTACTTTTACCTTCATGCTCAGGTCACCCCTTTTTAATATGCCACTCTAATTTAATTTTATTTATATATAGTATAACACATTAAAAGAAATCCGCCAGTACAACTTGATAAAAATCCACCCTTATACCGATCAATATGTTGTTCAATCGGTTTTTTTGCATATAAAATGATCTTTCTTCCATAAAAAAAGCAGGATCAGCGTCTCAGGCTGCCTGCTTTTTTCTTATATTTGTCCCGGTTCTTTGAATTTGTCATTTAAAATGCTGTCCTCTAAAACGGAAGACACCTCGCCGTACCGTTTCGCGATATGCATCGCGCCCCAGTCGCACAGCGCGTTTAAAATTCTTTCCAGACTGTGTCCGTATTCACTCAGCTCGTATTCCACTTTCGGCGGCACCTGATTGTACACGATCCGGTTGA
The DNA here is from genome assembly GCF_001461825.1 of Bacillus velezensis. Taxonomy (GTDB): domain Bacteria; phylum Bacillota; class Bacilli; order Bacillales; family Bacillaceae; genus Bacillus; species Bacillus velezensis. The sequence goes on along the minus strand of NZ_LLZC01000012.1, from coordinate 179,815 downwards.
TGACGCCGTCAGCTTCCAGCTCCCGCAATTGCTGTGTCAGCATCTTCTGGGTGATGTCCGGCATAAGCCGCTTCAATTCGCTTGTCCGTTTTTTCCCGCGCATGAGGTGGCAGAGGATCACACACTTCCATTTTCCTCCGATCACCTCAAGCGCCGCTTCTACGGATATATTGTATTTTTTCTTCAGCAAACGGTAATTCCTCCTCATCTATAGGAACTAAAAAGTGCCTATGGCACTTAAAAGTACGTTCTTTTCAATGACACTTCTATCGATCATAATGACATTTGCCGGCTGAAAAGGAATGTACTCTTATACTTATATCGTTTACCCGGCATCATTTCAACCATACATTATCGTTCAAGGAGGAAAACAGATGTCTTCACATCGCCAAAGCTATTTACCAGCGCTGCTGGCATTAGCCGTCAGCGCTTTTGCGATCGGCACAACCGAATTTATCAGCGTCGGGCTGCTGCCGCTTATATCTCAAGATCTGCATATACCTGTGACAACGGCGGGGCTTACCGTTTCCATGTATGCTCTGGGCGTGACATTCGGCGCGCCGGTTTTAACATCTCTCACATCCGGCATGTCACGGAAAACGCTGCTGCTCTGGGTGATGTTAATTTTTATCGCCGGAAATACACTCGCGGCAAGTGCGTCCTCAATCGGCGTCTTACTGGCGGCACGGGTTATTTCGGCGTTTTCCCACGGCATTTTCATGTCAATCGGGGCAACAATCGCCGCCAATATCGTGCCGGAGCATAAAAGAGCAAGCGCGATTTCCATTATGTTTACGGGGCTGACGGTGGCTACGGTGACCGGCGTTCCGTTCGGCACCTATCTCGGCCAGCAATTCGGATGGAGAATCGCATTTGCCGTCATTGTGGCGGTAGGAATCATCGCATTCCTCACAAACGCGCTTCTCGTTCCGTCGCATTTGCGCAAAGGGACGAAAACCGCATTTTCCGAGCAGGTCAAACTCGTCACAAACGGGCGGTTATTGCTTTTATTTATTATTACGGCGTTAGGCTACGGCGGAACGTTTGTCGTGTTTACGTATTTATCTCCGCTTCTTCAGGAGGTAACCGGTTTTCAGAAAGAAACCGTCGCGGCCATCCTGCTCATTTACGGAATTGCGATTGCCATCGGAAACATGATTGGCGGCCGTTTATCAAACCGAAATCCGCTGAAAGCCTTGTTTTATATGTTCATTGTCCAGGCTGCTGTGCTGTTTGTTCTGACTTTTACCGCGCCGTTTAAAACAGCCGGGCTGATCACCATTATTTTCATGGGGCTGTTGGCGTTTATGAATGTGCCGGGGCTTCAGGTATATGTCGTGATGCTGAGTGAACGTTTTGCGCCAAGCGCCGTTGATACAGCATCAGCCTTAAATATCGCGGCATTCAATGCCGGAATCGCGATCGGCTCGTTTGCCGGCGGAATCATTACAGACTCAATCGGAATCATTCATACCGCTTGGATCGGGGCGCTGATGGTGCTCAGCGCGGTCGTATTAACCGGATGGAGCAGGAAGCTTGAAAAGCGGGATCGCACTGCCCTTGAAAGGAGGTGAGTTTTTCTTCAGCGCATTTTGATTGTTTCAACAGACAACTAATAGGAGGAATATATACATGACAACACATTTACAAGCAAAATCAACATTGCATAACGGAGTAGAGATGCCTTGGTTCGGCATCGGAGTTTTCAAAGTAGAGGAAGGCGCGGAACTCGTCAACGCGGTGAAAACGGCATTGGTGCACGGCTATCGCAGCGTTGATACCGCCGCGATTTACGGAAATGAAGAAGGTGTCGGCGAAGGCATCCGCCAAGGGCTGCAAGAAGCGGGATTAAAACGTGAAGACATTTTTGTCACGTCAAAAGTATGGAATCCCGATTTAGGATATGAAGAAACGTTAAAAGCGTTTGACACAAGCTTAGAAAAACTCGGTTTAGATTATTTGGATTTATATTTGATCCATTGGCCTGTCGAAGGAAAGTACATCGATGCGTGGCGGGCGCTCGAAACCCTTTACCGGGATGGACGCATTAAGGCGATCGGGGTCAGCAATTTCCAAATTCACCATCTGAAACATCTCATGAAAGAAACGGAAATCAAGCCGATGATCAACCAGGTGGAGTACCACCCGCGTCTGACACAGAAAGAACTGCTTGCTTTCTGTACTGAACAAGGCATTCAGCTAGAAGCGTGGTCGCCATTGATGCAAGGGCAGCTGCTTGATCACCCCGTCTTACAAGAGATCGCAAAGAAGTACGGCAAATCAGCCGCTCAAGTGATTTTGCGCTGGGATTTGCAAAACGGTGTTATCACCATTCCGAAATCAACTAAAAAACACCGTATTGAAGAAAATGCAAATGTCTTTGATTTCGAACTGTCAGCTGACGATATGAAGCGGATTGATGATCTGAACGAAAATCTCCGTGTCGGTCCTGACCCTGACAATTTTGATTTTTAACCAGAAAAACACCGTTCGGCTTTCCGAACGGTGTTTGTTTATGCCCAGCCGCTCAATATTTCCTCAAGCTGGTGCTTTGTATGTTCAAGACTGCCGCTGTTATCAATGACGGCGTCAGCTTTTTTTGTTTTGTCCGCTAAAGGCATTTGCGACGTTATCCGGCTCATCGCTTCTTCTTCTGTAAGGGAATTCCGCTCCATCAGCCGTTTGAGCTGAATGTCTGCCGGTACGGTGACGACGAGCACCTTGCCGACAAGATAATCAAGCCCGCTTTCATACAAAAGCGGTATATCCAAAACGACGAACTGCTCTTTTCGTGCAACGGCTACATCCCGCTGTTTCAGCATTTCCGCACGCACCGCCGGATGAACGATCTGATTCAGCTTCAGACGCTTCTGTTCGTCAGTAAAAACGATAGAACCGAGTTTTTTTCTGTCAATACCGCCATTTTCCAGCAGGATGTCTTTTCCGAATGCCTCCACAATTTGTCCGTAAGCCGGCATCCCTTTTTCCACCGCCTGTTTTGCGATGACATCCGCATCAATGACTGTTATTTTTTTGTCGATCAGCATACGCGCTACCGTGCTTTTGCCGCTTGCGATGCCTCCCGTTAAACCGATGACCAAGCTCAAAAAGCCCACTCCTTCTTACATTTTCCAAATCCCGATGATAATCAGCAGGACTCCCGGCAAAAATGTCATTTTATCTATCCAATTCCATCTTGAGAGCAAATGCCCCGCGTTTATGCCGAGTGAAACAAACAGCGAGCTCATCAGCCCGACAGTCACGCTCATCATAACCGGAGAAAAGCCGAGAATGGCCGCTCCCAGCCCGGCGCCAAACGCGTCAATGGATAAGGCGATACCGAGCAGAAGCGCCTCGACTCCGTTAATGGTTCCGGATTGATCAATATCGGCGCTGGTCGGTTTTTTCAAAATGTGAATCACGATGCCGAGCGATTTCACTTCAAGATTAAGTAACGTTTTTTCATGCAATAAGTAATCAGGCTCTTTAGCCGGTTTGAAAAATTGCCAGATGACCCATGCCCCGATTCCGATTAAGATCAGCCCGCCCAGTTTTTCCGTGACGGATACGGGAAAAATCTTTGTCAGAAAATGGCCGATCAGCATGGATATAAACATCACAGAGGCTGAACAGCAAGCGATCACGGCAATCGCTTTGAACGGGATTTTCATTTTTCTCAAACCATACGTAAACCCGACTGAAAAACTGTCCAAGCTGACAGCAAAAGCCAAAAGCAGCAAAGAAACAATCTCCATATCCGTTTCTCCCTTTCTCTTGATCGGCAATTGTGACATATGCCTATTGGGTGAATCACAATATATATATGGAGAAAGGTCATCAACTGTGTTAGAAAAAAGTCATTCTGCTGCCGCCTGCTTGAATCGCTTCAGTTTATGATTTTTTTTGGCAGCGGGCGCAAAAATGCGTCCCTCTTCCGCCGACCACGATTTTAGAAATCATCGTGCCGCACGTTTTGCACGGTTCATCCTTTTTGCCGTATACGTAATGTTTGAGCTGAAACATTCCGATCTCCCCTTGAGAATTGATATAAGACCGGACGGTGCTCCCGCCCGCGTCAATCGCTTCCTGAAGGGTGTCTTTAATTTCTGTATGAAGCGTTTTTATCTGCCCGTCTGACAGACTGTTCGCTTTTGTCTCAGGATGAATACGCGCTCGGAATAAAGCTTCATCGACATAAATATTGCCGAGGCCGACGACCGCTTTTTGGTCGAGCAGGGCTGTTTTCACCGCGCGGTTCGTTTTTGCAAGCCGCTCTTTTAAATAAGCAGCGGTAAATGCTTCATCATCGGGTTCGGGCCCGAGCTGTGAAAGCGGTAATGCATTCTGTTCCTCTCCCGGCGCAAACAAATGCATCGTGCCGAATTTCCGGACATCCCGGTAGCGGAGCTGTGCTCCGTCCGTCATGTGAAACACGACGTGCACATGTTTATCGTCAGGCTCATCGGCCTGATGAAGACCGTATTTCCCCTCCATCCGAAGGTGGGACACCATGACATAATGATCCAGATGGAAAAGCAAAAACTTTCCTCTTCTTCCGATGGATCGGATCGTTTCTCCTGCAATCTGCCGCGCGAATTCCTCCGGCTCGGCGGGTTTTTTGATGATATTCGGCCATCTGATATGCGCCGATTCAATCGTTTTCCCCTTCACAAGACCGGTCAGAGTGCGCCGGACCGTTTCAACTTCTGGTAATTCCGGCACAATCATCACTTCCTTTTTCTCTGTTTATTTTGCATCGTACCAAGACGGCCCTGAAGCATAATCCGCCTTCAGAGGCACGTCTAATGCCAAAGCATGCTCCATCACTTCAGGAACCAGCTTCTCTAATATTTCAATTTCTTCCTTAGGCGCTTCAAAAATCAATTCATCGTGCACCTGAAGCAGCAATCGTGCCTTCAGGTTTTTCTCTTTCAGCTCAGCTGCCATGTCAATCATGGCTTTTTTAATAATATCGGCGGCGCTTCCCTGAATCGGCGTATTCATGGCCGTCCGTTCCGCAAAGCTCCGCAGGTTGAAGTTGCGGCTGGTCAGCTCAGGAATATAGCGGCGGCGCTGCATAAGTGTCGTGACATATCCTTTTTGCTTCGCTTCCTGCACCGACTCTTCCATATATGCCTTGACGCCCGGGAAGCTCTCCAAATAGCGGTCAATAAAAGCGCCCGCTTCTTTCCGGGTGATGCCGAGGTTTTGCGACAGCCCGTAATCACTGATGCCGTAAACAATGCCGAAATTGACGGCCTTTGCCTGGCGGCGCATCGCTTGTGTCACTTCATCTTCACTGACATGAAACACGTCCATGGCGGTTTTTGTGTGAATGTCCATGTCATTCGTAAACGCTTCGATCAGATTTTCATCTTTTGAAATATGCGCAAGCACCCTTAATTCAATTTGTGAATAATCGGCGGCGAAAATAAGCCAGTCCGGTTCGGACGGTACGAAAGCCTGACGGATTTTCCGCCCTTCCTCCAGCCGGATCGGAATATTTTGCAGGTTCGGATCCGTTGAGCTGAGGCGTCCGGTTTGAGTCAACGCCTGATTGAACCGTGTATGCACCTTATGAGAATCCTTGCGCGTGACTTTCAGCAGCCCTTCTATATAAGTCGATTGAAGCTTGCCGATTTGTCTGTATTGCAGAATGTAAGCGACGATATCATGTTTGTCTGCGAGCTTTTCCAGGACATCGGCTGAAGTGGAATAGCCTGTTTTTGTTTTCTTTACTGGCGGCAGGCCGAGCTTTTCAAACAGAATGACGCCGAGCTGTTTTGGTGAATTGATGTTAAACGGCTCACCGGCGATGTCATGGATTTTTTCTTCATATTCCTTCAGCTTCGCCTTAAGCTCTTCGCCCATTCGCTTCAGTCTTTCAACATCCACTTTGACGCCCATTGATTCCATTTCTCCGAGAATAAGCGCAAGCGGAAGTTCGAGATCTTCATATAATTCAAGCTGATTATTTTCTTCCAGCGCGTGCAGCAGTTTGTCACGGAGGCTGTTAACGGCAGACGCTTTCCGCGCGAGATGATCGGCAAGCTCTTTTTCAGCCGGAACGGCGCGCTTTGCGCCTTTTCCGTATACCGCTTCATCTTTTGAAACGATATTCAGCCCGTATTCTTTCGCTACGCTCGCGACATCGTCGTACGAGTTGCCCGGGTTTATAATGTAGGCAGCAAGAAGCGCGTCAAATTCCGTTCCCTTCAGCTCAATTCCCTGCCAGCGCAAAGCGACGACGGAACGTTTGCTGTCGAACACCCACTTTTTCATCGATTCATCTTCAGCCCAAGATTTAAACGCTTCAGACTGAATGGCGATTTCTTTCGGAATATAATAAAGACCTGTTTCATTCACGATGGAAAAGCCGAGGATCGGTTCTTCGTGATAGTTATCACCGATTTGTTCGACGACCAAAGCGGACGGCGAAACGAGCATATCTTCGGTGATTTCTTCTGCCGTTTCGACATTGATGTCTTCAAAATTTTCTTCCGCCGTTTCCCCGCTTTCTTCACCGAGCCGCTCAAGAAGCGTATTAAAACCGAGGTCTTTAAAAATGGCAACAACTTGTTCACGGTCAAACCCTTGGTAATCTAAATCTTCGGGCTTGACTTCAATCGGCGCATTTGTCATAATCGTCGCCAGTTCTTTGCTCATCAGGGCTTGTTCCTTGTATTCTTCAAGCTTTTCTTTTAATTTTTTTCCGCTGACTTCATCAATGGAATCAAGCAGTTTCTCAACCGAATGGAACTGCTTTAAGAGCTTAATCGCGGTTTTTTCTCCGACGCCGGGGACGCCCGGTATGTTATCGGATGAATCCCCCATTAATCCCTTCATATCAATGATTTGCAAAGGGGTCAGACCGTACTTTTCTTGCACGTGCTCCGGCGTGTAATCCTCCACGTCGGTAATGCCTTTTCTCGTAATGGCAACGGTCGTTTTCCCGGTTGCAAGCTGGGTTAAGTCCTTGTCCCCCGAAACTACCTTTACTTCGAAGCCGTCTTTTTCAGCAGATACGGCAAGCGTGCCGATAATATCGTCCGCTTCATATTCAGGAAGCTCATAGCGGCTGATGTTATAGGCATCAAGGAGCTCGCGGATGAACGGCATCTGTTCTGAAAGCTCCGGCGGCGTTTTTTGTCTTCCGCCTTTATATTCTTTAAACGTGCTGTGGCGGAAAGTGGTTTTTCCCGCATCAAAAGCCACCAGCATGTGGGTCGGCTTTTCATCTTCCAGCATCTTCATTAAAATCATCGCAAACCCGTATACGGCATTTGTATGGATGCCTTTTTCATTGCTTAAAAGCGGCAATGCAAAAAACGCCCGGTACGCCAGACTGTTTCCGTCGACAAGCACTAATTTTTTTCGTTCCGTCATTCAATATCCTCCTAAGAGCAAAAGCTCGTCATTCCTCTATTTTTTAATCTCACAGCTTCTCTTATTTTAACAAAGTTCAATTTGAAAGGAAAATGAGCGAACCCCGTGAAAACGCAAAAAAGGACGGGAACAAGAAAATACGTTCCCGCCGTCAAAATTGGCTCCTTGGATGAAGGGGTTCTGTTACATCCTAACAAGATAGGTTTAACAGGTCATGAAGAAATTGTTAATCCTTTGTAAAGCTGATCACGCTTCCGGCTGCCGCTTCAGCGTCACGGTAAATACAGTCCCCTGTCCCGGCTCGCTTGTGACCTCGATTTTACCTTCATGGGCTTCTATTAAGTGCTTCACGATGGCGAGGCCGAGCCCGGTTCCTCCCGAGTTGCGGCTTCTGTCTTTATCCACGCGGTAGAATCTCTCAAATATCCGCGGGATCTCTTCCTTCTGAATGCCGATTCCCGTATCGGACACTTTGATATCGACAACGGTTTCTTTCACATGTACCGAAATCCCCACCGTCCCTTTTTCAGGCGTGTAGGTCAGGGCATTGTTCGCCAGATTCAAAAATACCTGCTTCAGCCTGTGCGCATCACCCGTCACAAAAATCGGCTCTTCCGGGAGATCGAGCTGAAAGCTGATGCCTTTTTCCGCAGCCTTATGCCGCAAAAGCGCCTCAATTTCATGCAGAATTTTTGCGGCGTCAAAGGACTCTACGCGCATCGTAAAGTTTTGCTGCTCCATCTTGGATAAATCCAGTAAATCCTGCACGAGAGATTGGAGCCGCTCACTTTCTTTCAGAATGATAGACAGAAAGTCTGAAAGCGCCTTTTCATCTTTCATCGCTCCGTCTAACAGTGTTTCCGTAAATCCTTTAATCGAGGTGATCGGTGTTTTCAGTTCATGGGAGACATTGGCGACGAAGTCCTTTCTCATCTGCTCCAATTTTTTAATTTCCGTCATATCGTGAAAGACGAGGACGATGCCCTTCCATTCATCGTCAGGGCCCATGATCGGAACGCCGTCAACTTCAAAGTAGCGCCGCTCAATATTGATGGGAAGTCTGAGCAGCTGGCATTTTTTCGTCTCCGTCATAAAAATGTCTTCGACAAGCCGAATGATCTCCTCATGTTCAAACGCATCATGGTAAAGGCGCCGAAGCAGACGTTCAGGCTTTGTATGAAACTGCTTCGTGTATGACCTGTTCACGAGATTGATAAAACCTCGCCCGTCTATTAAAATCAAACCGGATCCGATATTTTCAATGACGGTTAACAGACGATCGCGCTGCATATCCTGCGTTCTCGTCATTTCCATTAAATCGACCGCCAGGCTGTTCATCGCACGCCCGAGACGGTCCGACCGCCTTGCGTAACCGCTGTAGGAGCGGGCGTCATAATTCCCTTTGGACAGCTCCGTCGCCACCTTTGTCGCGGCGTCGATGGATTTTTTGTAACGGGACGTCATGTTTGTATAAAAGAAAACGATAATGATAAAAGCGGTACAAAGACTTGCTGCCAGCATGCCCCACATTTCTCCGGCAACGCTTGAACCGCCGTTGATCTCAGAGGAAACGAGTACATACCCCGCAATTTTCCCGGCGTCATTTTTTACGGCAGTGCCGCGGATGACTTTGCTTTTCGACTGTACGGCTTCCTCACTTTTATTGTGAGAAATGAACTCCTTTACGGCTGAATCATCAGCATGACTGCCGGAATGATATACGGCGTCACCCTTCTCGTTGAGCACGGCGACGTTTATACCGAGGGTGCGGCCGGCATCACGGATTACCGTTTCATTGCTTTTATTGCCAATTCGGCCGGTGTCAAGAAGGCCCGCTATGTATACCGATTCCTTTTTCAGCTGATCCGCCGTTCTTTCTTCAGCGGATGAAGAAATAAGCTGCTGTAAAAAAAGGCCGAGAACACTGAAAACCAATATGATACATACAACGAGTAAAGCGAACAGACGCACACGGACTTTATTCATTCATTTTTGGCTCCTCCAGTTTATACCCCAAACCTCTGATTGTTTTAATATAGATGGGTTTTTTGGTATTTGATTCGATTTTGTCGCGCAGATGGCTGATATGAACGTCAACAATCCGGGTATCCCCGGCAAAATCATAGTTCCAGACCGCGCTCAGCAGAAGATCTCTCGTCAGCACTCTTCCCTTATGTTTTCCCAAATACAGAAGCAGTTCAAATTCTTTAGGCGTCAGTTCCAGCTGTTCTGACTTAAAGTACGCTTCGTAATGCTCCGGAAGAATTTTCAGCTCGCCGATGAGGATCTGCCCGTCCTTTTCCTCTTCTCTGCCTTGTGACAGCGAAGAAATGTCAGCCCTTCTTAAAATGGCTTTCACCCGCGCAGTGACTTCCCGCGGACTGAACGGCTTTGTCATGTAATCATCCGCTCCGAGCTCCAGTCCCAGCACTTTATCAAACTCCTCATCTTTTGCTGTCAGCATCAAGATCGGAACCATCATTTTCTGCTGTCTGAGCTGTTTACAGACGTCGATTCCGTCCACTTTCGGCAGCATGACATCCAGTACGATTAAATCCGGATTTTCATTCTCTGCCTGCTCCAGAGCCTCTTCGCCGTCTGATGCGGTGATGACATCATAGCCGGACCGTTCCAGATTATACTGTAAAAGAGTAACGATAGATTGTTCATCATCTACAACTAAAATTTTTTTGTTCATGCTGCGCCCTCCGCTGTCTAATTTCCCCGACATCCAATTTTCTCTATTTTATGTGCTGCATATCACTTTATGATTTCATTTTATCCAATACTGCCCGTTCAGACAATTCGCCTTTTTGATCATTTTCAGAGAAAGGATCGCTCAGGGAAAAAGAAAACGCTTTCATTAATTGTAAAAAGAGGAAGGCTTCTGATTCGGAAGCCTTCCCTTTTTTCTTATGACAATACTTTCATCACGTTTTTGACAGATTCAACTGATTTACTCAGCTGCGCTTTTTCATAGTCTGTCAGTTCAAGCTCGATGATTTGCTCTAGGCCGTTTCCTCCGATAATCGTCGGTACGCCTAAGTAAATGCCTTCATGACCGTATTCGCCTTCTAAGTAAGCGATAGTCGGAAGCACGCGGCGCTGATCTTTCAAAATGGCTTCTACCATTTCAGTCAGTGATGCAGCAGGCGCGTAGTAGGCGCTTCCGTTGCCGAGAAGGTTGACGATTTCCCCGCCGCCTTTTCTTGTGCGTTCTACAATCGCATCAAGACGGTCTTTCGGGATAAGCGTTTCAAGCGGAATGCCGCCCGCATAGGAATAACGGACGAGAGGAACCATGTCGTCACCGTGTCCGCCAAGAACAAAACCGGTCACATCTTTTACAGACAGGTTTAATTCTTCAGCGACGAATGTTCTGAATCGCGCAGTGTCAAGCACTCCGGATTGTCCGATGACGCGTTCTTTCGGGAAGCCTGATTCTTTGTACACCGCATATGTCATCGCATCAACAGGGTTTGTCAATACAACGATAATGCAGTCAGGAGAATATTTCACGATCTCACGTGTGACGCTTCTCATGATTTTTTCGTTTGTAGATACGAGATCATCACGGCTCATGCCCGGTTTTCTCGCAATTCCGGCTGTGATGACGACGATATCAGAACCGGCTGTGTCCTCGTAGTTGGACGTGCCTGTGATTTTCGCGTCAAATCCTTGAACCGGACTTGCTTCGAGCATGTCTAGCGCTTTTCCTTTTGTCGGGTTTTCTAATTGCGGAATATCAACGAGCACAACGTCTGCAAGCTCTTTTTGAGCTGTAAGAAAGGCTGTTGTCGCTCCCGTAAATCCTGCTCCGATAACAGAAACTTTACTGCGTGTTTTTCCCATGATTCTCTTCTCCTTTTTTGGCTTCATTAGAAGTCTGCTTTAGGTTCAGTCCATGTTTTTGATTAGCTCTTCACCAAACTCTGAACATTTCACTTCAGTTGCACCGTCCATTAATCTAGCAAAATCGTACGTTACTACTTTTGAAGCAATCGTTTTTTCCATAGATTTAATGATCAAGTCAGCAGCCTCATTCCAGTTCAGGTGTTCAAGAAGAAGCACTCCTGAAAGGATGACGGATGACGGGTTGACTTTGTCAAGGCCGGCATATTTAGGAGCCGTTCCGTGAGTCGCTTCGAAAATCGCATGCCCTGTTTCATAGTTGATGTTCGCTCCCGGCGCGATTCCGATTCCGCCTACCTGAGCGGCAAGCGCATCAGAGATATAGTCTCCGTTTAAGTTCATTGTCGCCACGACGTCGAATTCGCTCGGACGGGTTAAGATCTGCTGAAGGAAAATATCAGCGATGCTGTCTTTGACGATGATTTTCCCTGCCGCTTCCGCGTCGCTCTGCGCTTTATCAGCCGCTTCTTTTCCGTCTTTTTCGACAATGCGGTCATATTCAGCCCAAGTGAATACTTTATCTCCGTATTCTCTTTCGGCAAGCTCGTAGCCCCAGTTTTTAAATGCCCCTTCAGTGAACTTCATGATGTTTCCTTTGTGGACAAGCGTGACAGACTTACGGCCGTTTTCGATCGCATACTCAATGGCAGCTCTGACTAAGCGGCTTGTGCCTTCTTCAGAAACAGGTTTGATGCCGATTCCTGACGTTTCAGGGAAACGGATTTTGTTAACACCCATTTCATTTTGCAGGAAACTGATCAGCTTTTCAACCTCTTCAGAACCTTTCGCATACTCAATTCCGGCGTAAATATCTTCCGTATTCTCGCGGAAAATGACCATATCCGTATCTTCAGGTCGTTTGACCGGAGAAGGCACTCCCGTGAAATATCTGACAGGACGCAGGCATGTAAACAAATCAAGCTCCTGTCTCAGCGCCACGTTCAGAGAACGGATACCGCCGCCGACCGGTGTCGTCAGAGGACCTTTGATGGCGATGAAGTACTCTCTGATGTCTTCCAGCGTTTCGGCAGGAAGCCACTCACCTGTTTTATTATAAGCCTTTTCACCGGCATAAACTTCTTTCCACGTGATTTTTTTCTCGCCTTTATATGCTTTTTCAACAGCGGCTTCCAATACTTTAGAAGCGGCGTTCCAAATATCAGGGCCTGTGCCGTCACCTTCAATAAACGGGATAATCGGATTATTTGGTACGTTTAATACTCCATTAGAGACTGTAATTTTTTCACCTTGTGACACAATATTACCTCCCAGTATGTAATTCATATTTAGAAAACATTTTATTTTTCTTGTATAGAAAATAAAATGACTTTTCTCAAGATTCTATCAAAATTGTAAACCAATCCGGGCTTGATTAACAAGAGGCTAACGACATGAAAATCACCAGCCTCCCGTTTGATCAGGCTCTTTCATCAATCGGAACAAAAGTCTGCTTATCCGGACCCGTGTAATCAGCGCGCGGGCGGATGAGGCGGTTGTTATCGTACTGTTCAAGAATATGGGCGATCCATCCTGACATTCTGCTGATCGCAAAGATCGGCGTGAACAGATCGTGATCAATGCCGAGACTGTGGTATACAGATGCGGAATAGAAATCAACGTTAGGCGGGAGTTTTTTCTCCGACGTTACGATTTCTTCGACACGGATTGACATCTCGTACCATTTGCTTTCACCCGTCAGATTCGTCAGGCGTTTGCTCATTTCTTTTAAGTGTTTGGCGCGCGGGTCTCCATGCTTATACACACGGTGTCCGAAGCCCATTACTTTTTCCTTTTTCTCCATTTTGCTGCGGATATAAGGCTCGGCGTTTTCCACTTCGCCGATTTCTGTCAGCATTTTCATGACGGCTTCATTGGCTCCGCCGTGAAGCGGTCCTTTTAAAGCGCCGATGGCGGCAGTGATGCCTGAGTAAATATCAGATAAGGTGGCGACACATACTCTCGCCGTAAATGTTGATGCATTCAGCTCATGATCCGCATGAAGAATGAGCGCTTTGTTAAACGCTTCCACTTCAATCGGAGAAGGCTCTTCACCGTTTAAGGTGTAAAGGAAGTTCTCCGCGATTCCATACTCTTCCTTCGGTTCAACAGGATCAAGTCCTTTGCGGATTCTTGAGAAAGCGGCGACAATGCCCGGCACTTTCGCCTGCAGACGGATGGCTTTTCTGTAGTTCGCTTCCGGATTCATGACATCGGCTTCACTGTCAGTCAGACCGAGTAATGAAATCGCCGTCCGGAGCGCAGCCATTGGATGTACGTTATTGAGGGGATAGGATTTGAAGTGCTCAATGATTTCTTGTGGAACGGCAGCTTCTTTCGCAAGCTGTTTTTTCAGTTCAGCAAGTTCCGTTTTATTCGGCAGGCGCAGATGCCACAGCAAATAAATGATTTCTTCAAAACTTGCATTCTCTGTCAAGTCGTCAATATCGTACCCTACATATGTAAGGGTATCGTCGATAATAGAGCTTACAGATGATGTTGTTGCTACAACCCCTTCAAGACCGCGTGTTGCTGTCATATTCAACCTCTCCTTTTCAATCAAAATTCCCCTTTAAAGAGTATATAAAACATACGGCTTACTTAAAATGAGTCATGCAAACAATCCCTTTCCCCTTTAAGAAAATGCTTACATTTCAATGATTGCGATTACATAACCAGTATGCTTATAGAGGAACATAACAAATTCTTATAAGCTTATTTAAGTTTAAGCCTATTCTTATTATAAACAATAATCTGATTAATTTGTAGACTTTTAACTAAAAATGTTTTAAAAGCCTTATATATCAAGGCTTTTCGTTGATAAATTTAATCGTTTGCTTTCAGGCGCTTTGTAAAACCATGTATTCTATGTCTTCATTTGGGGGAGCATTTGGAGGAGACTTTAAAAGGACAAGCGCGACAACTTCACCGCAAGTTTAACCCCCTTCTTTACCGGAGAAGGGGGTTAATTTGTTTACTCGACTGAATCAATGTTCGGATCAGCTTCAGAAATCCATGTCTTGGTTTTAGTTGGCTCAAATTTTCTTATATATATCTTTGTTGTTACTTCGTATTTCGCTTTTGTGTATATAACGATCCTTTTGTATTTTTATGCGGACTTCAAACGAATATCACCCTTGTAACATAACCTGTTACCATGCTTGTAATGCAGCAGCCGCAGCCCCGCCTAAAAAGAGAAAAATCGAAAATGCATGACAAAAAAAGATGCAGCCCTAAAAAGGCCACATCTTTTAAATCATGTTTGCAGTCGCGCAGCTAGTTGTATTACCTCATTATCAGTTTTGGCTGCATTATGATGAAGATGAGTCGTGTTTCCTACAAAAGCAATTACACCGAACGTAATAGCGAAAGCAGAGACAGAGAAACAAATTGCTTTTTTAATATTCATACAAACAATCCCCCCGCTGTATTTGAAGTTGAGACTCCACCATCTTATCATAAAAAATTGTAGCCATTTCAAAGTCCTTCATTCCTTTGAAAAAGTTTGCTGTTAAAAGTGTCAACTCTTCGACATACGAATACATATGAATATTTTCAAGCTTACTTAAAATTTCTACAAGGCTGTCTTTGTTAATCGGTTCAGCAAATAAAACATATAAAAACTCTGTTAATAAGCAAAACAAATTGTCGTCATATTTTACTGCTGTTTTTAAACCTTCTTTTAAAGCTTGGCCTGCCGCGGCTGTTTTCTTTTGCTTAAATAATACTATGGAAAGTGAATAATATGAATGGGGCAGAGTTCTCAATTTCATTTCTTCACCAATCACAATTGCTTGTCTCAAATACGCTTCGGCCTTTTCTTCTTGTCCCATGTAGTGATAACTTTCACCCAAATTATAAAGAGCAGAGGAAATCAACCTTTTATGACCAAATTCTTGCGAAAGCTTCAAGGCTTCCTCAAGATGCTGTAATCCTTTTTCGTAATGTTTAAAATCAAGATAATTACCCACAATTACAAATAAACTTTGAATTTTTCGGACGGTATAAAGCGGGTTTCGATCATAAATTTCTAACGCTTTTAGAATATGATGCATGGATACGTGCGTTTGTTTCATATTATAATAAGCCTCTGCCAACTTAAAATGAAACTCAGCTTGTTCTATTTCATCAGAGACATGATGAATTTCCATCTCTGCTTTACGATAAAAATTAATTGCTTCTACATACTGCTTCTGATCAAATTCGTACATTCCGCGAAAAAAATGTGAGTAATATTTTAAGAGGCCGGTAAGTGTTTTTTGTGGTTTCTCAATCTTCTCAAGTAGTTCTGTGGTGGTTGGCCTATCAGTCCTATACTTTATTTCTGGGTTTAAATAATCTAGCATAAGTTGATGACGAAAAGTCATGAGAGAGTAATAAATAAGTAAATATTCGTCTTCTTCCATTTCTTTTATTTCGTGTTCCACTTCGGCTTTTAAAATTTCCGCGTCTGGCACACTAAATTGACGAATCATCTTGTACCACTCGTTAATTTTAACGCCTACATGTGAAGACGGTAATACCTGGTCCATGCATTCATTCCCCTCCTCCTCTTTTGATTTATTTTCCACTAATTTCTTATTTTCTGTAAACGAAAAAATACCGCAATTTTCCTAATTAACCGAAAATAACAAAAAATGATAGCGATTTTGGAAATAGAACATCCATGATAATAAAGCACTTGTATACACCCCTTGCGGGTGCTGAACTTACGATTTTCGTCAATTGTATTTATGCTATAAAGAGAAACTAGAAGTCTATTTTTTGCCTTAAAAAGGAGTACAGAAATTATCTTCTGTACTCCTTTAAAATCTAAATAAGAAATCAATCTTGAGATAAATAAATCCAATTTATATCGTCAAATTCTTTGATAACATAATCTGATCCTATACTACGTAAAATTCTATTAAAGAAAATGATGTCATCTTCATCATCGTAATTATATAAATCCTTTTGAACATATTCTTTAATAATTAAATTCGTTAAATTTGTATGATTAACAAATTCAGAAAAGTAAGATCTTATAAAAATTGAATTATCTTCATTTAATTTTTCATCATTAACAATTGAAATCTTAAAAACATTTAAAATCGCATTAATATCTTCTTCGTCCATATAACATAATGGTTCTAATTTTTTGTCTTCTTCTGTAAATGGCTTTCGAGTATCTTCAATTATTACGTAAGATAAAATGTTACCATCTTTCAGCACACGAAAAACTTCTAAATCACGTAATTTTAAAGCTCTATTAAGTGATAGCATTCTTTCCCCCTAATCAAATATTAAAACCCAAATACTAACCTTAGATTCTTTAGTAATCTACCTCCTGTTACACCTATTTAAAGCTGCTATTGTTATCACATATGCAGGGTTCAATAATATATCAATCCAACTATATTTAGAAATTTTTTTCGTTCTTTATCTAATTTTCCCTATTTCTTTAACGCTGATTTTCATCTTTGTCTTTGGCCCATGAATGCCGTCAGCAGTCACGCCGTACATGGACTGGAATCGTTTGACTGCATTTGCTGATTTCGGTCCGTAAATATCTTCATCAAGCCGTTCACAATTGAAACTGACTCATTTACTGATGTAAGTGAATTTAAATAAATTGCAGAAAAACCCTCCTCATCTCGAGAAGGGCTCTGACTTATACTTCTTTTTCTCTAAATCAGTGCGAAGAAACTAACTGATGCCGCTCAACTTTTCAATCGAAGGGCTTCATCGGGTTCTCCGACTATTTGCCCCTATGCTTTTCTTTTGCTTTTTGTTTTCTGATTAAATATTTTTGTTCCTTTATTTTTTCTCTTTGTTTTCTATTCAGTTGTTTTTTCTTTTCTTTTCTTGCTTCAAGCTCCTGTTTTATCGCTTTTTGTACCTTAGTTGATATCCCGATATTTTTCATCTCTTTAGAAGCTTGTCGTTGCAATCTTTTTGGGTTTAATTTCTTAGATTTTGCTTTAACACAAACCCCTTCTTGTTCAGTGTGGGAGAGAGTCGGTAAAAGTTGATTATTAACAAAATGCATTATTTCTGAATCCTTTGGCTCTTGTCCAAACAAATGACGAATTGCTCTTAATTTCCCATCATTCACAACTTCAATGACTCCTACCCAAAACTGACCATCGTAGTAAACCGTTAATTTCATAACGATTCCCTCCTCCTAAATTTACTGAAGAATGATGGACATCCCGAGGAGGGGAAGGTTACTGACATTTTAAATCATGCATCCGGACTACCAACCGAATTGTGTTTTTTCATTCTCATTATAAATTTAACAAACTTTCAAATTGAAGGAAAGGGTCTCCGCTTATTTTGACAACACTTCAAGTTTTGCTTTGGTATCAGCGCATAAATTCCATCAGCTTTTAATCCATTCATCAATTGGAATTACTGCAATCGCTGTTTTCGCTCCATGTGCGCCGTCAATCCCGAAGTTCTTTGTTACATGGTAAGCCACTTCATTCATCGGAATAATGCAAATGGCATTTGTCTGAACTACAAAATGCGCAAGTGCAAACTCTAATTTTCTCCACAAAAAAAAGCAGCTATACGCCGCTTTTTTACTTTACGAAGTGAATATTTTAACGATTTGCATGGCCAAGTAGGCGATTCCGGCGCCGATTAACGGGCCGACGGCGACGCCTCCGAAAAGCGCGACGGCAAGTATCGTGCCGATGACCAGCGCCGTTGTAATATGAGGGTCGTTTTCCAATAAGGTGAGACCGTTTTTGGCGATTAAGGCAACCGCGATCCCGGCACCGAGAGCGATCCACGCATAATACGATTTCATCGCTTCTCCGAGCTGTTTAAAACCGATATCACCTGTGGCAATCGGCACTAAAACGGCGATTGTAATCACGGTGACCCCCCAGTTGATGCCTTTTGACTGAATAACCGGAAATAGTTTCTGATCAAGACCGACAGCTTTTATCACAATGAGAAAGCCGACGGCAAAAAGCAATGACTGATTTTTGGCTACCAATGCGATGGCCAGCAATAATAGTAAAAATAAATTCGCCTGTGTAAACATCCTGAAAGCACCCTCTTTCATCATATCTGTATTCATATCCTTTTTTTTGACGAATAAACTAATGTAATAGGACGTGCCGACCGAGAGGAGGATCGATGTGAATCCGCACTATGCAACTGTTTTTTTCCGCGCGCTGTTTGTACTCGCTGCGGCCGGCGGCGCTTTAGCGGCCGGTTACGCCTCATTTCCGTTAACTTATCCGTTTCTGATCGCCCTTATTCTGTCATCAGCGATCATTCCCGTAGTTGACTGGCTGGACAAACTGACGGGGATGCCCCGGTCAGTCAATACAGTCATTGTCCTGGTCTTCTTTTTGCTTATTCTTCTTGGCGCGGCGACATTTCTCGTTGCGGAAATCATTTCGGGAACCGCCTATCTGGCCAAAACGCTCCCTCCCCATATCAGCGCCTTTATGACGTATTGCGAAGAGCTGTTCACTTCCCGCATTCAGCCATTGTACCACGAGCTGACCGTCCTATTTAACGGACTGGAAACCAATCAGCAGGCATCCATCGTGACGCATATTCAGACCCTCGGTGATACAGCCGCTAAAAATGCGGGGCTGATGCTTTCACATCTTTTGGAGCTGGTGCCGAAATGGATTGCCTTCCTTCCCAATACAGCTGCCGTCTTCATTTTCGCAATGCTGGCGACTTTTTTTATGACAAAGGACTGGCATAAGCTGAAGGCGCTGCTTTATTCCATTCTTCCGGAACGGGTTTCGGCAAACGCCAAGGCCGTATCGGGAGAGCTGAAAAAAGCGATGGCAGGTTTCATTAAGGCGCAGGCCGTGCTCATCCTTTTCACGATGATCATTGTCTTTATCGGACTTTTTCTTTTAGGGATTGAGCATGCGGCAACCATCGCCTTTTTTATCGGCCTGGTTGATCTGCTCCCGTATCTCGGCGCCGGGTCGGTCTTTGTTCCCTGGATTATGTATTTGGCCATTGCCGGTCAGCTTCCTCAAGCCATCGGTCTCGGTATTTTATATATTGTGGTTCTCATTCAGCGCCAGCTGACGGAGCCGAAAATTTTAAGCAAGTCAATCGGACTTGATCCGCTTGCGACCTTAATCGCCCTGTTTGCCGGCTTTAAACTGTTCGGAATTTTAGGACTGGCTGCGGGGCCCGCCCTGCTCGTTTTCATTCAGGCCTTTATCACAACGGGCGCTTTAAAAGAAATATGGGCCTATATTACTGTTCAGTCCAAATAAAAACAGCAGCCCTGTAAGAAGGCTGCCGTTTTTATTTGATAATGATCCGCTTATTTTTTGACATTCCTCTCAGCCATTTGAACAAAAGCGGCTTCATGCGGTTCCGAGTGAACGGAATCAGAAGACAGGCCCCTGCAATATCGGACAGAAAACCCGGAAGCATCAAAAGCAGGCCTCCGAAAAAGACGCATATTCCGTCAAGAAGCGCTTCCCCCGGCATTTTGCCGTGCTGCAGGTCGCGCATCACCCGATGATACACATCGGTTCCCTGTCTTTTTGCCACCAAGGCGCCTAACACGCCTGTCAAAATGATGAGAAGGAAGGTCGGAAAAATACCGAGCCATTTTCCCGCCAGCAGAAACAAGCCGATTTCAATTGCCGGACACACGATAAACAGTAAGAATAACACTCTCATTTTTCTGCCCTCCCGCCCTTCTAAAAGCGCGTCACCGCCCGCATGGGAATAGGAAAATCAGCCTAAAGACAAAAGAGAAGGGAGAACCCCCCTCTCTTTTTTAAAGCTGTTTAAAGAACGCTTGCGCGGCCTTCATACACAGCGCCGCGGGCAGCGTCAACTGTGATAACCTGTCCTTCTGTTAAAACTGAAGTTGCGTTCTCCAGACCGACGATAACCGGAATGCCCAAGCTTAAACCGACAACGGCTGCATGGCTTGTCAGACCGCCTTCTTCAGTGATGAGCGCTGATGCTTTTTCAAGTGAAGCGATCATGTCGCGGTCAGTGCTTGAAGCAACCAATACTGCGCCGTCTGTCATTTTTTGTTCAGCTTCTTTCGCATTTTTTGCAACAACGACCGGACCGAATGCAGATTTGCGTCCGATGCCTTGCCCTTTCGCGATAACGCTGCCGACAGTGTGGACTTTCATCAGATTCGTCGTGCCTGATTCACCGACAGAACCTGCTGTAATGACAATCAGATCACCGCGTTTCACGATGCCGCTGTCAAGTGATTTTTGAACCGCGTCTTCAAGCATTTCATCGGTTGAATTCGCGTTTTGGCCGCTTGCCGGGAATACACCGAATACAAGGCCGAGTTTGCGTGATACAGACTCATTAACCGTAACGGCTACAATCGGAGCCTGCGGACGGTATTTCGCGATCATACGCGCCGTATGGCCGCTTTCTGTAGGGGTAACGATAGCTGCCGCACTCAGATTGATCGCCGTGTGCGCAACTGATTGGCCGATCGCATCGGTAATCGTCATGCCGACCTGATCTCTGCGTTTAGACAGAATTTCTTTGTAGTTCAGAGATTCTTCCGTACGTGTGGCGATGTTAAACATTGTTTGAACCGCCTCGACAGGATATTGTCCCGCAGCCGTCTCACCGGAAAGCATGATAGCGTCTGTGCCGTCGAAAATGGCGTTGGCAACGTCACTTGCTTCAGCGCGTGTCGGACGAGGGTTGCGCTGCATGCTGTCAAGCATTTGTGTCGCAGTAATAACCGGTTTGCCGAGCGCGTTGCATTTTTTGATCATTTCTTTTTGCACGAGCGGCACTTCTTCAGCCGGAATCTCTACGCCGAGGTCTCCGCGCGCTACCATTAAACCGTCAGATACTTCCAGAATCGCATCCAGATTGTCTACGCCTTCCTGGTTCTCAATTTTAGGGATGATTTGAATGTCAGACGCGTTATGCTCTTCAAGCAGTTCGCGGATTTCCAGGACATCCGTAGAACGGCGTACAAATGACGCAGCGATGAAATCAACGCCTTGCTCGATACCGAATACGATGTCTTTGGCGTCTTTTTCAGTAATTCCGGGAAGGTTGACGCTGACGCCGGGAACGTTTACGCCTTTTTTATTTTTCAGCGTGCCGCTGTTTAAGATTTTTGTTTTGATTTCGTGTTTTTCCGGATTTGATTCCAGCACTTCCAATCCGATTAAACCGTCATCCAACAGGATGATAGACCCTGCTGACACGTCGTCTGCCAGGCCTTCATAAGAAACTGAGAATTTTTCAAGCGTTCCCAGCACCTGTTTCGTAGAAACGATAATTTCATTTCCCGCCTGAAGCTCAAGCGCGCCGTTTTCCATATCGTGCGTGCGGATTTCCGGACCTTTCGTATCGAGGAGAATCCCCACGTTTTTGCCGAGCTTTTTGCTTGCTTCTCTGATGTTTTTGATTCTTGCGCCGTGCTCTTCGAAATCACCGTGTGAAAAATTCAGACGAGCAACGTTCATACCCGCTTCCATCAATTTTGTCAGCATTTCTACACTTTCACTGGCCGGACCGATTGTACAAACGATTTTTGTTTTTTTCAACTCGTTCACTTCCTTCTGAAATCTTCAGCTTCTTCCGCCTTAAATAGACAGTTCTTTTGAAAGCTGATACATGTTTGGTTCAACAGTATGTTTTGATTCTAAAATTTCTATAATATCATGGTCTACAAGCTTGTTGTTTTGTATACCTACGCAGCGTCCGCCTTTTCCTTTAAGCAGAAGCTCAACCGCGTAAGCGCCGAGGCGGCTTGCAAGAACCCGGTCAGAAGCGCTTGGAGATCCGCCGCGCTGGATGTGCCCTAAAACGGATACCCGTGTTTCAAGGTTCGTTTCTTCTTCGATGCGTTTTCCGAATTCAACCCCGCTGCCTACCCCTTCTGCAACGATGATGATACTGTGTTTTTTGCCGCGGTCGTGCCCTCTCTTCAAACGGCCGATAATTTCCTGCATATCGTAGTCCGCTTCAGGAATTAAAATTGATTCCGCTCCGCCTGCAAGACCTGCCCATAAAGCAATGTCGCCCGCATGGCGCCCCATCACTTCAATAACGTATGTACGCTCATGAGACGTAGCGGTGTCACGGATTTTATCAATCGCATCAATTACGGTGTTTAGCGCCGTATCAAATCCGATCGTAAAATCAGTTCCCGGGATGTCATTATCTATCGTACCCGGTACACCTACACACGGAAACCCGTGTTCCGTTAATTTTTTCGCACCCATGTATGAACCGTCTCCGCCGATGACGACAAGACCTTCAATGCCGAGTTTCTTTAAATTTTCGATTCCTTTTTCACGGCCTTCAACTGTTTTGAATTCAGGACATCTGGCCGTGTACAGCTTTGTTCCGCCGCGGTGGATGATGTCACCGACCGAACCAAGCTCCAGTTTCTCTATTTTTCCGCTGATTAATCCTGAATAACCGTTATAAATTCCGTACACTTCGACGTCGTGGTAGATAGCTTTCCGCACAACCGCGCGCACCGCAGCGTTCATACCCGGGGAATCCCCGCCGCTCGTTAAAACTCCTATACGCTTCATTTCCTATTCACCTCAGCAACATATATATGTTAAACATATCATGATCATTGCCCTAAAACAATGAAAAGGGACGCCTGAGCTCCCATGAAACCTTACCTATTATACAATTAAATAAATTGTTTTTAAATAAAATTTAAGGAATATCACAAAAATCACAAAAAATAAACGTGAGCCATAGGCTTCACGTCTATTCAGTTTACCCCGATATATTGATCTTCAACCGAAACTTTCCCGATTGCTTTATATTTTTCATAGCGCTGTGAGATCAATTCTTCGGCGTTCATTTGAAGAAGAGATTTTAACGTTTCTTTAAGAATACCGTCAATGTAGCCCGCCTGCTGCTTGATATCATGGTGAGCTCCGCCCTTCACTTCTTTAATCATATCATCAATAATTCCTAATTCTAATAAATCGGGCGCAGTAATCTTCATGGTTTCGGCCGCTTTTTTCGCAAGGCTGGAGTCTTTCCACAAAATGGACGCGGCTCCTTCAGGAGAAATAACGGAATACGTCGAGTTCTCAAGCATCAGCATGCGGTTGCCCACACCTAATGCAAGCGCGCCTCCGCTGCCGCCTTCCCCGATGACGATACAAACGACAGGCACTGTCAGGCCGGCCATCTCGAACAGGTTCTTGGCGATGGCTTCACTTTGTCCCCGTTCCTCCGCCGCTTTACCCGGGTACGCTCCCTTCGTGTCGATGAAGCAGATAATCGGGCGGTTGAACTTATCCGCCTGCTTCATGAGACGAAGCGCTTTGCGGTAGCCCTCAGGGTGAGGCATCCCGAAATTGCGGACGAGGTTTTCTTTCGTGTCTTTTCCGCGCTGATGTCCGATGACGGTGACCGGCATGCCGTGATATTTGGCGACTCCGCCGACAATCGCAGCATCGTCTCCGTATGTTCTGTCTCCGTGGCACTCAAAAAAGTCGGTAAACAGGTATTGAATGTAATCAAGCGTCGTCGGCCGGTCGGGAAGGCGTGCGATCTGCACTCTGTCCCACGGCTTCAGGTTTTTATAAATCTCATCCTGGAGCTTGCTTAGCCGGTCTTCAAGCCTTGCGATTTCAGCGCTTAAATCCATCTCCGAATCTTGGGTGAATTTTTTCAGTTCGGCGATTTTCGTCTGCAGTTCAATCACTGGTTTTTCAAATTCTAATCTTGCAGCCACTCATGCTCACCTCCTGTTTGGTGCATGTCCAGCAGAAATGCGAGTTTGTCTTTCATGTCGTTTCGGTGAATCACCGCATCAAGCTGGCCGTGCTTTAATAAAAATTCCGCCGTCTGGAAATCTTCCGGCAGTTTTTCCCCGATCGTCTGTTCAATAATACGTCTTCCGGCAAATCCGATCAAGGCGCCCGGTTCAGCGAAATTATAATCACCGAGAGACGCGAAACTGGCCGATACGCCGCCTGTCGTCGGATGGGTCATGACAGAAATAATCAGTCCCTGCTCCTCACTGAACAGTTTTAATGCAGAGCTTGTCTTGGCCATTTGCATAAGGCTTAAGACCCCCTCCTGCATACGTGCGCCGCCGGAAGCGGTAAAGATGATAAACGGGACTTTTTCCTCTTTTGCTTTTTCAATTGCAAGCGTGATTTTTTCGCCGACAACCGAACCCATGCTGCCCATTCGGAATGTTGAATCCATGATCGCGATCACGGCCGGGAATCCGCCGATGGTTCCTTTTCCGGTAACCACCGCTTCATTCAGCGATGTTTTCTCACGGTCTTTTTCGATTTTTTCTAAGTATCCCGGGAAACCGAGCGGGTTTTCAGATATCATTCCCTGGTTGAATTCTTCGAATGAATCTTCATCCAGGAGGCTTTCAATGCGCTGCTTTGCATTCATCGGGAAATGGTGCCCGCAGTTCATGCAGACGCGCAGGTTTTTATCTAACTCTTTTGTGAGCATGATTTTTTTACATTTGGGGCACTTTGTCATAATGCCTTCCGGAACATCATGTTTTGCCTGCTCAGACGGCACGGAAGCATATTTTTTCTTTTTTGTGAATATATCCTTTAACAAATGATTACCTCCCTTTTGTGAAGGGTTCTCTTCACTGCATGTCTTCCGATTAGATAGACTTAATAATAACTTTACCGAAACTATTGTACTTTTTTTGTCAAACGGTGTCATCCTCCATTCGACATTTTTTGCTGCAAAACAGACGGAAACGGACGGATTTCATACCGTAAAAAGCGTTGTTCAGCCTTATCTGTCAGCGTTTTCAAAAGAAATAAGGATTCTGCTGAAATTTTTTTAAGACCTGCCCTTAAAAAAATGCCAGCAGTCCGTATATTGAACAGCAGCGCGTTGTTTTTTTCCAACGCGCTGCCATTTCATTTTTGTGTTATTATTCGCCGATGACTGTGAGCTGTCTTGTTTTTTCAGCCACTTCCTCAGGATCGACCGTAATTCTGGCGACGCCCGTTTCCATCGCTGCTTTCGCAACAGCTTTCGCAACGGCAGGAGCCACACGTTTGTCAAATGGAGCCGGGATGACATAATCAGCGCTTAATTCTTCCTCTGAAACGAGGGAAGCAATCGCTTCAACCGCAGCAATTTTCATTTCTTCGTTGATGTGAGTCGCGCGAACGTCAAGCGCGCCGCGGAAAATTCCAGGGAATGCCAGAACGTTGTTGACCTGGTTCGGGAAATCAGAACGGCCTGTTCCGATTACGCTTGCGCCGGCTGCGCGCGCGTCTTCAGGCATGATTTCCGGATTCGGGTTGGCCATTGCGAAGATAATCGGATCTTTCGCCATGCTTTCCACCATTTCTTTCGTCAGCGCGCCTTCGACTGATACGCCGATAAAGACGTCTGCATCTTTAATGACATCCTGCAGCGAACCGTCGTTGCGGTCTTGGTTTGTAAACTTCGCCACTTCGTTTTTCACTGCGTTCATGCCGGCCGGACGCCCTTCGTAAATCGCCCCTTTAGAGTCGCACATTACGATGTCGCGTACGCCGAAATGGTAAAGAAGCTTGATGATCGCGATGCCTGCCGCTCCCGCTCCGTTTGCCACAACTTTAATGGATGACATGGATTTTCCTGATAATTTCAGCGCGTTTACAAGTCCGGCAACGGTTACGATGGCAGTGCCGTGCTGATCATCGTGGAAAACCGGAATGTTTGTTTCTTTTTTCAGGCGCTCTTCGATAATGAAGCAGTTCGGCGCCGCAATATCTTCAAGGTTGACACCGCCGAATGTCGGTGCAAGCAGCTTCACAGTGTCAATGATTTTGTCCACATCGTTTGTGTCAAGCGCGATCGGGAATGCATCCACGCCCGCGAAACTTTTGAACAGCACCGCTTTCCCTTCCATGACCGGAAGAGAAGCTTCAGGCCCGATATTACCGAGACCGAGAACGGCTGATCCGTCTGTTACGACTGCTACCATGTTCCCCTTCATTGTATAATCATATACTTTATTTTTATCGTCATAAATCTCTTTACAAGGCTCAGCTACTCCGGGAGAGTAGGCAAGGCTTAAGTCGTCCGCGTTTCTGACTTCTACCTTTGCTTTTGATTCCAGCTTTCCTTGATTTACTTTGTGTAAATGTAACGCTTCTTCTCTTAATGACATTCTAAACACTCCTTTTAAGTACTTTGTTACATATTCTGCCGCATAGACTGGTACAATCGCTGGAGGTGAAAAATTTCAGAATCTTTAAATAAGATAGCACAATTGTTTCAATTGTATAACAAAACGATTATTGTTACCACTATTTTAACACGACGTTTTCGCGGCCCAGCAGCTCTTTTAAACGGTATAACGCCTGATGGTCCGCCTGAATATGAAAAGTATCCGGCAGCCTGATCGTCTGCTTGTCTTTTTCATAATAAAGATAAACGCCGGTTTCCCCTTTATGCTCCAGTAAAATACGCTTCATCTTTTCCAAAAACTCCTGATTGTGCCGGCTGCCTTCGATTTTGATGTAAACAGACGGCGCTCTGTCTGCCTCCGTCTGCTCAAGAAGAGAGGCGGATGACATGATGAATTGTGTCTTCTCCTGACGCTCTTCCATTTTCCCGGCGGCGAATAAAAGCGCGCCTTCTTCTAACAGCGGAGACAGCCTTCTATATTGGTCAGGAAACACGACGGCTTCCATTTCTCCCGTTTCATCGCTTAATGTGAGAAACGCCATATGCTGACCTGTCTTTGTCCGAATCGTTTTGATGCCCGCGAGCAAAGCGCCGATTGACAGCTGCCCCTTCGGCATCTGCCGCGCTGCTGTGATCGCTTGCGCCCCCCGTTTTTTCAGGAGATCCCTGAAAGCAGACAAAGGATGGCTTGAGAAATAAACACCGAGAGCTTCTTTTTCGAACCGAAGCTTGTCCACGAGCGGAAATTCCTCAGCCTCTACATATTTTGGCTTAATGGAGAACGATTCTTCCAAAAACAATCCCATTTGGTCATCGTCTGCACGAAAAAGTTCAGCGTGCTCTAAAGCCACATCAACGGAGGCCAGCAAGGCTGCGCGATTTTGATTGAATTCGTCCATGGCGCCAGAAAATATAAGGGCTTCGATGGTTTTCCGATTCACGCTTTTTGCAGGTACGCGAAAGCAGAAATCGAAAAGATCCTCGAACGGTTTATGTGTTCTTGCTTTATAAATATCTTTCACTGCCGAGACGCCTACGTTTTTAACGGCCCGCAAACTGTATCTGACGGCTCCGTTTTCCGGCGCAAACGGAAAACCGCTTTTGTTTATTGACGGCGGAAGGACTTGAATCCCGCTCCCCTTCGCTTCATGCAGATATTGCGATATTTTGTCCTCATTGCCGATGACGCTCGTCAACAGCCCGCACATAAAATATAACGGATAATGGGCTTTTAAATAGGCGAGCTGATAGCCGATCATGCTGTATGCGACAGCATGGCTTCTGTTGAATCCGTAGTTAGCGAATTTTACAATCAGATCGTAGACCTCGTTTGCAGTGACTACAGAATACTCCTTTTTTAAGCACCCTTCAACAAAATGGCTTCGCTCTCTGTCCAGAATGTCCTTTTGCTTTTTGCTGACAGCCCGTCTGAGCAGATCCGCTTCACCTAATGAAAACCCTGCCATGCGCGAAGCGATCATCATTATCTGTTCTTGATAGACGATGACGCCGTAAGTGTCACTGAGAATATTTCTTACGTCCTCGTGCGGCACTTCCACACGCGCCCGCCCGTGCTTCCGGTCGATAAATAACGGAATATTTTCCATCGGTCCCGGCCTGTAAAGCGCGTTAACCGCGACAATGTCTTCCAGTCTTGACGGCTTCAGGCGTTTCAGCACGTTTCTCATTCCTGATGATTCCAGCTGGAAAATACCCGTCGTATCACCGTTTGACAATAGCGAGAACGTTTTTTCATCCTGATAAGAAATCTCGGAAAAATCAATTTTCGTATTCGTCTCTTTTTCAATCATCATTTTAATGGATTCAATAAGCGTCAGGTTGCGCAAACCTAAAAAGTCCATTTTTAAAAGACCGAGATCTTCCAAGTGATCCATCGCATACTGCGTTAAATACACGCCGTCATGCCCTTCTTGAAGAGGGACAACTTCAGAAAGCGGCTCTTTACTGAGAACGACCCCCGCCGCGTGTGTTGACGTGTGCCGCGGAAGACCTTCAATTTTCCTTGCGATCTGAAACACTTTATGAAGAACGGCGGATTCGGACAGCCGCCTGTTCAGCTGAGCGGACTGCCGCCTCGCCTCCTCAAGCGTCATTCCCGGTTTTGACGGAATCAGGCGGGCAAGCTGGTCGGCTTCTTTCGGGCTGATTCCGAACACTCTCCCAGTATCCCTTAACGCCGCCTTGGCGGCCAATGTCCCGAAGGTGATAATCTGGGCGACGTGCATGGCCCCGTACTTATTTTGTACATACTGAATGACCTCATCCCTTCTCGTATCAGGGAAATCGATATCAATATCCGGCATGCTGATCCGCTCGGGATTAAGAAACCTCTCAAACAGCAGAGAATGTTTAAGCGGATCCACGTCGGTAATGAAAAGGGAGTAAGCGACAAGCGAGCCTGCCGCGGACCCCCTTCCCGGGCCTGTCACAATGCCCTTTTCATGCGCGTACTTCATAAAGTCCCATACGATGAGAAAATAATCACTGAATTTCATGCGCCTGATGACGTCCAGCTCATATTCAAGCCGGCGGACAGCGCGCTCATCAGGAGTCCCGAAACGGAGGCGCAGCCCCTCATGACAGATCTCCGCCAAATAGTCATCGGCTGATTTGCCGTCCGGCGCCGGAAAAGACGGAAGCTGTGTCTGTCCGAGGCTGACATCGACCCGGCATTGCCGGGCGATACGCGCGGCTGCTTCAATCGCTTCCGGATGCCGCGTGTAAAACTCTGCCATTTCTTCAGGCGTCCTCAAGTATAAGTCCGGCAGATTCCCGCTCTGATCCTCCCATTTCTCTCCGGCTTTAATAGCGCACAGACAGCGGTACGCATCTTGATCTTCTTTCTTGATATAACGGACATCCCCCGCAGCGCAGACAGCGATTTCCGTTTCGGCTGACAGGCGGAGAATCTCTTCTGATAACGTCTCATGTCCTTTAAACGGCTGGTACCCTAAATAAAAACGGCCGTCTCCGAACAGCTCCCGGAAACCTTCGGCAGCCCGGACCGCTTCTTCAAACTTCCCGGCTTGAAGCAGGCTTTCAATGTACCCGTTTTCACCGGGCGTAATGGCGATCAGCCCCTCATGATAGCTCTTCATCCATTTTCGCTTCATACCGCCCTTTGCCATGGATTGCAGCGCACTTGAGATTTTCACCAGGTTCTGATATCCGGTGTTTGTCTCTGCTAAAAGAATGAGCGGGTGTGCTTCAAGCTCCGTATCGTCCGTGTATATAGAAGCCGTCAGACCGATAATCGGCTTAATTCCGTTTGATTTGCATGCTTTATAAAACTCAATGGCGCCGTACATCACATTTTCGTCCGTCAGCGCCAATGATGAATATCCGAGTTCCTTCGCTTGTGCAACAAGCTCTTTTACAGAAGCGGCGCTGTTTAACAGGCTGTAGCCGCTATGTACTTGCAGGTGAACAAAAGACAATGCCGCCACTCCTTTCCCATACGTTCATTTTGCCTTTCTACATTATAAGACGGGTTTTCTTAAGAAACAAATGTTCTTTTTTGACTCATCATCATACTTGTCCGTTTCGCTCAATATGATAGAAAAGTGAGGTGGTGTATATATGGATCAGGAAGCCGGATTTATGGCGAATTTCATCAGCAGTTATTTTATCGCCCTCGGTGTGTTGCTCGGCGGCGCGCTGATCGGCGGCCTCGGAGCTTATTTATCAGGCGAGCCTCCGCTGACGGCGATCACAAAATTGGCGAACAGGCTGAAGATCTGGGCGCTTGTCGCGGCCATCGGGGGAACATTTGACGCGGTATACAGTTTCGAGCGGGGGCTGTTTGAAGGCAACACGCGCGACATCTTCAAACAGCTTCTTTTAATTATTTCAGCAATGGGCGGCGCGCAGACCGGCTGGCTGATTATTTCATGGCTGACCCAGGAGAATATGTCATCATGAGAATTCCCGAGTATTATAAAAAACCGGGATGGCAGCGTTTTTTTGCGGGAATGATGTGCGGAGCCATCGTCAGCTGGCTGTTCTTTCTGTTTACATACGGAACGTTTCAGGAAGAACAGGTGACGTTAATTGAAAAGCAGCGGGAGCACGCGCGGGATTTAAAAAACCAAATCTCCATCTATCAGAAAGATCTTCATAAATTAAATGAGGATAATAAGCAAAGGCTGCTCATCCAAAGTGTTGATGTGAAGCTGATCAATGGGGAAAAATACAGAATCGCCCAGCCTGACAAGATGAAATTTGAGGAACAAGTGAAAGATAATATTTCTGAAGTCATCACAAAGGATATTGAAAGCGTGTATAAAACAAAGGAGCTTTTAAAACGGACGATCGAAAACAAAATATACACCATAAATGAGAAGGAATTTAAAGCTGAAGTAAAGGAACTGACGATTTATACGAGATTGTCTGTCGAAATTCATATTTCTTTTGCGACGTAATTATGTCATTTTTAAAAATTTTCCATAGATCTGTCGCTTTTTTCTCCGCTTTTTTATAAACTGTAGATGAGACATTTTCAATGATTCTGAAGGGAGGAAGGGAAAATGGAGGTTTTTAGTGAACGACGCTTGGCAAAAGATCATGCAGCCCGAATCAGACAAGGCTATTCCGCATATGCAGAAACAGACACACTCGCTTCCCTCATAAAAAAAGAACTCCAAATCTGTAATCTCCGCGTCTACGAAGACCTGACTGAATTCGGCTGCTGGTTCATCCCCGTGACAGATGAACACTAAGAAAGAGGGTCTCCCCTCTACTTGTGTTCGTTACATATCTCTTCCAGATCAGCAAGAATCTGATCGGTTTCATCCCAGCTGAAGATGGATGCGCCGGCCGCAAGCGGATGTCCGCCGCCATTGTATTTCCGGGCAATTCCGTTGATGACCGGACCTTTTGAACGGAACCGGACTCTGATTTGATCGTCTTCTTCTACGAAAAACACCCAAGCGCGGATACCCGAAATATTTCCGAGTGTTCCGACAAGCTGCGACGCTTCAGAAGCGGTGGTTCCATATGTCTCCAAAATGTCTTTTTTAATGAAAACGGAAGCGACGCCGTTTTCAGACAGTGACACATTTTGATAAATAAAGCCGTTAAGCTTCACCACATTTAATTTTGTTTCATACAATTGATTGAACAGCTCTGACGATGAAAATGGGAACTCAATGAGCTCTCCCGCGTATTTTAATGTCTTTTTTGTGGTGTTCGGGAATAAGAAGCGCCCCGTATCACCGACGATACCCGCGTAGATCAGCTCAGCTGCTTTCGTATTCAGTTTCCAGCCGTGCTGCTTTCCTTCCAGGTACAGCTCATAGATCATTTCGCTTACGGAGCTTGCATTCGTATCGACCCATAACAGATCGCCATACGGATCTTCATTTGGATGGTGGTCTATTTTCATGAGCTTCGCGCCGGAATGGTAGCGCTGATCGTCGACCCTGCCTTGGTTTGCGGTGTCGCACACGATGACAAGAGCATCTTTATAGGTTTCGTCATCCACCTCATCGAGGGAATATAAAAAAGACAGGGACGGCTCAGGCTGTCCGACGGCAAAAATATTTTTTTCGGGATACGTTTCCCGCAGGATTTCCGTAAGGCCGCACTGTGAACCGTAGGCGTCCGGGTCAGGCCTCACATGTCTATGTAAGATAATGGTGTCATATAATGATATGGTTCTGATCAGTTCGGATTTCATCGTTTTCTCCTTTTCGTTTTTATTCATTTAATCATACTCTTTATCCATGGAAAAGGAAAATCTTTCAGTAACGGTATAAACGGTTTTGCAAACTCATATAATGGAGGATTTCATTTATGCTGGTTTTTGTTTTTCTCATCGGGCTTTCTGCCTGCTTTTACGTGTATTACAAAGTAAAAGGAATCCAGACGAAACGGGCGCTGGAGAAGGAATGTTTTTCGGCTAAATCAAGTATGGCATTAGGTGCGCTGGTGCTTTTGTACGGAGTAAACCAAATGATTCTGTTTCACTCCGTCCTGACCCTGGTCATCGGCGGCGTCTTCATTTTAATCGGAGCAGGCAGCGCATGGGCCGGGTATAGAGCCTATAAGCATTATGAGCCCATCCATGCAAAGGAAGCGGAGAGGGACCACGCATAATGAATGCAAAGGGACCCGGGTGCGTCCCTTAACTTCTCTCCATCAGCTGCACCATGAGCATCGCTTTTGAGACGATGCCGCTTTGGCTTGACACTTCCACTTCCATTTTCCCGAATTTCCGGCCCGCCTCTAAAATGCGCGGTTTCACTTCAATGACCGACTCCATCTGTACGGGCTTCAAGAAGAAAATCGTAATGCTTTCAATGACCAGCTCGCCGCGTTTGCGGGAGCGTAAAAATCGGCTGGCGGCCTGGGTTAAAATCGTCGTAAACACCCCGTAAGAAATCGTGCCGAGCTGATTGGTCATTTGCGGCGTGACTTCATATTGATAAACGGCCGGCGTTTTGTCATCTTCCTCTTCTTTAAATCCCCTTGAAACAATATCATCCAGCTTTTCACCGACCTGAGGCTGCTTTTGAACCATTTGAAGCGCTTTTAAGACATCCTGGCGGCTGATCATTCCGATCAGTTTGTGATGCCCGTCTGTCACCGGAAGCACTTCAATTCCTTCCCAAACCATCATTTGAGCCGCTGAGGCGACAGATGTTTTCCCGATCACCGTGACAGGGTTTTTGGTCATTACTTTTTCAATCGGAACTGACCGGTCATGCCCCGCGATATCTTTCGATGTGAGGATTCCGTGGATTTTCATCTGCTGATCGATAACCGGGAAGCGGCCGTGTCCGGTTTCATAGTTCTTTTCGTACCATTTCTCCAGCTTATCCTTAGGAGACAGCGTCACTGTCCGATCTGCGGGCGTCAAAATGTCTTCCACGAGCACAATCTCTTTTTTTATGAGCTGATCATAGATCGCCCGGTTGATCATCGCGGCTACCGTAAAGGTATCGTAGCTCGTGGAGAGAATCGGAAGCTCAAGCATATCAGCCAGCTCGATAATGCTGTCGTCGGTATTAAACCCTCCCGTTACCAAAACAGCCGCGCCCGCTTCAAGCGCCTGGCGGTGGGCGTTGATTCGGTTCCCGACGATTAACAGGTTCCCCGCCGCCGTATAACGCATCATCGCGTCAAGCTCCATCGCGCCGATCACAAACTTATTCAACGTTTTATGCAGACCGGCTTTTCCGCCGAGCACCTGGCCGTCTATCACATTGACGACCTCGGCGTATGTCAGCTTTTCAATATTTTCTTTTTTCTTCTGTTCAATCCGGATGGTCCCCACACGTTCAATAGTGGAAACGAATCCTTTGTTTTCGGCTTCCTTAATGGCTCTGTAAGCCGTTCCTTCACTGACTTTCATTTCTTTCGCAATTCTTCTGACCGAAATTTTTTCACCGACAGGAAGCGAATCTATGTATGATAGGATTTGTTCATGCTTTGTTGCCAAGCGTTTCACCTCTAAGGACAGTCTTCTGCTTTTATTATAAGGGTACGGGGGATTCATTCGCAATGAGACGCCCGAAAAAAGGCGGCATCACAAAAAGACCTTCTGAATGCTTGATTCAGAAGGTCTTTGACACATATGTCAGGCAAGCTCAATGGTCTCGCCGACCGCCATGACTTTGCCGACGCCTCCGGGCAGACTTTCGGCGAAAGCGTCAGGGTCCTGTTCAATGACAGGAAATGTATTGTAATGGACGGGAACGACCTGTTTCGCTCTCAGCCATTCAGCCGCGAGTTTCGCGTCTTCAGGGCCCATGGTGAAGTTATCACCGATCGGCAGAAACGCCAGGTCAATGTGATTCAGTTCCCCGATCAGTTTCATATCTGAGAACAGCGCCGTGTCTCCGGCGTGGAAAATCGTTTTGCCGTCAATCGTCAATAAAATCCCGGCAGGCATCCCCGTGTACGTAATGGTTTTGTTTTCTTCATCAGTGACCGCCGATCCGTGGAATGCCTGTGTCAGTTTCACTTTGCCGAAATCAAATTGGCGCGCCCCGCCGATATGCATCGGGTGGACGTTTAAACCTTTAAAGCCGAGATAAACGGCCAGCTCGTTCGGCGCAATGACGAGCGCATCGTTTTGTTTAGCGATCTGCTCTGTATCTCCGACATGGTCATTGTGTCCGTGAGTAAGCAGGATGACATCCGCTTTCACTTCTTCCGGTTTCAAATTTGTCAGACTGTTTCCGGTCAGAAACGGATCAAAAATAATGTTATGGGTTCTCGTTTCCACTTGAATGACAGAATGTCCGTGATAAGTCACTTTCATCGTTTTCACCTCATAAAAAATTAATATTTATCAAGTTCCCTTTTTGACAAACGAAAAAACTTACAGGGATTGATGCCTGTTAATCACATTCAGCCCGCCTGTTGCTTCAATGACCGTTCCGGTTACAAGATCGGAATCTTCCTCACATAAAAAGGCGATGATTCTCGCAATGTCCTCTCCGGTTCCGGACCTGCCGATCGGCGTCTTTTCTTTGCCGATTTTCCGTCTTGCTTCCTCTATAGACGCTTCTTTCATATCTCCTACAATATCACCCGGGCAGACCATATTGGCCGTAATGCCTGATTCGGCTTCTTCAATCGCAATGGTTTTCGTTAACGAAGCCAATCCGACTTTAGCCGCTCCGAAAGCGGAACGGTGAAGCCAGCCGGGGGCATGGTCCGCTCCTTGAAAACCGTATGTAATAATCCGGCCGAACCGCTGCTGTCTCATGACCGGGATAACCGCTTTAAACAGATGGAAAACGGCGCTTAAATTCCCTTCAAGCATGTCATACCATTCGTCATCGGAGTAATCGGCTAGCTTTTTGCGCTCAAATATGTACGGCCCGGCATTGTTAATCAGTATGTCAATCCTTCCAAACCGCTGAAGGGCTGCATCGGCGATCCGCATGAGATCTTCTTTCCGGGTTACATCGCCCTTAACGAATTGCAATCTGTCATGGCACCCGGGATAATCCGACTTCAGACAGGCGACCGCTTCTTCGTCTTGTCTGTAATTCACTGTGACAGAAAAGCCTTTTTCCAGAAGCATTTCAGTCACTTTTCGGCCCAATCCCTTTGTACCGGCAGTGATTAGAGCATGTCGCACATTGAATACCCTCCCCAGGCAACGTTGCCGCTTCAATAAAATCAAGACGTTTCTCCCTCTACTTTACTATAAACAAACGGCAATATCACTTTTTTGCACTTCGTCCGCACGAAAAAAAAGCCGTCTTTACAGACAGCTTAATTTTCTGAAGGAGCAGAGGCTTCCTCCATGCCGACATAACCGCTTTCGTATGCCTCTGAGATGAGCCTGGCCGTTTCTTCACTTTCTTTTTCATCATAGATGTAACGGTCTTGTTCTTTGCGCATTCCTTCTACCTCCCATCTTTATAGATGTAGGGTGTCTGATATAACGGGAAAATATGAAGGAAATTTCAGCAAATTAAATGCCTGCGCAGGCTTTTGCTTTTACGAGCGCCTGTTCTACCTGCTGAAAACCCGTTCCGCCGGCGCTCATTCTTTTTTCAACCGCATGATGCGGATCGAGCACGGTATAGATGTCTTCTTCAAAAAGACTGCTGGCTTGAAGGAATTCTTCAAATGCCATATCACTTAAATAGATTCCTTTTTCAATGCAGCTGTACACAAGCTTGCCGACCACTTCATGCGCTTCTCTGAACGGCATGCCTTTTTTAGCTAAATAATCGGCAAGTTCCGTCGCGTTTGAAAAATCTTGTTTTGTCGCTTGTTTCATGATGTCTTTGTTTACTTTCATCGTTTCAATCATGCCCGTGAAAATCTGAAGGCTTCCTTCAACGGTTTTCACCGTGTCAAACATGCCTTCTTTATCTTCCTGCAGGTCTTTGTTGTAAGCGAGCGGGAGCCCTTTCATAATCGTGAAAAGCCCCATCATATCACCGTATACGCGTCCGGTTTTACCGCGGATCAGCTCCGCCATGTCGGGGTTTTTCTTCTGCGGCATCATGCTGCTTCCCGTCGCATACGTATCATCCAGTTCAATGAATCTGAATTCCTGCGAGCACCATAGAATGATTTCTTCTGATAAACGTGAAAGGTGCATCATCAGCATGCTGCTGCCGCTTAAAAACTCGAGAATAAAATCTCTGTCACTGACTCCGTCAAGACTGTTCTCATAAATGGAGTCAAAACCGAGCAGATCCGCCGAATAGTTACGGTCTATCGGAAACGTAGTTCCGGCAAGCGCCCCGCATCCGAGCGGCGATATGTTAATCCGCTTCATAGCATCGCGAAAACGCTCTTTATCCCGTTCAAGCATCCAAAAATAAGCAAGCAGATGGTGGGCGAAAGAAATCGGCTGAGCCCGCTGTAAATGGGTGTACCCCGGCAGAATGGTCTCGACATTGGCCTCCGCTTTTTCGATCAGCGCTTTTTGGAACTGTTCAATCAGTACGATGATATGTGAGACATGATCTTTCAAATACAAATGCATGTCGGTCGCCACCTGGTCATTCCGGCTTCTGCCGGTATGGAGCTTGCCGCCTAGCGGTCCGATTTCTTCGATCAGCATTTTTTCAATATTCAAATGGATATCTTCATAATCAACAGAGAATTCAAGCGTCCCTTCCTCTGCTTTTTGCAGGAGGATCTGCAGCCCCTGTCGGATGGCGCCTTCTTCTTCTTCCGTCAGAATGCCGCATTTTTTCAGCATTGCCGCATGAGCGAGAGACCCTGTAATATCCTCTTTGACTAAGTTTTGGTCGAATGTGATGGATGCGCCGAACTCATCGACCCACTTTTCCGGTGTTTTTTGAAAACGGCCTCCCCAAAGCTTCTTCATGCTTCAATCTGCTCCTTCTTTTTCACAATGCTGTTTACTTTTGTCGGCAGCCCCCAAAGCTCAATGAAACCGATTGCCGCGTGATGGTCAAACGCATCGTCTTTTGTATATGTCGCAAGTTTTTCATCGTAGAGTGAATATTCCGACTTACGTCCTTCTACAATGGCATGGCCTTTAAACAGCTTGACGCGCACGACGCCGGTGACGTGTTTTTGAGTTTCTTTCAAGAATGCAAGCAGCGCGTCTTTTAACGGCGAGAACCATAAACCGTTATAGATGATTTCAGACAGTTTTTGTTCAATTGCCGGTTTGAAATGGGCCACTTCTTTCACTAAAGTCAGATCCTCAAGCTCTTTGTGAGCCGTAATCAAAGTCATCGCGCCCGGGCACTCATAAACTTCACGGGACTTAATGCCGACCAGGCGGTTTTCCACATGGTCAATCCGGCCGATGCCGTGTTTTCCGGCAGTCTCGTTCAGCTTGAGAATTAAATCAGCGAGCGGGTAGGTTACGCCGTCGATTGAAACCGGAACACCGGCTTCAAATGCGATTTCGATGATTTCCGGAACGTCCGGCGTGTTTTCAAGAGATGCTGTCAGGTCATATGCCCCTTCAGGCGGCGCCGCCCACGGGTCTTCTAATATACCGCATTCATTGGCGCGTCCCCATAGGTTCTGATCGATGGAATAAGGGCTGTCAAGATTGATCGGAATCGGAATGCCCCGGCTTGCGGCATATTCAATTTCTTCTTCACGCGACCATTGCCACTCACGGACCGGAGCAATGACCTCCAGATCAGGATTTAATGATTTGATGGATACTTCGAAACGAACCTGATCGTTGCCTTTTCCCGTGCAGCCGTGCGCTACGGCCACCGCGTTTTCCTTTTCCGCGACTTCAACGAGTTTTTTCGCGATTAACGGACGGGATAATGCAGATACGAGCGGATACTTGCCTTCATACATTGTATGGGCCTGCATAGAAATAAGCGCGTACTCCCGTGCGAATTCTTCTTTCGCATCAATCACATAGGAATTTACGGCGCCTACTTCCAGCGCTTTTTGCTGAACGAATGCCAAATCCTTTCCTTCCCCTACATCTAAGCAGCAGGCAACAACATCGTATCCCTGTTCTTGCAGCCATTTTATCGCTACAGAAGTATCAAGACCTCCTGAGTATGCCAATACAACCTTTTTTTGTTCTGCCATGTTAAAAGCTCCCTTTGTATAAAAATTAGTTTTAATTAATAAAAATGCATTTTGTATGTATACACTGTAACAAGTAAATTCTGTTTTTTCAAGCCTTTTATAAAAAAAACCCCACCCAATTTTTTGAGCGGAGCAGAGCCTTTTTATACATTTATAAATCTTTTCGGATTTCCCGGAGCACATGGGGCAGTTCAGGAATAATCAGTTTACTCATCGCAAGCTTTACGGCGCCTGAGGAGCCGGGCGTGCAGAAGACTGCGGTATTTTGGATCACACCCGCTGCCGCTCTGGACAAAATGGCGGCGGAACCGATGTCCTCCGTATAGCTCAGCATGCGGAACAGCTCGCCGAATCCCGGGAGTTCTTTTGAAAACAGCGGCGTGACCGCTTCAATTGTGACATCCCTTTCGGCAATGCCCGTCCCTCCGTTTAACAGCACCGCATCTGTATATTCATCCATACAGCCGGATAAAACGGCTTTCTGCAATTCATCTTTTTCATCTTTAACAATGTCATAAGCGACCGTTTCAAATCCCGCTTCCCTGAGGAAGTCCATCATGACGCGCCCGCTTTTGTCGGTTTCTTTCGTTCTCGTGTCGCTGACTGTAATCACCTTGCAGCGCACCGCTGACGGGGCTTCTTGTTTATGTTCATGCACACTCATTGCTTCACCTCATCGTTTATGTAATAAACATATCGTAACGTTTGATTCTGGGGCATTCAATAAAAAAGCACACCCTAAAGGATGTGCTTTTTTCGATCATTACTGTGCAAGGCGGACAACGTCGCGTGCGATCATGACCTCTTCGTCAGTCGGAATGATCATGACTTTGACAGGAGAGTGAGGGTAGCTGATAAACGCTTCCTCGCCGCGCACGTTGTTCAGCGCAGGATCCCAATATACACCCATGAATTCTAAGCCGCGAAGCACGCGTTCTCTGACTTCAACGCTGTTTTCACCGATACCCGCAGTGAAAATAATCGCGTCAACGCCGCTCATTCTCGCAGCGTAAGAACCGATGTATTTATGGATTCTGCTTGCAAACACTTCAAGAGCCGTTTCCGCTCTTTCGTTTCCTTCTTTTGAAGCTTCCACGATATCGCGAAGGTCGCTGGAGAAACCGGATACGCCAAGCAGTCCGCTCTTTTTATTTAATGTATTTAATACTTCATCTGCCGTCTGATCCGTTTTTTCCATAATGTACGGAATCAATGCAGGGTCGATGTTTCCTGAACGTGTTCCCATCGCGACACCCGCAAGCGGTGTGAAGCCCATTGACGTATCAATGGATTTTCCGCCTTCTACGGCCGCGATACTTGCGCCGTTACCGAGGTGGCAGGAAATCAGACGCAAATCTTCAAGCGGGCGGCCGAGAAGCTCAGCTGCGCGCTGTGTCACGTATTTATGAGAAGTGCCGTGGAAACCGTATTTGCGGATGCCGTATTTCTCGTAGTATTCGTACGGTAGGCTGTACAGGTAAGATTGTTCAGGCATCGTTTGGTGGAACGCCGTATCAAACACTGCAACCGCAGGCACATTCGGAAGCACTTCTTTAAAGGCTTTAATGCCGACGATGTTAGCCGGGTTGTGAAGCGGCGCAAGTTCTGAAATCTCTTCAATCTCACGGATTGTTTCATCCGTAAGCAAAACAGAATCGCTGAATTTTTCTCCGCCGTGAACCACACGGTGGCCGATTCCGTCAATTTCATTTAAATCCTTTATAATACCGAATTCAGTCAGCTTGTGAAGCAGCATCTTCACCGCAACCGCATGATCCGGAATATCTGTCACTTCTGTATTTTTTTCGCCGTTAACAGAGATTGTGAAAACGCTGTCGGCGATACCGATCCGTTCTACTAAACCTTTTGTTAGCACCTTTTCTGAAGGCATTTCGAATAACTGAAATTTTAAAGATGAGCTTCCTGCGTTAATTGCAATAATTTTAGACATAAATGACGCTCCTATCAAAATTCTTCTTCGTTTGTTCGTTCTTTTTTCCCAGACCATAATTGCAGTCCAAAAAATATCTGACTTTTCCATTTAAACATTGTCAACTCAGCATTTCAAGTCAACATCCATATTGGTACCGCTTACAATATGAAGTCGATATTTTCTGATAAATTTTATTTGTGCCAAATGGACGGTACCGCCTTACGGAATGTTATTTTCTTTCCTTAATTTGTGTTATCGTCCTGATTTCCATTCATTTTAAAAAGCAAAAGCAGCGCGGGATTTTGCATCTCACACTGCTTTTTCGCCATTATTTTTCTTTTTGAATCCATTGATCCAATTTTGCCATCATCTCCCGCATCGCCTGCTGGTTCGCAAAGGAAGGAAGATTCGCCAAAAGCGCTTGTTTCGGCGGCTTTGCATCTTCGCCTTTTTTCTGCAAGATTAAAATGCTCTTTGCCTGCGCTTCGTCTTTAAACATAGTAGCCGGCAGCTGAAGAAGGGCGTTGATATACACTTTTTCCGCAAAAAACCGCTTCAGTTTATCGCTTTGCGCGCTGTCAAACAGATGGTTCGGAATCATAAAAAATAAGTATCCGCCCGGTTTTGTATGTTTGACGCTCTGCTCAATAAATAAGTGGTGGGCAAATGAGTGGCCTTCATCCGCTTTCAGCTCATACGCTTCAGCGCCTTCGTCATTCGGATAGTAGCCGACCGGCAAATCGCAGATGACCGCATCGGCCGGTTCGATAAATAACGGCTGAAGACTGTCCTGGCAGAACAGCTCCATTTCTTTTTCCTGCAGATTCGCCTGCGCATATGCGATCTTCAGAAGGACATCGTCGATTTCAATGCCGAAACTTTTTCCCGCTTTGTCAGAAAGCTGGTTTGCCGCGGTCAGCAGAAGATTTCCGGTGCCGCAGGCGGGGTCCAGCAATGTCAGGCCTTTTCGGCCGCCCGTAAATTTATTCACGAGGTAACTGATGAAAAGGCCGATCGTATCAGGCGTCATCTGTCTGTTCGGATGGGACTTATCTTTGAGCCCTTTTAAAATGGCGAGCTGGAACGCCTTGCGGATCCATTCATGCTCCCATTTTCGGAAGTCTGCTTTCGCGAGCAGGCTGTTAAGCTCGCCGGTTTGCTTTTCCTGAAGCGGAAGCTGGTCGGCCTTTTCAAGAAAATACATCTCTCCCGCTTCCGCAAGCCCCTCAATATAAGAAATCTGAAGGCCTTCTGCTATCACTTGGGCGGCTTCATCTAAAAGTTCATAAATCTGACCGACATGGTCGTGTTGCATGCTGTTTCCTCCTTGCCATGAAAAGAGCTCCGCGGCAGCACCCGGAGCTCTTTTTCTCTCTTTACTTAATTAACGCTTTTGCAGCTTCGATAGGCTTTTCATAATTCGGGTGGTTTGTCGCTTCGCTTACGTATTCCGCGTAAACGACTTTTCCGTCCTGATCAAGGACGAATACGGAACGCGCCAAAAGACGAAGTTCTTTGATATAAACACCGAATGCTTCACCAAATGACATCTCTTTATGATCCGATAATGTTTCAACTTTATCAATTCCGTTCGCTCCGCACCAGCGCGCTTGTGCAAACGGAAGGTCGGCGCTGATTGTATAAACGTTCACATCACCGAGTTTTGCGGCTTCTTCGTTGAAGCGGCGTGTCTGCGCGTCACATACGCCTGTGTCGATGGAAGGAATAACGGATATGATCGTTACTTTCCCTTTCATATCTGCTAATGTCTTCTCTTCTAATCCGTTTGTCAAAACCGTGAAGTCAGGAGCTTGGTCACCCGGTTTCACTTCTTGTCCGATCAGCGTCACGGCTCCGCCTTTAAATGTAATTTCAGCCATTCTGATTCCTCCCTTTATCTATGTATAGCTCTATCATAGTCGAGTTTTATGCAAACTGCAAAGGTTATGCCGCATCGTAAAAAAAGCTAACTGCGGGCGGCAGTTAACTTTTCTGTTATAAATCAATATCCGTTCTTTTTTGGTTCCGGCCTTTTTCATTCTTTTTAAACATATGCTGGATGCGTTCAATCGTTTGAGGCGCGGAGTCTAACAGTTTATCAATCAGATGGGTGTTTTCATCCAAATGAAGCATACGCACGCCGTTTGTCCCGACAATCAGAAACGCAATCGGCGTAATGGATACTCCGCCGCCGCTTCCGCCGCCGAACGGGAGCTTCTGCTCTTTTCTTTCATCATCATCGGTTCTTTTTTCAGCCGGCTTTCCTCCAAACTCGCTTCCGCCCGCCGCAAATCCGAATCCGACCTTTGAAACCGTTAAGATTACGCTGCCGTCAGGCGTTTCAACAGGATCGCCGATGATTGTATTCACGTCAATCATTTCTTTTAAATTTTCCATAGCGGTTTTCATTAAACCTTGAATGGGATGGTCTGCCATATGCGCTCCTCCTTAAACTGATGAATCATTCTTTGAAGCAACCGGAACCGGCTGTTTCTTTCGTATGATAGAAAGTCCGTTCCGCCCGTATTTGAGCAATTTGAAAGCTGCACCTATAAGATGTCCAAAACGAAAAA
The DNA here is from genome assembly GCF_001461825.1 of Bacillus velezensis. GTDB lineage: Bacteria > Bacillota > Bacilli > Bacillales > Bacillaceae > Bacillus > Bacillus velezensis. Next base: position 136,840 of record NZ_LLZC01000012.1, on the reverse strand, counting down.
AGAATATACACTGCAAATGCGTCTTGGATGCAGGCACTTGAAAAGACGGAATGACTTCGCACACCGGTTTATGTATGAAACGCAGATGATCATACAGCATCGCCGTAAGGCCTCCCTTTACGGCCCACAATCCGCCGGCGGCGATTCCCGTAACGGCGGCGTCCTTTATTCCGATAACCGTCACCCATTCGAACTTCGTAATACGGACTCCCGCAAGAAATGAGGCGCCGATTTGGCGCATCTGAAAGACTTGGTGCAGAATCATTTCTATTCTGTGAATGCTCTGTTTGACATCTTCATATGTGATTTTTTTCTTCTCTTTTTTCTGACCTTTCATTTCTGATTTCGTGTCCTGTTTGACATCAATTGACGCGTCTTCGCTGTTTACTTTAATGACGGGCAGCGTTTTTTTAATACGGATCAGCCCGTATAAGGCCGAGATTTTAAACGTCAGTTTGTCGTTATCTTTATCGTGAAGATATTCGAAAGTCAGGTGGATTTTCATCCTCATGAGCAGCCAGGCCAAAATGAGAATGAGAATAACAGCTGCTGCGGCATATCCCATAAGCTTCACTTCCTTAGCAGCATTATCGCCAAAACCCAAAAAAATAAACCCGGACGTTTATTCCGGGTTTACTGCTTTTATTTGCGGTACAGCGCTTCGTGAATCACCGTTGTGTCGGCGATCAGATCATGAATGCCCTGCTTTTTGGGCGTAAACGCAATGACGATATAGAGAATCCAGATTTTATCGATATAACGCCCCACCGCTTCTCTGAAAATGACGGTGCTCCAAGTCAGCGGCTTTCCGGGCGTCAAAGAAGTGACCTTTAACCCGAAGACCATCTTGCCGAGTGTCTGATGAAACCATTTCGTCATGAACACAAAATAGGCGAGGTAGACGATCAGGGTTGTGACGGAATAAGCTGAGATTGTAAACATTCCGCTTGTTGCCGGGAGCTTCATCAGCGTGAAAATCGGTGAAACGATGAGATGGTTAAGTCCCCAGACCACCAGCCAATCGAGAAGAAACGCCCAAAACCTGATCCAAAAGCCCGCATATGCATGCTCGGGCGCCCTCTGTTGTTCGGCTTCCTCTTCTTTGCCGCGAAAGCCTTCGTAAGTCGCGTCCATTCTTTCTTCCCCCCTACTTTGCATAGAGATACATCATCCGCGGCGAACCGGATTGCGAAATGAGTTCTTTCATATTCAGAAAATCAATTTCGCTTTTAAACATTTTCGCTGCGCTCATGGAAAAGAGCGAGCCTAATCCGAATCCTTCCTCGTATGTGATGACTGAAGCGTTTTTCATATTTTTATGGTCCTTTTTCATCGCGCTGATCGTGTCATCGTAAAAACCGAGCTCATCAACGAGGCCGATTTTTTTCGCTTGTCTGCCGTCGTAAACACGGCCGTCGGCAATTTTTTTCACATCCGCTTTTGACATGTGCCGGCCTTTTGAAATGACATTGACAAATCCTTCATAAGAATCGTTGACCATTGTCTGCATGATCTTTCTTTCTTCCTTCGTCATGTCGCGGGTCGGGGACATGATGTCTTTATGCGCGCCGCTTTTAATGGTTTCAAACTTGATGCCGAGTTCATCGGCGAGCTTGGAATAATTGACGCTTTCCATAATGACGCCCAGTGAACCCGTGAGCGTTTCCGGTGAAGCATAGATTTTATCGGCGGCCGTTGAAATATAGTAGCCTCCCGATGCCGCCATGGAGCCCATGGATACATAAATCGGTTTCTTCGTTTCTTTCTTTAGTTCTTCCAGTTTTTTATGTATTTCCGCGCTTTCGTACACGCCTCCGCCAGGGGAATTGATTTTCAGCACAATTCCTTTGACGCTTTTGTCTTCTTTCGCACGCTCAACCTGTTTTAAAAATGATCTGTGATCATACCCGCCTGAGCTGAGCAGGCCAGCGGACCCGCCGTTATCCTCAATCGTGCCGTCCACTTCAAGCACGGCGATTTTACTGCCGGGGCTGCCCTTATCCAGCGTCACTTCCTCTGTGTCATCTGTCAGTGATGCAAAGTCAGACCCTGTATCTCCGATATTCTTCAGCACCCCGACGGTCACACTTGCAATGACTGATACGCCGAAAATGCCGAGCGCGATGACGAGCGCAATCCATCTTTTTGCATTCATTTGTTCTCCTCCTTTTCTGTCAATATTCGTACGTTCCCCCGTAAAAAAAGATTCATTTTTTTCATGAAGCGCTTTCCCTTAACGGATAAACAGGAAACATGTTACACTATTGCCACAGGTATTTTAACACAATACCTGCTGGGAGAAAAACGTAAATATGACAGCAAAGGGGAATGGGGATATGACCGATCTTCGCCGCAATGTTTATTTTTTTCACAAACAAAACAACGAAACAAAAGAACAAGTCAGCTCTTTGAAGCAGCTTGCTGAATCGCACGGTTTTACAGTTGCGGCTCAACCGGAGGATGCCGGAATTATTGCCAGCATCGGCAGCGACGGCTCATTTCTGCAAGCCGTCAGAAAAACCGGATTCCGTGATGACTGTCTGTATGTCGGCATCGCTAAAAAAGGGAAAGCCCATTTGTACTGTGATTTTCACAGCGATGAGCCTGAAAAAATGGCGGCCAGCATGACCGCGGAACAGCTTGAGGTCAGAAAATACCCGCTCATTCACGTAACGGTGGACGGCAGCAATCATTTTCACTGTTTAAACGAGGTTTCCATCCGTTCAAGCATTATTAAAACGTTTGTGATGGATGTGTTAATTGATGATCTTCATTTTGAGACGTTCAGAGGAGACGGGATGATCATTTCCACCCCGACGGGCAGCACCGCCTACAATAAATCTGTTTCAGGCGCCGTTGTTGATCCTTTGATTTCCTGCATGCAGGTATCCGAACTGGCGTCGTTGAACAACAACACATACCGTACACTCGGATCTCCGTTTATTTTAAGCTCAGACCGGAAGCTGACACTGCAGGTGGTGCAGGACGGCAATGAGCATCCGATTATCGGGCTTGATAATGAAGCGCTCAGCACGCGGAATGTCAAAAAGGTTGAGATTAGACTATCCGATAAAAAAATCAAAACGGTGAAACTGAAAGACAACTCTTTCTGGGAAAAAGTAAAACGATCATTTTTATCATAAAAAAAGAGGACGGGCATCACTGCCTGTCCTCTTTTTCATATACGATACGGCCGCCGACGACGGTTTTGACCGCTTCCAATTCATGAAGCTTTTTCGGGTCCGTCCTGAACGGATCACCGCTGAGTACGGTAAAGTCGGCATCATAGCCGGGGGCGATCCGTCCGCGGCTATGTTCTTTATGGATGATGGCCGCGCTTCCCTCCGTGTAAAGCTGAATGGCTTCGTACACGGTCAGACACTCTTTTTCATAATAGGCCGGACCTTCCGGGTGCTGCTTGCTCGTACGGAGCACAGCCGATTGAATGCCCAGAAGCGGATCGGCCGGCTCAATCGGGGCATCTGAACCTCCGGCGCACAGCAGCCCTTTTGACAGCAGTGTTTTCCAGGCGAAAGCCGTTTTCATCCGCTCTTCTCCGAGCCGGTCAATCACCCACGGAAAATCACTGGCCACAAAATGCGGCTGAAGATCAAGTCCGATCGACAGCCGGGCGGCTCTTTCAATCAATCCGTCATCTAATACTTGCGCATGAATGAGCCTGTCTAGCTGTCCGGGCTTTGCCGGGTATCTTTCGATAACATCCAGCACCTTTTCAAATGCAAGGTCGCCAATCGCGTGCACGGCAATCTCCATCCCTTTCTCTCTCGCTTTATAAACAAGAGCGGCAAGGGTTTCGTCATCATGCACCTGAACGCCGGAGACTGACGGATCATCATGATAAGGCTTTTTCAATAGAGCGGTTCTGCCGCCGAGCGCGCCGTCAGCAAAAATTTTCATCGCTCCGTATTCCAGATAAGGTCCGATCGATTTATCCAGAGCGCTCCAGCTGTCGACGGCTTCGTGATGTACGAGCAGATGGGCGCGAAAAGGATAAAGGCCGCTGCCGGTTAACGACTCGTACGCGGCAACGGGAATGGACGCGTCTCCGTAGTATGCCAGATCTTCTGAATGCCCGCCGGTCAGGCCTTTTGACCAGCAGTCCGTAATCGCCGTTTGAAGCGCGCGTTTGACATAGTGAAGTGAGACGGGCGGCAGGGCCTGTGTCACAAGCTCTTGGGCTTTATCCAGCAGAAGGCCTGTCGGACCGGTTCCGTCCCGGACGATAATCCCGCCGTTTGGATCAGGTGTTTCGTTTGTAATTCCCGCCGCGCGCAATGCGGCCGAATTAATCGCCGCGGCGTGCCGGCATACCCGCTTCAGCAGGACGGGGCGGTCGGGAAAGAGCAGGTCAAGGTCATGCTTCGTGACGTAAACCGGCCGTTCAAACAGATTTTCATCCCAGCCTTCGCCGATCAGCCATTCGCCATCTTCCAATTCACGCTCTGCTTCTTTTGCAGCCCGCAGTATCGCTTCTTTTGACGTCAGCTGCGACAAATCGAGGCGAAGCTGTTTTTCCCCGTGCCCGATTAAATGCATATGACTGTCCGTAAACCCCGGGAACATGACAGCTCCATGTAAATCGATTTCCTCCGTATCAGGCGAACCGTATGTTCCTTGGAGTTCCCGGAAGCTGCCCGTCTGCCTGACGACGCCTTCTTCGGTATAAACGGCTTCAGTGACATGATTCTTGTCCAGCATTGTATAGATGGTGCCGCCGTGCCAAATCGCTTTCATCCCCGCTCACCCTTTATCCTGTATTATGCTTTTTTATCAGCCTTCAGCCGTTCTTCACGCTGTCTCAGCTCCACACGTCTGATTTTTGCGGACGCCGTTTTCGGCAGGCTTTCGACAAACTCAATTTCTCTCGGATATTTGTAAGGCGCCGTAATCGTTTTTACGTGGTTTTGCAGTTCTTTGACAAGTTCGTCACTGCGCTTTTCATCGTCTTGTAAAACGACATAAGCTTTTACGATTGAACCTCTGATTTCATCCGGGCTCGCCACGACGGCACATTCTTTCACTTCCGGATGCTTCACGAGCGCATCCTCTACTTCAAAAGGCCCGATTGTATATCCGGAGCTGACGATGATGTCATCATTGCGGCTTTCAAACCAAAAGTAGCCGTCCTCGTCTTTTTTCGCGCGGTCTCCTGTAAGAAAGTAATCTCCGCGAATCTGCTTTTTCGTTCTTTCGGGATCTTTATAATATTCCTTGAATAAGGCCGGTGTGCTCAAATGCACGGCGATATCGCCCGTTTCGCCAGTTTCGCATATTTCGCCTTTATCGTTTATAATCTCCACTTGATTTCCAGGGGTCGGTTTGCCCATGCTTCCCGGCTTAATATCCATGTCCTTCAGGACGCCGACTAACAGGGTGCTCTCCGTTTGGCCGTATCCGTCTCTCACTTTAATGCCGAAATGCTTCCGGAATACGTCAATGACTTCCCGGTTTAATGGCTCACCAGCAGAAACTGCGCTGTGAAGGGCAGAAAGATCATATTTGTCCAACTCCTCCACTTTTGCCATCAGGCGGTATTCCGTCGGGGTACAGCAGAAGACATTTACTTGATGGCGCTCCAGCAGCTCTAAATACGTCTTGGCGTTGAATCTGCCGTGATAAATGACTCCTGTCGCGCCGCTTCCCAGAATTGCGAGCAGCGGGCTCCACACCCATTTCTGCCAGCCGGGCGCCGCGGTGGCCCACACTGTATCGTCTTCAGAAATATCCAGCCATGCACCGGCTGATGTTTTTAAATGGGCAAAGGCCCAGCCGTGTGTATGTACAACGCCTTTAGGCTGGCCGGTCGTGCCTGAAGTATAGGACAAAAACGCCATGTCTTCTCTTGTTGTATCAGCTGTTTGAAAACTGTCTCCGTCCGCTTCAATCGTTAGGAGGTTTTTCCAGCCGGCATCATTTTCACCGATTGACAATGTCACCAGCTGCCCGGTATTCACCTCGTCAAACGCGTTTATAAATGAAGGATAAACGATAGCGCCTTTCACTTCGGCGTGTTTGATCCGGTATTCAAGGTCTTTGGCGCGCAGCATTTCCGAGCAAGGAATGACGACCATCCCCGCTTTTAAGATCGCTAAATAAACGGCATACGCTTCAAGCACTCTCGGAACCATGACAATCAGCTTATCGCCTTTTTCAAATCCGAGACCTTTCAGGCGGGCTCCGATTTTATTCGTTTCTTCCATCAATTTTTCATACGTCCAGACTTTCTTGCCGCCTGTTTGATCTTCCCAAATAAGCGCGTTCTTCTCTTTGGAACGGCTGAACTTTTCGATTTCATTTACAAGGTTATAGTTCTTTGGGGCGATTAAATCTTCTCGTTTTAACACGAACAACTCCTCACTTTCTTTCCCCATTATACATAAACATAGGCCATTACAATAAAAATATGCATAAATTGCTTCCCGCCTTCTATCTATACTCATGAAAAAAGAGCGGGGAATTCCCCGCTCTCTTAGCCATTATGTGAAGTTGTGATTAAAACTGCTGCTGGCTGCTTCCGCCCATGCTTTGCTGAGCAAAAGAGACAAGACGTTTTGTGATTTCTCCACCGACAGAACCGTTGGCGCGAGAAGTTGTTTCCGGTCCAAGGTTTACACCGAATTCAGAAGCGATTTCATACTTCATTTGGTCGATAGCTTGAGCAGCGCCTGGCACTAAAAGCTGGTTGCTGTTTCCGCTGTTTGATTGTTGTGACATGTGTATCACCTCCTTGTGAGTATAGAATGTGATAAAACACATGTCTTCATTCAAAAAAACTTTGGTAATTGTATACAGTTTTAAAACAGGCCGGCAAACTTATCGTGAGCTTCCTGCTCTGAGTAAACAGTGATGGTTTCGATGCCGGCAGCCGCCTCAGCAATCAGCGGTTCAAAATCAACGAAGCTTTCGAAGTGCTCGATTTTTTCTTTTTTCGGGCGTGTTTTCGGACTTGGCGGCGTAAAGATGGTGCAGCAGTCCTCAAACGGCTGAATGCTTGTTTCATAAGTGCCGATTTCTTTTGATTTCTCGATGATTTCTGTTTTGTCCATTCCGATTAAAGGGCGCAAAATCGGCGTTGCCGTCACGGCATTGATCGCATACATGCTTTCAAGCGTCTGGCTCGCTACCTGCCCTAGGCTTTCTCCCGTAATGATCGCGAGCGCTTTCCGTTCTTCTCTGATTCTGTCCGCGATTTGCAGCATAAGACGCCGCGTCGCCGTCATCGTATAGTTCTCCGGGATTTGTTTTTGGATGAGTTCCTGCGTCTTTGTAAACGGCACGATATGAAGTGTCATACTGCCGCCGAACTTCGCGAGGCATCCCGCGAGATCCATGACTTTCTGCTTTGCCCGTTCACTCGTATACGGCGGACTGAAGAAATGTACGGCTTCAACTGATAATCCCCGTTTCATCGCGTAAAAACCGGCGACCGGACTGTCAAAACCGCCGGAAAGCATCAGCATCGCTTTACCCGCGGAACCGACAGGAAGGCCTCCGGCGCCTTTTTCGTTACGAATGGTCAGGAATGTCGCTTCCTCCCTGATTTCAATCCGAAGCGGAATATCGGGATGTTTCACATCGACGGTTAATCCATCCGTGTTTTTCAAAATATGGCCGCCGATTTCAGCGTTCATCGCATTCGTATCTAATTCAAACTGTTTGTAAGCCCGTTTCGTCTCGACCTTAAACGTATTCCCCGGTTTATATTCGCCTTCTATCGCGGCTAAAGCCGTTTTTTTAATGTCTTCCAGCTTGCTTTCGCATTTAATTGCGAGACTAAAGCTTTGAATGCCGAATATATTCTTTAATAAGGAACAAATTTCCTCCGGGTTTTCTCCATTAAGTGTAATTGACATCCGGTCCCGGTTTGAAAAGTATTTTACTTTTTTATAATCCTTTAATACCAGGCGGATATTCTGTTTTAATCTTTCAATAAAACTGCGTCTGTTTTTTCCTTTTGTGGATATTTCACCAAAACGGATTAAAATATGATCGTAATTCATATGCTACCTCATCATTTTTTTTAGTTTTTGAACAGCCGGCGCCAGCGCGGCCATAAACGGCTCCGTGATGTCAGCCGTATGGCTGAAGTTCAGGCTGACTCTGATGCTGCTTGATGCAATCTGTTCGCCTTTATTCATTTGCAGAAGCACACGGCTCGGTTTGTGCTCTCTTGCCGAACATGCCGCGGTTGTGGAGACATATATTCCTTTTTCCTCAAGCATGTGCAGCAGCACTTCCGCCTTCACGCCCGGCACGGAAAAATTAATGATATGCGGCGCGCTGTTTTCGGCGGGGGTGTTGATGACGACCCCGTCCGTCCCGCTCAGCCTTTCCATGAGCGCATTCTTGGCAGCCTCCACGGAAGAAAGCCGCTCGTTCATGTCACGCGCGGAAAGATTGATCGCTTTCGCAAGGGAAACGGCGCCTGCCGTGTGTTCCGTTCCGGCACGGACGCCTTTTTGCTGCGAGCCTCCCGTTATAAGCGGAATGAGCCGCGTTCCTTTTTTGACGATAAGCGCTCCGGTCCCTTTTAGGCCGTGAAACTTATGCCCTGAAACGGTGCAAAGGTCAATGCCCGCTTCTTCTATAGACAGAGGAACTTTATGAATGCCCTGCACATGATCAACATGAAACAGAATATTCCGGTGCTGCTTCAAAAACCCGCCGATTTCTTTTACGGGCTGAATGGAGCCGACTTCGTTATTGACATGCATGATGCTGACGATTATCGTATCCGGCCTGATAGCCGATTTGACGTCTTTCAAAGAAACGAAGCCGTTTTGATCGGCCGGAAGATATGTGACTTCAAAGCCGAACAGCTCTGTCAGCTGATCAAGCGTCTCCGTCACAGAAGGATGCTCAATCGCCGAAGCAATAATATGTCTTCCTTTACTCATGTTTGCCCAGGCTGCTCCCTTTAACGCATCGTTATTCGCTTCAGTCGCGCCTGATGTAAATACAATATCATAATTTTTTAAACGCAAGGTTTTTTTTATTTGCTGAGCGGCCGCTTCAAGGAGCTGTTCCGTCTCAGTTCCTAACTGGTGCAGAGACGAAGGATTGCCGAAATACCGGCTGCTCGTCTGTTTGTACACATCCAATACCTCTTCATACGGCTCGGTCGTTGAGCTGTTGTCTAAATATATCATTTTTTTTACTCCTTTAATGAAAACGGTACATCGTATGATATTTATGCTACCATAACAAAAGTAAATATAAATTCGCAATAAATCGAGTATTGACTTATCTGTACATTGCCATATAATAAGTAATGTTCGTTTTGTTATATTATCTGACAATTAATTGACAGAATATTTCAACATAGTATTTAGGAGGATTTTTATGAAACACTCACTACCTGTCAAAGATACCGTTATTATCGGTTTCATGCTTTTCGCACTTTTTTTCGGGGCAGGAAATATGATATATCCGCCGGAGCTCGGGCAAGCGGCGGGGCATAATGTCTGGAAAGCGATGGGCGGTTTCTTACTGACCGGCGTAGGTCTGCCGCTTTTGGGTATTATCGCCATCGCATTAACGGGCAAAGACGCGAAAGGGCTTGCCGATAAAGCTCATCCGGTATTCGGGACTATTTTCACCGTTGTGCTTTATTTATCAATCGGGCCGCTTTTCGCGATTCCGAGAACCGGAACCGTTTCATATGAAATCGGTGCAGTTCCGTTTTTAAGCGGCATTCCGGAAAGATTATCTTTATTTGTTTTCACGTTGATCTTTTTTTCTATTACGTATTATTTAGCTCTTAATCCTTCCAAAATCGTGGACAGAGTCGGAAAGATTTTGACTCCTATTAAATTCGGTATTATTCTAATCATCGTCGTAAAAGCCATTGTCACTCCGATGGGCGGGCTGGGCGCCGTACATCAGGCATATTCCGGAACGCCGGTGTTCAAAGGATTTTTGGAAGGCTATAAAACAATGGACGCGCTCGCCTCAATCGTCTTCGGCGTCGTTGTCGTCAACGCTGTTAAAAGCAGGGGCGTCACCCAGCGTAAAGCGCTCGCCGCCGCTTGTATTAAAGCGGGTCTGATTGCAGCGGCAGGTTTGACATTCATTTATTTATCTTTGGCCTATTTGGGAGCGACAAGCACGGACGCTGTAGGGCCGCTCGGCGAAGGCGCAAAGATTTTATCAGCTTCATCTGATTACCTGTTCGGTTCACTGGGAAACATCGTTCTCGGCTCTGCCATCACCGTTGCGTGTTTAACGACAAGCATCGGGCTTGTCACATCTTGCGGCGAATATTTTTCAAAATTGATTCCCGCTTTATCATACAAAATGGTGGTTACGATTGTCACGCTGTTCAGTCTGGCGATTTCAAATTTCGGACTTGCTGAGATTATTGCATTTTCAGTTCCTATTTTATCAGCCATTTACCCGCTGGCGATTGTCATTATCGTCCTTTCCTTTATTGATAAAATCTTTAAGGAAAGACGGGAAGTCTATATCGCCTGCCTGATCGGAACGGGGCTGTTCAGTATCCTGGACGGCTTGAAGGCAGCCGGCATTCCGCTCGGATCATTAGATTCATTCTTAAACGCAAATCTTCCGCTTTACAGCATGGGAATCGGCTGGGTGCTCCCGGGCATTGCCGGAGCGATCATCGGCTGCATTATCACGTTTTTTACCAGCCCGCCCATCGAATTAAATAAAGCAAAATCGTAACATTCAGCGCTTGCGGCTTGACGTATATCAGCCGCAGGCGCTTTTTATATTCCGTGAGAAACTAAAAAACTGCACCTCTGATTTCCATCAGGGTGCAGTTTTTGCTTATGCGTCTATGAAGCAGATTGATCAGCTTTAATTTTTTTCACGGCACCGGGAGCTGCTTTTTCAACAGCATCTGCCGCCATCTCATAAGCTTCATTATAGCTGAAAGCGTAAAACAGCCGTTCCGCTTCTTTCAGCTGTTCGGATAAAATATGATTCTGGCTTCGGAAGCGGTTGCCGTACTGGATGATCCGCTCTATCAGCTTCACCTGAATCACAAGATCTTCCGCCTCTTCGCTGACTTCCTCAACCACCTTTTCGGCTTCGGTCAGATGTTTGGCGGCTTCCTCCATGTTTAACGGCAGCTCTTCCAATTGGCTGACGGTTTCTTCTATATGATGATTTGCCGCCTCGAGCTTGTCCTTGACTTGTTCAGGAATTCCCGGCACGTTGCTTTTTTGCAGCATTCGGGCCGTGTCAGAAATGGTTTTCCGAAGATGCATCAGCGTTTCCCGCGCCTGCAGTTCTTCTTTTCTGAGCGCCTGCAGATTTTCACGGTATTCGGCATGTTCTTTCTGAGCCTCTTCCATCTGCTTTTCAATGGCCTCGACTTCTTCAATCAGCAGCGAGTAAGCGACATGCTCACCGTCAAGCTTTTCTCTCGCCTGCTCAAGGAGCCGGCCGATCGTTTCCAGCTGTTTTTCGAAGGCATGCTGTCTGCCGATTTCACCCGCCGTCAGCTGATAGCTTTCCTTGACGAGCTCCGTTTCGGTTTTTGTGCGGTCTTTTTCTTCCTCAAGCTTCTCATACGCGATGATCAGCTCAGGCATTTTGCTTAATACGGACTGTCCGGCTTCCACTTCGCCTTCCAGCTGGTCATACATCGATTGAATGGTTTCATCAATCAGCTGAAGAATGGCGGACGCTTCGTCAACATCCAATTCTTCCAAAAGCGCGTTTTCGGCCCGTTTCAATTGATTTGTGAGTGTATCCAGCTCTTTTTCGATTTGAATATGCTCCAATTTGTAGCCTTTTTCCGTCATTTCCCGGTAGCCGTCTTTCAGCTTGGCAATTTGGTTCGGCACGGTCTGTTTACAGTCCGCAAGCAGTTTCGGAACGTCATCTATGTATGTCTGAAGCTGATCCAGTCTGCGGTCCTGTTCAAGCAGCACTTTTCTCGCTTTGATGTAATTGCCGCTTTCCGTCTCTTCTTCGAACTCTTTTATGCCGCTCCAGATTTCGTCGAGATCCGTCTCCAGGCTGTTATAAAGCTCTCCGTAGAGATGGCTGTACGCCAGAAGGTTTTTCCGCGCTTTTGAATACCGCTCACGCACCTGTTCAATCTCTCCGCGGCTTTTTTCCTCGCTCGTCACAAGGTCGCTGATCTCACGCAGTATGCCTTCTATATTTGATTCGGCTGCAGTGAGGAGGTCGTCGATGTGGACAAGCACCTGATTCGCTTTTTTAAAGCGGTATTTGTCGGCGTTCTCTTCGGCATCATAAAGGAGCTCTTCTACTTTCGGCAGATGGGCTGTGACAATTTCATCCCACTCCTCGCGCCATCTTTCAAAGAACTCTTCCGTCTCTCCGGTCATTTTCAGATGTTTGATCTTGGACATTTCTTCCACTATCGAACGGTTTAAAATTTCAATCTTCCATGACTCCAGCCGGTCAATTTCCGTATAAATTTTTTTCCTGAAAAAGTAGCCCGCCGCAAAGAGCGCGAGCAGTATAACCAATAATCCGATGACTAACTCCATAATGAGCCCCCTTGTTGTTCTCTTAATCTGTCAGGGTGTTTTATGTATTCAGAAAGATTTCAATATATGTATTGAGAAAATCTGTCGTTTTCATTGTTATTATGATACCATGTAACCAACATTTTTTGACCAGAAATCAAAAACTTTTTGCATAATTTCGGCAGGATTCTGCAATTTTTTAATGGAGTGACACAAATGGAAAAACGAGACGCTCATATCCACACGCCTTTTTGCCCTCACGGCTCGAAGGATGCGCTGAAACAATATGTCGAAAAGGCCCTGGAAAGAGGCTTTGACTCGATCACATTTACAGAGCACGCCCCCCTTCCTCCGTCATTTCAAGATCCCGTACCGTTTCAGGACAGCGCGATGGATCTCAGACAGATGGAGGTTTATTTGGAGCGGCTGTCACAGCTGAAAAAGGAATACGATGGACAAATCAGCATTCTGACTGGGCTAGAAACCGATTTTATCACAGGGTATGAAGAGGAAACCGCGGCGTTTCTGAACACGTACGGCCCCTCACTGGATGACGGCATTTTATCCGTTCATTTTTTGAAGACCGGCCCGTCTTATATATGCCTCGATTTTGACGAGCACGCCTTTCAGCAGCTTGCCGACCGCTTCGGAAGCGTTGAAGCCGTATATGAACAATACTATGAAACTGTGTATTCTTCCATTGTAACACCGCTCGGCCCCTTTAAGCCAAAACGGGTCGGCCATATCACGCTCGTCAAAAAATTCGCGCGCCTTTTCCCTTACAGCATGTCACCTCAAATAAGAGAGCTTGCGGCCCGCTGTCTTGACGCCGTGAAAGAACACGGAATGGAGCTGGATGTGAATACATCCGGGCTCAGAAAGAAGTTTGCCGGGGAAGTATACATGGAGGATTGGATGGCTGAGACGGCGAAGCAAAAAAAAATCCCGCTCATATTCGGGTCGGACGCCCATCAAGCGGAAGATGTCGGCAGTTCCTATGAAACGTACAAAAGCATCATTACTTCATAAGCGCCGCATCAGGCCGTCGGAACACGCTTTCGATCCAGATCTTCACCTCTTCAAAATACCTTTTATAAAAGTACGGTTCATGAGGCTGCATATAGAGCACCTCGGTAATGTATTGAGGCTGAAGATACGGCATCATCAAGAGGGATTTCAATTGCAGAATAAAATGCGGCACGGGCAGCGTCAGCCGTCTGTGGCGTGACTGCCCTTCTTCAATCACCAGCTGGAAAATATATTTTTCTTTCATTAAGTAAGTAGACATAATTTCCCTGATAAGCACGGAATCAATCGTTACTTCCCGATATACAAACCGCGTTAATTGACGGTTATCGTGCTGATAGGATAAAATATCGAAAATCACCCGCAGGATGCGTTCCTGCGCGTCTTCACCGTTCATACTGACGGCGGCTTTTTCCAGCGCTTCAGTATAGCCTTCGTAAAACTCGGAAACTAAATGTTCCATTAATCCGCCTTTCCCTTTAAAATAGTAGGAGATGTGCGCAACATTTACATCAGCTGACTTTGCGATTTCACGGACGGACGTGCCGGAATAACCTTTTTGGTTAAACAGCTGGACAGCGGCGTTAATAATTTTGTCTTTGGTGCTTACTTTCATACGGCTCACCCCTTTATGTGTAACAATTCAAGCAGAAAGGCGCCGTTCCTGTAAGAACTTCTCGACAAATGCCGGCAGAACGGCCGGAACTTTGTTTGATATTATAGAAAAAGTGAGGGTTTTCCATGTTTCATGTCGAAAAACAATCCGGAGATAAAGAAAAAAGTTATCAGCTTCTGCTTAAACAGCTCGAAGCCATGACAGAAGATGAAACGGATGCGATCGCAAATTACGCGAATGCGTCAGCGCTTTTATACCATTCATTACATGAAGTCAACTGGGCGGGGTTTTACTTCGCTAAAGAGGGCGAGCTCGTGCTCGGACCGTTTCAAGGACTTCCTGCCTGTGTGCGCATTCCGTTCGGCAGAGGCGTATGCGGCACTGCCTACTCTAATGGCGACGTGCAGCGGATTGCCGATGTGAATGCGTTCCCGGGACACATCGCCTGTGACGCGGCTTCCCAGTCAGAAATCGTTCTCCCGATCCGCGTAAACGGTGAAGTGATCGGTGTGCTGGACATTGACAGCCCCGTGAAAAACCGTTTTGATGAAACGGACGAAACCTATTTAGCAAAGTTCGTTGAAACGCTTGAAAAACGATTAGGATAAAAAAAGGAGCCCGGCCGGCAGGCCGGCTCCTTTTTTATGTCGTCGTGCTGTTTTGATGGATGATCAGCCGGTTTTTGCCGTTCCGTTTGGCGATATAAAGCGCCTCATCCGCTTGCTGAACGAGCAATTTCAACGGCATCGGGCCGGACTTTGACCAGCAGGAAACGCCGCAGGAAATCGTCACGCGCGGCTCGGTGTTTTCCCGGATGGCGCGAACCAGCCTTTTAGCGATGCGTTCTCCGGATGACACGTTGATATTCGGCAGATAGACAGCCAGCTCCTCGCCCCCCCACCTTGCAGCGACATCATGCTCACGAATATGGTTCTTCATAACGGAGGCCACCTGAATCAGGATCGAATCTCCCGTTTGATGACCGTATGTATCATTAATATTTTTGAAATTATCGATATCAACGAGGATGAATACACCCCGTTTATGAATTTTCATGCTGTATTGAATTTTCTCATCCAAATAGGTTCTTGAATACAGCTCCGTCAGCTGGTCTGTCTGAACAAGATGCTCAAGCCTGTCGCGCAGCATGGAGTTCGTGACCGCCAATGTCGCATGGTGAATGAGCGCTTGAAAAAGCTTATACATTTCAAACGTAAAAGCATACAAATCCTTTTTCAATAAAATCGCGAACCCGAAGACGGTGTCATTTTCGATCATCGGCACCGCCATCAGCGAGCCGTAGCCGTTTTCGCCGAATACAGTCTTTCCGCTGCCGATAAACACGCCCTTTTCTCCCTCGAACAGCTTTTCTTTCACAATGCTGATATAAGGGTTCGCACGTTCTGTCTTAAAAAAAGCGGTATGTCCCGGAAGCAGATTTTGCGTCTCAAAATGATCAATATGAAAAAAAGCCACTTCTTCCGCATGAAACGATTGGGTCATAATGGCGGCGAGCTCCCTCATCGTATCAGTGAGTCTGAGGCGCTGATTCAGCTGGCGCGATGTTTCATTAATGAGCTCCAGGTTCGCAATGCTTTTTTTCGATTGCTCATAGAGCTGCGCATTTTCAAATGCTTTTCCCGCTGCGCCCGCAAGCAGCAGCATTTCACTGAGAGTACTGCACGAAAGAACGGCATCCTGCAGCCCCTCCGTCTTCAGAACCCCGTAAGTCCCCTGCTGGCCTTTGATCGGCAGATAAGCAGATGACCTGCCTTTTCTGAGCAGTCTCCCCGATAAATAAACCTTCAGGGCAGACGGATCGGCATCTTTTCCTTCCATATGTAATTCTTTTGCGGGAAGCTGTCTGTCCGTATCCTGATCCTGCGTGATAAACAGTGAAAAACGGAAAGACCGGAAAGCCGTACTCAAACTTGCCTGCAGTTTTTCCAAAACCTCATTTTGGTCCAAAAGCGAATGGAACATTTCTGTCATTCTGTGAATTTTCCGCTGATGCTTCGTTTTGTCAAACAGCCCGCTTTGTCTCACAGATTGATTAATAAACTGAGTAACGATCTCAGGCAATGATTCCGGGATCGGCAGCCCGCCTTCCGAGCACAGATAAAAGGATCTGCCGGACGTCTGATTCCTGATCATAAAACGGCCGTCGCTCTCTTTCAGCGGAGCATAATGCGGTTCATCTTCTGTTTTTATGGTGAAACGTGTTGATTCTGCCGGTGAAAGGGTCAATGAAAGAGATGTAAAGCAGGATTCTAGAGCTGAGGCCAGCCATAACAGCGAGTCGGATAATGAGACGGATTCAGATTTCGTTAAGAAAAAAGAAAGCATTTTCTGATGAAAGGCCGTCACTTCATCAATTGTTTGTTTTTTCATTTTTATCACCTAAACATGTACTACTCATTTTTGTACATTATATCATAAACCGGCACTCTTCATGGAGAAATGGTTGACGGCGGCGGGGAAAAATCATATAATGTTCTTTGTGTGAAATATTGCAGCCTTTTTGTTCAGCTTCTGTGTTTGCATTTTGTTCCTTAGCTGTAAGGTGTATCGTGTAACTCTCTGCTGCTGGAGCGAGGATACATGAAAACAAAATGTGCACGGTCGGATCGAACAGACGGTTTTTATTTTCCACAAAATAAAACCAAAGGAGGAGTCACATTATGGCTCGCTATACAGGTCCATCTTGGAAACTGTCTCGCCGTTTAGGAATCTCTCTTAGCGGTACAGGTAAAGAATTAGAAAAACGCCCTTACGCACCAGGTCCCCACGGTCCGGGACAGCGTAAAAAACTATCAGAATACGGTTTGCAATTGCAAGAAAAGCAAAAACTTCGTCACATGTACGGTGTAAACGAACGTCAATTCCGCACATTGTTTGACAAAGCTGCAAAAATGACTGGTAAACACGGCGAAAACTTCATGATTCTTTTAGATGCACGTCTTGATAACGTTGTGTACAAGCTCGGTCTTGCGCGCACTCGCCGTCAAGCACGCCAATTAGTTAACCACGGTCACATCCTTGTTGACGGAAGCCGCGTTGACATTCCGTCTTACCAAGTAAAACCTGGTCAAACAATCGGTGTTCGCGAAAAATCAAGAAACCTTTCTATCATCAAAGAATCTGTAGAAGTAAACAACTTCGTTCCTGAGTACCTTACTTTCGACGCTGAAAAGCTTGAAGGTACATTCACTCGTCTTCCAGAGCGCTCTGAGCTTGCTCCGGAAATTAACGAAGCGCTTATCGTTGAGTTCTACTCCCGTTAAGTAAAACGCTCTTTAAAGAGCATTGGATTAAACCCCGGACATGTTGTAATGACAATGTTTCCGGGGTTTTTCTTTTGGGCTGTCAGAATAATGGACAGATGCTCCCTCTCTTTATTAAAAAAAGCCCCTGTCCGGGGCTTTTTTTATGTGCCTACTGGCTTTTCAGCTACATGTACATTAGAAACCCCCATTTGACAAGCAGAAGAAATTTTCCACATAATAAATCACCATACCTTACAAAAAGGAGAGACGAAATGAACAGCATCCCCTCTATCGTCAGCAAGCACAAAGCCTATTTTGCGGCGGGGCATACGAGACAGCTAGAATCGAGACTGAACATGCTGCAAAAGCTGAAACAAGCCATCAAAACACAAGAAGCCGATATAACAGCCGCTCTCTATCAGGATCTCCACAAATCCGAACAGGAGTCGTACACAACAGAAATCGGAATTGTACTGGAGGAAATCAGTTTTGTGATGAAGCGGCTTGGGAAATGGATCAAACCGAAACGAGCCAAAACGCCTCTGACTCACCTAGGCTCCAAGAGCATCATCATCCCTGAGCCGTATGGAACCGTTTTGGTGATTGCGCCTTGGAACTATCCCTTGCAGCTGGCGCTTTCACCCTTGATTGGAGCCATTGCGGCCGGAAACACAGTCGTTCTTAAACCGTCAGAATATACGCCGGCGGTTTCCGCTGTTCTTTCCAAACTCATCAGCAGCGTTTTTCCGAGTGACTATGTCGCTATGGCGGAGGGCGGACCCGACGTCAGCACTGTGTTATTACAGCAGCCCTTTGACTATATTTTCTTCACCGGAAGCGTTGCCGTGGGAAAAATCGTCATGGAGGCCGCCGCCAAACAATTAATTCCCGTTACCTTGGAGCTCGGCGGCAAAAGTCCCTGCATTGTCCATAAGGATGCTGATATACAGCTTGCCGCCAAACGCATCGTCTTCGGGAAATTTACAAATGCAGGGCAAACCTGCATCGCACCGGATTATTTATTTGTCCACCAAGATATCAAAACGAAGCTCACAGAAGAAATGAAGCGTTCGATCAGCGAATTTTACGGCCCTCAGCCTGAACAAAATCCGCAGTACGGCAAAATCGTCAGTGAACGCCACTATCAGCGGCTGCTCAGCTTTCTGCATGATGGCATCCCGCTCACAGGCGGACAATCTGATCCCGCTCATCATAAAATTGCGCCGACCATTCTCGAACAAGTGAGGGATGACTCTCCAGTGATGCAGGAGGAGATTTTCGGGCCGATTCTTCCGCTCTTTACATACCGTGATATCGGGGAAGTCATTGAGAAAGTCCAATCACGCCCAAAGCCGCTCGCCCTGTATCTCTTCACCACAAACAAAGAAACTGAGCGCGCTGTTTTAGAGAATCTGTCGTTTGGCGGAGGCTGTGTCAATGATACGTTAATGCATGTTGCGACGCCGTATTTGCCATTCGGCGGCGTCGGGGAAAGCGGCATCGGCAGCTATCACGGATTTGACAGCTTTAACACGTTTACGCACAAAAAAAGCGTCGTCAAACAAACGAACCGCTTCGACTTCGCTTTCCGTTATCCTTCTTCCAAAAACGGGCTGCGAATGATTAGGAAAATACTTAAATAAAAAAGCGCAGAGTATCTGCGCTTTTTATAAATCCTCTATACACCAATTAATCGGTTCGTCTCTTAAATTAAACCTATTTTTAAAAGTTCAAATCGAAGTCTAATAGTAAAAATGAACCAACCCAACTGTAGGAAAGGTTAATCCTCATCACCCTGGTGAGTCCTATAATAATTCTCAGCAGTGTAGATATTCCATTCCCAAAAACTTGATCCCTGAGATAAAATATACCTATCTAAAAATATCTCAAAATTAAGTTGCATTGGTTCATACTCGACAAATCCGTGGAACCATAAATAGTTTGGATCTGTGGATATTTTGGTTTTGTCAATTAACAAATAACATCCGTCTAACAGATGTGCGACGGGAATAAACTGAGGCTTTAAAAAACCATTTTGCATATACTTTTCAATCTCTTCTAAATTAAGAATATGCAACCCCCCACCTACATTCTCACCGTAAATCAACAAATCAAATATTCTGGCTCCGTTATGCAATTTTAAAAAGGTTTTATAATCTTCAGGAAGTGAGACTTTTATTTTCTTCTCAAAACTCTCAATCTCCAGATCTGTTGCACCTTTAGAAAAAGTACATTCTGTTTCTAAAAGAGTTCCTTCATTCCCTAAAATTTTTAAGCGGCCTTTTTCATCAATTAATTCTTTTAGACCTTGGAGCGTTTTTTCAACAAAAACTGCCATTGAGCCACCTCTTACTTATTAATATTTATCCCTCCAAGGATTTAATAGATTTTGGTGCATATCACGAGGGAGAGGATACAAATTATTAAAGTTATTTTTTCCCCCATACTTTAGCGGAAGCACATGGTGAATATCGAATGAACTCCAATTCCACTTCGGATCACCGTATGTGTCGATGTACTTCTTTATATAGTTACCTCGATCCGTTCTGCTATCCCATTTAGCTCTTTTATCGACAGGTACAGCCGGGAAATTTGCTTTAGCCGGTAAGGGCATTGTTTTTTTGCTGTGAGTATTTATTATCTCTGGATACAGCATTGCTATTTTATTCGCAAGAGCAGGAGCCAATGTTCCAGTTGAAGTATCAGGAAGTGAACCTTTCCAGCCGGCTATCGAAGTATGTTGGGACATAAAAAACTTTGTCTTTTTAGGATAATACGACTTTGAATATGATTTACCTGCTTTAATATCCTTCCCTAAAAATTCTCTATTATGGAGAAAAACCCTTCCATATTTTCCGCTATAAGTGTTACTTTCATATAATCGTTTTTTCCTTCTCCCCACCGCTTCTTTCCGGGTTCCTCCTGTTGTGGCACTTTAAACAGATCGTTTTATGATTATCAAGATCAAATGCCCCGCTTGGATCATCTCTTAATGTGATGAGATTGTGGACCGTATTTGTCTCCTATTAATCCACGACGACGTCACTCACAACACAAATAGCCGTCCCTAATTAGAACGGCTTTTTTTACCCGCTTCCAGCGTGCTGTATTATAGATTTTGTCTAACTCATCACGTTGCCTTGCCATGCTTATTCCTTTTCTGATTTACCTGAACAGACTACACACGATAAACAGAAGAACGTGAGCGAAATAAACCATGACGTCTCAAATGGGTGCGCATAAATTGTTTCCATGCTCTATCTCCTTTACTCAACATAATAAAAGCTTCTGTGGATAGCGGTTTGGGTGTTGGCATCCTTTCAGCCGCACACCTTAGATTCTTTCCTAATTCCTCAAAGGCTTAATTAATTGTTTTCATGTAATCCCTCCAATCATATTCTTTCTAAACTGCCCCCCGTCCTCAGACTGTTAACCGCCATTCGTATTTCCGAGATTTATTGGAAGCAGTTTGCAGAGAATATAAAAAAGCAGGCTTAAACACCTGCTTTCCCAGTTAGCTATTAGGCAAGTCGATTTTTGTTGGGCTACTTGTCCAAGGTTTACCCATCGGCTTTTTATGTGCTTTATCTTCAAAAAATTGAGTTGTAGTATATTGATACCATGAGTTAGTCATTGCACCTTTTTCATACAAATCATATTTGTAATAAGCATCAGGGATTCGTTCTTTGGTCCAGTAAGCAAACAAGACACCTGCAGCCTTAGCACCCCATCCAAGCCCAGGAATTGTTCCAAATAAAGATCCCACTAAGGTGACTGCATTTTTAGACTCTTTTGTATGACCAGACACCGTTCCAACATACTTATATCCTGCCTTTGGTTTCGCGGCCATTGTTGTGAATGTATCTGTCGCTGATGAATTTTGAGTGCCATTTGCTATCTCTGCTTTCTTTTCATCAAAATCATAGTTCAAACCTTTTTGTACTTCACCGTCCACTTTAACAGTATGATCTTTTGCATTAAGCACAGCTTTGTGTTTCTCACCTTGTTTAGCGTATTGAATCTCCACTAGTTTGCCGTCATCCTTAATTACTTCACTTGTGATTTTAAAATCCTTATTTAACTGTTCATAGGAAGGTGCTTGAATGCTTTCAGCAAACGCAGAACTTGTTGGTAAAACTGTACCTGAAGCGATTGACGCAGCCAAAACCCCGGCCAAAAATTTTTTCCTTTTCACTTACTAATCCCCCTTAACGCACCCTAAGAATCAGCCCGACTGACTAACTGTTTGACTTTATACGCGATAACAGCAAGATAAATTACGATAATACAAATCAACGCACCTGTTCCAAAATTAGTTTGCGAAAATAAGTAAACACTTACCCCACCGAAAATAATGTACATAATAATGTCAAAGATAATTTTCTTATTAGTCATTTTGATTTCTCCAATCTGCATAATTCCGGGTGCTTGTTTTTAAGTACACCCACATTTTATAAAATATTAAATATTTTTTCTACTTGCAACTTTCTAACAATTTGTTTTTTTCTTGTACTAGCTGTAAAGATAATGATTTATTAAAAACATGTTAACACATTATTAGAGGCGGAAAAATGGTAGAGCATAATAAATGATTCTTATTAACTACATGGAAACAAAATCAGTAAATATCAACGACTGATTTACCGGAAGCAGTTTACAGAGAATATAAAAAAGCACCATCCCGTAGAATGATGCCAACTGTCCAATGCCTATCCTTTAGATTCTTCTTTAGATTCTTTTTTAGATTCTTTTTTAAACTCTTCCATTACTTCGTCTAATAACAACTTAAAACCCCGCTGCTGTTCATAATATCTCTTACTTTTAGTTGTGAGCCACCCCCACGTCCCAAACATTATAAGAGTCATAATAATACTAAAATAAAATATTGGCGAAACTAGTTGCATTCCAATTTCAATAATAGTATTAAGGATGTCTCCAGGATTTATCTTATTTTCTTTATCCTTTTGTAACATAGTGTTGGAAAAACTATTAGTAGTATTGAAATAGAAAGTGAACATAACAACAAAGACACTAAGCACTGCGGCAAGAGCTGATGTAAGTAATGTAAAAGGAATAGTTGTAAGAGAGCTTAGATCATTTGAAACATTGAGATTCGAATCTAATCTATTAACCATCAGTTTCAATTGCTCTTCACTGTGATCTCTTTTTAATGCTTCTTTAACAACTTGCTGAATGGTCAGATTTTCTTTATAGGGTTTCCCGTATCTTTTTTCTAGGTATTTCGATATTTCTTTCGCTTCCATCAACGAATGGTTTTGCATATTATCACCTCAATCCCTTTTATCGGCAAAAGAGCATGACAATGAAACCATTTACGAAATTTGTCGAACGAAAGTTCTTTTCATAAATTAGTCTCAAGTAAGACAAAAATGCTTTTTTTATAAAATAAGTATCGACACGTATAAATAATATGTCTCTTAATATATATGAAGGGAGGGAAACATGAAGTCTTCAAGAGATATCATAAAGATACTTACAAAAGATGGGTGGTATTTAAAGCGGGTTGTTGGTAGTCATCACCACTTTAACATCCAACCAAACCGGGCACGGTAACAGTCCCACATCCAAAAAAGACTTCAAACCCAGCACACTAAATTCTATACTTAAACAACCCCCTTGTAAGGAGGTTTTATATATATGGCAAAGTATTTATTTCCGGCGATTTTTGATGCAGGAGAAAACGGAAGCGACGGCTACACAATTACCTTTCCCGATTTACCCGGCTGCATTTCAGAAGGCGAGAACGTGGATGATGCTATGATCATGGCAAAAGATGCGCTCGAAGGCTTTCTATATGGCATGGAAGAAGACGGCGAAGACATCCCTTCCCCCTCCGCTCCAAAATATATCAAAGTGCCGGCAACCGGTTTTGTTGTTATGGTAAGCGCCTGGACAGATATTGTCCGTGATGAAATGGAAAACAAAGCGGTGAAAAAGACACTTACTGTACCTAAATGGCTGGCGGAAGCAGCAGAAAAAGAAGGTGTAAACTTTTCGCAGCTTCTTCAATTTGCATTACGTGAGCGGCTTGGCATTAATAAAAGATCATCATAAAAAAGACAGCCTGTTAAGCTAAACAAAAAGGCTGTCATTTGCTCTATTTTTCATTTTTAAGAGGGATCGTTCAATATTCTTTTGGACGGTTCCTTTTTTTATATTGAGTAAAGCAGCTATTTCTTCATAAACATATTTTGCACAGCGTGCATGATAAAAATATCTTTCTCGGGGTCTGTCAGTACAGATAAAGATCGCTATTCTTTCCCTGTTCCAATCGCTTGCCTCTCCATCAGGGTCCTGAACGATTGCATATTCTTCCGGCAGCGCATCAATTAAACGCGGATCAGAAAGGATCGTCCTTTTATACGCATCCCTGCGATCAGCACCACGGCGGGCGCCGGGTTGTCTTCCGTTCTGCAGCCATTCGATTGTATTCAATGTCGCTTATCATGCCGCCAATAATCTTTTTATCGCTGTTTTGTTCAGCGGTTAAGAGACTGTCAGCAACCTCCGATAACTGCCGGTACATCTTTCAATGCGCTTTTATATTCAATGATTAAATCTTACATATGTTTCCTCCTGTTTAATTCCCCTTAAATAAGCCGCTTCCGGAAAACAAAAAAACGGACACCAATCAGAGCACAGTAATTCTGTACAATGATCAGTGTCCGCAGGCTTTCCGTCTTGGACTTGTATCCAATTAAACAATTCTCCTTCGTCCCATTTAACGCGGGTGATCTTGCCATGATTTGTAATTATCTTTGTTTCCCTGTATGTGGGGAGCGGAGCCATCCTTGCAGCTCCATTGGATAGAATAACCGCAAAGTAACCGTACTGTGTCGTGTCTATGACAAGTTTATCTCTTTATATGATCTAAACTGATTAATCTCATACTGTTTCCTCCTTTAAATCCGTTGTTCGTATACCAACAAATAAGCGTTCATCCCGTCTTTAAATTTCTCTTGTAAATAAAAATTCAGCACCTCTTCCGAATCCTGCAGCCGCACCGTTTTTTTTCTCGCACACCAAAAATTCGATCAGCAGGATAAGTGAGTAATAATTGTTTCGGAGCGCTGCTTCATACCAATCTCTAATCGTCAAAACGCCGCTCCAAGTTGACAAAAAGCCCGTACTCTTTGATGAACACGAGTGAAACAGTTCCGACCGGGCCGTTTCGCTGCTTGCCTATTTGATCTCAATAAATTTTTGCTCTCACTTTCCTTGTCGTAATAATCATCCCGATAAAGAACCCCAATGACATCCGCGTCCTGTTCAATGTGTCCCGATTCTCTTATGTCTGACATCATCGGTCGTTTATCCTGCCGCTGTTCAACGCCCCGTGAGAAAGCTGACTGAGAGCAATCACGCTAATATCCAACTCTCGGCTCATGTGTTTTTAACATGCGGCGGCACTTAATTCAATCGTTCCTTGCAAGAGAATAAAAAAGCACCCAATCCGGGTGCTTCATACATTAAAATCATCGTCCTTCCTTCTTCCATCACACCATACTCAGCTGGGGTTCGAATAATTCATAGTGAATGGATTCCGGCGGTGTATTGAATTCAGAAATCAGCTTTTTCATTTCTTTAATGAACGACGGTGATCCGCACAGGTAAAAATCAGCATCTTTATCTGTCATCACTTCTTCTAACAGCTGTTTGTCAATCCGGCCTTCCCGAAAACGAATGTTTTCTGAACGGTCTTGTTCGGACGGCTCGCTGTAAATAAAGAGGGTGTCAACGGATGAGTGTTCCGCGGCTTCTTCTGCTTCATGCCGCAACGCATGATACTCTCCGCTCCTTGCCGCATGGATAAAGAGAACGTTTCGCTGCGGCTGGGTTTTGGCAACCGTCTTTAACATGCTGATCATCGGGGTAATTCCGACACCGGCACTGATGAGAACCAGATTCTTTTTAGAATCAGGGTCTAATACGAAATCCCCGGCCGGAGCGCTGATCTCAATTGAATCCTTTTCGTGTAATTGGTCATGCAGATATGAGGAAACAACCCCTTCTTTTTTCACGGAAATCCGGTAATAATCCTCACCGGACACGTCGGATAAGCTGTACTGGCGGATATGCGTATATCCCGTGTCCGGAATGTATACTTTTACACTGATATACTGCCCCGCTTTGAATTCGGGGAGAACTTGTCCGTCTTCCGGTTTTAAATAAAACGACGTTATCTCCTTGCTTTCTTTTACCTTTTTATCAATTGTAAACGCCTTATAGTCTTTCCAGCCGCCTTTTTGCGTTTCCGCTTGTTCGTACATGTCCTTCTCAATTCCGATAAAAGCGTCTGCAATGACGCCGTATGCTTTTTCCCATGCCTGAATGACCTCAGGAGCGGCCCCGTCTTTTAGCACATCCTTTATCGCGATTAACAAGTACTTTCCAACGATTGGGTAATGCTCGGGCTTAACACCGATACTCCGGTGCTTATGGCTGATTTGTTTGACGACGGGGACTATGTTTTCCAGCCGGTCAATATTGGCTGCGGCCGCGATCACAGCATTCGACAAGGCCGTACGCTGTGTTTTTTTCTTTTGATTTGTCTGATTAAAGATATTCAGCAGCTCAGGGTGATGCTGAAACAGCAGGTCATAAAACCGGCCTGTGATTTCTTCACCATGCTCTTCTAAGACCGGCACTGTGCTTTTAATGGTTTCAATCGTTTTTTCATCGAGCATTCTGAAATCCCCCTAAAGATGTATGCATCTCGATTGACCTGAGAAAAGAATCGTTTTTGAATTCTTTTTTATAGATTTCCCCGCTCAAAAAGGGTTAGCCATTCCAATTTGAGGCGGATTCAGGAAAAATCAGAAAAACGAAATTGCATATGAAAAATTGTGGACTTGCCATGGGGTACTTGTCCGATGCAAAATCCTCCTTGTCAGCATTTAATAAAGTACGGGAGGTGAGATGAATGGGTAAAAAATCGAAAGTGTATTACTGTGACCCTAAGTATATTGTGACTGACAAGTATACTGACAAAGAAGTGGTTTACGTCCATCCCATCAAACACATTAACAGAGAGCATATCCGTTATGTTCCCCGCCACGTTTATCAGGAAGAAACAATTCACGAAGTCATTGATCCGGGAGATCCGGGGAAATGCGGGTGTAAAAAGAATAAAAAAAGACACAAAAAGTAATTGGTTCGATTTCTTGCCTTATCTCAGGTTAAACACGTAAGTTTCAGCAGACCTCCGTACCTTTTGGCTCCTCTTTTTCAGAGGGGTCTTTTTTTCACAAGCAAATACGTTGTGAGGCGGCAATCCGCCTGATATTCTTGTCATATACAAATTCACAGGGGGCATGATGTATGAGCAAAAAAATCGCAGTTCTGATGACAGATCAATTTGAGGATATTGAATATACAAGCCCGGCGGAAGCATTTAAAGAAGCGGGCCACAGTGTGGTGACAATAGATTTGGAAGCAGGGAAAGAAGTGACGGGCAAGCACGGTGAGAAAGTAAAGATCGATCAAGCGATCTCAGACGCAGACGCCAAGGAATTCGATGCGTTATTGATTCCCGGAGGCTTTTCACCGGATCTTCTGCGCGGAGATGACCGCCCGGGTGAATTCACTAAAGCATTCGTGGAAGATCAGAAACCTGTTTTCGCGATCTGCCACGGCCCGCAGCTGCTGATTGATACCGACCTTCTTAAAGGAAAAGATATCACGGGATTCCGCAGCATCCGCAAAGACTTAATCAATGCCGGCGCAAATTATAAAGATGAAGAAGTCGTCGTGAGCCATAACATCGTAACGAGCAGAACACCTGACGATTTGGAAGCCTTTAATCGTGAATCATTGAACCTGCTGAAATAAGAGAAAAAAGCACAGACCCGTTCAGTCTGTGCTTTTTTTATGGATTTATAAAGAAACACCAATAGTTAGACCTATTCTCTTCCCCATCCATAATAAGTAAAATTAAGAGTGGGTTTTTCGACACTCGACAGGAGGTTCGCTATGTGGATGATCATTTTGCTGCTTATCATTTTAATCGGTTTTACCGGTAATATCATCTCGCTTTTGAGAGCGCAAAGACACGCATCTCAAAGAATAATTGAGCTTTTAGAAAAGCAAAGCCGAAAATAATCTGTTAGCGCTGTGTTACCCATAATAGTAATAATAATTCCGGCAGATTTCCTGAAATATGATTTGATGCCCTTTCTCGTTCGGATGAAGACCTTCTGACATGCACATGCTGCGGAAAGCGGGATTATACGGGTCGATGAGATCTGTATCAAACAGGTCGGCATACGGTACAGAGAGGAGTGTGCAGGCTTCTTTTTGGGCTTTCACATAGTCAGCCAGCTTCAGGCCCAGTTTATTTTTATCAGTATCACGGCGGACGATTTTTCCTTTTGATATTTTTGCTTGTCTCGTTGGGGTCACCACAATGATGCTCGCGCCTTTATTTCCGCTCCGCAGCTGCTGGATCACTTGGCAGAAGCCTCCGTAAAATGTGGTGATATCCTTTTCATCTGTGCCGATGGGAATGTGGTTGCACCAATCATCATCTGTTCCCTGGACAATGATGACATCATGTCCCTTTGTTTTAAGCGCCTGCTGATAAATGTTACCGCTTCCGTTGTTGCTCATGTTAACGCCGCTGACAGACAGATTGGTTATTTCAGCGTTTGTCCGGTCTTTCAGAATGTCACCAAAGCCGTATTCCGCACGCAGCCCCCGGGCGACGCTGTCACCTAAGATCGCGATTTTTGAAGCCTTCCGCAGCCTGCTTATGCTGATGAAGTCAATGCTGATATGCCCGCTGTCCGTGATATGCAAAAGCTTGCTGCTTATGTTTGGCAAAGAGACTGTCTTTCCTTCAGAGTTATAAAAATCCTCATTCAGCTTCATTCGGCGTCATCCCTTCCTTTTTATCCTCCGGCATCTTTTTTGACATAAAAAACGGACACGAACAAACAGCGCCATGTTGTCAGTTCAGTGTCCGCAGATGATGATACCGGATCTTTTATGCAGTTCTCTTGCCATTATAGCAGATCCCCGTTACTTGTAATAGAGTCTGCAGTCAGCATTTAAAACAGCGTTTGCGGGTACGTTTTTGATGAGACCGTCTGCTGCGGGAACGGTGTGTCCGGCGATGCGTCCGTCTTCTGCTGCGGGAACGGTGTGTCCGGTGATGCGTCCGTCTTCTGCTGCGGGAGCGGTGTGTCCGGTGATGGCTCCGTCTTCTGCTGCGGGAACGGTGTGTCCGGTGATGCGTCCGTCTTCTGCTGCGGGAACGGTGTGTCCGTTTTCTGCTGCGGGAACGGCGCGAACATTTTTTAGAAACCGGTTCTTGGTATAAATACTCCCCTAAACCTTCTCTTTCCGCAACGGCAACTCCATGTTCAATTTCTTTAACAGAAATAGCGTTCAATTCTGTTCACCTCCCTTTTTCTTTACAACATAACGTATGAAATGAACCCCTCACGTGTATAAGCTTCTCTCTCATATGAGCGAGAAATAGTCATTTATACAACAAAAAGACCCGTGGGAACGGGCCTTTTGCCGGGAACAAACGCAAACATAAGATCGATTTATTTCTTCCTCTCGCTCTCCGGCTCGGGGTGAATCATTACCTGTGCTTGTTTGAATTCATTCGTAATATCCCTTTCAATGCGGTCACACAGGTCGTGCACGTCTTTAATCGTCACGTGAGAGGCTACGACCAGGTGAAAATCAATATACTCCTGCGGGCCGGAGCGTCTTGTACGAAAATCGTGAATTTCAATAAATTCCTGTTGAAATGTTTCAATAATCTTTAAAATTGTTTTTTCTTCCTCTTCCGACAAACGGGTATCAATCAGCGGCGGGAATGCTTCTTTCATTAACTTAAACGCTTCATATATGATATACACCGCCAGCACCATACCTATAATGGGATCAAGTATGTACCACTCCGTTACGGTAACGACCAAAAGGCTTGCCGCTACGCCTAATGATGTGTACACGTCAGTCAGTAAATGCAGGGCATTTGATTTCATTGCCACGGAATTAACCTTTTCGGCTTCTCTTTTTACGAACTTCGAAACGATCAAATTAATGAGAGCCCCCGCAAGCATCACAACAATGCCCAATACGGGCAGATGAACCGGCGCCGGGTTGACCAGTTTTTGAACGCATTCATATATCATCCAAATCCCTGCCGCAAAAATCAGAATCGTCTCGATAGTCCCCGACAGATTCTCGACTTTTCCATGACCGTACGGATGCCCTGTATCAGCCGGCTTTTTTGAAATCCTGACGGAGATAAAGGCAATGAAGGCGGCGATCAAATCTAAAAAAGAATGAATGGCTTCAGAAAGTATCGCGACAGATCCGGTTATTATCCCCACCACTATTTTGAGCATGACGACCAGGGAATTGCTTATAACCGATAAAAAAGCGATTTTAGAGGTGTTTTCCACCGTGATCCTCCTCTTTTTAACTTCTTGAATTTATCGTATCAAACGGCATTCGTGTGGGTCTACGGCAACGTTTTTCACAAAAGCCATACATGTAACTCACCATAAACTAAGTTGGAAAGCGACAAAACAGGCGCACCTTTCTTTCAGCACTCAAGTCCCATTGACAAGATATAATCGCTTACATTATAGTAGTTTCATGAATAACCACTACGGAGGATGTTTATGGAGGATGTTCTGAAAGAATTACAGAAGTTTGGATTTTCTCAATATGAATGTAAAGCATATATCGGCTTGTTGAAACACTCGCCTGTTACCGGATATGAAATCAGCAAAAGGTCAGGCGTCCCCCGCTCAATGATCTATGAAGT
Organism: Bacillus velezensis; assembly: GCF_001461825.1. Taxonomy (GTDB): domain Bacteria; phylum Bacillota; class Bacilli; order Bacillales; family Bacillaceae; genus Bacillus; species Bacillus velezensis. Next base: position 106,633 of record NZ_LLZC01000012.1, on the reverse strand, counting down.
ATTGGGGAAATTAGTTGATAAAGGCGCTGTCCATATTGTGCCGTCTGATCCGGTTACATATGCCCCGCTGGCCGGAAAGGAATTAATCGACCGGCTCCGGCACGATTTCGAGAGCTCATTCGGCTACCTTGAGGAAAAGTTATTGGCTCTGGAAAGCGAGCAGGAGATGAATGTCATCCGCCGCATCAGCACGAATGATCATGTCATCAATGAGATGAAGGATATGATTGAAAAAGCCGAGGAAGAGTTGTGGCTGTCTGTCTGGGAACAGCAGATTCCCTTTATTCAAGAAGCCGCTAACAAACGCGCCGCCGAACAATTGCCCGTCTTTTCGATTGTGTTCGGCCCTCCGGAAGTGAAGCTCGGAAATACGACAAATCATAATATGTCTCCTGAAGTGGCGGAGAAACGGATGGGCGGAAGATTAACGATAGCTGCCCGCGATAATAAAGAAGTCTTAATCGCCAATTTTTCTCCGCAGACGAATGCCTGGGCCATTAAATCAGAAGATCCCGCTCTCGTTCTCGTGGCCATGGAATATATGAGGCACGATCTGATGTTCGCGGAGCTTGTGAAAGAAGTAGGGGCTGAAAAAGTTGAGGGCCTGATGAAACAAAACCATTCGTTATTTCATGTCGTCACCGGAAATCGGTTCATATAAATGTGAACCGTATTTTCTTTGATTTTTTCATTAGTCGTTATCATTATAATCTCTATGAAAGGAGTATAAAAAATGATTAACACAGAAGTGCAAAAAACCGCCGTTTCCCGGGAAATGAACGATACGTTTTTACAGGGGGTGCGGGATTGTGTGCCTACGCTGCTGGGCTATATGAGCATCGGTTTTGCTTTCGGCATCGTTGGCGTTGCCTCTCATCTAAGCATTCTTGAAATTTGTTTGTTATCTTTGTGTGTCTATGCCGGCGCCGCCCAATTTATTATTTGCTCGCTCCTTGTTTCCGGGAGTCCGATTTCCGCCATTATTTTAACGACGTTTATCGTCAATCTGCGGCACCTTCTGCTGAGCCTGACCATCGCACCGTATTTCACGAAATACTCTTTGGCGAAAAATATCGGCTTCGGGGCTTTGCTTACTGACGAATCTTTCGGGGTAGCGGTGAACAAAGCGGCTCAGAACGGCAGGTTATACGATAAGTGGATGAACGGTCTCAATATAACCGCTTACGTGTGCTGGGTTATTTCCTGCGTGATGGGCGGGCTTCTCGGACAATGGATATCTGATCCTTACGCGCTCGGCCTGGACTTTGCTTTGCCCGCTATGTTTGCGGCGCTGCTTGTGCTGCAATTGCAGTCGTCCGCTTCGGAAAAGCTGAAGCACAGCCTCTCCTTAATTCTCTATATGATCATTTTTATGGTCTTGTTATCGTATTTCGTCCCGTCACACATCGCGGTTATCGCCTCAACCGTGATTGTGGCAACGATCGGGGTGGTGACGGACAAATGAGCATCAGCACACAAATGATCTGGATTATACTCGGCTGCATGATTGTTACACTTGTGCCGCGCATTGTTCCGTTTATATTTGTCCGGAACATTCAGATGCCTGAGTTGGCTTTAAAATGGCTCTCCTTTATTCCGCTTTGTATTTTGACGGCTCTGGTAACGGAAAGCATGATTGTGAAAACAAACAGCGCTCTGACCTTTGATTGGAAAGCAATGATCGTTCTCATCCCGACATTGCTTTGCGCGATGCGGACAAAAAGCTTATCCATCACGGTCATCACAGGAGTCGTGCTGATGGCCGCCGTCAGGCTGATATGGTGACAATCAAAAGCCTCCATTCCGCAGAATGGAGGCTTTCCCTTTATGATGTCGGATTTTCTTCTTCCGTCTCTGATTCCTCGGCTTTGGCTTCGGCATTTATGCTTTGCTGCTGTTCCCAATGATCCCGCTGCAATCTTTCTTTTGCGATGGTAAACATGAAATTCACGGCGCAGCACCCCTTCCCTGTTTTGCTTATACTATGTACTGTACTCATTTCCCCGTGCAGTATTCACAAAACATAAAAAAGCAGCCTGCCGCATTGAGCGGCCGGACTGCTTTTTATTTTCAGTACGTGATCAGGAAGTATTTTTTCTTTCCGCGGCGCAGTACGGTAAATTGATCTTCAATGCGGTCTTCCGCAGTCAGAAGATGCCCGATGTCCGTCTGGCGCTCGCCGTTAATGTAAACAGCTCCGTTTTGAATGTCTTCGCGGGCCTGCCGTTTTGAAGGCGACAATTTAGATTCCACAAGCACGTCTACTAAAGACAGTTCTTCAGAGCGGTCTTTTTCAAACGAAGGTACATCTTTAAATCCTACCTTGACGTCTTGAGCGGAAAGCTCTTTAATATTGCCGCTGAATAGCGCCTGGGAGATATGAACGGCCTGCTCAAGCGCTTCGCGGCCGTGTACAAGAACAGTCACCTCTTCGGCGAGACGTTTCTGCGCTTCTCTTTTCTCAGGAGCCGTCTCCGTTTTTTCAGCATAAGCTTCAATTTCCTCTTTTGACAAGAAAGTAAAGTATTTTAAGTATTTGACGACGTCGCGGTCATCTGTATTGATCCAGAACTGGTAGAATTCGTACGGCGATGTTTTTTCTTTATCAAGCCAAATGGCGCCGCCTTCCGTTTTGCCGAATTTCGTGCCGTCAGCTTTTGTGACGAGCGGAATGGTAAGACCGAAAGCTTTCGCCCCTTCTTCTTCTGATTTTCTGATCAGTTCAAGACCGGCCGTGATGTTGCCCCACTGGTCACTGCCTCCGATTTGGAGTTTGCAGTTCTTTTCTCTGTACAGATTCAGAAAATCGTAGGATTGCAGGATCATGTAGCTGAATTCTGTGTAAGAAATTCCGGTTTCAATTCTTGAGCTTACAGTATCTTTCGCAAGCATGTAGTTAATTCCGAAGTTCTTTCCGACGTCACGGAGAAATTCAATAATGCTCAGCTTTCCGATCCAATCAAAGTTGTTCGCTATGACAGCGGGGTTTTCTCCGGCCTCGAAATCTAAAAATCGGGAAAGCTGATTTTTAATTTTTTGCGACCATTCGACAACGATATCCTGAGTATTTAACGTACGCTCCGCTTTTTTGCCGCTCGGATCGCCGATCAGTCCCGTCGCGCCGCCTACAAGCGCAATCGGATGGTGGCCTGCAAGCTGGAAACGGCGCAGTGTCAATATCGGCAGAAGGTGTCCGATGTGCAGGCTGTCAGCCGTCGGGTCAAACCCTGAGTATAAACGGATTTTTTCTTCGTTCAGCTGTTTATTCAGTCCTTCTTCATCCGTCATTTGCTGGATTAAGCCGCGGAATGATAAATCCTCTAATAAGTTAGTCATTTTGTCTGCTCCTTTGTTTATGAAAATAAAAAACGCCCCTTCGTTTAAAACGAAGGGACGATATAATCGCGGTACCACCCTACTAATAAAAACATAAAAAAAGCTTTTATCACTCTTTTTGATAACGGACCGTGTCCGCTCTTTCACTACTGAAAGCCTTGGAATGGCTTTGTTCGCAAAAGCGGTTCATGAGTGTATTCGGCATATCTTATGTGCTGATTTTCACCGGCCATCAGCTCTCTTGAACAATCAGATACCCTACTTGTCTCAATCAAAACCTTTTCGTATGAAGCTTACTCATTTTTAACATAAATAAGATACGATGTCAACGCCGTCTTTAATCTTCCATTGTGGACAGGTCGCCTGCCGGCAGGTTCAGCTCCCATGCCTTCAGCACACGTCTCATGATTTTTCCGCTCCGTGTTTTTGGAAGTTTATCTTTGAATTCAATTTCCCGCGGTGCGGCATGCGCGGCAAGCCCCTGTTTTACAAAGAGGCGAATGTCCTCCTTCAGCTGATCGGATGGCTCATGCCCTTCTCTGAGCGCGATAAACGCTTTAATAATTTCTCCCCGGACAGGGTCCGGCTTTCCGATAACGCCGGCTTCGGCAATCGCCGGATGTTCAACAAGTTTGCTTTCGACTTCAAACGGGCCGACGCGCTCGCCGGATGTCATGATGACATCATCGACTCTGCCTTGGAACCAGAAATAACCGTCTTCATCCATATAAGCAGAATCTCCGGAAACATACCAGCCGCCCGGCATGAAATAAGAATCATATTTCTCTTTGTTATTCCAAATGGAATCCATCATCGACGGCCAGCCCTTTTTAATGGCGAGATTTCCCATTCGGTACGGCGGAAGCTCATTTCCCTGATTGTCAACGATCGCCGCTTCCACTCCCGGAATCGGTTTCCCCATTGAACCCGGCTTGATCTCCATGCAAGGATAATTGCAGATGAGCTGACCGCCCGTTTCTGTCATCCACCATGTGTCGTGGATGCGCTTGCCGAATACTTTATGTCCCCACTTGATGACCTCGGGGTTCAAAGGTTCTCCGACACTCAGGACGTGACGAAGTGAAGTAAGGTCAAATTTGGATGCCATTTCATCTCCGGCGCCCATAAGCATTCTGAAAGCCGTCGGAGCGCTGTACCAGACGCTGACACCGAGCTTCTCAATCGTGCCGTACCAGTTTTCCGGACTGAATCTGCCGCCGACGATCACATTCGCCGCTCCGTTCAGCCACGGCGCAAATATCCCGTACACCGTCCCGGTCACCCAGCCCGGGTCCGCAGTGCACCAGTAAATATCGTCTTCTTTAAGATCAAGCACCCACTTGCCGGTCTGGTATTGCTGAATCATGGCTTCATGAACGTGGAGCACACCTTTGGGCGTTCCGGTAGATCCTGATGTGTAGTGAAGCAGGTAGCCGTCTCTTCTGTCCATCCATTCAATATCAAGTCTCGTGCTTTCTCCCTCAGCCGCTTTATCATAATGGATGATTTTATCTCCCGCTTCTTTGCTGCCGCCGACAATGAAAATATGCTCGAGGTCGGGCAGGCTGTCCGCCGGAATCCGTTCGGCCAGTTCAGGTGTCGTCACGACAACCTTTGCCTGGCTGTTCAAGAGGCGGTCTTTGACGGCGCCTTCCATAAACGCTTCAAATAAAGGACCGGCGATCGCACCGATTTTAATTGCGCCGAGCATGATAAAGTAAAGCTCCGGCGAACGCGGCATGAAAATAAAAACGCGGTCCCCTTTTTCCACGTTTCCATACCGTCTCAGTACATTTCCCGCCCGGTTCGATTCCTCCATCATTTCTTTAAATGTGTATTTTTCATCCCGGTTTGCGTCCTTGTAATACAGCGCTACTTTGTTTTTTCCAAATGATTCGGCATGACGGTCAATTGCTTCATACGCCGCATTCAGCTTCCCCGTCTGATGCCAGGAAAACTCCGCTTCGACCTCTTTCCAATCGAAGCTGCGGTACGTTTCCTCATAATTTCGCAGATGATAATTCCCCTTTTCCGCCGGCAACGCTTTCAAATTCATGCAACATCCCCCTTTGCTTATCTATAGACTAATTATAGTAGATGTTCACAGTTTTCTCAATTTTTAAAATATAAATTACAACACTATTGAAAACGCTTTATATTTTGTTATGCTTAAGAGAGATGTGTTTTTATTAAGAACCGACAGGCGGTGAATCAGTGAAACATCATAAAACGTACCATTCTTCATTAATTCAGACAGCAGCCGGCCCTCTTTTAGTAGAAGGGCCCGTTCCTCCAGATGACCTAGCACAGTATGAGTTTCATGAAGGCCTGACAGCCTTTCGCCTTCCTCATGAACAGCACAAAGCGTTAATCGAGATCGCCGGGCTTCCTGAAGGTCGGATCATTATCGCCAGGGACGGACAGACGATTATCGGCTATGTGACGTATTTATATCCTGATCCGCTTGAACGGTGGTCTGACGGAAATATGGAAGACCTCCTTGAACTCGGGGCGATCGAGGTCGCTCCCGGCTACAGGGGCTGTTCTGTCGGAAAAACGCTGCTGACAGTCAGCATGATGGATGAACAGATGGAACGGTACATCATCATGACGACGGAATATTACTGGCATTGGGATTTAAAAGGAATGAAAAAAGATGTGTGGGAATACAGAAAGATCATGGAAAAGATGATGAATGCCGGGGGTCTTGTCTGGTTCGCAACGGATGAACCGGAAATCAGCTCTCACCCGGCCAATTGTCTGATGGCCCGCATCGGCAGGCACGTCAGTCAGGAGTCAATTGAACAGTTCGACAGGCTTCGTTTTTATCAGCGATTTATGTATTGACTGACATACAAAGGGGATAAAAAGATGATTGCAGAACAAATCATGAAACGGGACGTCATCACCGTCTCAAAACACGACTCCATTGAAACAGCCGTCCGTAAAATGAAGGCATATCATATCCGCCATCTCCCTGTCATCGACGACGAGCTGCACGTCACCGGTATTGTCACAGATAGAGACATTAAACAGGCCGGCCCCGGCAGCTTTGAACAAAAGGAACGCGGCGCGTTTCTGACAAACAAAGTGGAGACCATTATGAAGCGGAATGTCATCTGCGCCCATCCGCTTGACTTTGTAGAAGAAATATCCGCTTCCTTTTATGAGCACGGCATCGGCTGTCTGCCGATTACGGTAAACCATAAGCTGACGGGCATTTTAACGAAAACCGACGTGCTCCGGACTTTCGTCAGCCTGACAGGCGCGGCCCAGCCGGGATCACAGGTGGAAATCCTGGTGACGGATATGACAAAAAGCCTTGCTGATCTCAGCTGCATGTGCCGTGATCTTCAGCTGCAAATCCTGAGTGTGCTCGTCTATCCCCATGATTCCGCCGGGTCGAACATTCTCGTCTTCCGGGTGAAGACGATGAATCCGCTCCCTTTTATCCGTGCCGTTCAAGAAGCCGGATACAATGTCTTATGGCCGAAACATTTGAGGGATCAGCCATGAGAGACAGCGTTTTTGTTTACTCGCCTTCTTATCAGACGTATCAATTTCATCAGGAACATCCGTTCAATCAGCGCCGCGTGCTTTTAACATACGATCTGCTTCAGGCGGCGGATGCGTTTGACGAAGGAGATATCGTCACACCGCGCACGGCCGCTAAAGAAGAGTTGGCTCTCGTTCATACGGAGGATTATATACAGGCGGTGGAACTAGCGGGTGCGGGCCGGCTCCCTGCCGCGGAAGGAGAAAGCTACGGTCTCGGAACGGAAGACACTCCCGTTTTTGCCGGCATGCATGATGCCGCGTCACTTCTGGTGGGCGGCACCTTAACGGCGGCTGATTATGTCATGACGGGACAAGCTAGGCACGCCTGCAATTTAGGAGGCGGCCTTCACCACGGCTTCCGCGGCAGGGCCTCAGGCTTTTGTATCTATAATGACAGCGCCGTGGCCATCCAATACATCCAGAAGAACTACGGGGCAAAAGTGCTATACATTGATACAGACGCTCATCACGGCGACGGCGTTCAATTTACGTTTTACGACAGGTCTGATGTCTGCACTGTATCTTTTCACGAGACCGGGCGTTATTTATTTCCCGGGACGGGACAGGTACTGGAAAAAGGAAGCGGGCAAGGCTACGGCTATTCTTTTAACATTCCGCTGGACGCTTTCACAGAGGACGATTCCTTTCTTCACGCTTACAAAACGGCCGCCTCAGAAATCGCGGCTTTTTTTAAACCGGATGTGATTCTTACCCAAAACGGTGCGGACGCCCATTATTACGACCCGTTGACACACCTGTCCAATACAATCTCCATTTATCAGGAGATCCCGCGGCTCGCTCATTCATTAGCCCATCAATATTGCAGCGGCAGATGGATTGCGGTCGGCGGCGGCGGATACGATATTTGGAGAGTCGTCCCGAGAGCGTGGAGCCGTATTTGGCTTGAGATGAAAGGGATTGATCCCGGGGAGCGCATACCGCAGAAATGGATCGATAAATGGCAGAGGCACTCCCCCTGCACGTTGCCCGCTTTTTGGAGTGACCCTGAACAATTATATCCTCCGATTCCCCGCAAAGAAGAAATTTCAGAAAAAAATGCCCAAACCGTGGAAAAAGCACTTTTTGCCATCCGGTCTGAGCAGCGGTATAAAACAAAATAAAAAACGACCTTATGAGGAGGTCGTTTTTTTGATCACAATTTCTACACGGCGGTTTTCTTTCATATGTCCGGGACTTTTGTTGTCCTTCACAGGTTTCGTATCCGCATACCCGGCAGAGATAAACCGTTTGGCGGAAAAGTCTTCATTCGCGGTAAAATACCGGATCACACTCGCCGCTCTTGCAGACGACAGCTCCCAATTTGACGGAAATTGATAGGTGGAAATCCGGCGGCTGTCCGTATGGCCTTCTACCTGTATGTCATTCGGAATTGTTTTTAAAAGTACCGCGATCTGATGCAGAACCGGCTCGGCGTTTTTCAGCACATCCGCTTTTCCTGTCTGAAACAGAACGGCCTCCTGCAGCACAAGGACCACTCCGCGCTCATCGCGCTTCGCCGTCAATTTCGAACTCAAATGATGCGCTTTTATGTATGTCTTCACATTTTGTAACAGCAAATCCTGTTCTTTATTTTCGTTTGCTTTGTCTGATGACGCCGGTTCACCCCCGCTGCCGTTTGTATGAATCGATGAAACGGCAGATTGAAATTTTTCCGCGTCTATTTGCGACATCGAAAAAAGCAATATAAAGAACACGAGAATGAGCGTGATCAAGTCAGCGAACGTCACCATCCATCTCGGTGAACCGCCGGAATGTTCCGGTTTGTTTCTTCTTTCAAAACGCTCTAATCTAAGCTTCATGGACAGCGCCCTTTTTCTTGTTCGCAGGCTGTCCTTTACGCCAGTCTTCTCTTGAGCTGAAGACGACGAGCTGACTTTCGAGGTTGCGGGGATTTTTGCCCGATTGGATGCCGACAACCCCTTCGATCATGACCTGTTTGATGAAAATTTCACTTTCCGTTTTTTCTTCAAGCTTTGCCGCGATTGGGATAAATACCAAGTTGGCAAGCAGCGCTCCGTACAGCGTCGTCAATAGCGCAACGGCCATGTTCGGTCCGAGGGTATGCGGGTCATTTAAGTTTTTAAGCATGAGAACGAGTCCGACGAGCGTCCCGATCATTCCCCAGGCGGGTGCGAAATCACCGGCTTTTTCAAAAACGCGTCTTCCTTTTCTGTGTCTTTCTTCCATCGCGGCGATCTCAGAATCCATCACCAGCCGGATCGTTTCCTCGTCCCAGCCGTCAATCGCAAGCAAAAGCCCTTTTTTTAAAAACGGATCCTTGATCTCACGCGCCTGGTCATCCAGAGACAGCAGCCCCTGCCTGCGCGCCTGCTCCGAAAGGCTGACAAATACTCTGACAAGCTCTTTCACATTGTCATCCTGACGGGAGAATACCTGTTTCAGAACAGAAGGGGTTTTCTTTAAATCCCTCGGCGGAAAACTGATAAAGATCGCCGCAGCAAGGCCGCCTGTGACGATTAAAAAAGAAGTCAGATCTAAAAATGAACTGATTCCCGCCAGTCCCGTCCCTGACAGAATACCGATTGCGACAATAATACAGCCTAACATAAAGCCAACGGGCGTCAGATAATCAAAACGTTTCATATCTTCTCCTTACTCAAGTAAAAAAGCAAGATTCCACCCCTCAGAGTGAAGCTTGCTTTTCCGTTTTTTTATGACTTGGTTGATTGTCTTAATTCGATGCGGTGAGGCAATTCGACGATATGCTCTTCAACCGGCTCTTTGTTCATCAGTTTTGTCAAAAGTCTCATCGCCACGGCGCCGATATCGTACGTAGGCTGCACGACTGTTGAAAGCTGAGGGCGGACCATCAGGCTCAATCTCGTATTGTCAAAACCGATAATATCAAGATCATCAGGAATCGAAAGACCTTGATCTTGGGCCGCATGGATAATGCCGAGGGCCATTTCATCCGTCGCAGAAAGAATCGCCGTCGGTTTCCGGTCAAGGCCCATCAAGCTTTGAAGCGCCTCCATACCGGAATCATAGGTGTAATCGCCTTCCGCTACGAATTGCTCGTTAAACGGAATCGCCGCTTCTTCAAGCGCCCGTTTGTACCCTTGCAGTTTTTTCGAACGGTTGATCGGCTCTTGCATCGGTCCGGAGACGAATGCGATATCGCGATGCCCTTTATCAATGAAAAGCTTAACGGCATCATAAATCGCCTGTTCATAATCAATAGCGACAGAAGGCGTCTCGCCCTGTTCTTCCACTGATGCCGCCAAGACGATCGGCACAGGAGAGCGCTTAAATTCTTCGACATGCTCGTCCGTAATGTTGCCGCCCATAAATACGATACCGTCCACTTGTTTGCCGAGCATCGTATTTAACAGATGCAGTTCTTTCTCAAGATTTTGGTCCGAGTTGCTTAAAATAATATTATATTTGTACATCGTCGCGATATCTTCAATTCCACGCGCAAGTTCCGAGTAGAAAATGCTTGAGATATCAGGGATGATGACGCCGACCGTTGTCGTTTTTTTGCTTGCAAGCCCTCTTGCCACCGCGTTCGGGCGGTAGCCGAGCCGGTCAATGGCTTCCAATACTTTTTTTCTGGTCGTCGGTTTTACATTCGGGTTGCCGTTCACGACGCGGGAAACAGTTGCCATACTGACATTTGCTTCTCTGGCCACATCGTATATCGTAATGTTGCTCACTGAAACCACTCCTTTTACTGGATACACTTATCCTTATCTATAGCATAAACACTTTATGTAAAGAAATGTCGTACGATTTCGCATTCTGTCGTTTATGATTGTAAGCGTAAGTCAGTAGTGTACATTATTTTTCATTATTCATCAAATTTAAATATCTCTCATGAAATTATACACGTTTTTCCCAGTGATGAAAACGTTCACTTTCATTTTATAATTAAATAAAATGAAGATACGAAAAAAAAGCCGCGCGAGGCGGCCTTTAAAGAGCGGAACGTTGTATTATGCTTTTACTTTCAGCATTGGCTTTAATTCGTTCAGCCATTTCTCGAATTCAGGTATATCCATCTGCTGCGCAGAGTCTGAAAGGGCAACGGAAGGATCAGGGTGAACTTCGGCCATCACGCCGTCAGCGCCGATCGCAAGCGCCGCTTTTGCTGTCGGAAGCAGGAGATCGCGGCGTCCTGTTGAGTGTGTGACGTCAACAAACACCGGCAAGTGAGTTTCCTGTTTCAAAATCGGCACGGCAGAAATGTCGAGTGTGTTTCTCGTTGCCGTTTCGTACGTTCTGATTCCGCGCTCACAAAGAATGATTTGGTCGTTTCCTTGTGACATGATGTATTCAGCTGCATTGATGAACTCTGAAATTGTTGCGGCAAGACCGCGTTTTAACAATACCGGCTTTTTAACGGAGCCGGCCGCTTTCAGCAATTCAAAGTTTTGCATGTTCCGCGCGCCGATCTGAATGACGTCAATGTAATCAATCGCTTGCTCAATGTGGGCGGGCGTTACGATTTCACTGATCACCGCGAGGTCATATTCATCAGCGACGCGTTTAAGAATTTGCAGGCCTTCTACGCCGAGACCTTGAAAATCATACGGGCTTGTGCGGGGTTTAAACGCGCCTCCGCGCAGGATTTTAATGCCTTGTTTTTTCGCTGCGGCCGCTACTTCGGCAACCTGCTCATAGCTTTCTACGGCACAAGGTCCGACGATGAATCTCTGATCGCCGTCACCGATTTTTTCACCTTTAATATCAACGATCGTATCTTCTGCTTTTTTCTTCCGGGAGACGAGCAACGCTTTGCTGTGATCCTCTTCTTGAAGTTCAAGTCCGGCTTTGAAAATTTCTTTGAAAATATGCTGGATCGTTGAGTTTTCAAATGGGCCGTCATTGCTTTCAATAATGCGGTTAAGCATTGTACGCTCTCTGACAGGGTCAAATCGGTTGACACCCTGTGCTTCCTTTGCTTTACCGATTTCTTTTACAACGGCTCCGCGTTCATTGATTAATTTAAGGATTTCTAAGTTTAGTGCGTCTGCCTGCTGTCTTAGGCTCTCTAATTCCTTGTTGCTCATCTTTTTCATCCCTTCTATGCTATGTTTTATTTTAATGGTTAACATGCATCTTACTACAGTTATGCGAAAATAGGAATATGAAATAATAAATTTTTTCACATTTTACTTTATCACCAAAACGCTTTTAAGCTTTTATGCGTTGAAGTAACGTATATTGATATCCTACATGATCCGGCTGAAATGATCAATAGTTTTTTTCAAAAAAAAAACCGCCGGTATCAACCGGCGGCCAGCAATTATGAAAGGTGCTGCTCTATTGCGTTTTTTGTGATTTGTGAATGAGACGCGTGCCATTTCACTTCGCCGTTTGTAATGACGAATACTTGCGGGCTTTCATGTTTCACGCCGTATGTCTCGGCGATATAGTTTGAAAGCGGTCGGCTGTCCTGCACCTGCAGGTAATAAGAAGGCACTTCCGAATGCTCCGATGCAAAGGCGTCAAACTCCTGAAACGCGGCTTGGCTGATCGGGCAGGTTGTGCTGTGTTTCAAAAACACGAACGTGTTTTCTTTCTCAGCGGCATTTTTGAACTCTTCTTCAGACGATATCAGCTGTTTTGTCATGTCGGTTATCTCTCCTTATTGAAGATCAGCGATTTGCCTGACCGGCTTTTTCCCCGGCGTCTTCTGCTTCGGCCTTGATGCTTTGGGCCGTGTCCTGCATTTCGCTTCTCGTCTCTTCGGCTTTCTCGGTTAGTGTGCTCTTAGAACGGTCTTTTAAATCCTTCACTTTATTCATAATCTGGCCTGACTGATCGGCTACCAGCTGGGTGATATTAGATGTTTTGTCTTTGGCGATGCTGACATATTGAGAGCCTTTTTCTTTCGCGTCGGCCGTCATTCTGTCCGTCTTATCCTTTAACGCAGAAGCCTGACTGCCGAGATCGTCGCGCAGCTCCTTACCTGATTTAGGCGCCAGAAACAACGCCGTTGTCGCGCCGATAATTCCCCCGATCAGCGTTCCGATTAAAAAATCCTTACTATTGATTCCATCTTTGCTCATTATGATTCCTCCTTAGTGGATTTTTCTTATGATTAAAGCGATGTTTTTTTCTTTTGCTTCCACTTGTCCCATATTTCCATAGCGGCCTGGCTCCAGGTGACAACCTGACTGATCTTATCCTGATTCTCTCTTACAGAGGCCGTAACGGAACCTGCTGCCTGCTTTATGGATGTATTAAACTGCTGGACGGAAGTTCCCACTTCCTGGACAGCATGGACAACCGTATTTAATTTCTCTGATTTTTCCTGAATGTCTTCCGCGAGACGGTTTGTCTTATGTAACAGCTCGGTTGTCTCTGCGGTAATGCCTTTCATCTGCCCTTCAAGGCCGTCTAAAGTCGAGGCAACGTTTGTTAAGGTCATCTGCACGGACTTTAATGTTTTGGACAGATAGATGACGAGGATGAGAAATGCAACGGCAATGAGTGCGACGCTTAAGTAAAGAATGATGATCATCTAATACCTCCTTAATGCAGGATATAGTGGTATATACCCAATTCTTAAAATGATAAACATATATGAAAGATCTGTATGTATACTATTTCTCCGTTTCTCGGTAAATCCCTTTGCAGCACGCACAAAAAAGCAGTGAGAGCCCCACTGCTTTTTCGTTACGCTATGACGTTTTCATAGGCTCTCATATATTTTTGAATGTCTCCGGCGCCCATGAAGATCAGCACTGCGTCTTCATGCGCTTTTAACACGGATGTGTCATTTTCTTCGATGAGTTCTGCGTTATCGATTTTTTCCTGAAGATCCGTGATCGTGAGCTTGCCGACGTTCTCGCGGGCAGAGCCGAAAATGTCACACAGATACACGCGGTCGGACGCGCTTAAGCTTTCTGCGAATTCATCCAGGAATGATTGCGTCCGTGTAAACGTATGCGGCTGAAATACCGCGATGATTTCACGTTCGGGATATTTTTGGCGCGCCGCCTCAATCGTGACTTTGATTTCAGTCGGATGGTGGGCGTAGTCGTCGATCAGTACCTGGCTGCCGATCACTTTTTCATTGAATCTGCGTTTGACGCCGCCGAATGATTCAAGTCCGAGCTTAATCATGTTCACGTCTATCTCTTCATAGTGGCAGAGCGCAATGACCGCTAAGGAATTGAGGACATTGTGATGGCCGTATGCCGGGATGTAGAACGTATCGTAAAACGTATTGCGGACAAAGACGTCAAATGTCGTGCCTTCCGTATTTTTTACGATGTTTCTCGCTTGAAAATCGTTTTCTTCTCCCGTGCCGTAATACACGACAGGCACATTGGCGTGAATTTTCGGCAGGTACTCGTCATCACCGCAGGCAATGATGCCTTTGTTGACTTGAAGCGCCATGTTTTGGAAAGCATCAAACACATCGTCAATGTTGGCGAAATAATCAGGGTGGTCAAAATCAATATTCGTCATAATCGCATAATCAGGCTGATAGCTTAAGAAATGACGGCGGTACTCGCAGGCTTCAAATACAAAGTATTCGCTGCTTTCATTTCCTCTGCCCGTCCCGTCCCCGATAAGAAACGAAGTCGGCTTCGCCTGCTGCATCACGTGTGCCAAGAGGCCCGTTGTGGACGTCTTGCCGTGTGCGCCCGTTACCGCGACACTTGTATATTTTTTCATATATTCAGCTAAAAATTTATGATATCTGATGACAGGAATCCCTTCAGCGAGCGCCTTTGCGATTTCCGGATGAGAATCAGGGAATGCGTTTCCGGCGATTACCGTTAAGCCGGGTTTGATGTTATCGGCGCTGAACGGATAGATCGGGATATTTCTTTTTTCAAGGGCAGCCTGAGTGAAAATCTGCTTCTCGATATCCGATCCCTGCACCTGATACCCTGTATCATGCAGGATTTGAGCAAGCGGGCTCATACCTGTCCCTTTTATTCCAACAAAATGATAAACAGTCATAATCGTACCTCCAACAAACGTCTATCTGTTCCCCAGTATATGACGCTCATTTCATTTTGCGACCGCCGCGGGCGAAAAGCCCGCACAGCGGCGCTTCCATTTATTTTTACGTTATCGTCAGTATCTGTAACTTTCTTTTTGATTAAACCTGCCGCATGATATTTCAGCGCGTGACAGTGATGCAGTTTTGATGGTCCATCCACTATCATACCATGTTTGTGAGAAAAATGAACGATATTCTTATTCTTGAGCAATGTCAGCGGCCGTAATCAGCACTTCACGGGGTTTGCTGCCCTTCGCTTCTGAGATCATACCTTCGGCTTCCATCATGTCAATCAGCCTCGCGGCGCGGTTATAACCGATTCTGAACCTTCTTTGAAGGCTTGAGGTGCTGGCGCTGTTTTGCTCCACGACGAATTGGCACGCCTCAGGAAACAGTTCGTCTTCTTCCTTGAGGGCGGTTCCCTGCCTGATCAGTTCTTCCTGTTCAAACAAATAAGAAGGCGGCAGCTGCTTTCTGACATGAGAGACGACGCGGTCAATTTCTCTGTCGGATACAAAGTTGCCCTGCAGGCGCACCGGTTTTCCGGTACCGTTTTCCCAGTACAGCATGTCGCCTTTTCCGAGGAGCTTTTCCGCTCCCGCCATGTCGATGATCGTTCTGGAATCTACCTGGCTTGAGACGGAGAATGCAATCCTCGTCGGTATGTTTGCCTTGATCATTCCGGTAATGACATCGACAGACGGACGCTGTGTCGCGACAAGCAGATGAATGCCGCAGGCTCTCGCTTTCTGCGCGATTCTGGCAATGCTTTCTTCCACATCGTTCGGCGCGACCATCATTAAATCGGCAAGCTCATCAATAACCACTACGAGGTACGGGAGCTTTTCGCCTGTCTTATGATCGGCGGTTAATTCATTAAAGCGGCCGATATCTCTCACACCCGAATGGGCAAACAGTTCATATCGCCGTTCCATCTCTTCCACAACCCATTTTAACGCGGCGGTCGCGGCTTTGGCGTCCGTGATGACGGGGCTGACCAAATGCGGAATTTGGTTATAAGGCGCAAGCTCGACCATTTTCGGATCAATCAGAAGCATTTTGACATCACTCGGATCCGCCTTATAAAGCAGACTGACCAAAATGGTATTGATGCAGACGCTTTTTCCCGACCCTGTCGCACCAGCTATCAACCCGTGCGGCATCTTTTTCAAATCAATGACGACCGGGTTTCCGGAAATATCGACACCGAGCGCGGCTGTAAGCGGAGACGGATTCGTCCTGAAAGCGGCGCTTCTGATCATCTGCCGTAAATCGACGACTTTGCTTACGCGGTTCGGAACTTCAATGCCGATCGTGTTTTTACCGGGGATCGGCGCCTCAATCCGAATATCCTTGGCAGACAGGCTCAGTTTAATATCATCTGCTAAGTTTGTAATTTTGTTTACTTTCACTCCGGGCTCAGGATGCACTTCAAAACGTGTGACGGACGGGCCTTGTGTGACATGAACGACTTGGGCGCGCACATTAAAGTTTTTCAGCGTAACGTTTAAAAGCTCGCGCTGTTCTTCAATCCACGATTGGTCGTCATGTCTTTGCGCCGGCGGTACGTCCAGAAGCGACAGATTCGGAAAGACATAGCTCGCTCCGCCCTCCGGCGTCTTCGTCTGCTTGTGTTTATCGCTTTTAAGCATCATGACGTTAAACGGAACATTGCGCTCTTTCGGCCGCTCCGCTTTTTTCATAGGCTGAGGCTCTCCGCGATGCTCCGTTTTTTCTTCGGCAGGCCGGGACGGGGCATCGGCCGTCTCGATGCTTGCAGGTTCAGGCTCGGAATCTGAATGCCGCTCGGCTTCATTGTACTCAGGCTGAGCATCTGCTTCCTGTTTCGCGTCGGTTTCACCTGATTCGGGCTTGTCTTCAGACTGCGGCTGAACTTCCTCATCGTATCCGGGTTCTGTGTATGTATACACCGGTTCTTCTGCGGTTTCAAAAGGCGGTGCTTTTTCCGGCTCAGGCTCTTGATATTCCTCCTGCGGCGCCGCTTGTTCCTCTGTGTTGTCAGCCGTTCGGGATGCTTCATACTCAGGCTCTATTATAGGCTGCGGGCGGGTTTGTTCATGCTCCTGTTTTTCTGTAAAGCCGGCAGACTCCGCGCTTTCCGTGTGCTCCCGCTCTTCAGTCTGCTGCGGTTCTGCTGCTGCAAACACTTGCTCTTTTGCATTCTCACCCTCGGTGTGAAGCTCCTCTTTTTTAGCAGCTTGGATTTCTTCCGTTTCTTGTTTCGCAAACGGTTCTGGCCGGTCATTCGTCTGTTTTGTTATGCCGGATGTTGTGAAGACGGGCTCTTTTTCCGTTTCCTGACCGGCTTTTGGCGGAACAAATTGCTCCTCTGACAGCAATGTTACGTTCTCTTCACGCCGCTTTTCGGAAATAGGCGCTTTTTTTATGCTGTGCTGAGATTGAAAGCCGTAAACCGGTGAAGGAATCGATGACGGTTTAAAGGGCTTTTTCACCGTATCAGGCTCTTTATGTGTATGCTGTTTCCGCTCGGTTTGCTCCTGCCCGGCGGCATAACCCCGGGACGGCTGGCGGCGTTCGTGCCTTTCCCGCTGTCTTTGGTTTTGCTCCGTTCGCTTATAGCCGTCCGGAACGACGGGGAAGCGGAAATTCCCTTTCGGATATTCGTAATATATTTTAGGATCTTCCATGCGCGTTAATTTGCCTTCTGGCTGATCCGGTATCTGCTGTTTCGGGATTTGGGCATGCGTGTTCGGTTCACTTTCATGCTCTTCTTCTTTTTCACCTAAAAATAAGTCAAAAAATTTATTCAGCCAACTCATGTTTAATCACTCTCTAACTCCCTTTTTAGTAGTCTGGGACGATATTTAGTATACCATTGCCGGGCGGCTCAGAAAAGATTAAGCTTCTAACTGAAGAAAGCCGTTAAGCAGGCCTGCTTAACGGCTTTCTCTCACATCATTCGATTCTGTGCGCTTATTTATGGGAGTTAGAATTGAAATGCTTCGCCGGCCTCGCGGCTGTCTTCAAGAACAAGAATCCCTTTTTCCGCCGGCGCATCCGGCAAAGCGAGTTCTTTCGCGGAGCAGATCATGCCGCTTGACGGAACGCCTCTTAATTCAGCGTCTTTAATCACAAGTCCGCTCGGCATTACCGCGCCGACTTTAGCGACGACGACTTTTTGTCCTTTGTCCACATTCGGCGCGCCGCAAACGATTTGAAGGGTTTCCTCTCCCACATTCACTTGGCAGATATTCAGTTTATCCGCATTCGGATGTTTTTCTTTCGATTCAACGTGACCGACAACAAATTTCGGAGAAAGGTCAACCGTCAGCGTTTCTGAAACGCCGTTTCTGTTCAGTATTTCATTCACATCCTGAACGAATGTCTCAGACAAAGCGACGGGGCCGTTGTCCTCAATCTGTAAGTAAGAAGACACGTTAAAAATGTTAAAGCCCGTCGTTTCTTTTGTTTCTTTGTTAAAAATTCTGATGACATCGCCTTCTCTTTCATAGGCGATTTCTTCGCGTGCCGCATCTTTAAGAGAGATCAGAAGCGTATCTCCCACACCTTCTTTATTGTAAAAAGCGTTCATAAGAAAAATCCTTTCTAATCCTTTTTCGGCCGGCTTTTCGCCATGATAAACACAGGTTCCAGTCTGCCTTCATTATACAGAAATGAAAGGGCCGTAATCGGCACCGTGCCGCTTGCAAAGAAGCTCATGGACATTTGCCCTAAAATATCATAACCCGATTCATTTCGAATGTCAGCAAGTATTAATACATCCTGATGCGGGACGGAAATCGCCAATTCGCCTTCAGCGGCCTGCTTGTATTCATGAAGAATCGAATCATTGAGAATCCGGCTGGCGTCATAGCCGTCATTCGCCCTGAAAAAATAAAAATAATTGTCCGCAACCGTATCCTGTTTCACAACCGAAGGAAGAGAGCGGAGATTGAATGACGCCGTCTCCCTGATCCGTTCTTTTGTCCAGTTTTCTTTCTCGAGCATACGGCTGTCAATTAAGCGGTACGTCTTACCGAGGTCAAGCGCGTAGTAGATTCTCGTTTCGGCCGTATGGTCATCATACACGAGCGGAATGCCGTCGCTCGTTTGATCGGGAAATGATGTGGAGCGGATGACCGGATAGATTCCGGCTTCCTTTCCGGACATCTCCTGTCCGCTGCCTTCCATCGCGTCCATCGCTTCTGACACATAGTAGACAATTTCGTCGATCGCTTCTTCTTTTTTCGTCTCCCACTTCGCAATGATCGGCGGGAGCTCCAATGTGATGCCTTTTTTGGTCGTTTGATCCTCAACACGTAGGGTGTCTTTTTCTCTGTCAAAAAAGAAGGATCGGTTCTCGTGCTGCAGGCGCTGTTTTAATAAATCCGCCAGCTTCCTTGACGTCATTTTCAAAGCCCGTGGCCTCCTTTATGCTTTAGCAAGGGAATCGGTTAAAAATTGCTCAATTTCTTCTTTTGTTTTACGGTCTTTGCTGACGAAGCGGTTCACTTCTTTTCCTCCGTTAAACACAACAAAGCTCGGAATGCCGTAAATTTCCCATTCCGCGCATGTATCAATAAATTGATCGCGGTCTACGTAGTAATAAGTGAATTCAGGAAAGTCCGCTTCCAGCTCAGGGAGAAACGGCTCCACAAAGCGGCAGTCCGGGCACCAATCCGCTGAAAACATAAATACCGCCCAATCGTCTTGTACCGCTTTTTGCAATTCTTCCGTGCTTTCAATCTTTTTCATTGTTATTCCTCCATCTGGATTATGAGTTTTTATATGCTGATGTTTGTCCAATTGGATCATACCAGACTGTTTACGGCAAGACCAATTATATGCAATATCATTATCATATTTCATTTGCATTATCAAGCAAGTTTCGTTTACCATTTTGCTTGTAGCCGTACGAAAATCTGAATATGTACATAAGGAGGGGCAAAAGATGCAGCTTGTCGTGTATTTAGCGGGTGAAATCCACAGTGATTGGCGGGATGAGATCAAACAAAAAGCAACGGCGCTGGACCTGCCGATTACGTTTGTCGGCCCGATGGAAAACCATGAACGCTCAGACAATATCGGAGAAGAGATTATGGGCGTGCAGCCCGATTCTGTTTTAAAAGACGCCAGAGCTTCCGATATCAACAATTTCCGTACAGAGGTGCTGATGGAAAAAGCCGATTTTGTGATCGCCCTGTTTGGCGAGAAATATAAACAGTGGAATACCGCGATGGATGCTTCTTATGCCATCGCAAAAGGAAAGCCGCTCATCCTCATCCGTCCGAAAGAACTTCATCATCCGCTGAAAGAGCTTTCCGGAAAAGCCAATATCACGGTCGAAACCGTCAATCAAGCGATGAAAGCACTCTCTTATTTATTTGAAACAGAATAAGCAGGCCGCCTTTATGCGGTCCTGCTTACCTATTTACAATAGAATGGTATCAAATCTTACTATTCAGACTCTTTTCTCGAAACCCAAAAGAATTTGTCCGCAATCAATGATTCCCACACCCACTTCATTCATAAATGATTTTATTCAACCTCAAACTATTTTCTTTATATGTAAGGAAGGAGAGCGAAATCTGCGCAATAACGGATACATATGCGTATCGCCAAAATTGATTAAAACCAAAAAGTGGGATACTGCCGATTATTTCGCAAGTTATTAATAATAACTGCTGCCGCAACAATAATTACAGATCCCACAAAAACCGGAAAAGCTAAATAGCTCCAAGCATACGCCCCTTGAATAACTACAATAGGGTCCGCTCCAGCAGGTGGATGAGTAGTCTTTGTAACCGCCATAAAAAATATAGCTAGCCCCACTCCTAAAGCCAATGTCCAGGGATGAGAACCAAGAAGATTATATATAACAAGTCCAGTCAATGTCGAGATGAAGTGTCCGCCAATAATATTTCTAGGTTGTGATAAAGGGGCATTCCACGCTCCGAAAGCCAGTACACAACTTGCCCCAAAAGGCGCCATCAGCCACAGAGATCCAGTTTTATAGGTTATCAATGACAAGATTAAAATTGTTATAAAACCACCTAATAAGCCTGTTGAAGCATCTTTAACATTTACTTTTAAAGGACTTTTTCCTCCTCCTTTCATTTTTTTGAAATAATATCCTTTTTTACTTTGTGGATTTTCTGCTGTTTGCTCAATCTTCAATATAACCCCTCCTTTTCACTAAGTTTAAATCAACTTAACTAACCTGTAAATAACATTTTTAGAGGTTATAATTTAAAGGTTACAATCCATCCCTCTTCATGGATCATTCTTCTCTTCAAAAGTGATCCTTTAAACGTTCATTTGGTTTTAGCTGCGAATGAGTTGTTTTATGAAATCATATTTTTGTTTTTCTTATGAATTGTTTTCAAAAAAGACAAACAGCCTTACTCAAAAAAATATGAGATAAGGCTGTTCATTAATTTTTATTTATATATGATGATTCGACATTAAAATAAAGTGCAAGATTTATTCCGACCACAATGTAATAGAGGAAATTCGTTTTATGTTTTCTTAAGGTGACGGGAAACCTTTTCTCTGTTGCCGCATATCTTCATTGAACACCATTTTCTTCTTCCGGTGTTATCAAGGAATAATAAGACACATTCTTCATTAGCACATCGCTTCATTAACTTGATCTTTTTTGTATATATAAGCGATAAACCTTCATAAGCGATGAGCGATATAATTGCATCATCAATTTTCCCAATCGGAATACGGGCAAGTTTAGCATCGAGAATCTTATATGAAAATGGAGCCGATTCAATCTTTTTTTCTAAAAAAGTGATAAAAGATTCTCCAGGTTCTTCACCATCTGCAATTTTCTCGAAATTTTCTCTTAGTATTGATCGAAACTTTAGTATTTTCTCAACCATCACAGCGGACAATTCATCTTGTGCATTTTTTAAAGTTAATTGACTGAAAAAAGGGGTTCCTTTCCCCATTAACCTTAACCATTCCAAAAGATCCTCTTTTGACTTTATTAAATTATGACGTTTACCGTAACTCACCACCTCAGTATTAATCAGATCAAGAGGAAGATAGTTAGAGACAAGAGGAAATTTTATGTTTGTCTTTTTTGTCATAAACATACCTCCTTGCAGAACAAATAAAAAATGAAAATGTCACTCGACTTTGTGAAATCGCTACTCATCTCAATGCTTGAATTGGAACAATTTTGATAATAATATTGAGAAGCAATATGTGTTACCTGGCATCATGTAAAAACAGCAGTCAATAAGTATTCAAAAGGACTTATTGACTGCTTATTTTTTTACACATTTTCTCTGATCGTTTCGACCGTCTGTTTGTCACTCGCCATGACCAGCTTAATGAGCATTTCTTTCGCCGCGGCATAATCATCGACATGGATGATAGCGGCATTTGTATGAATGTATCTTGAACAAATGCCGATGACGGCAGACGGAACCCCGCTGTTTGATATGTGGACCCGTCCGGCATCCGTTCCCCCGCCTGAAGCGAAATATTGATAAGGGATATTGTGCGTTTCCGCCATATCAAGGACGAACTCTCTCATCCCGCGGTGCATGACCGTCGTTCTGTCGAGAATGCGGAGCAGCACCCCCTCGCCGAGACGGCCGAACAGCTCCTTATCGCCGCTCATATCATTTGCCGGGCTGGCATCAAGCGCGAAAAAGAGATCAGGCTGAATCATGTTGGCCGCTGTCTGCGCCCCTCTCAAGCCGACTTCCTCCTGAACGGTGGCCCCGGCGTACAGATTGTTCGGCAGGTCTTTTCCTTGCAGCTCTTTTAATAATTCAATGCTTAACCCGCAGCCGTAGCGGTTATCCCACGCTTTGGACAATATTTTCTTCTCGTTGGCCATCGGGGTGAACGGGCAGACCGGCACGACCTGCTGTCCCGGTCTGATCCCCATTTTGACCGCGTCCTCTCTGTCATCGGCACCGATATCAATCATCATATTTTTGATCTCCATCGGCTTTGCGCGCTGGGCATCTGTTAAAATGTGGGGCGGGATGCTTGAGATGACGCCGATAATCGGTCCGTTATCCGTCTGCACCTCGACGCGCTGGGCAAGCAGCACCTGGCTCCACCAGCCGCCTAGCGTCTGAAATCTCAGCATGCCGTTATCCGTAATCTGCGTTACCATAAACCCGACTTCATCCATATGGCCGGCTACCATAACGGTCGGCGCATCTTCAGCGCCGCGCCTTACTCCGAAAACACTTCCGAGTCTGTCCTGCACGATGTCATCCGCATATTTCGCAAGCTCCCGTTTCATAAAGGAGCGGACCTGATGTTCATTTCCCGGTGCGCCGGGAAGCTGCGTCAGCGTCCGGAAAAGCGTTTTCGTTTCCTCATTCATATTTTCCCCTCATTTCTATGTAATGCTTTTATTTTATTAGAAAAACAACCGTTTTCCAAGCGCTCAGATTGAATGGGCTGTAAAACCGCCGCTTTACTTAACACCGTCTGGCATCTTCTGTATAATAAAAACTACGACATAAATGGAGGTGCTTCATATTGAAATTACGTCATTTTCTCTTAGGTGCAGGAGTCGGATTATGCGCTGCCATCGCAGTGAAAAAGTATGCGATGAAACCTTATATCTCTTCAGAAAAAGCGCTCCGTATCGTGAAAGCGGCTTTTAAACAGCGCGGGCCGATAGACGGATCATGGATTTACACAGAGCCCGAGCCCTACCAGGTAAACGGAGAAACCATCCAAGTATACAAAACCGGCGTGACACGTTCGGCATTCGGCGAACTGGAGCAATATGAAGTTATGGTCAATGCAAAAACAGGCCAGATTGTCGATGTCATTGATTCTGTCGCCTCATAATTCGGACAAGCAAAAAATAAAGCCCAAAACCATCAGCGTTTTGGGCTTTATTCGGTTACATCGGCCGAATTCGTTTATATACGGGGTGCCACATCGCGTCCTGCACCGCTTGGATCAGATCCTCGGGTTCCGTTTCCGCTACACCGTCCTGAATGGCTGCTTTCGCTACGGCTACCGCCACGGTTGCCGATACCGTCCTGAGATCCTCCACTTTCGGAAGCATCGGCGCACCGGGCTTGCCGACGTCCACCATACCGGCGATGGCATTCGCGCAGGCAACGAACATATTGTCCGTAATGAGCCTTGCTTTCGTCACAATCGTTCCGAGCCCGAGTCCCGGGAATACGAGCGCGTTATTCGCCTGTCCGATATGGTAGGTAACGCCGTTATACGCAACAGGCGGGAATGGACTTCCCGTAGTGACAAGCGCGCGGCCTTCCGTCCATTTAATTAAATCTTCAGGTTTTGCTTCTGATAATGTCGTCGGGTTTGACATCGGCAAAATAGCGGGCCGTTTGACATGCGAGGCCATTTCTTTGACGATTTCTTCCGTAAATGCGCCTGATACGGTGGATGTGCCGATCAGAATCGTCGGCTTGGCCTGACGCACCGTCTCCGCCAGATCAATTGATCCGCCTTCACCGCTGCGGCCGTACTCTTTCACTTCATCAGCAGGGCGAGCGTACGGAACCTGAAAATCACGCAAGTCCTTCATATCATCCGTTAACAATCCGTTTCTGTCGATACACCAAAAATGGCTGTAGGATTCTTCTTCGCTTAATCCGTCATGCACCATGGCTTCACGCAGTTGCTCAGCAATTCCGATCCCGGCCGTTCCCGCGCCGAAGACGACGACTTTATGCTCTTTTAAAGGCACTTTTGATGCTTTCGCACACGCTAAAACAGCTGCAAGCGATACCGCGCCCGTTCCTTGAATGTCATCGTTAAACGTACAGACTTTATCTTTATACCGTTTTAATATGCCGCGGGCGTTAGCCGTACCGAAATCCTCCCAATGAAGCAGCGCATTCGGGAATGTTTCCCGGGCAAGCGAGACATACTCATCAATAAAGCGGTCATATTTCTCGCCGCGTACTCTTGAATGCTGGTTTCCGACGTAAAGCGGGTCATTTAAGAGGCTTTCCTGATTTGTCCCCGCGTCCAATACGACCGCAAGCACTCGTGACGGATCAATTCCGGCCGCCGCCGTATACACCGCGAGTTTTCCGACAGAAATGGCGATGCCGCCGACGCCCCAGTCACCGATTCCCAGAATGCCCTCCGCATCTGTGGCAACGATTAAGTCAATGTTTTCATTTTTTCCGAACTGCTGAAATGCGGCGCGCATTCCCTCAGGATCATCTATTGACAAATACAGACCGCGGGGTTTTCTGTACTCGTGGCTGTAACGCTGGATCGCGGTGCCGACGGTCGGCGTATATACGATCGGCAGCATTTCGCCTAAATGATCATTTAACAGCCTGTAAAATAACGTTTCATTCCGGTCATGGAGAGCGGTCAAGTAGACATTTTTGCTCAGCTCATCAGGCTGCGAACTGAATTGTTCGTAGGCCCGCCTCGCCTGCTCTTCGATTGTCAATACTTTCGGCGGCAGAAATCCCTCGAGCCCGAGTTCCTTTCTTTCCTCCTGTGTAAAGGCCACCCCTTTATTTAAAAAAGGCGTAGAAAGCACTTCTAATCCGCGCAGAGTTGTTTTGATTTCTCCATCTTTCGTCACTTGAAATTGATTCACCTGTCTCTTCCTTTCAAAGCAATTTGTCTTAGGTTTGCTTTTATTCCCGAAATTCATACAGGTAAATCATCGATCCGCTTATTTTTTCTCCCGTTTGACAGATGCAGCCACTTCGCCGTCTTCGCCCCATTTTACCGCTCTGTAAATCGCGTCGTGATAGAAAATCAGCCAGGCGTCTTTTTCTGCCGCGAACGTCTGCCATTTCTGCTTTTGCGGAATGGAGGTCATCGGATAATCATCATAGGCCAGCACCCATAACGGATTTTTATGCGCGTTCGTCGGCATCAGGTCGGCAAAATGCACAGCCGTCTCCCCTCCGTCTTCTAAGACGATAACGCTGTGGCCGTCGCTGTGGCCGCCGGTGTGGTGCATCGTAATGCCTTCTGTCAGCTGATACTCGTTCTCAAAGGTTTCGACCTGATCTTGTACCGCCTCCCAATTTTCTCTCCAATATGTATTTTTCGATCTGATATTAGGATTTCTCATTTCGCGCCACTCTGTCGCAGAAGTGATAATGCGGGCATTCGGGAAAACAGAGACAAGCTCCTCTCCGCTGTACTCCGTCAGGCCGCTTGCATGGTCAAAATGAAGATGGGTCATCGCGGCAATATGAATGTCCTCACAGGAAAGCCCGAGTTCACGAAGAGATTGTTTCAGATTGGATTCCTGTGTTACGCCGTAATTCCTTTTTTGTTTATCAGAGAATTTCCCTCTGCCGATACCCGCGTCAACCAATATATTCAGGCCGTTTGTTCTGATGAGGATCGGGTCTGTTCTTAATTCAATCTGGTTTTTGTCATTTACGGGGTATTTTCTCGACCATAAAGGCTTCGGGACAACGCCGAACATCGCTCCGCCGTCCATATGCGTTACACCGCCGTCCAGCCATGTTAATGAAATATTCCCAATATTCAATGTCTCCATCTTGATCCCTCCTGATGTAATGGTAGCAAATGGCGGCATAAAAAAACAGACTCCCGCATCAGAGTCTGTCTTTTGTTCTCCATTCAACTTCGGCCCGGTAAATCGGCTGGCCGAGCGCGGAGAATTTTTCTTCGTATTCTGTCATAATATTGCCCTTCGGATCGCTGTTGTGCAGATCAAGGCTGACTTCCGTCAGAAGCAGGCCGTATTCGGAAAAGCTTTTCAGAGAGTATTCGAATAAACCGCGGTTATCGGTTTTAAAATGAATCTCACCTGTTTCGCCCATCACTTCTTCGTATTTTTTCAAGAACGTTTTAAATGTTAAACGGCGCTTTTCGTGACGGTTTTTCGGCCACGGGTCAGAAAAGTTTAAATATACGCGCTTGATTTCTCCCCGTTCAAATACGTCATTCAGTGTTTCCGCGTCTATATTTAACAAACGGACATTGTGAGCCCCGCTGTCCTTAACTTTTTGGACGGCAGTGACGATGACGCTTTTAAACAGCTCAATCCCAATATAGTTGATATCCGGATTCTGCTTGGCCATTCCTGAAATGAACTGCCCTTTTCCCGTACCGACTTCAATATGGATCGGGTTGTCATTGCCAAAGACCGTGTTCCACCGCCCTTTATACTGGGCCGGATCACTGATGGCGATGTCAGCGTTTTCTGCCAGAAAATCATTCGCCCAAGGTTTATGGCGCATTCTCATATGATTGACACCTCTATCTATAATTTCGAGTAACAACATATCATGAAACATAAAGAGCCGCAAGCGCCTTTTAAAGGCGCCGGCTGCATAAAAAAAGAGGCTCCCCGGTCCGGAACACTCATGTGATGCATAAAACCGCACCGCTTTGCACAATGTATGACACAGAAAGGATGTGTATATGAATCATGGGCTTAACAAGCGAACATCAGGTCCGGTTATTAAAGGACATATTGGCCGACCATCAATTGGATTGCTGCGGCACGGTTGCCGAGTATGAACAGCTGGAGCGCGTCATCAAATCACTGATGGCCAACACCGGGCTTGATTCAAATATAAAAAACGTGCTCGAGGATGTCTACCGCTACAGCCAGTCCGGCATCACGGCCGATTCCATCGACACGCATATTCAGGAGCACCAAAACCATTTGTCCCAATGGGTGGAGCAGATGGATTCGTACTCCTGACTACTTGACAATCCGCTTCATCAGGGCATGAAGCTCTTCCATGGCATCATGATACGCTTTGTCGTTTCCTTTTGATTTGTGCCAGGCGATGAAGGTGATGGTCTCCGATAACATGTACCACGCCATCCGCAGCCGAAGCCCTTCCGTGAGCTTCATGCCGTACATCCCAAGCCAGCTGTCCCACGCTGGCTCTTCGACGTAATGATACAATAAAGGGCCGAGATCCATGGCCGGATCGGCTATCATGGCGCCGTCCCAATCTATTAAATACAGCTGGTTGTCTTCAGACAGAAGCCAGTTATTATGATTCACATCACAATGGCAAACGACTTTTTCACCGAATTGCACCTGATCCACATGAGCTTCCAAATAAGCAAGGCCTTCCTGAATAAGCGGCGAAAATTGCCGCACGGCAAAGACGGCCTGCTTCAGCTGCGACAAAAGGGCGCCCGGATCAAGCGGTTCTTTTCCCAATCTTTTCAGCATGTCGAGCAAAGCTTTTGATGTGTGGATTTTGCGGAGCAGCTCAGCCACCGGGCGTCCGCTCATATCCTTTGCCTTCAGCTCCCTGCCCGCCATCCAATGCTGAGCCGTAATGACGTCCCCGTTTTCCATCCGTTTCGTCCAAACCAGCTTCGGAACAATGCCTTCGGCGGATAACACGGCTAAAAAGGGCGAGCTATTACGTTTTAAAAAAAGCTGTTGGCCGTTATGTTTCGCATAATATGCATCTCCTGTAGCTCCTCCGGCGGGGAAGATCTCCCAATCGCTACCTAGTAATTGTCCCAACCAGTTCATATCAATGTTCAACCCATCATTTCTTAAAATATTTTAGAATAGGCCTCCAGCCTTTCTCTATTGGCGGAGCGGCCTGTCATAAACAATTTCATGAGAATAAAAAAGACAGCTATTGAGAGTCTCATATGCTAATCAATAGCCGTCCTATAAATTTTAGCGCTACAGCACAAACTTCGTCAAGCAAAACTAGCAAGAACACCTGTGAATTCTGAAGATTTATGCCGCGAACCGCTCTTTGCCGTGAAACATGTGACGGGTTTCATTTGTTTATTATGTTTTTATTTTCAGCGGCGTACCGCCCGGCATAAGCCGAAACGGCGTCGTTCCGATCAGCTCGCCGTCAGCGTGAAACGGAATTTTCCCATCTGTTTCAAAAACGAATTCCTTCCCCTTTATCATCGTCACTCCGTCCATTTTGATATGCCGGCCGAAGCTCATCGCCCATAAAAAACGATACAGCGAGAAAAAGGACAGGTTTTCTGCGATGACAATATCAAAATGGTTTTGACGGGGATTTGCTGAAGGCGCCGCTTTCATGCCGCCTCCGTAATAAGGGTGATTAGCCGCAATGACAAACCAGACATTGCGGAATTCACGCCTCTGGCCGTCTGCCGTGCAAACAAATCTGAACGGCTGAAACCCCGAGGCCGTATGTAAATGCGCGAGTGGGTAAATCACAAAACCGAGACGCAAAAACCGAAGAACGCGCGATAACGGAAAATTCGCGGCTGCCTTCAAAACTGAGGCATCGAAGCCGACAGACAGGTGGTTAATAAAATAAAGTGATTGCGCTTTGTCATGAAAAAAGTTGATGTTTCCCGCAAAAAATTTCCGTGTGAGCGGGCGGTGCAGACTTTTGATTTCTTGGAGAAGCGCCGACTTCTTAATACCGAGCCCTTTCGAAAAGTCATTGTACGAACCGGCAGGCACAAAGGTCAGCTCAATCTGATCCGTTCCTTTCAGTCCGTTAATGACTTCATGCATCGTCCCGTCACCGCCGATGACGAACAGCCGCTTAAGCTTATGATCCTGCATCATTGAAATCTGTCTCGCCAGCACCTCCGCATGTCCGGGATGCCCGGTCAAAAAAGAGCGGTGGCTGACCCCGCGCCTGGTCAGCTCTTTTTGAACTGATTTCCAGACACGCCGGCCCCGCCCGCCTCCTGAGACCGGATTAATAATAAAAAACCATTGACTCATCGTTTGTTTTCACCTGCTTCATAGATGAAGAGACAGCCGGCAAACGTCCGTTTTAATCAAGCCATTCCTGTCTCCGGCTTGAATCGCTCAAGCCGTAAGACAAAAGAGCCTTCGCCGCCTTCAGCTGGTGGTGCTTGATCGGCGCCGTATTTTTCTGCTGCTTTTCCACCCACTCTGCGG
Source organism: Bacillus velezensis (assembly GCF_001461825.1). GTDB lineage: Bacteria > Bacillota > Bacilli > Bacillales > Bacillaceae > Bacillus > Bacillus velezensis. The sequence continues at coordinate 76,880 of NZ_LLZC01000012.1, read as the reverse complement.
CAGTCCGTTTATCAGCTATTTCCAGCCCGTACGGCGGCTCCGGGTAATCAATATAAGACGTTCTGCTGAGCAAAAGCTTCCGCACGGGAATGTCGGCCTGCTTTTCTTTTACGATTTGCGAAACGACCGAGCCTGTCCGGTGCAGGCTGAGAGACGGATTCAATACTTGGCGCGTGCTGCCGGAGCCCCTTTCTTCCCAAAAACGGTGTTTTGATCCGATATATACGCTGTCCTCTTCCGCTTCCATAAAAGCGGCGCAGAAAATCTCCAGCGGCGAGATGATGATCATACTCAGTTCGACGGACGCCTGCTGAATTTGGAGAACCGGATGATACATCACAAAATAGGAATCGGGCAGCTTTTGAGCCAGCATTTTTAACATCCTGTCCCTTTTGACCGCCTGCGAAAGCTCAGACTTTTGAGAAAGCGTGGAGCTCGCCCATTTTAATTGAAAGTCATACAGCTGATCTTTGAAAAAAGGCGCGAGCTCAGATTTTTGAGACGGAAGATTCCCGAACAGCGCCTCTTCTCCCTCCGGCTCATCAAACCATTGGTGCCTCTTTTCATTTATATCGGCCGTATTTTCTTCTTTTCTCTTTTTTAAAGAAAATTTTTTCCTGGCCGGCGCTTGATCGGTTTCCCCGCCTGCAGCCGTTTCCGTTTCTTTTTCTTCCGTCATCCGGTCAAACGCTTCAAGAAGCGCCTCCCAGCGTTCTTTCTTCAGCCGGATAAACTGGTTCATATAATGATATGGATCAAGTTCATATCTGGATATGCAGTCGTGAATTTTGATGATCTGTGCCATGTGATTTCTCCACTCCGAATATTTGTTTATGTCAATTGAAACTGTGCGATTTCTTCGTATTTAGGCGACCGGTCAAGATGGGTCTGAAAAAGGGAAAACCGGCTGACGGCACTTTGCACCCTGCCGCTTTCAAACGGCACATCGTCAGGAAACGGCCTGTCTCCCGCCCACTTCCGCGCCATCGTCATATGAGGTTGATACGGCCGTTTTTCCACTTGAAAACCGGCTTTCAAAACAGCCTGTTTTGTTTTTTCCCGCAAATCAAAGAGCAGTTCATTCCGTTCGGGCTCAAGGTGAAGCACTCTCGGCTGTCTGCGGTCGCCGAAAATATCCAGATGCTGAAACTGTACGGTAAACGGCTGCGCTGCCGACGCTGCATCTGCGAGCAGAGACGATAATTTCGCAAGCCGTTCTTCATCCGCGGCTCCTAGAAAAATGAGCGTAATATGATAGTCATGCGGATGCACCCATTTTTTGAATGATAACGCCGGCTCCTTTTTGGCTGCTTCCCAAATCGGTTCAGCAATGTCAGCCGGAATCGGAATGCCGATAAAATAATGCGGCAATGAAGCTTTCATACGAGGATCTCCCCCTCTTTGGTTATGGTGTTATTATAAAACGGATAAGCGGAGAGGAGAACCCTGTCCGCTCATTATGATAGGATATTATGTACTGAACGTTTTATACAGAAAGGAATGAGCCGGCCTTGAAAATCGTAAACAGCACGGCGGAGCTGATCGGCGGCACACCGATCGTAAAGCTCAATCGCCTTCAGCCAGAACATGCAGCACAGGTCTATTTAAAATTAGAATCGTTTAACCCGAGCGGCAGTGTCAAAGACAGAGCGGCTTACAATATGATCATTGAAGCGGAAAACAGCGGGCATTTAAAACCCGGCTCTGTCATCATTGAACCGACAAGCGGCAACACAGGCATCGGCCTGGCGATGAACGCGGCGGCGCGCGGCTACAAGGCAATCCTCGTCATGCCTGACACGATGACGAAAGAACGCATCAACCTCCTGAAAGCGTACGGCGCGGAGGTTGTGTTAACACCGGGGGCGGAAAGAATGCCCGGCAGCATCAAAAAAGCGAAAGAACTCGCCGAACAGATCCCGGGAAGTTTTATCCCGATGCAATTCGATAACGGCGCTAATCCAGATGCCCACCGAAAAACGACCGCCATTGAAATCTATCAGGCCGTTCAGCAGCTCAACAGACCGCTCGGTGCTTTTGTGGCAACGGCGGGAACGGGCGGAACCATTACCGGAACCGGAGAAACGCTGAAGGAGCTTTTCCCGGATATGATTGTTCATGTGGCCGAGCCCGCGGGATCTCCCGTCCTGTCTGGCGGAAAACCCGGCGCTCATAAGCTTGTCGGGACAAGCCCCGGATTTATTCCCGGCATACTGAATCAGGACGTTTACGATGAAATCATGAAAATATCTGATGAAGATGCTTATACGACAACACGTCGTCTGGCCCGGGAAGAAGGTATACTCGTCGGCCCGTCTTCAGGCGCCGCCTGCTTCGCCGCCATTGAAACCGCAAAACGCCTCCCTTCCGAACAGATCGTCATCTGTATGACGGCCGATACGGGGGAACGTTATTTATCAACGGATTTATGGTCATTTGAATGATAAAAAGGGATGCCGCTTTCGGCGTCCCTTTTTATTATCACTTGGCAAGCTCATAAATGGCTTCGGCGTATAAAGCGGTTGACCGGAGAAGGTCATCGATTTCAATGTACTCATCCTTTTGATGCGCGCTGTCAGGCCGGCCGGGGAACAGCGGCCCGAACGCGACGCCCGCCGAAAGGGATCTCGCATACGTTCCTCCGCCGATTGAAATCAGATCCGCTTTCTTTCCCGTCTGTCCTTCGTAAACCTTTTGAAGCGTCTTTACGAGCGGATGATCGGCAGAAACGTGGTGCGGTTTGCTGTCTTTAAATTCTTCAAGCCTGAATTCTTCAGCAGACGTAAAAGCATCACGGATGACTTTGCTGTCTGAAGTGACGGGATAACGGATGTTGATGCCGAGTTCTCCTTCCTCACCCTTTCTGTATGTAAAGGTGCCGACATTCAATGTAAGCTCTCCGCTGATGTCATCCCTGCAATCAATTTTCAGTTTTTTGCCTCGTGTATCATTTGAAAAATAGTCACTGACGGTTTTGACAAAGTGCTTTCCGGCTCCATCCAGCTCCGTTCCGTTAAGGCATTCAGCAAGCTTTAAGCCGGCATTGACACCATTATCCGGTTCCATCGCATGGCATGATTTTCCGTATACCCGAAGCGTCAGTTTTCCATTTTCCGAAACTGCTTCACCTTGTGTTTTTGACTGCTCAAGCCATTTGCTGAAATATGCGTGCACGGCATCAAGACCGTTCCCTTCAATAACCGCTTCAGCCGCATCCGGCACCATGTTCAAGCGCAGTCCTGAACGGAAGGACAGAAGCCCGTTTTTTGCGTCTTTATCAGAAGCGCTTTTTGCAATGCGCAGTGACGCATCTATAATTCCTTTTTCCGCGTTAATGATCGGAAAATCCGCGTCAGGAGCAAAGCCGATGTCAGGCATTTTTTCGTGTTTGAAGTAGTGATCCACGCATCTCCAATCACTTTCTTCATCCGTTCCGATGATGATTCTCACGCGTTTGGATAAAGGAAGCTGCATGTCTTTGACGATTTTCAGCGCATAAAACGCCGCCATTGTCGGCCCTTTATCATCAATGGCGCCTCTGGCATATATCCGGCCGTCCCTGATATCGGCTGAAAACGGATCGCTCGTCCAGCCGTCTCCGGGCGGAACGACATCGACGTGGCACAGAACGCCGACGATTTCGTCACCCGTTCCCCATTCAATATGGCCCGCATAGCCGTCAAGATTCTTTACGGTGAAGCCTTCTTTTTCACCGAATTCCAGCAGTGACGTCAGGCTGGCATTGACGCCTTCTCCAAACGGCCGGCCGGGACCGGCTGTTGTTTCGTCCATTACGCTGTTGATCTGCAAAAACTTCTGCGTGTCACGGATCAGATCTTCTTTGTTTCTGATGACTTCAACTTCCCAGTTCATCACAAATCCCCTTTCTTGATAAAGACTTGCAAAATGTCGATAAAACGAATAATATAGATGATGTTTTGAAAAAATGTTCGTCATTGGAGGTACTTATGTTTCATCTCGACAAGCATCAAACGACAATAAAAAGAGAAATTACCGCGGGATTGACCACCTTTTTCACAATGGTATATATCATTGTCGTCAATCCGGTGATCCTTTCCAATGCGGGAATTCCGTTTGACCAGGTGTTCACCGCGACGATTATCGCTTCCATTGTCGGAACTTTATGGATGGCTCTCGCTGCGAATTTTCCGATCGCCATTGCCCCCGGCATGGGCTTAAACGCGTATCTCGCCTTTCACGTTGTCGGCACAGGCAGCGGCATTACGTATCAGACGGCTTTCAGCGCCGTTTTTATCGCGGGAGTCATCTTTATTATTTTATCGTTAACGCCTTTAAGAAAACAACTTATAGAAGCGATTCCGGACAATTTAAAATACGGAATTACGACCGGCATCGGCTTATTTATCGCTTTTATCGGCTTACGCCAATCCGGAATCATCACCGCTGATAAATCTAATCTGGTCGCACTCGGCGATCTTCATTCGCCCGCCGTCATTTTAACGCTTATCGGACTTATCATCAGTATTGTACTGATGGTGCTGAATGTAAACGGGGCTCTGTTCATCGGAATGGCGCTGACCGCTATCATTGCCTTTTTGACCGGACAGATCCATTTCGCGAAAGGATTCATGTCCTTCCCGCACCTGCCGGAGGGGCTTTTGATCACAAATCCGTTCGGTGCCCTCGGGGATGTCGTGCATCACGGTCTGTACGCCGTTGTGTTTTCTTTTCTTCTCGTTACGATTTTTGACACGACCGGCACCATGATCGGTGTCGCCGAACAAGCGGGATTGATCAAAAACAATCAGCTGCCGAATGCCAGAAGAGCGCTTTTGGCTGATTCGACCGCTACGACGGTGGGAAGCATCTTCGGCACCAGCCCGACGACCGCGTTCGTTGAATCTTCAGCAGGTGTGGCGGCCGGCGGAAGAACGGGTCTGACGGCGCTGACGATAGCCGTTATGTTTGCCGTTTCCATGTTTTTCAGCCCGCTTGTCAGCGTCTTATCGGAAGTGTCCGCGATTACGTCACCGGCTCTGATTATTGTCGGCAGCCTGATGATGGGCGCAGTCTCAAATATCCGCTGGAATGAGCTTGATGAAGCGTTCCCGGCCTTTCTCGTCATTTTGGCGATGCCTTTAACGTCCAGTATTTCAACCGGAATCGCACTCGGCTTCATTTCATATCCGCTTGTTAAAGCAGCTAAGAAAAAATGGCGCGAAATCCATCCTCTAGTCATCATCTTCGCCGTGCTGTTTTTTATTCAGCTTTTTATTTTGAACGGACATTAAGAAAAATCCCTTTCCTTTTTCGGAAAGGGATTTTCACATATAAAGAACGGAAAGAATCGCGGCAATGAGACACCAGGCGGAACAGATGATTTGAATGACGGTTAATGCGCTGTTTCGCGCCCTGAAATAGTCATCACTGTCTCTCTTGATACCGCTTAAAACCGGTTTATCCGTGATCCGGTCAAATAAAAGCGACGCGGCATAGCGGCTGACGATCGCAAATAAAATAAGGACTGCCGGCTTCACTAAGAGCGGAAGAACGAGAATAAGAGCCGTAAAAGCCGCGGTTAAAAGGTAAAGCTGCCGGAGATACCCGCCGTTTCGGATCAGCACTTTAAAGAACAATTCTTTCCACGCCGTATACGCCGACCGTTTTGTAAAGATGTGCTTTGAGCCGGGATATAAAAACGGCTTGCTCCGCCCTTTATTTTTACCATTCGGGAGCTGCACATCATGGCTGAGCATCAAAACAGAGGCCGCGAATGAAAGCTTGCGCCTGTTCTCTTCAAGCACTTCTTCCTCAAAGGCTGATAATGTCTCCGTCCCTTTCCAAGTCAAAAGAGCGGAACAGATGAACAATATACAGCCCGCCGGCCAAAGCCAATACCATTCGGCGGCAAAGACGATCATAAAAAACGCCCCCGCCATCAGAACCATCACTTTCAGCCAGCCCGCCGCCTGATTCCCGAATGTCCGCCTGCTGTTTTTTCTGTGCCGGTGCACCGCTAATATTGCAGTATGGAAGCCGAACAGACAGCAAAACATACCTGAATATGCCGGTAAGGTACAGTCACCGTATTGGCGCCATAAGGGAAATAACAATACGGCAAGCGCACCCCATTTGATAAGGGAAAGGAACATCGAATACAAAAGCGCATACCGTTTCAGCTTTTGCATCAGATGTTTTGCATGCACCAAAAATACGTGATCCGCTTCCAGCAAAAAGGTATGAATAAAACCCGTGCACAACAGCAGGGCACTGAATACATACAGCCAGCCCCACCCTAATACTCCTGCCGCTCCATTAAGAAGCCCCCTGCCGTTCAGCCAATCAGCATATTGATAAACGGCAAATGCGGCAGCGGGAAGAACGATATACAGCGCGACCGTCCAATCAATGACCGTCTGGAACACCTTCCATTGATAGCGCCAATAATGAAACAGCCTTTGAAAAAACAAAGCCCGCCCGGTCATCGCTGACTGCTCCGAACCGCTGAATAAAAGCAATCCAGCAGTGAACGGCTCCCCGTTTTTTCCTGAAGCTCCTCTAACGTGCCTTGAAGAAGCAGAGCGCCCTGATCCAGCAAATAAAACCGGTCGCAGATTTTTTCCGCCGTATCCAGAACATGAGTGCACATCAAAATCCCCGCGCCCCTTTCTTTCTCAGCAATCAGCATGTCGGTAAACAGCTTCGTTGAGATCGGATCAAGTCCGATAAAAGGCTCATCAATGATGTAAATATCCGGCTTCGCCAAAAATGCCTGTATGAGCATCAATTTTTGCTGCATCCCTTTTGAAAAGCCGGAAGGCAAATCATGTTTTACAGAAGTCAGCGAAAACTCTTCAAGCAGCCGCCCTGCCCGCTCACGGCATTCTTCCCCTTCTATACCCCGCAATGACCCGGTCAGCTCGAGGTGCTCCCAAAGCGTCAGTTCATCGTAAAAACTCGGACGCTCCGGTATGTAAGCATAAGATGAATCATTCCACTCAATACCGCCTTCTATATCCCGGGACAGCCCGAGAACCGCCTTTATCACTGTACTTTTCCCCGCGCCGTTCGCTCCGATTAAACCGGCAATTTCACCAGCGTTGACTGACAGAGATACATCAGAAATCACCTTCGGCCTGTCAGCATAACCGGCGCAGACAATGTTTGCATTCAATAATTCTCCCAAACTTCTCACTCCCCCGTTTTCATACGGACATGTATAAAAAAAGTTTCAGTTTCCATAATAATAAAAGCGGACCGGACATAGTAATGCACCAAGGCGGCACCCATTTGGAAAAAATTATCTGCGCTTATTCCTAGATTCATGTCGTCCATATCGTGTATAATGGAGGCAGTTAAAAGAGAAAAACAGAATGTCATCCTTTGTTGCTTATTCGTACGAAGTTTTAGAGTCGAAAGTTGTGGTATATCAAGTCCATCCGATCTTATGATAGGGAGTGGTTTTTTGAAACCTTCAACAAATCGTATGCTGACTCGGATTAAATCAGTTTACATGTTCATCCAGGAAAAAGGCCTTGTGACAACACAGGAACTGGTTGATGAATTCGGCATTACACCTAGAACCATTCAGCGAGACTTAAATGTGTTAGCATACAATGATCTTGTTCATAGTCCTAGCCGAGGCAAGTGGGAGACAACACGAAAAAAAGTGAAAATTACATCTTAAGCGAACAATTACATAAGGCCCTTTTCGGCCTGACATGCTGCAAGGCAAAGCAGCGTCTTTGCCTTGTTTTTTGTTCCTCTATATAAAAAGCCCAAAACAAATCTGTTTTGGGCTTTTCTGATATCGATTACACTTCAGCGCCTCTCAGCGTTTCGAGCTCCTCTTCAGTCAGCTCGCGGAATTCTCCCGGTTTAAGATCCGGGTCAAGAGAAACAGCCCCCATCGAAAGCCGCTTCAAATAAGCCACTTCATTTCCGACAGCCTTTGCCATCAGCTTCACCTGATGATATTTGCCTTCTGTAATGGTCAAGTGAATCACCGTTTCATCCGGGCTTTCTGTAATGATTTCAACGGCTGCCGGCTTCGTCTTATAGCCTCCTTCAATGACGACGCCTCTTTCCAGATGAACGATGTCTTCCGGTGACAGGGGTGAAGTTAACCGGACCTCATATGTTTTAGGCACATGCTTTTTCGGAGAAAGCAGGCGATGAGCGAGCTGCCCGTCATTGGTCAAAAGCAAAAAGCCTTCCGTATCCTTATCAAGACGTCCCGCCGGAAACGGTTCAAATCGCTGTTCTTCAGGCGTCAGCAGATCAACCACCGTTTGCTGGCGGCTGTCTTCGGTAGCGGACAGCACTCCTTGCGGCTTATTCATCATGACATAAATAAATTCACGATAATCTGCCGGCTCTCCGTATACCGTGATGTCCTGTTTTTCCGGATCGACATGGGTTTTCACATCTTTCGCCGGCTCTCCGTCAATCATGACAGCCCCAGCCTTGACGATTTTTTTCACATCTTTTCTTGAGCCGAATCCGCTGTTGGCAAGCAGCTTATCAAGTCTCATCCTGATCCTCTCCTTTAAAAAGAAAAGCCCGCGATAAGCGGACTATTCATTATTCTTAATGGGCGGAATGCCTGCCTCTTCTCAAAACGCGGGGCAGACGGTTTCCAAACATTTTCTGTAAAAATCCGATTCGGTACGCGGCAAACATGTACACCGCACCGCCGACAGCGGCGCAGACAAAGACGACAATCGCCGCATGCACCTGGCCGCTTTGGTATGTTACAAAGAAGCTGAGCAGCCATTGAGTCAGCTTGACCGCGACTCCCATCAGGACGGACAGGACTGCGATTAAAATGACCCGTTTTATAAGTACCGTATACGAATAGCCCGCATGGCGCTTAATCATGATAAAACCGTACAGAAGAGAAGCGATATAACCGAGCGCCGTTGCCAAGATGGCCCCGTCCCCCTGAAACAGCTTGATCAGCGGCACGTTCAGCACCACTTTTATAATGACGCCGATGAAAAGGCTCACGACAGCAAATTTCTGTTTATTAATCCCTTGCAGGATCGCGGCGTTTACGGTAAACAGAGAAAACAGAATCGCGACAGGCGCGTACCAGAACAATATATCCTGTCCGATATCCGGGCGAAGACTTTCAGAGCCGTAGAAGAACGTATAGGCCGGACCCGATAACACGGACATCCCGACAACGGCGGGAATAACCAAAAACAGAATGATTTGCATCGTCTGGTTAATCTGCTGGTTCAAAAGCTTATAATTCCTGCTCGTAAACGATTCAGTAATCGTCGGAATCAGCGTCAGACCGAAAGCGGTCGCCAGAGAAACCGGGATCATAACAAGCTTCGGCACATAAAGGGTGACAATCGCAAGCATGTCCTGGCTGATATCCTTATGGCCCGCCGCAATCATCGCTTTATTAAACGTATTCGTATCGATATATGAATACAAAGGAATCGCCAGTCCGACAAATACGTAAGGAGCGGCATAACTGAAAAGCTCAATGAACATTTTTTTATAACTTAAGTTCGCAGACGGGACGAGATTCGGCTTCATCGCCAGGAGATCGCCCTTCCGCTTATTCCAGTAAATATAAAGGACGACAAGCCCTCCGAATGATCCGATCAGCGCCGCGAAAGTCGCGTATCCGACCGCGATGACAAGGCCGCCGTTGATCACTCTTAAAATCAAATACGTTGCGCCCAATAAAAAGATGATCCGGGCAAGCTGCTCCACAACCTGTGAAACGGCTGTCGGCCCCATCATCTGGTGACCTTGGAAAAAACCGCGCACAAGACTCATAATCGGCACGACCAAAAGTGCCAGACTGACCATCCGGATGACATAAACGACGTGGTCAATCGTAAGTCCGTTGTTACTCGTGCCGCCGAGAGATGTTTCCGCAAAAAACGGCGCCGAAATATAAAGAATTGAAAAAGCGATCATCCCGGTTACGAGCATAACCGACATTCCCGCTCTCAGCATCCGCCTGCTCGTCTCATAGTCTCCTTTGGAGTTATATTTCGAGACAAATTTTGAAACCGCGGCGGGAAATCCCATCGTGGCAATGTTTAAAAACAGTGTATATTGATTATATCCGTATTGAAACAAAGCTCCGCCCGTCGCTCCGACCATCGCTCCGAACGGGATCAGATAAATCATCCCTAAAATCCGCGATATATAGGTGCCGAGCGTCAGCACGAACGTGCCCCTTAACAATTTGCTTGACATGTTTCCTCATCACCATTTTCTACGAAGATTCAACTTTTCTATTTTAACACAACTGGGCAATTAGACGGTAATAATTACAGCGGGAAACTTTTTGGGAAAACCCTTTAAAAAACAAAATACGTTTAAGGATTCCCTTTCTTTCGCTATAATAGCAGAAAGCGGACATTTCCGCCTATTATACGTGAAAAAGAAAGTTGTTGATGAAATATGAAACATTATGACGTGATTGTGATCGGCGGCGGTCCGTCCGGTTTAATGGCTGCGATTGCCGCAGGCGAAGAAGGGGCGGACGTATTATTAATCGATAAAGGAAACAAGCTGGGACGGAAGCTGGCGATTTCCGGCGGCGGGCGCTGCAACGTGACCAACCGCCTCCCCGTTGAAGAAATCATCAAACACATCCCCGGCAACGGCCGCTTTTTATACAGCGCGTTTTCCGAATTTAATAATGAAGATATCATCGCCTTTTTTGAAAAACTCGGCATTCAGCTGAAAGAAGAAGACCACGGGCGCATGTTCCCGGTGACGGACAAAGCGCAAAGCGTTGTCGATGCGCTTTTGAACCGATTAAAACAACTGAATGTCACCATCCGCACAAATGAAAAAATCAAAGAAGTGCGGTACGAGAACGGCAGGACAGCAGGCATTACGACAAACAATGACGAACACATTAACGCAGACGCCGTCATTATCGCGGTCGGCGGAAAATCAGTCCCGCATACCGGCAGCACCGGAGACGGCTATGCATGGGCGGAAGCGGCCGGTCATACCGTGACCGAACTCTTTCCGACGGAAGTGCCGGTTACGTCGTCAGAACCGTTTATTAAACAAAAAACACTTCAGGGGCTGTCTCTTAGAAACACGGCCGTCAGCGTCCTGAATAAAAAAGGCAAACCAATCGTCACACATGTGATGGACATGCTGTTTACCCATTTCGGCTTGTCAGGCCCCGCCATTCTCCGCTGCAGCCAATTTGTCGTCAAAGAACTGAAAAAGCAGCCAGAGGTCAAACTCCGCATCGATCTGTTTCCCGGCATCAACGAGGAAGAGTTATTTCAAAAGATGCACAAGGAACTGAAAGACGCACCGAAAAAAGCGCTCAAAAACGCGCTGAAGCCGTGGATGCAGGAACGGTACCTGCTTTTTCTTCTGGAACGGAACGGTCTTGATCCGCAGACAAGCTTTACGGAACTGCCGAAGGATCAATTCAGGGCTTTTGTCAAAGACTGCAAACAATTTACGGTTGCCGCTGACGGAACGCTTTCTTTGGACAAAGCGTTTGTCACAGGCGGAGGTGTTTCCGTAAAAGAGATTGAGCCGAAACAAATGGCGTCTAAAAAAATGGAAGGCTTATATTTTTGCGGAGAAATACTCGACATTCACGGCTATACCGGGGGCTACAATATCACTTCAGCCTTTGTCACGGGTCGTCTCGCCGGTTTGAATGCAGGACGTTTCTCACGCTCGCTCTAAATGGTTTAAAGCGCATTTACCTGAGCGTCCCCGTTGATAATTGACCAAAAACATGATAGAGTTTTCTGCGTTTTGTTTCACCTGATTGAGGGAATAGGAAGAAAGGAATGATCTGCAATCGTACGACCACACTAAAACAAAATGGCGTATTGAAAAAAATAGTCAGAGGGTGAGAACGTTTGAAGAAGAACATCTCCAGTGTTTTTTGGATTGTGATTGTCATCACAGCAGCTGCGGTTTTATGGGGGGCCATTTCTCCTGACAGCCTGCAGCAAGTCACTGATACGGCACAAAAATTTATTACGGATTCTTTCGGCTGGTATTATCTGCTGGTCGTTTCTATATTTGTCGGTTTCTGTCTCTTTCTCATTGTGAGTCCGATCGGCACAATAAAACTCGGAAAACCCGGGGAAAAACCGGAATTCGGCTTATTATCATGGTTTGCCATGCTTTTCAGCGCAGGCATGGGAATCGGTTTGGTATTTTACGGGGCTGCGGAACCGATCAGCCATTACGCCATCAGCTCTCCCTCAGGTGAAACAGAAACGCCCCAAGCATTTCGTGATGCGCTCCGGTACACATTTTTCCACTGGGGGCTGCACGCTTGGGCCATCTATGCGGTCGTCGCTTTATGTATCGCATATTTTCAATTCAGAAAAGACGCGCCCGGTTTGATCAGCAGCACACTGACACCGCTTTTGGGCGATAAAGTAAACGGGCCGATCGGCAAAGCGATTGACTGTATCGCGGTGTTTGCGACCGTTGTCGGTGTGGCGACAAGCTTAGGGCTCGGAGCGACTCAGATCAACGGCGGTCTGCATTATTTATTCGGCATTCCAAAAACATTTTCCATTCAGCTGATCCTGATCGCTGTCGTGACCGTGTTATTTTTGATTTCTGCGTGGAGCGGAATCGGCAAAGGGATTAAATACTTAAGCAATACCAACATGGCGCTCGCGGGTATTTTAATGATCTTTATGCTCATTGCAGGCCCGACGGTGCTGATTATGAACTCATTTACCGATTCTATCGGCCAATACATCCAAAATATCGTGCAGATGAGCTTTCGCTTGTCTCCGAATGATCCCCAAAAACGCGAATGGATTAACAGCTGGACCATTTTCTATTGGGCCTGGTGGATATCCTGGTCGCCGTTTGTCGGCATTTTTATCGCCCGTGTATCAAGGGGCCGGACGATCCGGGAATTTTTAATCGGGGTGTTGGTGACACCTTGTATATTGGCTTTCTTATGGTTTGCGATCTTCGGTGTATCCGCGATGGATCTTCAGCAGAAAGGCGTATTCAATGTCGCGGGAATGTCAACGGATACGATGCTGTTCGGCGCACTCAGCCACTATCCGCTGACAATGGTGACATCCGTATTAACGCTTGTTCTGATCGCTGTATTCTTTATTACATCAGCGGATTCAGCGACATTTGTGCTTGGAATGCAAACGTCTTACGGCTCATTAGACCCTTCAAACCGGGTGAAAATCATCTGGGGCATCATCCAGTCCGCCGTGGCAGCGGTATTATTATATTCCGGCGGTCTGGCCGCACTGCAAAACACGGCCATTCTCGCCGCGGTTCCGTTTTCAGTCGTGATCCTTCTGATGATCGTGTCTCTGTACAAGTCATTAGCGAGCGAGAGAAAAGGAATCAAACAAGCGGAGAAATACCAAAAACCGAGAAGTCCCCGCGTCAAAAAAGCATAATGCACAAAGAAGCCCGGCATTTCGTCCGGGCTTTTTTATTTTCGGTATAAAATGAGAGCGGAAAAACAATAAAGCTGCTCACCTTCAGGATCACAGGCCGCCGCTACCGTATATTTAATATCAACGAGCTGTTCATCAGAAATCCCCTTTAAAAATGTATTGACTTCAGTCTGCAGATCCTTTTCATGCTCCTCATCAAAAACAGCTATCTTCAGCACATCACCCTCTCCTTTCTCTATCAATTTATTCCGGTTCAATTGAAATATGATAGAGAAAAACAGATTTTCTTTTTTACTGATTTTTACTAAAAGCAACCAAAAATAGTTATTGAAAACGCTTACTAACGTATGATAATATCATTTTAACAATAACCAGGTCATTTCTGTTTAGTAAATATTTAGTAAAAAGGAGATGCGAAATGGTCCGTCTCAAAGATATTGCCTTACAGGCATCTGTATCCAGCGCGACAGTATCGAGAATTTTAAATAAGGATGACTCTTTGGCCGTGACTGATGAAACAAGAGAAAAAGTTCTGAGGATCGCCGATGAGCTGGGCTATCAGCCGTCGGCAAAAAAACGGAAGAACCGCAGCCGCAGCGATTCAGCGCCCCTGATCGGCGTTGTCAGCTGCCTGTCACCCGAAGAAGAACGGCAGGATCCTTATTTTTCGGCGATCCGAAAAGGCATTGAGGAAGAATGCTTTCGGCAAAAAGTTTTTATCACATCTTCTATCCATCTCGGTTCTTTTCAAGAGCATATGTTTCACGAACTGGACGGCGTCATCGTCATCGGCAGCCTGCAAGACGAGGCGCTTACGAATATCAGCGCCGCTTTCAGGCACGCGGTATTTGTTAACGGCACACCCGATCCCGCCCGCTACGATTCCGTCAGCGTGGATTTTTATGCCGCAGCGCAGAAGGCGATAGAACATCTTCTGTCGCTCGGTTATCAGCGGCTAGGTTATATCGGCGGCCGGGAGCGGGAGCATACCGTCATAGACGGCGTAAACAGCAATAAAACGATTGAGGATAAGCGTCTGACCGCTTTCTTACAAATGGCCGGCGCCGAGCCGGAGCATGTACTGATCGGCGAATACAGCATGCACGAAGGGTTCCGGCTGATGAATGAAGCCATCAAAGGCGGAAGTCTCCCCGATGCCTTTTTTATCGCAAGTGATTCGATGGCTGTCGGCGCTTTAAAAGCCTTGCAGGAAGCCGGCCTTCAAGTCCCGCGCGATGCGGCGGTTGTCAGCTTCAACGGAATTGATGAGGCAGAATACGCCAGCACGCCGTTATCAACGGTAAAAGTATACACGGAAGAGATGGGCAGGACGGGTGTCAAATTGCTTCTCGACCGTTTAAACGGCAGAACCGTCCCGCTGGCCGTGACGCTCCCCACTTCATTGATTGTCAGACAAAGCTGCGGCTCACAAGAAAGGAGGTGACGTGTCCCGCAGCGTTTATATCATATTTAAAGGAGGAAAAGATGAAACGCTTACTGGCTTTGTTTCTTTCTTTTACTTGCATGATACTTCCCGGCTGCTCGGCAGAACAGAGCGGCGCCGGAGAAAAGCAGAAAACATTGACAGTCTATTCCACAATATCCTCAGACAGCGAACGCGCCGTATTCAGAAAGTTGGCTGATTCATTCCAAAAAGAACATCCGGACATTCAAGTAAACGTTCATTTCCCAGGCAATGACTACGAAAATATGATGAGGGTCAGAATGGCGGCCGGTGACATGCCCGATCTTTTCGACACACACGGCTGGGCCAAAATCCGCTACGGAGAATATACCGCCGACCTCAGCGGGATGTCTTGGACGAAGCGGCTCGATCCGAATTTAAACAGCATGCTCAAAGACGCCAAAGGCAGAATATACGCCTTCCCTCTGAATCAGGCAAAGGACGGACTGGCCTACAACCGCACGTTGTTGGAAAAATACGGAATCAAACCGCCGGAAACAATGGATGATTTTATGAAGGCACTGAGACAGATTAAAGAAAAAAGCGGCGGAACAGTCACCCCCTTCTGGTTTGCCGGCTATGAGAAAAGCTCATTTGCCCAATATTACGATCAATTCGCCGCACCGCTTCTCATCACAGATCCCGCACACCGTTACAAAAAACAGCTGTTAAACGGAACCTTCCGCTGGACACACTTCACCTATTTATCTGACAAACTGAAAGAGATGCAAAAGGAAAACCTGCTCAATATAGATGCCGTGACGGCAAAACGATCCCAGCTCATTGAACTGATGGCGCAAAACAAAATCGCCTTTACGCTGCAGGGCGGCACCCTCGGCCAAGACGTCGCTCAAATCAATCCGAAGGTAAAAGTCGGCATCATACCGACCCCGGCCGTCCACAAGGGAGACGCGCCGGTTTGGATCGGAGGCGAACGTTACACGCTGGCGGCATTCAAGGATTCCCCGCGGCTTGAAGAAGCGAAACAGTTTATCGCATTTATGGCCCGACCCGAGCATGCAAAATCAATTGCCGAAGCGACCTCGCTTCCGGCCGGATTAGTGAATGTACAAACGGACATTTTCTACGCAAATGACTATAAGCGCTATCAGCATATTAAGGTGCAGCCTTATTTTGACCGCCTTTATTTGCCGAACGGAATGTGGGATGTGATGGGAACAGCCGGGCAGGAGCTGATGGCCGATATCTTAACCCCCGCTGAAATTTCAGCGAAACTCGGCAGGGAATATAAGCGGCTCCGGCTTCAATCTGATTCACGGGGAGCTGAAAAAGAATGAGTGATCTTGCAAGAGAAACCCAAGGATTTCAACATCAAAAGCCGGTAAAACCCGCGTCACTGTGGTGGATGTACGTTCCCGCTCTTGCCACGGTTTTTATTTTCATGATTTTTCCGTTTGTCAAAGGCGCTTTTATTACGTTCACAAACTGGAACGGCTTCTCACAAACGTATCAATGGGTGGGAGTCACTCAATATAAAAGGCTTTTTACAGATCCAGACACGTGGCTTGTTGTGAAAAACACTTTGCTTTACGGCATCGGAAGCACTTTTTTTCAGAATATGCTCGGACTTTTATATGCGCTGCTTTTGAATCAAAGCCTAAAAATGAAGGCGCTCACAAGAACGATCATCTACTTGCCCGTCATTATCAGTCCGCTGATAATGGGATACATTTGGTATTTTATTTTCTCATATGACGGGGGTGCGCTGAATGATGTGCTTGGCGCACTGGGAATCGGTCCTGTCAACGCCTTGGCAAGCCCTGCGGCAAACCCGTGGATTATCGTGATGATTAACACGTATCAATACGCAGGCATTGCGATGATTGTATATTTAGCGGGGCTGCAAAGCATTCCGAAAGATTATTACGAAGCCGCAAAAATGGATGGCGCTGGAGGTCTTCAGCCGTTTTTCACCATCACCCTGCCTTTATTGATGCCGGCTGTCACCATCAACATGGTCATCAATATCATCGGCGGGCTGAAGCTGTTTGATGTCATTTTCGCGCTGACCGCAGGCGGGCCGGGCAATTCCTCTCAATCGATGTCGACGTTTATGTATGATTTATATTTTAAACGGCAGGATGCGGGATATGCCGCCGCCCAAGGAGTATTTATGTCCGTCATTATTCTTATCATCAGCTTTTCGGCTCTCGTGTATTTCAAGCGAAAGGAGACGGAAATGTCATGAAAACAGCCCGAATGCGGATTTTTACGCTGTTGGCAGCCGTTATCTCGTGCGTTCATATTGTCCCCTTTTATATTTTGCTGACCACGTCATTAAAAGCAAAAGGAGACTACAGTTCAAAATGGTCGCTGCCATCCGTCTTTTCATTTCAGAATTTTCGTGAAGCATGGGAACGTGCCTCTCTCGGGCAATCCTTTCTGAACACGATCATCATTACAGCCGTTTCCGCCGCTTTGTTAATTTTCATGGGTTCGCTTGCCGCATACCCGCTCGCAAGAAGAAATACAAAGCTGAACAAAATCGTCTTCGGCCTTTTGATTTCAATCATGATCATCCCGCCTTTGACTTCCATGGTTCCTTTATACAAGATGGTCGCTGATGCGGGGCTGATCAATACGCATGCCGCAGCCATTCTCATTAATACGGCTGCATATATGCCGCTGACCGTTTTCTTATATTCAGGGTTTATCCGCTCTTCCATTCCGAAAGAGCTTGAGGAAGCCGCCAGGATGGACGGCGCGGGATTGATCAGGACTTTTTATACAATCGTGTTTCCTTTGTTGAAACCGATTACCGCAACGGTCTGCATTATTTCCTGCGTGTTTATCTGGAACGATTACCAATTTGCGATTTTCTTTTTACAAGATCAACAGGTGCAGACATTGACCGTGGCCATGGCGGGATTCTTCGGCGAAAACGCGAACAATCTTCACTTAGTCGCCGCAGCCGCGATTATGGCGATGCTGCCGATGGTCGTATTGTTTTTGGCGCTTCAAAAATATTTTATCTCAGGGCTGTCCTCCGGGGCGGTCAAAGGCTGAGAAGAAAAGGGAGGAATTTCTGTTGAAGAAAATTACGTTTATCGGAGCGGGAAGCACGATTTTCGCAAAAAATGTACTGGGGGACTGCTTACTGACTGAAGCATTAAACGGGTTTGAATTCGCGCTTTATGATATTGACGCTGTACGGCTGAAAGAATCCCAGCTCATGCTGGAAAACATGAGAGACCGCTACAATACGAGTATATCCATCATCTCCTACGATGACCGAAAACAGGCGCTTAAACACGCCGGCTATGTGATAAACGCCATTCAGGTCGGAGGCTATAAACCCGCGACGGTTATTGACTTTGACATCCCGAAGCGGTACGGTCTCCGCCAGACGATTGCCGATACCGTCGGAATAGGCGGCATTTTCCGTTCCCTTCGCACCATCCCCGTTTTATTTGACATCGCAAAAGACATGGAAGAGGTCTGCCCGGATGCGTGGCTGTTAAACTATACAAATCCGATGGCCTCTCTGACCGGAGCGATGCTCAGACATACAAATGTCAAAACGGTCGGCCTGTGCCACAGCGTCCAGGTATGTACCAAAGATCTGTTTGACTCACTCGGCATGGATCATGAAGGTACGGAAGAACGCATTGCCGGCATCAACCACATGGCTTGGCTTTTGGAGATTAAAAAAGATGGAATTGATTTATATCCGGAAATTAAAAGACGGGCACGCGAAAAACAAAAGACGAAACATAAGGACATGGTGCGGTTTGAGCTGATGGATAAATTCGGCTGCTACGTAACGGAATCATCTGAGCATAATGCCGAATATCACCCGTATTTTATAAAAAGCCGGTATCCGGAGCTGATAGATGAACTCCAAATTCCGCTTGATGAATATCCGAGGAGATGCGCGGAACAAATCAACAATTGGGAAACGATGAGAGACGGCATCATCAACAACCAAAACCTGACGCATGAACGCTCAAAAGAATACGGTTCGAGAATTATAGAAGCGATGGAGACGGGCCGTCCGTTCACATTCGGCGGCAATGTGCTGAATACCGGGCTGATACCGAATCTGCCGGCGAAAGCGGTCGTTGAAGTGCCTTGCACAGCCGTCAAAAACCACATTATGCCGTCCTATTCGGGCGAACTTCCGGAGCAGCTCGCGGCGCTCAACAGAACAAACATTAACACACAGCTTTTAACCATCGAAGCGGCCGTTACATTAAAAAAGGAAGCTGTATATCAGGCGGCCATGCTTGACCCGCATACGAGCGCCGAGCTTTCCATGAATGACATCATATCTTTGTGCGATGACTTATTCGAAGCGCACAAAGACCGGCTTCCGGCTTATCACTGATCATTCGCGATCCGGCCCCGGAAAGGCTGGATCGCTTTATATGTTCAGCACCAGTTTGACCGTCTGTAAGGTGTGTCCCCTAAAGTCTTCTTCAAATTCACATACCCATTGAAACCCTTTCGCTTGATAAAAGGACAAGGCGATGCGGTTCTCTTTTTCTGCATGGACATAAAGCTTTTTTACCCCGCCGGACTGCCTGATGCATTCTTTAAGGAGTGCCGTTCCTATCCCGCTTCCCTGGCAATCCGGGTCAATATAGATGGCGGTCAGCTCCGCATTTCCGTCTTTTTGAACCGGAGTGACATTTGCAAAACCGAGCACTCGCCCCTCTTCTTCTGCCACAAAGAACAGAGAATGCAAGAGCCGGCGTTCCATCATCTCATCCTGATAGGCGGATTCGAGAAACTGATCCTGAATGTGTCTGGGAATAATCCCTTCATACGTATGATGCCAGCTGCGTTCTGCGACTTGCCGGACCTGTTTGATATCGTTTGTTTTCATAGCGCGGATCATCGGTTTCACCTGATTCGCCTCCCGTTTTTTTATAAAAAAAGAAGAAAAAGACGCACGTCCCTTTTCTTCTTCCACTTCAAAGCGTTATTTCTTCGGCTTTGTTTCGCCTTCCCACTCCAGCATGCCGCCTTCAACATTAACCGTACGGAAGCCCTGCTCATGTAAATACATACAAACGTTCATGCTTCTTTTTCCGGAACGGCAGATAAATACATATTCCTTGTCCTTGTCTAACGCATCCATCTTCTCAGGGATGTCTCCCATGCGGATGTGAACGGCCTGCGGAATCATTCCTTCGGCAACTTCTTCGTCTTCTCTGACATCAATCAGATACAGCTCTTCTCCCGCTTTTAATTTTTCTTCCAGTGCGGCTGTGCTGATTTCATTTATTTTCAATGTGTGACACTCCCATTCATCTTTATGGTGTTAAGTATACCAAAGCCTGCGGTGCAATTTCTATGATAGAGGCCTGATAAAAAAGCCCCTCTCTGTAGGAGAGGGGCTTCGTCCGGTCAGTTTGCCACGATATTGACAAGCTTGCCCGGTACGGCAATGATTTTTCGGATCGTTTTTCCTTCAAGCTGCTCTTTTACTTTTTCGTCAGCTTGTGCGAGCTGTTCTAATACTGCTTTATCAGCATCAGCCGGAACCATTAATTTCGCTTTTACTTTTCCGTTCAGCTGGACGACGATTTCCACTTCATCATCCACCAGTTTTGATTCGTCATAAGCAGGCCAAGCCTCGTATGCAATCGAACCTTCGTGGCCGAGTTTTTCCCACAGTTCTTCCGCCAAATGCGGCGCAATAGGAGAAAGCAGCTTCACAAAACCTTCGATATATTCTCTCGGCAGTTCATTCGCTTTGTAGGCTTCATTAATGAAGACCATCAGCTGAGAAATGCCCGTGTTAAAACGAAGGGCTTCGAAGTTTTCTGTCACTTTCATGACCGTTTCATGATAGACGCGCTCAAGAGTTTCGCCCGCGCCTTCTGTCACTTTGCCCGTCAGCTCGCCGTTTTCCTCGATAAACAAACGCCATACGCGGTCAAGGAAGCGGCGCGCTCCGTCAAGACCTGATTCAGACCAGGCGATAGATGCGTCAAGCGGCCCCATAAACATTTCGTACAGGCGGAGCGTATCTGCTCCGTGAGACGCCACAATTTCATCCGGATTGACGACGTTTCCGCGGGATTTACTCATTTTTTCATTGTTTTCCCCGAGAATCATTCCTTGGTTATACAGCTTTTGGAACGGTTCTTTCGTCGGCACGACACCGATATCGTAGAGGAATTTATGCCAGAAACGCGCGTACAGAAGGTGAAGCACGGCATGCTCCGCTCCTCCGATGTAAATATCAACGGGCAGCCATTTATCCAGTTTCTCAGGTGAAGCGAGCTGATCCGGATTTTTCGGGTCGATAAAGCGGAGGAAATACCAGCAGCTTCCCGCCCATTGCGGCATCGTGTTCGTTTCTCTTCTGCCTTTTTTGCCCGTTTCAGGATCAGTGACTTCCACCCACTCTTTAATGTTGGCAAGCGGTGATTCACCTGTTCCGCTCGGTTTGATCTCATCGGTTTTCGGCAGAATCAGCGGCAGCTCTTCCGCAGGAACGGCTGTTGACGTGCCGTCTTCCCAATGAATAACCGGAATCGGCTCGCCCCAATAGCGCTGGCGGCTGAACAGCCAATCACGCAGGCGGTATGTCACTTTTTTCTCACCGTTTTTCGTTTCTTCAAGCCAGGCGATCATTTTTTCAATCGCTTCCGCTTTATTCAGTCCGTTCAGAAAGCCGGAATTGACATGCTCTCCGTCTCCCGTGTACGCTTCTTCTTCCGTGTTTCCGCCTTTTACGACTTCTTTGACAGGCAGGCTGAACACTTTGGCGAATTCAAAATCACGTTCATCATGCGCCGGCACGGCCATTACAGCGCCCGTTCCGTAAGAGGCGAGGACATAATCCGCTATCCAGATCGGCAGCTTTTCTCCGTTTGCAGGGTTTACGGCATATGCGCCCGTGAAGACGCCCGTTTTTGTTTTCGCAAGATCCGTCCGTTCCAGGTCACTTTTCGCCTGAACTTCTTTAACATAAGCGTCTACCGCTTCTTTTTGTTCAGGCGTCGTGATGGCCTCCACAAGCTCATGCTCAGGAGCCAGTACGGCATAAGCCGCGCCGAACAGCGTGTCCGGTCTTGTCGTAAACACCGTAAACGTGTCATCAGTGCCGTCGATCGCGAAATGCACGTTTGCGCCTTCTGAGCGTCCGATCCAGTTGCGCTGCATGTCTTTAATGCTTTCCGGCCAGTCAAGTTCTTCTAAATCTTCAAGAAGCCTGTCCGCATAAGCGGTGATTTTCAGCATCCATTGTCTCATCGGGCGGCGTTCAACCGGATGGCCGCCCCGCTCGCTTTTGCCGTCAATGACTTCTTCGTTCGCAAGCACCGTTCCGAGCGCCGGGCACCAGTTGACCGGCACTTCGTCTACGTAAGCGAGCCCTTTTTCGTACAGCTTAGTGAAGATCCACTGCGTCCATTTGTAATAGTCCGGATCAGTCGTATTGATTTCACGATCCCAATCATATGAAAATCCGAGTGATTGGATCTGGCGGCGGAAATTATCTATATTTTGTTTTGTGAACTCAGCCGGATCATTCCCCGTGTCAAGCGCGTATTGCTCGGCAGGAAGCCCGAACGCGTCCCATCCCATCGGATGAAGCACATTGTATCCTTGCATGCGTCTCATGCGCGAAAGGATATCGGTTGCCGTATAGCCTTCCGGATGTCCGACATGAAGGCCGGCTCCTGAAGGATACGGAAACATGTCAAGCGCGTAAAACTTCGGCTTGTCATTCTCTTCACTGACGGCAAACGTTTTATGATCCAACCAGTAATTCTGCCATTTCTTTTCTATTTTTTCGTGCTGAAAACTCAACGTAAAAACCTCCTTCTGATTGAATACGGCGTATGTAGTCCAAGTATTGACGGGATGAGGAAGATTATATTCAGATTATTCTAAAACTAAAAAAAACTCCCTCATCCCAAAAAGGGACGAGAGATTTTTGTTTCCCGCGGTACCACCCTCGTTAGCGCGCTTTTAAGCCGCACTCACTTGATACTTTTAACGCAGTTATGCGTCAGCGGTTTTGCCGCTGCAACTCTGAGGCGAGTTCGGAAACAGACTTGATTGACTTGCACCGGCCGTCAACTCTCTGATTGCAAAATCTGCTTCTTACTGCTCCTCTTCACTGTTCTTATCGCTACCGTAATCTTACCTGTATTTTATAGAATTCTGTTCATAAGTGCAAGCAGGTTTGTATACAATGGGAATGTACCCGGAACGGGTCGTGAGCGGGGATATTATTTTGATGGAGGATTTTTTTGCTGGTGTGGTTTTGCTTCGGCCGAATCACTGTTTTGTTCTCTGACAAAATCAAAGCTCCTGAGAACAGCTTCTCCGCCGTAGCCTGCGATTATGGATAAGATGACGAGTTGAATTCCTGAATCGGGGTCAGCGGATAAGACAAGTAAGATGGAAGCAGCCATTCCGATAAAACCATCTTCCAAAAAACCGAGATAGATAAACCGCTTTGTCATTCTGGGTTTCTCCAGCCTGCCTCTCTTTTTCACATGACCGAGAACCCCCATGATTCCTCCAATTACACAAGCAATTATTACCTGATGCAGCATCTTCATCACCTTCCTAAAGCCCTTATTTAGTAAAGCGACTTCAGGCCATCCAGCCCCCTTACGAATACGATGATTTTCGATATCTACATACCGGCGATTGAGCAGGAAAGTAAAAAGCTTGTTTCTTCCATTATATGTGAACACATGATCGGTAAGCTTGATGCATTAGATTCATTTTTCACCCAGTGACAATGACCTAGTCACTTACTTAGCGATGATGTGCCTTCCCCTTATATATTCAGTGTATATGAGGACAAGCCCGAATGACAAATTGCAAACTTCGGCTGCTTGAATCAGAACATATGTTATGCTACGGTTACTGTAGATTCATTTAAAAAGGGGAGAAACAATGGCTGAAAAAGCGCGCAGCTTTACGGCCAAAAGGGGGTTTTACATGGCTGACTCAAATGTATTCGGAAAACTGGAGCAGCTGGAGCTTATCAAAAAGGCGCTTGATCACGCACGTATCGGCGTGGTGATTACAGACCCCTCTCTTGAGGACAATCCCATCATATATACAAATCAGGGATTTATGGATATGACAGGCTACTCTTCCGAAGAGATATTAGGTAAGAACTGCAGATTTCTGCAAAGCAAAGAAACCGACCGTCAACAAGTCGCGAAAATAAGAAAGAGCTTAAACCAGAAAGAAAAGATCACGGTGCGGCTGAAAAATGTCAAAAAAGACGGCACCCCATTTTGGAATGAACTCAACATTGATCCTCTGTATGTTGAAGACAAGCTCTATTTTGTCGGTTTTCAAAAAGACATCACAGAGCAGAAAGAATACGAAAAGCTCCTTGAGGATTCCCTCGCAGAAATCACGACGCTGTCAACGCCGATTGTTCCGATCCGAAACGGCATCTCCGCTTTGCCGTTAGTGGGAAACTTAACGGAAGAACGATTTGATTCAATCGTGACAACTTTGACGGACATATTAACCGCATCTAAAGATGATTACTTAATTATAGACTTATCAGGTCTGGCCGAGGTAAACGAACAGACCGCAGACCGGATTTTCAAATTGCACCACCTGCTTAAATTAATCGGCACGGAATTGATTATCACCGGGATCAAGCCTTCCCTCGCCATGAGAATGAATCAGCTTGATGCCAGCTTTTCTTCATTAAAGACATATTTAAACGTTAAGGACGCGGTCAACGTGCTTCCGGTCGTATAAACAAAAAAATCCCGCCGAAACAGCGGGATTTTTTTATGTCGTCATCGCACTTGGACGTTTTGTTTACTAACGGTTTTCAGGCGTTTGTCGTACAGTACCGTCGCTGCGATGCTGACAACAAGAAGCACCATCAGGATCAACAGCAGCACGCTCATTCCGTACTGATCGACCAGCACGCCGCCAAGGAGCGGCCCGATCATTCTGCCGCCCGTCGCCGCACTGTTGACGAATCCTTGGTAAAACCCTTCTTTCCCCTTAGGCGCAAGCTGATTGGCAATGGTAGGAACGGCAGGCCAGACAAGCATTTCTCCGACGGTTAAAATCACCATTGCGGTGAGGTACATCGGAAATTGCTTGGCGCTGAGAAGCACGCCGAACGAGACGATAAAAATACAAAAGCCGATGACCATCTGCGTTTTTAACGCACCGGACCATTTTTTCAGAACCGCTCCTATGAGAGGCTGTCCGGCGACAATTAATATTCCGTTTACGGTCCAGAGCACACTGTATAATGAAAGCGGCATACCGATGCTTTGAGTATGTGACGCAACGGTTGTGGACCACTGCGAATAGGCAATCCACCCGAGAACATACCCGCCGCTCAATATGAGAAGCGCCGTAAATTTCGTTCTGCTGCTGACAGGCTCGTAGTCCAGGACAGAAACCTGGCTCGCATTTCCGGTTTTGATATTTCGAAACCCGAAAAATACGATAAGGAAAAACAGCACATACAGCATAGCATTGGCTAAAAA
Source organism: Bacillus velezensis (assembly GCF_001461825.1). GTDB lineage: Bacteria > Bacillota > Bacilli > Bacillales > Bacillaceae > Bacillus > Bacillus velezensis. Next base: position 51,543 of record NZ_LLZC01000012.1, on the reverse strand, counting down.
CACGTACGTAAACGAGTACGCCGCAACCATCCCGCCGAGTGCCGAGCCGACGGCGACACCTGCGTTCTGAGCTACATAAATCGCATTAAAAGCTCTCCGCCCGCCTTCTTTCCATACCGCTCCCGCCATGGCGTAACTGGCCGGAAACACGATACCGGAACCGAAGCCGACAATGATGAGCAGCCAAATATAAACAGGCCATTGGTGAAACAGAACGAGTCCGAGAAGACTTGCCAATGTGATCATAATGCCGAGCATAATGGATTTGAATCCGCCGATTTTATCAAACAAAAATCCGCCGCATAAATTCCCCGCCACACTGGCACCGGAATTCAGCATCAGAACAATCCCCGCAACAGTCAGCGATTTCCCTAAATGATTATGAATATAGATCGTATTCAGCGGCCACAAAAAAGATGCGCCCGTCACATTGATAAACATTCCGATGATTAATATCTTCAAAGCGCGCGGCATACCGATCCCCCTCTCTCTATAAAAAATCCCATGAAAAAACGGAAACCGCAAGCCGCGGCTCCGTATCGAACACGTTATCATAGCACATTCATTCTATCGCCGCGGACGTCTTTTTTCAACACCAGAATCTGAAAAAAATAATGCCGGAATGTTGAAAAAATTACAAATGATTGTATTCATAAAAACAGGCCGGCCTCATGCTCTTTTCCTCAGCAGCCAAAACGGGATATACAGAATGAAAAAGCTCAATATCACCGCCGCTTCCATTGATAGAAGATACCACGGCCAAGGTCCGAAAACGTTCAGAAGCGAAGCGGTCTTCGGTTTTTTCATTAAATATAGGTAATTTGCATTCAGCACACGGTCAATAAAAAAGACACACGCCCCGTACAGATTTACGATCAGCACCGATACCCACAGCCCGCGCGCCGACGGCCTGTACCTTTCTGAAGCGGCCATGAATAGACAGGTAAGAAAAACACAGCCGTGGGAGACGAAAAACACGATGTACCGAAAATGCGGGAAAGAATACGCCCCTAAATCAGGTGTTGCCATCGCCTGTACGGCGCTGCCCAAACCGGCAAAATAGAGGAAGGCGAACAGTTTTTCGCTTTTTGTCATGACCATCAGCATCGCCAAATAGACGGAAAGGTCGCTCAGCTGCAGCGGCAGAGCTGTTTTCAGCGACCAGGCATGATGACATAGCAGCCATATATGATAGCTGATCTGCGACACGGCAAGGAGAATGAATAGTACATAGCGGAAAACGCGATTCGGCCGGCTGTGGTTGAGCTTTTTCCGGAACATGATCACGCCCGTCCCCAGCAATCCGATGATCAACAGCGTGAAAATGTGTTCCTTGGAAAAAAGATGAAAGGCCCCTGTTTCAGATTTCAATTGAAAGTACTTCTGCATAAGGCTCCCCCGCGCGAAAAAATGACGTATGTCTATTCTTTTAAAAATCGCTTTCTTCTATTCATACAAAAAAAGCCTCCGCTTATGCGGAGGCTCCTCAACTTGTTTTACAAGGCGGATTGAATGACCTTTTTATAGTATAGCACCGACAGCATGCCGAAGATGGAGTACAGCAGCGTATACAGCGCCATGACGATGATCATCGGCGTCCACACTTCCGTTCCGAATAAAAACCATCCTGACTGAACGGCAAAATAGCTGTGGAACAGCCCGAGAACGAGCGGAATCCCGAAATGATACGCCTGCTTCCGGCGGATGCCTTTCAGCAGATCCCCCGTTGTGAAGCCGAGCTTCCGCAATATTGTGTAATCAGCCTTCTCATCCTCACACTCGCCCATTTGTTTAAAATAAAGGATACAGCCTGAGGTGATCAGAAAGGTTAATCCCAAAAAGCCGACAATAAACATGATCAGCCCCATATTTTTCTTTTGGGTGTCAGCCGTTTCAAATTGTGAAAGCGCGCCGTCAGAATAGTGCTGCGCCTGAAACAGACCATCAGCTTTTTGGATGTCCTCTTCACGTTTGAGTGTAATGCCGAAAAACCGATTTGATTTTCCCTGGATGGACGGGTCGATATCTTTCTCGATCCGATCAAATACCTGCTGCGTGACGATAACGGTCGGCAGCCCTCCGCTTGTAAATGTATATGACAGGAGGAAGTCGTTCTTCAAGCCCTTATACGCCAGCGGTATTTTATCCGTTTTGCCGTTTATATCAATGGAACCTGACGTTTTCAGGTCGAGAAATCTTTTCATCATATCATTATATCCGGTAAACACGGCTTCTCCGTCAGAAAGCTCCGTCCCTTCTGCGTCTTTCTCGCTTATAATCGGCAGCGCCAAGCTGGACGGGTCTTGTTGAAAGCTTTTCATATCGCCGTTTATGATGTTCTTCATATTGACACCGGCTTGAATGGTCTTGATTGTTTTCACTTTGTGTTCAATTCCGTTTTTCTTCAATAAAGCGGTAAATGAGTCAGTCTCCTTTTGGTTATCAAAGGCAAAGTCCGCGGCTGTATTTTGCTCAGCCGATTTTTCCGCGGAATAGTACGAGATATAGCTTAGAGACAGCAAACCGATTGCCAGCGCCGAAAGAGTCGTAATAATCGTCAGCAGGACGGCGTTTGACTTCATCCGGAACATGATGGATGACAAAGACAGCACTTCACTGACATTCAGATATCCGCCTTTTGATTTCCGGATGAGATTTGCCAGAAAGCTGACCGAACCTTTATAAAACAGATAGGTTCCGATAATGACCGAGCCGAGAATAAACACCATTGCCGAAAACAGTTCATTCATGCTCGTAAAACTGCCTCCAAATAAATCCGCGGACACGGCATAGCCGGCGATAATGGCCCCGATACCGACAACGCCGATCGCCATCTGCACCCAAGAGAGCCGCCTTATGCCGCTTTCTGACGATGACGCGGTTTTAAATAAAGACAAAATGCTTTGCCGTTTAATAAATAAGTAATTCATCATCATAATCAGCAGGTAAATTGCCCCGAACACAATTAACGTCTGAACGAGCGCCTTGCTTGAAAAAAACAGTGAGACAGAGGCTTTCACACCGACTGTATGAAACAGCATCATCATACATAATTTCGAGAGAGAAAAGCCGGCAAAAATACCGATCCAAATCGATCCGAAATACAAAATGAAATTTTCTGTGCTGAGTATGCGGAAAATGTGCATTTTCGTCATGCCGATTAATCGGAATAAGCCGATTTCCCGGCCGCGCCGTTTAATAAAAATGGTGTTGGCGTATAAAAGAAATACCGACACGATCGCCACAAGCAGTACAGAGGCGGCCCGGATTGCCGCCGCTCCTTTTATGGAGCTTTTCATTTCATCAAGCGCCGGATCGTATTGCATCGTGACAAACGCGAAATAAAGGGCGGCGCTGAACACCAGCGCAAAAACGTAAAGGTAATAGTTTTTCATATTCTTTTTCAGGTTCTGGAAGATCAAATGATGAATACTCATGCCTGAACTCCGCCCAATACACTTTGCGTTTTCATAATATCCTGAAAAAAGTCCGGTCTGTCCTGGCCGCCTTTATTCAGCTGTGTATACACACGGCCGTCTTTAATGAAAACCACACGTCCGGAATAGCTGGCGGCAACCGGATCATGCGTCACCATCACAATGGTGGCGCGGCGTTTTTGATTCAGACGGCTGAGTTTATTCAGTAAATCCATGGCAGCCTTTGAATCGAGCGCTCCGGTCGGCTCATCAGCAAAAATAATGCCCGGCTCGTGAATAACAGCTCTTGCGGCAGACGTCCGCTGTTTTTGCCCGCCGGAAATTTCACTCGGATACTTATGTCGCAAATCATAGATCCCAAGCTCCTCTGCCGTCTCGGCAAATCGCAGGTCCGCCTCTTTCTTAGACATTTTCGTAATGGATAACGGCAGGAGTATGTTTTCTTTCACGGTCAGGGTGTCCAATAAATTATAATCCTGAAAAATAAAGCCAAGATGCCGTTTTCTGAATTCGGCAAGCTGTTTTTCTTTCATGGATGTAATCTCCGTCTCATTCAGTTTAATGGTGCCCGCGCTCACTTTATCAATGGAGGAAAGCACATTCAAAAGGGTCGTTTTCCCTGATCCCGATGGGCCCATAATGCTGACGAATTCCCCTTTGTGAATCTGAAGATCAATTCCTTTCAGCACCTCTTGTTTATTCAGCTTGTTTCCGTAGCTTTTTTGTATATTGCCTGCTTCTAAAATCATCACGTTATGATTCTCCTTTTACATTGGTTATCTTTATTTTAAAAACAGAAACCGTTTTTTTCGTTTGATTAAGCGAACAAAAGAGAAAAGCATGTGACACTTTTGTCACACGCTGAACATGCTGACGGCATCGTTCTGTTTCGGAAACACCAAGGTAAAAACCGTGCCGCTTTCCGGCTCAGAGCGCACGCTGATCCGGATAAGAAGCGGAGCCGCGGCTTTTCGAGCCAAATACAGGCCCATCCCCGTTGACGCGTGATCACGCCTCATTCGCGTCGAGGTAAATCCCTTTTCAAAAATGCGCGGAAGATCTTTGGGCTCGATGCCGATGCCGCGGTCTTCGATATCCACATGCACCCGGCCGTTTTGTTCATAGCTTTTTACGGTAATGTCATCCGCTTCACTGTATTTGACGGCATTGCTTAACAGCTGCCTGATGATGAAGGAAAGCCATTTTCCGTCACTGTGAACGTCTGGTGAATCAAGCTGAATGTCAAACCCGATCCCTTTTTGTATACACCATGATTGCAGATTTTTAATTTCTTTGAAAACGAGCGGTCTGAGCTGAATTCGCTGGAATGATAAATCATTTTCAATAAAGGACAATCGTTTCTGATGAAGCTGCTGGTCCAGGAGATGGTGAATCCGCAGCCATTCATACAGCAAAGGGGCTTTCAGCTGCTGTTCATCAAGGCGCTCGATCATGAGATGCATCGCTGTCAGCGGTGTTTTGACCTCGTGAATCCATGACATCAGATCGTCCTTTTCATGCTCTGACGCCGCCTGAAGATGAAGTGAGCTTTTTCTTAACTGCTCCGTCTGCCCTTCAATGCTTTCTTCAACGATAGACTCAAACGGACTGTCAGGCGCTTTAAGATAAGACATGTCTAAATTGGCGTCCCATTCTCTTAAGCTTTTATAATAGGCGGTCTCTTTACGATAGCGGAACAAGAGAAATACAAGAAACACAAGAAGCGACAGGTAAACGAAATACAGCACCGAAAAAAACGGAATAGACGGATCAATATATGCCGCAAAAAGGAGCACAGCCTGCTGCAAAAGAAACATCGCGATCCAGCTTTTTCTTTCGAGCAGAAATGATTTAATCATAAAGACCGTCTTCTTCCTTTGCGATGTATCCCTGCCCCACCTTGGTTTCAATCATTTTCCCGATGCCTAATTGATCGAGTTTTTTCCGCAGCCGGTTGACATTCACCGTCAGCGTATTATCACTGACGAAACGCTCATCATTCCATAGGCTTCTGATGAGTTCTTCCCGGCTGACGATTTTATTTTTCTGCTCAGCCAGCAGTTTTAAGATCAGCATTTCGTTTTTGGTCAGCTCGACCGAACCGTTTTTACGGCTGACCGTGTTGGTTTCTGTGTCAATGACCGCCCCGCACCATCTTTTCATCAGCGCCGGTTCTGTGCCGTATTGATGCACACGGCGGAACACCGCCTGTATTTTCGCGATTAACACATCAAAGTGAAAAGGCTTCTGAATAAAATCATCTGCCCCGAGCTGCATCGACATGACCATATCCGCGGGATGATCGCGCGAGGACAAAAAGAGAATCGGCACGTTTGATTGGGAGCGTATCATTCTGCACCAATGAAAGCCGTCAAATTTCGGCAGCTGTACATCAATGATCACCAAATCAGGCTTAATTTCGGAAAACTCCCGGATGACACGGCTGAAATCTTTTATTCCGTGCACCGCAAATGACCAGCCCGTTAATCTCTCTTTCATCTCGTGAAACAAAGTGTTATCATCTTCTATTAACAAAATGTGAAACATGGTATCCGCCCTTTTCTGATAGATAGAGGAAAAACCGGCTGATGTTCAGCCGGCTCTTTTCCTTTACAGTTCTCTTCTTAATGCAGTCAGAACATCGGTTTTTGTCGCTTTGCGGGCCGGATTCATACCGGAAATCACCGCGACCCCCGCACAAATGACAACTGCGATCACAACGAGGCTGAGCGGGATATAGGAGAAGGTATAATGAAGATCTTCAGCTCCGGTGTTTCCCCCTACCGCTTTCAAGATAACCGGCACAGCCAGATTGACGGCAAAACTCACTCCGTAAGAAATGATAATCCCGATGACAGAACCTAATATCCCGATATAGGCGCTTTCCATCAGGAACATTCTGCGGATGATGGACGGGCTTGCGCCGATCGCTTTCATAATCCCGATTTCCTGCGTTCGTTCCGTCACCGCCATCGTCATCGTATTGAAAATACCGATGGCAGAAATCACGACGGCGATAAAGCCGACAAAGATCAGGCCGATTTTAAAGACGAGGAAAAAGGTATTGACGCCCTTCAGCTCGGTTGTGACAGATCTGACATAAAAGCCGTCATCCGTGAGGTCATGGGTAAGCTGATCGACATGTTCGAATTTGTCCGCATACACATTGATGTTTTTTTCCACATTTCCATTCTTCAGATCCAAGAATGTTGAGAAGTCCTTCTTGAATTGATCACTCACAAAAATATTTGTATCCTCTATCCAATCTTGGGACGGTTTTTTTGTAATTCCGACTACTTTAAAGTCGTACGTTTTCGTTTTCTCAACGTCTCCGTCTTTGTTTGTTTTGGAGATGCTCAGCTGTATCGTTTTATTAAGCAGGTCTTTCGTATAGCCTTTTGGTTTTTTCACCTCCGACATGTCGCCTTGGTGATCCTTTAACTCTTTGTCGTAAGCGTCAGCCTCTTTTTTCGTCAATAAGTTCTTCGCAAAATCATAGCCGACCACGATTTCATTCTCTGTACGGGCGACCCTTCCCTGATCAAGCTCCATATTGGCTTTGACTTCATCGTTCATGTTTGTCAGCACAATGGCTGAATCTTCATTTGTTCGGTTTCCTAACGACGCTTTATTCGGTTCATACACTTGTGTTCTTTCAACGACAGACTTGACATTTTTATACTTTTCCAAGTCTGATTTCTTCACGGCTTTTCCGTTCTCTTGGCCGAGCACATTGATTTCCGTAACAATCTGCTGGCTCATCGTAATGTCTGTAATCGTTTTTTGGATGCCGAATCCGACGGACGCCAGCACGACCAAAAACGCGCACGCCATTGTCGTTGCCAGCACCGTCATGAAAACACGCAGCCGGTTTTTCTTCATATTTCTTCTGATAAAGTGAATCTGATCCTTAAATCTCAACAGTAACGCCCCCTTTTAATACACCGTCATGCAGCTGGAATTTTGAATGCGCGATTGAAGCGACTTCATCGTCATGCGTAATGATGACAAATGTAATCCCGCGCTCCCGGTTCAGCTGCTGAATTAACGCAAGCACCTCAAGCTCCGTTTCTGAATCGAGGCTTCCCGTCGGCTCATCAGCTAAAATAATCGACGGATTTAAAATCAGGGCTCTTGCGATACTGACACGCTGCTGCTGGCCGCCTGACAGCTCATTCGGATAATGATTCGCATGATTCTCAAGTCCGACCCGTTTCAGCATGTCCGCGACTTTTTGCTTGCGTTCAGACGGTTTGACGCCTTTTAAGGCAAGCGGCATTTCAACATTTTCATAGGTTGTCAGACTCGGAATGAGCTGAAAACTTTGAAAAATAAAACCGAAATGCCCGAGGCGGAACTGCGCCCACTCTTTTTCACTGAAGCCCGTCACATCAGTGCCATTAATGACGATACGGCCCTTCGTCGGCGCTATGTATCCGGAAATTAAATTCAGAAGCGTTGATTTTCCGGAACCGCTCCGCCCGACGATACAGGCGATTTCCCCTTTTTCAACGGTCAAAGAGACATCCTTCAGCACCGGAACCTCACTCTCTCTGCCTTTCCTGCCGATTTTAAATGAATGATCAATATGCTGTACTTCTATCACGTACACCACTCCCCCTTATATCTGTTTCGTTTTTTTATAGATGAAGTAATAACTGATGAAAAACCCGATCACCGCGCCGATAAGCATGCCGAATATGTAACCGGTATACGAACCGTTATAAGCATATCCGCATACCCCCGCACTTCCCAGCATACTGAGCACCATGACGAGCACTTGAATGGTGCGTTCAATGTGTTTGCTTAGGATAAAATGTCCGCTTCGTTCACTCGGCATTTTCAGGAAATTCGCATAGCCGAATAGATAGAAACAAAATCCCATAATTGCGGAGATTAACAATGCGTGTTTCATGTAATACATCCATGAGGTATGGATGTAAGCGGCAGGCATGAAATAGATCAGAAATCCGCTCCAAGGGAAATCAATATCCGGCACAGCCTGCCTGCCAAAAAGGAACTCAGCGTTTAACAGGTAAATCGTCATAACCACGATCGGAAAGACGGAAACCGTGAACGCCGTGATCAGCTGCGCCGCTAAATTGCCCGTTATCGTGCCGGCAGCTGTCACTAATGCATAAATCATCAAGCTGATGACCAGCATCCCTGCGCTGAATGATTGAAAATGATGGACAGCATCAGGTTTAAGCGCTAGAAACAATATGTCAGATACTCCGTAAGAAACAAACTGCGAGCCGGCTAACACGGCTGCTCCCAAGAAAAACTTCGTATGAAATATCCGGCTTCTCGAATACGGAAGACTCAGTGTAAACATCCTTTCAGCCCGGCCTGCTCTTATCAGAAAAAGCCCTATCATAACCGGAGGAATGAAATGCAGCCCAATCAAATTTTGATTGCTGTAATCAATGCTGAACGTACAAACTGAACCTGAATATTGATGAAGTGTTTTTAAACAATCCTTATAGTGAAAATACTCATTTATAATTGCCAAAGGGCCTAAAATAGCTAAGAACCCCGATGTAAGAAGCAGCAGCGTCTGCCGCTGCTTCCATTCTTTATAAAGCAAACCGCTAATCGGCACCTTGCCTTCCTCCAAACTGCTCATTTTCAAACAGATCTACATATGCTTTGACTGCCTGTAAACCGTAAAATAACTGATGAAAAACCCGATAATCGCGCCGAAGATAATGCCGGCTAAATAGCCGAACATCGTGTCTGTGACCCCATATCCGAAAACGCCGAAACCCATAACGGCAAAGGCAATCACCAATATCTGCACCGGCCGGTCCAATTTTCTCCAAAGAAAGAATCTGCCGTTCCGTTCATTCGGATGTTTCAGAAAGCTGACGTAACCGATCAGATAAAAGACAAGGCTCATCACAATCGGAATGATTAAAACCAAATCTCTTTCTCTGATCCAGTCGTTAAACACATATCCAATAGGGGTTACAAATATAAAAAGACGGGATTCGATATAACTGCTGATGAAAGAAAATTGATTTCCCACACTAATATCGAAAACGACCTCCAAATTCGCGGCCGGCAGACCGATGAGTAAAAAGGGCAGAACCGTGACGGTAAACGCCGTTAACAGCTGGGCGAATATCTGTCCCGTTAATGCACCGGATGCCATTAACAAGGCGTAAGCCATAAAACTGATGACAATCATTCCGATTGAAAAATGATCAAAATCGTACGTATGGCTCGGTTTCAGCAAAGATATCAGCAATGACGCCGCTCCATAGCCTATCGCCTGAGGAGCAACAATGACTGCCCCGCCGAGCCAGAATTTCGTCTGAAAGATTTGGCCTCTGCTGTAAGGCATGCTTAACAAAGCATCCATCGTTCCCTTTGTCCGTTCCAAGCCTAATAAGAAGACAGCAATGATGACACTCACAATCCAGCTGAAGGAAAGAAGCGACCCATTCGTATAATTGACAACGAATTCACAATCTTGAAGAGCTGGGTTATTCAAACATTCTTGATATGTTGAGTAGTTGTTATAAACCATAAAAGGGTTTGCCGCCATTAAAAGAATGCCGCTGCATAAAAACAACCACTGATTTTTCTTCCATTCTGTGTACAACAATCCCCGCGGTATCATTCCGGCCCTCCTCTCTTACACATGCTTCGTTTTTTTATAAATCACAAAATAACTGACCAAAAATCCGATCGCTCCTCCGACCAGCATCCCGGCCACATACCCTGTCATCGTATGTCCCGTCGAGTACCCCGCCAGGCCAAAACTGAGAACGGCGATTATGATCACCACAATCTGAATGGGCCGGTCAAGCTGTCTCCAGAGAAAAAAACGGCCGTTCCGTTCCACCGGCTGCCTGACATAGCAAAAGTACCCGATGGCATAAAATACAATGCTCATCACTGCCGGAATGATTAATATATACTTGCTGGCAGATACCCAGTCCGTATTAACATACATGATCGGAATCAGATATTGAAACGAATCGTTTAGGTAAGCATTGACTGATGGCATCAGCTCATGCATGCCGACCCTGAAGATAACTTCCGCATTTGTCAGCGGCAACGTAATAATCAGGTAAGGCGCTATCGACACGGCAAACGCCGTTAACAGCTGGGCGAACGTATTCCCCGTTAAGCAGCCCGCGCTCGCAACCAATGTAAAAGCCAAAACACTCACAATAATCTCTCCGACGCTGTAATGGTGAAAGAAATATACGCGCTCAGGCTTTAACAGAAGAATGAGCAGCTCAGCCAGCCCGTAGCCGATCACCTGAGCGCCGGTAATGAGCGCCGCCCCGAGCCAAAATTTAGTGTGAAACACCTGAGCGCGGGAATAAGGCAGACTGAACAGCGCATCAATCGTTCCTTTCGTACGCTCCAGTCCGAATAAGCAAACCGCCAAAATGACAGCGGGCGCCCAGTTCAAGTTCAGCATTCCGCTCTCCAAAGAATTCACATAAAACTTACAATATGCTCCGTGGGTATCCAGACAGCCCTGATAGACCAGATAGGTATTTAACACTTCAAATGGATTGACCGCCGCTAAAAAAATACCGACCATCACAAGAACAGTTCGATTCTGCACCCATTCTCTGTACAGCAATCCCCTGTCTACCATCTCCGGTTCCCTCCAAACTTCGCGATGAAGACTTCTTCTAAGTTCACAGGAAGTTCGTTCCATACTTTCGGCTGCAGCTCTTGCAGAAAGTTCTTTTTCTTTTCATCGTTCTTTTGAATCAGCACCGTATAAAACACACCGGCATGGTCGAGAATCGGTATGTTTTGTTCTCTGATCTTCAAGGCGACGTCCTCTTCAAATGCCATTTGAATTTTCATGTACTCTTCCTTCATATCATCCAAGTCCATCACATTCGTCAGCTGATTTCCTTCCAAAAACCCGATCCGGTTGCACATTCGCTCAATATCTTCTAAACGGTGTGAGGTAATCAGAATGCTCGTTTCCCGTTCAGCCACTTCATCCACCATAAGCTGAAGCACGTCATGACGCGTTACGGCGTCAATTCCGTCCGTCGGTTCATCCAAAAGGATAAGAGCCGGACGTGAAGCAAAGGCAAGGACGAGCGCAAGCTGTTTTTTCAGGCCTGTCGATAATTCACGGTATTTCTTCGTTTCTGGAATGCCGTACCTGTTCATCAGCTCATTGGCGTAAGTCACATCAAAATTCGGATAGATTCTGCTTACAATCGCAACAAGCTGTTTATATGTATACTTGTCATAAAAAGGATTTTCAACAGGCATATAAATGATGTTCTGTTTTACTTTCGGATGCCGCTTTATTTCCACCTGATTAAATAAAACCGTCCCTTGATCCGGCAGCAGAATCTGCTGAATGAGCCGGAGCAGCGTTGTTTTCCCTGATCCGTTTCGCCCGAGCAGCCCGAAAATTTCCCCTTTTCCGATGGTGAGCGAAATATCCTTGAGCACTTCTTTACCGTCTATTGTTTTTGAGAGATTCCGCAATTCAATCATGATCCTTGCCTCCTTTCAGATCAGCGCTGATTTCCTTTATCCATTCCTGCAGCTTCTCTAGCTCAACTCCCGCGTAATGGGCATCGATGATGAGCTGTTTCAATTGCTCTTTTATCATCGTCATCTTCCCTTCAACCAATGTCGTTTTTGCATTCTCCGATATATACGTTCCTCTTCCCCTCAGCGTTTCAATGACACCATCGCGTTCGAGCTCCTTGTACGCTTTGCTGACTGTGTTCGGATTGGCGATAATGATCGTTGCCAATTCCCTGACAGAAGGAAGTTTATCCCCCGGCTTCATGATCCCTTTTAAACAAAGCTCTTTCAGTTGCTGTATGATCTGCTCATAAATCGGAGTTGAGCTTCTCGGATCGATTTGAATCATTTACTTCCCTTCTTTCTTTTACGAGCTGCTCTCTTTCTTTAAATGTTCTGCCATTGAAATCCGATGACGACAAGAACGGCAAACAGACTGCTGGCCAAAACCGAGGCGGCGATAATAAGAGGCACATCTTGTTTTACGGATCTTTTGTTTTTCATGAAAGTTCCCCTTCCCTATGCTTAACATTTATATGTCGATTTCATTTTTTGAGTGTTTTATGTGTATTACATCAAGTAGTACACGTAATACAATAAACACACTCAGGCCTATTGTCAATTCTTTTTTAAAAGAAATACAAAAAACCCGCCGGGATTCCGGCAGGTTTGCTGAACCATTTGAAACGGCGCGGTCAGTAATCAAAATTACGCTGCAAAATCATATTGTTTTGCAAGGTCTGCAGCTGCAATCTCATTCGATAAAGCTGCTCTCTTTGCTGATCATTCGCAGATAATGACAGCTTGTTTAATTCATTCACCGCGTTTTCAAGCATCATTTGCGCTTCACTGTACTCATTATCATTATAATGCTCTTGTTTCGAAGCGGTCATAAATTGTTCATTCGCAAATTCATACGCCTGTTCGCTTCTTTGGAGATGTTCATCTACTGATTGTCTTGTTGCCAACGAAACCCCTCCTCAGTGAATGGGAAATCAAACTTAGTTTGAGCGGACCAAAAATAATAACACCCGAAGGTTGAAGGAAAGAGAACCAAATTTTCCGTGTTTAACTAAAGGAATGAGAATCCTGCCTGCAGTCATAATAAACAAAAGAAAGCCGCATCCTGTTTTCAGATTGTGAACCCCCATCATTCATGCTACAATTTTAGGATGCATCTGATGTGAGGGAGGCTTTTTGAACATTGAACGAGAATAACCCTTTTCCTTATTCAAATACGGAAAAACGGTACCATACATTAAATTATCATCTGCGGGAGCATTTCGGGCATAAAGTGTTTAAAGTCGCGCTTGACGGCGGTTTTGACTGCCCGAATCGGGACGGCACGGTTGCACACGGAGGCTGCACATTCTGCAGCGCGGCGGGCTCCGGCGATTTTGCCGGCAATCGGGCCGATGACTTACTCACGCAATTTCACGATATTAAAAACCGCATGCACGAAAAGTGGAAAGACGGCAAATATATCGCATATTTCCAAGCGTTCACGAATACGCATGCCCCGGTAGAGGAGCTGCGTGAAAAATTCGAATCCGTCCTCAAGCTTGACGGCGTTGTCGGCATGTCGATCGCGACCCGTCCGGACTGCCTGCCGGACGATGTCGTGGAATATTTGGCCGAACTGAATGAGCGGACCTATTTATGGGTTGAACTCGGGTTGCAGACCGTGCATGAGCGGACCGCCCTTCTGATCAACCGCGCCCATGATTTTGACTGCTATGTTGAGGGTGTCAATAAACTGAGGAAACACGGCATCCGCGTTTGTTCCCATATCATTAACGGGCTTCCGCTTGAAAACAGGGACATGATGATGGAGACGGCCAAAGCCGTCGCTGATTTGGATGTGCAAGGCATTAAAATTCACCTGCTTCACTTATTAAAAGGCACACCGATGGTGAAGCAATATGAAAAAGGAAAGCTGGAGTTCCTTTCTCAAGAAGAATATGTAAGTCTTGTATGTGATCAGCTCGAAATCATTCCCCCGGAAATGATTGTTCACCGCATTACGGGAGACGGGCCGATCGAATTAATGGTCGGACCGATGTGGAGCGTCAATAAGTGGGAAGTACTGGGCGCCATTCAAAAAGAGCTGGAAACACGGGGAAGCTATCAAGGGAAGCTCTTCAGAAAGATCGGGGAGGAGACCGCCCTATGACCTTGATGCACATCCTCCCTTTCAGTAAAGAATTGCTGAAGTCCGCCGCACAGGAAGGTGATATCACGGTTGACGCGACGATGGGCAACGGACATGATACATATTTTCTGGCCGGCCTTGTCGGTGAGACAGGACATGTTCATGCTTTTGATATTCAAGCGGACGCACTCGCTAAAACGAAGGAGCGGCTCGGTGCCGACTTCGGCCCGCGCGTCACGCTTCACCATAAGAGCCATGATCAAATAAAGGCATCGCTGCCTGAAGATGCGCACGGTCGTGTGGCTTGCGCCGTCTTTAATCTCGGCTATCTGCCCGGCGGCGATAAAAGCATTACGACAAACGGTCACTCAACCATTTCCGCGATCGAACAGCTCCTTGAACTGCTGAAGGAGAACGGGCTGATCGTTCTCGTTGTGTACCACGGGCATCCTGAAGGCAAGACGGAAAAAAGTGCATTACTGGAGTACTGCAGCAATCTTGATCAGGAAAAAGCGCGCGTGCTGAGCTACGGCTTTCTCAACCAGCGAAACGACCCGCCGTTTATTATAGCGATTGAAAAGAAATCTGCCGGCAAATAAAGAATCGGCCTGTCATAAGCGGGCCGACTCTTTTTGTGTTTACTTTTCAAGAAAAATCAATTACTATGAAATAATGGAAAAAAGCACATCTTTAAGTGTAACATCTGGGAGGAGCGGCAGTTTGAATATTCTTCGCATCATATTTTCAAGTGTTCCCTATGTGATGTTCGTCATCATTTTATCAAGACATTTAGGATTTGAGTTCGCGAAAACCTATTACTGGTGGTTTGCTGCATTTTTTGTCATCGGGCTGATCGGCAAATTCGCAATGCACCTTGCGGCAAAAAAGAAACCGTTAAAAAAAGAGACAGCGTAAAATGCGCATGTCTCTTTTTATTTACTGTTTTGCAGCACGCTGCGTGTATAAGCGGGATTGTTTGTAAAGACACCATCTGCTTTTTGTTTCAGCATAATAGGCGTCAGCGTATGCTCGTCTTCCTTATCAAAAAACACGTGCACTTTCATCTTATTGTGATGAATGCGCTTCACGACTGCTTCATTTGCCAATTTGGCGTTGAGCCCGACTGTATCAGCATACGTTCTGATGGTTTGCAGCTGCTTATCATTTATCTCCTCAGCCTCGTTATCTTTTAATAATCGAACAAGAGGAACTTTTTTATTCATAGATCGAACTTTCTTTAAGCTCTTCCCGCTAAAAGACTCAATGACTGCTTTATGGCTGGAAATCAGCTTATGTTTTTGTAATATGTCAATCAGTTTCTTTTCCATCACCAGGCTGCCGTTGCTTTCTCTTGTCTCAATATAGTAATTGGCAGTTTGTCCGAATTTCTGTATGATTTCTTCTAATGTTAAAATCTTTTCTCCTTTTCCCGCATTCAGTTTCTTAATCTGAGCCAAAGACAGATCATCTGTCATCCCTTTACCATCTGTTGTCCGATCTACCGTTTTATCGTGAATTGCAATCAGATGGCCGTCCTTTGTCTCCCGTAAGTCTATCTCAATATAATCTGCTTTGTCTTTAATGGCACGCGCATAAGACAAAGCTGTATGTTCCGGCTCAATCGAAGAAGAGCCCCTGTGCGCTATCAAGACAGGATGATAGCCGGCGGAAGCATGGATGACGGAGCAGCCTCCGGAAATGGAAAGTAATGCTATGACCGCTAAATACTTTAATTTTTTCATAAAATTAAAGTATCATATTCTGCAGGCGCAAACAATGTTTCATTTCATACTTCACGTCATAAATAAAAAACTGCGCCGTCATGATTTACACGAGAGGCGCAGTTCACCCATTACGAACTTTTCGTCCAAGCCATCTTCTGAAATTTGCGGTAGGCTCTTCCGTTGATATAAAAGAAAAATGACGTTTTTCCGCTTGCCCTGATCAGCTTTCGCGCGAGGCGGCCCATTTCTTTTTGGCCGGCGACTTTGTCATCGGATAAATAGACGCCGAGCAGCCCCCTGTTGATCAGCCGGTGAAAATTTTCATGCGGAATGCCTTTCAAATGTTCATCCGCTTTTTCAATAAAATGCTGCAGTCTCTGCATCATTTCTTCATGAGACTGATAATACGTACAGAAATTCAGATCGCCTTCAAGCAGATCCTCTTCCTGGTCAATTAAATAATCGAGCAGTATATGCAGCCCTTGTATGTACGGAAAATAACTGCTGCGGATTTTCTCAGCGGTATGTTCGTTAAAATCAGGCTGGAATGAGTAAGCAACGAGACAGAAAATGCCTAACGTCGATCCGGCGCAGGCCGAGAATTCAAACCACTCCATTTCCGGAAGCTGTGACCGGTACTGCTCAAACCAGCCTTTAAGCCTCGGAACGCGTTCATGCTCAACGACATGCTTATGAACCTGAAGATCGCAATAATAATCACATAGCTCAAGCAAATAAGGTTTAATGATACCGTAATGTTCTATTGACCCGAGCACCCGCTGGCATGTTCTGACCAGCTCATGAAGATAACCGCCGTCATCCCGCTCCTCTCTGTACTGATAGTACGGCCGCACCTCGGCACCGACCGTCAGCGCGTCACGCATGGAGAGATGAAGCATGCGGAAGTCCTCGGGATCAAGCGAGGTGCTGCGGTCGCACAGATTGTCCAGATAATCACTGATTGTCTGATACGCGATGATAAATTGCACGCATTTCTGTTTCTGCTCTCCCGAAAGCAGGGCTAAAATGCCGCCTCCTTCACAATGAAACGATTTATCGCGGATACTTGCGGCCGCCTGCTGCCGCAGTTCGGTATTTTTAATGGAATCTGATTTTTCCCGCCACATGTTCAATTCCTGATGAACGAGCGGAAAAATTTCCCGATACACTTTTGCCATAAGGTTAAAAGGATGTTCCGGTACTGTCAACATATGCACCCCCAGCGAATTCAAATATACTGATCTGTAAAGGCTTTTGCCGCCTTAAACACAGTTTCTCTTTCCGGTTCATTAAAAATTTCATGATAAAGCCCTTCCCATTCCCGGTACGATTTATTATGGGAAGCCACACCGGAAAACCATTTGCGGACCTTCATTTTATCGACGATTTTGTCATCACCGCCCTGCATAAGCAAAAGCGGCACCTTTAAAAACGCATCAGTCGGCACCATAGCGGCATCAATGGTTTTTAAAAGCTCTCTGTACCATCTTACGGATACCTTCGTGACATATAAAGAGTCGTTTTGATCCGCTTCAATCATATCCGCATTCCTCGTTGCCATATCAGGTGATAAGCCGGAATCCACTCTGAGGGACGGAGCGAGGACGTTCAGTCCTTTAGACGCAAAATCTAGGACTTTATTGACTTTTATTTGCAGACCCAGACAAGGTGATGATAAAATGAGTGCCGTAATGCGGGGATTTCTCTGCTGCTTAAACCATTCTATCGCAATCAGGCCGCCCATGCTGTGGCCCAAAAGGAAAACGGGCGCTTCAAGCGTTCTCGCTTTATCAATCCATATATCTACTTCATCAATGTATTCTTGGAAAGAGCGAATATGCCCTCTGGCGCGGGTCGACGTTCCCTGACCGGGCAAATCGCCCATCACCACGTTATATCCGGAAGATCTCCACATTTCAACGAGCCATTTATAACGCCCGTGGTATTCGCTCGCCCCGTGGATAATGACAATGGTACCGACGGGCCTGTCTGCTTTCCAAGTCCACATGCAGTTCACCTCTTACATAAATTTAGAGAAAGAAGGATGAGACATGATAATCTACCCTTATAAACAATTTACGCCGGACATACATCCTGAAGCGTTCATTGCGGATAACGCCGTCATTACGGGCGACGTCGTGATCGGAGAACAATCAAGCATTTGGTTCTCAGCCGTCATCCGGGGGGATGTTGCGCCGACAAGGATCGGAAAAAGAGTCAGCATACAAGACTTGAGCTGTCTGCATCAAAGTCCGAACCGCCCGCTTCTTATTGAAGATGACGTCACGATCGGCCATCAGGTTACACTGCACAGCGCAATCATCAAAAAGAATGCTTTAATCGGTATGGGCTCCGTCATTCTTGACGGGGCGGAAATCGGAGAAGGCGCGTTTATCGGCGCCGGAAGTCTCGTTCCTCCGGGCAAAACCATTCCTCCCGGCTGTCTTGCGTTCGGCCGGCCCGCAAAGGTTATCCGCCGGCTGACAGAAGAAGACATACGGGACATGGAAAGAATCAGAACGGAATATGTTGAAAAAGGGCGATATTATAAAACACTGCAAAAGAAATAAAAATAGATCAGCTTTGTTTTTACTACTGTACCATTTTTCAAAATATTATTTAAGTAAAAACCATTTGCATTCTCCCGATTGTCAGGAAACAGAAGCAAAATGTTCAGGAATTTGTTTTATTCTTCCCCCGCCGGCCCGATCCTATGAAAAAAAGAGCCCATGTCCCGGGCTCTTTTTTTACGCTTTTTCGGCGAATGTCTGTCCGTTTTCCAGATCTATGTCTTTTCTTTTATGGAAACCTTTCCCGTAATAGGCGGCTAATAATATACCGAACCAGACAGGACCGATGATGACGGCCACCCTGGTCTCTGCATCAAAAGCCATCAGCACAACGACAAAAGCCAGAAATGCCAGCGAGATATATGAGGAAAAGGGGTATAAAGGCATTTTATATTTCAGTTTTTTCCGTTGTTCCGGCTGTAAGCTTTTACGATATTTCATTTGGGAAAGCAAAATAATCGACCATGTCCAAATCGCCCCGAACGTCGCAATGCTCGTCACCCACGTAAACACTTTCGCCGGCACCACGTAGTTCAGCAAAACGCCGATGCATAACGCGCCCGCTGAAACCAATACCGCTTTTCCCGGCACACCGCCTTTTGTGACCGTACCGTATGCTTTAGGCGCTTCATTTTGTTCCGCCAGATTGAACAGCATGCGCCCCGTGCTGAAGATCCCGCTGTTGCAGGAAGAAAGAGCCGCCGTCAATACGACAAAATTAATGATTCCGGCTGCAGCGGGGATTCCGATTTTTTCAAATGTCAAAACAAACGGGCTTCCGCCTGAACCGATTTCCTGCCACGGATAAATTGACATAATGACAAACAAAGCTCCGACGTAAAAAATGAGAATGCGCCAAAAAACAGTATCTATGGCCCGCGCCAGTGATTTTTCCGGATTTTTGACCTCACCGGCTGTGACACCGATCAGCTCAATCCCGAGATAGGCAAACATGACCATTTGAAGCGACAGCAGCACCCCTTTAATCCCATTCGGGAAAAAGCCGCCGTGGCTCCATAAATTGCTGATTCCGAGCGCAACGCCTCCGTTTCCGAGACCGAATACGATCATCACCAGACCGATCGCGATCATTGACAGAATCGCCAAGACTTTAATGAGCGCAAACCAGAATTCAAGCTCACCGTACGCTTTAACCGCCAGAAAGTTGACAGCCGTCATAATGACGAGTGCACAAAGCGCCCAGATCCATGACGGCACGTCAGGGAACCAGTAGCCCATATAAATGCCGACCGCGGTGATTTCCGCCATGCAGGTAACAACCCATAAAAACCAATAATTCCAGCCTGTTAAAAACCCGGCAAGCGGACCGAGATAATCTCTGGCATACCGGCTGAATGAGCCGGCTACAGGCTTTTGAATCGCCATTTCCCCTAATGCCCGCATAATAAAAAACATAATCAGTCCGCTGCAGGCGTAAGCGGCTAAAATCCCCGGCCCGGCAAGCTTTATGGCAGAAGCCGACCCGAGAAACAGCCCGACTCCAATCGCGGCGCCCAACGACATAAGCGAGATATGCCGCTCTTCCAAGCCGCGGTGAAGCGTTTTTTCTTTGTTTTGCATAACTCTCCCTCCCCCTGATTTTGACAAAGAAACAACAAACCGAGACGAAATAGCCAGAAAACACTTTCCGGAATCTACCCGATTAGTCCTATTATAACTTTTTTCTGAATATTGCGTAATACTTTGTCGAAAACAGAGCGGAATAGACGGTTTACAAAAAAACAATAGAAAAAAGGCTTTCGATAACATCGAAAGCCTTTTGGATTAAACGAAAATGACTTCTTTCGGCTGATGATTCAGCTCTTCCGGCACCAGTCTTTTTTCAACATTGATGCTGTGCCAGATCATGAAGATCAGCACGGTCCAGATTTTGCGGCTGTTGTCCGCTCTGTCGGCACAATGATCTTCTAGAAGCTGAAGGACATAATCCTTTTCAATATAAGCATCTGTTTCACTTTCACGAATGATGTTGCGAACCCATTCGTTCATTTCATTTTTCAGCCAGTGGCGGATCGGCACAGGGAAGCCGAGTTTTTTGCGGTTAAGCACATGATCAGGCACTACCCCTTCAGCAGCTTTGCGCAGAAGGTATTTCGTCGTGCCGTTTTTCGTTTTCAGTTCATCCGGAATTTTAGAAGCCACGTCAAACACGACTTTATCAAGGAACGGCACGCGCAGTTCCAATGAGTTGGCCATCGTCATTTTGTCAGCCTTTAACAGGATGTCGCCGCGCATCCACGTATGGATGTCAACATACTGCATTTTATTAATGTCGCTGTATGAACGGCTTTCCGTAAAGTACGGCTTCGTGACATCACGGTATGAAAGCTCTGGATTGTAATGTTTGAGCAGCTGTTTTTTCACGGGCTCTTCAAAAATCTTCGCATTACCGATATAACGCTCCTCAAGCGGTGTGCAGCCGCGGACTAAGAGGCTTTTCCCTCTCATTCCTTCAGGCATGACGGACGCCACATGAAGAAGCATTTTTTTCAGACCGGACGGAATGCGTTCAAACGGTTTAAGCGAAAGCGGTTCGCGGTAAATATTGTACCCGCCGAACAGCTCGTCCGCGCCTTCCCCGGATAACGCGACCGTTACATGTTTTTTCGCTTCTTTTGCGACAAAGTACAAAGGAATCGCCGCCGGATCTGCAAGCGGGTCATCAAAGTGCCAGACGATTTTAGGAAGCTCGTTCATATACTCCTCAGGAGAAATGACTTTGCTGATATTTTCAATCCCGAGCGCGGCAGCCGTTTCCTTCGCTACGTCAACCTCACTGAAGCCCTGCTGCTCAAAACCGACGGAAAATGTTTTAAGGCTCGGGTGAAATTCTTTCGCAACTGAGACGATAAAAGAAGAGTCGATACCGCCGGATAGAAACGAACCGACAGGCACGTCACTTCTCATGTGAACTTTGACAGAGTCAAAGATTGCGTCTCTGACTTCTTTCACCAATTTATCTTCATCAGACTGAACAGGCTTGAAGTTCGCTTTGAAATATGTTTTAAACGCGATGTCGCCTTCCGGGCGGATCGTAAACTGGCTGCCCGGCTCGACTTTTTTCACTTCAGCGTCAAGCGTGCTCGGTTCAGGAACGAATTGGAAAGACATATATTGCTGTAAAGAAGCTGTATCAAGATCAATGCCGTTTTGAGCGGCCATTAAACTTTTTCTTTCAGATGCAAAATATACTTTGTCCCCGATGGTTGTGTAATACAGCGGTTTAATGCCGAACGGGTCTCTCGCGCCGTACATGACGCGGTCAGCTTTGTTCCAGATTAAAAACGCAAACATTCCGCGAAGCTTTGAAGCGGCTTCTTCTTTATAATGACGGTATGTCGCAAGGAGCACTTCAGTATCGGAATCTGTATTGAAAGTGTAGCCTTTCGCTTCAAGCTCTTCTCTCAATTCAATGTAGTTATAGATTTCGCCGTTAAAAATGATCCAATATTTTTCGTCTTCATATGATAAAGGCTGTCCGCCGTTTTCTACGTCAATAATACTGAGCCGTCTGAAGCCGAATCCGACGTGCTCGTCATGATAATACCCATCGCTGTCAGGACCGCGGTGAACGATCATTTGGTTCATTTGTTTGATTAGCTCTTCTTGATCTGCGGTTTGAGTTAATGGATGCTTATTAAAAACACCGACAAATCCACACATAGTATAGCCTCCATAAGTGTAATTTTCTAATTGGACCCCCTTTTTATAGACGCTGTGTTACGCCATTGGTTTCACGCTATGTAAAAAATAAGCATGGCAGCATCTACAAAAAGGGAAAGCCGCTTAAGTAAGCGGCTATAAAATTATTCTCCTAGTGCTTCTTTGCGAAGCGCATCCGCCTTGTCAGTACGCTCCCAAGGAAGATCCACATCATGACGTCCGAAGTGGCCGTAAGCAGCAGTCTGTTTATAGATCGGGCGGCGCAGATCAAGCATTTTAATAATGCCGGCAGGTCTCAGGTCGAAGTTATTCCGTACGACTTCGATCAGTTTTTCTTCAGAAGCTTTTCCTGTATCAAATGTATTGATGGAAATAGAAACAGGCTGTGCCACGCCGATTGCGTATGCAAGCTGCACTTCACAAGAATCAGCAAGGCCTGCTGCCACGATGTTTTTCGCTACGTATCTCGCAGCGTATGCCGCAGAACGGTCTACCTTCGTCGCATCCTTACCGGAGAATGCGCCGCCGCCGTGGCGTGCATATCCGCCGTATGTGTCAACGATGATTTTACGGCCGGTAAGACCCGCGTCACCTTGAGGTCCGCCGATTACGAAACGTCCCGTAGGGTTGATGAAGTATTTTGTTTCTTCATCGATCAGTTCCTCAGGCACGACAGGATTAATGACATGCTCTTTCAGATTGCGCTGAATCTGCTCAAGCGTAATTTCCGGGTGGTGCTGAGTTGAAATGACGATCGCGTCGATGCGGACCGGCTTGTTGTTTTCATCATATTCAACGGTAACTTGCGTTTTGCCGTCAGGGCGAAGGTACGGAAGAATGTCTTCTTTGCGGACTTCGCTCAAACGGCGGGCTAATTTATGCGCCAAAGAGATCGGAAGCGGCATAAGCTCTTTCGTTTCGTTACACGCATAACCGAACATCAGGCCTTGGTCTCCCGCTCCGATTGCTTCGATTTCAGCATCGCTCATTGTGCCTTCACGCGCTTCAAGAGCCTGATCGACACCCATTGCGATATCCGCAGACTGTTCATCAATTGATGTTAAAACAGCGCAAGTCTCCGCATCAAATCCGTATTTGGCGCGTGTGTAGCCGATTTCTTTAATCGTTTCACGGACTGTTTTCGGAATGTCAACGTATGTTGATGTAGTAATCTCTCCGCTTACCAGCACAAGTCCTGTCGTTACAGATGTTTCGCAGGCCACGCGCGCGTTCGGGTCATTTTTTAAAATCTCATCTAAGATACTGTCAGAAATTTGGTCACAGATTTTGTCCGGATGACCCTCAGTAACAGATTCAGATGTAAATAGTCGACGGTTTTTACTCATTCACTTTTCCTCCTGAAAAAAGATCTTTTGCAAGACCTTCTCATATGATACGGAACTCGCTCCCTCTTAATACAATGTCATACTATATCAGAGAATGTTAATTGGCATATTTTATGAAATAAAAAAACCTTTTCCACTCGAGGAAAGGGTTTGGTCTGTGTGCCTTTCACTCTTATCGCTCAAGGAAAATATTAAACCTTGCATCAGGTTAGCACCTTGGTTTCCCACAGTGTTTTCACCTGCTTTTTTACAGAGAAACCGGTTGCTGGGCTTCATCGGGCCTGTCCCTCCGCCAGCTCGGGATAAGAGTATCCGCTCAATGAAATATCTTATCGTAAAAGGGCGGAAAGTGTCAATATGAATTAAAGCGATTACGCGCCTTTATTTCGGGAAGCAATGGAAAAACACAAACAAAAAACCGTAAATAGTATAGACTATTTTCAGATATATGTTATACTAATTCCACATTCAGCGAAATACAAATAAACCGGCAAAGGAAGGTTTTTATGAAATTAGTTGATTTAACCGCAGATCTTCAAGCATTACTTGCAAGTCCGAATGTGCATCATAATTTATCGGCTCCAAAACTTACCGAAAAAGTGATCAGCCGAAATGAAGGAACGCTGACATCAACGGGCGCCGTACGCGCCACCACCGGCGCTTATACAGGCAGGTCACCTAAAGATAAATTTATCGTCCGTGAACAAAGCACAGAAAATCAAATTGATTGGGGCGCGGTGAATCAGCCCATTTCTGAAGAGGCGTTTGAAAAGCTGTACGCCAAAGTCGTCAGCTACTTAAAACAGCGGGATGAACTGTTTGTTTTTGAAGGATTCGCAGGAGCGGATGAAAAATACAGACTCCCGATTACGGTCGTAAATGAATTTGCATGGCACAATTTATTCGCACGCCAGCTGTTTATCAGACCGGAGACGGATGAAAGAGATCCGCAAGCGCAGCCTTTCACCATTCTCTCGGCTCCGCATTTTAAAGCAGATCCGGAGACGGACGGCACGCATTCGGAAACATTTATCATTGTCTCTTTCGAAAAGCGCGTCATTTTAATCGGCGGCACCGAATACGCCGGAGAAATGAAAAAATCAATATTCTCCATTATGAACTTCCTGCTTCCGCAGCAGGATATACTGCCGATGCACTGCTCAGCCAATGTCGGTGAAAAAGGCGATGTCGCCCTGTTTTTCGGTCTTTCCGGCACAGGGAAAACGACGCTTTCAGCCGATGCGGACCGCAAACTGATCGGCGATGACGAGCACGGCTGGTCAGATTCCGGCGTTTTCAACATTGAAGGCGGATGTTACGCTAAATGTATCAATCTGAGCGAGGAAAAAGAACCGCAGATTTTTCGTGCGATCCGCTTCGGGTCTGTTCTTGAGAATGTCGTGCTTGATGAAAAAACGGGTGAAGCGGATTACGATAATTCCTTCTACACGGAAAACACAAGAGCCGCATATCCGATTGAGATGATCGGCAATATCGTGCAGCCGAGCATTGCCGGCCATCCGCAGGCAATCGTCTTTTTAACGGCGGACGCATTCGGTGTGCTCCCTCCGATCAGCAAACTGACGAAGGAACAGGCGATGTATCACTTCTTAAGCGGGTACACCAGTAAACTCGCGGGAACCGAGCGCGGCGTGACATCTCCGCAAACGACTTTCTCGACGTGCTTCGGTTCACCGTTCCTTCCGCTTCCGGCGCATGTATATGCCGAAATGCTCGGGCATAAAATCGACGAACACGGCGTTCAAGTCTTCCTGGTCAACACAGGCTGGACCGGCGGAGGGTACGGAGTCGGAGAACGGATGAAACTTTCGTATACAAGAGCGATGGTCAAGGCCGCTATTGAAGGCAGACTGAACCAGACTGACATGACGGCAGACAGCATTTTCGGCCTGCGCAGTCCCGTTCATGTTCCGGGCGTTCCGGATGAAGTTCTTCAGCCTGAAAACACATGGAGCGATAAACAAGCATACAACGAAAAAGCGCTGTTTTTAGCCAATGAGTTTAAAGAAAACTTTAAAAAGTTTTCCCATGCAGACTCGATTGCCAAAGCCGGCGGACCTCTCGTGTAATCAAAAAAGCCAAGGGCGTTTATGCCCTCGGCTTTTGTTTTTTCAGTTTGTCGAATGAAGCGACGTGAGTCTGTATGTAATGCTTGTCCGGCCGTTCGCCCATTCGAGCTTTTGGACCTCGCCGGTGCCGGATTTCTCGCCGGTTTTCGTTTTGCGCACGTCCATCGGAATATCAAGAGGATAGACGCGATAGCCCTCTTTCTCCAATAAAAAGATATTTTCCTCTATCCGTTTTTCATTGCCTTTTGTCACAATCATGGTATTAAATTCAACAGGCATTCCCAAAATGAAAATCCCCTTTCATTCTCTTATTCTTTATTATCATATCATAAATCAGGCATCTTACCGTGTCTTCATCCATTCCGCCAGCCGCCGGACAATGCGTCTGTTTTCCTGCGGCGGAAAATAATGCGTAAAACCGCTGTAATACCAGGTTTCCACCGGTTTCCCCGCCTCTTTCAGCTTGTCCTCGATCATCCGGGCGTGTTCGATCGAAACATTCTCATCATTCTCTCCATGGATGAGCAGCACAGGGGCCTGAATGCGGTCTGCTTTTTCAAACGGCGAACGCCATCTGTATTCATCCGGCACCTTTTTCGGCGTGCCGCCGATCACACGCTTCATCATCCGCCGCATATCCTTCCGCTCTTCATAAGTAAGCACCATATCGCTCACACCGCCCCATGATACGAGCGAAGCCGCTTGATGCCCCATTTCAATCGCGGTCAAAAGCCCCATGATTCCGCCCCGGGAAAAACCGAAAATATGCACCCGCCCTTCCCTGACGTTCGGATGCTCCCGAAGCAGGCGAAAAGCGGAAAACGCGTCCTCTCTGTCCTCTCCCGCAAAATCTTCATTTCCCTCGCCGCCCTGGTTGCCTCTGTAATAAGGCGCAAACACGACAAAGCCTTGGGAAGCGAATTGAACGATTCTTCCGGGGCGTACCATGCCGACATTTTTTATGCCGCCGCGCAAATATAAAAAACCGTCATATGTTCCCGGCTCAGCAGGCTCGGCAAGGAGCCCCTTTACCTTCAGCCCTTCTGACTCATAGCATACCGCAAAGAGGCGGACATGCGGACTCGGAGACGGGAACCTTTTCTTTTCTACCAGCAAAACAATGAGCCTCCTTATATCATCAGTTTTTTTATTCTTTCCCAACGTGAATATGGGCACTCACACATTTTTTATACCCATCATACGATATGTAAAGCAGAAAAGGTTATTTTAACGCTTAAAACAAGGAGGTTACACCGTGAACAAATGGCTCAAAACGGGCTGCGTTTTTGTCATATGCGCCTTTTTCCTGCTCATTCTTCCGGCCTGCAGACAGGAAGAAAGTCTGACGAAGGTAAAGGTGGCGGAAGTCACACACTCCATCTTCTACACGCCTATGTATGTCGCTGAAGCAAAAGGTTTCTTTAAAAAAGAAGGGCTCCAAGTGTCACTTCAAACAACATGGGGCGGAGACAAAACGATGACATCGCTTTTGTCAAACGGGTCTGATATCGCGCTGGTCGGTTCTGAAACATCCATTTACGTGGAGGCGCAGGGAGCAAAAGATCCAGTCATCAACTTCGCGCAGCTGACACAGACGGACGGCACATTTCTCGTGTCGCGGAAGGATGAGAAATCATTCAAATGGAGCGATTTAAAAGGAAAAACATTTCTCGGCCAGCGAAAAGGCGGCATGCCTCAAATGGCCGGTGAGTACGTCCTGAAAAAGAATCACATAGAGCCGAAAAAAGACATTAACCTCGTTCAAAACATTGATTTCGCCAATATTTCCAACGCATTCGCATCCGGAACGGGTGATTATGTGCAGCTGTTTGAACCGACGGCATCCCAATTTGAAAAAGAAGGCATCGGCCATATCGTCGCATCCTTCGGAGAAGCTTCCGGCCAAGTGCCATACACAACCTTTATGGCAAAAGAAAGTTATTTGAAAAGCAATGAAAAGACGGCGGAAAAATTCACCCGCGCCATCTATCGCGCCCAGCAATGGGTGGAAAGCCATCCGGCCAAAGACATCGCAAAAACGATTCAGAAGGAATTTGCCGATACAGATCCGGCCATTATCGAAACATCAATAGAGCGCTATAAAAAACAAAAGTCATTCTCTGCAGACCCAGTTCTGCAAAAGGATGAATGGGAACAGCTTCAATCTATTATGGATGAAGCCGGAGAGCTCCCGAAACACATTCCGTACAGCAAACTCGTCAACACAAAAATCGCCAAAAAAGTCACCTCAGAACAATAGGAGGAACATGAATGTCTTTTTTACATGTCGATCATGTAACACATACTTATTTCTCGCTGAAAGAAAAGACAACCGCCGTGAAAGATATACATTTTCAGATTGAAAAAGGGGATTTCATCTCCTTTCTCGGGCCGAGCGGATGCGGAAAAACCACACTCCTGTCCATTCTGGCCGGCCTTATCACCCCTGCGCAAGGCCGGGTGCTGATTGAAGGAAGCGTGCCGAACCATAAAGAACACCAAATCGGTTATATGCTTCAGCAGGATTATTTATTTCCTTGGAAATCAATTGAGGAAAACGTGCTGCTCGGTTTACACATTTCAAAAACATTAACAGAAGAAAAAAGAGCTGAAGTTCTCAGCCTTCTGCCTAAGCTCGGATTAATCGGCGTTGAAAAGAAATACCCGAAAGAGCTGTCAGGCGGGATGCGGCAGCGGGCGGCACTTGCCAGAACTCTTGCGCCGGACCCGGGCCTGCTGCTCCTTGATGAACCGTTTTCCGCGCTGGACTTTCAAACGAAGCTTTCTTTAGAAAACCTTGTCTTCAGAACATTAAAGGATTTTCAAAAAACCGCCGTGCTCGTCACCCACGATATCGGTGAAGCCATCGCCATGAGCGATACGATCTATTTATTTTCGAATCAGCCGGGCACCATCCACCAAATATTCACCGTGCCTAAGGAGCTCGCGGCTTTAGATCCGTTTGACGCGCGTCAGGATCCGGCCTTTCAGCCGCTGTTTCAAACCATATGGAAGGAGCTGAATTCCCTTGAAAAACAGCAGCGGCACGATTGAACAGCTTCATCAGCAGTTTAAGAAAAGACACCAAAAAGAAAAGCTCCGGATCCGTGCGTATCAGGCCGCCATTTTCATCGTATTTTTTGCCGGATGGGAAATATCGAGCAGGGCGGGCTGGATCGATCCGTTAATCTTCAGCTCACCCTCCGCCGTTTGCAGGCTTTTAGTTGAAAAGATTGCGGACGGATCCCTTGCGGCGCACATCGGCGTAACCTTAGGAGAAACCGTTCTCGGCTTTTTGCTCGGCACGCTTCTCGGCACATGCCTCGCCGCTCTGTTATGGTGGTCAAACAGGCTCGCCCGGGTTTTAGACCCGTACCTCGTCATTTTAAACGCGATGCCGAAGGTCGCACTCGGACCGATTCTCATCGTGGCTCTCGGACCGAATTTCACAAGCATTGTCGCCATGGGAGCAGTCATCAGTGTCATTATCACGACAATCGTCGTCTTTACGGCTTTTCAGGAAGTGGATGAAAACTATATTAAGGTCATGAAAACCTTCGGAGCGAAAAGAAGCATCATGTTTAAAGAAGTCATTTTGCCGGCGTGCGCCCCCGCGATTATTTCCGCGCTTAAAGTGAACGTCGGTTTATCCTGGGTCGGTGTCATCGTCGGCGAGTTTCTCGTTTCCGAAAAAGGTCTGGGCTACATGATCATTTACGGATTCCAGGTCTTCAATTTCACTCTTGTGTTCTTAAGCCTTCTGATCATCGCGATTTTTGCGACATTGATGTATCAGGGAGTCGAACTGTTAGAAAGAAAATGGACGAAAGGAAAAATATAAAAAAGACCCGTGCGTAAACGCCGGGTCTTCGTTTTTATGATTGAAATACGCCGTCCTCTTTCAGCTTTTTCAGACTGATCGGAAGCACCGAATCTTTCATAATGAAACTGAATTTTTTATTTCGGGGGAGATTCTCCGGCAGTTCGCTGAACAGCACCGGCCCCTTTGTTTCAAAATAGTCAGCCTGTTTTTCAAGCTTTTCAATATCGGCAAAATAAATATTCTTCACGATTACCTTTTCCCTGCCGAGAACTTTATACTGTCCGACGTACTTCAGATGTCTTACCGCGGCGCCGGTTTCTTCTTTCACCTCGCGCAGGGCCGCTTCCTCCGCACATTCCATCGGCTCCACTTTTCCGCCCGGAAATTCAAACCCCCGGTCTTCATGCTCGGTCAAAAGCCACTTATCTCCATATCGGCATATGACCCATACGTGCTTCGGGCTGTCTGAAAAAGGCTGGTGTTCAAAGGAGAGCTGAACAGTGTTCTGATAATAGTCTTTAAACTCGTACATGTTTATCCCTCTAATCCGTTCCTTCATATCTTCCATACATCATACCACAGTTGCGTTTGTTCGGAAGCCCTTTATCAAAAATTCAGAGGAAAACCATCATACCCGCTAGTATAGCCTCCTTTGAAGCAAATGTTACGGTTTGCGCTTGAATTTATTTTTCAGGGTATCCAATAGGTCGACGAGCACCTGCGGAACCGGTATGCCCAGCGAGCTTGCCGTAATCACGATCTGAACCGATTCGTATAAGATATAAAACATGATAGCCAAATTACGGATGGCGCCTTCGGTATGAAGCAGCTGGTCAAAAAAATGGCAAACTGAGACTAATGCCAGGGTCACGATTTTTTTGACCAGCCGCGCAAAAAGCTTTCTTGCGCTCAGCTGCTGCAAAAGAGATTCTTTTAAGCTTGTACTGATAAACTCAATCGCCATGACCGATAGCAAAATCAGAAACGAATACTGAAAACCTCCGAAGAAAAACCCCGCTGCCGACACGATCACTGCAAAAAACGAAAAGATGCCAAAGTCTTTGCCCACTTGATCCAACATCCTTTCACAGAAACGGCCTTACATTATTCTATGAAAAGTGAATGGAACGGACTGGATTTTTCAGAAAAATGGACAACACCTCTCTTCGGCAGCCAAATAAAAGACCGAGTGCTTTATAGCCCCGGTCTTCCCTTGTTGATTATCCTAAATACGCTTTCAGCATCCAGTTATGTTTCTCGATATTCTGGTGAATGGCAAGCAGCATATCACCGGTCGTTTCGTCTCCTACCTCATCTGCGAGGTCCATGCCGCTTTTCAGCTCTTCCGCAATGACAGTGAAATCATCATAAATGTTCTGTACCATTTGTTCTGCGCTCTCATTGCCTTCCGCTTCTTTTACAGACGCTGTCTTCAATGATTCCGTCATTGTGCCGATCGGCTTGCCGTTTAATGCCAGCAGACGTTCTGCCAGATCATCAATATATGTAGCCGTTTCGTTATACAGCTCCTCGAACTTTTCATGCAATGTGAAAAAGTCCTTCCCTTTGACGTACCAATGATAGTTATGTAATTTCACATACATGACCGTCCAGTTTGCAACTTGCTTATTGACTGCATCCAATAGTTTTTCTGACATGCCTATCTTCCTCCTTTGGTTTACTATTGATATACCCTATATATCGTGTGTTAAAACATAAATTTTTAGCCCTTGATTTTACGGATGGAAAATATGTTATGATTTGTTAAAAAGGAGGGATTTCATGCTGCTTCTTCTGAGCTTCGGCTTTCTTATCGTGCTCGCCGTGCTGCTTTTATCCATCTGGTCGACTGTAAGAGCTTATAATGTAAAACATACGATTGACCCGCCGGAGGACGCATCAAAAGGCTTGACGGATAAAAAAAATCCTTAATGATGATGCGTCTGTTCCTTATGGCCGGAGGAATCATCGGCAGCTTCAGCATCCCCGACACGCACTTTTACAGTCGGCATATTATGCTGCTGTTTTGCCGTTACGTGGGATTGAACGGTATAGACACCCTCTTCATCAAATTCAGTCCGCAGGTGATACGCCCCTTTTTCCTCCTTGGCCTTGCTTGTTTTGCTGCTGCCTTTTTTTCCTTCTTTCCATACTTCAAACATGACTTCATCCGCATCCGTGACACGCTTGCCGCCGTAAAAAACCTCCGCCTTGTATTCCGCTTTTTCATGCGGTGCTGCCGTTTCCGGTCCTGTAAGCTTGACCTCAAGCGCTTTAGGCTCCTCATCCGCGGAGGTTTTGTCCGAATTACCCCCGCAGGAAGATAATAGAAATACCATACCGCACATACCTGCCAATACAGCCCGTTTCATCCCATCACTCCTTTATGTTTGCTTCTATTTTAGCAAACGCTTACACACAAGGTGTGACATTTTTTAGAAATATGTAAAAAAGCCTTTTTGCATGTCAGCAAAAAGGCCTGTTTTTTATCCGAACACTTTCAGCAAATCTTCTTTATCCTGTGACAGCCAGAAACGCATCAGGCGTTTCGCGCCTTCTAAATCATGAAGTTTCGCCTGGCCGCACTGTTTTTCGTTGGCCGCCGGAATCTCCGTAATATCGATGGCTTCTTTCAGCGTAGCGTCAAGCAGGTCTACAATTTCTTCCGCTGTCGGCTCGCCGCTGACAACAAGATAATAGCCTGTCTGGCAGCCCATCGGTGAGATATCTATGATGTCGAAGTGATCGTATTTCTCAGAATGTGTGCGAATCGTAAACGCAAGCAAGTGCTCAAGCGTATGAATCGTATCCGGCTTCATCGCCTGTTTGTTCGGCTGGCAGAAGCGAATGTCAAACTTATTCACGACGCCGTCTGTTCCGACTTTATGCACTCCGCAATGTCTTACATACGGAGCCACAACCGCATTATGGTCAAGCTCAAAACTTTCTACTGAAGGCATAATGGCACTCCCTTTTTTCAGAATATGCATCCATTATAACACAGTTTTCCGATAAGAATTGTGGCGGAAGCTTTTCAATCTGAAATTTTTTTTCTATACTAGCATCAGAAAGGTGGTTTTTTGATGAAAACCATAATGATTGCGTTCATCCGCGGATACCAGAAGTTCATCTCTCCGCTGACGCCGCCGTCATGCCGCTTTTATCCGACGTGTTCGCAGTACGGAATCGAAGCCGTCAAGACTCACGGCGCATTAAAAGGCGGATGGCTGACACTGAAACGGATTTTAAAGTGCCACCCTTTTCATCCGGGCGGTGTTGATCCCGTACCGGACAAAAAACAAAAACATTAGTCCATATGCTGGTAGCCGTCGATCACCAGATCAAGTTTACCGGTTTCAGGATCAATCACCAGACCGTGCACCGGCACATTGTCAGGGAATAGCGGATGGTGTTTAATGACGTTTACGCTGTCTGTAACACTCGCTTCTACTGAATCAAAGCTTTTCAGCCATTGATCAAGATCAACTCCTGAGTGCTTCAGCATGTCAATCCGCTCTTTCGGAATACCGCGGTCGATAATTTTATCAAGCATATCCTCGCTGTTGATTTTGCTCATGCCGCAATCATGGTGGCCGATAACGCAGACTTCATCGGCGTTTAATTCGTATACGGCCACTAAAAGGCTGCGCATGATACTTCCGAACGGGTGGGCGACAAGCGCGCCGGCACTTTTAATAATTTTCACATCGCCGTTTCGCATGTTCATCGCATGCGGAAGCAATTCTACAAGACGCGTGTCCATACAGGACAAAATCGCCATCTTTTTATCCGGGAATTTAGATGTTTGGTATTTTTCATAATCTTTGTTTTTAGTGAACTGCTCATTAAATTGCATGATATCGTTTAGAAGACTCATCTTGGTGTTTCCTTTCTGCTTTTTATTCACAATATAACATAAGGCGGGGCATTTCGTCACTCCCCGCACGAGATGACAAAGTGCTCAATAAATAAGACAAACCCCATTGGGCTTGTCTTATTTCCCCATATTGTATTTTTTGTTGAACTGTTCGACTCTCCCGCCTTTTTCGTTGAATTTTTGGCGGCCTGTATAAAACGGATGCGTATCTGAGCTGACTTCTACTTTAATCAGCGGGTATGTTTTTCCGTCTTCCCACTCTGCCGTTTCCTCTGACGTTTTCGTAGAATGGCTTAAAAAGCGGTAGCCGCTGTTCACATCTTGAAAAATCACCTGATGGTTATCCGGATGAATATCTTTTTTCATGCTGATCTCCCTTTCTCAAATCGTAATAATTACGTTTTATTTTAAACCTTAAATAACCGCTTGTCAATCATATATGCCCTGATCCCTTGGTTTCTAAACCCTGCACATATATGGAATCAGAAGAATAATCTAATCGCTTCAGCAAATAATATAACCACATTACATAAAACGGTAATTTAGAAAGGCGGTTTATGATCGTGGATGATTTAGTGTTAGCCAGAAGCCTGTTCGGGACAACCATGGGCTTTCATATTATTTTTGCGACGCTTGGTGTCGGCTTGCCTCTGATGATTTTAATGGCTGAATTGATTTATCAGAAAACAAAAGATCCGCATTATGCCATTATGGCGAAAAGGTGGACGAAGGCGCAGGCTGTTCTGCTCGGCGTGGCGATACCGACCGGAACGATCGCGGGTACACAGCTTGCCCTTTTGTGGCCCGGATTCATGGAAGTCATCGGCAGGGTGATGTCACTCCCGTTTCAGATTGAAATTTATGCTTTCTTTATCGAAGCGCTGTTTATGTCCATTTATGTCTACGCCGCTGACCGGCTGACTCCGGCGATGCGCATCATTGCCGTTATTTTCGTTTTGATCGGCGCCGCGGCATCCGCCGTCTTAATCACAAATGTTCACGCATTTGAAGGAACGCCGGCCGGCTTTAAAATTTTAAACGGCAAAATCACTGACGTCGAACCTTGGGCAGCGTTTTTTAATCCAAGCTTTTTCACCACCGCGGGCCATGTCGTACTGACGGCTTTCATGACCGGTGCATTTATCGTTGCGTCAGTTGCGGCTTATAAAATGCTGAGAACGAGAAAACAGGAGCAGGTATACCGCTTTCACCGAAAAGCGCTGCTGCTCGCCTTAACGATCGGCGGAATCTTTTCCATTCTTGCCTCTTTAAACGGTCACGAGTCAGCCCAGCTTCTTTACGAATACCAGCCTGAGAAGCTTGCGGGCGCAGAAGGGCTGTTTGAAACTAGATCACACGCTCCGCTTGCGATCGGGGGTTTTACTGACGCAAAAGAAGAAAAAGTAAAATGGGCGATAGAAGTACCCTGGGCTTTAAGCTTTTTGGCTGCAAACAGCTTTGATACCGTCGTCAAAGGATTGAACGCGTTTCCGAAAGACGAGTGGCCGCCTTTATTCATCCATACACTTTTTAACGGAATGGTCGGCATCGGGATGCTGCTCATTTTGTACTCAATCGTCGGCATCGTCTGGAGAAAAATTTTAAAGAAAGACAGCTTTCCGACTTGGCTTTTGATTTTATTTTTAACCGCAGGACCGCTTAGTCTGATCGGAATTGAATTCGGGTGGATATTCGCTTGTACGGGACGGCAGCCATGGGTGATTTACCATCTCCTGAAAACGTCTGATGTCGTCACGACAACCGGTTCAATCGGTTTGCTGTTCATCCTGTTTACGGTCGTTTACGCCATTTTGGCAGCCGCAGTCATTTATGTGCTGCTTTATTATTTCCGCAAACATCCCGTTGAGGAGGATGTAAAAGCGGCGGAATCCTAACAATAGAAAGGGCTGAATTGAAATGGACATTACCATGGATGCTCTCATTGCGATATCAATCGTATGGGGCTTCGTGTTTATCTACGCGGTCATGGCAACGATGGACTTCGGAGCAGGCTTTTGGTCGATGATTTATTTAAATAGAGAACAAACAAAGGCGACAAACATCGCCAACCGTTATTTGTCCCCGACATGGGAAGTGACCAACGTCTTTATCGTCGCGATCGTTGTCGCCCTATTCAGCTTCTTTCCAGGGGCAACCTTCGTGCTGGGAACCGTTTTATTGATCCCGGGGAGTATTATTTTGCTGCTTTTGGCCATCCGCAGCGGCTTTCTCGTCTTCTCCAATACGGCGAAGGAAAGAAAAATCATGAGATATATCTCCGGAATTTCGGGCTTCATTATTCCCGCTGTTCTGATTTTGGTCCTTCCGGTCACACACGGAGGATTTATTGAGAAGACGGGCGGAGTGTATCACCTGAATTTGGCAAATGTCTTTACAAGCCTTAATGCGTATGCGTTTATCGGCTT
This sequence comes from Bacillus velezensis, assembly GCF_001461825.1. Lineage (GTDB taxonomy): Bacteria > Bacillota > Bacilli > Bacillales > Bacillaceae > Bacillus > Bacillus velezensis. The sequence goes on along the minus strand of NZ_LLZC01000012.1, from coordinate 15,885 downwards.
TGCCATTTTAAGCACTTTATTTTTATCTTCACTGCTTCTGGCCGATTTTTCAAATGTTGCGGAAGAGGAGCATGCGTACCGCATCTACAGACGGAGCTCTTTACTAACAGGGCCGCTGTCGCTTCTGTTTGCCTTCTTCATTATGCTGACATTACGCTCTGAAGCCGGCTGGCTGTATACGGGGATGATGAAAGACAAGACATGGCTCATTCTGTCTGTCATTACATTTATCATTGCCGGCGTGGCTCTGTTTTTGCCGAATAAGCGCTTCGGCCGCAACCTCGGCAAACCGAGAATCGCCATGATCGCCATTGCGCTTCAATACTTTCTGGCAAGCTATGCATACGGACGGGCGCATCTTCCTTATATGATTTATCCGGATATTACGGTCATGTCAGGATTTACGGAGCCGGCAACCTTCAGGGCGCTGTTTATGACGTATATCGTCGCTTTCATCATTTTGTTTCCCGGGTTTTATTTCTTCTGGAAGCTCTTTATGAAAGACAGACGTTATATCCGCCAGGAGGAATAACAGAAATCAGGGCGGCTCATACTAATGGCGTACCTTTTATCTTGGAGGGGAGCCAGCATGGACCAAAAAATTCTGTGTGAAGTCAATAACTGTTCATATTGGGGCAGAGGAAACAAATGCACGGCCGACGCTATTTATGTGGTCAGCCATACAGGCGAAACCGCTGAAAAAAGTGAAGAAACGGATTGCAAAACCTTTAAACCGCATGATTTATAAAAAAAAAGAGCTGTTTTATACAGCTCTTTTTAATTTCCGCGCCGCAAGCCTTTTTGAAATCAGCCCCTGAGCCGGAGAAAACAGAAAAGCCAGCAGAAAAAACACGCCGGTCATCGCAGCCATCGCACCTGAAATTGACACGTTGAGCCATGTGGCGGCGCCATATCCCAATACGGCTGACAGCCCGCCGATACCCGCGCTGATGAAAAGCATGGAAGAAAGGCGGTTTGTCAGTAAATAGGCGGCTGCAGGCGGTACAATCAGCATCGCAACGACTAAAACCGCTCCCACTGAATCAAAAGAAGCAACCGTCGTAAGCGACAGCATACCCATCTGCACATAATGAATGACCAGGACAGGAATGCCGATGGCTATCGCCATTTCCGGGTCAAAGGCGGCGATTTTAAATTCTTTATAGCAGCAGACAATCAGCAGCACATTGATGATAAGCACAGATAAAATCATCCAAAACGCTTTAGGGCCGATATCGAAGCCGAACAGCTGAGCTGTATTCCACGGAACGAAAGCAATTTCTCCCATAAGCGAATGTTCTATATCAAGATGTACATGCTTGCCGTATACAGACAGCAGAATGACGCCGACCGCAAACAAGGACGTAAAGACGACACCGATAGCCGCGTCAGACTGCACGCCTTTACTGTGCAGAAACTGTACGAAAAAAGCCGTCAGCAGCCCGGATGCCGCAGCCCCGATAAACATCGGAATTCCGTTAAGGGCTCCCGTCACAAGGAAAGCGCCGACAATTCCGAGCAGCACCGTGTGGCTGATCGCGTCAGCAAGCATCGCCATGTTTCTCAGCACAAGAAAAGTGCCGATTAACGCGCAGCTCACGCCGACTAAGATTCCCGTTGCGATAATCCACGCTTCATAACTCATTGTAAGCGCCTCCTTTCTCCTTTTGAAGTGATTCATTCGGCATTCGCCCGTGCAATCGTAAAAGCTGCAAAAGCTTTTCTTTCAGTTCTTTCGGCAGAAGATCCGGATGAAATTCGTCCCTGGCGGCCGTTTCTATACCGGCCAGTTCCGTTTCATGCATGAGGTAAACTTCATACATGCGCTGTGATAAGACAATTTCGTATCCCTTCGTCAGCCCTGCCTCCGTCATCCGCCATTGTTCGGCTCCGCTGCGCTTGAGGTATCCCTTTTTCTCCAGTTTCCTGATAGGGCGCTCCCATTCTTTTTTCAACATCTGCCCGGTGACTGAGGTTTCATTCGTTTGTTCACTCATCTCGTAAATAGCTGAGAGCGTTTGCTCAAAAGCGGTCTTTTTTCTCAGCCGGAAAAGTTTAACCGTCTTTGACACCAGTCCGCGATCCGGAGCGAATAATAGAGAAAACAGAAAAACGGAAGCCGCGCTTAAAATAATTAACGGCCCGGTCGCCATACCGTCCGTCGTCGTACTTAAAAGCGTTCCCGCCACACCGGATAACCCGCCGATTAATCCGGACAGCACGATCATGACCGTTAAACGCTCCGTCCAATACCTTGCGGCGACCGCCGGCGTAATAAGCATGGCCGCCATTAAGATGACACCGACCGTCTGCAGCCCGATCACAACCGCACAAACAATTAAAAAAACCAGCAGTCCGTTCAGAAACCTGACAGGCAGTCCCGCCCCTTTCGCAAATGCCATATCAAATGTGATCAATTTGAATTCCTTAAAAAAGACGGCGCACAATAAAAGCAGAACGGCAGAAATGACTCCGATGATGACAATGTCCTGTTTAACGAGTGACGCCGCCTGACCGAATAAAAAAGAATCAAGCCCGCTCTGGCTTCCGGAACCGAGTCTTTGAATATAGGTCAGAAGAATAATGCCGATCCCGAAAAACACGGACAATACGATGCCGATCGCAGAATCCTCCTTCGTTTTTGAATGCTCCGTGATGTTCTGGATGCACCAAGTCCCCGCAAGCCCCGCGGCAGCCGCTCCGATCAAGAAGAACAGCATCGTCTTTTCTCCGGCAATGAGAAACGCAAGACATACTCCGGGCAAAGCCGAATGAGCCATGGCGTCGCCGATCAGACTCTGCCTCCTGAGAAGCACAAAGCTTCCCAGCACGCCGCTTGCCATGCCGAGAAGCAAAGTTCCCGCCAACACCCATTGGGTATTCGGTTCCTGAAGCTGAAGCCATATATGATGCAGCGCCATCAGCCCGTTCCCCCTTCGGCCAGGAGGTGATCTTTCAAAAATGCCAGCCTTCCTCCGTACGTTTTTTGTAAATTTTCGATTGTAAACACGTGTTCAGTCGGTCCGAAAGCAATCTTTCTCATGTTCAGCAGCAGCATCCAATCGAAATACTCCTTTGCCGTCTGCAGGTCATGATGGACGACGAGCACAGTTTTTCCTTTTTGTTTTAATTCCGTCAACAGCGTGATAATCGCCCGCTCCGTAGCGGCGTCAACTCCCACAAACGGTTCATCCATAAAGTATATATCCGCATCCTGACATAAAGCCCGGGCCAGAAAAACCCGCTGCTGCTGGCCTCCTGAAAGCTGGCTGATCTGCCTTTTGGCATATTCAAGCATACCGACCTTATCCAAACAGGTTTCAGCAAAATCAATATCACGTTTTTTCGGACGCCTGCACCAGCCGATATGCCCATATCTTCCCATTAAAACGACATCCAGAGCGCTTGTCGGAAAATCCCAATCCACAGAACCGCGCTGCGGAACATAGCCGATCCTCTTCCGCTCCTTTTCTGATGATTTCCCATAAATAGAGACCGTTCCGGAGGCGCTTGGCGTTAATCCTAAAACAGCTTTTATCAACGTTGATTTTCCGGCTCCGTTCGGCCCGATAATCCCGATCAGTTTTCCTTCCGGCACCTGCATGGTGACGTTCTGCAGGACCGGTTTTTTGTGATAGGCTACCGTCACATTTTCAATGCTGACAGGATACACGTCATTCTCTCCCTTCCTGTTTATTTTAATGAGCTGACAATCGTATCTATGTTATGGGCGAACATACCGGCGTACGTGCCCTCTTTTGTCCCCTTTTCGCCCATGGCATCTGAATACAGCCAGCCGCCGACCGAAACATCATGACCTTTTTCTTTGGCGCCCTCAACAACCGCGTTTATTGACTTTTTCGATACGCTGCTTTCCGTAAACACAGCTTTAATTTCCTTATTCGCAAGCAGACTGACAAGCTTTTGAACATCTTTCAGTCCGTAATCAGAGTCCGTGCTCAGCCCTTGAAGTCCTCTGACCTCAAATCCGTATTCCTTGCCAAAATACGCAAAGGCATCATGTGCCGTAACTAGTACACGGCTTTTTTCGGGAATTGTCCCGATTTTTTCTCTCGATTTTTTATCTAAAGATTTCAAATTCTCTTTATACTCTTGAGCGTTTTTGGTAAAGTCGTCTGCATATTCGGGTTTTGCTTTTTTTAACTGCGCTTCGATTTCGTCAACGGCATACAGCCATAACGGAATGCTGAACCATACATGCGGATCATACATATTCTCACCCGCTGGAATCAATTTCTCCTTCGGTATTGATTCAGCCACTGCTGCGGACGGCTTTTGCCTGCTGATTTTCGTTAACATATGCTCCATTTTCCCCTCTAAGTGAAGTCCGCTGTATAAAACAACATCCGCCTCCGTTAATTTTTTCGTATCTCCTTGTGATGCTTTATAAAGATGCGGATCGACTCCAGGCCCCATCAGTGACGTCACTTCAACATGGTCTCCGCCGATATGTTCAGCGGCGTCAGCCACCTGAGAAGTGGTAGCCGTAATCGTGAGCTTTCCTTTTTGTCCGCCTGAAGATTCAGAGCTGCATGAAGACAATGCAAAACAAACCATCAGCACAGACGCCATTACACTGCTTTTTTTCATATCCGTCCCCTTTCCTTTGTCCCGTTCTCTTTTAAATGTGATGTTGATGTCAGTCTTATGACAATTCTTTATATTTAAGAACAAATGATTGATACAGGACAAAAAGTTTCCTTTGTGCAAAATTATCGCACACACTCACATTTGTCAAGTGTCCGCTCATTAAAAAAACCGGCTGATACAGCCGGTTCAAACGGGGGAAGGGGTGATGATGAACAGTTTCAATATAACAGCAGCTTACAGGCAGCTCAACTCGCTGAAATGTCTTTTTATCAGTTGTTTGTCGTAAAAACGTCCATTTGGGTGACGTATTTTCTCATTATTTCCTGATTGACTTCGACACCCAGTCCGGGACCGTCCGGAACAGAGATGAACCCCTCTTCGATACGGATGTCGGGAGTGACAATATCCTCCTCCCAGTATCGGTCTGATGAGGAAATGTCACCCGGTATCGTAAATTGCGGCAGCGAAGCAAGCGCGACTGTCTGCGCTCTCGAAATGCCGGTTTCAAACATTCCGCCGCACCAAACCGGCATGTGATGCTCTCTGCATAAGTCATGTATTTTTAAAGCCTCTGTCAGGCCTCCTACACGCGCCGGTTTTATGTTAATGATTTTACAGCTCCCAAGCTCAATCGCCCGCCTTGCGTCATCATATGAGCATATGCTTTCATCAAGGCATACCGCGGTTCTCAAGTGTTTCTGCAGGTGGCGGTGATCGACAATATCATCTGCCTGAAGCGGCTGTTCTATCATCATGAGCTGGAATTCATCCAACTCTTTCAGCCTGCTGATGTCTTTCAGTTCATATGCCGAGTTGGCATCCGCCATCAGCGGTACGTTCGGAAAACGGCTGCGGATGGCTCTGACCAGATCAACGTCATGGCCGGGCTGAATTTTTATTTTTATACGTTGATAACCTTCTTTTACGTATTGCTCAATTTCCCGAAGCATCTCATCAGCCGAAGCCAGACCCACCGCCACGCCGGCGGGCACTTTATCTCTTTTGCCCCCTAAGGCTTCTGCGAGTGATATCCCTTTTTTCTTGGCATATAGATCCCACACGGCTGATTCAAGCCCCGCTTTTGCCATGCGGTTTCCTTTGAAACGCGCGAGACTGTCAGGCACCTCTGACGGATGAAAAAACTCGCGGCCTACGACATTCGGGATGAAAAAATCTCTCAGCATATGCGCGCATGTCTGAATCGTTTCTTCTGTATACCACGGAGAAGAAAACGCCGATACCTCCCCCCAGCCGGTTCTCCCGGTTTCATCGATCGCTTCCACGATCAAAAATTTACGGTCCTGCAGCGTTTCAATACTTGTTTTAAACGGTTTTTTCAGCCTCATACTTACATGATAAAGGGTGATTTTTTCAATCTTAATCATGACAATTCTCCTTTACGAAGCTCATTCAGCCGATGTCTCATCAGTTTATTGGACGCGTTCCGCGGGAGCTCGTCAACCTCGAAAAAAGCAGCCGGTATTTTATATTTTGCAAGCCGCTCACGGCAAAAGACGGTCAGCTCCTCAGAACTGACAGAAGAAGTCAGCACGAGAAAAGCATGCGGCACTTTCCCCCACTTCGGATCTTCGGCTCCCGAAACACCGGCCTCCGCTACAGCCGGATGGGCAAGCAGCGCCGCTTCCACTTCTGCCGGGTAGATGTTCTCTCCGCCTGAAATAATGAGGTCCGACCGCCTGTCCAGCACGTATAAAAACCCTTCATCATCCAAATAGCCAAGATCGCCCGTTTTAAACCATCCATTATGAAAAGCGGCCTGGTTTGCGTCGTCACGATGATAATACCCTTTCATCACATTCGGGCCTTTCACCGTAATTTCACCGTGTTCAAACGGCGCACAAGGGTTTCCGTCTTTTTCAATTCTAATTTCGCATGAAAACAGCGGTTTACCGGCCGAGCCGAGCTTGTCCATGCTGAATTCCGGAGAAAGCGTGACAATCTGTGAGCAGGTTTCAGTCAAGCCGTAAGATTGGAATACCGGAAATTGTTTCCTGCGGCATTCTTCAAGGAGCGGCAGCGGTGCCGGCCCCCCGCCAAGCAGAATGCAGCGCAGTGATTCAGGACATTGTTCAGTTTCCGCAAGCAGGCCCGAAAGCATGGTCTGCACCGCTGAAATGATCGTGACCTGATGGCAGCTGATGCTGTCAAGCACATCGGTGACAGAAAATTTTTGATGAAGCACGACAGGCATGCCGTAAATGACCGACTTAAACAGCGCAGACAGACCGCTGATATGAAACAGCGGCAGCGCAATAAGCCAGCGGTCCCGCTCCGTGACCCCCAGATTCAGCGCAGACGATACAGCGCTGGAATAATGATTACCGAAAGTCTGCTGCACCCCCTTCGGCCTTCCCGTTGTTCCTGACGTATACATGAGAGTCGCCGTATCATCAAGCGTTACATAAGCTTCAGGTTCCATGTCTCCCGCGGCTTTGGCCTGCAGCTCGTCCACGTCCGCGGCGGCGACCGCAGATTCATAATCTTCGCGGCAAAAACCGTCCTCCGTCAATAAAAGCTTTGCCTGTGAATCTTCGAGCTGAAACAACCGTTCCTGTTTTGAGAGTTTCGTATTCAACAGCACAGCTTCCGCCCCTAATAAGAAGCAGGCGTGAACGGCATAAACCATTTCCGGTCTGTTAGAAAGCAAAATCGCGGCACGGTCTCCTTTTTTAAGCGAGCAGTATTTGGACAGCCGCGCGGCCATTTGTTTAGAAGCATGATATAATTCTCTGAATGTCATCTGTTTGTTTTCAAATATGAGAGCGATTCTCTCTGGTGTCAGCTGAGCCCTTTGAATGAGCCAATTCGGCTGTTCTGTCAGCATGTTATCATCTCCGAGGTAAAAGTACTTTTTTTGAAAAGAAAACAGCTTGGACCAGAGCGGCTCAAGCTGTTTCGTAGTGTCATCTGATCACGGAAAACGAGGGAATTGACCGAAATCGGGACTGCGTTTCTCTTTAAAGGAATCGCGGCCTTCTTTCGCTTCGTCAGTCGTGTAATAAAGAAGCGTTGCATCTCCTGCAAATTGCTGAATTCCGGCGAGGCCGTCTGTATCTGCGTTAAATGCCGCTTTAAGGAAACGAAGGGCTGTAGGGCTTTTCTCAAGCATTTCTTCACACCATTTAATTGTTTCCTCTTCAAGTTTCTCTAATGGGACAACCGTATTGACAAGCCCCATGTCGAGCGCTTCCTGCGCGTTGTATTGACGGCACAGGTACCAGATTTCACGGGCTTTCTTATGTCCGACGATACGCGCCAGGTAACCTGAGCCGTAACCGGCATCAAAGCTTCCCACTTTCGGTCCGGTTTGGCCGAAAATCGCGTTATCGGCCGCAATCGTTAAATCACAGACGATATGAAGCACATGGCCTCCGCCGATGGCATAGCCTGATACCATCGCTACGACCGGTTTAGGAATAACACGGATCAAACGCTGAAGATCAAGCACATTCAGACGCGGGATCTGATCGTCTCCGACATATCCGCCGTGACCGCGGACTTTTTGGTCTCCGCCTGAACAGAATGCTTTATCTCCCGCTCCCGCAAGAACGATGACACCAATATTGGAGTCATCACGCGCACAAGCAAACGCGTCAATCATTTCTGATACCGTCTTAGGAGTAAATGCGTTATGTACCTCCGGGCGGTTAATTGTTATTTTTGCAATACCGTTATACGTCTCGTACAGGATTTCATCGTACTGACGTTCACTTTTCCATTCTGCAGCCATTGATATGACCTCCTTCATTTTTGCCTGAGTCCGGCCGAAAAGCTATTTTCTTTATGCTTTACAAGCCGTATAAAAACTCACTTACTATCTTACCAAAAATTCGCGGCTGTTCCACATGTACCGTGTGCCCCGCCTGTTTGACAACCTCTATTTTACTTGATGGGAGCAGGTTATGCACCTTTTGATTAATAGCGCAAAACTTTTCATCCCATTCACCGCATATGAGCAGGACGGGCGCCTTGATGCGGTGTAATGCCTCCCACCAGGAAGGCTGTGAGCCCGTCCCCATTCCGAGCAGGCTTCCTGCAAGTCCGGACGGATTATTTTTCAGCCTGCCGGCACGGATGGATGCCTTTACGCTGTCCGGCAGAGAAAGCTGCGTGGCAAACAACGGAATGCTCTCCCAATAATCGACAAACGATGTTATACCTTCCCGCAATATAAAGTCAGCAAGCTTCCGGTCTGACTGAATCCGCTTCTTGCGTTCCTGAAGCGTGCTCAGGCCCGGGGTTGTACTTTCCAAAACAAGCGCTGACACCCGATGCGGAAATGCCTGTGCAAAGGAATACGCAAGTCTCCCCCCCATAGAATAACCAATAAGTTTCACTTTGTGAAGTTTTAATTGATCAAAAACGGCGGCAAGGTCCGCAACCTGCCGGCTCGTACTATACCTTGCCGCTTGCACAGGCGCGTCTGTCTCCCCGTGACCCAGGCAGTCAATCATCACCATTCGTTCGCCGGGAAGCATGCCGCGTAAAAACATCCATGATTCTTTGCTGCCCGTAAATCCATGCAGACAAACAATAGCATCAGACGATTCGTGTCCGCTATCAGCAGCCCGATAGCATACGCCGTCGGCCGTTCTAACAGTTACAGTTTCCATTCTTTTTTCACTTCCCGCACTGCGGCCTGCAGCAGATCGCGATGGAATTGAACTCTTGATGTCCGATCTGTTTTCAGCTCGATTATATGAAGTCCGGGCTTGTCCGCCTGCGGCTGATACGCATCCTTAAATGCTTCCCATGTCTCAGGGCAAGTATACGTCCCGCCGTACAGTGCGGCGGCATGCCGGAAATCAAGACCCGTCGGCGTACCGAACAGTTCTTCAAAATGAGTCTTATCAGATGCCTGCGGCAAAAACGAGAAAATCCCGCCGCCATCATTGTTTATTAAAATAACCGTAAGCGGAATTCCAAGTTTTTTAGCCGCTAACAGCCCGTTTAAATCATGGTAAAACGATAAATCTCCAATTACAAGCGTGACAGGAGCTTTTGTACCCTCACACAGTCCCATAGCCGAGGAGACAACTCCGTCAATGCCGTTAGCGCCGCGGTTGGCATAAACACGGAAGGAACGATCTTGTTTTTCAAAGAACGTATCCACGTCGCGAATCGGCATGCTGTTGCCGACAAAAATCGAACTGCCTTCAGGGACAAGGTGCTGAAGCTGACGATATACATTTCCTTCAAATGATAAATCATCCATGTTCGCGGCCTGTAAATGACTCCGGAACCGGTCATTGACAAATTGCCATTTCTCAAGCCATTCGGACGGCCGTTTTCCGGTTTCAGCTGAACGGACCGCTTCCAAAAACACCGACGGATGGCAATGAATCATATGCGCGCCGGCCTGGGTGGGATCTCTCCATCCTCCGTCTTCATCGACGATAAACTGCTCAATGGCAGGATCATCTCTGAGCCATAAAAAGAGCGGTTTGGAAACCGGCATCGGACCGAAGCGGATCACAGCGTCAGGGCGCAGCGCCTCTTTTATTTCTTCATCTTTTAAAAACGAGTCATAAGCATCAATAATCAGCGTCTTATCATGCTCCCCGTTTCGGAGGTTTGAAAGCGGATCAGCCAAAATCGGGAACTGAAGCATCTCGGCAAGCGCGATGATTTGCTGCTTTTCTGCTTCACCGTGAATTTCGCCGCAGACGATCATACCTCTTTCGGTCCCCGCGAGACGCTCTGTAATATGACAGAGAGAATCTTGATCAGCTGACTGAATCCCTGTTGTGACTGAGACGTGCCGCCCCTTTCTCATTCTTTCAAAAGGTCCGGCTGATAAATCCGGCATCAAAGGCTCTCTGAGCGGCACATTGATATGGACCGGCCCCATCGGGCGCTTCCCGGCTTCACTTACGGCTCTGCCGGCCAATGTTCTGATATAGCTCAGCATTTGAGGATTTTCCTCAGGCAGAGCCGAGTCTGTGAAAAACTTAACAAAGTTACCGAACAGAAAATGCTGGTTAATCGCCTGAGGCGCCCCCACTTCCCTCAATTCATGAGGCCGGTCAGCAGTCAGGACAATAAGAGGCACTCTTGAATAATGAGCTTCAATCACGGCCGGATAGAAGTTAGCCGCTGCCGTTCCTGACGTACAAATCAGCATGACCGGACGCTGGCGGGCTTTTGCAAGACCGAGTGCGAAAAAACCTGCGGATCGTTCATCAATCTGTATATGGACTTGAATATCCGGGTGGGCCGCCGCCAAAACCGCCAAGGGAGTTGACCTCGACCCCGGGCAAACAACCGCGTCGGTGACACCCGATAGAGCGAATTCATCAATAAAGCTTCCGATATAATGTGTAATCGGGTTTGTCAAAGCCTTTCACCTCCTAAAGCAGAGATCATCGGCTTTAGTTTAATTTGTGTTTCTTCATATTCTGATTGCGGATCTGAATCTTCAACAATGCCGCAGCCTGCGAAAAGCCGCGCACTTTTGCCTTCAATCAGTCCTGATCGGATAGCCACGACAAATTCTCCGTTTTCCCCGCCGTCCATCCAGCCGATCGGTGCCGCGTACCATCCGCGTGTCATCGGTTCAATATCAGCGATAACTTCAACAGCTTTCTGCTGGGGAGCTCCGCCCAATGCCGGTGTGGGATGCAGCTTTTCAATTAAATCAAACAGCGAAGCGGACGTTTTAAGATGGCCTGTGATCGGCGTATATAGATGCTGAACACTTTTTGTTTTATATAATTGCGGACCTGCAGGCTTTTTCACATCGCTGCAGCTCGACAAGAAAGAATCGTGTATCATCTGAACCACAAAATCATGTTCCGCGAGATTTTTTTCGTCATGCAGCAATTCCTTGCCGAGACGCTCATCTTCTTGTTGATTTTCTCCGCGCTTAATTGAACCTGCCAGACAGGTGGACATGACGTCTTTGCCGGATTTTTTGATCAGCCGTTCCGGTGAAGCGCCGACAAAGCATTTATCTCCCTGCTCAATCGCAAAAACATAGCTTGTCGTTTGGTCCGTCAAAAGCTTACGGACAACGCTCTCTGCCGGAATAGGCCCATCATATGACAAAACGACTTCCCTTGCCAGCACGACTTTATCATATTGATTTGCTTTCATATCATTTGTTGCTGTTTTAATGGCTTCAAGCCAGTTTTCCACATCAAGTTCTTCCGCTTTTGTTAAAACAGGATATTCTTCATACTCGATTGAAGAAACTGAAAAAGCTTCCGAAAAAGATTTCAGACGTTTCAGCGTATCTTCTGCCTGATTACCGTCTGCCGCCCATTGATTGACGGTTAAATAATCACCATCTGCCGTCTTTGTCAGCATGAGTGAGGGAATAAAGAACAGTCCTTCTTCGAACCCGTTCCATTCGTCTCCTCTCTCTTCAGCGGGATTAAATGAAAAGCCGCCGAATAAAACAGGGCCGACCGCGGTATGCGCCGCCTCTTCTTCTTCATGAATATGAAAAGCCGTCTTTTTAAAGCGCTCCCATTGTTCAAAAACGTCGTGATAACGCTTTCCATTTTTTTCATTCGATTGGAACAGCGCTTCTGTGCCAAGACCGACTATTGTTAATTCACTACCGGGTTCTGACCAAAAAAATCGTTTGCCTTTATATTTTTTTGCTCCGTCTTTGAAAAATGATAGAGGGTCTAAAGACGCAATACGTCTTGAATAGCTCAATAAGACAGCATGGTTGACTTGTTTGGCTTTATGTAATGCATGATCTGCTTCCTCTCGGAACGTATGCTGCACCGTTGTCACCATGAGACATTCCTCCATAATCCGTTAAATGCTTTTAATACAATACACCTGTGATGACTTTGTGTCAAACACACAGATTTGAGCACGACAAAATGCCTGCATTTCTTATTATAAACCTTTTTGCGCAAATGAATAAAGAAACAAACTTGAATTTTCTTTCCCCACTCTCGGCAATCACTGTATCCTTTTACTTCCTCATGGGAAAATGACTATTTTTATCCACCATTTTTCTGCGCAAAAGCGTTCATACTAACAGTAAGCATCACATAGAAACGAGGGATTGATGTGCTTACAAACGAACAGATCACACACTTAAAAAAAGAATTGGAAGAAGCCAGACATGATATTTTAAGCCGCTTTAAAGAAAATGATCAATTTCAGTTAACTGATGAATTCCCGTATCAGTCATCCGGCGAATTGTCTTCCTATGACAATCATCCCGGCGATCAGGCGACCGAATTATACGAGCGGGAAAAAGACCTGGCTCTGCTCGACCATGAACGGGAGCACCTTCGCGACATTGATTACTCTCTGAAACAAATTGAAAACGGCACATACGGCACATGTGAAGTCAGCGGCAAGGACATTCCTTATGACAGGCTCGAAGCTCTGCCGACGGCTACGACATTGGCGGAATATTCCTCTCAGGATGCCGTTTCCAAAGACAGGCCGATTGAAGAGGAAACACCGTTCGGACAGTTTGAATTTGATGATGATGAATCAATTCGGGCGGCTTACGATAGTGAAGATGCTTATCAGGATGTTGAGGAATACGGAAACTCAGAAACGCCTCAGGATTTAGAGGATCCGCCGCTCAGCTATGGGGATATGACAATGAACTCAGAAGAAAACATCGGCTATGCTGAGGATTATGAAAACTTTATCGCGACAGATATTACCGGCAAAAACATTTCCGTGTATCCAAGCAAAGCACACGAAAAATATGAACAGGAACTGGACAAAGAAGGAATAATGACGACCTTTGGCGATCTTCATGCTGATTAAAACCCCGGCCTGCCGGGGTTTTTGAATACAAATAAATGGTTTGCTGCATTTTCACACTGAAAACCCATACACTTAATGGTGCATGAACCTTTTAAAAGGTTTAATATTTCCAAAAAAGGGAACTAACGTATTAACATTGAATGGCGGAGGGAACAAATGAAAAAGAAGTATATCGGTGCGATTATTGTATTTATCATTACATATGTCTTGTTTTCTTTAGCGGGGTTTCTCTTTCCCATCGACCGGGAATGGTATGACGCGCTGCAAAAACCTGACTGGACGCCGAGCGGATCAGTGATCGGCATCATATGGGCGGTTTTGTTTGCGCTTATTTCGCTCTCAGCAGCCTTGATATACGCAAAGTTTTCATGTAAAGAATCCAAAGCTTTTTGGGTGATGCTTCTCATCAATTATATCGTGAATCAAGGATTCAGCTATTTTCAATTCACACAGAAAAATTTGCTTGCTGCATCTATCGATTGCCTGCTTGTGGCGGTGACAACACTCATTCTGTTGCTCATGGCCGGTAAATACAGTAAAGCTTCAGCCTGGCTTCTGGTTCCTTATTTATTATGGAGCGCTTTTGCCACATACCTGTCTTTTACCATTTACGCTATGAACGCATAATAAAAAACCTTGCATAGTATGCAAGGTTTTTTAATGACCCGTACGGGATTCGAACCCGTGTTACCGCCGTGAAAGGGCGGTGTCTTAACCGCTTGACCAACGGGCCTTATGGCGGAGAAGGAGGGATTTGAACCCTCGCGCCGCTTACACGGCCTACACCCTTAGCAGGGGCGCCTCTTCAGCCACTTGAGTACTTCTCCGTATGGCTCCACAGGCAGGATTCGAACCTGCGACCGATCGGTTAACAGCCGATAGCTCTACCACTGAGCTACTGTGGAAAAATCATCATGGTGGGCCTGAGTGGACTCGAACCACCGACCTCACGCTTATCAGGCGTGCGCTCTAACCAGCTGAGCTACAGGCCCATGACAATATAAAAATGGAGCGGGTGATGGGAATCGAACCCACGACATCAGCTTGGAAGGCTGAGGTTTTACCACTAAACTACACCCGCATGTTGTTTGGGGCGATTGATGGGAATCGAACCCACGAGTGCCAGAGCCACAATCTGGTGCGTTAACCACTTCGCCACAACCGCCAAAACAATATTAAATTAAATGGTGGCTCGGGACGGAATCGAACCGCCGACACACGGATTTTCAGTCCGTTGCTCTACCAACTGAGCTACCGAGCCTTTTTATAAATGGCGGTCCGGACGGGACTCGAACCCGCGACCTCCTGCGTGACAGGCAGGCATTCTAACCAACTGAACTACCGGACCATTTTTTGGTTGCGGGGGCAGGATTTGAACCTGCGACCTTCGGGTTATGAGCCCGACGAGCTACCGAACTGCTCCACCCCGCGATGATAATTAAATTAGATATGGCGGAGGAAGAGGGATTCGAACCCCCGCGGGCTTTGACACCCCTGTCGGTTTTCAAGACCGATCCCTTCAGCCAGACTTGGGTATTCCTCCGTATAAGTGGTGGACCTTGTAGGACTCGAACCTACGACCGGACGGTTATGAGCCGTCTGCTCTAACCAACTGAGCTAAAGGTCCAATGGTAGCGGCGGAGGGGATCGAACCCCCGACCTCACGGGTATGAACCGTACGCTCTAGCCAGCTGAGCTACACCGCCAAAAAACAATTAAAATCAAGTGGAGCCTAGCGGGATCGAACCGCTGACCTCCTGCGTGCAAAGCAGGCGCTCTCCCAGCTGAGCTAAGGCCCCAAAATGGTCGGGAAGACAGGATTCGAACCTGCGACCCCATGGTCCCAAACCATGTGCTCTACCAAGCTGAGCTACTTCCCGTTTTCAAAAGTATGTATGGCGCGCCCGAGAGGAGTCGAACCCCTAACCTTTTGATCCGTAGTCAAACGCTCTATCCAATTGAGCTACGGGCGCAACAATAAGTGCCGAGGGCCGGACTTGAACCGGCACGGTAGTCACCTACCGCAGGATTTTAAGTCCTGTGTGTCTGCCAATTCCACCACCCCGGCATGGATGTTATAGTATAGTTGGAGCGGAAGACGGGATTCGAACCCGCGACCCCCACCTTGGCAAGGTGATGTTCTACCACTGAACTACTTCCGCGTTTGGCAATGCGGATGAAGGGACTTGAACCCCCACGTCTGTAAAGACACTAGAGCCTGATTCTAGCGCGTCTGCCAATTCCGCCACATCCGCAAGAAAAACATGGTGAGCCATGAAGGACTCGAACCTTCGACCCTCTGATTAAAAGTCAGATGCTCTACCAACTGAGCTAATGGCTCTTATTACAAGAGACTTATATAGTATAACATATAAAGGTGGTGCCGGCAAGAGGACTTGAACCCCCAACCTACTGATTACAAGTCAGTTGCTCTACCAATTGAGCTACACCGGCTTAATACGCCAACTTATGTATGATAGGAATGGTGGAGGATGACGGGCT
>NZ_LLZC01000011.1 GCF_001461825.1 Bacillus velezensis | reverse complement strand
AGCCCGTCATCCTCCACCATATTTGCCGGCCTAGCTCAATTGGTAGAGCAACTGACTTGTAATCAGTAGGTTGGGGGTTCAAGTCCTCTGGCCGGCACCATTTTTGGACAAGATAATAACATAAGTCTTTTAAAAAGAGCCATTAGCTCAGTTGGTAGAGCATCTGACTTTTAATCAGAGGGTCGAAGGTTCGAGTCCTTCATGGCTCACCATGTTACGCGGGTGTGGCGGAATTGGCAGACGCGCTAGACTTAGGATCTAGTGTCTTATGACGTGGGGGTTCAAGTCCCTTCACCCGCATTATACAGGATAGATATCCTGTATGCGGAAGTAGTTCAGTGGTAGAACACCACCTTGCCAAGGTGGGGGTCGCGGGTTCGAATCCCGTCTTCCGCTCCAACTATACCATCCACGCCGGGGTGGTGGAATTGGCAGACACACAGGACTTAAAATCCTGCGGTAGGTGACTACCGTGCCGGTTCAAGTCCGGCCCTCGGCATTCATTATTATGCGCCCGTAGCTCAATTGGATAGAGCGTTTGACTACGGATCAAAAGGTTAGGGGTTCGACTCCTCTCGGGCGCGCCATAATATTTTTGAAATCGGGAAGTAGCTCAGCTTGGTAGAGCACATGGTTTGGGACCATGGGGTCGCAGGTTCGAATCCTGTCTTCCCGACCACTTCGGGGCCTTAGCTCAGCTGGGAGAGCGCCTGCTTTGCACGCAGGAGGTCAGCGGTTCGATCCCGCTAGGCTCCACCATTTATAAAAAACATGTTGACTTTAAGAGAAACTTATTATATACTTAAAAAGTTGCTTGAGAAAGTGAACAAAAATGATCTTTGAAAACTAAA
>NZ_LLZC01000010.1:0-3235 GCF_001461825.1 Bacillus velezensis | reverse complement strand
TGTTCTTTGAAAACTAGATAACAGAAGTAATTCACATTCAATTAGTAATGCAAGATATCACGTAGTGATTCTTTTTAACGGTTAAGTTAGAAAGGGCGCACGGTGGATGCCTTGGCACTAGGAGCCGATGAAGGACGGGACGAACACCGATATGCTTCGGGGAGCTGTAAGCAAGCTTTGATCCGGAGATTTCCGAATGGGGAAACCCACCACTCGTAATGGAGTGGTATCCATATCTGAATACATAGGATATGAGAAGGCAGACCCGGGGAACTGAAACATCTAAGTACCCGGAGGAAGAGAAAGCAAATGCGATTCCCTGAGTAGCGGCGAGCGAAACGGGACCAGCCCAAACCAAGAGGCTTGCCTCTTGGGGTTGTAGGACACTCTGTACGGAGTTACAAAGGAACGAGGTAGATGAAGAGGTCTGGAAAGGCCCGCCATAGGAGGTAACAGCCCTGTAGTCAAAACTTCGTTCTCTCCTGAGTGGATCCTGAGTACGGCGGAACACGTGAAATTCCGTCGGAATCCGGGAGGACCATCTCCCAAGGCTAAATACTCCCTAGTGACCGATAGTGAACCAGTACCGTGAGGGAAAGGTGAAAAGCACCCCGGAAGGGGAGTGAAAGAGATCCTGAAACCGTGTGCCTACAAGTAGTCAGAGCCCGTTAACGGGTGATGGCGTGCCTTTTGTAGAATGAACCGGCGAGTTACGATCCCGTGCAAGGTTAAGCAGAAGATGCGGAGCCGCAGCGAAAGCGAGTCTGAATAGGGCGAATTGAGTACGTGGTCGTAGACCCGAAACCAGGTGATCTACCCATGTCCAGGGTGAAGTTCAGGTAACACTGAATGGAGGCCCGAACCCACGCACGTTGAAAAGTGCGGGGATGAGGTGTGGGTAGGGGTGAAATGCCAATCGAACCTGGAGATAGCTGGTTCTCTCCGAAATAGCTTTAGGGCTAGCCTCAAGGTAAGAGTCTCGGAGGTAGAGCACTGATTGGACTAGGGGCCCCTACCGGGTTACCGAATTCAGTCAAACTCCGAATGCCGATGACTTATCCTTGGGAGTCAGACTGCGAGTGATAAGATCCGTAGTCGAAAGGGAAACAGCCCAGACCGCCAGCTAAGGTCCCAAAGTATACGTTAAGTGGAAAAGGATGTGGAGTTGCTTAGACAACCAGGATGTTGGCTTAGAAGCAGCCACCATTTAAAGAGTGCGTAATAGCTCACTGGTCGAGTGACTCTGCGCCGAAAATGTACCGGGGCTAAACGTATCACCGAAGCTGCGGACTGTTCTTCGAACAGTGGTAGGAGAGCGTTCTAAGGGCTGTGAAGCAAGACCGGAAGGACTTGTGGAGCGCTTAGAAGTGAGAATGCCGGTATGAGTAGCGAAAGAGGGGTGAGAATCCCCTCCACCGAATGCCTAAGGTTTCCTGAGGAAGGCTCGTCCGCTCAGGGTTAGTCGGGACCTAAGCCGAGGCCGAAAGGCGTAGGCGATGGATAACAGGTTGATATTCCTGTACCACCTCCTCACCATTTGAGCAATGGGGGGACGCAGGAGGATAGGGTAAGCGCGGTATTGGATATCCGCGTCCAAGCAGTTAGGCTGGGAAATAGGCAAATCCGTTTCCCGTGAAGGCTGAGCTGTGATGGCGAGCGAATTATAGTAGCGAAGTTCCTGATTCCACACTGCCAAGAAAAGCCTCTAGCGAGGTGAGAGGTGCCCGTACCGCAAACCGACACAGGTAGGCGAGGAGAGAATCCTAAGGTGATCGAGAGAACTCTCGTTAAGGAACTCGGCAAAATGACCCCGTAACTTCGGGAGAAGGGGTGCTCTGTTAGGGTGCAAGCCCGAGAGAGCCGCAGTGAATAGGCCCAGGCGACTGTTTAGCAAAAACACAGGTCTCTGCGAAGCCGTAAGGCGAAGTATAGGGGCTGACGCCTGCCCGGTGCTGGAAGGTTAAGAGGAGCGCTTAGCGTAAGCGAAGGTGCGAATTGAAGCCCCAGTAAACGGCGGCCGTAACTATAACGGTCCTAAGGTAGCGAAATTCCTTGTCGGGTAAGTTCCGACCCGCACGAAAGGCGCAACGATCTGGGCACTGTCTCAACGAGAGACTCGGTGAAATTATAGTACCTGTGAAGATGCAGGTTACCCGCGACAGGACGGAAAGACCCCGTGGAGCTTTACTGCAGCCTGATATTGAATGTTGGTACAGCTTGTACAGGATAGGTAGGAGCCTTGGAAACCGGAGCGCCAGCTTCGGTGGAGGCATCGGTGGGATACTACCCTGGCTGTATTGACCTTCTAACCCGCCGCCCTTATCGGGCGGGGAGACAGTGTCAGGTGGGCAGTTTGACTGGGGCGGTCGCCTCCTAAAAGGTAACGGAGGCGCCCAAAGGTTCCCTCAGAATGGTTGGAAATCATTCGCAGAGTGTAAAGGCACAAGGGAGCTTGACTGCGAGACCTACAAGTCGAGCAGGGACGAAAGTCGGGCTTAGTGATCCGGTGGTTCCGCATGGAAGGGCCATCGCTCAACGGATAAAAGCTACCCCGGGGATAACAGGCTTATCTCCCCCAAGAGTCCACATCGACGGGGAGGTTTGGCACCTCGATGTCGGCTCATCGCATCCTGGGGCTGTAGTCGGTCCCAAGGGTTGGGCTGTTCGCCCATTAAAGCGGTACGCGAGCTGGGTTCAGAACGTCGTGAGACAGTTCGGTCCCTATCCGTCGCGGGCGCAGGAAATTTGAGAGGAGCTGTCCTTAGTACGAGAGGACCGGGATGGACGCACCGCTGGTGTACCAGTTGTTCTGCCAAGGGCATCGCTGGGTAGCTATGTGCGGACGGGATAAGTGCTGAAAGCATCTAAGCATGAAGCCCCCCTCAAGATGAGATTTCCCATTCCGCAAGGAAGTAAGATCCCTGAAAGATGATCAGGTTGATAGGTCTGAGGTGGAAGTGTGGCGACACATGGAGCTGACAGATACTAATCGATCGAGGACTTAACCAATTTGAATGTATGCTTACTGTTATCTTGTAGGTCTCGCAGTCAAGCTCCCTTGTGCCTTTACACTCTGCGAATGATTTCCAACCATTCTGAGGGAACCTTTGGGCGCCTCCGTTACCTTTTAGGAGGCGACCGCCCCAGTCAAACTGCCCACCTGACACTGTCTCCCCGCCCGATAAGGGCGGCGGGTTAGAAGGTCAATACAGCCAGGGTAGTATCCCACCGATGC
>NZ_LLZC01000009.1 GCF_001461825.1 Bacillus velezensis | reverse complement strand
GCCGCGGGTCCATCTGTAAGTGGTAGCCGAAGCCACCTTTTATGTCTGAACCATGCGGTTCAAACAAACATCCGGTATTAGCCCCGGTTTCCCGGAGTTATCCCAGTCTTACAGGCAGGTTACCCACGTGTTACTCACCCGTCCGCCGCTAACATCAGGGAGCAAGCTCCCATCTGTCCGCTCGACTTGCATGTATTAGGCACGCCGCCAGCGTTCGTCCTGAGCCAGGATCAAACTCTCCGATAAAGTGTTTGACTGACTACGCACATCGCTGTGCGATTTATTTAAAACTTTGAATTAACAGGTACGTTTTGTCTTGTTTAGTTTTCAAAGAACTTTGTTCGTCGCTCTTGAAGCGACTTAATTATCTTAACACATCGGTGTTAGTTCCGTCAACAACTTTTTAAAATTTCTTTTTCAAAAATTCGTTTCGTCATCAGCGACGTATATTAGAATACCACCCTTGATCCAACATGTCAACAATAATCGACAAATTAAATGATGAAGCGTTTAATGACTATCAAAGCCGCGATGCCGGGAATCCCCAGAATCCCGCTGATGCCCGTTGTAATCAGGTTAACAGGGATATGAATACCGAGACTGCCCCCGAACAAGTTCACACCCACCAGCAGAATCGCACCGGCAATAAACTTAATCGCAGTCACACCAATCCATCTTAGCGGTTTTGAAGATACTCCCCATAAAAAAAGCAAAGCAACCAGACCGACAATCAAACCGATAATGAAAAAAGGCTCCATGAATCTTCCCCCTCGCTTGTTTAGTACAAGCTTATGAGAAGATCCCGGAGAATAGACCTCTTACTTCCATCTGCTCATTTTCAAATTCCGCTGCTTCGCTTCTTTCAAATAAAAAAAGTACTTAGATTCAGCGACTTTCAGCTCAAACAACACCTCAGCGGAGGGCTCGAGACTTTTCTCGACCAGACTCTTCTGTCTGTTCCATTCTTCTTTTTGTTTAAAGAGCTGTTCTATCAGCTTCTCATCAAACTCTTTTCTTAATGTATTTCTGCGAAGAAAACCCATGCCTTGCCTTTTCCTCCCTTACAATTCACGTCTTCCTTCAAGAGCTTTTGAAAGAGTGACCTCATCAGCATATTCCAAATCACCGCCGACGGGCAGACCGTGGGCAATACGGGAGAGCTTGATGCCTGAGGGCTTTAACAGCCTTGATATATACATCGCTGTTGCTTCCCCTTCAATATTAGGGTTGGTTGCGAGAATAACTTCTGTCACTTGATCATCCTGAAGACGTTTCAGCAGCTCCGGAATCTTAATATCCTCCGGGCCGATGCCGTCCATTGGTGAAATCGCGCCGTGAAGAACATGATACTGGCCGTTATATTCCTTCATTTTCTCCATTGCGATCACATCCTTAGGGTCCTGCACGACACAAATAACAGACTTATCCCTTCTTGTGTCCTCACATATATAACAAGGGTCCTGATCTGTTATATGTCCGCAAATCGAGCAATATGTCAGATTCCGCTTCGCATTGACAAGCGCCTTAGCAAAATCCAATACTGTGTCTTCTTTCATACTTAGAACAAAAAAAGCCAGACGAACCGCTGTTTTCGGTCCGATCCCTGGCAATTTCATAAAGCTGTCAATCAGCTTTGATATTGGTTCAGGATACTGCATGTTTATTTATCCCCCTAGAATAAACCCGGTATGTTCATTCCTTTTGTAAATTGTCCCATTGTCTCATTCGTCATGTCATCCACTTTTTTGAGGGCGTCGTTTGTCGCAGCAAGAACCAGGTCCTGAAGCATTTCGATATCTTCCGGATCAACGACTTCTTCTTTAATGGCAACGTCTACAACTTCTTTTTGGCCGTTGACTTTTACAGTCACCATACCGCCGCCCGCTGTGCCTTCGAGCACTTTTTCAGCAAGCTCCTCCTGAGCCTTCGCCATATCCTTTTGCATTTTTTGCATTTGTTTCATCATTTTTTGCATGTTTCCCATTCCGCCACGCATATTCAATCACTCTCTTTCATCTTATTAGTCTTTTATTTCGATTAAATCCGCTCCGACAAGTTTTTTCGCCTCTGCAATCAGCGGATCTTCTTCAGCCGGTTCGTTTGATCCTTCACTTTCCTGCTGGTGATCATTTAAAAATTCTTCTCTTATTTTACCCCATTGTGCTTCCGGAACGCCAATCAAATCCATTCTTTTCCCGAGCATTGATTCGAGAATCTGTTCAAGATTCGTACGGACTCCGTTATTGTCTTCTGCAACCATTTTACAATGGATTTCGTATTTAAATTTAAGCACAAATGCCTTTTGAGCTGCAGCCACCGGTTCACTGTCATTCAAAAGAGCCGCATGAGACACCTTATTCTGCTGTTTCAGGTGTGCCAGCAGCTTGCCCCAGCTGCTTTTAAGCTGTTCAAGATCAGGTCTTGTGGCTTCCTTCAATATCTCATGAATTCTTCCGACCGGGGCTTTATAATGGCTTTTTCCGCCTTTTTGAGGACGCGGAGCCTCTTTCGGAGCGCTTTCCATCTGAACCTTCACACCGGAGGTTTTCAGCCTTTCTACTTCCTGCTCAAGCTGCTGGATCTTATTCATCAGCATGCCGACCTCAGGGATGTCTCCGGCGGATTGCTGTGCCGTCTGGCATATTTTCACGACAGCCACTTCAAAAAAGATTCTTGGGTGGTTCGTCCACTTCATTTCCTGATGGCTTTTATTCAGGATATCAATCATCTCATATAAAGCGGGGGCCGGTATGTCACCGCTCAGATTCCGAAACGTTTCATCGACCTTCACCTTTTCCAGGACTCCTTCTAAACCGGGAGCGGCCTGGTACAAGAGCATATCCCTGAAATAGAAAATCATATCTTCAATCAGTTTGGCCGCATCTTTCCCCTGCTGGAGCAATTCATTCAGTGTTTCCAATGCCTCGGAAACCTGTTTGCGGTGAAGAGCAGATGCCAGTTTCCCAGTATAGTGCTGAGAAACGGCTCCGGTAATGAGCAATGCGTCATCCACCGACAGCTCCCCGCCGCTGAATGATACGGCTTGATCGAGCAGGCTCAGCGCGTCCCTCATCCCTCCGTCCGCAGCACTCGCTATGATATCAAGGGCTCCTTCTTCCACCTTCAGCTGCTCTGCATCGACGATTGTCTTCATTCGTCCGACAATTGCTTTGGATGTAATCCGTTTGAAGTCAAAACGCTGACATCTGGAGATAATGGTTAAAGGAATCTTATGAGGCTCAGTCGTAGCTAATATGAAAATGCAATGTGCCGGCGGTTCTTCCAGCGTTTTCAGAAGCGCATTGAATGCGCCGATAGAGAGCATATGCACCTCATCTATAATATATACTTTGTAGGTGACGGCCGACGGGGCGAATTTTACTTTGTCACGGATGTCGCGGATTTCGTCTACGCCGTTATTCGACGCCGCATCTATTTCAATCACATCTGATATAGAGCCGTTTGTGATCCCCTTGCACGCCGCACATTCATTGCACGGTTCTTCTACGGGAGCGTGCTCACAGTTGACTGCTTTCGCAAATATTTTAGCTGCACTGGTTTTTCCCGTTCCCCGCGGTCCAGAAAACAGATATGCATGAGAAAATTTCTTTTGCAAAAGGGCATTTTGCAGCGTTTTCGTAATGTGTTCCTGTCCGACCACATCTTCAAACTGCTGAGGCCTAAATACTCGATATAAAGCTTGGTAACCCACAGGATGCGCCCTCCTCTGTTATTCATCATGTTTATTATACATGAACGTGCTTTTAACGCCAAAACCCGTTTTTCATATACGAAAAAACTCACCTGCCATAAACAGGTGAGTCTGAAATTTGATGATTGATTTACCGTGCACCTTCTGTCGATTCGCTACCCTAAGCGTTACTTAAGCAGTTAGCTCAGCCCAGGCAACCCTGCGGCACATGAGAGGTTTCACTTAATGCTGCTTCCTTCCGGACCTGACAT
This sequence comes from Bacillus velezensis, assembly GCF_001461825.1. Taxonomy (GTDB): domain Bacteria; phylum Bacillota; class Bacilli; order Bacillales; family Bacillaceae; genus Bacillus; species Bacillus velezensis. Next base: position 13,001 of record NZ_LLZC01000009.1, on the reverse strand, counting down.
GGTTCATGAATTCCCATTGCGCAGGACCCAGACGTCAACGCCACTTACTTAAGGCAGACCTTACAGTAAACGAACCTCGAGAAGGGATTCGGCCCCGCTAGAGCGGATTGCGGGTACAGGGCACCGCTACCTCCCCGCTTAGCACGGCAAAATAAATATCAAATTTTGATATGCGCACCATTCATGATGCACACATAAGTATATCTGCTTCAGGCAGAAAATGCAACCGTACTACTCAGACAACTTTTTCCTCATGTCTTTCTTTTGCCGGCGCAGCTTTCTGAAAAAAGCGCTGAGCATTTCTCCGCACTCTTCTCCGAGCACTCCGCTCACCACTTCCGCTTGGTGGTTGAACCGCTCTTCCTGCAAGAGGTTCATCAGCGTTCCTGTACAGCCCCCCTTGGGATCAAATGCGCCGAATACGACCTTATCGACTCTCGAAAGCACGACGGCTCCCGCGCACATCGGACACGGCTCCAAAGTGACATAAAGAACGGCTTCCTCAAGTCTCCATGTCCCCAGCTTACGGCACGCTTCGTCTATCGCCAGCATTTCGGCGTGGGCAAGCGACCTCTGTTCAGTCTCCCGCAGATTATGCGCCCGCGCCACGATCTCATCATGCAGAACAAGAACTGCTCCGATCGGCACTTCACCTTTCGCTTCGGCTTTCTTCGCTTCTTTTATGGCTTCTCTCATATAATATTCATCATTCATAGGTTCAAGCTCTCTTCTTAAGTTTTTTCATGTCTCATAAAGGTTAAAATAGGAATACCCAAGCAGAAAGGAGTTGCCGGTATTGTCTGAACCTAACAACACAGCCCTTCTGATTGTCGATATGATCAACAATTTTCAATTTGATATGGGCGAACGTCTTGCTGAAAAAACCAAACAAATTGTCCCCCGTATTTTATCATTAAAGAAGCATGCAAAACAAAGCAACTGGCCGATTATTTATATTAATGATCATTACGGGCTCTGGAAGGCTGATATTGATGCCATCAGGGAGGAATGCAGCAACGACAGAAGCGCCCCCATTATAAAAGATATTTCGCCTCAGCCGGATGATTATTTTCTCATTAAACCGAAGCATTCCGCTTTTTACGAAACGGCGCTTCACACCCTTCTGACCGAATTACAAGTGAACCGATTAATTATCACGGGGATTGCCGGGAACATTTGTGTGCTGTTCACGGCCAACGACGCCTATATGAGAGAATACAGCATTACCATTCCGAAAGACTGCACCGCTTCCAATAACGACGAAGACAATGATTTCGCTTTGACCATGATGGAGAATGTTCTCTTCGCAGAAATAACCACGGAAAAACAAATTACCGCCGAAAAATAAACATGATCAGCCTCCTTTTTTCATACATTTAATAGCGGATATGAAAGGAGGCGTTTTTCATTCAGATCTATATAGTGAAACGGGGCGACACGCTTTCCGCTATTGCGGCGCGCTACCGGACAGCCGCAAATGTCATTGCGGAAGCAAATAAACTGCCTAATCCAAATACATTGGTTGTCGGACAAACCCTTGTCATCCCGATTGAGGGTCAATATTACGAAGTGAAACAAGGTGATACTCTCGAGGCAATCGCCGGCCGTTTTCATATATCGGCCGCGGAGCTTGCGAGGGTGAACGGAATTCAGCCCGGCACCACATTGAGAGTCGGAACCCGCCTTTACATTCCGCAGCAGGCGAATAAGCCCGATATCGAATCAAACGCATATATAGAACCGCGGGGAACGAGCGTAAGCGCTAATCTGCAGCAGGCGGCAAGGGAGGCCTCTCCTTATTTAACATACCTCGGCGCATTCAGTTTTCAAGTGCAGCGGAACGGGACTTTAAAGGAACCGCCTCTGACCAATTTAAAAAGCATCAGTGACAGGCACAACACCACACTGATGATGATCATCACCAACCTTGAAAATGACGCATTCAGCGATGAACTCGGGCGGCTCATCTTGAATGACAATACAGTGAAAACAAAACTTTTTCAGGAAATCGTCTCCACGGCTAAAAAGCACGGCTTTCGCGATATTCACTTTGATTTCGAATATTTACGTCCACAGGACAGAGAAGCCTACAATCGTTTTTTACGTGAAGCGAGGACGATTTTTCATCGGGAAGGCTGGAAGATTTCAACGGCGCTTGCTCCGAAAACGAGCGCGACTCAGGCCGGCAAATGGTACGAAGCACATGACTATAGGGCACATGGAGAAATCGTCGATTTTGTCGTGATCATGACATATGAGTGGGGGTACAGCGGAGGCCCGGCTCAGGCCGTATCACCTATCGGCCCTGTAAGAAATGTCATTGAGTACGCGCTGACGGAAATGCCTTCTTCAAAAATCGTCATGGGCCAGAATATGTACGGCTACGATTGGACACTGCCTTTCAAACAGGGAACGACAGCGAAAGCCGTCAGTCCTCAGCAGGCAATCGCTCTGGCAGCACGCCATAAAGTCGACATTCAATATGACGAAACCGCCCAGGCTCCATTCTTTCGTTACACGGATGAAAATCAGAGACGGCATGAAGTATGGTTTGAAGATGCCCGGTCCATTCAAGCGAAATTCAATTTAATTAAAGAACTGCATTTAAGAGGGATCAGCTATTGGAAACTCGGCCTTTCTTTCCCGCAAAACTGGCTTTTGCTCAACGATCAATTTCATATTGTAAAAGAGACGTTTCGTTAATTGGAAGCGTCTTTTTTCATGGGCTTTTCTGAGAGTGTGATACAATATATAGGCCGGCAGCTGACGGATGTTTGCAGAATTAAGGAGGATTTTCAATGAACAGAGCCCCTTTTATCGCGGTAGAAGGTCCTATCGGGGCAGGAAAAACGACACTCGCTACGATGCTTTCTGAAGAGCTCGGTTTTCCTATGATTAATGAGATTGTGGAAGACAATCCTTATCTCGATAAGTTTTATGACAATATCGAGGAGTGGAGTTTCCAGCTTGAAATGTTTTTTCTATGTCACAGGTATAAACAGCTTGAAGACACCGATCGAGATTATTTAGAACAAGGACAGCCCGTTTTGTCCGATTATCATATTTATAAAAATGTTATTTTCGCAGAGCGTACATTGCACGGCCAAAAGCTTGAGAAATATAAGCAGATTTATCATCTGCTCACTCACGACCTGCCGAAACCGAATGTTATTGTATACATAAAGGCAAGCCTGCCGACATTGCTTCAACGCATTGAAAAACGCGGGCGCCCATTTGAGAAAAATATCGAACATCAATATCTGGAACGTCTCATTGCAGATTACGACACAGCCATCAGACAGCTTCAGGAAGAAGATCCGAATATATCTGTACTGACCATTGACGGTGATACTGAAGACTTTGTTTTGAATAAGACAGACTATGAAAGAATTGCCCGTCAGGTAAAGGAGCTTATTAAATGAAAGACATTCATATTCCAAACAACGCCATTATAACAGTAGCGGGAACAGTAGGAGTCGGAAAATCGACTTTGACCAAAGCTTTAGCAAAACGGCTCGGGTTTTCTACCTCACTCGAGGAAGTGGATGAAAATCCTTATTTAGAGAAGTTTTATCACGATTTTGAACGCTGGAGCTTCCATTTGCAAATTTATTTTCTGGCTGAGCGGTTCAAAGAGCAGAAAAATATGTTTGAATCAGGCGGCGGATTCGTGCAGGACCGTTCGATTTATGAAGATACAGGCATATTCGCAAAAATGCATGCCGATAAAGGAACCATGTCGCTGACAGATTACACAACATACACAAGCCTATTTGAGGCGATGGTCATGACGCCGTACTTCCCGCATCCTGATGTTTTGATCTATTTAGAAGGCGACCTTGAAAACATTATAAACCGGATTGAAAAGCGGGGCCGCGAGATGGAGCTGCAGACAAACCGCTCCTATTGGGAAGAGATGTATACACGGTACGAAGACTGGATCAGCGGTTTTAACGCCTGCCCTGTGCTGAAAGTACGCATTGAAGATTATGACCTTGAAGCTGATGAACAGTCACTGGAACCTTTGATCGAAAAAATCAGTCACGTGATCAACGAAAACAGAAACAAATAAAAATAGCAAAGCGATTTTCCCCGAACAGAGAAAATCGCTTTTTTTGCATATAAAAAATCCGCTACATCACATGCAGCGGACAAAACAATCTCCAATATATGCTCGAGTTTCATTAGGTTTAAAATCAATATGGCGGAGGAAGAGGGATTCGAACCCCCGCGGGCTTTGACACCCCTGTCGGTTTTCAAGACCGATCCCTTCAGCCAGACTTGGGTATTCCTCCGTATCGACATTTAATAATATACCACATGACCTAAATTTCAGTCAAGCGCTTTTTCATATTTTTTATTTCATTTCTTAAACGGCTTGTCCGTCAGCTTTATTATCATACAAAAGACTTGCGTCCAATTCAACCTCAGTATGCCATACGGGCAGGAAAACACAGTAAAAATCAAGAATAGATTCAAACAGATAACCTGCTCATAAAGGTGGAGAACATAATGAAAATCATCATTGCACCGGATTCTTTCAAAGAAAGCATGACATCAAAAGAAGCCGCTGACAGCATAGAAAAAGGATTCAAAGCGGTCTTCCCTGACGCGGAATATATCAAGATACCCGCGGCTGACGGCGGAGAAGGAACCGTTCAGGCTTTGACGGATGCCACTGGCGGGAGCATCATCAAAAAAACTGTGACCGGTCCGCTGGGAACGCCGGTAAACGCCGCATATGGACTTCTGGGAGACGGACGCACGGCAGTCATTGAAATGGCGGAAGCATCGGGACTTCATCTCGTTCCCCGCCATCTCAGAGATCCATTGCACACAACGACAAGAGGAACGGGTGAACTGATAGCAGATGCAGCTTCCCGCGGGGCGGGTGAGATCATCATCGGTCTTGGCGGGAGCGCAACCAATGACGGCGGAACAGGAATGGCGAGCGCGCTCGGTGTGCGTTTCTTAAATGAGGAAGGTCAGGAGATACCTGATGGCGGAGGCGCTCTGCACACCTTAGCTTCTATTGATATAAGCGGTCTCTCTCCTGATCTGAAACATATCCGTTTTCGCGCCGCATGTGATGTCGAAAATCCCCTGACCGGTGAAAACGGCGCGTCATATGTCTTCGGCCCGCAAAAAGGGGCGTCCGAGAAGACTAAAGTTGTATTGGATCGCAACTTACGCCATTTCGCTGAGGTATTGAGACGTCAGCACGATATCGAAGCGGATACCGTAAAAGGCGCGGGTGCCGCAGGGGGACTGGGCGCCGGACTGATTGCTTTCTTACAGGCAGAACTTCAAAGCGGGATTGATGTTGTATTAGATACACTGTCCTTCTCAGATCAGATAAGAGGCGCTGACCTTGTCATTACCGGAGAGGGGCAGATAGACGGACAAACGATATTCGGCAAAACCCCCGCCGGGATCGCCGCACGCGCATCTGCTCAAGAAATTCCCGTTATCGCATTGGCGGGCTCCTTAGGCAAAAATTTCGAGCATGTTTACAGCGCAGGAATAACAGCTGTATTTTCTATCGTGCCGGGTGCTGTAAGTCTTGAAGACGCCTTAGCATCCAGCCGTTTTAACCTTGAAAGCACAGCCCGGAATGCCGCCGCTCTATACCGGGCAGCAAAAAAGGCGCGCCTCTAGGGCGCACCTTTTACGGTTTGATGACTTCTTTATTTCCCATATAAGGACGAAGCACTTTCGGAATAATGACACTTCCGTCTTCCTGCTGATAGTTTTCTAAGATGGCAGCTACTGTTCTGCCGACTGCAAGACCTGAACCGTTTAATGTATGCACATGCTCCGGCTTGCCTTTCGCTTCGCGTCTGAATCGAATGTTTGCGCGTCTCGCCTGGAAGGCCTCAAAGTTACTGCAAGAAGAAATTTCACGGTATGTGTCTTGGCTTGGAATCCATACCTCAATATCGTACTTTTTCGCGGCTGTAAAGCCGAGATCACCGGTACACATGCTCATGACACGATACGGCAGTTCGAGCAGCTGAAGCACCCGCTCGGCTTGATTTGTCAGTTTTTCAAGCTCCTCATAAGAATCTTCAGGCTTCACGAATTTCACAAGCTCAACCTTGTTGAACTGATGCTGGCGGATCAAACCGCGTGTATCACGTCCGGCAGACCCCGCTTCTGAACGGAAGCAAGCGCTGAATGCGGCATAATTGATCGGCAGGTTCTCACCGGATAAGATTTCATCGCGGTGCATATTTGTAATCGGCACTTCCGCCGTCGGAATTAAGAAATAATCCTCTTCTCTGATTTTAAAAGCATCCTCTTCAAATTTAGGAAGCTGTCCCGTACCTGTCATGCTCGTACGGTTTACCATATAAGGAGGAATGACTTCCGTGTAATCATATTCATCAACGTGAAGATCCAGCATAAAGTTGTAGAGCGCGCGTTCGAGGCGGGCGCCTAATCCTTTATAAAACACAAACCGGCTGCCTGTTACTTTTGAAGCGCGTTCAAAATCAAGAATGTTTAAATGGTCTGCGATATCCCAATGCGGTTTCGGCTCATATGAAAATGCCGGCGCCTCTCCCCACTTGCGAATTTCAATGTTATCATCTTCCGTTTCCCCGACGGGCACTGAATCGTGCGGGATGTTCGGAATAGACAGAAGGATGGTTTCGAGCGTCGTTTCGACAGTACGAAGCTCTTCATCAAGCTTCTTAATTTCTTCGCCCACTTCACGCATCTCTTTAATAATATGATCAGCGTCTTTTTTCTCCCGTTTCAAAACGGCGACCTGCTGAGACACTTCATTGCGTTTTCCCTTCAGTTCTTCTACTTTACCGATAAGCTCTCTTCTCTTTTCGTCCAGCTCTTCAAACTTGTCAAAGTCAGATAAGTCTTCGCCTTTTGGAATGAGCTTCGCTTTTACCTCTTGAAAATTGGCTCTCAGCACCTTCGTATCAATCATGCCTAACAACTCCTATCTGTTTTTATCGAAAATAAAAAAGAGCCCTCATCCCCTAAAAGGGACGAGAGCTCTCGCGTTGCCACCCTGATTGAAAACAAGCTCACACTTGCTTCCCGCTTTAACACATAACGGTTTTCCCGTAAATGCCTACTTGTTTTCAGCATTTCGCTCAAGGACGGATTCGGACAGCATCTTTCACCGATTCGCACCACCCATCGGCTCTCTTTGAAAGAGAGGCTCCCTACTGCTTCCTGTCAACGCTTTTCGATCTTTATTTGTGTTTATAATGTACTATAAGTATCAGCGGTTTTCAACTGTTTTATACAGCTGTTTCCTGCTTATGCTTTTCCGCCATCTTCACAAACAGCTCTGTCACCCGGTGATCATCCGTCAGTTCAGGATGGAACGAGCAGCCGAGGAAATTCCCCTGCTTTGCAGCCACGATGCGTCCGTTATGCTCACAAAGCACTTCAACATCTTCTCCGGCTTCTAAAATATGCGGCGCGCGAATAAATACACCCGTAAACGGCTCATCAAGGCCTTTAATCGTCAGATCAGCTTCAAAGCTGTCGACCTGACGGCCAAAGGAATTACGCTCGACGACAACGTTCAACAGCCCTAAATGAGCGTTATCCGTTCCCGCTATCTCTTTGGCTAAGATAATCAGACCGGCGCAAGTGCCGAACATCGGCTTGCCTTGGGCGGCAAACTCGCGAAGCGGCTCCATAAAATGATACGTATCCATTAAACGCCGCATTGTCGTGCTTTCCCCGCCCGGCAGGATTAAGCCGTCGATATCATTCAGCTGTTCAGGACGCTTAATGACGACACCTTTTGAACCACATGCTTCAATTGAACGAATATGTTCTCTTACTGCTCCTTGAAGTCCAAGTACACCAATTGTTAACATGCTTCCAGCTCTCCTATGGTTTTACCAGCCGCGTTCTTGCATACGCTGTTCCGGCAATAGATTTGAGATTTCGATGCCTTTCATTGCTGTGCCTAATTCTTTAGAAAGCTCAGCGATCAGTTTGTAGTCTGTGTAATGAGTCGTTGCTTCAACAATTGCTTTGGCGAATTTAGCAGGGTTGTCTGATTTGAAAATACCTGAACCGACAAATACGCCGTCAGCGCCAAGCTGCATCATCAATGCCGCGTCAGCAGGCGTCGCTACTCCGCCGGCAGCAAAGTTCACTACAGGCAGTTTGCCGTCACGCTTGATTTGAAGAAGCAGTTCATAAGGAGCACCGAGGTTTTTAGCTTCAGTCATCAGCTCATCATCGCTCATCGCAACAACTTTGCGCACTTGCGCGTTTACTTTTCTCATATGGCGGACAGCTTCCACAATGTTTCCTGTTCCCGGTTCGCCTTTTGTACGAAGCATGGAAGCTCCTTCGGCGATACGGCGCGTTGCTTCGCCGAGATCACGGCAGCCGCATACGAACGGGACTGTATATTCATTTTTATTTAAATGAAATTCTTCGTCAGCCGGAGTCAGAACTTCACTTTCATCGATGTAATCTACTCCCATTGCCTCAAGGACACGCGCTTCAACGATATGTCCGATACGCGCTTTTGCCATTACGGGAATGGATACAGCATTCATTACTTCTTCAACGATTGTCGGATCAGCCATGCGGGCAACACCGCCGGCAGCGCGAATATCAGCCGGAACGCGTTCTAACGCCATTACGGCAACAGCTCCCGCCTCTTCCGCAATCTTCGCTTGTTCAGCATTTACAACGTCCATGATGACGCCGCCTTTTTGCATTTCCGCCATGCCGCGTTTTACACGATCAGTACCTGTTTGAGCCATTATTTGGTCCCCCTAGTCAATGTATAGTTAGATAATTTCTATCTCTTATTGTATCCCAGAAATACAATATTTCATATGGGTATTCTTATTTTACAGCGAGATGAATAAGATAGATATCATTTTTTTACTAATAATTTGGTTTTTTCAGTATATTAAGCAAAAGAGCCCTAACTTTCATCAGAGCTCTTTCTTATTTCTTAAAACCAGCCTGTTACCGTGTCAACGGCGCTGTTCCAGATTCCGGAGAAGAATCCGCCGATGCCGCGCATCATCTGAACAAACCAGTTTGCTTTATCTACATCATTTTTCGTTACAAGATTCACGCTGAACTCTTTGGATTTGAGGAAGCCATAGTCTTTGTCACTGCCTTTGTATGTAACTGTCAGCGTTCCGACCTTCGTTCCCTTTTTCACAGGAGCCGTGATTTCTTTTTTATCTAAAGTCACTTCGGCTTTATAGTTCTTTTCATCCCCGCTTTTCACAGGAATAGAAAGCGCCTTGTCAGTAACAATATCGACTTGCTTGTCTTTCCCTTTTTCAACGTCAATCGTTTTGTGCCCTTTTACTTGAGAGCCTTCAGGGTAAAGATCTTTCATTGAGAAATTGCTGTTAAATGCGTAATCGAGCATTTTTTTCGTTTCATCAAAACGTCCGGTATGCAGGTTGCCTTTTGCGTTTAATACAACGGTGATGACCCGCATTCCGTTCCGCTGTGCTGTGCTTGTAAAACAAGATCCCGCAGAATCAGTAGAACCCGTTTTTAAGCCGTCAACGCCAGGGTATTCAGAAACAAGACCTTTTAACATGAAGTTCCAGTTCGGCATGTCCATTTCATCATCAGTGCCGGCTCTGAATTTCGTCTTAGCAATGCTTGTTGTTTTGAGAACTTCCGGATAATCAGTGATCAGGCGGTCTGCAAGAAGCGCCATGTCTTTAGCAGAAACTTCACTTTCTTCTTTAACGCCTTCTCCTTGCGGCTGCTTGCCGTGAAGGTCTTCATTCACAAGCCCTGTGGCATTTTTAAAATCATAGTTTGTCATACCTAATTCTTTGGCTTTCGCATTCATTTCAGCGACAAATTTTGTTTCAGTTCCGGCAAGAATTTCGGCAACTGCAATCGCGGCTCCGTTGGCAGAGTAAATCGCCATAGCCTGATACAGTTCTTTAACCGTGTATTTGCCGTCTTTTCGAAGGGGGACGTTTGATAAACTGTTGTCTTGAGAAATTTCATAGACATAATCATCAGGAGTATACGTTTGATCCCATTTCACTTTTCCTTCTTTAATGGCTTCCAGAAGCAGATATTCAGTCATCATTTTTGTCATGCTGGCAATCGGCAGTCTTTTGTCTGCATTTTTACTGTATAAAATTTTTCCCGATGAAGCCTCAATCATTATCGCAGCTGATGCGTTGACATCAATCGGGTCATTGCCGGCTGCCTCCGCTTTAGACATCGGAACAAAGCAAGTTGCGGCCAGTGCCAGTACCACTAATGACACCAACAGCTGTTTCCATTTCGTGATGTTCAATCTTACGACCTCCGTCATTCATTTTAAATCTATAATTAAGCCGTTAAGGACATATTCAAATTCAAAACACAACAGTATAAATTTTATCACACTCGATATAAAAAAAATAGACAGAGTCAGCGACCCTGTCAAATGTTTTTTATTTGTAACAATTATGAGATTGTGTAGTTTGGTGATTCTTTCGTAATTTGGACATCATGCGGATGACTTTCGCGAAGACCGGCACCTGTCATACGGATGAATTGAGCCTCTTCTCTTAAAGCACGCAAGTCTTTTGAACCGCAATATCCCATACCTGAACGAAGACCGCCGACAAGCTGATACACTGTTTCTTCTACAGGACCTTTGTACGGAGTCCGTCCTTCGATACCTTCAGGGACGAATTTCTTATTTTCTTCTTGGAAATATCGGTCTTTACTGCCTTTTTCCATGGCAGCGACAGAACCCATACCGCGATACACTTTAAATCTTCTGCCTTGATAGATTTCAGTCTCTCCCGGGCTTTCTGAAGTACCGGCAAGCAGGCTTCCGAGCATTACGGCATGTCCGCCTGAAGCCAACGCTTTCGTAATATCTCCTGAGAATTTAATACCGCCGTCTGCGATAATTGTCGCGCCGTGTTTTCTCGCTTCAGTGGCGCAATCATAAATGGCAGTGATCTGCGGTACGCCTACACCTGCAACGACGCGTGTCGTACAGATAGAACCAGGTCCGATTCCCACTTTTACAATATTTGCTCCGGCTTCAATCAGAGCTTTTGTCGCTTCAGCCGTTGCAACATTTCCCGCGATAATGTTCAGTTCAGGATATGTTTCACGGATTTTCGCAACTGTGTTCAGTACGCCTCTGGAATGTCCGTGAGCCGTATCAACCACGATAACGTCGACATTCGCTTCAACAAGCTTGCTGACGCGTGTCATTGTATCGCCTGTCACACCTACCGCAGCGCCGACAATAAGGCGTCCGTGTTCATCTTTAGATGAATTCGGGAATTCGATAACCTTTTCAATATCTTTGATCGTGATAAGACCTTTTAATTTGTTTTGGTCATCCACTAACGGAAGTTTTTCAATTTTATGTTTCTGTAAGATTTTTTCTGCTTCGTCTAATGTGGTTCCCACAGGAGCCGTAACCAGCTCTTCTTTTGTCATGACATCACTGATTTTCATTGAATAATCAGAGATAAAGCGAAGATCACGGTTTGTAATGATACCGACAAGCTTTTGATCGTCTTTATTATCTACAATCGGAACACCGGAAATTCTGTATTTACCCATCAAATGCTCCGCATCGAATACTTGATGATCAGGTGTTAAAAAGAAGGGATTTGTAATAACGCCCCGTTCAGAACGTTTGACTTTGTCAACATGTTCAGCCTGCTGTTCGATGGACATGTTTTTATGGATAATGCCCAAGCCGCCCTGTCTGGCCATCGCAATCGCCATAGCTGATTCTGTTACTGTATCCATTCCCGCACTGATGACAGGAATATTAAGCTTTAACGTCTTTGTCAGTTCAACAGATAAATCCACATCACGCGGAAGTACGTCTGATTGAGCCGGTACGAGCAGTACATCATCGAACGTTAAGCCTTCTTTTGAAAATTTACTTTCCCACATTAGTAAATCCCCCTCTTTTCGGCAAAATATTATATGTAGATTATCAACTAGAAAACAGCATGTCAAGGAAGCGAAAAAGAGTTGAAATATTTAGATAAAGGAAAGGGTTTAAAAATACGTATGAGAGATCATGAGTGGAAAGAGTTATCATTATTTTATTCCGTAGAATCTTCCCAGAAATTTCTAAATAAAGTCTATACAGAAAGCGGCATGGAAGAACCAAAACGATATGCGTTTAAGAACAGTGAGCGCTTCATATTCTTTATCAAACACGCCGAGTCCTTTTATAAGCAGGCATCTCTTTCCCCTTTAGAAATTAAGCCTATTCTGTTGTTTTACGGGATGTCACAATTGCTGAAAGCCTGTCTTCTGACCACAGATCCAAGCTACCCAAGCCATGCCTCAGTACTCGCGCATGGCGTGACTGCCCGGAAACGCAAAAAGCAAAATTACTCCTTTAGGGATGATGAAGTGAAGGTGCAGCGCAATGGCTTATGTATTCATGTAATGAAGCACTTATTCGGAATAGCTGGTCTTGAGGAGGAACGGTATACGATGAAGAAATTGCTGACAGCCATTCCTGAATTGCATACTGTCTTTTACTTCCAAGAGAAAAAGAATTGGCTGACCCGAGTAGAGCTGAAAGATGACCTTATTTCAGTGCCTGAGCATGCGGTGATTCATTACAATATGTCTGATTCCCGCTTTGCTGAATATATCAGCCATCATTTGAAGTGGTCTTTTCTGAGGAAAGACCATAACCACTTGGTTTTTGAGGCTGAGCCGATAGACAGAGAACCTTGGTCTTCGCCAAATTTATTGTTTCACTTGGAGAAAAACCAATATTACATTCCCTCTCAGCGTGATCACTTCCTGCATCTTCCGGAAATGATTATTCATTATTTGGTTCTCTACAATATCGGGATGATTGCGAGATATGAAACGGAGTGGTGGTATGAACTGCTGACACAGCATGTCAGTGATGATTATGTAATGATCCGCCGGTTCTTAGAGGTCACGGAACGCAAATTTCCGTATTACGTTTCTAATTTCCTGAAGCAATACTTATAAACAAAAAAGGCAGCTCATGA
>NZ_LLZC01000008.1 GCF_001461825.1 Bacillus velezensis | reverse complement strand
CATCCGGTATTAGCCCCGGTTTCCCGGAGTTATCCCAGTCTTACAGGCAGGTTACCCACGTGTTACTCACCCGTCCGCCGCTAACATCAGGGAGCAAGCTCCCATCTGTCCGCTCGACTTGCATGTATTAGGCACGCCGCCAGCGTTCGTCCTGAGCCAGGATCAAACTCTCCGATAAAGTAGTTTGACTGACTACGCACATCGCTGTGCGATTTATTTAAAACTTTGAATTAACAGGTACGTTTTGTCTTGTTTAGTTTTCAAAGATCATCTCAACCTCATCTTGAGGCGACTTTTTCAGTATAACATTTCAGAAAGTTGCTGTCAAATGTTTTTTTGTTTTTATTTCTCCGCCGCTGTGAGCTTTTTGTTGAAGCGCATCAGCGACGTTTAATAATATACCATGCCTATGATTCAGCGTCAACACTTTTTTTGAAAGAATATCCTCGATGATATACTTCCTGCCCTTTGGTCTCTATTTGAGATACTTCAACAAAGCCTTTTTCCGTCAGGTAATCAAGCATGACACCAAGATCTTGGGTGAAGTGCAGCAGTTCAGGGTGCTGTAGCAATTCTCCAAACTGCCACATTTCTTTTTCTTTCATCACTTGAAAAAGGTGCGCAGAACCGATTTCAGCTTTTGAATGGATGAGAAAATCATTTGCTAAGAATAATAATTCGAGCCTTTTCTCCAAACTTTCGTGACTCTCGACAAGTTCGGAATATAACTTATATACCTGCGGCTCAATGTGACGGACCTGGTTCCAGACTGTCGTTTCGGGATAAAACCCCCGGTCAATCACTTCTATGCGGGCCAAGTGGTGAAGAGCATGCACTACCGCATAATATGCATCCAGAAAATGATCAGCTTCAAAAAACGCTTTTCCTTCTACAAATCTTCTGATCAGCTTGCCGTATTCCATTCCGATCTTTAATTTCCGCTCGGCGAAAGGAAAAGTGCTGAGCCGGTCATTGAGTTCAGATATATATTCATTGCGGTCAAACAGCACTTTGCCGTTGATGATCCAATCTATGACTCTTCTATTTGTCCCAAGCAGAATCCATTCCTGAAGCAGAGCATCCGTTACAATATGTAAAGAAGCGGTTTTTTGTTCGAATTCATAATGCTTTATAAAAAGAGGTTCATCAGCCTGTTTGACAATGACAAGCATGACCGCATCAAAGTTATCCGTGATGGATGATGCTTTACTCCTTCTCTCAATCATAAGGACGGCCAGCGTATCGGGATGACTTGCTCTTTCTTGGTAAATTGGACGGAGAAGATTGTCCATTACGATTCCTCCAATGCGATTGTTTCACTAGCTATTGTTTCTACATTTCTATGATAAAACATGAAAGTCCTTTTTTCTAAACACATTGCACTATTATAACAAATTTCCTTTCAGGTGCCATATTTATTCTTCCCTTTTCTTACGAAAACATGAAGAATATGCCATCTGTTTTGTGCTATAGTTAAACGAGAGGGGGATGGACATGGCGAAATACTCGAGCAAAATTAATAAGATCAGAACGTTTGCGTTAAGTTTGGTTTTCGTTGGGTTTATCATTATGTACATCGGGCTGTTCTTTAAGCAGTCTGTTTTGCTTGCCAGCTTGTTTATGGTTCTCGGCCTGCTGTCGATCGGGCTCAGCACCGCCGTTTATTTTTGGATCGGCATGCTGTCCACAAAAGCGGTCCGGGTGATGTGCCCCGCTTGCGAGAAAGAAACGAAGATTCTGGGCAGAGTGGATATGTGCATGCATTGCAGAGAGCCGCTTACATTGGATAAAGGATTGGAAGGCAAAGCGTTCGATGAGTCTTATAACAGAAAAAACAGTGTAAAATAAACGAAGCTGACCGTATCAAAGCGGTCAGCTTCGTTTAGTGGTTTTCTTTTTTGGAACATTCTTGGCAGACGCCGTAAATCTCCAAACGGTGGTGGCTTACCTTAAACCCCGTGACGTGAGCCGCAAGCTGTTCCACTTCGTCAAGCCCGGGATAATGGAAGTCTACGATTTTTCCGCAGCTTTCACAAATGGCGTGATAATGGTCAGAGGTGACAAAGTCAAATCTGCTGGACGCATCTCCGTACGTCAGTTCCTTTACAAGCCCCGCTTCCCGGAATACACGCAAATTGTTATACACTGTCGCAACACTCATATTAGGGAATTTCCCTTCCAAGGCTTTATATATATCGTCCGCTGTCGGATGTGCCATAGAATCCACGAGATATTCCAGAATGGCATGACGTTGAGGAGTAATCCGGACTCCCGTATCCTTCAACGTGTCTAAGGCTTCTTTTAATTCATGTGCAGCCATCCGTCATGCACCTCTCTTCTAAAAAAGATTCTTACTTTATAATGTTTATAATTAGTGTACATCTTTTTCCGGTCTCCTGTCAAATGTAATCTGAAGAAAACCCCGTGAGCTCAGCATTTGTCCATTAATTAGACGCAATTTGTTCCAATTCGCGAAGCGCCTCGGCAACGTGATCTTTCACTTTTACCTTTCTCCACTCCTTCACAAGACGGCCTTCTTTGTCTAACAAAAAAGTAGATCGCTCGATACCCATATATTCTTTCCCAAAATTCTTCTTCAGCTTCCACACATCAAAAGCTTCCGCCAGTTTGTGCTCATCGTCAACGAGGAGCTGGAAAGGAAGATCGTGTTTTTGCTTAAATTTTTCATGTTTATCACGGCTGTCAGGGCTTACTCCGATGATAACCGCATCAAGTCCCGCGAAACTTTCGTGCTGATCACGGAAATCACATGCTTCCGTCGTGCATCCGGGTGTCATGTCTTTCGGATAAAAATAGAGAACGACGTACTTCCCTTTAAAATCCGTCAATGCTACTTCTTCCCCGCTGTCATTCACTAATTTCATATCCGGTGCTGTTTGTCCGATTTCAATCGTCATTTCTTATACCTCCGGGTTTTTTATTAAGCGTATCCAATTCACGTTAAGATTACAACCGTTATCCTCCCGCTCTTTTCTGGAAGCATGAACCGTTGTGCTTGCAATGAAGCATGCTACAATAGAACATGATGTAAGGAGATATTAGGAGGGTCATTTTTTGTATACAAAATCAGTTGAACTTCATAAGGAAGCGTTAGAGCATATCGTCGGAGGCGTGAACAGCCCGTCCAGATCCTATAAAGCGGTAGGCGGCGGTTCACCCGTTGCGATGGAAAAAGCGAACGGCGCTTATTTCTGGGATGTAGACGGGAATCAGTATATCGATTATTTAGCGGCTTACGGCCCGATTATTACCGGACATGCCCATCCGCATATTACTGAAGCGATTAAAACAGCGGCTGAAAACGGCGTGCTGTACGGGACGCCGACCAAACATGAGGTCACTTTCGCCAAAATGCTGAAGGAGGCCATTCCTTCACTTGATAAAGTACGATTCGTAAACTCAGGCACTGAGGCGGTGATGACAACGATCCGGGTTGCACGCGCTTATACAGGCCGGACAAAAATCATTAAATTCGCCGGCTGCTATCACGGCCATTCTGATCTCGTACTTGTCGCTGCGGGTTCCGGTCCGTCTACGCTCGGCACCCCTGATTCCGCCGGCGTGCCGAAAAGCATCGCCAATGAGGTGATTACCGTTCCTTTCAATGACATTGAAAGCTACAAAGCCGCGCTGGATAAATGGGGTTCGGAAATTGCAGCGGTTCTCGTCGAGCCGATCGTCGGAAACTTCGGCATCGTTGAACCTGAAGAAGGATTTTTAGAACAGGTAAATGAATTGACCCATAAAGCGGGCGCGCTCGTCATTTATGATGAAGTGATCACGGCGTTCCGTTTTATGTACGGAGGCGCGCAGGATCTTCTTCAAGTGAAGCCTGATTTAACGGCGCTCGGTAAAATTATCGGGGGCGGCTTGCCGATCGGCGCTTACGGAGGCAAAAAAGAGATCATGGAGCAGGTTGCTCCGCTCGGTCCGGCATATCAAGCCGGCACGATGGCCGGAAACCCGGCATCTATCTTATCAGGCATCGCCTGCCTGGAAGTCCTGAAGGAAGAGGGCGTATATGAGCGGCTTGATGAGCTCGGCGCCAGACTTGAGCAAGGCATTCTCGCCCATGCGGAGACACATGGCATTACCATCACCGTCAACCGTTTAAAAGGCGCGCTCACGGTTTACTTCACTGATGAAAAGATCGTCAATTACGAGCAGGCGGAAAATACGGACGGAGAAGCATTCGCCAAGTTCTTCAAGCTGATGCTTGAGCGCGGCATCAATCTCGCTCCATCGAAGTATGAAGCTTGGTTTATCACAACCGCACATACTGAAGAGGATATCGACGCCACTTTACAAGCAGTTGAAGATGCGTTCAGACATATGAAAAAATAACTGCTGAAACAAGCGGGAGCCCGGGGCTTCCGCTTTTTCTTTTTGTCCGATTTGTGAGATAATGGTTTTTTCAAAAAAAGACCTTGAATAATTGGTATGATCCCTGTATATTACTTTATTGTTTAGCAAATCAGCCGACAGGGAAATGTAAGTGTCAGCCGTTCGTTCGGCACATAATTTATTAGAGAAAGGAATGCACGCACAAACCAATGAAACTTGGTGCCCGCATTTTTAAAACAGGGATTGCGATTACGCTCGCGCTCTACTTAGCATCATGGATCGGACTTCCGTCGCCGATCTTTGCCGGGATTGCAGCTATATTTGCCATACAGCCCTCTATTTACAGGTCTTTTCTTATCATTATTGATCAGGTTCAGGCAAATATCATCGGCGCTGTCATCGCTACGGCATTCGGACTGATTTTCGGACCGAGTCCGATTATGATCGGATTGACCGCAGTGATTGTCATCACGATCATGTTAAAACTGAAAATTGAACACACCATTTCGATTGCGCTCGTGACGGTTATCGCAATTTTAGAAACACCGGGAAACAGCTTCCTGACGTTCGCTCTGATACGAACAAGCACCGTTATTTTAGGCGTGCTGTCTTCTTTTATTGTGAACCTTGTGTTTCTTCCGCCGAAATACGAAACGAAGCTGACTCATCATACGGTTGAATATACCGATGAGATCATGAAATGGATCAGGTTGACGATGCGCCAGTCCACGGAACACTCGATATTGAAAGAGGATATTGAGAAGCTGAAGGAAAAGATGATGAAGCTTGATCATACGTACCTTCTTTATAAAGAGGAGAGAAGCTACTTTAAGAAAACGACGTATGTAAAGTCGCGCAAGCTTGTATTGTTCAGACAGGCGATTATTACGGCGAATCGGGCGCTTGATACGCTGAAAAAGCTGCACCGCTATGAAAACGAGATTTATCATATGCCGGAGGAATTTCAGGAGACGCTGACAGAAGAAATTGATTATCTGCTACATTGGCATGAAAGGATTCTGATGCGGACGGTCGGCAAGATCAAACCGCATGATGACGATGCTGAAGAAAGCATAAGATATAAACAGCTTTTGACGAAGTCTTTCTTGAAAAATCAGCAGAACTGCGAGGATGAACTGCTTGATTACAATATGCTCAGCATTATGGCTGCGGTTGCGGAATACCGCGAGCAGCTGGAGCATCTCGATACATTAATTACGAGTTTTCAGACATACCACCCGAAAGACAGCGAATTAGAAACAGACGAAGAGTAACCCGGTGCTTCCGTAAAACCGGGTTTTTTTGCATTCAAAAAAACGTATGCCGCCCATTCGGGCGGCATACGTTTTTGTATCAGTTCAAATTCTGAATCGTAAATAAGTGTCTGTACTGGCCGCCTTGGGCCATTAATTCCTCGTGCGTGCCGGTTTCGACGACGGCGCCGTTTTCCATGACGACAATTTTATCCGCATGCGTAATCGTGGACAGCCTGTGGGCGACGATAAAAGTCGTCCGGTTTTTCGCAAGCTTTTCCATCGCTTCCTGAATGTAGTGTTCACTTTCAAGATCAAGAGCCGATGTCGCTTCATCCAAGATTAACAGCGGCGGATTTTTTAAGAATACACGCGCGATGGAAATCCGCTGTTTCTGCCCGCCTGACAATTTGACGCCCCGTTCGCCGACTTTGGTTTCGTAGCCTTCGGGGAAGTTCATAATAAATTCATGGGCATTTGCCGCTTTCGCTGCCGCAACCACCTCATCCAGAGACGCTCCCGGTTTACCGATGGCGATATTTTCACGAATTGTCTCACTGAACAGAAACGTATCCTGAAGCACCATTCCGACTTGATTGCGGAGGCTTCTCGCTTCATAATCGCGAATATCTGTGCCGTCAATCAGCAGGCTGCCGCCGGATACATCATAAAAACGCGGTATGAGGCTGACAAGCGTCGATTTTCCGCCGCCGCTCATCCCGACGAGCGCGACGGTTTCCCCTTTTGTCACCTTTAAGGAAACGTCCTGCAAAATCGTTTCTTTTCCTTCCTCATAACGGAACGAGACATTTCGGAATTCAACTTCGCCCTTAATGCCGTCAGCTTTTACTGCATTCGGTTTATCAGTCAGTTCATACGGCTCGTCGATAAATTCAAATATGCGGTCCATCGAAGCGATCGACTGGGTCAGCGTCGTCGATGAGTTGATCAATCTTCTGACCGGATTGTACATTCTGTCAATGTAGCCGACGAACGCAACCATCGTCCCTACCGTCAGCGGGCCGTTTATGACAAAATAACCCGCAAACGCGATAACAAGCAGCGGCGCCAAATCCGTAATGGTATTCACGACTGCAAACGTTTTTGCGTTCCAATTCGTATGACGGATCGCTCTGTCCAGAAAATGTCCGTTTTTTTCATCAAAATTGGCTTGTTCATAATCTTCAATGGCAAAACTTCTGATAACGGGCATCCCCTGAACTCTTTCGTGCAAATGTCCCTGAACTTGGGCGAGTGCCTGAGAACGCTCACGTGTCAGTTTTCGGAGGCGGCCGTAAAAGTATTTCACTGAAATTCCGTATAACGGAAACAAAATGACAGATATCAATGTCAGCTTGACATCGAGTGTAAACATAATGCAGATGACGATCAGCACTGTCATCATATCAAGCCAGATATTCATCAGTCCCGTTATGACAAAGTCTTTTGTCTGTTCGACATCATTTATCACCCGGGAAATGACTTCGCCCGTTCTCGTGTTGGCATAAAACCTCAGGCTCAATTTTTGAATATGATCAAACAATACCCCCCTGATATCGTAGAGCACCCGGCTGCCCGTCCATTGCGCGAAGTATTGCCGATAGTACTCTACCGGGGGACGCAGAATTAAAAACAGCACGAACATGATACCCATTATCGTAAATAGCGATAATGTTTTAGCGCTTGCCGTTCCGCTCCCTTGAATAATGTCATCGACCACGTATTTTAACAGAAGCGGGAGAGCCAGCGGGATGGAGAATTTTATGATGCCGATTAACACTGTGATAAAAATTTGTTTTTTATAAGGTTTTACAAATTGCATATAGCGTCTGATTACGCCCACACTTTATCCCCCTCTCTCTTTAAGGCGTGTGAGCCCATGTGAAAAACCTGTTGACACCCCAACAGGTTTTTTTATTGTATTCTTTATTTTGTATAGCGCAGATACCGTTCATACCACATATCAACAAATTCCGGAGCAAACGGTCCTTTCCGCTGATGAATCCAGTGCAGCAGCGTATTCAGATACTCCTTCAGAATGCTGTCGATCTCTTTAGGGTAATTCATTGATTTGCGGTGATCATCGTATTCATCCTCGTCAAGAATGTTATACGTCATATCCGGAAACACCTTGACATCCAAATCGTAATCAATATATTTGATGGCCTCTCCGTCATAAGCGAACGGCGAGCTGATGTTGCAATAATAGTGTACCCCGTCATCTCTCAGCATTCCGATGACGTTAAACCACTGACGGGCATGAAAGTAGCAGATCGCCGGCTCTCTCGTCACCCACGTCCGTCCGTCGGATTCCGTCACCATTGTCCGGTCGTTGGCTCCGATGATACACAATTCCGTACTTTTTAAAATCGTCGTTTCATTCCAAATTCGATGAAGCAGCCCGTTATGCTTATAGCTGTGAATTTGAATGGTTTCTCCTTCCTTGGGATATCCCATATTTCTCCCCTACTTTCTGTAAAGCCCTGCAGTCAATGCAGCCGCAATTGCTTTCCGACAAGTCTTTTCACTATTATAACGTTACGAATTAAAAAATGAAAATAAAAGAACCACTCCGCTTCCGGAATGGCACATTCATTTCTGCACATAGGAAGACGGCTTTTCCGTGCTGCGATAAGACTGGATGACTTGCTCTGTCTGCCTTTGGAATAACTCCTGTATGCCGGCCAGGTCTTTTCGCTTTGTCGCAATTTCGTCCTGTACATTGTCCAGCTTTGCATCTCTTTCCAGACTGATGAGTTCCGCTTCCACCTGCCGGCAGCGGTCAAGTTCTGACTGCAGCTCGAGAAGCTGATCCATGATTTTCATCTGTTCACTTACAAGCTTTTCAAACTCTGACATCGGGTTCCTCCTTAGGCTTTTAGGTTGATACTCCTTACCATTTCGATTTTCCGCCGGAAAACCCTTTGACTCATTCTGTAGAGGAATCACAAGTTTTGTCGTTTCGGCAACAGAAAAAAGCACTTCCATCCGAAGATGAAGTGCTTTTTCGTTTCAGTGATTAGCTGTTTTGCTGTTTATTTTGTTCAGCAGATTGGTTTTGCTTTCTAACCTGCTGCGCATCAGTTTCACTGGCGAATTCAGTGCCGAATTGACCCTGACCGGAAGCTGATTGCTGGTTTTGTCTTTTCACCTGCTGAACGTCTGTTTTGCTGAATTTTGAGTTTGCCATTGTTATCACCTCCACGCACTTTAGAATGCGCAGGAGATGATAAGGCTATTCATCTTTTTTAAAACTTATACGAGCAGAGAGCGTCCGCCGTCAATTATGATGGTCTGACCGCGGATCATGTCCGCTTTTGAAGAAACTAAAAACTCCACCGTATCGATCATATCTTTAATTTCGACCATTCTGCCGGCCGGCGTATTTTGGCGGGCATCTTCCAGCAGTTCATCTCTGTTAGGGAAATGCTTCAGCGCGTCCGTATCAATCGCTCCGCCTGACACCGCGTTTACGATGATATTTTTCGGAGACAGCTCAACCGCCAGATAACGGGTTAACGATTCTAAAGCGGCTTTTGAGACACCGACCGTCGTATAGTTTTCAAGATAGCGGATGCTGCCGAGCGAGCTGATGCTGACGATGTGGCCGCCTCCGTTTTTCTCCATCATCTTTGCCGCTTCCTGGGCGCAGAAAAGCAATGCTTTGGCATTGATATTCATCGTCCAGTCCCAGTGTGTTTCTTCGAGTTCCATAACCGGTCTCAGCACGCCTGAAGCCGCATTATTGACGAACACGTCCAGTCTGCCGAATGTTTCGTCAATCTGGCGGAACATGTCTTTGATTTTTGCCGGCTGGCCGACATTGGCTTTAATGACGAGCGTTTTAACGCCGAGTTTTTCAATTTCTTCGGCGGTTTCTAATGCCGCTTTTTTACTGCGGGCGTAATTGATGACGATGTTGTATCCTTTTTCCGCGAGTCTGATGGCGGCTGCTTTCCCGACGCCGCGGCTGCTTCCCGTGACCAGTGCGCATTTATTTTGTTCCATTTTTCCTCAGCTCCTTGCTGTGTATAGTTCTTTTCATTCAACAAACAATAAAAGCAATATGTGTTGAAAGGGGTCTTTTATATGTATGTCGGACGTGATATGGGCGAATTGGCCATGATGCCCAAAAAAGATTGGAAAGATTCAGAGCTCGCCTATTTCCATCATGCCTTCCAGCAAATTATGCCGTATTTAAACGAAGAAGGCCAGTCCAAATACCGGGAACTGATTCAGGAAATCGAAGCCCGCGGCGGACTGAAACGGAATGAAGCGGATTACGGCCACGGCACTCGCGTCAGCTATGACTGACGCTTTTTACAGGCGGCCGCTTTCTTCCGCCATTTTCCATATCTTTTGATGGGAAACGGGAAATGCGTATTCCTCGAGCTCCTCTTTTGTGACCCGTATGAGTTCCGTTGTATCCGACACTTGTTTTACTTTACCGAAAAAGACCGAAATATTCCAGACGAGATGGGTGAAAACATGTTCTACGATGCCTTCCAGCTCCCCGATTTCAGCGGTTGTTCCCATCTCTTTTTCTAAATAGGCTTCAAGCTGCTCTCTTTCGGTTTTGATTCCTTTCTGGGTTTCGGTATTCGGAAACTCCCACAAGTTGGCGAGCAAGCCTTTTGGCGGCCGTTTATGAATATAGACATCGCCTTGATCGTCTGTCAGCACAACGGCTGCCATTGTTTTTATTCCGGGCTTTTTCTTTTTGCTTTTAACGGGCAGCTCCCGCTCTGTCCCTTCCGCAAATGCCGAACAGTGCTTTTGTACGGGGCAAAGCAGACAGGACGGCGATTTCGGGGTGCAGATGATCGCGCCGAGCTCCATTAAACCCTGATTGAATTCAGATGGTTTTTCATGAGAAATGAAAGCGGATACCGCCTGTTCGAAAATGGTTCTCGTTTTAGGTTTTGCGATATCGTCCCATATGGAAAGAATTCTCGACATGACACGCATCACATTGCCGTCTACGGCGGGAATCGGTTTGTTGTATGCGATGCTGAGCACGGCGCCTTTTGTATAAGGGCCGACGCCTTTCAATCCGCCAAATTCCTTTTCCTCGGCAGGGACGACTCCCCCGTATCGCTCATGCACTTCTTTTACGGCACTTTGCAGATTTCTTACACGGGAGTAATAACCTAGCCCTTCCCAGGCTTTGAGCACTTTTTCCTCATCAGCTTCAGCGAGCGCCGAAACGGTCGGAAATTGCTCAACAAACCGCCGGAAATAAGGGATAACGGTTTCTACGCGCGTCTGCTGCAGCATCACCTCTGACACCCACACCCGATACGGGTCCTGATTTTCTCTCCACGGCAGAATTCTCTGTTCTCTTTCGAACCATGTAATTAAGTCCTCGCGAAATTTGTCTATATCTTTTTGTTTCATTTTTTCTTCAAGTGCGTTCATATCTTCTCCTCAGATGTTTCGGGTTCCGCTTTTCTTGACACCGTATTTTGGTGTAAACTTAGGGCACGTTACGATAATATGTTACATTAAATAGTGATAAAGAAAAAGCGGAAACATATGAGAACGGCGGATAAACGCCATGATTGGGCAAACAGAAAATGGGGAATATCTTATAATGCGAAATATGCGGGCGACTGATTTTTAACGCCTGCTAGGAGGTCAACAATGGATACTGGCACTCACGTTGTCATGGGTATCGCGCTTGGCGGAATCGCAACTCTTGATCCTGCCGTCGGCATGCACACCCCCATGTCTCAGGCAGTTATGATCGCCGCTCTTGCCGGCTCTCAGGCACCTGATATTGATACCATATTGAAGCTGAAAAATAATGCCGTTTATATTCGAAATCATAGAGGGTTCACGCACTCCATTCCCGCCGTATTATTTTGGTCCGTTCTGATTCCGGGTATTTTGTTTATGTTTTATCCGGAAGCGAACTTATTGCACCTGTGGCTGTGGACGCTTCTGGCTGTCGTTTTGCATGTGTTTGTTGACATTTTTAACGCGTACGGCACGCAGGCCATCCGCCCGTTTTCGAGAAAATGGATCGCTCTCGGTTTAATCAATACCTTTGATCCGTTTATTTTCGTCAGCCATTTGGCCGCGATTGCCGTGTGGTATATCGGAGGTCATCCGGGCGTGACATTTCTGATGCTTTATATCATCCTCGCAGGATATTACGCCGTCCGGTTTTTGATGCAGCTGCGGATAAAGCGAAGGCTGCGCGAGATGATTGAAGAGGAGATTGAAACCATCATTATTTCGCCGACGATGAAATTCAGGCAGTGGCGTATCGCCGTGACGACGGCGCATGCCTTTTATGTCGGCAGAAGCCTTGACGGCCATGTCGTGATATTGGATACATTCAACCGCGTGCCCGTTCCGGAAACCGATGTGATGAAGGCCGCGAAACAGGACGAAAATATTGCAGCCTTTCTTTCCTTTTCCCCCGTTTACAGGTGGGAGGTCGATACCTTTAAAGATCATTATGAGGTGCGCTTTATTGATTTGCGCTACCGAAGCAAAGGCCACTATCCTTTTGTCGCCATCGTCCATCTCAGTCATGATTTAGAGCTTCTCTCTTCTTACACGGGCTGGATTTTCAGCGAGGAAAAACTGCAGAAAAAATTAAAGCTCGGCTCTGTTTAAGAGCCGGGCTTTTTTTGTCTTCTCACATATATAGCGGCAAACACGAGGCTGATTACCGATAGAGCGGCCGCGGGTTTAAAAAACGGCGGGTAATACGTTAATTGAATATCGTTTTTTCCTTTTTGCGCTTTAAATCCGATAAAGGAATAATCCGCTTTTTCAATTTGCTCTTTTCTGCCGTTTATCTTCAGCTCCCAGCCTTTTTCATATGGAATCGGAAGCATGATATACGGCGCGCGGGTTTTGTTATCATACGAGATATGAAGCGTATTTCCGCGCCAGCTGAGATCGGCCGGCGGTTCTTTTTCCGCTTTTCGGTATGCGCTTTTCAGCGTATCGTACCGTTCTTCATAAAGCGCCAGTCTGTCAAGCTGATACGATCCTTTCGGCAGACGGATTTGGATGTTTTTTGTTTTCGGCACTCTCACAGTAAGATCGTTGACACCTGTTTTGTAAATGGATTGATTCGATTTTCTCGTTGTCGTGTAATCGTTCACTTTTAATGTAAAGCCCTGGTCCTTCGCTTTATTCTTCAAATAAAAGCTGACGTAATAATCGCCGCCGTCCATCTTAGCGGCTTGCGGCTTAATGATCAGGCCGCCGCCGTCTTCGTTTACCGTCAGGATGCCGTTATGATAATCGCCATGTTCGGCCGCTACCTCTGCATGGCGGATCATATTTTTCGCCTCAGGCGCTTTTTTCGTGTTGGTTGTGCTTGATTCCGTGACGATCCCGTCAAGCATTGCCCGTTCCCTGGCAAGGGCGGGCGCTTTTTTCAGACCGCCCTCGTTATATACGCGATCGGCTGTCCGTACGAACGGAAGCATATATTGATTTTGATAAACCGCATAATGGGATGATTCCATGATTTTTTTGAACCCGTACGGCACGCCGGCCTCGTTTGCTTTTTCCGTCATATAATATTTTCCGTAAAGCAGGCTGTATAAATTAGCCCTGTTTCCTAATGTCGCATAGCGGCTGACGCTTTCTCTGCCCATGTCAATCCGGAGGTCGTTCCAGTAAAAGGACAGCAGATTGCGGTTCAGTATGCTTGAGTATACGCTGAATCCGTTGAATCCGTATATGATCGGGGTGTTATTGAAAACACCGTTCATCCAATCTAAACGGGCAAACGGATCAGGGTCTTTTGCTTTCAGACGCTGAATGAGCTCTGATTGCTCTTTGCCTTTATAGTCAGCACCCGTCATAAATGTATGCGATACCGTATAAATCTTCCCGCCTTCTGATAAAGCATATTTTTCATATGTATTAGCCGTAAGCACCGCCGTAAGCAAAATGACGGCATAGACGGCGGGCACCGCGCCTTTCAGTCTTGTCTTTGCTGCGAAGAAAGCGGCTATGGTCAGCACCAGAAGAAGAATGACGGGCAGATTGGCGTGATCAGAAATATCCAGACTGTACCGCCTCACCTGGCTCCAATAGAGCAGAACGACGAGTACGGCGGACATCAGCATACTCTTCATGCTGATGTCTGAAAGCTTAGAAAGCCCGGCTGAAACCGTTCCGGCAATCGTGAAGCACAGGACGTATTCAAACCTGTTCTGCGGAGCTGAAAAGCCGTTAAAGGCACTTGCCGCGAACGGGCTGAAGTGAAACAGAATATACAGCAGACTGATTCCCGCAAACAGCCGGAACAAGCGGTTTTTGTATAAAGAAAATGTAAATAGAAAGAGCAAAAAAGCCGCCGGCAGGATGATAATCCGGCTTGAAAATAAAATGTTGTCGGAAAAATCAAGCCATGCAATATGCTCTGAATACGGCGGCCGCAGATTATGAAGGTATCCGTATACGACAGGAATAAAAGAAACTGCGCTTATGCCGAACCCGAGAAGACCCGACAGAATAAATATCCTGCATTGAGTGAGTCTTTTCGCCTCATTGCCTTCAAGGGGGATCACCCACCTGAATAAGATATAAATGCCGATGAAAATCAGATTAATATACGCAAAATAAAAGTTGTTGATCAATGTCAGCGCACAGGCGAAGATAAACCACGACGGCTTTTTTTCCCTGATGATTTTTTCCGCGCCGAGCACGAGCAGCGGCAGCCACACCATACTGTCAGTGAAAAAGTCCCAATATACCTCATGCCGGAAGTAGATAATCGAGACCCCGTACAACACGGCGCCGGTAAAAGCAGGCACCGTCCGTTTGACGAAATAACGGAACACACACGCCGCCGTGAATATGATAAAACTCTGCTTGGCGATGCTGATAAAAACGGAGGCCTGCGCCCAGAACAGCGCATCAGCCTCGCCCGTCAGCTGAATAAGCTGCAAAAAGCGGACAGCGGCGGAGATAAACAGGAATAGAAATGAAGTAGAGAAATAATAGCCGAGCTGACTGTACACGCCCCCGCCCAGTCCGAACGAATAGCTGTAAAACAGCCTGCCGTTCATATATTGATCAAACAGCAGCTTTTTGAAGACCGCCATTTGGGCGATCCCGTCTCCAGACCCCGTCATATAGCGGCCTGCCGACCACTCTTTTAAGAAAAAAATATGAGCGGCTGCCGCAGCCAGCACACAGGCTGCCGGCAAGATCCATTTATTTTTTTTCATACAACGTCCCCAGACCCTGCGCACAGCGGCGGCTGTTTAATGGTTCCACTTGCGCTTTTTTGTATAATTCGTTTCATTTTGTTCTCCGTATGTTATATTCGCTTCTTTAATTAAATAGTGCGGGCGTTTTTTTGTTTCATAGTAAATCCGGCCGATGTATTCTCCGATGATGCCGAGACTCAAAAGCTGGATGCCCCCTAAAAACAGCACGGCGGAAATAATGGTGAAGTATCCGGGTACGGACACGCCGTGTGTCAGAATATGAACAAAGGTCGTTACAATATAAACCATCGACAGAAGCAATATCAGAATACCGGTGAAAAAGCATACCCTCAGGGGCTTGTTGTTGAAGGAGACGACCCCGTCCATTCCGTAGTTGAACAGATTGCTGAATGACCATTTGGACGTGCCGTTCTTCCTTTCGACATTTTCATAAAATACGATTTTCTGGTCAAACCCGATCCAGCAGAACAGCCCTTTCGAGAAACGGTTCCCTTCACTCAGCTTCAAAAGGGCATCAACGGCCTGCCGGCTCAGCAGGCGGAAATCTCCGACCCCGTCACGCAGGTCCACTTCGACGGCTTTGTTGATAAATTTATAATACAGGGAAGAAAGCACGGAACGCACGGGGCTGTCCCCTTTTCGGTTGCGCTGCGCGATGACTTGGTCATACCCTTCTTCATAGCCTTGAATGAAGTCTTTCAGCAGATGGGTCGGATGCTGCAGATCGGCGTCCATCACGATTACCGCTTCGCCCTGCACGTGTTCAAATCCTGCCAAAATAGCCGCTTCTTTCCCGAAGTTGCGGGAAAAAGATATGTATTTGACGCGATGGTTTCTGGCGGCCAGTTCTTTAATCTGCTGAAGGGTGTCATCCGCGCTTCCGTCATTGATGTAGAAAATTTCATAGTCATAATGAATCGTCTGAAACTCTTTTTTTAAAGATTCATGGATGAGCTTGACATTGTTCCCTTCATTGTAAGACGGAATAATAATTGAGATTAACCTTTGTTTCATGAAGGCACCTTCTTTGTATTATTCTTTTTTTAGGACGTCCTTAAAGGAATTGTCCGCAAAACTTCAGTAAGGCTTTTCCTTTTTTTAATGACGTTTAAACCCTTTTTTTGTTACAGGGAAAGAAAATTTTTTTCTGCATATGGTTTATATTTTGTCATGTTTTTCGGCAGATATGAGAAAAAAAAGAAAAAGTCTGTACGCGGGACAGACTTTATTGCTGAAGGTATTCGTGAATCAAATGACTGACGATGCGCGGTTTTTCGTGAATGACCCAATGTGAGGCATCGTCTATAAAGATTAAGTCGCCGTTTGGAATCATCCGTTTTGTTTCCTTGGCAAGCTTTTTGCTCAGCGCGCGGTCATTGACGCCCCATATTAATCGGTACGGAACGGGCATTTTAAGCGGAACGGCAGGGCCTAAACCGCCGGCTCTGATCGCCCGGTACCAGTTCAGCATCGCCGTGAGCGCTCCTTTTCTGCCCCATGCTTCTTTGTAGCTGCCGATATCTTCCCGTGAAAAAAGCGCCGGGCGTTCGGATAAGCCGATCGCGTGATCCAATACGCGGTAATCGTCTTCAGACAATCTCCGTTCCGGCTTTTCCGGAAGCTGAAAGAACGCGATATAAGAGCTTTTCTTCCACTGCGGCGGGTAGAACGGTGTAACCTTCCGCATAACCGCCGGATGCGGGATATTGACCGTGATCAATTTTTCAACGTATTGCGGCCGCGTGGATGCCAAATGCCAGGCCACGGCTCCTCCCCAATCGTGGCCGATGACGACGGCTTTTTCATCTGTAAAATGCGTGATCAGCCCGATAATGTCGTCTCTGAGCGTATCAATGGTATAGTTTTCAATGCCCTCCGGTTTGTCACTGAGATTATAGCCGCGCTGATCAGGCACGACAACATGATATCCGGCATCCGCCAGCGGTTTGATCTGGCTCTTCCAGCCGTACCAGAATTCCGGAAACCCGTGCAGCAGCACCGCCAAAGGACCGTCTTTCGGACCGGCTGAAGCCGTGTGCAGCGTCACTCCGTTTGTTTCGATCATGTGAAACGTAATGTCATTCATCGATTCTCCTCCCCGTTTGTTTCAATCTTCTTTCTGTTAAGACGATGATCAGTACGCTGATCGCAATCAACAATACGGCCTGAACGATCAGGGCGAACGGCTGAGTCAGCCGGATAAGCAGGCTGCCCGCAAATCCAGCTGCCGCCGAAATAAGGCCGAACAAAATCATGAGGAGCGCACTGAATCGATTGCCTTCTCTCCACTGCGACTCATCCGCCATAGAGCGCTTCGTCCGATATCCGTACAGGCTGTTGATCGACTTCGGCGGAAAAAATGTGACTGAAATGCCGGCTGCAGCCATCAGAAGGCCGCCGATCACCATTATCATATCCCTCACTCTCCTTTTCATCTTTTACGAAAGGAAAGGCGGAAGGTTTCAGAAAAAAAGCAGGCTCATTCGCCTGCCTGAATCTTTATTTTTGAGTTAAGTCGGCCGTTTTCACATAACCTGCTTTCCCGCCGTATGTGACGTACGCCCATTTACGGTCAAACCCTCCGTCATGGCTGAACCCCCAGCCGAGCACATTGACGGTTTCACCCGCTTTAACGGACCTTTGTTTGCCGGTTTCCAAAGTCGGCGTATAAAAAGCGGTTTGTTTCGCCGTCACCGCCTTCACCGGCTGCTTCATCAGAAAATGTGTGGAGATATAGGCTTTGTGACCTTTGTAGTCAATCTCAGCCCAATCTGCTCCTTGAAGCCGTTTAACCTTTACGGAATCCTCTGAACGAAGCGTGCCGATAATCGCCCCTTGTTTATTTGGTTCTTTGCGGACGTTAAGTTCTCCTGCTTTCACGATATATGTATCTGCTGCGGTGTCTATTTTTGTCTGGTGAACTGCTGCGGCATTCGCTGCCGGATCGAAAAAAACGGTGCCTGCGGCTAAAAATAAGCAAAGTCCTGCGGCCGGAATAAATGCGGTTAACCCCTTTTTCATGTTCATTGTGGTTCCTCCCCGCTATTTTATAAGTTATTACACATTTCCACATTCCGCGGGTCGTCAAACATGATTTTCCCATTTCTTTTATAAAAAGAAAAAACCGCCGGAATATATCCGGCGGGCGCACTGCTATGTTAATGCAGGAGGCCCCTGCTTTGATCCAAATAATGAGAAACGTCTTCCCGAACGCTCTGGAACATATGGAGCTTGCTGCCGTATGATTCGATCCATTCCTTGACGACGCGTTCCGTCATTTGCTCTCCTTGATACGGGCGGCCGGCTTTTGCGTAAGTCGCTTCGAAATCTCCCCATAAAAGCTCAACCCAAGTTCGCGCTTGCAAATAGCTGAGCATGTCATTTTTCTCAAGCAGCAAATTCGTCAGTTTGTCGATATATGTATTCATGTCTCTGTCTCCTTTCCTTGGGAAAACCTGCTGCTTTTACGCAGCTTGTCACAGGCATATACTAACTTTACGTCTTCAGTCCAGAAGGCGCAACCTTTTGATATTGGCCGAGGGGGAAAACAAATGGTCCGGAACAAGGCAAAAGGATTTCCTAATCAGAACAATAATAAGTTTGAAGGCGAACCGCGTGCAAAGGATGACTACGCTTCTAAACGGGCGGACGGTTCAATTAATTCGCACCCGCAAGAGCGCATGAGAGCTTCAGGCAGACGATAACACACACCGTAAGAGACCGGGAATGATCCGGTCTCTTTTTTGCGGAGAAAAACATTCTTTTGAGGTCATAACGCTAAATAAATTCCATAATATGTTAAATGTTCAACCGAAAGCCGGTAGACAAAAAAGGAGGGGTTTTATAAAATGAAGACAGTTTCAAAACGATTGCTGAGCCTTACCGCATTCTTACTGTCAGTTTCATTATTTGCTGTTTCAGCAGAAGCAGAGGGCAGTCCGCAGACATCTGTATCAAACAGCGGTGAGGAGTTTGACGCACATCTGAATCAGCCTGTACAAACAACACAGACATCCCCCGCTTATGAAGGAACGGGCCTCACCAAAAGACAGCTTGCACAAAACAGCAAAGCTGACATCAAGTCATTAAAGCCTTCCAGTATTATTGGGACAGACGAACGAATCAGAATTTCTCCTACAACATCATTTCCATATCGCGCGACAGCACAGCTGACCGTTACATACAGCGGCAGCACAAGCACTTACGGATGCACCGGTTTTTTTGTCAATGCCGACACGATCGTTACGGCGGGACATTGCGTGTATGATCAGAAAAACGGCTGGGCATCGAAAATTACGGCAGCTCCCGGCCGCAACGGGTCATCGTACCCGTACGGCTCTTATTCAGGCAAGACATTCTACAGCGTCAAAGGGTGGACAGAAAACGGTGACACAAACTACGACTACGGCGCAAT
Source organism: Bacillus velezensis (assembly GCF_001461825.1). GTDB lineage: Bacteria > Bacillota > Bacilli > Bacillales > Bacillaceae > Bacillus > Bacillus velezensis. The sequence goes on along the minus strand of NZ_LLZC01000008.1, from coordinate 96,433 downwards.
CAAAGTAAACGGGTCGCCCGGGAATACTGTCGGCTGGTACGGCTACCGGACGACCAACAGTTCCAGTCCGGCCGGGCTTTCCTCAACCGTGACAGGGTATCCGTGCGACAAAGTGTCCGGTTCCATGTGGTCGGACAGCAAGCCGATACGTTCTGCCGAGACATATAAACTCACCTACACGACAGATACGTTCGGCTGCCAGAGCGGATCGCCCGTTTACCGCAATTACAGCGACACCGGCCAGACCGCCATTGCCATTCATACAAACGGCGGGTCGTCTTATAATCTGGGAACAAGGGTGACAAACAGTGTATTCGACAACATTCAATATTGGTCAAATCAATAAAGCTTTTGTTTTCTTGCTCGCCGCGGCCGTTTTATGCGGATGCGGCAAAGCGGATGATTCCGCCGCCAAAAAAGCACTGCCCGTTACGCTCCATGTTGAGGATGCAGACGGTTCACCGGCGGCCGGTGTGACGGTCACCGTGATGAAAGCGGCGGAGTCAGATCATCAGCCGAATATAGACCGCGGAGAGATAATAGGCAAGACTGATCACCACGGCGATATTGCATGGAAAAGCGGCGCGAAAGGAACCTATGCCGTCGTTTTTGAAAAAGACGGGGTACCGGAAACCCGGAATATTTCCTTAGCTGAGAGTGATAAACATACGGTGATCAGCATTACATTGAAACACTGAAAAAAGCTTGCAGGCGGAATATCCCCTGCAAGCTTTTTGTTATCCTTTATGCACTTGGTATTCATAGACATCTTTCTTCTCAGACAGATGAGCGAACGTGGAAAGCACAAGGCCGAGAGCCGTCATCAGCGCACCGCCGGCAAACAGCCATGAGTAAGATCCCGTTCCCCCGAGAATCAACCCGCCGATCCAGGCGCCGAGCGCGTTTGCCAGGTTAAAGGCGGAAACGCTCACCGCAGCGGCGATTGTCGTGCCGTTTTCAGAGGAAGAAATAACCTTGGTCTGCAAAAGCGGCGGCGTGCCGAACGCACATGCGCCGAATAAAAATGTCGCTGAAACGGCGGCGGCTGGAAAAACGGCGATATAAGGGAAAATCGCCAAGACGCCGATCAAGCCGATCATCACACCGATCATCGTGCGCGTCAGCAGTTTGAGCGGCACTTTGCCCGCGAAAAAATTCCCCGCCACTCCGCCGAGACCGTAGGCAAATAATGCGCCTGTAATGCCGACTGTGCCGAACCCCGCTGAATCTCTTAAAATCGGCTCAATAAACGTGTAAGCGATAAATACGCCTGAGTAGCCGAGAATGGTGATCGCAAAGGAAAAAATCACTTGTTTATGCTTAAAGACACTCCATTCATTCATCAGCATCGGGATCACTTTCGGTTTCCGGTTCGGCACGACCAGCATCAGTCCGATCAGCCCGATCATGCCTAAAACGGAAATAATGAAAAAGACGGCCCGCCAGTTAAGGGCATCCCCTAAATAAGAGCCGAACGGGACACCGAGCATCAGCGCCACGGTTAATCCGCCGTTCATGGAAGCCGCGGCGGCGGAACGTTTTTCAGGCGGCACCATTTCACTCGCAAACACCATGGCGATCGCAAAAAAAGCTCCGTGGATGGATGCGGATAAAATTCTGGAAATCGCCAGCACGGCGAAGTTTGGCGCAAAGACGCTCATCAGGTTGGCAAGGACGAAGATGCCCATCAACCCTAGCAGCACCGGCTTTCTCGGCAGCTTAACCGCGATAATGGTTACGATCGGGCCCGTCAGGCAGACGCTTGCCGCGTACGCCGTAACAAGCATGCCCGCTGAAGATACATGTATATGAAAGTCATCGGCAATCGACGTCAGAATACCCATGACAGCATATTCCGTATACCCGATGGAAAATGTGCAAATCATTAAAACAAAAATCATTAATTTCACAGATGGCTGTTTCATTTTGATATTCAACGCGAATCGCCTCCTTTTTATTAAAAAAAACAACGAATTCCATCTTAAAAGATATCAAAAATGAATTCAATCATTTTTTACTGAAAGGTTGAAACGAATGTGCCCGAAAAGAAAAAGAGGCCGGAACCGGCCTCTTTTGTTATTTTTTTTCTTTTAAAACGGAAATCGGCAGTGCTTCTTCCCCGTCAGACGGGGAAGATCTGTGTCCCCAGGCGAATACGCCGTTGATGTAATCAATGCGGAAAGTGTCATCAGAACCTTCTATCTGATACACCCCGCCGGGCCGAAAGTCTTCCGGGTTCAGCATGTAAGCTTTGGCCATCGTAATTTTCCGTTCAAGCACGGCCAGTTCATTTACAATGCCCATCTGTTCCGCCTTTCGCGCTTTTTCCGTCAGCCCCGCAATTTCGGTCTGTAGTTCATGAGGCGTCATTTGACTGTATCGTTTGTCCATTTCAGTTTACTCCTCTTCCTGCAAGAATTGATCAATATCGTCAATCGAGAATCCTTTTCTGAATAAGTACTGTTTGACCTTCATTCCGCTTTCATAACTGCCGTCATAGCGGTATTTCCTGATCGCTTTTTCCGCATGAGCCTTCAGAGCTTCCATCTCGGCTTCATCATCATTTTCATACTCCGTCTGTTCCAGAGCGGCATTGATGACGTCGAAAGGGAAACCTTTTCGCTGAAGCTGCATCTGCGCCCGCTGTCTGATCTCTTTTGTGGACAGCTTTTTGTCTTTTTTGAGGATTTTGCCGATATGTTTCAGCGCTTCTTGTATTTGCTCATCAAATGTAAACGCGCTGAGCGTCTCCTTGATGGTATCGTCGTCTATTCCTTTCGCTTTCAGCTCGCGGAACAGGACGTCAGGGCCTTTGCCGTTTGTTTTTTTGTGGGTGCTCGCATAAGCTTCCGCAAATTCTTTGTCATTTAAGTAGCTGTAATCGTACAGTTTATGGATGACTTCAGAAATGACCATATCCGGTGTTTCTTTTTTCTTCAGATGATCCCGGACTTCTTTTTCAGAGCGCATCCGGTATGATAAAAATTCTACGGCGCGGTTAAAGGCTTTTTTCACGTCATCGCCGTGCTGGATTTCAAGAATGTCAAGCTCGTCGAGTTCTTTCCCTTTTTTCAGGTCAAAACGCACAAGCACGTCGGCGTCGACGCTGAATGCATATTTCTCATCAAGAAAGATGTTGAAGCGCTCGGTATTTTTCTTTTGGGTCGATATTTTTGTAATAAACGGCATCCCGGTCTCCTTTCCCGCCCCGATGTTCAGGCGTTTTTCTTTTTGGCAAATGAGGTACAGTATATATATCAACGTGTAAGGAGAGATGGATATGAATATCGCGATGACAGGCGGCACCGGTTTTCTGGGCCGGCATCTGACAGGTGTGTTGACCCGCCGGGGACATCATGTCTATATTTTATCAAGAAAACAGAGAGAAACCGAACAAAAAAATGTGACATATGTTCAATGGCTGGCCGAAAACGCGGCGCCTGAGCGCGAGCTTCCCCCTATTGATGTATGGGTGAACCTCGCCGGCAAATCCATCTTTGACCGCTGGACGGACACAACGAAGGAACAAATCATCTCAAGCAGAATAGAAGCGACGAGAGAAGTCAGACGGATTATGAAGCAGCAGCCGAAAAAACCCCGGGCTTTGATTCAGGCCAGCGCCGTCGGCATTTACGGCACAAGCACAGAGAAAACATTCACCGAACAGTCCGATACGTCAAATGAAGACTTTCTCAGTCATACGGCTCATATGTGGGAACGTGAAGGCCAGAAAATTGAAGCGCTCGGCATCCGGACGGTATATGCCAGATTCGGGGTGATGCTCGGTGAAAAAGGCGCCCTGCCGCTCATGGTTCTCCCTTATAAGCTGTTAGCCGGCGGCACCATCGGCTCTGGACGGCAATGGCTGTCATGGGTTCATGTGGATGACGCCGCGGAACTTATTGCTTTTGTGGCGGAGCATGATGACTTGTCCGGTCCCATGAATGTGACATCGCCGAACCCCGTAGAAATGAAGCAATTCGGAAAGACGATCGCAGGCGTCCTGCACCGCCCCCATTGGATTCCCGTACCGGAACTTTTTCTGGAGAAGGCCTTGGGAGAAATGAGCCTGCTGATCGTAAAAGGCCAGCGCGCCCTGCCTAAGCAGGCGCTGACATCCGGTTTTCAATTTACGTATGGAGAGCTTGATTTCGCTTTAAAGGATCTCTTATCTGCATAAAAACGGAAATAAAAGCCAATCCTATTGGTATTCTGTTTTGAAGGAGGGTCTTCTTTTATGGAAAAGAAGCGCGAAAAACATCAACAGGGAGCCAATCTGAAAAAAATGCAGGAAGTCCTTTATTCCGGTGAATTCAAAAAAGCGGAAAGAGCAGCCAAACGGAAATAAACTGAATAAAGATCGGGACCGGGCAGATACTATGTTTGTTTGATATCACTTTTTTCAGGGGGCGATTGATATGGGCAGAAATCATACTCACAAAAACCGTGATAAAAACAAACAAAAACTTCCTCAAGTTCCGGATGCTTTGAAACGCGAAACAGACGGCACATATGAGGAATATTCAAGCGAGCTTGCTGATTCCGCTGACCGTGAAGCGCAGGCGCGGATGAAAGCCGCTGACAACAGAGCTAAAAGCAAAACCCGCTAATACGAAATCCCCGCCTCTGTATAGAGACGGGGATTTTTTTTACAGTTCGGTAAACAGGCTTTTTGCCGGCGTCCGTTCTTTCGCCTTAGGCTGTTCATCCGGATAGCCCGTTTGAATGATGGCGGCAAAGCGCTCATTGTCAGCAAGGCCGAAGTCTTGGTGCACCTGTTTGTCATACATAATGCGGCCGCTTTTCCAGACCATGCCGATGCCGTTTTCATGTGCGAGAAGCTGAAGGTTTTGAATCATGCCGCTCAGCGCCGCGAAATCATCGTTTCTCGTAAATTCATTTTCATCTTCTTTTAAGACGACCAGCAAAAATCCCGGAACGGCGCTGAGATTTTTTCTCATATTCCGCTCTTTTTCCTCGTTGAAATCATCTTTTATCTTTTTGAAAAATGAGACGTAGCTGTCCGCAAGCTTTGCTTTTCCCGCTTCGCTTGCTGCGTAGATAAAACGCCACGGCTCCGTCAGTCTGTGGTTCGGTGCGTAAACGGCCGTTTCAAGCATATCTAATATGACTTCAGAAGGTACGGTTTCCGGTTTAAACGACCGGATGGATCTTCTGTTTCTGATTGTATGTGCAAGACTTTCGTTTTGCTGTAATTGTTCGGTTTTCGGCATGCCGATTCACCTTCCTATCCAAATGAAAATGATTATCATTTATAATATAACGGATACGACCGGCTTTTGTAAACCGTTACGGAAGCTGAAAATTGATTGTTTCGGCATACACGGCCGTTCCCGTCATCTCGATGTTCATCTTTTCGTTATCTTCTGTAATCCTGATTTCCACTTTTCCGTCTTTCCCGATTTCATGGCCTTGTTCAATCGTGAGGCATTCGGCTTCGGAGCCTCCGTATTGCCGCATATAGGCCGCCATGACGCCTGAAGCGGTTCCCGTGACCGGATCTTCGGTCGTACCGGAGAAAGGGGAAGAAAAATGGCGTCCGTGCAGATCACTTTCCGGATGAACGGTTTCCAGAGAAAACGGATGAACGCTCGCTTTCGGAAGATCGCGCAAAATAGCGGGGAATTGTGCGTTGTCCGGCACCATATTCCGTGATGCTTTAAGTGATCTCAGCGGAACAATCAGTGTCCAGATCCCCGTTGATCCGTAAACAATCGGCAGCCCGCTGTGAAAATCCTCAGCCGTAATCCCGAGCGAGGCCGCAAGCTTTTCTTTGTCGCCCGTAAACGGCAGAAATTGCGGGGGAGCCTGTTCGAGCGTGATGTATACCCGGCCGTTTCGTTCAGCGGCTTTTACGGGAAGAATGCCGGCTTTTGTTTCAATTTGATATGCCTGATCAGCCTGAAGCCTTCCCTTTTCAATTAATGCGTAAAGAGAGGCGACAGTAGCATGTCCGCATAAATTCATTTCATGGCCGGGTGTAAAATAGCGGATGCGCAGATCGGCTTCTCCGCTTTTACAGAGAAATGAGGTTTCATTGTACCCTGCCATTTCGGCGATCATCTGCATCTCTTCATCTGAATAATCATCTCCGTTAAAGACGATTCCCGCGGGATTTCCCAAATCCGGAATATCGGAAAACGCTTCATATTTAAACACGGTTGCCTGTTTCATTCATCAGCCTTCCTTTCACCTTATGATCATGTTATTCAGTATAACAGAGTGAAATTAGAATTTTTAGTCAATTATTCAAAAAAAAAGACGCCTTTAACGGCGTCTTTTTTTGGTTTTTCCGATCAGGCGGGTGACGAGGATCATCGTGACGGACAGCGATCTGTTTTTGCGGTACGCCAAGTATTTCCCGCGCCACTCCGGTTTGTATTTTTCTTTAAAGGCCCGCAGCCCGCTGAAGCTGTACATATACCGGACGTTGTTGAAGATGACGGCCGCGATTCTTTCCGACCAGAAAGATGTAAAAGCCGTACCTACGTTTGACAAAGGCGCCATGCCCATATTGAAGGTGGTATAGCCTTTTTCCTGCGCCCAGAGAAACAGACGGATGAAAAGCGCGTCCATAATACCGTTCGGCGCGCTTTTCCGATAACGCATCAAGTCGACTGATATCTCGCCTTCCTGATACATCGGCATCAGGTTGGCAAAAGCGATGATCTCCCCTTCCGCGTCTTTCACGTAAGCAATCGGCGCCTGTTCCAGATAATCCCGGTCGAAGAAACCGAGGGAAAAACCTTTCTCTTTTTTCGGACCGAGCCATTCGTCCGAAATGTCTTTCAGCTTGGCGATAAACTCGGAGGAAAACGGCGGTTCCCCGACATGGAACGTGTAGCCTTCGCGGTCAAATTTGTTGTTAATCGCCCGCAGCCCCGCTTTTTTCTTACCTGACAGCGTAAATGCCTCCATATCCACGAACGCTTCTTCTCCAAGCTTGAAGAAGTTATAGCCGAAGTCATGGTACAGCGCCAGATCTTCACGTTCGATCTGATAAAACATGACACTCAGCCCCTGCTTATGCGCTTCATTCAGAAATTCCTCAATCACAAGCGGAAAAGAGTCTCTCTGTCCTGACGGATCACCGAGCACGACAAGCCTTCTGGAAATCTGGCTGAACAATAAAAGCGCTTTGCCGTCGCTTGAGAAATAAAACCGCTTATCCCCGAGAAAGCCGAGATGGCTGAGGGCATTTCCGCCTTCTTCCGCCAAAAAGGACTTCAGCCGTTCAGGATCGGCCTCTTCTCCGATCGGCTTCGATCTTTTATGATAAAAGAACGTAAACACAAGGAAAAACAGCGGCACAACAATAATGGCCGTCATCGTGGCATATGTAATGTGCGAATTGTTATGGACGAAATAGTCGTGGCGAAGGAGCCGATTCATTTTATCCCAAATAAAGCCGGCAATGAGATTGTAGTTAAACAAGGCGATAATAAACAGAGCGGCCGCAAAAATCATCTGGCCGAGCGTATACGATGCCTGCTCTCTGATAAACTGCCGCTTTAACAGCACAAGCAATACGATGACGACAGGCAGAATAAAGATCGCGCTGATATTCATTCCTTTTAAGAAACTGAACACAAAACCGCCGACCAGCGCGGCAACCGCCATTGAATAAGAACGTTTCGTCCGTTTGTATAATTCAATCGGCAAAATTAATAGAATCAAAGCCGCGCTTAGCGATAACCCGTTAAACGCAAGGAGCGCCGGGCGCGGAATGTGCGGAATGACCGTCTCCCTGTCGATCGGCAGGGCGACGGACGCAAGCACGACGACTCCCGACACGAAAACCAAAAGCGACAGCGAACCGTAAAGCACCCTGATCAAGATAGCGCGCTGGAATACGAGAAGCACGTTCGTCGTTTCCACGGCAGGCGCCATCTTCGGATTTGATTCCAGCCGTTTCAGCGTATTTTCCGTTAAGTCGCCGGCCGCAAAGAACAGCCCGAACACAAACGGAATAAATGAATACACAATCCGGTAGATGACGATGGATGTCACGACCGCCTCCTGCGGAAAGCCCATATTCTGCATGCCGAGCAGAAACAGAAGGTCAAACGAACCGAATCCTCCCGGCACAAGGCTGATGATTCCCCCGATAGCGGCAATGGCAAATACCCCGAATACATGGCGGACATCCGCGTGAATTCCCATGACATACAGAGAATAATACATGACGACAGCCGCCGCGAACCATTCGGCAAACGATGCCCCGATGTAAGAAAAAACCGGATGCCTCGGTTTTGCTTCACCGTCTTCTGCGCCAGCTTTTTTATTGTTGATCCCAGCGGCGATTAAGGCTGCCGGCACAATAAGCGCCACTCCCGCGATAACAGCCCACAACCACGGTTTCTCACCTGTAATCTCTCCAACCGGCAGAACCCGGGCGATGGTCAGAATACTGAAGACGGACAGCCCGAGCAGCGCTGAGGACGTAAGCCAGGCGATGCCTGCGACGAGGCGTTTTACGTCATTCGTATGTTCTTTGTAAAGCATCGTCCGCAGCCCGACGCCCGCCAGACCGCCGAATCCAAGGACATTGTTAAAGGAATTGGCGATAAAGGAGACCCTGAATACTTTCCAATTCGGAATGTTGAGGCGAAGCGTCCGTTTCAGCACAAAGTCATAAAAGGACATCGCGCTGACGGCAAGAAGGCCGAGCAGAACGAGAATAAATAAATCGTAACGCTCAATCCCGTTAATAATGTACAGCGTTCGTTTAAAAGAAAGGTCTGTCAATTCCTTTTTGGACTGATAAATGACTAAAAGCAAAACTGCAATAGGAAATAATACTTTTAATATCGATAAGGCATTCTTTTTAGTCAGCAATGTTCTCTCCAATCATCATAAAATAGCTTATTTATTATAATTCCCCCAATAATCTCCAACATATTATACACTACCACCTCACATTCAAACAAAACTCGCCTGCAACTTTCTTTCTCTGATTAAAATCAGTAATATGGTATGCAGGAGTATGAATGAGGAAGTGAGACGATGGATTATAATCTGCATGATACAACGGTATTAGGCGGCGATATTTTTTCTCCTGAGGAACGGGATATTTGGGTGCTGTACATGAAAGTGATGACATCGGCGGGACTCGGCGATGTGTCGGAGTGGATGAAGCTTGATATGAGCATGCCGCAAATGAAGGTGCTGATGCTTCTGAACAACCACGGGACGCTTAAGGTGAGTGACATAGCGGAGAAAATGGGCGCTTCCCTTTCAAATACGACGGGGCTCCTTGACCGTTTAGAAAAATCATGTTTCATTACACGCGCTCCGTCAGAAGAAGACCGCCGTTCAGTCGTCGTTCAATTAACGGAAAACGCGAAAGATATTTTCCGCAGCCTTTATCAAAAAGGACATGTAAAATTGAAGCGTTCATTGGAAACGCTGACCGCTGAAGAAAAACAAACGGTCAATCAAGGGCTTGCCATTTTGGCAAGAGCGCTTGATTCTTCCAAACAGGGATAGAGATGAAAAAGGCCTGCCTGTATCGGCGGCCTTTTTTTGTTTGACATTTAATTCACTTGAAGTGAATAATATATTCGAAGTGAATTAAAAAACGGAAGGATTGATCAGTATGCCGGAGCCATTGCAAACAGAAAAAAACCAGAGCCGGGCCATCACTCTCTTTACGATCGGTGTGTTCATGGCGGCGCTGGACAACGGAATTATTTCCGCTGCTCTGACGACGATTAACAGCTCTTTTGATGTTTCTCCTTCATGGGGATCGTGGGGAGTGACCCTTTACACATTGGGACTCAGTGTCAGTGTGCCGATTGTCGGCAAGCTGTCGGACCGATACGGGCGGAAAAAGCTGTTTATGATTGAAGTCGGGCTGTTCGGACTCGGCTCTTTGCTTGTCGCACTCAGTCAGAGCTTCCCGATGTTTTTGGCGGCACGGCTCATTCAGGCGCTTGGCGGCGGCGGAATTTTTATAATCGGGAGTTCGCATGTGCTGGCCGTGCTTCCGAAGGAGAAACAGGGGAAAGCTCTCGGGCTTTTAGGGGCGATGAACGGTATGGCGGCCGTCCTCGGACCGAATATCGGGAGCTTTTTGCTTGATGTAACCGGGTCGTGGCATTGGCTGTTCTTAATTAACCTGCCGATTGCCGCCGCTTTGGTTGTGTGCGGCGGTTTGTTTATCGCTGAAACGAAAGAGCCTGGGGCGAAACGGCTTGACCTCGCCGGCACAATGCTGCTGTCTCTTGCGATCTTATCTTGCATGATCGGTATCACGAATCTCAATGGGGCGAAGCTGTCAGAAAGCATAATGGACGTAAAGGTGTACGGGTATCTTTTGGGATCGGCACTTCTCTTTCTGGTGCTGCTTAAGGTCGAAAAGCGGGTTGAAAACCGAGGGGGCGATCCGATTCTCGCCTACTCGCTGCTGCAAAATAAAGTGTTTCAATGGACGCTCGTCATCGGATTTTTATCGGGAGGGCTGCTCGCTGCGGTCATTTTTATTCCTTCTTATGCGGAGCAATATTTGCACGTATCGGCGGAGAAAGCGGGTTATTGGATGACGCCGCTCGCGTTGGCGTCAGGAATCGGAGCGTGGCTCGGCGGGGCGATCACGGATAAAAAAGGGCCGGTCTTTTCCGCGGTTGTATCAGGCGCCATCGCATTTGTCGGCTTCAGCCTGTTTCCGTTATGGGTGACGGATAAATGGGAATTTGTCACAGCGAGTGTCATTGCGGGGATCGGTTTCGGATTTCTGCTCGGGGCTCCGCTGAATGTGCTTGTATCAGAAACGGCGGGCCAAAACAAAGGAACAGCGCTCGGCACGCTGTCACTCGTAAGGCAGGTCGGGCTGACGCTCGCTCCGGCTTTATATGCCGGCTTCATTACAGCGGGCTTTGACCGGATCGGAGATGACATCAAAAACCGTTTAGCGAAAAGCGGCATTCCCGCTGATCAGGCGCAAACGCCCGATATCGGCGGCGGACTTTCTTCGTTGCAGGAGCAGGTAAGCCGAATCCCCGTTCCCGCCGTCAAAAAAGCGGTTTCTGATGCGATTGAAGCAGGCATTTCCAGCGGCTACCACCATCTTTATACGGCAGCCGCCGTCATTTCATTATGCACGATTGTGTCTGCGGCTGTTTTGGCGTTTTTCCGGAAGCCGGCATCCTCTAAGACAGATGCCAGCCCATCCGCCGGGAAAGCTCAGTAATATGGGCGATGTGATGTTCAGAGTGCCAGACATATAGTCCGAGCGCCTGTTCCAGCGTAACCGTCTCTTTAGATACAGGATGGAAGTATGTCCGTTTGAATTGGGCTTCCGTCATGGAGCGCAAAAGAGCGGCCCATCTTCTGTGCAGGAGCGTTAACAGCTCAAGCGCATCCCCGCAAGCGGCGGTTTTGGAATCATGAAGATCGGCCCAGCCTTTTTCATCATAAGGGCGGATTTCCGGTTCATTCTCCGTTAAGCTCAATTTAAACCGGGTATAGCCGTTCATGTGGCTGTCCGCCAGATGGTGAACCACTTGGCGGACAGTCCATCCCCCTTCGCGGTACGGCGTATCAAGCTGACTGTCCGACATCGCTCTGACAGCTTGTTTCAGTTTGGCCGGAGCGTGTTCGAGCGCATTGATCCATTCTTGTTTCTGTCCGGCCGAAATCGATTCAGCCGGCTGATACTCTCCAATCGGATAGCTGAGGGTTTGTTTTTCCATTTTTGTCTCTCCCGTTGATCGTATTATGAAAGTATGATGGTGATGTCGCAGCCTTCCGCTTTCGCTTCACGAAAGACCTGTAGCACACTCTCGGCACCATTTTCTGTAAGCTGCTTGCTTTGTTCAAACTGTCTCCATTCCAAAACAAGCGGGTACTCCACCCAGCCGGTCAGACAATCCCATAAAGCGTCAAGGTTTTCACCGTAGTATTCAGGAAGGGCAAGTTCCTTTTTCAATGTCTGATGCAGGTCGCTCATACTTCTGATTTGCTCCCCGTTAATAACTGCTTTATTCATGCGCGGCTCCTTTCCCATGATTTTATTCTATCAGTTTACCATTTTCCTCTTCAGAAGTGGCCGGAGTCTGCCGCGGTTCCAGCTGGACGATGCCTTGCCCGCCGTCAACGGCCACCCTGTCCCCCGTTTTCAGTTTTGACGTTGCATTTCCGCACCCTACAACGGCAGGAATCCCAAGTTCCCGGGCGACGATCGCCGCGTGGGACAAAGGGGCGCCGACGTCCGTTATGATGGCAGCCGCTCTTGGAAAAAGCGGGGTCCAGCCTACATTGGTTGTCGTAGTCACTAAAATTTCCCCCGCCGCAAAAGAATCCCCGTCTTCCGGAGCATCAAGGACACGGACAATGCCCTCCACTTTCCCGGCCGCTCCCGCGAAACCTTTTAAAGTATGCGCATCATCAGTTTCCGCAGGCATAAAAGCATCGTAATAATCCGCTCTTCTGTCAGGCTCCTCAGCCCATTTAAACGGATTGAATCTTCCGTTAATAACGGATGGGAACGGCGGCAGTTTTTTATAGGTTTCATAGTTTTGCTTTCTCGCTTGAATCGACGCAACCGCCGGCTCTTTCCCCGCGAGCAGATCGGTTATTTCATGCAGATACAAGAAAAAAATATCGTCCTTCATGCCGGTCATTTCCGCCGCTCTGAGCGCGAATGCTCTGGCTGTCCGGTACACCCTGACAAATTCGGATCTGGTTGTTTCTCTAATATTCGCGTATTCTGACGCTTTTTCCATTTTGGCTTTGAGCCATTTGACCTTATGAGGAAACTTTTCTTCAAATCTTCGGAAGGCCTGTTCATGCGCCCGCTGCTGTTTCAAAAGCAGTTGTTCGGCATCAATACCCGACTCCTTGTGTTCTTTGATCTGCTTCGTCAGCCAATCCCGGTTTTCTCCCGGATGCGGTATGGAAAGTTCGTATTCATGCGGGCCTCGGTGGCCTTGGTTCCTGAGATATTCTTCCTCGCTCATACGGCCTTTCATGACTTGATCAATGCCGATAATCGGCTCCAGGCTGGCCAGTCCGCCTTTTCCCCTCAGATTGGAAAGCAGGAGATTCGCATCTTCTATCCCTGCGAGTTTTGTTAATTGGGAGGTTAATGACGAAGAGGATTGCGCAGAATCACGCCCGCCGGATATTAACGCAAACCACGCGTTGCATAAATACGGATAGACCTCATCATTCCATATCGCTAATAATGCCCGCTCCGTTTCGGCACGTTTCAGCTTTTCCTCAATATTCCGGCACCACTCCGGCGATTCGTCCAAATAGGAGGACATGTTTTTTTTCGCGTGCTTCATTTTCGACAGATACGGTTTCAGTTTTTTCGGGATGATCTTCAAAAGTTCATACTTTGAGAACGGATATAAAGGAATCTTCATTTCCGCCGGGATTTCTCCCAATGTATCGCTCATCATTTTTCCTATTTTTCCGCCTTTCGGATTCAGACCGAAAGCGGCGAGAACGGAAAGAGGCTGGCTCATATTGTTATAGGCTCTGCCGCAAATATTGCCGGACCAGACATAATAGCCCGGAATGATGCCCGACTCTTCATCCAGATTCCGGAGGAGCGACCATGTCAGCGGCGTCATCACATCGGGAATCGCTTCTCCTATATTTGTGTTTGTCCATAAAAAATCACCGCTGAAAGAATCATTCCATTCATAGGTTTCCAGATTTCCGGCTTGTAAGGTCGTAATCGGGCGGGATTGAAGAATATACAATGTCCCGCCCGCGGCGGCCCATTCAATATCCTGCGGCCCTCCAAGATCTTTTTCCAGCTTTTTCGCCAGTTTATAGAGCGTTGACGCATATTTGCGAAATTCTGCGGGGCCGTCATATTTTTTCTTAGGCCGTGCCAGTTTAAAAGAATAGGCATCAGCTTCCCCGGAAACGAGCTGCTCCCCGAGACCGTAGACGTAATTGCCTGTCATCTCCCGCCTGCTCCCCGTAATCGGATCTGCGGTAAACAGCACTCCGGATATCTCAGACGGTATCATCAGCTGGATGACGATTGCGATTTCATGCTCATCTTCCATTCCCTGAACGGCGCTGTACGCTTTTACCCTTTCTGACTGTACCGATCGGCGGACTTCATCAATCGCCCTGGACATGTCTTGATCTGTTTTGACATTCAACACCGTATCGAATTCTCCGGCAAAGGAAGCCTGAGCGGAATCCTCGCTCAGCGCGGATGAGCGTACGGCAAACAACGCAGATGCATGGCGGCTGCGGATGGAATTCACATATTGATCAATAGCCTCTCTCGCCTGATGACGGAGCTGTCCGTCCTGAAAGGCTGACGGCAAAATCACAAACCCTTCAGGCACAGGATACCCGCTTTGATACATTTTAGAGAGAATGCTTCCTTTTCCCCCCGCAAAGGAATAAAGTTCGGCCGGAAGTTCTCCGAATGTTTTGACACAGTCATTCATAATGTCCCCGCTCCTTTTTAGTCGTTCATCCAAGCTCACAGTTTTTCTCTTTTTCACTTTTTTTGAAAGTATTTCCTATAAGTATACATTATATCGGTCTTCACAAGGGAGAAAATCGATGGCGTTATTTTGTCATAAATGCATCCGTCAAAACGGCCGCAGGCGGGGGCTTTGTTTGCAGGATGTACAACTTGATAAATCGGACCCGTATCAAAAAGGCGGCCGAAACGCCGCCTTTTTTTCAGACTGTGCGGCCTTGATGCGCCGCCGTATTTCTTTTGGTCTGCTTCGGCTGATACACTTTCCCGACAAACAGGTATCCGTATCTGAAATGGTTGCACACCCAAGATACGAAAATGGGACCGAGCGTGCAGATCAAAAATAAAAGAAGGATGGCAGCTGGCAAAGACATTGACCGCAAATAGCCTTCCAGAAGATATCCGCTGATTAAAAAGTAGGAGTGCAGCAGATAGATTGAAAACGAATAGTTGCTGATCATCATCACAATCGCGGGCACTTTTTTGAGCTTTGAAAACAGATGAAAACACAGAAAGATCATACTGACCGCGTAAATCATAATATCCGGACGCTTAGAGGAAATGGAGCCGCCGCTGATATATGAAACGGCCACAATCAATATTGCCGATACGGCCGCACTGAAGTAAACCGCATAACGGTACTGATTGATGAGCGCTAAAAAACGCGGATATTCCTTTCCGCAATAAAATGCCAGACAGAAATAAAACACCCAGCCCGGAAACGGAACCCAAAAGAACGGAAAAATAGAATCAAGCCCCGATGATGCCGGCGGATGAAAGATGGAAAAGTAAGCCAGATAGACAGCGTTGATGATAAATGAAACAGACAGCACCCACACGGGAGATGTGTTGTTCAGCCAGCGGTGCAGCAGCATATGGAGAATGTAAAATTGAAAGATCACAAGAATGAAGTAGCCGATGAAGTTTCCTAAAAACACATTTTCTAAAAATTTACCGATCACTGAAACGAATCCGGCTCCTTCTTCCGCCACGCTTTTCATTAAAATGGCATCCACCGCGGCAATAAACAGAAACGGCACGAAAATGACTTTGCCCCTTTTCTTTAAAAAACCAGCGGGAACGCCTCCCGGGTATGACCTGGCAAGCAGAAATTCCGAAATAAAGATAAACGCCGGCGTGCTGAACATCAACAGGGTCCGAAAAGCATCAACCGTATGGGCGGCACTGGCTAAGGACTCTTCCTGAATCATCAGCACCATTGAAACAACGTGAAGCAGAACGACACTTAAACAGGACAGGCAGCGAATCACGAAAATTTCTTTTATCTGCATGCGGCCGCTCCTTTTTCACAAGCGCGCCGGACTTTAGCGTATGCTTGGCGCAGCCATTTTTCCCGCAGCTCGGGTGTGCTCGTTTTGACGACAGAAAAAAGGTTCCGCTCGGCTTTTTGAATGCCGCAAAATTGCAGAATGCCTTTTTTCAGCGTAATCCAGTCCGAGTTTTTCCGGAACCACTTTAAGTACCAGCCCGGGGAATCCGCCGTATAAAAGACCTGTGCCGTCTCTGCCCGGAGCAGTCCTTTTACGCGGCCGTTTTCATATGTGTAGGCTTCTCCGGCGACAAGCACTCTGTCAAAAAAGCCTTTCATAATCGCCGGAACGCCTCCCCACCACAGCGGGTAGATGAAAATGAGATGATCCGCTTCTTTCATCAGTTTCCGGTATTTCTTCGTTTCAGCGTCCCGGTTCATGTCAGAGCGCTTTTTTTCGCCGCCGTACTTCAGCACGGGATCAAATTGGTCGGCGTATAAGTCAATGACCGTATAGCTTTGGCCGCTGTCCTTTAAAGCCATGACGACGTATTTTACGAGAGCCGCATTGAAACTGTTCTCATCCGGGTTTGCATACACAATCACCGTCTTCATATGTCCCTCCCAGTATTTATTAATTTTTACAATGATTATATCATGTTGTCATATGAATGAGGCAAAGACATGAGAAAGGCTTTTTCCGGTACTGCTGCCGTTTCGATAACCCCTTTCTGCATATTTTCGCTGATTTTGCCGCCGCAGATTCAATGACAAGCATCCGGCACTTCTGCGTTTTTGAGCGGCGGTATGGTATACTAGCTGTCAAATGAATGGGCTTGGAGGACAACATGAGAATTTTAAAGTACGCGATTTTAGGGCTTTTGCGAAAAGGCGAATTGAGCGGATATGATATATCGAGCTATTTTAAGGAAGAGCTCGGCCAGTTTTGGAGCGCAAAGCACAGCCAGATTTATCCGGAATTAAAAAAACTGACGGCTGAGGGATTTATTACGTTTCGCACTGCGATTCAAGGAACGAAGCTTGAGAAAAAAATGTACACGCTGACTGGCAAGGGAGAGCTGGAGCTTGCTGCCTGGCTGACGAAAAAAGACCCGATTCCGGAAACGGTGAAGGATGAATTTATGCTGAAGGCTTATTTCATCTCAGCTTTGACGCAGGAAGAAGCGGATGAACTATTCACCGATCAGCTCGTAAAGCGGAAGGAGAAATTGTCCGATCTGGAAAACAGTTATCAAGAACTGATGACATCGTCCGCGGAGGCGGATTCTTTTTCTTCTCCTGATTTCGGCCATTATCTCGTACTGACAAAAGCGCTTGAGCGGGAACGGAATTATATTTCCTGGCTTGAAGATATTTTGGCTCTCATCAAAAAAGCATAAACAAAACGGGGCGGCTCTGTATCTGCAGGCCGCCTGTTTACGTTCTGAGAACCGCATTGATAAACGAATCAGCCATTAAAATAAGAAAAAGCAGACTGAAATACACAATCGAATAAAAAAACATCCCCTTCGACCATTGCGTGTCATCCGCCGCCTGAAAGCCTTTGACGCTCCGGTACAGCCAGATGGCTCCGAGCAGGAGAGCGGACGCGGTATAAAACGGGCTGACGTCTATATAAAGAGGAACGAGCAGCGAAACCGCAGTCAGAACGGCGATATAGCGCAGCATTTTTATTTTTGTGACGCGATTGCCTTTTATGATCGGCAAAAGCGGAATGCCGGCGGCACGATACTCTTCCTTTCGCCTGATTCCGATCGCCCAGAAATGCGGCGGCTGCCACAAAAACATAATCGCGTATAACAAAATCGCGGGCATATCAATGTACCCGGTCAGCGCGCAATAACCGATTAAAGGCGGAGCCGCCCCCGGAAAGCTGCCGACAAATGTGCTCCAGACGGATTGTCTTTTAAACCAAAGCGTATAAACGACGGCATACAGCAAAAATGCAAGCAGCCCAAGAACGGCGGTCAGTACATTTAGCGAAGCAAGCATGATGAATCCGCATGCGCCGAGACATGTGCCGTACAGGATCATGACCGGCGGCGGTATTCTCCCCGTGACGCTTGCGCGGGTGCGGGTTCGCGCCATCTTTGCGTCCATGCCGCGGTCAAAGAAGTTATTAAAAACAGTGCTTGATGCCATGACTAACGCCGTTCCGATCATAGCAACCGCCATGGCGGCAAATATACCGGGCCCTCCGCCCGTCCTTTCCGGCTGAAGCCATGCGATCCAAAATCCGCCCAATGCGGCGAGTGAATTTGAGATGATAATCCCCGGTTTGGCAAGAATGATAAAGTCCTTGACCGTCATCCGGTTTCCGTTATGCTTCATAGACTGTTCCGTCTGTGCTGCATTTGAGTTCATTTGTTCAGGTTCTCCTTTTTCGGCTTATCATATCAGGAAGAATCAGGAAGTACAATTGTTTTGGACATTTTTCACACAATTGTAAATTGTGTACGAAAAGCCGCATCTTGTGACCGGATGCGGCTTTTGCCTTTTTCTATTCAAAGTCTGCCCATACGGCTCCCCGATCTGCTGAACGGACACAGTTTTCAATCCAGCGGATGCCCTGAGCTCGGGCCGGCGATGGCGGCCTCTACGCGTCATTTTTGCGCCTCACTGAGATGTTCGCTCTCTTAAGTCACAGATGTTCTTCTTTACCGAGCCTTTTCAAGAAAACTTCAGAAAAATAAAAACCCTTGCCGGTTAGACGGCAAGGGTTGTTTCTTACAGTGTAAATGCGATATCCGCCCCTGATACAGGGTCTTTGACGAATACGCCCTCTTCTTTTTCTTCGATCTCAAAGCCGGCATCGGTCAGCGCTTTTGTCACACGTGACAGCTCTTTTTGATGCGGCAGCGCGATGGTGTAATAATCCAGCCCGCTTGCATTTCCCGGTTTCGGCGGCGCATGTTTTCCGGCCCATATATTCAGACCGATGTGATGGTGATACCCTCCCGCCGAAACAAACAGAGCGGACATGCCCGCGTAATTGCCGACAATGTCAAAACCGAGAATATCGGTGTAAAACGCTTTGGCTTCCTGTAAGTCCGTCACATGAAGATGGATGTGGCCGATAACAGTTCCTTCTGGGAGACGGCTTTTCCGTTCAGCTCCGGCTTCTTCCAAAAGCCCGTCCACATCGACGGGCGCCGTTTGCATGACATAATTGCCCTCTGCATCCCGGCGCCACGTGCTGCGGGGACGATCGGCGTATATTTCAATACCGTTGCCGTCCGGATCAGACAGGTAAAGAGCCTCACTGACCGCGTGATCCCCCTGACCGAGCGCGATGCCGTTTTCAATCAGCCTGGCCAATGCGATGCCGAGTTCTTTCCGGTCAGGCAGAAGTATCGCGAAATGGTACAGGCCGGTGACAGACCGCTCCGGCAGAACGACGGCGCTTGGATTTTCTTCAAGCACCAGCAGAACGCGTTTTCCGTCTGCTGACAGTCTTGCTGAACGATCTGTCTGCGAGATGACTTGAAAGCCGATTACATTCCGGTAAAAGTCGAGCGAGCGTTCCATATTTTTAATGGTCAATTTGACATAACCGATTGCCGTATCTTGATGAATGCCGGTCATTTGAACGCCTTCTTTCTTATGCTGAAAAAGTTTCTCCCTTTTTTGATTTGAAAAGGAGCTGATCCAATGAAAGCAGACGGCTTCCTGAAAGCGCTAAGTGAATTGACGCAACCAGTAAGATGAAATCAAATTCCGATCCGCCCATAAATGGTGAGGAAAGCTTCGCCGTGAAAATGGCGCCGACTAATGTGACGGCAAACAGAACGCCGATAATGCGCGTTGCCAAACCGAAAAAGATCAGAACCCCGCCGACAAGCTCAATCGTCGCGATGACATAGACCATAAAGGCCGGAATCCCGATGCTCTGGAAAAATTGCGCAGTTCCTTCCAACCCTTGAAACTTGGATAAACCGTGAACAAAAAAGATAATACCTGTTACAACCCTTAAAAGCAGTGTTCCTGTTTCGAATGATTTATTCATAAAATCCTCCTTGAAAATTATTATCACTTACTTTATGTAAGCTAGTATATATACATAACTTATTTACGTCAAGTAATTTTGTTACATTTAACGAAAATAACTTAAAAGTACTATTTGCCTTCGCGAAAAAAAGACCTCCGCACTCTGTCGGAGGTCTTTTTCCCTATCTATGATTCCCGGAACTGGCTTTCATATAATTCTTGGTAAAACCCGTTCTGGCTGAGAAGTTCGGCATGGGTCCCTTTTTCAGCCATTTCGCCGTCTTTCAGTACAAGAATCTGATCGGCTTTTTGAATCGTGTTCAGCCTGTGAGCGATGATGACGCTTGTTCTGCCCGCCATTAAACGGCCGAGCGCTTCTTGTATTTTCACTTCCGTCACCGTATCAATGTTGCTCGTCGCTTCATCCAAAATGAGCAGCACCGGGTCCGCCAGCACAGCTCTCGCGATGGAAATAAGCTGTTTTTGTCCTTGGCTGATGCCCGCGCCGTTTTGGGTAAGGACGGTATCGTAGCCTTTCGGGAGCCGTTCGATGAATCCGTGGGCATTGGCGGCTTTTGCGGCTGCCTCCACCTCTTGATCAGATGCGTCCAGACGGCCGTAACGGATATTTTCCCTGATGGTGCCCTGAAAGAGAAAGGAATCCTGCAGGACAAACCCCATGTTTTTTCTCAGACTGGATCTCGTCAGTTTTTTGATGTCCGTTCCGTCAATGAGAATTTTCCCGTTATTCGGCTCGTAAAAACGGGCGATCAGGCTCGTAACGGTTGTTTTACCCGCTCCGGTCGGTCCGACGAAGGCGATTGACTGTCCTTTCGGAACGCTGAAGGACAGGTGTTTTAAGATCAGGCTGTCTTCCTGATAGCCGAAGGAGACATCTCGGAATTCAATTTCTCCCGTTTTGATCGGCTGGTACAGCGCATGCTCTTCATCTTCCCGCTCCTCTTTTTCATCCAGCACGTCAAACACCCGTTCAGCCCCGGCGATGGCCGATAACATCGTATTGAACTGATTGGCTAAATCATTTAAAGGGCGCGTGAACTGCCGCGAGTATTCGGCGAATACGACGATGGAACCGATTGAAATCCACCCCTTCAGCGCAAACAGCCCGCCGACCGCCGCTATAATCGTAAAGCTTAAATTGTTTAAAGAGTTCATTACTTTCGGAATGAATCCCGAAATTGTCTGCGCCCAAAACCCCGATGACTGTAACGCCGCGTTTTTTTCTAAAAATTGTTCCATGACGCGGTCTTCCCTCGAATAGGCTTTAATGACCTTCGCCCCTGATATCGACTCTTCAATAAAACCGTTCAGCTCGCCGAGGTTTTTCTGCTGCTGTTTAAACAGCAGTCCCGTCCGGTTGGTGATCCATTTAATGCTCAAAAGCATGATCGGAATAATCAAAAGCGTGATCAATGTTAAAAGCGGACTCATGTACAGCATGACGGCGATTGTGCCGACGAATGTAATGACGCTCGACAGCACTTGAATGACGGATGTATTTAAAGTGGAGCTGACATTTTCGATATCATTGGTGACCCGGCTCATCAAGTCCCCGAGCCGCTGTTTATCAAAAAACGGAATCGGCAGCTCATGCAGATGGGTAAACAGCTCGCTCCGCATTTTAAACACGATGCTTTGCGAGATATTGATCATCCAATAGTTTTGAAACCATAAGGACAATGATTGCACGAGGTAAATCCCAAACAAGATGAACAGCACCCCCGCCAATCCGTCTGTCGTCTGTCCGACGATAAAATGATCAATCGCTTTCCCGATGACGAACGGTCCGAGCAGGCCGAATATGGCGCTTATGACTACCATGATGATCACAAGGGTTAAAAGCCCTTTTTTCTCGGCTACATAAGACCAGATTCTGCGCAGCGTGCCTTTTGTATCTTTTGCTTTCGCGCGTTTTCTGCCGCCTTCATTTGATTTGAGCGGTATTTTCGGATATCGGAAAGGTTTACGAATGTCTTTTTGCATTGTCAGCTCCCTCCTTTCCGAATTGTGATTCATAAATCTGCCGGTACAGATGAGACTGTGCCATCAGCTCTTTGTGCGTGCCTTTGGCCAGCAGTTCGCCGTCTTCAAGCAATAAGATGGTGTCAGCCTTCATCGCAGTCGTTATTTTCTGCGTAATAATCAGTGTCGTGCATTCATAGGATCTGATCGC
This sequence comes from Bacillus velezensis, assembly GCF_001461825.1. GTDB lineage: Bacteria > Bacillota > Bacilli > Bacillales > Bacillaceae > Bacillus > Bacillus velezensis. The sequence goes on along the minus strand of NZ_LLZC01000008.1, from coordinate 74,479 downwards.
TTGTAAAAGCTTCGCTTCCGTCTGAAGATCGAGCGCGCTCGTACTGTCATCTAACAGCAGGAGGGACGGCTTTCTGATAAAAGCGCGCGCGATGGAAATCCGCTGCTTCTGCCCGCCTGACAAATTGACGCCCCGCTGTCCCAGCACCGTGTCGTATCCGTTTGACAGCTTCATAATCGTGTCATGGATTTGCGCGTCTTTGGCCGCTTCCATTACTTCATCTAGTGAAGCATCCTCCCGCCCCCAGGCGATATTTTCACGGATTGTGCCCGAAAACAGAAGCACTTCCTGCGGAACATAGCCGATTTCCCTGCGCAGCCCGCAAGCGGAGAATTCACCGATCGGTTTGCCGTCTATGAAAATACTGCCCGAATCAGCCGTGTACAGGCGCGGAATCAGCTGAAAAAGCGTTGATTTCCCTGAACCTGTCGCGCCCATAATGGCAACCGTTTCTTTCGGGCTGGCAGAAAAGGACACGTGATGCAGCGCGTCTTTTTCCATGCCCGGATAGCGGAAGGACACTTCGCGAAACTCAATCCCGCCTGCAAGCGCCCGTGCCGGGTCCTGCCCCGTTCCCTCGCCGCCTTCTGTTTCCAGCACCTCGCCGATTCTTTCTCCGGAAGCCTTCGCCCGGGAAAATACCATGGTGAGAAAAGGAAGGACGGACAGCGCGCCTGTAATCCGCGTCGCATAGTTAATGACGGAAACGACATCGCCGACCTGCGCTCCGCCCTGAGCAATGCTTTTGGCGCCGAACCATAAGATAAACAAAATGCAAATGTTCATCAGCAGCATTAAAATCGGCATCGCCGCTTCCACGAGACGAAAAGCGGAGACCGTTTTTTCCATCAGCTTCGTATTCGATTTCAAAAAACGTTTCACTTCGTGGTTTGCACGGAGGAGCGCTTTAATCAGTTTGATCGCCGTCAGGTTTTCCTGCATGATCGTGTTGACCTGATCAAGCCGCTTTTGCACAGACCGAAACAGCGCGCCGCCTCTTTTCAGCACCCACAGCAAAAACAAAAGCAAAATCGGCACCGTGATCAGCAGAAAAAACCCGAGTTTCGCATTGACGGTCAGCGAGAGAATAATGCCGCCCGCGATCATTAACGGCGCACGAAGCATAAACCGGAGACTCATAAAAAGCATATTCTGGACCTGTGTCACATCGTTTGTCAGCCGGGTGATAAACGATGTGGATGAGAATTGCGCAAACGTCGAATAAGAGAAGGATTGAATTTTTTGAAAAAGCCCTTTTCGCGTATCATACGCATAGCTCTGGCTGATGTGGGCGGAGTAGAATGAATTTAAAATGCCCGATGCGAATGAAACAGCGGTCAGTCCGATCATCACGCCGCCCCACAGCCAAACCGTACCGAGATCCTGCTTTAAAATTCCTTCGTCAATGATTTTCCCGATCAGCAGGGGCTGTATCAGCTCTACCGCAAGCTCGATGAGCATGAAAAACAGAGCGATTCCCGCCAAAAGAGAATACGGTTTTACATATGATAAAGCCTTTGACATGTGTAAGCCTCCAAATCCTTTGTTCAATATTATTATTTTATGCCTTTCCGGCAAATGAATAAAGAAATTTGGTGTGCCGTTTTTTCAATAATCTGCGAAAAAGATAAAACCTTCCCGGGGAGGGGAAGGTTTTGACCTTATTGATCCAATTGCTGTTCAATACGCTCCCGCATTTGCGGAACGCCTAATCCGACAATGACCTGAAGCGCCCTGCCTTTTCTGACGACGCCGTGGGCTCCCAGCTCTCTGAAATCGGCGTCACTTTTGACCTTTGATTCATCAGCGACAGTGACGCGGAGACGGGTGGCGCAGTTGGTGACCTCCGTAATATTGTCCTTTCCGCCCAGCGCTTCAATATACAAAGCGGCTGTATCCCGCTGTGTTTCGTCTGCCGCCGCTGTTTCTTTTGAAGCCTGCTTCCGTTCTCTGTACTCCTTTTTCGAATAGAGCTTTGTTTCCTGCCCTTCCTCTTTTTCTCTGCCCGGTGTGGCGATGTTGAATTTGAGAATGAGGAAACGGAAGACGAAAAAGTAAATAGCGGTAAAACACAACCCGATGATGATCTGGTATACATACGTCAAGCCGTGGCTTGACGCCAGCGGGATCCAGTTCAAGGTCGCAGCTTCGATCAAACCGCCTCCCATATTTCCGACGACGCCGGCCATATACATGACGGTTGCCATGGAAGCGGCAAGCAAAGCATGAACCGCAAATAAAAACGGCGAGATAAAAAGGAATGTAAATTCAATCGGCTCTGTAATTCCCGCGACAATGGACGTTAAGGTGACCGGAATCAAAAGGCCGGCGACGATTTTTTTCTTTTCCTTTGAAGCCGTGACGTAAAAAGCGAGCGCGATTCCCGGAATGCCGAAGATTTTCGAGTTGCCGTGAAGCGCGAATCCCCCCTGCGGGAACAATTCTTTCAGCGGTTTGACGCTTTGAGAGTATTCCCCGAGATGCTGCGCCCAATAGGTGACGATACCGCCTTCAGCCACAGCCGGACCGTAAATAAACGGCGAGTAAATAAAATGATGCAGACCGGTCGGGATTAAAATCCGCTCCAGGAACGTGTAAATCCACACGCCGATCGCCCCGGAAGAAACGAGAAAACTTTGCAGCGATCCGATTCCGGACTGAACCATCGGCCATACGTATGCCACCGCAAGTGAAATCGGTATCATAATGAAGAAAGAAATGATAACGATGTATGAAGATCCTTGAAAAATCCCCAGAAAATCCGGCAGTTTTTTATCAAAATAACGATTGTGCAAATACACGACAATAGATGAAATAAAGATGGCGCCGATAATATTCGTATCAAGCGTTTTGATGCCGGCGATCATCGTCAGCCCGCTCGTTCCGCCGGCTTCCTGAGTCATATCGACATGAAAAGCCCCGCCCCAAACCGTCAGAATCGCATTGATAAAGTAATTGAATGTCAGATAAACTGTAAGCGCTTCCAAGCAGGCCCGTGCCTGCGCTTTTTTCGCTAAAGCGACAGGTATGCCGATCGCAAACAGGAGCGGCATTTGATTAAAGACGGTCCAGCCGCCCTGTTCAATGACGTACCAGCATTGATACCAAAGCCCGTCAGGATCAGCCAGCGGCCCCATCAGCGTTTTATTTTTAAACAGCGTACTCAGACCGACAACAATACCGGAAAATGCAAATAATAAAACAGGCACAAACATCGCGCTGCCGAAGCGCTGGACTTTTTGCATCATTTCACGTGACCTCCCGCTATTTATCAAAATTTTCGAGCTCTTTATAATCAACATATGCACGGAATAACGCTTCGCCCACCAGAAAAAACGGGGCAAATGCGACGATTTCCGTTTTATCGCTTAACGTCACCGGCTTGCTGGTCGCATAAAGATTATACGGCGTCGTTTGCGCCAGTACGTTGTTTTTCAGATTGGTGATTGAAATAAACGGAACTCCCTTTGCGGACAGGGTCCTTACCTGCGGAATTAATTCGGGTGTTTCACCTGATAAAGAAATAATGATGAATACGTCATCAACCTTAAAATCATCACACATGATATCAAACTCTATAATGTCCTGAATTAAAATCAGATACTTCCGCCGGGATACAAACATCCGCTGCAGCTCACGGGCGCACACCCTCTGAGCCGTGCCCGATCCGTAAACGAAAATCCGTTTTGCTTCATCTATCAGCCGGCACATCTCCGTCATATCTTTTGACTTCACGTATTTTACATTGGCTTCAATATCATCCAGCAGCTTTTCAAACGTCATATTCTCGCCCTCTTCAGGCTGATCCTCCCATTTCAGAAAAACCCGGAATTCACTGTAGCCGCTGAAGCCCAGTTTTTGGGCGAGCCGCAGGATGGAAGACCGAGAGACATTGCAGGCTTTCGCCATGTCATTGATACCGAGATGGTAGCACGTATGTTTATGATTCAATATATATTTTAAAATATAAAAATCGTTGTCATTTAATTTCGCGTAATGCTGGTTAACCAGTTCTTCAAGACTCATCCCAAAAATCCCCCCGTTTTCTTTCTATTATATAGAATAACAGATAAAGAAAACGGGGACGATTGTCATCAAGAAATATGAGATGGACTTACATCAAGTTCAGGCCAGTAGTCCTTATTAGCCTCCATCAGATCTTCAAGAATCAGTTTTGCCACACGGGCGTTCGGCACTGTTTTTGACAGGATCAGCGCCTGCCACAGCTTTTGAAATGACCGCTCTTCCCACGCTTCAGCCGTCAGTTTTTCGACAGACACCTGCTGTTCCATCAGGCCTTTTTGAAATTGCGGTATGTTCCCGATTGAGAGCGGTTCAGGTCCGTTTGAACCTACGAGACAAGGAATCTCAACCATGGCTGACGGATCAAAGTTTGCGATCGCGCCGTTATTTTCAACGATTAACAGCATTCTCTCCCCTGTGTTGTAAGCGATGGCCCGGGCAAGGTCGACGATATAGGAAGCATGATCATCAATTTTAATTTCACTGTTCTCCGATGATTGTTCGCGCGTAATCATATCGCATTGGCTGAAAATGAAAGCTTCGCGCCCTTCCATGACTTCGTTGGCTCTCGTATGGTTCGGGTTTGATTTTTTCACCATATCATCCGGGAATAAGTAATATTGCAGATATGTGTTCGGAAGCGTATCCGGGTCAGCCGCCTGAACGTCGCGCGCTTTTTTGAATGTGTCATTCCAGCTTGCTTCAGTCTGTTCAACCTCCGTCTTCGGAACGTAGCCGTATTCACGGACATGCTCTTTCAGCTTCGGCATTAAATCATTGCCATGCCGGTCTGTGATGGACGTCCACCAGCCAAAGTGGTTCAAGCCGTAGTAACGGACGTTCATTTCTTTCCGTGAAGATAATCCGAGGATGTTCGCCATGCGATCCTCAATTCCGACCGGCATGTCGCAGATGTTCAATATTTTTGAATTCGGTCTGAGGCGCCGTGTAGCTTCAGCCACAATCGCCGCCGGATTGGAGTAATTCAGCATCCATGCGTCAGGCGAGTACGTTTCCATATAATCAAGAATCTCCAGAACACCGCCGATAGAGCGCATGCCGTATGCGATTCCGCCCGGCCCGCATGTTTCCTGGCCGACCACGCCGTACTTCAGCGGGATTTGTTCATCGAGTGCGCGCATCGCATATTTTCCGACGCGGATATGCGCCATGACGAAGTCAACATCCGTAAAAGCCGTCTCTGGGTCATCAGTCGCCAAAAATTCAATGTCCGGCGCTTTTTCTTTTATGAATACCTCACACGCACCCGCAATCCGCTCCTGCCTTTCTTTATCATTGTCATAAAGTTTCAGCTTTCTGATCGGAAACTCTTCCAGGTGATTCAAAAGCATTAATACAATTCCGGGGGTAAATGTGCTGCCGCCGCCTGCAATAACGATTGAGAATGATTTGTCTGTCATGTGAAGCCCTCCTCTGATAACGTTTACATTTTATTTATATCATGAGAAGGTCCGATCTGTACCGGGTTTGGAGGAGTTAGATCATTTAATCATTTTTAGTTATTTTTCTCAAAAAGCGGGAAAGTTCCCACAGGTACGAAAGAGGCCTGCTGTCATCAGCAGACCCATTCTCAAAAATGCTCTTGTAAATCAGAAAGCAGCACTTCCTGCTCAAATTGTGGATTTCCGATCGGAAAAATTCTGGCTGTTTCCTTGTCTTCGTTGACATGCTGAATATAAATCGGGACTCCTTCATATGTCACATACGCCATGGCGGCGGATTCCGAAATGTCTTTCGCACGCTGTGTATTCACGTTTCAAACCTCCTTTAGGCCTCACACATAACGTGTCCGGCAGCCAAGAGAAGTATGCTTGTTTCTTACAATTGTCCGGCGGTGAGTTTGAATTTTTTGAGGCGTTTGTAAAACGTGCTCCGCGGGATTCCGGCCATTTTGGCGGCCAGCGTGACATTCCCCTTCGCTGATTCAAGCGCGTTTACGATGATGTTTTTCTGAATGTGCTCCCGGATGGAGACGGGGGACGCTTCTTCCTGTTCATAAGACTCGGCCGCCTCTTTAAGACCTGACGCTTCAAGCAGGGCTGCGATGGGGCGCCCTGACAGCCGTCCGTCCGGGAACATGACGGAAAGACGTTCAAATACATTAAACAATTCCCTGATATTCCCCGGCCATTTCCGGCTCTTTAATAGGTCTAAAAAGTCATCAGGAAGCTCCCCCCGCCAGCCGCGATTTCGCTGAAATTCAAGGAAGAGTCCGGGAATGTCTTCGGTGCGTTCTCTTAATGGAGGGAGATGGATCGGACAGACGTGAAGCCGGTAAAATAAATCTTCTCTCAGCTTTTTGCATTCGACAAGCTGTCTCAGATCAGTGTGGGTGGCAGTGATGATTCTGATGTCGACGGGAATCTCTTTTGTCCCGCCGACCGGGGTGACTTTCCGTTCCTGCAGCACCCGTAACAGAGCGACCTGCATGGAGTGTGATATTTCTCCGATTTCATCGAGGAAAAGCGTGCCTTTATCGGCTTTTTGCAAAGCGCCGTTATGTCCTTTCCGTTTGGCCCCGGTGAAGGCGCCTTCCGAGTAGCCGAACAGTTCGCTTTCAATCAGCTTTTCGGGGACCGCTCCGCAATTGACGGCGATAAACGGACCGTTTTTCCTGGAGCTGTTGTTGTGAATCGCCCGGGCGGCAACCTCCTTTCCCGTCCCGGTTTCTCCCGTAAGACAGACGGTTGCGTCCGTTCGGGCGACAAGCTCCAGCTGCTGGAGCATATGTCGGGATGACGGGCTTTTGCCTGCCGCACCATGGAATATAAAAGAAGGCTTTTCTTCTCGTTTGGACAAGTAAATGCACGTGTAGCCGTTCTCCTCCCGCTTCGCCTGCTTGATGTGAAAGCCCTGTTCCTCAAGCTCGCGCAGCGTATGTCCGGTAAAATGCTGAACGGGACGGCTTGCGGCGATAACCCGGCTCATTTCATTGCAAAGCACGATCGGATCGTGAGACCGGGTAAGCCCGGCGAATTTGCTGATCATGTCAAGTTCTGTCATTTTGATCTTTAGGGCAAGCTCCCGTTCCGCCGTATAAGCGATGGAGGAGGCAATTCCGAGCATAAAAGGCTGAGCGCGGGCGGCGGGGCAGGAAATATCAATGACACCCGCCAGCCGTCCGTCTTCATAACGGATCGGCGCGGCGGAACAGCTCCATTGATGAGAAGCGAGCGAATAATGTTCAGAGCCGTGTATCATGACCGGCTCATTTGTATAAAGAGCCGTCCCGATCGCATTCGTGCCGACGGCCGTTTCCGTCCAGCGGGCGCCTTTTAAGAAATTGATGCGGTTCGCTTCATGAATGGTGCGCGGGTGGCCGTCAACTGAATGGACAACGCCGTCTGAATCAATCAGGAGAACCATCATTTCCATTTCCCGCATTGCCGTTTTCATTCTTTCTGCATACGGCGTTGAGGCCGCTAAAAATAACGCATGCTTTTCGGCCTGCCTTTCTAAATGATCTGCCGGCATTACATTCGGCCCCTTTTCGAGATAAGGGTTGACGTCGGCTTTTTTGCAGCGGTGCCATGAGGCCGCCACCCGCTTCTGAATACGGGATTCATCAAGCACGCCTTCTTTCACAAAGCGCTTCCAGGTTTTAAAATCATTCCGAATGACATTCATTGTATTCGCTCCCCCCTGTTCAGACCATCTTTTCATATATTGTAGGGGAAAAATAAAGCGCTTTCAACGAAAAATACCCCTTCTCATCTGAGAAAGGGTATTCCGGTTATACGGAATGCACCGCAAGTCCGGTGACATTCAGCAGGGCTTCCTGAAGCGTCTCTGACAGAGTCGGATGCGCCGCGATAAAGTGCTCCGACATATCCGCCGTCATTTCACCGTTCATCATCATGACCGCCTGACCGATCAATTCCGTCACGTCCGGCCCGATCATTGACACGCCGACGATTTCTCCGAATTCCGGTTCGGCAATGATTTTCATTTTGCCGCCATGCTGATGTTTAATTAACGCTTTTCCGTTAGCAGAAAATGAACATTCTCCGATTTTCACATCTCCGTATGTTTCTCTCGCCTGTGTTTCCGTCAGCCCGACAGCGGCCATTTCCGGCGATGTATAAATACAGCGGGGCACCGCCCGCATATCGACTTTGCTGTCCTTTCCCGTGGCATGCGCGGCGGCTGTGATTCCTTCATGAATGGCGGCATGCGCGAGCTGCATTCCTCCGGCCGCATCGCCGCATGCGTATATATGAGGCACATTGGTCTGCATATGGTCATTGACTTCAATACCGCGCGGAGAATACCGGATGCCGGCCTGCTCCAGATTCAAGCCATGCAAACGCGGCTTTCTCCCGATTGCAACCAAAACGTGATCAGCCTGCGCCTCAATTTCTTTGCCGTCTTTTGTCCACACGGCAGTTTTCCTTTCTTTATCAATCCGTTGAAGGGCGGCTTTTGTCTGAATATCAGCCCCGCTGTCTCTTAAAGAGTCTTCGAAAACGGCGGCGATTTCCCCGTCTTCTGCCGGGAGCAGCCGGTCAGCCGATTCAATCACCGTCACTTTCGTTTTAAACCGGCTGAATAAAGAGGCAAATTCACAGCCGATCACACCTCCCCCGACAATAAGCAGAGAAGAAGGGATTTTCTGTAAAGAAAGCGCATCTTTGCTGTCGATCACCCAATCGCCGTCAAATGGGGCAAACGGCAGCTCCGCCGGTTCAGATCCGGATGCAATCAATATCCGATCCGCTTCCAGAATGTCTTTTGCGCCTCCTTCTCCTTCAACAAGCAATGTCTGCTCTGTGAGAAATGAAGCTGTCCCGCTGATGACTTTAATCTGATTTGCTTTCATTAAGTATTGAATTCCCTGCACGAGCCGGCTGACGATTTGCCGTTTGCGCCCCTGCATGCGGGCCCAATTGAGTGTAATGTTTTGCGGCAGTTCGATGCCGAATGTATTTGCATGCCTGATTTTATCGAGCACATTCGCGCTTTCCAAAAGCGACTTTGTCGGGATGCACCCCTCATTGAGACAAGTGCCTCCGAGCGGCCCTTTGTCGATCAGAACGACTTCTTCTCCCCTCCGCGCGGCAGTCACGGCAGCTGCATATCCGGCAGGCCCGCCGCCGATAATGGCTAGTGTCAATCTCTTCACCCTCTCTATAAAATCAATCCGGCCGGCTCTTCAAGCAGCGCTTTGACCGTTTTCAGGAAGTCCGCAGCCGGTGCGCCGTCACATACTCTGTGATCAAAGGTAAGACTTAGCGGCAGCATGGTGCTTTTAACAAGCTCATCTCCTTTAAACGCCGGCGTTTCATAGCTTGCGCCTACTCCGAGAATACCGGCTTCAGGCGGATTAAGAATCGGGGTGAAATGCTCAATTCCGTAACCCCCGAGATTTGTAATAGAAAATGTCGATCCGTGCAGGTCATCTCCGGAAGCATTGCCTTCCCGCGCCCGGCGTGCCGATGTGCTGATGTGATCCGCAAGCTCAAGGAATGAAAGCTTTTCCGCATCCCGGATCACCGGCACGACGAGACCGTTTTCAAGAGAAACCGCCATCCCGAGGTGGACATATGGATAGGTGATGATCCGCTCCTCTTGATAAGAGCTGTTCAGCTCAGGATGCTGTTTCAGCGCGAGCACCGCGGCCCGGGATACGAAATGTGTGATCGTCAGTTTAACACCGCTCCGCTTTTTCGCGCTGTCGGCGAGCTGCTGCTGCCATTTCACAAGCTCCGTAATGTCCGCTTTCATCGTCAGCGTCAGCTGGGCGCTGTTTTGCAGGCTTTTGTGCATTCGGTCTGCAATCACTTTTCTCATCGCTGAAGCCGGTTTTCCCTCCGGCTGTGCCGTCTGAACCGAAGACTGCGGTTCAGATTCCGTCTTCATGGCCTTGATGACGTCAGCTTTTACGATTCTGCCTCCGGGCCCCGTCCCGTTCAGCGTATCAACTTTCAACCCGGCTTTCTCCGCCATTTTTCGGGCAACGGGAGATATTTTCACGCGGTGTTTACGCTTTTGCCCGGCTTTGGGAGCGGGCATATGTTCAGGTTCAGATTGCGGTTTCCCTGCATTTTCAGGAGCCGGCGCCTCCTTCTCCCGCACTTCTTCGCCGTTTTCCCCGATATAACAGATGGGCGTTCCCGGCGGGACTCCTTCCCCCTCTTTGACTTTAATATGAAGAAGCGTGCCGCTTTCAGGCGCTTCTATTTCCATTTCTATTTTTTCCGAGTTGATGCTGGCGATGCTTTCTCCCTTTTCAACCGGGTCGCCGACTTTTTTATTCCAGACGGATACTTCACCTTTCTTCATCGCCATTCCCAGCTTCGGCATTACTACTTTTACAGCCATTCTATATCCCTCCTTTAATTCATTGCCGGCTCGCCAAGCAATTCAAGCGTGACGCTGACAATTTGGTCTGGTGTCGGCAAATATTGATCTTCAAGCACCGGCGAAAACGGCACCGGTGTATGCGGCGCTGTAATCCGCTTAATCGGCGCATCAAGCAAATCAAAGCCCTTATCGGCGACAATCGCAGCAATATCCGTGGCGATGCTGCAGCGCGGATTGGCTTCGTCTATGATGATCAGCCGGTTTGTTTTTTCTAACGATGTGAAAATCGCTTCCTCATCTAAAGGAGACAGACTCCGGGGATCAAGCACCTCGGCGTCGATGCCTTTCTCAGAAAGCTGCGCAGCCGCTTCAAGCGCGGTATTGACCTGCTTGCCGACCGCAAACAGCGTGATGTCGCTGCCTTCGCGTTTGATATCCGCTTTTCCGAGCGGGATTGTATAATAATCTTCCGGCACCTCGCCCTTCATGTTGTAGGACGTTTTATCTTCAAAAAAGAATACCGGATCATTGTCTTCTATTGCCGAAAGCAGCAAACCTTTGGCGTCATATGGATTGGACGGCACAACCGTCTTCAGACCCGGGATGCTGGTGAACAGGCCATACAGCGCCTGCGAATGCTGAGCGGCTGCCCGGAACCCGGCTCCGTATGTGGTGCGGACGGTGATCGGCACTTGCGCTTTACCGCCGAACATATAGCGGAATTTCGCCCCTTGGTTGATCACCTGATCAAAGCACGTGCCGATAAAATCGTTAAACATCAGTTCTGCAATCGGTCTCAGCCCCGTGGATGCCGCAGCCATGGCCGCACCCATGTAGCCCGCCTCAGAAATCGGTGTATCCAGCACTCGGCTGCGCCCGAATTCCTGTACGAGCCCCTTTGTGACCCCCAGTACACCGCCCCATGCTTCATCATCTTGCAAATGATCGACCGCCGCTCCCCCGGCGACATCTTCACCGATTACAAGCACATTGTCGTCTTTTCTCATCGCAAGCTTCATTGCTTCATTGATCGCGTCCGACATGCTTATGACTCTCGCCATCTCACATTCCCCCTTTTTCATATGACACGTAGACGTCTGTCAACAGCTCCGACTCTTTCGGATATGGACTCTTTTCGCTGAACGAGACGGCTTTTTCAATCGATTCGCTGACACGCTGTTCGATGTCTGACAGTTTATTTGCATCTGTTTCTTTTAGAAGATAGTTTTTAAAGCCTTGAATGGCATCTTTTTCTTCAAGATGCTCAGCCTTTTCATCCTTTGTTTTATAAGTTTGGGCATCTCCTTCGAAATGTCCGTAGTTTCTGTAAGTCATACATTCAATCAAAGACGGGCCTCCGCCGTTTCTTGCTCTTTCTATCGCTTCCCCGGCTGCCTGATAAACCGCTAAAATATCTTTTCCGTCCACCGTGACCCCCGGCATGTTATAGGAAGCCGCCCGATCGGCGATTGAATCACAGGCTGACGCGTACTCAAATGTCGTGGCTTCGCCGTAGCCGTTGTTTTCGGCGATGAACACGACAGGAAGGTTCCATACTGCCGCTAAGTTCAGCCCTTCATGGAAAGTCCCTTGGTTATTGGCTCCGTCCCCAAAAAAGCAAACGCTTACATTTTTAGTTTGTTTATATTTAGCCGTGAGCGCTGATCCGCATGCGAGCGTGAATCCGCCCCCGACGATTCCATTTGCGCCTAACATGCCTTTATCAAGATCCGCAATGTGCATAGAACCGCCTTTGCCTTTACACAGTCCGGTCGCTTTTCCGAATATTTCCGCCATCATGCCGTCCAGATCACAGCCTTTGGCGATACAATGGCCATGTCCCCTGTGTGTGCTTGTAATGCTGTCGCCATCATCTAAATGAGCGCACACCCCCGCAGCTACCGCTTCTTCACCGGCATACAAATGGACGAATCCGGGAAGCACTCCTTGTGCGAAAAGTTCATGCACTTTGTCTTCAAAGCCCCTGATTTCCAGCATCTTTTGGTACATCCACAGCGCTTTTTCCTCAGTTAATGACAAGCCTTCTCGTTTTAACAATTCCATTTTGTGCGCCTCCTTCTATTTAGGGTTCACACTTATAAATGCAAGAAGCATGCCAGCCTTTGAAGCCCGTAAAATGAATGTTTTTATTTTTACAATGGAGACAGTTTGAGACAGGTGTCTCATTTTGTCTCGATCTGTTCCCTTTGTCTCGTTTTATGGCATACAAAAAAGACCGGGCATCACCCTGTCTTTGACAATGATCGACGTATTTATTTCCTCGGAAATCTTTTAACTGCTTCATTCTTCTGCATACAGTCTATCGTGGCGTTTGAGTGGTTACACTCTTTTTTTCATATCCACGTGCTGCAGTTCATGCTTTTCTTCAACAGCCCGTTTCAGCGCTTGAAGCATGTAGCCAATGCCTTTATACGATGACAGAGGCCAGGTGATATGCTGATGCTCTCCGATGACGGCGTTTAGGACGCTTCGGTATTTTTTCCCGCCAAGCATGACAAGCTCTTCGATGTCGGAGAAGCCTTTTTCATGAAATTGACGGCGCAGCTCGTCCGCTGCCATGATCTCCGGATGACCGGTTCCAAAAGTGACATCGTAATTTCCGGGAACAATATCATCCGGACAAAGGAATCCGTGCTTCGCCGACAAAATCACCCACTCATCGAAAAATGCTTTCGCATATCGCTCGCACGCCTGATGCAACGGGCTGAGATAAGCGTCTTCCGCCCTTACCGGACCTGTATCTGAATGGACATCCCAAATTTTTTTCTTGCCGCAGGGGATGATGCACAGTCGTTTCATTTTTCTCTCCCCCTTTATGATGTATCTCCTATCAATGTACCATTATTCGTTTATTTCTGCATGACGAAACTGGCCATGGATCTGTCTGGGTAAAAACTGCACACAAAAAGACCCGGAATTCAAATCGAAATCCGGGCCGGATGAAGGTTGTTTATGTCACTCTTGCTCCATCCCATCAAGATACTTTCTCTCAAAGTCATCGAGCAATGCACGCACTTCATCTGTTGACTTTGTATTCATGCATTGATTTCTTAATTCACTTGCTCCCCGGAATCCGCGGAGATATATCTTGAAAAAGCGGGGGAGCGGTTTATATGCTCGAGCTTCTGCTTTTGAATATTCATCATGAAGATCCAGATGCAATCTCAAAAGATCAAGCAATTCCTTACTGCTATGCTCTCTCGGCTCCTTTTCAAAGGCGAATGGATTGGTAAAAATGCCTCGTCCAATCATAATCCCGTCAACACCGTATTGTTCAGCGAGTTTCAAGCCGGTTTCACGGTCAGGAATATCCCCATTGATCGTCAAAAGGGTATCCGGCGCTATCTCATCACGAAGTTTCTTGATTTCCGGGATGAGCTCCCAATGCGCATCTACTTTACTCATTTCCGCTCTTGTACGCAGATGAATGGAAAGATTCGCAATGTCTTGTTTCAGTATGTGTGTCAGCCAGCCGCGCCATTCGTCTATATCCGTGTAGCCAAGTCTGGTCTTCACACTTACCGGCAGACCTCCTGCTTTCGCCGCCTGTATTAATTCGGCTGCAACTTCAGGACGGCAAATCAGGCCGCTTCCCTTTCCATTCCCCGCCACATTAGGTACAGGACAGCCCATATTGATATCCAGGCCCTTAAACCCTAATTCGGCCATCCCAATACTCATTTGGCGAAAGTTTTCAGGCTTATCTCCCCATATGTGGGCAACCATCGGCTGTTCATCCTCCGTGAAAGTCAAACGGCCGCGCACACTATCCTTCCCATCCGGGTGACAATAACTTTCTGAGTTTGTAAACTCTGTGAAAAACACATCAGGTCTGCCTGCTTCACTCACAACATGGCGAAAAACGACATCCGTCACATCTTCCATTGGTGCCAGTACAAAAAATGGCCGTGGTAATTCACGCCAGAAATTATCGGTCATAACAAATCCAAATCCTTTCATGATGGGATACAGCCAAACCTTTATCCCAAAATTAAAAACTGACCATGCTTCTTTTACACTTATAGCATGTGTCAGCACTTCTTATCAAACGATAGTAAATTTTGAACATTTCACTTTTTACTCGTTAAAAAGTGAAAAGCAAACTGAAGTAGAATAGATATGATAGAACACCTTACAACTCCTTAACCATATAATCGGTTCGAAAGAGAAAAAAGTGTGATGATTATCTACACCTATTTTTTTATATTGTGGTTTATTAGTAGTAGCGCTGACCTTCATCTTTCTTAGCGGCCTTACTTTTGCTCTTTTTGGACAAAAAGGATTCCAACCTAAATAGAATATCATATGAGTTCTCCCTATTACCAATGCAAAATATTTGTCCTGTTATCGAAGATAAAATATTTAACGCTGCACCATATCCGTATCTCAATATCATTTGCGGAAAACGAATTTCAAGAAATAATATGATTAAGCAAAATGAGTTGGGGATGGTATGGAGTAAGGGGATGGGAAGAGAAAATAAACTCGAACTTAAAAGAATTCAAAACTTCAATCTGGACCATTTGAGATTTGCTCATGGTTTAGAAATATAACCAACGCAACAAGTGGCTTCTGGCTCTATACAGTATATGTACTAAGGGTCGATTGGCTTTCAAACCCCTTATGTTAATATCTTTATACAATCACCTATATATGTTTGTATAAGATTACGATTCGGTAATCCTGATCCAGAACCAATAAAATAGACTGCTGACTAATTGCCGCAGTCTTCATTCATAAGATTAATAAGAAAGTTTCTTTCATCATTAAATAAGGCATCAGAAGTTATGGCTTTCATTTCGAATATCCTTTGTTATACCTGTGATTATGTGTATAACAGTGAAAACCCCCAAGAAAACAGTGACAATATTAAACCATGGATTATCATAGAATGAAAGATATGTTTGAAAGAAATCCAGTTCAACTATGTTTGCTGGGAATCCATTCATTTCTCTATAATTAGGACCCCATCCCGTTAATACTGCAAAATTAAAATAAAGCTGTGAAACTAAAAATGCCAACAACGTTTGAAACCAACTTCTTTTAAATAACGGTCGTTTTTTGTTTACTTTATCCATTTCCTTTTCTCCAATACTTTTTAGCAAGTGACAATCTAACATCATTATATGATGAAGCATGATTGTCGCGATAATTACTTATTAAAGAAGTTTACAAAATATTAACTGAAATTACAAGTATTCACAGAACTTGAACGACTTGTTATTGCTTCTGATTCACAACAAGATCTTCATATTTTATCTGTAATGCCGTTTCCAAACGGAAAAAAGAAAGTGTTAATAGAAAGCAGCCTGCTTGGTTGTTTTCCACTCGATTTCCCCGCCGTTTTTTCAACTCTTTTTATCAGTTAAATAAAGACAAAAAACAGTCAGGACAAGGGCAAAACATGAAAAAGACCCGGAAATCGGAAATGTTTATACCGAAATCCAGGTCTGATTACGAATTGTTTATTTTAGTTAGACGATTTTAATACAAGCTTCGCCACGGCTTCCACATGAGCCGTCTGCGGAAACATATCAACAGGCTGAATATATTCGACGCGATAGTCCTTCGACAGCGTCTGCAAGTCTTTCGCCAATGTGGAAGGATTGCAGGATACGTAGACGAAGCGTTTCGGTTTTACTTTTTTGATGGTATCTAAAAATGTTCTGTCACAGCCCGTTCTCGGCGGGTCGACGATGACCACGTCAGGGCGGAAGCCTTCTTTCGTCCATTTCGGGAGCCAGTGTTCGGCTGTTCCTGTGACATATGCCGCGTTTTTGATGCCGTGTTTTTTGGCGTTTTTCTTCGCATCGTCAATTGATTCTTTAATGACGTCCATGCCGCGGATCTCTTTTGCGCCGTTTGAAACCCACATGCCGATCGTACCGACGCCGCAATACGCGTCTACGACTTTTTCTTTTCCTGTCAGCTGAGCCGCTTGTTTCACTTCGTCATACAGCTTAACCGTCTGCTCAGGGTTGAGCTGGAAGAAGGCGCGGGCGCTCAGTTCAAAGGACACGTCACCGAGCACTTCTTGAATGGCATGGCTTCCGGCCAGCGCTTTTGTTTTGTCACCGAAAATGACGGATGTGCGCGCGCCGTTGATGTTTTGAATAATCGATTTCACTTCCGGCAGACGGTTCTGAATGGCTTTGACGATCTCGTCTTTATTCGGCAGTGTCTCTTTCGCGGTGACAAGCACGACCTGCACTTCGCCTGTTTCAAAACCGACTCTCGTCACGATGGTGCGGACATCGCCTTTTTTGGTCCGTTCGTTATAAACAGATACGTTGTGTTTTTCCAAAATACGGCGGACGATACCCGTTGTTTTGTTTGTCGCCGGATGCTGGACAATGCATTCCTTAATCGGGACGATTTTATGGGAATCAAGTCCGTATAAGCCGGCAATGATGCTGCCGCTTTGCGAGCGTCCGACTTGGAACTGGCTTTTGTTCCGGTAATTCCAAGGGTTGTCCATTCCGATCGTATCTTTAATGTTCATTTCTTCGACATTGAATCTCGTATGACGTTCCAGAGACTGAATGACGATGTCGCGTTTTTCGCGAAGCTGCTGGGTGTATGCCAGATGCTGAAGCTGACAGCCGCCGCACTGGTCGTAGACCGGACATGGCGGCGTGACACGGTGTTCAGACGGCTTGCGGATTTTTTTGACGCGTGCTTCTGAAAATTTCGGCTGCACATTTGTCGCTTCGGCAACGACTTCTTCACCGGGCAGAGCGCCGGGAACGAAGACAACTTTTTTCTTAAAATAGCCGACGCCCTCTCCGTTAATGCCGAGACGTTTGATGGTCAGCGGAAATGTCTGTCCGATTTTCAATTCGGCAGGCGCCTTTTTTTGATGTTGATTCACGTTTTTTTCTCTCCGTTTCTATATAAAGCCTTCCTCATGGGAAAACGGCTGATTTGAAATATCACATCTTTTCAGTATAACATGCAGCCGGCGGTTCCTTCATGTTTTTCACTGGAAGTTTCCAAAATCCTCATCATTCAATACTTCTCCACAAGTACAAGGACGCATAGCTTAAATACGGCGCCCATTCGCTGCTTACCTGGAGCATTACGTCTTTTGACGGTTTATCCTCTAGGGCGAAGCGGCGTTTGACGGCGTTTTGCAGGCCGATGTCCGCCAAAGGAAACAGATTCGGGCGGCCGAGACCGAACATGAGGACGTTTTGGACGGTCCACGGGCCGATGCCTCTGATGGCGATCAGCTTTTTCATAATGTCTTCATCCGACAAATGGGTAAGTTCCGCCAGATTGAGCGCTCCTTCTGCAATCATCCGTGAAATGTCAATCGCATATTCCGCTTTTCTCATGCTGAACTGGAGCTCCCGCAAGTCCTGATACTCAAGCGCCGCGATCGTTTTCGGCTCGGGATAGCTCCAGACGCCGTCTTTTTGTTCACCGAAGGCATGGACGAACCGTTCCGTTAAGGTAAATGCGAAAGACAGGTTGAGCTGCTGGTGGATGATGCATTTCATGAGACAGTTGTAGACGTCATATTCCAAGACGAGCGGGGTTCCCGCATGTTCCTCAAAAAGCGCCGACAGATTTGTTTTTGAGAAATGATCAAGCACAGGCTGAAGCGGCTGTTCCCACTGAAAAATGTGTTTGATCCGTTCAATCATCTCTTTGCGGTCCGTTTCTCCGCTGACGAGAAAAACCGGGTCTGCGGCGGTGCCTTCCCCTTGAACCGTGATGACGGACAGTTTGCCGTCCCGTGTTCTGAGCGGCACTTTGATTGACCTTGCTTTAAGATCGACCGCATTCAGCGGATCGAGCGACAGCCTTTCAAGGACTTTATCAAAATGATACGGCGGCGTGACCGAAACCGTTTCCTTCCACATATGCTCCACCCCTTTTTGTCCAAGTATATCATGAAGCGGCCGGGCGGCAATTCGTATACTTTTCTTCATAACGCCGCATGATATAATGGCAGGCGGAGGGTTGTTTATGATACATATAACCGCAATCACAACACATAATGAGATATTAGATAATATCCCCCTATCACGTACAGAACAACCGGACATCGCATGGTACTGGATTGATTTTTTCGGCGCCGAGATGCATGAAACCGAGCTGCTGCGGGATTATTTTCACTTTCATCCGCTTGCGATCGAGGATTGCTTTCAGCATATGCAGCGGCCGAAAATCGACCATTATGACGGCTACCGTTTTTATGTGCTCCACGCCTTGAACCCGGACACACTGGAAATGGAAGAGGTGGACATTTTTCAGTCCGACCGTTTTATCGTCAGCTTCCATTTGCACGAATCGCCCGGCGTCTCAAAGGTGAGAGAACGGTTTTTCGCTTCTCCGGGATTAGCCAAAAAAGGGCCCGGGCACATCACTTATATGATTATGGACCAGCTTGTCGATGAATATTTCCCCGTGCTGTACAAAATTGAAGACCGGCTGAATGAAATTGAAGACAGCAGAACCCATAAATCTTACGGCACTTTAATGAATGAAGTGTTTGAATTGCGGACTGATCTTTTGAACCTGAGACGGACGATCATTCCGATGCGCGATTTAATGTACCGGATTTTGAGCCTTGACCATGTAAAAGAAAGCCGTGAAACGAAGGCGTATTTCAGCGATATTTATGACCACCTGTTAAAACTGGCCGAGCTGATCGAGTCAAACCGTGATATGACGTCAGATTTGCGGGACAGCTATGTGACGCTGAATTCAAACCGGATGAACGCCATTATGATGACATTAACCATCGTCTCGACCATTTTTATCCCGCTGACGTTCATCGCAGGGGTTTACGGCATGAATTTCGATAACATGCCTGAGCTTCATTGGAAATACGGGTATTTTATCGTTTTGGGCGTAATGGCCGTCCTTGTGGCCGCCATGCTGTTTTGGTTCGCCCGCAAAGGCTGGTTTAATATTTTCAAGTAAGAACGGCTGCGGGCTGTTCTTTTTTTTAAGAAAACATGATAGTCTGGAAAAAAACGTAAAGAGGTGTGCGCCGTTACCATCTTTTCTCACAAAATCATTTCTTCTGTCCTCCTGGCTTTCAGTGTCATGTCCATTGCCCCGCTGTATAACGGCCGTACGGTGTCTGATTACATCTTTGAGTCGCTCGGCTATTCCTCTTGGCCGGAAGATGGAGCCCATATCTCCGTCATCCCCGGGGTCCTGCTTTACTTTGCGGCGTTAATCTGGTGTGCCGCCGCGTTCAGGCGGACGCTTCCCGCAGCGGGGCTGTTTCTGATCTTTCTCAGTATGGGGGCCGCTTCCGGTATCAGTCCCGCCACTGAATATGCTGCTTTTTCCTTAAAACAGTTCGCGCCCGAAAAAGAGGCTGTCGAATATTTGAAGCACCGCAGCGAATGCAGTCATCTGGTTGAGCGAAAAAGAGCGGGCATGAGCTGCACGCTTTATATCAATCATTACGGAAAAGGGGAACAAACCATTTCTGTCACCCCGGATTTATCAGAAAACATAAAGGACGTCACATTCAAATCAAAAACATTCACTGTAAAACCCCATTCAAAAACAATCATTAAAACGCGGTTTACCGGATTTTATAAGGGGAAAGCCGCCTCAGACTCCGGATGGTCTTCCGAACCTGAACTGAAAGTGGCAATCCTGTACACAGCGGATTAACCATTTTGCATGTATAATGGTGGAAAACTTTTCATTGGAGGGACTGTCAAATGAAGATCGCCATCGTCGGACTCGGCAATATGGGCCGCCCCATCGCCGAAAATATCATGAAAGCCGGATACAGCCTGACTGTATATAACCGGACGAAAGAAAAAGCGGCTGACCTGCTGGAAAAAGGGGCCGAATATGCCGAAACGCCCCGCCAGGCAGCTGAACATGCGGATATCGTGCTGTCCATGCTGTCAGACGATGAAGCCGTAACAGACGTGACTTTCGGAGCTTGCGGCATTATTGCCGGGTTATCTGAAAACGGCATTCATATTTCGATGAGCACGATCAGTACAACGCTGTCAGAACAGCTTTCCGCCGCACATTCGGGCAGAGGGCAGTCCTTTATCGCCGCTCCCGTCCTCGGCCGCCCCGATGCCGCCGAGAAGGCCGAACTCCGCATCATCACAGCCGGACCGGCAGAAGCGAAGAAAAAGGCCGAACCGCTGCTTAACATCCTGAGTCAGCAAGTATTGGACACTGGTGAAGAAACAAAAACGGCCAATGCCGCGAAAATCAGCGTCAATTTCTTGCTCGTGTCCATGCTGGAGGCGTTATCTGAATCATTTTAATGATGGAGAAATACGGGTTAGAACGGAAACAATTTTTAGAAATCGCCGGCACGCTCTTTGGTTCTCCAGTCTATCAAAATTACGGAACCATGATGGCTGAGGAGAAATTTGAGCCGGCCGGTTTCAAAATGTCTTTAGGGCTGAAGGATACCAATCTGGCGCTCGCCGCCGCTGAACAGGTTTCCGCAAAACTCCCTCTTGCCGAGCTGGCCAAGAGCCATTTTGAAAGCGGGATCGAACAAGGCTTCGGGGATCTGGATTGGGCTGCACTGATTAAAAGCTTAAAATAACAAAATAACACCTCTCCATTACCAGGAGAGGTGTTTTCTACAGGCGCGGCAGCTTCATTTCTTTCTCAAACATCAGGTCATCAATGCTTTTAAACGTGTAGCCTTCTTTTTTCAAATCGGTAATGGCATCGTCCAGAGCTTCTGAATTGTCCTTTGAAACGGTGTGAAGAAGGTAGATCGCGCCGGGATGCGCCTGCTTTATCATGTGATCATAGGCGTATTGTTTCCCTTTTTGCTCGTTAACCTTCCAGTCGACAAATGCGACGGACCAGAAAACGGTTTGGTAGCCGAGGCGCTTCGTTTCTTTTAGGACATATTCGCTGAATACGCCGCGCGGCGGACGGAGATACAGGTTGTCCCGCTTTCCGGTAATGTTGTACACAGCTTCCGTGACGGAATCGAGTTCGTCTTGAATCTGATCGCCCGTTTTTGTCGTCAGATCAGGATGATGAAAAGAATGATTGCCGATGATATGGCCTTCCTTTGACATCCGTTTAATCAAATCAGGCTGCTCTTTCACAAAATGACCCGTGACAAAAAAAGTGCCCGTGACGTGATGTTTTTTTAACACATCAAGCACTTTCGGGGTGTACCCATTTTCATATCCGTTATCAAACGTTAAATAGATGGTCTTTTCTTTCGTATTGCCTAAATAAAAGGCATCATATTTTTTGACCAGATTGTCCAGCTGTCTGCCGGCATCTGGCGGCTGATGATTGACGCTGCGTTTAAAGCCCCAGTTTATCCGTTCATTCGGCACGGCTTCTGCGCTGTTGATGCCTCCCGCAAGTAAAACGGCCATGCAGCAAATTGAACAAAACCATTTCATGACCAGCACTCCTTCTGCATTTTTCCTTATTTTGCAGTAGGCCCTGCCCTTTTATACAGCCGCATTATGGAAAAAGAAAAACCCCGGCATCCGCCGGGGTTTATTCCCAATCCTTTTTAAAGCGTTCGTATTTTGCTTCCAGATCATCAAGCATGCCGATGAGCCGGTCTATATCTTCAACGTCCGTTGATTCAGGGTCTAATGAATCAATGACATTCATAAACATATCGAGTCTGTTCTTTAAGTAATCGAGCTGCTGATCTTTGCTGTTTACTGCATTCCCCATACTTCCACTCCATTCATTTTTTATAATGGTAGCGTATTTTTTGCCGTTTTTCAATGGTTCCGCTACTTGCGATCTTGGCAGATCAGGTCTAAAATTAACAGTTGGCAGACGTTAGTATGCCCCATTTATAAAGGAGTTAGATAGTCATGACACAAAACACAACACTGCGTCCGATCACACCGGAGTACGATCCTTGGGAAGCGTACATGGATGTCGACCAGTATGGAGATATGAAACTGACGAACGTTGAATTCACAACGACGACTTTGTGCAATATGCGATGCGAGCACTGCGCCGTCGGGTACACGCTCCAGCCGAAAGACCCGAATGCGCTGCCGATCGACCTTTTATTAAAGCGGCTTGATGAAATTCCTCTGTTACGCTCTATCAGCATTACGGGCGGCGAACCGATGCTTTCGCTGAAATCGGTAAAGGAATACGTCGTCCCGCTTTTAAAATATGCGCATGAACGCGGCGTGCGCACACAGATCAATTCAAACCTGACGCTTGATATCGGGCGCTACGAACGGATTATTCCCTATTTGGACGTTCTTCACATTTCTCACAACTGGGGAACGGTCGAGGACTTTGCCGACATCGGATTTGCGATGATGGAGAAGAAACCGACATTTGAACAGCGGGCGCGCTATTTTGACAAAATGATTGAAAACAGCCGCACGCTGGTCGAAGCAGGTGTAATGGTTTCAGCGGAAACGATGCTCAACAAACGGACACTGCCGCATATCGAACATATTCACCGGCAAATTACCGAAGAAATGAAATGCCAGCGGCACGAAGTCCATCCGATGTATCCGAGTGATTTCGCCAGCGCGCTTGAATCACTCAGCCTGAAAGACATGAGACAGGCCATCCATCATCTGCTCGACATTCGAGATGAAGAGACATGGATGCTGTTCGGTACGCTCCCGTTTTACGCATGCAGTCCTGATGAAGAAGACCAGAAGCTTCTCCGCCGCCTGCGGGAAGCGAAAAACGTTACGGTGCGAAACGACCCTGACGGCCGCTCCCGCCTGAATGTCAACATTTTTGACGGAAATATCATTGTCACGGATTTCGGCGATACACCGCCGCTCGGCAATATTAAAACAGACAGCCTTCCTGAAGCATATGACAAGTGGAGACAGACGAAGCTGAGCAAAGAGCTGAACTGCCGCTGCACAAACGTCCGGTGCCTCGGTCCGAACGTCCTTGTCAAAAACAGTTATTATCAGGACACGGATTTTTCATTACGAAAAGCCAGAGGTTAACAGAAGATGGAAACGACAATTACGGACATTTTGAAAAGCAAAGTGGTTGAGATCATCATCGTCGCTCTCGTGCTTTACGCCGGTGTTTTTCTGATCAACCGCTTTGTCCAGGTGTTATTTAAACGCACGGATTTCTTAGAGGAACGGAAAGGGAAGACGATTGAGAGCCTCGTCCGGTCCATCACCCAGTATACGGCGACGATCGGTTTTATCTTTTACGTCATTTCTTTATTTGTTCATGATTTCGGCCGAATTTTAGCCGGGGCGGGCGTTGCCGGTATCGTCATCGGTTTCGGCGCCCAGTCGTTAATCAAGGACATTTTGGCCGGTATCTTTTTAATATATGAACGCCAGCTGCATAAAGGCGATTACGTGACGATTAACAATCTGTTCAACGGCACAGTGGAAGAAATCGGACTCCGTTCCCTCCAGATCCGTGAGTGGACCGGCAAGCTGCTTACCATATCTAACGGTGAGGTCAGACAGCTTCAAAACTATAACATTGATTATATGCGGATTACCGAGTCCGTCGTGATCAGTTACAAGGAAGATCCTGAACGGGTATATGCCATCTTAGAAAAAGCGTGTGACATGCTCAATGATGAGCTTCGCGATTCATTGAAACGGGATGAATTTCTCAATGCGACGGAACCGTTTCAAGTGCATGGAATTATGAGTCTGAACAAATTAACCAGAGGCATAGAATTTACCGTCAAAGGCATGGTTCAAGACACAGAATACTTCTCGGCGAGCCTTGCGGTGAGACGCGTTCTTGCCCGGGAGCTGTACAACAACAATGTGCAATTGCTTGAGGAAATGTATCACACACAAAAAAGCTGATTCCCGAACCGGAATCAGCTTTTTTTATTTATCTCGGCTGCGCTGTCGTTTGAAAACCGAATGTGACATGATCCTGCACCGGAATCCAAGCCCCGATTCCTTGCGAAGTCACATTTTTGACGACAAGTTTCCGCTTGCTGCCTTTCAGCACCAAATACACTTCACCGTATGTTACTTTTCCTTTTTCATTAACGGCCGGAGCGTAGGCGTGCAGGTAGCCGAGCCGCTGCGGAGAAATTTTGTAGGTTTGATCGCGTTTTGTGCCTGCGCCGATAACCGTTTCAAACGCGAGCGGCAGTTTTGTTTTCTTCATCGCTTTTTGCATCATCATGCTTTTTACGTCTTCTGCGTTCGGCACCTTCGCTGTGAGCCCGCCTTTGATTTTGTATTGCTGTTCTTGGGCGTATGAGATAACCGCGGTTTGCTGTCCGCCCCGGTTATCCGCTCTGTTCGTGTTGATTTTTTTATATTCCCAGTTGGCGACCGTTTCGTTCGATTGATAGCCGAGCGCCCATTTCCCGAGAAATATTGTCGCCCGGTATCCGATGGCAAGCGGTGAACCGGAAACCGAGGATTCATTCAGCATCTTTATCAGATGCGGATTTTCGATATTGATCTCTGATGTATCTAACAATTCCTTTGCCAGTTTGCTCGGCTGAAGCATCGGCTGGTCCTGTGAGGCATTCGGATACGTATTTTCCTTTGAAATGCTTACGACAGAGTTGGGAACTTTAAACGGTTTCTTTGCACCGGCAGACGGCGTTGCGAAAAAACTAAAGGATAACAGCAGAATCAGTGTGGCATGAAACAGCTTTCTCATCATATCACTCTTTCTATAGCATTTTCCTTTAGTCTTTTCCTCCGCAATCGTTGTTATCCGCATTTTTTACAGGTTAAAGCAGGAAAAATCCGATCGCCATAATGACATAAGCGGCAAGGAGCGTAGCCCCCTCAAACCAGTTCGAATCACCGTCATTTGAAATCATCGTCATCAAAAGGACGGATGATATCATCGCGACAAGCTCGGGCAATGTGAATACAAGCGGCATATTGACCGGAAAAAAGATAGAACAGATCACAAGAACCGGGGCCACAAACATGGCGATCTGCAAAGTCGAGCCTACCGCGATTTCAACGGCGACATCCATTTTGTCTTTGTACGCCATAATAATCGCCGACGCATGCTCTGCGGCATTTCCGACGATTGCGACGATAATCACTCCGATAAACAGCTCGCTCCAGCCGAACTGTTCAGCCACCGCATGAAACGTATGGACAAGGTTTTCAGATATGTAGGCGACGATAATGGTTGAAATAAATAAGACGGCTGTCGCTCTTTTCCCCGACCACTCAGGCTGCTCCTCTTCTTCCTTTGCCTCCGGCTGATTCGGCTGATAAACACCGCGGTGGGTGACGAGCTTGAAATAAAGAGCTGCCACGTACAAAAGGATCATGATGATGCTGATGCCGACACTCAAATCAAGCTTGTTTTTTTCCCCCATATCCATGGAAAACACTTCGGGAATGACAAAAGCTACGATAATGGCAAAAATCAGCAGGCCAGAATTATGACGGGCATCATGAATATTGAATTCCTGCCGCTTGTATTTCAAACCGCCGATAAAAAACGACAGTCCCGCGACGAGCAGAAGATTGCCGAGCACCGAACCGGTCAGTGAAGCAAGCACGATGCCCGTCAGCCCTTCTTTTAAGGCAAAAAGCGATATAATCAGCTCTACCGCATTGCCGAACGTGGCATTCAGCAGACCGCCGATCCGCGGTCCCGCGATAATGGCAAGAGATTCGGTCGCTCTCCCCATATAACTTGCAAGCGCAATAATCGTCAAGCAATAAATAATAAACAAAACCGCTGACGGCCAGTGCATCAGGCCGCCGATGACTGAAAGCGGCACTCCCGCCGCAGCCGTAAAGAAAAAAATCCGATTCATATCTGCCTGGCTCCTTTTTTCGAATGAGTCTTTTTATATCCTTCTCAAAAACTCCCTCAATTACACTTCCGCGGCAGCCCGAATTGGCATTTTCAGGTTGCCGGACGCGACAAATCCGTGTACGATCAAGAAAGATACTGAAGAAGGAGAAATACGCGATGTCACGACTGTACTTCTTTATTTTGGTTCTGCTTGTTTCCATCTCCGGATTTTCCCAAGGCATGCTTCTGCCGGTGATCTCCGTCATTTTTGAAACGAACGGAGAATCCGCAGCCATAAACGGACTTCACGCAACCGGCCTTTATATCGGTGTGCTTCTGGCGTCGCCGTTTATGGAGGCCCCGCTGCGCAAGCTCGGATTCAAACCTCTGATGGTCATGGGCGGATTTCTTGTTATCATCAGCTTATTCAGTTTTATTTGGCTTCAATCCATATGGTTATGGTTTTTTCTGCGGCTGCTTATCGGAATCGGGGATCATATGCTGCATTTTTCAACCCAAACGTGGGTGACGTCAAAGTCAACGCCCCGAAACAGAGGAAGAAACATTTCGCTGTACGGACTGTCCTTCGGGCTTGGATTCGCTGTCGGCCCGTTCATGGTCCCTCTTGTGAAAACAAGTCCGTCCCTTCCGTTTATCGTATCCGGCTGTATCAGTCTTGCCGCCTGGCTGTTTGTGTTTGTCTTACGTAACGAGTACCCGGCGCAAGGTCCGGATGAAACATCCGGGGATAACAGCGCAAAACGGTTTTACCGCGCTCTTCTTTTCGGCTGGGTCGCTTTTCTCCCGGCTTTCGGGTACGGTTTTTTAGAAACGGCGCTGAACGGAAGCTTTCCCGTGTACGCCCTGCGTTTAGGCATATCCGTTGATGCCGTCGCGCTGATATTGCCCGCTTTTGCTATCGGAAGTATTGTATTCCAGTTCCCTCTCGGTTTATTAAGCGATCGATTCGGGAGAAAACGTGTCCTGCTCGTCATCTTATTAACGGGTGCCCTTTGCTTTTTGACGGCCGGACTGTTTTCGTCGCCTTCTGTCATCGGCTGCTGCTTTTTCACGGCGGGAATGGCGGTCGGCAGTATGTTTTCCCTCGGCATCAGCTATATGAGCGACCTGCTGCCGTCCCATCTGCTGCCGGCGGGCAATCTGCTCTGCGGCATTTCCTTCAGCCTCGGCAGCATGATCGGCCCGGTGGCGGGCGGCTGGTATATGCAGCGGTTTGAAAGCGCCAACTTGTTTTACTTTATTACGGTGATTCTGGTCTGTATTTGGCTTGCGCTCGTCTTCGGGAAAACAAAGCACAGTCCCGCATCCGAATCCCATTCTTTTCCGGCCTCATAAAAAAGCCGCCTGATCTGAGTCAGGCGGCTTCTTTCTAGTGGTATCCGTTCTGCCCGTTAGCGCTTCCGCTTGTTTTATTCTTCGGGCCGTTTTTTGAGTTTTGTTTATTATGGCTTCCGCCTTTTTTCGTATGCTTGGTCATAATCGATTCCCCTCCGTTTTTCAGCTTGAACGTCATCCGTTCCTCTATAGCTTGCTCCCGCGGTACGGATTTTCATCAGGAAGCTTTTTACGTTTATGTAAAAGCGCGTTGATTTCTCCTCCTAAAATCAGCAGTGTTCCCGTAAGATAAAACCAGATCATAAGGACGATAATTCCCCCGATGCTCCCGTATGTGGCGCTGTAGTTGGCAAAGGTGCCGACGTAAAATGAGAACAGCATACTGACGATAATCCAGCCGGCTGCCGCGAATACGGCTCCCGGCAGCACAAAACGGAGAGAAAGCCTTTTATTCGGCGCGAAAATGTAAAGCGCGGTAAACACGATTAAAAGGATAAGCGGACTGATACCCCAGCGGACAACCGACCATACCTGCAAAAACAGGCCGGAGGCGCCGATGAAATCTGCGGCCAGCATTCCGATTTCTCTGCCGAACACCGGCAGAAGCAATGCGATTAAAATCGTAACCACCATCGCGATGGTTAAAAAAATTGAGGTCAGGCGAATGATGATAAATGAGCGGTTTTCCTCGACTTCGTAGGCATGGTTAAATGCTCTGACAATCGCGTTCATACCATTCGAAGCCGACCAGATGACGGCGATAATCCCGAATGACAAAAGTCCGCCGCTGCGCTTGTTCAGCGTTTGCTCCGTAATGGATTTCACCATGGACATGGCGCTGTCGGGCGCGTATTGATCGACCGCCCCGAGCACGTCTTCTGCAGATATGGGAAGATAGGCGGTGAGCGTCAGCATGAAAATCATCAACGGAAACAATGACAGCAGGAAAAAATACGCCAGCTCCGCCGATTTACTTTGTCCTTCATGCAGAGAAAACCTTGCAAACAGCTCCTTTATAAAACTCATGACATCCCACCTCAATGATCGTTTTTCGAAAAATGCTCCTTCGTTTCTTTTAACAGGTCAATGACCTGCGGCGTCGTCTGCTTCAGCTTGGTGATCTGCCCGTTTAAAAAAACCAGATCTTCCGATACGGTATTGGCGATGATTTTCACTTGATCCAGTTTTGCAGAAGCCTGCTGTTTCAGGGCTTCAGGATGTTTCCGGTAAAATGCCGCACGGCGCCTGCACGCGTCCATGTTGCGGAAACATGCCTCTCTCGTCGGCTTATGTAATAAGGACAGTGCTCCGCCGGCGGCAGCGCCGATCAGAATCGCTTTTGCCATGATGCGTGCCTGCTTCATCGGTCAATCCCCCTTATAAATGATGGTCTTTCTTTATTGTCTCCAGCAAATGACGGCACCCGGATTCGACCAAAGCGTACACCTCGCTGAAATTCCCGGTATAATACGGATCGGGCACGTCCGCAAGGTCCGACTCCGGTACATAATCAAGCAGCCTTGCAATACGCGGCGCCGCTTTTTTATAACCTGCCATGCTGCGCAGATGTCCGATATTTTCTGCATCCATCGCAATGACGTAATCAAAATCGGTCAGATCAGACTCACGCACCTGCCTCGCCGTGATGCCGCTTGCGCTGATCCCTTTCTTCTTCAGGATCTCCTTTGTCCCTTCATGCGGCGGATTTCCCGCATGCCAGGCGCCGATTCCCGCTGAATCAATGTTAATCTGCCCGTTCAGCCCGTTTTTCTTCACCATATCAGAAAATACCGCCTCTGCCATAGGCGACCGGCAAATATTTCCCAGACAGACAAACAGAACATGTATCATATCGATAACCTCCCTATTCTTTCCCCGCATTTTGAGGATCAAAAACCTTATCATCATCTTAGCAACTTTTCTGCGGCTGTGGAAATAAGCTTTTATTCTAAATGAATTCTGTTAGAATAAAGGATACGAAAACGGTCATGAAAGGATGCATGAATTTGCCGAGCCAACAAACAGAAACGTTAAACAAAATGATTGAAGACATTTCGCAAAAGCTCAACATGCTCAATGTCGGCGTCATCAGAGCGGAAGATTTCAGTGATGAAAAAATAGAAGATCTTACATACCTTCATCAAATGGTCATGAAAAAAACATCATTCAGCCCGAGTGAAATGCAGGCCATTGCCGAGGAGCTCGCCTCTCTCAGAAAATAAACCCATGTCAGACCTGCCGAAAAACGGCAGGTCTTTTTTTGATTTTAAAAAGTAAAAAAAGTTCATCGGTTTGACACATATAAAAAGAAGGAGTATAGTAACTGTGAACTTGGTAGAACGATATACTAAATGAGCGGGCCGCTTATCTTTTTTTATTTAGTAGAACGATATACTCATTGTGATCTCAGCGTTATTCAAGTTTGTTTTGCAACCGTTTTATCAAACAGTTTTCAAAGAAAGGCAGTGGTTCAATAAAGGGGAATCGTGCTGTTCTTTTATCAATTTAAAAAATAATTTAATTCTTTATTAACCGCATTAGGGGATGTCATCATGAAAAACATATACACCAAAATGGCAGCGGGTCTTTATATTAACTATTTCCTGCTGGGCATGATCAATATTATTATCGCATCCAATATGGAGGCATTATCAAAACAGCTTCATACATCCGCAGCCGGGGTCAGCTATTTGGTCTCCGCCATCGGAATCGGGAAGCTGATTTCGCTTCTGTTTGCCGGGAAGCTTTCGGATACATTCGGGAGACGGCCGTTTATCGTATCGGGCGCCTTTCTGTATCTGATTTTCCTAATCGGAATTCCGCTTTCGACAAACTATACAGCCGCGTTTATCTTCGCCATTTTCGCCGGGATCGCCAATTCCTTTTTGGATTCCGGGACATATCCGGCGCTTATTGAAGGATTTCCGAAAAACGCAAGCTCTGCAACCGTGTTAATCAAAGCGTTTGTATCCATCGGCGCGACGGTGCTTCCGTTTTTTATCGCGTTTATTGCGGACAGGCATTTGTTTTACGGCTGGACGTTTTTCGTACCGGGCATTATTTTCTTCCTGAACGGCTTTTTCCTGTTAAAAGTTCCGTTTCCGAATCATAAGCAAAAAGAAGACGGCGGCCGGACGGAAGCCTCTCCGTCTGATGGCGCGTTCACATCACAGCCGTCGATATGGCGTGAAGGCCTTGCGATCATTCTGTTAGGCTTTTCATCTACGGCGCTGTTTATGCTCGTTCAAGTATGGCTTCCTAAGTTCGGGCAAACCGTTTTGGGCATGCCTGAGGTGCAGGCCGTCAAATTGTTGAGCTATTACAGCATCGGGGCGCTTGTATCCGTATTATTGCTGGCTGTGCTGTTAAACAGAGTGATTCAGCCGATTACGGTAATGGTGCTGTACCCTGTGATCGCGGCAATCGCGCTGCTTGCTCTGATTTTCATTCATCAGCCGGCCGTATCAGTCATCAGCTCCTTTGTCATCGGACTTTCAACTGCGGGCATTCTGCAATTGGCGATGACGGTTATGGCTGTTTTATTCCCTAAAAATAAAGGTACGATCACATCTTTTGTTAATATAGCATCAAGCTTATCTTTTATTGTCATTCCGCTTGTAACGGGAGCGATATCCAAAGCGGCCGGCCTGACGCCTGTTTTTCTGCTTGATATCGGAATTGCGGCCGTCAGCGCCCTTCTCGCATTGTTTATCGGAATCCGCTTTAAGCAAGTGATGAAAGCCTGACTATTTTTTAAGGGAGAGGATTTATCATGCAATCTATCACGATCAGAAACACGGTCATCGGCGAAGGGCTTCCGAAGATCATTGTGCCGCTGATGGCGGCCG
Source organism: Bacillus velezensis (assembly GCF_001461825.1). Classification (GTDB taxonomy): domain Bacteria; phylum Bacillota; class Bacilli; order Bacillales; family Bacillaceae; genus Bacillus; species Bacillus velezensis. The sequence continues at coordinate 43,199 of NZ_LLZC01000008.1, read as the reverse complement.
GAGAGAAAGAACTGCTCGAAGAAACGGAAGCCGTCAACAGGCTTCGCCCGGATATCATTGAGTGGCGGGCGGATGTGTACGAGCATGTTGACAGCCTGGATGCCGTAAAAGGCATGCTTGAAAAGCTGCGGAAAGCCGCAGGCGCAACACCGCTGCTTTTCACATTCAGAACCCATAAAGAAGGCGGAAATAAAGTTATTGATGACCGCTTTTACATTGAATTGCTTAAAACCGCCATCGAAACAAAACATATTGACCTTGCAGACGTTGAGTTGTTTACGGGAGAAGCGGAAGTCAAATCAATTGTGAAAACCGCTGAAGATAACGGCGTATATGTCGTCATGTCCAATCATGATTTTCATCAGACACCGAAAAAAGAAGAAATCATTTCCCGGCTGCGGAACATGCAGGCGTACGGCGCGCACATTCCGAAAATTGCGGTGATGCCGCAAAGCACTGAAGATGTTTTCGTCTTATTGGATGCCACTCACACGATGAAAACACAATACGCAGACCGGCCGATCATCACGATGTCAATGGCGGGGACAGGCCTGATCAGCCGCCTGGCCGGCGAAGTCTTCGGGTCAGCGTGCACGTTCGGAGCGGGCAAAGAAGCATCAGCGCCCGGACAGATTCCCGTTGAAGAATTGCGCAGCGTACTCAGCATTTTAAATAAACATATGTAATCAGCGTTTTTCTGCCCTCAAAGCGGGATGAAAAACAAATGAATGGACTAACGGAGGAATACATCATGAAGAAAGATTTAGGACGGATTAACGGAAAAACTCAGCTTATCGGATTATTCGCGACACCGATCGGACACTCTTTATCTCCGGCGATGCACAACCTGGCGTTTAAAAAATTAGGTTTGAACTACGCTTACCTCGCGTTTGAAGTCGGCAATGAACAGCTGGAAGATGTGGTAACGGGAATGCGCGCCTTAAACGTCAGAGGATTCAATGTCTCGATGCCGAACAAGATGAACATTCTCCCTTACCTCGATGAACTCGCGGATTCAGCGAAATTCACCGGCGCGGTGAATACAGTCGTTAATGAAAACGGCAGACTGATCGGACACTCGACTGACGGTATGGGATACGTCCGCAACTTAAAAGAACACGGCATCGATATCACAGGCAAAAAAATGACGCTGGTCGGTTCCGGCGGGGCCGCCACTCCGATAGCGATTCAATCCGCATTGGAAGGCCTCGGAGAAATCTCTATTTTCGCCCGTAATGACGCGTTTTTCGAAAAAGCGGAAGAAAACGTCCGCATTATCAATGAAGAAATGAAGGGATCTTCTTGTAAAGCGAAAGTCTTCCCGCTCGAAGATCAAGATGCGCTGCGTGCTGAAATCGCTTCAAGCGATATTTTCACAAACGGAACGGGTGTCGGCATGAAACCGCTTGAAGGCTTGAGCGTCATTGAAGATACATCCATGCTCCGTCCTGATTTGATTGTGACAGACGTCGTTTACAACCCCGTTACGTCGAAATTGCTTGAACAAGCTCAAGCGGCCGGCTGCAACACCATTAACGGCCTCGGCATGATGCTTTGGCAGGGCGCCATGGCGTTTGAATATTGGACAGGCCGTGAAATGCCGGTTCAGTATATTAAAGAGCAAATGTTTGAATAACCTATTGTAATAGAAGCGCCGAAGGACACTCCGTCTTCCGGCGCTTTGTCATTTTCTCCCCTCTCTCTTTCTTCTCATGCGCCAAAACGCTTATAATGGATGTAACGAATAAAAACCAAGTGAGGAATGCGACGTATGAAACAGCAAAAAAAACGCCGGGTGACATTGCAGCAGGTCGCTGAACATGCCGGCGTCTCAACATCCACCGCTTCATTAATCGTCCGCAACAATCCGCGAATTTCCGAAGCGACCCGTGAGAAAGTGCTGCAATCCATGCGGGAGCTGGGGTACGTATATGATCGGGTCGCCGCGAATTTACGATCACAGACGTCCACAACGGTAGGATTGATTATTACTGACATTTCCAATACGTTTTTCTCAGAGTTTCTGATCGGCGTTCAGAATACGCTTGAGGAAGTCGGATTAACGGTGCTGTTAGGCACGACATTTGATTCCGTCGCCAAGCAGGAGCAGCTGATCTCGACCATGCTGGAGCACAGGGTCGGCGGATTGATTTTGTGTCCGGTTTCAGGTACGGCTGAGGAAACCCTTTCCCGCCTCGAGCAGCTTGACATTCCGGTCGTGCTCGCCGTCAGGGAGATTGCCGATGCAGATTGTGATTTTGTCGGAGCCGATTATGAGGAAGGCACCTATAAGGCAGTGCGTCATTTCATTGAGAAAGGCCATCAGGAGATTGCGTTTCTGGGCGGCGTGAAGCACTCATCAACATGGACGAAGCGTATGAAAGGGTTTAAAAAAGCGCTCCGTGAAGCGGATCTGGAAGTAAAAAATGACTATGTCATTGACAGCGCGCCGACCCGCGAAGCAGGCTGTGAAGCCGTGACGGAGCTCCTCCGCCGGTCTGAGCGCCCGACCGCGATTTTCTGCTTCAGTGATTTGGTCGCGTTCGGCGTCATGCAAGGGATCAGAAAAGCCGGGCTCGTTCCGGGCGAAGATATTGACATTATCGGCTTTGATAACGTGCCGGAAGCTGAAATTTCTTATCCCCCGCTTACAACCGTTTCTTCCTTTCCGCGGCAGTCGGGAAAAGAAGCGGCTCAATTGCTGCATCATAAAATTACCAGTTCCCAGCACAAAAAACAACGCATTATTCTGGCGCCTGAGCTGGTCATCCGGGAATCTTCACAAAAAAAGCGGAACGCCTGATACGGCGCTCCGCTTTTATATTACGCAAGCAGTTTTAATGATTCGCGGTTGAATGCCGGAATGTCATCCGGTGTGCGGCTTGTGACCAGCTGGTTCTGGCAGACGACGACTTCTTCATCCACAACATTCGCGCCCGCGTTTTCCATGTCGATTCGGATTGAAGTAAACCCTGTCGCTTTGCGCCCGTCCAATGCTTTCGCGTTGATGAGAAGCTGAGGTCCGTGGCAGATGGCGAACACCGGTTTTTTATCATCCATGAACGCTTTGGCAAATTGGACGAAACGGTCATCCGCACGCAGCATGTCAGGAGAGAATCCGCCCGGGATCAGCAATGCGTCAAAGTCTTTAGAATTCACATCATCGATGGACGCGTCCACTTTCACTTCCGCTTCCCCTTGTTTGCCTTTGACTGTTTTTCCTTTTTCCTGTTCAATTACGGTTAATTCATGACCCGCATCTTTAAAAGCTTTCGCAGGTTCAGTATACTCGACATCCTCAAAATAATCCGTTAATACAACTGCAATTTTTTTACCCATAGTTACTACCTCCTGCTTGATGAAGTCTACATAAATCCATGTACCCCAGCCACACTAACATCAAACATAGGTAACGCGTTTGCCGCTCATCCGTTTTACATAGGTCATTATCCTCATTTTTCATCTTTTTACAAGAATCATCATGAAATCTATATGAACTTTCACAAAATATTCTTACAATGGTACTGCATGACAAAATTTGTTGAAAGGTGGAGAACAGGTGAGAATACAGAAAAGACGATGCAGCGTCAATATGACACTCCGTATTCTGCTGCCCCTAGTTATGATACTTAGTCTAATCCTCCCAACATCACCCATTAAAGCAGAAGAAAACAAATCCTCCAGTGTGAATCTCAGCATTTTAGCCACAACTGACGTTCACGCTAACATGATGGACTACGATTACTACAGCGACAAACCGACAACGGAATTCGGGCTGGCCAGAACGGCTCAGCTTATTGAGAAGCACAGGCGCGAAAACCCGAATACGCTGCTTGTCGATAACGGAGACCTGATTCAGGGGAATCCCCTCGGAGAATACGCCGTAAAATATGAGAAAAATGATATCATTTCAGGCGCAAAGACCCATCCGATCATTGAAGTGATGAACAGTCTGCATTATGACGCAGGAACACTCGGCAATCATGAATTTAATTACGGGCTTGAATTTCTCGACGGGACAATCAAAGGCGCTGATTATCCGATCGTTAACGCCAATGTGAAAACATTAAGCGGCGAAAACCGTTATACGCCTTATGTCATAAAAGACAAAACCGTCACGGATGAAAACGGCGGCAAGCATCAGATAAAAGTCGGCTACATCGGCTTTGTTCCTCCCCAAATCATGACGTGGGATAAGAAAAATCTCGAAGGCCGCGTTCAGGTCGAAGACATTGTGGAATCCGCAAAGAAAACCGTTCCGAAAATGAAAGCTGAAGGAGCCGATATCGTCATCGCCCTCGCCCACAGCGGCATCGAAAAAAAAGCGCAGTCTTCCGGAGCGGAAAACGCCGTTTTTGACCTGGCAACGAAAGTCGGCGGAATTGACGCGATCGTATCCGGCCATCAGCACGGGCTTTTCCCTGATGCCGAATACAAAGGCGCTGATCAATTCGACGTCGATAAAGGCACGATTAACGGCATCCCCGTTGTCATGTCAAGCAGCTGGGGCAAATATGCCGGCGTCATCGACCTCCGGCTTGAAAAAACAGACAGCGTGTGGCATGTGGAAGATGCAAAAGGCAGCATCGAGCCGATTGCCGGCAATGTGACGTCGGAAAACGAAACCGTCGTCAATACCGTCAAAAAAGCGCACGAAGGCACTTTGAAATACATCAGAGAACCCGTCGGCCAGACAAAAGCCGATATCAACAGTTTCTTCGCCCAAGTCAAAGATGATCCGTCCATTCAAATCGTAACGGATGCGCAAAAATGGTACGCCGAAAATAAGATGAAGGATACGGAATACAAAGATCTGCCAATCCTCTCGGCGGGCGCTCCGTTTAAAGCCGGCGGGCGGAACGGCTCAAATTACTATACAAACATTTCCGCTGGCGACCTCGCCATCAAAAACATCGGCGATTTGTACCTGTATGACAACACGGTTCAGATCGTCAAGCTGAACGGAAGCGAAGTGAAAGACTGGCTCGAAATGTCCGCGGGGCAATTTAATCAGATCGATCAGGCAAAAGGCGGCAGCCAAGCGCTTTTAAATGACGCCTACCGCTCATACAATTTTGATGTCATTGACGGTGTCACCTATCAGGTCGATGTCACAAAACCGGCGAAATACAACGAAAACGGAACAGTCATTCATCCCGATGCAAGCCGGATCGTCAACCTTTCTTATCAAGGAAAGCCCGTCAGCGCCAAGCAGGAATTTCTGATCGTCACAAATAATTACCGCGCTTCAGGCGGCGGAGGATTCCCTCACTTAAGCAATGATAAAATCGTATACTCTTCTGCCGATGAGAACAGGCAGGTCTTAATGGATTACATCATCCAGCAGAAAACGATTAATCCGCAGGCTGATCATAACTGGTCCATCCTTCCGGTCAAAGGGACAAACCTGACATTTGAATCTTCCTTGGCTGCAAAGCCGTTTGCCGACCGCGCAGATGACGTCGCCTATATCGGTGAATCACAAAACGCGGGCTACGGACAGTACAAGCTCCAATTCAAAGATGATGAACCGGGCACAAAGCCGCCGAAAGATGATGCATGGAAACTCACCGTTATGCATACAAACGACACGCACGCCCACCTTGATAACGCGGCGAGGCGGATGACGAAAATCAAAGAAATCAGAAGCGAAACCGACCGCAGCATTTTACTGGATGCGGGAGACGTTTTCTCAGGCGATCTCTATTTCACAAAGTGGCAGGGGCTGGCTGATTTAAAATTGATGAACAGCATGGGCTACGACGCAATGACCTTCGGAAATCATGAGTTTGATAAAGGTCCGGGTGCTCTCGCCAGCTTCCTGAGCGGTAACGGGAGCGCGGCTGATCCGTCCGGAAAATACAATTTTCAAGCGCCTGACTTTCCGCTCGTCAGCTCAAATGTCGATGTGTCCAAAGAGTCAAAACTCAGACCATTCATGAAAAAAGCAGACACATTTACGGCAGGGAAAAAGAAAAAAGCAGGCATCTATCCATACATTCTGCTTGATGTAAACGGAGAAAAAGTCGCCGTATTCGGCTTAACGACAGAAGATACGTCCGTCACATCAAGCCCGGGAAAAAGCATTGTCTTTCATGATGCCTTCCAATCCGCACAAGATACGGTAAAAGAAATACAGAATAAGGAACATGTCAATAAAATTATCGCCCTGACCCATATCGGGCATCAGCGTGATCTCGATCTCGCCAAAAAGGTAAAAGGCATCGACTTGATCGTCGGCGGACATACGCATACGCTTGTAGATAAAATGGAAGTTGTCAAAAACGAAGAGCCGACCATCGTCGCCCAGGCAAAGGAATACGGCGAATATTTAGGCCGTGTCGATGTCGCATTTGACAAAAACGGCGTCGTTCTGCCGGAACAATCCTCTCTTCAGGCGCTGCCGGTGAACGAGCAGACGAAAGAAGACCCGGATCTGAAAAAAGAGCTTGATCCGTTTAAAAAAGAGCTCGTCTCAGTCAAAAATGAAAAAGTCGGCTCAACGAAGGTCGCACTTGACGGCCAGCGCGAGCATGTCCGCTCCAAAGAAACCAATCTCGGAAACTTCATCGCAGACGGCATGCTGCAAAAAGCGAAGGAAGCGGCCGGCGCCCAAATCGCGATCACAAACGGGGGCGGCATCCGAGCGGGCATTGATAAAGGAGACATCACACTCGGCGATGTGCTGAATGTGATGCCGTTCGGCAACACGCTTTACGTCGCGGATTTAACCGGAAAACAGATCAAACAAGCCTTGGAACAAGGATTAAGCGGAATTGAGGCTCAAGGCGGCGCCTTCCCTCAAGTTGCCGGTTTAACATACACGTTTACACTGAATAAAAAGCCGGGACACCGCGTTCTTCAAGCTGCGGCCGTACAGGATGACGGCAGCGTAAAGCCGATTTCTGATAAGAAGACATACAGAGTCGCCACCAGTAACTTTGTCGGTGAAGGCGGAGACGGATATTCCGTCTTTAACGAAGCGTCCCATAAAGAAGACCTTGGCTTTGTCGACTATGAGGTCTTCACCGAGCAGCTTGAAAAAGCGGGAAAAGCGGTGGAACCGAAAGTTGACGGCCGCGCGCAGGAGGTGTACCTGCCGACGAAACAAAAAAACGGCTCGTGGACGCTTGAAGATGACAGCGCATTTGCCGTCTATGCCAAAAACGCCAACACGCCGATCGTGTATTACGATAAGAATGACGGCGCCAAAAAGCCGATTGATCTCAGCGTGACAAAAAAACAAATCGGCCTGTTAAAGGACAGAACATCGGATTCTTCCCTTACGATCCTGCATGACAAGTTCAGCATGAAAATGCCGATGGCAAACGCTGCTTCAGCTGATACACGATTCGGCGTGACGCCGAAAGGAAAAGTAAGCGGGGCGCTTTCAAATGTATACGACTTTACAATGAAGCAGAAAAACAAAGACATCAAAACATTCAAAGCGCCGGTAAAGCTCATCCTGCGCATTGATAATACGAAAAAGGCGAAACAGCCGGGCATTTACCATGTAGACCGGAAAAAGAACGTCTATACAAAAACAGACAACGGTTCGGTTTCACACGATCTCGTCACGGGCTATACAAATCATTTCAGTGAATACACCATATTAAACGCAAACACGAAGAGCGCGCCGCCGACAAGCGGAGATCACGGCTCCGGAAAGCAGCCAAGCGGACAAAAACCGTCATCCGGCCCTGCGCAGGACGGGGTATCGCCGGGCGGCCTGCTTCCTGATACGGCCACAACGATGTATTCCATCCTTCTTGCCGGCTTTCTCATCAGCGCGCTCGGAACCGCACTGTATCTGTATCAAAGAAGAAAAGCAAAAAAAGTGAACGAAGCATAAAAAGACCGCTTTTATCGGGCGGTTCATCCCAAGAGCTCTCCTGATCTGATTTCAGGGGAGCTTTTTCTCTCGGTCCCCCTCTGAGTCGACAGCCGTACGGCCGAGTGATAAAATATGAACGTTATTCGCGAAAGACTGCATCCGCATCGTTTAACACTTCACGGCAGGGCCTCTCTTTCACACGGCGCCGCCTGTTTGGAGGACTTTTTTTGAAGATAACAGGAAACAACCGAAACCGCATGTCTTACAAGAAAAAGCTGTTTTACGTGATAACAGCGCTCTGTTTTATCAGCTCGCTCATTTTCGTCACTCACAACGCTTCTTTTTATGAGCGCCCGATTGCCAAAGTGACGAAAACAACATTGGAACATCAGTCTGACGTACAAGACATGCATAAAAACAAAGATAAGATTTTCAATCAGACGATCACTGCCAGACTTGAAAACGGCAGTCAGAAAGGACAGCTCATTCATTTGTCCAATCAGTATTCATCATCCGGAGCGAACGATCAGAAATATTCGATTGGCGATGAAGTATTCGTTTCTATTGATAAAGGGAAACCATCAAACAAAGATATATCGGGAAGCATTATAGATAAAAAACGGGATAAACAGCTTTTGCTGATCGCTTGGGTTTTCATCTTCACCTTGCTTATCGTCGGCAAAAAACAAGGCTTCTTTTCGATCGTCAGCCTGATGTTTAACGCCGTTTTACTGTCGTTTGCATTAGATTTGTACAGGAAGCATCCTAATATAGGGTTAATTTTCATCTGCGGTATCTGTATTCTCATCTTTACTGTCATCTCATTGCTGCTTGTCAGCGGTTTTCACGCGAAAACATACGCCGCCATTGCCGCGACACTCGCAGGCACTTTCGTTTCCCTGCTGATTACGTATCTGGTAATGCTGGCAACCGGAGAGAAAGGTCTCAGATATGAGGAAATGCAGTATTTAACCCGCCCTTATCACACGGTGTTCATGGCCGGGGTATTTATCGGATCACTGGGAGCGGTCATGGATGTAGCCATTACCATGACGTCATCTGTCTTCGGTTTATATGAAGAAAACAAGGATATCTCATTACAAGCTCTCAGACGTTCCGGGATGGAGATCGGAAAAGACATCATGGGGGCGATGACCAACATTCTGTTTTTTGCTTATATAAGCGGCTCTATTCCGATGATGCTGTTGTATTTGAAAAATGATTCCCCGATAGGATTCACTCTTTCTATGAACATTTCCTTGGAAATAGCCAGAGCATTGGCCGGAGGGATCGGAATCGTATTAGCCATACCCGCCAGTCTGTATGCTTCTATCTTTTTTATTAAACGAAAGAAGGCAAGCTCATGAATGTCATCGTAATTCTCGCGGCGATTTTATTTCTATTAATGGTCATCATCGGCGGAAAAAAAGGAGCGAGGTCTTTTATTGCGTTATTCTTAAATTTCGGTGTTCTCTTTCTCACCATTATTTTCATGACAGACCCGCATATCAATCCGATTATTTTAACATTGCTCTCTTCCGCCGTGATTTGCAGCATTACTCTTTTTTATATTAATGGAGGAAACGTCAAAACCGTAACCGCCTTTATTTCTGCAATGCTGACGATTGCATTGCTGCTGTTTTTTATTATGTCTGTAACAAAACATACTTCGATTCAGGGATTCGGTGAAGAAGAATTGGGTGATATCGGCATATTCACACTGTTTGTCGGGGTGGATTTTGTGAAGGTTACCGCAGCCATGATCATCATGGGCACGATAGGGGCGATTACCGATGTCGCGATTTCCATTACTTCACCCATGCGGGAAATTTACAGTCATAATCCGTCCATGAGCAGAAAAGATCTGTACACATTCGGATTAAGCATCGGGAGAGATATTTTAGGAACGAATACGAATACGTTATTCTTTGCTTTTTTCGGCAGCTATTTGGCTTTAATTATCTGGTTTAAAGACTTATCATACTCAGCTGAAAAAATTGTGAACTCAAAAGTATTCAGTGCGGAAGCCGTCACCATTCTTTGTGCCGGAATCGGGATCGGCATCATCATTCCCGTTACATCCTGGATCACCGCCTGTTTTTTAGCAAAACCAAATAAACGTTAAAAGCTGCCGGGACACGCCCGGCAGCTTTTTTTATCTTATACCCACTTTACAACGTCTTTTGAGGCAGATCTTGTTTTCGGGCGCGGTTCTCTGACACGGTAGCCGAATGCGGCCATAACAGAGATGTCGAAACTTCCGTTTTCCAGAAGCCCTTCTTCTTCAAGAATCCGGTGAATTTCTTTGTAGTTGAAGCCTTCTACAGGGCAGGAGTCGATTCCGATCTGCGCAGCGGCTGTCATCATATTGCCGAGGGCGATGTAAGTCTGTTTGGATGCCCAGTCAAACAGCGCGCGATCTGATTCAAGCAGATTGAAATCATTTTTCTGGAAGTCTTCCGTTTTGCTGATATAGCCTTCATACATATCTTCCGGCATTTTTTTGACTTCCCGCAAGTGATTTTTGACATAGTCGGCGTCAAAACGGATATCCTTTGCCGTCCGGGCAAGCAGAAGTACGAAATGACTTGCGGTCGGCAGCTGCTTTTGCGCGCCCCATGTGAACTCGCGGAGTTTTTCACGAAGCTCCGGATTTTGAACGACGACAAATTTCCAAGGCTCCAAACCGAGTGAGCTTGGGGATAATCTTCCCGTTTCTAAAATGAATTCAAAATCGCTTTCTGAAATTTTTTTCTCAGGATCAAATTCCTTTGTGGCGTGTCTGAATTGATACGCTTCGATGATCTGCTGTTTTTTATCTGACATTCATGATCTCTCCTTTTCAATCGTTATGTACTATTGTAGCCATTATTTTTGAAAGTACCAGTACGCACATTTTTGTTGGATAGTATTCATTTTGATACTGACAAAAAAAACGGCTGCCGCGGCAGTCCGTTTTTATTTTTCTCTTCTCGCAAAGTCGACGAAACGGAATTTATCGAGCCTGTGCCGGCTTTCCGTGTACTGAAAGAGGCTGGTATCCTCCAAAAAGACGCGGTTTTTCACGACCGCCATATGGCTGAATCCGCCGAGATCCAAATACTTCCGGTCCTCTTCCCCCGCCGGCTCCACGACAATTTCCTTTTGCGCGTAGCTGATGGACAAGCCGAGCTCTCCTTCGAGATACTCATAGATCGAATCTTCGCAAATCGCCTTCGTCAATAGAGGCACGTGTTTTTTCACAAAGTAATCCTTGTCCAAAATAATATGTTCTCCGTCAATCCGTCTTGATCTGACGACTTCCCACACCTTTTCATCCGCTTCTGCACCAAGCTCTTTTGCGGCTTCTGAGGGAGGCGGGATCAGCCCGAGACGGTGAACCGTCGTTCTCGTCTCTTTTCCGAGCGTTTCCGAAAGCTCTTTGAAGCTGATCAGGCCTGAGACGGGAAAACGCATTTTTTCTCTGTCTAATATGACGGAACCTTTGCCTTTGATTTTCTGGATGTAGCCGTTTTGCGCCAGCATATTGAGCGCTTTGCGGACGGTTTCTCGTGATGTGCCGTATTGATCGCACAAATCATTTTCAGACGGAAGAACGTCTTCAGCCTTCCGCTGGCCGCTTTCGATCTGCCGCACCATATCTTTATAGATTGTGATGTATTTATTCACTTTCATTTGACCACCCAGATTAGTGTATCACGCTTTTGTCAGATGATAAACGATCGATTCATACGGACGGAGCGTCAATCGTTCCGGCCGCCCTTCCCTCGGTTCATCATTCGTCAGCAGCACCGTAAACCGCCAGCCGTCCGTGTCTTTAAGCGGAACCGTAAAGTCCGCTTCTTTCCCGTAGAAGTTGTTGATGCACAGCAGTTTTTCATCTTTGCCGTGTCTGACGTACGCCAGAACCGCCGGATCGTCTTCAGCAAGCAGCTCAAACGTTCCTTCAGTCACGATGTCATATTCCTTTCTGAGCTTGATGAGCTTCTGATAATGGTAGAAAATTGAATCTTGGTCCCGCAAAGCCGCTTCCGCGTTAATGTCCCGATAATCATCCGCCGCCGGAATCCAAGGCGTTCCCGTCGTGAAACCGCCGTGCGGCCCGTTGTTCCACTGAATGGGGGTTCTTGCATTGTCTCTTGATTTCTCTTTTAAAATGGCGATAATGTCATTTTCGGGCACGCCTTCTTCCTTCATCTTTTTGTAAATGTTCAATGATTCGACATCGCGGTATGAGCCGATGTCATCGAATTTCGGATTGCCCATGCCGATCTCCTCACCTTGATAAATGTAAGGCGTGCCCTGCATCATATGAATGGCCGACGCCAGCATTTTGGCTGATTTCGTCCGGTATACGCCGTCGTCTCCGTATCTGGATACGGCCCGCGGCTGGTCATGGTTGCACCAGAATAATGCATTCCAGCCTCCGCCTTTTTGCATCTCCGTCTGCCAAAACGCTAAAATCCGTTTCAGCTTCAGAAAATCAAACGGAGCGAGCGCCCATTTTTCACCATTCGGATAATCCACTTTTAAATGATGAAAGTTAAAGGTCATATCGAGTTCTTTATTCTCAGGGTTTGTGTACCGGATGCAGTGATCCGCCGTTGTCGAGGACATTTCCCCGACCGTCATGCTGTCATATTTCGAAAACACTTCCCGGTTCATCTCATGGAGAAATTCGTGCACGCGCGGCCCGTCCGTATAATAAGGGCGCCCGTCACGCCCCTCCTCGGCATCAGGAAACGATTGGTCTTTAGAAATGAGGTTGATCACATCCAGCCGGAAGCCGTCGATCCCTTTTCGGAACCAAAAATGCATCATGTCGTAAACCTGTTTTCTCATCTCTTCATTTTCCCAGTTCAAATCGGCCTGCGACACATCAAATAAATGCAGATAGTGCTGGCCTGACACCGGGTCGAGCTCCCAAGCGGAACCGCCGAATTTTGATTCCCAGTTGTTCGGCGCCCGGCCGTCTTCCTTTCCGTCTTTCCAAATGTAAAAATCCCGATACGGACTGTCGGGTGACGAGACCGCTTCTTTGAACCACCGATGCTCGACTGATGTATGGTTTACGACAAGATCCATGACGACCTTGATTCCTCTTTTGTGCGCTTCATCGAGAAGGCGTTCAAAATCCTCCATCGTTCCGTATTCTTCATAAATGGTGCAATAATCGCGAATGTCATAACCGTTGTCATTCTGCGGCGAATCGTAAATCGGCGTAAGCCAAATGACATCAATCAAAAGCTTCTGCAAATAATCAAGCTTCTCGATAATACCGTTCAGATCACCGACCCCGTTTCCCGTCGTATCATTAAAGCTCTTCGGATAAATTTGATATACCGCTGCCTTTTTCCACCATGGTGTGCTGTCTGTTTTCATTTTTCTTCACCGCCTGTAATGTTTTGAATTGAAAGGGAAAAGGGACAGCCTGATAAAAAGGCGCCCCGCAGGTTTTCTATTTTTGCCGTTTCAGCCGCGCATACCCGTATGTTCCCGCAAACGGGAGAATCAGCACGATCAGCATTCCGATCGCAAACGGACCCCAGTACTGACTCATAATGGAGAAGATCCCCGGCACGCCGCCGACTCCGACCGAGCTTGCGAGAACGCCTTTGACGGAGATGAACATCCCCGCGATTCCCGAACTGATCATGGCGATCACAAACGGAAATTTGTAACGCAGATTCACGCCGAAAATCGCCGGTTCGGTAATGCCCAAATATGCGGAAATGCCGGCCGTCAGTGAAAGCCCCCGCTGTTTTTTATCTTTTGTAATCAGCATCATGGCCAAAGCCGCCGATCCTTGAGCGATATTTGACAATGCGAGCATCGGCCATAAAAATGTGCCGCCGAGCTTTGAGCCGATTAATTGAAGATCGACCGCGAGAAACGTATGGTGCATCCCCGTAATCACAAGCGCCGAATACAGCCCTCCGTACAGCAGGCCTCCGATGGCGGAGAATTGGCCGAAAACGGCAATCAATCCCGCCGTCAGCGCGTTACCGATCGCAAAGGTAATCGGACCGATGATGACAAAGGATAGAAAACCGATGACCAAAAGCGTCACCGGCGCGACGACCAACAGCTGAATGCCCTCCGGCGTCCGTTTCGTCAAAAAGATCTCAAGCCTGGCAAGTAAATAAGACGCCAGCAGAATCGGGAGCACCTGACCTTGATACCCGACTTTCTGCACCTCAAGGCCGAACAGGTTCCACACCGGAATATCGCCGCTCTGCTCGGCAGCCCCGTAGCCCCATGCGTTTAACAGATCAGGATGCACCAGCATCAGCCCGAGCACGATGCCCAAAAGGGGGCTTCCTCCGAACCGCTTCACTGCCGACCAGCCGATTAAAGCCGGCAGAAAAGCGAAAGCCGTCCCCGCGATCAGATTAATCATATTGGCGAGATCCGCCCATTGCGGATATACTTGGACAATCGATTTGGCGCTGTAGAAAATGCCTTCCGCCGTTAAAATGTTGTTCAGACCCATTAACAGCCCGGCCGTGACGATCGCCGGCAAGATCGGAATAAAGATGTCCGCAAGCGTTTTCACAGCACGCTGTAAAGGATTCATTTTTTGCGCTGCCGCCTTCTTCACGTCATCCTTGGACGCTTCACCCATCCCCGTTTCCTTCACTAATTCCGCATATACTTTGTTGACCGTCCCCTGCCCGATCACGACTTGAAACTGCCCGTTTACTGCAAAAGATCCTTTGACAATGTCTATTGCATCAAGCATTTTTTGGTTTACTTTGGTTTCATCTATTAACGCAAACCGCAAACGCGTCACACAATGAGTCGCCGCCTCAATATTTTCGATTCCGCCGACAGCTTCAGCGATCTGCCGCGCAGCCCGGTTAAACTCACCCATGCCAACCCCTCCGTAACCGTTTTCATTTCGTCTCACAAACTTGTATATACATGTTTATGACTCTATTGTAATGATGTATATACATGTCGTCAATCTATTTTTATAGCGCTTTCATCACAAATATACTGCGAAAGACCCTGAAACAAAAAAAGCCCCGCCGGAACCGGGCCTTGACTTCTTGTTTTATCGGGAACATGTCCGGGCGGAATTCACAACAGGAGCACAAAAAGCATACAGTACTGTACAACTAAGTTAAAGAGGTGTGAAGAGATGCCATCCACTGTTATCAACCTGTACTATTTGAAGATTAACAGTATTTCTGGCAACGGATCTATTACGATTGGGGAAGCGGCATACAACAGTCCCACCACAAATAACAAATCACAAGGACTGAACTCTTCATTCGGCGATACGTCACCTATAGAATCGATGATGGAGAACTTGTTAAATGATCCTGATGTCAACGACCAGACAGAAATCGGAACCGCAGATACCGCAAATGTTATGCCGGTGCCGCCCACTATAGATTAAAGGGGTTTTTATGAATGCCTTACCAAATTAACGTCGTCAATATAAAAGTA
This sequence comes from Bacillus velezensis, assembly GCF_001461825.1. GTDB lineage: Bacteria > Bacillota > Bacilli > Bacillales > Bacillaceae > Bacillus > Bacillus velezensis. Next base: position 27,910 of record NZ_LLZC01000008.1, on the reverse strand, counting down.
AACGGAGCAACGCAAAACGGAAACGTCGATATCGGTCAGACCGTACAAAACAGCCACACCGCCAACAGCAAATTTGTCGGCGCGAACTTTTCTTTAGGGGATTTTTCTCCGGCCGCCGGATGTTTGAATTCGGGCCATCTTGACCCTGACGTGAGCGACCAAGATCAGATCGCCAACCCGTCAATGCCGATCGCAAATCAAATATAGGGAGGTTCTGCCGAAGTGGATATCGAAAAAATGAGAAAGTGGCTTGAGATTACGAACGAGCACAAGCCCAGCGACTTTTGGACCAATGTCCTGAAACGGAAATCTCCCGAAGATTTTTTCTCCTTACAAAAAAACACCCTGACTTATGATATTTATCAGGATGAACAGCACACATTTGTCATTGTGGAAATGCCCGGCGTTTACGAAGAAGAATTGACATTGAGGCTGCTGTCAAGAACACGGCTGCATATAAGAGGAAACATCACACCCCTTTTTCCAAAGAACATGGGCGTCTGCCAAAACCGGTATTACGGGGAAATCGATGAGACGATTGAGCTTCCTGAACCGGCTGAGCCCCACCTGTTACAGGCGCAGTGCGTAAACGGCCTGCTCCACATTTCCTACCCGCGCCTTATGGAGCACATTCCTTTTCAGAAAAAAATCTAAAGAGCCGGCTTACGGGCGGCCCAGCCGTCTGTACACTTTCTCCTTATAATGAGAAGATGCGGGTTTTGAGAACATGGCTTTCTCCTCTGTCAGTTTATCGAGTCTGACTTGTTTTTCCGTCCGTTTGTTCCGCAGGTGATCCCGCTCCTGTTCATTGCGGCACTTGGAGATCAAATAATCGAGCGTCATCAGCTCTTTCTTCAGCGCGCCCTCATCCTCGGCGATCCCGGCGTTTTTTAATATGCGGTAGCCCATTCTGAGCGATTCCGGAAGATGTGCGGCATCGTCTTTGGGCAGGGGCTTTCCCATTCCTTTGATGCCGGCGAACTCTCCATCCTTAATGGCGCGCTTGATTTTATCTTCAGCCACGATATGGGCAATATCCATCACTGTTCACCTCTTTTTTCAATAGAACCGGGTGTGATCATGCGGAAACACAAATCCCAGTTTGTGCCATTTGTGTTTTTTAAAGCTGTCATTCAACAGATCAACCCCCGTTGCGACAGCGTTTTTCGCCCTTTTTCCGATGAGCCTTTTCCACCTTTTCTATTTGCTGGTTTCATGGTATATTGATTACGTTCGTTTTTTCTATCGTTCCGTGTAAACCGTGATCGGAAAAAAGGAGTGTAACAATGAAAACATTTATAAAAGAAAGAGGACTTGCCTTCTTCTTGATAGCGGTCGTGTTATTGTGGGTGAAAACATATGTCGCTTATATTTTAAACTTTAACCTCGGCATAGACAACACGATCCAGAAAATATTGCTTTTTGTGAATCCGCTGAGCTCCAGCTTGTTCTTTCTTGGATTTGGGCTTCTTTTCAAGAAAAAATTACAGCAGACAGCCATTATTGTGATTCATTTTTTATTGTCTTTTTTGCTTTTTGCAAACATCGTCTATTATAGATTCTTTAATGATTTCATTACCATCCCGGTCATGATGCAGGCAAAGACAAACGGCGGCCAGCTCGGAGACAGCGCGTTCTCGTTAATGAGATGGACAGACGCCTTCTACTTCCTGGATACCGTCATTTTGATTATTTTGGCCCTTAAGATGAAAAAACCGGCTGAAAAACCGGCGAAGAAATCATTCAGAATCGTTTTGGCTTCCGCCGTGCTTGTGTTCCTGATCAACCTCGCCGTCGCGGAATCCGATCGTCCTGAGCTTTTGACACGCTCATTTGACCGAAACTATCTGGTGAAATACTTGGGCACGTACAACTTTACGATTTACGATGCCGTGCAGAATGTGAAATCAAACAGCCAGCGCGCGCTTGCCGATTCAAGCGATGTAACGGATGTGGAAAACTATATGAAGGCCAACTATGACGTGCCGAACAACGTCTACTTCGGAAAAGCCGAAGGAAAAAACGTCATCTACGTCTCATTAGAGTCTCTGCAATCCTTTATCATTGACTATAAAATTAACGGCAAGGAAGTGACGCCGTTTTTAAACAAACTGGCGCACGATAATCAAACATTCTACTTTGATAACTTTTTCCACCAAACGGGACAAGGTAAAACATCTGATGCGGAATTTATGATGGAGAACTCTCTGTACCCGCTTTCGCAAGGTTCGGTTTTCGTCAATAAAGCGCAAAACACGCTGCAGTCCGTTCCTGCGATCCTAAAAGGCAAAAAGTACACATCTGCCGCTTTCCACGGAAATACGCAGACTTTCTGGAACCGTAACGAAATGTACAAAGCGGAAGGCATCGATAAGTTTTTCGATTCCGCTTATTATGACATGAGCGAAGAAAACACGAAAAACTACGGCATGAAAGATAAACCGTATTTCAAAGAATCCATGCCGCTCTTAAAGAGCCTGCCGCAGCCGTTCTATACGAAGTTCATTACGCTGTCCAACCACTTCCCGTTCGGAATGGATAAAGAAGACACGGACTTCCCGGCGGGAGACTTTGGCGATTCAGTCGTCAATAACTACTTCCAGTCCGCGAACTATCTGGATGAATCAATCGAACAGTTCTTTAATGACCTGAAAAAAGACGGCCTGTACGATAAGTCGATTATCGTGATGTACGGAGACCACTACGGCATCTCCGAAAACCATAATAAAGCGATGGCGAAAGTGCTCGGCAAAGATGAGATCACTGAATACGACAATGCCCAGCTTCAGCGGGTGCCGCTCTTTATCCACGCTCCCGGCGTGAAAGGCGGCCGCAATCATAAATTTGCCGGTGAAGTCGATGTTGCGCCGACCGTTCTTCACCTGCTCGGCGTCGATACGAAAGATTATCTCATGTCAGGTTCAGATATCTTATCGAAAGAGCACAGAGAAGTCATTCCGTTCCGTAACGGAGACTTCATCTCACCGAACTATACGAAAGTGTCCGGCAAGTATTACGATACGAAAACCGGAAGACTTTTAGATGATTCAGAAGTCGACAAAAAAGAAGACTCTCTCGTCAAGACTGAGCTTGAAATGTCTGATAAGATCATCAACGGCGATCTGCTTCGTTTCTATCAGCCGAAAGGCTTTAAGAAAGTGGACCCTTCACAATTCGATTATACGAAGCGTGAAGATTCCTCAGCAGATGATCAAAAAGAATAAACAAAAGCCAGATCATATCAATGATCTGGCTTTTTTATGTTCAGCTCCCGGCAGCGGCCATAGAGCGCTTTTGCAGGCTGTCGGAAAGAACTGAATAAGCGACGACTTTCTTTTTCTGCTGTTTGACGACATCTACATGATCTTCGTAGCTGTATACAAACACCGTCACATCTTTTTTTCCTTTTCTCGTCTTAATGACAAGCGGATCGGCTCCGTTTTGCGGATGAAGATAACGCTCTTCATCCCCTGGGTATATATAATGCCGTTCGATAAACACGGCATCGTTAAAATCATCAATCACCCGGCGTTTGTCTTCGCCTTCCAGACGTTTTCCGCCGAGGGAAACGGCAGCGGACGCGTCACTGAGCTTTGAATGGGTTTCAAACTTGCGGAGAATCCATTCCACCGCTCCGGTAGGAAGGCATGTCAGCAAAATCTTAATCAGGCTTATGACAACAATTGAAACAACTGCAATCCATGTCACCTTACATCATCTCCATACTTGTTCTACATGAATCTTAACATAGAAGAAAACATTGTTTTTTGTACATTATGTGAAACTTGATATATGTTCAAAAAAAATCCGGATCACATAGGTGATCCGGATTTTTCAAGTCTGCTTCTGGTCATCACGGCTGACGGCCTCTCTCAGCTCTTCCGCGACAAATTCGACGTTCGGCCCGATAATGACCTGCGCCGTTTTATTCCCCGTTTTGATAACCCCTTTTGCTCCCGCTTTTTTAAGCGCCGCCTCATTAATGAGAGACGTATCCTGCACGGTCAGCCTGAGGCGGGTCGCACAGTGATCAATCGTTTCGAGGTTTTGCCTGCCGCCGAGCCCCTTGAGCATGGCATGTTCTTCGACGGAACCGGTCGTATCTTCACTAAGCACTTCTTCCTCTTCCTCATCATCTTCCCGTCCCGGCGTTTTCAAGTTTAACGTTTTGATGAGCATATAGAATACGACAAAATAGATCACCGCATAACAAAGCCCGACAACGAGCAGCAAAAGCGGTTTTTCGGCAATGCCGTAGCTGAGGAGATAATCGATCGCCCCCGCCGAGAATGAAAAACCTGACCTGATTCCGAGAACATTTACGATAAATAAAGAGAACCCGGTTAATATAGCATGAACCCCGTACAAAAGCGGTGATAAAAACATAAATGCAAATTCAATCGGCTCTGTAATTCCGGTAATAAATGCCGTCAGCGCGAGACCGATCATCATTCCGGCCGTCGCTTTGCGCTTACTTGGCTTAGCCGCGGCAATCATTGCCAGACATGCGGCCGGAAGCCCGAACATCATAATCGGGAAGAATCCCGTCATATAAGTTCCCGCCGTCGGATCCTTCGCAAAGAAGCGGGCCAGATCTCCCGTTTTTCCGTGAAAATCGCCAAACTGGAACCAAAAAATATTATTCAGCACATGATGAAGACCGAATGGAATCAAAAGCCGGTTAAAAATCCCGTAAATCCCGGCGCCGATCCCGCCAAGCCCGATCATCCATTCCCCGAAGGACGTAATCACCGACTGAATCGGCGGCCACACAAATCCGAAGATCCCCGCCAAAATAATGGTAATCAGCGCCGTTACAATCGGAACGAGCCTGCGCCCGCTGAAAAACCCGAGATATTCGGGCAGCTTCGTATCCTTAAAGCGATTATACGTGTATCCCGCAATTAACCCCGCGATAATCCCTCCGAAAACGGCCATATTATTTGTCGAATTGATTGATTTTACAGCCGCGTCCAGCATGATATAAGAAATTGCTCCCGACAGAGCGGCGGCCCCGTTGCTGTCTTTGGAAATCCCGATCGCGATTCCGATCGCGAAAATGAGCGGCAGATGATCAAATACCGCGGTCCCCGCCGCGTAAATGAACGGAATATTTAATAAGTCCTCTCTGCCGATGGCCAAAATAATACCAACGGCGGGCAGAACGGCAATCGGAAGCATAAATGATTTTCCGAGTTTTTGCAAAAATTGAAGCATTTTACCCATCCCCCTTCTTTTTTCTTAAATATACCACATAAGTTATCTAGTGATCTATACCAATTTTCCTTCATTTATTCACATAAGGCTTGTTGGTTTTCTATTTATAAACCAGTTGTGGTAAGCTTGAATCAGATGATTAAAAATAGAAAGCGGGAATGACAATGATTGTAACGAACGATCAAGAATTAGAAGGCCTGAAAAAAATCGGCAGAATCGTCGCGCTGGCGCGTGAAGAAATGAAGAAAAAAGCCGAGCCCGGCATGAGCACGAAAGATCTTGACCTGATCGGAAAGGCGGTGCTTGACGAGCACGGAGCCGCTTCCGCTCCGGAGAAGGAATACGATTTCCCGGGCGTGACATGCATCAGCGTAAATGACGAAGTCGCTCACGGCATTCCGAGCGCCTCTAAAATCTTAAAAGCCGGAGATCTTGTAAATATCGATATTTCGGCGGAGTTCGGCGGTTTTTATTCAGATACGGGCATTTCATTTGTGCTCGGAGAAGGCGATGAACGTCTGCAAAAGCTTTGTAACTGCGCAGCATCCGCATTTCAGAAAGGATTGGATCAGGCAAAAGCCGGCAAACGCCAAAATCAGATCGGCAGAGCCGTCTACCATGAAGCCCGCTCCAACGGATTTACCGTCATTAAAACGCTGACGGGCCACGGAATCGGCAGAAACCTCCATGAAGCGCCGAACCACATCATGAATTACTACGATCCGTTTGATAACGCGCTTCTTAAAAACGGAACCGTGATCGCGCTTGAGCCGTTTATTTCCACGAAAGCGGAAACGATTGTTGAAACGGGAGACGGCTGGACGTATAAAACGCCGGATAAAAGCCTTGTCGCCCAAGTGGAACACACCATCGTGATCACAAAAGACAAACCGATTATTTTAACTGCATTGTAATGTTTCATCTCCCTTCCAAACAGGTATACAACAACTAACCCGAAGGAGGGAGACGCATGAAAAAAGATAAAGAAAAAATCAAAATCGAAAACGAAATACACGCCATGCACGGCGTAACGAAACAGCAGATTTTAGAGGATTTCGAGGAATTTAAGGCGTACCTTCATCAGAAAATTTCCGCCGGAAAAAAACTGGGTCTGGATGACAGCAAAATCATTAAAAGCGCCGCCATCCTCGGGGACTATCTCGCCAAACACGAGGAGCCCCGCAATGCGGAAGAAAAACTCTTACAAGAACTGTGGGACATTGCGGATGACAATGAAAAACAGCATTTGGCCCAGCTTCTCGTCAAACTTGCCGGACACTGATACAGTGCCCGGCTTTTTTATGCCCCGTTATAAGAGTTGTGCTACACTGGACATATGTCTGTGAAAGGAGCCATTTTTCAACATGTGGTTTATTATCTTCGGGTTTATTTTCTTTATTGAAAGCATCATTCTCACCGTTTACGGGGTGAAGAAAAAGAAGGGGATGCTGATTTATTTCGGCGTCGTTTTCGGAATCATGACACTCGGAACGGTGCTGTTAAAATTAACCGGCCATTAAGCATGAAAAGACCGCCCTTTACATATATATGTAAGAAAGCTTTACATCTCTGAATCGAAAGTCTCAGTTTTTGCTTTATCCCTTTTCAGCGTCTTTTTATAGATGTTACAATGCCAAAAGTTTGGCAAAAACTGAAGAAACCTCCCCAGCGGGAGAACGGAGAAAGGAGTTTTCTGACATGCATTATGGCAGTAAAGGCTGGTATGTAGAAGAGTTAAAGAAAAAAGGAATTACCCACTATGAAGGAAGAAAGCTTCAAAGCTTCAAAAAGTACTTCCTTGCCAATCTGCTGGAAACAAAAAAACAAGCATAACGTAAATCAGCCGTGCTGTCAGTGCAGCACGGCTTTTTTTCTATACATTCCTGAGCCTGTCCCTTTTTTTAAGGAAGGACTCCCTCCAGCTTTCTGACAGCGCTTCTTCCCGCAGTATTTCTTCAATCGCTGACAGATTGCCGGAATCACGATATTTCACTTCATTCGCATACCAGACGGAAATGCTTTCTTTGCCTCTCGACAGACGCTTGAGGACGGGACGCGGATCGACATATCCTTCTTCAAGCACCCTGAAATAAAAGCCGGTAAATCCCGTCTGCTGTACACGGAGCACCATATCTTTGATGCCATATTTGAGCGCGAGTTTGACGCAGGGCTGGCGCGGCTGGCTTACTTGAACGACGGCTTCCCCCAGCTGAAAGACGTCTCCGATCCACACGTCTTGTTCGGCCAGTCCTTTGACCGTTACATTCTCTCCGAACGCAGCGGCGGGAGGTTTTCTTGCGAGCGTTGTTTCCCAATATGAATAATGCTCGGCGGGATACACGCACACCGCTTTATCGGGGCCTCCGTGATTCTTCAGATCAGCCTGCCCGTCCCCGTCAAAATGGGTTTTATACAGCATGACGGGAGAATCAGCGGGCCGCTTTATGATGCCGGAATTGATTTGTCGGCCGGCAAATTCATGAATTGCGGGCTTTCCGAGATTGATAGATAAGACAGAATAGTCTTGCGTCACCTCGTTCACATCCTTTGCGAAATCTCATATCTTTCCTTTATCATAGTAAGAAAAAGGTGGTTTTTCCATGCTTCAATATCATATGATTGCAGACGGCCGGGTTCAGGGCGTAGGTTTTCGCTACTTCGTCCAGATTGAAGCCGACAGACATAAGATAGCCGGCTGGGTAAAAAACCGTGATGACGGCCGGGTGGAGATCCTTGCCGAAGGTCCTGAAGAGTCGTTAAAACAATTTGCCGAAGCGGTCAGAAAAGGCAGCCCCTTCTCAAATGTCACAGGCGTAACCATCGAAGAATCACACCGGCTGAAAGGGTACCGCACTTTTACCATCAGTTACTGATAAGGCTTGTCCTGATAATAATAATTCGGCTTCACAATCGTATTGTCATATGATTTATGGAAAATGTGGGTGGAAGCCGGCGAGATCGGCGGAATCAGCCAGGTCCAGTCGCCCGTCAGCTTTCTGCCCGCGTCTTGTTCCTGTTCTTCAAAGCGTTTAAATTGATTCGCCGCCGTATGGTGATCGACTATGCTGACACCGTGTTTTTTGTATGAATAGAGCACTGCCTTATTCAGTTCCACCAGCACCTGATCTTTCCACAGGTCGGTATTCAGGCTGGCGGAAATCCCCATGACCGCAGCGGCTTTTTTGAGCATATCATACCGTTTTTCGTCAGCAAGGTTCCTTGCGCCGATTTCGGTTCCCATATACCATCCGTTAAAAGGCGCCGCGTTGTACGACAGTCCGCCGATTTCAAGCCTCATATCGGCGATAATCGGAACCCCGTACCATCTGAGATTTAAATCGGCAAACTCTTCAATATCCGGATGGGTGATCGGCACTTCTTTCACGAGCGTCTGAGGCAGGTCATACCAGACCGGCTGCCCGTCCCCTTTCATCCGGAAAAGCAGCGGCAGAATATCAAAATCGGTCCGCTTCCCGCGCCAGCCGAGTTTTTCGCAGACAGCCGTCAGCTCATATGATGCCGGATCACCGACTCTTCCTTTTTCAGTCTCATATCCCGCATAGCGGATGAGCTGGTGATTCCAGATCTCCACTTGTTTCTCCCCATTCTTCTCAGGAGGGAAAATCGTAATTGTCGGTTTAATTTTTCCGCCGTTCGTGGCGATTTCAATATGTTCAAATAATGCGTCGCGCACCTCTTCTTTCGTGTTCACACCGCGCCGGTCAATGACGTTCAGCGATTGCCAGAACAGACGCCCGATACAGCGGTTGCTGTTGCGCCACGCCATTTTCGCCCCGTGTTCAAGTTCTTCCGCCGTATGGACGTAACTTCCCGTCCGCTCTATCTCATCTTTTATCGCGTGTAGACGCGCGTTGATTTGCGATTCCATTCCGAGTTCCTGATAGCAGACATCAATAAAATCCTTCGCCTCATCCCAAAGTATTTCCGTATGTTTCAAAAAACTCTCTCCTTCAATTTACATCTGTTTCCCATTGTATCGTTTTTAGGAGTGAACACAATGGTTTTTTTGTATCATACTGGAAACTGCAAAAAAAACACCTGTGATTTTCGCAGGTGTTTTACAAAACGGAATGCAATTTTTCAGCCAGTGTAAGCAAATCCTCACGGTAGTTTTTTCCCGTCATCGGAATTCCGTGACCCGTCAAAAGCGCTTCCGGCTCCAGTTCGGCCAGTTTCTGAACGGATGCGGCCGCCGTCTGTGTATCCGCTGTAAAATAGGCGGGCGGCCCGTGAAGCTCTTGCTTTTGAATGACAACGTCCGCAAGCGATTCCTGTTCAACAGTGATCACGGCATCACCGGCAAGCAGAACACGGTCTTTATCCCGGAATAATGAAATATGGCCGGGTGTGTGGCCGGGCGTATGCACCCATTTCCATTCTTCAAGAAACGGAACGGTACCGTCTGAAGGCAGTGCCTGAACGGACGGAATACGGATCGTATGGCGCGGAAACAGCGGTGACAGCTTTGCGACAAGCCCTTTTTTCGCATCGGGCCTGGCAGGCGGATAATCCGCTTTCCCCGTGACGTACGGGAGCTCCTTTTCATGAATGTAAACCGGCACATTCCAAAGCTCAAGCAGCTCTTCAATCGCACCGACATGATCAAAATGACCGTGTGTCAAAATGACCGCCTTCAGCTGATACCCCTCTTTGAACCGGCGTTTCATTTCTTCTGTTATCATCTCCGCCGATTGCGGCATTCCCGCGTCAACCAGAATGATTTCCCGCGGAGCTGAGGGATTTTCGATAAAATAAACATTCGCAATCTGCACGGTCAGTCCGTAAACGCCGTCCGCCGCTTTAAAACCGGCACCGCTTCTCACTGAAAAAAGCGGCATAAACGGATCACTCATCATGGCACCTCCTCTAATGCCTTTAGTGTGCGACGAACCGGGTGTTTTATGTTAAAAAATCGTGATTGCGCCGATGATGAGCGCAAAGGCCGTCATGACGATAACGGCTAGAACCGCCCATTTCATCGCAAATTTCTGGTGTTCATCAATGGTGACCCCGGCAAGCCCGACTAATAAATGCGTCGACGGCACGAGCGGGCTTAACATATGAATCGGCTGGCCGATAATCGAAGCGCGGGCGATTTCCACCTTATCTACACCGTACGCCACGGCGGTCTCGGATAAAATGGGCAGCACGCCGTAAAAATAGGCGTCATTAGGCATCAGAAACGTAAAGATACCGCTCGTTAAGGCAACAATCGCCGGAATAAACCCCCCCATCTGTTCCGGAATAAGCGATACGAGGGAAATGGCCATCTCATCAACCATCTTCGTCCCCGTTAAAATTCCGGTAAACACGCCTGCGGCAAAAATCATCGAACCGATCGCAAGCACATTGCTCGAATGGGCTGAAATACGCTCCCTTTGATCGTTAAGCTTCGGATAGTTGACAATCAGCGCAATACAAAACGCAATGATGAACAGCACGGTTAAATTCACTTTTCCTGACACTAAAAATCCCACTAAAGAAAGCGTTAACATTAAATTGAACCACCACAGTTTCGGCCGCTTCCATTCATCTTCCGCAGCCGCAGCCGTTTCATTTGTATGGGACGGCTGCTTTAATTCGATCACCCCGAGCCGTTTCCTTTCCATCCTTCCGAGTACATAAGCGACCACAATCATACACACCATTCCGCTCGCAATGACAGGCAGCATCGGCCCCGTCAGCTCTGCCGGGTCAACGCCGAGCGCACTCGCCGCACGCGGCGTCGCGCCGCCCCATGGTATCGTGTTCATGATACCCATGCCGACACCGGCGATTCCCGCTAAAATAATCGGACGGATTCCGAGCATGATATACAAAGGCAGCATTGCGCTTGTCGTAATCATATACGTCGTCGAGCCGTCTCCGTCCAGTGCGACAAGCATGGTCAAAACGGCTGTTCCGACTACAATTTTGAGCGGATCGCCTTTAACCAGCTTTAAAATACGCGACACCATCGGATCAAATAAACCGGTATCAATCATAATGCCGAAATAAAGAATCGCAAACATAATCATGACTGCGATCGGCGCCACCTGTTCAATACCGGAGATCATCATCTCGCCGACCCGGTTAAAAGAAAACCCGGCAAACAGCGCAAACACGATCGGCGTTAATACGAGCGCCGTTAACACTGAAAGCCGTTTTGTCATAATCAGCACCATAAAAACAAGCATCATAAGAAAGCCTAAGATTGCTAACACAGTATGTCCCCCTTATCATGAATACGCTTACATTTTAAAGGCCCGATCCCCTTTATCCGCCTTTTTGCTATCTTATGAGAATTGGATATTGAAGTAAATATTTTGGATTTTAAAGATTTTTAATTTTTTATAACCTTTTCGTTCATTTTGTTCATTTATAAATAAAAAGCCTCCCGCAAATATGCGGAAGGCTTATTTTTCGCTGCTCATCATCTCTTTATAAAACTCGGTCTGCTCTTCTAAAAAGCGTTTTGCGCCGCTGCTGTTTTTATAAAAGCTCTCCCAATCCCGTTTTTTCAGCATTTGCTTCCACTCCGCGGATGAGGTAATCTGTTTCAAAGCCTGATCCCAATAGGCGATCTCGCCTTCGGTCATGTCTTTCGGCCCCATGATGCCTCTCCAGTGCGCAAAGACAAACGGCACCCCCTGCTCTTTCCATGTCGGCACATCGCTGAAGCCGGAGAGCCTTTTGTCCGACGTAACGGCCGCCAATGTGATTTTCCCTTTCCGATAGGCGTCTCTCGCTTCTGAAATGGTCATTGAGGCGGCGTCTATCTCGTGGCTGATAAGAGCTTCAATGACTTCATTGCTGCTCCCGTATTGAAAAAAGCGGATATCAAACGGAGAAATTCCGGCCATTTCCGCCGCTCTCGCAAAGGAGAGCTGGTCATCATTTCCGAGGCCGGGCGCAAATCCGATTTTTATGCCGCCCGGATGTGCTTTAATATCGCCGAGCAGCCGCTTTCCGCTTTTTATCTTTGAATCCTTCGGAAGAGCGACGGTCTGCCACTCTTTTGCGATAATGGCCAAAGGCGTAAAATCAGCTGCCTTCAGCCGGCTTTGTCCCAAAATTTCATTGCTTAACAGCAGGCTTGAATTCATACTGATGACATCCGTTTTTCGTTCGTTTACATATTTCCAGCCGCTGTCTCCGCCTCCGCCGGGTTTATAGACGATCTTTACGGGCCGGCCTAATATTTGCTTCCGCTCTATTACCGATTGCAACGCTTTTGCCGTTACGTCCCAGCCCCCTTGAGGCGCCGCCGGGACGACAATTTCAACCGGCCCTTCAGCTGAACGGATGCCCGCCATCTGCCGTCCGTCAAAAGAAACCAGCGCCGCCAGCATGACAAGAAGCACTCCCAACCGCTTCATTTCTCCCATCCCTTATTCATGTGCTAAATAATATTTCCGTTCCGGCCTGCCGATAATGCCGTACTCTAATTCAGCGAGCGCTTCTTCCTGAGAAACGAGAAACTCGGCGTAGCGCCGCGCCGTTGTTCTGGAGGCGCCCATTTTTTCGCCCAGTTCTTCAGCCGTCATCCCTTTTTGGGCTGCTCTGAGCGCGTTTTTGATTTTTTGAAGTGTAATTGAATTAATCCCGGTCGGCAGATCATTGAGCTGTTTTTGTTCTTTCTGACCGCTTCCGAAAAACATGTCGATAACGGACTGGCTCAGCTCCGGCTGTGAGTGCAGCCATTCTCTTTTTTCACGGTACTGCAAAAGCACTTCTGTAAATTTATGTGCCGACACCGGCTTTATGACATAGTGGGAAACGCCTGACCTAAGCGCTTCCTGCAGCAGTCTTGTTTCGGCAGAAGCCGTAATAATGATGATATCAACGGAAGGAAAACGGCCGCGGATGAGGGGAAGCAGATCTGTCCCCAGCTCATCAGGCATATAAATATCCAAAAGCAGCAGATCAGGCTGCCGTTTCTCAAGCAGCGATATGGTGTCTTTGGCATTGATTGCTTTGCCGATGACATTGAATCCATCAAGATGTTCGATAAATTTTTCGTGAATTTGCGCTATTCGAAAGTCGTCCTCTGCAATCGCGATGTTAATCACACCGATTCCCCCTTTGACCTTTCTTTCGGTATAAACACCGTAAATACGGCACCGCCGCTCTTTTGCTGCGAAATCTCTATCGATCCCTGCAATTCACTGACGGCTTCTTTCAGATTGGCTAAGCCGTATCCTCTCCTCGTCCCCTTTGAAGAGTAGCCCTTTTCAAATATCGTTTCTGTTTTTTCCTGAGGCACGCCGTCTCCTGAATCCGCCACTTCGATGACGATATCCCTGCCGATATCGGTCATAAAAAAGGCGACCTCTTTTTTCTCTTTTTCGGCGACGGCTTCGAAAGCGTTATCAATAAGATTTCCGATGATCGTAATGAGCTGGGATGAACCCACATGCTCCGGCAGCGATTCTAAAAAGCTGTTTTCATCTATTGAAAGCTTCACTTTCTTCTCAGACGCCTTTCCCATTTTTCCTAATAGTATGGCCTGAACCCGCTGTGAATGAATGTTTTGAAAGAGGATTTCGTGCTGTTCATTCTGGATGGCGTACTCTTCTTTTATCAGTTCAATGGCTTCATTATATTCTCCCAGCTCTAACAGACCGAGGATCGCGTAAAGCTTATTCGAGAATTCATGCGTTTGCGCCCGGAGATCCTCCGAGTATTTTTTCATTTCAGTCAGCTTGTTAATGAGTTTCTTGAGCTCCGTTTTTTCGCGGAAGCTGATCACCGCTCCGTATACTTGTCCGGTCTGCTTCATTTCTTTCACGTTTAAGATAAATACTTTATCTCCGGCACGGACCTCCACGTTCGGCGGTAATTCTCCCCCTGCCAACACCGGCATAAGATTTGCGCCCGGCATGATTTCTTTTATATGCCTTCCGATCATCGGTGCCGGAAGATTCAGCATATCAGCCGCAGATAAATTCATCATGGTTACCGCGCCTTCTTTGTTTACGGCGATAATCCCTTCTTTCATCGCAAGGAGCATCGCATTGCGCTCCCGGTACAGCGCTGCAATTTCATGCGGTTCAAGGCCGAGTGTATCTTTACGGATGCTTTTTGCGAGCGCCGCCGCTCCCCCGATGCCGATAAGAAACACTAAACATGCAAAATAGCCTAAATGCCGCAGATGCGCTTTCATATCTTTTTCTATCTCATCTTGTAAAAACTCGACTGTCACCGTTCCGACAACTTCGTTATGATTTTTTTCCTCCAGAATAACCGGGGCGCTTCCACGGACCGCCGTCATTCCGTCGGAAACCGGAGACCCGCCGAACATGACGGTTTTGTTTTGCAGATTTTGATTTTCTTTCGGAATGCTGCTGCGGGCCGAATGAAATGCAACATGCCCTTTTTGATCAGTAATGTAGACGGCGTGCGCGCCTGCCTGTTCTTTCATTTGTTCAATGACGTCTAACTTTGTAAAAGCTTCTTGATCCGCAAGCCGGAATGCCTCTTTTACAGGAGGCATGTATGAAATGGTTTTTGCCGTTTGCACCGCCAGCTGTTCAGCCTGCTTCTGGCCTTCCTTTAATTGCTGAAAGGCAAATATAACAGTGAGCGTTCCGATGACAAGTATTAATAATGCCGTGATTAATCCGGCGATTTTCATTTGCAGAGAGACATAAAACCGCTTCGCTTCCAACACAGCACCAGCCGTCCTTTCCTCCTAAAATCATACCACTTTTTAAATCTTTGTTTCTCATTTTTGAGAATTTTCGTGATCTTTTTCTCTTGTCATTTCTTTCAAAAAGTGCAGTCTGGTATAATTTCCCTTAAGAGAGATAAGAAGGATGAACTTTTTATAATCGCTGCGCAAAAAAGACTGACAGAAGCCAGTCTCGGGATGTTTAACAACGGACGTATATTCAGTTGACAAAGTGTTTCTCTATGATGGCCGAGATACATTTGAATGACCGGAAATATCAATCAATTTTCCTTTGACGGCCAGGCGCCCTTCGGTTCTTACCGCTTTGTCGCATGTGATTAATGTAATCTCTTTATCTTTTGTCTCCTGAATTGCGTTTGCTTCTATTTCTGAAATCATGGTTTTTGATGTTACAGAATAAATATAGTCTTTTCTAAAGTCGGTCATCACGATTTTCGCGCCTTTTTTTATGTGTAAAAGAGGGCCGAACAATAGGTTCTCCTGCTTCAGATGGTGGCCTGCCAACGGGTAGTTTCCCTCGCCCATTTTCTGATCCGGACGCATAGTTGCCGCGCCGATCAGCAGGTTTTCATTGGTTGTGCCTTTTAAAATCGGAAGGTCTAAATCGATGCTGCTGATGGTTATCCGTCCGATTATCGGTTTTGGTTTGCGATTAAAACTTGACTGAACTGTTTCCCTGAAACCGGGCGGATGAATGGATTCAAAATCATAGTCCGCTTTTTTCATGTTATTTTTCCGCGCTTGTTCTGCGGTCAATTCCGATTCAATTTGGCTTTTACTGAGGTACGCGATCAAACAGCCTTTCATGAGAGGAGAGGAAATGAGAAGCAGCCCGGACAAAATAAGAACGGCAATGATCATTTTTTTAACCATGAAGAAAATTCCTTTCTTGTACGCCATGCGGTGAGTATTTGGTGAGAAATGATTCTCTTTTTAAAAAAGCACCTGATCGATTCTTACATGATCAGGTGCGATAACGTCTATCTATTCCTTGCTTTCTTCTTTCTTGATACGACAGCCGCGGCTCCGCCGGCTAATAGCAGCAGAATACCGGCCGTGACCGGCATCATACCGTCCGTATCACCGGTTTTCGGCAGGTTTTTTCCTGTATCCGAGTGATTGGTTTTACCATTGGTATCAGGGTGATGCCCGCCTTGATTCGTTTGATGATTCGGTGTGTCTTTCCCAGGTGCGGGATTTTTTAATTTCTTATTAGAAACGACGACCTCAACGGCTTTTGACTGTCCTTTTTCAATTGTGAATTCAATTGGTTTTTCGTTCAGCTGATAACCGTCAGGCGCTTTTGTTTCGATAAATTGATACTGCCCGGGCGCTAATCCTTTCACCGTAAACCGGCCCTTTTGATCCGTCTTCCATACCGCCGGCCGTTCTTTGCTGCCGCCGGTGTTTACCGGATGTCCGGAAGAATCCGTGATCTTGAATTCAGCACCTTCCAGCACCTTATTTTTATCGTCATGATCCACTTTTGTCAGTGTGACATCACCAGGCGTCAGTGTATTCTCCGCACTGATTTCGACTGGTTTTATGTCGGTATTTGTGATCTTGAATGATATTGGCGTTTGATCCAAACTGTAAAGTTCAGGCGCTTTTGTTTCGATAAATTGATATTCGCCCGCTTTCAGTCCCCGTACAATAATTTGTCCGTGCTCATCTGTCGTCAGACCCTCTGTCAGTACTTTGCCGTTTGCATCTGTCAGATTAAACTTCGCACCTTGCAGGACTTTCCGTTTGTCACCTTGATCCAATTTTGTGAGAACAACGCTGTTCTTGATGTTAACTGCAGTCAGGGCAGCCTGATTCGGTTTTCCGCTGTTCTCAGCCTTAATCGTAAACGGCACAGGGGTTGTTGACAGCAGATAACCATCCGGCGCTTTTGTTTCAACAAATTGATAGTTTCCGGGCGCCAAACCGCCGGCGTCAATTTTGCCGCCTTCTTTTGTCATCAGATCGTCTCTTACGGTTTTTCCATCACTGTCAATGATTTTAAATACTGCACCGTCTAAAACGTTTCCGTCTTGATCCTTCTTGATCAGCTGGACAGAGCCTTGATAGTTGACAAAGGTGCCGGCGTCAGACGGCTTCGGCTTTCCTTCCGCCGATTCTGAGATGGTAAACTCTTTTTTCTCCGTATTTAACACATAACCGTCGGGCGCTTTTGTTTCGATGAAGGCGTAATGACCCGGTGCAAGGCCGGATGTTTCTACTTTTCCGTCTTTATTGGAAACCAGATCTTCCTGAACCGTGTTTCCATCACTGTCGACGATTTTGAAAACTGCGCCTTCTAGGTTCCGGCCGTCTGCATCTTCCTTCGTCAGCTGGACAGAGCCTTTATAGTTGACGGCCGTTCCTGCGTCAGTTGACTCCGGCTTTCCTTCCGCTGTTTCTGAGATGGTAAACTCCACTTTCTCCGTATTTAACACATAACCGTCAGGCGCTTTCGTTTCGATGAAGGCGTAATGACCGGGTGCAAGGCCGGATGTTTCTATTTTTCCGTCCTTTTCTGAAACCAGATCTTCCTGAACCGTTTTACCATCACTGTCGATGATTTTGAAAACTGCGCCTTCAAGATTCCGGCCGTCTGCATCTTTCTTCGTTAAAGCGGCTTTTCCTTTATAATTCACCATTGATCCCAATTCAACATCAGGTACTTGATTCTTTTCGTTCTTTGCGATTGAGAAGTGAATGGCTTTTGTGTTTACGATAAACCCTGACGGGGCTTTCGTCTCCATCAGCCGATAGTATCCGGCGGGCAAACCGTTGATCTCAACTTTCCCATTTTTATCGCTTTCAATATTATTTTTTATCAGAGTATAGGTGCCGTCGCTTGATTTTTTCTCAAGCTTAAATACAGCACCGGCCAAAGGATTATTGTTTTCGTCTTTTTTGATAAGCGTCACCTTATTTTTTTGATTTATGACTTTATAGAGTGCTCCTGCTGCGGAGGATTTGCCGTCAATCGTAACGGAGACCCCGTTTACATAAGCGTCGCTGATGGTGTAGCCGTCCGGAGCTTTTATTTCTTTCAGTACATAGGTTCCGTAACGGATATTCCCAAACACAAGTTTACCGGCATCGTCTGTTGTGCCCGTACGCAGCAGCTGCTTGCCGTCTTTAGACCATAATTGAAAGCCGGCTCCTGAAAGAGATGTTCCGTCTGATCCTGTTTTAGATATCGTCAGGCTTCCCTTCTCTCCTGATCCTGAGCCGCCGCCGCTTGAAATGGCGACAAACACTGAGCTGTTGTTCTCTTGGGTCTGCTCCTCAACATTTGTCCCTGATATCGACACTTTGTTGCTGACCTGACCGCTGCTGCCGGAAATATTAATGAGAGAACGATATTGTATGACATACGCGCGGTCGATTTGTTTATAGCTGCCGGTAAAGGTGAGGACAAATGATTGTTCACCGGTGGCATTGTCAGTTTTTATATCTAGTTTATAGTCCTTATCTTTTTCAAGCTTCACATCACCCGGAATAAGATTTCCGCTGCTGTCTTTCATAACGCCGTTCTCATTATATTTTGCTTGATATACTTTAAAAGAATCCTCATCTATTATTTGATTCTCATCCGGGGTGTCTTTGACTTTTACGTCATCCAGTGTCGATTGGCTGGCATTGACATTAATGTTCCAATCGATATTGTTTCCGTTCTGCTTGCCGCCTTTCGAAATCAGGTTTCCTCCGTTTGCGATGGAAACTGAACCCGTCAGCGTTCGGTCTGCATGGTCATTATTAAAGTACTCTGCTTTGTTTGTGTATTGATTCTGTTTGATGACCTGGCCTTTTAATGACGTTTTAAATTCAATCAGGTATGGTAAAGCGTCATCAGTTTTGAGACGTACGATTAACGTATTTTTGTTGCCGTCTGACGGCTCTTCTATTTCATATTTTGAAGAATCCAGCGACTCTCCTTCAGTGATGGAGCCGTTTTTGCTGATGGTATACGTTTTAACAGCAACCGACCCATGCAAAAATTGCTGACCATCTGTGATCGTATCTTTTATATAAGGATTTTTTGAAGGTTCGCCATTGTAATTGATGCCGACTTTCCATGTGATTTCTTTTGAAACGGCGTTGTATGAGCCGTTTTTGAATCCGTTATGGGACGTCTGATTGTTCGGTGTGAAGCCGCTCGATTCCTTATTTGTGCGTTTGCCGCCGTTTTTATCCGTCCATGTCGACTCCGCCGTATTCTTAATCGTTTCATTTGAAAAGTCAGCGTTGAATTTTGTCGTATACGTGATCTTAAACTGACTGTTTGTTTCTGCATAATCCCCGATCAATGCTATTGTAAAGCCTTGATTTCCGGGTTTTTTTGTTAATGTATAGTCTGTTCCTTCTTTCAGCGTTTTGTTATCAGTCGTGTCTTGCATGTGAAATGAATCGTCAATGAGCGCCAGGCCTCCGCTGGTGAATTGATCATCCAGCGTCCAGTCTTTCATTGTGTAACCGTTTTTGTTAACTGTGATTGTCCAATCAACCGTCTTCTTCTCATAGTCTGCATTTGAATAATGTTTGATCAGATTCTGCTGAATGGCGGTTCCCGGAGTTTCCTTTGATTCCCCTGTATCTGTCATTGCTGTGTTGGTGTATTTGACAGGACTGTCAATAATGACCCCATCGTTGACTTGAGATTGATAAATGATCTTATATGCTCCTGTGACAGTTTGCTTGAATTTTATGTCAAAGCCGTTCCCGTTATCAGTCAGCGTATAATCCTCACCCTCTTTTAATGGGGCGCCCTCTTGTTCGCTGCCGTTCTGGCTGAATGTAATCGGAAGGACTTTCAATGAACCGGGAACAAGATGCAGATCGTCTGATCCGAACGTATCCTTGATGCCGGCTTTGGATTGATCAATCTTTTTCTCACCGTAGTTGTACATAACAGCCCAGCTGAACGTTTGGGATTCTCCTTTATAACCTGTCGAAGATTTTTCTATCATTTTTCCGTAACCCGCTGTTACGGAAGCTTCCGCAGAAATCGGCTCCGCATTGTCTCCGCTGAATGCCGCCTTGTTTGTCAGCGTGATCTTTCCGCCTTTACCCGGCTTTGCCTCATCTTTAATTTCCGTGTCATATATGAGCCGGCAGGCTGAATCGATCGTCCCGGCGAAGGTGACATTACCGTTTTCGCCAACGGTATAACCTGAAGTTATCTCATTTCCCTGACTCACCGAACCGTCAATATTCACATCGAGTTCATACACTTTCACAGAGCGGAAAGTCAATTCGTCCGGAAGGCTTTCAGTCAATTTCGCATGTTTAACTTCTTCTTCTTTTTTATTAAGATCAACCGTCCACGTTACCTTTCCGGGATTAATACCTTTATCCAATGACCCTGATTTCTCAATGGTTTTATTGACATTCGGTTTAAAATAAACCGTTACATCCGGCGTATCAGAGTTAACCGGAAACTTAATCTTTTGTGTGGTTGATCCTTTTATTTCTTTCTGATTGAATTGGGTGTTTACATACAATGACCCCTTGACGTTAGTGTCTTCTTTTACCTCGCCGTTAAACGTCATGATGACATGGCCGCTCGTATTAATGGAAAAAGTTCCGTACGTACTATCGCCGTTGGTCAATGGCTGGTTCGTAATGTCATTATGCATGATAAATTCTTTAGGCAGATCAAATTCATATCGATCACCGTCGTTTATTGTTTTCCCCAGCTCATTCGGAATCGCCCATTGAATGGTGATATTTGCCGGAGAGTTCGTATTCGCACGGTTGTTTTTGTCATATGGTTTTCCTTTTTCATCCGTCAATTTCACATCAGTTAAAATATTTTGCGTAATCCGGCTTCCGCCTGATTGAAGGCTTTTAGCGGCAGATTTGCTTGTAATCACCATTTTTGATTGACTGCGTTTAGCAGAAGGTTTTGATTTCGTTGTCTGTTCTGCTTTATCACCGCCGTCCGCAGATGCTGACTTTTTCTCTGTCTTTTCCTGAGGTTCAGCAGGTGTTGAAGAAGTGTTTTTTTCCGTATCAGAAACCGTTGTTTCGTCTTTCTTCACAGGGATTAACACCTGCTGGGTCTTGCCGGCATCCAGTTGAAAAAGAGCTTTTGCCATTTTCGTCTCATCTGTTATGTCGGGAGTAAACTTCGCCGACAGTGTAATGACGCCTTTGGCATTCCCGGCATCCGCTTCAGCATCGTTCACTTTCACTTCCAGCGTGCTGCTTTTTGCTTCAGCTTTATATATACCGATCACCCGATCAGCTGATGTCAGCTCACCTTCGGCATCGTTATCTAATGTAAAACTTTCCGGAATCTTTATGGTGATATTCCGGTCACTTGCATCTTCCTTGTGTTTTAGTGACCATTCGTATGTCAGTGTCACTTTATCTCCCGATGCTAAAGCGGGCTCACTCCCTTTTGACCCGTCAACGGTCTGCTGTCTGTCGTCTTTGACTGCAACTGAATCAAAAAACCCGTTCTCGCTTTGTTCTGATCCGGAAGCGGCTGCAATCGGAGTAAAGCTGACAACCTGGCTGAAGATGAAAAACAGCGTGAAGCATGAAATCAATGCCGCCCTCAGCCTTTTGCTTTTTTTCGGGCTGAACGAAAATTTCCTCACTCCCAAGTCTTATTCCTCCCCTTTTATATAGACTTACGTTCGAACAAGCCGGTAAGCATGGGATTCTCCTTATCCGAACCAAACTACATTGTATGAAATCGGCCTATACAAATTCTGTACATGGGATCATTTCAGAAATAACGCACAAAAAAAGACCGGCATCAGCCGGTCCGGTCATTCAATCGTCAATTGATTTTATCCTTCAATTGTTTATAGCGTTCGTATTCCTTTATCGCCTCTTCTACCTTTCCCAGTTTATTAAATAACTGCAGTTTGTATTGTATAATTTTATCGTCACCGGGCTCTATTTTCTCGACCTGCAGGCAAATGTCCATCGCTTGATGATCGTTCTTCTCTTGGATGAGAAAACCAATCAGTTCGTACGCTTTGCTGAGCCACAGATGGGCAAGACGCGCTTTTTCCGGCTCTGCCCACAGATAGCCATTCTCCATGAGATAATGGTTCTCATATGACATGACAATGTCCATATGCCGGGTTAGTGCAGCTGCGCTGAGCGGAGGAGCCTCTTTTAATGTTTTTTCCCATTCAACTGTATCAACCTTTACCCCGGAAAGCCGGAGAATGTATCCTATATCGGTATTTTCTATTGATTGGCTGAAGGGCAGCTGAACGATTAATTTCCGTATCTGATATATTGTCGAGTAGAGCTGGGTGCTTGCTTTTGATACATCATAAGCAGGCCAAAACATTTCCATCAGCATGTCTTTACTGACCGTGCGCCCTTGATTAAGAAGTAAAAATGCATACAGTTCACGGGCTTTGGATGTTCTCCACTTGACTGTTATGTATGTTTTGACACCATTTACCGATTGATAAAAGTCCAGGTTCCCAAAACATTGTATAACATAATCCGTCCCGGTATTCTCGTCTGCCGACCTGAGTTTTTTATTCATTCGTATTCGCTCAACAGTTGTCAGCAGCCGGGCATGGTCAACCGGTTTTAAAAGATAATCGACAGCATTTAATTCGAACGCTTTGATCGCGAATTCATTATAAGCGGTGATAAAAATAACTTGAATATGTTCATTGAGCTCCTGAATCGATTCAGCTAGCTCAATACCGTTTATCCCGGGCATTTCAATGTCAAGAAACACCGCATCAGCTGCTGAAAGCTCCGAATGCTCCAGAACTTCCGCCGGATCTTGAAACGTTATAATAGATTGAAAGGCGTTTGTCCGCTCAAGCATACGATTAAAATGAAGCAATGCCAGTTCCTCATCATCCACAATTAACGCTTTCAAACCGCATCCCACCCGTCAATATAGATATCTGAAAATAATTTCAATTATACCATGTCCAACGCCCTATATAGTTGGATTCTTTTTCTTTCTCTTGTTGTATTATAAAGTTTGTGATTACAATATTTGTACATTAAATAGGATAATAGAATGCCCCTGAATGGGATAAAGGAGTAATGATGTGAAAGAAAAATTCATTTCGATTTCGATTATTTGCGGCTATGCTGCCTTCTTTATGATTTTTATGGCCATGGATCATTTTTCAGGATCATCCCTCCCTCAAGCGGAACAGGGAGTGATCAATCTGGAAAAGTGGGATTTTCAAAAGGATGGAAATGTCCAGCTGAACGGGAAATGGATTCTATATCCAAATCAGATGCTGTCACCGCAGGCGCTTCATTCAGCAAAAGGAAAAAATCCCGTACTCGTTGATGTCCCTGTCAATGTGAAGCTGTTCGGAAAAACGGCCGATGTGGATTACGGGACGTACAAACTGACAATCCGATCAAATGAAGACAATCAGGTTTTGGGGATCAGCACATCTTTTATCTACAGTTCAAACCGCCTTTATCTTAATGGAAAAGTAATCGGACAGAGCGGCATTCCTTCAGAAAAAGTTGATTTTAAGGCGCAGAACAAACCGTACAGCAGCTTTTTCACGCTTCGCAAGGGTGACAATGAACTTGTCCTGCATTTTTCGAATTTCGGAAAAGTTCCCGGCTGGGGGATCGCAAAACCGATAACGTTTGGGACTCAAGAACAAATTATACGCGAGAATCAAATTTCCTTTTTCAATGATTCCATTATGATTACGGCTTTTTTCATTACCGGTTTATATTTTCTCGGCTTTTTTCTGCAACGGACAAAGGATAAACATTTATTGTTCTTTTCCGTGATGTGTCTGCTTTTTTCAGCCATTATTCTTATGATCGGGAAAGAACGAATTATCTTTCTCCTCTTTCCGTCTATTTCATTTTCATTGCTGAATTCTTTGCGTATCATCTCAACCGTGCTTGTCAGCATGGCGGTTTTTCTTTATCTCTTTTACGCATACAGAGAAATTGTTTCAAAAACGACGATCACCATTTTAACCGCTTTATCCGGGGTCATCTTGATCACTGATTTTATGTCCGGAAGTTTCATTGACCACCTCTCATACATTTTACATTCTGTGCTTGCCGTTACGACCCTGTTTTATATTACATATATTTTTACGATTGCCGCCATAAGAAAAATAAAAGGAAGCACGTACCTTACACTCGCATCCGTTTCGATGAGCGCTTTTGTGATTCTTACGACCATTTCAGCTTACAGCGGCAAAACGGCTTTTTCTTTTAATTCGATCTATTCATTGCCGACAGTTATTGCTTTATTGGCGGTGGTTCTTCTGATGGCGCAGCAATTCGCCGGAGCTTTCCGGGACAATGAAGTCCTCTCACGGAAATTAGTCAAAATCGACCAACTGAAAGATGAATTTATCGCCAAAACTTCACACGAATTCAAGACGCCGCTGAACAGCATTATTAATATATGCCAAACCCTTGTAGCCGGCAGAAAAAAGAAGACGATAGAGGAAGAGAAAGAAAATATGCAGCTGATCATCCGTATGGGCTACAGACTTTCTGATCTCGTAAATGATATTCTTGATTTGGAAAAAATGAAGCAGGGTATGCTGCAGATTCGTCCGGTTCCCGTCGATGTGCATGCCGTCATATGCAGTGAGATGAACTTCTACCGGCTTTTATCCAAACATAAAAAACTTGCCATTCTTAATCATGTGCCGGACGATCTCCCTTTGGTGCTTGCAGATGAAAACCGTTTCCGGCAAATCTTAACCAATCTTGTTGAAAACGCAATCAAGTACACATCCGAGGGGAACATTATTCTTTCTGCTGAAAGCCTGAATGACAAAATGATTCAAATCACGGTGGCCGATACCGGCAGCGGCATTCCTGAGGCTGATCTTGAAACCATTTTTGATTCTTTTCAGCAAGCGGAAGGGACGGAAGAAGATGGAACGGGTTTAGGTTTAAGTATTGTGAAACAGCTCGTCAAGCTCCAAAACGGGGACATCTGGGCGGAGTCAGCGGCGGCGCAAGGATCAGCCTTTCATTTTACGTTACCCGCCGCTCAAATTGATTCTTTACCGGAAGCAAAGACCGAACTTCCTAAATCACAGCCCGGACAGAGAATGTCGGATATTTCGCTGGTCACGCCTTATCACTCAGAAAAAATCGATGCTCCGACGATTCTGATCGTCGACGATAACATCGAGAGTTTGAAAATTTTAACGGATATGCTGGAAGGTGTTCCTTATAACGTAATCGCAGTAAAAAGCGGAAAAGAGGCGCTTCAAGCTGTCTCTTCCTCGAAGCTTGACTTGGTCATATTAGACTTGATGATGCCCGACATGACGGGTTTTGAAGTCTGCACAATCATCCGCGAAAGATTCAGCATGGTCGATCTGCCGGTTCTTATCGTTACGGCAGCCATTATCAGCCATGACAAATACAAGGCGTTTCATGCCGGAGCAAACGACATTTTACAAAAGCCTTATCATTACTCTGAATTCACCGCGCGTATTAAAAATTTAATTTTGATGAAGCATACGGCTCACCAAGCCACAAATTTGGAAATGGCTTTTCTTCAGTCGCAAATTAAGCCTCATTTTCTTTACAATGTATTAAATACGATCATCGCGCTCAGCCATTTGGATATTGAAAAAGCCCGGGAAACGACTGCTGCATTTACAAACTATTTAAGGATGAGTTTTGATTTTCAAAACACTTCGGACATCAGCTCATTCAGAAACGAACTTTCTATCATTACGTCATATCTTTCTATAGAAAAAACACGCTTCGGCAAACGGCTTGATATCTCTTTTGATATTGAACAGGACATTGACTTCCCCCTTCCGCCTTTAATGATACAGCCATTGGTGGAAAACGCCGTTCATCACGGGATCAGTAAGAAAAGAGGCGGCGGACGGATAAAGCTGACAGCGAAAAAACAAGGCGAAAACACGTATTTAATCAAAGTGGAGGATAATGGAACCGGCATCATGCCGGACATACAGGAAGATATTTTGTCTTCTGATGTTAATCGCCGTGTCGGCTTGAAAAATATCAATCGGCGGCTGAAGCATTTTTGCGGAAGTGAATTGACGATCACCAGCACCCCGGATGAGGGCACCGCTGTTTCGATGATGATCCACACTCCCGGCACAACGGATGATTCGAACTCACTAAAAACGTCTTCATTAAGATACTGATTAACTTCAGAAGGCTTGTAAATACTTCTGCCGGCTGTCGGGAAATTCCCGTCAGCCTTTATTTACCCAAAAAGTAAAAACAAAAAAGCTTGAAGAAAAAGTGATATCTTCTCCAAGCTTAGATGATCCGCACCAGTCTGGCCGTTTTCACTTAAGAAATCGTAACTCCCGCGCTTGCATATCCCGCCACTGTATTAATAAGCGAAAGGCCGGTCGCAGTGGCGGAGAATACCATTAACAGCCGGGTTTGAGGAGTTACCGCAATGTTCAGCCCTGTCGTGATTCCGTTGCTGATGCTGCCGATTGACAATATGCCGGTGAGGGGAGGAGCTAAAGTGACGGATGCTCCGGGGATCGGCGTGAACGTATTGTTCGGCACTGTGGAACTGTATAATTGTGCGGTTATCGTAACAGTCGAGCCGACAAGCGACAATGCTGCGGTTGTACTGAAATAGGCGGCAATTGATGTAATGGTTCCGCTTCTCGGAGCAGAAAAAGCAAAGTTCAGCAGAGTCCCTCCGGCCCCGGTAAGATCAATTGCACCTCCCCCTCCGACATTGACGCCCGTCACAGAATTGCCGAACCCGACAAGGCTCACCGTTCCGATTAATCCGCCGGCAATGGTCGTCACGGCAGTGGGAAGACCTGAAGCATAAGGAATGATCGCGCCTGCTCCGGTTGCTCCGGTTATCCCCGTGGCGCCGGTTACTCCGGTTACTCCGGTAGCACCTGTTACTCCGGTCGCTCCGGTTACTCCGGTGGCGCCTGTTACTCCGGGGGCTCCAGTATCTCCGGTTACTCCCGTTACCCCGGTTGCTCCGGTTACACCGGTCGAGCCCGTTACTCCGGTTGCTCCTGTTGCCCCAGTTGCCCCCATTACCCCGGTGACGCCGGTTAATCCAGTTGCTCCGGTTATCCCCGTGGCTCCGGTTGCTCCGGTTACTCCGGTCGCTCCGGTTACTCCAGTGGCTCCCGTTATCCCTGTTACTCCGGTGGCCCCTGTTACTCCGGTTACCCCGGTTACTCCAGTTGATCCCGTTACTCCGGTGGCTCCTGTTACTCCAGTATCCCCGGTTACACCGGTAGCACCTGTTACTCCGGTTACTCCAGTGGCTCCCGTTGCCCCAGTCGCTCCAGTATCTCCGGTTACTCCCGTTACCCCGGTTGCTCCAGTTGATCCCGTTACCCCGGTTGCTCCAGTTGATCCCGTTATTCCGGTCGCTCCGGTTACTCCGGTTACTCCCGTGGCTCCCGTTATCCCGGTTGCTCCAGTATCTCCGGTTACTCCCGTTACTCCGGTCGAGCCTGTTACTCCGGTTGCGCCTGTTACTCCGGTCGCTCCAGTATCCCCGGTTACTCCCGTTACTCCGGTTTCTCCGATTAGTCCAGTGGCTCCCGTTACTCCCGTGGCGCCGGTTGCTCCGGTTAGTCCAGTAGCTCCGGTGGCTCCCGTTACTCCGGTTGGGCCGGTGAGCCCGGTGGCTCCCGTTACTCCAGTATCCCCGGTTACACCGGTAGCACCTGTTACTCCGGTCGCTCCAGTATCCCCGGTTGCTCCGGTTACTCCGGTCGCTCCGGTTACTCCAGTGGCTCCCGTTATCCCGGTGGCTCCGATTTCTCCCGTGGCTCCCGTTATCCCAGTTGCGCCTGTTACTCCGGTCGAGCCTGTTACTCCCGTCGCTCCAGTATTCCCGGTTACTCCCGTTACTCCGGTTTCCCCGGTTTCTCCGGTTATTCCGGTTGCTCCCGTTACTCCCGTGGCGCCGGTTGCTCCAGTCGCGCCGGGATCTCCAGTGGCGCCGGTTACTCCTGTTGATCCGGTTACTCCTGTTGCTCCTGTTACTCCCGTTGCTCCTGTTGCTCCTGT
>NZ_LLZC01000007.1 GCF_001461825.1 Bacillus velezensis | reverse complement strand
ATCGTCGGCATGCCGACGATGGGGCGTTCTGAGGCTCAATTTGAATCTGTCATCGGATACTTTATTAATATGATCGCGGTCAGAAGCAGGGAGACGGGCGCCAAATCTTTTACGTCGTTTTTGAAGGAGCTGCAGCTGACACTGGCAGAAGGGCTGGACCATGCCGCGTATCCGTTTCCCGCGCTTGTAAAAGAATTGAAGACGGAACGCTCGCCTGCGGTGTCGCCTGTTTTTCAAACCGCGTTTTTCTATCAAAACTTCTTCCGGACAGAAGGAGCGGAAAAGCTGGCGGAACTATATCAATCACTCGGCATTGAAATGATAGAAGACATTCATCAGGAAGGCGAATTTGAGCTTGCGCTTGAAGTCTATAAAAAAGAAACGGGAACCGTCCTGCAATTTCTGTACAACCCGGATGTCTACAGCCCTTCTTTCATCGAACGAATGGCGGAGCATTATATGAAACTGGCAGAAAAGGTGCTTTCTGATCCGGAGATCGCTTTTGAAGCCTGTTCCGGCCTGCTCAATCAAAAACGGGATGAAAGCCGTTTATCCCATCAGCCGAATGAGCGCTGCATTCATGAAGTGTTTGCAGAAAAAGCCGGACGCCACCCTGACAGAGAAGCCGTCACATTCGGTGAAAACAGTCTTACATATCGCGAATTAGATGAACGAAGCACGGCGCTCGCTGTGTACCTGCAAGAAAAGGGCGTCACACCGGAATGCCCGGTCGGCATTTGTACGGAGCGTTCTTTTGAGATGGTCATCGGCATCCTCGCCATTTTAAAAGCGGGAGGCGCGTATGTGCCGCTGGACCCGGCTTTTCCAAACGAACGGATGGCGCACGTGTTGACTGACAGCGGCGTTTCGATCGTATTAACGCAAGCAAAGACGCGCGGCATGATTGAACAGTTGGCCATCGGCGGTGTGAGCACGGTGGAAATTGAAAACAGCGGACGTTCTGTCAGCGGGGCAAAACTGACGCCGCGTTCAAAACCGTATCATCTCGCTTATATTCTATATACGTCCGGAAGCACGGGAAAACCGAAAGGCGTCATGGTTGAGCACAGAGCCATCATGAATACGCTGCAGTTTTTGGAAGCTGAGTATCCGGTCGCACAAGAGGATGCCTATTTGTTAAAAACGAATTACGTATTTGACGTTTCGATTTCTGAATTATTCGGCTGGTTTATCGGAAACGGACGGCTTGTCATTTTGCCGCCTGGTGCAGAAAAAAATCCGCAGCTTTGCATGGAATACATCCAAACCCACCAGGTCACGCATCTGAATTTTGCGCCCGCCGTGTTTAATGTATTTCTGGAAACGGTAAAGCGGCATACGGCATTTACAGAAGACGGCCCTGTGAAATATGTGATGGTGGCCGGTGAGGCGTTTCCGAAAGATTTAGTTAAAAAGTCAGTTTCCATCTTCAAACATGCCAGAATTGAAAACATATACGGCCCGACGGAAACATCCATTTATGCCGCTTACTACAGCTGCGGCCAAAAGGAAATCACAAGCAGGAATACGCCGATCGGGAAACCGATTCACAATACGCGGCTTTATATCGTCGATGAAAAGCTCAGCCCCGTCCCTGACGGTGTGGCCGGGGAGCTTTGCGTGGCCGGCGCCGGTCTGGCCAGAGGTTATTACAATCAGCCTGAGCTGACGGCGGCATCATTTATTGATAATCCGTTTAGTGAAGGAGAAAAGCTTTACAAAACAGGTGATTTGGCCAGATGGCTACCTGACGGAAACATAGAATATGCCGGCCGGATTGACAGTCAGGTGAAAATCCGCGGCTTCCGCATCGAATTGGGAGCGATTGAAACGAAATTGAACGAACATCCGGACATTCTTGACCAGGCGGTAGTTGTTCAGGAAAAGAACGGACATAAAAAGCTGATTGCTTATTATATGGCCCGCTCCGGTCATACGGCAGATGAAAAAGCGCTCCGCAACCATCTTTTATCAAGCCTGCCGGATTATATGGCGCCCGCCCATTTTATCCGCCTGGATGCGCTGCCGTTAACACCGAGCGGAAAAGTGAACCGCAAAGACCTAAAACAGCGCAAGGTAATCGTTCACCGGTCTGAAAAGACGGGCAGACTGCCGTTATCAGAAGCGGAAGCGAAAGTGACCGCAATATGGGAAGACCTGCTGAATACGGCGGGCATCAAAATCGAAGACGGCTTTTTCGATGTGGGAGGCGACTCGCTTCTGGCTGTTGCGGCGGCAGAACGCATTAAACAGGAGCTGGAATGCGATTTTACCGTCACGGATTTATTCGAACACTCTACCATAAAGGCGATCAGCCGATTTATTGTTGAAACAAAACAGGCAGCTGAATCAGAGGTGTCCGGCCAAGATGAAAGAGAAAAAGAACATACACCGCAAAACGGGATGCCGTCTTACTTTGATGACAGTGTGGCGATAGTGGGGATCTCCTGCCAGTTCCCCGGCGCGAAAAATCATCATGAGTTTTGGAAGCAGTTAAGAGAAGGAAAAGAAAGCGTCCGGTTCTACTCGAAAGAAGAACTTCGGAAAGCCGGCGTGCCTGAAGATTTGATCGAAAATCCCGACTATGTGCCGGCATTATCGACGATAGAAGGAAAAGATCTCTTTGACCCTGAGTTCTTTCACATTTCTCCGAAAGACGCAGAATTTATGGACCCTCAGCTTCGGCTTCTGCTGGTTCATTCTTGGAAAGCCGTCGAGGACGCGGGATATGTATCGAAAGAGATTCCGAAGACAAGCGTATATATGTCGGCAAGCAATAATTCGTATCGGTCGCTTTTGCCGGAAAAAACGACAGAAGGCCATGAATCTCCCGACGGCTATGTGTCATGGGTGTTAGCGCAGAGCGGCACGATTCCGACGATGGTTTCCCATAAGCTCGGATTAAAAGGGCCAAGCTATTTCGTTCATTCCAATTGCTCATCATCATTAGTCGGTCTTTATTCAGCCTATAGAAGCATAACGAGCGGAGAATCAGAATACGCGCTCGTCGGCGGAGCAACTCTGCATGCAGCGACCGGCATCGGCTATGTGCACCAAAACGGATTGAATTTTTCAAGCGACGGGCATGTCAAGGCATTTGACGCTTCAGCCGACGGTATGGCGGGCGGAGAAGGAGCGGCCGTCATTCTGCTGAAAAAGGCGTCACAAGCCGTTCAGGACGGAGATCACATATACGCCATGCTCAGAGGCATCGGTCTGAACAATGACGGAGCGGATAAAGTCGGTTTTTACGCACCGAGTGTAAAAGGCCAGACTGACGTCATCCAGCATGTTTTAGACAGCACGAATATTCACCCGGAGACGATTTCCTATATCGAAGCGCACGGCACAGGAACGACATTGGGTGATCCGATTGAAATGTCCGCGCTGCAGCAAGTGTATAAACGTTACACGGACCGGGAGCAGTATTGCGGGATCGGCTCCGTAAAAACGAATATCGGACATTTGGATACAGCAGCAGGTCTGGCCGGGTGCATCAAAGTCGCCATGAGTTTATATCATCGGGAGCTGGCGCCTACCATTAATTACACGTCACCGAATCCGAATATCAAATTCAGCGGTTCGCCGTTTTATGTGGCGGATAAGCGAAAACCGCTTCCGGAGAGAGAGACGCCGCACCGCGCAGCGTTAAGCTCATTCGGACTCGGAGGAACAAACGCCCACGCCATTTTTGAACAGTACGAAAACAAAACGATCAGCGGATCAAAGGACGGACAGCCGCCTTTTATCGTTCCGCTGTCAGCGAGAAATAAGCAGCGTCTTACTGCCTATGCATCTTGTTTATCCGGCTTTCTGGATGAAGCCGAAAACGATGTTTCCTTGCATGATCTGGCATTTACGTATCAGACCGGACGTGAAGCGATGGAAGAGAGAGCCGTTTTTATCAGTCATGATCGTCACGATTTGAAGCGTCAGCTGCAGGATTTTATCAACGGCAATGACCAAAACATCTTACGGGGCGAAAAAGTGAGAAGCAGAGAAGTGTCAGCTCAGGAGATGGAAGAGCTTGCGTCATGTCAGACACGGGATGAAAAGCTGAAAGCACTCGCGGCGCTCTGGGTTGAAGGAGCGCGTGTCGATTGGGGCTTATTGTATCAGGATTCCGCGCCGCAAAGAATCAGTGCGCCGACCTACCCGTTCGCAGAGGAGCGCTTCTGGCCGGAGGAAACTGTGAAGCAAACGGATACCAAACTTTTGCATCCGTTGGTACATCAGAATACATCTGTCTTGCAGGAGCAGCGGTTCAGTTCGGAATTCACGGGAAAAGAGTATTTTATTGCCGAGCATATCATTAAAGGAATGGCGATCGTGCCGGCTGCCGTTACCCTTGAGATGGCACGGGCCGCGGCGGAGAAAAGCATCGGCGGGGCAACAGAGGATTCTCTGGGCCTGCGCTTAAAGAATATTGTATGGGTCCGCCCGGTGATAGCCGATCAGGAGGCTGTCCGTGTCCATATCGGACTTTATGAAGAAGAGGACGGAAAGATTCATTACAGAATGTACGGGGGTAACGATTCTATCGGTGAAGAAGCTCCTCTTTATAATCAGGGCATCGCTGAAATCATCCGGAAGGAACCGGAGGAAGCGGCGGATATTGAGCAGCTGAAGCGCCGGTGCACACAGGGAACAATCGAATCTCAAGCGTTTTACAAAGGAATGATCGGTGCTGATTACGGGCCCGGATACAAAGGGGTGCAGCTTGTATACAAAGGCGAAGACCGGCTGCTTGCTAAATTGAAGCTTCCTGAATCCGTCTCTCATACAAAAGCTGATTATATCCTTCATCCGAGTATGATGGACGGTGCGCTTCAGGCCGCCGAATATTTGCAAAACGTGACGAGAGCGCTGCTTACAGAAAGCGGGGAACCATTCAAAGCCGCATTGCCGTTTGCTTTAGAGGAGCTGGACGTTCTGAAGCCGTGCGCTGATGATATGTGGGTGCACGTCACATTCAGTGCGAACAATAAAGCCGGCGATCCTATCCAAAAAGCCGATATTGATCTATATGACAATAACGGCGGGCTTTGTGTGCGGATGAGAGGTTTCTCAACGCGGATCATGGAAGAAAACGCGGGTGCCGGCATTTCGGTCAGCCGTACGGACACATTGCTCGCTGAACCGGTCTGGAAAGAGCAGCCGGAACCGGCGGCCCACGAGCCTTCGTATGAAGAGCATATCATTTTCCTTTGTGAGTACGATGAAGCTGTAAAACAGGCCGTGGAAGCAAAGCTTGAACATGCAAGCGTCATTATCTTGGACGATCGTCCCGCATCTATTGCAGAGCGGTATCATTCTTATGCGGGCCAGCTGTTTGACCATATCAAAACCATAATGAAAAGCAAGCCGAAGGGCCGCGTTCTTTTTCAGGCTGTTACGCGGTCAGCAGGCTTACAGCAGGTGTTCTCAGGCATTACCGGCCTCTTCAAAACCGCATGCCTTGAACATTCCAAGCTGATCTGTCAAATGATCGAAGCCGAGGAGGAAGAACGTGCTGAAGGCATAGCGGAAAAAGCGTCCGAAAACCGTATGCATGCCGAAAGCGTCCATGTGAAATATGAAAACGGCAAGCGCTTTGCCGCTGATTGGGAAGAGATGGATATTTCTCAAGCGGAGCCGGACATTCCGTGGAAAGACGAAGGCGTTTATCTCATTACAGGAGGTGCGGGAGGTTTAGGTCTGATTTTTGCAAAAGAGATCGCAAACCGTACAAAAGACACCGTCATCATACTAACCGGCCGGTCCGCTCTCAGAGAAAAGCAGAAAGACATGCTGGAAACAGTACGTGCTGCCGGCGCTTCTGTTTTCTTCGAGCAGACCGATGTCACGGACGAAGCAGAAGTATACCGATTGATCCGCAATATACGCAAACGGCACGGCAAGCTGGACGGGATTGTTCACAGTGCCGGCATTATAAAAGACAACTACATGGTGAAGAAGACGGCAGAGGAATACCAACACGTTCTCGCTCCGAAAGTGAAGGGCCTTGTGTATCTTGATGAAGCGTCACAACATGAGAAATTAGATGTCTTTATTGTCTTTTCATCCTTATCAGGTGTGCTTGGAAGCGTCGGCCAGGCTGATTATGCGTCTGCAAATGTCTTTATGGAGATGTATGCCGAGTACCGCCGTTCTTTACAAGCCGCAGGACAAAGATACGGAAAGACGCTTTCTGTCAGCTGGCCGTTATGGAAAGAAGGCGGAATGCAGGCAGGAAAGCAGACGGAAGATATGCTGATGCAGGAGGCGGGAATCGCACCGCTCGGCACAGATGCCGGCATCAAGGCTTTATATCAAGGCTTGATGAGCGGGACAGCCCGGATGACGGTTCTTGAAGGAGATGTGAAACACATGATAGCAAAACTGTTCCGCAAAGAGAATGATCATCCGGAAACAGAGACCGGCGTACGTCATGACATTGATGCTGACAGCCTGCTTGAAAAAGTGAAGCATCTGTTAAAACAGCAGACGGCCTCACTGTTAAAAGTAAACATTGACAAAATTGATCCTCATGAAGAAATGACAAAATACGGGCTGGATTCTATCTCGATGACTGAGTTTACGAACCAGTTAAACAAAACGTACCGGCTTACATTAACGCCGACGATTTTCTTTGATCATCCGACAATCCATGAATTTGCCGTTCATTTAATCAGTGAATACGAAGAGGAATTTGCCGGACGGTTTGCGGTAAATACAAAAACGGTTCAATCGGCAAGACCGGTAAAAGAGACTCAAATCACGCGCCCGGCCGTTAAGCGACGCCGCACTCTGCCTGAGACACTTCCGCAGACAGTGCAGCGGGACCAAGGGCCGGAACCGATCGCAATCGTAGGCATCAGCGGGATTTTCCCGATGGCAGAAGACATTGAAGCTTACTGGCAGAACCTGAAAGAAGGCAAAGACTGCATGACCGAGATTCCGAAAGACCGCTGGGACTGGCGGGACTATTACGGGGATCCCGCAAAAGAAGCCAATAAAACAAACGTCAACCAAGGCGGGTTTATTGACGGAATTGCTGAATTTGATCCATTGTTTTTCGGGATTTCACCGCGGGAAGCGGAGCAAATGGACCCTCAGCAGCGACTCTTGCTGACGCACGCGTGGAAAGCGATTGAAGATGCCGGATATGCGTCAAAGAGTCTCTCAGGCACAAAAACAGGTGTGTTTATCGGGACCGGAAATACCGGCTACGGTTCGCTTTTAGCCAATGCCGATGCGGAGATTGAAGGGTCATCCGCGGCGAATACAAGTCCGTCTGTCGGACCGAACCGTGTCAGCTATACGCTCAATCTGCACGGGCCGAGCGAACCGATTGATACCGCCTGCTCAAGCTCGCTCGTTGCCATACACCATGCCGTTTCTTCAATTGAAGAAGGAACGTGCGACATGGCTTTGGCGGGAGGAATCAATACGATTGTTCTTCCGGATGTGTATATCAGTTTTGACAAAGCGGGCGCGCTGAGTAAAGAAGGAAGATGCAAAACGTTCTCTGATCAGGCTGACGGTTTTGCCCATGGTGAAGGAGCCGGTCTCTTTTTCCTCAAAAAGCTGAAAGCCGCTGAGGCGGATGGGGACCACATTTATGGCGTCATTAAAGGAAGCGCGGTGAATCACGGCGGCCGCGCGGCATCTTTAACAACGCCTAACCCGAAACAACAGGCGGAAGTCATTAAAGCCGCATATAAAAAAGCGGGCATTGATCCGAAAACAGTCTCTTATATCGAAGCGCACGGCACCGGAACAGAACTGGGAGATCCCGTTGAAATTAACGGCCTGAAACAAGCGTTCAGCTCGTTTGCAGACGGAAAAGAGAAAGCGGCCGGCTATTGCGGCTTAGGGTCGGTCAAAACGAATATCGGCCATTTATCCCTTGCCGCGGGAGCAGCGGGCATTATTAAAATTTTGCTGCAGATGAAGCATCGGACACTAGTAAAAAGTCTCCACTGTGAGACGGTAAATCCGTACATTCAGCTTGAAGACAGCCCGTTTTATCTGGTGCGGGAGACGATGGAATGGAAGACGCAGACGGACGAACGCGGGAACGAACAGCCGCGCCGCGCGGGCATCAGCTCATTCGGCATCGGAGGCGTAAATGCCCACGTCGTCATCGAAGAATACATCCCAGAAGACAGAGAGGAAGCAGATGATTCTCATATCGATCCATGTCTTTTCGTTCTGTCCGCCAAAAATGAAAAACGCCTGAAAGAACAGGCAAAACAGCTGAAACGTGCGCTTACTGAAAAACGGTACGATCAATCCTCCCTCGTTTCTATGGCATATACCCTCCAAATCGGAAGGGACGCCATGGAAGAACGCCTGGCGGTTATTGCCGGATCCGCAGAAGAACTGCAGGAAAAACTGTCACAGTTTATCACTGGAGATAAGCACGCGGACTTGTACAGAGGAAGAATAGACAAAGGCACGCTGCAAATGCTGACGGAAGATGAAGAAATTCAAGAAGCCGTTGAAAAATGGATGGCCCGCGGCAAATACGCGAAGCTGCTTGAATTATGGGTCAAAGGGCTGAACGTCGATTGGGCGAAGCTGTATGGAGACCGGCCGCCTAAACGCATGAGCCTGCCGTCGTATCCTTTTGCAAAAGACCGTTATTGGGCGGCGAAACATACCGGAAAACACGAAAAAACAAGCACTGTATCTGCCGGAAAACAAGACGCGCTTCATCCGCTTCTGCACAGAAATACTTCAAACCTTGCAGAACAGCGGTTCAGCTCAATCTATACAGGAGAAGAATTTTACCTTGCGGACCATGTTGTAAAAGGCGTGCCGATTTTACCGGGAGTGGCACATCTTGAAATGGCGCGCGCAGCAATGGAACAGGCATCTGAAGTTCCGGCCGGACAAGGAAGCGTCAAGCTTAAGAATACGGTTTGGGTGCGGCCGATCACCATTGAAGACGAGCCGGTTCATGTCAACATCCGTCTCATTCCTGAAACGGCAAATGACGTTCAATTCGACATTTACAGCGGCCGGGACACAGATCAGCCGTCTGTTTACAGCCAAGGGGCAGTATCAGTCCGCCCTGACGCAAAGGCTCCGGTCATTGATCTCCAAAAGCTGAGATCAGAATCCGCCGAGACACCGTTTTCTGCAGATGAAGTGTACGATATGTACCGCAAAATCGGTTTTGATTACGGCCCGGCTTTCCGGGGTGTCAAAGCGATTTATACAGGTGATGATTTCGTATTGGGCAGACTGTCACTTGATGCGGCTTGTGCGGACACGGTACAGGAGTATGTCATGCATCCGGGCTTAATGGACTCTGCATTGCAGGCATCAAGCATATTAACCGGAACAAATGATGAAAAACTGATGCTTCCGTTTGCGGTTCAGGAGCTTGAAGTATTCAGCGCATGCGCTGCGGAGATGTGGGTTTACGCCAGACTTTCAGAAGACCACAAAGCCGGCCAGATTGAAAAACGCGATCTTGATATTTGTGATGAAAACGGCAAGGTTTGCGTAAGGCTGAAAGGTTTGTCATTCAGAACGGCTGAAAAAGAACCTGAGAAAAAAGAAAAAGCTCCGGAAACGCTCATGCTTGAGCCGGTATGGACCCGAAGCGATGAAACCGCCGTTCAAACGGAACCGGTTTTTGCCCGGCATATCGTGTTGCTTTGTGACACAGACGCAGGATTGAAACAAGCCGTTGAAGCCGCGGGAGCTGAATGTATTGAAATGACCTCCCCGCACGGGAAAGCGGCGGCGCGCTTCCGTGATTATACAGGACGGATATTGGAGACGCTGCAAAAACTGCTGAAGGAAGAGACGGATGGAGACGTCCTCATCCAGACGGTTCTCTCTAAAACAGATAAGCATCAGCTGCTCTCAGGGATTTCAGCTCTGTTAAAAACAGCCGGCCTGGAACATAAAAAACTGAAAACCCAGCTGATTGAAATAGAACCGGCGGAAAACGGCAGAATCACAGACATCATCAGAGAGAATAAAATACGGGCTGCTGATGACAGCCATATCAAATATGAAAACGGCATCCGATACAGCGCAGATGTCAAAGAAACGGCCGTGTCCGGCGGCAAAATACGCATTCCGTGGAACGACGGAGGCATTTATCTCATTACCGGAGGAGCCGGGGGCTTAGGCTTTATTTTCGCGAAAGAAATCGCCCGCAAAGTCAAAGAGCCGACACTGGTTTTGACAGGCCGTTCCGCTTTAAGCGAGAAACAGCGGATGCAGCTGCAATCGCTTGAATCACTCGGAGCAAAAGCGGAATACAAGCAGGCTGACGTAACAGACGCTCAAACTGCGGCAGACCTGGTCAAAACAATTGAGACGGAATATGGCGGCCTTCACGGCATCATTCATAGCGCGGGTGTGATGAAAGATCAGTATATCGCAAAGAAAACAACCGAAGAGTTTTACAGTGTATTGGCTCCTAAAACGGACGGATTTGTCAACCTTGATGAAGCAACCGAGCATTTAGCGCTGGACTTTTTCATCGTTTTCTCATCCATTTCCGGCGTCACCGGGAATGCGGGACAGGCGGATTACGCGGCGGCAAACGCATTTATGGACAGCTATGCGGCATACCGCAACGCGCTGGTTACGGCAATGTACCGCCACGGACATACATTGTCGGTCAATTGGCCGCTTTGGAAAGACGGCGGAATGCAAGTCAATGAAGAAATGGCGAAGCTCACCGAAAAAAGAACCGGTGTAACGCCGATGCGCACTGAGACCGGAATAGAAGCTCTTTACAAAGCATGGAGCACGGGGAAAACAAGCGTGCTCGTCATGGAAGGAAACCGCGCCGTAATGCGGGAAAAGCTGCTTCAAAAGACTCCTGCAGCCGCTTTTGCACCGGTTAAGAAAACGGATGAAACGCCTGCGCCGAAAGACCTGACGGCAAAACTTCAGGAATTGCTGGCAAAAGAGGTTTCCGGGCTTCTGAAAATAAACATTGAAGAAATCGATATCGAATTGGAGTTTAATCAATACGGATTTGATTCCATTACGCTGACGGAATTCGCCAACAAGCTGAATGACACTTATCAGCTTGATCTGACACCGACCGTATTTTTTGAATATGCGACGATTCAAGCCTTGGCGCATCATTTAGCAGAAGACTATCAAACACAATTTGCCGGCAGCACACAGCCGAAAGAAGAAAAACAAAGCGGCGTAACTGATGATGGCGGCATCAGACTGGCAGGTAACAAACGATTTGCAAAAACTGCCGTACAGCCTGTTCAGACTGCGGCTGAACATAAACCGGAACCGATCGCCATTGTCGGCATGAGCGGAGTGTTTCCAAAGGCCGCAAATATTGATGAGTATTGGCGCAACTTAGAAGAGGGAAAAGATTGTATAACAGAGGTTCCGGCGGATCGCTGGGACTGGCGTGAGTATTACGGTGACCCGCTTAATGAAGCCAACAAAACAAATGTAAAGTGGGGCGGATTTATCGACGGAGTTGCGGATTTTGATCCGCTGTTCTTCGGAATTTCACCGCTGGAAGCCGAACAGATGGATCCCCAGCAGCGCTTGTTAATGATGTATGCGTGGAAAGCGATAGAAGATGCGGGATATTCCGCTAAAAGCCTTTCCGGCACGAAAACAGGCCTGTATATCGGCACGGGGAATACCGGATACGGCTCACTGTTTTCCGACCTGGATATCGGCGGTGCGTCAGCCGCAAATATGAGTCCGTCAGCGGGGCCGAACCGCGTCAGCTATATGCTTAATCTGCACGGGCCGAGTGAACCGATCGACACGGCTTGTTCCAGCTCGCTGGTCGCGATTCATCACGCCGTATGCGCCATTGAAAACGGGAACTGCGATATGGCGATCGCCGGCGGCGTGAATACTGTCGTCACACCGCAAGGCCACATCGCTTATGACAAAGCCGGCGCTCTGAGCAAAGAAGGGAAATGTAAAACGTTCTCCGACAGGGCGGACGGATTTGCCGTCAGTGAAGGTGCCGGAATTCTGTTTTTGAAAAAGCTGTCAGAAGCGGAAAAAGCGGGCGATCATATCTACGGTGTCATTAAAGGCAGCGCGGTCAACCACGGCGGACGCGCGAACTCCTTGACGACACCGAACCCGAAAGCCCAGGCGGAAGTCGTCAGAACGGCTTATGACAAAGCAGGCATTGATCCGAGGACCGTCACTTATATAGAAGCGCACGGAACCGGAACGGAGCTTGGCGATCCGGTCGAAATCAACGGCCTGAAATCCGCCTTTCAAAAGCTGTACGAAAAAACAGGCGATTCCGCCGTTTACGCGAGTCACTGCGGTCTGGGATCGGCCAAAACCAATATCGGCCACCTGTCACTGGCAGCCGGTGTCGCGGGTGTGATCAAAGTGCTGATGCAGATGAAGCATAAAACACTTGCAAAAAGCCTCCACAGCGAGGTCATCAACCCATATATCAAGCTGAAAGACAGTCCGTTTTACATCGTACAGGAAAAAAGAGAATGGACGGCATTAAAGGACGAAAACGGCAATCATCTGCCGCGCCGTGCGGGAATCAGTTCTTTCGGCATCGGCGGCGTAAACGCCCATGTCGTCATTGAAGAATATATCCCGAAGGAAGAAAGAAAAACAGCTGTTTTCACACACCCTCAAATCTTTGTGCTGTCGGCCAAAGAAGAAGAGCGTCTGCAGGAACAGGCGCAGCAGCTGGCGCAAGCTTCTTTTACGGATGCGGATCTTGCCAATGTTGCTTACACGCTTCAGCAGGGACGTGACGCGATGGAAGAAAGAGCGGCTATTATCGCTTCCTCGGCCGAAGAACTGCGGGACAAGCTAAAGAGCTGTGCGAAAGGACGTTATGATATAGCGGGCATTTATAAAGGAAAAGCGGGTAAAACCTCCTTGAAATCCATTCTGGCAGGCGCAAACGGCGAAGCGGATATCGAAGAGCTGATAAGCCGCCGAGAGAATGATAAGCTTGCGGAATTATGGGTGCAGGGCGCGGATATCAAATGGGACGGCTTATATTCAGATATCAAGCCCCAACGGATGAGTCTTCCTGCTTACCCGTTTGCGAAAGAGCGGTACTGGATCACGGACAATCGGCCGAAAGCAGAGAAACCGCAAGCTGTGCCGACGTCGCGGGTGCTGCACCCGCTGCTTCACGAAAATGTATCAGATTTAACAGAGCAGCGGTACCGATCCGAATTTACGGGACAAGAGACGATTTTCACCGATCATCTTATTAAAGGCAAGCCGGTTATGCCGGGCGTCGCCTACTTGGAAATGGCTAGGGCGGCGGTTGCTCAGGCAGTCAAAGGGCAAAAGGAACGTCCGTCTGTCACCCGCCTGAAAAACATCGTTTGGGTTCGGCCGATCGAAGCGGGAAACCGCCCGATTGAAGCGCAAATCAGCCTGAACCCGAGGGAAAACGGTGAAATCGTGTATGACATTTACACGGATTCACAAACAGAAGCAAGCGGCAGGCAGATACACTGTCAGGGGGCTGCCGGCATTCTCAGCGCCGGGGAGGCTCCGCACCGTGATATAGGCGCACTGAAAGCTCAATGCGGCCTCAGTATACTGACTTCTGAACAGTGTTACGGCTTATTCAGCAAAATCGGCATTGACTACGGTCCAGCACAACAAGGAATTCAGCACATTCATATCGGAAGCAATCAAGCATTAGCTGAGCTCCGGCTGCCTTCCTTCCTCGAAGAAACGGCAGATCAATACGTTCTTCACCCGTGTATGCTTGATTCAGCTTTGCAAGCGACAATCGGTCTGAAGCTGCACGCAGATGATAACCAGCTGTCACTGCCGTTCGCCCTTGAAGAACTGGACATTTTCAGTCCGTGCACGACAAGCATGTGGGCGTATGTCAGCTCCCGGGGAACGGATGAAAAAATACAGCGGCTGGACATTGACTTATGCGATGAGACCGGCCGGGTCTGTGTCAGAATTAAAGGGATTTCTTCCAGAATGATGGAAGGCCCCGCGCCGGAAACATCATTAAATGGAGCAAACCTTCTGGCTCCGGTGTGGGATCTCGCGGAATTCCGTGATCAAAGCCCGGCATATAAGACGGAAGAGGTTGTCTTTATCGCGGGGGATGAGGAAAGCGCGGTTTTTCAATTGCATCATCCTTCTGCGAAACGGCTTCATATCAACCCGGAGGATGAAATAGAGGCTGTTGCGGCTGAACTGAAAGCAAGAGGGTCTTTCGGGCATATCGTATGGATCGCTCCTTTTCACAGCGCTGATGACATGGTAAAAGCTCAGGATACGGGCGTCATCCAGATGTACAGAGTGATTAAGGCCATGCTTGCTTTAGGATATGGAGGCAAGCGAATCAGCTTGACTGCAGTCACAATAAAAACACAGTCCGTACAGCCGGCGGACATGATTGATCCGGCTCATGCAGGCATTCACGGTTTGGTCGGCTCGCTCGCAAAAGAGTATCCGAACTGGCAAACAAGGCTGATTGATGCCGGATGTCCGGAAGATGTTTCAAAGGCGGAGCTGTTCTCAGCGCCGTTTGATGAGCAAGGCAATACATGGGCGTACCGGAACAATCACTGGTACAAACAGCGCCTTATTCCTGTACAGCAGCCGGTGTCAAGCCGGCCCGCTTACCAACAAGGCGGCGTTTATGTCGTCATCGGCGGTGCGGGGGGCATCGGCGAGGCATGGAGCGAATATGCCGTGAAAACATATCAGGCGCGAGTCGTTTGGATCGGCAGACGAAAACATAACAGCGCCATCCAGGAAAAAATCGACAGACTCAGCCAATTCGGCCCGGCGCCGATTTATATTGAAGCTGACGCGGCAAATCCGAATGAGCTCACACGGGCGTATGAAACGATCAAACGCACGCACCCGCAAATTAACGGAATCATCCATTCCGCAATTGTTTTAGAGGATCAGAGCCTGAAAAATATGCCGGAAAGCCGTTTTAAAAGCGTGCTCGCTGCAAAAGTCAATGTCAGCGTGAATATGGCCCGCGTGTTCCAAAATGAGCCGCTAGACTTTGCTTTGTTCTTCTCATCTGTTCAATCATTTGCACGAGCGGCCGGACAAAGCAATTATGCTGCCGGATGCAGTTTCAAAGATGCCTTTGCCGCTCATTTGGCTCAAGTTCGGCCGTATTCGGCGGCAGTGATGAATTGGAGCTACTGGGGCAGTGTCGGAATCGTATCATCTGCCGAATATCAAGAACGGATGAAACAGGCGGGAGTCGGATCAATTGAAGCGCCGGAAGCAATGGCGGCGCTTGAACGATTGCTCGGCGGCCCGTTGAATCAGTTCGTCATGATGAAACAGGCGGAAGAGCCGGAGGAAAAACCGGAAGAAATGATAGAAGTATACCCTGAACATCACGGCTCGGCGATGCAAAAACTGCGAAGCTATCAGCCTAAAGTAACAAGACATGTACAACAATTGAGTTAAGGAGGGGACGGCTTTGCAAAACACTGAAGATCTTCTTTACAAACTATTGGCAGGCCAGCTGAAATCTGTCGGATTTTTTACGGAAAACGAAACGCAGCCTGTCATGCAGGGGTTTTACGGCAGGTGGCTGGAAGAAAGCATCTCCATCTTGGTGCAAAAAGGCTTTTTGAAACAGTCAGGCAGTACGTATGTGTTAACGGGTCCGATAGAGCGTGCGGACGTTCTGTGGCAAGAATGGGATGAAAAGAAAGCTCCTTTACTCAAGGACAGCAGCAAACAGGCGATGATCACCTTAGTGGAGACCGCTCTCAGAGCTTTGCCGGATATTTTATCCGGCAGAGTTTCTGCCACTGATGTTCTGTTTCCTGATTCCTCAATGGAATTGGTGGAAGGAATCTATAAAAACAATGAAACGGCAGACTACTTTAATGAGGTGCTCGCTGACACATTGGCGGCTTTCATTGAAGAACGCCTGAAAGAAGACCCGAACGCGGAAATCCGGATATTAGAGATTGGAGCGGGGACGGGCGGGACGAGCGCGGCCGTTTTCAAAAGATTAAAAGAGTACAAACATCATGTGAAAGAATATTGCTACACCGATCTGTCAAAGGCCTTTTTCATGCATGCTGAAAAAGAATACGGTCCCGACAATCCGTATTTGACTTATAAGCGGTTTAATGTGGAAGAGCCCCCGGCTTTGCAGGGTATAGAGGCGGGCGCATATGACGCGGTAATTGCGGCAAATGTGCTTCACGCGACAAAAAATATTCGGCGGACGCTTCGCAATGCCAAAGCGGTGCTTAAAAAGAATGGGATTTTGCTATTAAATGAGATTAGCAGCCATTCGTTTTATTCTCATCTGACATTCGGTCTTTTGGAAGGCTGGTGGCTGTATGAAGACGCCAAACTGCGCATTCCCGGATGCCCGGGGCTGTATCCTGAAGCGTGGCAGTCTGAGCTGGAAAGCGAGGGATATCGGTACGTTACATTTATGGCGGAATCGTCACATCACCTCGGCCAGCAGATCGTGGCGGCAGAAAGCGACGGCGTCATCAGGCAAAAGCAGCCGGACGCGCAGGCGGTTGAAGAAACTGCGGCTTCCAAAGAGCCGGCTGATTTCACAGAACCGTCTTTCTCAGTCACAGACCGGACTGTGCAATTCATAAAAGAAACGTTAGCCAAGTCCATAAAGCTTGCTCCCGAGCGCATTCAGCCGGAAACCAGCTTTGAAAAATACGGCATCGACTCCATTTTGCAGGTGAATTTTATCCGCGAACTGGAAACATTGACGGGCGAGCTGCCGAAAACGGTCTTATTTGAACACACGAATACGAAAGAACTTGCCGAGTATTTGCTGGAAACTTACCCGGATAAGCTGCAACAGGCATTCGGAGCCGAACAAGCGCCTCCTGAAACGGAGCATCCGGAACCTGCAATGAATGAACCGGTGCCGCTTGTCACGGAAACGCGGCGATTTATCA
Source organism: Bacillus velezensis (assembly GCF_001461825.1). Taxonomy (GTDB): domain Bacteria; phylum Bacillota; class Bacilli; order Bacillales; family Bacillaceae; genus Bacillus; species Bacillus velezensis. The sequence goes on along the minus strand of NZ_LLZC01000007.1, from coordinate 50,691 downwards.
CTGAACAAAAAGAGCCAAAAGCGCCAAAGCCGGAAACAGAAACCGTCACCGTTAATCGTTCTGATCGTGACGACATTGCCATTATCGGCATCAGCGGCCGCTATCCCGAGTCTGAAACCCTCGATGAGCTGTGGGAGCATTTAAAAGCCGGAGACAGCTGTATTACGGAAGCTCCGGAAAACAGATGGAAATCCGGTCTTCTGAAAACAATGGCAAAAGAAACACGAAAAGAAGAACGCAAAACACGGTACGGCGGATTTCTGCAGCATATTGACGCTTTTGACCATCACTTGTTTGACATCCGGGAAGACCATGTGATGGAGATGACGCCTGAGCTCCGTCTAAGCTTAGAAACCGTATGGGAAACATTTGAAAACGGCGGTTACTCGTTAGAAAGAGTAAACGAATGGCAGGAATCAGACAGCGGCATCGGTGTATTTATGGGAAGTATGTACAATCAATATTTCTGGAATATCCCGTCGTTGGAAAAAGCTGCGCTCAGCTCTAACGGAGGGGATTGGCATATCGCCAACCGCATTTCCCACTTTTTCAATTTAACGGGCCCGAGCATGGGCGTTACGACCGCATGCTCCAGCTCACTGAGCGCCATTCATCTCGCCTGTGAAAGCCTGAAGCTTAACAGTTGTTCCATGGCGATTGCCGGAGGGGTCAATCTCACGCTTGAACCGTCTAAATATGATGCGCTCGAACGGGCGAATTTGCTTGAACAGGGAAGTGAAAGCAAAAGCTTCGGAACCGGCACGGGCCTGATGCCGGGAGAAGGAGTCGGGGCGGTGCTCTTGAAGCCGCTCTCCAAAGCGGTTGCCGACAAAGACCATATTTACGGGGTCATTAAAAGCAGCGCGTTGTGTCATAGCGGCGGAAGGCAGATGTACACGGCTCCGGATCCGAAACAGCAGGCGAAGCTCATGGCGGCTTCCATCGACAAGGCCGGAATCAATCCGGAAACAATCAGTTATGTTGAATCAGCGGCAAACGGCTCTGTATTGGGAGATCCGATTGAGGTCATTGCCCTGACAAATGCGTTCGCGCAATATACTGATAAAAAACGTTTTTGCGCGCTTGGATCCGTCAAGTCAAATCTCGGCCATTTAGAGGCGGCTTCCGGCATGTCCCAGCTCGCGAAAGTGCTGCTGCAAATGGAGCGGGAAACATTAGTTCCGACGATTAACGCAAAACCGCAAAATCCGAATATCGCGCTTGAACAAACGGCCTTTTACCTGCAGGAGAAAACCGAGTATTGGGAACGTCTGAAGGATGCCGAGACGGGAGACATCATACCGCGGAGAAGCATGATCAATTCCTTCGGGGCAGGCGGGGCATATGCAAATCTCATCGTAGAAGAATATATCAGCCCGAATTCCGATCAGAGCCGTCACGGAGATGAGGAATATATTTTCCCTGTGTCAGCGAAAACAAAATGGAGTTTTGAAGCCTATCTTGAGAGACTGGCGGCCTTTTTAGAAAAGACGCCAACTCTTCATCCGGCCGCCATCGCATCCGCGCTGCAAAAAAGAACGCATCATTCGGAGTATCGTGCGGCATTTACGGCTGCTTCCGTTCTGGAACTGCTGGAAAAGCTGGCCGCTTACCGCATGGATCAGCGGAATCTCAATTTCTCCGATTCTGATATTGGCCGGCGTGCGCGGCAATGGGAAAAAGGAGAGAATATCGCGTTTGATCAGTTGCGGCAGGAGCACGCCGTTCATCTGCCGGCCTACGCTTTTGACCACGGGACTTCTTTTCAATTCGGTGAATCAGAAAACGCTGCCGGCGTTCAGGCGGTATACAGTGATGTCGACCCATACGTGAAAGGGCATCAATTCAGCGGAGAACCGGTACTCGTCGGCGCTACATATAACAGTCTGGCAGTCGATCATTTTTGTGATCTTTTTCCTGAAGCGGAAGGAGGACAAATTAAAAAACTGAATTACGCGAGCCCCATTACCGTAAAAAAAGGCGATCGCATCGAGCTGAAAACAGAATCGAAACAAAATGGGGATGCATTTGAGCTGAGCATAATGCACCGCAGCCGCACGTCTCCTGATTGGAGCATAGCGGCGTATGCCGAGTGCAGCCCGTATCCGTTTCAAAAGCAGCACGCGGATCTGGCGGCCATTCAGCGCTCTTACCGGGAAGTGGGCCGGATAGATGAGTTATACGGAGACGGAACGGGAACTGTCGTGTGGGGAGAAGAATTTAAAACGATCACCCGCCTGTACAAAGGCTCTGATGCCGTTTTAGCGAAAGTGAACCTGAACAATAGCGACTCACAACAAGCGCATCATTATGCCGTAAATCCGTTAATCGCCAACAGTGCTTACTTGGCCTCGCTTTCTTTATTGGACCAAACGGAGGCGGAAAGCTATCTGCCGTTCGGCATTAATTCCGTCACCTTCAGCAGCCCGGAAGATCTTACCGATTGCTGGCTGCACATCAAGCTGGCCAAACAAACGGGGGAAATGATTCTGATTAACGCAGATGTCATCAGCAGCCGATCGGAAGTGGTGATGCGTTTTGAAGGCTATGCCCTGAAACGGTTCCGCCCGAAAACCGAACAGATGAATCAGCCGGCCCGAACGGCTGTTAAGAATGCGGGAGCACCGATTTCTTCCGGCAGTCTGACAGATGATATCCGCAGCTACGTCCTTGGCAAGCTCGCCAAGATGATGGATGAACCCGCGCCATCTCTCCCGTCTGACGCGAATATCATGGAATTGGGACTTGATTCAGCGAGCCTGATCGGGCTGACAAAAGAGATCGGCCAAGAGGCGGACATCGATGTGAATCCAACATTGTTTTTCGAGTATCCGACCGCGGAGGAGCTGACCCGCCACTTCGCGTCAGCATATAAGAGCAAGTTTTCTCAACTGCTTGCCGATCATAAGCATTCAGAAGAGGTCAGGGTCACGGAAGCAGAAGAGCGCACTTTACCGAAGAAACAGCATCCGCCTTGTGATAACGCCGATATCAAGCAAGGAATCGCGATTATCGGTATGTCAGCTCAGTTTCCGCAATCCCCGGATATCCAGTCTTTTTGGGAGCACATCGTAAACGGGGATCACTGTATTACCGAAATTCCGGCGGACCGCTGGGACTGGCGCCGTTACGCCGGTGATGAGAATGACACGAGTCTCAGATGGGGCGGTTTTATTGACGGTGTCGGCGAATTTGACCCGCTCTTTTTCGGAATTTCCCCTAAAGAGGCATCACAAATGGGGCCGGAGCAATTTCTGCTTTTGATGCATACATGGAAGGCAATGGAGGATGCGGGCCTGACAAATAAGGCGTTATCAAGCAGACCGACAGGCGTTTTCGTTGCCGCGGGCAACAGCGATCCGAACAATGGAACAGCCATCCCGTCCATCATTCCGAACAGAATATCATATGCCTTGAATTTACAAGGACCGAGTGAATATTACGAGGCTGCCTGCACGTCAACGCTGGTGGCATTGCACAGGGCGGTTCAATCAATCCGTCATAACGAATGTGAGCAGGCTGTCGTGGGGGCCGCCAATATTCTGCAATCGCCGAAGGGCTTTATCGGTTTTGACTCAATGGGATATTTAAGCAAAAACGGCCGGGCGAAATCGTTCCAAAAAGATGCCGATGGCTTTGTCAGAAGCGAAGGGGCGGGCGTGATCATCATCAAACCGCTTGAGGCGGCAATTGAAGACGGCGATCATATTCACATGGTCATTAAAGGAACAGGAGTGTCTCACGGCGGTAAAGGCATGTCGCTTCACGCACCGAATCCGGCGGGAATGAAGGCCGCGATGAAAAAAGCGTACGAAGACACCGATATTGATCCGCAAACCGTCACTTATATTGAAGCGCACGGCATTGCCTCCGAAATGGCAGATGCGCTGGAGTTTAATGCAATCAAAGCGGGTTACGGCGAGTCTGCAAATCAAGAGGAAAGCGCGCCTTGTTATATCAGCACCGTGAAACCTTGCATCGGGCACGGCGAACTCGCTTCCGGACTGGCCGCCCTTATAAAAGTAGTGATGGCCATGAAGCATCATACCATCCCGGGCATTCCCGGATTTTCAGCTGCAAATGAGCAAATGGCCATTCAGAAAAGCCGCTTCCGTTTCACCGAAGACAATCAGGAATGGACACAGCTCACCGACCATACGGGCAGACCGATTCCGCGCCGGGCCGCAATTAACAGCTATGGCTTCGGCGGCATGAATGCGCATGTCGTCTTGGAACAGTACAGCCCGAGCCATAAAGACAAAGAATCTGCGTGTGAACCGCAGCTTATCGTGCTTTCTGCTAAGAGCGAAGGACGTCTTAAGGCGGCCGCAGGTCAGCTGGCTGATTTTGTGCAAACTGGAGATACTCCGTCATTGCGGGATATTGCTTATACGCTTCAGACCGGCCGTGAGGCGATGAACTGCCGCCTGGCACTCGTTGCCCGCAATCAAGATGAATTGCTGGAAAAACTGAAAGAGTACAGAGCATTTTCCGAAGAAAGCAATGGAATGAAAAGCTTCTTTACAGGCAGTCAGCAGACTGGATCAGGAGATATCGGCGTTTTACTGGAAGGGACTCTCGGTACAGTCGTCACGGAGACGCTGTTGGCTGAAAACAATCTGGAAAAACTTGCATTTTGCTGGGTGAAAGGTGCGGATATACCGTGGGACAGACTCCACCAAGGCAAATCTGTTCAAAGAGTGCCGCTTCCGACATATCCTTTTGAAAACCATAAGTATTGGAACGGCGGTCAGTCAGAAGACATCAGCCTTGCACCGGTATCACAGAATCCTCAGATCCGCTGCGAGAGCGCGGCTGACATTGTGGCAGACATTTTGGGGATGGAGCCAGCGGAAATGGATCAAAATAAGCCGCTGACTGAATACGGCTTCGATTCAATCTCCTCTATTCAGCTGCTGAAAAAACTTGAGGGCGGAGACAGCCGCATCAGTCTGGAAGCCCTTCAGAAATGCAGCACTGTTCAGGAGATTAGCATGCTGTTAAAAACGAACCAATCGCAGGAGGCGGGCCGAAATTTTCCAGAACTCGTCAAGCTGAATGATAGAGAAAAAGGCCGTCCTGTTTTTTGGTTTCACGGCGGAACGGGAGGCGTTGAAGCATACCAGCCATTCGCCAAAAAGAGTCAGCGACCTTTTTACGGCATACAGGCAAGAGGTTTGACAGGGAAAGAGCCGCTGCAAGGAATCGAAGAGACGGCCGCTTCTTATATGAGAATCATCCAAGCGGTACAGCCGAAAGGGCCTTATGACCTCGGCGGATATTCCTTGGGCGGAATGCTTGCATATGAAACCGCGCGCCTCTTGCAGGAGGAAGGTCATACGGTAAAAAGCGCCGTCATGATCGACACCCCGTACAGTGAAAAATGGAAAGAAAGAAAACCATCTGTTAAGTCGGTCATGCTGCAAACGATCAATACGATGCTTACAGCATATCTTAAGCCTGAAAACCTTGAAGAGGCATTAATCAGCAGAGAAGACATTACCGTCCAGGCTGAGGAAGAAGAAGTATTGAAAGAATTGATCGGCCTTGCCAAAAAGCGCGGTCTGCCAAAATCCGAAGAAGCGATCCGGATGCAGCTGGAGCAAATGATGAAGACGCAGCTCGCTTACGGAATGGAAGAGTATGATATGAAGCCGCTGCCTCATCCGGAAGCGCTGCAATGCTACTACTTCCGTAATAAAAGCGGTTTGTTCCTCGGAGATCTTGAACGTTATCTGACAGCAGAGGAAGAACAAATCCCGTTAGACCATGATGCGTATTGGAAAGAATGGGAACGCCAGATGAAACAGTTTCACCTGCTGGACGTTCACTCTTCCAATCATGTCACAATGCTGTCGGAACCAAAGCCGCAAAACGCCATTAAGGCATTCTGCGAAAAACTGTACGCAAACAAAGGAACGATAAGCGCAAATTTCCTTAAATCTTTCAGAAAAAAGCTGGACGAAACAAATGAGCTGGTAAAACGGTAATAGAGAACGGCCGGAGCAATCCGGCCGCTTTTTTTATCTATATAAAACTAAATTCACTATGTACTAAATATTCACTAATGTATTGATTTCCGTTTATAAGACATTAAAAAAACCCCTGATAAACAGGGGGCGATATTAAAATCTGACAGGCAATGTTTCAAGCCCTCTCAAAAACACATTTTTTCTCCATGTTACATCCTCAGGTGCGCCTTTCAGCTCTATATTCGGAAACCGTTTTAAAAGCGCGGTAAAGGCAATGGATGCTTCCATCCGGGCGAGCGGAGCCCCGAGACAAAAATGAATGCCGAATCCAAAAGAGATATGACGGTTCGGTGTTCTCGCTATATTTAATGTATCAGAATCATCGAAATATTCCGGGTCCCGATTGGCTGAACCGATGCCGATAAATATCATATCGCCTTTTTTAATAGAAACATCTTTATAGGTGAAATCTTCAATCGCCCATCGATTCGCCATCATGATGACGGGAGAGGTATAACGCAAAAGTTCTTCGACCGCCGTCTGGATATTTTCCGGCTGCCGCTTTATCTTCTCCATCTGGTCTTTGTGCAGAAGAAGCGCCAGGGTGCCCGAGCCGAGAAGGTTAACCGTTGTTTCAAGCCCGGCAACGACTAACAAAAACAGCATGGAATACAGCTCTGATTCACTCAGCTTTTGGCCGTCCTCTTCAGCGTAAATAAGCTTGCTTGTCAGATCTTCAGCCGGATGTTTTCTTTTTTCTTCGATCAGTGTTTTCATATATTGTTTAAATTCTTTGAGAGCCTGGTTGGTCGCATCTTGTCCGCTTTCTGACGTGTCGACCATTGCGTTTGTCCACACTTGAAATTTGGCGCGGTCCTCTTTCGGAATCCCGAGCAGTTCGGAAATAACGATAAACGGAAGCGGTGCGGCGAAATCTCTCATGATATCAGGGTCTGCTTTTGTTTCCATTTCATCCAGCAGCTCTTCTGTGATCTGCTCTATCCCGGTGCGAAGCTGCTCAATCATCCGGGGAGTGAACCCCTGATGCACCAAAGATCGAAGACGTGAATGATCCGGAGGGTCTTTTGCCAGCATATGCTCTGAGACAAAATCGATATCTTCACTGACATTCAGCTTCGCGATCAGCTCCTTCGGCATGACCCGTTTTACATCTCTCGTAATTCTGCCGTCTTTTAAAAACGCCATACAATCATCATAACGCGTGATGAGCCAAGCCGGAAAGGTGCCTCCAAAACGCTGCAGTTCGAATTTATGTATGGGGTCCTGCTCTCTGAATCTGCTTAAAACCGCAAAAGGGTTTTCGTGAAACTCGGGTGAGTGTGGGTGAAACATTGTTTTTTCCATCTGGATTTCCCCGCCTTCATGTTTTTGAAAAGACATAACAAACAGCCGGTGCCTGCCGACCGGACGGCATTCCTCCTTTTATCTGCCGAAGACACTGATCACAACGGCTCATAAGTATGTCTAAAATATATAAGGAAACAGAAGCCGGTTCAATAGACAAATCGTAAAGCTGCCATTTTCGTTGATTATCAACAAAACAGCAAACTTTTTTTGCCATTTCATCATGTGTGTTAAATCCGGCTAATATACATATTTACGCTTCATATCAACTTCTTAAGGAGGATGTGAATGAATGCGTTTATGAAATGGGCGGCAAGTCTGCTTTTGGTGATCTCTCTTCAGTTCGGCCTTACGGGCGCCGGCATCCATTCGGACAGTGCTGCTCGTGCCGCATCCCGATACGATCAGGTGCTGTATTTCCCGCTGTCAAAATATCCGGAGACGGGAAATCATATAAAAGACGCCATTTCGGCAGGTCATTCTGAGATTTGTACAATTGATCGGGGCGGAGCGGAGAATAGAAGGAAAGAATCATTGAAAGGAATTCCGACAAAGCCCGGGTTTGACCGTGATGAATGGCCCCATGGCAGTCTGCACAGAAGGCGGGGCGGGGGCTGATATCAGATATGTAACCCCGTCGGATAACCGCGGGGCCGGTTCATGGGTTGGAAATCAAATGAGCGGATACTCCGACGGCACGAGAGTATTATTTATCGTTCAGTAGCTTCTCCGGTTCGCCGGAGTTTTTTATGCTCTGAAAAAGCGGCACGCCGGCTGGACATATGAAATGGCAAAGAGTAAACTTATATGTTGGAATCAGCATGAGAAAGGATTGGATCACATTGACAGTGACTACATACCGAAATATTGCACTTTTACTTCTTTGTTTAACAGCGGGAATTGTGGATGTGATCGGTTATTTAAGCCTGGGACATATCTTTACCGCCAATATGACGGGGAACATCGTTCTGTTCGGCCTGGCTATCGGCAACTCATGGCACCTTGCCGTACTCAAATCGTTAACCTCGTTAATCGGATTTATTGCCGGCGTTATTGCCGCGGCCCTGCTTGTGGGCAATAAAAAGAAATCATTCTGGCCCCCTGCGGTAACTGCCGCTTTAGCTATTGAAGGAGCTGTTTTGCTGCTGTTTGCTTTGTTCTCTTGCTTTTTTGCAGACGCAATTTCTGTTTATGTGCTGATTATGCTGCTCAGCTTCGCAATGGGAATGCAGACGACAGCCGCGAGAAAACTTGGTGTAGCGGGGATTTCCACGACCGTATTAACGGGAACGCTCGCTAATTTTTTTGAAGATCTCACCGCAAGGTTTTACAAAGCGGACAAGCGGAAGCAGTTTACGAGAGATGCTGTTTTGCGCGCGCTTGCCTTGGTTCTGTATTGCTTTGGGGCGGTCATCGGCGCTTTTGCCGAACCGGATTATAAGTTTGCCGTGATCTGGCTTCCGATTATCATTATTTTAGGCATTATGCTTTGCGCATTCACGATGTTCCACGGATATTCTGAAGAAAAAAACCAATAAAAAAACGCCGCTGGTTCAGGGCGTTTTTTCTTTTTATTGCTCTTTCCGGGTCCCGATTGTATACACGGCCCGATCTGTATGTACCTTTAATCCGTCTTGCTCCTTTTGGATGGTAATATCGCCGAGCAGAGGGATTTCATACGCATCTTGAGGAAGCGGGACATTTCCTTCCTCCGTATAGGTTGTGCCGTGCCCTTTTAAGACGAGCTCTTCGTCCGCTACATAGTCATCGGGATGGTTTGTCCGGCGGACGAGAACATCATCAAGGTGAAGCATGATCTGGTCCATATCAGAAATCTCGTTTCGGCTGTCTGTCAGCTCTCCTTTTCTGATATCAAGCGTTTGTCCGATCTGTTTTTGCAGCCATTCAGACAATTCGGTGTTTGTAAGTGCCATTGTGATTCCTCCTTTTATCTACACCATACTTATTCCCTATTTTTTTAGAAATACACTGCCTTGATTGATCTTTTTTTCTGACAGCCGGTTCTGAAGCATTCCGAGTTCCTTCATTATAAATGTTTCATCTGTTCACCTGAAAAACGGAGTCATCTGCAGGTTTAGACGACCCCGTTCTCATGATAAAAAGATTACTCTTTCGGCACGGCGTTTTCAGCGTTTACTGCGCCCGCTCCGTAAATGTTCGGATCTTCATTTGTCCATTGATCCGGACTTTGTTTGATCAGTGTTTTCACTTCGTCAGGCGAAAGCTGCGGGTTCTGCTGAAGGATTAAGGCGGCAATGCCAGCACAGATCGGAGTGGCCATGGACGTGCCCGACAGACTGAAATACAAGGAGCCTACACGGTTTGATTTCTGTAATTTGTCAAGATATGAACGCGGAGAACGGAGAGATACGATATCGACCCCGGGTGCAAGAATGTCAGGCTTCTCTTTTCCGTACACCGTCGGGCCGCGGCTTGAGAATGAAGCGACCGTATCGTCCTCATTGCCGGCCGTATTATTGTCATCATAGGCGCCTACCGTGATGACCTTCTCGCTGACACCGGGGCTTGAAATCGTTTGAGCTTCCGGACCGGAGTTGCCCGCGGCGACGCAGACGACGATTCCTTCATTCCATGCCTCTTCAACGGCCTTGACGAGCGGATCGTCCGTTTCTTTATCATATTTGAGCGCATCTCCGCCCAGTGACATGCTGATGATTCTGATCGGATTCTTTGTGTGTTCTTTATTATATTGTATGCACCATTCCACACCTTCAATGATATCAGCCAAGGTTCCTGATCCTGATTTGTTTAAAACTTTGACTCCGATCAGATCGGCTTCCGGCGCCGGCCCCTGATATTTACCGGAAGATGAAGCGCCGCTGCTTGCAATATCACCGGCGCAATGGGTGCCGTGCCCGTTGTCGTCATACGGTTCTGTCTTTTGGTTGACGAAGTCCGCAAATCCGATAACTCTGCCTTCTAAATCGGGATGCTGATAGATTCCGGTATCAATAACGGCGACGGTTACGCCTTTTCCTGTTAATACGGTGCCGTTACGGGTCACTTCTTTTGCATGAGACGATTCAGCTGCCGTATCAAGGAGCGCTTTTACTTCACGGTTTAAATAGATTTTACGGATATCCCGGCATTGCGAAAGAAGCATGTGAAGGGCGGACGGAGTGACTTCGGCGCTGCAGCAATTGATTGTTTGAAACTGCTTTTTTATGGTGCAGCGTTTTTCTTTTGATAAGACCTGTCCTGTGCTGTGAAAACCGGATTCATGACAGCCCTCTTCAAATTCAATGATGACTGACATTTTCTTTCTGTTTTTTACCTTTTTTTCGAAAAACTTGTGCAAAAAGCAAGGTGTCCATTTGAAAGGTTTATATAACTGTAATACGTTTTCTCTGAGCGGCCAGTCCAGCTTATGAGCATTTGACCGCACCATTTGTACCATTGAGTAACCAAACATATATACTTTTCCTCCCATTCTGGCGATTCTCTCTATACCATATGAACAGGCCGTATGTTCGGTCAGTTTGTTTGTCCTTCAGGAGAGCTGGTTACTTGCGGCTTTTTCAGGAGAAGAAATCGAGTTGAAACGGAACGTTTGTTTGGTTATAATGAAGCCGGCGGAAGGAGGTATATACATGAACATAATATTGAGACATTCCTTGGAAAAACAGCTTCCGATTGATATTATATATATGAAAAAAGACGGCTCCATTTCAAAACGGACCATTATTATAAAAAAAGGGGATGAGCGGGCTGTAACGGCATTTTGCTGTACAAAAAGGCAGATGAGAACTTTTTTGACGGGCTCCATTCTGTCCTGCGCATTTGCTTCGGGAGGCGGATATTCATTTTTAAAAGCGTATTCTTGATGCCGTCCGTTTCCGGCCGTGAATCTCCCGCCCCTGAAAATTCGGGCGTTCCTCCCTTTTTTTTTGCCCTCTCTCAACCTTTTTTCACTGATGCCCGGCATTTGAGCGCTTGAACCGTGACAATCCATTGATTTTTCGAAACCGGGAAGTTTTTCACTGATGATAATGTTAATAGAATGTTAAGATAAGACCTATTGACAAAAATCCATATAATGAACATGTCATTTTTCAGAAAGGAGCAAAGAAGGAGAGCTGATGAAAAGAATTTTACTTAATGTCATCATTATCGTAGCAATGGTCTTACTAATAAGATGTGCTCATTATGCGTCAGACCCTGATCCCTCGAATTCTTCTGATACATACACAGATTTTAAAGATCTGGCTGAACACGAAGACCCCGATGATTATCATATATCGTACAATAAGCGAAAGGGGAGCCCCGTATTGATCATGTCGCCGCACGGAGGGAGAATTGAGGGCGGGGTGAGCGAGATCGTCCGCTCTTTCAGGGATGATTATTCAACCTACCTGTTTGAGGGATTAAAAGCGCATGATAACCAGACTCTTCATATTACGAGCACCAAGTTCGATGAGCCTTCAGCAGTCGAAAGCATTAAGCAGCACCATTATGTTATCGCAGTTCACGGTTATAAAGGCGACGAGAAAAATACTCTTGTCGGAGGAAGCGACCGGAAGCGGGCGAAAAAATTGGTGAGAGCTCTCGAACGAAACGGATTTTCTGCAGAATTGGCAACCTCAAAAACCGGTCTGGCCGGGGTTGACACCGAAAATATCAATAACCAGGCGCAAACCGGGCTGAGCATACAGCTTGAGATCAGCAGAAAACAGCGGGAAGCGTTTTTTGATAATTTTGATTACCGCGAAAGGGAATTCACAAAAACGGAGGAATTTTACCGGTTTGTCCGTACGATAAAAAGAGTGATCAATCAAGAGTATTCGTGAGCTTAAAAAAAGACAAACCAGTGAAAGATGAGTAAACTGAAAAAAAGGAGGTTTGTCCCTTGGCAAAACATCACTTCTATTTAAAAGCAAATTGGCCCGGAAATCGGAATGACGTCGGCGATATTAAAAGCGGCCGGCTGGAAACGGCTGTGTCCATTCCTAAGGAAATGGACGGACCCGGAGAAGGCACAAATCCTGATGAAATGCTGCTTGGAGCGGCCGCGACCTGTTATATTATAACGCTTGCGGCGATGATGGAAAGAAGCGGCCTGGATAAAGAAGATCTACATATGGAATCTGAAGGAATTGTAGACGTCACGAATGGTGTGTTCACGTACCAGAAAATCATTCACCGCCCGTTTATATTATTAAAGCCGGATGCAGCCGAAACGGATTTTACGCTCGCCAGGAAGTTAGCGCAAAAAGCGGAGTCCTCATGTATGATTTCACGAGCGGTCCAAGGAAACGTGGAGATGGAGCTTGAGGTTGAAGTAAAAGCTGCCCGCGCTTGACGAGTTCAAACGGTCAGCTCCGGGCCGTTTGATTTTTTTTAGCTTTTTGAGACTTGGAACGGTTCAGCAGGATGACGCCCGTGATGACCAAAACAAGCCCGATCATCATTTTGACTGTCATGGCCTCCTTAAAAACAAAAAAGCCGACAATTGCCGTTAAAGCGGTGCCGACACCTGACCATGTCGCGTATGCGGCGGATAAATCAAGGCTTTTCAATGAGAAGCTCAAAAACATAAAAGAGGCTCCGATTCCGGCAATGACGCCGAGAGCGGGCCACAGGTGCGTAAAACCGTCCGACAGCTTCAGCATCGTGCTCCCGAACACTTCTGATACAATGGCTAATGCCAGGCAGAGTAATCCTTTCATCAGCATGCCTCTCCTTTCTACCAATTCATCAAAATGACACCGGCCAATAAGAAAAAGAGTCCGATGACGGCCTGCTTGTCCAGTTTTTCATGAAACCATTTCGCTCCGATAATGGATGCGAGCACCGTTCCGGCTCCGCTCCATGTTGCATAGGATAAGCTGAGCGGAATGAGATTCAGTGTCAGTGAAAGCATATAAAAGGCCAATGAATAGCCTGCCACTACAAGCGCGCTCGGCAAAAACCGCGTAAATCCGCGGGAGACTTTCAGCATGGCCGCGCCGATTGACTCTGATAAAATAGCAATTGTGAGGAAGATATAACCCAGAATCATATCAAATCCCCCTCTCATCATAATCCTTATGCCTTTTGTTTAAGGCAGTAAAGTAAAATAATATCCGAACTTTGCCCGCCAAGTCAAGACATTAGACCTATACAAAAAGGCCCCCGGGGAGGAGCCTTTTTGATTCGTCAATAGAAATACGGATAGCCGTAGCCGTAACCCCCGTACAAGTACGGATTGAATAAAGCGCTTCCGACAAGCCCCCCGACAAGCCCTCCGAAAAACGGTCCGCCGTAAAAACCAAACGGCCGTCCGAATCCATAACCAAACCAAGGCCGGCCAAATCCAAAACCAGGCCGTCCGAATCCAAATCCGAATCCGGGCCGTCCGAATCCGAAGCCCGGCCGGCCGAACCCAAATCCAGGCCGCCCAAACGGTCTCATATCACTATCTACTGCGTATGTGTATTCTTCATTCATAATTAAGGTACCTCCAAGAATAAATTTGAGATGATAACAGAGTATTCAGCCCACCAATTTTTGATTGGGCGTTTATCAAAAAAATAAAGGAGTGAGCTTTTGTGGGTCTGTATCAGTCCGATTGGTCAAAAAAACCTCCGCACACACACGCATACCGGGCGGTTACGGATGTTGTGCAGGGGCATTACCATTTGATTGAAGGCTTTTCGCAGCCGGAGAACGGCAGCAATACAGATGAGCATACACATTTCTATACGGGCATCACCTCGTTTGAAAACGGCCATTTTCATAGGTATTACGGCATTTCCGGCCCTGCCATCCCGAGGGTTGACGGAACACATTACCATGAGCTTTCAGAGACCACCTTTGCCGCCTACAATGAGCCGATTCAGATCCAGCACGGCGGCGTCGTTTACGATCCGCGGGAGGAAGGACGGAAAACGCACCGCCATACACTCAAAGGAAAAACGAGAGAGGTTGTCGGAAACGAGCCGATCGGATGGTAGTGGACGTTTAGCGCTCAGGAAAAAGGGCAAAATGGATAGGTGCCTGAAGAAATGAATGCTATAATTAGGGGGAGATTTATAAAAGAGAGTGATACATATTGAAAAATAAAAAACAGCCTGTCGTCATACTCGTCGGACCGACGGCAGTCGGAAAAACAAAACTAAGCATCGGACTCGCGAAAACGCTGAATGCGGAAATCATCAGCGGAGATTCCATGCAGGTATATAAAGGGATGGACATCGGAACGGCCAAAGTCACCGAAGAAGAGACAGAAGGCGTGCCGCATCACCTGATTGATATTTTGGAGCCGTCCGACACTTTTTCAACGGCGGATTATCAAAAAATGGTGAGAGGAAAAATCACCGAGATTGCCGATAGAGGAAAGCTGCCGATGATTGTCGGGGGGACGGGTCTGTACATTCAGTCCGTGCTGTATGACTATACGTTCACGGAAAACTCCGGCGACCCTGTATTCCGGGAGCGCATGGAGAAACTGGCGGCTGAAGAAGGGGCGGAAGCGCTTCATGCCAAGCTTGCGGCAGCCGACCCGGAAGCGGCGGCAGCCATTCATCAAAACAATACGCGAAGAGTCATCCGCGCGCTCGAAATCCTGCATGTATCGGGAAAAACAATGTCAGAGCATCTTAAAACCCAAAAACGGGAGCTGCTTTACAATGCGGTTCTTATCGGTCTTACAATGGACAGAGAAGTGCTGTACGGCCGGATTAACGAGCGCGTTGACCTGATGCTGGAAACCGGCCTTCTTGACGAAGTAAAGCGGCTGTATGATATGAATATCCGGGACAGCCAATCGATTCAGGCGATCGGCTATAAAGAGCTGTATGAATATCTTGATGGAAAAGTGCCGTTCCCTCAGGCTGTGGAGCAATTAAAACAAAATTCTAGGCGATATGCGAAACGCCAGCTGACCTGGTTTCGCAATAAAATGCCCGTTTCATGGACAGATATGACGCCGCCTGTTGATATTGAGCAGAAAAAAAAGGAAATTTTCGAGTGCATAGCAGGAAAACTGGAAATTTAATCGAAACAGTATTGTATTGAGAACCAAGGAGGACGAAACATGAAACCGATTAATATTCAAGATCAGTTTTTGAATCAAATCCGAAAAGACAATACGTTCGTCACGGTGTTTTTACTCAACGGCTTCCAGCTTCGCGGCCAGGTAAAAGGCTTTGACAACTTTACCGTTTTGCTCGAAACGGAGGGGAAGCAGCAGCTTATTTATAAACATGCCATCTCCACGTTCGCCCCGCAAAAAAACGTCCAGCTTGAGCTTGAATAGACTTTTTGAAAAAGACCATGAACAATGGTCTTTTTCTATGCGCATCTGTATATTGCAGGCTGTATATCGGAAACATAAAAGGGGGTTCGGAAAATCGTGTTCGAAAGTGAAAATGAACTGAGAAGAATCAGGATTACGCTCGTTTGGATCGCTGTTTTTTTGCTGTTTGGAGCTTGCAGCAATCATGAGACGGTGGTGACGGATGATGACGGCGGCTTGGCGGATACCGAACCGCAGACAGAAGGCATGGTGCAGCTGGAACATAATCGTTTCGGCATCGTTGAGGACGGTTACTTAAAAATATACCGCTATGATGAAAAAACGAATAAAATCGAACTGAAAAAAGAAACGGCGCTGGATGAGCTTGAATAAATTTCACAAGCGTTCGAATTTACAAAGCGGGCCGCACAAGCTACACTAAGTACTGACATTGATCATGCAGAGGGTGAGACGATTGAAACACAAGGTGATAATCAACCATTGGGAAGAAACTTGTGAAGATGATTCCTGCTATGAATATGGAACCAGCATCATCGTTGACGGCAAAGAACTGATCAGAGAGGCTTCCATCACAAGCGCTCTGAAAGCCGTGCTGAAAGAAATCGGTGCTGATGTGGAGATTGAAGAAACCGTTGAAAGCGAAAAAAAATGTGATTCTTACAAAAAATAAGAATAAAAGTCTAGACTACTAAGCAGTTTTTTTTCATGTTATGATAGACATCGGCTTACACATGACACCTTGAGTAGGATGAGAGATGATTCTCGTTCTGCTCTCTTTTTTGGGCGTTAATCGGGCCAGAGCCAAAGTCCGCTCTTTCAAAAATATGAATTTTTTATAAATCGATCTCAATATGTTGTGTTTTTCTGAGAGGTTAGTATACTATATATAGTGTTAAGAGATTCATTATTTTTGATAGGTCGTGATAAGGATGGTTCAAATCATATTTGATTCAAAGACAGGGAATGTTCAGCGTTTTGTGAATAAAACAGACTTCCAGCTGATCCGCAAGGTGGACGAAACGGACCACGTGGACACTCCGTTTGTTTTGGTCACCTACACGACAAACTTCGGCCAGGTACCGGCATCAACACAATCATTTCTCGAAAAATACGCCCATCTCTTATTAGGAGTCGCTGCGAGCGGCAACAAAGTATGGGGCGATAACTTTGCAAAAAGCGCCGATACCATTTCAAGACAATATCAGGTGCCGATCTTGCACAAATTTGAACTCAGCGGCACATCTAAAGACGTTGAATTGTTTACTCAGGAGGTAGAAAGACTTGTCACAAAATCAAGTGCCAAAATGGATCCAGTTAAATAACGAAATCATGATCCAACAAGATGGAAAATTCCAGTTTGATAAAGATAAAGAGGCTGTACATAGCTATTTTGTTGACTATATCAATCAAAACACAGTTTACTTTCACGATTTAAAAGAGAAGCTGGATTATTTGATTGAAAACCAATACTACGAAGAGGAATTCTTAAGCCTTTACTCTTTTGAAGACATTAAAGAAGTGTTTAAGACAGCTTACGCAAAGAAGTTTCGTTTTCCTTCCTTCATGAGTGCGTTTAAATTTTATAATGACTATGCTTTGAAAACGAATGACAAGAAAAGAATTCTCGAGCGTTATGAGGACCGAATCTCAATCGTCGCGCTGTTCTTCGCAAACGGCGACACTGAGAAAGCAAAAGAATATGTAAACCTGATGATCAATCAGGAATATCAGCCGAGTACACCGACATTTTTGAATGCCGGCAGAAAACGCCGCGGAGAACTGGTGAGCTGCTTCTTGCTCGAAGTCAATGATTCCTTAAACGATATTTCACGGGCGATCGATATTTCCATGCAGCTGTCTAAATTGGGCGGCGGGGTTTCTCTTAATCTGTCCAAGCTTCGCGCGAAAGGCGAAGCGATTAAAGATGTTGAAAACGCCACAAAAGGTGTTGTAGGCGTCATGAAGCTTCTTGATAATGCGTTCCGTTACGCTGACCAAATGGGCCAAAGACAAGGCTCAGGCGCGGCGTATTTAAATATTTTCCACCGCGATATCAATGATTTTCTTGATACGAAAAAGATTTCTGCGGATGAAGATGTGCGCGTCAAAACGCTTTCTATCGGTGTCGTCATTCCGGATAAGTTCGTTGAGCTTGCGCGTGAGGATAAAGCGGCTTATGTATTCTATCCGCATACGATTTATAAAGAATACGGCCAGCATATGGACGAAATGGACATGACGGCGATGTATGAAGAGCTTGTCGACAACCCGCGTGTCAAAAAAGAAAAAGTGAATGCGCGCAAACTGCTTGAAAAGCTTGCCGTTCTCCGTTCTGAGTCAGGTTATCCGTACATTATGTTCCAGGATAACGTAAACAAAGAGCACGCGAATAACCACGTATCAAAAGTGAAATTCTCGAACCTTTGCTCTGAAGTGCTTCAGGCGTCACAGGTTTCGGCTTACACAGATTATGACGAGGAAGACGAAATCGGCTTGGACATTTCCTGCAACCTTGGTTCATTAAATATTTTGAATGTCATGAAACATAAATCGATTGAGCGCACGGTGAAACTCGCGACGGATTCCCTGACTCATGTATCTGAGACGACGGATATCCGCAACGCGCCGGCAGTCAGACGCGCGAACAAAGCGATGAAGTCAATCGGTTTAGGCGCCATGAACCTTCACGGCTACCTGGCCCAAAACGGCATCGCGTATGAAAGCCCGGAAGCAAGAGATTTCGCGAATACGTTCTTTATGATGGTGAACTTTTATTCCATCCAGCGTTCAGCTGAGCTTGCGAAAGAAAAAGGCGAAACGTTTGAGCATTATGAAGGCTCCACTTATGCAACGGGAGAATATTTCAATAAATACATCGAAAAAGAGTTCTCACCGGCATACGAAAAAATCGCTGCGCTCTTTGAAGGCATGCACATTCCGACAATCGAAGACTGGAAAGAGCTGAAGGCGTTTGTCGCTGAAAACGGCATGTACCACAGCTACAGACTGTGCATCGCGCCGACAGGCTCCATTTCCTACGTCCAATCCAGCACGGCGTCCGTTATGCCGATCATGGAACGGATCGAAGAAAGAACATACGGAAATTCAAAAACGTATTACCCGATGCCGGGGTTAGCGTCTAATAACTGGTTCTTCTACAAAGAAGCTTATGATATGGACATGTTCAAAGTGGTGGATATGATCGCGACAATCCAGCAGCATATCGATCAGGGAATCAGCTTTACCCTGTTTTTGAAAGATACGATGACAACTCGTGATCTGAACCGTATTGATCTGTATGCCCACCATAGAGGCATCAAAACCATTTACTATGCAAGAACGAAAGATACCGGGCAGGACAGCTGTCTTTCTTGTGTCGTTTGATTAAAGGAGAGTTTACAGTGACAAAAATTTATGACGCAGCAAACTGGTCAAAGCATGAAGATGATTTCACCCAAATGTTTTACAACCAAAACGTAAAGCAGTTTTGGCTTCCGGAAGAGATCGCATTAAACGGCGATCTTCTCACTTGGAAGTATTTGGGTAAAAATGAGCAGGATACGTACATGAAGGTGCTCGCCGGCCTGACACTGCTTGATACAGAGCAGGGGAACACGGGCATGCCGATTGTGGCCGAGCACGTCGAAGGCCATCAGCGAAAAGCGGTTCTTAATTTCATGGCGATGATGGAAAACGCGGTGCACGCAAAATCATATTCAAATATTTTTATGACGCTTGCTCCGACTGAAACGATTAATGAAGTATTTGAATGGGTTAAACAAAATAAATATTTGCAGAAAAAAGCGCAAATGATTGTCGGGCTTTACAAAGCCATTCAAAAAGATGATGAAATTTCACTGTTCAAAGCGATGGTTGCTTCCGTCTATCTGGAAAGCTTCCTTTTCTACAGCGGTTTCTATTATCCGTTATATTTCTACGGACAAGGAAAACTGATGCAAAGCGGTGAGATCATTAACCTGATCCTTCGTGACGAAGCGATTCACGGCGTGTATGTCGGTCTCCTTGCTCAGGAAATTTATAATAAACAGACAGAAGAGAAAAAAGCAGAGCTTCGTGAATTTGCGATTGACCTTCTGAATCAGTTATATGAAAATGAGCTTGAATATACAGAGGACTTGTACGATCAAGTCGGACTCTCACACGATGTAAAGAAATTCATCCGCTATAACGCCAATAAAGCTTTGATGAACTTAGGGTTCGATCCTTACTTTGAAGAAGAGGATATTAATCCGATCGTATTAAACGGATTAAACACCAAAACAAAATCACATGATTTCTTCTCCATGAAAGGGAACGGCTACAAAAAAGCGACGGTAGAACCGATTAAGGACGAAGATTTTTATTTTGGCCAAGATGAAGAGCAGATAT
The DNA here is from genome assembly GCF_001461825.1 of Bacillus velezensis. Classification (GTDB taxonomy): domain Bacteria; phylum Bacillota; class Bacilli; order Bacillales; family Bacillaceae; genus Bacillus; species Bacillus velezensis. The sequence continues at coordinate 30,687 of NZ_LLZC01000007.1, read as the reverse complement.
AATATCTGCTCTTTTGGCTTGAATGGAGAGGTAAGACAGGAGGAACGGGCATGAATAAAATGGATGAAATCATCTTGGCTGCACCGCGGAGTGACGTCTTTCAAAACGAAATGCTGACATTTCAGGGAGTCAACAGTGAGGATGAACGTATCGTAAACATTATGGCTCAAATTGAGGCGCATTTTTTTGAAATCAGAAGAGGCGACGCGGAAGAGGACCCGCGATTTAAACAGCCGATTCCGTATGTCGTCATCCGCCGCGATGATGAGGTGTTTGTGTATGAACGGCTTGCGGGCGGAGGGGAATCGCGCCTCCATAATAAGCTTTCTCTCGGTTTCGGCGGACACATGAACCCTATGGAAGGGGCGGCTTCATTTTCGGAAGTACTGAAACAGAATACCGACCGGGAGCTAGCGGAAGAACTGTACATTCGCGAGGAGGACAAACAAAACATTGTCACACTCGGCCTGATCAATGATGATGAAAACGATGTAGGGAAGGTGCATATCGGCATCCTTTCTGCGCTCCAGTTAGCGTCTGCGGCACAAGTCGAAGTGAAAGAAAAAGATCAAATCGCCGGGCGCTGGATGAAACTGAGCGAACTGAAAGAGGAAAATGTGTATCAGCGTCTTGAAGCTTGGTCTCAGTTTGTCGCCGATATACTTTAATAACAAAAAACCCCCGTTCGTCCCAAAAAAGGGAGAGCAGGGGTTTTTTCATTTAGTCTTGCACAATGAAGGCATCAAATCCGGCTTTTTCGGCCCGTGCTGCCAACGCTTCAGCATTATCTCTGGAAGAGAATGCGCCGATCTGCACTTTAAATAAGCCGCCTTTTGGAAGCACAATCGCGTCAAAACCTTTAGACACCGCATCGGCGGCAAGCGCATCAGCATTTGCTTTCACTTTGAATGCACCGATTTGCACTTTATATAAGTCAGCCTTTTTTTTTAGACCGAAAGCTTGCTCCAAGCCCTTGGCATGTCCTCTTGCAAGGCTTTCAATAAAACTGGCTGTTTTCAGTTTGTTTGCATCAGCTGACGTATCAACAAAACCATTCTCCGTCAAAATCGCCGGCATACTTGTCTCCCGCAGCACATGGAAGTTGGCTGTTTTTTTTCCTCGGTCATTAAAACCTGATGCTTGAATCACTTGCGTGTGGACGGCTGATTGGTAAGTCGAGGTCGGCGCTCCGACACCGGGGTAAATATAGCTTTCGAATCCGGTTCCGCCTCCTGAGTTAATATGAATGGATAAAAAATAATCTGCGCCCCAGCTGTTGGCGGCATCCGTTCTTTCCGTCAGGCTGACCGTCTTATCGCTTGTCCTGCTCATCGTGACAGAAACTCCTTCATACTCATTCGTCAGAATCGTGCGCAAAGCCAGCGCGATCTCCAGCGTGACCGCTTTTTCCTGAAGTCCGTTTCCGGTTGCACCTGAATCAGTTCCGCCATGACCGGGGTCTATAAAAATTTTAACCATTCTCCATCACCTCATTACAGCATATGATGATATTCAAAAGGTGCTTGTACGGCTGTCATTCATGAAAAAAATGAGAAATATACCCAACATTTCCCGGAAAATAAAAATAAATGGTTTGTCCTCCCGTTTCTGCTGAATACAATAAGAAATGAAAAATATTTCTCGGGAAAGCGCAGGATTCAACATCATTCCCGAAGAGAACGGAAAAAGTGACAGATAAAGAGGAAAACAGGTCTCATGATGATAGGCGGATGTCACGGAACCGCTTCATCATGAGTAAGATAAAGAGAGAACAGAGAGGTGAGCATGTTGGAGCGCGCTGTAACCTATAAAAATAACGGACAAATTAACATCATTCTTAATGGCCAAAAGCAAGTGCTGACAAATGCGGAAGCTGAGGCGGAATATCAGGCCGCCCTGCAAAAAAATGAAGCCAAGCACAGCATTCTGAAAGAAATTGAAAAAGAAATGAACACATTAGTGGGTATGGAAGAAATGAAACGCAACATTAAAGAAATTTACGCGTGGATATTCGTCAACCAAAAACGGGCCGAACAAGGGCTGAAAGTCGGAAAACAAGCTCTTCATATGATGTTCAAAGGGAACCCCGGCACCGGGAAAACCACCGTCGCGAGACTGATCGGCAAGCTTTTCTTCGAAATGAACGTGCTTTCCAAAGGACATCTGATCGAAGCGGAACGTGCCGATCTGGTCGGTGAATACATCGGACACACGGCGCAAAAAACGAGAGATCTGATTAAAAAATCGCTCGGCGGCATTTTATTCATTGATGAAGCATACTCACTTGCAAGGGGCGGAGAAAAGGATTTCGGTAAAGAGGCGATTGATACGCTTGTCAAGCATATGGAAGACAAACAGCATGAATTTATTCTGATCCTGGCAGGGTACTCGAGAGAAATGACACATTTCCTGTCATTAAATCCCGGCCTGCAATCGCGTTTCCCTATCAGCATCGATTTTCCGGATTACTCTGTCACTCAGCTGATGGACATCGCAAAGCGCATGATAGCAGAGCGGGAGTATCAATTAAGCCAGGAAGCCGAGTGGAAGTTAAAAGATTACTTAATGACAGTGAAAAGCACGACAAGCCCCATTAAATTCAGCAACGGGCGCTTTGTCAGAAACGTGATTGAAAAATCGATCCGCGCTCAGGCCATGAGACTTTTAATGGGAGACCAATACTTAAAAAACGATTTAATGACGATCAAGAGCCAGGATTTACTTATAAAAGATGAGACGGCAGCTCACGAAAAGACCTCTCAGCCGGTCTGAGGGGTCTCTTTTTTATTTCTCTCTTTAAAACCCGCCGGATGTGTGGTATACGCCCTGCGGGTTTGGTATGATAGTACTACTGCCCAATACGACACAGAAAGGAACATCCATTTGAACGAACAGGAAGGAAAAAAAGAAACGGTCATTTTGGTCGGCTGCCAGCTTCCGCACATGACAGATGAGCACTTTGAACATTCCATGGAAGAGCTTGCTTCATTGACAAAAACGGCTGACGGAACGGTGCTGACCCGGATTACGCAAAAACGGAACAGAGCGGATGCTGCTACATATATAGGCAAGGGGAAAGTAGACGAGCTGAAGGCGCTGTGTGAAGAGCTTGAAGCGGATCTGGTCATTTTTAATGATGAACTGTCACCGAGCCAGCTTAAATCACTCGCCACTGCAATTGAAGCGAAGATCATCGACCGCACGCAGCTTATTTTGGATATTTTCGCAAAAAGGGCGAAGACGAGAGAAGGAAAGCTTCAGATCGAATTGGCCCAGCTTCAATACGCGCTGCCGCGTCTGAGCGGACAAGGAATCAATCTCTCAAGACAAGGCGGCGGAATCGGGACGAGAGGGCCCGGTGAGACAAAGCTTGAAACAGACCGGCGCCACATTAGAAACCGCATACACGAAATTAACGTGCAGCTTTCAACGGTTATCCGCCACAGAAGCCGTTATCGGGAGAGACGAAAAAAGAACGGCGTGCTTCAGGCTGCACTCGTCGGGTATACCAATGCCGGAAAATCAACATGGTTCAATCAATTAACGAGCTCAGACAGCTATGAAGAAGATCTGCTGTTTGCAACACTTGATCCGATGACGAGAAAGATGGCGCTCCCAAGCGGCTACAGCATCCTTTTGTCTGATACGGTCGGCTTCATTCAGGATCTGCCGACGACGCTGATTGCCGCTTTCCGCTCAACACTTGAGGAAGTGAAGGAAGCAGACTTGATCATTCATGTCATTGATTCATCCAATGAAGATTATGCCGGGCATGAACAGACTGTCCTCGGTCTGTTAAAAGAGCTTGAGGCAGATGATATTCCGGTGCTGACCGCTTATAACAAACGTGATGAGACACTTCCTGACTTCATCCCGACAGCGGGAGAAGGCCACATCATGATCAGCGCCAGAATCGCCGGGGATGAAGCAAAACTAAAAGCGGAAATCGAAGCTTATTTGCGCCGGGAGCTGATGACGCCGTATGAAGTTCATATGCCTGCCGCCGAAGGCAAATTGATGTCACGCATCAAATCAGAGACCATGATCGACAGCCTTTATTTTAATGAAGAAAATGAACGCTACGAAGTCTCAGGTTATGTACAGGAAGAACAAAGCATACTCGGAGAACTGAAGAAATTCATGTAAGGAAGGTATACACAACATGTTTGACACACTGACCCACGGCGCTCTTTTACAAAAAACCGCCGAAGAAACAGAAGCGGAAATCTCCGCCGTTCATAAAAGAATAGAAGAAATCAGTGAACGGAATGAATGGAGAGTCCTGCAAAGCTACAGAAAACATAAAGTAAGCGATACGCATTTTACGCCTTCAACCGGATACGGTTATGACGATATCGGACGAGATACACTGGAGAAGATCTATGCTGATGTGTTCGGAGGAGAGGCGGGACTCGTGCGGCCGCAAATCATTTCCGGAACGCATGCGATTTCAATCGCGCTCTTCGGTGTGCTGAGACCCGGGGACGAATTGCTTTATATTACAGGCAAGCCTTACGATACACTTGAGGAAATCGTCGGAGTAAGAGGCGGGGAGTATTCAGGCTCGCTTAAGGAATTTCAAATCGGATACAATGCAGTCGATTTAACATCAGAAGGCAGAGTGGACTTTGAAGCGGTCCGGGCTGCAATCCGGCCGAATACAAAAGTGATCGGCATCCAGCGTTCAAAAGGATATGCGAATCGTCCGTCTTTCAGAATAAATGAAATTGAAGAGATGATTCGTTTCGTAAAGGAAATCAAAGAAGATGTCATTGTTTTTGTGGACAATTGCTACGGAGAATTTGCAGAAGAGCGGGAACCCTGCCACGTCGGAGCGGATCTTATGGCCGGCTCCCTGATTAAAAACCCGGGCGGCGGCCTTGCTAAAACGGGCGGCTATCTTGTAGGGAAAGCCAAGTGGATTGAGGCCTGCTCTTACCGGATGACCTCCCCGGGAATCGGAAGTGAAGCCGGGGCTTCGCTTTATTCACTGCAGGAAATGTATCAAGGTTTCTTTCTCGCTCCGCATGTAGTGGCGCAAAGCTTGAAGGGAGCGGTATTTACCGCCCGTTTTCTTGAAAAGCTCGGCTTTACGTCAAACCCTGCATGGAATGCGCCGAGAACGGATCTGATTCAATCAGTTGAGTTTCAGGACCCTGAAAAGATGATCGCTTTTTGCCAGGCGATACAATATGCTTCACCGATTAATGCGCATGTGACGCCTTATCCGAGCTATATGCCGGGATATGAAGACGATGTCATTATGGCAGCGGGCACTTTCGTACAGGGAGCAAGCATTGAATTATCAGCAGATGGACCTATCAGACCGCCTTATGTTGCGTATGTCCAAGGAGGATTAACCTACGCGCACGTGAAAAATGCGATTTGCAGCGCTGTAAATGCTTTAATGGAAAAAGAGCTGATCTAGGCCGTTTGCAATTTTCAAAGAATTTGATGTTAAGATTCCTCACATTGTGTTGACACAAAATATAACATCACCTATAATGAGACTAAGATAAGAAAAGGAGGAAATTGAGATGAGTGATAACATTCGCCGCTCAATGCCTTTATTTCCAATTGGGATTGTCATGCAGTTAACAGAACTTTCTGCCCGGCAAATTCGATATTATGAGGAAAATGGATTGATATTTCCAGCGAGAAGCGAAGGAAATAGACGATTATTTTCATTCCATGATGTAGATAAACTGTTAGAAATCAAAAATCTGATTGAACAAGGCGTCAATATGGCGGGGATCAAACAAATTCTGGATAAGGCATCTGCCGAACCGGAAGAAAAATCCGAAAAAACCGCCAAACCGATGAAGCACGATCTGTCTGATGACGAACTCAGAAAGCTTCTGAAAAACGAACTGATGCAGGCAGGCCGTTTCCAGCGGGGAAATACTTTCCGCCAAGGTGACATGTCCCGATTCTTTCATTAATCCGTTAGCAACTGTTTTGCTATATACATTTACCTTTTAGAGGAGGAGTTTTACGAAATGGCAAAGTACACAAGAGAAGACATCGTAAAATTAGTAAATGAGGAAAACGTAAAGTATATCCGCCTTCAGTTCACAGACATTCTCGGAACGATTAAAAACGTGGAAATTCCTGTGAGCCAGCTTGAAAAAGCACTTGATAATAAATGCATGTTCGATGGTTCTTCCATCGAAGGTTTTGTCCGTATCGAAGAGTCTGATATGTACTTATATCCTGATCTGAACACATTTGTAATCTTCCCATGGACGGCTGAAAAAGGTAAAGTAGCACGCTTCATCTGTGACATTTACAATCCGGACGGCACGCCGTTCGAAGGTGACCCGCGTAACAACCTCAAACGGATTCTGAAAGAAATGAAAGAACTCGGTTTCAGCGATTTCAATCTTGGACCTGAGCCTGAATTCTTCCTGTTTAAATTAGATGAAAAAGGCGAACCGACGCTTGAATTGAACGATAAAGGCGGATACTTCGACCTGGCTCCGACTGACTTGGGAGAAAACTGCCGCCGCGATATCGTGCTTGAGCTTGAAGAAATGGGCTTTGAAATCGAAGCATCTCACCATGAAGTTGCTCCGGGTCAGCACGAAATCGATTTTAAATATGCCGGTGCCATCCGTTCTTGTGACGACATCCAAACTTTCAAACTGGTTGTCAAAACGATCGCCCGCAAACACGGTCTGCATGCGACATTCATGCCAAAACCGCTGTTCGGCGTAAACGGTTCCGGTATGCACTGCAACCTATCACTCTTTAAAGATAGCGTTAACGCATTCTTTGATAAAGACGCTGATCTTCAGCTGAGTGAAACAGCAAAACATTTCATTGCCGGTATCGTAAAACACGCGACAAGCTTTACGGCTGTCACAAACCCGACGGTGAACTCTTACAAACGCCTTGTTCCGGGCTATGAAGCACCTTGCTACGTGGCATGGAGCGCGCAAAACAGAAGCCCGCTGATCCGTATCCCGGCTTCCCGCGGCATCAGCACGCGTGTTGAAGTCCGCAGCGTAGACCCGGCGGCAAACCCGTACCTGGCGTTAAGCGTATTGCTTGCAGCAGGCCTTGACGGAATCAAAAATAAACTTGAAGCACCGGCTCCGATTGACCGTAACATCTACGTCATGAGCAAAGAAGAGCGCATGGAAAACGGCATCGTAGATCTTCCGGCGACACTGGCGGAAGCTCTCGACGAATTCAAATCAAACGAAGTCATGGTTGCAGCGCTCGGCGAGCACCTGTTCGAACACTTCATCGAAGCAAAAGAAATCGAATGGGATATGTTCCGCACACAGGTTCATCCGTGGGAGCGCGAACAGTATATGTCTCAGTATTAATCTCTCAATCCCTTGGCACTATTGGTGTCAGGGGATTTTTTGGTTTCTTAACAAGTTTAATATCTTAATATAAATCAAGTATCACCCACAAAACACCCACAAAAAATCAATAAAAAATTACTCCATAAGTGTGGAGATATAGTCCTCGTACTTATTCATTGAATCTCTGTCAATCTTTTTGCTGATGTGTGAGTAAATATTTGACGTAACTTGAATACTTTTATGATCCAGTCGTTCTTGTATTATTCGATATTTGAAAGGTGAATACTCGGATCATGAACATAGTGTAAAACAGACCATAGATAAAATTATTAATTATTACATGGGCATTGATCAAGATATTAATAGAAAAATAGACGACTGGTTCAATCATGATTTTGAATCAGTTATGAAAGTGATGAAATTACTCGTTCTCTTTTGGGAGAACGGCTGGAGGGAGCTAAAAGAATCCGTTTCAAACTTTGAGAGCGAGGAAAAGGACCAGCTTTCCATAGAAATTTATGATGGGGACATGTCGTATTTTAAGGGGAAGAAAGCATGACAATTATTCACTGTAACTAATCGGAAACGGAGTTAAAAGAAATTCTGGGCAGCATGGTCATAATTGTGGATACGAGGGAGCAAAAAAATCAGCATGTTCTTGATTATCTCCGTAAAAAGAAAGCGGCAATCAATTTCAAAGGAAATTTGAATGCAGCAATTGCGGAAAAACGGAGTGGACGAGCTGGTGCAGTCGATAAAAGACCGCTCCCGTTCTGAAAATGAATTGATTCGGGCATCCAGGCATCCTTTCACTCTTCTGGTGGAAGACCTGGAAGGATACCAAAAGATTCTCATCGGGAAATATCGTTCAAAGTATGAACCGAAAGCGTTGCTGGGTAGCTTGAAAACATTTGAAGTTCGTTACAATTTTTCAACGGTATTTATCAGACCTACGCTACCGGAAATTACATTTACCACCCCTTTCGTTATATGGCCCGGGAACTGTTGAAAGGCGGGCTTGTGTGAATTAAATCTTAAGAAGATCAAAAGAAGGAAATAGTAATGGGATTAGTCAGGAACATTGTATTTGGAGATTTTGCGTGCATTGGAACCGACCGTGAGTTTGTTTTAGTTATTAAAAATAAAATATACGGCCCCTTTAAGAATTGAAGAAATGCTTAGGAAAATAATGTTGTAATTGGAAAAGATTAAGAAGCATGAAACTAATAAAAAGATAAAGGGGCTATAATATTACAGCAGAGCATGTGCAAACTCTGTTTAAATGTCAAATAAATTTATTCTAGAAAGAAGAAACTACTCCATTGCACTATAGGATGCTACTCCATCAAACTTTCGTTGGCTGATTTGTACACCGTTTATTCTGCATTGTCCTGAAGGGTTTTGTATTGGATAGACTACATATAAATGTTCTCTACCACGCGAGTCAAAGAATACTCTGTGAATAAATACACGTGTACCAACTTTCCAAAATTCAGTGTCTGCAGGGGCTCTAACAATTTGGCCTACGCGACCTTCATACTTTCTTTGATCGAATTCATCATGAATTCGATATGAATCAAATTCTTGGTTAACTGAATATGGAACAAAATAAGGGTAATACACTGGATACATTCTCAAACAGCTCCTTTGGAAAATTATTTACAGTGGCATCTTATTTCCAAATTATGTATTCCGTGTTAGGTAAATTTTATCGTTCTTGTTTTAGGTATTTAATCACGCGCTTGGGTTTTTATAAACTTGATATTGAATAAAACATTGCCTAATTATGAAAGGAGGACGGGTGTGACAGAACAACTTTCATTCCTTCATCCAGTAGATTTGAAGGCAGTCCGTAAAATCGTGATCAAAGAACTCAAAGATTATCGAGCATTAAAAGTACAGCTTGAGAATAAAAAGGAATCGGTTGACGCTGGCATCAGCCCGTTTCCTTCAATCAGAGATTCTTTCATATATTAAATGAACTGAAGGTTAAGCAGATGGAAAGGGCGTTAGAAAACAGCCTGGATGATGAAGAACGCATGATCATTGAGAAAAAATCCTTAGCAGCCAGCCAAACGAAAGACATCCATATTTATATGGAACCTGGGATTTCAGTATATGCTGGAGCAATTGCAGGGGCAATGTTTGCTGGTAAGTATGCCATAAAAAAAGTATCCGATAATGGAAAGTACGGAATTTCTTATAAATGGATAATTGGTACCCCTGTTGTTGTACCTTGGAGAAATGGTTAATTATTAAGGTGGTAATGTCAAATGAATCGTATATTAGTCTCAATAGCTATTATTATATTCTTAATTGAATATATTGTGGCTCCACTCACAGATATAGATACCGGAAAATACGGCACGTTTATAGGCTTAATATTATTGAGTATTACGGTTCTAAGGCTATCTGATAATGACAAATCATAAAATTTTGAAGGGAGCAGACTTAGGTCTGCTCTTTTTTGTTTATTTTATTTGGGTGTAAAACACGACAAATAAGCGTCAAATTTCCGACAAAACAGGGAACAAATTGGGGGAGAAAAGGGGGACTATTTATGTTTGAAATCTCGATAAACTTAACCTATCAACAAAACACGGGTGACGCGCCTAACCCTTATTAATGGCGTATCCGGATACGGGACAAAGGTGTTGAGGAATGAAGCCGAACGAGAGGAACATTCTGAACCTGGATAGCAGCTAGTCTGCGGCAGCCGTATCGGGGAATAGTAATTTCGTTTTACCTTCGATCTTACTGTACTTGGCTTCCTCTCGAAGTATGTGTGAGGCGCAATTCTTATTAAGCGATTAGCATAAGGAGTTGATAAAAAAGAGCAACTCGAAAAGCGTGACAAACTGTAAAATACAGACGGGTTTCAGTGTTTTACCCTTAATAAAAAGACCGGGGTGTTGTTATCGCCCCGGCTCTGTAATAAAAGATGCCCATCAAAGGGCTTGCTCATCTGATATTCATGATAGACCTATTCCTTCAGGTTCTGAGGCTCAAGGGAGGTCTGTTTTTTTCTTATATACGTCAACAGTGTGTTATAAATGGCTCGAATAAACCATTTATATGTAAATAAGGATATTATAAGATTTCTTCATTTTCTTTTGAAATTTGATTTCTTTTAGGATGAAGGCTAAATGAAGCCAATTATGCTCTAAAATGGAACCGGCCATTTTTATTTTCAAAAAGCAGGAGCTTCATCAATTTTGATACGAAGTAAACTATAAGGTTTCTGTCGTAAGTCTTTTCCATAATGAAATCTAGCCTGCCGATGTAATTGGTTCACGATGACGTATAAGTATCCATCCGGACCAATCGAAAAAGTATCCGGCCATAAAATTCTCGGATCATGTGCGATGGTTTGCATTGTGCCATTCGGCAGTATTTTTCGAATACTATTGTTCTCGTAATCTCCGGCATAAATGGCTCCTTTTGCATCTGTAATCATTCCATCAGACGCACCTTTTTCTCCCCAATACGCCACATGATAAAGTAAATCCATGTCCGGTATATTTCTATCTCTCAGGGCTTCTGTTGAGATCGAGAACAAATGGCGGCTGGTCAGTGGACAAAAAAATAATACCTTTCCGTCAGGAGAAATCGCAATACCGTCGGATGCCAGCCTAAATGGGGAAGTTGAACCATCCCTGTTACGATTCATCAAAATTTTGCCTTCTACTTTCGGTATAAAATAGGAATCCGGTGAAGTTGGATTTGTTCCATTTAACCGTCTGCATGCATTTCCGGTTTCCAAATCAACGACGATAATCGCTCCTGGTCCTTTGGAAGAAGAATCCGTTATATAGGCATAACCTGCAGTTCCAACACGAAAATCAAATCGGACATCATTCAGGTAAGTTGTTGGCAGGACAACATCTTCTGTAAAGGTATACACTCTTCTGATTGTATTGGTTTTTAAATCAACAGCGACTAATTTTGCCCCGCCTTTAATTGGTTCAGAAAAATTGGGCGCCGCCGTATCTAGTACCCAAAGGGTTCCTCTTCCATCAGTAACTACACTTTGGACACTGATGAAAGTCATTTTGATATTCTCAGGGTTAACCAAATTGGTTTGTAAATCAGGATAAGGCTGCAATTTAGCCCCAATTATTTCCGCCACCGTAAATTTAACATCGTCTCCCCATTTCGGAAAACAAATGAAAATACGACCGGTTTCTGAAACAGTAACACCGGTAGGCATAGCTCCATAAAATGCATAAACCAGTTCTAAATCCCCAAAATATTTTTCAAAGGGCAGCATAGGTTTCATAATATCCTCCTCAACCAATTAAACGGGATAACACTTATATATGATTCGCATTTTTTCTAGTGCCTGTTTATTAATACGTTTTTCTATACGAAAAGATGATGGAAGTGCTTATCATTTTATAAGTCAGTCAGGTGACACAGGGGGTTTTTACTTAACGTCTGTCGAAGCAGTCGGCAATTACAACATGGTATGTCCTTTGGTCGGTTTTAAATTCTCTGAAAAAAGAGTTGAAAAAGCAGAAAAGATTTTATAATATGAAATCAAGTTAGTTTGTTCGGTCAACAAACTAATGAAACCCGCTTTAATTATCCATCATGTAAAGGTCTTAAATGGGAGGGGATAAGAGGCTCGATTTAATTGGAGGGTGTATAGAAAGCGAAAGCCAAGCTTTTATCCTGTTCACTATGATGAAAATGCTCTGTGAAAGTAAACTGCTATCATTTTTTTGAAAGCGCTTTTATATGCCGCTCACTGGCCGATAAAATTGAAGAAATGTTATACCATTTCATCATGTTCCTTATGTAAAGGATCGAAAAGGGGAGGAAATCATGCTCAGTGAAAATGTAAAGAAGATCAGCATGGTTGAAAAAGTTGGATATGCGTCTGGAGATTTTGCATGTAATTTAATTTATGCAACAGTGTCTACGTATCTTTTGTTCTTCTATACAGATGTTTTTGGTTTATCGGCAGCAGCAGCCGGTACGATGTTTTTAGTGGTTAGAATCATCGACGCTCTCGCTGATCCTTTTATCGGAACAATAGTTGACAGAACAAATAGCAGGTTTGGCCGCTTTAGACCGTATCTTTTATTCGGAGCTTTTCCCTTTGTCATATTGGCAATACTCTGTTTTACAACCCCGGATTTTTCGGATATGGGGAAATTAATATATGCCTATATCACCTATGTCGGCTTATCGCTTACATACACAATGATAAACGTGCCATATGGCGCGTTAACATCTGCAATGACCAGAAATAATCAAGAAGTTGTTAGTATAACGTCTGTCCGTATGTTATTTGCGAATCTTGGGGGACTTGTCGTTGCATTTTTTGTTCCCTTACTGGCTGCTTATTTAAGCGATACTTCCGGCAGCGAATCTCTTGGCTGGCAGCTAACCATGGGTATTATGGGAGTTATAGGCGGGTGCCTTTTAATCTTTTGTTTTAAAAGCACAAAAGAGCGTGTCACGCTTCAAAAATCCGAAGAAAAAATTAAATTTTCGGATATATTTGAGCAATTTCGTGTGAATCGGCCTCTAGTTGTATTAAGTATTTTCTTTATTATTATTTTTGGAGTGAATTCAATCAGTAATTCGGTTGGCATCTATTACGTAACGTATAATTTAGAAAGAGCGGATTTGGTGAAGTGGTACGGTTTGTTGGGAAGTTTGCCTGCTTTGGTCATTTTACCGTTTATTCCAAAGCTTCATCAATTATTAGGGAAGAAGAAATTACTAAACTATGCATTATTACTGAATATGATCGGCCTCTTAGCTTTACTTTTCGTTCCGTCAAGTAATGTATTCCTCATACTTTCCTTTCGATTACTGGCCGCTGCCGGAAGTCTCACTGCCGGGGGATATATGTGGGCGCTTATTCCTGAAACAATAGAATATGGAGAGTATAAGACCGGGAAAAGAATGGGCGGTCTCATATACGCTATTATCGGATTTTTCTTTAAATTCGGCATGGCCTTGGGAGGGGTTGTACCGGGTTTGGTTCTAGATCAGTTTGGATATGTGGCAAATCAGGTGCAAACGCCGGAGGCATTGACGGGAATTTTAATTACAACAACCATTATTCCCGTGTTCTTACTGGTTCTGGCCATGATTGATATTAATTTCTATAACTTAGATGAGAAAAAATATAAAAGCATGGTTCGAGAATTAGAGAATAGAGACAAAGTTTATTTGGATCATATTGACGATTTCAAAGCTTAAAACATGATGAGTCAACAGAAAATAGCTGAGGAGGAGTTCAAAATGAAGATTATCAATCCAGTACTTAAAGGATTCAACCCCGATCCGAGTATTTGCAGGGTTGGAGAGGATTATTATATCGCTGTATCTACATTTGAGTGGTTTCCGGGAGTCCAGATACACCACTCAAAAGATTTAGTCAATTGGCACTTAGTTGCACATCCATTACAGAGAATTTCGCAATTAGACATGAAAGGAAACCCTAATTCAGGCGGGGTCTGGGCGCCATGTTTAAGTTACAGTGACGGAAAGTTTTGGCTGATCTATACGGATGTTAAGGTCGTAGATGGCGCCTGGAAAGATTGTCACAATTATTTAGTGACTTGTGACACGATTACAGGTGAGTGGGGGGAGCCGATCACATTAAACAGCTCGGGTTTTGATGCTTCTTTGTTCCATGATACGGATGGAAAAAAATATTTATTAAATATGTTATGGGATCAGCGTATTGATCGGCACTCCTTTGGAGGCATTGTCATGCAGGAATATTCTGATAAGGAGCAAAAACTAATCGGTAAACCGAAAGTGATATTTAAAGGAACCGAAAGAAAGCTGACAGAAGCGCCGCACCTTTACCGTATCGGGAACTATTATTATTTATTAACCGCAGAAGGAGGAACGCGGTTCGAACATGCTGCTACAATTGCCCGTTCTGCAAATATTGAAGGCCCATATGAAGTTCATCCTGATAATCCAATCTTAACGTCATGGCATGCGCCGGAAAATCCGCTGCAAAAATGCGGACATGCATCCATTGTACAAACACATACAGGTGAGTGGTATTTAGCTCATTTAACGGGACGTCCCATTCATCCGGACGATGATTCAATTTTTCAGCAGAGGGGATATTGTCCTCTGGGCAGAGAAACAGCTATTCAAAAGCTCTATTGGAAAGATGGCTGGCCTTATGTAGAAGGCGGAAAAGAAGGGAGCTTGGAAGTGGATGCGCCTTCTATACCAGAAACAATGTTTGAAGACACGTATCCGGAAGTTGATGAATTTGAGGATGCAACATTAAATATTAATTTTCAAACGTTAAGAATTCCGTTTACGGAGAAATTAGGATCATTAACTCAAGTGCCAAATCATTTACGATTATACGGTCATGAATCCTTAACTTCGACATTTACTCAGGCATTTGTAGCCAGACGCTGGCAAAGTCTCCATTTTGAAGCGGAAACGGCTGTTGCGTTTTATCCGGAAAATTTTCAGCAAGCCGCTGGATTGGTGAACTATTACAATACAGAGAACTGGACGGCTCTTCAAGTCACGTATGATGAAGAACTTGGCCGTATTCTTGAATTAACGATATGTGATAACTTCTCTTTTTCACAACCGTTAAAAAATAAAATTGTGATTCCTCGTGAAGTCAAGTATGTCTATTTAAAAGTGAATATTGAAAACGAAAAATATTATTATTTCTATTCATTTAACAACGAAGATTGGCACAAAATTGACATTGCATTGGAATCGAAAAAATTATCAGATGATTACATCCGCGGCGGGGGATTCTTTACAGGAGCTTTTGTAGGGATGCAATGCCAAGATACGAGCGGTAATCATATTCCGGCCGACTTCAGATATTTCCGTTATAAAGAAAAATAATTAGCACATGAAAAAGGAGATTTCTATTTTAGAACTCCTTTTTCATATTAGAAGGTGCCTATGTCAGTATTGATTCAGAAATACTCATAGAATAAAAAAACCCATCTTTAAAGATGAGCGTAAACATAGAAGTATGTACATTTCAGTTATGAACCATGTCGAGAAAATGATCAATCACAATAGAGGACATTCCTAAAGCGGGTGCATTTTTTCCTAAGATAGATGGTAATAATTCATAGCTATTGTCTAAATGGGAATAAACCCTGGATGACACTTCACTTTTAATTGAATGTAAAACCATAGGATGCGATTCAATGATGCTGTTTCTTAAAATGATGGCTTGCGGATTAAATGTATTTAGAATATTGGTCAGGCCTATTCCTAAATAGAAACCAAAATTTTGTAATGCCTGTAAAGTTCCAACATCATTCAGATGGGCGAGGTCTATGATATCTTGGCTGGACACTTTTTTCTCTTTCGTCTGAAGAGATGTTAATAAAGCCTTCTCTGAAGCATACAATTCCCAGCAGCCTCGGTTTCCGCAGCTGCATTTAGGACCCTTAAAGTCTATTGTCATATGTCCCATTTCTCCAGAGAATCCGCCAACCCCTCTATATAAATGATTGTTGATTATAACGCCGATCCCTATTCCTGTACCGATACTTGCATAAATCATGTTATCGTGATTTTTTGCAGCTCCAAATACTTTCTCTCCATATGCGCCGGCATTTGCCTCATTTTCAATAAAAACGGGCACATTGAACTTCTCTCGGATGAAAGATTTTAAGTCAATATCTCTCCAGTTGGAGTTCGGAGTGAAAACAATTTTTTGATTTTTGTCAATCAGCCCGGGCACGCAAATACCTATACCAATAAGCCCGTACGGAGATTGGGGCATATGCGTAATAAAGTGATGAATCATCTCAATTAAAATATCTTTAGTGATTTCTGGAGAATTGCATTCCAAACGATGGTGTTGATCAAGGACGATCGTCCCTTCAAGATCTGTTAAAATGCCATTAACATAATCCACGCCAACATCTATTCCTACGGAGTATCCTGCTTTTTTATTAAAAACAAGCATGACAGGTCTTCTGCCGCCGCTGGATTGTCCCTGACCTATTTCAAATACGAGGTTTTCTTTCATTAATGTGTTTACCTGTGACGAAACAGTTGATTTATTTAATCCGGTCATTTCAGATAATTTTGCTCTTGAAATAGGAGAATTCTTAAGTATTTCGTTTAGTAATAACTTTTGGTTAACTTTTTTGACAAAGGCTTGATCAGCGATATCCACTTCATCCACTCCATTTGTATAATCTTTAAATTAAGTTGAACGTTCTGTGTTATCGTGCGAAACGCAGTACATAGCGAATCCAACCTTTATTATATCTAATGTGTTCGTAAAAAACTAAAAAAAATATTGAAAATACTGATGAGGTTATATAAGATGAAAATAAGTTAGTTTGTTTGGGCAACAAACTAATGTGCAACATGACATAAAAGCATCTGTATTTGAATGATCATGTTTAGAATTTATTTTTAAGGGGGAAATCACACATGGCTCACTCTCATTCCGGTTCAGTCAACTATTTTGAAAGCGTAAACAAAGTGATTTACGAAGGGAAAGAATCCACGAATCCTTTAGCATTTAAATACTATAATTCTCAAGAAGTAATTGGCGGAAAAACGATGAAAGAGCATTTGCGATTTTCTATTGCCTATTGGCATACATTTACCGCTGACGGCACAGACATTTTTGGCGCAGCTACGATGCAGAGACCGTGGGATCACTATAAAGGCATGGATCTGGCGAGAGCGAGGGTAGATGCAGCGTTTGAGCTGTTTGAAAAACTGGATGCGCCATTTTTTGCTTTTCATGACCGGGATATCGCACCGGAAGGAAGTACGTTAAAAGAGACAAATCAAAATCTGGATATAATCGTGGACATGATAAAAGACTACATGAGAACCAGCGGCGTTAAGCTATTATGGAATACTGCAAACATGTTTACGAATCCCCGTTTCGTCCATGGTGCGGCGACTTCTTGTAATGCAGATGTATTTGCGTATGCCGCAGCCCAAGTAAAAAAAGGATTAGAAACCGCAAAAGAGCTTGGCGCCGAGAACTATGTATTTTGGGGCGGACGTGAAGGGTACGAAACTTTGTTAAATACCGATTTAAAATTTGAGCTTGATAATATGGCCAGATTTATGCATATGGCAGTGGATTATGCGAAGGAAATCGGGTATACAGGGCAGTTTTTGATTGAACCAAAACCAAAAGAGCCGACCACCCATCAATATGATACGGACGCAGCAACAACCATTGCCTTTTTAAAGCAATATGGCTTAGACAATCATTTTAAATTAAATCTCGAAGCCAATCATGCCACATTAGCCGGGCATACATTCGAACATGAATTACGCATGGCGAGAGTGCATGGTCTGCTTGGCTCTGTTGACGCGAATCAGGGTGATCCGCTTTTAGGCTGGGACACAGATGAATTTCCGACAGATTTATATTCTGCGACATTAGCAATGTACGAAATTCTGCAAAATGGCGGTCTTGGAAGCGGAGGATTAAACTTTGACGCAAAGGTCAGGAGATCTTCTTTTGAGCCTGATGATTTACTATATGCCCATGTTGCAGGGATGGATACATTTGCAAGAGGGTTGAAAGCCGCCCACAAATTAATCGAAGATCGTGTGTTTGAAGATGTGATTCAACACCGTTACCGCAGCTTTACTGAAGGGGTTGGTCTTGAAATTGCAGAAGGAAGAGCTGATTTTAAGACACTTGAGCAATATGCGCTAAACAATCAGTCAATTAAAAACGAATCAGGGAGACAGGAGCGGTTAAAAGCGATATTAAACCAATACATTTTACAGGTATAACAAATGAAAAAAGAAGCTCCAGATCCCGCTGTAAAAAGATGCAGGCAGCCAAGTTCCCGGAATTGCCCGTCATGAAGTTACTGTTATGGCGGGCCATTCCAATGGGGATCTATTTAGAGAGGAAGGAGTGAAAAAATGAAATATGTCATTGGAATAGACCTTGGAACGAGTGCCGTTAAAACCATTTTAGTCAATCAAAACGGCATGGTTTGTGCAGAAACGTCCAAAAGTTACCCGCTCATCCAAGAGAAGGCGGGATATAGTGAGCAAAATCCTGAAGACTGGGTGCAGCAAACAATTGAAGCATTGGCTGAATTGATTTCGATATCCAACGTTCAAGCCGGGGATATTGACGGGATTAGCTATTCAGGACAAATGCATGGGTTAGTACTGCTTGACCAAGATCGGCGGGTGCTGCGTCATGCGATTCTTTGGAATGATACCAGAACGACGCCTCAATGTAACAGGATTACCGAGACATTTGGCGATCATCTGCTTGATATCACAAAAAACCGTGTACTTGAAGGGTTTACATTACCTAAAATGTTATGGGTGAAGGAACATGAGCCTGAACTTTTTCACAAAACCGCTGTTTTTTTGCTTCCGAAAGACTATGTGAGATTCCGCATGACTGGCGCCATTCACACCGAATACTCCGATGCGGCGGGAACGTTACTTTTACATATGACCCGCAAAGAGTGGAGCGATGAGATTTGCAATCAATTTGGTATTTCAGCGGAAATTTGTCCTCCGCTTGTTGAATCCCATGACTGTGTAGGATCGCTGCTTCCGAGCGTTGCGGCGGAGACTGGGCTGTTGGAAAAAACAAAAGTGTACGCTGGGGGAGCAGATAATGCTTGCGGTGCTGTCGGAGCCGGTATTCTTTCTTCCGGAAAAACGTTATGCAGCATTGGGACGTCAGGAGTCATACTTTCCTGTGAAGAAGACAAAGAAAGAGATTTTAAAGGGAAAGTGCACTTTTTTAATCATGGAAAAAAGGATTCATTTTATACGATGGGGGTCACGCTCGCTGCAGGGTACAGCTTGGACTGGTTTAAAAAAACGTTTGCGCCAAACGAATCGTTTGAACAATTATTGCGGGGAGTGGAATCTGTTCCGATAGGAGCAAATGGACTGCTGTACACTCCTTACTTAGTCGGTGAAAGAACGCCGCATGCTGATTCATCTATTCGGGGAAGCTTGATCGGAATGGACGGAGCCCATAAAAGAGAGCACTTTTTGAGGGCGATAATGGAAGGCATCACATTCTCTTTATATGAATCAATTGAGCTATTCCGCGAAGCGGGAAAATCAGTTGATACGGTTGTCTCTATTGGCGGGGGAGCTAAAAATGAAACGTGGCTTCAAATGCAAGCTGATATTTTCAATACGAGGGTGGTTAAGTTAGAGAATGAACAAGGTCCCGCCATGGGGGCTGCGATGTTAGCTGCCTTCGGAAGCGGGTGGTTTGACTCTCTTGAAGAATGTGCAGAGCAGTTCATTCATGAAGCAGCTGCATTTTATCCAAAAGAACAAAATGTTCAAAAATATAAAACACTATTCGAGTTGTATAAGAACATTTACGTTCACACAAAAGATCTCAATACAGCTTTAAAGAGCTTTAGACAAAAATGAAGAAAGAACCTCGCCAAATTGGCCAGGTTCTTTTTATATTGCACAAAAACAGACACGGTGATATAATCAGAACACGCGTGCTTTCTGTGTGAAAAGTCATAGTTATCCATCTTATATTATGATTATATCATGCTGAAAAGCTCTTGTCAAATTTTTTTGAAGGGGAGATATAGAATGAGTTCTTTGGTTCTCGGCATTCACGAAATTGAAAAAACACAGCCTTTGCTCGTTGGAGGAAAAGGGTTACATTTAGGGGAATTATCAAAAATTCAAGGAATACAAGTACCGGAAGGATTTTGTGTCACAACCGCAGGATATCAAAAAGCCATTGAACAAAACGAAACGTTACAAGCGCTGTTGGATCAACTGACCATGCTGAAAGTGGAGAATCGGAATCAAATTGGTGAAGTCAGCAAAAAAATCCGGCAAACCATTATGGAAGCAGAAATTCCTTCAGATGTAGTCAAAGCAGTTGCTTGCCATCTCTCCCGATTCGGCGAAGAACATGCCTATGCCGTACGTTCCAGTGCGACAGCTGAGGATTTACCGCATGCCTCTTTTGCCGGTCAACAAGACACCTATTTAAATATTACCGGCGTCGATGCGATCTTGCAGCATATCAGTAAATGTTGGGCGTCCCTATTTACGGATCGCGCGGTCATTTACCGTATGCAAAATGGATTTGATCACAGCCAAGTTTATTTATCCGTTATCATCCAAAGGATGGTGTTCCCTCAGGCTTCGGGAATTTTATTTACCGCTGATCCGATAACCGGAAACCGAAAGCTGCTGTCCATCGATGCCGGTTTTGGACTTGGTGAAACACTTGTCTCCGGCTTAGTCTCTGCCGATTGTTATAAAGTACAGGACGGGCAAATCGTCGATAAGAGAATAGAAACTAAAAAATTGGCTATCTATGGACGAAAAGAAGGCGGAACAGAAACACAGGAGATCGCTCTTGATCAGCAAAAGATTCAAACACTGACTGATGAACAAATTTTACAGCTGGCACGTATCGGGAGACAGATCGAAGCTCATTTCGGCCAGCCGCAAGATATCGAATGGTGTTTGGACCGCGATACTTTTTATATTGTCCAAAGTCGTCCGATCACAACGTTATACCCCGTTCCTGAAGCGAACGATCAAGAAAATCACGTCTATATCTCTGTTGGTCATCAGCAAATGATGACGGATCCCATAAAACCCCTTGGATTGTCTTTTTTTCTGTTGACGACTGCTGCACCCATGCGTAAAGCCGGCGGAAGGCTATTCGTTGATGTCACACATCAACTGGCATCTCCTAATGTCAGAGAAGTTTTCTTAAAAGGCATGGGGCAGCACGATCCGCTCTTAAAAGACGCACTTATGACCATAATAGAGCGAGATGATTTCATTAAGCCGGTACCTGATAAAACGGCACCGATTCCCGGCAAAGGCAATGCAGATATGCCGGAACAAGCTGAAAACGATCCGGCAATTGTTTCTGATTTGATTAAGAGCAGTCAGGCATCGATAGAAGAGTTAAAACAAAACATCCAGACGAAATCAGGATCTGATTTATTTCGTTTTATTTTGGAAGATATCCAGGAATTAAAGAAGATTCTATTTAACCCGAAAAGTTCGGTGTTGATTCGAACTGCAATGGATGCTTCATCATGGATTAACGAAAAAATGAACGAGTGGTTAGGTGAAAAAAACGCAGCAGATACGCTTTCTCAATCTGTACCCCATAATATTACCTCAGAAATGGGGCTTGCGCTATTGGACGTCGCCGATGTGATCCGCCCTTATCCAGAAGTAATTGCCTATTTAGAGAATGTAAAAGATGATCACTTTTTGGATGGGCTGGTGACGTTTGAAGGCGGGCGGGAAACCCATGACGCTATCTATGCTTATCTCAACAAGTACGGAATGCGATGTGCCGGAGAAATTGATATGACAAGAACTCGATGGAGCGAAAAACCAACTGCACTTGTCCCTATGATTCTTAATAATCTCAAAAACTTTGAGCCAAATGCCAGCCAGCGGAAATTTGAGCAAGGGCGGCAGGAGGCGTTGAAGAAAGAACAAGAGTTATTAGACCGATTGAAGCAATTACCGGATGGTGAACAAAAAGCCAAAGAAACCAAACGAATGATCCGCATCATCCGGAACTTCAGCGGGTTCAGAGAATATCCAAAATACGGCATGATCAGCCGCTACTTCGTTTATAAGCAGGCTTTACTGAAAGAAGCCGAACAACTCGCAGAAGCGGGCGTTATTCATGAAAAAGAAGACATATACTATCTCACTTTTGAAGAACTTCAGGAAGTCGTACGCACACATAAATTGGATTACCAAATCATCAGCACACGAAAAGGCGAGTATAAAGTATATGAAAAACTATCTCCGCCGCGTGTTATCACGTCTGACGGTGAAATCATTACAGGCGAGTACACACGAGAAAACCTCCCGGCCGGAGCGATTGCAGGGCTGCCCGTTTCCTCGGGAGTCATAGAGGGGCGGGCACGGGTTATTTTAAACATGGAAGATGCCGATTTGGAAGATGGAGATATATTAGTTACCTCCTATACTGATCCCAGCTGGACGCCATTGTTTGTATCCATAAAAGGCCTGGTCACTGAAGTTGGCGGACTGATGACCCATGGAGCGGTTATCGCGCGTGAATACGGCTTACCTGCAGTTGTTGGAGTTGAAAATGCAACCCAATTGATAAAAGATGGGCAGCGAATCCGCGTTCATGGAACAGAAGGCTCTATTGAAATATTATAATAGCGGGGGTGTGCAGCACGTCACCAGATATTTCCCGCATTTTACTAAGAAAAGCCGGAACCTCTTAAAGGAGGAATCCGGCTTTTTTTATGTGAAAGCCATTTTGCTTAACAATTATTTATATGAATGGTAGCGTTTTATTAAAGAGAGAAGGTGATTTATGAGATGGTCTGTTTGATATGTAGTATTGGTGCCGGATGACAATTATTTTTTTACAAAGGGGTTATTTTCATGAACAAGTCTTGTGTTAAAGATGAAGACAAGTCTGGTGTCTTTGAGACAGAAAAGTCTGCAGAAGATAAAACGGGCTCATCATCAAACATGATGAGTGCTAAGGGTTGGACTGGATGTGTATCAGATTGTTTATGCGATAAGAATATTAGCCAATGGGCAATCACTGGTTTAACTATTTTATGTGGAACTGCTTGCTATGCTTGTATAAATACTGCAGGTATTATTGGTGTCAATGCAAGCTTTGATTGGGAGAAATGTAAATGATTAATATTTTAAGTAAGATACTATTTATTTTGTCTGGTTGCGCATTGTTGATCTTTGGGATCATTTTAAAGAATGGATCAATGGCTTTTGGATTGTTCGCCTTAATCTTCATAGCGGCAATATTAGTCCGAGTATTCCATAAAAGATCTGAAAAGGATTAGCAGCCGTAGGCAGGGGAGGAAACTCTCCTGCTTATGAAAAAACTTCAGAGTAAAAATAAAATGTTTATTTTAAATGGATTTGTTTTTCAAAAGTAAAAACGCCATAAAACTTCTTATGGCGTCTGTCCGAACTAAGGGATGCAATGTTTGGGAGACGAATATAAATCGTCAATGTGCTAGAAAAGGAATGCAGCACCTACAATGATTAACAAAATGAACAGCACAACGATCAATACGAAAGAGCTTCCACCGTAATTCCCCATATTATTGCCACCTCCTGTTGTTAGGATAGTACATAATATGCCGGACGATAAATTTCGACATAGATTTAAGTCTAAATAAGAAAAAATGGATGTTATGTCTAAAATGAAGAGCTTCTAAGAATATGAAATAATGGGAAGTTAACTGAAAGAGAGAAATGGATGGGACGGTTTGCTGTTTAAAGAGGAGGGATATGGCTAAACATGCAATAAAACTGTGTATGAAAGTGGTGAGCCATGAAGTTACTTCATCATGCAGAGCCACATACGAAGAGGTACAGGGAAATTATAGTTAACGAAAATATTCATCATTTCCCGGGCAAGCGCAGTATACGACAAATCAAAACAAATCACAAAGGGACGGAAGGTACGATACAAGGAGGCTGCTTGCGGGTTTGTGGTGCAGATAAAGTTATAGGCAACGATGACCGGGGCGGCTGCGGATCAACTGAAACGAAGTATATTCCCAGGCAAGGAGTATTTATTTAACCTGAAACTTTTATAAAGCATTAACGTATTACTTTATAAAGGTAAGTAAGGAGGCTTCTGGATGGGATTAAAAAATTTCTTTAATACTGAGTTAAAATGCTCTATCTGCGGAAAAACATTAAAATCTGGGGATGAGATAACAGCTTATCTTACACTTCCGAGTGAGAAGAAGATGCCTGTGGGGAGAATGGACAAAGTGTTAAGCAAACACTCTGATAAGGTCTGCTGTAAAAAGTGCAGTGAGTAGGTTTTTAGTGTTATGAGGAACCTCTGGCGGGTTTCCTCATAACAAATATCAACCAATTAAATGAGAAAAAAGCGAAATTGTGATGATTAAAGTAGATAAAGAACTGAGGGATACCAAAGGGATCATTTTTCGTTTACTTTGCTTTTTTGAAGGTTTGTTTAGCTCGTGGATCACTGCACCCCATAAAAGCATGGATGCTAAAATGATAAGATTCATATGTAACAACACTCCTTTGTTTCTTTTCTATAAATTTTACCATATATATCACAAGGATGTCGATTGACCGAACATCTCTTCTAAAATTGTTGAGAGATTCAGTGAACTATTATGTAGATTAAATTGGGCGTCAAATTACTCAGTGAAGATGAAGCTGTATACATAAGCAAAGGTTCAACAGGCGTTTTATTGAATATCAAATGAAGCAATAGAAGGGTTTATCGGTGTCGCAAAGTATAAAGCATATGGTAATTCGCGTATTATGCGGTTAGGTGAAAAAATTAAGCTTTCTGCGTGGTATCTTGAAGTGACAGGAGGTGAGCGGCATAAATGTGTCAGAGCAAAAAGAGCACTTCCAATTCTAATAAGGAAAGGAATTGAGAATTGAAATTAGAACGTTTGTTATCAATCATATTCAAGCTCTTACATAATGAAATTTTATCTGCTTCCAGTTTAGCTGATGAATTTCAAGTATCAACGCGGACAATTTATAGAGACATCGAAGCGATTTGTGCAGCTGGAATACCAGTCGTTTCATACCAAGGGGCTAACGGCGGTTTTGGGATAATGAGAGGATACAAATTTGATAAAAGTTTAATCGGTTCTCATGATGTATTGAATTTAGTTACAGTATTAAGCAGTTTGTCGAGTGTTTTTGAAGATAAGGAAGTTGAACACACGATAGATAGATTAAAATCTCTGGATACAAGCGAAAGCAGCAGGACTTTGTATGTTAACTTGGAAAGCCTTAGAACAGAACCGAATTCATTAATCCGGCTGCGAAAAGCTATACAGGAAAAAAAGGCAGTACGCTTTGATTATGTCAGTAATAAAAATGAATTTACATCACGTGAAGCAGAACCTATCCACCTTCAGTATAAGTTTCGTAGTTGGTATGTATATGGCTTCTGCAGAGAACGTCAAGATGATAGAGAATTTAGAGTATCACGTATGATGAATATAACGCTTACTCAAGAAGAGTTTTTGCGCAGTCACAAAGTGAAAGATGAACCATCTTATTCAGAATCCGACCTGGGAGGGTTTGCGGATGTAGTCATTTGGGTTAATCCTAATTCCATAGCTAAAGTATTAGATCAATTTCAGAACGCTTCAAAAGTCATGAACAGAGATGGAAGTATGACGTTTACAATCTCTGTGTATCGGCCTCAGCATGCCGGATGGCTTAAATCAATTCTTTTAAGCTTTGGCAGTGGCGCTAAAATTATAAAACCGGTGGAACTTCAATCAATTTTAATGGATGAAGCTGAAAAAATAATGAAAATTTATAAAGATGTATGACAATCTGCTGTCATATATCTTTTTTTATAATCACAAGTATCAACTTTAAAGGAGAGATGTTAAATGAACCATGCGAAAAATATGTATCAGTACCATGTTTGGGCGAATAAAGCGTTATTAGAAAGAATAAAGGAATTACCAAGTAATGTCCTTTATGAAGAGGTTCACAGTTCATATCCTACAATTGCTCAAACGTTCAGTCACATTTGCGCGGTGGATGTTATGTGGCTGCAAGTACTTAAAGGAATAGACATGCAGGAAGCATTGGAAGCTTCTATGGGTTATTCAGAAAGGGCTCATTTATATTCTGCAGATGAATTTGCGGCGTCTTATGAAGAACTGGCTTCACAGTTTGAAGAATGGATGAATAGCCAAACAGATTTAGAACAAAAAATGAACTTAAATAATCCTTGGTTAGGTTACAGAGAAACTGCTTACTCAGAAATTTTATTCCATGTTGCCAATCACGGAACTTATCATCGGGGCAGCATAACAACTATGTTAAGACAGCAGGGCTACGCTTCGGCAATGACTGACCTTGCATTATATTGGTATCAGGGTTAGTTCAGGCAGTACTCGCTAAATGAATGTCCGCTGAATGGTCTGTAGAGCTTCTTTTCTGAACTAAATGACAAAGTCTCATTCAGTCTGGGTGGGGCGCTGAGCAAGAATCGAGATCAAAGGCTGCCGTATCATTCCCGGCAGCCTTAAGATTAGGAAGTAAAATCGATAACCATGCGGCCGGTCACTTTACCTTGCTCCATTTCTTCAAAAATATCATTCACATCTTCAATCGGGCGCTTTGTCACTTTAGGTACAACTTTACCGTCTGCGGCAAATTGAAAAGCTTCCTTCAAATCTTCTCTGGTACCTACTAATGAACCTACTACCTGAATCCCATCTAACACGAGACGGGGAATATCTAAATCCATTTTGTCCACCGGTAAACCGACAGCGACTACACGGGCTCCTGCTTTTACAACATCAATCGCTTGATTGAAAGGGGTTTTAGAGACAGCCGTGATGACCACAGCATCAAGCCCTGAATCGTTAGTCACTTCTTTTGCTTTAGCGACGGGGTCTTCGTTTAAACTGTTTACAACCGCATCAGCGCCTAAGCTCTTAGCAAAATTCAATTTTTCATCGCTAATGTCGAAAGCAATTACTTTAGCGTTAAAGACATTTTTTGCATATTGAACAGCCAAGTTGCCTAAACCGCCGACTCCAAATACACCGATCCATTGACCTGGTTTAATTTCACTGACTTTAACCGCTTTATAAGTTGTTACACCTGCACAAGTAATGCTGCTTGCTGCTGCAGGATCTAAATTTTCCGGCACCTTTATTGCATAATCAACCGCTACGATTGCTTCTTCAGCCATTGCGCCGTCAACTGTATAGCCGGCATTTTTTACATCCCGGCACAAGGTTTCACGGCCAGTTAGGCAATATTCACAGCAGCCGCAGCTTTCAAACATCCAGGCAATAGAGACGCGGTCGCCCTTTTTCAGACTTGTTACACCTTCACCGATCTCAGTTACAATGCCTATTCCCTCATGACCTAAAGTGACGCCAGTAACATCCCCGAAATCAGCATTTTTAACATGCAAGTCAGTATGACATACACCGCAGTATTCCATCTTAACTTTGGCTTCACCATGTCGCAAAGGACGTAATTCTTTTTGTACGATCGCTATACTTTTGTCTTTTGTTGCTACTACTGCTTTCAAATCATACACCCCTTTCAAATATTAGCAGAAAATTTTTACTTATCTTACAATTTAACATACCGCTCTTATTTTGAAAACCCTTACATTTTGCGGATAAGTGTCTCTACAAAAATTGAGGGAGCTGTGCAGGGAGGATTCTATTGATGATTTGTCATCTCCAAATGCACAGAATTTACATATATACATGAATAGATACGTTTTCAAAGGAGGCCTTTTTTTGAGCGATAAAAAGCTGACGGAAGATAAATTTGACAATCACCGGCTCACTAAGTTTTTGCCCTTATCAGCCCTAACCCTGTTACATCATTTAATCCGGTTCAAAGACACCCTAAAATCGATAAAACTTCGTTCATAAGTCCGTTTTCCAGCGTGAAAGGAGACGTGAGAATAAAGGACAATGTTTAAGTAACGTCAAATGCAGCTATTCGTGCGATTGGTTCAAATCAAGACGGAGTCATTTTACATGGTTTGTTAACACAATTTGTTTCAGTCAAAGATAAGGCATATTTCATTTATATCGGAAACAATGTAAGTGTCGGACATGATGCTCTCATTCATGGCCCTAAAGCTTCGCGAATGAGCCTAAAATCGGCTCTTTTATAACTTTCCTTTAGCGCTTTAATGGAGAAATGCAGCACTCATGGTTCTGCTGGATAAGACAACTTTTCTTATACAATTAAACATCTTGCAAGTTACTTATTTTTACATAACTGTTGGAAATCGTCTTTCTATCTGAGATAATAAAAATCATATTGATTGATACATGGGGGAGTAAGGATGGGCCGTTTTTATCAAGCGGCAGGCAAACCATTTTACAAACAATTCCTCAAGCGGTTTTTAAAATCAGTGCTTTGGATAAACGCTGTAAGAAAGACTCTCTGTTTAAATAAACGAGGTGAAAATCAATGAATGGTATAGAATTCTTAGAATCTGTGTCGCGACTTGGACAACTCATTTTGGTGTTTTCCTGCTACGCCGTTTATTGGAAATTGGGTAAAACGAAAAGGGAGCGAAGACTTACAAAATTCGAAGCTTTGCTTAGGTTCTTTGTAATGTTTGGTCTATCTGCATGGGGGCTGTCGTTTCTTGCTTTGAATTTGTGGTCATAATCTTTCTGCCGATATTTGAGCTTAAACTGCAGAGAATTACACTGGCAGGAGATGATTTTACCCTTTGTGAAAAGAATTTCACGGGTAATCATTTGAACTTGAGCGCGGCTGATAAGGTGAAGGAGCCGGCTGCGGAGATGTGTGGATTAAAGGCTTTTACGGATTCGAACACGATGAGCCGGATGCAGATTGGTGAGCGATACACAGTCAAGGTATTTCCTTGACCTTTTTTAATGGCAATAAAATTTCTGGATATTAAGATAGTGAATTGATGATCTGCCAAAAAACATAGATCTTTTAAAGTGATGGATATATACTGATTTTAAACAATAGGAAAAAATGGATACTTTATTTTTATAAAAAGCAGGTGAAATATATGGAAGCAGCGTCTTGGAGCAAAAGTCAAAGCTATACTTACACATTGGCTTTTTCAAGTTTGTCGTATGGTTTGATCTTCGGGCTATATATGTTTGTATACTCGGGTTTTGTGCCATTTGCATTGGTTACTGTGGTTATCATTGCTTTTTACGCATTCATTACTTACCTTTTGTTTGCTGTTCCTGTGCAACTATGGCTAAGAAAGAAGCCTAAAAAGTTTAGTTTGGTTCATCTTTTCATTTATACAGCAGTCGCTTTTTTAGCTGTGTTCTTGTTCTGGTACATAGATAATCCGCCAATTGATTTCTCAGTTTTTAGAACTTTCATTTATTACATAATGAGCATTGTTGCTGCGTTCATATATTGGTTCTGGGACTCTATATTTCTGAGAAATTACAATACTCCCCAGAAGTAAAGCTGATTTTCTAAAAAAGACCGACTAGCGCCATGCACAGTCTGCATTGTTCAAATTGAAATTCATGTGATGAATCCAGAAAGCGGGTGAGGAAAAATGGAATACATTGAGTTGACTAGGGACAATATTGATGACAATCATATTTGCTGTGCATTAGGTACGAAACAATATGAGGATGCGGTAAATGAAAAGAAGAGCTGGCTCAAAGATCGAATGATTGATGGCTTGGTGTTCTATCGCCTAAACAAACGGGCAAAAGTTTTTATTGAATATTTACCTGCAGAAGAAGCATGGGTTCCGGTAAGCGCACCTAATTTTATGTTTATTAATTGTCTTTGGGTCTCAGGTAAATATAAGAATAACGGACATGCGAAACACTTGTTAGAAAAATGTGTGTCAGATGCAAAATCCCGAGGTATGGATGGGATAGTTCATATAGTGGGGAAGAAAAAACTCCCTTATTTAAGTGATAAGCATTTCTTCGAGCATATGGGATTTGCTGTGCAAGATGAAGCAGAACCCTATTTTCAGTTGGTGTCACTGACGTGGAATGAACATGCACATCCTCCTGTATTTAAAAAACAGGTGAAAAGTAATTCCGTTAATGATAAGGGAATCACAATATTTTATACAGCTCAATGCCCATTTGCAGTCGGATTGTTAAAGGATTTAAAGGAACTGATTGAAAAGAAAGGACTTCATTTTCAGGCCCGGCGAATAACGTCAAAAGATATGGCGCAAAAATCCCCGGCAGTTTGGACGACTTTCAGCGTGTTTTATAATGGGACATTTCTCACTCATGAGATGATGAGCGTGAATAAGTTTGAAAAAATACTCAATGGCTTAATTTAAACTATCTTAAGACTAACTTCGAGGGAAATGAATTCTGTAATGACCTTTACTGCGCTGTTAGCTGTTTTTGGCATAAATAATATTGGGTTGTCACATATGAAGGAATCTAGGTGTACTCGTTATCTCACTTCCCTGCATTTAAGACTGGGATCCATACTCTTTATAACCATCAGCCGATGCATTTTCCGCGATTTGACTTGCGGGAGAAAACATCAGTTTGATGGTTATTTTTATGAACGGAGAAAGTTCAACGCAACAAAAAAGAAGTTCTTCAGGCATTATATCCTATGGTAAAATTTAGACAGAAAGAAGCGGAAAGGAGACGTAAATGAAAGTATTTGAAGCAGCCTCGTTCATTTCAGCCGCAGAAAAGCGGGCTAAACAATACGATCAGATTAGAGAACAATTTATTAATCTCAGAAAAGCGTTTCAGGAAATGGCTGACTTAGACGACAGTGAGTTTTCAGGCAAAGGCGCCGACAATATCAAAGCCTTTTTCCAAGACCACGCCAGCGTCACGGACAGCTGGCTTGATCTGATCGATATGAA
>NZ_LLZC01000006.1 GCF_001461825.1 Bacillus velezensis | reverse complement strand
TAAAGGCAGCTCATCATGAGTTGCCTTTTTTGTTTTTGAATAAAAACAAAACAAACACCGAAATACGGAAACGCCCATATACTAATTGCAAACTTCAAAAAGGTCCAAATTGTGTATACAATCAACAGCTTAAGGGAAGGCTATTCATACGGAGGTGGGCAAAATGAATGAAACGTCCAGCCATGAAGAAACATGTATTGTGTGTGAAACCAAAAAAAGCAGGGGAATCCATATTTATACGAAATTTATATGTTTAGAGTGTGAGAAGAAAGTAGTTTCCACTCCGACCTCTGATCCGAATTATGAATTTTTCGTTCGTAAACTGAAAAGCCTTCATACACCGACGTTATATTCTTAACCCTGAAAAGGGTCTTTTTTTTGCCTGAAATCAGAGGAGTTTTTACACTTTTTATAAAAGAACTGATACGATAAGAAGAGGAACTTGTTTAGACATGGAATGTAATAGATAATACTGATAAAAGTGAATAAATAGGAGTCGATCAAGTATGAAACCGTTTATTCAATATATGAAATGGACGCTTTGCGGCAGCACAGTTTTTGTATTAGCGGGGATAACCTTCTTTACGATAGGGCATCAGCCTTTTCTGTATTCGCTTTTATACGGGGCAGCCAGCGGAGCCGCAGTCAGTGCGGCCGGTCTGTGGAATGCGAAGCGTCTCTTTTTAAAAAAACACCGGCTGACAAGAAAAGAATATGCTTATATCAAGGAAAATCTTGAGGAAGCAAAGGGCAAAATCATTCGATTACGCAGGGCGCTTTTTCGCTCTAAAAGTATACAAATGCTGAAGCAGAATGCAGAGATACTGCGGATAACCCGACGAATATATCTGCTCACAAAGCAGGAGCCGAAGCGTTTTTATCAGGCAGAGCGTTTCTATTATCAAACGCTTGATTCTGTTGTGGAACTGACGGAAAAGTATGCTCTGCTCTCCTCACAGCCGCGAAAAAATAAAGATTTATCAATGTCCTTGAGTGAGACGAGGATGACTCTAGCAGAGCTTTCCAGAAGGCTGGAAGAGGATCTTCATGAACTGATGAAGGAGGACATCGACGACCTGCACTTTGAATTAGATATGGCAAAGCATTCACTGAGAAAATAAGAAAGGAAGAAGGAAATGGCCAAAGACCGTTCCGACGACAGCATGGACGCCCAAAATGACCAGACCCCTCTAAAGCTTGCAGATACGCTGCCGGAAGAAACAAGAGAAGCGGCACTTCAGCTCGCTGAAAAACTGGATCCTGGGAATATGCAAAGCATTGTTCTGTTTGGTTCACAGGCGCAGGCGAATCTTCTGGAATTTTCCCACACGATGATAGAGCACGTGCAAAGAAAAGATGCAGGAGAGATGGGACAGATACTGGCTGATTTGATGCTGAAGCTTGACCAGGTAAACCCCGATGATCTGCAGATGAAGAACAAAGGGTTTTTCGCCCGGCTGTTTAAAAGGGTATCCGGTTCTGTGCAGGAAGTGCTTTCGAAATATCAAAAGACAAGTGTGCAGATTGACCGTATCAGCAGAAGGCTGGAACATTCTAAAAATGTGCTGTTGAGTGACAATAAATTGTTAGATCAGCTGTACGCCCAAAATAAACAATACTTTTCTGATTTAACTATGTATATAGCAGCGGGGGAATTAAAATTAGATGAGCTGAAAACAAAGCTGATACCCGAAGCGGCAAGAAAAGCCGAATTACAAGAACACAATCAAATGGCCGCGCAGGAAGTGAATGATCTTCGCCAGTTTGCCGACCGTCTGGATAAGAGGGTGCATGATCTGCTGCTGAGCAGGCAGATTACGCTCCAGAGTGCGCCGCAAATCCGCCTGATTCAAAACACGAATCAGGCACTGGCAGAGAAAATTCAGTCCTCCATTGTTACGGCTATTCCTTTATGGAAGAATCAAGTCGCCATCGCGCTGACGCTTATGAGGCAGCGGAGTGCGGCAGATGTGCAGCAGAAGGCGGCGGATACGACAAATCAATTGCTGCTGAAAAACGCCGAACTTCTGAAAACAAGTACAGTCGAGACCGCCAAAGCTAATGAGCGCGGGCTTGTTGAGGCAGAGACCCTCAAAAAAGTGCAGGAAAGCTTAGTCAGCACACTTGAAGAAATCATGTCTATTCAAGAAGAAGGCAGGATGAAACGCAGGCGTGCCGAGGAGGAGCTTGTTATCATGGAAGGCGATTTAAAAAAGAAGCTGCGTGATATGGGGGCCGGCCGGGATAACGGCTAGATGGCAAAAAGTCTTAGCTTTAAGTTGGCTCGCAGTCACGATATAATAAGAAAGACAGGCAAAGGATTTGTTTAAAAATGGACACACCTTTATATACAGCGCTGATGAAGCATGCGCACCGAAATACGTATTCTTTTCATGTTCCGGGACATCACAATGGAGATGTCTTTTTTGATGAAGCCAAATCTGTATATCAATCTCTTTTATCTATTGATATGACTGAGATCACGGGTCTTGATGACTTGCACCACCCGACGGGGGTCATTAAGGAAGCGCAGGATTTGGTGAGCAG
This sequence comes from Bacillus velezensis, assembly GCF_001461825.1. Taxonomy (GTDB): domain Bacteria; phylum Bacillota; class Bacilli; order Bacillales; family Bacillaceae; genus Bacillus; species Bacillus velezensis. The sequence continues at coordinate 52,468 of NZ_LLZC01000006.1, read as the reverse complement.
ATTTTACGGCTCTCAGGAAAGTTTCTTTCTCGTCAATGGAACGACCGCCGGCAATCTGGCGATGATTTTAGCTGTTTGTGAACCGGGTGAACCCATTCTGATCCAGCGTAATTGTCACAAGTCTGTTTTCCATGCGGCGGCATTGGCCGGAGCCAAGCCGGTTTATTTGTTGCCGGAAATCGATGAAAACGTGCATGTGCCGGCACATGTATCCCTTTCAGTCATCGAAAAAGCGCTGGCGTCATATCCGAACGCGAAAGGACTTGTTCTGACCAATCCGACTTACTACGGACACGCCGCCGATTTGACTGCGGCAGTTAAAAAAGCCCATTCATACGGCGTTCCTGTACTGGTGGATGAGGCTCATGGGGCTCACTTTGTGTTAGGCCAGCCTTTCCCGCCTTCATCATTGGCTATGGGGGCGGACGCCGTTGTTCAATCGGCTCATAAAACGCTTCCGGCTATGACGATGGGGTCTTACTTTCATTTGAACAGCACCAGAATTGACAGAGACCGATTAACTTATTATATAAGCAGTCTGCAAAGCAGCAGCCCGTCATACCCGATTATGGCATCTTTAGATACGGCGCGCGCTTATGTGCAGGATATTGCTGAAAAAGGGACACTTCCCGTTCATATGGAGCACATTGAGAAAATCAAACGAAGGTTCGCATCAATTTCTTCTATTGAAATAATCGAGCCTTCCGGATATGGGCTGCGGGCGGACCCGTTAAAATTAATTCTTCGGTCAAAGCTCGGACATTCCGGCTATTCATTACAACGTATTTTGGAGAGTGAAGACATTGTTGCCGAGCTGGCTGACGAGTACCAAGTATTGCTCGTACTGCCGATAGGCGGCCGGCGGATGATAGAACAGGAAACCGTAAGAAACATACAGCAGAAACTGGAGAAAACACCGCCTGATAAATTGCCGGATGCCGTGAATTGGACATTTCCGTCCATTTCGACACTTGAATATCCGCAAAATGAGATGCGGAAGTTTACAAAAGAGCCTGCAGATATAAATAAGGCGGCCGGGCGCTTGCATGCGGGGAACATTATTCCTTATCCGCCGGGAATTCCGCTGATCATGGACGGAGAACGGATAACAGAAGAGATCGTACAAAAGCTTTCCCGTTTAATCGGCATGGACGCGCATATTCAAGGCTTGTTAAACGGGGAACAATTACTTGTCTATATAGAAGAGGAGAAATCATGAGCGGTTTATTTATAACATTTGAAGGTCCTGAAGGTGCAGGGAAAACGACTGTGCTTCAGGAAATGAAAGAGATTCTGTCGGCAGAGGGGCTTCCGGTGACAGCGACAAGAGAACCGGGCGGCATCGACATTGCGGAACAGATCAGAGAAGTGATCTTAAATAAAAACAATACACTGATGGATGCAAAAACGGAGGCACTGCTTTACGCTGCGGCGAGAAGACAGCATTTAGCCGAAAAGGTGCAGCCTGCATTGAAAGAAGGGCGCATTGTGCTGTGCGATCGTTTCATCGACAGTTCGCTGGCTTATCAAGGCTATGCGAGAGGGCTCGGGATTGATGAAGTTCTTTCTATCAACCAGTTTGCAATCGGCGATACGATGCCTGATGTCACCATCTATTTTTCTATTGAGCCGGAAGAAGGGTTGAAACGGATTACGTCGAATGATTCAAGAGAAAAGAATCGTCTCGATCTTGAGGCCCTGCACTTTCACACGAAAGTACGGGAAGGATACCAAAAGGTAATGCAGCGTTTTCCGGAAAGATTCCAGACAATCGACGCATCGAAAAAGAAGGAACTCGTCATTCAGGACGCACTTCAAGTGATAAATGAAGCATTGAAAAAAATTCAGTTGTGACCTGTTTCTCATAAGTTGCTATAATGAATGTAACGACAATGTTCTTTCCAACCTAAAGGGGGCCTAGAGAATGAAACTAATAGTGGCAGTGGTGCAGGATCAGGACAGCAACAGGCTTTTGAAAGTATTAACCGACCACAACTTCAGGGTGACGAAACTTGCGACAACAGGCGGATTCCTTAAATCAGGCAATACGACGTTTATGATCGGGGTGGAAGATATCCGTGTCGATAAAGCGCTCAGCCTCATTAAAGAGAATGGCTGTAAACGTGATCAGATGATTGCCCCGGTATCCCCGATGGGCGGGAATGCGGATTCCTACGTTCCATATCCCGTCGAAGTGGAAGTCGGCGGAGCGACGGTCTTTGTCCTCCCGGTCGATGAATTTCATCAATTTTAAGGATTTGACGACGTGAAAATAAATTCTGACTTACGTACATTTATTGAGAAAAAGCAGCAGCCTGCTTATAAAGCGGCAGAGCTTTCCGGAACGTTTAAAAGTTCAATGGACAGCCAAAGCAGCAAGCTGAAATTTGATCAGCTGAGCAGGTTCTTAACGGATATAGAAACGTTCGGGAAAAGGCTGACGAAGTCGAGAAACTTTAAAGACTTAGCGAAATTCAAAGGATTGGTAAAACGCTTTGTAAAAGAGGCCGTAGACAGCGGATTATCGCATGAGACGGAGAAAAGCTTTGACTTGTACGGCAGCAGCCGGACTCTGGGGCTTGTGAAAGAAATAGATGAAAAACTGCTTCAGCTGACGGAAGAAATGTTAGATCAGGAAAAACCGGCAATTGATTTGCTGGATCGAATCGGAGAAATAAAAGGTTTATTGATTAACCTTTACACATAGAGAGTGATACAATGGCAATATCATGGAAGGAAATGACCGGGCAGCAGCCCAGAGTGATGAGGCTTTTGCATAACAGCATTGAAAAGAAAAGGCTTTCTCACGCATATCTGTTTGAAGGCAAAAAAGGTACGGGCAAATTGGATGCCGCACTGCTTCTCGCAAAAAGCTTTTTTTGCCTTGAAGACGGGACTGAGCCTTGCGGGGAATGCCGGAACTGTAAGCGTATCGAATCCGGAAACCATCCCGACCTGCATGTGGTTCAGCCCGACGGATTATCCATTAAAAAGGCTCAGATCCAATCGCTTCAGGAAGAGTTTTCCAAAACAGGACTGGAATCGCATAAAAAGCTGTACATTATATCCCATGCGGATCAAATGACGACAAATGCGGCAAACAGTCTGCTGAAATTTTTAGAGGAGCCGAGTCAAGACACCATCGCAATTCTTATTACTGAGCAGCTCCACCGAATACTGGATACCATCGTTTCGAGATGTCAGGTTCTTCCGTTCCAGCCGCTTCAGCCGAAAGCCATAGAAGAAAGACTGATTGAACAGGAAGTGAGCCCTCACATGGCCCGGCTCTTAGCAAATATGACAAATAATATTGCGGAAGCAGTCGAATTAAGTCGAAATGATGAGTTTGCAGAGTCCAGAGCGAAAGTGATAAAATTGTATGAAGTCTTACATCAGCGGAAAGGACATGCCTTTTTCTTCATTCAGGATCAGTGGGTGCCCTTTTTCAAAGAAAAAACCCATCAAGAAATGGGTCTTGATATGCTCTTATTGATATACCGTGATGTATTATCCATCCAAATTGGAAATGAAGATAAACTGATTTATCAAGACTTATTCCAATCAATAAAACAGCATGCGCTGCAATTTACACAACAAAGCGTTACGAACCAAATTCTCGCTGTTTTAGAAGCAAAAAAACGGCTTCATTCCAATGTGAATGTGCAGGGATTAATGGAGCACTTGGTGTTAACGTTGCAGGAGGGATAAGCTTGTACAACGTAATAGGCGTCCGCTTTAAAAAAGCGGGAAAAATTTATTATTTTGATCCGAACGGATTTGATATAGAACAAGACAGCTGCGTCATTGTTGAAACCGTAAGAGGTGTCGAATACGGGCAGGTTGTCATCGCAAATAAACAAGTGGACGAGCATGATGTTGTGCTTCCGCTTCGAAAGGTCATACGCGTTGCTGATGAACGCGATCTTCTCATTGTAGAAGAAAACAAACAGGAGGCCCTGTCCGCTTTTGAAGTCTGTCAGAAAAAAGTGGCTGACCACGGCTTAGATATGAAGCTGGTTGATGTTGAGTTTACATTTGACCGCAATAAAGTCATTTTTTACTTTACAGCAGACGGACGGGTTGATTTCAGGGAATTGGTCAAAGACTTGGCTTCTATCTTTAAAACGAGAATCGAATTGCGCCAAATCGGGGTGAGGGACGAGGCGAAAATGCTCGGCGGTATCGGACCATGCGGGAGAATGCTTTGCTGCTCCACGTTCCTCGGTGATTTTGAACCGGTGTCCATCAAAATGGCGAAGGATCAAAATTTATCGTTGAACCCAACGAAGATTTCCGGTCTGTGCGGCCGTTTGATGTGCTGTTTGAAGTACGAAAATGATGAGTATGAGACGGCAAAAGAACAGCTGCCGGATTTAGGCGAAATGATTACGACGGCAAACGGCCCCGCAAAGGTTGTCGGTCTTAATATTCTGGAACGGGTGCTTCAGGTGGAACTGAAGAATCGTGAAAAAGTGATAGAATATACTTGGGAAGAGCTCTTGGAAGAGGGCGTCGTATCCGCACAAACCACAGATTAACGAGGTGTGGAACCTTGGATAAAAAAGAGTTATTTGATACTGTCATAAACCTGGAGGAACAAATCGGTTCGCTGTATCGTCAGCTGGGTGACTTAAAGCAGCATATCGGCGAAATGATTGAAGAGAATCACCATCTTCAGCTTGAAAATAAGCATTTGCGTAAGCGGCTTGATGACACGACAGAGCAAATTGAGAAATTCAAAGCCGATCAGAAAGAAACAAAAACACAGAAGGCAGAGCAGAGTGATATAGGAGAAGGGTACGACAATCTGGCCCGGCTGTATCAAGAAGGCTTTCATATTTGCAACGTCCATTATGGGAGCGTCCGCAAGGGAGATTGCCTTTTTTGTCTGTCCTTCTTAAATAAAAAATAAGGAAAAGGCTTCCGCTGATGTCGGAAGCCTTTTTCAAAGAGTGCCGAAAGGAATAAGATTATGGTTTCATTACGTGATGATGAAAGATTGGATTACTTATTAGCAGAGGATATGAAAATAGTACAGAGTCCGACGGTTTTCGCTTTTTCATTAGATGCCGTGCTGCTGTCTAAGTTTGCATACGTTCCGATTCAAAAGGGGAACATCGTTGATTTATGCACGGGGAACGGCATTGTGCCGCTTTTGCTCAGCACAAGGTCAAAAGCCGATATCACCGGGGTTGAAATTCAGGAACGCTTGTATGATATGGCGCTCCGAAGCGTGGAATACAACGGGCTGGGCGGTCAGATCAGTCTCATTCATGATGATCTGAAAAATATGCCGGAAAGACTCGGACATAATAAATATGATGTTGTCACCTGCAATCCGCCTTATTTTAAAACACCGAAAGAAGCGGAGCAGAACCTGAACGAGCATCTCAGAATCGCAAGGCACGAAATCCTTTGCACGCTTGAAGATGTGATTTCCGTCAGCAGCAAACTGCTGAAGCAAGGCGGAAAAGCGGCTCTCGTTCATCGGCCGGGGAGGCTTTTGGAAATCTTTGAATTAATGAAAGCGTACCGAATAGAACCGAAACGGGTTCAGTTTATTTATCCGAAACAAGGTAAAGAAGCGAATACCATTTTGGTTGAAGGAATTAAAGGCGGCCGCCCTGATCTCAAAATTCTTCCCCCGCTGTTCGTATACAATGAACAAAATGAATATACGAAAGAGATCCGCACGATTTTATATGGAGACAAATAGTCATTTCTTTTATGTGCTGCTGTGCAATGACAACAGTCTGTATGCCGGTTATACAAATGATCTGCAAAAACGGCTGAAAACCCACAATGAGGGAAAGGGCGCGAAGTACACAAGGGCGCGGAGGCCGGTTTCGTTATGCCATGCGGAATCATTTGAAACAAAACGGGAAGCGATGCAGGCGGAATACCGTTTTAAACAGCTGACCCGAAAGAAAAAAGAGCAATATATAGAAGAAAAACGACGCAGCAAGGAGGCTGTATATGTTAAGACGCCAGATGAGTTTTAACGGAAAATCTGAAATGGGAACTCTGTACCTTGTTCCTACACCAATCGGCAATTTGGAGGACATGACCTTTCGTGCAGTAGAGACGCTGAAATCGGCCGATGTCATAGCTGCCGAAGATACGAGACAGACGAAAAAGCTGTGCCATGTTTATGACATAGACACATCTCTCATCAGCTATCATGAACATAATAAAGAAAGCAGCGGCCATAAAATCATTGAATGGCTGAAAAGCGGAAAGAATGTGGCATTGGTCAGTGATGCCGGCATGCCGACAATTTCCGACCCGGGGGCTGAGATTGTGAGAGATTTCACCCAAATCGGCGGATATGTCGTTCCGCTTCCGGGTGCAAATGCGGCATTAACCGCGCTGACCGCATCAGGCATCACCCCGCAGCCGTTTTTCTTCTACGGATTTTTAAACAGACAGAAAAAAGAAAAGAAGAAAGAACTCGAACTCCTGAAAAAACGGCAGGAAACGATGATATTTTACGAAGCGCCGCACAGATTAAAAGAAACATTAACAGCAATGCATGACGTTTTGGGTAATCGAACCATCGCCGTCACGAGAGAATTAACGAAAAAGTACGAGGAATTCATCAGAGGAACCATCGCCGAGGTGATTGAATGGGCAAATGAAGATCAAATCCGCGGTGAGTTCTGTCTCGTTGTCGAAGGAAATCAAACCGCTGAACCGGATGAAGAGGAAAAGCCTTGGTGGACGGAGCTTTCTGAGAAAGAACATGTGGAGCATTACATAAATGAAGGATCTTCTTCCAAACAGGCCATAAAACAAACAGCGGTAGATCGGGACGTGCCGAAACGCGAGATTTATGACGCTTATCACATTCAATCATAAAAAAACCGTTCTTGTGTCGTAACAAGAACGGTTTTTGTATGAAATAGCTTATTTTTGGTTTTGAAGCTGGTTTTGAATTTCAGAGATGATTTGCTCAGCGCCTTCTTTGCTGAGTACCAATTTGCCGCCGGCAAGTTTAAGGTTATCATCAGAAACTTCACCAGTTACTTGGCAAGTCATGTTTGGTTTATATTTTTTAAGGATGATTTTTTCATCATCAACATAAATTTCAAGAGCGTCTTTTTCTGCGATGCCCAGTGTACGGCGAAGTTCGATAGGGATAACTACGCGTCCAAGTTCATCAACTTTACGTACGATACCAGTAGATTTCATTAACAGTCTCCTCCCGAGAGATAATTATTTGTAGTTTATATTTTTCTTCGTCATTATTCGACAAAATTCCTTACATTCCTAGCATAACAAGGTTTCCAATAATCGTCAATCTTTTTGTTTGCTATTGTTTGTAAGAATTAGTTCTTATAGTAAGTAAAGCCTTGGAAATCCTGAAATAACAGGCTTTTTAACTGCTTTTTCGAACCTATTATCCTACTGAAAATCCTTTTAAATCAAGACTTTCGAACCAAGATGTTTTATATTAGTAGATTATATACGACAAATTTCGACATGTTAAGACTTTTTTTAATTTCAATAAAAATTTTTAATTTTATTTACTCTTTTACGCGCAGTACGTATATATCCTTGATCTTAAAGGCTAAGATGGTATCATAGATAGAGGACAAATATCAATATTGTATATCAAATAAAACCGCTCTCGTCCTTTGGGCGTGAGCTTTTCGACATTCTGAATGGGAGGTTGCAACATGCCGCAAGACAATAATACTTTTTATATTACAACCCCGATATATTATCCGAGCGGAAAATTACATATCGGCCATGCTTATACTACCGTGGCCGGCGATGCGATGGCGCGTTACAAAAGATTAAAAGGATTTGACGTACGCTATTTAACCGGAACGGATGAGCACGGACAGAAAATCCAGCAGAAAGCGGAGGAAGAGAATATCACGCCTCAAGCTTATGTGGATCGCGCAGTTGCTGAAATCCAAAAACTATGGAAGCAGCTCGACATTTCTCACGATGATTTCATCCGGACGACGGAAAGCCGGCACAAAGAAATTATCGAGAAAGTGTTTCAAAAACTTCTTGATAATGGTGACATTTACCTGGATGAGTATGAGGGCTGGTACAGCATCCCTGATGAAACATTCTATACGGAAACACAGCTGGTGGATGTGGAACGAAATGAGAAGGGTGAGGTTGTCGGCGGAAAAAGCCCTGACAGCGGACACCCGGTCGAATTAATCAAAGAGGAGTCATACTTCTTCCGCATGAGCAAATACGCAGACCGCCTGCTGAAGTTTTATGAGGAAAATCCTTCTTTCATCCAGCCTGAATCACGCAAAAATGAAATGATTAACAACTTCATTAAACCGGGGCTTGAAGATTTGGCCGTTTCCAGAACGACGTTCGACTGGGGCGTAAAAGTACCGGGAAATCCGAAGCATGTCGTGTATGTATGGATTGACGCACTGTTCAACTATATTACAGCGCTCGGTTACGATACGGAAAATGATGAGCTTTACAAAAAGTACTGGCCGGCGGACGTCCATCTTGTCGGTAAAGAAATTGTCCGTTTTCATACCATTTACTGGCCGATTATGCTGATGGCGCTTGATCTCCCGCTGCCTAAGCAAGTATTCGCGCATGGCTGGTTATTGATGAAAGACGGAAAAATGTCGAAATCAAAAGGAAATGTCGTTGATCCGGTAACGTTAATTGAACGCTACGGCTTGGATGAACTTCGCTATTACCTGCTTCGCGAAGTACCGTTCGGTTCAGACGGTGTCTTTACGCCGGAAGGTTTCGTAGAACGGATTAATTATGACTTGGCGAACGACTTAGGAAACCTTCTGAATCGTACAGTCGCAATGATCCAAAAATATTTTGACGGCGAGATTGGTTCATATGAAGGAAATGTGACAGATTTTGATTCAGAGCTTTCTTCTGTAGCCGGTGAAACGGTTAAAGCTTATGAAAAGGCAATGGAAAACATGGAGTTTTCAGTCGCTTTATCAACGCTATGGCAATTAATCAGCCGTACGAACAAATATATTGATGAAACTGCTCCGTGGGTGCTTGCTAAAGATCAGGAAAAAGAAAAAGAATTACGTTCTGTCATGTATCATTTAGCTGAATCATTACGTATCTCAGCCGTATTGCTCCAGCCTTTCTTGACACAAACGCCTGAAAAAATGTTTGCCCAGCTAGGAGTTGAGGATCAGTCTCTTAAAGCATGGGACAGCATTCAGACATTCGGCCAATTGAAGAACACGAAAGTGAAAAAAGGGGAACCGCTTTTCCCTCGTCTTGAAGCTGAAGAAGAAGTAGCTTACATCAAGCAAAAAATGCAAGGAACTGCTCCTGCTAAAGAAGAAAAGGCGGAAGAGCCGCAAGAGGCAGAGCGTCTTCCTGAAATTACGTTTGATCAATTTATGGATACAGAACTTCGCGTCGCAGAAGTCTTGTCCGCAGAGCCGGTGAAAAAAGCAGATCGGCTGCTGAAATTGCAAATTGATCTGGGCTTTGAACAGCGCCAAGTTGTATCAGGTATCGCGAAGCATTATACACCGGATCAGCTTGTGGGAATGAAGATCATTTGTGTAACGAATCTAAAACCGGTAAAACTGAGAGGCGAGCTTTCTCAAGGAATGATACTGGCAGGAGAATCGGACGGCGTTCTCAAAGTAGTAGCTGTCGACCAGTCATTACCGAAAGGCACTCGAATTAAATAAATAGATGCAAAAGGTGTTTCACGTGTAACATTCCGTCGAACACCTTTTGTTTTTCAACAAGAAAGGAGTTTTTATGATGCTTTTTGATACACATGCGCACTTAAATGCCGAGCAATTTGACACAGACTTAGAGGAAGTCATTGCGCGTGCAAAGGCTGAAAAAGTTGAACGAATCGTCGTTGTCGGATTCGACAAGCCCACTATCACGCGTGCGATGGAGCTGATTGAGGAATATGACTTTATATACGCTGCGATCGGCTGGCATCCGGTAGATGCAATTGACATGACAGAGGAAGATTTATCATGGATTAAGGAACTGTCCTCTCACGAAAAAGTCGTGGCAATCGGAGAGATGGGCCTTGATTACCACTGGGATAAATCACCAAAAGGCGTTCAGAAAGAAGTATTCCGGAAACAAATCGCTCTCGCCAAAGAAGTGAACCTTCCAATTATCATTCATAATCGTGATGCAACGGAAGATGTTGTCACGATTTTGAAAGAAGAGGGGGCGGAAGAAGTCGGCGGCATTATGCACTGCTTTACGGGGAGCGCGGAGGTTGCGCGGCAGTGTATGGATATGAATTTTTATATTTCATTCGGCGGACCGGTTACCTTCAAAAATGCGAAGAAACCAAAAGAAGTGGCAAAGGAAATTCCGAATGACCGTTTGCTGATTGAAACGGACTGTCCTTTCCTGACACCGCATCCTTTCCGCGGTAAACGAAATGAGCCAAGCTATGTAAAATATGTTGCTGAACAGCTCGCTGCATTAAAAGGGCTGACATATGAAGAAATTGCCTCAATTACAACCGAAAACGCTAAAAGACTTTTCCGCATAAACTGACAGAATGCGCTGTCGTAACGTGTAAAGGCTTGTCCGATTCAGTGGATATGTAAAACCGTTCTACAAGCTTCCTTCTCCTCATAAGATAGGTTGTCGATATGTCTCTCTTCCTTTTTTTGCTTTGTTTTTGCATAATGAGGGATACGCTGAAGGTTTTTCATCTTCGAGATGGGAGGGTTGACAGCATTTTAGATACTCTATATAATCTCTCCGAGGAGAAGGAGGCGTTTTTCATCACACAAAAAATGAAAAAACTGTTTTCCGTAAAGCTTGGTAAAAGCAAGGTTATTCTTATTGCAGCTATTATTCTGCTGGGCGGAACCGGGACTGCATACGGGGCACATGAGCTCTCAAAACAATCAGTTTCTGTTTCCATCAACGGCAAGAAAAAGCAAATACGCACTCATGCAAAAACGGTTGGGGAACTTCTGGAAGATTTACATATAGAGACGAGAAATGAAGACCGGATTACCCCGTCTAAGCAGACAGCATTGGCAGACAACATGAATGTCGTGTATGAAGCTGCAAAGCAGATCCGTGTGACAAGAGGCGGAGAAGAAAAGACTTTATGGTCAACGGCAAAAACAGTCGGCGCATTTCTGAACGAACAGCATACACCTGTGAATCAGCACGATAAAATAGATCCAGCAGCAGATACGAAAGTGACAAACGGCATGAAAGTCACGGTCGACCCGGCTTTTCAGGTCACTGTAAATGATGCGGGAAAGAAAAAGAAAATATGGACGACTTCGACTACGGTCGCTGACTTTTTAACGCAGCATAAGATGGACATGAAAGACGAAGATAAAGTAAAACCGGCATTACACGAAAAGCTCACAAAAAATCAGGCCGGTATACAAATCACTCGTATCGAAAAAGTCACCGATGTAGTTGAGGAAAAAATAGCGTATCAAGTGAAAGAAAAAGAAGATGCGTCTCTCGACAGCGGGAAAGAAAAGATCGTTCAAAAAGGAAAAGAAGGCAAACTTAAAAAGCATTTTCATGTTGTCAAAGAAAATGGAAAAGAAGTTTCAAGAAAGCTTGTTAAAGAAGAAACATCTGAAAAAAGCAAAGATCAGATCATTGCGGTCGGCACAAAGCGGCACAGTCCCAAGATTGAGCAGCTCAGTGCACCTGTGAAGGCATCTTCGGGCGAAACCGGATCTTCCGGTAAAGTGATTACCGTGTCTTCCACGGCTTATACCGCAAGCTGCAGCGGCTGTTCCGGCCATACGGCTACAGGCGTTAACCTGACAAGCAATCCGAATGCCAAAGTCATTGCGGTAGACCCAAGCGTCATCCCGCTCGGCACAAGAGTCCACGTAGACGGATACGGGGATGCCGTGGCCGCTGATACGGGCTCAGCCATTAAAGGAAGACGGATTGATGTCTTTTTCCCTGAAAAATCTTCAGCTTACCGCTGGGGAAAGAAACAGGTCAAAATAAAAATCTTAAATTAATTCCGATTCACTCAGAGGGTTTTGCGCCCTCTGTTTTTTTCGTTATAATAGGTAAAGTGTATTTTCAGTATATTAGACGTGACATGTAAGCAAAGGTTTCGTTTTGGATATAAAAAGTTTTTTTGGAGGAAGTAATGAAAATTAAAGAAATTATTGTAGTCGAGGGACGCGATGACACTGCGCGCATAAAACTTGCCGTTGATGCGGATACGATCGAGACAAACGGTTCCGCAATCGGAGACGAAGTCATCAGACAGATTCGGCTGGCGCAGGAAACGAGAGGGGTCATCGTGCTGACGGACCCGGATTTTCCGGGGGAAAAGATCCGGAAAACCATTTCTGAAGCAGTACCCGGCTGTAAACACGCATTTCTGCCCAAACATCTTGCCAAACCGAAAAACAAGCGCGGCATTGGCGTTGAGCACGCATCCATTGAAAGCATCAGAGCATGTCTGGAAAATGTGCATGAAGAGATGGAGGCAAAGCCGAGTGAGATTTCAGCTGAAGATGTCATACAGGCCGGTCTGATCGGCGGACCGGCTGCCAAAAGACGCCGCGAACGATTGGGCGACCTGCTGAAGATCGGCTATACAAACGGCAAGCAGCTTCAAAAACGGCTGCAAATGTTTCAAATCAAAAGAAGTGATTTTATTGATGCGCTCGATGCTATGAGGCAGGAGGAACAGGATGAACAATAAAGATATCGCGACACCTATCAGAACGAAGGAAATTCTGAAAAAGTACGGTTTCTCCTTTAAAAAGAGTCTGGGACAGAATTTCTTAATTGATACAAATATATTGGACAGAATTGTGGACCATGCGGAAATTACGGATCGGACCGGAGTCATTGAAATCGGGCCCGGAATCGGCGCGCTGACAGAGCAGCTTGCCAAACGGGCGAAAAAGGTCGTCGCGTTTGAAATTGATCAGCGCCTGCTGCCCATTCTCAATGATACGCTGTCTCCGTATGACAATGTAACGATCATTCATCAAGATGTGCTGAAAGCAGACGTCAAATCTGTCATTGAAGAGCAGTTTCAGGATTGTGATGAAATTATGGTGACGGCGAATCTCCCATATTATGTGACGACGCCGATCATCATGAAGCTCTTGGAAGAACATCTTCCGTTAAAAGGGATTGTCGTGATGCTGCAAAAAGAGGTCGCTGAGCGGATGGCCGCTGATCCTTCCTCTAAGGAGTACGGATCGCTTTCCATTGCGGTTCAATTCTACACGGAGGCCAAAACCGTCATGACCGTCCCGAAAACGGTGTTTGTGCCTCAGCCTAATGTCGATTCAGCCGTCATCCGTCTCTTGCTTCGTGACGGCCCGGCGGTTGACGTCGATAATGAACCGTTTTTCTTCCAGCTGATTAAAGCAAGCTTCGCACAGCGCCGGAAAACCTTGCTGAACAACCTTGTGAACAATCTTCCGGGCGGAAAAGAGAAAAAAGCTCAAATTGAAGAAGTTCTTCAAGAAACGAATATTGACGGAAAGCGGCGCGGTGAATCCCTGTCCATAGAAGAATTCGCGCTCCTGTCCAACGGATTGCATAAAGCCCTTTTCTAAGAGGGCTTTTTGTTTTGCGTCACCACTTGGACTGCCGCTACATAGGCTAGAGGAGAACCTTATTCATTCAACTGCAAGAAAAGCTTGAAACATCAAGCGCCGCAGCGGAAAGAGGTGTATTTGCCAAGACTTCTTTCATGATGAGGCTTAGTCTATTTGTGGAGTGGGTAACGTGCAATTTCAAATAGGAGATATGGTAGCCAGGAAATCCTATCAAATGGATGTTTTATTTCGCATTATCGGTATAGAGCAAACAAGCAATGGGAATTCAATTGCCATCCTGCATGGTGACGAAGTCAGATTGATTGCGGATGCTGATTTTTCTGATTTGGAGCCTGTCAGAAAAGACGAACAGGCCATGAGAAAGAAAAGAGATGAAAGCAGGATGAATGAATCTCTCGAGCTGCTCCGCCAGGATTATAAGCTGCTTCGGGAAAAACAGGAATATTATGCGACAAATCAATATCAGCATCAGGAGCACTACTTTCATATGCCCGGAAAGGTATTGCATCTGGACGGCGATGAGGCCTATTTGAAAAAGTGCCTGAACTTTTATGAAAAAATCGGTGTGCCGGTATACGGAATTCATTGCCATGAGAAAAAAATGCCGGCATCAATTGACGAGCTGCTTGATAAATACAGGCCGGATATTTTAGTCATCACCGGCCATGATGCATATTCCAAGCATAAGGGAGGCGTGAACGATTTAAGCGCCTACAGGCATTCCAAACACTTTGTCGAAACCGTTCAAAGAGCGAGGCGTAAAGTACCTCATTTGGATCAGCTGGTCATATTCGCGGGGGCGTGCCAATCTCATTTCGAGTCTTTAATCAGGGCAGGCGCGAATTTTGCAAGTTCGCCGTCACGCGTCAATATCCATGCGCTTGACCCGGTATATATTGTCGCGAAAATCAGCTTCACCCCGTTTATGGAGCGGATCAATGTATGGGATGTCCTGAGAAATACGCTGACGAGAGAGAAAGGGCTGGGAGGAATTGAAACGAAGGGTGTGCTGCGTGTCGGTATGCCGTATAAATCAAATGGATGAGTGATAAAACCCGCATATATTTCGCTATGCGGGTTAATTATTTTACATATTGATACATAAATTTCCGGAACTTGTGAAAAATAACGCAGAAATCAATAGAATTTTGTCAAAATAATTTTGTTGACAATGACTTATTAACGTTGATATAATTTAAATTTTATTTGACAAAATTGGGCTCTTGTTGTACAATAAATGTAGTGAGGTGGATGCAATGGCGAAGACGTTGTCCGATATAAAAAGATCGCTTGATGGGAATTTAGGTAAACGGCTTACGTTAAAAGCAAACGGCGGCCGCCGAAAAACGATTGAGCGTTCGGGCATTTTAGCTGAGACGTACCCTTCTGTTTTTGTGATACAACTAGATCAAGACGAGAATTCGTTTGAAAGAGTTTCATACAGTTATGCTGATATTCTGACTGAGACTGTTGAATTGACATTCAATGACGATGCGGCAAGCTCAGTAGCATTTTAATGGGCAGTGAACCTTTTGTTTACTGCTTTTTGTTTTGCCTTCTAAAGCTCTTCTAATTATTCCCTCGAAAGTTTCAGCCGATTAAACGGAAGCTATAAGTGTCACATGTTTTATCGTGGCGTGCACGAATGGTGATCAATTCTATAAAAGGGGTTGTTTCGTTTGGGCAGACGTCGTGGAGTTATGTCAGATGAGTTCAAATATGAGCTGGCGAAGGACCTTGGTTTTTACGATACGGTGAAAAACGAGGGCTGGGGAGGCATTCGGGCGCGTGACGCCGGGAATATGGTAAAGCGCGCGATTGAGATTGCCGAACAGCAGATGGCGGCTCAGAACCAAAATAACCGATAATGCAGTGGCCCGGGGGACAATCCGTTCCCCGGTTTTTTCTATCGGCTGTCAAAACCGGCGTCAATTTCGGATAAGTACCTCCGGGTCTCCAAATGTGATACAATGTTCATACTTATGTTTAGATGGAGAAGTAGGTGAAAGCTATGCGTATTTTAGAAAAAGCGCCGGCCAAAATCAATCTGTCCCTCGATGTGACGAGTAAACGCCCGGATGGTTATCACGAAGTGGAGATGATCATGACGACAATTGATTTGGCAGATCGGATTGAACTGACAGAACTGCCCGAAAACGTTATCAGAGTGGCGTCGCATAATCGCTTTGTTCCGGATGATCAAAGGAATCTGGCTTATCAGGCAGCCAAACTGCTTAAAGAACGGTTTCAAGTCAAAAAAGGCGTTTCCATTATGATTACAAAAGTGATCCCTGTTGCGGCAGGCCTTGCCGGCGGAAGCAGCGATGCGGCAGCCACGCTCAGAGGGCTGAACAGGCTTTGGGATTTAAAGCTTTCTGTCGAAGAGCTCGCGGAGCTTGGAGCTGAAATCGGTTCAGACGTGTCCTTCTGTGTATACGGAGGCACTGCCCTGGCAACCGGACGCGGTGAGAAGATCAGGCACATCAGTGCTCCGCCTCATTGCTGGGTCGTGCTCGCCAAACCGACGATCGGGGTATCGACTGCCGAAGTGTACCGCCGGCTGAACTTACAGCAGGTTCGGCATCCTGATGTGCAGGCGATGATTGACGCGATTGAAGAAAAAAGCTTCCAAAAGGTATGCGGACAATTAGGAAACGTATTGGAGTCGGTTACGCTCAGCCTCCATCCCGAGGTGGCGATGATTAAAAATCAAATGAAACGCTTCGGCGCTGATGCGGTGTTAATGAGCGGAAGCGGACCGACTGTATTCGGTTTGGTTCAATACGAATCGAAGGTGCAGCGGATTTATAACGGGTTAAGAGGTTTCTGTGATCAAGTGTACGCGGTGCGGATGATCGGCGAACAGAATGCTCTTGATTAAATCCGTATGTTAAGTTATATTATTTTTAAATTATTCGGATTTTGGGGGTAAGTTCATGAAGTTTCGTCGCAGCGGCAGATTGGTGGACTTAACAAATTATTTGTTAACCCATCCGCATGAATTAATACCGTTAACGTTTTTCTCAGAACGGTATCAATCAGCAAAGTCATCAATCAGTGAAGATTTAACGATTATTAAACAGACCTTTGAACAGCAAGGCATTGGGACGCTGCTTACAGTGCCGGGAGCTGCCGGAGGCGTCAAATACATTCCGAAAGTGAAACAGGCTGAAGCAGAAGCGTTTATACAGGAGCTGGGACAGTCTTTAGTAAATCCTGAGCGTATCCTTCCGGGCGGTTATGTATATTTAACGGATATCTTAGGAAAGCCATCTGTCCTCTCTCATGTAGGCAGGCTTTTTGCTTCCGTTTTTGCGGAGCGGGAGATTGATGTGGTGATGACCGTTGCGACAAAAGGAATCCCTCTTGCTTACGCAGCGGCCAGTTATCTGAACGTTCCGGTTGTCATCGTGCGAAAGGACAACAAAGTGACGGAAGGCTCCACGGTGAGCATCAATTATGTATCAGGGTCATCTAACCGCATTCAAACGATGTCGCTTGCGAAAAGAAGTTTGGCTACGGGTTCGAACGTTTTGATTATTGACGACTTTATGAAAGCCGGCGGCACCATTAACGGCATGATCAGCCTGCTTGATGAGTTTAATGCAAACGTCGCGGGAATAGGCGTCTTGGTTGAAGCCGAGGGAGTGAATGAACGGCTTGTCGATGAATACATGTCACTGCTCACGCTTTCAACCATCAATATGAAAGACAAAACGATTGAGATTCAAAACGGCAATTTTCTGCGATTTTTTAAAGAACAGCATTTAAAGAATGGGGAGACAGAAAAATGACAAAAGCAATCCATACAAAACACGCGCCGGCAGCGATCGGGCCATATTCACAGGGAATCATCGTAAACAACATGTTTTACAGCTCAGGCCAGATTCCTCTTACTGCTGAAGGAGAAATGGTAAACGGTGATATCACAGAACAAACGCATCAGGTGTTCAGCAATTTAAAAGCTGTGCTGAAAGAAGCGGGCGCTTCGCTCGAGACGGTTGTAAAAGCAACGGTGTTTATTGCTGATATGGAGCAGTTTGCGGAAGTGAATGAAGTGTACGGACAATACTTTGATGTACATAAGCCGGCAAGGTCTTGTGTGGAAGTGGCGAGACTGCCGAAAGACGCTCTCGTGGAAATTGAAGTCATTGCGCTGGTGAAATCTTAAATCTCAGAAAAGTGGTTCCGGTCTCCGGGATCACTTTTTTTATGCAGTATATGATCCCCAAATATGGTTTATCACCTAATTGTGTATGTATATCCTATATTTTCAAAAAAACTTTTTGAAACGTGCAGGAATTTAAAAAGAATCGTGGAATTGTTAGACTAATGCTTTTATATAGGGAAAAGGTGGTGAACTACTGTGGAAGTTACTGACGTAAGATTACGCCGCGTGAATACCGATGGTCGCATGAGAGCGATTGCATCCATCACGCTGGATCACGAATTTGTCGTACATGATATTCGTGTGATTGATGGAAACAATGGTCTTTTCGTTGCGATGCCGAGTAAACGCACCCCTGATGGAGAATTCCGCGATATTGCTCATCCTATTAATTCCAGCACGCGGGGCAAGATCCAGGATGCTGTTTTAAATGAGTATCATCGTTTGGGTGACTCTGAAGCATTAGAATATGAAGAAGCCGGGGCTTCTTAAACATAACAAAATGTAAGGACTGCTGATAAAGGCTGACACAAGGCCTTTTCCGGCAGTCCTTTTTTAAATCTGATTTTTCAGTAATAAAGCGATTACATAGAAAATTCTTGCACTTTTTGATGTCTTCTTGAAATCAACAGCTATTTAGGATATATTTTTCTATGGATAAAAGGGATATTGGAGGCCATTAAATGGATAAGCGGTTTGCAGTGATTTTAGCTGCCGGAAAAGGAACGAGAATGAAATCGAAGCTTTACAAGGTCCTTCATCCGGTATGCGGAAAGCCTATGGTAGAGCACGTCGCAGACGAAGCTCTGAAATTATCTTTAGCGAAGCTTGTCACCATCGTAGGACACGGCGCCGAAGATGTGAAGAAGCAGCTCGGACAGAAAAGCGATTACGCTCTCCAAGCAGAACAGCTCGGTACGGCTCATGCGGTCAAACAGGCAAAACCATTTCTTCACGGAGAAAAGGGTGTCACGATCGTTATTTGCGGCGATACACCGCTTCTGACGGCGGAGACGATGGAAGCCATGCTGAATGAACATACAGACAAAGGTGCAAAAGCCACGGTGTTAACGGCCGTTGCCGACGATCCCGCCGGATACGGAAGAATCATCCGCAGTGAAGACGGCGCCGTTCAAAAAATCGTGGAGCACAAGGATGCTTCGGAGCAAGAACGTCTTGTGAAAGAAATTAACACGGGAACGTACTGTTTTGATAACGAGGCTCTTTTTCGTGTCATCGAACAGGTTTCGAATGAAAATGCCCAAGGCGAGTATTATCTGCCGGATGTGATCGAAATCCTCAAAGACGAAGGCGAAACTGTTGCCGCTTACCAGACTGGTAACTTCCAAGAGACGCTCGGAGTGAATGATAGAGTCGCTCTTTCTCAGGCTGAAATGTATATGAAAGAGCGTATTAACAAACGGCATATGCAGAACGGAGTCACTTTAATCGATCCGATGAATACGTACATCTCACCTGACGCACGTATCGGACAAGATACAGTTATTTATCCCGGAACTGTGTTAAAGGGACAAGCTGAAATCGGCGATGAATGTGTCATCGGCCCTCACACTGAGATAGAGGACAGCTCAATCGGCAGCCGCACTGTGATTAAACAATCCGTTGTCAATCGCAGCAAAGTTGGGAATGATGTAAATATCGGTCCTTTTGCTCACATCAGACCCGATTCCGCAATCGGCAATGAAGTGAAGATCGGAAACTTTGTTGAAATCAAGAAAACACAATTCGGCGACCGAAGCAAAGCATCTCATTTAAGCTATATCGGTGATGCCGAAGTGGGCACGGATGTGAATCTGGGCTGCGGCTCCATCACGGTCAATTATGATGGGAAGAAAAAGTATTTAACCAAAATTGAAGACGGCGCCTTTATTGGCTGCAACTCCAATCTGGTCGCTCCTGTTACAGTGGGAGAAGGCGCGTACGTCGCTGCGGGTTCAACCGTAACTGAAGATGTGCCGGGCGAAGCGCTTGCCATTGCCAGAGCAAGACAAGTAAATAAAGAAGATTATGTGAAAAACATTCATAAAAAATAATCCTAAAATCGGAGGTTTACCATGTCTAACGAATACGGAGATAAGAATTTAAAGATTTTTTCTTTGAATTCAAATCCAGAACTTGCAAAAGAAATCGCGGATAATGTAGGGGTTCAATTAGGAAAGTGCTCTGTTACAAGATTCAGTGACGGAGAGGTCCAGATCAACATAGAAGAAAGTATTCGCGGCTGTGATTGCTATATCATTCAGTCTACAAGTGCGCCGGTTAATGAGCACATTATGGAATTGCTGATTATGGTTGACGCTTTAAAGCGCGCTTCCGCGAAAACAATCAACATTGTCATTCCGTACTACGGTTATGCGCGCCAGGACAGAAAAGCAAGATCACGTGAACCGATTACGGCAAAACTTTTTGCAAACCTGCTTGAAACAGCGGGTGCGACACGCGTGATCGCGCTTGATTTACACGCGCCGCAAATTCAAGGTTTCTTTGATATTCCGATTGACCACTTAATGGGTGTTCCGATTTTAGGCCATTACTTTGAAGGTAAAGACTTGAAAGATATCGTCATTGTTTCTCCTGACCACGGCGGTGTGACGCGCGCCCGCAAACTTGCGGACCGTCTGAAAGCGCCGATCGCGATTATCGACAAACGCCGTCCTAGACCGAATGAGGTAGAAGTGATGAATATCGTCGGTAACGTGGAAGGTAAAACAGCGATTCTGATCGATGATATTATTGATACGGCCGGCACAATCACACTTGCCGCTAACGCGCTGGTTGAAAACGGAGCTGCAGAAGTGTATGCATGCTGTACGCACCCTGTACTGTCAGGCCCTGCCGTTGAGCGGATCAATAACTCTAAAATCAAGGAGCTTGTCGTAACGAACAGCATTAAGCTTCCTGATGAGAAAAAAATCGACCGCTTTAAGCAGCTTTCTGTCGGACCGCTTCTGGCTGAAGCGATTATCCGCGTTCACGAGAAACAATCTGTCAGCTATTTATTCAGCTAAACCGAAACTTTAAGGTTTAAATCCCAGTTATTGTGGGTATTGTTCTAATAGGACGATAAAACGATAATTAGGATGGTGCTGAATATGGCAACTTTAAAAGCAAATGAAAGAACAGATTTTAAACGTTCGACGCTTCGGAAAATCCGTCATTCAGGACATGTTCCAGGGATTATATACGGTAAAGAAACAACGAATACGCCTGTCTCTTTAGACAGTGTCGAATTGCTTAAAACATTGCGGGACGAAGGAAAAAACACGATTATCACAATTGATGTCAACGGAAATCAGCAATCGGTTATGGTGACTGATCTTCAGACAGACCCGCTCAAAAACGAATTGACGCACGCCGATTTTCAAGTCGTGAATATGAGTGAGGAGCTGGAGGCCGAGGTGCCGATTCAGCTGACGGGAGAGGCGAAGGGAGTCAAAGACGGAGGCGTCATCCAGCAGCCGCTGCATGAGCTTTCGATTAAGGCCAGACCGAAGGACATCCCTCAGACAATCAATGTTGATATTTCAGGACTTGAGATGAATGATGTGCTGACCATCGCAGATCTGACTGCTGACGGCAATTATACATTTACAAACGATCCGGAAGAAGTCGTGGCTTCCATCCTTCCTCCTAAGCAGGAAGCATTCGAAGAAGATGCAGAACCGTCTCCTGGGGAAGAGCCCGAAGGAGAAAATCAATAAGCGCTTTAAGACGTAACCCGCCCGAGGTTACGTCTTTTGTGCTAGAATGAGAAGAATTACAGCGATGTTGAGGGAGGATTTACGATGCTTGTGATTGCTGGTCTCGGTAACCCCGGGAAAACCTACGAGAACACGAGACATAATGTCGGCTTTATGGCCATTGACGAGCTTTCTAAAGAATGGAATATTGAACTGAATAAAACGAAATTCAACGGACTTTACGGAATGGGGTTTGTTTCCGGAAAAAAAGTTCTACTTGTTAAACCGCTTACATATATGAATTTATCAGGGGAATGTTTGCGGCCGCTACTGGATTATTATGATGCCGATCATGAAGATCTGAAAGTCATATACGATGACCTTGATCTTCCGACGGGAAAAATCAGGCTCCGGACGAAGGGGAGCGCAGGCGGACATAACGGAATTAAATCGCTTATACAGCACCTCGGAACCCCTGAATTTGACCGGGTCAGAATCGGAATCGGCCGCCCCGTCAACGGAATGAAAGTCGTTGACTATGTACTGGGAGCTTTTACGAAGGAAGAAGCGCCGCATATCAATGATGCCGTCTCAAAAACCGTAAAAGCCTGCGAAGCTTCCTTAACGAAACCATTTTTAGAAGTCATGAACGAATTTAATGCAAATGTATAAGATAAATAATGGGAGACCATACTAGGGAAAAATGATTTTTTCACATCAGGAGGTCCAACGTATGGCTTTGCATTATTTCTGCCGCCACTGCGGCTTTAAGGTAGGGAGCCTGGAATATTCGACGGTGCCGACACAGTCACTTGGATTTCAGCACTTAACAAATGAGGAAAGAAACGATATGATTTCATATAAAGACAATGGAGATGTCCATGTTCTTACAATTTGTGAAGACTGCCAAGAGGCGCTGGAACGCAATCCGCACTACCATGAACACAACACATTTATTCAATAAGAAGCTTTGGTGTAGATTCTAGACCAAAGCGTTTTTCTGTTCTTGCAGAAAATAGAGAGGAGGGCCCATATGGACAACATTCAAACCTTTATTAAAGAAAGCGATGATTTTAAATCCATTGTCAACGGTTTACATGAGGGGCTGAAGGAACAGCTGCTTGCGGGTCTGTCAGGTTCCGCGCGTTCTGTTTTTACCTCCGCCCTTGCACAGGAAACGAAAAGGCCGATTTTCTTTATCACCCATAATTTATATCAGGCCCAAAAAGTGACGGAAGATCTGACGGCGCTTCTCGGGGATCAATCTGTTTTTTTATACCCCGTGAATGAATTGATTTCTTCAGAAATTGCGGTAGCGAGCCCTGAACTGCGCGCTCAGCGGCTTGATGTCATTAATAGATTAACAAACGGAGAAGCGCCGGTCGTTGTGGCGCCCGTTGCGGCAGTGAGAAGAATGCTTCCGCCGAAGGAGCTGTGGAAAAGCAGCCAGCTCGTCATTTCACTCGGAGACGAAATAGAACCGGATCAGCTGTCCGCGCGCCTTGTAGAGGTGGGGTATGAGCGTTCCGATATGGTTTCTGCACCCGGTGAATTCAGTATTCGCGGCGGAATTATCGACATTTATCCGCTGACGTCGGAGCATCCGGTGCGAATTGAACTGTTTGATACGGAGGTCGATTCCATCAGAAGCTTCAATTCTGATGACCAGAGATCAATTGAGACGCTCAAACATGTGGCGATCGGACCGGCGAAGGAATTGATCATCAGGGCGGAAGAAAAAGCCCGTGCGATGGAAAGGCTCGATAAAGGGCTTGCCGACAGTCTGAAAAAGCTGAAGCAGGACAAACAAAAGGAAATGCTTCATATCAATATCTCACATGATAAAGAACGGTTATCAACGGGACAGACTGATCAGGAACTTGTGAAGTATCTCTCGTACTTTTACGAAAAGCCTGCTAGTTTGCTAGATTATACACCGGCAGACACGTTGTTACTGTTAGACGAGGTCAGCCGCATTCATGAAATGGAGGATCAGCTGCAAAAAGAAGAGGCCGAATTTACGACAAGTCTGCTCGAGGAAGGGAAAATTCTGCACGACATTCATTTATCCTTCAGCTTTCAGGAGCTTATGAGCGAAAAGCGGCGCCCGGCTATTTATTATTCATTATTTTTGCGTCATGTCCAGCATACAAGCCCTCAGAATATCGTGAATGTGACAAGCAGGCAGATGCAGAGTTTTCACGGGCAGATGAATGTGCTTGCAGGTGAAATGGAGCGCTTTAAGAAATCAAACTTCACCGTCGTCTTTTTAGGCGCGAATAAGGACAGAACCGACAGATTGGCATCCGTGCTGGCTGATTACGAAATTGAAGCCGCAAAAACGGACAGCTCCAAAGCGCTTGTGCAAGGACAGGTCTATGTCATGGAAGGCGAGCTGCAATCCGGTTTTGAACTGCCGCTGATGAAGCTGGCCGTCATTACGGAGGAAGAGCTGTTCAAAAACCGAATTAAGAAAAAGCCGAGAAAGCAGAAGCTGACAAATGCCGAACGGATCAAAAGCTATTCCGAGCTTCAGGTCGGTGACTATGTCGTCCACGTCAACCACGGGATCGGTAAGTATTTGGGGATCGAAACACTAGAAATCAAAGGCATTCATAAAGATTACCTCAACATTCATTATCAGGGCAGCGATAAGCTGTACGTCCCTGTAGAACAAATCGACCAGGTGCAGAAGTACGTCGGCTCTGAAGGGAAAGAACCGAAGCTTTATAAACTGGGCGGCAGTGAATGGAAACGGGTGAAGAAAAAAGTTGAAAACTCCGTTCAGGATATTGCCGATGATCTGATTAAGCTTTATGCGGAACGGGAAGCAAGCAAAGGCTATGCGTTCTCGCCGGATCATGAAATGCAGCGGCAGTTCGAATCTGCTTTCCCTTATCAGGAAACAGAGGACCAGCTCCGTTCCATTCAGGAGATTAAAAAGGACATGGAAAGAGAGCGCCCGATGGACCGTTTGCTTTGCGGTGATGTCGGTTACGGGAAGACGGAGGTAGCCATCCGAGCGGCCTTTAAAGCGATCGCAGACGGAAAGCAGGTCGCGCTTCTTGTGCCGACGACAATACTCGCGCAGCAGCATTATGAAACCATTATGGAGCGTTTTCAGGACTATCCGATTAACATCGGTCTTCTCAGCCGATTCAGAACGAGAAAAGAATCCAATGAAACGATTAAAGGCCTGAAAAACGGAACGGTAGACATCGTAATCGGAACCCACAGGCTCTTATCTAAAGACGTCGTCTATAAAGATCTCGGCTTGCTCATCATTGATGAAGAGCAGCGCTTTGGCGTAACGCATAAGGAAAAAATCAAACAGATCAAAGCCAATGTCGATGTGCTGACTCTTACAGCGACGCCGATACCGCGTACGCTTCATATGTCCATGCTCGGTGTGCGGGACTTATCTGTTATTGAAACGCCGCCGGAAAACCGTTTCCCTGTTCAGACATATGTCGTGGAATACAACGGCGCGCTTGTGCGGGAAGCCATCGAAAGAGAACTGGCGCGCGGAGGACAGGTATATTTCTTGTACAACCGCGTGGATGACATCGAGCGGAAGGCTGATGAAATTTCCATGCTTGTTCCCGATGCGAAAGTGGCATATGCCCACGGAAAAATGACTGAAAATGAATTGGAAAGCGTCATGCTCAATTTTCTGGAAGGGGAATCAGACGTCCTTGTCAGCACGACTATTATTGAGACAGGCGTAGATATACCGAATGTCAATACCTTGATTGTGTTCGACGGAGACAAAATGGGGCTGTCTCAGCTGTATCAGCTGAGAGGACGGGTCGGCCGTTCCAACCGCGTCGCTTACGCGTATTTTACGTACCGCAGAGACAAAGTGCTCACTGAGGTGGCGGAAAAACGGCTGCAGGCGATTAAAGAATTTACCGAGCTGGGATCAGGCTTTAAAATCGCCATGCGTGACTTGACGATCAGGGGAGCGGGGAACCTTCTCGGCGCCCAGCAGCACGGCTTTATCGACTCAGTCGGTTTTGACCTGTACTCGCAAATGCTCAAGGAAGCGATTGAAGAGCGGAAAGGCGATATTCCGAAAAGCGAACAGTTTGAGACAGAAATCGATATCGAGCTAGACGCGTATATTCCTGAAAACTATATACAAGACGGCAAGCAAAAAATCGACATGTACAAACGGTTCAGGTCGATCGCCACAATTGAGGAGAAAAATGAGCTTCAAGATGAAATCATCGACAGGTTCGGCAGCTACCCTAAAGAGGTTGAATGGCTGTTTACGGTTGCTGAGATGAAGGTATATGGAAAATATGAACGCGTCGAACTCATCAAGCAGGATAAAGACGCGATCAGATTTACCATTTCTGAAGAGGCCAGCGCACAGATTGACGGCCAGAAATTGTTCGAACTCGGCAATAAATACGGCCGGCAGATCGGACTGGGAATGGAAGGGAAAAAGCTGAAAATCTCAGTACAGACGAAAGGCCGCAAAACGGAAGAGTGGCTGGAGACCGTGCTCGGCATGCTGAAAGGCCTTCAGGATGTGAAGAAAGAAACAATCGCGTCCTCATAAAAATTGTTACTCTCTGGTGTATATTACATTTGATGTGACGGATACTAATTTCAAGCGAGTGGCGGAAGCTACATAAAGTAAAGAGCTTTAGTACTTTCCCTAATATCATCACATGAAAGAGAGGCACCAGAGAGATGAAAGCTACAGGTATCGTACGTCGTATTGATGATCTAGGACGGGTCGTCATTCCTAAAGAAATTCGGAGAACACTGCGAATCAGGGAAGGAGACCCGCTTGAAATATTCGTTGACCGCGACGGAGAAGTTATATTGAAAAAATATTCTCCTATCAGTGAGCTTGGCGATTTTGCGAAGGAATATGCAGATGCATTGTATGACAGTCTCGGCCATTCCGTCTTGATTTGCGACCGTGACGCGTATATTGCCGTTTCAGGCAGTTCGAAAAAAGAATTTCTGAACAAAGCCATCAGCGATTTGCTCGAAAAAACGATGGATCAGCGCAGCTCAGTGGTAGAAAACGACGTGAAGTCCGCGCAGCTTGTTAATGACATTGATGAAGATATGAGCTCCTATACAATAGCCCCGATCGTGGCAAATGGCGATCCTATCGGCGCCGTGGTCATCTTTTCCAAGGAACAGGCACTTGGAGAAGTAGAACATAAAGCGGTAGAAACGGCAGCCAGTTTTTTGGCGAGACAAATGGAGCAGTAGGTCTTATTACCATTATTGAAATAAGAAAACGGAGAAAGAGCAGCTCTTATACAAGTGCTGTTCTTTTTCATATTCATATGTGCTCTCTATCGGTTCGGCCGTTAGGATTGTGATATAATAAGCTCGTTTTATAGACGTAATTTTCTAGCGGCTGGAAGGAGCTTTTGGATGAACGATTCAGTTGGCGCCAAGCGGCAATCGGCATGGAAAGGTGCTTTTGTGCTCGTCGTTGCGGGCATCGTGACGAAGATATTAAGCGCCGTGTACAGGGTTCCTTTTCAGAATATTGTCGGTGACGTCGGATTTTACATTTATCAGCAGGTGTACCCGTTTTTAGGGATCGCGGTCATGCTGTCAACATCCGGTTTTCCGGTAATCATCTCTAAATTAATGAACGATTATAGCGATCATAAACAAAAAATAATGAAAATTTCCGCCCTTTATGTCACGGCGGCCGGACTTGTTCTGTTTGCGCTCATGTATGCCGGCGCGGCGCCGTTGGCCGGTTTTATGGGTGACGACCGCCTTGTGATGCTGATAAGGGTCGCGGCGTTCGCTTTCATACTGTTTCCGTTTACGGCGGTTTTCAGGGGGTATTTCCAAGGCGTGCATGATATGATGCCGTCAGCCTTATCCCAGATTACGGAACAGCTTCTTCGCGTGGCGGTGCTTCTCGGTTTATCCTTCTGGCTTTTGAAAAGCGGCCGCTCATTATACGCGGCAGGTGCGGGGGCGGCCTCGGGATCAATTGCCGGAAGCTTGGCGGCCCTTTGTGTATTGGCTGTTTTCTGGTATAAGCGGGAAGAAACAAAGAAGGACGGCGGACATATCGAAACGGCCGTCATTATAAAAAAGCTGCTGCTTTATTCAGTCACCATCTGTATCAGCAGTGTACTTATGCTTTTGCTTCAGCTTGTAGACGCCTTAAACTTATATTCACTGCTTTCAGACGGGACGGAGAGCCATGCCGCGAAACAGCTGAAAGGCATATATGACCGCGGACAGCCGCTCCTTCAGCTGGGAACCGTGTTTGCCGTCAGTATCGCCGCGTCATTGGTTCCTTCAATTTCAAAAGCGGTGCATGAGAATAAGCCGTTTATCATAAAAGAGAAAGCGACATCAGCCGTCAAGCTCTGCCTTGCGGTAGGGATCGGTGCATCAGCCGGGCTTTTTTGCATTTTAGAGCCGGTGAATATCATGCTTTTCCAAAACAGTGAGGGGACGCAGACCTTACAAATATTCAGCTTATCTATCTTTTTTGCCTCGATTGCGCTTACGGCAGCCGCGATTCTGCAAGGAGCGGGACATACCGTTTTCCCCGCCGTATCCGTTTTGGCGGGAGGGGCGCTGAAATGGGTGCTGAATGTTTGGCTGGTCCCCGGCTGGGGTATTACAGGAGCGGCACTGGCGACCGTCTTGGCATTTGCCGCAGTTGCGTGCCTGAATCTCCGGAGAATTTGGTCGAAGGGCTGGCTGACGAATATCGGCGGCGTGATTGCCCGTCTATGCTGGTGCAGCCTGCTGATGGTCTTCTTTCTGCTCGTATATATGAAGCTTTGGCAGTTATTTGTTCCTGTCAGCAGGGCCGGAGCTGTATGTGAGAGTCTGTCTGCGTCAGTCATCGGAGGGCTATTGTTTATTTATTGTATGATAAGAATGAAGATTTTCACGGACGAAGAGCTGAGCGGCCTTCCTTTCGGCAGTGCTTTAAGCAAATTGAAAAAGAGGAGAGAAAAACATGGCAGGTAACATTACGGTCGTCGGCCTCGGCGCCGGAGACATGGATCAGTTGACAGTGGGCGTACATAAGCTGCTGACTCAGGCGAAGCATTTATATATAAGAACGAAAGACCACCCTTTGATTCCGGAATTAGAGCAAGAGACGGAAGCGGACATCCGGTATTTTGATGATATTTATGAAAAACATGATCAGTTCGAAGCGGTCTATGAAGAGATCGCGGACATTCTGTTTGAAAAAGCGAAGCAAGAGGATATCGTCTACGCTGTACCCGGGCATCCGTTTGTCGCTGAGAAAACCGTTCAGCTGTTATTTGAACGCCGGGAAGAACAACAGATAGCTGTTCATACTGCCGGAGGGCAAAGCTTTCTGGATGCCACTTTTAATGCATTGCGAATTGATCCGATTGAAGGGTTTCAATTTACGGATGCGCAAACAATGACGCCGGATGAGCTCGAACTCCGCCATCACCTGATCATTTGCCAGGTTTATGACCAGATGACGGCCTCTGAGGTAAAGCTGACGCTTATGGAGAAATTGCCTGACGACTATGAAGTGGTCATCGTCACGGCAGCCGGAAGCAAGGGAGAAAAGATGACCAAGGTGCCTTTGTTTGAACTTGACCGCAATGTAGAAATAAATAACTTAACAAGCGTGTATGTTCCGCCGATTAAAAAAGAAGAACTCCTTTACCAGGAATTTTCTGCATTCCGAAGTATTATTCGCGAGCTTCGCGGGCCGAACGGCTGTCCGTGGGATCAAAAGCAGACACACCAGTCATTAAAGAAATATATGATTGAGGAATGCTACGAACTGCTTGAGGCCATTGACGAAGAGGACACGGATCACATGATAGAAGAACTCGGGGACGTCATGCTTCAGGTTATGCTGCACGCCCAGATCGGAGAAGACGAGGGGTATTTCTCAATTGATGATGTCATCAGAGACATCAGTGCGAAGATGGTCAGACGGCACCCGCATGTGTTTAAGGATGTTAAGGTTCAGGATGAACATGATGTCGTCGCCAACTGGGAAGAAATCAAAAAGGCGGAAAAGCAAACAACATCCTCTTCATTGCTGGATGCCGTGCCGAAAACACTGCCTTCTCTTGCAAAAGCGGCCAAGCTTCAGAAAAAAGCCGCGAAAACCGGCTTTGACTGGGATGACATTCAGGATATATGGGATAAAGTAAATGAAGAGCTGAAGGAATTTTCTGCTGAGGCTTCCGCCGAATCAGCAGATGAAATCAGCTTAAAAGCTGAATTCGGCGATGTTTTATTTGCATTGGTCAATATCGGCCGATACTATAAAATTGAGCCTGAGGAAGCGCTCGCCATGACAAATGACAAATTTCGCAGACGCTTTGCTTATATTGAGAAAGAAGCGGCAGCAAAGGGACTTGAATTAACCGCAATGTCACTTGAAGAAATGGACAAATTGTGGGATGAAGCAAAAGAAATGGAGAGGAGATTCTGATATGAGACTTGATAAGTTTTTAAAAGTATCCAGATTAATTAAACGCCGCACATTGGCGAAAGAGGTCGCCGATCAAGGGAGAATCACCGTTAACGGGAATCAGGCGAAAGCCAGCTCAGACGTAAAAGCCGGTGATGAACTGACGGTCCGCTTCGGCCAGAAGCTTGTCACCGTGAAGGTAAACGAATTGAAAGAAACAACGAAAAAAGAAGAAGCCGCGGGCATGTATACAATCGTCAAAGAAGAAAAACTCGGCGAATAGGCTTGTTCTAAACAAGGCTCCCGCCTCATACAATGCAGTAATAATGCTAAAAGTATCGAGGATATGGGGGCTGAATAGATGAATTCATATTATGAGCAAAAAGGTTCTTCTTCTGTTCCGGAACAGCATGATGTAACGATGAAAGGGAGAAAGCATTTAGACATTTCGGGCGTCAAGCATGTAGAAAGTTTTGACAACGAAGAGTTTTTGCTGGAAACAGTTATGGGAATGCTTTCCGTCAGAGGCGAGAACCTGCAGATGAAAAACCTTGATGTGGAAAAAGGGATTGTATCTATAAAAGGCAGGGTGTTTGACCTTGTATATTTAGACGAGCAGCAAGGGGATAAAGCTAAAGGGTTTTTTAGCAAGTTGTTTAAATGACACTGACGACCCAATTTTATACGATGCTGGCAATGACCGGTATGGGCGCCTGGCTCGGAGCGTCGCTTGATACATACAGGCTGTTTGTCAGCCGCGCCAAAACGGCCAGATGGCTGTTATTCATTCATGACATTCTCTTTTGGATTGTACAAGGTCTGATGTTTTTCTATGTGCTGCTCAACGTGAATGAAGGAGAACTCAGGGTATACATTTTCTTGGCTGTCTTACTGGGTATTGCGACGTACCAAAGCCTGTTTAAACGAATGTATATAAAAATACTGAAATTTGCCATTCATCTTGCGGTGTCTCTTTACCAATTCGCAAAAAAGCTCATTCAGCACGTGCTGTTCCGTCCGGTGCTTCTGCTCTTTAAGCTGCTCATCGGGCTGATCACAGTTATTTCTTTATACTCCTATCGGGTGAGTGCCTTTTTTGCGAAGTGTCTTTTTAAGATCGTAGCTTTTTTGCTGTATCCGCTGTTCTTCCTGTTGAAACAATTATTGAAACTTCTTCCTGAAAAATGGCGTCTTACTTTCAAACGATATTTTCAAAAAAGTGCAGGATTTTCACAAAAGAGCAAGAAACTAATCATAACAATCAGATCGACCATGATACGTATTTTGAAAAGGTGAAAGGAGGACCGTCTGGTTTGAATCTATCTAGAGAACGTACAATAACTGAAATTCAAAACGACTATAAAGAGCAGGTTGAACGGCAATCCCAGCTTATGAAAAGAAGGCGGAAAGGGCTTTTCAGACGGTTGATCGTATTCGGCGCCCTTGTGTTGTTGACGGCTATTGTCTTAGCGGGTTCTCTGTGGTCACAGACCTCTTCCCTTAGCGCAAACGAAGAAAAGAAAGCTCAGCTGGAAAAACAAGTGAAAAAATTGAACGCGAAACAGGCTGATTTAAAAGATGAAATTTCCAAATTAAAGGATGAGGATTACGTCACAGAGCTTGCCAGAAGAGACTTGTTTATGTCAGGAAATGGTGAGATTCTCTTTAATGTAGAAAAGAAGAGCAAGTAGCCTTGTTGACACTTAAATTTTTATTTAGGTATAATTAAACAAACGATCTTTTTATAAGCCTAAGGAGGAGCACTTTTTTTATGTCGATTGAAGTTGGCAGCAAGTTGCAAGGGAAAATAACAGGTATTACAAATTTCGGAGCATTTGTTGAATTGCCTGGAGGCTCAACCGGTCTCGTTCATATCAGTGAGGTAGCCGATAATTATGTAAAAGACATTAACGAGCATTTAAAAGTCGGCGATCAAGTTGAAGTGAAAGTCATCAACGTTGAAAAAGACGGGAAAATTGGTTTATCAATTAAAAAAGCTAAAGACCGTCCGCAAGCCAGACCTAGAAATGATTTCCGTCCGAAAGAATCTTTTGAACAGAAAATGAACAAGTTTCTTAAAGATAGCGAAGACCGCTTATCATCTTTAAAACGAAACACGGAATCAAAACGTGGAGGGCGCGGAGCAAGAAGAGGATAACTTGCTGCTTTCTATAAATACATGGAGCATCCGTCTATCCCAGCGGGTGCTTTTTTTGTATGCGTCCGTATAGTCAGAAAATTAAAACTTTAAAGTTTCTGTTGACGAGATGAAGAAACCTTTGTATTATATAACTTGTGCTTATAAGCACCTATATGGCGGTGTAGCTCAGCTGGCTAGAGCGTACGGTTCATACCCGTGAGGTCGGGGGTTCGATCCCCTCCGCCGCTACCATATATATCCGGCCCGTTGGTCAAGCGGTTAAGACACCGCCCTTTCACGGCGGTAACACGGGTTCGAATCCCGTACGGGTCATCAAGCGAATCGGCTTCTGTTGCAGAAGCCGATTTTTTCATATTTAGACAACTTTTTGAGAAATGTCGGAGGAAATACGAAAGGAAAGGGGAACAAGGGAGAAAGCGTCGAAGAGTTCTTTAGAATTGTTACCTTCTTTTGACAAAATCCTATCTGGGCTTTCATTTATAATGACAAGCAACGAATAAAACAGGTGGGGGATGAGAGCAATGGAAAAAGCGGAAAGAAGAGTGAACGGGCCGATGGCGGGACAAGCTCTGGAAAAACTGCAATCGTTTTTTGAAAAGGCGGCAAAGCTTACAGTCCATCAAGCGCATTCACTTTTTTTCTATAAGGGGTTCATTTATGTCGTGATCGGTTTTTTACTTGGACGGGCTTTCATATTATCTGAGGTTCTTCCGTTTGCACTGCCGTTTTTCGGAGCGATGCTGTTGATCAGAAGAGATAAAGCCTTCTATGCTTGTCTGTCTTTACTTGCGGGCGCTTTAACCATTTCGCCGAAACACTCTTTATTGATTCTCACAGCTTTGGCCGTCTTCACTCTATTTTCGAAAATCGGTACATATATCGTGCAGGACCGGGTGAAGATGCTGCCGATCGTGGTGTTTTTCTCTATGGCTGCCGCGAGAATCGGATTTGTTTATTTTGAAAGCGGCGCTTTTACCACCTATGATTATGTGATGGCTGTTGTCGAGGCGGGCCTGGCCTTTATTTTGACGCTGATCTTTTTGCAAAGCCTGCCGATTTTCACGATCAAAAAAGTGAAGCAATCGTTAAAAATAGAAGAAATCATCTGTTTTATGATCTTGATCGCATCCGTATTAACCGGGCTTGCCGGTGTTTCATTTCAGGGAATGCAGGCTGAGCATATCCTGGCCCGCTATGTCGTGCTGAGTTTTTCCTTTGTGGGCGGGGCAAGCATCGGCTGTACGGTCGGTGTTGTGACCGGACTGATCCTCGGGCTTGCGAATATCGGGAATCTCTATCAAATGAGTCTGCTTGCGTTTTCCGGGCTTCTTGGCGGGCTGCTGAAAGAAGGAAAGAAAGCCGGCGCCGCAGTCGGATTAGTGATCGGCTCACTGCTGATTTCATTATATGGAGAAGGATCTGCCGGATTAATGACCACTCTTTATGAATCTTTGATTGCCGTTGTTTTGTTTTTGATTACGCCCCAATCGATTACGAAAAAGGTGGCGAGATACATACCGGGCACTGCTGAGCACAGTCAGGAACAGCAGCAGTACGCAAGGAAAATCAGAGATGTCACCGCCCAGAAAGTAGACCAGTTCTCCAATGTGTTTCATGCCTTGTCGGAGAGCTTCGCCACCTTTCATCAGACATCTTCTGATGAGCAGGCGGAAGAAGGGGAAGTGGATCTCTTTTTAAGCAAAATCACCGAGCATTCCTGCCAATCCTGCTATAAGAAAAGCAAATGCTGGGTTCAAAACTTTGATAAAACATATGACTTAATGAAACAAGTTATGCATGAAACAGAAGAAAAACAGTATGCCTCAAACCGCAGATTAAAAAAGGAGTTTCAACAGCACTGTTCCAAATCCAGACAGGTGGAAGAGCTGATTGAGGACGAACTTGCCCACCATCATGCCCATCTGACACTGAAGAGAAAAGTTCAGGACAGCAGAAGGCTTGTTGCCGAGCAGCTGTTGGGGGTTTCTGAGGTCATGGCGGACTTTTCTCGGGAAATAAAACGGGAGAGGGAGCAGCATTTTATTCAGGAAGAACAAATGATAGAGGCGCTTCAGCATTTCGGAATCGAGATTCAGCATGTCGAGATATACAGCTTGGAGCAGGGCAATATTGATATCGAAATGACAATCCCGTTCAGCGGAGGACACGGCGAGAGTGAGAAAATTATCGCCCCGATGCTGTCTGACATTCTTGAGGAGCAGATACTTGTCAAAAGCGAACAGCACTCGACTCATCCGAATGGCTACAGCCATGTCGCGTTCGGTTCGACCAAGTCGTACCGGGTATCGACAGGCGCGGCTCATGCGGCAAAAGGCGGCGGCCTTGTCTCCGGCGACAGCTACAGCATGATGGAACTGGGGGCGAGAAAGTATGCGGCCGCGATCAGTGACGGCATGGGCAATGGGGCGAGGGCCCATTATGAGAGCAATGAAACGATTAAGCTGCTCGAAAAAATTCTCGAATCAGGTATTGATGAAAAAATAGCGATCAAAACGATCAACAGTATTCTGTCTTTACGGACGACAGACGAAATCTACTCAACTCTCGATCTTTCTATCATTGATCTTCAGGATGCAAGCTGCAAATTCTTGAAGGTCGGTTCAACGCCGAGTTTTATCAAGCGGGGAGATCAAGTCATGAAAGTTCAGGCCAGCAATCTGCCGATCGGCATCATCAATGAATTTGATGTGGAGGTTGTAAGTGAACAGTTAAAAGCGGGAGATCTGCTCGTCATGATGAGTGACGGTATTTTTGAAGGGCCGAAGCACGTTGAAAACCACGACCTGTGGATGAAACGGAAAATGAAAGGGCTGAAAACCGAAGATCCGCAGGAAATCGCTGATATATTAATGGAAGAGGTCATCAGAACGCGTTCCGGCCAAATCGAAGACGATATGACGGTGGTTGTTGTCCGGATTGATCACAACACGCCGAAATGGGCTTCCATCCCGGTGCCGGCGGTTTTCCAAAATAAAAAGGAGATTTCTTAATCCTTTCGTATAAATCACTTTCCTTCTGGCGAAGATGGGACTAATCGTATCACCGGGAGGAATGTATGTGAATAAGGGACATTTAAATCAAGTTCTGCTGATTACAGATGGCTGCTCCAATCATGGTGAAGACCCGATCGCAATGGCGGCTTTCGCCAAGGAGCAGGGGATTACGGTGAATGTTATAGGAATTATGGAAGAAAATGCGATTGACCAAGAGGCAATGAAGGAAGTTGAAGGCATCGCCATGGCCGGAGGCGGCGTCCATCAAGTTGTGTATGCGTCACAATTGTCTCAGACGGTTCAAATGGTGACGAAAAAAGCAATGACCCAGACGCTGCAAGGCGTCGTCAATCAAGAGCTTAAACAAATTTTAGGAAAAAACGTTGAAATGGAAGAGCTTTCTCCTGAAAAACGCGGCGAAGTGATGGAAGTTGTTGATGAACTCGGCGAAACGGTTCATCTGCAAGTGCTTGTGCTGGTTGATACGAGTGCGAGTATGGCGCCGAAACTGCCGACGGTGAAAGAAGCGCTGATCGATCTTTCCATCAGTTTAAATTCCCGGGCCGGACAAAATGAATTTGCAATGTGTATATTTCCCGGGAAAAGCCAGGAAGTTGAGCTTGTACTGAATTGGACGCCGAAGCTTGAATCCCTTTCTGCACTCTTTGCGAAGCTGTCGACCGGCGGTATCACCCCTACGGGCCCCGCTATCCGGGAAGCGACGCAGCAGTTTGAGAGAATCCGCTCAAGAAGGAGCATGTTGGCAGATGATGAACGACGCTTTAACGAGTTTGGCATGTAGTCTGGCACCGGGGACGGCAATTCAGGGCAAATGGAACGGCAAATCCTACAGATTGCTCAAACAGCTTGGAAAAGGGGCTAACGGTATTGTATATTTGGCAGAAGCATCAGGCGGACAGGTCGCTTTGAAAATAAGCAGCGACAGCATGTCTGTTACCTCTGAAGTGAATGTCTTAAAATCCTTTTCAAAGGCCCGGTCGCAAACGATGGGGCCTTCTTTTTTTGATGCGGACGACGCGTTTATACCGCAGCTGAATAAAAATGTCTCTTTTTACGTGATGGAGTACATAGAAGGGCCGCTTCTTCCGCAATATATCAGCAGTAAGGGAGCGGAGTGGATTCCGGTGCTGATGGTGCAGCTTCTTTCCAGCCTGTCAGTCCTTCATCAGCAAGGGTGGGTTTTTGGCGACCTCAAACCGGACAATCTCATTGTAACCGGGCCACCGGCTGCCATTCGCTGCATTGATGTAGGGGGAACGACAAAACAGGGCCGCGCGATTAAAGAGTATACGGAGTTTTACGACAGGGGCTATTGGGGGTATGGAACAAGAAAAGCAGAACCATCCTATGACCTGTTTGCTGTCGCAATGATCATGATCCACTGTGTCCAGAAGAAAGAGTGCAAAAAGTCAGGACAGCCGAAAGAACAGCTTCGTTCTATCATTGAAGGCCACCCGTTTCTGAATAAGTATAAGAAGGTTCTGTTTTCTGCTTTAAACGGTCAATATCCGTCTGCGGAAGCCATGAAGCATGACATCCTGACGGCGGGCCAGAGCGCCGGGAGCAAAAGGAAAGCCGCCGCCAAGCCTAAGCCGCCGCATTCAAAACCGCGGCAGGGCACTGTATCTCAGACGCGGTATAAACCTAAACAAAAACCCGCAAAGCACAATGGTTTGTTTGAAACAACACTTATTTTAATCAGCGTTCTCGCCCTTTATTTCGCTTACATCGTCTTTTTTCTCATCTAGTGCCGGCCGGACGCCTGCGCTCATGCTTCTTCTTTGCTTGGAGGGAATGAAAGTGATAGGATATGTATATCTTTAAAAAACCTGCTCATTGTGAGGGGGACATTGTGAAAAGCGTGGAAGATTTTTTCAAAACATATCATCTTCAGGCGGAGGGAGAAACGATTATTGCCGGGGTCTCCGGAGGCCCTGATTCAATGGCGCTTCTCAGTATGCTGAATAAGCACTTCGGGCATTCCTCCGTTATCATAGCGGCGCATGTCGACCATCAGTTCAGGGGTCCTGAATCTGAAGAAGATATGAAGTTTGTGCAGTCATATTGCGAAGCGGAACACATCCTCTGCGAAACGGTACAGATTGATGTTTCTGCATACGCAAAGAAGAATAAGCTGAACAAGCAGGCTGCCGCGCGTGATTGCAGATATCAGTTTTTCGAAGATCTGATGACAAAACACCAAGCGAAGTTTTTGGCGCTGGCTCATCACGGCGATGACCAGGTTGAGACAATGCTCATGAGGCTTGCGAAAGGTACGCTCGGGGCAGGGCTTGCGGGAATGCAGCCCGTTCGCGAATTTGCATCCGGCTGGCTGATCAGGCCTTTCCTCTATACGGCAAAGGATGAAATCCTTGAATACTGCCGTCAAGAAGGGCTCAGCTACAGAACGGATGAGAGCAATGCAAAAGACGATTATACAAGAAACAGATTCAGAAAGACCGTGCTTCCTTTTTTAAAACAAGAATCACCTGACGTTCATAAAATGTTTCAAAAGGTGAGTGAAGCACTGACAGAAGACGAACAATACCTGCAGTCATTAACGAAAGAACGAATGAATAAGGTTATTACAAGCAAGTCTGACACATCGGTTGAAGTCAATTCCTCTCAATTGCTTGCCCTTCCGATACCTTTACAAAGAAGAGGAGTTCAACTAATATTAAACTATCTTTATGAAAACGTTCCATCGTCGTTTTCCGCCCGCCACATACAGCAGTTTCTCGAATGGGCGGAAAATGGAAGCGCCTCGGGAGTGCTTGATTTTCCGAAAGGGCTGAAGGTGGTCAAATCATATCAGACATGTTTGTTTACATTTGAACAATGGCAATGTGAAAAGGTTCCCTTTGAGCTGCAGCTGCAAGGAGCGGAAGGCGAGACTGCTGTTCTCCCCAACGGCTTTATGATAGAGGTGGCCGATCAGGCTGACCCTCATATCAAAAATGGGAATGCTGTTTTTATGACAAGCAGAAATAAGGTGCAATTTCCTTTAACAATCCGGACGAGAAAAATCGGCGATCGGATCAAACTTAAAGGGATGAATGGCTCGAAAAAGGTGAAAGATATATTTATTGATCATAAACTGCCTCTGCGGGATCGGGACGAATGGCCGATTGTAACGGATGCGAGCGGTGAAATTATCTGGCTGCCTGGCTTGAAAAAATCCATCTTTGACGATCTTGTGATTTCAAACAGTGACCGCATTGTATTACAATATAGACAGCATGAAAAGTGTAGGGGGCAAGCATTAACATGAAACAGGATATCGAAAAAGTGCTGATCTCAGAAGATGAGATCCAGCAGAAAGTAAAACAGCTTGGAGAACAATTAACAAGCGAGTACAGCGACACGTTTCCGTTGGCAATCGGTGTGTTAAAGGGAGCGCTTCCTTTTATGGCTGATCTTATAAAGCATATTGATACATATTTGGAAATGGACTTCATGGATGTATCAAGCTACGGAAATTCCACGGTTTCTTCCGGAGAAGTCAAAATCATCAAAGATTTGGATACATCTGTAGAAGGCCGGGACATCTTAATCATTGAAGATATTATCGACAGTGGGTTAACCTTGAGCTATCTCGTAGAACTCTTCCGATATCGTAAAGCGAAATCAATTAAGATTGTTACCCTGTTGGATAAACCAAGCGGAAGAAAAGCGGACATTAAAGCAGACTTCGTAGGCTTTGAAGTTCCTGACGCGTTTGTTGTGGGTTACGGACTTGATTATGCCGAACGCTATCGCAATCTGCCTTACATCGGAGTATTAAAACCGGCGATTTATGAAAGCTGATCGGCTGCCTGCTTCCGAGATGGTTATCGGTTGTATTGGAATGATTTTCTATGGTACTATTGAACATAGTTGTGCTTACTGTGGGAGGAGGTAAGGAATGAATCGGGTCTTCCGTAATACCATTTTTTATTTACTTATTTTATTAGTAGTAATCGGGGTTGTGAGTTACTTCCAGACTTCAAACCCGAAAACAGAAAATATGTCGTACAGTACGTTTATCAAGAACCTCGATGAGGGGAAAGTTGATAGCGTATCGGTTCAGCCTGTCAGAGGTGTTTATGAGGTAAAAGGACAGCTGAAAAAATACGACAAAGACCAGTACTTTTTAACACATGTTCCTGAAGGAAAAGGAGCAGACCAGATATTTGATGCAATTAAAAAGACGGACGTAAAAGTTGATCCCGCACAGGAAACAAGCGGGTGGGTGACGTTCTTAACGACGATCATTCCGTTTGTCATCATCTTTATTCTGTTTTTCTTCCTGCTCAATCAGGCTCAGGGCGGCGGCAGCCGTGTCATGAACTTCGGAAAGAGCAAAGCGAAGCTGTATACGGAAGAAAAGAAACGCGTGAAGTTTAAAGATGTAGCCGGCGCGGATGAGGAGAAGCAGGAGCTCGTTGAGGTTGTTGAGTTTCTGAAAGATCCTCGCAAATTCGCCGAGCTTGGCGCCAGAATCCCTAAAGGCGTGCTGTTGGTCGGACCTCCGGGAACCGGTAAGACGCTGCTTGCGAGAGCCTCAGCCGGTGAAGCGGGCGTTCCTTTCTTCAGCATCAGCGGATCTGACTTCGTTGAAATGTTTGTCGGTGTCGGTGCTTCCCGTGTGCGTGATTTATTCGAAAATGCGAAAAAGAATGCGCCTTGTCTGATCTTCATTGATGAGATCGACGCGGTGGGACGTCAGCGCGGCGCAGGTCTTGGCGGCGGGCATGATGAACGCGAACAGACGCTGAACCAGCTGCTTGTAGAGATGGACGGTTTCAGTGCGAATGAAGGAATCATTATTATCGCTGCGACAAACCGTGCGGACATTCTCGACCCTGCATTGCTTCGTCCGGGACGTTTTGACCGTCAGATTACGGTAGACCGTCCGGATGTCATCGGCCGTGAAGCCGTATTACAGGTCCATGCGAGAAACAAACCGCTTGATGAAACGGTGAACTTAAAAGCGATCGCTTCAAGAACACCCGGTTTCTCAGGCGCCGATTTAGAAAACCTTCTTAACGAAGCGGCACTTGTTGCTGCCCGTCAAAACAAGAAGAAAATTGATATGCGCGACATTGATGAAGCGACGGACCGTGTCATTGCGGGCCCTGCGAAGAAGAGCCGCGTCATATCGAAAAAAGAACGCAATATCGTGGCGTACCACGAGGGCGGTCACACCGTTATCGGACTTGTGCTGGATGAAGCCGATATGGTTCATAAAGTAACGATCGTTCCGAGGGGGCAGGCGGGCGGATACGCGGTCATGCTTCCGAGAGAAGACCGTTACTTCCAGACAAAACCTGAACTTCTCGATAAAATTGTCGGTCTTCTGGGCGGACGCGTTGCCGAGGAAATTATCTTCGGCGAAGTCAGCACGGGCGCTCACAATGACTTCCAGCGGGCAACGAACATTGCCAGAAGAATGGTGACAGAGTTCGGTATGTCAGAAAAACTCGGACCGCTTCAGTTCGGTCAATCTCAAGGCGGTCAAGTATTCCTGGGCCGGGATTTCAACAACGAGCAAAACTACAGTGATCAGATCGCTTACGAAATCGATCAGGAAATTCAGCGCATCATTAAAGAATGTTATGAGCGTGCGAAAACCATCCTGACTGAAAATCGCGATAAGCTTGAATTGATTGCTCAGACATTGCTTGATGTGGAAACATTAGATGCGGAACAAATCAAGCATCTCGTGGATCACGGAAAACTCCCTGAGCGCAATTTCTCAGATGACCATCTTCAAAAAGACGATGTGAAAGTAAACATCCTGTCTAAAACAGAAGACGAAAAGAAAGACGAGCCGAAAGAATAGTTCGCTTTCTGATATGAAAACCGCCGGCGTATACCGGCGGTTTTTTTACTGGTTCCGTTTTGTTTACAAAAGAGCCGCAGATCGTGTATGGTATTGTAGAATGTTGAAAATGTTATGATTAGAAACTATTCAAAAGTGGTGATAGAGGTTGTTACTGGTTATAGATGTGGGGAACACCAACACCGTGATTGGTGTATATCATGATGGGGAATTAGAATATCATTGGCGCATAGAAACGAGCAGGCACAAAACAGAAGACGAATTCGGCATGCTGCTCCGCTCCTTATTTGAACATTCCGGACTCATGTTTGAACAGATTGAAGGGATTATCATCTCATCCGTGGTGCCGCCGATTATGTTCTCTTTAGAAAGAATGTGCACAAAATACTTTCACATCGAGCCGCAAGTTGTCGGCCCGGGAATGAAAACAGGTTTAAATATAAAGTATGACAATCCGAAAGAAGTGGGAGCTGACAGGATCGTCAATGCCGTTGCGGCGATCCAGCAGTATGGCGGCCCCTTAATTGTTGTTGATTTCGGAACGGCGACGACGTATTGCTACATTGATGAAAACAAACAATACATGGGCGGCGCGATTGCTCCCGGCATTACGATTTCGACGGAAGCGCTGTACTCACGTGCGGCGAAGCTTCCGAGAATTGAAATTGCCCGTCCGGACAATATCATCGGCAAAAACACGGTAAGCGCCATGCAGTCCGGCATCCTTTTCGGCTATGTCGGACAAGTTGAAGGTATAGTGAAGCGGATGAAATGGCAGGCAACACAGGAACCGAAAGTCATTGCGACAGGCGGGCTTGCGTCATTAATCGCAAACGAATCAGACTGTATTGATATTGTTGACCCGTTTCTCACTCTGAAAGGGCTGGAAATCATTTATGAGCGAAATCGTGTGGGTCACGTATAGGAGGTAAACGATGGATTATTTAATTAAAGCAATTGCATATGACGGTAAAGTGCGGGCTTATGCAGCCAGAACGACAGATATGGTTAATGAAGCGCAAAGAAGGCATGACACGTGGCCGACGGCATCAGCCGCAATCGGCCGGACGATGACAGCTTCTCTGATGCTCGGAGCGATGCTTAAGGGTGAAGATAAGCTGACAGTCAAAATAGAAGGCGGCGGCCCGATCGGAGCCATTGTCGCAGATGCGAACGCAAAGGGTGAGGTAAGAGCATACGTATCAAACCCGCACGTTCATTTTGACCTCAATGAACAAGGGAAACTGGATGTCAGACGGGCGGTCGGAACTGACGGAACACTCAGTGTCGTAAAAGATTTGGGCTTGCGTGATTATTTTACGGGACAAGTAGAGATTGTCTCGGGTGAACTCGGTGACGACTTCACGTATTACCTTGTTTCTTCTGAACAAGTCCCTTCATCTGTCGGCGTAGGTGTTCTGGTAAATCCTGATAACACGATTCTCGCTGCGGGCGGGTTCATCATTCAGCTTCTTCCGGGGACTGATGAAGAAACCATTTCAACAATTGAGAAGCAATTATCTCAAATCGAACCGATTTCAAAATTGATTCAAAAAGGCCTGACACCGGAAGAAATCTTAGAAGAAGTTCTGGGTCAAAAACCGGACGTTCTCGAAACAATGCCGGTCAAATTTCACTGTTCTTGTTCAAAAGATCGATTCGAAACGGCCATTTTAGGACTAGGCAAAAAAGAAATACAAGATATGATAGAAGAAGACGGAAAAGCCGAAGCGGTTTGCCATTTTTGTAATGAGAAATATTTATTTACAAAAGAAGAACTGGAAGAGCTTCGTGACGAAACAACCCGCTAGCTCTTTAGCGGGTTGTTCTATTTTATAAAAGGGATGGGGTAGATTTTGAAATCGAGAACACTTTTGACGATTATTGTAGCGGCGCTGTTAGTATGCAGTGTGACAGTGGCGTATAAGTTAACAAAATCCCAAGCCGCGGGGTCATCTGAAGAATCCATCGCGACAATCGGTGATAAACATATCACACGGCAAGACTGGATGAAAAAGATGGAAGACCAGTACGGAAAATCAACTCTGGAAGACATGATTAATGCACAAGTAGTGGAAGAGCTTGCGAAAAAGAATAAACTCACAGTTTCAAACAGCGAATTGGAGCGGGAGTTTCTTTTAATCAAAGCGGTGAATAATTCATTTTATGAAGACAGCCATATTACCGAAAAAGAATGGAAAGACCAGATCCGCTACAACATTCTTCTTGAAGAACTGCTGACGAAGGACATCGATATATCGGATAAGGAAATGCAATCATTTTATAATAAAAATAAAGAATTATACCATTTCGATGATTCCTACAGAATCCGGCACATCGTCGTCAAAAACAAAGAAGAGGCGGACAGGGTGCTTGCTGATTTGAAAGGCGGTTCCAGCTTTGAAGCAGTCGCCGCTGAGCGTTCCACGGACAGATACACGTCTCAGTATGGCGGAGACCTTGGCTTTGTGACAGAAAACCAGGAAAATATCCCGCAGGCATATATCACAGAAGCTAAAAATCTTAAAGAAGATGAATGGTCCGCTGAACCGATTAAAGTTTCCTCAAGATACGCCGTCATTCAGCTGAAAGAAAAGCTTAAAGCGAGGACTTTCTCATACAATGAAGTGAAGAGCCAAATCAGACGCCAGATCGCGATGGATCAATTAGGTG
Source organism: Bacillus velezensis (assembly GCF_001461825.1). GTDB lineage: Bacteria > Bacillota > Bacilli > Bacillales > Bacillaceae > Bacillus > Bacillus velezensis. The sequence continues at coordinate 8,928 of NZ_LLZC01000006.1, read as the reverse complement.
ACAAGGCGACAGTCAAAACGCTGTGGAAAGAGGCGGGGGTCTCTTGGTTCTACGGGGAAAAAAGAACTAAATGATTGACAAAAAATTTTGAAATTGATAACTTATATTTATAATACCAATAAATTTAGTCGGAAATTGAGGTGTCCAACATGGTGCGTATTGCAAATTCTATTACTGAACTAATCGGAAATACTCCTATTGTGAAATTGAATCGCCTGACGGATGAAAACAGTGCAGATGTATATCTGAAGCTTGAATACATGAATCCGGGCAGCAGCGTAAAAGACCGGATCGGAGTGGCGATGATTGAAGCGGCTGAAAAAGAAGGAAAATTAAAAGCCGGCGACACAATCATTGAACCGACAAGCGGAAATACAGGGATCGGTCTTGCAATGGTGGCAGCGGCTAAAGGTCTCAGAGCCATTCTCGTTATGCCTGATACAATGAGTATGGAACGACGCAATCTGCTGCGCGCATACGGAGCGGAGCTTGTGCTGACTCCCGGCGCAGAAGGAATGAAGGGCGCCATTAAAAAGGCGGAAGAACTTGCTGAGGAACACGGATACTTTGTGCCTCAGCAATTCAACAATGCGGCAAACCCGGAAATTCACCGCCAAACGACGGGGAAAGAAATCGTAGAACAGTTTGGTGACGACCAGCTTGATGCGTTCGTGGCCGGAATCGGTACCGGCGGAACCATCACGGGAGCGGGCGAAGTGCTGAAAGAAGCATATCCATCCATCAAAATCTATGCGGTAGAGCCGGCGGATTCTCCAGTTCTTTCCGGCGGAAAACCGGGCCCGCATAAAATTCAGGGTATCGGAGCGGGATTTGTCCCTGAAACATTGAATACGGACATCTATGATCAGATCATTCCCGTCAAAAACGAGGATGCATTTGAATATGCCCGTAAAACGGCAAAAGAAGAAGGGATTCTCGGCGGCATTTCTTCCGGAGCGGCCATTTACGCGGCACTGGAAATCGCGAAAAAACTGGGGAAAGGCAAGAAAGTGCTTGCGATCATCCCTAGTAACGGAGAACGTTACTTAAGCACACCGCTTTATCAGTTTGAATAGAGACATACACACGGCTCCCGGCTGTATCCGGGAGTTTTTTTGTGCTGAAGCATCGAAAATCCAAAAAACGTTTCGAATTTTATGGTTGGAAGTGAAATTCACTTTTTTCACCAGTGTGATTGCTTTAAAATAAAACTACAGTAAAACGAAGCAGAGGATTGATATGATGGCACAACGCAGACCGGCAGGAAGAAAAATACCTTTTACGAAACAAGCATTTTTACAGCGATATGAAAACCTTTCGAAATCGAGAAAACGGCATGTTCTGCTCGAAAGCGCGAGAGGGGGAAGATTCAGTATAGCCGGTCTAGATCCGATTGCGTCCGTCAGAGGGAAAGACGGAATTACAACGATCAAGCATGAGGGGGAAACACTGTTTAAAGAAGGTGACCCGCTGCGGGCCTTTCATGAATGGTTTGGAACGCTCGGAACGGAAACAAACGTTGAGTTTCCGGACTTTCAGGGCGGTGCGATTGGTTTTATCAGTTACGACTACGCCCGATATATTGAGAATTTTAAGATGCTGTCGTTAGATGATCTGGAAACACCTGATATTTACTTTCTTGTTTTTGATGATGTGGCCGTTTATGACCATGAGGATGAGGCGTTATGGCTCATTACCCATACTGAAGCGGAAGAAGCGGATCTTGCGGAAGAAAAGCTGTCCGGCTTAGAGGACATGTGGTGTTCCCTCCAAACGGCGGACGAGCCTTTTTCACCGCTGGATCGGAATGGGGACGGATCGTACGCCGCTCCGTTCACTGAAGAAGGATTTTCGCAGGCTGTAGAACAAATTAAACAATATATCGCGAGCGGCGATGTGTTCCAGGTTAATTTGTCCATCAGGCAGTCTCAGTCCTTATCCGTTCATCCGTATGAGGTGTATAAACACTTGAGAAACGTCAATCCGTCTCCTTACATGGCCTATCTCGAGACACCGGGGTTTCAAGTGATATGCGGGTCGCCGGAGCTATTGGTGACAAAGAAGGGGAAGAAGCTTGAAACGAGACCGATCGCAGGTACGCGTTCAAGAGGAAAAGACGATGCTGAAGACAAGGCTTTGGCTGACGAATTAATTCACAATGAAAAAGAACGTGCGGAACACGTCATGCTTGTTGATCTTGAGCGCAATGACCTCGGGCGCGTATCGCGCTACGGCTCCGTGCGCGTTAACGAATTTATGGCGATCGAAAAGTATTCCCACGTCATGCATATCGTGTCAAACGTACAGGGAGAGCTGCAGGACGGATATGACGCGACAGACATTATTCATGCGGTGTTCCCGGGGGGCACCATCACTGGAGCGCCCAAAGTGAGAACGATGGAAATTATAGAAGAGCTTGAGCCGACAAGACGGGGGCTTTATACTGGATCTATAGGCTGGTTCGGATTCAACGGAGATTTGCAGTTTAACATTGTGATCCGGACGATCTATGCAGCCGGCGGACATGCTTTTATGCAGTCCGGAGCAGGAGTGGTCATTGATTCGGTTCCGAAGCATGAATACAAGGAATCGTTCAAAAAAGCTTTTGCGATGAAAAAGGCGTTAGAGCTGAGCGAAGAAGAGACAAAAAATCAGACGAGGTGAGCAGAGATGATTTTAATGATTGACAATTATGATTCATTTACGTACAACTTGGTTCAATATTTGGGTGAGCTCGGGGAGGAACTGATCGTCAGACGGAATGACGAGATTACGATTGAGCAGATTGAAGAGCTGGGTCCGGACTTCTTAATGATTTCACCCGGGCCGTGCAGTCCTGATGAAGCGGGGATCAGCCTCGAAGCCATCAAACATTTTGCCGGCAGTATTCCTATTTTCGGCGTATGTCTCGGGCATCAGTCGATTGCGCAAGTATTCGGCGGCGATGTCGTCAGAGCAGAGCGGCTCATGCACGGCAAAACGTCAGAAGTTATGCATGACGGACAGACGATTTTTAAAGGCCTGCAAAATCCGCTGGTCGCCACCCGGTACCATTCACTTATTGTCAAAGCGGACACGCTGCCGGATTGTTTTACGGTATCCGCTCAAACCAAAGAAGGAGAAATTATGGCAATCCGCCATAATGAGCTGCCTGTTGAAGGTGTTCAGTTCCATCCGGAATCCATCATGACCTCCTTCGGCAAAGAGATGCTCAGAAACTTTATAGAGACACACCGCAAAAAGGAAGTGACGGTGTGATTATATATTTGAATGGTCAATATATAGAGGAGAAAGAAGCGGCGCTTTCTCCTTTTGACCATGGTTATCTGTACGGGATCGGCGCGTTCGAGACGTTCAGGCTTTACAGCGGCCGGCCGTTTCTGCCGGATGCGCATGTCGCCAGGCTCAACAGGGCGCTTCGGGATCTGCAGATTGCATATGAGGTGAACAAACAGGAGCTGCTTGATATGCTTCTGAGACTGTTGCTCCTCAATGACATCAAGGACGGCAGCGCGCGTGTCCGGCTTAACATCTCGGCAGGCGTCAGCGATAAGGGATTTGCCGCGCAGACTTATGAAAAGCCGACCGTCCTTTGTTTCGTCAACCGGCTCAATCCGGAAACTCTGCCTGTTCAAAAAGAAGGCAGGCTTCTCTCTGTCCGGAGAAACACGCCTGAAGGATCTTTTCGGTTAAAATCCCATCACTATTTAAACAACATGTATGCTAAACGGGAGATCGGGAATGACCCCAATCTTGAAGGCATTTTCCTGACCGGTGAAGGAGATGTCGCGGAAGGCATTGTCTCCAACGTGTTTTGGCGAAAAGGAGACAAGGTCTTTACGCCATCTTTGGATACGGGAATTCTCGACGGCGTAACGAGACAGTTTGTCATTGATGAATTGAAACGGCAGGGGACAGAAGTCACCGAAGGCCGATTCCGTTTTCAATCAATGCTTGAAGCGGATGAAGCATGGATGACAAACTCCGTGCTTGAAATCATCCCGTTTTCTAAAATAGAGGAAGTGCCGCTGCCCGGAATGAGCGGAAAAACGGTGCAATTGCTCCGTAAGCAGTATCAGCAGGAAATAAACAAAATGAATGTACAGGAGGAGGAACAAAATGGCGCAGCAAACAATTGAACAGCCTAAACTGATTCATACAAAAAAAGGCGCTCTGTCCTATAAAGAGAAGACGCTCGTTATGGGGATATTAAATGTAACGCCAGACTCCTTCTCTGACGGCGGTAAATACGACAGTACGGAAAGGGCGCTTCTGCGTGCGGTGAAGATGGCTGAAGAAGGGGCGCATATTATAGATATCGGCGGCGAATCGACAAGGCCCGGCGCATCACTCGTGTCGGCTGATGAGGAAATGTCACGAGTCATCCCCGTCATAGAACGGATTACAAGCGAGCTGGACATTCCGCTTTCAATCGATACGTACAAAGCGTCCGTGGCAGACGAAGCGGTCAAAGCGGGAGCCTCTATCCTTAATGACATCTGGGGGGCGAAAGGTGACCCTGACATGGCGTCAGTAGCCGCCGCACACGGGGTTCCGATTATCTTAATGCATAATCGCACGGAAAGAAACTACAACGATCTTATTCCTGATATGCTTGCAGACCTGATGGAAAGCGTAAAAATTGCCGCAGAAGCCGGCGTCACAGATGAAAACATGATTCTGGATCCGGGGATCGGCTTTGCGAAAAACTATGAGGACAATCTGGCTGTCATGAACAAGCTGGAGGTGTTCAGCGGGTTAGGTTATCCGCTGCTCCTGGCGACATCGAGAAAAAGGTTCATCGGCCGTGTACTTGACCTTCCCCCTGAAGAACGTGCCGAGGGAACGGGAGCGACAGTATGCCTTGGCGTCCAGAAAGGCTGCGACATTGTGAGGGTGCACGATGTCAAAGAGATCGCAAGAATGACTAAGATGATGGATGCTATGTTGAACAAAGGAGGCGCACATTATGGATAAAGTATATGTGGAAGGTATGGAGTTTTACGGATATCACGGCGTGTTCGAAGAAGAAAACAAACTCGGCCAGCGCTTCAAAGTAGACCTGACTGCCGAACTGGATTTGAGCAAAGCGGGAAAAACGGATGACCTTTCTTATACCATTAACTATGCGGAATTGTACAGTGTCTGCCGCGGCATCGTTGAGGGCGAGCCCGTTAATTTGGTCGAGACCCTTGCGGAACGGATCGCAGACACCGTCCTTAAGAAATTTGAGCCGGTGCAGCAATGTACGGTAAAGGTTGTTAAGCCTGACCCGCCGATTCCCGGCCATTATAAATCAGTAGCTATAGAAATGACGAGAAAGAAATCATGAACAATACGGCATATATCGGCCTCGGTTCCAATATGGGCGACCGTGAACATTATTTGCGTCAGGCAGTGGCCATGCTCAGCCGGCATCATGGCGTGACGGTGTCAAAGGTGTCCTCCATATATGAAACAGATCCCGTCGGCTATGAGGATCAAGATCAGTTTCTCAATATGGCGGTTGAAGTGAAAACGTCGTTATCTCCTTTTGAACTTCTTGATGTAACGCAGAGCATTGAAGCTGAATTAGGCAGAACGAGAGAGATTCGCTGGGGACCGCGGACGGCAGACCTTGACATTTTGCTGTATAATCGTGAAAATATTGAAACAGAGCGGCTGATTGTTCCGCATCCGAGAATGTATGAGCGCTTATTTGTCCTTGCGCCGTTAAAAGAAATATGTCCGCAGGCGGATCATATCACGATAAGCGCTGAAACAAACCAAGAAGGTGTAAGAGTATGGAAGCAGAAATCTGGGGTAGGCGAATTCGTGCATTCAGAAAGCTGAAAGGTTATACTCAAGAAGGATTTGCAAAAGCATTAGGTATATCAGTTTCTATTGTCGGTGAAATTGAACGCGGAAACCGATTGCCGTCAGATGCCATCATTCAAGATGCGGCAGATGTTTTAAATATAAGTGCGGACGAATTGGCCCCGCCTGAAAAATAGACAAATGAAAGGAGGGGAAAAATGTTTAAAATCGGTGATATTCAATTGAAAAACCGGGTTGTGCTTGCCCCTATGGCCGGTGTCTGCAACTCAGCGTTCAGATTGACTGTAAAGGAATTCGGAGCCGGATTGGTATGCGCTGAAATGGTCAGTGACAAAGCGATTCTTTACAACAACGCCAGAACAATGGGGATGCTTTACATTGATGAACGTGAAAAACCGCTCAGCCTTCAGATTTTTGGAGGGAAAAAGGAAACTCTTGTGGAAGCGGCGAAGTTTGTAGATCAAAACACGACTGCTGATATTATTGATATTAACATGGGATGTCCCGTACCCAAGATTACAAAATGTGATGCGGGCGCCAAATGGCTTCTCGATCCTGATAAGATTTATGAAATGGTATCCGCAGTAGTAGATGCTGTTGATAAGCCGGTTACAGTGAAGATGAGAATGGGTTGGGATGAAGAGCACATCTATGCGGTGAAAAATGCCCAAGCCGTTGAACGTGCCGGCGGAAAAGCCGTTGCCCTGCACGGCCGCACAAGAGTGCAAATGTATGAAGGCACTGCGAACTGGGATATCATTAAAGAAGTGAAGCAATCCGTCTCCATTCCCGTCATCGGAAACGGTGATGTCAAAACGCCTCAGGACGCGAAACGTATGCTTGAGGAAACAGGAGTTGACGGCGTCATGATCGGCCGGGCCGCACTCGGCAACCCGTGGATGATTTACCGTACGGTGCACTACCTTGAAACCGGTGAGTTAAAAGACGAACCGAAAGTCCGTGAAAAAATGTCGGTATGCAAACTGCACTTAGACCGCCTGATTAAGTTAAAAGGCGAAAATGTGGCAGTCAGAGAAATGAGAAAACACGCTGCCTGGTACCTGAAAGGTGTCAGAGGCAATGCGAATGTACGCAACGAAATCAACCAATGTGAGACGCGTGAAGAAGTTGTGCAGCTTTTAGATGCATTTACCGCCGAAGCAGAGGCAAAAGAGCTTCAAGATGCAAAAGTAGGTTAATATACACCCTCTATTGCTGCTCACTGCCAGCTTACCGCTGGCAGTTTTTCTGCTTTTTCGTGAAATCAAAATGTAACGGAGTGATACCAATGAGTCAAGAAGAGCAAAATCATGAGGAATTGAACGACCAGCTGCAAGTCAGACGAGATAAAATGAACCAGCTGAGAGAAAACGGCATTGACCCTTTCGGCGAACGTTTCGAGAGAACGCATCAATCTCAACAGATCATTGACGCCTACCAGGAGCTTTCTAAAGAAGAACTGGAAGAAAAAGCGATCGAAGTGACCATTGCAGGCCGTATGATGACAAAGCGCGGAAAAGGGAAAGCCGGCTTTGCGCATCTGCAGGACTTAGAAGGTCAAATTCAAATTTACGTAAGAAAAGACAGTGTCGGCGAAGAACAATATGAAATCTTTAAATCTTCAGACCTCGGAGACGTTATCGGCATCACGGGGAAAGTTTTCAAAACAAACGTAGGCGAGCTTTCTGTCAAAGCGACATCTTTTGAACTGCTGACAAAAGCACTGCGTCCTCTTCCTGATAAATATCATGGGTTAAAAGATGTTGAACAGCGTTACCGCCAGCGCTATCTCGATCTCATCGTAAACCCTGACAGCAAACAAACGTTTATCACACGCAGCAAAATCATCCAAGCGATGAGAAGATACTTAGATGACCATGGATACTTAGAAGTTGAAACACCTACGATGCACAGCATACCGGGAGGAGCGTCTGCACGCCCGTTCATCACGCACCATAACGCGCTCGATATGCCTCTTTATATGCGTATTGCGATTGAACTGCACCTGAAACGCCTGATTGTCGGCGGATTGGAAAAAGTCTACGAAATCGGCCGTGTGTTCCGTAACGAAGGTGTTTCTACACGCCATAACCCTGAATTCACGATGATCGAGCTGTATGAAGCGTACGCCGATTATAAAGATATTATGAGCCTTACGGAAAACCTCGTTGCACATATTGCGCAGGAAGTGCTTGGAAGCACCACAATCCAGTACGGCGAAGAGCAGATTGATCTGAAACCTGAATGGAAACGACTCCACATGGTAGATGCGGTCAAAGAAGCGACAGGCGTAGATTTCTGGAATGAGATGACTGTTGAAGAAGCGCGCGGTCATGCAAAAGAGCATGGTATCGAGATCACAAACTCAATGACGGTGGGTCATATCATCAATGAATTCTTCGAACAAAAAATTGAAGAAACACTCATTCAGCCTACATTTATTTACGGCCACCCTGTAGAGATTTCTCCTCTTGCTAAGAAAAATCCGGAGGACCCTCGCTTTACAGACCGTTTTGAGCTGTTTATCGTCGGCCGTGAGCACGCTAATGCGTTTACGGAGCTGAATGACCCTATTGACCAGAGGGAACGCTTTGAAGCGCAATTAAAAGAAAGAGAAGAAGGAAACGATGAAGCGCATATGATGGATGAAGACTTCGTTGAAGCTCTTGAATACGGCATGCCGCCGACCGGGGGATTGGGTATCGGTATCGACCGCCTTGTCATGCTGTTAACAAATGCTCCGTCTATCAGAGACGTTTTATTATTCCCTCAAATGAGACAACGCTAATAAAAGGGCAGGCGCCGTTTCTGCTTATCGCAGTACGGCGCTTTTTTAGAAACAAGCCGCTCGTAAAACTTTTTTGATTTTCTTTTAAAAAACTATTGCACTATTATTTGTGAGGTGGTATATTATTATTCGTTGCCGCTAAACAAGGCGCTGACGAAAAAAAGAAATTCAAAAAGTTGTTGACTTCAAGAGATTGATAAGATATAATAATAAAGTCGCTTGAACGAAAGACAAAATGATCTTTGAAAACTAAACAAGACAAAACGTACCTGTTAATTCAAAGTTTTAAATAAATCGCACAGTGATGTGCGTAGTCAGTCAAA
>NZ_LLZC01000005.1 GCF_001461825.1 Bacillus velezensis | reverse complement strand
GCGAGCCTGTCTGTGTACTGGTCAAGCTCGGCGTACGTCAGCATACCGCCCGGAAAACGGAGCGCAGGACGATGCGGCGAAAGCGCGGCGCGGCGGGTGAACAGCCCGTGAAGCGTCGGAGCCGGCGGTTCAACCGCTTCTGTACGGTTAAACGCATCCAGCATATTTCTGGCTTCACACGCATCCAGCAATGCGATCTCGGAGGCGCTCATTTCAGGGGCGGAAATGACTGACTTCATCATATGCCGTAAAAATGTTTCAATATTCTTCATAAAAACACGATCGTATATACCGGTATCAAAGTTTAAGCGGATATAAAGAGAACTTCCCGGAATCACCTTTATGCTGCATCCGTAGTTTGTGACTTCCTCCATCGTGAAATCTTCTACCGCAAAATCAAATGAACCGGCCTGACTCACATTTTCAATTTCACGCTGGGCCGGCACATTTTCAAACACGATAATGTGGTCAAACAGCGCTTGCTTCAAAGGGCTTTGCGCCTGAATGTCATACAGCGGATAATAGCTGTACGCTTCTGCTTGCAGCGTCTCCTGCTGCAAATGCCTGACGAGCTCCAGAAAAGATAATGAACCGCTTTTCACCCGCACGGGAATCGTATTGATAAACAGTCCCACCATTTTTTCCACGCCTGCGAGATCCGACGGCCGGCCGGAAACGACAGAACCGAAAACGGCGTCATCACAGCGGCTGACACGCTGCAGCAACATGCCCCACAGTGCCTGGAACACTGTATTCAGCGTTGCTCCCGCCCTTGCCGCAATGTTTTTCAGCTCATTTGTCTGCTCTTCCGAAATGGTGAAAACCGCCTGCTCAAGTTCGCCATTTGGTTCTGCAGATTTTTTCGGAAGAGACGCCGATTGCTCAAGATCGGCAAGTCTCGTTTTCCAAAAAATCTCGGCTTCTTTACGATCCTGCTTCATGTGCCATTTAATATACTTTCCATATGGCTGAACAGGCTCGAGAGACGGGAGCCGTCCGTCTCCGAGAGATTGATAGATCATCAGAAATTCCTTCATGACAATTCCGAAGCACCAGCCGTCCATGACGATATGATGATGGCTCCATATACAAACATAGCGTTCAGGCGCTTTTTTCAAAATGGAGACTCTCATGAGAGGGTCTGATTGCAAATCAAAGCCTTTATCTTTATCTTCTTTTCTGAACCGGTCGGCATATTTGTCTTGTGCCTTCTCGTCCAAATGAGAAATATCATGGAACTGAACGCGGCTCGGCCTGTTTTTCAACACGACTTGGCGGGGCTTCGCCACATTCTTATGAATAAATGTCGTACGGAAAATATCGTATCGTTCAAAAACAGCATCTATACTTTTTTGGAATCGTTCCCGGTCAAGCTGTCCGTTGATCGTAAACACCGCTTGTTCGAAGTAGGCTCTTGAGTCATGATCCAACAGAGAATGAAAAAGCATGCCCTCCTGCATAAAAGATAAAGGATATATATCTTGTATTTCCGGTTGCTGCCCCATTGCGCCACTCCTTTTCTATAGTTTGTTGACGGCTCCCATAATGTCACTCAGATCTTCCAGCGTTAACTCCTCGTCACTGAAATCAGCGGCGCTCCATTCACGCTCCTCTTTGCCTGTGCAATGCGAGATGATCTGCTTGAGAAAGGCATGAAAATATCCCGTCAAAACTTCAATCGTTTCTTTTTGATACTGAAAACGGTTGTACACGACATGCATGCTGAGACATTCCGACGATACGGAGCCGCTGATATCAAGTGTGTACGGGCGTTCCCAGTCCGGGCTGACTTCATTTCCCGCTTTTACGGGAGAAACACCGAAGCCGCTGGAACGGATTTCCCGGTCAAACTGTCCCAGATAGTTAAAACTGATTTCAGGAGAATCAGATTCAGTTTCTTCCCAGAGTTTGCTTATATACTTCAGCACCCCGTATCCCGCTCCTTTATGCGGAATGCGGCGCATCATGTCTTTTGTCCGCTTAATGTGATAACCGAGACGCTCGCCGTCATCAGTCTGATCTTGAAAACTTGCGTCAACCAATACCGGATAAATTGACGTAAACCAGCCGATGGTTCTGCTGATATCAAGATGCTCCAAGTGCTCTTCCCTTCCATGGCCTTCCATGCTGATTTTGAATGTCTCGTTTCCAGTCCATCTGTTCAGCGCAAGGCTTAACGCGGCAAGCAATAATTCACCCGTCTCTGTTGTGTATGCTCTGTTCGCTTCCGTTAACAGCTGCTCAGTCTCCTGTTTTGTCAATGTAACGGTCATCACATCTGTATCTTTCAGAAGATTGGAAGAGATGCGGGCATCTTTCGGAAGCGGTTCGACCGCCGCTTTTTCTCTTTCGGACCAGTAGTCTGCTTCCTGTAACAGCCGGCGGCTTTTTGCATAATCAGAGATTTGCTTCGCGTAAGTCTGATAGGAATCGGTTTTTGCCGGAAGCGCGGTTTCTTTTCCTTCGAGCGCCTGCCTGTAGCATGCGGTGAGATCTTCAAATAAAATCCGCCATGACACCCCGTCAATGACAAGGTGATGAATGGAAAGCAGCAGATGATCGCCATCATTAGCGTGAAATAATCCGACAGCTACGAGCGGACCCGTCTCCAGCCGAATGGAAGTTTGAATAAGGGCGGCCGCCTGTTCAATTGCGGCGTGCTCCTCTTGTAATGACCCTTTCCCTCTCACGTCATGCGTTTCAAACGTAAAGAGTTCTTCTTCAGAAAGGTTTTCCGCTCTGTTGTATTGAGTCACCGATCCGTTTTGCGTGCCGCATACGATCCGTAATGCGTCATGATGAACCGCGAGCTGTGCCAGCGCTTTTCTCATAGCAGATTCATTGATTCTGTCCGCACTGCGGAGCATAACCGACTGATTAAAATGATCATGCGGCAATGATTGCGACAAGAACCAGTGCTGGATCGGCGTCAGCGGCACGTCTCCCGTGACGGGAGCCTGATCAATCACGCGGCGGACTTTCCGGAGCCGCATCGATACTTCTCCCAGTGTCTGATGCTCGAACAGCTCGCGGACGGTCGTTTCATAGCCCTGCTGTTTCAGCCTCGCACATACTTGCAGCGCTTTAATCGAATCCCCGCCGAGATGGAAGAAGTGAGCATGGGGGCCGAGTCCTTCAACACCTAAGAGTTCTTCCCAGATGTCAGCCATCATTTCTTCAGTTTCATTTCTCAGGCTGATATCATCTCCAAGGCTATCATTTAATTCAGGCTGCGGGAGCGCCTTCTCGTCCAGCTTCCCATTCGCCGTCAAAGGCAGTTCATCAAGCTCTATCAAGCGGGCGGGAATCATATATTCCGGCAGAAAAGCTCTGAGAGAGGCCTGAATCTCTGCTTCTTTTATCTTTTCGTTTCCGTGTAAGACCGCGTATGCGTAAATGGAGTGCTGACCATGCTGATCAGCACGTGTGATCACGGCTGCCTCTTTCACGGAGGAAAGCTCTTGCAGCGCTGATTTAATTTCTCCCAGCTCAATTCTGTGGCCTCTGACTTTTACTTGCGCATCTTTTCGCCCGACATATTCCAGCTCGCCATTTGTGAGCCTTTTTGCGATATCACCCGTCCGGTAGAGCCGCATGCCGGAAACATGCGGATTCGTGATGAAACGGGAGGCGGTTAAATCATCCCTGTTTACATATCCCCTCGCGACGCCTTCTCCGCCGATATAAAGCTCACCGGGAATTCCGATCGGCTGCGGATTCATATAGGCATCCACGACAAAAGCATGGAGGGTTTCCAGCGGTCTGCCGATATTGCTTTTGTTTCTCTCAATATCATCCATATTCAGTTTTTTGCATGTGACGTGAACCGTGGTTTCCGTAATACCGTACATATTAACAAGCTCCGTCTCCGGGTACTTCTCTTTCCAGCTTTTCAGCATGCCGGGCTGAAGCGCCTCTCCGCCGAAAATGACATATCGAAGCTTTAGCCTGTCCGTATGCCCGGCCTCTTCATGAATGAGTCCGGAAAAAGCCGTCGGCGTTTGGTTCAGCACCGTTACGCCTTCACTTTGCAGCAGCTGCCGGTACAAATGCGGATCACGGGCAGTTTCTTTCGGCACGATAACCACCTTTCCGCCGTATAAGAGCGCGCCGAATATTTCCCATACAGAAAAATCAAAGCAATAGGAGTGGAACAGCGTCCAGACGTCTTCAGAGCCGAAATCAAACGGCAGTCCTTTATGTGTGATAAGGCTGATGACATTGCGGTGTTCCGTCATAACGCCTTTCGGTTTTCCTGTTGTGCCCGATGTGTAAATCACGTAAGCCGGCTGTTCAGGCGTTATCATTTCTTTCGTTCTGTCTGCTGAAACGGATTCAGGCTTATCGATGTATAAAACCGGCAAACCATCTATACCGGATATCCCAAGACCCGATTGCGTCAACAGAACACGCGCGCCGCTGTCAGTCAGCATAAATGAAATCCGCTCGTCCGGATAGTCAGGATCAATCGGCAGATAAGCTCCTCCCGCTTTTAAAATACCGAGAATCCCAATCAGCATATCCGGAGATCGTTCGGTCATAATTCCGACAATCTGTCCGGAGCGGATGCCGTTTTCCGACAGCATATCGGCGATTCGATCCGCCTTTTCATTGAGCTCGCGGTAGGTGAGACGCTCATCAGACATGACGGCTGCAATTTGATCCGGCATTTTTTCCGCCTGTGCTTCAAATAAACTGACGATCGTTTCATGCCTCGGATACTCCGCCGTTTGATTTTCCGCTTGAAGAAGCATCTGCCGCTCGTTTATGCCCAGCAAATAAATGTCAGACAGCTTCCGCTCATCATCCGATGCGATTTGTCCTAAAAGCTCTTTAAAATGACCGGCCCACCGTTCGATCGTATCCTTTTCAAACAAGGCGGTACTGTATTCAAAATGAAAATCCAGTGAGCCATCCGGCCGTTCCTCGGCATGAAGCGTCAAGTCGAATTTTGAAATGTCATGCTTCACTGCATGTGAAGAAACAACTAAGCCCGGAAGGTTTACTTCGAAATCATCACTGTTTTGCAAAACGAGCATGGCATCAAACAGCGGATTGCGATTGACTTCCCGGTGTGTATCAAGCTTTTGGGCAAGTTCTTCAAACGGGAAGTCCTGATGTTCGGCCGCGCCGAGGGCGAGCATTTTCACCTCTTCTAAATAAGCGCGGAATGTCTTATCCCCTTTCGGCCTGCTTCTCATTGCCACGGTATTTACAAACATGCCGATGACCCCGTCAAGCTCAGCGCGGCTTCTGCCGGCCGCAGGTGAACCGACGACAATGTCTTCCTGCCCGCTCAATTTAGAAAGGAACAAGGAGTAGCTTGCCAAAAGAATCATATACAGCGTCGAACCTGTCTCATCCATGAGCCGGCGCAAATTCTCCGCCGATTCCTTTTGAAGGCGCGTTCGAACAATGGACCCGCTGAAATCAGGAAGCTGCGGGCGCTTTTTATCGAGCGGCAGATCAAGTACGGGAATGTTTTCCCCGATCGTCTCCAGCCAATAACGCTCATGTCTTTTGAATTCTTCAGCGGCAAACCGCTCATGCTGCCAGACGGAAAAATCTTTGTACTGGAGTTTTAACGGCCGCAACTCCTTTCCTCTGTATAAATCCGTCAATTCTTGAATCAAAACGCTCATTGACACACCGTCTGCGATAAGATGATGCATATCAAGCAGCAGAAAATGATGTTCTTCAGTAACTTTGGCTAAAGTCACTCTCAAAAGCGGCGCTTTTTCCACGTCAAACGGTTTGACGAAAGTTTCCATCACCTCTTGAAGAAGGTTCCCGGATGGCATGTGAATCTCTGTGAGGTCAAGATCGACATGTGAATGTATGTGCTGCATCGGCTCCCCGTTTCGTAAAACAAATGAAGTGCGTAACGCTTCATGCCTTTGTAACAGCGCTGAAAAGGCTTCGTGCAACCGATCCCGGTTGAGTCTGCCGCTCAGTTCCAGACAAGCGGGCATATGATAGCCCGTACTGTCCGCTGCAAGCTGATGAAGAGCATAGAGCCTTTTTTGCGCAAAAGATAGCGGGTACAAGTCCTTTGCCACAGCAGGCGTGATTTCTGCATATTCTCCTCTTTTCCTCTGTTCAAGGAAGCGGGCCATGCTCTCGATGGTCGGATGTTCAAAAACATGGCGGACGGCAAGTTCAATTTGGAGCCGTTTATGTATGTTTGAAACAAGCGACGCGGCTTTCAGCGACTGTCCGCCGATTTGGAAGAAATCATCTCTCATACTGATGTGTTCCCGTTTCAGCACTTCTTGCCAAATAGACAGCAGCTCGGTCTCAAGCATTGTGCGCGGAGCTTGATAATCACCGGTTCTCTCAGCTTCTTTCGGCTCAGGAAGTGCGGCCCGATCAAGTTTTCCGCTCACAGACAGCGGCATCTCCGTTAATTTGGTAAAGCTTCCCGGTATCATATAAGCAGGTAATCTCCCGGCCAATTCAGCGTGCGGTTTAAATGTCACACCTGCGTTTTGCAGTACGACATAAGCTGCAAGCTCCTGTTCCCCGTCCGCCGTTTTGCGCACGGTGACTGCCGCCTCTTTTACCCCGGACAGACTTCTGAGTGCCGTTTCGATTTCTCCTAATTCAATTCTGTAACCTCTTACCTTGACCTGATCGTCAAAGCGTCCCATATATTCAATCGTTCCATCCGGTAAAAATCGGGCTGCATCTCCCGTTCTGTACAGCCGTTCACCTTCATGAAACGGATGAGGGGTAAAGACTTTGTCCGTCAGCTCTTTTTGCTGAAAATATCCGTCCGCCAGACCTTTTCCGGAAATACACAGTTCACCGACGGCTCCGACCGGCTGCAGCCGATCTCCGTGCATCATATAGACAGAAGTGTTGGCAATCGGGCGCCCGATCGTAATCCGGCTGCTTTTTTGCAGGTTGCGCAGAATTGTCGTGGCCACACTGTTTTCCGTCGGTCCGTATTCATTCAGCAGCTCGGCATTCGGGCATATGTTGCGGCTCGCTTCCACGATATCAGGAGTGGCCGCTTCCCCGGCAAATGTCACCGCCCGAAGCGTCTGCGCATCCTTTTTCGTCAGCGAATCAAGCAGAACGCGATACAGAGACGGAACGATCAGAAGATGGCTCACTCCGTGGCGGGTGATTTTCTGTTTTATTGAAAGGACGTCTTTCGCATCATCTTCATCAGTTAACAATACACAGGCGCCCGACAGAAGCGGAGTGAAAAGACTCGTTAATGACCCGTCAAATACGTATGAAAAAAGATGAAGCGCTATGTCCCCTTCTGTCATCCCGTATTCTTCACGCCGCCATTGCAATGTATTGCTGATCGCTTTGTGTTGTACAAGCACCCCTTTCGGCCGGCCTGTCGTTCCGGAGGTGTAAATGACATACGCCCAATTTCCGCTGTCAGATACCGGCGGAAGCGGTGCGGTCTGCTGGGAAACCGTTTCCTCCATGATGACGACACTGCCCTTGAAATCCGGCGGAATGAGGGGGAGCAGGCCTTTTTCAGTCACGAGCAGTGAGGCTTCACTGTCTCTCAGTAAAAATGAAATCCGTTCAGGCGGAAATTCCGCATCAATCGGCATATAGGCGCTGCCCGACTTCCAAATTCCGAGCAGAGCGGCAACCGTACTCATTGATCGGCGCAGCATAACAGCGGTGATCTGATCGGGGCGTGCGCCTTTTTCCCTTAACGCATGTGCAAGCTGATTCGCCCGCTGATTTAATTTCTTGTAGCTCCAGCTTACCCCGTTATATCTCAACGCCTCTTGGTCAGGCGTTTTTGCCGCCTGTTCTTCAAACAGCCCATGAACGGTTGTCTCATGGTACGGACGGTTCGTTTCGTTAAACGAATGAATCAAGGCTTCTTCCTCCGGAGGCACGAGACTGATGCTTGATAAAAGCCTGTCCGGATCTTCCGTTACACAGGAGATGACCTCCAGAATATGCCCTTTGATCCGTTTCATGTCTTCCCGATCGTAGATGCCCGCATTGTAGCTGAATTTCACATAAAACTCTTCTCCCGGAACGATGACGACGTTAAGATCGTAATTGGTTTCCTCCGCCATCGAAAAGTTTTCAAGTGAGAGCGCACTGCTTTCCGTTTGCTGCCAGCCGTTTACCGCAGCCTGCATCTGAACCGGATAATTCTCAAAAACCAGGATATGGTTCAAGAGATCTTTTTGCAGACCGCTCTCGTTTTGGATGTCATACAGCGGATAATAGCTGTGCTCTTCCGCAGCGAGTGACTCTTGTTGCACCTTTTTGAGAAGAGAAGAAAAAGTCATATCCCCAACCGCGCGCACCCTTACCGGCACGGTATTGATAAACAGCCCGGCCATGGATTCGATGCCGCTGATAGCTGACGGCCTGCCGGAAACAACTGAACCGAATACCGCATCTTCAGTGCCGTTGTAACGATGGAGAAGCAGTCCCCAAATGCTCGTAAATAAAGTATTCAGCGTGACCCCGGTGCTTCGGGCAATGTCTGTCAGCTTTTGCACGGTTTCAGACTCAAGGGAAAATTGAAAATGCTCAGATGCATAACCGTTTTGCGCCGGCTTATTCTTCGTTTGCGGGACGGAAACGACTTCTCCGTAATCTTCCAAGCAGCGCGACCAGAACGCTGACGTTTCTTCTTTATTCCGGCTTCGGAGCCATTTGATATAAGAGCTGTAAGGAGCCGGACTGCCGAGGTTTACAGGCCGCCCGTTCCGGATCGCATAATACATGCTGAAGAAATCTTTCAGCACAATGCCCAAGCTCCAGCCGTCCATCATAATGTGATGGTGAGTCCAAACGCATGTATAGCGGTTTTCTCCCGTTTGAAAAAGAGTCAGGCGCATTAAGGGGCCTTTTTGCAGATCAAAGCCCTTATTCCGGTCGGTTTCCTTGAATTCCTCAATGATGCTTTGCTGCCGTTCTTCCGAATAGTCTGAAATGTTCTCAGTCTGTACGGCTGTGTCACGGCGTGAAAGGACAACCTGCTGCGGACCTTCAAGGTCAGGCACTTCTTTTATGAAAATCGTTCTGAAAATATCATAGCGGCTGACAAGCATATCCAGACTTTTTTGGAATGTATCAATGCATAAATCCCCGCTGACTGTAAATGAAATCTGCTCGACATATGCGTTTGATCCGGAATCCAGAAGCGAATGAAACAGCATGCCTTCCTGCATATATGATAAAGGGTAAATATCTTGAATTTCTGTCGCTTGTGTCACGAATGCCACACACCTTTTTATGAAATTAAAGTCCTTTTACGAGATCTTCAATGCTTGATAGTGCTTGAGCGGTCAATTCTGTATGGCTGTAATCCGTTAATGTTTTTTCCCGCTCTTTCTTGCCGGAACAGTGGGCGATGATGTCCTCGAGGTGAGTATGGAAACGATTCATGAAGAACTCGATTGCCCCCGGTGCAAATACATCGGTATAAACGGCTTTTACCTCCAGTTGCCCGGCCGCCACCATCGCGTTAATATCCAGATCAAACTCGCGGATGCGCCCGGCCGCTATATCATGCTGCGGCTTGAACGGTGACATCTTCAGCGTCCCCTCAAGACCGTCAAACGCACCGAGATAGTTAAAGCTTATTTCTGGGTCTTTATAAAGAATGTTTCGCGAATATCTCAACAGCCCGTAGCCGGTTCCGTGATGAGGAACCCGTCTCATCATGTCTTTTACCGTCTTTATGCGGTGAGCGGTTTTTTCGCCTGAGCCGCCCGGCACTCTCATATCCAAAAGCACCGGGTAAACAGATGTAAACCATCCTGCCGTTCTTGACATATCAATGTCAGGAATATGCCCCTGGCGCCCGTGCCCCTCAGTGCTGATAAGGATCTGTTCAGAACCCGTCCACTCATGAAGCGCCATTCCAAGCGCCGTTAAAAGCAATTCATGAACATCCGTTCCGTATGCCTGCTGTGTTTCCAACAGCAGCTGTTTCGTGACTTCGCTGCTTAATATCCACGATGCAGTGTGGGCGTTTTCCTGCAATCGTCCGGCGTTTTCATCAGTTATTTTCGGCAGCGGCGCTGTTTCACCAGACATCACGCTGTCCCAGTATGCGGCTTCCTCCAGCAATGCTTTGCTCTTGGAAATGTCAAAAAGCTCTTCGGCATACTTTATATAAGAATCGCTTTTCGGCGGCAGTTCGATTTGTTTGCCTTCTAATGCCTGCTGATAAGCTGTCTGCAGATCTTCAAGCAATATCCTCCATGACACGCCGTCCACGATAAGATGATGAATCGTTATAAGAAGATGGTCGGCATCCTTCTGCCTGAACACTCCGAGATGAAGCAGAGGGCCTTGATCAAGGCGCATAGCCTGCTGTATTTCTTCTTCCTCAGCGGCTATCCGTTTTTCGGGCTGCGTTTCTTCTGAAATATCTATGACGTTAAGCGTAAATATTTCTTCATGCTGCTTTGTGATTCCGCGATTATATTGAACGGCTTCCCCATGCTCATTTTCAGTGAAAGTCATTCGCAGCGCATCATGATGTTCTGTCAGCGCGCAAACCGCCTGGTACAGCGCATCTATTTGGAGGCTGTCTTCAGTGCACAGCATGACTGATTGGTTATAATGAAGCTCAAACGCACCCGGCTCCTCAAAAAATCTCTGCTGGATCGGTGTCAGCGGAGCGCTTCCTTCTATCGGCCCCTGATCAGCCGTTGCAACAGCCGGCGTGAGGTGCTTCGCGAGTTCTGCAATCGTCGGGAACTGAAACAAATCGCGGATCGACATGTTCCAGCCTTCTCCGGCGAGTCGGGCTGACACTTGAAGCGCCTTAATGGAATCTCCCCCAAGCTCAAAGAAAGAGTGATGAATTCCCGCTTTCTGAATATGAAGCACATCTTCCCAAATCCGGCATAACATCGCCTGTTTTTCATCGCCGGGCGCGACAAATGCCTGTGATGAATGTATCTCTTCTGCCGGCAATGCCGATTTATCAAGTTTGCCGTTCAGTGTCAGGGGCATGCTGTCTAAACCGATAATATGAGACGGCATCATATAAGCCGGGAGCTCCTGCATAAGAGACTGGCGAAGTGATGAGATATCGGCCTCTTTAGGAACGATGTATGCCGCTAATCGGGCTTGTCCTTCGGCATCTTTCATCACGGTAACAGCCGCTTCTTTGACTTGATCGTGTTTCAAAAGCACACTTTCTATTTCTCCCGTCTCAATTCTGTATCCTCTGATTTTTACCTGCTTATCAATCCGCCCTTGAAAACGAAGAGTGCCATCCGGCAGCCAGCAAGCCTGATCTCCGGTTCTGTAAAGCGTTTCTCCCGTTTGTAACGGGTCACTGAATGCGCCCTCTGTCAGCTCAGGCTGTCCCCAATATCCTTTGGCGACGCCGGCGCCCCCGATATACAGCTCTCCGAAAACGCCGATCGGCTGGACCTGTTTGTCTTTGTTTAAGACGTACATTTGTACATTCGGAAGCGGAACACCGATCGGCACATCATCTTCCCGCGGCTCTTCGCTCATTTTAGCTTCATAATACGAAGAATCAATTGTCGCTTCTGTTACACCGTAGCTGTTAATGATCCGCATTTCTTTTCCGAAGCGTTCTTGAAGCGTATAAAAATCCTGCGACTTGATCATATCTGAACCCAGTACAAGTATTTTTACACTTTGCAGCGCGAGCTTCCGGCGATATATATATTCCATAAACGGAACAATCAGCGCGGGTGTCGACTCCATAAACGTGATACGGTGCTGATCAATGAGCCGATAAAGCTGTTGTGGCTCAAGCCGGACGTCATCCGGACAAATGACAAGCGTTCCCCCGTTTAGCAGGGCGCGTGCAAGATCCCCTGAAAATACATCAAATGAGAAACTCGCCATCTGCAGCACTCTGACAGGTATAAGATCAAGCTCATAAATCCTGCGCCATGCAAGTGCTGCATGCGTAAAGCTGCGATTTCTGACTTCGACTCCCTTCGGCGTTCCCGTTGTTCCCGAAGTATATATGATATATGCAGTATCATCCGGTGACGCTGCCGGCTGAATATTCTTTGCACAAATATCGTATTGATCTTCATGATCAAGCTGAATGAGAAATAAATTGTTATCCGTCAGCTGTGAAGCAAGTTTTTTGTATTCTGACTGCACCATCAAGACGGATGCCGCGCTGTCTTTTAATAAATAGCGAATCCTTTCCTCGGGATAATGGGAGTCAACCGGTATATACGCCCCTCCCGATTTCATGACGGCAAGAACACTGACGATCGCTTCAATCGAACGGTTTGCCAATATAGCTGCTCTTTTTCCCGGACCGAATCCATTTTTGTGTAATGTTCGCGCAAGCCGATTTGCCCGCTCATTAAGCTGCGAATAGCTGATCTGTTGTGCTCCTTCAATAACAGCGGTCTGATGAGGCGTTTCTTTTGCTTTCTCTTCAAACAACTGATGAAACAGTTTGTGTTTTTCCATGAATTCGGTTTGTGTGTTATTAAACTCAATCAGTAACTTTTGTTTTTCTTCTTCATCCAAAATGTCAGCTTTCGATAGTGTGACTTTCGGTTCGGCGGCAACATGGCGCAAGAGATTCAGTAAGTGGCCCATCCAGCGTTCAATCGTTTCTTTCATAAAAAGCTCGGTGCTGAATTCCATTTCAAAGCGGATGTTTCCATCGGATTCAGCCGCTGATAAGGTCAGATCAAAACTTGATACATCATGTTCGGTATGCTCTGATCGTGACGCCTTCAGACCGGCCAGATTTATCTCCTCTCGCTCCATATTCTGAAGAATAAACATCGCATCAAACAGCGGATTGCGGCTCATGTCCCGCTGCACGCCGAGCTGCTCCACAAGCTCTTCAAACGGGTAATCCTGATGCTCATACGCTTCAAGCGCCGCCTGGCGGACTTCCGCCAAGTAATCGGTAAACCGTTTGTCTCCTTTCGGCTCCGTTCTGATGGCCAGCGTGTTGACGAACATGCCGAGAATCGGTTCAAGGTCTTTGTGCGGACGCCCGGCAATTGGCGAGCCGACGATGATGTCTTCCTGCCCGCTCAATCGCGCGAGTAACGTATTGTACGCGGCGAGAAGCACCATATACAAAGTGGAGCCGTGATCCCGGGCGATGCGGTGAAGGCCGGATGCCGTTTCAGCGTCAAGCGTGCACGATACGCTGCCGCCCGCAAAGCTTCTGACAGCCGGACGGGGCTTGTCAGCCGGAAGCTCAAGCACCGGAAGCTCTCCTTCTAGCCGCTTCAGCCAATACGCTTCCTGCTTCTGATATCCTTCTTTCTCCTGAAACGACCGCTGCCAGACGGCATAGTCTTTATATTGAAGGCGCATCGGCGCAAGCGAACGGCCTGCGTACAGCTCGCCGAATTCTTTAATCAAGGTGTTGACGGACACACCGTCAGAAATAATATGATGCATATCCGTTAATAAAAGATGACGTTCATCCGATTCTTTCACGAGGGCCGCACGGAAGAGCGGCGCTTCCTCCAGACAAAACGGCCGGACGAATGCGTCAGCTGACTCGGCCTCATCCAGCTGAAACGGTACGCTGTCATGGATGCGCTGCACCGGTTCGCCGTCAGGCCCCGTTTCAAAGGACGTTCTGAGCGACTCGTGCCGCTCCACAAGCTGCCGGAACGTCTTCTCCAGCCGGCCGCGGTCAAGCGGGCCCGTCAGTTCCAGCACAGCCGGCATATTGTAGCCGACACCGCCCTCTTCAAGCTGCTGGAGCACATACATCCGTTTCTGCGCCGAAGACACCGGGTAGGTGTCCTGTGTTTGCGCAGGCTGAATCGCTTCATACGGGCTCTCTTCCAAGTCCTGAATGACCGAGGCGAGCTCTTCCACCGTCGGCCGGGCGAAGATGTCCTGTAACGGCACCTGAACACCGAATTCCTTGGCGATGCGGGAGACGAGAGCCGTCGCTTTTAACGAATGGCCGCCCCGCTCAAAAAAGTGATCCCGGATGCCGACGGGGCCGTTTTTCAGCACCTCTTCCCAAAGGGCGCAAAGCTTCATTTCCGTGACGTTCCGCGGGGCGGTGTACGCCTGTCTGTCTGCCGCTCCGCCGGGAGCTGGCAGCGCGCGGCGGTCAAGCTTTCCGCTCGGCGTGACCGGCCATTCGCTCATCTCTATAAACTGAGCCGGCATCATGTAGGCCGGAAGGCGTGCCGCAAGCTCCGCCCGCACGTCATCGCTTTCCCGTCCTTCGATATAGGCGTAAAGCGCGGTTTCGCCGTGTTCGGTCCGGGCGGTGACCGCCGCCTCACGAATGCCGTCGATGCGCCGGATCGCCGCTTCGATTTCCCCCGGTTCAATCCGGTAACCGCGGACTTTCAGCTGTCCGTCTGAACGGCCGAGCCATTCGACAAGGCCGTCTTCTGTCCAGCGTGCGATATCGCCCGTCTGATACATGCGCTCGCCCGGATAAAACGGATCATCGAGAAAACGCTCCTCCGTCAGCTCAGGCCGGTTCAGATAGCCCCGGGCCACCCCTGTCCCCGCGATGTACAGCTCTCCTGCCACACCCGCAGGCTGGATGGTTCCTCCGCTATCTAATACATACAGACGGGCACCAGGAACGGGTTTTCCGATCGGAAGCCTTGTCCGTCCGCTGTCCCGTTTTCGGTCACAGACGTAAAACGCCGCATCAACCGTCGCTTCTGTCGGCCCATAGCCGTGAATAAGCATGGTCTCCGGCAGAAGATCGGCAAACCGGGCAGCCGTAAGCGGGGAAAGAGCTTCCCCTCCGGCAAACACGCGTG
Source organism: Bacillus velezensis (assembly GCF_001461825.1). Lineage (GTDB taxonomy): Bacteria > Bacillota > Bacilli > Bacillales > Bacillaceae > Bacillus > Bacillus velezensis. The sequence goes on along the minus strand of NZ_LLZC01000005.1, from coordinate 53 downwards.
TCAGTGTTCTGCCGAGGCGTGTTCTTGTTTCTGCAGGCTCTGTTTCCAGCGCG
>NZ_LLZC01000004.1 GCF_001461825.1 Bacillus velezensis | reverse complement strand
AAAGACGGCTTTGATCCGGACCTGGTGGAAAAAACCCTGCAAGCATTGATTGAACACCATGATGCGCTCCGCATGGTTTACCGTGAAGAAAGGGAAGGCATCATTCAGACATACCTCCCTGTCACAGAATGCAAGGCAAGCTTTGACATCGTTGATCTGTACGGAACTGACGAGGATATGCTGAAAAGCCAGATTCAGCGGCTTGCCGATCATCTTCAGGGAAGTCTGGATCTGGAGAACGGCCCGCTGTTAAAAGCGGAGCAATACCGGACAGAACAAGGCGATCATCTGTTAATCGCGGTTCACCATCTCGTCGTGGACGGGGTTTCATGGAGAATTCTGCTTGAGGATTTCGCTTCAGGTTATAAACAGGCGCAGCAGCAAAACAGCATCGTCCTCCCGCAAAAAACCCACTCCTTTAAAGATTGGGCGGAGGCGCTGAACACATTTGCGCAATCAGAAGAGCTGAAAAAGCAGGCGGATTATTGGGCGGAGGCAGATGCGGAAGAACTCCGGCCGCTGCCGAAAGACCATGATCCGAACAAACGGCTCGTCAAACATACGGCGGCCGTGAAATGTGAATTAACTGAGGAAGAAACGGCACAGCTGCTTACAGATGTTCATCATCCGTACGGAACGGAAATCAACGACATTCTGCTCAGCGCGCTCGGCTTAACGATCGGTGAATGGACGGAAAACGGCAAAGTCGGCATCAACTTAGAAGGACACGGCCGGGAAGAAATCATACCGAATGTCAATATTTCACGGACGGTCGGCTGGTTTACTGCCCAATATCCTTTGATTCTGCAAATCAGCAAGGAAGACGGCGTCTCTTCCGTCATTAAAACGGTAAAAGAGACGGTGCGGCGCGTTCCTGATAAAGGTGTAGGATACGGGATTCTCCGGTATCTGTCATCCGATGAAACAGAAAAAGGCGCCGCGCCTGAAATCAGTTTTAACTACTTAGGGCAGTTTGACAATGAAGTGAAAACGGAATGGTTTGAGCCGTCTCCATATGATATGGGACGTCAAGTCAGCGAAGAATCAGAGGCGTTATACGCACTGAGCTTCAGCGGGATGGTTACAGGCGGCCGCTTCGTCATTTCCTGCTCATACAATCAGGAAGAATATGAAAGAAGCACCGTCGAAACACAGATGCAGCGGTTTAAAGACAATCTCTTAATGATCATCCGCCATTGCACGGCCAAAGAAGAGAAAGAATTTACGCCGAGCGATTTCAGCGCGCAGGATCTTGAGATGGATGAAATGGGAGACATCTTTGACATGCTTGAGGAGAATTTAACGTGACAAAAACAGATCACAGAAGGGGGGAGCGGAGCAGATGAGCCAATTCAGCAAAGATCAGGTTCAGGACATGTATTATTTGTCGCCGATGCAGGAGGGAATGCTGTTTCATACTCTCCTGAATCCCGGCCAAAGCTTTTACATCGAACAAATGACAATGAAAGTAAAAGGCAGCTTGAATATCAAATGCCTTGAAGAAAGCATGAATGTGATCATGGACCGGTACGATGTATTTCGTACCGTGTTCATTCACGAAAAAGTAAAAAGGCCGGTCCAAGTCGTATTGAAAAAACGGCAGTTTCAGATAGAAGAAATCGATCTGACACATGTAACGGACAGCGAGCAAACAGCCAAAATCAATGAATACAAAGAACAGGATAAGATCAAGGGCTTTGATTTGACGCGGGATATTCCGATGCGGGCAGCCATTTTCAAAAAAGCGGAAGAAAGCTTTGAATGGGTGTGGAGCTACCACCACATCATTTTGGACGGCTGGTGCTTCGGCATCGTCGTGCAGGATCTGTTTAAGGTATACAATGCCCTGCGCGAACAAAAACCGTACAGCCTGCAGCCGGTCAAACCGTATAAAGACTATATCAAGTGGCTTGAAAAGCAGGATAAACAAGCATCACTGCATTACTGGCGCGGGTACTTAGAAGATTTTGAAGGACAAACGACATTTGCGGAGCAAAGAAAGAAACAAAAGGACGGCTACGATCCGAAAGAGCTGCTCTTCTCACTGCCGGAGGAGGAAACAAAAGCATTTACCGAGCTTGCAAAATCGCAGCATACCACTTTGAGTACGGCGCTGCAGGCGGTTTGGAGTGTATTAATCAGCCGCTACCAGCAGTCCGGCGATTTGATCTTCGGCACAGTCGTTTCCGGGCGTCCCGCAGAAATCAAAGGCGTTGAACATATGGTCGGGCTGTTTATCAATGCTGTCCCGAGGCGGGTGAAGCTGTCTGGGGATACCACATTTAACGGCTTGCTCAAGCAGCTGCAGGAGCAATCGCTGCAGTCTGAGCCGCATCAATATGTGCCGCTCTATGACATCCAAAGCCAGGCCGATCAGCCAAAGCTGATTGACCACATCATTGTGTTTGAAAATTATCCGCTTCAGGATGCAAAAAATGAAGAGAACAGTGAAAACGGCTTTGATATGGAGGATGTACACGTTTTTGAGAAATCGAATTATGATCTCAACCTGATGGCTTCTCCAGGTGATGAGATGCTGATTAAGCTTGCCTATAACGGGAATGTGTTTGATGAGGCGTTTATCCTGCGCTTAAAATCTCAGCTTCTCACAGCGATTCAGCAGCTCATCCAGAAGCCGGATCAGCCTGTCAATACGATCAGCCTTGTTGATGAAAAGGAAAGAGAGCTTCTGCTTACCGGCTTAAACCCGCCGGCTCAGACTCATCAGGCGAAGCCTCTGACGGATTGGTTCAAGGAAGCGGTGAATGTAAATCCTGATGCGCCGGCGCTTACGTATTCCGGCCAGACTCTTTCCTATCGTGAATTAGATGAGGAAGCGAACCGTCTTGCGCGCCGTTTGCAAAAGCAAGGTGCGGGCAAAGGCTCCGTTGTCGCGTTGTACACGAAGCGCTCGCTTGAACTGGTGATCGGCATTCTCGGCGTATTAAAAGCAGGAGCGGCTTATCTGCCGGTTGATCCGAAGCTGCCGGAAGACCGAATCTCGTATATGCTGGCTGACAGTGCGGCAGCCTGTCTGCTGACACATCAGGAGATGAAAGAAAAAGCGGCTCAGCTGCCGTATACAGGAACAACACTCATCATCGATGATCGGGCACGGTTTGAGGAACAGGCAAGCGATCCTGCAGCCGCAATTGATCCCGATGATCCGGCGTATATTATGTATACGTCCGGCACAACCGGAAAGCCGAAGGGCAATATCACCACTCATGCCAATATTCAAGGATTGGTCAAGCATGTAGATTACATGGCATTTTCTGAAAAAGATACGTTCTTATCTGTTTCCAATTACGCCTTTGACGCATTTACCTTTGATTTCTACGCATCAATACTGAATGCGGCACGGCTCATTATCGCAGATGAACATACACTGCTTGATACAGAACGGCTCACTGATCTGATCCGGCAGGAGAATGTCAATGTCATGTTTGCGACAACCGCACTTTTTAATCTTCTCACCGATGCGGGAGAGGAGTGGCTGAAGGGGCTTCGCTGTGTGTTATTCGGGGGTGAGCGCGCGTCAGTGCCTCACGTCAGAAAGGCGCTTGAGATCATGGGGCCTGGCAAGCTGATTAATTGCTACGGGCCGACTGAGGGCACGGTGTTTGCGACAGCTCACGTCGTGCACGACATACCGGATTCCATTTCCTCATTGCCGATCGGAAAGCCGATCAGCAATGCCAGTGTTTATATTCTGAACGGGCAAAATCAGCTTCAGCCATTTGGGGCTGTCGGTGAACTGTGCATCAGCGGAATGGGTGTATCAAAAGGGTATCTGAACCGTCATGACCTGACGAAGCAAACGTTTATCCCAAATCCGTTCAAGCCGGGAGAAACGCTTTACCGCACAGGGGATTTAGCACGCTGGCTGCCGGATGGAACAATTGAATACGCCGGGCGTATTGACGACCAGGTCAAAATACGCGGACACCGGATTGAGCTTGAAGAAATCGAAAAGCAGCTGCAGGAATACCCGGGTGTGAAAGATGCGGTCGTTGTTGCAGACCGCCATGAGTCCGGAGATGCATCAATCAATGCCTACCTCGTGAACCGGACGCCGCTTTCAGCTGATGACGTAAAGAGGCACTTGAAAAAACAGCTTCCTGCTTACATGGTGCCGCAAACCTTTACTTTCTTAGAGGAGCTTCCGTTAACGACAAACGGGAAGGTCAATAAACGGCAGCTGCCGAAACCGGATCAGGCTCAGCCGGCGAAAGAATGGATCGGGCCTCGAAACGCGACGGAAGAAACAATTGCGCACATCTGGTCCGACATCCTCGGCAGACAGCAGATCGGGATTCATGATGATTTCTTCGCGCTCGGAGGCCATTCCTTAAAAGCGATGACGGCAGCGTCACGCATTAAAAAAGAGCTCGGTGCGGACATTCCGGTGCAGCTGTTATTCGAAGCGACGACAATCGCAGACATTGCCGGTTATCTGCTTCACGGTGAAGAAAAAGGAATGAAAGATCTCACCATCATGAATAAAAATCAGTCTGACACACTGTTTGCGTTCCCGCCGGTTCTCGGTTACGGGCTGATGTACCAGCCGCTGGCAAAACAGCTGTCCGGCTATAAAATCTGTGCGTTTGATTTTATCGAGGAAGACAACCGCATCGAACGCTACACAGAGCTGATCAATCAGCTCCAGCCGGAAGGACCGGTCAAGCTGTTCGGATACTCGGCAGGCTGCACGCTCGCCTTTGAAACGGCCAAACAGCTTGAAGCCGAAGGACGTAAAGTGGAGCGGCTGATCATGGTCGATTCCTATAAAAAACAAGGCGTCAGCGACTTAGAAGGCCGCACCGTAGAAAGTGATGTCCAGGCGCTGATGAAGGTAAACCGGGACAATGAAGCGCTGAATAACGAAGCCGTCAAAGAAGGTCTCGCCAAAAAAACAAACGCGTTTTATTCTTATTTCGTGCATACCGTCAGCACCGGCACGGTCAATGCGGATATAGATCTATTAACGTCAGAACCGGACTTTGCGATGCCGCCGTGGCTCGCTGCGTGGGAGGAAGCCACGACAGGTGAATACCGTGTGAAAAAAGGCTGCGGCACTCACGCAGAAATGCTTCAGGGAGAATGTCTCGAAAGGAATGCGGCATATTTGCTCGAATTCCTAAGGAAGGAACATCTGAAGCTGACAACTTCACGATAGAAAAGGAGGAAGCCCGCCAATGGTCCAGCTCTTTAAATCGTTCGATACCACGGAAAAAACGCAGCTTATCTGTTTTCCGTTCGCAGGAGGCTATTCCGCATCATTCCGCCCGCTCCACACCTATCTTCAAGGTGAGTGTGAGATGCTTGCCGCGGAACCGCCGGGACACGGAACAAATCAAATGTCCCCCGTTGAGGATTTTGAACAGCTTGTCAGTTTATACAAGCAGGAGTTGAATCTCCATCCTGACCGCCCGTTTGTGCTGTTCGGCCACAGTATGGGAGGCATGGTCGCTTTCAGGCTGGCGCAAAAGCTGGAGCGGGAGGGCATTTACCCGCAGGCCGTGATCATCTCAGCCATTCAGCCGCCGCATGTGGAAAGGAAAAAAGTGTCTCATCTTGATGATGAAAAATTTCTCGCCCATATTATTGAGCTTGGCGGAATGCCGCAGGAGTTAGTGGAGAATAAGGAGGTCATGTCATTTTTCCTGCCTTCTTTCAGATCCGACTACCGCGCGCTTGAAAGCTTCCGTCCGTCTGATTCTCACATCATTCAATCACCCGTCCATATTTTTAACGGGCGGAAGGATAAAAAATGTATCAAAGATGCGGACGGATGGAAAAAATGGGCCGGCAATCCCGTATTTCATGAGTTTTCGGACGGCCACATGTTCATATTAAGTGAAACTGAAAAAGTGGCGGAACGAATCTATGAGATTATTAACAGGAGCACTGCAGGCCAATTGTTATAGGATATGACAGACAGCATTCGCTGTCTGTTTTTTGTAACAAAATCCGCCCGTGAGTTTTCTCATTTATCAAAAATTTTATGTTATGATTTGATGGAATATAATTTTGAAGGGATTGTCGTACATGAATGATGCAGCAAAAGAGCTGAACAGAACATTATCTGAAGAAAACCCGCACGTGCTTCATATGCTTTCTGATTTGGGCAGAGAGTTGTTTTATCCGAAAGGGGTGCTGACACAATCGGCGGAAGCGAAAGCCAAGGCCGGAAAGTATAATGCCACGATCGGGATTGCCACCTCACAAGGCGAGTCCATGCACTTTTCCCATATTCAAGAGACACTGTCCGCCTATAACCCCGATGATATCTACGATTATGCTCCGCCGCAGGGAAAAGAGCCGCTCAGACAGGAATGGCTGAAAAAAATGCGTCTCGAAAATCCTTCATTAGCCGGCAAAGACATCAGCACGCCGATCGTGACAAACGCTTTAACACACGGGCTGAGCATTGCCGCCGACTTGTTCGTCAATGAAGGGGATGCGCTGCTTCTGCCTGATAAATATTGGGGAAATTACAATTTCATTTTCGGTGTCCGGCGCAAGGCATCCATTGAGACGTACCCGCTTTTTCAGCAGGATGGGCGTTTTAATGCGGCGGGGCTGTCCGAGCTGCTGAAAAAGCAGAAAGAAAAGGCGATTGTTGTGCTGAATTTCCCGAATAATCCGACAGGCTATACGCCGGGGGAAGAGGAAGCGTCAGAAATCGTCAGCGTGATTCTGGAGGCGGCGGAGGCCGGCAAAGAGATTGTCGTGCTCGTAGATGATGCGTATTACAATCTGTTTTACGATGAAACGGCCATTCAGGAATCCATCTTCAGCAAACTCGCCCAAGTGCACGACCGGGTGCTTTGCGTGAAAATAGACGGCGCGACGAAGGAAAATTACGCATGGGGATTCCGCGTCGGTTTTATTACGTACAGCACAAAAAGCGAAAAAGCGCTGCGCGTGCTCGAGGAAAAAACAAAAGGGATTATCAGGGGAACGATTTCAAGCGCCCCGCACCCGTCCCAAACATTCATGCTTCGGGCGATGCAGTCACCGGAATACGAGAAAGAAAAATCGCTGAAATATAACATCATGAAAAAACGGGCTGACAAAGTGAAAGCCGTTCTTGCAGAAAACAAGCATTATGAAGACGTATGGACGCCTTATCCGTTTAACTCGGGCTATTTCATGTGTGTCCGGCTGAAAGACATAAACGCCGGCGAATTGAGAGTGTCGTTGCTTGAAAAGAGAGGAATCGGAACGATATCCATTAATGAAACCGATTTGCGAATCGCATTTTCATGTGTTGAAGAAGAACACATCGCGGATCTGTTCGAAGAAATTTATCAAGAAGCAAAGCAGCTGCAGAAACAGGCGGAAATATCAGGCTGACAAATAAGGAGGGGGACACCCTCCTTTTTCTATGCTTACAGCAGCTCTTCATACGTTTTCATCTCAATCCCGTCACAAAAATCGGGATGCGCCGCACAAACGGCCAGCTTATACTCCTCGTCCGCCTCATATGTGCGGATGAAACAAGGTTCATGTCCGTCCGGGAGCTCAATGGACACATGGCCGTCGTCTTTAAGGCGGACGCTGAATGAATCAAGCGGCAGGGAAAGCCCTTTTCCGGCCTGCTTGATAAAGCTTTCTTTCATCGACCACAGGTGGTAAAAATAATCGGTCTGCTGATCGGGGTGTTTCGCTTGCAGATCACTGTATTCCGTCGGTGAAAAAAACCGTTTGGCGATATCAATCGTGCCGGGCTTCATTTTTTCAATATCAATGCCGATCGGTTTTGAATCAACGGCACACACGATCCAGCGCCCAGAGTGGGAAATGTTAAAGTGCATGTCCGGAAGCGCGGGGATGTACGGCTTTCCGTATTCCTGGACGCTGAATGAAATCCCGGCCGGATCAAGTCCGTAAGCCTTCGCCGCAGCGGTGCGGATCAGCATGTCGCCGATCAAGGTGCGGTGAGCATCCTCCTTATGGTAAAAGCGCCGGCATTTTTCCCGCTTTTCGGCGGACACGGCCGCCATCATCCGATCCTCTTCCCCTGCAGAAAGCGGGCGGTCCATATATACTCCGTAAATCTTCATGTCCAGATCCTCCGTCTGAAAATATTGTCAAAACCATCCTATCATATCAGACGAAAGCTGTCCGAAAATAAAAAAACAAAACCGTTTCGGCTTTGTTTTTAATGAACGGACGTTGCCCGCCCGGAGATCGCGTATGTTAACAGTTTAGAGGACTGCGGCAAAGAAAAACGCAGAATCAGCCCCGTCAAAACAGCCGTAATAATGGTTCCGGCGCCGATCGGTCCGCCCATCATCCAGGCTGCGGCAAGAATCGTCAGCTCAATGCCGTTCCGCACCCATTGTACGTTCCAGCCCGTTTTTTCAGATATCAGCATCATCAGAGAGTCCCGGGGGCCCGCGCCGAGCCCTGCTGATACGTAAATACCGACGCCGCAGCCGATCAGCAGCAATCCGATAGAAAAGAACACGGCCGCTAAGGAAAAAGCGTGCGCCTCAGGAAGCAGAAACGAAAAGAAATCAATAAACATTCCCATCAGCACCATGTTTAAGATAGCACCGATTTTCGGGAGCGTCCTCGTGAACAGGCAGGTTAAAGCGACGATGACCGCGCCGACCACGATGGACCATTGTCCGACAGAAAGCCCGAAATGCTGAAAAAGCCCATAATGAAAGGCATCCCAAGGGCTGATGCCGAGAGCTTTTCCTTTAATGGTTAACGATACCCCGAAAGACAAAATCAACAGACCGGCAAAATAAAACGTCCAGCGCATCAAGAATTCCCGCTTCAAAGAGGTCCCTTCTTTCATAAAATTTCATTAATTGTCATTGTAGCATAACCGCCAAAAAAAAGAAGAAGCGAAATCAGTGTTTCGCTTCTTCTCCCGCTCCTACAAAGGATTCAGTATACGATTTAAAAACCGCTGCGTGCGTTCTTCTTTCGGCGCGGAAAAAATGTGGGCCGGCGGTCCTTGTTCCACAATGACGCCGCCGTCAATGAAGATGACTTCATCGGCCACTTCCTGCGCGAATTTGATTTCATGCGTGACGACAACCATCGTCCAGCCTTCGTTCGCCAGATCCTTAATCACTTTGAGCACCTCGCCGACCAGCTCCGGATCAAGCGCTGATGTCGGTTCGTCAAACAGCATCAGCTCGGGCTGAATCGCAAGCGCGCGGGCGATGCCGACCCGCTGCTGCTGACCGCCGGAAAGCTGGAACGGATATAAATCCATTTTGTCTTTCAGTCCGACTTTTTCCAGAAGCTCCATCGCTTCTTTTCTGACTTGCTCCTTGTCGCGCTTTTGCACTTGAACGGGTCCTTCCATGACGTTTTCAAGCGCCGTGCGGTGAGGAAACAGATGATACGCCTGAAAGACCATGCCTGATTTGCGGCGGAGGCGGAGAATATCAGCCTGCTTCACTTTTTTGGAGAAATCTATTGAAAAATCTGAGAATGCCAGCTCGCCGCGATTGGGGATCTCAAGCGCGTTCAGACAGCGCAGAAGCGTCGTTTTTCCTGAACCGGACGGCCCCAGAATGGCGATGACTTTCCCTTTTTCTATCTCCATATCTATCTTTTTTAAAATTTCATTCTGTCCGAATGATTTATTTAATCCTTTGACGGAAAGCATATCGAAACCTCCTTATTTGGCCACATAACGGTCGAGACGCCGTTCGATCACATGCTGTACGATTGACAGCAAGAAGCAGATGATCCAATAAATAAAGGCGGCTTCAATATAGATGACCAAGATTTGATCAAGGTTTTGCGCGCCGATTTCCTGCGCTTTTCTGAACAGCTCCGCGACGAGAATCTGTGACGCGAGAGATGTATCCTTGATCAGGCTGATAAATGTATTTGATAAAGGCGGAATGGACACGCGAAACGCCTGCGGCAGGATCACGCGGAACAATGTCTTGCGATAGGTCATGCCGATCGTATAACCGGCTTCCCATTGCCCTTTCGGCACGGATGAAATAGATGCCCGGATGATTTCAGAAGCGTAGGCGCCCACGTTTAATGAAAACGCGATGACTGCGCTTGGGAAAGGGTCCAGCGTAATATTAAATGTCGGGAACAGATAAAAAATGATGAACAATTGAACGAGAAGAGGAGTGCCGCGCACCGCTGATACGTATACGCTGAACACCCATCTCAATGGTTTCATATTTGACATTCTGGCGAGCGCCGTAATCAGCGCGATGATCATTCCGAAAATAAAGGAAAGAATGGTAAGGGGGATCGAGTAATAGATTCCCCCGGAAAGAATCGGCCAGAATGACTGCTGCACCAAATCCCATGGAATGGCTGTTGCAATCACGGGTTCCGGCATGTTACTTAGAAACATCTTCGCCGAACCATTTTTTCGCTATTTTAGAAAGAGTCCCGTCCTCTTTCATTTCTTTTAACGCTTTGTTGACGTGAGTCACAAGTTCGCCGCTTCCTTTTCGGAATGCGAAATACGTCTGCTGCGGCTGGCCTGCTTCAAACGCGATTTTCACGTTTTTATTGCCGGACGTTTTTAAGTAGTTCAGTACGGCAAGCTTATCGTTGTAAGTCAGATCAGCGCGGCCCTGCTGAATGAGCTGAAGGGATTGAGCCATGCCTTCAACGCCTTCAATTTTCGCGCCGGCTTCTTTCGCTAATTTATTGTAATTGCTTGTTAATGACTGAGCCGCTGTTTTTCCTTTGACATCAGCCTCTTTCGCAATCGTGCTGTCTTTTTTCGTCACGACGACTGCATTTGACGTTGTGTATTTATCAGAAAAATCATATTGGTTTTCACGGCCTGTTTTGCCGACTTGGTTGGCGACGACGTCAAACCGTTTCGCGTTTAATCCGGCAAACATGCTGTCCCATTGCGTTTCTTTGAAGTCAGCTTTCAGACCGAGGCGTTTCGCGACTTCTTGAATCACTTCAACATCATATCCGGTCAGTTTGTCACTCTTTTTATCATGGAAGGTAAACGGTTCGTACGTTCCTTCTGTGCCGACGGTCAGTACGCCTTTTTTCTTGACAGAAGCCCAAAGATCGCCGTCTTTTGACTTAGATCCGCTGTCCTGTGAGTTTCCGCAGGCTGCAAGCACCGCGATGCTGACCATCATGAACAAAGCGAATAATGCTTTTTTCATCTTCTTTATTCCCCACTTTTCTGAGTAGTTTTATTGAGAAAAAATAGCTCCCAATTGTAAAGGATAACTTTTTTTTAGTATGAGTCAAGTAATTGGTTTTCATAAGCGGGAATTCTTCGTGTTCTGAGATCAAAATAATTCCAAAAACTGTCTGACAGGCTTCGGCAGGTAGCTGTCTTTCCTCCAGATGACGGCCGGTGTCATGACAAACGGGTTGTCTTCGATGATAACCGTTTTGACATGCGAGCGCATATGGACGGGAATCATCGTCAAAGGCAGAATCGTGGCGCCGAACCCTGACGATACGAGGCTCAAAAGCGTCGCGGAGTCATGACATTCACAGACAACCTGAAGGTCGAGACCGTACTGTTCACAAACTTGGAGGACTTGGTCATACACACCTCTTCCATTGACGGTACGCAAAAGGATCAGAGGCAAAGAGGCGATGTCATTCAGTTTAATCGTTTCACCGCACAGTCGTTTTGAATGCTCGGACAGCACCAATACACACGGAATGTCTTCAAGCTCCTTCGATTCAATGCCGTCGTTTTTAATCAAGGTGGTGGTCACGGCGGCGTCAATCTGCCGGGTTTCCAGAAGCTCAAGCAGTGAGACGGGTTCATCTTCCCAAATGTTAAAGGTGAGATGCGGAAACCGCTCTTTCATCTGTGACACTTTCTCAAGCATGAGCGCTGCGCAGTAAATGGTTGACCCGACGGCAAGTGTCCCGGCCACCTCCTCCTTCAGCTCTTGTACCTCGATAATGGCATCCTCAAACTTATGAAGAATCTCTTTCGCTCTTTTCAAAAAGACATTTCCTTCATATGTAAGGGTCATTTGTTTCTTTTTATTGCGGTCAAACAGAATGACGCCCAATTCTTCTTCGAGCTGTTTCAGCTGTCTGCTTAAAGGCGGCTGTGCCATATGAAGCTTTTTGGCGGCCGTCGTGATTTTCTGCTCTTGGGCAATGGTGATGAAATAACGCAATTGCCGGATATCCATGAGAACGCGCTCCTTTCTTTTATACCTTTAAGGTATGATACATAGATTTAACGAATATTTTTCATATGGATATATCAGGAGTATGATGGTTTTGACACCATATTTCAAGCGTAAAGGAGGGGTCAATATGAAGCTCGTCATCGGAATGACCGGGGCAACGGGAGCCATATTCGGGATCAGGCTTTTAGAATATTTAAAAGCCGCGGAGATCGAAACCCATCTTGTCGTGTCTCCTTGGGCAAATGTCACCATTACACATGAAACCGATTATACGTTAAAAGATGTCGAGAAACTCGCATCCTATACGTATTCTCACAAAGACCAGGCGGCGGCGATTTCAAGCGGTTCGTTTGAAACGGACGGGATGATCATCGCTCCGTGCAGCATGAAATCACTGGCAAGCATCCGCACCGGAATGGCTGACAATCTGCTGACAAGGGCGGCTGACGTCATCCTGAAGGAGCGGAAAAAACTTGTGCTGCTGACTAGAGAAACGCCGCTCAGCCAAATCCATTTAGAAAATATGCTAGCGCTTACAAAAATGGGTTCCGTCATTCTTCCGCCGATGCCGGCATTTTATAACAAGCCGGCTGACATGGATGAATTGATAGATCATATTGTGTTCCGGACGCTCGATCAGTTCGGCATCCGTCTGCCGGAAGCGAAACGGTGGTACGGAATTGAAAAACAAAAAGGAGGAATCTGATAATGGCCTATCAGGATTTTAGGGAATTTCTCGCCGCTCTTGAAAAAGAAGGGCAGCTCTTAACAGTCAACGAAGAGGTAAAACCGGAGCCGGATCTGGGTGCCGCCGCGCGTGCAGCCAGCAATCTCGGGGATAAAACCCCTGCGCTTTTGTTTAACAATATTTACGGACATCACCATGCGCAGGTGGCTCTGAATGTCATCGGCTCGTGGCCGAATCACGCGATGATGCTCGGCATGCCGAAAGATACGCCTGTAAAAGAACAATTCTTTGAGTTTGCCAAACGGTACGATGCATTTCCGGTGCCGGTCAAACGGGAAGAAACCGCGCCGTTTCATGAAAATGAAATAATGGAAGATATCAATCTATTCGACATCCTTCCGCTATTCAGAATCAACCAGGGGGACGGCGGCTATTACTTGGATAAAGCGTGTGTCATTTCCCGCGATCTTGAAGATCCGGACAATTTCGGCAAGCAGAATGTCGGCATTTACAGAATGCAGGTAAAGGGAAAAGACCGCCTCGGCATTCAGCCCGTGCCTCAGCATGATATTGCGATTCATCTTCGCCAAGCTGAAGAACGCGGCGTGAATCTTCCCGTTACGATCGCGCTCGGCTGTGAGCCGGTGATTACGACAGCTGCATCAACTCCGCTGTTATACGATCAATCCGAGTATGAAATGGCCGGCGCGATTCAAGGGGAGCCCTACAGAATCGTCAAATCTAAATTGTCTGATTTAGACATCCCTTGGGGCGCTGAAGTCGTTCTGGAAGGAGAGATCCTTGCGGGAGAACGGGAATACGAAGGACCTTTCGGTGAGTTCACGGGCCATTATTCAGGCGGCCGCAGCATGCCGGTGATCAAAATCAAACGGGTATATCATAGAAACAATCCGATTTTTGAACATTTATACTTAGGCATGCCGTGGACGGAGTGCGATTATATGATCGGCATTAATACGTGCGTGCCGCTTTACCAGCAGCTCAAGGAAGCTTATCCGAACGAAATTGTCGCCGTGAACGCGATGTATACGCACGGGCTGATCGCCATTATTTCCACGAAAACGCGCTACGGCGGCTTTGCCAAGGCGGTCGGCATGCGCGCTCTGACCACGCCGCACGGACTCGGCTACTGCAAAATGGTCATTGTCGTGGATGAGGATGTCGATCCGTTTAACCTGCCGCAAGTCATGTGGGCGCTCTCAACGAAAATGCATCCGAAACACGATGCAGTCATCATTCCTGACCTGTCCGTCCTTCCGCTTGACCCGGGGTCTGATCCGGCAGGGATGACACACAAAATGATTCTTGACGCCACAACGCCTGTCGCGCCGGAAACAAGAGGCCATTATTCTCAGCCGCTTGATTCTCCGCTGACAACGAAAGAGTGGGAACAAAAACTGATGGACTTAATGAATCAATAAGAAAGGATGAGGTTGCAATGAAAACATGCCCGCGCTGTGAATCGAAAAAAGGAGAAACTATCAGCCAATCGCCGGTCAAAGGCGCTTGGGAAATATACCAATGCCAAACCTGCTTTTTCACATGGAGATCCTGTGAACCGGAAAGCATCACGAATCCGGCGGCATTCAACCCGGCATTTAAAATTGATCCGAAAGAAACGGAGACGGCCACGCATGTTCCCGCTGTTCCGGAAAGAAAAGCGTAATGCTGACGGAGCAGCTGCCGGAGGCGCTTTACACGCTTTTAGACGGAACGGAGCTTGAAAAAAAGCAGCACGACGCATTTGTGCTCCAATCCGTGACAAAAGAAGGCCGTCCGCACGCGGCCATGATCAGCGCCGGTGAAATCGTGGCCGTGAGCAGAACAAATCTCCGGCTCGCCTTATGGAAAAACACGACGACCGTAAGCAGCCTGCTGCATTCGGGACAAGCGCTTTTCATCGCCTGGCACGGAGGAGCCGCATATTACGTCACATTGGAATGTGAGGCGCTTCCGCCGCTGAAAGAGGCGAAACACGAGCGGGAACGGTTCAGCTGCCGCGTGATCACCGTCAAGGAAGATCGGGCGAAATACGCGGATCTGATATCCGGACCGGCCATCCAGCTCCACGAACCGGAAGATGTCTTGAAGAGATGGAGAGAAACACTTGAGGAGTTAAAACGATAGACGCATAAAAAAAGCCTGCGGACGATTCCGCAGGCTTTTCTTTTATTGTACGCCTTTCATCGCCCGTTTAATGACGGGAGACAGAAGAATCAAAATAATACCGAGAATGATCGAAACAAGACCGATTGAGCCGAAGTAGGCCGCTTCAGAAATCTTATCAAACAAACCGACTACTTTTGCGTTCAGGGCTTGACCGCAGGCGTTTGTTAAAAACCACATGCTCATCGTCTGCGCTGAGAAAGCGGCAGGCGCAAGTTTTGTTGTGACGGATAAACCGACCGGTGAAAGGCAAAGCTCACCAAGCACAACCAAAAGGAAGCTGAGCACAAGCCAAAGCGGGCTCACAAGCTCGCCGCTTCCGCCCATAACCGGAAGCACCATGACTAAAAATGATAATCCGGCAAGGATAATGCCGATCGCGAATTTAATCGGTGTTGAAGGCTGGCGTTTGCCGAGCTTCATCCAGATCCAGGCGAACACCGGCGCGAAAATAACGATGAATAACGGGTTCAGAGACTGGAACCATGAAGACTCAAGATGCATGCCCGCAAAGGAAAGTCTCGTGCGCTGATCCGCATATAAAGCAAGAATCGTCGCGCCCTGCTCCTGAATCGCCCAGAACATTGCCGCTGCAACAAACAGCGGAACATAAGCCGCAAGCCGTGATTTTTCCGTTTTCGTCGCTTTTTTGCTTGTGAACATCACGATAAAGTAAATAACCGGAATGACAATGCCGAGGATACTGACGGTGTCAATCACACGCTGGATCGTCAGCCAGCCGGTTTGGATCAGAACGATAATAACGGCTGCTGCGATGACCACTCCGATTCCCGTGCCGATCACTGATGATTTAGAAATCGGATTCGGTACATTGGAGCCTGCTTTGCCGAGGTATTTCTTTCTCGTAAGAGCGAAAACAATCAGTCCGAGGAACATACCGGCCGCGGCGCATCCGAAGCCTAAGTGGTAGTTGTACTTCTGTCCGAGTGTTCCGACAATTAGCGGCGCAAGCAATCCGCCGAGGTTGATGCCCATGTAAAAGATGCTGAAACCTGAGTCGCGGCGCTCGTCTTCCTTCGTATATAAATCTCCGACAACGCTGGATACGTTTGGTTTAAGCAGGCCGGTTCCGATAATGATCAGAGCCATGCTGGTAAAAAACGCCGCCGTGCTGCCAGGGAAGGCAAGAGCGATGTGCCCGAACATAATTAAAATTCCGCCGTAAAATACGGTGTTTGCCGTGCCGAATACCCGGTCGGCCAGCCATCCGCCGATGACGCTCGACATGTATACGAGAGACCCGTATATGGACATGATGGCAACTGCGGTCGTTTTATCAAAGCCGAGACCGCCATGAGCGACTTCCGTGTATAAATAGTAAAGCAATATGGCTCTCATACCATAGTAGGAGAAACGCTCCCAAAATTCGGTGAAAAACAGTGTGAACAAGCCGCGGGGATGACCGAAAAAGCCTCGTTGCGGCACAGTTTCTGTTATAGAGTCCTTATCAATAGATGCCACCTGAGCCAACCCTTTCTTAAAAAAGTGTATTACAAAAATCATATTCTTATATAATACTTGTGTCAATATAATTTATACTGAATTCAAAAAATTCCAGAATGAAAAGATATTAAAACGTTGAATATAGACGAATCTTCCTAATTCCAATGACTTATTTTGTTATATTATCTGACGAAACTATCTTTATAAACTTTTTTAATAAAATTTAAAGTATGTACAGGCGGAGCGGGATATGGCGGAATAAGATGACAATAAGAGAGGAAGGAGGAGATTATCACTTGCCGAATCGTATATTGGATATAACGGATTGCGGTGTGGCGGCAGACGGAAAAACCGACGTGACGGGCGCCATCAATCAATGCTTGGCCAGGGCCGTAAGCGAAGGCTGTCATACGGTGTTTTTTCCGCCCGGAACGTATAAAATCAACGGCACGCTTGGCGGGGACAGCAGCCAGCCGTTTCGGAACGCCGGGATTAACGTGCCGAGCCATCTCACCATCGTTTTAGATCCGGAATGCACGATTAAAGTGGCGCCGAACAGCTCCTGGGGCTATTCGGCTTTCTATATAGGCAGGCGTGAAAATGTCACCATCACCGGCGGCCGGATCATCGGCGAACGGGATGAACACACGTATACCAATGTCCCTTTGCGATCGACCCATGAATGGGGGTTTGGAATCTGTATTGAAGGCAGCAGCAATGTGCTGATCGAAAATGTGAAGATTTCGGATTTTACGGGAGACGGCATAATTGTCAGCCCGCTCGGGTTAAAAACAAACAGTGATTACGAAACTTCAGAACAGGTGACCATCCGCCGCTGTGAGATCAGGCAGTCAAGGCGGAACAACATTTCAATCACCGGCTGCCATACCGTTACGGTGGAAGAATGCGTGATTGAAGACGCCGGGCAAGGGAACGGAACGGCTCCGAAATTCGGAATCGATATTGAATCGTACGGAGAAGGCGATATTGATTATGAAGAAGCTCTTCATATTACGGTCCGCAACAACTTCTTTTCCGGAAACGCCGCAAGCTCAGTCACCAACTTTAACGGATATAATGTGTTAATTGAAGGAAATCATTCCGATAACACAATCAGCTACGGGTATGGGGCACATACCGTCATTTCGGGGAATGTTTTCTTTCGGTCAGACGGCGGCTCAAGGACCGCAGTCGCCGGACAAGGTGTGTCACAAGGACAGGACAGCAGCAATGCCGTCATTTCCAACAATCTGATTACCGGTTTTTCCACCGGAATAGATGTAAGGGGAAAAAGCGTCCTCGTCACCCATAACAAAATCAATCAATTTGAAAATACGGGCATTTCCGTCTATCAGGCAGAAGATGTGACCGTTGACGGCAATGTCATTGAAAACGGACGTTCCGAAACGAGACGAAGCACGGGGATGCGGGCGACGCTGTCGGAAAACGCCGTCTTTATGAATAACACTCTGAATCAGGTGACAGACGGAATCAGCATGTCGGCCGGCAATATCACCGTAAAACAAAATGTGCTGACATCGTTCAGCCGGGGCATATGGGTCACAGGCGGAAATGCCGTTATTGAAGGAAATACGCTGATTCCGAATGCGTATCAGGGCGCCGCGGAGTCCTATGCCGTATCTGTGACAAATGATGCCAGGGCTGTCATCAAGGGAAATCTCTTCAAAAGCTACAAAAACTATCCCGTGTTCAGTTCAACATCCTCGGGAACCTCTGTCATCAGCAACCGCTTTGAATCATCACCGCTTATCGTTACCGTGTATCTGAACTCAGGCACGCATGAAGTCATAGACAATACGCTCACGATCAATCGAACGGCGGGCAGCCCGATCGGCATCTATCTGAACGGAGCCTCCAATTCCCTCGTGTCGGGCAATACCATCAACAACCTTTCCGCCGCTTCTGCTTCCGCCATCCAAACCAATTCCTCCGTAAGTACTAAAATCATCGGCAACCGCATTATCAAAGGCGTCATTGTGAAACACACGACAGATACGGAAAGCGGAAATATCCTCATCTGAAAACAATCTGCGCCGGAAACATAAAAAGAACACATGAACTCCGAAAGAAGGAGGGATGTGTTCTTTTTTGACACAATACAGCCGTGCGCCTGTCAGGCATCTTTTTTACCTGATTTATATAAAACGATCATTTCTCTGATTAAAAAGAGGGCGAATAAAAACAGCATCAGCCATTCTGAGAAGGTGGTCAATTTAAAAGCGGACAGGTTGTTTTGGACCGCTCCATAGAAACTGAAACCTTGCAGCATATCCATCGTCACTGAAATGATCAGACAGGCAGCAAGCAAAAAAAATGAAACCCCCAATATTTTCATGCGCATCACTCTCCCTTTTTATCCTTTTCGATTACGCAGAACTTATACAGACTTTCCGCCGTGCATAATCTTTTGCCGTACAGGAAGAATATGAAAAAAACGAGGAAAGGTTTTTTGCGATATGCCGCCATTTTTTAAGCAGAAGAAACAAAAAAAAGCCGATCAAAACGACCGTGACAATGAAGGCAGAAAAGAAGCGGACAGCCAGCCGGACAAAGAGCGGGATGAGCCGATCTCCCTCAGCTTAAAGCAAAATATGAAGAAACTGTCTGAGAGGTTCGGCAACAGTGCCGATGTCGTCATCCGCCGGCTGAAAATCGGAAAAGAAGAGCTTCCGGCCGCAATTGTGTATATCGCCGGTTTGGTAGACGAACAGCTTGTCAGCCAATCCCTTCTGGAGGATTTAATCGACATCCCGTCCGTTCAGCCGGAACAAGCGGTCTGCCTGATATACGATAAAACGCTTGCGATCGGCAGGGTGAAAGAGGAAGAAAAATGGAAAAGTCTTTATGCCGGGCTGGTGGCGGGCAGCACGCTCATTTTTGTCGACGGGGCTGACAAGGCGCTGATCGCCAGCACGGAAGGGGGAGAGCACCGGTCCATTCAAGAGCCGAGCACCCAGGTCTCTTTCCGCGGCCCGCGGCAGGGATTCACTGAATCTCTGCAAACCAATATTTCCATGATCCGCAGGTATGTAAAAACGCCTGATGTATGGGTTGAAAAAATGGAGATCGGACACGAAACGAATACGGATGTCGCGCTGATGTATATTAACGGAATTTGTGATAAAAAGCTGATTAAGGAAGTCCGCAAGCGGCTGAAGCACATTGACATCGACAGCATTCTGGAATCCGGCTACATTGAACAGCTCATTGAAGACGCGCCGTTTTCTGTGTTTCCCACCGTATATCATACAGAGCGGCCGGACGTTGTGGCGGGGAATCTGCTGGAAGGACGATTTGCGATTGTCGTGGACGGAACGCCGTTCGTTCTTCTCGCGCCGGCATTATTTATTCAATTTTTTCAATCCGTTGAGGATTATTATTCACGATTTGATATCGCCACTAGCATCAGGGTGCTGCGGGTTTTGATCTTCTTCATTTCACTGGTGGCGCCGGGGATTTATGTGGCGGCGACGACCTTTCACCAGGAAATGATTCCGACCCAGCTGCTGATTGTCATCGCGGCCCAGCGGGAGACCGTGCCGTTCCCGGCCGTGATTGAAGCGCTGACGATGGAAGTGGCCTTTGAGATTCTCAGGGAGGCGGGTGTCCGGCTTCCGAGAGTTGTCGGCTCCGCTGTTTCCATCGTCGGAGCGCTTGTCATCGGCCAGGCCGCCGTGCAGGCCGGCATCGTCTCCCCGGCCATGGTTATCGTCGTCGCGCTGACGGCGATTGCGAGCTTTGCGACCCCGGCTTTTGACATG
The DNA here is from genome assembly GCF_001461825.1 of Bacillus velezensis. Taxonomy (GTDB): domain Bacteria; phylum Bacillota; class Bacilli; order Bacillales; family Bacillaceae; genus Bacillus; species Bacillus velezensis. The sequence continues at coordinate 218,314 of NZ_LLZC01000004.1, read as the reverse complement.
GCGATATCTGCGCGGCTGATCCGGTTTCTCTTTATTCTGTCGGCGGCGGTTATGGGATTTTACGGGCTGATTCTGGGCATTATCATGATGTTTGTCCATCTGTGCGGCCTGCGTTCATTCGGATTTCCGTATATGTCCCCGCTCGCTCCTTTAACCCCGGGCGGGCTGAAAGATTCCCTCCTCCGCGCTCCGTTATGGGCGGATGAAAAAAGGCCGGGACTGCTCGTGCAGGAAAACAACAGGCGCCAAGGGGAACATCAAAGACCGAAACCGGAGACATCCAGAGGAATGGTTAATAAAGATCTAGAAGAGGGCGACGGTAATGAAAAGACGTAAATGGATGCTTATCCTTTGTACGATGGTTTCCCTTATGTTTGTATCCGGATGCTGGGATAAAAGGGAGCTGACCGATTTGGCGGTGATCTCCGCCATCGGTATTGACCGGACCGAAACGGGAAAATATGTCCTTCATTTTCAAATTATCAATCCGGGAAATGTGGCCGGCGGTCTGCAGGGCGGCGGAGCGGGAGACCGGCCTCCGGTTTCCGTCTATTCGGTGTCCGGAGACAATATGACGGAAGCTTTGAGAAAAGGCTCGATGAAAGTGTCCAGAAGGCTCTATTTTGCGCATACGAATCTCGTGGTGTTCAGTGAAAAACTGGCGAAAGAGGAAGGGCTCAGTTTTATTCTGGACAATCTTGACCGCGACACCGAATTCAGGACGACTGCAACCGTTGTGATCGCGCATAATTGCAAGGCTGAAGACATTATTAAAGTGCTGACGCCGATTGATAAAATCCCTTCCAATAAAGTGAACAAGACGCTCAGCTTCACGCAGGAACAATACGGCAGAGTCATTAAAACCAGCCTTCAGGACGTTCTGATTGATCTCGCTTCTCCGACCGGGTCGCCGTTTATTCCTGGTTATGAAATGCACGGAGACGATAAAGCCGGTCCTACGATGGAAAATACGCAGACGACTGAACCGAAAGCAGTGCTGTCAGCGGACGGACTGGCGGTGTTCAAAAAGGATGGGAGGCTGGATTACTGGATTGAGGATGACGACAGTGTGGGGGCTGTATGGCTGCTCAATAGGATCAAGCATACGTTCATCAATGCGGATTGGAAGAACGTGAAGCATGCAATCAGTCTGCAGGTCACCCGCCAGAATACAAAGGTGACGGCCACTTTTCCGAACGGAAAACCGTATATTCACGTGCATGCTCAGGTCGAGGGGCTGGTGGACGCTGTCAGATACCCTTTCCATCTGTCTGATCCGCAAGTGCTGATGACGATGCAAAAGGCGCTCAGCGTGCAGCTTGAGAAAGATATCACCAAATCGATTGAAGATATAAAAGCCCATAAGAATGACTTCGTCGGCTTCGGAGACCTGATCTATCGGAAGCATCCGGACAAATGGAAAAAGTTCAAAGGGAAGTGGGATGAAGAATATTTCCCCAATCTCCCCGTAGATGTCAAAACGGAAGTCATTATCAGAAGAACGGGCTTGCGGAATAATCCTCTCTCAGACAAGCTTGAGCATGATTGATTTGAGGAGAAAGGAGCGAAGCGTATGGAAAATGCGAAAATCGGCACGCGTCAGCTGTTTATTATGATCATTTTGTTTGAATTGGGCAGTTCGTTATTGATCCCGCCGGGCACGATGGCCGGGCGGGATGCGTGGCTGTCCGTGCTTCTCGGGTGCGTTATCGGTCTCGGGCTTTTCTACGTTTATCAGGCGCTGTATCAATTTTTTCCTGAGTCTTCTCCGAGAGATTACATGAACGAACTGATCGGCAGACATCTGAGCTGGGCGGTCTCCCTTCTTTATATTCTCTATTTTGCTTATATCGCGGCCCGCGTATTGCGGGATTTTGGCGAAATGCTTGTCACCTTCGCCTACCAGGACACGCCGCTTTTAATTGTGAATGCCATGCTGATGATCGCCGCGATATTTGCGGTCAGAAAGGGAATTGAAGTGATAGCGAGAGCCGGCGAGCTGCTGTTTGGCATTATGTATTTCCTGACAGCCGTCGGGCTGATCCTCATTATCAGCTCAGGCACGATAAACCTCAGATTTCTCCAGCCCGTTTTAGCGGAGGGTGCAGGAACGGTCATTTATTCCGTGTTTAAACAGACGATGTTCATCCCGTTCGGTGAATTAATCGTGTTTGTCATGATTTTCCCTTATTTAAAAGATCGGAAAAAGGTGAAGAAAACCGGATTTCTGGCGATTATCATCAGCGGCCTGATTTTGGCAATGTCAGTGGCGATTAATATTTGTGTGCTGGACGTCAACTTAATGCTCCGCTCTCAATTTCCGCTGCTGAGCACCATACAGACAATTAAAGTGGAAGAGTTTTTAGACCGGCTGGATGTCTTTTTCATGCTCGTGCTCGTCATCGGCGGTTTTTTCAAAGTCAGCCTTTTTACATATGCGGTTGTCGTGGGCGTGTCCACGCTGTTTAAAGAAAAAAATCCGTCCCAGCTGGTCTTCCCGGTCGGATTGGGGGTGCTGATTCTCTCCATCAGCATCGCAAGCAATTTTTCGGAACACATGAATGAAGGCTTAAACATTGTGCCGATCTATATTCATCTTCCATTTCAAGTGCTGTTCCCCGTTTTGCTGCTTATCATTGCCGTTATTAAGAAAAAGGTCAAAGGGACCGTCTATACAGTTTCGAAGAAATAACCCGGCCGGTGCGCCGGGTTTTTTTAAATATCATGATTTTTGTCTTAATGCATTGACAAACTTGCCTGACAATTGTACATTTTGATTTATTCTTATAAAATTACTAGGAAATATAGGTTTAGTGGTGTTAATATTTTCCGAACCGTATTTCAGAATAGAAGGAGATCCATCATGACAAAGAAAAAAGAAATCAAACTCGGTGTGTTTCTCGCGGGCACCGGCCATCATGTCGCTTCTTGGAGACATCCTCAGGCACCGGCGGACGCGAGCATGAATTTGGATTATTTCAAAGAACTGGCGAAAACGGCTGAGCGGGGGAAATTGGACATGCTGTTTTTGGCGGACAGTTTATCAATAGACGGCAAATCACATCCGAATGTGCTGACGCGCTTTGAGCCGTTTACGCTGCTGTCGGCGCTCGCTCAGGTCACATCCCGCATCGGTCTGACGGCGACCGCATCTACCACATACAGCGAACCGTTCCATATCGCGAGGCAATTTGCATCACTTGATCATCTTTCCAACGGCCGCGCGGGCTGGAATGTCGTCACATCTTCGATTGAATCGACCGCGCTTAATTTCAGCGGCGAAAAGCATCTTGAGCACCATCTCAGATATCAGCGCGCGGAAGAATTCGTTGAAGTCGTCAAAGGATTATGGGATTCGTGGGAGGAAGACGCCTTTATCCGTGACAAAGAATCAGGAGCATTTTTTGATAAAGACAAAATGCATGAATTGAACCATAAAGGAACATATTTCTCCGTGAGAGGGCCGTTAAATGTCGCCCGCACACCTCAAGGGCGCCCGGTCATTATTCAGGCCGGATCATCAGGAGACGGAAAAGCGCTGGCCGCCAAAACGGCGGAGGTCATTTTCACCGCGCAAAATCATTTGGAATCCGCGCAGGATTTCTATCAATCTATTAAAGAACAAGCGGCTTCTTTCGGCCGTGATCCTGAAAAAATCGCGATCATGCCGGGAATTTTTCCCGTTATCGCCGATACCGAAGAAGAAGCAAAGGCAAAATATGAAGAGCTCCAAGACCTCATCATTCCGTCTGTCGGCCTGAACATTCTGCAAAACTATCTGGGCGGCGTCGACCTTTCCGCCTTCCCGCTTGACGGCCCGCTGCCTGAATTGGATGCGGATGCGTCGAATGCCGTTAAAAGCCGGTTCAAGCTCGTTCAGGAGATGGCCAAACGCGATAACATGACCATCCGCGAACTTTACAAATATGTGGCGGGTTCAAGAGGCCATCATATCTTTGTCGGAACGCCGGAACAGCTTGCCGATAAGATGGAAGAATGGGTCGGAAAACAAGCTTGTGACGGTTTTAACATCATGCCGCCGCTTTTGCCTGAAGGTCTCACTCTTTTTGTAGACAAAGTGATTCCGATTTTACAAGAACGGGGCGTGTTCAGAAAAGAGTATGAAGGAACGACGCTCAGAGAACATTTCGGACTGGAAAAACCGGCAAACCGATATGCCGGCTAAAGGAGGGCTCATCATGTCAAGACAATACCGGCTCGCAACGGAGGCAGACGCTGATGAGCTGCTTTCACTGACACTGCGGGCGTATGAACCGATCCGCAAGCTCGGCATCAACTTTGCCGCTGCCACGGCGGATAAGGAGCTCGTTTTGAATAACATACAAAAAAACGCCTGTTACGTTTTGGAAGAAGACGGACGGATTCTGGCGACGATTTCTCTGCGGATGCCGTGGGGGCCGAATCCCGGGCCGTATGGTGTCCCTCATATTTGGTGGTTCGCCGTCGATCCTGAAACCGGAAAAAAAGGGACGGGCTCGGACATGCTGGAGTGGCTGGAGAATACAGTGCTCCGCGATACATTAAAAGCGCCTTTCGTGTCACTGGGCACAGCGGACAAGCATCCGTGGCTGATCGGCATGTACGAGCGGAAAGGCTACGTCCGTGCAGGCGAAAAGGATTTAGGAAAAGGGCACATCACCATTTATTTAAAAAAACAATTGCAGGATTAACATTTTAATAGGAAAAGGCGGGATTTCAATGAAGAAGAAAACATGGGCTTTGCTGCTGTCTGCCGCGCTTTTGGCGGTCTTATCAGCATGCGGAAACGGAAAAGAAAGCGAAGGCGGCGATAACGTACTGCATGTAGGCGCCACGGGACAAAGCTATCCGTTCGCATATAAAGAAAACGGCAAGCTGACCGGCTTTGACGTGGATGTCATGGAAGCCGTCGCGAAAAAAATCAACATGAAACTGGACTGGAAGCTGCTTGAATTCAGCGGTCTGATGGGAGAGCTCCAGACCGGCAAACTCGACACCATCTCTAACCAAGTCGCTGTCACGGACGAACGCAAGAAAACGTATAACTTCACAGAACCGTATTCGTATGCGGGCACTCAAATCGTCGTCAAAAACGATAACAAAGACATCAAATCAGTCAACGATCTGAAAGGAAAAACAGTGGCGGCCGTTCTGGGCTCAAACCACGCGAAAAACCTTGAGAGCAAGGACCCGGATAAAAAAATCAACATTAAAACATATGAAACACAAGAAGGTACGCTGAAAGACGTGGCTTACGGACGGGTTGACGCTTATGTAAACAGCCGCAGCGTCCTGATCGCCCAGATCAAAAAGACCGGTCTGCCTCTGAAATTAGCAGGAGACCCGATTGTCTATGAAAAAGTCGCTTTCCCGTTTGCGAAAGATGCGGCTCACGATAAAATCCGCAAAAAAGTAAACAAAGCCATTGAAGACCTGCGGAAAGACGGCACTCTGAAAAAGCTGTCTGAAAAGTACTTTAACGAAGATATCACAACGGAAGCAAAGCATTAAGAAACGGCGGTGAAAATCGAGAATGAACAGCATTGATTGGGGATTTATGTTTTCAGCTTTTCCCGCGTTAATCGAAGCCTTGCCGATCACATTACTAATGGCCGTCGCGGCCATGGTATTTGCCGTGATCGGCGGCCTTATATTAGCGCTTATCACAAAAAATCGTGTTCCTGTGCTTCACCAGCTGTCAAAGGTGTATATTTCATTTTTCCGGGGCGTGCCGACGCTCGTGCAGCTTTTCTTAATTTATTACGGCCTGCCTCAGCTGTTTCCCGGAATGAGCAAGATGACGGCGTTAACTGCGGCGATTATCGGGTTAAGCCTGAAGAATGCCGCCTACTTGGCCGAAATCTTCCGCGCGGCGCTCAACTCAGTCGATGAGGGGCAGCTTGAAGCCTGTCTGTCTGTCGGAATGACAAAATCCCAGGCGTACAGACGGATCATTTTCCCGCAAGCCGTCAGAAACGCGCTTCCCGCGACGGGAAATACATTTATCGGCCTGTTAAAAGAAACATCGCTCGCCTTTACATTAGGAGTGATGGAAATGTTCGCCCAAGGAAAAATGTACGCATCAGGCAACCTCAAATATTTTGAGACGTATTTAGCCGTCGCGGTCATGTACTGGATTCTTACGATTATTTACAGTGTGCTGCAGGATCTGCTCGAACGGGCGATCAGCAAGCCTTATCGCACATAGGAGGAGGCTCAGGATGATACAAGTCAGACATATTCGAAAAGCATTTAAAGACCTTACCGTACTTGACGGGATCGATCTTGAGATCAAAAGCGGCGAAGTCACGGCCATCATCGGCCCGTCAGGCTCGGGAAAATCAACGCTCCTCCGCTGTTTGAATCTGCTGGAGCGCCCGGATGACGGCATCATTGAAATCGGTGATGCAAAACTGAATGCAGCGTCCTATTCGCGCAAAGACGTTCATAAGCTTCGCCAGCAGACGGCGATGGTGTTTCAGAATTACAACCTGTTCAAAAACAAAACCGCCCTGCAAAATGTGACAGAGGCGCTGATCACCGCGCAAAAGAAACCGAAAAAAGAAGCGGAACAGATCGGTATGGATCTGCTGCGGCAAGTCGGTTTAGAACACAAAGCGGACAGCTACCCGATTACGATGTCAGGCGGGCAGCAGCAGCGGATCGGGATTGCGCGCGCCTTGGCTGTTGATCCTCACGCGATTTTACTGGATGAACCGACTTCGGCCCTTGACCCTGAGCTTGTAGCCGGGGTGCTCCAAGTCATCAAATCAATTGCCGAAAAACAGACAACCATGATCATTGTCACGCATGAGATGGCTTTTGCTCGTGAAGTGGCCGACAAGGTTATTTTTATGGCAGACGGACGCATCATCGAACAGGGAACGCCGGAAGAGCTGTTTGACAATCCGCAGAACGAACGGACGAAAAAATTCATTAAGCAAGTGGGAGAGCCCGCCGAACTTGTCTAAGAAGGGAAGAAGAAGAAATGGCAAATGAAACGTATGAATCATTAAACAAACGTTTAATCAATATCCGCCGCGACCTTCATGAACACCCTGAGCTGTCAGGCGAGGAATACGAAACGACGAATAAAATCCGCCGCTGGCTGGAGGAAGAAGGAATCACGGTTCTTGATGTGCCGAAACTTCAAACCGGAGTGATCGCTGAAATCAAAGGAGACAAAAGCGGCCCCGTCATCGCCGTCAGAGCGGACATCGACGCATTGCCGATCGAAGAGAAAACAAACCTTCCGTTTGCTTCGCGAAACAGCGGCGTGATGCACGCCTGCGGCCATGATTTCCATACGGCATCTATTCTCGGCACGGCTTTCTTATTAAATGAGAGAAAGCATGAGCTGAAAGGAACGGTGCGGTTTATTTTTCAGCCCGCAGAAGAAATCGCCGCCGGAGCAAGACAGGTCATTGAAGCCGGCGCGCTTGACGGTGTATCGGCGATATTCGGCATGCATAACAAACCTGACCTCCCCGTCGGCACGGTCGGACTGAAAGAAGGCCCGCTGATGGCGAGTGTCGACCGCTTTGAAATCACCGTTAAAGGAAAAGGCGGCCACGCCGGAATCCCTGATAACAGCATTGATCCGATTCAGGCGGCAGGGCAGATCATCGGCGGCCTGCAATCAGTTGTCAGCAGAAATATCAGCTCGCTTCACAATGCCGTCGTCAGCATCACAAGAGTTCAGGGCGGCAGCTCTTGGAATGTCATCCCGGACCATGTTGAAATGGAAGGCACTGTCCGGACGTTTCAAAAGGAAGCGCGTGACGCTGTTCCGAAACATATGAAGCGGGTTGCCGAAGGAATCGCGGCAGGGTTCGGGGCAGAAGCCGAATTCCGCTGGTATCCTTACCTTCCGTCAGTGATGAACGACGCCCGTTTCATTCAGGCGGCGGAACAAACGGCTGAAGATCTCGGGCTTCAAACCGTTCGGGCAGAACAGTCGCCCGGCGGCGAAGACTTCGCGTTATATCAAGAAAAAATCCCCGGCTTCTTCGTCTGGATGGGAACAAACGGAACAGAAGAATGGCACCATCCCGCCTTCACACTCGACGAAAAAGCGCTCCCGGCAGCGGCTGAGTTTTTCGCCCGGCTGACCGTCAACGTATTGGAGCAGACGGATTGAATACGGAAAATCTGACGGCCGGGCTTGCTCAGGCCGTCATGTCGTCTGTGCCGGAAACATCCGCTGAAGCGATGAAAGAAGCGCGCAAAGGACTGCTTGATTTTACAGCGGCAGCCTTTGCGGGGAGACGGGATAAAGGAGTTGAAAAGCTGGTAAAACTGGCCGAAGAAGAAGGCGGGGTGCCGATAGCGCCGCTTATCGGCAGAAATCAAAAAACCGCGCCGTCCCAATCCGCGCTCATTAACGGCTTCATCGCACATGCGCTTGATTTTGATGATGTTCATTCTGATGTAAGAGGACATCCGAGCGCAGTCATCCTTCCGGCTTTGATTGCAGCCGCATCAGCCGGCCGTATAGACAAAAGCCGTTTTCTCGGTGCTTATGTGACGGGAATCGAAGTGATGGCGCGGCTCGGTGAGTCAGCTGGAAGGCATCATTACGAGAAAGGCTGGCACAATACAGGAACGTTAGGTGCCATTGCGGCCGCATGCGCCGTCGGATTCGCGGAGAATCTGAATCAAACCCAATTGCAGAAAGCAATCGGGTTTGCGGCTGCCCGCTCCGGAGGCATGAGAGTGCAATTCGGGACAGAAATGAAGCCGCTCCACGCCGGACTGGCTGCTCAAGCCGGGTTGTTCGCCGTAACGCTTGCAAAGGCCGGTTTCGGCGGCTCAGTTCATGCGCTCGACGGGGAGAAAGGTTTTTTCGGACTGTACGGCGATCTTGAACGGGCAGAAACCCTGCTTGTAAACGGGTGGGGAAAACCTTGGCGGATCGTGAGCCCGGGACTTTGGTTTAAGGTTTATCCGTTTTGCTCGGCGGCTCATCATGCGGCGGACGCCATTCTCAAGCTGAAGGCCGAACATGGTCTCACTTTCGGCCAAACGGAACGGATCGACGTGATTTATCCGCCGGGCGGTGACGCCGCATTGACAGAACGGCGCCCGAAAACAGGCGAAGCGGGACGGTTCAGCGTGGAATATGTGATCACCTTAGCTTTGCACGATAAGGATTTTTCAGTTGAACATTTCACATCCGAGCCGATTCCGGAATCCTTTCAAAAAGGATTTGAGCGGATTCACCGCAGCTGCGATGACCAAATTCAGCCGGCTGAAAACGCCGTTCCGAAGGGCCGTTTTACAATTGTACGGGTTACGGCTTCCGGCGGTCATGTCTATGAAACACGTATCGACTGTCCGAAGGGAGCGCCGGGAAACGGCCTTTCTGAAAAAGACATTGAAGACAAACTCCGGCTCGCTTTGCCGGGGGAAGAGGAAAAGGCGGAAGAATTGATCAAAGCAGCCGGACAATCAAATATGGACCGTTATTTACAGCTGATATAAATAAAAAGAGCGGGGGGATGCAGCCCTCGCTCTTTTTACGTTCACTTCTATTGAATAGGGGGATATAGGGTGCGCCCCTGTCTGCGCTGGCAGGGGCGCGGTATCAGGAAACGGCCGTGCCGTTTTCTTTTACCGTGAAACCTCCTCTTGATAAGCGGATGTTGATATCCGAAACTTTGGCAATTTGTTCGTCGTGCGTAACCATGATGACGCATTTGCCGTCTTTATGCGCCAAGTCCTGAAAGAGCCGGACGATTTCCTTTGACGTATCCTCGTCGAGATTTCCCGTCGGCTCGTCCGCGCAAATCAAATCCGTGTCACAGCAGAAAGCCCGCGCAATTGAAACGCGCTGCTGCTGTCCGCCGCTTAATGTCAGCACCCGCTGACGGGCCTGCTGTTCGGTGAAGCCGACTTTTTTCAGCATGCTGAGCGCGAACGCATCTTTGTTGTTCTCCTTAGAGCCGGTGATCTCCATCGCCGTTGTGACATTCTGGAGCGCCGTCATATACGGGATCAGATGATAAGATTGAAAGACGATAGAGACATATTGATTTCTGAATTTGGTTAATCCGATTTTGGAGATGTCTTCTCCGTTATAAAGGATGCTTCCCTCTTTAGGTGTGTCAAGGCCGCCCGCCAGAGACAGAAACGTTGTTTTTCCCGTTCCGGAGGCGCCGACAATTGTATAAAACTTCCCTTTTTCAAAGCTGATCGTTATATCCTGAAACAGCGGCTGTGATTTGTCTTGGTACCAGTAGCCGGTCTGTTGAAAGGTTAATAGGCTCATTATGCTGCCTCCTCTTATTCCTGCTTGGTCAGGATCGTTTTAGGGTGAAGCCGCATGACTGATACAGACGGCAGTAATGTGGCAATGACGGCAATTGCGACGCCGATTCCGCCAAGAATCAGAAGGTCATTCAGCGAGACGTTTACCTGCATTGTACTGATGACATCCGCGCCGGATGAATGCTGACCGAACATGCCGCCTCCCCGCGGCATTTCTCCTCCGCCCCAGCCGCTTGTTTGCTGCGAATCATCGGCTGAGCTGACCTGCTGGGAAAGAAGCTGATTTCCGAGCTGATTCGCCACAAGGCTGCCCGTGACGGATGCGATCCCGATGGCGATAACCGCGACAACCAGAATTTCCGTTAAGAATTGTCCGATGAGCTTCCAGCGCTTTTCGCCGATCGCCATCAAGACACCCATTTCATACTTACGTTCCCTGATCGACATCATCACGATCAACCCAAGAATGACCGCGCCCGCGATGGATACAAGGTATACCACGTTTTTAGAAAATGACGCGACATTTTCAATCGGGCCGACCATTTGCTGATACACCTGATCATTTGTCGTCAGCGCGTAGGTTTTATCATCTATAGATGTTTTTTTCGCAGCCGCAACGAATGAGTCAATATATTTGGCATCATCCATATAATAAACGGCTGAGCTGATTTTGTTTTTGTTATCAAACCCTTTTAACGCCGCCGCGGCGGTGTAAGGCGTATAGATTTTATTGTCAGGATTTAAGAATGAAAAATGCTGTGCCTGATCGTCTCCTGATGATGTTGTTTTATAGATTCCCACAATTTTAAGCTTCGTTTTCACAGAATCATCCGCTGCTGAGGAAACGGTAATGGAGCCGCCGACCTTCAGCTTGTTTTGATCTGCCAGCGTTTCATTAATCACGGCGACTTTTGCGTCCGCATCTGTTTTTGTGATGGCGCGTCCGTCAGTGATTTTTGAGCTCCCGTCCGTGAAATCATCAAGCAATGCCGTAGAGAGCACGCCTTCGATCGAGATATCCGCTGAAATCATCTGTCTTCCGCCGCCTTGAAAACGGCCGGCGCCGGAACTGTTATCGGCTGATTCGCCTGAGCTTTTTATCGCATCAAAGCTTTCTGCATTTGCTGACGCTGTCGTGAGGAAGTTGTAATTTTTAACATGCTGTAAAGATGTAAGCTTCTTGGCATCTGAGACGGAAATCGGCGTTGATTCAAACGTCCTCTTTTCACCGTCTTTTTGCTGCTGCGCCATTTGCTTTTGGCGGTCAGCCTGGAGTGTGACGCTCCCGCCGAGCTGCTGCCTTGCCAGTTCGCTTGATTTCTTTGCCGCTGACTGGATCGCAAGACCGGACAGGACAAAAATGCAAATCACTGAAAACACAACCAGCTGCAAAAATGTTTTTCCCTTTTTTGCCTTCATGCTCCAAAAGGCTCTTTTTATAAAGTTCATGTCTGTTCCTCCGTATGGATGTCAGATCTTGTAAAACCGGCCTTCTTTAGCACCGGCCATCCGATATGTATATCGTAGGAGAAATGTATGAAAAAAATATGAACAAACTATTTCCGGGTGATGAAATAAAAACTAACATTTGTGAAACCCGAAAACATCCGGGTAAAATGGTGCTATTATAAGAAAAAGCGTCAAGATAAGCGGAGGAACAAATGAAGATATTAATGATAGAAGATAATATAAGCGTATGCACCATGACGGAAATGTTCTTTTTTAAAGAAGGATTTGAAGCCGAATTTGTCCATGACGGAGTGGAAGGCTATCAGCGGTTCACGGAAGAGGACTGGGATTTGGTCATTCTGGACATTATGCTCCCATCCATGGACGGAGTGACGATCTGCCGGAAAATAAGAGAGACGAGCAGTGTGCCGATTATTATGCTGACCGCAAAGGACACGGAGTCTGATCAGGTGATCGGGTTTGAAATGGGGGCCGACGACTATGTCACCAAGCCGTTCAGCCCGCTGACACTAGTAGCGCGGATTAAAGCGGTGATCAGAAGATACCGGGCGACGGGGCAGGCCGTAAAAAGCGACGACTTGATCGAAACGGCGTGTTTTTCAATCAATAAGAAGACGCGGGAAGTGTTTCTGCACGGAAAACCTGTCGAGAATCTGACGCCGAAGGAATTCGATCTGCTCTTTTATCTCGCACAAAACCCGCGCCAGGTTTTTTCGAGAGAGCAGCTGCTTGAGCAGGTGTGGGGCTATCAATTTTACGGCGATGAACGTACGGTTGATGTTCATATTAAACGGCTGCGCAAAAAACTGTCCAGTGACGAAAAACCGTTTTTATACACGGTGTGGGGGGTAGGATACAAATTTGATGAGGATTAAATACTTATATCAGCTGCTGTTAAGCCATGTCAGCATTTTGATTTTGGCCTTTTTCATCATCATTTCCCTGTTTTCGCACTTTGTGAAAGATTTTGCGTATCAAAATAAAGTGGATGAGCTGTCATCTTACGCCCAGCAGATCACAAGTGAGCTGAACGGCCGCGATCTTGATCTGCGCCGCCTGTATCCGTATCAGGACATGTTAAAAACGCGCGAGACCAGATTTATTATTTTTGATGAACATCAGCAGCCTTACTTTTTTCCTGACGATATGCCGCCGCGCGAGAAGCTGAAAAGTAAAGAGTGGCACATGCTGAAGCAAGGGAAAACCGTTCAGATCAGAGCGGAGATGAACCGTTTTAATACGGAAGGCTTAGAAGTATCCCTTGTCGCAAAGCCGCTTTTTATCAACGATCAATTTAAAGGAGCGGTGCTGCTCGTGTCTCCCGTCAGAGGGGTCGAGCAGATGATCAGCCAGGTCAACCGCTATATGATTTACGCGATCATCAGCACCCTTATCATCACGATTCTGCTGAGCTGGCTTTTATCTAAATTTCACGTCAAGCGGATTCAGACATTGCGGGATGCGACCGGAAAAGTGGCATCCGGTGATTACGATATTTCGCTCAAGAACAGCGGCGGCGATGAAATCGGCATGCTGGCTTCCGATTTCAACATCATGGCCAAAAATCTGAAGCAATCGAGAGAGCAGATTGACCGCCTCGAAAAACGGAGGCGCCAATTTATCGCCGATGTCTCCCATGAGCTGAGAACGCCTTTGACGACCATTAACGGACTTGTGGAGGGGCTTAACAGCAACACCATCCCGGAAAAAGATAAAGAGAAATGCTTCTCGCTGATCAGCGAAGAAACGAAGCGGATGCTCAGGCTCGTGAAAGAAAACCTGGATTATGAAAAAATCAGATCCCAGCAAATCAAACTGGACAAGCTCAGCCTGCCGCTCATCGAGGTGTTTGAAATTATTAAAGAGCATCTCAATCAGCAGGCGGAGGAAAAACAAAATCAGCTGCGTATTCAAGTGGAGGACGGCGTCAAAGTGTTCGCCGATTATGACAGGCTGATCCAGATTCTCGTCAACATCACGAAAAACAGCATACAATTTACGCAAAAGGGAGACATCACGCTGCGCGGGTATGAAGGCTATAAAGAAACGGTGATTGAAATCGAAGACACCGGGATCGGCATCTCCAAAGAGGAAATTGAGCATATATGGGAGCGGTTTTATAAGGCGGACGTGTCCCGGAGGAATACGGCATACGGCGAATACGGACTCGGCCTGTCCATCGTCAGGCAGCTCGTCGAAATGCACAAGGGTACGATAGATATTAACAGCGAAAAAGGAAAAGGCACGACCTTTACAATCCGCCTTCCGCTGAATACGAAAAATGAATAATCTTGAAACCGGCGGTCCCGTCTGGCCGCCGTCTGTTTTAACTCCACTCGGAAAATTGCGCTCTGCCGAAACAAAGTTTGCGTGTTTTTCGGGATGGAAAGAGACGGAAACGTGATAAAATAACTGGTAAACAGGTCTTGGATGGGGAGGGTGAAGGAATGAAGAGCGGGTTAATTCCTTCTTCAGCAGTCGGGCAGAAAATTAACGAGTGGTATCGATACATCAGAACATTCAGCGTGCCGGATGCGGAGATCTTGAAAGCCGAGATCAAACAAGAGCTTGACCGTATGGAGCCTGATTCGAACTTAGTGCTTTATTATTCCCTCATGGAATTTCGCCATCAGCTGATGCTGGACTACTTGGAGCCGCTGGAAAAACTGAAGATAGAAGACCAGCCGACCCTGTCGGAAATTCTTGATAACATTGATAACAGCCAGGCCGGCCTCAAAGGGCTTCTCGATTATTACGTCAACTTTTTCAAAGGCATGTTTGAATTTGATAAAAGAGAATTTATCTCAGCGATTACATATTATAAACAAGCTGAGAAAAAACTGGCCTTCGTATCGGACCACGTGGAACGGGCGGAGTTTTATTTTAAAGTGGCCGAAGCTTATTATCATATGAAACAAACGTATTTTTCTTTGATACATATAAAAAACGCTTATGAAATTTACGTAGAGCAGGACACATATAACGTCCGGATCATTCAATGCCATTTTGTATTCGGCGTCAATTTAATGGATGAAAGGCGCTTTGAACAGGCGGCCAAACATTTTCAGCACGCTCTGCAAATGGCCGAAAAAGAACAAAAAGCGCAGCTTGTCGGGAGGGCGCTGTATAACCTCGGACTGTGCTACTACAATCAGGACCGCATCGGTGAAGCGATTCCGTACTTTGAACGGGCGGTCGATACATTTGAATCACAAAGAATCGTCAATTCTCTTCCTCAAGCATATTTTCTAATCACACTCATTTACTTTAAACTCGGAAAAAAAGAAAAAGCGTCGGAATATCACAAGCGGGGATATGAATATGCTAAAGAAACAGACGATCCCGTTTACACGGTAAAATTCGAATGGCTGCAGGCTCTGTATCAGGCGAAACCGGATGAGGAAACAATCAGCGCGTGTTTCCGTTACCTGGAAGATAAAAATTTATACGCCGATATAGAGGATTTAGCACTAGAAGCAGCTAAATATTACTATGAACAAAATTGCTTTAAAATTTCTTCTGACTATTTTCTGAAAGTCGAAGAGGCAAGGAAACAAATACAAAGGAGTGAGGGTTTGTATGAAATTGAAATCTAAATGGTTTGTTATTTGTTTAGCAGCCGCCGCGATTTTTACAGTGACAGGTGCAGGCCAGACAGATCAGGCTGAATTCCATGTAGCTGAAAGAGGAATGACGTGAGAAGAAAATAACCTGAACAAAGGAAAAGACTGCCCCGAGAATGTTCCCGGCAGTCTTTTTTTTTGCGCGGCCGGACTCGGACAGCGGCGGAAAACAAAAGAAAACGCCGCAGGTCAAAACCCGCAGCGTCCTCATATAGACGGAGTGATGCTTAGAAACCGCCAACGAAGGCAGTACCAACAATAATCAACAGGATAAATAAAACAACGATCAAAGCGAAAGAGCTGACTCCTGAATATCCTGACATGAGCTTCACCTCCATATTGTCTATACCATACAATATGTAAAAGAAGCTGCTTTGTAAGGGATATTAGTGGACAAGAGAAAAAAGAGGCGGTGTCCTATGAGAGTAAGACTCCGGCGAAAAATTCGTCATACAGCGCCCGCACCGCGTGTTTTTCCTGTTCTTCTTTCACTCCGAACATCATGCTGACTTCCGAGGACCCTTGATTGATCATCTCGATGTTGACGCCGGCTTCCGACAGTGCTTTGGATGCCCTGGCGGTTGTGCCGACATTATGGCGCATCGCTTCCCCGACGACCATAATCAGCGCCAGATTGTGCCTGACTGTGACTTCATCTGCTTGAAGCTCCTGCTTCAGACGGGTGACGAGCCTGTGTTCCAGTTCTGAGTCCATCTGATTGTGCCGAAGGATGATTGTGATGTCGTCAATGCCGGATGGAACGTGTTCATACGTCAATCCTTCTTCCTCCAAAATGTGAAGGGCTTTGCGGCCGAAACCGATTTCCCGGTTCATTAAATATTTGCTTATGTAAATACTGCAAAAGCCCGTGTCGCTTGCGATGCCGATGACTGGCCCGTTCGTATTGTCACGGCTGCTGACGACGCGTGTTCCTTTCGCATCCGGATTATTCGTATTCTTAATCTGAACGGGGATGCCGGCCCGAAATGCGGGAATCAGCGCTTCATCATGAAAAACGGAAAATCCGGCATAGGAGAGCTCACGCATTTCCCGATACGTCAGTTCGTTAATTTCTTTCGGATGCCGCACGATTGACGGGTTGACGGAATAGACGGCGTCCACATCAGTAAAGTTTTCGTACAGGTCAGCTTTTAAGCCGTTGGCGAGAATGGAGCCGGTAATATCAGAACCGCTCCGGGAAAACGTCACAATCTCATGCTCCTTCGTGTAACCGAAAAATCCCGGAAAAATGATCAAGCCTTCCCGGTTTCTCAGGCGGTACAAATGATCATAAGACTCAGGGAGCACCTGCGCGCTTCCGGGTTCATTCGTCACAAACAGCCCCGCTTCTTTCGGACTTACGTATTCCGCTTTCACGCCCCGGCGCCGGAAGTAGGCTGCGATCAGCTTCGCGTTGTTGTCCTCGCCGCTCGCCTTCACCGCATCCATATATTGTTCGGGATTGGTTTTACAGCTGTTTAAGAGAGCGAATAGGTCACTGCGGATTCTTTCTATAATAGAGAAATCCAGGTTCAGCTCACGCGCGATGGCGGCGTACCGCTCAATGACCGTTTCGGCAAGCTCGGGCGCTGCACCTTTTTGTAAATAATGCTCCGCACAGCGGATTAACAGATCCGTCACCTTTGTATCGTCCGAGAAGCGTTTTCCCGGTGCCGATACGACGACGGCTTTCCGCGCGGGATCAGCCGTCACGATTTGAAACACTTTCTCAAGCTGGGCTCCTGACGCAAGAGAGCTGCCTCCGAATTTTACAACTTTCATGATTTACATCCCCTAATATTTAAATTTTCTCACAAATTTAATTTTTATTATCTCTCTTTCAAACATGTAAATCAAGGATTTTTTCTACGTGGGGAGAACATTTGTATTTTCATGGAGGAATTTTGCCGCTGTTTGTCAGATTGTTTCCCTCAAGCGTGTCATCATGTGCAAAAAATGATAAGCAGCCAAATGAAGGTTATAGAAAATCCTGCAAATTCTTGATAGACTGATTGTAAGACAATTTAGTGTACGGCCCGCGGATGACCGCTTTTGAAAGCAAAACTGTATTGACTGCGCTTGGAAAGATGATAAGATTATAATTGTCGTTGATAATGATAATCATTACGAGTGGGATATATGGGAGTTGTTTGGCAATCAGTCATACCGTTTGTGATGGGTGCAGGGAGGCAGCATGAAGCTACGTTACTTACTTTTGCTACTGGCGGTTTTGGCGTGTACTTCTATATTTATCGGTGTAGAAGATTTGTCGCCGCTGGATATTTTTCATTTAAATAAAGAACAGGCAGGTACATTATTTGACAGCCGGCTGCCGCGTTTGGTGAGCATTATCATCGCCGGCATGAGCCTGAGCATCTGCGGATTAATCATGCAGCAGATCAGCCGGAATAAATTTGTATCGCCGACGACTGCGGGAACGATGGACTGGGCAAGGCTCGGAATTTTGATTTCATTAATGCTTTTTACGTCAGCGAGTCCGCTTGTGAAAATGTCTATCGCTTTCGTTTTCGCGTTGGCGGGAAATTTCCTTTTCATGAAAATCCTCGAGAGAATCAAGTTCAATGATGCGATTTTTATTCCTCTCGTCGGTTTAATGCTTGGGAACATCGTCAGCTCAATCGCCACGTTTATCGCATATAAATACGATCTGATCCAAAACCTGTCATCTTGGCTGCAGGGAGATTTTTCACTGGTCGTCAAAGGCCGGTATGAGCTTTTATATCTGAGTATCCCGCTGGTGATCATCGCTTATGTGTATGCGGATAAATTTACGGTGGCGGGAATGGGAGAGAGCTTTTCCGTCAATCTCGGCCTGAAATACAAACGCGTCGTTAATATCGGTCTGATTATCGTGTCGCTCATCGCTTCACTGGTGATCCTGACCGTCGGGATGCTGCCGTTTCTCGGTTTGATCATTCCCAATATGGTGTCGATTTACAAAGGGGACAACCTGAGGAGCAGCCTGCCTCACACCGCTCTCTTGGGCGCTGTTTTTGTACTGTTTTGCGACATTTTGGGAAGGGTGATCATCTTCCCGTACGAAATTTCCATCGGCCTGATGGTCGGTGTTATCGGCAGCGGCATCTTCCTGTATATGCTGTTAAGGAGAAAAGCATATGAGTCATAATAAAAAAATTACGCTGCTGGCGGCGCTCGCCATGATATGTATCGGATTCTTCCTGTTCTACGGACTGGGCAATTGGGAATACTCCCTGCCGAGACGATGCTTCAAAGTGCTTGCCATGATGCTTACCGGAGGAGCGATCGCGTTTTCAACGGTCATCTTCCAGACGATTACAAATAACCGCATACTGACACCGGGCATTTTAGGCCTCGATTCCCTGTATATGCTCATTCAGACCGTCATCGTGTTCCTGTTCGGTTCAATGAATATCGTCATGATGAACAAAAATCTTAATTTCGTCATCTCCGTCGGACTGATGGTGCTCTTGTCACTCGTTTTGTATCAGCTCATGTTTAAAGGCGAGGGGCGGAACGTGTTTTTCCTTCTGCTTGTCGGCGTCGTGTTCGGCACGCTGTTCAACAGTCTGTCATCCTTTATGCAGATGCTGATTGATCCGAATGAGTTCCAGGTTGTTCAGGACAAAATGTTTGCCAGCTTTAACAATATCAACACCGATCTTTTATGGTTTGCCGGTGCTGTCTTTCTTCTGACGGGCATTTATGTCTGGCGGTTCACGCGGTTTTTTGACGTGCTGTCGCTCGGCAGGGAGCACGCCGTCAACCTGGGGATTGATTACGATAAGCTTGTGAAACAGATGCTCATTGTCGTCGCCATTCTTGTGTCTGTCTCTACGGCTCTTGTGGGGCCGATTATGTTTTTAGGACTGCTTGTCGTCAATCTGGCGAGAGAGTTTTTAAAAACCTACAGGCACACGTATTTAATCGCGGGTTCTGTCCTGATCAGCATCGTCGCGCTCGTCGGAGGCCAGTTCGTCGTGGAGAAAGTGTTCACGTTTTCCACGACGCTGAGCGTCATCATTAATTTTGCCGGCGGGATTTATTTTATCTATCTGCTGTTAAAGGAGAATAAATCATGGTAGAGGTCAAAAATGTAAGCAAACAATACGGAGGGAAAACCGTCCTTGAGAAAACGTCTCTATCCATTCAAAAGGGCAGGCTCACCTCATTTATCGGTCCGAACGGCGCGGGAAAAAGCACGCTGCTGTCTATCATGAGCCGGCTGATTAAGACGGATTCCGGGGAAATCACGGTCGACGGGCAAGAGATCGGGGCCTGCAAAAGCAACGATCTGGCGAAAAAAATCAGCATCTTGAAGCAGACGAACCAAATCAATATCAGACTGACAATTAAAGACCTGGTCAGCTTCGGCAGATTTCCGTATTCCCAAGGGAAACTGACGGATGAAGATTGGGTGCATATCAACCAGGCCCTCAGTTATATGAAGCTGGATGAATTAAAGGATAAATACCTCGATCAGCTCAGCGGAGGCCAGTGCCAGAGGGCATTTATCGCGATGATCATCGCTCAGGATACCGACTATATTTTTCTCGATGAGCCGCTGAACAATTTAGATATGAAGCATTCCGTTGAAATGATGAAGCTGTTGAAGCGGCTTGTGGAAGACTTCGGAAAAACGGTCGTCGTAGTGATTCACGATATCAACTTCGCATCCGTATATTCAGACCATATCGTCGCACTGAAAAACGGCCGGATCGTCAAAGAAGGGCCGGCGGAGGAGATCATTGAAACCTCCGTGCTTGAAGATATTTATGATATGACCATCCCGATTCAAGAGATTGACAGTCAGCGGATCGGTGTGTACTTTTCTTAAAAACCAGATGAGGTGAAAATCATGAAAAAATTCGCATTGCTATTCATTGCGCTAGTTACGATTTTTGTTGTTTCTGCATGCGGAAACGGGGACAAAACATCAGGCAAATCAAAAGAAACAATCACAATCAAAGATGACCTGAACAAAGAAGGAGTCAAAGTGCCGAAGAATCCGAAAAAAGTCGTCGTATTCAACTTCGGAATGCTGGACACGATGGATGAACTCGGTTTACAGGATCACGTGGCGGGACTTCCGAAACAAAACCTTCCAAAATACTTATCTTCATATAAAAGTGATAAATACGCCAATACCGGCGGTTTAAAAGAACCGGATTTTGAAAAAGTCGCGGATATTGATCCGGATTTAATCATTATCGCCCACAGACAATCTGATTCTTATAAAGAGTTCTCAAAAATCGCGCCGACGATTTATCTTGATGATGACTATACAAACTACGTTGACAGATTCAAGCACAACACCGAAGTGATCGGCAAAATCTTTAACAAAGAAAATGAAGTGAAAGATAAGCTTGCGAAAATTGACAAATCCATTGCCGATCTGAAGAAAAAGACAAGCAGCACGGATAAAAACGGGTTAGTGGTGATGGCGAACGACGGCAAAATCAGCGCGTTCGGATCTAAATCAAGATACGGCTTCATTCATGATGTGTTCGGCGTCAAACCGGCTGACAAAAACATTGAAGCCTCACTGCACGGACAAAGCATTTCCTATGAATATATCGCCAAAACAAACCCTGATTACATGTTTGTCGTTGACCGCGGAACAGCGATCGGCACAAAATCTTCAACAAAACAAGTGGTTGAAAATGATTATGTAAAATCGGTGAAAGCCGTGAAAAACAACCATGTTGTCTACCTTGATTCAGCTACATGGTATTTATCAGGAGGCGGCCTGGAATCCATGGCGCAAATGGTGAAAGAAGTAAAAGACGGAATCGAGAAGTAAAAAAAGAACCCGGTCACATACGTGATCGGGTTCTTTTTGGTTTACCGCGTAACGGCCTGCTGCTGCTCGGGCTGACGCGGTTTTTTCTTCAATATAAAAGATAGGAGGAAGCCGGCCAGCGCGATGCAGGCGGCTACGACAAATGCCGCATTCATGCCGTGCAGGGCGGCGTTTGCCGGAGTTGACGCATTTGCGTGCGCGGCCTGGCTGCTCATCACGGAAACCAGCAGCGCCGTACCGATAGAACCGCCGACTTGGCGGACGGTATTGTTCATGGCTGTGCCGTGCGGAATTAAGTGGCGCGGCAGGGCGTTGATCCCCGCTGTCGTCACCGGCATCATAATCATGGCTGTTCCCAGAAGCCGCGCGGTATAAACGACGACAATCCAAATGAGAGACGTCGAGTCCGTCAGATTCATAAACGGCAGGGACGTGAGCAGGATGATGAAGAATCCGGTCATCGCAAGGCCTTTTCCGCCGATTTTGTCAAACACCCGGCCGATAAACGGAGACATCATCCCCATCACAATCGCGCCCGGCAAAAGCATTAATCCGGTATCAAACGCGGATACGCCCCGGACTTTTTGCGTGTAAAGCGGGAGAATGGTTTCCGTTCCGATCAGCAGCGCGAAAACAAGCGTTCCGAGCAGGGTGGTCAGGCTGAAAATCCCGAAAGAAAACACGCGGAATTCCAGCATCGGTTTTTTGAGCTTCATCTGTCTTGCGATAAAGAAAATCAGCGCGGCCGCTCCGACAAGCAGCGAAGTCAGCACTTCAGTACTGGTCCACCCTGATGAACCGGCGCTTGAGAAGCCGTAAAGCAGACCGCCGAATCCGAGGGTCGATAAGATCACAGATAAAATATCAATCTGTGTTTCTCGTAATGTCGTGACGTTTTTCATCAGAATAATCGCTAAAAGCAAATCGATGACTGCGATCGGGAAGATAATATAAAACAAAGACCGCCAAGAGAATGCTTCGACCGCCCATCCGGAAAGCGTCGGGCCGATCGCCGGCGCGAACGAAATAACCAAGCCGACCATACCCATGGCGCGGCCGCGCTTTTCCATCGGGAAAATCGTGAGAAATACCGTCTGCATGAGAGGCAGCATAATTCCGGCGCCGGCCGCCTGAATAATCCGGGCCGTTAAGAGCACCGGAAAGTTCGGGGCGAATGCGCCGACAATGGTGCCCGCCGTGAAAATACTCATGGCGGAAATCAAGAGGGTGCGGCTTGTAAATTTCTCTATTAAAAACGCGGTAATCGGAATCAAAATCCCGTTCGTCAGCATAAACGACGTTGTCAGCCATTGCGCTTTGTTGGCGTCTATATTGAAGTCATTCATAATGTGCGGCAGCGCCGTGATAAGCAGTGTCTGGTTCAAAATGGCGACGAACGCACCCGCCAAAAGAATCCCGACGATGACAGAGCGGTTGTATGGTGCAGTTTTAATACTCTTATTCAAGCTGATTCCTTCTTTCTTTATAGTTTGAGCAATGTTTTAACGGCTGCAAGCGGCTGGTGCAGCGGTCCGGCCTGCTCCAAATAACCGATGAGCGCTTTGATGAGAAAATCCCGCGGCTGTTTGTCCGCTGATTCTTTCTCCAGCATAGCCGCCGCGGAAGCGAGTCCTGCGGCGTCATATTTTTCCTCCGGAAGGGCTGAGACGGCTTCTTTCAGTTCCTTCAGGCTTTCAGCCAGCAATACGGTTTTGTCTTTCGGCTCAAATGAGGAAGCGGAGGCGATATAAAGGTCAATCATCTCCTGAGGCAAAGCGGTTTCGGTTGTCCTGTTTTCGACGATGAGATTGAGATGGCGGATGATAAACTCCGTGAGCGGCTCCAGGGCGAGCGGTTCTTTTTCCAGCTTAATCAGCGTGATGCACTCTCTCAGGAGCCCCTGCAGGACGATCACCAGCTCCCATACATAAGGAATAATGTCATCGCCGTACGTCTGAATCAGTGAATCGCGATGCCAGCAGATAAAGGTGGAGCGGGCCCTGTGAATATGCCGTTTTACCCGCTCATTAATGGAAGAGGGGCTTCCGTACATCAGCATATTAAAAAACTGCTGATTGCGCCTGAAGCCTTCAAGCTCAGCCATCAGTTTTTTGGCAAACCGTTCCTCAGGGGAGAGGCTTGTTTCTTCATTCAATAATGAAGCGGCGGCTACCATCTGTTTCTGGTTAAAGTCGAGCAGCTCCAGGAGCAGGTCTTCCTTTGATTCAAACAGCTTATATAAAGATGCTTTGGAGACTTTGCACTCCTCTGCGATCGCCTGCATCGAAACTGACGAAAAGCTTTTCCCGGAAAAAAGCTTTCTTGCCGCCAGCAGAATATCCGTTTTCTTATCATTCATAAGCCCAGATTCCTTCTTTCGTCACAATAGAAAACCCATCGGTTCACAGAAAACCAATGAGTATATGATGAAAATATTAACAAAAATTTTTACATAGTGTCAACGCTTTTGTTTGAGAAATAGAAAAAACCTGCCGGAGTGTTCCGGCAGGCTGATCCGCTTATTTATCCGTCTTAAATCCTTGTTTTTCAAGCATTTCACGAATGTGAGGATAATAAAGCTGCTTATAGTAGGAGGTGATGCCTTGTGACCAGTTTCTCGTTTCCTGTCCGTCGGTGCGTTTTTTCATGTATTCGGACATCTGCTTGTCATAGGCCTCGATATGTGTTCTTACATCTTCTTCTTGATACGTTTCATGATGCAGAACGGCTGCTTGCGGCAGACGCGGTTTTTTCGCGGAGCGGTCTGCCGGATGGCCGATGACGAGACCGGAAACCGGGAAAACGTATTTCGGAAGTTTCAGCAATTCAATGAGTTCGTCCGGCTTGCCGCGCACGGCGCCGATCGGCACAGTGCCGAGTCCCATTGATTCAGCTGCAGCCGTTGCCGTACCCAGCGCAATCCCGACATCTACGGCTCCCACAAGTACGGACTCTAAACCGTTCGTGATCTCAAGCGGTGTATCATTATATTCTTCAAGCGCAATTTTGGCGCGGTTAAAATCAGCGCAGAATAAAAGGAAAACCGGCGCTTGGTCAATCCACGGCTGGCCGCCCGCCAATTCGGATATTTTTTTCTTCCGTTCCTTATCTTTCACCGCTATAACGGTAAATTGCTGGCCGTTAATGGAAGTCGGCGCTGCTTGAGCGGCTTGGATGATAAGGTCCAGCTGTTCATCCGATACGGGTTCATCTGTGTAGCTGCGGATGGAACGGTGGTCTGTTAATAATTGAAGGACTTCGTTCATGTCATTCATCCTTTCGTTACTCTGACAGTTCTGTGCGGACGACGTCAAGCGGCGCACTCAGCAGTTCTTTTGCTTTTGCCACAAATCCTTGGAAATGGTCAGTTGCGTTGTGGAATTTCATCGCTTCTTCATCTTTCCATTGCTCAAGCATGACGAATGTATTTTCCTCACCGACTTTTTCGAAAAGGTCGTATTGCACATTTCCTTCTTCCGCGCGTGAATGCTGAACAAGTGATTGCGCTTCTCCTAAAAATTCCTCGCGTTTATCCGCTTTTACTTTCATGTAAGCCTGTAAGACGATCATTGTTATTCCTCCTGATTGGGTTAATTTGTTATAGTTCGAATATTATCGAACTAACTGTAACATGTTTCGCTGCGAATGGTAAAGGAAAAACCCTCACCGCCTAAATTGTCACCCGCCGCTTTTATGTGTTACATTTGACTCATGAACATTCCAAACCATCCTGAAACCGAACGCTTACAGCTGACAAAGGTTCTTCATGCTCTGAGTGATCCGCTCCGCTTAGAGCTGGTCAAACAATTGGCGGAAACAACAGAAAAAACGTGCGGAACCTGCGCTGATGTCCGGGTCGCTAAATCAACGCTGTCCCATCACTTCAAAGTGCTGCGGGAAGCGGGGATCGCCCAAGTGCGCATAGACGGGAAGCACCGTTATTATTCCCTGCGCAAAGATGATTTACAAGCGGCGTTTCCCGGCCTGCTGGAGGCGATTTTGCAGACAGAGCCGGACCGCTGGTAAATAAGTCCCCGAATTCCGGGGGTTTTTTTATGCGCCGAAAACTGCCAGGTAAAGTCTGTAGACGCCTTCTTGAATATCGCTCTCCTTCAGGCGGGCGAATCCCAGAATGAGCTGCGGCTTATTTGAATCGCTTCCCGTTTTCAGACGGAACCGGCTCATCGCAAACAGATCGAGCTGTTCTGCATCCGCCCGTGCCAATATCTCTTTTTCTGAACGGGCGCAGTCAAACTCAGTGACAAAATGAAGCCCCGCATTGGCGCCCTTTACACTGATTCTATCTCCGAATGTTTCTTCCAAAGCCGAAATGAGGCGTTCCCGCATGTTCTTATAATGCTGCTTCATCTTTTTAATATGTTTCTGATATTCACCTGATTCGATAAATTCTTTCAGCGCGAGCTGGGCAAGCGTGCTGCACGTATGCAGGTCATACGTTCTCTCTTTGAACGTCCGCAAAAGCCCGGGCGGCAGAACCATATAGCTGATGCGCAGACCTGGGAAAAGGGATTTTGAAAAGGTCCCCATGTAGATGACATTTTGAAACCGGTCAAGGCTTTGAAGCGCCGGTATCGTATCGGCGTCATATTTAAATTCACTGTCATAATCATCTTCAATGATGAAGCGGCCGTTCTGTTCGGCGGCCCAGTTTAAAAGCTGAATCCGCCGGGAAGCGGGCATGATCACGCCTGAGGGGAATTGATGGGAAGGCGTAGTGATCAATACAGAGGGCCGGCGTTTTTCGATTTCGTCCATGGACATGCCTTTTTCATCAAGGCTGATCGTTGCAACCTTTTTCCCGAGGTTTTGCAGCAGCCGGTACATCCTCATATATCCCGGGTTCTCCATGGCGTAGGGCGCGTCTTCGGGCAGCAGTTCCGTCAGCAGCTGCACCAGCAATTGCGTGCCCGCCCCGAGCACGATTTGTTCCGGGCGGCATGTAACGCCCCTTGTCAGGGAAATAAGCCGCGAAATTGTTTCACGGACTTCATATAAACCTTGCGGGTGGACGAGTTCTCCGAGTGTATGAAATGAACGGGCGGCTGCTTTATGCTCACAGCGAAACCAGCTTTTCAGAGGGAAATGCGCCGTATCCACGCTCATATGAGAAAACGAAATCCAGCCGCTCTTATCCGTCTCCCGCTCTTTCAAATCATCAGGCAATAGAAGCGAAGGCGCTTCTTCATGATAAACCGTATCAATTTCCTCCACGAAAAAGCCTTTTCTTTCGACTGCATATAAATAACCTTCCGAAAGCAGCTGCTGATAAGCTGAATTCACTGAATTCACGCTGACCTTCAGCGTCTCGGCAAGCTCCCGTTTAGACGGCACCTTTGTATGAGGCATCAGGCTGCGCTTCAAAACGGCCGCTTTTATGTGCTGATAGATCTGCTGATAGATATAATCCGCCGTTTCCGAATGATCAATGGAAATCGTCAGCATCCAGACCCTGCCCCTTTCTGATACCATGGATAAATTGATTTTGGTACTTTTCATCATACCAAAAAGAAGTCAGAATGATAAGAAAACAATGCAGGGGGATGGAATCTATGAGTCGAACAGCATCAACGGAAGTGACAACTGCCCAGTGGCAGCAAAAACGGGATCAATTCGTTTCCAAGGGGGTCGGCAACGGAAACCGCGGCATGGCCGTAAAAGGGGAAGGGGCGCTTTTGTACGATTTGGACGGCAGACGATTCATTGATTTTGCCGGAGCGATCGGAACGCTGAATGTCGGCCATTCCCATCCGAAAGTGGTGGAGGCCGTGAAGAAACAGGCGGAGGATCTGATTCACCCGGGATTTAACGTCATGATGTATCCGTCTTATATTGAGCTGGCCGAAAAACTTTGCGCCCTTGCGCCGGGAGATCATGCGAAAAAAGCGATTTTTCTCAATTCGGGAGCGGAAGCGGTGGAAAACGCCGTGAAAATCGCCAGAAAATATACGAAGCGCCAGGCTGTCGTGTCATTTACAAGAGGGTTCCACGGCCGCACGAACATGACGATGAGCATGACGAGCAAGGTGAAGCCTTATAAATTCGGTTTCGGCCCATTTGCCTCAGAGGTGTATCAGGCGCCGTTTCCTTACTATTATCAAAAGCCGGCCGGCATGAGCGACGAGCAGTATGACGACTTTATCATCAGCGCTTTTGAGGATTTCTTTATCTCCGCAGTTGCACCGGAAACCGTCGCCTGTGTCGTAATGGAGCCGGTTCAGGGAGAAGGCGGCTTCATCATTCCGTCAAAACGTTTCGTGCAGCACGTCGCCGCTTTTTGTAAAAAACACAGCATCGTTTTTGTAGCGGATGAGATCCAGACCGGTTTTGCCAGAACGGGAACATATTTTGCGATTGAGCATTTCGGAGCCGTTCCTGATTTGATCACCGTATCCAAATCACTTGCGGCCGGATTGCCGCTGAGCGGCGTCATCGGCCGGGCGGAAATGCTTGATGCCGCCGCGCCGGGTGAACTCGGGGGCACATATGCGGGAAGCCCGCTCGGCTGTGCGGCTGCGCTCGCGGTCTTGGATATTATTGAAGAAGAAGGGCTGAATCAGCGTTCCGAGGAGATCGGCCGGATCATCGAGCATCAAGCGCTCGAGTGGAAAAAAGAGCATGCCTGTATCGGAGAAGTGCGCAGACTCGGTGCGATGGCGGCCATCGAAATTATCAAAGATCCGGACACGCGGGAACCGGACAAAGCGAAAGCCGCGGCGATCGCTAAAACGGCGAACGAGAACGGACTGCTGCTGCTGACGGCCGGCATTAACGGCAACATTATCAGATTCCTGACGCCGCTTGTCGTGACGGATGAGCAGCTCAAAGAAGGCCTTTCCATTATCGAAGCAGCTCTGTGAGTTCAATTATTGGAATGCCGGCGGATGTGTCTGCTATCATGAAAGTGTGAGATACATCAACAAGCATTCAATGGCTTTACTATAGCAGAGAAAGGAATGTTCAATATGCCAGAACAATTAACAGTGTACAACCCGGCAACGGGAGAGGCGATCGAAAGCATCCCCCAGCAGACGGCCGAAGATGTTGAAAAAGCGATTGAACGTTCACATCAAGCGTTTCAATCATGGTCCAAAACATCAGCGGGAGAACGTGCCTCACTTTTGAGAAAATGGTATGAGCTGATTGTTGAAAATAAAGAAGAACTTGCGGAATTAATTACGAAAGAAAACGGCAAACCGTATGAAGAAGCGGTCGGAGAAGTTTTATACGGCGCCGGTTATATTGAATGGTTCGCCGAAGAAGCAAAACGGATTTACGGCAGAACCGTACCTGCGCCGACAACGGGCAAACGGATTGTCGTCACCCGTCAGGCGGTCGGCCCGGTAGCCGCGATCACGCCGTGGAATTTCCCGAATGCGATGATTACAAGAAAAGCCGCGCCCGCTTTGGCGGCAGGCTGTACGTTCATCATCAAACCGGCGGAGGATACGCCGCTTTCCGCTTACGCCCTTGCGCGTCTCGCATATGAAGCGGGAATTCCGAAGGACGTGCTGCAAGTGGTGATCGGTGACGGAGCCGAAATCGGAAACGTCTTCACCAGCAGCCCGAAAATCCGTAAAATTACTTTTACCGGCTCAACGCCTGTCGGCAAAATCCTGATGAAAAACAGCGCCGACACCGTAAAACATATGTCAATGGAGCTTGGCGGACATGCGCCGCTGATCGTGGATGAAGACGCTGATCTTGATCTGGCGGTAGCCCAAACAATGGCCTCTAAATTCAGAAATGCCGGCCAAACCTGCGTCTGTGCGAACCGGCTGATCGTACACGAATCCGTAAAAGACGAGTTTGCGAAAAAACTGAGTGAAGAAGCTGCGAAACTCAAAGTCGGAAACGGTCTTGAAAAAGGCGTAAACGTCGGCCCTGTCATCAACAAAAAAGGCTTCGATAAAATCGTCGGCCAAATTAATGACGCCGTGGAAAAAGGCGCAAAAGTGCTGACGGGCGGAACGTATGACCAAAACGATGAAAAAGGATGCTATTTCGTGACGCCGACCGTGCTTTCAGATGTAGATACATCCATGAACATCATGCATGAAGAAACATTCGGCCCGGTTGCGCCGATCGTTACGTTCTCAGATATTGATGAAGCGATCAAGCTTGCGAACGATACGCCGTTCGGGCTTGCGGCTTATTTCTTCACAGAAAACTACCGCCGCGGCATTTATATTTCTGAACAGCTTGAATACGGCATCATCGGCTGGAATGACGGCGGTCCGTCCGCGGTTCAAGCGCCGTTCGGAGGAATGAAAGAAAGCGGCATCGGCCGTGAAGGCGGTACGGAAGGCATTGAACCGTACCTGGAAACCAAATACATGTCTATCGGACTTTAATGAGCCGAAAAGAAAGCCCCGCTTCTAAGCGGGGCTGTTTTTATTGAGCAGTCTGCCGGTGAATATCGCCGGCAGGCTTTTTTGATCTTGCGGGAATAATCGGTTCGATTCCAGACAAAATAACAGCAAATACGATTGAAAGAAGGTCGCCATCATGGATATATTACTGGCTCTTCTCCCGGCTTTATTTTGGGGGAGCATCGTGTTATTTAACGTCAAATTAGGCGGCGGGCCTTACAGCCAGACGCTGGGAACGACAATCGGGGCGCTCATCGTTTCGTTTGTGCTATATCTGTTTGTCCACCCGGTGCTGTCTGGGCGCATTTTTATTGTCGGCATCATCTCGGGGCTGTTTTGGTCGCTCGGCCAAAGCAATCAGCTTAAAAGCATACAGCTGATGGGCGTTTCAAAAACGATGCCGATATCAACGGGAATGCAGCTCGTCTCGACTTCTTTGTTCGGTGTGATCGTATTCAAAGAATGGTCAACCCCGATCGCGATTACGCTGGGTATTCTCGCCCTTATTTTTATCATCGTCGGGATTGTGCTCACATCTTTAGAAGATAAAAAGGGGCGGGCGGACGGAGAACCGGGAAACTTAAAAAAAGGCATTGTCATCCTGCTGATCTCCACGCTCGGTTATTTGGTCTATGTCGTTGTGGCCCGGCTGTTCGGCGTATCCGGATGGTCAGCGCTTCTGCCGCAGGCGATCGGGATGGTCATCGGGGGACTACTCCTGACGTACAAGCATAAACCGTTTAATAAGTACGCCCTCAAGAACATTCTGCCGGGAATCAT
Source organism: Bacillus velezensis (assembly GCF_001461825.1). Lineage (GTDB taxonomy): Bacteria > Bacillota > Bacilli > Bacillales > Bacillaceae > Bacillus > Bacillus velezensis. The sequence continues at coordinate 187,979 of NZ_LLZC01000004.1, read as the reverse complement.
CTGGGCGCTCGGGAATATGTTTCTGTTCATCTCACAGCCGCGCGTCGGAGTTGCGACAAGTTTTTCCCTTTCTCAAATGGGGATCGTCATCAGCACGCTCGGCGGAATCTTCATTCTCCGTGAGAGCAAAACGAAGCGTCAGCTGGTCGCCATTGCCATCGGGATTATCCTGATCATTGTGGCCGCGGTATTCTTAGGCGTTGCGAAATCAAATTCATAACATATGCAGGAGGTTTGAACATGTACACGGATTTAAAAGGAAAAGTCGTTGCCATTACGGGAGCTTCATCAGGATTAGGAAAAGCGATGGCGATCCGCTTCGGACAGGAGCAGGCGAAAGTCGTGGTTAACTACTATAGTAATGAAAAAGACGCCCAAACCGTTAAAGAAGAGATTCAAAAAGCGGGAGGCGAAGCGGTCATCATTCAAGGAGACGTCACAAAAGAAGAAGATGTCAAAAACATCGTGCAGACCGCAGTGAAGGAATTTGGCACATTGGATGTCATGATCAATAACGCCGGCATGGAAAATCCGGTTCAGTCGCATGAAATGCCGCTCAAAGACTGGAACAAAGTCATCAATACCAATCTGACCGGCGCTTTCTTAGGAAGCCGCGAAGCCATTAAATATTACGTAGAGAATGATATTCAAGGAAACGTCATTAACATGTCAAGCGTACATGAAATGATTCCATGGCCGCTGTTTGTTCACTACGCGGCAAGTAAAGGCGGCATCAAATTGATGACGGAAACGCTGGCGCTTGAGTACGCGCCGAAGCGCATCCGTGTCAACAACATCGGGCCGGGCGCCATTAATACGCCGATCAACGCGGAAAAATTTGCAGATCCCGTTCAGAGAAAAGATGTGGAAAGCATGATTCCGATGGGATATATCGGTGAGCCGGAAGAAATCGCGGCTGTCGCCGTCTGGCTTGCTTCAAAGGAATCAAGCTATGTGACCGGCATTACGCTGTTTGCTGACGGCGGAATGACAAAATATCCGTCATTCCAGGCAGGACGCGGATAAGAAAAAAAGCGATCGCAGGCTCTTTAGAGCCGGATCGCTTTTTGCTTACGCGCGTTTTTTCTTTACAAGCGCCGCGATGGAAAGGATAATCGCCGCAGCTGACAGAACGATGGCCGCAATATCAAGCGCTGATACGCCGGATTTGCTTTCTTCGTTTGACTGTTCAGCTCCGTGCGCATCCGTCACGCTGGCCGATTTCGTGATTTTCGTAATTGAGTGAGGCGTGTCGGCTTTCTCATCACCCGTCCATTCTACAATGCTGCCGTCTTTGTAATATTGGTAAGCGTCCCAAGCGGCATCTCCGCTCTTTTCAGGATTTTTCGCAACGAACGTGAACTGCTGGAATTGGCCGGGCTGAATGCCGCCGTCCTTTGCTTCCCAAGTGACGGAGACCGCTTTGTCATCATGTTTGGATACGGATGTTTTCCAGCCCGGAATCGGCTGATACTGCTGAAATTCAACGCCGGCGGGCATTTTCAGTACGACTTTCGTTGTCGGCTCATTCTTTTCCACAGGCACTTTCATCGTGTACGTTTCCCAAGAACCGGCCGCGGATTCCGCGGGTTTGACTGAGACGTGGGCGCTTGCTGTCGCCGTAAAACCGACGAGTGACAGGGTCACGGCGGATATGAATAATAAAGCCTTTTTTTTCAACATGAGATACACTCCTTAGTTTGTCGTTGAGAATATTTGGTTGATTTCATTAAAATCGTTTGTCAGCCCGTGGACTTTGATCTTCCAGTTTCCCTTTTCGGTGATGGACAGGTTGGCGGCTTCGAATGTGCCTTCCTTCGTCTTCTTCAAATCAAAGGTGCTTTCATGCTGTTTGCCGCTGAAGCCCGTCTGGTAAACAGTGACCGTAAATTGCTGAATGTCTTTTACCAAGCTGCCGTTGTGATCGGTGACAATGACTTGAAATTCATTTTTCCCCGGCTGGTTCGGCGTAATGTGCAAGGACAGGGTTTCCCCGTTTCCGATCGTTTCTGAGCCGTTAAAAGGCAATGGCGCAGGCGGCGGCGGGCTGGGCAGGCTTGTGAAGACGGCGGTTGTGAATAATACCGCGATGCCTAGTGCCCATTCGGCCTTTATCGTTGCGCTGATGCTCCTTTTTCTGCTGAACTTCGTCATCCATACGTGAACGGCGCCGAGCGCAAGCATGATGACAAACAGTCCGATTTTCAAAAGGAGCGTCTTACCGTAAGCGGTGTGAAAGAGTGAATCAAACGTGCGGATAATGAAAAATCCGTTCAGCACACCTGAAAATAACAGCACGCCGACAGAGGCGAACGCCCAAGGAGAAAACCGTCTGACCGTTTCCCAAGCGATGGTTTTATCGGGTTTTCTCCACTCTGATGAAAGAAGCAGCACAAGCGCGGCGATACCGCCCATCCATACAGACGCGGCCGATAAATGGAGAAAGTCCATTGCGATGCCGACCGCTTTTTCGTCGATAACCGCCGCGTGCCCGGCGAATGCTTTTGCCAAAAGCGAAGCGAAGAAGAACAACAGCGGCGCCGTCCAGTACGCAAATGACCGGAATGCTTTCTTCTTCAGCAGCGGGATCATGGACAGGGCGAGCAGGATAAATAAGCTGATCTGGATCATCCAGACGTACCCGCCTGCCGTTTTCAGAAGCGTTTCTTTTACATAGTCCGGCTGAAACGCGGCGCTCCAAGCGCCGCCCGCGTTTTCTTTCGTCTGGATCGGGAGCTGGCAGATAAGCGCGAGCCCCGTTAAACACAAAGAAATCACGAGCAGCTTTACAGTTCGTTTTGCTTTTGATGAATCTTTATTATTTCTGTACCAAAACAGATGGAAAAAAGCCGTGCCGATAAACAGGGAGAGAGCGGTGTACAAAATACCGCGGTCGATGGCCGCTTCGGGATGAAGCGCCGCTTGCGATGATGTCTGCTCCTGAAGTTCTCCGCCGGCTTTTCCGATACTGAAAGGGATGACGCCGGATACCGGATGTCCGTCGGCCGATACCGCGTTCCATTCCGCTCTGTAAATATCATGCGGCAGGTTTTTTTTCAATGCCGCGGTCATGATGCGGGCATCATTTTTTTGAATCACCGTTTTGCCCGCGTCAACCCGTTCGCCGGATGAATTATAGACCTTAATGGAGTGGAAGCCTTCTTCAATCTGTTCATTAAACTCAATTTCAATCTGCTTCGGCGCTTGTTTTAATTCGCTGTTCTCACCCGGATTTGAGTTTGTGATGTAGGCGTGGGCGAAGCTTGTTTTCGGAATCAAAACAAGGAACAGCAAAAAGATGAGCCAGCGTTTGTTCTGTCTCATGGATGATGACACCGCCTTCCGGTTGGTTGTTGTTATGTCTTGCTGCAGGTGCATCCCTTCTGCCTGTCGTGTAAGATGATGTCCGCCGCCTCGTCAAAGGTGCAAATGACCCCGCCGAATCCTTTTTGAAACCGTTCTGCGTAATCAAGCGTTGAGAAGGGAATCGCCTGAGGCCGGCAGCAGTGAAGGTCAATATCGGCATGGACTAAAAAGTATGCGGAAGCGGCCGTCAGCGTCGTCTGAAGAAGAAAATCTTTACAAATGACGTGGGACACTTCTTCCTTTTTATCCTCATACCGCAAAATCGCGCAATGAATGCAGCACATCTGCTCAACGGCTTGTGAAACGGTAATAAGCTGAACAGAATACGAATGCTGAATCGGCCGCAGGCAATAGCCGCATTGATTGGCGCTTCGTTCTGAAGCGGGCGGGAGCGTAATGCCGCCGGGTGTCCGGATAATCCGGTTTGCATCCGCCAGCTGATTGACGTCTCTGTACACGGTCATCTCGGAGACGCCGAATCTCTCGCTTATGTCAGAGATTTTCAGCGCGCCCTCTTCTTTCAGCCATTCAAGCAAGGTTTGCTGTCTGTGAATCGGAAGCAATTCTGCATCCTCCTTTTTATGCGAATGAGTGATGAACCTCCCTCTAAGAGTAGATGTTTTCACAAATGCACACAAGAGCCTGATGATAAAATATGTGAAAAAATGTTGAACAATCACAAATGTAAAAGACGTAGTCAGACTCTGTTATAATAGAAGAGTTGAATGGAGGAATAAACATGAAAGAAACGACCTGCCCGAACTGCGGCAAGCCGATTACAGGCGACATGGTCAGATCATCCATGATCCCGTGCCAGTTTCAGTGCGGGCATTGCCATGTGAAATTGCGTGAATATAAAGTATCAGCTCCGATTATGGCTGCGGCCATTGCGATCACGGTGCTTTTGATTTATCTTGTGCAGATGGCCAGAACCGCCGTCATGCCGATGTTTCCGGCAGCGCGGTATGTGCCGGCCGCCATTTTCGCGCTCGTATGTGCGTATCCGGTGTTTATTATCAGTGAGCGGCTCATTGCCAAACTCGTTGTCACAAAAGGACACATTATATACAGAAAGCGGTAAGACACCTTTGATGAGGTGTCTTTTTTTTGTTAAGGATTTGTCACAGTCTCTGTGCCAAACTCCTCTTTACTTTTCATTGAATGGGGATTGTAAGCGTTTTATGATGAAGACACAGGGGAGAGAGAAACCCCGTGTCTTATTTATTTTCATCTGAAGGCAAGCAAACAGGGAGGGAATGAACATGCAGCAAGAACAGCAAGCTGGCATGAAAGTGAAGATACAGCGGTTCGGCAGTTATTTAAGCGGTATGATCATGCCGAATATCGGCGCATTTATCGCATGGGGAATTATCACCGCGCTGTTTATTCCAGCGGGATGGTTTCCGAATCCGCAGCTGAATACATTGGTAAGCCCGATGATTACGTATCTACTGCCGCTTTTAATCGCATATACGGGCGGAAAAATGATTTACGATCACCGCGGGGGAGTCGTCGGAGCGACGGCGGCCATCGGAGTCATTGTCGGAGCGGACATTCCGATGTTCTTAGGGGCAATGATTATGGGGCCTTTGGGCGGTTATCTCATTAAACAATTAGACCGTGTGTTTAAAGATAAAGTCAGACAGGGTTTTGAAATGCTGATCAACAACTTCACGGCGGGAATTATCGGAGCTGTGCTGACGATTATCGCGTTTTATGCGATCGGCCCGGTCGTCCTGTCTCTTAACAAATTGCTGGCGGCGGGTGTGGAAGTCATTGTCCACGCGAATTTGCTGCCGATTGCAAGCGTTTTCGTAGAACCGGCGAAAGTCCTGTTCCTGAATAACGCGATCAACCACGGCATTTTAAGTCCGATCGGAATCGAGCAGGCCGCCAAAGCGGGTAAATCCATTCTGTTCTTAGTGGAAGCGAACCCCGGGCCGGGACTCGGTATTTTACTGGCATATATGTTCTTTGGGAAAGGCTCTTCAAGATCGACGGCTCCGGGAGCGGCGATCATTCATTTCTTCGGGGGGATTCATGAAATCTATTTCCCTTACATTTTAATGAAACCGATGCTGATCCTCGCGGCGATTGCCGGGGGAGCGAGCGGGCTGCTTACATTTTCGATCTTTAACGCGGGTCTTGTTGCCGCATCATCTCCGGGAAGCATCATCGCCATTTTGGCGCTGACGCCGAAAGGAAGCTATCTCGGCGTGCTGGCGGGCGTCATCGTTGCCGCGGCCGTATCGTTTATCGTTTCGGCGCTTATTCTGAAATCGTCTAAAGCGGGTGAAGAAGATTTGACAGCCGCGGCGGAAAAAATGCAGGAAATGAAAGGCAGGAAAAGCGAAGCGGCGGCCGCGTTGGCAGACAAAGAGGAAGAGCCGGAAAACAGCGCCGCTGATATTTCCGCCGACCAAGTCAGCCGCATTATCTTCGCATGCGACGCGGGTATGGGATCGAGCGCAATGGGCGCCTCCATTTTAAGAAACAAAGTGAAAAAAGCAGACCTGGATATTGATGTGACAAATACGTCGATCAATAATCTTCCGAATGACGCGGATATCGTCATTACGCATAAGGACCTGACTGACCGCGCGAAAGCGAAGCTGCCGCAGGCGGTGCACATTTCGGTTGATAATTTCTTGAACAGCCCGAAATACGATGAACTGATTGAAAAGCTTAAAAACTAATCAAACAGAAAGAGGGATCTTCATCATGGAAGTATTGGCTAAAGCGAACATCAAACTGAACCAGACGGTGAACTCAAAAGAGGATGCCATCCGCCTCGCGGGACAGACATTGATTGATAACGGCTACGTGAAGAACGGCTATGTGGAAAAAATGTTCGAACGTGAAGAAACATCATCCACGTTTATGGGGAATTTCATCGCGATCCCGCACGGCACGGAAGATGCAAAGGATGAGGTGCTTCATTCAGGCATTTCCGTCATCCAGATTCCGGACGGTGTTGAATACGGTGAAGGCAATACGGCAAAGGTCGTTTTCGGTATCGCCGGAAAAAACAATGAACACTTAGACATCCTGTCAAACATCGCCATCATCTGCTCAGAGGAAGAAAACATCGAACGGCTGATCAGTGCAAAGACGGAAGAAGAACTGGCCGCTATTTTCAGCGAGGTGAACTGACATGATTGCCCTTCATTTCGGAGCGGGAAACATCGGGCGGGGCTTTATCGGCGCCCTGCTCCATCATTCCGGCTATGACGTAGTTTTCGCTGATGTGAATGAAACGATGGTCAGCCTTCTCAATGAAAAGAAGGAATATACCGTGGAGCTTGCCGACGGCGGCCGGCAGACCGAAATCATCGGCCCCGTTTCAGCCATCAACAGCGCGGTGCAAGAACAAGAGCTGTACAGGCTGATCAATGAAGCGGCGATCATTACGACGGCGGTGGGCCCGAACGTTCTCAGACTCATCGCCCCGTCCATCGCGGAAGGGCTGAAGCGCAGAACGTCCTCTGAGCCTCTCAATATCATTGCCTGTGAAAATATGATCGGCGGCAGCAGTTTTCTGAAAAAAGAAGTTTTCGGACATTTGACGGAAGCGGAGCGGGAACTCGTGAACCGGACGGTCGGCTTCCCGGATTCTGCGGTGGATCGGATTGTGCCGATTCAGCACCATGAAGATCCGCTGAAAGTATCCGTAGAACCGTTTTTTGAATGGGTCATAGACAGAACCGGCTTTGCCGGCGGCCAGCCGGTACTGGAAGGTGCGTTGTTTACGGATGATCTTACGCCTTTCATCGAGAGAAAGTTGTTTACCGTCAATACCGGCCATGCCGTTACGGCGTACGTCGGCTATCAGCGCGGATTAAAAACCGTCAAAGAGGCCATCGGCCATCCGGAAATCCGGCGTGTCGTGTACGATGCACTTTCAGAAACGGGCGAGTACTTGGTGAAAGCGTACGGCTTTAAGCAATCCGAACACGAGCAGTACATGAAGAAAATCATCGGCCGCTTTGAAAATGAATACATCACGGATGATGTGACAAGAGTCGCCAGATCACCGCTTAGAAAACTCGGAGCGAATGACAGATTAGTAGGGCCGGCCAAAAAAATAAAAGAACCGAACGCGCTGGCAGAAGGCATCGCCGCCGCCCTGCGCTTTGACTATCAGGATGATCCGGAAGCGGTTGAGCTGCAAAAGCTTATCGCGGAAAAAGGCACGAGCGGCGTTCTTCAAGACATTTGCGGTATTCAGCCGCATGAGCCGCTGCACGGCATCGTGCTCAAAAAGCTCAATCAATAAAAATGAACCCGCGTCGGGGGACGCGGGTTTTTTCTTGCGTTATAATGAGAGAGAAGGGAGGCTGCGTGATGAATCAGAAGCTATTGCCCCATCGTTTTCCGTTTCTTTTGATTGACGGCACGACGAACAGTGAAGCCGGAAAATGGGCGGCTGCTTACAAAAACATCAGTGAAAATGACTGGTTTATAACTGAATCCCAAAGAGAGATGCCATTTTCGTTCATCGTTGAAGCAATGGCCCAAACGGCGGCTTGCGCGGGAATTACCGGCGGTGACGGCCTCGGTCTCTTATCCGCGGTGAAGAAAGCGGAAAGGTTAGGTGCCGCTTTGCCGGGAGACCGTCTGGATCTTTTTTTTGAGGTCACGCGAATCAGACGCGGTTTTGTGTTCGGCCGGGCGAAAGCTTCCGTTGCCGGGAAGCCTGTGGCGGAAGCTGAGCTCAGCATATTTATCCAGCCATCGTAAAAAAAGCCGCCTCCAGCGGCGGCTTTCGGACAAGTCTGTTATTTTGTATCATAATCTCTTTCACTTTGTGAATTGTCCCTTTGGTCATGTTTGTGTTTTTCGTCATTGGCGTTTTCTTTCAGCTCTTCCAGCGGAATCGGATCGGTTAAATCATGATGTTCAGGATTTTCATTCGGTTTGTTCTTTTGTTTTCTTTCTTTCATCCTCCATCACCTCAATATTTCTTTTCCTCAACGTTCTCCCCGCCAAACGCAGGAAGCGGTTTTTTGTTCCTGCGGGTCATATGTATTAAAATAGAGACGACTACATTATAAAAAGTGAGGTACATATATGCCGATACAAAGAGAAGACGCAGATATTAAACTGATCGCGATTGATATGGACGGAACCCTGCTCAATGACGAGCAGCTCATCCCGGAGGAAAACCGGCGGGCGATCAAGGAAGCGGAGGCGAAAGGAATTCACGTCGTCATCAGCACAGGACGCACGCTGATGACCTGCCGCGAACTGGCTGAGTCTCTCGAGCTGTCATCCTTTTTAATCACGGCAAACGGCAGCGAAATCTGGGATTCCAACTTTGAGCTGGTTGAGCGCAAGCTTCTTCATACCGATCATATTCAAAAATTATGGGATCTGCGGAATAAGCACAACACGAATTTCTGGGCCTCTACCGTCGATAGAGTGTGGAGAGGGGAATTCCCGGAAACGATTACGGATCATCAGTGGCTTAAGTTCGGATTCGAAATCGAGGATGACGAAGTGCGGAATGAGGTGCTGAAAGAGCTCAAAGAATACAAGGAGCTCGAGATCACAAACTCAAGTCCGATCAACATCGAAGTCAATGCCCTCGGTATCAACAAAGCGGCTGCGCTTGCGAAGGTATCGGAAAAACTCGGCTTCACGATGGAAAATGTGATGGCCATGGGTGACAGTCTGAATGACATTGCCATGATTGAAAAAGCGGGTGTCGGCGTCGCCATGGGGAATGCGCAGGACATTGTGAAAGAAACAGCTGACTGGGTGACTGATCTCAACACGGAAAACGGGGTCGCCAAAGCGATCCGCCACTGGGTGTTATAATAGAAAAAAGAGAGAGTCTCAGTATGAGACTCTCTCTTTTTTGTTTTGTCAGATTTGTGACTAGGTCCATGGTAGGTTTTCTGACAAAAGGATGTTCAAACCTGTCAGAATTAAATATAATGAAGAGAAATCCAACAATTCGGAATAGTCATTCCGAATAGCGGAATGATAATAATATAAAACGTTTACAATACAGGAGGGATCTTATGTTTCAGATTGACATCAATTGTGATTTAGGAGAGAGTTTCGGTGCTTATAAAATCGGGCTGGATGAAGAGATTTTGGACTATGTGACATCTGCAAACATCGCCTGCGGCTTTCATGCGGGTGATCCCAGCGTGATGCGCAAAACGGTTGCGCTTGCGGCGGAAAAAGGCGTGAAAATCGGCGCTCATCCGGGACTGTTCGATCTTCAGGGATTCGGGCGGCGGCAGATCGCGATTACACCCGAGGAAGCGTATGATCTGACGCTGTACCAAATCGGCGCGCTGTCAGGTTTTTTAAAAGCAGAAGGTGTCGAGATGCAGCATGTGAAGCCGCACGGCGCTTTATATAATATGGCCGCCGTCAATCCCGGCCTGTCAGAAGCCATCGCTCAGGCGGTCTGTCATTTTGATCCCGGGCTTATTCTTTTCGGGCTTTCCGGAAGCGAGCTGATTAAAGCGGGAGATCGAATCGGACTGAGGACGGCAAGCGAAGTGTTTGCGGACCGCACCTATCAGGAAGACGGCACGCTGACGCCGCGTTCAGAGCCGGATGCGCTGATTCAGGATGACAAAAAAGCGGTCGGTCAAGTGATTCAAATGGTGAAAGACAGCACGGTGACATCACGTAAGGGACAAGCTGTAAGCCTGAAAGCGGACACGGTCTGCATTCACGGAGACGGAGCCCACGCCCTCACATTCGCAAAAACAATCAAAAAAGAATTAAAAGCGGCAGACATTCAAATCAGCGCGCTTGCAAAAGACTGAGCAGCAGAGGGAGGAAGACAGCATGGAGCAAAAGAAAAAAACAGCCGGAAAGGCTTCCGGCAGATGGTCGCTTCTTTTAGGCGCGACATTTTTGATGGCGACATCATCAATCGGGCCCGGCTTTCTGACGCAAACGGCCACGTTTACCAATACATTGGCGGCAAGCTTCGGCTTTATCATTTTAATTTCTATTATTTTGGACATTTTCGCGCAAACCAATGTATGGCGGATTATCGCGGTTTCCGGAAAGCGCGGCCAAGAGATTGCCAATATGGTGCTTCCGGGCGCCGGTTATGCCATTGCTTTTCTGGTCGTGCTCGGCGGACTTGCGTTTAATATCGGAAACATCGGCGGCGCGGGTCTCGGTCTTCAAGTATTATTCGGGATCAAACCGGAGATCGGCGCTTTAATCAGCGCAGCGGTCGCGGTGCTGATTTTTGTCATAAAGGAAGCCGGAAAAGTCATGGATCGTTTTATGCAGATCGCCGGCATCGTCATGATCGTATTGACGGTGTATGTTGCCGTAACGACGGCTCCGCCGGTCGGACACGCCGTTGTGAAAACTTTTATGCCTGATCATATCAGTGTGCTGGCGATCGTGACGCTTGTCGGCGGCACAGTCGGCGGATACATTACATTTGCCGGCGGCCACCGTTTGCTTGATTCAGGCATCCAAGGGAAGGAAGTCATTCCTCAGGTCACGAAAAGCTCCATCACAGGCGTTCTGATTACATCGATTATGCGGATTGCCCTGTTTCTCGCCGTGCTCGGCGTCGTCTCAAAGGGCCTGAGCATTGATCCTGATAATCCCGCGGCTTCTGTATTCCGGCTTGCGGCGGGAAATGTAGGCTATAAAATTTTCGGCGTCATCATGTGGTCTGCCGCTATCACGTCTGTCATCGGCGCCGCCTATACATCGGTGTCATTCTTCAAATCGTTTTCAACAAAAATCGAAAAGCACTCACATGGCGTAATTATCGGTTTTATCATCGTATCCACTCTTATTTTTGTCACGATCGGCCAGCCTGCCAAAATTCTGGTCGCGGTCGGTTCGCTTAACGGCTTAATTCTGCCTCTTGCATTAGCGATGATTCTGTTGGGCGCTTATAAGAAAAAAATCGTCGGCGATTACAAGCATCCGATCTGGCTCACGATTGCAGGGGCGATCGTAGTGGTTGTCATGGCGGTTATGGGCATCTATACATTATTCACGCAGATGCCGCAGCTATGGAGCTGATGATATGAAAAAACATATGAGAGACATGAGCCCCGAAGAAGTCAGACAGCTGATCAGGAAAGGGCAGATGACCGGGCCGACGGCGGGGTTGGCCGCTTCTTACGCACAAGCCAATCTCGTCGTTTTGCAAAAGGATCTTGCCTTTGATTTTCTCTTATTCTGCCAGCGCAATCAAAAGCCTTGTCCGGTGCTTGACGTGACGGATGCGGGTTCACCCGTTCCGGCAATAGCGGCGCCGGGAGCTGATATCCGGACGGACTTGCCGAAATACAGGATTTATCGGCATGGCGTGCTTACTGAAGAGGTAACGGATATTACGCCGTATTGGAAGGATGATGATGTCGGGTTTTTGATCGGCTGCAGTTTTTCATTCGAGCAAGCCCTTATCAATCAGCAAATTCCAATCAGGCACATCGATGAGGGTGTGAATGTCCCCATGTATAAAACAGACATTGACTGTGTTCCCGCCGGCCCGTTTTCGGGAAAGATGGTCGTCAGCATGAGACCGATTCCGGAAAGACTGGCAGTCCGCGCGGCGCAGGTCACGTCACGTTTTCCCGCCGTGCACGGCGCCCCCGTCCGCATCGGAAATCCGCAAAGCATCGGTATCAGCGATTTGCATCAGCCGGATTTCGGAGATGCCGTAACGGTGCGGGAAGGCGAAGTTCCCGTATTCTGGGCTTGCGGCGTTACGCCCCAGGCGGTGATCATGGAAGCAAAGCCTGACATCGTAATAACACATTCACCGGGGCACATGCTGATCACCGATATACGAAATGAATCGCTTGCTGTCCTGTAAAGTGAGAAAGAATACAACGAGGTGATGACAATGATGCAGTATAGCGGAAATACAGCGCTTGATATACAGCCGTACGGTGATTCCGCCGTTATCATCCGCTTTGGCGGGCACATCAGCGAAGAGGTCAACAGCCGGGTGCATGCGGCGGCAGCCTGTATGGAAGAACGGCCGTTTCCGGGCTTCGTTGAATGTATTCCGGCATTTACAAGCTTAACGATCTTTTATGATGTGTATGCCGTCTCAAACATAAAAAAAGGCGTCTCTCCTTTTGCCCTGGTCAAGAAAGAAGTGACGGAACGTCTCAGCCATATAATGACCGACCGCAAAGAAGAGCGCCGGGTGATGGAAATCCCCGTTTGCTACGGCGGTGATTTCGGTCCCGATTTAGAAGAGGTCGCTGAGATGAACGATCTGACCCCGGAAGACGTCATCCGCATTCATACTGAAGGCGAATATCTCGTTTATATGCTCGGATTTGCGCCGGGATTTCCGTTTTTAGGAGGAATGTCTGAGCGGATCAGAGCGCCGAGAAAGGCGTCGCCAAGGCCGTCCATCCCGGCCGGTTCAGTAGGAATCGCGGGAATGCAGACCGGTGTGTATCCGATATCCACTCCCGGCGGCTGGCAGCTGATCGGCAGCACCCCGCTCCGGCTTTTCAGGCCGGAAGAACATCCGCCGAGTCTTTTGAGAGCGGGCGATACGGTGAAATTCGTCCGGATCACGGCAGAGGAATACAGCCGCATCAAGGAGGGAGCCGAATGAGTATGAAAGTGGTAAAACCCGGTCTCTTGACGACGGTTCAGGACACGGGGCGGACGGGGTATCAGAAATACGGTGTACTGGGAAGCGGCGCAATGGATACGATCTCTCTGCGCATCGCCAATCTTCTTGCCGGAAATCAAGAAAAAGAGGCGGGGCTGGAAATTACGCTCATGGGGCCCGGGCCTTCCTTTGAATTTTCAGAACCTGCGGTTATTGCCGTCACGGGAGCTGATTTTGCCCTTCATATTAATGGGGAGCCCGCTCCTCTGTGGAAACCGGTTTTGATAAAGGAAAACAGCGTCGTCTCGTTCGGGCCGTGCAAGATGGGGAGCCGCGCATATCTCGCCGTCGCGGGGGGATTTGACGTGCCCGCCGTCATGGAAAGCAAAAGCACGTATGTCAGAGCGGGGATCGGCGGTTTTTGCGGAAGAGCGCTGCAAAAAGATGATGAGCTGCCGCTCGGCCGTATGACGCCATGTTCGGAATCAATCGCGTACCGTCTGAGCGATTCTTTCGGACAGCATGGTTTCTCAGCGCCTGATTGGTCTGTCAGCAGCAGGGGATTTCTGCCGCTGAAAAAAAATCCGGTCATACGAGTGCTTGAAGGCGCTCAATTTCACGCTTTTACAGAAGAAGCAAAATTGCGTTTTTATCAAGAGTCATATACGGTCACGCCTCAATCCGACCGAATGGGCTACCGGCTGAAGGGCGCTCCGCTTGAATTGCGGGAGCCGCTGGAGATGGTATCTGAGGCCGTGACGTTCGGAACGGTGCAGGTGCCGCCGGACGGCAATCCGATTATTCTGCTGGCTGACAGACAGACGACGGGGGGCTATCCGCGGATGGCGCATATCATATCCGCCGATCTTCCTCTCGTCGCCCAAACGATGCCGGGGGAACATATCACGTTCCGGGCCGTTTCGCTGGAGGAAGCGGAAATGCTGCTTTTGGAGAAGGAACAGCAGCTGAAGGAGCTGAAAGCAAGGCTCAAAATGGAATGGCTGATCTGACAAAGGGGCTAAAGACCATGGAAAACAAAAACAAAACCGTCATCAAATCAATGGAACTGCTTCATTTGTTTCTGACTGAACCGAGCCTGAGCTTAAATGAGCTGGTTTCTCTATCGGAAATGCCGAAGACCTCGGTTCATCGCATGGCAAGCTCACTGGAGGAAACGGGGTTTCTCACCCGGGCGGCGGACGGCCGTTATCAGCTTGGTCTGATCTTTTTACAATTCGGCCAGCTCGTCTCTGAACGTCTGGATATCAGGAAAATAGCCAAGCCGATTATGGAAGAGCTGTGCGGCGAAGTGGATGAGGCCGTTCAGCTGATCATGAGGGACGGAGATGAAGCCATTTACGTCGAGAAAATTGAAGGCACCCAAACCGTCCGCCTGTATACGGCAATCGGCCGCCGGTCGCCGCTGTACGCGGGTGCGTGCGCCAGAAGCATTCTATCGTTTCTGCCAAAAGAGGAGATTGACACATACATTCAGAAGACAAAGCTTGCCGCAATCGCCTCAGGCACGATGACGGATCGGGCTGAACTTCTTCAATCCATTGAAAGATCCTTGCAATCAGGGTATACGATCAGCTATTCGGAATTAGAAGATTACACGGCGGCGATCGGAGCGCCGATTTTCAATCACGAAGGTAAGGTGGCTGCCGGAATCAGCATCGCCGGCTTCGAAGCCCGGTTTTCAGAGGACAGGCTGCCATATTTAACCGAAAAGGTCAAAAACACAGCACAGCATATTTCTGAGAAATTGGGTTATTGACCGAGCCAATTTTTCTTCACTCGCGTACATTACAATATCGATAGTAACGAGTGGAGGAAAGTAAATGGGACTTGTTTATACGGCGCTGGGGGATTCTTTGACGACGGGGAGGGGGGCCGGGCCGTTTTCCGCCGGTTTTGTCCAGCGGTTCGGGCGTATGCTGGCAGAAGATTTACAGACAAGAACTGACGTATCCATCTTTGCCAAATCAGGCCTTGAGACGGGAGAAATTCTCGGGCTTATGTCCTTGCCGTACATTCAGAGGCGGATTCAGGCTGCTGATATGATTACGATTACAGGCTGCGGCAACGATTTGATCGATTCGGTTCAGGCATATCAGCAAACATCGGACGCTTCGGTGTTCACCAGCGTGTCCAGTCACTGCCATGAGAACTTTGAAAAGATGATAGCCAAGATCGCTGCCTTAAAAGGACCGCACCCGTCTCCTTATGAGATCCGCGTCTTTAATTTATACAATCCTTTCCCGGGAATCTCCATTGCAGAAAAATGGATATCCTCTTATAATGCGCACCTCAGCACACTCGCATCGGCGCCGCACGTCAAAATCGCCGACGTCCACAGCGCTTTCAAAGGAAAAATGAATGAATATCTCTCTCATGACCGCGTACACCCCAACAGCAAGGGATATGAAGTCATGGCATGCGTCCTGCGGGGGCTCGGATACGGAAGCCTCGCCCGCTCATAACGCGCGCTCCTTTTCATCGGGAGCGCGCTTTTCGTGCTCCTTAAAACAAACTTAAAATTGTCCGACTTTCGTTCTATCCGCGCAAAAAATACGCTAGAATAATGGGGGATAAAGACAGAAATAGAATTGTGTTCAAAAAATGATAACAGAAAGGATGGATTGCTTTGCTGCGCGCCTTAAAACTGTCACTCGCGATGCTGATTATTATACTTGCGGCCGCCGCATTTACGTATGCGGAACATACCTCTGTCATACAGCCGGTTATGCTCGTGTTTCTCGGTGCGGTCATGTTCATTCAGGGGCTGGAGGAAAAACGGAAAGAAAACGACGGTTCCGGGAAATTCAATATCTATACCGCCGTTTTTGTATGGTCGATCTCCTTAATTGGTTTTACGCTTCACGCGATCTGAGTCTGATAGATCCTGAAAATGCTCCACAACGGGAAATGGTGAATAAAAACGGTGCAGTAAGGCTTTCCATTCCTGATATTCCGGCGATCCGCGAAAGCCTTTTGTATGATCTTCCAATGTCTCCCATTCCGCAAGCAGCAAATATTTATGCGTCTTTTCCATACATTTGGACAAGGAATGGGACAGATAACCTTTCATGCCCGCGATAATCGGCTCCGCCCGGCGGAATGCCTCTTCGAATTCCCCCTCAAGACCTTCTTTTACATACAGCATGGCTGCTTCTCTGATCATCTGAAATTCCCCCTTTTTTTAATAGATACATTGTATAAGAATATGGCCCGTGACGGCAGGAAAAACAAAAAAATTTTAAACACTATGAGAAAAAAATCCTTGCCAGTCTGATTTGGTTTAGGAGAAAATAACAGTTGGAAGGCAGGGGAATAGACAGTGAAAAAAGGGTTATACCTATTACTTTTACTCGCAGGAATCATAGGTTTGATCGGCTGCTCGAAAACGGAATCGGCCGAAGACAGAATGAAAGATTTCGTAAAAGACTGGAACGGCGGTCATTACGATAAGATGTACCAAAGCCTCACCCAGGATGAAAAGAAAAAACTATCCAAAAAGGATTTTGTAAAACGATATGAAACCATTTATGAACAAGCAGGGGTCAAAAATCTGAAAGTCACTGCAGAAAAACAGGACGAAGACGACAAGAAAAAAGATGACCTCCAGCACATCGATTATAAAGTCAGCATGGATACAAAAGCAGGGAAGGTCGCTTTTGAAAACACGGCCGTCCTGAAAAAAGAAAAAACAGACGATGGAGAATCATGGAACATCGACTGGAATCCTTCTTTTATTTTCAAACAGCTTTCCGATGACAAAACCGTGCAGATCGCAAATGAAGAACCGAAGCGCGGACAAATTTACGACAAAGACGGAAAAGGTCTCGCCGTGAATACCGAGGTGCCGGAAATCGGCATTATCCCTGGAAAACTCGGCAAGGATAAAGACAGCGTGATCAAAAAACTGTCTGAAAAACTGGACCTTTCTGAAGACGATATCAAAAGCAAACTGAACCAGGGCTGGGTAAAAGACGACTCCTATGTCCCGATTCAAAAAATCAGACCGGATGATGAAAGCAAGGTCAAAAGCCTGCTCGCATTAGACGGCGTGACGAAAACGAAGGTCAGCTCCCGCTACTATCCGTACGGCGAAAAAGCGGCCCATCTGACCGGCTATATTAAAACCATCACAGCGGAGCAGCTGAAAAAAGCGAAAGACGGCCAATACAGCGATACTTCCAAAATCGGCATCGCCGGCCTTGAGAATGTATATGAAGACAAGCTGCGCGGCACGACCGGCTGGAAAATTTACGTCCCGCAAACAGGTGAGGTCATTGCTGAAAAGAAAGCCGAAAGCGGGCAGGATATTCATGTAACGATTGACATGAAAACGCAGACGAAGCTGTATGACTCTATGAAAGATGACAGCGGAGCGGCAGTCGCTCTTGAACCGCAAACGGGAGAGACACTCGCGCTCGTCAGCGCACCGTCTTATGACCCGAACGGCTTTATTTTCGGCTGGAGCGGAAAAGAATGGAAAAAGATGAATGAAGATAAAAACAATCCGTTTTCAGCGAAATTCAACAAACTCTATGCGCCGGGATCAACGATTAAACCGATTGCCGCGGCAGTCGGCCTGACAAACGGCACATTGAAAGCGTCAGAAAAGAAAAAAATCACCGGAAAAGAGTGGCAGAAAGATTCAAGCTGGGGCGGTTACCATGTCACACGCGTATCAGAGCGCCTGAATGAAGTGGATCTCGAAAACGCGCTGATCACATCGGACAACATCTACTTTGCGCAAAATGCCATAGATGCCGGAGCGGACGCGTTTACAAAAGGATTAAAAACATTTGGCTTTGATGAAGAGATTCCGTACCAATTTCCGATTGAAAAGTCTTCAATCGCTAACGGCAAGCTTGATTCCGAGATCCTTCTCGGAGATACGGGCTACGGCCAGGGGCAGATGCTGATGTCTCCGCTGCACTTAGCGGCTGACTATACCGCATTTGTAACAGACGGAAATCTCGTCAAACCGACATTGATCAAAGACGGAGAAAAAACACCGCAAATCTGGCATAAGCAAGTGGTGTCGGAAGCCAATGCCGAAGAAATCACAAAAGGGCTGAGAGGCGTCGTTGAAGATCCGCGCGGCTCTGCATATCAGCCGGCCGTAAGCGGCATTACCGTAGCCGGGAAAACCGGTACAGCCGAGCTGAAAACGTCTAAAGAAGATAAAGACGGCAAAGAAAACGGCTGGTTTGTCGGTTACGATTATAAAAAGAAAGACCTCTTGATTGCGATGATGATTCAAGACGTCAAAAAACGCGGCGGAAGCCATTACGTCGTTGAAAAAGCGAAAAAGCAGTTTCAGAATCATTAAATGACGATTTTTTGCGGGCTGAAAGGAAAATCGGCCGCCGAAGCAGAATGAAACAGCATGGGCAATTCCTGAAAACAGAGATACAAGAGGCTCTAAGAAAAAGGGGGATTTCACATGCAGCGCATTCAATTGGCTGAAGACCTGGAATTTTCAAGAGTGATACACGGGCTTTGGCGTCTGAACGAATGGAATGTTTCAGACGGAGAGCTGCTGAATCTGATTGAATGGTGTATCAGCCAAGGCATCACCACCTTCGACCATGCCGATATATACGGCGGTTATACGTGTGAAAAGCTGTTCGGCGGCGCTTTGTCCCTTTCGCCTTCAATAAGGGAGCGAATCGAAATCGTCACAAAATGCGGGATTGTCATTGAATCACCGGAACGGCCCGGAAACAAGTCGCATCATTATAATACGTCGAAGTCTCACATCTTAGCGTCGGCGGAGCAGTCGCTTTTGAATCTGAATACGGATTATCTGGATGTGCTGCTCATTCACAGACCGGACCCGCTTATGGACCCGGAGGCTGTGGCTGAAGCGTTTCACGCGCTGAAAAGCTCGGGAAAGGTCAGATATTTCGGGGTGTCGAATTTTAAAGCGCACCAGTACAGAATGCTCGAATCCTATTTGGATGATCCGCTCATCACAAACCAAATTGAAATCTCGGCGTACGAGCTGGAAAATATTCATGACGGCACGCTGGATTTCTGTCAGGAAAAACGCATTCCGCCGATGGCGTGGTCACCGCTTGCGGGCGGGAGCGTCTTTACCGGACAATCCGATAAGGACGTCCGTATCCGTGCCGCGCTTCGTTCCGTACAGGAAGAAATCGGCGCCGCTTCCATTGACGAAGTCATGTACGCATGGCTGTTCACCCACCCGGCGGACATCATGCCGATTGTCGGCAGCGGAAAAGAGAACCGCATTTCCGCCGCGGTGCGTGCATCCGCGTACAAACTCAGCCATGATCAGTGGTTCCGGATTTATACCGGTGTCCAAGGCTGCGATATTCCATAAACAGAACAAACGCCCGGAAGCTATCTTCCGGGCGTTTGTTTATGTGGTGTGCAATGTCTAAAAACAAGTAAGGTCACTTTGAAGTATAGCCGTGCGGATCAAGAGTAACAAGCGTCATGGCATATTATCTGACACATTTTTCTTTTTCAATACTGTCACACGGCCCAGTGCCAAATTGCCATTTGAAAATGGTTGAATAATCATTGAAAGCGTTTTATATTATAACTTACACCACTTTCCCCGGCAGCACTCCCCATATGCCATACTTCTCACAACTAGAAAATCTGGAGGCGCGTTTCATGTATATGACAGCGAGAGAACAAAAATTAATGAAACATCTATTACTGCAGAACCGGTACGAGACAGTGCATGAACTGGCGGAAGCTTTACAAGTCAGCACAAGAACCGTTCACCGCGAGTTGAAAACAATCAAACCGATGATGGAATCATTCGGTCTGGCACTTGATAAACAGCCCGGCAAAGGACTGAAAGCGGTAGGAAACCCGGAGGACAAACAAAAACTCCTGTCAGACCTGTCCTATGAACAGCATGAATACAGCGCTGAGGAGCGGAAACTTTTAATTCTATGTTCACTATTAGAATCTCAAGAGCCGATCAAGCTCTACAGTCTGGCGAACGAACTGCAAGTGACAAACGCGACGATCAGCTATGACCTGGATGAGCTGGAGACTTGGATTGCGCCCTTCGGCTTGACGCTGATCCGAAAAAGGGGCTTCGGCATTCAGCTGACGGGGCCGGAAAATGCGAAACGGAAAATCGTCGGCAATCTCATCGTCAACCGCCTTGATATTCAAAGCTTTTTGGAAGCGGTTGAATTGAATATTAAAGGAAAACCGGACGATGCTGAAAAAATGTTCGGCGTCGTAAATAA
Organism: Bacillus velezensis; assembly: GCF_001461825.1. Taxonomy (GTDB): domain Bacteria; phylum Bacillota; class Bacilli; order Bacillales; family Bacillaceae; genus Bacillus; species Bacillus velezensis. The sequence goes on along the minus strand of NZ_LLZC01000004.1, from coordinate 167,771 downwards.
AGCGGAACTTTTGAAAATGGACCGGCTCTTAATTCAGCTCAAGGAAAAAATCGCGATCGCCTTATCTGACAGCTCATACATGGCGCTTGCGGTTCATTTAACCTTTGCGATGGACCGGATCAGGCTCGGAGAAACCATCACGATGGAGGCTTCAGAACTAAAAGCGCTGCAGCAGACGAAGGAGTACGGCTCTGCGCTGGAAATGGCAAAAGAGCTTGAAAAAGCGTTCGGCGTTTCAATTCCGGAAGCTGAGATCGGTTATATCACCATTCATTTGCGGAGCGCCAACCGCAAATACAAAACGGAATTCAAACCGGAAGACATAGAGGTTGAAACGGCCTTGCAAACGAAGCAGCTGATCGGCTTCATTTCTGAAAAAATTAAAATTGATCTGACGGAAAACGGTTCTTTATACGACGGTTTAATCGCCCATCTGGAGCCTGCGATCAACCGGGTAAAAGAAAATATCGACATGTACAACCCGATGACCGAGCAAATTAAACGCGACTACTTTCTGCTGTACATGGCCGTAGAAGAAGGAATGGAAAAATTCTTTCCGGGGCTTCTTTTCTCTGATGATGAGATCGCTTTCATTGTTCTTCACTTCGGCTCCGCTCTGGAAATCAAACGGGAAGAAGCGAAGATCAAAGCGCTGATCGTCTGTTCTAGCGGCATCGGGTCGTCCAAAATGCTCGCATCCAGGCTGAAAAAAGAGCTTCCGGAAATCCGTTCCTTTGATATGTCTTCCCTCATCGAACTGAAGGACCGAGACACCGCTGCGTATGACATGATCGTATCCACTGTTCCGATCCCGTATGAAAACATTGATTACGTCATGGTCAGTCCGCTTTTAAACGAAGAAGACGCTGATCAGGTCAAGCAGTACATCAAAAGAAAAATTCCGCTGATTCTTGACAAAAAAAGAAACGGTAAAAGAGAAGAGAAGCAGCCGGAGACGCCTGATATGCTGGAAGCGGCCGGCCGTATGGCGCATTACGCGGCGGTTATCCAAAGCGTGCTGCGGAACTTTTCGGTCAAATCCATTGATTCAAACACGGCGTATGAGCTGTTTTTGAACCGTATGTTTGACATGCTGGAGCAAGAAGGATTGGTTCATAATGCCCAAAAAACCGCACAGCGCCTTGCTGAGCGTGAACGACAGGGCGGACTCGGCATTCCGGGAACGGCGATGGCCCTGTACCATCTCAAAAATGAAGAAATTGTCACGCCTTTTTTCAAAATTTATGATTTGACAGCTCCATGCAGTGTCAAAGGCATGGACGGAAATTCCCTGACCGCCGACCGCGCTTTGGTGATGATGGCGCCGGCTGATATGCCCGCTGAAGGGTCGGAAATACTAAGTGCGGTCAGCTCGGCCATTATCGAGTCTGAAGACAGTATAAAAGCCTTCCAGACTGAGGATGAGGCCGATTTATACAAACGTTTAAACAAGCTGTTTTATCATTTTATTCAGGAGAAAGGACAGCGGTAAACAGGAAGTGCACACCTCATGTGGGGTGTGTTTTTTTGTGCATGTATGAGGGTAAGGGGAAGGGAAGAAACTAAAAACACGGGACTATTGTATCATTCACTGATGGAATAGTTCTAAAACAAAATAGTTTTACAAGTTATATTTTTTGGTTTAAAATGGGTTGCGTGAGAAAGAAAATCTGACAGAGTTTTTTTGTGATTTATCATTATGGGAGATGAAAATATGGAGACATTACAGCATCTGATTCTGCATGACATTTCAAATAGCGAAGAGATCGAAGCTGTAAAAAGCGGTGCGTATACCCTGACCTACGCGGAATATCGAAAACGAATCAACCAGCTTGCACAAGCGCTTCTTGATAAAGGAATAAAAAAAGGCGACAGAGTGGCGATGCTTTGCAAAAACGGCCACGCGGCATCCATTGTCATGTTTGCGGCACTCGAAATCGGCGCGGTGGTTGTGCCGGTCAGCTGGCAATTAACACCTTACGAAATGAAAGGCATTTTAGCAGCCTGTGAACCGAAAGCTGTTTTTTACAGCACTGAATTTAAAGAGATCATGGAAGAAGTGCTTCCTGCGCTTGCATCTTCTCTTAAACTGAAGGTCGTAACAGGAACAGCTGCGGAGACAACGCCTGAGTTTGACGCTTTATTGACAGGCTCCGGTGATACACCGGATGTCGAAACGGTGTCTGAAAACGATACGGCATTGCTGATGTTTACCTCAGGTACAACCGGCAATCCGAAACGCTGCATGATCACTCACGGCGGCATATACAACTACGTAAACGCGACATTGGCATACACGGGGAGAATGCAGCATGTCCGCTTCTTAGCATGCCATCCGAATTACCATACGAGCGCGATTATCTGCCAGATGGTCGGCACGATGAGCGGAACGACATTCATTATGACAGACAATCAGGACCCTGTGGAAAACTTGAAGCTCATCGAAAAAGAGAAAATTCAAACCGTGATGGCGCTGCCTGTCTATTACACATACCTGCTGAAAGCATGGGAAACGCATCAGACTGACATGTCTTCTATCGTTTATATGATGACGGGAGGCACAAAGGTGCCAAGCAGTCTGATCCAGCAGTATCTCGACATCGGCATCCCGCTCATGCACGGATACGGAAGCACGGAAGCGTGGGGCATCAGCTCTTGGAATCCGCAAATGGGAATGGATAAAGCCGCTTCCGCGGGTAAACCGATGGAAGAAGTGGACGTCCGCGTTGTAGATCCGGAAACAGGCGAAGTCCTTCCGCAAGGCTCAATCGGAGAAGTCGTTGTGACAAGTCCGTTTTTATTCAAAGGCTATGAAGGTAACGAAGAAGCGACACGAAAAGTGCTGAAAGACGGCTGGTTCCATACCGGCGATTCCGGCTATGTGGATGAAGACGGATTTATCTTTATCACCGGACGTTATAAAGATGTCATCATCTACGGCGGCGACAATATTTATCCCGACCAGATTGAAGAGGTCATTCAGCAAGTGCCTGGAATTCTCGAAACGGCGGTTGTCGGTATCCCTGATCCGCTCTACGGCGAAAAGCCGAAAGCGTTCATCGTGACAAACGGCAGAGAAGGCCTGACAGAAGAAGAAGTGACCCGATTCCTTCAAGAACGTCTTGCCGCCTTTAAAATTCCGGAAATTGAGTTCGTCAGCGAACTTCCGAAAAACAACCTTGGAAAAGTGAGAAAAGACGTGCTCCGCAAACAAGCGGTACGTTCATAATAGAAAATAAAAACCCGGCTGCCAGCCGGGTTTTTTTCTTGCGTTCCATGTGAAACATTTTTCTCCGAAAACGTTTTGAACTGTCTCATTCATGTTTATCCAAAAGACAGCCGAGGTAGACAAGAAATATGAGATCGAACAAGAAGGAGGAACTTGACATGGAAAACTATCCGAAGGAATTCCCGGCGGAATCACAAAACCGCCAGCCGGGCATTGAGAGCGAAATGAATCCGGCGCCTGTTTATGAATACAAAGAATATAAAGGCGCTGATAAATTAAAAGGGAAAACCGCACTTATCACAGGGGGCGACAGCGGTATCGGACGCGCCGTAGCGGTTGCTTACGCGAAGGAAGGCGCAAATGTCGCGATCGTCTATTTTGATGAACACGATGATGCGAAAGATACAAAAAAACGAGTGGAAGAAGAAGGCGTAAAATGTCTGTTAATCCCCGGCGATGTCGGTGAGGAAGACTTTTGCAATGAAGCCGTTGAAAAAACGGTTGAAGAATTCGGGCGTCTTGATATTCTCGTGAATAACGCCGCGGAACAGCATCCGAAAGAAAGCATTAAAGACATCACAAGCGAGCAGCTTCACAGAACCTTTAAGACAAACTTTTACTCACAATTTTATTTGACTAAAAAAGCGATTGATTACATGAAGCCGGGCAGCGCGATCATCAATACGACATCCATTAATCCTTACACAGGCAATCCGCAGCTGATTGACTACACGGCTACGAAAGGCGCAATTAACGGTTTTACGAGATCCATGGCGCAAGCGCTCGTCAACGATGGTATCCGTGTCAATGCCGTGGCGCCGGGGCCGATCTGGACACCGCTCATTCCGGCGACATTCTCAGAAGAAACAGTCGCTTCCTTCGGTCAGACTACGCCGATGGGCCGGGCAGGCCAGCCTGTTGAACATGTCGGCTGCTATGTGCTCTTGGCCTCAGATGAATCATCTTATATGACCGGGCAGACGCTGCATGTCAATGGCGGCGGATTTGTAAACACATAAGGGGGCTGGAGCATGACGATATCGAAACATGACGTGAATGCATACTATCAAAAAGCGGGAATCGTTCTGACTGATGATGAAGTCGAAGACATTCAAATCATGGATTACGGCTTAGGCAAGCTTGAGGAAACCGGGCTTCAGCTGTTTATTTACGTGAATACCGACCGCTACTGTTCGAAAGAATTGGTGCTCTTCCCGCGCCAGACATGTCCCGAACACCGCCATCCGCCGGTCGGCAGCGAGAAGGGAAAACAAGAGACATTCCGCTGCCGCTGGGGGAAGGTGTATCTCTACGTGGAAGGCGAAAAGACAGAGAACCCAAGCGTCCTCCCGCCGGAAGAAGACAAGGAATACTACACCGTCTGGCATGAGATTGTGCTTGAGCCGGGCGGACAATACACCATTCCGCCGGATACGAAGCATTGGTTTCAAGCGGGAGAAGAAGGGGCGGTCATTACGGAAATGTCATCGCCAAGCACGGATGATCACGATGTTTTCACCGACCCGCGCATTTAAGGATGAGGCTGCACGCCTCATCTTTTTTTGTATGGAAAAAAGTGAATTTACCTGTATAATGGCTAATAAAGGAAAGAAGGTGCGGTCGTGTTTTCCTGTCAAATCCGGGAACATCTGACGATCAGATTGCTTGCCAAAGAAGATACGGACGAATTGTATTCTGTTATGAAGCGAAATCAAAACCATCTCAGCGAATGGCTCAGCTGGGCGGAAGAACTGGCTGATATCGATACGTACCGCGATGTGATCATCCCCGAATGGCGCTATAAATACGCGGAAGAGAATGGGTTTGACGCCGGAATTTTTGTGAAGGGCCGGTTTTGCGGCATGATCAGCATCCATAATGTTGATACAGCCAATCAAAAAGCCGAGATCGGCTACTGGCTGGATCGAGAGCATGAAGGATTCGGCATCATCACCGCAAGCTGCCGGGCGGTCATCACCCATGCATTTCAGGATCTCGGCCTGAACCGTATCATGATCAGCGCGGCTGAAAAAAACACGAAAAGCAGGGCGGTGGCGGAACGGCTCGGATTTCAGAAAGAAGGACTGACGAGAGAAGGCATTTTCGTACAGGGCGCCTATCATGACACGGTGACCTACAGCATGCTGAAGCGGGAATGGAGCGAAGATCGGCAGAAGAGCACATTTCTTGGTTTAAATGTCTCCCCAATGTGGAAAAGTAACAGCGGAGACGTTAAAAAGGAGTGATTCTTCATGAATCAAAATGAAATCAAAGAAAAAGTGCTTGAAGTACTGGATCATCATAAAGTCGGTTCGCTTGCGACGGTAGAGCAAGGCAAACCGCATTCACGCTACATGACATTTTTCCATGACGGCTTAACGATTTACACGCCGACGAGCAAAGACACTCATAAAGCGGAAGAAATTGAAAACAATCCGAATGTTCATATTCTGTTAGGGTATGACTGTGAAGGATTCGGAGACGCTTATGTGGAAGTGGCCGGAACCGCCAAACTGAACAACTCAGCCGATTTAAAAGAAAAGCTGTGGGATCCGAAACTGGAACGCTGGTTTGACGGAAAAGACGATCCGAACCTGGTGATTCTTGAAATTGAACCGAAGCAGATCAAGCTCATGAACGCGGGTGAAAAAACGCCGGCCGAGCTGGAACTTTAAAAATCATTTGATCATTCAGGGGCAATCTGTTATACTTAATTGCTAAGTGACAACATGCAAATAAAAAAGAAAGTAAACTTCTTTTTTCTGTTTTGATATAGAAGCTTCAGGCTTCAACGGACAGCTTGAAAAAAAGCTGAGCTTATTCTTTTCCTTCTGACATTCGCCCCTAACGAAGAGATGGAAAAAAGACTTTTTGTTTTACAATTCACACCGGCGCGGCTTCGGAGCCGCAGTGACGATTGAGAGGTAGGGCTTTCGTTGTCTTGTGTTCAAGAACTTCCATGGTGTTTACTTTCGAAGAATGATTCTGTCGGAACTGTTAATACGAATCACCCGCGGGCTAAGGCGGGCAACCATATATTATTTATTTGCGTAAGAAAAGAATAAGACAAGACCGCGCCGGACATCCGGGCGGTTTTTTTATGCAACCGGCCGAAACCTCGCCGCAGTCTGCAGAGTCTAATCAGTAGAAAAGATTTGGAGGAATCATACATTGCACGTTATTACTTCACAAGTACTGTTTATCTTCTGTTTTCTGCTGCTGATACATTCGATTGAAACGCTTGCCTATGCAACACGCCTTTCCGGCGCGAGAGTCGGTTTTATCGCGTCAGCGCTGTCATTATTTAATGTCATGGTCATCGTGTCGCGCATGTCAAACATGGTTCAGCAGCCGTTTACCGGACATCTGATTGATGCCGCCGGATCAAACGCCCTGTCTCTTGTGGGCGCCCAGTTTCGATTTTTAATATTCGGCTCCACGGTCGGAACGATACTCGGCATCTGTCTTTTGCCGACATTCGTCGCGTTATTCACCCGGGCGATTATACACTTGGCGGACGGAGGAGGCTCCGTTATGCAGGTATTTAAAAAAGGATTTTCACTGAACGGGCTGAAGCATGCGCGTTCTTATATCAGACTGCCGTCAGTCTCCTATTTAAAGGGGCTTCAATTCCGAATGATCCCGAAACGCTTGTTTGTCATTAATATGGTCATTACGTCTATTTACACGATCGGTGTTCTGTCCGCTCTGTACGCCGGCCTTCTGGCGCCTGAGCACAGCACGACGGCCGTGATGGCATCAGGCTTAATCAACGGAGTTGCGACTATGCTGTTGGCTGTGTTTGTTGATCCGAAAGTTTCCGTACTGGCAGACGATGTGGCGAAGGGCAAGCGCAGCTACGTCTCCTTAAAATGGACATCATTGACGATGGTCACATCAAGGGTCGCGGGCACGCTTCTCGCCCAGCTCGTATTCATCCCCGGCGCTTATTATATCGCCTGGGTGACGAAATGGATGTAACGCATGAAAAAAGCTCCTCTGCAGAAGAGGAGCTTTTTTATTGATAATGTCTCAGGCCGCGATCATAAATAAAATTACCGAACGGAATAAAGGCCGCGATAAAACCGGCGGCTGACCATTTCACATGCCATTTGACAGTAAACGCCGCATACGCCAGCACCGCCAGATAAATGATAAACAAACAGCCGTGAATGGAACCGGCAATGGTGACGGCGAGCGGATGATGAGCCCAATACTTCAGCGGCATCGCGATAAACAGCAGCACCAAAAGCGACATTCCTTCAATAAACCCCATCGTGCGAAGTCTGCCGATCGGCGTGTGTAACATACAGCTCCCTCCTGTCGGACATCTTTTTTCCTCTATACTATAAGCAAAGGGCAGTCCTAATATGACCATTTCGCGTCTGTTCCTAAAAAACCTGCATGATTTCAGCCTGTTGTTCTTGTCATTTTTCGGATTTCTCTTGATAATATAGCCAAAAGGGTAAGGAAGGACTACAGTCATGAAACTAGATAATGTTGATCTGAGCATCATTAAAGAGCTGCAGCGGGACAGCCGCCTGTCCATGCGGGAGCTTGGCAGAAAAATCAAATTGTCAGCCCCGTCCGTCACAGAGCGTGTCAGACAGCTTGAATCCTTCGGTGTTATTAAGCGCTATACATTGGATATTGATCAAAAAAAGATCGGACTTCCCGTTTCCTGCATTGTCGAAGCGACGGTGAAAAACGGAAAATACGATCAATTCAAAACCTACATTCAATCCATTCCCAACATTGAATTTTGTTTTCGGGTCGCCGGCGCGGCGTGTTATATGCTGAAGATGAACGCGGACAGCCTGGAAACGATCGAACACTTCATTAACCGCACCTCTCCGTATGCCCAAACCGTGACCCACGTCATTTTCTCAGAAATTGACACAAAAAACGTCCTCGATTAGAGAGAGCGTGAGGAAGTCTGTTATAATAACAGGATGATTGTGAAAGAAAGAGAAGTGAAAAGCATGTCAAAAACAGTTGTATTAGCTGAAAAACCTTCAGTCGGCCGGGACTTGGCCCGCGTGCTGAAGTGTCATAAAAAAGGAAACGGATATCTTGAAGGCGACCGCTACATCGTCACATGGGCGCTCGGGCATCTGGTAACGCTCGCTGACCCTGAAGGATACGGCAAAGAATTTCAATCATGGCGGCTTGAGGATCTGCCGATTATTCCGGAGCCTTTAAAGCTCGTCGTCATTAAAAAAACAGGAAAACAGTTCAATGCGGTCAAAGCTCAGCTTGTCCGGAAAGACGTCAGCCAGATCGTAATCGCTACAGACGCAGGACGGGAAGGGGAGCTTGTAGCCCGCTGGATTATCGAAAAGGCAAACGTCCGCAAACCGATTAAGCGGCTGTGGATTTCCTCTGTGACAGATAAGGCGATTAAAGAAGGATTCCAGAAGCTCCGCAGCGGCAAAGAGTACGAAAACCTGTATCATTCCGCGGTTGCCAGAGCGGAAGCGGATTGGATCGTCGGCATCAACGCGACCCGCGCCCTGACGACGAAATTTAACGCACAGCTGTCATGCGGACGCGTTCAGACTCCGACACTGGCGATGATCGCCAAGCGTGAAGCGGATATTCAGGCGTTCAAACCCGTTCCTTATTACGGTCTCCGCGCGGCAGCTGATCAGATGACGCTGACATGGCAGGATAAAAAAACAAAGCAGACAAGAACATTCGATCAGACGGTGACCGGCCGTTTGGCAAAAGATCTCCAAGGAAAGCCGGCAGTCATTTCAGAATTGAAAAAAACGGCGAAGAAAAGCTTCGCTCCCGGTCTTTACGACTTGACGGAATTGCAGCGGGACGCTCATAAGCGCTTCGGTTTCTCCGCAAAAGAGACGCTGTCCGTGCTTCAAAAGCTGTATGAACAGCATAAGCTTGTCACTTACCCGCGGACAGATTCCAGATTCCTTTCCGCAGACATCGTGCCGACTTTAAAAGACCGTTTAAACGGCATGGAAGTTAAGCCGTACGCACAGTACGTCAATCAAATACTGAAGCGGGGCGTCAAAGCGCATAAAGGATTCGTCAATGATGCGAAAGTATCGGATCACCATGCCATCATTCCGACAGAGGAGCCGCTGATCCTTTCAAGCCTCAGCGACAAAGAACGAAAACTTTACGATCTGATTGCCAAACGTTTTCTCGCCGTGTTAATGCCGGCGTTCGAATACGAAGAAACAAAGGTTACAGCCGATATCGGCGGCGAAACATTTACCGCAAAAGGGAAAACGGTTCAATCGCCTGGCTGGAAAGCCGTGTATGATATGTACGAGGATGACGACGATCACGAGGAAGACAAAGACCAGACGCTCCCGGATCTTCAGCAGGGTCAGCGCCTCACTGTCTCATCATTGAAAGAAACGAGCGGACAGACGAAACCGCCGGCGCGCTTTAATGAAGGCACGCTGTTATCCGCAATGGAGAACCCAAGCGCCTTTATGCAGGGAGAAGAGAAGAACCTAGTGAAAACATTGGGTGAAACCGGCGGACTCGGAACAGTCGCCACCCGCGCTGATATCATTGAAAAACTGTTCAACAGTTTCTTAATCGAGAAAAAAGAAAAAGATATTTTCATTACGTCAAAAGGGAAGCAGCTCTTACAGCTCGTCCCGGAAGATTTAAAATCGCCGGCCTTAACCGCTGAGTGGGAGCAAAAGCTCTCCGCCATCGCAGCGGGCAAACTGAAATCCGCCGTGTTCATTAAAGACATGAAAACATATGCGGGCAAAACGGTGAAGGAAATCAAAAACAGCAGCCAAACTTTCAGACATGACAACATTTCAGGCACCGCCTGCCCTGATTGCGGCAAAATGATGCTTAAAGTCAACGGCAAACGCGGCACGATGCTCGTATGTCAGGATCGTGAGTGCGGCAGCCGGAAAACGCTGGCAAGAAAAACAAACGCCCGCTGTCCGAACTGTCATAAGAAAATGGAGCTTCGCGGCCAGGGTGAAGGCCAAACCTTCGCATGTGTATGCGGCCACCGGGAGAAACTGTCCGTCTTTGAAAAGCGCAAGGCGAAAGATAAATCCGGACGCGCATCCAAGCGGGACATCAACTCTTATATGAAAAGCCAAAACAAAGAGGAGCCGATGAACAACGCGCTGGCAGAACAGCTGAAAAAACTCGGCCTGGATAAATAAATCAGAGAAAGGCAGCATTTGTAACGAAATGCTGCCTTTTTTTGTGTTTTTTACTGTAATGGGAATACGATCCTGTGAAGAGGGAAAAGGTGAGCAGGCGGCGCTCCCATTTAAAATTTCCCAATGTGAAAAAATGCTAGTATTCTTTTATCGTTTCCTATATAGTAAAAATACTTTGTGAAAAAATAAGATATGGGTCTAAAAAAGGATTTGTAAAATAGGAGGATAGACTGTGAAGCAATTCGTTTTTCGTCTGATTATCCTTTTGATTTCAATCGTTCTGACGGCAGGGTGCGCGGAGGCCGGCACTGAAAAACAGGCGGCGGCCGAATCGTCCGGACCGCTTCAGCCCGCAGAGCATTTTATTTATCATAAATTGATGAACGGGCGGGGGATGATCCGGACGAACATATCCGGTGAGCCGGAATATTTATCTGAGTCTCTCGGACTATGGATGGCATTTTTGCTGAACAGGAAAGATGAACGGCAGTTTCAAGCGCAATATCAGCTTCTCACCGATTCGTTTCTGACGAAAAACGGGCTCGTGTCGTGGAAGATTGACGGGAATAAAGCGAGCGGCATCAATGCCTTAATTGATGATTTCAGAATCATGAACTGTCTGAATGAGGCCGGAACCCTGTGGGGTAACAGTGAATACGGGAAAACAGCGGTGCAGATCGGGAAGGCGCTGGAAAAATACAATACGAATGACGGGTATTTTACGGATTATTATGATGCCGCTTCAAATGCCGCATCAAAGACCGTGACGTTGTCCTATGTCGACCCCGGCGCCTTACAGATGCTCAGAGAAAAGGGGATTATCGATGAGAAAACGGAAAACCGGAACCTTGATGTTCTCAATCTTGCGCCCCTGAAAAATGGTTTTCTGCCGAAATCGTTCAATACTGAAACAAAGGAATACAAATATGACAGCGAAGTGAATGTCATCGACCAGCTGTACGCCGCCGTGAATCTGAAGCGGGGCGATGACAAAGCCGCCGTGCTGTCAAAATGGATCATAGAAGAATGGAAGTCGCGCGGACAGCTGTACGGACGGTACATCGCAGACACGAAGGAGCCGGCGGTTCAATACGAATCACCGTCCGTTTACGCCCTGGCCGTTCTTTTTTTAGCAGAACAAAAAGCTGATCCGGCTGTCATCAAGCCGCTTTATGAAAGAATGACTTCATTTGAAACACTGGACACGCTGAAACCTGATTACGGCGGCTATATGAGCGGGGGCGATACACATTCTTTCGATAACCTGCTGCCGCTTCTGGCTGAAAGGAAATTGTTTAATGAAAATATCATTCAATGAATCACAAAAACTGTGCAGCTACACAGCAGTTATGCTGGTGCTGCTGTCTTTTTTTATTTACTATGCGTCTCAGCAATCCGCAGGGCTTCTGATAACCTGCATCACATTGCTTGTCACGGGAGCCGGCATATGGTTCGGGGCAATCTACGCGCTCGTCATCACCTTACTCGTCTTATTTGTTCTCGGCAGCCTGCTCCTGTGGTTTCAGACCGGGGGCTTTATGGCGTCTGCCGGTGCCGAAAGTCTGCAGGTGCTGGTCATTTGGGGGATTGCGCTGCTGCTCTTTTCTTACATAGCGGGAAGGATTCACGAGTTGGCGAAGGGGCTTGAGCGCTCAGTGAAACAGCTGCGTGAAGAGATTACGAGCTTTGTCGCCGTCGACAGGGTGACCGGCTTTGACAACCATCTGCGGATGAAGCTGGAGCTTTCTGAGGAAATCAAGCGGGCGGAACGCTACGGCAATTCCTTCGTCTTTTTGCTGCTGCACATGCATTATTTCAAGGAATTCAAATCCCTCTACGGAGAAAAAGAGACCGACCGCCTGCTGGCATTTATCAGCCGCCAAATCCGGTCAAGCGTTCGGGAAACAGACAAAAAATTCAGGCCGTCCGCCGAACGGTTCGGCATCGTGCTGACCCATACGCCTGAAGAAAACATGCCAGCCGTTCTGGCGAAGCTGAAAAAGGAATTGGATACGTACCGGCTGCAAAACGGTAAATACGTCTCCATCACCTTCCGTGTATGTTACTTGGCGTACCGAAAGGATTTACAAACGGCCGAGCAATTTTTAAATGAACTGGAAAACGAGATGATGATGAATGAACTCTAAATGGATACGTCTCTTACTCTCGGCGCTCTTCATGATTTCGGCGGTTTATGTTCCCCTTACGGCGGAAGCAAAAGACAAAAAGGACGGCATTCTCATTATTTATACAAGCACGGACGGCAAAGAAACCGCTGAGGTCAAAATGCTTGATCTGACCGCGGGCCATTTCTCATCAGCCGTCACCGTGAAAAGCGACGGAGACATCACAGCCGCGGACCTCAAAAAGAATCGGCGCGTCATCTATTACGGCGTCACGAAAAAAAAGCTCAGCACATCATTTGTGTCTCTGATCAGCAGCATGCCGCAGCAGCTTATCAGCATCGGCTATAACGCCGGACAGTTCCGCCAATTTGCGGGTTTGTCCCTGACAGAGAAAGAAACTGTATACCGCATTTACAGCAAGAAAGAAAAAATAGACATGCCGCTTGAAAAAGGAATGTCCGTGCTCGGCGTATCGGGAGTAAAAGGAAAGCCCCTTTATACATACCGGTCCGGTGACGGCAGCACCCGCCCTTTTATGTGGAAAACGGCGCGCTCTGACTATTATTTCGGTGTGACGAGCCTGTTAAATGATTCGTTTCTGACGGCGAAAGCGCTGCGCAGCGCTTTCGGAGAATCAGAAGGCGGCACCCTCCTTTACTTGCGGCTTGAAGACATCAGTCCGATGTCAGATGAAACATTGCTTTACGAAGCGGGCGCTTACCTGCATAAAAGACACATTCCGTTTATTCTGGCGGTCATTCCGGTCTATCTCAATCCGGAAAACGGAGAAAAAGTATACCTGGCGGACAAGCCGAAAATGGTCAGCGTCCTGAAAAAACTTCAGCAAATGGGCGGCAGCATCATTATTCACGGCTACACGCACGCATACCGATACAGCGAAACGGGAGAAGGCTTTGAATTTTGGGATGCCAAAGCGGATCAGCCGATTACGTCAGAAAATGCGGATGATACTCCGGTCAAGCTTGAAAAGGAACAGGATTTTCCGAATGAAAAAGCGTACCGGGCGTATGTGAAGCCTTTCCGTGAAAAAGAAAACATCTACACGAGAACGAAGCTGGAGCAGGCGATTGACGATCTGACAGAGCTCGGCCTTTACCCGCTGTCATTCGAAGCGCCGCACTATACGATGTCTGAAGAAGGCTACAAAATCGCATCTTCTTATTTCTCCAGCATTTTCGGACAAGTGCAGCTCAGCGGCACGACGTGGAAAACCTCGGGCGCCCCTCCGTTCGTCTCAAAGCCGGCTATGCTGGACGGGATGACGCTGTACCCTGAAACAATCGGTTATGCCGATAACTCAAAGGAAAATCCGCTCGGAGATATGGAGAATCATATTTCGCAGATGATTGATTTCGGCGGCGGAACGGCGGGCGGTTTCTACCATCCGTATCTCGGCATGAAATACCTCCCCGAGCTCGTCAATCAGATGGAGCGGATTCCCGGCGGCGAGTGGCTCGATCTGAAGAAAACGAAGCAAACGGTAACGTCGGACAGCGTCAGGATCAAAACGGACGGGGACGGAACCATTCATGTGGAAAACAAGATTCATCCGATAACGGCCTTTTTCAATCACCATCAGCAGACGCCTCTGGAAAAAGCGCTTTGGATTCTCTCCGGCGTGGTGTTATTGTTTATCATCATGTTCGCCTGCTACGTTCTTTATTTGCGCGCCACATTAAAAAAACGAATCTTTAAGGAGAGAAGAAGCCTTGAGTAACATTCTGTTTTTTATCTCATTAAGTTTAATATGGGTGATGCTTCTCTATCATATGTTTCTGATGCAGGGCGGATTCAGGCATTATATGACCTTCGAACGGAACATTCCGAAATGGCGCGCAAAGATGGGGGAGCTCCCGAAGGTCAGCGTGCTCATTCCCGCGCATAATGAGGAGGTCGTCATCAGGCAGACGCTGAAGGCGATGGTGAACCTGTATTATCCGAAAGACAGGCTTGAGATCATCGTCGTTAATGATAATTCCTCCGACCGGACGGGAGACATCGTCAATGAATTTTCCCGTCAGTATGACTTCATTAAAATGGTCATCACAAAGCCCCCGAACGCCGGAAAAGGAAAATCTTCGGCGCTGAACTCAGGGTTCGCGGAATCGAACGGAGACGTGATCTGCGTGTATGATGCGGACAATACGCCGGAAAAAATGGCGGTGTACTACCTGGTTCTCGGTCTGATGAATGATGAGAAAGCGGGAGCGGTTGTCGGGAAATTCCGTGTCATCAACGCGGCCAAAACGATCCTGACGAAGTTTATCAATATTGAAACCATCTGCTTTCAGTGGATGGCGCAGAGCGGCAGATGGAAATGGTTCAAAATCGCCACCATCCCGGGGACAAACTTCGCGATCAGGCGGAGCATTATCGAACAGCTCGGCGGCTGGGATGATAAGGCGCTGGCGGAGGATACCGAGCTGACCATCCGCGTGTATAATCTCGGCTACCATATCCGCTTTTTCCCGGCGGCCGTGACATGGGAGCAGGAGCCTGAGACATGGAAGGTCTGGTGGCGTCAGCGGACAAGATGGGCGCGGGGCAACCAATACGTGGTTCTCAAGTTTTTATCCCAATTTTTCAAGCTGAAACGCAAGCGGATCATCTTCGATCTGTTTTATTTCTTTTTTACGTATTTTTTGTTTTTCTTCGGTGTGATCATGTCAAACACGATTTTTATCATCAATCTTTTTTACGACCTGCATCTGGCAGTCGGGTTTTTGGCGATGATTTTGTGGATACTGGCCTTTTTCCTGTTTATGACTGAGGTCATGATTACTTTAAGCATTGAAAAAACAGAAATGAACAAACAAAACTTCTTTATCGTATTTCTGATGTACTTTACATACTCTCAGGCTTGGATCGTGCTCGTCATCTGGTCATTATTCACAGAGATCAAGCACCGCTTGTTCAAGCAGGAAGTCAGGTGGTACAAAACGGAGCGATACAATCAAAATAAAAGCGGGTGACCTTTTTGAAAAAAGCGATCATATTGATAACTGGCCTTTTGCTATTGATGTATAACGGGCAGGCGGCCGCGGCCCGGGAACTGAAAACGGACGGTTCCGCCCTCGGAACAAGCGCCGGCGCAAAAGAGCAGCAGGCGCTGACTGGCGATCTGATGACACTGTACGGGGCGAAAGACAGCGCAGAGCTGACCTATCAGATTCCTGCGGGAGCTTCGAATGCCGATCAGTCGCTTCTGATTGATTACGAGGCGTCAAACTTATTAATTGCCCCGTCTTCTTTAACCATCGCCATTGATGATGAACCCGTCAAATCTATAAAGCTTGACGGCAGTTCCAAGCGGAAAACGGTGAAGCTCAATCTCAGCAAAAGCCAATCCGCCCAAGGCTATCACAATGTATCATTACGATTTTACGGCTTATTAAAAGAGGGCGTCTGCGTCAGGCAGGATACGTCAGGCAACTGGATAAAAATTTATCCGGACAGCCGCCTTGTACTTTCAGAAGCAAGCAAGTCAAAGGGAGCGGATCTCGGCCATTTCCCGTATCCGTTTGCCCAATCAGGCAATACGGGTGAAGAAACCGATATTATTCTTCCTGACAAACCGACCTCGGCGGAAGCTGAAGCCGCAGTCAAAACAGAAGCATTTCTGAAAACGGCAGACAGCAGGCTGAAGGTATCCTATGTAAAAGAATCCGACGCCGGCAAAATCAGCAATCCGTCAATTGTCATCGGCGCTGATCAGCATTGGAACGGGAAAATAAAAGAACTTTTCGAACAGGGGAACATCAAAGCGGAAGACAACAAACTTCTTCTCGCTGAACGGGTTCTGACATCAGGGGACAAACGGCAGCCCGTCCTGTTTGTCACGGCGCAATCAGACAAAACGCTGGCGGATAAAATCCGCGTCATCACAGACAGCGCTTATTCAGCTCAGCTGGGCGGAGATACTTTGACAATCGGCCGCCTTCAGCCCGCTGCGGAAAAGACAGGCAATAAACTGACATTAGAGGACTTCGGCGCGGGAAATGTAACGATCGGATCAAACAAAACGGCGTCAGAGCACTTCTTTTACCCTGCGGCGGCCGCTGTTGATAAAGACGGTAAGGTCAAGCTTTCACTTACATTAAAAACGTCGGAATCGATCCGGACGAAGGCGGATTCAGCAAATGACGCCGAGAGAGCGGAGCTGAACGTCATGGTCAACGGACAGCCGAATGCGGTGCGTCTTGATGATCTCGGCAATAAAGATAAAGACGGCTTTTACCACGTCTCAATCCCGATTGATCCGAAGCTTTTGCGAAGCAGCAGGTACATTGATCTGCAATTTGTCACATCAGGCTTGAAACATAACAATCCGTGTATCGACCGTGACGAAAACAAATGGGTCTATATTGATAAAAGCAGCACGCTGACGTATCCGGTAAGCGATGCGGCGCAGAAAGCTGATTTCGGGCAATGGCCGCTCCCGTTTGCGGGCGGCGGGAAAGAGAAAACAGTGATCGTCATCCCGGATGACGTAAACATGCAGACACTGAAAGAGCTTTCTCTGGTGGCGGATTCATTCGGAAACGGCTTTACCGTAAAGACGGCATCAGACATGAAGGAAGCGGATGCCAAAGGCCGGAATGTTGTGTTTATCGGAGGCCTGCCGCAAATTCCGCTTTTGAAATCAAACGCCTCTAAGCTTCTCGTGCCCTCAGACCGCAGCGGAGCTTACGATGTCTCTTCGTTTCAAATGCTGAATGAGACAACGAAACAAGTCGCGTTTACACAGGAATCACCTTGGGACTCCGGCCGGAGCATCGCTGTTTTTGCTCCGTTATCAGGAAGCGGCGCGTCTGTCACAAAAGAGCTGATCAGCTTTTTAGACAGCACAAGCGATGCCGCAACCGTCATTAACGAAACGGCCGGCCGGCAGCTGTTTTCGAATCATCAGCAAATCAAGTCCGATGACAGCAGTCCGGCGGCTGATACGAAAAGCCGTTCCGCAGCACTGAACGTTACGTATATTGCTGTGTTCGCGGCGCTTATGATCATTGCGGCCGGTCTGATCTGGCTGACGGCAAGAAGGAAAAAAAGAAAAACGGATCATGAAAAAAGCGAAGAGTAATGAAGGAAAAAGAGGCCGTTAACAGGCCTCTTTTTTTGTATTTTCATTTCCATTTTTGGCGGTGATTTTTTTATTTTTGAAACAGCATAAAAGCCCCTTTACAACTGAACGGGACGGGAGTATGATCTCTTTTATAATCTATATCGCTTAATCTGTAATCAGAGCGGGGGAACCAATTTGCGGCGCGTGATGCCGCTTGGGGTGAATCCTTTTTCAGGTAGGGCCAACTCTCATCAGCCCGAATCCGACAGCTAACCTCGTAAGCGTTCATGAGAGGAGATGAATGAAACCTGTGCACGATTATGGCGCAGGGGCATCCGTTTGCCTCTGTGTCTTTTTGCTGTGCTGAAATATGGCATGCAATCGTTATTCGGAGACATCATAGCAGTAAGGGTTTGTAAATCAAACGGAAAATGAAAAAAAGGGGAAAACAACAAATGTACCATTCAATCAAAAGATTTTTGATTGGGAAACCGCTGAAATCACAGGCGGCCGGAGAGCAGAAACTCACGAAACTCAAGGCGCTCGCCATGCTTTCTTCAGACGCGCTGTCATCAGTTGCTTACGGAACGGAACAGATTCTGATCATTTTGGCTGCGGTAAGCGCGGCCGCGTTTTGGTATTCCATTCCGATCGCAGCCGGTGTTCTCATTTTGCTGCTAGCTTTGATTCTGTCCTACAGACAGATTATTTACGCTTATCCGCAAGGCGGGGGCGCTTATATGGTTTCAAAAGAAAACCTTGGTGAGAAGCCGGGTCTGATTGCGGGCGGCTCATTGCTTGTTGATTATATTCTGACGGTGGCGGTAAGCATTTCTGCCGGAACTGACGCCATTACATCGGCATTTCCGGCCCTGCACCCGTATCATTTGCTCATTGCTGTTTTGCTTGTAATTCTGATTATGATTTTAAATTTGAGAGGACTGTCAGAGTCGGCGTCCATTTTGGCGTATCCCGTCTATCTGTTTGTGGCGGCGCTTGTCCTTTTGATCGTCGTCGGACTGTTTAAGCTCATGACGGGCCAGGTTCATCCGGCCGAACACACGCCGATCGGCACACCCGTGGCGGGCATCACGCTGTTTTTGCTGCTGAAGGCCTTTTCATCCGGCTGTTCGGCACTGACCGGTGTGGAAGCCATTTCAAACGCGATCCCGGCCTTTAAAAATCCTCCGGCAAAAAACGCGGCCCGCACTTTGGCCATGATGGGGATTCTGCTGGCGATCTTATTTACGGGGATTACGGTGCTGGCGTACGGATACGGCACGGGACCGAAGCATGACGAGACCGTTATTTCGCAAATCGCCGCGGAAACTTTCGGACGGCATACGGTGTATTATTTCATTCAAGGCGTTACATCCTTGATTCTCGTGCTTGCGGCGAATACGGGCTTTTCCGCTTTTCCGCAGCTGGCGTTTAATTTAGCGCGCGATCAGTATATGCCGAGAATGTTTACGGTACGAGGCGACCGATTAGGATTTTCAAACGGAATCATCTTTCTCGGTATCGCGTCCATCTTGCTCATTCTTTTATTCGGCGGCCGAACGGAACATTTAATTCCGCTTTATGCCGTCGGCGTGTTCATTCCGTTTACGCTGTCGCAGACGGGAATGTGCATCAAGTGGATCAGGCAGAAGCCGAAGGGCTGGGCGGTAAAAATGCTGATCAACTCATGCGGCGCCGCCATTTCATTTATGGTGCTGTGTATTTTATTCGCGACGAAGTTCAATCTTGTCTGGCCGGTGCTGTTATTCATGCCTGCTGTCGTCATGCTGTTTTTCGTCATTAAAAATCACTACACCGCGGTCGGCGAACAGCTGCGGGTCGTTGATCAGCAGCCTGAGGAAATCAGGGGAACCGTCGTCATCGTGCCTGTCGCTGGTGTCACCACCGTCGTCCAAAAATCGATTCAGTATGCGAAATCATTATCGGATCAGGTCATTGCGGTTCATGTTTCCTTTGACAAAGAAAACGAAAAAAAGGTGGAAAAGCGCTGGGAAGAGCTTCATAACGGCGTCCGCCTCGTCACCCTGCATTCCTCATACCGCAGTTTGGTTCACCCGTTTGATAAGTTTTTAGAAACGGTCGAACAAAAAGCGAAAAAAGAACAGTTCTCCGTGATGGTGCTGTTTCCGCAATTCATTACGAAAAAACGCTGGCAGACCATCCTTCACAACCAATCAGCCTTTTTACTCCGAGTCCGGCTGTTTTGGAAGAAGGACATAATCGTCGCCACCCTGCCGTATCATTTTAAAAAGTAACGGCAAAGACCGCAGGCTTTAATGCCGCGGTCTTTTTTGTAAAGGAGGACGCCATGGCTCAAGGCGCTTTTGTCATCATTCAAAATGACGGGCGGGACATATTGCTCGTAAAACGAAAAGACATTCCCTTATGGGATTTGCCCGGGGGCAGGATCGCAGAAGGTGAAACACCTGAATCCGCAGCCGTAAGAGAGGCCTTCGAAGAAACCGGTTATAACGTGACCATCATAAAAAAAGCCGGTGAGTATGAAAGGCCGGCATTTGAAGATACACAACATGTCTTCATCGGAGCCATTACCGGAGGAACACCGCTGATGAACGGGCCGGAAACCGCCGCATTACGCTGGTTTTCCCCAAACCGGCTGCCGCTGTTCATGGTGCCGAACAGAAAACGGCAAATAAAAGACGGACTCAATGGGGCGGCAAATCGTAAGGAAGTCCTTAAAGACCGAAATCTGTTATCCATCCTTGATCTGCTGAGAAAAAAGCTGAGAGTATAGCCTGTGTTTCAACCCGTATGAAAAAGGGGATGAATACAGGTAAAAGGAGGATGCAGTATGCCAAGTAAAACAGCAGGACACGTAATGACGGAGCTGCTTGAACAATGGGGAGTCGGTCATATATACGGCATTCCCGGAGACAGCATTAATGAATTTATCGAAGAACTGAGACATGAACGAAATAACCTGACATTCATCCAAACCCGGCACGAAGAAGTCGCAGCCCTGGCTGCCGCGGCTGAGGCAAAACTGACCGGGCAGATCGGTGTCTGCCTTTCAATCGCAGGACCGGGGGCCGTTCATCTGCTGAACGGTTTATACGACGCCAAAGCGGACGGCGTTCCGGTGCTGGCGATTGCGGGACAGGTGGCTTCCGATGAAATCGGCCGTGACAGCTTTCAGGAAATCAAATTAGAGCAAATGTTTGAGGACGTGGCGGTATTCAACCAGCAAGTACATACGGCAGAAGCGCTGCCCGATCTTCTGAATCAGGCGATCCGCACGGCTTACAGCAAAAAAGGCGTTGCCGTTTTAACCGTTTCTGATGATTTATTCGCGCAAAAAATCAAACGGGAGCCGGTTTACACATCGCCGATATACCTCAAAGCCGATATAGAGCCGAAAAAAGAACATCTCGTGACATGCGCGCAATATATTAACAACGCAAAAAAACCGGTCATTCTCGCCGGCCAAGGGTTAAAATCGGCAAAAGAGGAGCTGCTCGCATTCGCCGATAAAGCGGCCGCTCCGATTGTCATTACCCTTCCGGCAAAAGGCGTCGTGCCTGACAGCCATCCCCACTTTCTCGGGAATCTCGGGCAAATCGGCACAAAGCCCGCCTACGAAGCAATGGAGGAATGCGATCTGCTGATCATGCTCGGTACGTCGTTCCCATACAGGGATTATCTCCCGGATGATACGCCTGCTATTCAGCTTGATTCGGATCCGGCGAAAATCGGGAAGCGCTATCCCGTCAATGCGGGAATCGTCAGTGATGCGGCTCTGGGGCTGAAAGAGCTGACGGAATACATTGAATATAAAGAAGACAGAAGATTTTTGGACGCCTGCACCGAGCACATGAAGCATTGGTGGAAGGAAATCGAAAAGGATGAAACTGAAGCGACTCATCCGCTCAAGCCGCAGCAGGTCATTGCCCGGCTTCAGGATGCCGCCGCAGAGGACGCCGTCCTGTCGGTGGATGTCGGAACGGTTACGGTGTGGATGGCCCGCCATTTTAAGATGAAGAAGCAGGACTTTATCGTCTCAAGCTGGCTCGCCACGATGGGATGCGGGCTTCCGGGAGCCATTGCCGCAAGCCTTGCCGAACCTGAGCGGCAGTCCATCGCCATTTGCGGAGACGGCGGATTTTCAATGGTGATGCAGGACCTGCCGACGGCTGTTAAATATAAACTGCCGATTACGGTTGTCATATTAAACAACGAAAATTTAGGCATGATTGAATATGAACAGCGGGTCAAAGGCAACATTGACTACGTCACCCAGCTGCAAAATATGGATTACGCCGCTTTTGCAGAAAGCTGCGGGGCAAAAGGCATCAAAGTGACGAAACACGAGGAATTGGCTCCCGCTTTTCATGAAGCGCTCAACTCAAATGAGCCGGTCGTCATCGACGCCGTCATCGGCGACGAGCCGCCGCTTCCGGGAAAAATCACTTACGGCCAAGCGAAGGGCTTCAGCAAATACATGCTGAAAAACTTCTTTGAAAACCAAAAAATCGAAATGCCGTCACTCAAGAAAAGCTTAAAACGGCTGTTTTAAAAAATAAAAATAAACAGGCAGTATGCCTGTTTATTTTTTAGTTATTTACCCAGATAAGCCATAGTAAAAGTCCGGCTTTTTATTTTAGGCTTTTCTTCAATAAGGTCATCCCGGGTTAAATGGAATAGGTCAGCCAAGTTCCAAGAGAGCCACCCATCTTTTCATAAAATTTTTGTGCACGGTAATTATCGGATGCAGTTATCCACGACATATGCGCATACCCGTTTTCTTTTGTAAATCTCTCGCAACTTTTAAACAATTCTTTGGCTGCTCCTGTACCTCTTGCTTTTTCTATTACGAATAAATCATTCATTACTGTTATTTTTTCTGCTTTCGTCGTACTAAAACTAAAATATAATGTTGCAAAGCCAACAAGTTCCCCATCTTGTTCAGCAACGAATTGAATACCCCTGTTCTTCTCAAATAACATTTCAATTAAATGATGTATCTTTTCAATCGGTGGCTTAGGCCTTTTATAAAAATCCACGATATATAAATACATTAAATCGGTCAATTGTTTTACATCATAGGGTTCCGCGCTTCTGATTATCATATGTTTCCCTCCTCACTCTTATTAAATTTTTGTTATACAAAACTTACACAAACATTCTAAATTATTCAATACTTTAAATTGGTTTTGAACCGGTTTGTTGTTTAAGAAATAATAAGAAGGTCTCTTGAAGCGCTCAACTCAAATGAGCCGGTCGTCATCGACGACGAGCCGCCGCTTCCGGGAAAAATCACTTACGGCCAAGCGAAGGGCTTCAGCAAATACATGCTGAAAAACTTCTTTGAAAACCAAAAAATCGAAATGCCGTCACTCAAGAAAAGCTTAAAACGGCTGTTTTAAGAAGCCGGCGCTTATAAAACGATGGCTGATTAAAAAACTCGTGAAGAATCAATGCAGTTTCATCTCAAGAACAGCCAGAGAGCGGTCACAACAGCGATCATAAAGTAATCTCCATCATTCAGTGTAGTTCCATTTTTGACAAACACAAGTGCCGTCCGGTTTGTACTTTGTCCCTTTGGGGATTTTAAGCGCGCAATGTTCTTCCCTATATTGTAATAAACAATTTTAAACAAATAATATGCCAGCGACAGAGTAAAAAGAGCAACATGAACTTGCCAATAAACAATATCATGTTTCATTACTCCCTTTTGCAGTTTTTTCGTTTGAATATATGACGGAAAAGTCAGGATGTTATATAAAAGGAGAAGTATTTTACAGAGGCTGGTGTTATTCATTAATGAACGGTTCGCCGCAACATCCCCAGATCCGGAATCATTTCAAAACGAAAGAGAAGCCCGAGGATTATTAAAAAACAGTCCCTAAGTTGTCCGCTTTTTTTTGAAAATTTGATCTAAGATGAACATAAAGAGGGTGAATAAGAAGGACACCGTAATCATATCTATCAGAAATATATTAGGAGTATCTTTTATTAACAGCAGCCATACCACCTGCAAAACTAAAGAAATAGAAAAATAGAATATATATGTCATGATCCTCATATCAGTTACCTCCTTAGCCTAATTTCTCTTTTGTGATCTTATCCAAATTAGTGAAAAGGATATCCAATCCCGAAAATAAGAAAGTGATGAACAATGAAAGAAGAATTTCTCCACCTTGAAATATAGATATGTTCTCAATGATATGATTGGAAACGTATTGAATTGAGAAGTAAACAGCAGCCCATGCAAAAATGAATTCAAGGATATAGGCTGACCAAGCAGGCAATGTCAAAACATGAGTCATTCCTTTTACAATTGCCGTAAGGATTAGCATATAAACTAAAGCTAAAATACTGACGACGACAGAAAATATGTATAAGTCTGAAAGTGAACCATATATGATGTAATCCCCGAAAAAATGATGTATTGTTACAGCTGCAAAACAAATAATCATGCTGGGGACAGTCACAGCGAAGAACAGAGAGAATCCAATAAGTACGATGAATGCTGCATGAGCTAAGCGGTTTGGCGGTGTATCCACGATCTCTTTTTTTAATAGGATCATAAAAATAAGAGATGAAATCACAAGGCAGCATAAGAAAGTGAGCAAAACAGTAAAAAAGACAGTCATGTGACATCTCCAATGAAAAAGTGCTATTAGAGTGAATCTAACAGCACTTTGCATTTACTTCATACGTATTTTCCTGACGATCATTTATGAATGATTTTAAAATGCTTTCATTGCTAAAGTTGTCAAATGAGCGAGGTTTTTAGCCTGGCTGTCAGAAAGTCCGGACTTTTTAAGTGAAAGATAAAGATTCTTTTCCACGTCAGTCCAGCTTAAGGCGACATACTCGTTCAGCATTTTCTTTAAAACCGGTTCTATGTGTTGATTGAAAACGGATTCAAGTTCATTTCTTATTTTCTTTCCTGCTAATTTTTCAACAAGATTGAATAATTTTGTTTTATTTTTCAGCACTTCTCTGATTACATCTTTGACTGGTTTTGACACAGATGCATCGCTTTGTGCTTTAAGTCCGTAGGAAAATTGCGTATCAGTCTGATAAAAAAATGATTTGGTCGTTCCAGTGGCATTGGCAGTATTATTATGATTTTCTTTAGCTAAGGATGCGGGGACAAAAGTAGTAGTTACAAGGGCTAAAGATGCGGCAAACAGAATGCCTTTAGCTGCGTGTCTAATGGGAAATCCTCCTTTAGAAATGTAGTGTAGAGAGAAATGAAAGACTATGTATTTAGGCGGGACCGATATGATCCGCTTTGAACATTTTCCCCTCTCAGATACCATTCTATCAATAGGTATTTTTGGGGTAAATAGGATTTTCATACAGTATTTTTCTTATAATTCAAAATCTTCTTTAGCAGGATTCATTTTGGCTGCAGTTTCGATGATGGGACATGGGCTGAAGCCTATATAACACATGTACAGGCTGATTGAGGCGGAATCACATTATCGGAGCGGTTTATAATTCAGGGTTAATGAATAAAAATAAACAGGCGGCATGCCTGTTTATTTTCGTTTGCGTGAAAGAGCGAAGAAAAACGGGAAGGCGGAGCCGGCCAATAACGTACCGAATAAAAACATGCCCCCGATGAACACATGATAGTTCACCCCGCCGATCCAAAGCCCCGTGATTAAGGAAACGATGCTTAATGCGATCATCAAAAAGCCGGGAATCAGACGTTTCTTACCCGTTGTCCGATAAGCAAAAAGAGAACAGAAGATGCCGATGACAATCGGCACAATCCACAGATAAAAAAGGATAAATACTGACATAAGCAAAACTCCGATTTTTCTTCTATCATACCAAAAACGCCCGGAAAAAGATACGAACGGCACCCGGCGCCAAAAGAAAAACCGGCCGCTATGGCCGGTTTTTTTCTAACGGAATGAATCGTAGATCACAAACAGATTAAGCGCGATCACCAAAACCGCAATCAGCCAGGCGAGAGCCGTCACCCATTTTCGGTTCGTCAGGGCGCCCATCAGGCGTTTGTTGCTTGTAAACATAATCAGCGGCACGAGCGCAAAGGCGATGCCGAATGAAAGAACGACCTGGCTCCATACGAGCGCTTCTGTGGCGTTGACCCCCGAGATAATGATGATCATCGGCGGAATGATGGTAATGAAACGCCGCAAATAAAGCGGGATACGGTAACGGATGAAGCCCTGCATGATAATATCGCCTGACAATGTGCCGACAGAAGAGCTTGAAAGCCCTGCGGCCAGCAGCCCGATCCCGAAGAGAATGGCTGAAGCCGGTCCGATATAGTGGCCGAATTGCTGATAAGCCACGTCTAAATCTTCTACATACAGCCCGTTCTTGAAGAAAAGCGCGGCAGCGACGATGAGCATGCTTGCGTTAATCGCCCCGGCGATCACCATCGCGATAAGTATGTCAATCGTCTCGAATCTAAAAATCTTTTTCCGCTCACTATCCGTTTTTCCGACGACACGGCGCTGTGTCAGTGCGGAATGTAAGTAAATGGCATGCGGCATCACGGTTGCGCCGAGTATCCCGGTTGCCAAGAGCACACTGTCCATTCCGTCAATTTTCGGGATAAACAGCCCTTCGAGAACGGAGGCGGCGTCAGGTTTGGCAAAGAAGGTTTGCAGAGCGAAGGCGATCACCACAACAAACAGAAGTCCGGCGATGCCCGCTTCCAGCGCCCGGTAACCCCTGCGCTGCAGCTCTAAAATCGCGAATGATCCGATCGCCGCGATAATGGCCGCTTCAACCATCGGTATGCCGAACAGCAGGTTGAGCCCGAGCGCCGCCCCGATAAATTCTGCCAGATCAGTTGCCATAATCACCAGTTCACCCTGTATCCACAGCCCGGCGGATACCCATTTCGGATACCGGTCTCTGGCGATTTCCGGAAGGTTTTTACCCGTGGCAATGCCGAGCTTCGCGGAAAGAACTTGAATTAAAAAAGCCATCAAGTTTGAAAAGAGGATGACCCACAGCAGCATATACCCATATTTCGAACCAGCTGAGAT
This sequence comes from Bacillus velezensis, assembly GCF_001461825.1. GTDB lineage: Bacteria > Bacillota > Bacilli > Bacillales > Bacillaceae > Bacillus > Bacillus velezensis. The sequence goes on along the minus strand of NZ_LLZC01000004.1, from coordinate 141,138 downwards.
ATTCGTAGCGAAGTTTCCCGGATCAATGTAGGCAATCGCCGCGATAAAGGCGGGGCCTAAAAAAGGCAGAAGCCGTTTGAATCCCTTGCTTTTGCCGTCAAGTGCATCCTGCACGGCTTTTGATTGCAGTGATTGTGCTGAGATGTCTTTGCTCATTATGTCTCACCTAAATTCCGATAGATTTTTAGCTAAATAACAAAAAGTTTCCTAGATGCAAATTATTTTATCTACATCATAAATCCGCTATTATGAGATGTCAAGTTCTTTATGTTCAATAAACAGGTACATTGATGCCCTGTTTTATCTATGATATGTATCCCGCCGAAGAAAGGTCCGAAAATGAAAACGGCATCGTTCCGGGAAAGAAGCGATGCCGTTCGCAAAGCGTGTTTCCGCGTCCGATCATGCGCGGATGCGTGGAGCGTTTTTTTAAAAAGGTGAAAAGAGGACACTTGCCCATATCACTTCACAACTTTCTGTCCGGTGCAACTGATCCTGAGAAAAAGACGCTGTATTTCCTCCGTTTTCCCGGGTAAATAGAATAATAATGTTTCTTTCCATTGGAAGATAAAACCTTTCTGTACCATTCAAATGACCTCCGGAAAAACTCCGGCCGCTCTGAATAAACGTTTGAATCAACGATATATCAGTGATTCCAGTCCAATAAACCGCTGTTATCTATCAATTAAAGAATCGGCATGGCCACTTGCGAAGAAAAGAAGTTGGAGCATTAGACTTATTTCAGTCTCCCGGGCAAAAAAGTATAATAACGTCAGGAAAGCTTTCCAGCCATATGATAAAAGAGGGGGAATTTTCTTGGTACGTCGTTTGTCGATCATTTCTTTAGCCATGATTTTTGCTGTTTCTTTATTCGCTTTTGGCGGCTCTGCATCAGCAGCAGCTTTCAAACCTAAAGCTGAACCGGACGTTTCCATTTTAGCCAGCGGGGGTACAGTCGGTATTTACGGTGCTAATATGCGCTCATGCTCTAAGGTCAGCTGTTCAACGATCACAACATTCTCAAGCGGTAAAAAAATTACAGGTTCTTGGGTAACCGGAGAATATGTTCAAGGCCACTACACCAATTCTAATAAATGGCTGAAAGTCACGTATGCAGGAGCGACAGGCTACGTTTCAGTCACCACACTATCTTATTATTACGGTTTATAATCAGAAAAACCTCGTTCTCTTGAGAGCGGGGTTTTTCCTTTATTCCGATTCAATTTCCGCGTTTCGTTTCATCATCGTGTTTCATCAGCTGATCGATTTCTTCCTTAGAAGCGTTTTTTTTCCACTCTTTCGCCTGACTTGTCGCAATGGGAATGGCCCGTCCTTCTTCATAACCCTCATCTATCATCGCATTCGCGATTTCGATCGCTTTTTTCTTCACAGGTTCCTCGAGATTCTTCAATGATTGCGGATAATCCTTCATAGACCAAGGCATGTCTATCACTCCTTTATGAAAAGTGTTTCCCGCCTGAAGAAAAAGAAAACCGCCTCATCAAAAAGAATGACAGCTATTTTTATGAGAGACCAGCAATTTCCGAATAAAATATAAAGGATAAAGAAGCAAGTACAGATTGAATGCCCACCACATAAGATCAAAATCACCGATAAATACCCAAAAGGCAATCGCTTGCAGGCCTGAACAAAAGGTCAGCACAAGTGATATTAATGCGAAAGGGCGCCATAACGCATGTTTCCGTTTATAAAGAAACAAGCTGTACAGCCCGGTTATCGAAATGAAAATATCTAAGGGAAAGAATGACCAGTTCCAGGCCATGATCATGGCGTTATCATAATCTTTAAACACCATGTTTTTTGGAATCCACTCAAAAAAAGTAACAATCCAATAAACGATAAATCCAATATCTGTAATGAGGAAGAGAACCTTTAACCCTTTCATCATCTGTTTCTGTCCGTATGAACGCTGATGCCGTTTGATGACGTTTCACTTTCAGAAATAAAGTTTAAGGAAACGACACCGATGATGATCAGAAGAACAGAGACAGCTTTTATGACAGAGAACTGTTCATGAAAGAAAAAAATTCCGATCATGGAAATCAGCACGATCCCCATTCCCGACCAGACCGCATACGCGATGGAGACACTTATATATTTCAAAGTCAAAGTAAGAAAACAAAGGCTGCCGATATAAAACAATAATAATAAAATACTTGGGACAAGTTTTGTAAATCCATTTGATAATTTCATGCTGACCGTACCCAATACTTCAAAAATGATCGCTAAACTTAAATAAATCCATTGCATTCAACATTCTCCTTCAATCGTATTATTCAGAATTATACAATATATAGAATTTGAAGGAAATTAAACAATGAAATGTTTTCCGGATAAAAAATCCGGCCGGGTGTAAAAAGAAAACGCCATAAAGGTATACTATGAACAAAGAAATCAGAAAGGACGTGCAGGACGGGTGACAGAAGAGCGGACAGACCTGGAAAGACAACTGAGAGACATTCAAAAATGGGAAAAGGCGCAGCAGAGGGTGATGTTCTGGCAAACATTCACCCGCTTGCCGTTTCAGCTTTTGGACAAGCTGACACCGCAATTTATTCAGAGGAAAATCGGACTCATTCTCGATGAAACGGGAACGTTTATTCAGTCAGGCGGACAGTACCTTACATCAGAAAAGCGCATCATGAAAAAGTTTCAAAAACGGCTGCCGCACGGTACATGTCAAACGCTTCACGACATCCGCAATGCGCCGCTTGCCGTCATGGACGAAATCGCAGAAGCCATAGCGCGTACAAGCGTAAAGGCCGCGACGGTGCAGGGGGCCGCAACGGGAGTCGGCGGCGTATTCACGCTGGCGGCAGACATTCCGGCGATGCTCGGCCTGTCCTTAAAGACGCTGCAGGATATCGCGGTTGCTTACGGCTTTGATCCGAAAGACAAAAAAGAACGCGTGTTTATCGTCAAATTGCTTCAGCTTGCATCCAGTGACGTCATCGGAAAAAAAGCGATCCTGCAAGATTTACGGCAATATGATCAAAACGACCGCGTCTATCAGCGCGTCGCCTCGCAAATCCAAGGCTGGCGGGAAGTCGTTTACAGCTACCGCGATACGTTCGCCGCGAAAAAACTGCTGCAAATGGTTCCGGCCGCAGGCATCATCTTCGGCGCGTCCGCCAACCGTTCAGCTTTAGAAAGCATCGCGGAAACAGGCATCATGCTTTATAAAAAACGCCGGATTCTAAAACGCATGAAGGATACAGAATAATAAAAAACCACCCGAAAACACATTCAATGTGTTTTCTTTGTTTAGCAGTTCTGAAATCGGGAAACCAACAACCAACACCAATTAAAGGAGGAATTCAAAAATGGCACAAGATAATAACAAAATGAGCAGAGAAGAAGCAGGTAAAAAAGGCGGAGAAGCGACAAGCAATAACCATGACAAAGAATTCTATCAGGAAATTGGTCAAAAAGGCGGAGAAGCCACAAGCAAAAATCACGACAAAGAATTCTATCAGGAAATCGGTGAAAAAGGCGGAGAAGCCACAAGCAAAAATCACGACAAAGAATTCTATCAGGAAATCGGTGAAAAAGGCGGAGAAGCCACTAGCAATAACCATGACAAGGAATTCTATCAAGAAATCGGCCAAAAAGGCGGAGAAGCCACTAGCAAAAATCATGACAAAGATTTTTATAAAGAAATCGGCCAAAAAGGCGGAAACAGACGAAGCAGCTAATAAAAGCATAAAGGCAGAGAACCTGCAGATCAAAAGCGATCCGGCGCATCAGCTGGATCGCTTTTTATTTTGGGAAAATCTTGATCTGAGCCGCCGTTGCGATACAATTAAATGAAAAAGGGGTTTTTCACTCGTGTCTGACATGCTGAATTTGCTCGCTATCGCCAATAAAGTCAAAGAAAAACACGACAATTTTTCAATCGCGGAGATCAATGACCACTGTGTGCGCCTCGCAGTGTTTACGGGAGAATATGACTGGCACCATCACCCTGACTCAGATGAATGGTTCATCGTTCTGGAAGGGGAGCTGCTGATTGATTTTAAGGACAAAGAAACCGCAGTGCTCAAAGCAAATGACAGCCTGCTCATCCCGAAAGGCACGATTCACCGCACCCGCTCTTACGTCAGAACCGTCAATCTCTGTGTCGAGTATACGCATGCGAAAACAGTCATCACAGAGCGACTGCCATGCTGATCAAAAAGATTGTATGTGAAACAGACGCTGCAAACGCTGAAGCATTTGCGCAAGCACAGTCACAGTGGGGAGCATTATCACGTGTAAATGGCTTCGTCAAACAGGCCGGCGGCTGGCGGAAAAACGCAGACGGCCTGTTCATCGCAGAGATCATCAGCGTTTGGGAGAACAGACAGGCCTATGATGATTTTATGGAGAACGAACATGACCGCATATACGAAGAAAACGAGCAGAAGGCTGCGATTCTTTCAATAGAAGTGATGCTGTACGAGGAGGATGAACCTTTCATTCATGAGCTGTTACATCATCCGGACATTCAATACGAACCGGACTGGACGGTTCTGAAGGCATAATGAAAGCCCAAAACAGTTTGTTTTGGGCTTGTGTCTTTACTCGCGTCCGGGAAGCGTGTTGTGGACATACGGCGGGACAGGGTCCAGCTTAGCTATTTCGCCGTGCGCTTTCGGTTCCTTTTCGTATTCAAATGGTTCTCCGTCCGGCGCTGTTTCTTTCAGCCAATTTTGTTCAGCGCTTTCTGCTCCATCTGAGAAATGAATAAGCTTATGGGAGAATGACTGTTTTTCCAGCGCCTTCGGGAAGGTGGAAGGAACGATCGGACCTTCCTGTTCTTCTAATTCTTTAATGGCCGCAAGCCATTGGTTTTGATGCATGGTATCGCGGGCCAATAAAAAGCTGAGCATATCTTTCACGCCTTTATCATCGGTCATTTCATACAGGCGTGCGACTTGAAGCCTTCCTTGTGATTCGGCGTTCAGATTGGCGCGGAAGTCTGCCAGAAGGTTTCCGCTTGCGACGATATAGCCTGCGCTCCACGGAACGCCCGTGCTGCTCTCCGGCATTGCGCCGAGTCCTGAGACAATTGCATGATGCGGATTCATCCCGCCTAAAATGGACCCGATGACCGGATCATCAGCCGCTTTTTCCTGCTCTGCCAGCGGGGCGTCTTCTAACAGTCTCGCAATCATCGTCGCGATCATTTCGACATGGCCGATTTCTTCCGTCGCGGTATCCATCAGAAGATCCTTATATTTTTCATTGCCCCGTGTATTCCATCCTTGGAACAAATATTGCATGGCGACGGATATTTCCCCGTATTGTCCCCCTAAAATTTCCTGCATCTTTTTTGCGAACAGCGGATCAGGACGATCCGGTTTAGCCGGATGCTGCAGTTTTTTCGTATGTGTAAACATGTCTCCATCTCCTTTTTTGATCTGTCCCTATTTACTTCCCCGGCGGGAAAAGGGATGAAACGGAGATGGGCGTATTGGTCCTGCTAAGGCTCGCGGCGCAAGGATAACAAATCCTGCACAAGCCCGCGGCCGATCACCTGTTCATATTGTTCGTAAATCGGGTCGAGGCGTTTCATCCATGTGTTCTTTTCCGCTTTACTCAGCACATGAATATGAATGGATGAATTCTTCTTTATCTCTTCAAGCTGGTCTTTATTCATTTTCTCAGCGGAGGCTTCGTTCCACTCCGTCGTTTCTCGCATCGCCTCCGTTAAGATGGTTCTCGTTTTTTCTGTCTGCGAATTCCAGAAATGCTCGTCGGTCATCACGGCATAACCGAGGTACCCGTGATTGCTGATTGTCAAATAATCTTGAACATTATAAAATTTTTTAGAATAGATATTTGAAATCGTATTTTCTTCTCCGTCTACGAGATTGCTTTCCAAGAGCTGAAACGTGGAATTAAAGGAATCCTGCCGCGGGTGCGCGCCGAGCAGACGGTACTGGTCTTCGATCACGCTGCTCGGCATGATCCTGAGCGCCTGTCCTTTCAAATCGTCCGGAGTGAAGATCGGTCCTTTATTTGACGTGAGCTGTTTAAACCCGTTCGTCCAGTACGCCAGTCCTTTCAAATGATGCTTTTCTAATGAAGCGAACAGGCGTGTGCCGATTTTGCCGTTGAGGCCTTCTTGCACGGCTTTATAGTTTGTAAACGCGTACGGCAGATCCAAAACACCCCATTCGGGAGACAGTGATCCGAGCTTTGAGGTGGAGGGAGCGATGAATTGCACGTCCCCGTTTTGAAGGGCGTTTATTTCTTCATTATCTGAATAGAGGCTCCCGTTTGGAAACACCTCTACTTTAATGGTGCCGCCGGACTTTTGATAGACAAGGTCGGCAAACTTATTCGCCGCCCGCCCTTTTGGCGTGTTCTCAGCAACGACATGGCTGAATTTGAAAACGATTTGATCTTTCAGGCCTTCCTGTTCGTCATCATAATACGGTTCTTCCGTTGAGAAACGATCATGAAAGCCGATGAATAAAGCGGTTCCGATACCGAGTACCATCAGGCTGAGACAAGTCAGCAAGCTTTTCATCGAAAACCCCCTCCGCCATTTTCTATAACAAGCATAATCGGGCGGGCCGTTTTCGTAAAGAGACGGAAAGGAAGAGGCCAATGACGAAAAAAAAGCTCACCATCCGCTGGAAAATCACCATACTTTCGTATATCGTCGTGCTTTTTACCTTTTTGATCGTCGGCATCGTGCTGATCGGCAATATTCAGCATACAGAGGAGCGCGAGCTGAAAAAACGGCTGATGAATACCGCGCGGACGGTATCTGAGATGACCGATGTCAAACGCGCCCTCGAGCAGAAAAAACAAAGGGAAGACGTGCGCCATGCGGTCGAAGAAATAAGGATCATCAATGAAGCGGACTACATCGTCGTTATGGATATGGATCATATCCGCTATTCACATCCCGTCAGCACAATGATCGGAAAGCGTTCAAGGGGTGAGGACGAAGCCGCGGCGTTCGCCGAGCACATTTATTTTTCCGAAGCAAAGGGAGAGATCGGCACCGCCGTCCGCGCTTTTTATCCCATCAAAGACCGGGATTTGAATCAGATCGGCGTCGTTCTGGCCGGTAAAACGCTGCCCGGATTCGGTGAAATTCTTCTTCAGCTGAAACATGAAATACTGTTTATCGTTCTGCTGGCGCTCGGGTTCGGACTGGCCGGCTCCTTTTTGCTGGCCCGCCACATCAAAAAACAAATGTTTTGGCTGGAGCCCCATGAGATCGTGAGAATGTATGAGGAACGGACCGCTACGTTTCATTCAATGAATGAGGGCGTCATCGCGATCGATAATCAGCATCACATCACCATTTTTAATGAAAAAGCGAAGCAGATATTCAATGTCAGACAAGAGACCGATGGCAGGCTGATCTGGGACGTGTTAAAAGATTCGCGGCTCCCTGAGATCGTCGAGCGGAACCGAGCCGTATATAATGAAGAAATCCAAGTCAGCGGAAAGGTGATCATGAGCAGCAGAATTCCGATCGTCATGAAAAAGAAGGTCATCGGAGCCGTCGCCATTTTTCAGGACAGGACGGAAGCGGCGAAAATGGCGGAAGAACTGACAGGCGTGAAAAATTTTGTCGATGCGCTCAGAGTCCAAAATCATGAACATATGAACAAGCTTCACACCATCGCGGGACTCATTCAGCTCGGAAAATCAGAAAAAGCGCTCCAGCTTGCTTTTAAGGAATCATCAGAACAAGAAAGCGTCACCGATTTTCTTCATCAGGCCATTCAGAATGACGCTGCGGCGGGGCTGCTGTTAAGCAAAATCAAAAGAGGAAAAGAGCTTGGCATTTCTGTGAAAATTGATGAAAACAGCAGTTTCTCGGCATTTCCGGAGCATGTCGACCAGCATGACATTGTCGTCCTGCTCGGCAATTTAATTGAAAATGCGTTCGGCGCATTCGAAACAGCGGACACGGAGGACAAACATATTGACATCAGTATCGAGCAAAATGATGAAGTGCTTGCTATATTAATAGAAGACAACGGAAGCGGGATTTCCGATCAGCACATCCCGCGCCTTTATGACAAAGGGTTTACCGTCAATAAAACGGGAGGAACGGGATACGGCTTGTACCTCGTCAAACAAATCGTCGACAAAGGGATGGGCGTTATTGAAGTCGACACACGGCAGGGACAGGGAACGGCATTTTCTATTTTATTTCCGATGAAGGGGGAGGAATCATTCGATGGACATCAAGGTGCTGCTTATTGAAGATGATCCGATGGTACAGGAGGTGAATAAAGAATTTATCACCGGTGTTTCGGGGTTCAGCGTCATCGCCACAGCCGCTGACGGAGACGAGGGAATCAGGCTTATTAAAGATCTGCAGCCCGGGCTCGTGGTATTAGACGTATATATGCCGAAAAAAGACGGAATTAAAACGCTCCAGGAAATCAGAAAACAAAAGCTCGAAGTGGACGTCATCATCGTCTCGGCCGCAAAAGACAAAGAAACAATCCAGCTTATGCTGCAAAACGGTGCGGCCGACTATATTTTGAAGCCGTTTAAGCTGGAGCGGATGAGACAGGCGCTCGAAAACTATAAACAATATAAACGGAAAATTGAAGAGCATGACAACATGTCGCAAGAGCAGCTTGACATGCTGCTTAAAATTCCGCAAAATCCGTCCCGGGATCTGCCGAAGGGGTTAAATCATTTTACGATGAATGAAATTTTGACCTATATGAAACAGCAGACGGAGCCGCTTTCAGCTGAAGAAGCCGCCAAAGCGCTCGGAATCGCCAGGGTGACGGCGCGGCGTTATCTTGATTTTCTTGAGAAAGACGGCCAGATTAAGCTCGACATTCAATACGGGGGAGTGGGCCGGCCGGTTAACCGCTACAAATTCGTCCGCTAGCCGAGACCAAAAAGACCAAAATGTCCGTTATGATCATAAGCTTCCCATCTTCGTTTGAAAACGCTATCATTTTCGTATAGACGCAGCGAGAAGCAAGGGGGAGCAGGGATGAAAATTTTTAAAAATCTTACGGTGCAGGTCATCACGGCGGTGATCATCGGCGTCATTGTCGGACTCGTTTGGCCTGAGGCCGGGAAGCAGATGAAGCCGCTCGGCGATACATTTATCAATGCGGTAAAAATGATTATCGCACCGATCATATTCCTGACGATCGTGCTTGGCATCGCCAAGATGGGAGACATGAAAAAAGTCGGCAAAGTCGGGGGAAAAGCATTTATTTATTTTGAAGTCGTGACCACCATCGCCCTTATTATCGGACTTCTGGTCGTCAATATCATGAAACCCGGTGAGGGGCTTGATTACAGCAAGCTTGAAAAAGGGGATGTCTCTCAGTATACGCAAAACGGGGGACAGGGGATTGACTGGATTGAATTTATCACTCACATCGTTCCGTCAAATATGGTTGACGCTTTCGCAAAAGGCGACATTCTTCAGGTCTTATTCTTTTCTGTTTTATTCGGTGTCGGCTTGGCGGCGCTCGGTGAAAGAGGCAAAAGCATTATTGATTTCTTTGATAAACTGTCGCATGTTTTTTTCAAAATCATCGGCTACATCATGCGCGCGGCGCCGATCGGCGCATTCGGGGCCATGGCCTATACGATCGGGCACTTCGGCCTTGATTCCATCAAGCCGCTGGCGAGTCTGATGCTGTCTGTGTACGTTACGATGTTCCTGTTTGTATTTGTCGCTTTGAATATCATTTGCAAACTATTCGGTTTCAGCTTGTGGAACTATCTCCGTTTTATTAAAGATGAACTGCTCATCGTTCTCGGCACAAGCTCTTCTGAGTCCGTCCTTCCGCGGATGATGGATAAAATGGAGCGCTACGGCTGTTCCAAATCGGTTGTCGGCCTTGTCATTCCGACGGGATATTCTTTTAACCTGGACGGCACCTCGATTTATCTTTCCATGGCGACGGTTTTTCTGGCGCAGGTGTTCGGCGTTGACCTTACCATCGGCCAGCAGGTTACGATCATTCTCGTGCTGATGCTGACATCAAAAGGCGCGGCGGGCGTAACCGGAAGCGGATTTATCGTGCTCGCCTCCACTTTATCGGCGCTTCAGGTTATTCCGCTGGAGGGGCTGGCGCTGCTCCTCGGCGTCGACCGCTTTATGAGTGAAGGAAGGGCGATCGTCAACCTGATCGGAAACGGAATCGCCACCATCATCGTAGCCAAGAGCGAAAATGAGTTTGACGAAGTGAAAAGCACACAGGCCGTAAAAGAAATGAAAACGGCGGTATAAAAGGAAAGGAACGGCATGCATCGGGCATGCCGTTCTTTTTTTCGGCCGCCATGAGTAAAAAAGATAAATTTGTTTAAATTTATTAGGAGGTGGACAAAGACCTTAGCGTCATTTTGTTATATAATTTACAATTAGAGAGTGAAAGATGAAATCTAAGGGCTTTTTGTCCTAGCAGGAGTGTATAAATGGCGGCTATTTTTAAATTTTTTCAGCATCCGGGTGTCAGACGTTTTTCGGTTTTTCTTGTTTTGACTGGGGTGTTAGTTGTATTCCGAAGTATGATTAATTTGATTTTGCTTACGTTTATTTTTACTTTTCTGATGGATCGGCTGGAGACTGTCATCCGGCACGTGTTGAACCATTTTTTCCGGATCAGCCAGAGGGTGGTCATCACCGTTTTATATATTGCGCTGGCTGTCGGGGCGACTGTCGGAGGCTTTGTCTTTTACCCGATTGTTGCCAAGCAGATTGAACAGCTGATTAAGCAGATCAAGCACATCGCGTATCATCCCGATGTCATTCCGTTTTATGATGAGATATCGAGCGTGTTCGGCGATATCAATATCGGTTCCTATGTAAAAGAAGGTTTTAATGTACTGTATACATACTTGGCCGATATCAGCACTTTCGGTTTGCAGGTCGTGATGTCACTGATTCTCAGCATGTTTTTCCTGTTCGAGAAAAAGCGGCTCACGGAGTTTATGAAAAAATTTCAGCACAGCAAGCTGTCTGTTTTTTACTACGAACTTGCTTTTTTCGGCAGCAAATTTGCGAGAACATTCGGCAAAGTGCTTGAAGCCCAATTTATTATCGCGCTGGTGAACTGTATCCTCACCTTGATCGCATTGGCGATTCTGCATTTTCCGCAGCTGTTCGGCCTGTCAATCATGGTCTTTTTCCTCGGGCTCATTCCCGTGGCGGGTGTGGTGATTTCGCTCATTCCGCTCAGCATCATCGCGTATACGACGGGCGGCGCTGCGTATGTCATCTACATCGTGCTGGTCATTTTCGTCATCCATGCGATTGAGACGTACTTCCTTAATCCGAAACTGATGTCAGCGAAAACGGAACTGCCGATCTTTTTTACCTTTACGGTTCTGATTTTCTCGGAACATTTCTTCGGCATTTGGGGCTTGATTATCGGAATTCCGATTTTTGTGTTCCTGCTTGATATTCTGGATGTCGTCAATAATGAAGAGAAGGAAAAAAACGGACCGGTCCCGGATAAGACATAACGTCGGCTCCGGCTCTTCACGAATATATGACTAATGTTATAATGCAGACAGTGCCTATGTACGGGCACTGTTTATTTTTTGTGAAAAAGGAGGAAGGCTGTATGACTGAGCCGATTTTACATATTGAAGGCCTTGACAAAACAATAGGCAAGAAGCACATTTTAAAAAACATCAGCATGGATGTCAGGCAGGGCGAGATCATCGGTTTGCTCGGTCCGAACGGGTCGGGAAAAACCACACTTATCCGAATCATCGTCGGTCTTTTAAAGAAAAACAGCGGCACGATTACAATTAACGGCTTTCAGCACGATGCTGATTTCGAAAAAGCGCTTGAATCCGTCGGAGCGATCGTGGAAAATCCTGAATTCTACCCATACCTGACGGGGTGGGAGAATCTGAAGCACTTTGCCAACATGCACAAAAACATCAAAGAGGACAGGCTTCAGGAAGTCATCGAGCGGGTCGGGCTCACAAATGCCGTTCATGACAAAGTTAAAACGTATTCCCTTGGTATGCGTCAGCGTCTCGGGATTGCACAGGCCATTCTTCACCGTCCGAATCTGCTCATTTTAGATGAACCGACAAACGGGCTTGATCCCGGCGGAATGAAGGATTTCCGCGATCACTTAAAGGAACTCGCGGAGCTTGAAGGGACGAGCATCCTTTTTGCGACGCATTTATTGCGTGAAGTGGAGGACCTTTGCGACCGTGTCATCATCATTCAAAAAGGTGAGATCAAAACAGAGGTTGTTCTGCGCGGCGCTGAGGAAAAAGAAGAAAAAGCCGTCCTCGACATTCAGCCGGCTGACGAAGCATTCGAATGGCTGTCCCAACAGCAATTTGCTCCGGAGAAAAACGGCGGGGGCATTACCGTCACCGTAGCGAAGAAGGACATCCCGGCATTAAACCGTGCGCTCGTCGGACAAGACTTTCTCGTGTATTCCATCATGCCGTATGCGGAATCGCTGGAGGATGAATTCATGAAAGTGACGACGGCGCTTCAAGAGGAGGGGGAGACGAATGTTTAAATTGACAGCGAATGAGCATATGAAACTCTTTAACCGAAAAGTCTCATTAGTGGCGCTGATTCTGATGGCCGTTCTCCAATTTATTATGGCGCTTGTCATTAAACGGCTTGTCATCAGTTCCGGAACGGATGAGAATTTCATCGGCTATATGGCGTACGCGCCCGGGCTGAATATTCTGCTTGAGGCATTAACGATCGTGATCGCGGCAACGATCATTTCCGCTGAATTTGATAAGAAAACGATCAAATTTCTGTTAATCCGCCCGGTAAAGCGGGAGCGGATTTTTGTATCTAAACTCATTACCGTATTTTTGGTCAGCTTGTACCTGTATGCGGCGTACTATATTCTGTCTCTGCTGTTCGGCATGGCTTTCTTCGGCGTGTCGGTGACATCTGAATCAGGGACGCTTCTGATGAACACCCTGAAAGTAATCGGCACGAACTGGGTCGAGGCGTTTGCGATGGCATGCTTTGGCTTATTGTGTTCTTCTGTATTCCGAAACAGCGCAACGGCCGTCATTTTGTCATTTATCGTGCTGTACGGCGCAAAATCACTCGTGACGATTATGTCGCTCTTCCAAAACAAATGGGGAAGTTTTCTGCTGTTCGCAAATACTGACCTGACGCAATATATGAGCGGGGCGAAACCGCTGTTTGCGGGAATGACGCCGTTATTTTCCGCAGGCATTATCATTATCCATATCGTATTCTTCTTAGCCGTCGCTTGGTGGAGCTTTTGCAAACGCGATGTTCGGGTATAAAGTAAAGGAATGACATTTTTGTGAAAAAGATCACGATAAATCAATAATTTATGCTATTTTGATTTATAATAAAGGTAATGACGGAGGTGCTCACTTGAGAAATTTTATTACCGCATTACCGATTGTGTTATTGCTTGGTTTTTCCTTTGTGTCATTCATGTTCCAATTCGAACATCTTGTTTATTTCAGGCTTGCGCTGGGTTTGTTTTCTACAGTGGGGCTGTTTCTCTTATATAAAATGAAGTCGGGATTCCGTTATTTCATCATCTACCTGTATGCAAGCTGGATCGTGCTTGCGGCGGTTACCGCGTTTGAAGAGCCGATTTTTTCAAGCTTTTTCTTTGGCGGGCTTGTGATGACGATGGGTTATCTCACATATATGCTGATTTATCTCGGGCTCAAGCAGGACCGCGGCCCGGAAGCAGTCTGAACGCGCTATTCCATGGAATAGCGTGTTTTTTTGTACAGCCTCACAGTTGCGAAACGAGACTTGAATCTCTATAATACTTATTAACTTTATCGGAATTATAATGGGGGGATTCCAGTGTCTTTATGGATACAGAATGAACGGCAGAGGGAATGGGTGGAAAAAATCGGCCTGCTTGCAGACGAATTTCAAAAAACAGCCGCGCTTGATGATGAGGCGGGCCGTTTTCCCGCGGAGAAAATTCAAAGACTGCGCGACGCGGGATATACGGCGTTAACGGTACCTGAGGCATTCGGCGGTGCAGGCATTTCCGTTTATGATATGGTGCTGTTTCAGGAACGGCTGGCGCGGGGAGACGCGGCCGTTGCTCTCGGAATCGGCTGGCATTTATCCGTCATGGGTGAGCTCGGAGAAGGAAACAGCTGGGATGAAGGTGTCTTTTCATTTATCACAGAAGAGGTGAAAAAGGGAGCTGTCCTGAACAGGGCAGCGACGGAACGGCAGACCGGCAGTCCGACGAGGGGAGGAAGACCCGGCACCTCCGCTGTCAAAAAAGACGGAAAATGGGTGCTGAACGGCCGAAAAACCTTTACAACCCTTTCGCTGACTTTGGATTATATGCTTGTGACGGCATGGATTGAAGAAAAACAAACGACCGGTGTTTTTCTCATTCATAAAGATCAGGCAGGCGTTTCAGTCGAAGAAACATGGGATATGATTGCCATGAAGGCGACCGGAAGCCATGATCTCCTTTTAGATCATGTCACGGTCAGTGATGAGCGGCTTGTGGAGCTTATCAGCGGGCCGAGAGCGGCGAAAGTGAATGGCTGGCTGCTTCACATTCCCGCTGCTTATCTGGGTATCGCTCAAGCGGCAAGGGACTATGCCGTCCAGTTTGCATCCGAATATTCGCCGAACAGCCTGAACGGACCGATTAAAGACGTGCCGGCCGTTGGGCAGCGTGTCGGGGAAATGGAGCTTGAATTGTTAAAAGCGAGACAGTTTCTCTTCACGGCGGCGCAAATGTATGATGACCCGAAACGCCGCCCTTTCATCAAAAGCGAGCTCGGCGCCGCAAAACATATTGTGACAAATGCCGTCCTTTCTGTTGTTGATAAAGCAATGAGAATCACCGGCGCAAAAAGCCTGGAGCGAAATAATCCGCTTCAGCGGTATTATCGGGATGCCCGGGCCGGCCTTCACAATCCGCCGATGGACGATGCGGTCATCGGCAAATTAGCGGCGGAAGCCTTTGAGCAATAAAAAAAGAGCCTGAAAAAGGCTCTTTTTATGTATGGCTGTTGTGCCGGAGCAGTTTTTGATGCTTGCGGTCAATTCTGTCATAGATCACATTCATCAGCTTTTGATTATTCATAATGGCCGCCTTGTTTTCTTTTATCAGCTGTTCGTATGTTTTTATTTTACGTTTCGCCATGAGCCCGCACCTTCCTTACATATTTGTATTCGCTTTCTAATTCTCCGAGCGATAATTCATATAAATGCCGTTCCGACTTTTTGTATATTCCGTTATTGATCAGCAAATGGATCAGATGTTTTTTTCGTCCTTCAACTGATGATCTGAGCTGAGGAGAAGACCTCATGATTACCCTCCTAATCAAATGATATTGAGAATCATTATCAGTTAATGAAAGTATACAATGGGCATATTCATATGTAAAGGAAAAATACCGCCAATTTTTCGACAAAAAGTTTCCCGGGGAATAATGCTGTCGAATTGATTGTGTTTCTGTCAGATCAAAGCTGCTATTTTTCCGCTTTTCCATCCATACTATGAATGAGAATGGAGGAGTCCTTACATGAATGATCAAACGGCAAACTTAAAACGGGGCGAAAAAGGCGCGATTCTTAATATCGCCGCGTACCTCATCCTTGCCGCCGTCAAACTGGTGATCGGTCTTATTTATCATTCCGAAGCGCTCAGAGCGGACGGGTTAAATAATGCCACGGATATTGTCGCATCACTGGCTGTGCTGATCGGGCTCCGGATTTCCCAGCGCCCCGCGGACAGTGATCATGCTTACGGACATTATCGGGCTGAAACAATTTCTTCATTAATTGCGTCTTTTATTATGATGGCGGTCGGTATTGAAGTGCTGATCGGAGGAGCAAAGGCGATTGTCAGCGGAACGGAGGCCGAGCCGAGCTTCATTGCGGCATGGACGGCGCTCGGAAGCGCGATTGTAATGTACGGCATGTATGTATATAACAGCCGACTTGCGGATCGGGTTAAAAGTTCTGCCCTTCATGCGGCGGCGAAAGACAGCCGTTCTGACGCCTATGTCAGTATTGGGGCGTTTATAGGCGTCTTAACGGCCCGGCTTCATCTGCCGTGGATTGATCCGGTTATTGCTTTTCTGATCGGAATCATCATCTGTAAGACGGCATGGGACATCTTCAAAGATGCATCCCACTCATTGACGGACGGATTTGATCTGAAAGATTTGGAGCCGTATAAACACACAGTGAAAGAAATAAAAGAGGTCAGCAGGCTGAAGGATGTGAAAGCAAGGTATTTGGGGAGCACGGTTCATGTGGAAATGGTCATTACGGTAGATCCGGGACTGTCTGTGAAAGAAGGCCACGAAGTAGCCGATGAGGTCGAATATGCAATAAAACATGAACATGATGTGACTCATGTCCATGTTCATGTAGAGCCTGAAGTCATAAACAAAGATCGTGAAACGAATTAAATATGCTGTGATAAAAATTCTGTGACTTCTTCGGGCGTTTTCGCGTTTGCGCTGTGAAGATGCGCTTTCTTTTCGCCGTTTTTAAAGATCAGAAGGCTCGGTATGCCCATTACCTGATATTTGTCGGCAAGCTCAGGGAGCTCGTCTCTGTTCAGCTCATACCAATCATTTTGATTATATTCTTCCAAAATATCGCCGATGAACATATTCATGCGCGTGCAGTCAGGGCACCAGTCAGCGAAAAATTTCACGATGATTTCCTTGTCGGATTGAATAAGTTCATTAAATTGTTCTGTTGTACTGATTTTTTTCATATGACACATCTCCTTTTCCATGCCATTTTAATATAAAATAAAAAGGAATTACATACAAATGCTTTCATATTCAGAATGCCCAAAAATAATTAGATCATTTTCTGAGGAAAGTGATAAGATAGTAAAGATGAATTGTTGTGGGGGGAATATCCATTGAAAACAAGTCTAGGATTGGTGTACGGCGGAAAGTCAGCCGAACACAATGTATCGCTGCAGACAGCATTAGCTGTAACAAAAGCGCTTAATACTGAGAAGTTTGATATACATCCGATTTACATCACTGAAAAAGGAGAATGGCAAAGAGGCCCGCTGCTGACTGAGCCGGTTTCCAACGTGAAAATGCTTCAGCTGGAACAAAACGGTGAAAGTTTCGCTCTATCAGCATTGAACCGGGAAATGTTTCCTGAAGCGTCGCCTGACGAAAAGGCGCCGATCGATGTCGTATTTCCGCTTCTCCACGGACCGAACGGTGAAGACGGCACCATTCAGGGTCTGCTGGAATTGCTGAACGTTCCTTATGTCGGCAACGGGGTGCTTGCATCATCAGCCGGCATGGATAAAGTCATCATGAAGCATTTGTTCGCTCAAGCGGGGCTTCCGCAGGCGAAGTATGCCGCTTTCTTAAAAAAGGACTGGAAACAGACGCCGGACAGCTGCTTACAGCAGGTTGAAGAGGAGCTTGGGTATCCATGCTTCGTCAAACCGGCGAACCTCGGATCAAGCGTCGGAATCAGCAAATGCAGAAACCGTGAAGAGCTTGAAAAAGCCTTCGAACTGGCTTTTGAGTATGACCGGAAAATTGTGGTGGAAGAAGGAATCGCCGGCAGAGAAATCGAAATCGGCGTACTCGGAAATGACGAACCGAAATGCTCCGCCGTCGGTGAAATCGCGCCGAAAACCGACTTTTACGATTACAAGGCGAAATATGAAGACGGCGACACGGATTTAATGATTCCCGCGCAAGTGACGGATGAACAATATGCGGAAATCAGCGAGATGGCGATTAAAGCCTTCAAAGCGATTGACGGATCAGGCCTTGTCCGCGCCGATTTCTTCCTGACCAATGACGGTCAAGTGCTCATTAACGAAGTGAACACAATGCCGGGCTTTACGCCATTCAGCATGTTCCCGCTGCTTTGGAAAGAAGCAGGCGTAGATTACAGTGATCTGATCGAACAGCTGGTTGAGCTGGCAAAAGAACGCCATGCCGAAAAACAGCTGATTAAACATACATTTTAATGAAGACGGACACTGCCTGAAGGGGCAGTGTCTTTTCCCGTAACAGACAACATTTTCAGAAAGCGAGGTGCCACCTTTGATAAAGCGAACTGTAAAACGAATCGCAGATATGGTCAAAGGCACACTGACAAATCCCGTATTTGAACAAACAATGATTGAGGGCGCCGCAACCGATACGCGGACTTTGGAAAAAAATCAGCTGTTCATTCCTTTAAAAGGCGAGCATTTTAACGGCCACACCTTTGTGCCGCAAGCATTTGAAAAAGGCGTTTCCGCGGTGTTGTGGGACCGCTCTGAACCGAATCCGCCGGAAGAGCGTGCTGTCATCCTGGTCGATGACACGCTGGAGGCGCTGCAAACATTGGCAAAAGCTTATTTGAAAGAGCTCGGCACACGGGTTATCGGTGTGACCGGGAGCAACGGAAAAACGACAACGAAAGACATGCTTCACGCCGTTCTCGGCACGCAGTACCGCGTTCACAAAACCGCCGGCAATTTCAACAACCATATCGGCCTGCCGCTGACCGTGCTTGCCATGCCTGAAGATACAGAAATCGCCGTTTTAGAAATGGGAATGAGCGCGAGAGGCGAAATTGATTTTCTGAGCCGTCTTGCTGAACCGGAAGCTGCCGTCATTACCAATATCGGCGAATCCCACATGCAGGATTTAGGCTCAAGAGAAGGAATTGCGGAGGCAAAACTTGAAATTATAAACGGACTTCGGGAAGACGGCGTTCTGTTTTATTTCGGGGATGAGCCGCTGCTTCGCGAAAAGACGTACACTTGCCGGACAACGACATACGGCGCAGGCGCGGACAATGATCTCCGCCTGAAAGAAATAAAACAGGCGGAAGAAGGCACGTACTTTAATATCGACGGGATCGGCCGTTCTTTCTTTATTCCCGTTCTCGGCAGACATAATGTCATGAATGCCATGGCCGCATACGCCGCCGGCATCTATTTCGGCATTACGCCGGAAAATGCCGCTCTGGGACTGAGCCGCCTGAAGGTGACGGGGATGAGATTGGAACTGGTCAAAACGGACAACGGCATCTCGATCGTAAACGACGCATATAATGCGAGCCCGACGTCAATGAAAGCGGCGGTCGAATTAATCGAAACGATGAAAGGCTATCGGAAGAAAATGCTCGTGCTCGGTGATATGCTTGAACTTGGTGATGAAGAAAAAGCATTCCACGAAGAATGCGGAGCTGCGGTCAATCCGGCGGAAATCGACCATGTATTTACTTACGGCACACTCGGCGCATTCATCGCTGACGGAGCGCGCCGGCATTTTGAAGAAGGGCGCGTCAGCCATTATCTTGACAAAAAAGAACTGCTTCACGCCATACAGGATATGGCCGCTTCCGGCGATCTCCTTCTGTTTAAAGCATCGAGAGGTATGAAGCTCGAAGAAATCGTTAAAGATTTATTAGAGAAGCACTGAAAAAATAATGATCAGCATCATAAAAATATACAAAAATGAAGAAACTAATTCAGGGTGAAATAATTCTGTCCGTATGAAAAAGAAAGACCGCCGGCTGGGAAATCCCGTCCGGCGCGGGGTCCGGCCCCGTTCGCGGGAAGAATCCGGTCAGGCCGCTTCCGGCCGCCTGACCATCTCGCCTTATTGAAAAACACATAGTGTAATGGTAAGATTAAACGTAAAGTAATTCGGGCTTTGTATACGTATGATCCTGTCCTTTGGATGAAAGGGCGGTTTTTAGTGGTAAATCACGACATTACTGAAACAGCAATCAGAAGGAGTTTGAATAATTTGACTATAACGTTTCAAGATTTCCAATTAAGTTCTGATCTCATGAAATCAATCAATCGTATGGGATTTGAAGAAGCAACACCGATCCAGGCACAAACGATTCCGCTCGGACTTTTAAATAAAGATGTCATCGGACAAGCGCAAACAGGTACAGGTAAAACAGCTGCGTTCGGTATACCCCTTGTTGAAAAAATGAACCCCGAGTCTCCTAATATTCAAGCAATCGTAATCGCGCCAACCCGTGAATTAGCCATTCAAGTATCTGAAGAGTTATATAAAATCGGACAAGATAAGCGTGCGAAAGTACTGCCTATTTACGGCGGCCAGGATATCGGACGTCAGATCCGCGCATTGAAGAAAAACCCGCATATCATCGTAGGTACGCCGGGGCGTCTTCTTGACCATATCAACCGCCGCACGATCCGTTTAAACAACGTGAACACGGTTGTCATGGATGAGGCTGATGAAATGCTGAACATGGGATTCATTGATGACATTGAATCCATTCTCTCAAACGTGCCGAGCGACCACCAAACGCTCTTATTCTCAGCAACAATGCCTGCGCCGATCAAACGGATCGCAGAGCGTTTCATGACTGAGCCGGAACACGTAAAAGTAAAAGCGAAAGAAATGACTGTGTCCAACATTCAGCAGTTCTACTTGGAAGTGCAGGAGCGCAAAAAATTCGATACGCTGACTCGTCTTCTTGACATTCAGTCTCCGGAACTTGCGATCGTATTCGGACGTACGAAACGCCGTGTCGATGAGCTTGCTGAAGCCCTGAACCTTCGCGGATATGCGGCTGAAGGAATTCACGGCGACTTAACGCAGGCGAAACGTATGGTTGCGCTTCGCAAGTTTAAAGAAGGTGCGATCGAAGTGCTTGTAGCGACTGACGTTGCCGCCCGCGGACTTGATATCTCAGGCGTTACCCACGTTTACAACTTTGACGTGCCTCAAGATCCTGAAAGTTACGTTCACCGTATCGGAAGAACGGGCCGTGCAGGAAAAACGGGTATGGCGATGACGTTTATCACACCGCGTGAGAAAAGCATGCTTCGCGCGATTGAACAAACGACAAAACGCAAAATGGACCGCATGAAAGAGCCGACGCTTGACGAAGCATTAGAAGGACAGCAGCAGGTGACGGTTGACCGTCTGCGCACGGCGATCAGCGAAAACAACCTGAACTTCTACATGACGGCAGCTGCGGAATTGTTAGAAGATCATGATGCAGTGACAGTTGTGGCTGCAGCCATTAAAATGGCGACAAAAGAGCCGGACAGCACGCCTGTACGCCTCACTGATGAAGCGCCTATGGTCAGCAAACGCTATAAAAACCAGCGTACTTCTAAGCGCAGAGACGGCCAAGGCGGCGGCTACCGCGGCGGCAAAGGGAAAAACAACAACCGTTCTTCCTACGATAAAAAACGCTCAAGCGACCGCCGTTCTTCAGGTGACAGACGCCAGAAAAAATCATACTAAAACACAGGAAGCGGACCCTTTTACGGGGTCCGCTTTTTTTTTGATATGCCGGAAAGTGAATCTTTTTTGCAAATCAGCCGTATTTGTATGTATGATAAAAAATGGGAGGTAGGTATGTTGAGAGCACAGCCAAAAAATCGAATCAGTCCAAGCGGCTTAAAAGTCTGGCGTCTTCAGGAAATCATCCTGTCCGCCTTCTGTCTTCTGGCCGTTATAGCAGCAGCTGTTTTAAGCCATTTCTTCCATTGGCCGTATTGGATCACCGGAGTCCTCGGCATCATTTGGGTTATCGGTTCAGTAATATCCGTCTATGCCATACCGAAAATCAGGCACAGGATCTGGCGCTATGAAGTCCATGAAAATGAAATTGATATTCAATCCGGCATTTTTATTGTCAAACGGGTCATTGTGCCGATGGTGAGGGTGCAGCACGTAGATACTTCACAAGGCCCGCTCCTCAGAAAGTACCGTCTGGCCTCAGTCAAAATCTCCACGGCGGCAACCGTTCATTCCATTCCGGCGCTTGATATGGAGGAAGCTGACCGGCTGAGGGATTCCATTTCCCGTCTGGCAAGGGTGACGGAAGATGATGTCTGAGCCGAAACGTCTGCATCCGGCGGCCGTGATTTTGAACTTATTCCATATTATTATCGAAACCATTAAAAACATTATTCTGCCATTTTTTCTCGTCTATATTGTAAACTCCAACCACTTCATCCGCTTTTACGGAGGCATTGCGCTCGCCGTCCTGCTTATCTGGCTGATTACGGCTAGTGTGATTGAGTGGAGAAAATTTACATACCGGATTGAGGACGGAGAATTCAGAATTGAAGAAGGCTTGTTTTTTACGAAAAAGAGATACATCTCCATTGACCGGATTCAATCAATGAATACGAGTGCCGGCATCATTCAGCAGCTTTTTAAGCTTGTTAAGCTTCAAATCGAAACGGCCGGCGACGGGAAAAACGCTGAAGCCGTCTTATCCGCCATTACTGTGGAAGAGGCGGAACGGATCAGAGCGGCTGTTTTTCAGCAAAAAGCGGAGCAAGAAGAACGAGGGGAGACCGCAGCGGAGCAGGAACCGATGCGCGGGGAAGATGTGCAATCCGTTTACCGCCTGTCTGTAGGTGAGCTGCTTATGGCCGCCTCAACATCCGGGGGAATCGGTGTCATCATCTCAGCGGTATTCGCCCTCTTTTCTCAGATTGATGAAGTACTTCCGATGGACTGGCTCTATGACAGGTTTTCCTTTCTCAAGCATGCGAGCATCGGCATATACGCCGTGATCATTTTCATAGGATTGTTCATCGCCTGGCTGTTAAGCATCGCCGGTATGATGATCAAGCATGCCAACTTTAAAATAGAAAAAAAGGAACACGAATTGGTCATTACCAGAGGAATTATTGAAAAGCATCAAGTGACAATCCCGCTCCGTAAAATCCAAGCCATTAAAATGAAAGAAAATGTGATCAGGCAATTATTCGGATACGCGACGGTTGCGATTGTCAGCGCCGGCAGTGCGGGGAATGAGAAAGAAGGAGCACAGACGATTCTGTTTCCGATCATCCGCAAATCAAAGCTCGGAGTGATGCTGAACGGTTTCACACCGGATTACGTGCTGGAAGAAAACCGGAATCATTTGCCGAAAAGGGCGCTGCGCCGGTATTTATTCCGATCCATAATCTTCTCGGTTTTCGTGATCATCCCGCTTTGTATTCTGTTTAAGCCGTGGGGATATGCATCGCTCCTCGTGCTTCCTGTCGAACTGGTGCTAGGATATGCCTCGTTTAGGACAGCGTCATGGTGCATAAACGGCGGCAGGCTTCAGATCACCACGAGGCTGATCGGGAAGACGACCACGATTATGCTGAGAAGAAGAATGCAGATGTTTGAAGTCAGCCGCTCCTTTCTGCAAAAAAGAAGGCGGCTCGCATCTGTGGCTACCGCAGTGAAATCAGCTCACCACATGGAGCATGTCATGCTGAAGGATGTCAGCGAGGAAGATGCCGAACGCATCGGGCGCTGGTATTCATATGAAAAAGCGGACGGTTAATACCGCCGCTTTTTTTGCTGCACGCATAAAAAGGAAAGCAAAAATCCGCCTGCCAGTCCGAACAAATGCGCCATAATGTTAATATTAGAGTTGATAAACGTCGACAGCACCGCGATGATAAGCAGGGTCATAATCATTTTCGACTGATCCCGGCCGATCAGCTCCTTGCGGAAAACAGTCAGAAACACATACACGCCGAAAAGTCCGAAGATCGCGCCGGATGCGCCGACATGCACATAATCAAGCGGTTCGGCAAGATACGTGCCGATATTGCCGATAATGCCCGATGCGATGTACACAATCAGAAAACGGACTTTTCCGAGCATCTGCTCAAGCGGGGGCGCGAATAAAAAGAGAGACATGGAGTTAAACAAAAGGTGAGTGAAATTCGCGTGTAAAAACATCGGTGTCACCAGCCGCCACCATTCTCCCGAGGAAACGCCGTAATTATAGCCGGTCACAGCATCTGACCACATCATGACGGAATGAAGCGGCATACTGAAAAACAGCCACAAGAACGCCTGCAGCGCCAAAATACAGCTGACGGCCGGATAACGTCTGATAAAAGTCTGGAAATTTTCCGTTCGTATAAACATCGCAAGCCCCTTTGCATCTGATTTGTTACATATATAGTAACACGTTTATGACATTAACCGTTTTTTAGTACGGACTTTTAGGAGGAATTCACATGATTTTCGGAATCGGAATCGACATCGTTGAACTGCACAGAATTGAAAACATGCTCAGCCGGCAGGCGAGGTTTCCGCAAAGAATATTGACGGAGGCTGAATACGCCCGTTTTACATTGCTGTCGGACAAAAGGAAAATTGAATTTCTCGCGGGAAGATTTGCGGCAAAAGAAGCCTTTTCGAAAGCATACGGCACAGGTATCGGCAAAGAGCTCAGCTTTCAGGATATTGAAACCGGAAACGACACGGCGGGAAAACCAGTGCTGACCTGCGCCAAGCTTGACGGTGCGGCGGTTCACGTCTCCATTACCCATACAAAAGAATACGCCGCGGCACAGGTCGTGATTGAAAGGTTGTCACGCTAGTCTGCATATTAGCCGGAACCCCTTCATATATTTGATAGTGCATTAAGGGAGACAAGTTGTTTGAGGCTTTTATGGTACGCGTCCGTCCGCTCAGGGCGTACCGTTAAAGTCAAACAAGCGATTTCTTCCCTTTACATCAATTGAGAAGAAGGGGTTGAAAAAAGGTGAGAAAAAGCTTTGTTTTGCTTTTAACGGGACTGCTTGCCGTCCTTATTCTTTCGGCCTGCGGCCAAAAATCACAGGAAGATATCGTGAACGGTTTAGATAAGAAGGCGAAAGAATACACCTCGTACAAAGCGAAAGCCAAAATGACCATCGAAACGGGGAGTGATCCGCAAGTATACAATGTGGAAATCTGGCATAAAAAACCTTCCCTGTACCGGGTCTATTTGGAAAATCCGAAAAAAGACCAAAACCAAGTCATTTTACGGAACGCCAACGGAGTCTTTGTCCTCACGCCGTCTTTAAATAAGAGCTTCAGATTCCAAAGCGACTGGCCGAATAACAGCAGCCAAGTATATTTGTTTGAGTCACTTGTAAAGGACGTGCAGCATGACAAAGACGCCGTCTATTCCGCCAAAGATAAAAAGTACACGTTTGAAACAAAAACAAACTATCAGCACAACAAAATGCTGCCGACTCAGGAAATCACTTTCAACAAAAAGGACATGAGCCCGTCGCTCGTTAAAGTGATGGATACAGACCGGAAAGTGATGGTAAAAGTCGAATTCAAAAGCTTTGAATTCAACAAACCGTTTGATAAAGACTCTTTTGACGAGAAGAAAAATATGACGCTTTCCCAGATGGACGTCGCCACAAGCGCCAAGCCGTCTGATTCATTTGCGGTCAAAACACCGCTTCAAGTGCCGGCCGGCGTCAAAAAACTTGAAGAGAAAGATATTTCAACGGCGGACGGCAAACGAATCGTCATGACTTACGGCGGAGAAAAATCCTTCACCCTTATTCAAGAAAAAGCCCATATCGCAAAAGCCGCCTCTGCCGTCACGCTGAATGGCGAACCGGTTAATCTCGGCTTCACGGTGGCCGCATTGTCTGATACGTCTTTAACGTGGACATATGACGGAGTGGATTATCTTCTGTCATCACAGGATCTGACAAAAGATGAAATGGTGGCCGCCGCCAAAAGCATGCAGGGACAGTCGTCAAAATAACGTCAAAAAAGAGGCCGCCGCTGTCGGTCTCTTTTTTGATTCCATTTCACTTTACAGAATAATTTTAGTATGATAATAAAAATATGAATTGAAAATAATGCTAGGAAGTGTATCGAATGAACACAGCATCCTTTTACAGAGAAACGTGGGCGGAAATCAACCTGTCCGCGATTAAAGAAAATGTCACGCATATGAAAAAACACATCGGGCAAAACGTCCATCTCATGGCGGTTGTAAAGGCGAACGCTTACGGCCACGGAGATTTGGAAGTTGGGAAAGCCGCGCTTGAAGCGGGTGCCTCTTGTCTTGCCGTAGCCATACTGGATGAAGCGATTTCATTGAGAAAACGGGGCATTACAGCGCCGATTCTCGTGCTTGGCGCCGTGCCGCCCGAATATGTACAAGCAGCTGCCGAGTATGACGTAACACTCACGGGATATTCTGTTGAATGGCTTCAGGAAGCCGCGCGCCACCTCGGAAGTGCAACAGTGCCGTTCCACCTGAAAGTCGACACCGGCATGAACAGACTCGGAGTCAAAACGGAGGAAGAAATCCAAAGTGTGTTAAAAATCCTCGGTCAAAATCCCGGTTTAGTCTGTAAAGGCGTATTCACCCATTTTGCTACCGCGGATGAGAAAAACAGAGATTATTTCCTCTTCCAGTTTGACCGCTTTAAAAAATTGATCGCTCCGCTTCCTTTAAAAGAATTGATGGTGCACTGCGCGAACAGCGCTGCCGGACTTCGTCTTAAAAAAGGCTTTTTTAACGCGGTTCGTTTCGGCATCAGTATGTACGGGCTTCGTCCTTCTGCTGACATCCAAAGCGAAATTCCGTTTCAATTAAAACCGGCTTTTGCGCTGCACTCTGTTTTATCCCATGTGAAAAAGATCCGCAAAGGGGAAAGCGTCAGCTACGGCGCAACATATACGGCAGAGAAGGATCAATGGATCGGAACGGTTCCCATCGGCTATGCAGACGGGTGGCTCCGCAAGCTGAGCGGCACGTCTGTGCTGATCGGCGGCAAACGGATGAACATCGCGGGAAGAATCTGCATGGATCAATTGATGGTCGAATTAGATCAATCTTATCCGCCGGGCACCAAAGTCACCCTGATCGGCAGCCAGAAGGGAGAAACGATCACGATGGATGAAATCGCCGGGCGGCTTGGGACGATTAATTACGAGGTCCCTTGTACCATTAGTTCCCGCGTTCCCCGTATGTTTTTGGAAAATGAGAGTATAATGGAAGTAAGAAATCCTTTACTGCAAGATAATACAAGCAAGTAGCCGTCATCCGGAAAAAGAGAATTTATAAAACAGCTTTGCTTGACGTTTGAATAATGGTATCATTATGTCTGGATGGATGAATTGGTCGTATCCGTAAGTTTGGTGGAGGTGTATGTTTTTTGTCTGAATCCAGCGCAAGAACCGAAATGAAAATCAGCTTGCCCGAAAACTTAGTAGCTGAATTGGATGGTGTAGCGATGCGGGAGAAACGAAGCAGAAACGAACTGATATCACAAGCAGTGAGAGCGTATGTCAGCGAACGGACAACTCGCCATAACCGTGATTTGATGAGACGCGGGTATATGGAAATGGCGAAAATCAACTTGAATATCTCTTCTGAGGCTCACTATGCTGAGTGCGAAGCAGAAACGACCGTTGAGCGCTTAGTCAGCGGAGGATAATCATTTTGATTGTAAAGCGCGGCGATGTTTATTTTGCTGATTTATCTCCTGTTGTTGGCTCAGAGCAAGGCGGCGTACGCCCGGTTTTAGTGATCCAAAATGATATCGGAAATCGCTTTAGCCCGACTGCTATTGTTGCAGCCATAACAGCCCAAATACAGAAAGCGAAATTACCAACCCACGTCGAAATTGATGCAAAACGCTACGGTTTTGAAAGAGATTCCGTTATTTTGCTGGAGCAAATTCGGACGATTGACAAGCAAAGATTAACGGATAAAATAACTCATCTGGATGATGAAATGATGGATAAGGTTGATGAAGCCCTGCAAATCAGTTTGGCACTCATTGATTTTTAGTCATATTTTGGTTGCTCATATAGAGCAACTTTTTTTGTTTTCGAAAAACATAAGCGCTATAATAAAGAGATAATCAAACAAAATTTGTTGTTTTGTGTCGGGAGGTCAGTGAAACCCATGTCGAATCAGAAAGTGTATCAGTTCATCATTGATCAGCATGATGAACTGCTTGATACTTGGACAGCCAAACTAAAAGAAGTAGGCAATCAGGAAGACTATCAGCTTACGAATCACATATGTGAAAATATTTGTAAAGACTATATAGACATTCTTTTATTATCGACTAAAAATGACGAGGCTACGGAAGAGCAGATCAGTGAGCTCGCACTGCGCGCCGTTCAGCTCGGTCTGTCACTGAAACTTCTTTCAGCTACTCTGTCAGAGTTTTGGAAACTGCTTTACGAAACGATGGTCGACCTTAATATGGCCGATCAGGACAGAGCAGATTTGATTTTGGAAATAGACAGCTTTTTCAATCCGATCAACACGGAAATTTTAAATCAGTATTCTATCTCCTGGGAAAAAACGGTTACTTTGCAAAAAATCGCGCTTCAGGAATTGTCGGCTCCGCTGATCCCGGTATTTGAGCATGTAACGGTCATGCCGCTTGTCGGGACGATTGATACGGAGCGTGCAAAGCACATTATGGAAAATCTGTTAAACGGCGTCGTAAAGCACCGTTCACAAGTTGTATTAATTGATATCACGGGCGTGCCGGTCGTTGATACGATGGTGGCGCACCATATTATTCAGGCATCAGAAGCGGTGCGGCTTGTCGGCGCGAAATGCCTGCTCGTCGGAATCCGTCCGGAGATTGCGCAGACGATCGTTAATCTGGGAATTGATTTGTCGCAGGTTATTACGAAGAATACCCTTCAAAAAGGAATTCAAACAGCGCTTGAAATGACAAATCGAAAAATCGTTTCATTGGGGGAATAACATTGTGAGACATCCAAAAATCCCGATCCTGAAACTGTATAACTGCTTATTGGTATCCATCCAATGGGAACTTGACGACCAGACAGCTTTGCATTTTCAAGAAGATCTGCTGAACAAAATCTATGAAACCGGCGCAAACGGGGTCGTCATTGACCTGACATCCGTTGACATGATCGATTCATTTATCGCGAAAGTGCTCGGCGATGTCATCACCATGTCTAAATTGATGGGCGCAAATGTCGTATTGACGGGAATTCAGCCGGCTGTGGCGGTCACATTGATTGAACTCGGAATCTCACTTGAGGAAATTGAAACGGCGCTCGATTTAGAGCAAGGGCTTGAGACATTGAAGCGGGAATTGGGGGAATAGCGATGAACGACCAATCCTGTGTGAAAATCATGACAGAATGGGATATCGTAGCCGCCAGACAGCTTGGCCGCAACGTTGCGAAGGAATTAGGCTTCGGCACGGTGGACCAGGCCAGAATCACGACGGCTATCTCAGAATTGGCCAGAAACATTTACTTATATGCAGGCAAGGGCCAGGTCAGCATAGAACAAGTAAACGACAGAGGGAAAAAAGGCCTTAAAATTATAGCAGAAGACAAAGGACCCGGAATCCCCGACATCCGTAAAGTGATGGAAGACGGCTTTTCAACGTCAGGCGGACTGGGAGCGGGACTTCCGGGCGTCAAAAGGCTGATGGACGAATTCAGCCTGCAATCTGTTGCAGAGGAAGGAACAGAGATTCAAGCCGTGAAATGGCTTCGGTAGGAGGTTAGAACGTGGATTTCAGGGAGGTTATAGAGCAGCGGTATCATCAGCTGCTTAGCCGATATATAGCCGAATTAACAGAAACATCTTTATATCAAGCCCAAAAATTCAGCCGAAAAACGATTGAACATCAGGTTCCTCCGGAGGAGATCATCAGCATCCACCGAAAAGTAGTAAAGGAACTGTATCCGGATCTGCCGGAAGATGTTTTTCATTCGCTGGATTTTTTAATAGAAGTCATGATTGGCTACGGGATGGCTTATCAGGAACATCAAAGTCTGAGAGATATCCAGCAGGAGCTTCGTTCAGAAATTGAAATTGCCGCAAATGTTCAGCAGACGCTGCTTGGCACAAAAATTCCTGAAGAAGAAGATCTGGATATCGGGGCAATCAGCGTCCCCGCCAAACAGATGAGCGGGGATTATTATCACTTTGTCAAAGACAAGGAATCGATTAACATCGCGATAGCCGATGTCATCGGAAAAGGAATACCTGCCGCATTGTGCATGTCGATGATCAAGTATGCCATGGACTCTCTTCCGGAGACCGGCATTCACCCCTCCCAAGTGCTGAAAAATCTTAACCGCGTTGTAGAACAGAACGTGGACTCAAGCATGTTTATCACCATGTTTTACGCAAACTACAATACGAAAAATCACCAATTTACATATGCTTCTGCGGGGCATGAACCGGGCTTCTACTACTCTGAAAAAGAAAAAAAGTTTTATGATCTGGAGGCAAAAGGATTGGTGCTGGGAATTTCTCAGGATTTTGATTACAGCCAATATGAACAGCACATGGACGAAGGAGACATGATCGTTCTTTTTTCTGACGGCGTCACCGAATGCCGTACCGAAAACGGTTTCTTAGAACGCAGCGACATTCAGCGCATGCTGGAAGAACATATGGACTGCTCCGCGCAGGATATGGTCAAAAATATTTACGACAGCCTGCTGAGACTCCAGGACTTTCAGCTTCATGACGATTTTACGTTAATTGTTTTGAAAAGAAAGGTTTAAAAAAACAGCAGCACGGGTAAAAAGCCATTAGCACGAGTAAGGATAACTTTCAGAGGTGATACGATGAATTTAACGGTAGATATGAAGGAGAATCTTTCAGATATACAAATCAATATCGCTGGAGAAATCGATGTATACTCAGCTCCGGTGGTTCGTGAAAAGCTGATGCCCCTGGCAAACGAGGGGAAGGACATGAGAATCTGCTTAAAAGATGTAAACTATATGGACAGTACGGGTTTAGGCGTTTTTGTAGGCGTGTTTAAAACGGTGAGCAAGGAAGGCGGCTCTCTGAAGCTTGAGAATCTTTCCGACCGGCTCGTCCGTCTGTTTGAAATTACGGGGCTTAAGGACATCATCGACATTTCGGCAAAGTCAGAAGGTGGCGTGCAATGAGTACATCAGTTGATTATATAGAGATGAAAATTCCGGCCGAACCGGAATATGTAGGAATCGTCAGGCTTACGTTATCAGGGGTCGCAAGCAGAATGGGCTATACCTATGATGACATTGAAGATTTAAAAATCGCTGTCAGCGAAGCTTGTACAAACGCTGTCCAGCATGCATACAACGATGAAAATAAGGGAGAAGTATCCGTGCGGTTCGGTGTGTTTGAGGATCGGCTGGAGGTCATTGTCGCCGATCAGGGAGACAGCTTTGATTTTGATCAAAAGCAGCAGGATCTCGGGCCGTACACACCTTCACACACAGTCGATCAATTGTCAGAAGGAGGGCTCGGTCTGTATTTAATGGAAACGCTCATGGATGAAGTCAAAGTTCAAAGCAACTCTGGCGTAACCGTGGCGATGACAAAGTATTTAAATGGGGAGCGAGTTGATCATGGCACAACCATCAAAAACTACGAAACTAACTAAAGATGAAGTTGATCGGCTCATACGCGACTTTCAAACACATGATAATAAAGAAGCCCAGGAAACACTCGTCGAGGTGTATACCAATCTCGTCGAAATGCTGGCAAAGAAATATTCAAAAGGAAAAAGCTTTCACGAAGACCTCCGCCAGGTCGGGATGATCGGACTTCTCGGAGCCATTAAACGGTATGATCCCGAGGTCGGCAAATCCTTTGAAGCATTTGCGATTCCGACCATCATCGGCGAGATCAAACGCTTCCTCAGAGATAAAACATGGAGCGTACACGTCCCGAGACGGATTAAAGAACTCGGGCCGCGCATTAAAATGGCGGTGGATCAGCTGACGACAGAGACGCAGCGGTCGCCGAAAGTCGAGGAAATCGCAGCCTTTCTCGATGTGTCAGAAGAGGAAGTGCTTGAAACGATGGAGATGGGAAAAAGCTATCAGGCGCTGTCTGTCGATCACAGCATCGAAGCGGATGCGGACGGAAGCACCGTCACGATTTTAGATATCGTCGGTTCGCAGGAGGAAGGATACGAACGCGTCAACCAGCAGATGATGATCAAAAGCGTGCTTCATGTGCTGTCCGACCGCGAAAAACAGATTATCGATCTAACATTTGTGCAAAATAAAAGCCAAAAAGAAACAGGGGACATTCTCGGAATATCTCAAATGCACGTCTCGCGCCTGCAGCGGAAAGCGGTGAAAAAACTGAGAGAGGCCTTGATTGGAGATCCCTCCATGGAGCTAATGTAATGATTCAGGTTGAAGAAAATGAACATGTTCAAACTCTTGTATACCAATTAAATAAAGAAGGCAAGTCCATATGCGGCGACAGCTTTTTTATGAAGGCGAATGAAGAAGAATTAGTTTGCGCGGTAGCGGACGGTCTCGGCAGCGGATCTCTTGCCAATGAATCCTCGTCAGCCATTAAAGACATCGTGGAAACGTATGCGGATGAGGATGTGGAAAGTATCATTGAGCGCTGCAATCAAGCGATGAAAAACAAAAGAGGGGCGACTGCCTCCATCTTAAAAATCAATTTCATCAAAAGGGAATTGACATACTGCTCGATCGGCAATGTCCGTTTCTTCCTGCACTCCCCATCAGGCGAAGTCTTTCATCCGCTGCCGATTTCGGGTTACCTCTCAGGCAAACCGCAAAGATACAAAACGTATACGTCATCATACGAAAAAGGGGCGAGGTTCATCATCTACACGGATGGGCTTGAGGTTCCGCATATCCGCACCTGCTTAAAGCAGGGACACTCAATAGAAGATATATCAAACTCACTTCATCCGTACACAACATCCAGACGTGATGATTTGACCTATATTCTAGGGCAGCTTTTATCGTAAGGCTGCTTTTTTTATGTTCCGCCGTTTTTTGATACACTAGAGAAAGAATGAAGAGATGGAGGCTTTTGTGATATGGAAACGTTAGCCCTTTTGAAAAAACAAATTGCTGAAGAAACAGCGTTATCCCAAAAACATGTCGAAAGTGTCATCCGCCTGCTGGAAGACGGCAATACCGTCCCGTTTATTGCGCGGTACCGAAAAGAGCAGACCGGCTCAATGGACGAGGTGCAGATTCAGGCAATCTCCGAGCGGTGGCAATACATACAAAACCTGACGCAGCGGAAAGAAGAAGTCATCAGATTGATCTCTGAGCAGGACAAGCTGACGGAAGGGCTGAAGCAAAAAATCGAACAAGCGGTCAAGCTTCAGGAAGTCGAGGATTTATACCGTCCCTTCAAACAAAAACGGAAAACAAAAGCCACCGTCGCCAAAAGCAAAGGCCTTGAACCGCTTGCGGACTATATTCTTTCTCTCCCGAAAGAAAACCGCCTTCACGACATCGCTGATCAATATATCAGTGCAGAAAAAGAAGTCGCTTCAAGAGAGGAAGCCATTGAAGGCGCGAAGCACATCATAGCCGAACAAATCTCGGATGATCCTCATTTCAGAAAGTGGATTCGCCAGGAAACGTATAAAAAAGGAATTCTCACTTCCGCGGCAGGCAAGTCAGCCGCAGATGACGAGAAAAACGTCTATGAAATGTACTACGAGTACGAAGAGCCGATCCAAAAGGTCGTTCCTCACAGAGTGCTTGCGATGAACCGCGGTGAAAAAGAAGGCATTTTAAAGATTGCGATCGAACCGCCCGCCGATCAGATAAAAACTTATTTAGAAAAGCAAATCATCAAACGCCGTGAAACGCCTGTGAAAGAAACGCTGAAAGAAGCCATTGAGGACAGTTACAAACGTCTGATCCAGCCGGCTATTGAGCGCGATATCCGCAAAGAGCTGTCAGAAAAAGCAGATGCGCAGGCGATTCATATTTTCGCTGAAAACCTGCGTAAGCTCCTGCTGCAGCCGCCGATGAAGGGAAAAGTTGTGCTCGGCGTCGATCCGGCCTTCCGTACGGGGTGCAAACTGGCAGTTGTTGATGAGACGGGAAAAGTGTTGAAAATCGACGTCATTTACCCGCACGCTCCCGTAAAAAAGACAGCGGAAGCCCGGAAAAAAATCAAAGAATTGCTGGACCGGTACGAAGTCGAGGTTGTGGCGATCGGAAACGGCACGGCATCACGGGAGACAGAGCAATTCGTCGTTGATGTGCTGAAAGAAACAGAGCGGGACATTTATTATGTCATCGTCAATGAGGCCGGAGCAAGCGTGTATTCCGCGTCAGAAATCGCCCGTGAAGAATTTCCGGATTTTCAGGTCGAAGAGCGCAGCGCCGTCTCCATCGCGCGGAGATTGCAGGACCCGCTGGCCGAGCTTGTGAAAATCGAACCTAAATCCGTCGGCGTCGGGCAATACCAGCATGATGTGAGCCAAAAGCATTTAAATGAATCACTCCGTTTTGTCGTAGAGACCGTCGTCAACCAAGTCGGGGTGAATGTCAATACAGCATCAGCCGCGCTGCTTCAATATGTAGCCGGGTTATCCAAAACCGTTGCCGGCAATATCGTTAAAAAAAGGGAAGAGCTCGGAAAATTTACAAATCGCAAAGAGCTGAAAGAAATCCCGCGTCTCGGCGCAAAAACATATGAACAGTGCATCGGCTTTTTGAGAGTGCCCGGAGGACGGGAGCCGCTCGACCGCACCGGGATACACCCGGAAAGCTATAAAGAGACAAAGGCGCTGCTCAAAAAACTGCAGCTCACTGCGGATCAGATCGGAAGCGCGGACGCAAAAGAGAAAATCAGCGCATTGCCGCTGTCTGAAACGGCTGAAGAGCTCGGTATAGGGGAGATTACGCTTGCGGATATTTGCGGGCAGCTGACAAGGCCGGAGCGAGATCCTCGTGACGAAGTGCCGAAGCCTTTGCTGAAAAAAGACGTTCTGCAGCTTGAGGATTTAAAGGAAGGAATGGAATTGCAGGGCACCGTCCGCAACGTTGTAGACTTCGGCGCTTTCGTCGATATCGGCGTCAAACAGGACGGGCTTGTGCACATTTCAAAACTGAGCAATCAATACGTCAAACATCCTCTCGACGTCGTATCGGTCGGAGACATCGTCACCGTATGGGTCGAAGGGGTGGACGTGCAAAAAGGCAGAGTGTCGCTGTCTATGGTAAAATAAAAGCACTGCTTACGAGCAGTGTTTTTTTCTGTAGAAATACCAGCACTGATTCAGCAGTTTGATTTGGTAATTATCCTTTTCTAAAAACGCTTTTTGCATTTGTTTCATCAGCCAATTCGGCATGGCTCATTCCTCCTCAGCTTTTAGTTAGAGGTCGGTTTTAACTCATTGTATGCGAACGGTGAATTGTCCCGTTCAATGTTTTTAAAGCGGGGTGCACTTATGGATAACGAACAACTTCAAAAGCTGACGGAAGACATCTCTGCACAAGATTTCGGAAAGCCGTTCCGTCACAGAGCCTTCTTCAATGACCGGCTGAAAACGACAGGCGGCCGGTACATGCTGTCTTCCCATAACATCGAATTAAACCGCAAATATCTGATCGAACACGGGCAGAGCGAGCTGATAGGAATCATCAAACACGAGCTGTGCCATTATCATCTTCATCTTGAGGGAAAAGGGTACAAGCACAGAGACAAAGACTTCAGAGACCTGCTTCAGAAAGTCGGAGCGCCGAGATTCTGCACGCCGCTGCAAACCAAAAAGACACAAAAGAAAACATATATGTATAGATGCGCGGCTTGCGGCCAACAGTATATAAAGAAGCGGGCAATGAACCCGGAAAGATATGCCTGCGGAAAGTGCAGAGGAAAAATCAAAAGAATTTTTTAAAAAGGCTTGACTCATTTTAATGTTCTATGTTAAATTATAAAAGTCGTTGAGAGACAACGACACTTTCTCAAAAAAATAAATGTTGCTTCTTGACACAATATGTCGCATCATTTATAATTAAGAAAGTCTGATTATTCCACAGTAGCTCAGTGGTAGAGCTATCGGCTGTTAACCGATCGGTCGCAGGTTCGAATCCTGCCTGTGGAGCCATATGGAGAAGTACTCAAGTGGCTGAAGAGGCGCCCCTGCTAAGGGTGTAGGTCGCGTAAGCGGCGCGAGGGTTCAAATCCCTCCTTCTCCGCCAGATAAGTTCTCAACCAGACGGCCCGTTGGTCAAGCGGTTAAGACACCGCCCTTTCACGGCGGTAACACGGGTTCGAATCCCGTACGGGTCACCATTTACCTTCGTTGGGCTATAGCCAAGCGGTAAGGCAACGGACTTTGACTCCGTCATGCGTTGGTTCGAATCCAGCTAGCCCAGCCATTTTATTTAAAATTTTTGAATCACTTTTAGAGCGAGCCATTAGCTCAGTTGGTAGAGCATCTGACTTTTAATCAGAGGGTCGAAGGTTCGAGTCCTTCATGGCTCACCACTTGTCACGCGGGTGTGGCGGAATTGGCAGACGCGCTAGACTTAGGATCTAGTGTCTTACGACGTGGGGGTTCGAGTCCCTTCACCCGCACTTTCTTTTCAAAGTGCTGATCATCATCACTAGCTTATATGCTTAGTGGAAAGACAGCTTCATAGCACGCGGTCGTGGCGGAATGGCAGACGCGCTAGGTTGAGGGCCTAGTGGGTGAATAACCCGTGGAGGTTCAAGTCCTCTCGGCCGCATCTCAATGATACCAAGGGTTTAACTACCTTTGGTATTATTTTTTTATGTATAAAATGCAACCCTGTAGAATATTTTATAATTTACTAGAATTAGAGAGAATTGGAGACCACGGGTTAGGTCGGATAAAAAGTGTTGTTGGGCAAGCTATTTGGATGTAATTTATATTGGTGAGTGGGTCGGAAAACCCAACCTCTATCTTAAATATTTCCCATTTAAAAAGAAGAGTAGGCAAGTTGCTACTCTTCATCTTTTTATCCACTATCTTGTGCTATTTGTGAGAGAATAAATAACCATAAGAAAAGGCACAATGCCCTAAAGGGATTTTTCAGCAGAAAATTTTTGTTTTGATGGATAAAATAAGAAAATGCGTGGATGCTAACCATGAAAAAGATTTGTTTATCAGTGACGCTTTCAGTAAGAATTGAATATTTTTTATTCTCTTCAAAGAACTTTTTCACTCCAGAGTATCACTCCAGAGTAATTCACATTTAGCCTCACACACATTTAATTTTGGTTAGCAATTCATCGATCTTATTTAGTTCGTAGTCATAATCACAGTTTTCTTCTAAAAAAGAAATCATAGTTTCAAAGAAACCTTTTGCATTTTTTAAGAGTGTTTTAAAAAAATCAAGTTTCGGCAGTAATACTTTTTGTTTTTCATCAATTTCAAATAACAACATATCATTCGATATTGATTTCATTTTCAATAGAAGTGGTTGATCTGGAAAATAAGTTTCGCTTTCTCCTGTTTCAATAGTTTCTTCAATTAAATTCAAAAAATAAGCCCACAATTGATCAACCAAGTCCCACATAGTGGCATCAAGCAAATCTTGTTCACCATATTTTAAAATAATCGCCCCAGATAAATAGTAGGGATCTAACTGTGATTTCAAGTTCTTTAGTTCCTCTATATTGTTAAGGGGGACAAAGTAATCGTTAACATTCTTTTTTAAGACTGAAAGATCCTTTATCTTCTTATTTGGCTTGAGAATTAATGATTGTATATAAAACATTCTTACCTCTCCTATTTTTCCGGATAGAATTGACCTACTCTTCCTTTTTGAAAGCCTACAACATATTGCTGACCCTTATACGTTCCTCTAATTTGATAACTGAATTTTGTTCCTTTTTGTACTAACTCTTCACGGTTTTGTTTCATGATTGATTCTATCGCATCTGCAACATCGCTAACAGTCATCTCTTTATTGAGAAAAGATTGACGAGACTTAACTGAACCATCCCATAAACTAGGATGATGGCGCTCTAAAATATGCTTCATTCCACGTTTATCAATGAGAAATGATTGTCCTCCAAAAATGTATTTCCTGCTTTGAAAAGTCTCTAATTCGTTTACAACTTCATGCGGCTTTGCTTTTTTTATACCATGTGTAGCAGACTGGTTTTTAAAAACTTCAAGTGCAGAGTTTTTATAACTCTCCCCGTCAATTGTGTTGAATGGAAAAGTCCCTGAACCGCCAGCCATTGCATATTGTTGTTCAAAAACATTTGGTATTTTAACGTATTCAATACCTTTTTTTATTCCTGCTTTTGAAACTTCGAGCGTCTTAATTGCAGCATCTTTTGAACCGGCTTTTGCAACTTTGGATACTTTATCAATACCCTTCGGACCAACTATTGCAAGAATCTTTTGCTATGATCTTATAAGTATCGATTGGATGTAAGACTGCGTTCACCGTTCCAGAAAGCGTTTCAATAGGGTGCATTGCAAGTTGATAGAGACCCATCACGGTATCTTTACCGGCTTCATACATTCCAACTGCAATACCTTTTCCGATATCGGCTTTTTGTTGAAGTTCTTCGAGCTGGCGGAAATAAACTTTTTGGTCAGGCTCCAAATTCTCGTATCCAATTTTTTTAGCAATTTTTAAATACTCGTCAGGATCTGTTACATTTACAAGCTGTTTTTTCAAATCTTTAATTTCGCGTTTTTTAGCTTCCTCTTTTTTGATCTTTAAATAAGCTTCAGACCGCTTTTCGATATCGCCTTTTTTCTTATGTATGTCACTCTCGCGATAAGCCTTGGCATTATAATGTATGGGTGAAGCGTTTTTGCCCTTACCTGTTGATTCCTGTAACTTTTGAAAGTCTGCTTTAATAAATTGTTCGTTAGGTTCAGTCATTGCATATTCAGTTTTTAAGTTCTCGTCTGTATCGCCTATTTTCTCAATAATTTTTTTTCGTTTGTTTTCGGCGGACGAGAGCTCATCCTTAAAAGCCTCTGTTGAAAATAAATCAAGTGGAAGAATGTCATCAATATCACTCAGTATATCTTTCATTGCTTTCTTCTGCTCGGACATCATTGCTTGTGATTTTCTATATGCGTTTGCCAGTTCGTGTTCTAAGAAAGATTCTTCGATATATGCATCAGATAAGCTGGCATCTTCCAGAATACCGGAGATACTAGTAAGGAAAGCGATTTTCATATCAATGAAATCAATCCATTGATCAGCTACACCGGTGTGATCGTGAAAAAATGCTTTAATATTGTTTGCTCCCTTCCCAGAGAACTCACTATCATCAAGATCAGCAACAGCCTTAAATGCTTTTTTCAAATTAATCATTTGATTTTTCAATTCTTTATAATCGTTTGCTCGGTTT
This sequence comes from Bacillus velezensis, assembly GCF_001461825.1. Taxonomy (GTDB): domain Bacteria; phylum Bacillota; class Bacilli; order Bacillales; family Bacillaceae; genus Bacillus; species Bacillus velezensis. The sequence goes on along the minus strand of NZ_LLZC01000004.1, from coordinate 102,269 downwards.
TCAGCTTCAGATAACAAAGACCTTGCTTCAAATACTTTCATTGGACAATCCTTCCAGTAAGTTTATATCTAAATATTACCATGGATAGGATGTGAAGTTCGAAAAAAATGTTGAAGAAGAGGTAATGAATTGAATGTAATGAGATTTGGAGAAGTGGGGAATTAAGGGGGTTTTTACTCACCAATTATTAACCATTATTCATTCAAACCTATAGAAATGATGTAAGGCGATGTTAGAAAGTGTAATGAAAATAAGCTTTTATAGATTCTTTTGAGGAAATGGCACATATGCCGGGTGATGGGTATTGCGACCGACTTGGTCTTATAAGATAACACCTGATTATGAAGAAGTTAAAGGGAAGGAAACGAAAACAAAGGAGTAGACTTTATGTCTGCTCCTTTTTTATGCTTCAATATTTCTTTCCCTATTTTTTAGAGGTTTGAGGGCTATTTGTCTGACTCTAGTGAAAATGATTTAGCCTCTACAGTGTTTTTCATCAGTAAAGCATCTATACTATAGGGTATTTTTTAAAAATAAATTAATATGATTGCACCTGCAGATGCAGAGAATACAGAATAGTCAAGAGAAGTCTTAAAACCTGTTCCTACTGTTAAACCTAGAGCGAAAATAATCAACATAGCACCACTCAATACAGCAGTTATTCTTGTTTTGAAACCAATGATCAAAAGTATTCCTAAGATGGTTTCAAAAATATAAACGTCGAGATGGAAAACGAAAAAACATAATATGAATTGTAATTTAAAGGCATCTTGAAGCACAAAAAAGCTCTAACTAATTAATTTAGTCAGAGCTTTTTTTTATGAAGTATTCCCGAGTATCTGTCCTTGTTTTTTTAGGCAATACTACGTCCAATTCTTTATTTAACCATGCGAGCGTTTTATTACGAAGATAATTACGCATCTGTTCTTCTGCTTCAAGCATTACCAAGTTAATTGTACAAGAAGAATTGCTGGATTCACAAGAGTTGCATTTGTCTCGATAAAGTAGACCATTGCTTACAATATTTTTACATTGAAAAATGGGTTTTGGTCCTTCAACAGCCTCTATTATATCCCAAAAGGAAATACCTTCTGGGGATTTTGCTAACCTATATCCTCCCTTTACACCAGGGACAGAATTTACAATACCAGCTTTAGATAATTTACCGAAAACTTTTGAAAGAAATGTTTCTGAAAGTCCTTGGAACTCTGCAAGGTCCCGAATCCCCACACTTTCCTTGGAGGGAACATCTATTAAATAAACCAGACAATGTAAAGCATATTCAACCCCAACACTGTACTGCATATAAACTCACCTGCTTTTGATTTTAAGGGTTATCACATTGTATCTTAGGAGTATTTTTGATGATAGTCAATCTTAAAACCCTTCTTTAGATATTATTTGTTCCGTTTGACAAAATAAAATACAAGGCTTATATTAGTGACCGAGTTAATCGTCGATTAATCTAGTCTTTAATATAAAATAAAAGGAGAGTTTCAAATGAGCAAAACACTTATCATTAACGCACATCCAAAAGTAGATGATACATCATCATACAGTTTACGGGTAATGAACCACTTTTTAGAGGCTTACAAAGAATTAATTCCAGAGAGTGAAGAGCTTGAGCAAATTAACTTATATAGTGTTGAAGTGCCTTTGATTGATAAAACAGTTTTAAGTGCATGGGATAAGGCAGGAAAAGGCGAAGAACTGACAAGTGATGAACAAAAAGTAACAGAACGCATGACAGAAGTATTGAAACAATTCAAAAGTGCAAAAACGTATGTCATCGTTTTGCCTTTGCATAATTTCAATATTCCATCAAAATTAAAAGACTATATGGACAATATTATGATCGCACGTGAAACATTTAAATATACTGACACTGGGTCAGTAGGTCTGCTTAAAGATGGACGAAGAATGCTTGTCATACAAGCTAGCGGATCAATTTATACAAATGATGACTGGTATGAAGAAGTTGAATACTCAAATAAATATTTGAAATCAATGTTCAATTTCCTCGGTATTGAGGATTATCAAATTATCCGAGTGCAAGGAACAGCTTTACTGAGTCCGGAGGATGTTTTACAAAAAGCAAATAAAGAAGTTGAAGAAGCTGCTTCAAGATTAGCAGGTAAATAAGAAATAGTATGAAGATCATTGTTGTTGGGGGGACTGGAGTAATTGGTCGAGCCCTCCTTCCTAAATTAATACAAAATGGCCATCAAGTATTTGCATTGACCCGAGGTAATCGGTCGAACACGTTCCTCAAAAGATTCAGTTTTAGTAAACAATGAAGTAATCTTTACACGTTAGAACATTTTCTAGCGTGTTTTGTTTTTTTTTATTTATGGATCACGTGTCAAGAAACAAAAGACTTACAATAACCGCAATAAACACGAAAAGAATAATTTCTTCAATAGACAATTCGTACCTTTTTACATTTTAACTTTGTCAAGAAATGTTGAATCTGCCATAATACAATTAATGTAAATATTCTTGCAATTTTGTATTGGAGGAATTTGCTTGTAACGGATTCTCTTGGATGAAAACAGAAAAATTCCGTATGACCTAGTCACTCAAAAATTGAATGATTGGTATACTCTTATTAAAAATGATCAAGTTGAGCAGGCTGAGCATATAAGAAAAGAAGTGGAAAAAGAATTAGTGAATATGGAAGAAAATCAAGACGCTTTGTTATACTATCAATTGCTTGAATTCCGACACGAGATAATGTTGAGTTATATGGAATCGAAAAGGATTGATGATTTAAATAGTGCGTATGAAACAATAAAAGAAATGGAAGAGCAAGGGCAATTAACGGGTATGCTTGAGTATTACTATTTCTTTTTTACAGGTATGTACGAGTTCAGACGTAAAGAATTAACAACGGCAATAAGTGCTTATAGGATTGCTGAAACAAAACTTTCTGAAGTGGAAGATGAAATAGAAAAAGCTGAGTTTTTTTTCAAAGTTTCATACGTTTATTATTATATGAAACAGACTTACTTTTCGATGAATTATGCTAGTCGTGCTTTGAAAATATTTCAGAAGTTCGATGAATACGCTGTTCAAACATTGCGCTGTCAGTTTATAGTAGCAGGAAATTTGATAGATTCTTGGAATTTGAAAGAGCGTTGCAACAATTTTTGAATGCATTAGAAATTGCGGAGCACACAAAAATTGATCACCTGATCGGTATGTCCCACATGAATATTGGGATTTGTTATGAAGAGTTAAAGGATTATGAGAAAGCTGCTATTCATTTAAAGTTTTCGATTAAGGTTTTTGAAAAATCTGAACACAGCTTTTTGACGAAAGCCTTATTTGCTTTGACTCATGTTTATGCCAAAAAAGATAATATTGATTTAGCTCTGAAGTATTTCATGAAGGGGAAAGGTGAGGCTGAAAATAAAAATGATAAAGAGTACATTGAAAAATTTAAAATTTTAGAAGGACTTTATTTTTCACACGGTGAATATGAATTAATTAATGAAGCATTTTCTTATCTAGCTGACAGAAAAATGTTTGCTGACATGGAGAATTTTGCAACTGAAATAGGCGATTATTTTTATCAAACAGGGGAATTAAAACTTTCGAATGAATTTTATCGCATGAGTATTGAGGCTAGACGAAAAATAAAAAGAGGGGAGATTATTAATGAAAATCAGCCGAATTCTATTGGGAGTAATGGTGTTGAGTAGCATTTTAACGTTTGTTCACTTTGCAGGTGTGGACAGTGCTTCAAATGACAGTTTTAAAATTGCCGCAGATCGAGTTGGTGCATAAAGAGGAGGGGAATTATCCTCTTCTTTTTTTTGTGTTTTTTTGTAAAAAAAGAGTATAATATTACTAGGAAATTATGAAAAAATTGGAGGCATTTCTATGAGCAAAATAAAAGCAAGTGAGGTATTCACTCCTGGTTCGATTCCCGAATATACATACAATGAAAGGAAGGAAAAAAAACTTGAAAATGATCTTCAAATCGAACTAGAGTTTGGAGGGAAGATAATAGTTCTATCAGGCCCTTCTAAAATTGGAAAAACAGTTTTAGCGAAAAAATGCTTGCCGGCTGACAAGGTGGTCTTTATTCAGCCGAGTGATTTAAAAGGGGAAATTTTAGAAGAGGTTATAGCATCTTTAATTGAGGTTCCTAGTAATGAAACTAATACAGTTAGAACTAAAGACGCTGTTGAAGCTCATATTTCTGCTGAAGCAGAAGTCTCTGTGGCGAAATCATTTCTTCATTTTTTTAAAGCTAAATTTAACAGTTCAGCAGGAATTAAAGGTGAAATGATAAGTGAAAATGAAGTTACTCAAGAGTATAAAAAAAGTTTGCTCAAACAAACGACAAAGTATTTAATAGATAATGAATTTATATTAGTATTTGATGATTTTCATTATTTAGAACCACACGAACAAACTGAAATAATACATAAGTTAAAACCATACATATTGGAGAAACTCCATGTTTGTATTATATTAATTCCTAATAGAGGCGAGGATGTAGTGAGAGCCGAAAGAGATATGGAAGCTAGGATTAATAACATTAGAGTGCCTGAATGGGAAGAAAAGGAACTAGAATTCATACCTACTTCCGGTTTTGAAAAATTAAATATTCTTCTTGGAGGAGAGGTTATTAAATCTTTCATTGAGAACAGCTTTAAAAACCCTTATCTTATGCAGGAGATTTGTGCACATTTTTGCAAACAACATGGAGTACGAGAGCAATGTGATAGTCAGTATAAAATTAATTTAGACCCCGATGATCTGAAAACCATTTATTCCAAATTGCCTCAAACTAATGTAACCTTATTAGAGAAATTAAAAAACGGAAAAGTTACTAAAGGTCAAAAAAGAAATTCGTATGATATGAAAGATGGTTCAAAGTTAGACTCATATGAGATTATTCTTAAAGGACTTGCAGAAGTAGCACATTATGAGGACATCCCAATTAAATCCTTTGTAAAAGTAATAAACGATTTACTTATTCCTGGAGAAAAGGGTATGTCTAGAAGTCACATAGTATATACATTAAATAAAATGGTTGATATCTGTAAGGAAACCTCTCCTTTAGAGCCTGCCTTAGATTATAATACTGATACAGAGAAAATTATAATGAACGATCCGTTTTTTCGCTTTGGTGTTAGATGGCAAGTATAACTATATATACGTAGTTATACACACATATTAGGAATGTGAGCAGATACATAACTATTTAATAACTCATATTTGAAAGTGAGTGAGTGTCCATTTTGTGCCCAAAATTAATATAAAACGGTGTAAATGGATGTAATGAATAGCTTCAAATGCTTGAAATGACGGGGTTTTGTAACTAATGATAAGCTTTCACTTTATTGAGGACCCAGCGGGTGAATAACCCGTGGAGGTTCAAGTCCTCTCGGCCGCATCTCAATGATACCAAGGGTTTAACCACCTTTGGTATTTTTTTGTGCTTATTTTTAAATGATCTACTGCCCACAAACTGCCCACTTACCTAAAGTAAGTCATCTGCAGTAGACATCGCACAAATATTTTCATCTTTATAGGTAGTTACTAATGCCTCAAACTCCAATTTGCCAAAGCAGAGAAAGTGCTGCTAAGCAAGGAAGAATACCAAGACTTCGAGGAAAATGTTTGCTGATGTTGAAAATTTTTCGATTGAAGTCGCTGATTATTTTCATGAACGAGGAAGCTTAATGCTCTCTACGAAAAATAAAAAAGGGGAGATTATTGATGAAAATCAGCCGATGTCTATTGGCTGCAGTGATTTTAGGTAGTGTATTTTCAATAACTTATTTTCAAAGTGATCAAAATACTCAAACTATCTGGACAATACTTTGCTTGGTTCTTATTTGTCGATAGTCGCCGTAACGAAAGCACTAAACAACACCTTAAAGAGATTCTTTTGATATGACGGACACATATGACAGTTTGTGATTGTCAAAATTCAATGTTTAATCCTTGTTCAACTTACCCAGTTCAGTTAAAAGATTGTTAAAATTGTGATAAATGTATGAAAGGATTAAATGTTCATATCGAAACATTAGGATTACAGGGAAGGGGAACAAATACATGTCGATATACCAAAAATAAAACCATTACCTAAGAAATGTTTCTTTATTTCCAGCTGGATTTTAAAAAAAATTTTGTTAGGTGTCATGCAATAAATTCAATTGTCGGTGATTGGCCTGTTTAAATGCATCCATTATTTCATACCCGGTGCTACTTATTTCTGTTGTAGTCTGTATACTGATTAATAGGTAAAGAAAGTCGAAAAGGTATACGACATTCTTCATACAAATTAAAGTTTTGAATGGAAGAGCAGGATTACTCCTGCTCTTTTTCTTTCTAATTGGGCTAGGTTAAACGCAGACGGTTATTCCTTGGGAAAAACAAAAAAATTTCTTCTATCCATTGACTAGCTTGGCTTTAGCCGGGTTTCTATCACCCTGTTGGGCTTGTCAGATTTTAAAAAGGTATGCTACGTTTATAGTGTTTTGTTTCACCTGATTGCGGGGTAATAAAGATAGAATCAGTAAATAAAGACGTAATGGAAGAACTAAAATATAGGTTTAGGATCCTTTGAAGAAATAAAAGTTTTTTTTTGATTGTGATAATATTCACAATAGAGCTGTATGAAGGGGAATCATTTCTCCAAATAGTCTGCAGAAAACACCAACCACAGCCCAAGGATATATCACTAACCGCTTTGGCTGGTATTATCTGTTGGATGTTTCTCTTTTTGTTGCTTTTTGTATTATTTTTAGTCCAATCGGCAAAAATAAGTTAAGGAAACCAGCGAAAAAACTGAATTTCATCCTTCTTTCCTGGTTTACAATGTTATTTGGCGCTGGTATGGATATTCGTCTAGTCTTTTAAGGTACAGTTGAACCAATCATCCACTATGCCGTTAGCTCTCCATCAGGTGAAACAGAAACCCCCAGACTTTAGAGAAGCATTATGCTATACATTCTGGGACTGCATGCTTGGACCGTTTATACGCTTGTATAATGTGGATTTGATAATTAAGGAGTTGATATTATTAAATGAAGTTTAACAAGAAAAAAATTAACGTTGTAGACATTCAAAAAGCGAAGAAAAGCGTGTTTGCTACAGGGATAGGAAACGCGATGGAATGGTTTGATTTTGCTTTATATTCTTATTTGGCAGTTATTATTAGTAAAAACTTTTTCAGTCCGGTTCAAAACGATGAATTAAAGTTAATATTTACTTTTGCTACATTTGCAATTGCCTTCTTACTTAGACCGGTAGGCGGAATTATTTTTGGTAAAGTGGGTGATAAATTTGGTCGGAAAATAGTATTAACAATTACTATTTTAATGATGGCTTTATCTACTTTAATAATTGGTGTGCTTCCTACCTATGACCAGATTGGTGTATGGGCCCCTATATTATTACTCTTAGCTCGTATTCTGCAAGGTTTTTCTGTGGGTGGAGAGTACGCTGGTGCAATGGTATATATCGCAGAATCTTCTCCAGATAATAAACGTATAAGGTTAGGCAGCGGTTTAGAAATCGGCACATTATCTGGTTATATAGTAGCGTCTGTTTTAGTTACAGTACTTTTCTGGACTTTATCTGATGTTCAAATGAATAGTTGGGGATGGAGAATTCCTTTCTTCTTAAGTATTCCAATAGGATTATTTGGTTTATATTTGAGAAGTCATTTAGATGAATCACCAATCTTTGAAAATGACATCTCTGAAAACCAAGAACAACAACCAGGTTTATTAGAAGTCATTAAAACATATAAAAAAGATATCTTTTTATGTATCGTATTTGTGGCATTTTTCAATATAACCAATTACCTATTGTTAGGTTATATGCCTTCTTATTTAGATGAGAACCTTGGTATAAGTGATAATATAAGTACACCGATTACAGCAATTGTATTGATTATTATGGTACCGTTCGCTTTAACTTTTGGTAAATTGGGAGATAAATTAGGAAATAAAAAAGTTATAACAATTGGATTAGTATTAGGAATTGTATTTTCGATTATCTCTTTTCAATTTCTTAATATGGGGAGTCTAATATTTTTATTTATAGGACTTTTAATGTTAGGTATTGTATTATCTGTATACGAAGGTACTATGCCAGGATCTTTACCTACGTTGTTCCATACTGACATTAGATATCGAACATTATCCTGGACATTCAACTTATCAGTTTCTATTTTTGGCGGAACAACACCTTTAGTTGCTTCTTGGTTAACCCATGTGACAAGAAACAATTTGGCGCCGGGTTTCTATTTATTAGCAGTTAGTTTAATTGGCTTAATAGTTGTGTTAACCTTATTTAAAGATACTTCAGGTAAATCTTTAAAAGGTTCTTACCCAACAGTTGCTTCTAAAGCTGAGTTTCAAGAAGCTGTTGAAAATCCAAAAGATTCACTGTGGTGGAAAATGGAACAAACAGAAAAGGAATGAAAAAAACATCCATTTAATTGACCGGCTACTCGAAATACAGACTCAGAGTAAGCTGGGATTATCCGAGCAGCAATGACTGCAGCTCTTTTATATTCTGGAGGGCTTACTGCTTTGCAAAAGCAGCGTTGCTATTCTCGATCGTCATTATTTTATTGGTTGTGTCCTAATAATAAAACATTGACGCAAGAACGAAGAGAAATTAAAAGGTCCGAGCAATACAGCAAAATAAGAAATAAGAAGCTTTGTTATGCCAGTTCTTCTCCCGAAGGAGAGCTGGCTTTTTGTTTTCTATATGGGGCCCAAAGCAGAAAACGAGAACTTGTACGCTAACTAATAATCCTATTGTTTTTATCAACAAAGGTTTTTTGGATATGAAGAGGGTGAACTGGTGAAAAAATAGAGTTTGTTGTGGAGTTAGCTTTTCAATTAGGGACATCTCAACAACAAAATAATAACCAGCCCGATTAAAAAGCTCATCAAAAGTTCCATTATTCCAACGTGAATATATTTGCGATAAGTTATTGAATCAATATACGATCCACTCAATTATTTGAGTGGATCTGTTTGTTTTTTATTTATTTGCAGCAGTCTCTATGTGACGAAACAATAGATGAATTAAAACCCTTTACGCAGCCAGGTTGCGGCAAGATCAATTGCTCCGCGCGCAGCTTCAGTTTTAGCTAAGGCGTTGAGCATCACGAAATCGTGAATGATACCTAATGCAGTATTTGATAAAACCGGTTGTAATGAAGAAGAAATTAAAAGTTATAACAAGGAAATTCGTAATTTACTTAACATGCTGACAACTGAGCAATAGTTTTATGAATATAGATGGAGGGCCCTGCGGGTGAATAACCCTTGGAGGTTCAAGTCCTCTCGGCCGCATCAATGATACCAAGGGTTGTAGATCGCCCTTGGTATTTTTTTTGCGGAAAATTCATCTGTTACTGTATAGTAGGCCGTATGATTTGTCAGTCACCTTCATCCTTCTGCTGACTGCGTGCAGCGGTAGTAAATATGATAATGCAATTAATGAAGTGATGAAGCAGGAGAAGAAAGTCAGAAAAGAAATGCGAGCAGATTCAGATGAGTACAAAAGAGATAACGCCATAATTCGTGTATATGATGACGGGAAGTATATTCAACTTGCGTTTTATCAGCCAGAAGAAAGTTCTCGCAAGCTTACTGCTTATTCTTATTATGAGAAGCTTGGAGATTCTTATGAGAAAATGACACATATGCCGGGTGATAGTGATGGCGACCGCCTTGGTCTTTATAAGAAAACACCTGATTATAAAGAGGTTAAAAGCAAGGAAACAAAAACAATGTGCTTGTTCATTCCTGATAGGGGAACAATTGTTTCACCGTTAAGTTGTTGTGTGAGAGCCAGTATGTTAAAATGCTACGTAGATTTAATAATAAAGTTTAGATTCAAGGAGATTTATTTATGAAGTTGGATGAATTTACCATTGGGCAGGTTTTTCAAACTAAATCTTTTGAATTAACAAAAGAGAATATAATGAATTTTGCAGAAGTGTATGACCCACAATACATGCATTTAAATGAAGAAAAAGCAAAAATGGGCAGATTTAATGGAATTATTGCTTCTGGAATACAAACGTTATCTATTACTTTTAAGCTTTGGATTGAAGAAGGGTGTCATGAAGACGATATTATTGCTGGGACAGGAATGAATAATATAAAATTCCTAGCACCCGTTTACCCTAATGATAAACTGCACACTATTGTTAAGGTTATTGATAAAAAACCAAATAAAAGCCAGACGGGGATACTTACTGTATCGTTATCTACCTATAATCAGAAAGAGGAAAAAGTGTTTGAAGGGGAGTTATCAGTATTAATGAAACGCTAAATGACTTTTGTGGCATATCATCGTCACCTTTCATTTTTTATAGGTGTCTGGATGAAATAAGCAATCATCTTAATGAATTGATTGGACTTTGAGTCTGCTCTTTTTTATTTGCTCAACTTATGTCAAGAAACAAAGGAATAACAATAACGAAAAAATCATCTCGTAAATACGAATTTAAACATTGCTGCCTTGAGGTTTTTTGCATATTTCTCTGTATCATTGCACCGGATGAATATCTATAATGAGCGTTCTATCCTTCGATGTTATGTTTCCTTTTTACTTTTTGGTTTTGTCAGTTCAAAGCTGTACTTTACCATGTCATGGATTTGGTGCTCTGGGAGTCCCCCATCTAAGGTAAGAGTATTCCAATGCTCCTTGTTCATATGGTATCCGGGCTTGATTTCTTCAAAAAGACTACGTAGAAAATCAGCCCTTTTAGGTTCGCATTTAAGGTTGACACATAAGTGTTCGTCGCGGGTGAAGATAAGTGCAAATATTTTCTTATTCCCTTTGTGCCGAATTGCAGTCCAACCATCTCCAAAAGGATGGTCTTCATAAGAGTTTGGAAAGGTTAGGCAGTAATCTTTTATTTCATCATAATTCATTATCAATTCACTCCATACCTCATTATTTTTATATACAGAACATATTCGTTCAAACTAAGATTTGCGGTTTCTTTTATACAATCCGTGATTTCCTCAAGTATTTGTTTGAACTTAGCTTCTGAACCTTGAGTTGTTGGATAGTAATACTCACCCCTATTAAAGAATCTGGCATCGTCTGCATTGTCGTTAATTTTTCCTCTGTATCATGAGCATATTTATATCCCTTACCGTAATCTAAATCTTTCATCAAAAGGAGCAGACTTTATGTCTGCTCTTTTTTTGTTCATGAAAAAGCCATTTTTCTTATCCCCAGTCTGATAAAAGATTTTCTGTGAAATCATTTAACAATTATTGGTCAATTTTTCTTTTTCAATAATATCCTTTACCACATCCTCAATTGTGATATGCCCAAGAGCTTTTTCCAAGGCAGATTGGGCTATTTCAAATATTGGACCAATTGTACTTTGAATGTTCCGGCCTACAGGACATTGAGGATTGGGATTTTCATGTATACTAAACAATTCTTTATCTTGAACAACATGAACTGCTCTGTAAACATCAAGTAAGGTGATTTCAGTTAAATCCCTCGCTAATTCAGCTCCTGCAATACCTGGCCGAACTTTTACTAAACCTGCTTTTTTCAGCATCCCCATAATTTTTCTTATGAAGGCGGGATTTGTATTTACACTTCCAGCTAAAAATTCAGAAGTGCTAATTCCGTCTTCATTTATTTCAATAAGAGCCAATATATGAATTCCTACAGCAAAACGGCTGCTAATAGACATGATTTCTTCACCATCCTAATTACGTTCACTCTTTATAGTACACTTGTAACTGAATGTATTACAAGTTCTTTTACTCTAATATGCTCAATTAACAAGATGATAAAAGTATTGACAAATAAACGAGGTGTAACTAAAATTATTACATGTAATCAATATGGTTACATTTGAAATTTTGAATGATTAGGAGGACTTTAAATTGAAAATTGGAATCATTGGTGCAACCGGAAAAGCTGGAAGTCTTATCTTGAAAGAAGCGGTAAGCAGGGGACATGAAGTAACTGCAATTGTAAGAGATGCTGCAAAACTTAAAGAGGAAAAGATTTCAATCATTGAAAAAAATATAATTGATCTTACATCGGATGATCTAAAAAAGTTAGATGTAGCAGTTAATGCCTTCGGTGCTCCATTAGGAGAAGAACAGGCACATGTAGATGCTGGCCGGGCATTAATTAGGGCATTAAAAGGAACGGGCACAAGAGCTGTAATTGTAGGTGGAGCAGGGAGTCTTTATGTAGACGAAAATAAAACTGTCAGTGTAATGGATACACCTGATTTCCCGGAGATTTTTATTCCAACAGCTAAAGGGCAAGGTCGTAACTTGCAAGAACTAAAGGAAACTTCTGATATTAACTGGACATTTATCAGTCCTTCAGCGGTATTTGACCCAGACGGGAAAAGAACTGGATTTTATCAGTCAGGAAAAGATCATCTTCTTGTGAATTCGAAAGGCGAAAGTTATATCAGCTATGCAGACTATGCAATTGCAGTATTGGATGAAATTGAAAATCCAAAACATATAAATGAACGCTTTACAGTTGTTGGAGAAGCTGAATAAGTTCCATGTATAATAAGTATCTTTCCTAATCCTGTGTAAAATTATTGAAGGTCAGAAAATGATCTCCATCTCGATTAAATCTTTATTAGCAATGGCCAGCCGGGATACAAAAAGCGTATGAAGATTATACCCAGCTCTTTATCGGGCCAAACTCTCTCCATGCTCCCCTATGTGAATCAGTTTATTTAGACCGTAAACTTTGATTGTTTGAGGAACAAACATGACAAGTTAATACCGTTAAAATAAGGGTATACTTGAGTGATCGTTTGGAAACTTGTGCAGAAACAAAGCTATACCAGTGAACAGTCAAGAATATCTTGTACTTGAACAAGAAACAGCTGAGCTTTTTAAAGAAACCTTTAACAATCAATATGAAGTACTGGGTTTGAAGGCATTCGTGATTCATTTTCACGGTGTTTTCAAACCATAGCTATTAACAGGCATCTTATTTTGCACTGGTATCGACAGGTTTAACAAATAAAACATGAATGAACACATTATTAATTTGCAGTTATTTCCGTTTCGTGCTATGATAAAGGAGAATTATTTTTGTTCGTGTAAAGGATAGTATGAATATCGACTTTTCGTCTTGATGATACTTTGGGCAAGGATAGTAATACAATGTGTAACACACTAGGAGGCAACAAAAATGGAACAAGGTACAGTTAAATGGTTTAATGCAGAAAAAGGTTTTGGATTTATCGAACGTGAAAATGGAGACGATGTATTCGTACACTTTTCTGCAATCCAAAGTGACGGATTCAAATCTTTAGACGAAGGTCAAAAAGTAACGTTTGACGTTGAGCAAGGTGCTCGTGGAGCTCAAGCTGCTAACGTTCAAAAAACTGCTTAATCTTTAATCGTTTATACAAACAGGCTCTTTATGCAGGGCCTGTTTTTTTATGTTCTCTGTATCATACTGAATAAAAAAACCCTACTCAACGTTCGAGTAGGGACAGTTGCTACAAGGTAAGAAAAAGGTTTAAAACCTCAAAGGATTGTTTACAGTATAACATACCGGATTGACGATATGTGGAATATATATAAATGATTTGTTTTTATGTTCTCAATATATCTGTATGTTATTCTTTGTTACAATTCGCATATCTCTTTTATGAAAAGAAGATAAACAACTGCTATTCACTGTGGAAGCAGATGTAAGAAATTCTTAAAGATAAAGAGGAGAGTGGTTGTTTTTTCTTCCGGAAATAATCACTTAGACCTAAAACAATGAAAGCCCTGCCTCTCTTCCATCCTTACGGCTCCTTGTCCGTGCCAGTGTGAATCAGGATTACAAAAATCAAGTGACTATTTCATCGAGTTTTTTGATAAAAATTCAAATGTTCGTTGAAGAAAAAAATAAAACAGATTAGATTGTTGGGGTAATAAAAGGGGTTAATGTTTTAAAAGTAAGTTGAAGAAGTTAAACATCTAATCGTAATATTCCGAAAACTTTCGGGTGCTTTTTGGAATGCAAAACATTATTTAAAATTAACCTTAGCAAAAACTTTTTATTTGTTTTTCAGTGATTCCTTTAATGAATTCCAGTTCACTAATCAAAAATTCATATGCATGATCCAACATTTTTTTTTCGCTTGAATTAAGTGCTTTTTCTTTCTTCATCCGCCTTAAATCACGTACAACTTCAGCGCCTTCTTGTATTTCACCCGTTTTTATTTTGTTCGTGTTTACTATATACCTTTGCTTCCACGGCAGTAGCCTATCTGATTCTCCATGCTGAAAAATGTGTATAATGTGTTTTAATGCACGTATATCAGTAACCGGCCGTATATTTGAACTCAATATTTTACGCGTTGGAATCATAACTGTCATATTACTGATTGACATTCTTATGACATAATACTGTTGTTTTTCCTCTAAGAATTGTTTTTCTTCTATGGCTTCAATTGTACCTGCTCCATGCATTGGATAAACAATGTTATCGCCAATTTGAAACATATCATCCACCTCCATATATAGGAACTTAACTTAAGGTTATCATATATGGAGTGAGATATCAAATTTTTAATGATAACATGGTCATTTATTGGTGTCAATAACTTTTTTTAAAAAACAACATCAAAACAAGAGGGAGCCTGTGGGATTCCTAAAAAAGGAAAGGTCAATTGGTCCGTGTATATCTTGGAATCTCGACTAATTAACAGAGATCAGTTTTTCGTTGAAAATGAGTTATTAAATCTCCTTTAGGAGTTCATGACTTGACATCAATGACAGCAATTGAATCCTAGGTTTGTTTACTTTTTTACTTTTTCGATGTCTTCTTCTCCTCAAGGATACCAATTATGCAATTAAGAGCATGTTAAGTAAATATGGAGACTTCTTGTGATTAATCTTTTGGGTTTAACGTAAAACAGGGGGTACTAATATTAACTCTTTATAATCATTCTCATGCCGTCTTGAAAATTGACAGTATACCTGTAAGGGTATAATATTGATTCACAAACATTATCTAGTTAATAATGTAGTGTGATAAAGCATAGTATGAAGTGATAGTTGATAACATGCAAATATATAAATTTCAAAGAAGGAGTTCAACGCATGGAATATGATCAAAAGATTAAAAATCGCTTACGCCGGATAGAAGGACAGATAAAAGGTGTATTGACCATGATGGAACAAGGAAAAGATTGCAGAGAGGTTGTGACCCAATTAGTTGCTTCACGTAATGCGATCGATCGAGCAATGGGTTTGATTGTGAGCACAAACCTTGAACATTGTGTTCGTGAAAGTTTAGAAAAGGGAGAAGACACACAACACTTAGTAAAAGAAGCGGTCGAATTATTGGTAAAGAGCCGATAAAAAAATTCATCAACCTATCATCTTTAAGGTTGACGAATTTTTATATTTATTATAATATACCCCTGCCGGTATTTCGGGTTGAATAATAGGAGATCTTTCGAAAAAATTTTAATTCCGATATACCCCCTGGGGTAATAGTGATTAGTCAGGAGAATAGACATGACAAAACAAACAAAACGCACAACAATTGTTTTATTTAGCGGCGAATATGACAAAGCAATGGCAGCCTATATTATTGCAAATGGTGCAGCTGCCTACGATCATGAAGTGACGATCTTCCATACGTTTTGGGGATTAAACGCTTTACGTAAAGAAGAGCTGATTCCAGTGAAAAAAGGATTTCTTGAAAAAATGTTTGGAAAGATGATGCCTCGCGGTGCTGATAAGATGGGTTTATCTAAAATGAACTTTGCAGGTATGGGCCCTAAAATGATTAAAAATGTGATGAAAAAGCATAATGCACTTACGTTGCCTCAGTTGATTGAGATGGCTCAAGAACAAGGTGTAAAGCTCGTAGCTTGTACGATGACAATGGATCTTCTTGGTTTACAGGAAAAAGAACTATTAGATGATATCGACTATGCTGGTGTAGCTGCTTATTTGGCAGATGCTGAAGAAGGCAATGTCAACTTATTTATCTAATGTTATCCATTGCAAATTGAATAAGTGAAGGGGGTTATAACACTATGAATAGCGGAGTAATGTTCAATACTTTACTCATTTTATTTTTACTTTGGATCGTATTTCGACGTTTTTTCCCATTGCATGGTGTTAAACAAATAACAACTGCTGATTTAAAGTCAGAGCTGAAAAATAAAGACAAACAGTTTATAGATGTACGAACACCTTATGAGTTCCGCACAAGGCATATTAAAGGGTTCAAAAATATTCCTTTGTCTATCTTGCCTCGTCAAACTCATCAGCTTTCGAAAGACAAAGACGTCTTTGTGAGCTGCCAAAGCGGAATGAGAAGTATAAAGGCAAGTAAAATATTGAAGAAACAAGGGTTTAAAAATATCACAAATATAAAAGGTGGTATGAATACATGGTATTAACATCCAGAGAGTAACTTTTTGCATATTTATATACCCCCACCCCTATATGAGAAAAGGAGGAAAAAATGATGAAAGCAAATATTGTACTAGACGCTAAAGGTTTGGCGTGTCCAATGCCTATCGTAAAAACGAAGAAGAGTATGAAGGATTTAAAAGCTGGTGACATATTAGAAATTCAAGCGACAGATAAAGGTTCTACAGCAGATCTGGAAGCATGGGCAAATAGTACAGGCCATGAATATCTAGGTACTGAAGCAGAGGGCGAAGTCCTTCGTCACTTTCTTCGAAAAGGAGGAGAGCTTTCAGCAGAAAATGCAGCTTCAATTCCTGAGATTTCATTAGAAGCTTTCAAACAGAAAGTGGATAGTGACGAGTCTCTTAACATTTTAGATGTACGAGAGATAGAGGAGTATGAAAATGCTCATATTCCTGGAGTTGTGCATATCCCTCTAGGTGAAGTGGAAAAGCGCTCTAACGAATTAAACAAAAATGATGAAATTTATATTATCTGCCATTCGGGAAGAAGAAGTGAAATGGCGGCCCACACCATGAAAAAACAAGGTTTTAAAAAGGTTATTAATGTTGTCCCCGGTATGCGGGATTGGACAGGTAAAACAGAAAAAGGAGGTATGTAAACATGACCGTTCAAGCACTTACCGCAAAAGAAGTCACACAAAAAATCTTTAACAAAGAATCTTTATTTATTCTGGATGTGCGTAATGAAAATGACTTTAACGATTGGAAGATCGAAGGACATTGTTTTGACTATTTAAATGTACCGTATTTCGATCTTTTAGATGGCGTAGAAGGTATCTTGGAGAAAATTCCTTCTGATAAAGAAGTGCTGGTCGTTTGTGCAAAAGAAGGTTCATCCGTCATGGTATCCGAAATGCTTTCTGAAGCAGGTCATTCTGTATCCTATCTTAAGGGTGGAATGAAAGCATGGAGTGAACATTTAGAGCCGGTAAAAGTCGGGGATTTAAAAGATGGCGGTGAGATGTATCAGTTTGTTCGTATCGGTAAGGGCTGCCTGTCATACATGGTCATTTCCAATGGTGAAGCAGCGATTATTGATGCGACACGTATGGCGGATATTTTTATAGACTTTGCGAAAGAGAAGGGCGCGGAGATTACTCACGTATTTGATACACATCTTCACGCAGACCATATTTCAGGCGGCAGAGTCATAGCTGAAAAAACAAAAGCAACCTACTGGTTACCGCCGAAAGATGCAGAAGAAGCGGTATTTGATTATCAGCCGCTGGAAGAAGGCAACGATATTGTCATTGGAAACACAAAGATTGGCATTCAACCGATTTATTCACCGGGGCACACGATTGGCTCCACTTCTTTCATTGTCGATGATCAGTATCTTCTTTCAGGTGATATCTTGTTTATTGATTCAATCGGAAGACCAGACTTAGCCGGTATGGCAGAAGATTGGGCGGGAGATTTAAGAACAACGCTTTATAGCCGTTACAACGCGTTATCAAAGGATTTAATTGTATTACCGGCACACTTTATGATCATTGACGAGCTAAATGAGAATGGAAGTGTTGGTAAAAAACTACGTACATTATTTAGCGAGAACCATGGTTTGAACATTGCGGATGAAACAGAATTTAGACACCTAGTAACAGATCATTTGCCTCCGCAGCCAAATGCATACCAAGAGATTCGAGAAACAAACATGGGGAAAATCAGCCCAGATGAAGAAAAACAGCGTGAAATGGAGATTGGTCCAAACCGCTGTGCAATACGGTAACACAAGTTTCTATTAAAAAGAGGAGAGATGAACATGAAATCAGATAAAGTATTAGACGCAAAAGGCCTGGCATGCCCAATGCCAATCGTCAGAACAAAGAAAGCGATGAATGAACTGGAATCAGGTCAAATATTAGAAGTGCATGCAACAGATAAGGGAGCTAAAAATGATCTTGCAGCTTGGTCTAAATCAGGCGGGCATGACCTTTTAGAGCAAACTGATGAAGGCGATGTATTGAAATTCTGGATTAAAAAAGGCTAATAAATGTGAAAGGGTATCGAATACAAAGATGCCCTTTTTCTTTGAAAGGAGGAACCAAAATGGATATTGCCTTTATCACAACTCTTTTCATTATAGGGTTTATTGGTGCCTTTATTTCCGGAATGATGGGTATTGGCGGATCAGTTATTAATTATCCAATGCTATTATACATTCCTTCTTTAGTGGGAGTGATGTCATTAACTGCCCATGAAGTTTCAGGGATAGGGGCTATTCAAGTTTTCTTTGCGACACTTGGCGGTGTTTGGGCTTATCGTAAAAGTGGTTTTTTAAATAAAGCATTAATTATGTACATGGGAAGCAGCATCCTTTTAGGGAGTGTATTGGGGAGTTACTTTTCTCATTATATATCTGAAAAAGGAATTAACTTTATATACGGAATTCTGGCTATACTAGCAGTTGTTTTAATGTTTATACCTAAAAAAGGACAAGAACATAGCGAAGACGAAGAAGTGATATTTAATAAATGGTTGGCTTCGTCCCTAGCGTTTATCATTGGCGGCGTATCAGGTATTTTAGGAGCTGGCGGCGCTTTTATCCTGGTCCCCATTATGTTATCGATTTTAAATATCCCTGTTAGAATCACAGTCGCTTCATCTCTTGCGATTACATTTCTTTCATCTATTGGCGCAACAGTTGGAAAAGTAATCACGGGCCAGGTTCTTTTTGCACCGGCTCTGGTTCTTATGATTGTCAGTTTAATTGCTTCTCCTATTGGCGCATCTGTTGGGCAAAAAGTAAATACAAAATTCCTGCAATGGATTTTAGCGTTATTAATAAGTGCGACAGCTATTAAAATTTGGTTAGAGCTCCTTTGATATGAGTCAGCGGGTAAAATGAAAGATTAAAAGATTCATCACTCCTTGGTTTCTTATTCATGTTATAACACTTGCTCACGTTCAATAAATGTTTCAAGTGCTTGATGAAATTCTTTTTGATAATGGTGACTTGGGCAAGTCTTGACTATAGTACCGTGAAAAACATTTGACTTAGTTGCGACCAGTGTTTTATTTAGGACAGCGTTATGGGACACTATAAACCTGTACGTTTTAAAACGAAGATGGTGATTTTAACAAACATGGCGCCCAAGAGCAAGTCGTCTGGTTTGCCAGCTATCTTTTTTAAAGTCCCTTTTTCGATTAATGAAATGATAAAATAGGAGAAGACAGCCAAAAAGAAATGAGAGCAGATTCAGATGAGAAACACAAGAATAACTCATCGTGATCGTATTCGTACACATTTTTACAGAGGAGGACAATTATGATTGGAATACTGGCAGGAATGGGGCCAAAATCTACTGGGCCATTTGTAGATAAAGTAGTAGACGAGTGCCAAAAAATATATGGAGCAATACACGACATGGATTTTCCTCATATGATGATTTATTCTTGTCCGACTCCTTTCTACATGAATAAACCTCTCAATCATACGGACATGGAAAATGCAATTATTGAGGGGGCTGTAAAGCTTGAAAAAACGGGTGTTAATTTTATTGCAATCCCATGTAATACCGCACATATTTATTTTAATCAAATAAAAAAATCGCTTTCAGTCCCTTTACTAAACATGGTTGATGAAACCATAAAAAAAATACCTAAAGGCTCAAAAAAAGCAGCTCTTTTAGCCACCGTTCCTACGGTTCAATCTGGAATATTTCAAGAAGCGTTAAACAGAGAAGGTTATGATTTTTTACATCAAGATAGTTGGCAAATCTATGTCGATCACATAATAGAAAAGATTAAACAAGGTCAAACCGATGAGGCTGGTACATTATATGATGAATTACACCGTGAATTAGCAGAAAAGGTTGATACGGTTATCATTGCATGTACGGATTTAAATATGGTCACGGATCAAAAAAGCAGCGAACTTACCTTTGTTGATTCATCAGCTTGTCTCGCTCAAGCCATTGTAAATAAGTATGTATCATTAACAAAATGAGCCGTCTGATTTATCAGCAAATTCAGGGCGCTTTTTTTCCGTTAAAGCGCCCGGCTTCGGCAGATACATGATCCTCGATTACTTCTTTAAATGTAACTTCCCCGCGTTATTGTTCTTTTAACATTGAATATTTTCGATACGCTTTATAGAAACTGCAGCCAAAGAGAACGGCCATAAGAGCGGGAAGCGACCTTAAAAGGGCAAATGGAGTTTCAAATAAAAATGCTTTCCAAAACATTGCGCCTTCCATACTCCACAGACCTTCAGCTAAATACAAACCTGAATTCGTGTAAATCATATTACAATAAAACAAGCACAGTAACCCAAAACAAGATGAAAAACTCATTAGTCTTTTATAATAATTACTCTTTGATTGGCGATCCGAGAAGATTTCATTTTGATCATCATCTTCTTTTTGCCAATATCGAGTTCCAAGCCCCCAAGGGCCATTTATATAACTCCAGCCGAAGTCTTCATAGATCTCTCTGTAATCTTCGAATTTTTTCTTTGATAAATAATCTTGATAATCCAGTCTCATCACATATTTTTTGTCGGTTTTTTCGAAAGTGTATATTCCTAATCCGCTGATATTTGTACAACGATAGCCTTTTTGTAATTGTTCGTTCAGCCATTGCTCCTCTTTTTCAATATCAAAAAACATCTTAAATGTCTTCATTCGATTCACTTCCTTCGTGCAGGGATAAAATATGCAGTAACCTGTTTTGTTCCATTTTCAAAATGGCGCTTCCTTCCGCAGTTATCATATAAACTTTTCTCCGGCCCGACTCTCCAACAGGTTCAATCCAGCCATGCTTATTCAAGTTTTCAATCGCGCCGTATAATGTGCCGGCTGCTAAAATAACAGTTCCGTTACTCATCTTTTCGATCTTCTGCATGGCGGCATAGCCATGCAGCGGCTCCCGCAGAGCTAATAAAATATAATGCATGGTTTCAGACAGCGGTAATAATTTATGTTTCATATCCTCATCCTCTATTCAGTCTGACTATATAGTTAAACTTAATACAGTTCAACTGAATAGTCAATGGTCTTTTCAAAATTTGTCAAAGGAACTTGAAAATCAAATCTAAAAAGTCGCTTCCCTTACGTAATGGGAAGCGACTTTTGAGTAGTCCTATTCAATTAAATGGCCCGATTGTTGGTTGTAATGTTTAACTTCAGTGTTTGAAATGCCGGGCGGTAATAAGATTTCACTTTATCGAATGCCCAGCGTATAAATACCCCGTGAAGGTCCAAACCCTCTCGGCCGCATTAATAATACCAAGGGTTTTGAGTCCCTTGGTATTTTTTGTTCATTGTATGATGACGTAAACTTCTGACTTACTTAGTGGCTGTCGTTCCAGTTTTTCTCTATAAATGTATTCACAGGCTGTAAGTTGGTTTTGTTCGCAATTTCAATGACAGCGGGAACCACGGAAGGGTCTGTTTTGGAGAAGTTAGGAATCCGCGGATCTAACCGGAAAAAGCGATCTCCCAGCAGATTCGCGCTGACCATGGATTCATAGTAGCCATTTCCGCCGGAGATCATCTGAAGAAATGGCAGTAAAGGTTCATTAGGCGACCTGTCCAAAAGGACTCCCCAATTTGGAGGAAGGTTCTTCAGATTTTCGGGACGTATGTTATCCGCACTTACCATTCCCCACCCCCTCGTATCTCTTCTTAACCGAGTCGGGGCTTCACCTGTACCGATGGATAGCGCCGCAATTTGATCCAATGGCACGTTGGCTTTACCAACCGCAAACGCGATACTGGCCGTACTGGGGTTCGTTGCCACTACATATCCGTCCACGTAGTTTTGATAGGCTCGCTGCGTCGCGGGGGCACCGCTGCTCCGCAGTATGACATCACTCACTTTCTCATTTAAATAGGGAGAGCCGGGAAAGTTGTGAAATAATACGGGCGTCCAACGATCCAGTGCTGGGGAGTATAATTTGAATGAAGGGACAACAATTCGTTTTCTTACATCTTTAAGACGTAGGCCTGGCGGGAAAAAGTTTCGTACCGCTTTAATAAAACCGGAATATGGCAATTGTTGATTGAAAACAGGTCCGCCCGGCCGGGAAGTGCTGAATGCGGGCAGGATTTCATCCTCAAAATACTGAAGTGTTTCCTTCGGAGATCTTCCGCTTGCTAATGCAAGGGCAGTAAATGAACCGATTGAATTTCCCGCAAATACATGGGTTCGACTTATTAATGCTGGATTTTCTTCAGCCAGTCTGTTCAATAGTTGTAAACTTAAAGCACCTAAGGTACCGCCCCCGTCAAAGGTCATGATCCGATATTTTGCCAAAGCTGATTTCTCCTTTCTGATGAAAACTATCATTCAGTATATGTTCAGCCAGAGTCTATTGTATGGATGAATGAATATCTCCTTATCTTAAAAATGGTTTGATTATCAATCCAGCGAGTCGGGAAAGAATATGTTTTTTATTTAAAGAGGTTTTTTCCGGGAAAAAGGAGAATTATTCTTAAAAATAAAAGGGGGAAAACACTTGAATACGATTGACCTTATTGTTTTACATTTTGAAGAAGTAAGACGGCGAAGCATCAAGTTATGGACAGCTATACCTGAGGAAAAAATGGACTGGCGCCCCGATTCCGAAGCAATGTCGTGTAAGGAAATGATAAGACATGTATTAGAAGCGGAATTTCTTTATCATCACATTTTACTAAAACAAATGAATGAGTCTTCAGAGGAATCTAAAAACCCGTATGAATCAAAAACGTTTACCACAGTAACCGAAGAATTAGAATTTGCAAAACCGTATCGGGCCGAGTTTTTGACATTCATCAAATCGTTAAACGAAACAGATTTAACAGATATAAAGATTGACAGGTCTGATGTTGGATATATTCGTGAACTAGGAGACATGTTATTAAGAATCGCTTACCATGAGTCCGTACATACCGGTCAGCTTTTAGACTATCTCAGAACTGCTGAAGTGGACAGGCCTTTAATTTGGGACTAGTTAAATGATTGAGTTTTACACGGGAAGGGGAAATAACGGAAGCCTTAACTTCACCCAAAGTTAAGGCTTTTTATAAATCATTAAAACAAACATGTTGCCGTTGTTTTAATGATCTGTTCCCCAAACCGCTTTCCGATAATTTTCCGGATCAGTATCACCTTCTGTATTAATCATTAACACATTAGATGACTGATCTAATTCTAATTTCTTCTTTATCTGTTCCATTGAAGTATTCTTACTTAACTCATGCAGCAAACCTAATGGTACGGAACCTGACTCACCAGAAATAATCTTCGGATCCGGATCAATAGGATTACCCAATATTCTCATCCCCAATGCGCTTATCTTGTCATTACAGGAAAAGAAATAATCACTGCATGTTCTCAAAATGTTCCAACCGAATGGGTTGGGTTCGCCGCAGGCAAGCCCAGCCATCATTGTAGAAAGATCACCGTATACTCGGACAGGTGATCCAGAGGCGCTTTGGGCTGACCGGTACAGACAATTTGCGCTTTCGGGTTCAACTATGGAGATTTTGGGCTTATTCCCGCTTTTTACATTTAATAGGGAAGCTGCCATTGAAGCAGCGAAAGATCCCACTCCAGCCTGAAGGATAACATGACTGATTGTATTGAAGAAATCTTCATTTTGTTTGTATATTTCTGCAATAATTGTTGTATATCCTTGCATGATAGAGAGAGGAATTTGCTGGTATCCTTCCCAAGCCGTATCCTGAACTAAAATCCAATGATGTTTCTCAGATAAATCTGCCGCCATTTGAACAGTGTCATCATAATTTAAATCTGTAATGTACGCATCAGCACCTAAATGTTTAATGGCTTCCAATCTCGCGGGAGAAGAACCTTTCGGCATATATACCTTTGCTTTCTGTCCAAAAAGGGAAGCCGCCCATGCCAGTCCCTTTCCGTGATTACCGTCGGTAGCTGTAGCAAATGTAGCAGAAGGAGCGCTTTTTACAAGTTCAACCAATTCGTTAAAATGAATGGAATTAAGGTCGATTTTAAGTTTTTTACTATAGTAAGAAGCAATCGCATATGAAGCACCCAAGCTTTTAAAAGCATTAAGGCTAAAGCGTTTAGATTCATCTTTGACATAAAGACTGTTTATGCCGAGATATTGTGCGAGACTTCTTAACGAGTGAAGCGGTGTTGCTTGATAGCCGGGAATGCCGGAATGAAAATGAAGCGCTTTTTTTGTTTCCTCTGCAGAGAAATAGGAAGATTCCTGAGGTAACGTATCAGATCTGAAATGATTCGAAACCCAATCAATATTCGCAAACAAATTTCTTCATCCTTCCAATATGTGATATATCACATTATACATGGATCGGAATGTAAAGCAACTTTTCTTTTTCGCAAACGATATACTGAAATGTGGTATATTACATGTAAAATGATGTTTTAAAGAGGTGAAAACGTGACAATGAACCAACAGCACCAATTAAAACGAACATTTATGAAAGTTGAAGCTTATCAGTTTCTGAGAGAGTGGATTATAACAGGTAAGCTTGAGCCGGGAGAAAGACTGAGAAATCAAGATCTATCTGAGACACTCGGAATCAGCCGCACGCCGGTCCGGGAGGCGCTGCTTCAGCTTGAAAATGAAGGTCTTGTCATAACGAAAGCCAATCGGTGGACAGTGGTAGCACCTATTGACCTGGAAAATGCGAAAGAGGTTTACTCGGTCGTTTGGTCTCTCGAGTGTCTCGCTTTTGAACAGGCACTTTCAAGATTTACACAAGATCATATAGACGAGATGGAAAAATTAAATAAGCAAATGAATGAAATAATGGAGACGGATGATAAGGTAAAAGCGCTGAAATTGGATAATGCCTTTCATCAAAAGATCATTGAAGTCTCAAATAATACTGAACTGCAGAAATTACTGCAAGGACAAAAAACGAAAATACAGAGAATTGAAATTCGGTATTTCAGTCAAAATCACGCAATGAATGCATCCTGCAGTGAACACAATCAAATATTAGACGCAATGAAGAATAAAGATCTTAAACAAGGACTGAAAGCCATAAGGAGTAACTGGGAAAACAGTCTGACTCGAATCATTTTAAACAGCCAATTAAAAGCCTGACAACTCGTCAGGCTTTTTTGTATGAATTTTTCGTTTGACTAATATGAGATATGTGATATATTACTTTTAACTGAAAGCAATTCAGTTTTTGTGAAGAATATTTAGAATTTTACATCAATAAGGAGAAGGTGATTATTATGTTAAAAACAGTTTTTACAGAAAAAGCACCAAAAGCGATCGGACCTTATTCTCAAGGCATTAAAGTACAAGATTTTTTATTTTTATCAGGACAGCTTCCTGTTAATCCAAACACGGATGAAGTTCCGGCTGATATTAGGGAACAAACGATTCAAGTTTTAAAAAACATTGAATCCATTCTGAAATCAGAGGATTTAAAAATTGAAAATATAGTGAAAACGACTATTTTCCTTAAAAATTTAGGTGATTTTAAAGCTGTTAACGAGGAATATGGTAAATATCTTGGAGACCATCGTCCTGCGAGATCCACAATTGAAGTAAGCCGGTTGCCTAAAGATGTACAGATTGAAATTGAAGTCATCGCGTATTCCGGATAAATATATACGAGTGAAAAGCTGCCCGGCTTCATGGTAATTCGTGATGTTCCAGAGCATGACATTCTTTTTTCGGGAGGATAAATATGTCTATAGAACAGGATGTGGATGTGCGGTGCCGGAGTTCTTCATCGAATAATGCCTCTTATGAAGATCCGGCTAAATGGTGCAGGCAAAATACAATTTGGGTCTTAGGCCTGTTTGGCACAGCAATAGGCGCGGGCGTGCTTTTTTTGCCAATTAATGCGGGAATAGGGGGCATTCTGCCTCTGATAATCATCACTGTTCTGGCTTTTCCGATTACGTACTTTTCTCACAGAGCTTTGGCCAGATTTGTTTTATCGGCAGGTTCTGCAACAGACGGGATTTTAGCGGTGACAGGAGAATACTTTGGGGCGAAAGCAAGAAGAGTATTCACTGTCATTTATTTTCTTGCGATTTACAGCATCCTGTTAATGTATTCAGTTGCCATTACAAATACAGCTCAAAGCTTTATTGTGAATCAAATGAACATGCCAGAGCCGCCAAGGGGTTTAACTGCCGGATTTCTGATAGCAGGATTACTGTTTATCGTGCGTTTTGGTCAGGATGCGGTCATGAAGACTATGAGTTTGTTAGTTTATCCATTTATAGGTTCGTTATGTTTGATGGGGATCTATCTGATACCTAAATGGAATACAGCCATTTTGGATGTCACACACCTATCATTATCCGGATCAGGACAAGGGATGTTCATGACGGTATGGATGACATTCCCTGTCCTGGTGCTTTCATTTAATCATTATTCAATGATTTCACCATTCGTTGTAGCTCAAAGGCAGTGTTATGGAGACAAATTTGCTGATGATAAATGTGCCCAAATACAAAAATACAGTTATATATTGATGATACTTACTGTTTTATTTTTTGTATACAGCTGTGTATTCAGTTTGTCGCCGGCAGATCTTGCTATGGCAAAGAAACAAAACATCTCAATTCTCACTTATCTCGCCAACCATTTTCATTCAGCGTTTATTGCTTGTCTTTCCCCGATTATCGCATTTGTCGCAATTACGAAATCCTTTTTAGGACATTATATAGGAGCCTATGAGGCCATGCGGGATATCATTGTTGAGGTTTTTCCATCAAGAAATAATAAGAAAAAAACAGATTTTATCATTCTGTTTTTTATGTTTGTCACTTGCTGGCTAATAGCTTATATCAACCCAAGTATTCTAGGCATCATTGAAAGCATCAGCGGACCGATAGGGGCTGTTATTCTATTGCTGCTCCCTATGTATGCCATTCGTAAGCTGCCAGTATTAAAAATGTATCGAAATAAAATCAGTAATGTTTTTGTTACGATTATTGGTGTCATCACTGTTTCGGCAATTATTTTTGCTTTATTTTAATTATTTATGTAAACGCTTTCTATTTAATGATTATATTGGAGTGGTCTTTATGAATGATATCACAATGAAAGATCAATTAATAAAATGGAGACATGACCTCCACATGATACCTGAAACAGCTTTTGAAGAACACATGACCTCAGTGTATATTGCTGAAGAATTAAAAAAAATGGGAGTAAGCGTTTGTTCGGGTCTGGGCGGAACAGGTATAGTCGCCACCTTAAAAGCGGGAGAAGGTTCAAAGGTTATAGGAATCAGAGCGGAACTGGACGCATTACACTTCACTGAAGCAGCAGATCATTCGTATGTGTCTAAAAATAAAGGGAAAATGCATGCCTGCGGTCATGACGGACATATGGCAATCCTTCTTGGGACAGCTAAAATATTGAGTGAAAGACAACATTTTAACGGCACCGTGTGTTTTATTTTTCAACCGGCGGAAGAACCGGGCAAGGGTGCGAGGGCCATGATTGAGGATGGACTTTTTGAACAATTTCCGCTCGATGAAATTTACGGATTGCATAATATGCCTGGATTGCCGGCGGGTACTTTTGCAACCCGCCCCGGGGGAATTATGGCCGGTGAAGATAACTTTGTCATCCGGATTAAAGGAAAAGGCGCTCATGCAGCCCGCCCTCATATGAGTATTGATCCATTGGTCATAGCGTCGCAAATTATTCTCGCCTTACAGACTATTGTGTCCAGAAATTTAGATCCAAGCGTTCCTGCCGTTATATCCTGTACGGAAATCGTAACAGACGGGGTGAGGAATGCGATTCCGACTTATGTGGAAATCAAAGGTGATACGCGAAGTTATTCTCCTGACACCCGACGTTTTCTCGAAGAAAAAATGAGGACTATCAGTTCCGGGATTTGTGAGATGCATGGTGCGGAGTGTCAGTTTGAGTATACACATGAATTTGCTCCAACGACGAATTGGGAAGAATATGTCGGGTTTACTGTTGAAGCTGCTGCCAAAACAGCCGGAAAAGAGAATGTCACTTCTAACATAAATCAGATGATGATTTCAGAAGATTTCTCGGCTTTTTTAGAGAAGGTTCCCGGTGTATTTGTTTTTCTTGGCAATGGTGATGAGCATGATCAAAAGGGCCATATTCCATTACACAGCCCGTCATATGATTTTAATGATGACATTCTTTTAACCGGTGCAGCGTATTTTGCGGAATTAGTTAAAATTCGCTTATCCTAAAACACATGAAACAAAGAAAAACAGCAATTACTGAATCAGTCAGTGCTGTCTTTCTTTGTTTTTTTGTTTTTTATAAGCCAGCGGCGTCATCTTCATGGCATGTCTGAACCTGCTGATGAAATAACTTGTGCTGTTAAAACCAACTTGATAAGAAATGTCTGTCACACTCGCATCTCTTTGCTGCAATAAATATAAGCTTTTTTGAATTCTGTAATCTATAACGTAGTGTAACGGAGAACATTTTAAAAAGCGCTTGAAATAGCGGCAGCACTCAGAACGGCTTAGCTGCCCGGCTTTCGCAATATCCTCCAATGTGATTTTTTCAGCATAATGCTGATGGATCCAGCTCAGCATATTCTTCATCCTTTGGTTCTTCAACCATTCTGTTTCGATACATTCAAGGTGGAAGCAATTGGCGATTAAGTGTTTCCAAACAGACGTAAGTTTCATCGTGATATCTATTTCATAAAAGAGGGATTTTTGCTCGATGCATTTGTGGATCTCTAATACAGCATTCAGAATGTTTTTTTCTAAAGGGTCGTCTGCGTGGATATATAAGTAAGGGACATTCGTTGCGTGAATCAAAGGTTTTACATAGGTCGTGTAGAGTTCCTGTGATAAAACGAAATGCGGGGAGACATTTAAACAGATATAAAGACAATCTGAACTGCCATGCTCCTTTGTCATATGCAGGCAGCCGCTGTTAATAAACAGCCCGTCGCCTTGACGGACAACCACCCATTCCTCATTTACTTGGAACAGCGCTTCTCCTTTTATTATAAGCACGAATTGAATTTCATCATGCCAATGAAGGGGAATATATCCGTGCAAATGGTTCTTAATGGTTTTTTCATAGCAAGCAACCGGCATAACAATTGTATGGTGTTTCGTCAAATCTTGCAGACTGTCATCCATCAGAAAGTTTTGCGTTTGCATGTTAAACACCTCAATATACTTATATTTTTAAATCCAATATTGGTATTAAGATGATGAATTCTTATATATCATAACATTATTGTTATATCAATGAAGCGATTGACTCAGTACAGGGAGGAATGCAAAATGGCATCTGAACATGTGAACCTTTACATGAATTCTGAACGTTTACTCAGCCGTCTTAAGGAGCTTGGTGAAATCGGACGTGACCGCAATGACACACTCACAAGGTTAGCTGCTTCCGATGAAGATAAGGCGGGACGGGACTTATTGGTAACATGGATGAAAAAAGCAGGCTTAGAGGTTATGATTGATAAAATCGGAAATATTTTCGGGGTATGGTATGGTTCTGATCAGAATAATGATGCGCCCATTATGATCGGCTCTCATATCGACACGGTCATCAACGCGGGTATTTACGATGGATGTTACGGGGTTATTTCGGGACTTGAAGTCATAAACACTTTAAAGGAGTCCAGCTTCAAACCGGAGCGTCCGATTGTCATTGCGGCTTTTACCAATGAGGAAGGTGTGCGATATACTCCAGATATGATGGGATCACTCGTATTCGCCGGAGGACTTTCTTTAGAAAAGGCGCTTCAGACCCGCGGTACGGATGGGACGAAACTGGGTGAAGAACTTAAGCGTATAGGATATGAGGGAACAGAAAAGCCCGGCTTTTTAACACCGCACGCCTTTATTGAGCTTCATGTTGAGCAGGGGCCGATTTTAGACAAAACAGGCATTCCGGTCGGTGCCGTTGAGAATTTGCAAGGGATTTCCTGGCAGCGTATAACGGTTCAAGGCGTTTCAAATCATGCCGGGACAACTCCGACTGATATGCGTCAGGATGCCGGGCATGCAGCCGCACAAATCATAACGTATTTGCGCAAACGTGCCAATATGTCTAACGGCCAAACTGTCGCCACGGTCGGAACAATCAGTTTTGAGCCAAATGCTATCAATGTCATTCCATCATTGGCAGCACTTACAGTTGATTTGCGAGATCCGGACGAAAAGAGACTTCAAGAAGAAGAATCAGCACTGGCCGATTACCTGAAAGATTTGGAAGAGGCTGAAAACGTATCTATCACATCTGAACAATTAGTCCGTTTCAATCCCGTTGTATTTGATAAAAACATTGTTGCATTAATTGAGCGGGCTGCAAATAAACGGGGACTGGAATCAAAACGGATGACATCCGGTGCCGGGCACGATGCACAAATGATGGCCCGTATCTGTCCGACGGCTATGATTTTCGTTCCAAGTATAGAGGGGATCAGCCATAATCCTGAAGAATACACGAAAGATCATGACTTGGCTGCAGGTGTCAATGTATTATTAGATGTCGTTAGTGATCTTTCTTCTAACTAAGGAAACGGGAACATCAAGGAATACAAATCGAGATAAAGAGTGAAGATAAAGAGTGTCGTACAGAAAAGCTCTTCTCATCATTGATATCTCTGATGAAAGTTCAATTTTTCCCGGCGTATCAATCATGCCAAAGGTTTAACCGCCTTTGGCTTTTTTTTATGTCAACTTTTGCGTCTGTTAAGTGAAAATTGTTTTATAAACGGTGTGATCATATAATTGAATGAAAAAGGATGCATATCATGCCGATCAATTCTTTTGAAAACTATCCGATGAGCTGGAAGCCGGCGATTGATAAAACGGAAAAACCCATTTATAAAGCGATTGCAGAGAAATTAGAACAGGATATATTACAAGAAGTTTTATTACCCGGAACCAAACTGCCTCCTCAGAGAGAACTGGCTGATTTTTTGGATTTAAATGTAAGCACCATTTCAAAGGCTTTTAAAGTCTGCGAGTTAAAGGGTCTGCTGAGTGCCTCTGTCGGGAGCGGGACTTTTGTTGCTTATGATGCGTTATCGAATGCGTATCTGCTGGAAGATACAAAGCCGAAGCATCTGATTGAAATGGGGGCGACGCTTCCGGATCAGGCTTCTTATGAGCCGCTGCTGCTCCAGCTGAAAAGTATGCTGCAAGAGGAAGATTATGAAAAGTGGTTTGGCTATGGCCGGACGGGTGAAAGTCTTTGGCAGAAAGATGCGGCTGTTAAGCTGATTCGAAGAGGCGGATTTGAAACGTCCGTTGATCACATTTTATTTGCAAACGGCGGGCAAAATGCGATTGCCGCGGCATTGGCGAGTCTTTGTAAACCAGGAGACCGCATTGGAGTTGATCACCATACATACCCAGGCTTGAAAACTGCCGCTTCGATGCTGAGTGTGCAGATTGTGCCGATCAAATCAGAGAACAATGAGATGAGCCCTGCCTCATTTGAATATGCGTGTAAAAATGAAAATATTAAAGGCATCTACCTCATCCCGGATTATCATAATCCGACAGCGTCCTTTATGTCTGTTGAGAATCGAAAAATGATCGCGAAAATTGCAAAAAAATATAACCAATTCATTATTGAAGATGCCTCGTACCATCTTCTTGGCAAGAATCCGCTTCCGGCCATCGCATCATTTGCACCGGAACAGGTCATTCACATTGCCGGTTTATCAAAATCACTGGCACCAGGGTTAAGGATGGCGTATGTCGCCGTCCCGAGTCAATATAAGGAGCCGATTTCAAAGGCGCTTTACAATTTAAATATAACCGTTTCCCCGCTGTTAGCAGAACTCACTGCACGGACGATCGTATCGAATCAATTTGAAATCTTAATTGACAGTCATCGTGAACAGACTATTCGCAGAAACAAAATGGTCGATCAATATTTAACCGGCTATACGTGTGCAGGTGCTGAGACGGGAATCTTTCGATGGTTACTGTTACCCGGAAATATGACAGGTGCTGCATTTGAAAAATCAGCCGCACAGCATGGAGTGCAAGTATACGCGGCTGAACGTTTTGTCGTCGGGAACAGTTGTCCGGAAAGGGCTGTAAGGGTGTCTGTCTGTGCACCGAAAACGCTTGGGGAGCTTGAGCAGGGACTGCTGATTCTTAAACGCCTGCTGGATGAGCATATCTAATATTGTCCGCCATACAATTATTATATTGTATGGTTTTTTTGTGCGTGTTATGATAATCCAAATCTGTTGGAGGTTATAGAAAGGCAGGTCGGATTATGCTTCACAAAGACAGTGCAAAAGGGTCAGATACTCAATCGGCATTATTGGAGCAATTCATAGGTTCTCCTGATAAACAAAAAAGATTATATAAGCGTACTTTGTTTGTCGTCAGTCTTTCACAAATTTTCGGCGGCGCAGGGTTGGCGGCCGGAGTGACTGTCGGTGCGCTTATTGCACAGCAAATGCTTGGTACAGATGCGTTTGCCGGTGTGCCCTCTGCTTTATTTACCTTAGGATCAGCAGGCGCCGCGTTATTTGTGGGGAGGCTTTCTCAGCGTTACGGCCGCCGGACAGGTCTTTCAGCCGGATTTATGATTGGCGGACTGGGAGCGATAGGAGTCATCATTGCGGCTATTTTAAATAGTGTGTTTCTGCTGTTTGCTTCTTTGATTATTTATGGTGCGGGAACAGCGACAAATCTGCAGGCCCGTTATGCGGGTACGGACTTGGCAAATCATAAACAGCGGGCGACTGCTGTCAGTATGACTATGGTTTTTACCACATTCGGTGCCGTTGCAGGCCCGAATTTAGTGAATGTAATGGGGAACTTCGCTCGCTCCATTGGTGTTCCGTCACTGGCGGGTCCATTCATTTTAGCGGCGGCAGCATATATGTTGGCAGGTGTTACTCTTTTCATCATGCTACGTCCTGACCCTTTAGTCATAGCAAGAACAATAGAAATGGCCGGCCAAACACCTGATGATAGAGGACAAGTGACCGCCGACGAACACACAGAGAACAAAAAAGGTATTATTGCGGGTGCGGCGGTTATGATTCTTACTCAAATTGTAATGACTGCTATTATGACAATGACACCGGTCCATATGAGACATCACGGCCATGGCTTAGGAGCGGTAGGTCTTGTTATCGGTTTTCATATAGGCGCCATGTATCTCCCTTCTTTGGTGACAGGTGTGCTTGCGGATAAATTAGGCCGTACTGTAATGGCTGTATCTTCCGGAATGACGCTGCTTTTGGCAGGGCTTATATCGGCATTTGCACCGGGAGATTCTATGATTCTTATGGTCATTGCTCTGTCTTTGCTCGGGTTAGGATGGAATTTTGGTTTGATAAGCGGAACGGCACTGATTGTTGATTCAACTGAAACGTCAACACGGGCTAAAACCCAAGGTACTGTGGATGTTTTGATTGCGTTGTCCGGAGCCGCCGGCGGAGCCTTGTCCGGAATGGTCGTAGCAGGTGCCAATTACCTGACATTATCACTTGGCGGAGGGATATTATCGTTATTATTAATTCCGGTGGTGATATGGTCGCTTGGAAGTAAGGAATAGTATCTTATGTTTAAAAGCAGTGCGAGGCTCCTGTGGTTGAAAAACCCATGAAGCGTAAGTCCTCCCGGCTGCATCTCAATGATACCAAGGGTGTAACAGCCTTTGGTATTTTTTATGTTCTCTTTTATTTTTAAAGTTTACTCTTATTTGCTCTGCTCAATAGACTGTCGTTTTTAAAAAAGGTTCTAAAACGATACAAATGATGCGCTTGAACGGTTGTAAGTTTGATGTATTACAAAAAAACAGCTGTTATATCCCTTTATATTCTTTACAGTAAATATATAAATAAGCGGTTAAAAAATATTTTTAGTAAAGGAGAGTCATATGGAAGAAGTTAAAGTTGTATACGCATTGATTAGAAATGAGTTCAATCAGATAGTAATGGTAGATAATCATGAGGGGCATTGGTCACTTCCAGGCGGAAAAGTTGAGCTTAATGAAAATCTAATAGAAGCAGCTGTACGTGAGGTATATGAAGAAACAGGGCTGGAAGTTGAAATTGGGGATATACTAGCTGTTAATGAAGCGAAATTTATAAAGAGAAATCATCACGCCATATTTTTTACATTTGAAGCAAAAGTTACAGGAGGGAAAGAAGGAATTAAAAATGCTCAAGAAATATTGAAAATAGAATGGGTTGATATTGAACAGGCAAGTCAACGATTGCCTTATTACACCGAAGGGATTAAAAAGCTTATGAAAGGAAATGCGCTGTATAACAATCAGGGAACAATATACTGATAATCCCGTACTTTGATTAATGGTTGTGGAGGGTGAAGAGGTAAGGTACTCGTTCTTCAAGGAAAAAACAAAATAGTAATAATGATTTTTACTTGAACGACAATTAAGAAAAATTTAAGGTTAAATACTGAAAAATCTGTTAATATTATAATGCATTGTTTGAAAATGTAATTATTTAATAAGGAGTTTTCTAATTGCGTTGGAGTAAATGGTTCAATATTTTTTGCATAGCAGCATTGGGATCAATATATGGCTATAAATTGTTTACTAACCAAGAAGTCAGTACGGCTCGTTTAATCATAGCTGCTGCAATTATCTTGTGGAACATTGTCGGACTTTTTAGCAAAGAACCAGTAAAACAAACACAGCAAGCAAACTAAAAGTCAAAAACACAAAAAGTTGGTACAGAAGGATGCTGCAGCGCGCAGCATCCTTTTTCGCAGTCTCTCTTTTTACGCTGCTTATCATAAATCATTTAAGTTTCATCAAGCATCCAGAATCTGTTGCATCGATAAATGAAAATTGCCCTAAAATGTGTCGATTCATCAACATAATAGTCCAAGCTGGGGTTTTTTATTTACATAGTATGAAGAGATTAAAAAATGCGAGAAGGAGTGGCGTAATGTATTATAACGAAGGTGAAGATCAACAGTACGTTCAGAAGAAAAAGCCATACAACGAAGCCTGTGACCTTGGCCATGATTTTGATATGGCGGACGACGAAGCAAGAGCGGAAGCAGCAAGAGAAGCAGAAGCGAGAGCCAGAGCGGAAGAGGCAATAGCAAGAGCGGAAGAAGCAAGAGCCCGAGCAGCAGAAGCAAAGGTAAAAGCGGCAAAATTAGCAGCAAAAGCGAAATGTAAAAAATGTCATAAGAAAGAGGAAAAACATGATTGCAAACGTAAGCACAAGAAGAAAAAATAAGAGCTTTTCATCATGTAAAAGATAAAATTCATGTGTATTGATTTTACCCGTACAGGGGTGCAAAAACGATAAAGAAAAAGATTCTTGTCGGGGGATCAAACAGAAAGGTTGCTCAGCCGGTGTCTCAGCAGAACCACGCATAGCAGGGCAAACATAAATTTCTATGGACTTCCATAGTTTGGTCGGTATACCACGCCAATAAATGTAAGTGCCTATCATGATAAAAAAGGCAGGAGAGACAAGAGTTTCGGCAGCTTGCCGCTCTTGTCTTTTTTTGTTTTTATATCATCTTCGCGTATAGGTATCTATTTTTAAGTTTACAGATCATCTGTCTAAGAATTTGTCCAATTCCTACATATACTGGTATCGGAATCAAATGCTTATTGGGAGTGAAATAGATGGGATCAGCACAGTTAACAGGACGCGTCATCTTCAAAGGGGACCCCGGCTATACACAGGCGGTTAAGAATTGGAACCCTTATGTTGATGTCTGTCCGCTTGTCTTTGTTTTTGCACAAAATTCATACGATGTAAGTAATGCTATTAAATGGGCTCGTGAGAAGAATGTGCCTATGCGTGTCAGAAGCGGCCGCCATGCTCTGGATAAAAATCTTTCCACGGTAAGTGATGGGATTGTTATTGATGTGAGTGACATGAATAAAGTTTTCTTAGATGAAAAAAACGCGGTAGCAACCGTTCAAACCGGCATTCACGTCGGCCCGCTTGTAAAAGGTTTAGCTCGGGAAGGTTTTATGGCCCCGTTCGGAGACAGTCCAACCGTCGGAATCGGAGGAATCACGATGGGAGGCGGATTTGGAGTGCTTTCCCGATCGATCGGCCTGATAAGCGATAACCTTCTCGCACTGAAAATGGTAGATGCCAAAGGCAGGATTATTCAAGCAAATCAATCCCGCAATGAAGATTTACTGTGGGCTTCCAGAGGCGGCGGGGGAGGCAATTTCGGATATAACACCCAATATACGTTCAAAGTTCACCGTGCCCCTAAAACCGCAACCGTCTTTAATATTATTTGGCCGTGGGAACAGTTAGAAACGGTATTTAAAGCGTGGCAAAAATGGTCGCCGTTTACAGACGAACGATTAGGATGCTATCTTGAGATTTACAGCAAAGTAAATGGCTTGTGCCATGCGGAAGGATTATTCCTCGGTTCAAAACCAGAGCTGGTTCAATTATTAAAACCTTTATTAAATGCCGGAACGCCGGCACAAACAGTAATCAAAACACTATACTACCCGGATTGTATAGATTTCTTAGATCCTGACGAACCGATTCCCGGCAGATCTGATCAGAGTGTTAAATTCTCCTCGGCGTGGGCGCTCAATCTTTGGCCGGAAGAACCTATTGCAGTAATGAGACAATTTTTAGAAAAAGCGACTGGGACAGAAACCAATTTCTTTTTTATCAATTGGGGCGGCGCGATAAGCAGAGTTCCAAGCAGTGAAACAGCCTTCTATTGGCGCCGGCCATTGTTTTATACGGAATGGACGGCTAGTTGGAAAAATAAATCACAAGAAGCTTCGAATCTTGCATCAGTTGAAAGAGTGCGTCAGCTGATGAAACCATATGTAACAGGTTCATATGTGAATGTTCCGGATCAAAATATCGAGAACTTCGGAAAAGCATATTATGGTTCAAACTTTGCAAGGCTTCAAAGAATAAAGGCGAAATACGATCCCGAAAATGTATTCCGTTTTCCGCAAAGCATCCCGCCATCGTATAAATAGTTTGATCGTTTTGGGAAACAAAATAAAATGCTGCGTTTGCATTCTAAACATTATTATTGGAACACACCAGAACATTCAGGTGTGTTTTTATTGTTGTTTTCATTTCTGAAATGTGGTTATTCACTTATATCTCAATGCGGATTCCAAACGATTTCCATAAGTGTCCATCGGGGTCTTGGAAGTGACCGGCGTATCCGCCCCAAAAAGTATCATGAGCGGGGTCAGTTATCGTTGCTCCTGCCTGTTTTGCCTGTTCCATGACTTTATCGACTTCAGCTTTACTGCTGACGTTATGTCCTCATGTAAATTCCGCAGGGCTTGGAGCAGTTAACGTAACGTTTGATTCATGTGCGATGTTTTTACGGTCCCAAAGGGCAAGTTTCAGTCCCGTTTGCAAGTCAAAAAAAGCAGCTGCGCCATGTTCAAATCTGTACCGGCTATTCCTTCTGTAGGCAGACCCAAGCCATCCTGATAGAAGTGCAGCGATTTTTCTAAATTGTCTGCGCCTGAAGTAATTACTGTAATCCGCGGCTTCATAGCAATCATTGATTAAGAGCAATATAAAGTATTGGACATTTTCATTGAAAAGATTTTGACATTTCAGTAAAGAACCTATATATTCGTATATGAGCATATAATCATATACAGTTATTTTTGTGTCCATGTTAGAATGCTTCATAACAGAAAAGAAATAATAAATGCAGTGTATGAGATAAGGAGGAGATTTTTATGGGTCACAATCACAATCACGCTGGCGGGTCCAATAAGAAGGTTTTATTGATCTCTTTTATCATGATTACAGGTTATATGATAATAGAAGCGATAGGCGGATTTTTAACCAATAGTTTAGCGCTTTTGTCAGATGCAGGCCATATGCTGAGTGATTCAATCTCATTAATGGTTGCTCTGATTGCTTTTAAATTGGCCGAAAAAAAGGCAAGTCATCATAAGACATTCGGCTACAAACGATTTGAGATTCTCGCAGCTGTGATAAACGGTGTTGCATTAATAGTGATTTCCCTTTATATCATTTATGAAGCAATCAAACGTTTCTCTCATCCGCCGGAGGTAGCAACAACCGGCATGCTGACGATTAGTATCATCGGGTTAGCTGTGAATATATTGGTCGCTTGGATAATGCTGAACGGCGGAGATACAAAGAATAACCTGAACATAAGAGGGGCTTACTTACATGTGATAAGTGACATGCTCGGATCTGTAGGTGCCATACTGGCTGCGATTCTTATCATCTTCTTCGGGTGGAGCTGGGCAGATCCAGCGGCCAGTGTCATTGTGGCTATTCTTGTTCTGAGAAGCGGTTACCATGTGACGAAAGACTCCATTCACGTATTAATGGAAGGAACTCCGGAAAATATCGATGTCACTGACATCATTCATACAATTGAAGAGACAGAAGGAATTCAAAGCATTCATGATTTGCACATATGGTCTATCACAAGCGGATTGAATGCTCTTTCCTGCCACGCTGTTGTTAACGATCAACTGACCATTTCTGAAAGTGAAAGTATTTTACGCAAAATTGAACA
This sequence comes from Bacillus velezensis, assembly GCF_001461825.1. Lineage (GTDB taxonomy): Bacteria > Bacillota > Bacilli > Bacillales > Bacillaceae > Bacillus > Bacillus velezensis. The sequence continues at coordinate 63,364 of NZ_LLZC01000004.1, read as the reverse complement.
TGAACTTGGAGATAAAGGCATTACACATGTAACCATTCAAATGGAAACAGCAGCGCATAATCACGACAATACGATTCTTTGTCAGGCCCAAACTGAGAATCCGCGTGACCATCATCATCATTAAAGGAGGAAATAGGGACTCACTTGTCTGCTGACAATTAAGATAAAACCGGAGGGGGATTCATATGTACGACACGATAGTAATCGGAGCCGGTCAGGCAGGAATCTCAGTAGGATATTATCTAAAGAAGTCGAAACAAAAGTTTATCATTTTGGATAAAAGTCATGAAGTGGGAGAAAGCTGGAAAAACCGGTATGACTCATTGGTTTTATTTACTTCTCGAATGTACAGCTCTTTGCCTGGAATGCCGCTTGAAGGAGACAAGCATGGACTTCCTTCAAAAAATGAAATTGCTGCTTATCTGAAAAAATATGTTGAAAGATTTGAAATCCCGATCCAATTACGGACAGAAGTAATAAGTGTCCAAAAATTAAACAACGATTTCTTAATAAAAACAAACCGGGAAGAATATCAAACGAAAAATCTTGTGATGGCCGCAGGTCCTTTTCATACCCCTAACATTCCATCAATATCAAGGGATGTAGCCGATCATATTCATCAATTACATTCTTCACAATATAAACATTCAAAACAACTGGCGCCCGGGAATGTACTGGTAATCGGCGGCGGGAATAGCGGAGCTCAGATAGCTGTTGAATTATCCAAAGAAAGAGCTACATATTTGGCTTGCAGTAATAAACCGGCTTATTTCCCTTTATGGATTGGAAAAAGAAGCATCTTTTGGTGGTTTGATAAATTAGGAGTTTTACATGCAAGTCATACATCAATAGTAGGCAAGTTCATTCAAAAGAAAGGCGACCCCATATTTGGGTATGAATTAAAACATGCAATAAGACAGAAGAAGATCATCTTAAAACAAAGAGTCATAGCCGGAAAGCAAAATGAAATCATTTTTAAAGATTCATCTTCATTAGAAGTAAACAATATCATTTGGGCAACTGGCTTTAAGAATCCGCTTTGTTGGATGAAAATAGAAGGTGTTTTGGATAAGGAAGGCCGAATTATACATCACCGGGGTGTTTCAGCTGCGGAGGGATTGTACTTTATTGGTTTGCCTTGGCAGCATAGGCGAGGTTCAGCGCTGCTTCAAGGTGTAGGAAATGATGCTGAATACATTGTAAAACAAATGAACGGCGGATAGACTGAGGAGAGCAGTAACTTACGGGTTTCCTGCTCTTTTTTGTGTTGAATACGTCCATCAGTGCAACTATTTTAGTCCGCGCATATTCAGTTTGAACTAAATGGATTCACATGGAGCGCGTGCTTCACTCCTCGTTCAGACTCTCTAATTTAATTCTTTCAAGTAAAAGTCGAAATAGCTCAAATAACAAGAAGTTAAAAAACTGCAAACCCCGCCGTATACGTATCCGCCCACTATAGAGTTCATTAATTACTTGGGACCATAGAAGAATTGTCAATGTCACTTCCGATAGTTGTAACCAGCCAAAAAAAAGAAAATGGGGAGGGTGTGCTTAATTTGCACAATCTTTTATGTAGAAGTGGCCCAAGGAGCCATCCTGCATTTTGCATTCGAATGAACCTGTCGTAAAAAATTGAGAGCAGACTTAAATATCTGCTCAACTCGCTGTTATTTCACAATGTTGAATCGGTCTTTGATCTTTTCAGGCAGTTTCTCGGCCTTAATAGCTTCAGATCCTCCGGTATAACCCTCATAGCTCCTCGGAACGCGTACAATGTCACCTTCTTGATAAGGCTTTTCAACAAAGAAAGAAACCATCTTTTTCTTACCTTTCTCGTTATACCCTTCTAAATTGTAAACGTAGTTGCTATTATTTTTGTTTTTTTCCGCTTTTCCGTGAATTTGTACGTAATAATCGCTTTCCAGCACGGCGCCTTGATCAGCGCAGCCTCCTAATATGAAAACCGATAGGCAGCCTAATATAATAATGAAAATGCTCATATTTTTCATTCTTCATCACTCCTTTTATACTTCTTATTCTAGTGAACACTGCATATCGAATAAATGCGGATACCTTACACTCACCTTACTTTTTTGTAAGAATTCCTGATATAAAAGATAATGATTCAGTTGCAGAATAACAAATAATGGGTAAATGCAATCTCGTTTGGAAGGAGACTGATATGATCATTAAAATGACTCCATTTAATATGAAAGAATTCAATAAACCAAACAACCATTTGCTGTTTCAGGGAGAATTGCACCTGCATTTGAAAACAATGTGTGGAATATACCGAGGAACGATTTGCTGAACCTATGTTAAGAAAAATGAAGATGATGATGTCAGTTACGTTGAAGAAGAGGGGAAAGCGGTCTTTTTTTTATTATGCTGAAAACAACTGCGCCGGCCGGATTAAGATACGTTGCAAATGTAATAGCGATTTTTTGTCTGACCATTTTAATTGATTGGCAGTCAGTGAAAATAGACATTTGTAATGAATTTATCCTTGCTCCTCCTAATAAGGCTTTAACTGCCAAGTTTCTGTTTCTCTTCATACCATTTGCGAAGCTGATGAATATGAGCTTGATGATATCTATTATGGTCTGCCATATGCCATATTCCCCATTGAATGGTTGCTTGTTTTTCTGCCTCATAATCTGCTGTATGATTCAGCTGATCGTCAGTTAATTGATAACAAACAGACTTAAACATGCTGAATACTTCTTCATAATCAGTGAGAATTTGTTTTAATGAAACACCGGAAATGAAAGGGATCTTATTGTTCTGATCTAACATTGGTCCATACTTCTCTTCCAGCTGCTTTGGTATCGGTTCACCCTTTATTCTGAATATCCAGTTGAGATCAACATATGCTAAGTGTCTTATTAGCTGAGCTGTACTATTGTATGTTTGATTTGGTCCTTTATAATCAATCTCCTGCTGTGACATGTCTGACACAATGGATATTAAGCGGCTGTCATTTTCATTAACGGCAGAATACACCATTCCCACAAGATGATCCATGTGCGTTTCACCTTTTAAATCTAAAATTATTAACCCCGCCTCATCAGCACAATTTTTATATTCAGTTTGCCTTATTACTCATATTTGTCAAGCCATCCGGGGAATGGGCCGCTGTAAGACGAAGCAATGAAGCAGGCTCTCTTTGCCTGCTTTTTTTGTGTGTCGGCCTTTACATCTGACATGTTGAGTTATCTGAAACTGTACCTTTTTAAATGTCAGACAGTGTTATATGATACTCTGCAGATATTCAAGAATATGTACTTGGAGGACATTCTCATGCGAAATTTTAATGTTGCTATCCCTACGCCTTTTCATGAAGATGAACGTTTATATTCAGCAGGATTTGATCCTATTGTCGAACATTTGAAAAACAGCGGTATCCATTCGTTACTCATATGCGGCACGACTGGTGAACAGCATTCACTCAGCATAGATGAGCGTCTTCAGATCATTGAGTATGTTAATCAGCGAAAATTTGAAGATGTTGAACTGATGTTCGGTGTTTCAGCCGTAAGAACCAGTGATGCCGTCAAACTGATGAAACACATCGAGAAAACCAATATTGATTCTGTACTGATTGGTTTTCCCCCTTATATAAGACCGACACAGCAGCAAGCCGTTTATTACGTTATTCATTCATCAATTGACTTCATATTATTTCATTTGATAACATAAAATGGTTATCGTCTTAAAAAAAAGGATACCCGTTTTTATAAAAAGGAGTCATAACGTTGCTGAAAAGGTTTTTTCTTGTTTTTCTTACGCTGATGATGTCTATATTTGCTGTATTCGCGGCGGCTGAAGAGTCTCCCGGCGATCGTGTCATTTCTTTTGACGAGCCTATGATTTTATTGATCTCACTCGGAATCATTTTATGTTTGTTCATTCCGCCATTCGTCATGTCCTTTTTTAGCAGCTTGGTTGTGAGAATCATATCCGGCGTCTATCAATGTTTTATCGTTCTCACGTTTGCGGGCCTCATTCCGATTGGATTTCTGATTCCCCATGGCTTTTTGACAATTCTTGCTGCCGTTCTGGGGACTTTGGTCAGTTCAGCGAGTGTTGCTGTGACCTTATTCGTTGGCAGGAAAAAAGAGGCCGGAAGGTTTTAAAACTAGTGGGTAAGCTGCAATATTGAAGGGGAATCCCAGTGATATCCGCAGCGCTTTTTGCCGGTCATTGTTTGACTATTTATATGGAATAGTATAGAATTAAAGTAAATATTTATAAAAAGTCACTAGGGGAGCTTTAATAGCTGAGAAGAGACAATACGTCCTGACCCTTTGAACCTGATTTGGTTAATACCAGCGTAGGGAAGTGAAAAATTAGAGAGATTCTTTATCTTATCTATATTTAAGCCACTTTCCATAGAGGAAAGTGGCTTTATTTATTTTGAAAGGGTGATATGAAGTGGCGACGAAAAAAGTTTTTCTGGCAGGGCCTTTTAAAAGTTTAGTAGATGAGAAAACTGGATTGATGAGTACGTATGAGAGGGGAAAGCTGGAATCATTAATTTCCTTTTTTGAGAATGAAGGATGGCTGGTTCATAATGCTCACAAGCGGGAAGGGTGGGGGAAGGATTTCATGACACCCCTTCAATGCACTAAAATTGATTTTGATGAAATAAGCACTTGCGACCTTTTTGCAGCATTCCCCGGATCACCCGCTTCTCCCGGAACACATATAGAAATTGGATGGGCTTCTGCCTTGAAAAAAAAGATCGTGCTATTTCTAGAAAAGGACAAGGATTATGCTTTCTTAATTCAAGGGTTAAATGCAGTGGCGGATGTTGAGTACATCAGCTATAAAGATACAGATGATTTATTAGAGAACATTAAAAATATCTTTGCAGCATATAAGGCGGAATCTCAATGAGAAAGAGAACTTTTCATGAAGCATATACGGAAACGCTGTATGACATCTATCACAACCCTGAATTTTTCAATTCACCGCGCGGACAAAAAAGCAGAGAACAATTGAACTACCATCTGACTCTGGAAAATCCAATAGAACGTGTCACTTATTTATCCTCAAGAAAAACCAATATCGTGTTTAATTTTGCTGAAGTGTTATGGTATTTATCGGGGAGTAACGACTTAGATTTTATCAGTTATTACAATAAAAAAATGCCTTCATATTCAATGAATAAAAAAACATTAACAGGCACTGCGTACGGGCCTAAAATATTTGAATTCGGAAATGCAAAACTAAATCAATGGAATAGAATAAAAAATCTTTTGACACAAGAAGATATTGATTCAAAAAGGGCATTTATTCAAATATTCGATGCTTCGGAACTCTTCGTTTCAGAAAATATAGATGTTTCCTGCACAATCGGTTTGCAGTTTTTTGTGAGGGAAGGCGAATTATACATGTCTTCTGTCATGCGTGCAAATGATGCTTTTCGCGGGATGATCAGTGATCTTTTCTCATTTACGTTCATGCAGGAATTAATGGCCAGAGAACTGCGTTTAGAAGTCGGAGAATATTTTCATAATGCGGGATCAATCCATATTTATGATTCAGATCATGAATGGGCGAAAACGGTGCTTGAGGAAGCTGAAAATCACCATGATATTCCGGAATTTGAATTTCCGAAAATGCCTGAGGGAAATAACTGGCCGTCCATTGAAACAGTCTTAAAGTATGAAGAATTACTTAGGAAAGATCACATTTCTATGACTAAAAACGATATTGAAATGCTTGATTTACCTGATTACTGGAAACAGATTCTTTTCCTTTTCAGTATATACCAGCATATTGCATATAAACGGGATATGGATCATTCTCTATTTCAAAGTTTACTTCCTATATATCAATTTTTCGTCAGGAATAAGTGGTTTCATTATTTCTCAATTGAGCAAAAGGAGGAAATTCAATGAAAACTTCATGGAAAGAAGACAGTGTTGCTGGTAAATTCGATGCTTATAATGACGTTTTAGAACAAACGTTAGGTTTTGAGTTTGTTTTTCGTACTTTTGATAAAGCGGAGATTAAAAAGGTGCTCGATTTCGGATGCGGTCCGGGAAAGGTAGCTTATAGGCTGGCTGACAGAATAGGCTGCAATGTGATCGCAGTCGATGAATCAAGGAAGATGTTAGATATAGCAAAGGCAAAAAGACAACATCCTCATGTGGACTATCATTTAATTGAACACGATAATCTTTCCTTCTTACCAGATCACTCGGTTGATGCTGCAATGGCCTGTTATGTTTTTATTAATACGGATAGTGACCAGCGTATCAAAGGTATCATAAATGAAATTTTTCGTGTGTTAAAACCAGGAGCTTCATTTGTCATACTCGATACGAATCCTGATTCAACCGGAATTGAATTTTCAACCTTCCGCAATGGAATACCGGGGAAAGAATATTCTTACGGAGAAGAAAGAAATGAATGGCTCCATGTTCCGGGACAAGCAGATTTAATTTTAAATGATTTTCATTGGCCGAAGTCAATGTATTATAAACTATTAACTCATGCAGGTTTTGAAAATGTAACTTTATCAGAACCAACGTTAAACGATATTGACCAAGAGCATGTAAAAGCCATAGAGAAAGAGTTTCAATTTAATAATTGGAAATGTGAAAAGGAATATCCGCCTTTTGTCATTTTTAAAGCAGTGAAACCTGCCTGAAGGAGGAGTGTAAATTGACGGATATTTATAAAGCGCTTTCGATTGCTGGGACTGATCCTTCCGGAGGGGCGGGAATTCATGCGGATTTAAAAACATTTCAGGAACAAAAGGTATATGGAATGGCTGTTATTACATCAGTTGTTGCACAAAACACACTTGGTGTGAAAAGTTTTGAGGAGATGTCTCTTCAGAATATATCTCAGCAAATAGACTGTGTCATGGATGATATAAAACCTGATGCTGTCAAAACCGGTATGCTTGCAAGTATAGGAATTATTGAATTGCTGGCAGAAAAGTTAAAAGACGCAAATATTCAATCGTATGTGATGGATCCGGTTATGATTGCTAAAAGCGGACATCATCTGCTCCATAAGGACGCCATTGATCATTTGAAGAAATTATTAATACCCCAAACAACTGTTATTACACCGAACATTCCGGAAGCGGAAGTAATCATCGGCAAATCAATCGAGACTGTACAGCAGATGCGTGATGCGGCGAAAGAAATAGTGGAGGTATACGGGGCGAAAAGTGCTGTCGTAAAAGGGGGGCACCTGAATGGAGAAGCCCGTGATATTTTGTACTTTGACGAGGACTTCGAGGAATTTGTTTCTCCCCGATTTGATACAAAGCATACTCATGGAACAGGATGTACGTTTTCAGCTGTGATAACTGCAGAGCTGGCAAAGCAGCACAGCATACCGGAATCAGTGGCAACTGGAAAGGAATTCATTTCAGCAGCCATTAAACATCCCTTAGGAATCGGGAAAGGACAAGGCCCTACAAATCATTTTGCGTATCGCTCAACTATTAACCAAGAGACAACCGCTTAAGGAGTGTTATGATGATCTCCAAGAATTATGATGTATTTTTATTTGATTTAGACGGAGTGATATATATAGGAGATAAAGCTTTACCAGGAGCTGTGGCCTCTTTAAAACGACTCCGTGAAGAAAAGAAAGCCATTCGCTTTTTAACGAATGATCCTTGTGTTACAAGAGAAACGATTGTGAAACGCCTTCATAAACTGGGGATTTCAGCAAGTATTGATGAAGTCGTTACTGCGGGGGGGGCAACAGCTGATTACCTTGTCAGTGAAGGAATAAAGAAGGCATATATATTGGGAAATGACCAACTTAAAAGTGAAATTCAAAAGGCCGGTATTGATCTTACGGAAGATCAGGCGGAGGCTGTTGTCATTGGATGGGATCAAAATATTACATTTCAGGATGTGCATAAGGCAGTAAACCTCATCCGTTGCGGAGCTTCATTTATCGCTGCAAACGGGGATAAAACATTTCCTGCCGCTAACGGACCAGCTCCCGCGACAGGCGCTATAGTCGCGGCTGTTAAAACAGCAGCTGCTAAAGAGCCGATGATAATTGGAAAACCGGCGTCTTCAATATTTGAAAAAGTACTAGAGCCTTTTGAGGATAAAGAGAGATGCGTTATGATCGGGGATACGCCTGAAACAGATATTGTCGGAGCAAACCAAATAGGTATAACTTCCGTATTAGTTTCTGATCAAAATACTTTATTTCCTGCAAAACATGATTTTAGAAATCCGGATGTTGTGATCCGCGATCTGAAAGACTTGTTCGATAATGAAATAAAGGCAGAAGTACGGAAAAAACCGGATTTCCAATGGACAGAACAAGTGAAAGCCGGAGTCGCTGGAATTATAATGAAAGAATCAAGTTCCGTTTTATTAATGAAGCGTGCTGATAATGGTTTATGGGGCATTCCTTCAGGACATGTGGAACCTGGTGAAACAGTTGAACAAGCAATTATAAGAGAAATAGAAGAGGAAACTGGATTAGTGGTGAAAGTCTCTAAAATGATAGGCGTTTATTCTGATCCGAGTTCACAAACCTTTATATACCCTGACGGCAGAGTCAGCCATTTTATTACCAATTGTTTTCAATGTGACGTCATCGGCGGCACTTTGAAAAAGTCCACAGAGGAAGCCATGGAAATCAGATATTTTGATATCCATGAATTACCTGAACATCTCTTGCCGATGCACCCGAGATGGCTGGATGATGCTTTGGAAATGAAAGAGGATGCTTTTATTCGATAAGGAACAGTACGTCAAAAATACTTTTAGAGGGTTATTTACAAGAATTAACGGTTCTCAATCCGTATCTCTCGGCCGCGTTCCAAAAACACCAAGTGTCACAGACCCTTGGTGTTTTTTAATTCCGGCAGAAAAGAAGGTATAATGGGCGGGGAAGAGGTGTCAGCCAATGAAAATAACCAGAGAGACATTAGAAAAACAGCAAATTTGGATATATGGTGTGACTCTTGTGATCGGAGGAATAGCGGGGATCGCCGGGAAAGATTCAGGACTTCGCTGGGGATGGACGATATCACCGTTTATCGCTGTTCTCATGTATGCCATGTTTGCCCAAATCCCATTCTTGAAGCTGAGGGAAGCCATGTCAAACCTCAAGTTTATGGCGGCTTTACTGATCGGTAATTTCTTAGCTGTACCTGTCGTTGTATGGGTGTTAACCGCCATTTTTCCTCAATCTCCTCCTATATTATTAGGGGTTTGTTTGGTATTGCTTACACCTTGTATTGATTACGTCATCGTCTTTACTCAGCTCGGCAAAGGAAATGAGAGATTAATACTGGCTTCCACGCCGGTTTTGTTCGCCGTTCAGATGGTATTGCTTCCGTTATACCTGTGGCTGTTTATCGGGAAAGAAGTGATAGGAGCTGTTCATGCGGGACCGTTTCTGGAAGCATTCTTATTGTTAATAGCGGTGCCGCTGCTGGCGGCGGTGATGACTCAATTATGGGCTGATAAGAAGCCGGCGGGAGAAAAGGTGCTGGAATGGACGGCGTGGCTGCCTGTTCCTTTTATGGCTCTGGTCTTACTGGCGGTCGTCGCCACACAAATCGGCAAGGTCATCAGTGATGCTGACATCATTATACGTGTGATCCCAATCTATCTGTTATTCCTGCTCATTATGCCGTTTGTTTCCCGGTTTATCGCAAATGCGTTCCGTCTGGATACAGGTGAAGGAAGAGCATTGATCTTCAGCACGGGCACAAGAAATTCACTCGCAGTCCTTCCGTTAGCGCTGGCTTTGCCGGATGCTTGGGCCCCATTGGCCGCCGCTGTTATCGTCACACAGACGATTGTTGAGCTGATAGGCGAATTGGTTTATATAAAAGCGGTGCCCGGATGGCTGCTGAAATAAAAAATAATCTGAACAGAAAAAAACATACCAACAAATATTGGTATGTTTTTTATATCGATTATAAAGTTGAAATATCAATGACGAAACGGTAGCGGACATCGCTTTGGAGAACCCGTTCGTACGCTTCGTCGACTTGATTGGCCGGTATCACTTCAATTTTAGGAGCAATGCCGTGCTCGGCGGCGAAATCAAGCATCTCCTGAGTCTGCGGAATACCACCGACGAGTGAACCCGCAATGCTGCGGCGGCCCGTGATTAAGGAGAACACACTGTATGAATCCGGCTTAGCGGGCGCTCCCACATTTACCAATGTACCGTCAATGCGAAGCAGAGATAAGTAGGCATCTACGTCAAGGTTCGCGGATACTGTATTTAAAATAAGATCAAATCGTCCGGCCAGTTCAGTAAATGTATCCGGGTCGCTTGTTGCAAAGTAATGATCGGCTCCAAATTCAAGCGCTTCGTCTTTTTTGTTCATTGAGCGGCTGAGGACGGTGACCTCTGCGCCTAAAGCGTGCGCGAATTGAACGGCTAAATGTCCGAGCCCGCCCATTCCGACAATCGCCACTTTTTTGCCGGGGCCGGCATTCCAGTGTTTCAGCGGAGAATACGTGGTAATGCCCGCGCACAATAGCGGGCTGGCAGCATCCAAATCCAGCTGATCGGGAATCCGGACAACGAATCTGTCAGTGACAACTATTTTCTGGCTGTAGCCGCCGTATGTAGGGTTTCCGTCGTAGTCCAGGTTATTATAAGTCTGAACAACGCCTTTTGTGCAATATTGTTCGTCTCCGTTAAGGCAGTATTCACATTCCCCGCAGGAGTCTACAAAACAGCCTACACCCACACGGTCGCCGACGGCAAATGTGGTGACGTCTTCACCCACGGCTTCCACAACTCCGGCAATTTCGTGCCCGGGAACCATCGGAAAGATTCCGCCGCCCCATTCATCGAATGCGCTGTGGATGTCTGAGTGACAAATCCCGCTGTACTTAATATCAATCAGGATATCGTGCGGCCGTAATGCTCTTCTCTCAATCGTCGTCCGCTCAAATTTAGCTTTTGCATGCGGAGCGCTTAATACACGAGTCGGATGATTATTACACATGGTTATCTTCCTTTCCAAGATAAAGTGATGAATCCTCTGTTCGGTTTTACTTTAAATGTTAAAGCGGACTTTAAGTCAAGGAGTTTGGTTTATTTTTTTATGAAATGATATTCTATAATGGCACGCTTATGAAAGGTATGAAGGACGGGTGGTAAGAATATGAAGATTGCGCAGGCTGCAAAGCAGGTTGAGTTATCAGCCGCAACGCTTAGGTATTATGAAAGTATAGGACTGATTCCTCCGGTAAAACGCGATGAAAGCGGCATCCGCGATTATGACGAAGATGATGTGAATTGGATTCAATTTATAAAATGCATGAGAAGTGCCGGGCTGTCGATTGAGGCGCTGATTGAATATACCGCTTTATTTATTGAAGGAGCCGATCATACGATCGAACCCCGAAAAAACATCCTGATAAATGAAAGGAAAAGGCTGACGGAGAAACAGAGGGAAATTGATGAAACCATAAAACGATTAAACAGGAAGATTGAGGATTACGAAGATATCCTTGAAAATGAAGCGAAACTTAAAAACAGATTGAAAGCTGAATGTATTTCTGAATGAAGAGAAGGTGTCCCGGACGCCGGGCCGCATGAAATGTACCAAGGGAAACGAGCCTTGGTTTTTTTATTTTTTAAAGAGAGGAAACAAAACAGCTTTTTTTTCTATCTTATCAATCATTACTTATCCTTTTTTCAGCTTGACTTTTTCACTGCAGACTTTTAAAGTGTGAAATGTTGCTTAGACTGTGATTAGCGACTTTAATGCTGAAAAGAGGTGGTTTACCCAGATGAACAATAAAAAGAACCCTTGGGCGTTATTGCCTTTAGTCTTATTCGTAGGGCTTTTTGTCGGCTCTGGTCTGGTGACCGGAGATTTTTATAAATTGCCGATCCTGATTGCCGCGATTATTGCGTCAGCTTTTGCGCTGTTATTTAACCGGAAGAAATCGCTCAATCAAAAAATAGAATGGTTCGCTTCCGGTGCGGGACATCCTGATATTATCATTATGGTTATGATTTTTATATTGGCAGGTGCCTTTGCTTCAGCGGCTGAAGCGATGGGAGCGGTGCATTCAACTGTCAACCTTGCTTTGAGCGTTATTCCGCAGCAGTTTTTGCTGCCGGGGCTGTTTATCATTGCTTGTTTTATTTCTATATCGATGGGAACATCAATGGGCACGATTGCGGCGGTTGCGCCGATCAGCGCGGGTTTGAGCGGAGAGCTTGGCATCTCCGGCGCGATTACAATGGCGGCTGTGGTCGGCGGAGCTATGTTCGGAGATAATCTTTCTTTTATTTCCGATACGACCATCGCGTCAGTCCGGACGCAAAAAACACAAATGATGGATAAATTCAAAACGAACTTTCTGATTGTTTTGCCTGCTGCCATTGTGACTGTTATTATCTTATTTTTTATTCCGGCAGGCCACGCCGGCCATACGGGTGCTGAATCTTACAACTGGATTAAGGTGCTCCCTTATGTCGCCGTGTTGGTTTTTGCGTTAATCGGTATTAATGTGATGGCTGTCATATTCGGCGGATTGGTTTTGACGGGAATCATCGGATTAGCGGGCGGCAGCCTGACGCTTGACTCTTATTTTAAGGCGATTACGGATGGAATTGCCGGAATGAGCGATCTGATCATCCTGTCCATGCTGATCGGAGGGATGGTCGGCGTGATGAAACAAAACGGCGGGATCGACTTTTTACTGGAGTTCATCACGAAACGAATCCGTTCGAAAAAAGGCGCCGAAGCCGGCATTGCCGGACTGGTCAGCGTGACGAATCTGGCTGCGGCCAATAATACGATCTCCATTATTGCAGCCGGGCCGATTGCAAAGAATATCGCTGATAAATTCAGCATCGACAACAGAAAATCGGCAAGTATTCTGGATATCTTTTCGTGCATGATTCAAGGATTGATTCCTTACGGCGCGCAGCTGTTATCAGCCGGAAAATTCGGGAATATTTCACCAGTCAGCATCCTGCCATACTCTTTCTATCCCGTTTTCATCGGAATCTGCGGCATCGCCGCCATCATATTTGGACTGCCGAAATTCACAAGAAATACGAAATAAAAAAAGGCGCCGTTCGGCGCCTTTTTTCTTTCATGTCAGCCAAGCATTTCTTAAAAGCTGTACGCCATGTGTGATCTGATCCGTATCGAGATGGGCGAAACCCAGCTTTATGATCGGCGGTTCGGGTTTTTCGGCAACAAAATAAACGGCGGTAGGATATACCTTCACTCCGTACTGAAAAGCGCGTTCGATTAATGTTTCTTCTGTATAGTTCAGGTGAACTCTCACCAATATATACAATCCCGACTGCTCGCCGATGATCGTCACATGATCGCCGAACTGCTGCTTTACATGTGAAATCAAGTGCTGCATTTTGCGCTTATAAACAATGCGCATGCGCTTAATATGGCGGGTCCATTCACCGGCCTTCATCAATTCAGCCATGGTCAGCTGGTTAAGCGAAGAAGCGGTGCTTTCGAAATGAATAAACCTTTTTTTATACCGGTGCAAAATGCGCTGCGGCAAAACCATATAGCTTATGCGGATGCCCGGAAGAAAGGATTTTGAGAAATTCCCCAAATAAATCACCCGGTCTGATTGAATGGAAGCAAGAGCGGGAAACGGCTGCTGTGTATAACGGAATTCACTGTCATAATCATCCTCAAGAATATAACCCTCTCTATGATTCACCCAATTGATCAGAGTTTGGCGCTGCTGAATGGACATGCTTACGCCGTAAGGGCTGTGATGGGAAGGGGTCACATAGATTAATTTTTCTTTCATTGCATGTAATTGAGAAAAATCAGCTCCGTTTTCATAGACAGGCATCGTCTCCAGAGAAAGCCCGTGAAATTGAAAAGCCGCTCTGGCACCGTCAAATCCCGGGTCTTCAACGATCATTCCCGAAAAATCCTCTTTCAGAATCCGGCTGAGATATATCAGCATCTGCTGGGTGCTGCTGCCGATGATAATGGAATCCGCATCTGTTTTCACTCCGCGGGATTCCAAGAGATAAGCGGCAATTTGTTCACGCAGGTCTCTCTCGCCGAACGGTTCACCGTACAGAAAGCTTTTCTCTGATGTCAAAACTTGATTGTATAATTTTCTCCATGTTTTCAGAGGAAAATGATTTTGATCGACGGCTCCGGCACGAAAATCAATCAGGATCGGCTGAGTTGATTCGGTTTTCTCAGCGTAAACAACATCGTTTTCTTGTTGAAATAAAGAAGGTTCTACTTCATTTGCAAAATAACCTTTGCGTGTTTCTCCGCGAATGTATCCCTCCGCTAAAAGCAGATCATAGGCCATCAGCGTTGTATTACGGCTTACCCGCAGAGAATCTGCCAGCTCCCGAATTGAAGGCAGCCGCTCATCTGCCTGAATATTTCCCTGCTCAATCAATGTTTTAAATTGCTCGTAAATTTGTTTGTATTTCGGGGTATCGCTTTCGAAAGCGAAAATCATATTTTTCATCAGATGTTCTCCTCTGACATGTATATTTATTCAAAACTGTACCTTTTTAAATGTCAGTTGATATCTTATTATAGCGGAAAGCGCTTTATCAATCCATGTTCAGAGAGGAGAGTTTTTATGTATATTCCCGCTCCATTTCAGCTGAGTGAAGCTGAAGCGTGCGATGTAATTAAAGAGTATGGTTTCGCAGCATTGTTTTCAACGGCGGAAGGCATGCCGTATGCAACCCACCTGCCATTGATGATGAGTAAGAATAACGAATGCTTATACGGTCATTTTGCATTGCCGAACCCCCAATGGAAAGAGATTGATGGCCAAAACGTGTTAGCCGTTTTTCAAGGGCCTCATTGTTATATCTCGCCTAAATGGTATGAGACGAATCAGGCTGTTCCCACATGGAATTACGTGGCGGTTCATGTTTACGGAGAGGCGGAGCTTTTGGATGAGGAAGAAACCGTGCAGTCGATGAGTGATCTCGTATTGAAATACGAAAGCCCCGACAGCCCGTACAAATTAGAGGATGTCGATGCGAAATTGCTGGCAGGCATGAACAAAGGGGTAAAAGGCTTTAAAATCAAAATCAGCAAAATAGAGGGGAAAGCAAAGCTGAGTCAAAATCATTCAGCCGCAAGACAAGGGCTGGTCGTGCAACAGCTCAAACAGATTCCTCATACAAACGAACAGCTCATTTCCGGCTTGATGGAAGAAAACATCAAACGGATCACTACGAACAACTGAAACTAAAAACATACCGGCAGCATGCGGTATGTTTTTTCAGGTTACGAAGCTTTTCTCAGGATGAATAACGACTCAAACAGCACATAAATCAACGGCGCCATTAAAATGAAGAAAGAATGAAAAATAGCATACGGTATGAGGAAGTAAACGATAAGTTTCAATAGAATGGAAGACGTTTTATTCAATGTCCAGCGGTTTTTCAAGATATCAGTCATACAAGCTAAAACAAGGCCGACCGTCAAATATCCGGCTGCGATGTAAAGATAAATAAAAAGGTAAAACGGGTAAGAAGACAACGGCGGTGTGTCTTCCTGTGTCATTTTTAAACCCACATAAAAGACCAATAAAAAGCAAACGGACGAAACGAGAGCTAACAAAAGGTGTTTATATAAATACTTCTTCATGTGTTCACCTGCCTATGGCGCAATTATTTCTTAACATATTATGACATGGTTTTACCGTTTCTGCTATGTGAGCGGGGCGTAAAGAATCAATATCATCTTTTCATGAATCCGGATTTTTTGTTCGGATGGATGTAAAGAAGAATACACCAAAAAAAGCTGTCAGCTTGGTCCTGACGGCTTATTTTTGGTGAAAGGCTTATTTCTCTGTGGTGAAATAAAGCAATGCTATGACCGGAAAAGCGATTCCAATCCATAATGTGATACTCCACCCGCCTGAGGCGTATGCCCATCCTCCGATTGATGATCCTATAGCACCGCCGAGAAAGAAGATTGCCATAAATAATCCGTTTAATCGGCTGCGAAATTCAGGTGCCAACGAAAAAATGGCACGCTGACTGAGTACGAGATTGGCAGATACCCCCATATCCAACAGGATAGCAGCGGCCACCAGAACTGCTATTCCGACGGGGGAGCTGCTCTGAATCATGAGCGGGAGTAATAAAGAAACGATGACAACACCGAGAGCGATTCCGGTGGCAAGCCGGGTCAAGCCGCGATCAGCCAGACGGCCGCCTATCGGTGCAGCCGCTGCACCCGCAATGCCCGCTAATGCATACAGCGCGATTGCCTTTTGAGAAAAATGAAAAGCAGGACCGGACAATAATAAAGGCACAGTCGTCCAGAATAAGCTGAAAGCGCCAAATACAAACGCATGATAAATGGCACGGCGGCGTAAGACCGGAGTCGTGCGCAGCAGCTTCCACATTGAACCGAGTAAGACGGTGTAGCTTGTGTTTGCTGTTGGTTTTCTGGCAGGAAGCACTTTTGATAAGATGATTGCCAGGACAACACTTAACGCGGCGGATAAAGCAAATATGGCATTCCACCCCCATATATCAGCGACCAGGCTGGATATCGGACGGGAAAGCATAATACCGAGCAGCAGGCCGCTCATCACATTGCCGACAACCCGGCCGCGTGCGGCGTCTGGCGCAAGGTATGATGCGAACGGAACTAGCACTTGGGCTGCGATGGATCCCAGTCCGATGAAAAACGCAGCGGTTAAAAACAGTGTTCCATGCTTCACAAATGCTGTCAGTGTCAAAGCGGCTGCGCTTAGAAGGAGTGATACAACGACAAGTTTTTTGTTTTCGATAATGTCTCCCAAAGGGACGAGAAACAGTAAGCCGGCAACGTATCCGATTTGGGTCAGCGTGACAATCAGTCCGGCGCTGCTTGGAGAAAGTCCGATTGCCGCACTAATGAATCCTGCCAAGGGCTGTGCATAATAAAGATTAGCGACAATGATACCGCATGCCATTGCGAGAAGAAGGGTTAAACCAGGTGAAATTCCCTGATCTGCTGTCTGTTTGTTTTCTTTAGCCATATGAATGAACTCCTTTTTAAGTGGTTTTTATGATGCTTGATAAATGATTTGCTGATTCATCTCCTTTACGCAGAGGCTTTTGGAGTCTGTGTTTCATCAAGATTTCCCTCAAGTTATTTTGTAAACTAAACGTTTAGTTTTATTATAAGAAAATGATATACTAAACGTTCAGTTTTGTAAATGGGTTTCTGTTTTCTTTTTTTATACAGGTTAAGTATACTGAACGTATCGTTTATAATTCGGGAAGGAATGATTCATGTGCAGAGTAAACGAGGACGGCCGCGCGATGAAGGAACACATAAGGCGATTCTTTCTGCAGCCTATGACCTACTGTTGGAAAATGGCTTTGACGCGGTGACAGTCGATAAAATTGCTGAGCGTGCCAAAGTGAGTAAGGCAACGATTTATAAATGGTGGTCAAACAAGGCTGCCGTTATCATGGACAGCTTTCTTTCGACCGCTACGGACAGACTGCCTGTGCCCGATACAGGATCAACAGTGCAAGATATATTGACCCACGCCACGAATTTAGCAAGGTTTTTGACGAGCCGGGAAGGAACCGTTATTAAGGAATTAATCGGTGCGGGGCAGCTGGATGCAAAATTGGCGGAAGAATATCGCACGCGATTTTTCCAGCCCCGCCGCCTCCAAGCGAAAGGCCTTCTGGAAAAGGGAATTCAAAAAGGTGAATTAAGAGAGAATCTTGATATTGACGTAAGCATCGATCTCATTTACGGACCGATTTTCTATCGCCTGTTGATCACAGGTGATGAGGTGAATGATTCCTATGTGCATGATCTGGTGATGAGTGCGTTTAAGGGAGTTCAGCCTGCCTGAAAAATACTCGGATCATGTGAAAGAGATGCAGACTTCTGCTGCCTATGGGCGGAATATAATGAAAGGCCGAACAAGTTCATTGTTCGGCCTTTTCTGATTGATTTGCGAACTGCCGGGCGGCCGCCACGCAAGCGATAACGCCGACGTTTACCGCCGCAAGTTCCCATCCTGCTTTTTCATGGAGAATCATGGCGGCCAGTAACAGTCCGAAGAAAGGCTGCAGAAGCTGCAGCTGTCCGACCGCGGCGATGCCTCCCTGGGCGAGTCCGCGATACCAGAATACGAAGCCGATCAGCATGCTGAATATTGAGACATATGCAAGACTGAGCAGTGCGGGCGCGCCGATGTTTGACCATGAGTCCGGCATGAAGCAGAAAGACAGGATGAACATAAGGGGAAGCGATAAAACGAGAGCCCAAGAGATCACCTGCCAGTTGCCAAGCCGCCGGGAGAGGCGGGCGCCTTCGGCATAACCGAGACCGCACACGATAATCGAAGCGATCATGTACGTATCACCGAGCGGAGAGGATTCCCCTCCTTGCAGCAGAGCATGTCCGGCTACGAGGATGCTGCCGGCAGCCGAGAAAATCCAAAAGACCGGCCTGGGCCGTTCGCCTCCTCGCAGTACGCCGAAGATCGCCGTCGCAAGCGGAAGAAGCCCGATGTAGACAATGGCATGAGCGGATGTGACATGCTGAAGCGCTAATGCTGTAAGCAGCGGGAAACCGATCACGACGCCGAGCGCTACTGTTATTAATGAAATGATGTCGCTTTTGGCAGGGCGTTTCTCCTGAAAAATGAGGAGCAGAGCGCCTGCCAATATACCGGCTATCGCGGCGCGGCATACGGTGAGAAATACCGGATCAAAGTCCGCTACAGCCAAGCGGGTCGCGGGAAGCGAGCCGCTGAAAATGAGCACGCCGATAAATCCGTTAATCCAGCCGTTTGCGGCCTTATTCATTCCAATCACTCCAATATATATTTCTAAACCCATTTTCAAAGTTTATAATGACTATAAACTGAAATTGGCCTTATACAAATGGCCAGTTTTTATAAAAAGAAGAATGCCAGTTTGGAGGGAATAAAAATGGATATCACGCCATTTTTAAATAGAGATCTGGATATTCCGCTTTATCAGCAGCTTTATCGGCATTTTAAGGAAAATATGCATCAGGGCCGTATTCCTAAAGGACTGAAGCTTCCTTCAAAAAGGCTTTTGTCAAGTCAGCTTTCCGTCAGTCAGACGACTGTGGAGCGTGCCTATGAACAGCTTGCCGCCGAAGGCTATATTGTCAGTAAGCCGAGAAGCGGATGGTTTGCCGATTATGACTCGGACGCCGTCTATGTGAAAAAGCCGGGTGCTTCGCCTGTTCAAACAAAGGCGAAGGAAGACCGCCAATGGATTGATTTTCACTACGGCACTGTGGATGCCGCTCATTTTCCTTTTTCGGCATGGCGCAAAAGCATGGTTGCAAGCTTAGATCAATATGGGCACGAGCTGTATCGGCCCGGGGATGATTTGGGCGAGCTTGAACTGAGAACGCTCATTTCAGAATACTTATATCAGTCGCGCGGCGTGAATTGTCTTCCTGAACAAGTGATAGTCGGCGCCGGAAACCCTGCTCTTTTGCAAATGCTGTGCATAATATTTGAAGCAAATCTATCCATCGGATATGAAGATCCGGGTTATCCGAGAGCGAGGGAGATTTTTAAAGCCAATCACATGAAGATCATTCCGATACCCGTCGATGATGAAGGAGTCTGTATCCGGAAGCTGAATGAAGAGCGGCCGCGTCTTGTATATGTCACGCCTTCTCATCAATTTACGTTAGGAACGATTATGCCGGTAAACAGAAGGATTCAGCTGCTGAAATGGGCGAAGGAACATCAATCATTCATTATAGAAGATGATTATGACGGTGAATTCCGATACACCGGCCAGCCGATCCCATCATTGCAAGGGCTTGATCAGCATCACCGTGTTATTTATATGGGAACGTTTTCCCAATCTCTGCTTCCTTCGCTGCGCATCAGCTATATGATTCTTCCTTTGCCGCTTATCGAAAAAGGCAGGGAAATCGCTTCTTTATATAAGCAGACCGTCTCCTGCCACAGTCAGCTGACGCTGGCTCAATTTATCAAAAGCGGAGAGTGGCAGAAACATATTAACAGAATGAGAAAGCTGTACCGGAAAAAAAGAGCGGTATTATTAGAGGCCGTGCGGCGCGAGCTGGGACAATACGTCAGGATTCGCGGAGAAAATTCCGGGCTGCGGATTTTACTTGACGTTCAGCTGCCTTTCAGTGAAAAAGAGCTGATTGAAAAGGCGGAGGAACAAGGCGTCAAAATCTATCCCGTGTCTCTCACCTATCAAAAACAGCTCCCTGAAAAAACAGTTTCTCTCGGTTTCGCGGGGGTTTCTGAAACCAATATACAAGAAGGTATAAAAAAACTGAGAGCCGCCTGGGCGCTGTAAAAGGCAGCTCACAGTTTGAAATACTGAAGCTTGAGTCAGGGGTGCAGTCTCAGCAGCAAAACGATTTATAGGACGGGCAGGCGGAGCGCCGTATCAATATTTTGCAAATTGAGCCGGACTTGTTCATTTGTGTTCCACGGGTGATACCAGCCTTTTTCCATCATATAGCGTGAGATTTGCTCGTGCATGTCAAGGGCTTCTTCTAAGTGCCGGGTGAGGATCGCTTTCACTTCAGGCGTTCCGGCTTCCGTCGCCGCCATCGCATAGTTTCTGACACCGCTTTTTGCCGAATTCAATAAATCCATTGCGACAATTTGGTCTGTCAGTGCATTCATTCCCGTCAAGTATTCAATAATCGGATTCATTCGTGATTCATCTCCTCATTTCATGCTGTGCATCAGATAAAATCGAGGCAAATTCCTGCAATTGCCTTGTTGATGTATCCACATCCTGCTGCATGATTTCTTTCAGCTGCGGATCGGATACGAGCGCTTTCATGGTTTTGGATTTCGTCAGACAAAGTGACTTAAAAGAAGCCATCTCCTGAATTTCGAGTAATTCATGTAAGGCGCTGGCCATTTCTGTAGCCTCCGTTCTTTAAGGTTTGAGTACAACTTTAATACAATCATCTGTTTTCGTGTCAAACATCTCATAGCCGTGCTTCGCTTCACTGAGCGGAATGACATGGCTTACAACATCGCCTGGATCAATTTTGCCGGTTGACACCAATTCAAACATATACGGCATATAGTGGATGACCGGAGCTTGTCCTGATCGGATATTGACGTTCCGCTGCATGATATCGCCAAGGGGAAACCCGTTGTATCTGCCGCCGTACACACCCGTAATCTGGATTGTTCCCCCTTTTCGCACCGCTTGGGACGCGATGACCAATGCGCTCATCGCCCCGCCCTGAAGTTTTAATCCGCTGGCGAGGAACTCGAGATCCGTCATTTTTCCGTCCATGCCGACGGCGTCAATGACAACGTCGGCGCCGCCTTTGGTGATTTCCTTCAGGTAGCTGCCTGTATTTTCGTGGTCTTCGAAGTTCACGATTTCTACTTTATTCGTCCGTTTCGCATGCTGGAGACGGTAGTTGACATAGTCTACGGCTATTACGCGTTTCGCTCCCTTTAACCAGCAGAATTTTTGAGCGAAAAGGCCCACGGGCCCGCAGCCGAGAACGATAACTGTATCGCCTTCTTTTACGCCGGCATTGTCGACGCTCCAAAAGCCGGTTGTCATCGCATCGGAAATAACACTCAGTTTCTCATCCGGTTCTTCGCATGTTTCGGGAACTTTAAAGTGGGTAAAGTTCGCAAATGGAACGCGCAAATATTCGGCCTGGCCTCCCGGATAGCCGCCGGCATTTCCTGAATAGCCGAAATAAGCGCCTATATCGCCGTTCTCATTTGATTGATCACACTGGCTTTCCAGGTGATTCTTACAATAAACGCATTCTCCGCAGGCGATATTAAAAGGAATAATGACGCGGTCGCCTTTTTTGACTTTCGTCACGCCGGGACCGGTTTCTTCCACGATGCCCATCGGTTCATGGCCGATGATGTAGTCTTCCTGCAAATTCGGGATGAGTCCGTGGATTAAATGTAAATCTGATCCGCAAATTGCCGTACTTGTGACTTTTATAATCATGTCATCGTGTTTTTCAATCTTCGGATCAGGCACGTCTTTGACAACGACGTTTTTCACTCCTTGATACGTTACGGCCTTCATGCTGTAATACCTCCAGTGTTAGTGTTCATCAGGTGTGCGGTCAAACATCCCTTTTCTGTTTGTTTCAACGGGAAACAGGTTCATGCTTCCGACCATGAGGGTATTTTTTGCAGAGAGCTGATCCAATTTATACTGTTCGCTCAAATCATGCGGGTGAAACCACTTTTTGCTGACCATCAAGTCTGTTATCTCCTGATGCATCGCGATTCCCTGCATGAGCTGTTTGCGCAGCAAAGCTCTTACATCAGGTGAAGCGGTTTCTGTTAAAGCGACGGCGGTATTTCTGGCGCCTTCTTTGGCGCGTATGAGAAAATCCATTGCGAATGTCATATCCGCAAGTTCAGGGACATGTAATGAATTGATCGGATCTAAATGGTCATGATTCAATGATGCTTACCTTCCTTTCAATTGATGATCGAAGTCGGCCGGTTTTGAGGAACGGGAGCCTGAAACGTTGCCCGTTCATAAACCGCCTGCAGATCAGCCAGGTCTTGAGAGGCTTGCTGAACGTCTTTTTCCATTAACGTTTTCAGATCCTGATCAAACACAAGCCCTTGCATGAGCTTGGATTTCGCTACACAAAGCGTCTTGAAGTTAATGATTTCATGTAAGTCCAGCGACTCGTGAGCCGCTAATTCACGCTTTTCCATAATCGTCTGAAACCTCCCTTTCTAAAAATACGTAATTAATTTCCCCTGAGAAAAGAGCTCTAGTCTTACAAATTTTGTTTGTAAGAAAAAGCGGAGAAAAAGCCTGACGGTGCATCAAAAAAAAGAGGAAGCACAATCGCTTCCTCTTGTTCACATGGAATGGCTGTTGGTGTCATGAACGTTTTTCTGATGCGCGGGCGGTTTTGCCGCGCGGGAGACGAGCCCGCTGAGCACGATGCCGATCAGTACGATGATCAGTGCTTTAACAAGGCCGAATTCTTCACCGAGCAGTCCGAGAACGGGAGGGCCGACTAAGAAGGCGCAGTAGCCGACGAAGGAGATTGCTCCGACCCGCTTAACTGCTCCTTTTGGGTCATCGCCGGCTGCGGAAAGGCCGACCGGGAAGCCGAGGGAGGCGCCGATTCCCCAAAGAAAGACGCCGATTACGGCTGCTGTGAGGTTTCCGCTGAAAATTACAAGGGAAAGTCCGATGACACTGACGGCGGTGCAGAGACGAAGAACGGGCACGCGTCCGTACCGGTCCAAAAATGCCCCGCCAAAGATGCGGGCGATCAGCATAGCGGTGAGGAAGACCCCGTAAACCGCCGTGCCTTGCGCGTGCGTCACGTGAAAACCATCCGTCATGGTGAGCGGAAGCCAGTCATTGGCCGACCCTTCTGCGAAAGCCATTCCGAGCACGATGAGCCCGATCAGCAGTGTGCGCGGCTCTGTCCAGACGTTTTCCGGCTTTTCGCTTGAGACTTCCTGCCGCCTTGAGACGGCATCTTCTTTCCCGGTGTCCTCCGGCAGAAACCGGAAGAAAGTAAAAATCAGGATAAACTCAATTCCGGCAATGAGCAGCAGGTGAACGAGCACGGGAACCTTGAATAAAATAGCGAGAGAGGAGAGTCCCGCACCTATCAATGTGCCGGCGCTGAACGATGCGTGCAATGCGGGCATCATGGTTTTCCCGGCGGCGCGTTCAAGGGCGGAACCATCTACATTAAGGACCACTTCCGCAAGTCCGTAGCCGAGCCCGAAGATGATCAGTCCGGCAAATACGATGCTTTTGAAAGCGGCAAAAACACCTGCGCTGATGACGAATATCCCGATAATGACAATCAGAACACTGATCAGAGCTGCGAATCTGGTTCCCTTCCGCGAGATGATCCGGCTGGCGCTTAACAGACCGATTAATGAGCCGCATGCAAGGCCGAAAATAATCAATCCCATCACTGAAGTCGAGGCTTTCAGCGTTTCTCTGACTTCAGGCGTGCGGGAAATCCAGGATGAGAAAGCAAGTCCGGGCAGCGAAAAAATAAAAAAAAGGGAAAGTTTCCATTTTTGAATGCCCTGTTTACTCATGAAATCAGTTCCCTCTCTGCCAAATGAAGCGGAAAACGCAGAGATTTTAATGTGATGGCAATCAATCCTTTTTGATAATAGGGCTGGATGTCATCTATGAGAATCAGCTCGGGCATGTGTTCTTTCGGGACAAAAGCGGAGCATGCTTCATAAACCTGTTCCATATCCAATCCCTTTGATAATTCTCCGATAAACGCAATGGCCTGCGGATTGATGATTGAAATCATGGCGCTTGTCATCTTAACAGCCAGTTCCGGAAAAGAATCAGGTGAATAGAGCTTTTCAAGCTGCTGCTTCCGTGTCGTTTCAAATGGAATATAAGAAATTTCTCCGGCGAATTGCGTATTGCCTTTGACTAAGCGCCCGTCTATAACGAAGCGCGCTCCCGGAGGGTTGTCTTTGACAAATGCGGCCATGGCGATGGTTTTCGGGACGGAATATTGCTGATCGCGATAAAATCCGTACAAAGCGTAATGCATCTCGTTTTCTACATTGACCTTGACAGAATGTCTGGCTTCAAGTCTTTCCTGCATCGGGATATCACACAGCTCTTCAGTGTCACAAATGCCGATGATGCCGTGGCTGACCACACCCTGAACCCCCATGCCGATCGCCTTTATATTGGGAAACCGCCTTATCCATTCGTCAGTAAGCCGTTCGATGACGTCATAATTGATGACATCATAAAAGTGGCTGTCTTTTTCAATATAGTCACCGTGCCAATCTGCCAGCGCGACGTCAATCGAATGGACGCCGCCTTCTGTTTTAACGGATATGCCGAGTACCAAATGACTGTCCGCATTTAACGTAAACTGCCTTGCTTTTCTTCCGCCTGTTGAGGCGCTCGGTTCCAGTTCCATAACTTCGCCGCGTTCTTTTAATTCATGTAAAATGTTTCCGCACGTGGCGGCGCTGAGCCCTGTTTGTTGAGAGAGAAAGGAAATGGTGGCCGCATCCGTTTTCAGCAGCGCTTCAATGATTGTTTCTTCATTCGTTTTTTTTACAATGGATGTATTATTAATGGTATTTGCCATGATTCTGCACCCCTTTATTAATCACTTTTTAAAAGACTTATTAAAAGTAGTTTAAAATATACTTACCGAATCAGTCAAGACGGGTTAACATTGTTTTCAAGCGGAGAATAAACAGAATATCCTTGCTGAAAATGGAGGCTCGACACATGAGTTCTGATAACAAAATCTATTATGAACGCGAAACGGAAGAGCTGAGGAAGAAAAACATCCGGGCGCATAGGCTTGTCCGGGAATTAAACGACGCCGATCCGGAAGCGTTTGAAACAAAAGAAGCGCTCATCAGAGAATTGTTCGGGACGGCAGGGGAAAAACCGGGCATCGAGCATAACTTTCACTGTGATATCGGAACCAATATTCATGTCGGTGATCATTTTTATGCCGGCTGTAATTGCACCATTTAGACATGGCTGACGTGCGAATAGGCGATAACTGTATGATAGGGCCGAATGTCGGGATCTATACAGCCGGGAGGAAGAAATAAAAGCGGTTACGGCATTCCGATTACGATCGGAGGCAGCTGTGTCATTTTTCGTCACCATCGGCGAAAACTCCGTCATTGCGGCCGGTACAGTCGTTACGAAAGACGTCCCGCCAAATCCCGTCATGGCCGGAAACCCGGGGAAGGTCATAAAAAAGATATGAACAAAAACAGCTTGCGAACAATCCCGCAGGCTGTTTTTTCTTTCACCCGTCATGCAGGGACAGAAGGGGAAGGTGAGAAGAAGGCACATATGGTATGATGACAAATAGAATAAAACCTCGTGAGGCCGGTCGGCTAAAAGGAAGTGGACAGAGATTGTTTGGTACAAAACATCAAGAAGACTACGTCTCCCGTGACAGACGCTCATTGCATATGCTTGCGCTTCGGGTGCCCGGTCTGGCGTTTATTTTAATGGTATATGCCGCATCAGTTTCTTTGCAGTACATTTATGAAAGCTGGACGGTTTTTTTGCAGCTGTTATTCACGATATTGATCGTCATTTTTACCGTGCTGCACTGGCATTCCCATCGCTGGGTGAAGAAAAAGACGTTTCTTTATTTCATCATACAGGGATTTATCATATATACATCGGCTAACTTGATGACCGGCGGCTATATCGCACTGGTCATCGGTCTCTATGCCTTTTTAATCGGGCAGATTATCGGAATGGCGGATAAGGGAAAAACGTTGCTCATACTCTATCTTTTCATTTTAATGTCCATAACAGCCCTGCATCAGGAGCATCCGCATCATCTGCTGCGTTTCATCGTTATCGCCGCTCCCATCATGATCGTGATTATCACGTATGCGGCCACATTTTTCGCGCAAGTTGATGAAAAAATAAAAACACAGATGACGCTTGAAAAATTAGAGCTCGCTCACCGGCAAGTGAAACAGCTGACGCTTCAGAATGAAAGACAGCGGATGGCGAGAGACTTACACGATACGCTTGCCCAAGGATTGGTCAGCTTGCACATGCAGCTTGAAGCGGTGCAAGTTCATCTTTCGAAAGATAACACTGACAGAGCGAAAGACATCATCAGCCAGTCAATGGACAGAGTGAAGGGCACATTGGCTGATGCGCGCTCGGCCATTGATAACCTTCGCAGTAAATCAGAAGAGATCGGTTTCTTAAAAGAAAGCATCACTGAACAAATCAACCATTTTACAGAAGCCTCCGGGCTGTCTTGTTTTTTAGATTACAGCGTGCATCATGTGCTTGACGTTCATACGGCGGAGAATTGCCATTACATGATCGGAGAAGGCCTGACAAACGCCGCCAAGCATGCAGAAGCAAAGAATGTCTGGGTGTCCGTTCGGGAAGAAGAGAGACAGATCCGCATAACCGTCAAAGATGACGGGAAAGGCTTTGATGCCGGAACAGAAATGAGAAAAAGCGGACATTACGGGCTGCTTGGGATACAAGAACGCGTCAATATGATGAACGGTACTTTCCGTATAACAAGCGCCAGATCAGCGGGGACTCAAATTGAGATCATCATACCAATTCAGGGAGAGGCGGAACATGTATAAAGTGTTAATAGCAGATGACCATCTTGTCGTCAGAGAAGGTCTGAAGCTTTTGATAGAAACAAATGACCATTACACCATAACGGGAGAAGCGGAAAACGGGAAAACCGCCGTCCGCCTCGCAGAGGAACTAAAGCCCGATGTCATTCTCATGGATCTGTACATGCCGGAAATGAGCGGGCTGGAAGCCATTAAACAGATAAAAGAGCATTCTGATGTGCCGATCATTATTTTGACGACCTATAATGAAGATCATCTGATGATAGAAGGCATCGAATCAGGCGCGAACGGTTATCTGCTGAAGGACACAAGCTCAGAAACCTTATTTCATACGATGGATGCGGCAGTCAGGGGAGAAGTGCTTCTGCAGCCGGACATCTTGCGGCGTTTCCGGGAAATGAAAATGGAACGGGCAAATGCCAATGAAACACAGCTGACGGACAAGGAAATCATAGTTCTGCAAGCCGTTGCGCAAGGACATAAAAGCAAAGCGATCGCCTTCGATTTAGGAATCTCAGAGCGGACGGTAAAAGCGAGATTAACATCAATTTATAACAAATTAGGCGCTGATTCGCGGACGGAAGCCGTCACCATTGCCATGCAAAAAGGCATTCTGAAACTGAATATATAATGAAAAACTGCCCAAACGTACATGCCCCTATGTACGTTTTTTTTATGTGAATGTGAACTACAATTAGGCAGAAAGTAATGATTGGAGAGGAGTATTCGATGTCTGGTTTTTTATATAAATTAGGGGGATGGTCTGCCCGCAATCGATTAAAAATGATCAGTGCGTGGCTCGTGATACTGATCGCTTCGATTGTGATCGCCATCTCGTTAAAACCTGCTTTTTCTGAGGATATGTCAATTCCCGACACACCTTCTGAAAAGGCGATGGATATGATTCAAAAAGAATTTTCAAAGGGTCCCGATAAAGGAAGCATACGGGTTATTTTCGGAGCTGAAGACGGGAAGAAATTGACGTCAAAACCGGAAAAACAAGCGATTGAAGAGACATTAAAGAAGATCAAAACAGATCATTCAGTCGCTTCGATTGCAAGTCCTTTTGAGACAGGAACCATTTCTAAAGACGGATCAGTAGCATATGCCGATATTACGTACAAAAAAGCGGCGGATGACATTACGGATGCGTCTGTTTCACATATTAAACACAGTCTGTCCGCCGCAGGAGACAAAGGTCTGCAGACGGAGCTCAGCGGCGATGTGCCGGGGGCCGGTGTTGAAATCGGCGGTGTATCTGAAATTGTCGGCGTTGTGCTGGCATTCGTCGTACTGGCTATTACGTTTGGTTCATTAGTCATAGCGGGGCTTCCGATTGTCACGGCCCTGATTGGGTTAGGCGTAAGCGTCGCGCTGACGTTAATCGGGACACAGTTCTTTACGATAGCCTCGGTCAGTCTCTCATTATCCGGAATGATCGGACTGGCCGTCGGGATTGATTATGCGCTGTTTATCTTTACGAAGCATCGTCAGTTTTTGGGCGAAGGTGTACAAAAAAATGAATCGATCGCTAAAGCCGCGGGAACGGCTGGCAGCGCCGTCGTTTTTGCGGGACTGACCGTGATCGTCGCGCTTTGCGGATTGACCGTTGTCGGCATTCCGTTCATGTCTGCCATGGGATTGACTGCGGCACTCAGTGTGCTGATGGCTGTATTGGCATCAGTAACGCTGGTTCCTGCGGTGTTGTCAATCGTGGGAAAACGGATGATTCCGAAATCAAACAAGAAGAAAGAAAAGAAAAGCGCCGACACGAATGCCTGGGGGCGCTTCGTTACAAAGAAGCCTATTCTGTTAAGCATTTTCAGCATTATTCTTTTAGCCGTCATCAGTCTGCCGGCCATGCATTTAGAGCTGGGGCTGCCTGATGCGGGAATGAAAGCGAAAGACAGCCCGGATCGCCGCGCCTATGATCTTTTGTCTAAAGGATTCGGCGAGGGCTTTAACGGCAAGCTGACAATTGTTGCCGATGCAAAAGGGGTCAAGGGGAACAAAAGTGAAGCATTTCAAGACGCCGTGAACGAAATGAAGGACTTGCACAATGTGGCGAGCGTCACACCGGCCATGCCGAACGAAAAAGGGGACTATGCCATTATTACGGCAGTGCCTGAAACCGGGCCGAATGATAAGGCAACGAAAGAGTTAGTGCAGGATATACGGAAACGATCAGACAAAAACGGCATCCGCCTGCTCGTCACCGGGTCAACCGCGGTGAACATTGATATTTCAGATCGGTTAAACGATGCCATTCCGGAATTCGCCATTCTCATTGTCGGGTTTGCGTTTGTATTGCTGACCGTTGTTTTCCGCTCGCTTCTCGTGCCCCTTGCCGCCGTCGTCGGCTTTTTGCTGACGATGACCGCTACACTCGGCTTATCGGTATTCGTTCTGCAGGATGGGAATTTCACCGGCTTGCTCAGCATTCCGGAAAAAGGCCCGATTCTCGCCTTCCTGCCTATTTTAGCGATCGGTATTCTTTTCGGACTGGCGATGGATTATCAAGTATTCCTTGTCAGCAGAATGAGAGAAGAATATGTCAAAACAAAAAATCCGGTACAAGCCATCCATGCCGGATTGAAACATAGCGGACCTGTCGTAACAGCGGCGGGACTGATCATGATTTTCGTCTTTGCGGGATTCATCTTTGCGGGAGAAGCTACGATCAAATCCATGGGCTTGGCAATGACCTTCGGTGTTCTTTTTGATGCGTTCATTGTAAGAATGACCATTATTCCGAGTGTCATGAAGCTGATGGGACATGCGGCCTGGTACTTGCCGAAGTGGCTGGATAAGATCATTCCGAATGTGGATATCGAAGGCCATAAGCTGACACAAGGCAAAACACCGGAGAAACCGGAAGAATAAAATGAAAAAGCAGATCGTTATGATCTGCTTTTTTTATGTGCTGATCGCATTCATGAAAAGAGAAAAAAGCTTTTTCATGTCTTCATGTTTTTTTGTCAGCATTTCGGGATGCCATTGCACGCCGACGACAAATAATTCACCCGTCCGTTCAATCGCTTCAATGGCCCCGTCTTTCGCATAAGCCGCGGCTTTAAACGAAGGCGCCGTCTCTTTTATGATCTGGTGATGGAATGAATTCACCCGCGCTGAATCGCCAAACAAAGAATGGAGACGTGTCCCTTTTTCAAAGGAAACATGATGGGTTTTTAACGGCGGGTCTTTTTCTTGGTCATGCTTAATGTCAGCAAACGAAGCGTGTGTTAGATCCTGATATAAAGTTCCCCCGTAAGTGACGTTTAACATATGCATCCCCCGGCAGATGGCCAGAATCGGCTTTTCTAAAGCAACCGCCGTGAGAATCAGCTCCTTCTCGTAGGCGTCCCGATCAGGAAAGGTCTTTCTTAAAGCCTGTAAAGGTTCTTCGCCGTAAAACAGCGGGTCTATGTCCTGGCCGCCGGACAGAATGATCCCGTCAACATGAGAGACCTGTTCCTTTACAAGCGCCGTCTCTTGAATCACCGGCAGTATAAACGGCACACCGCCGGCCTCAGAAACAGACTGAATATAATCATTATTGACATATGCCCGATTATAACCCGGGAAAGGACCGGATTGATCAGCCATAATGTTTCCCGTAATTCCGATGCGTTTGGCCATTCTTTGCCCCCCTGAACCATGCTCATAATAAATCTGAACGTAGGTTGTACAAATCAGTTTGAAATTATTCTTCATGATACGTGAACTTTCAAAAAAAAAACCCGTGACAATCACGGGCTTTTACATTCATTTCAATTTCTTGATTTCTTCCGTCAGCTCTTTGAATTTTTGATCAAGCTCACGATATTGTTTATCAGCCGGAGTCATGAAGCTGAGTTTTCCGAGGACTTCCTGCCGTTCGGTTTCAAGCTTTAATCGCAGTTCTTCAGCATCGTCCCTGACGGAGGGAGATTCTTTCCATTGTTTTCGGACGCTGCCATTTGAGATATCAAGCCGGATGTCCGTCGTCTTTTCGAGAAAGTAGCGATCATGAGATACGATGATAAGCGTTCCGTCGTATCGGGCCAAAGTGTCTTCAAGCTGCTCGCGTGACGGCAGATCAAGGTGGTTTGTCGGCTCATCCAGAATCAGCACATCTTTCTCCTCCAGAATAAACGCCATCAGTTTGCATTTGACCCGCTCTCCCATGCTCATCTTGCCGATGGGTTCCGTCCATTGCGCTGCGGTAAATCCTAAATGCTTCATGAGGGATTGCACATTGCCCCTTGCTTCGAACGTTTCTTTGTAAAAAAGCTGTTCGGGGGTTTTATCAAGCGGAAGGTCGAATACTTCCTGGGTTAAATATCCGACATTTGCAGACGGAGATATCCATATGCCGCCCTGCGCTTTTTCCTGACCGAGGATGACCTTCAATAATGTTGTTTTCCCGCTGCCGTTCGGGCCTGTAATCGCGATCTTTTCACCGTGCATCACAGTGAAATTCACGTTTTTGAAAAGCGTTCGGCCGTCATATGACTTTGTGACATCCCTTACTTCTAAAAAACGCTTTCCCGCTTTTTTGCGGTGCTCAATGGAAAAACGGACTTCATACTCCGCTTCAACCGGTTCTGCTTTCACTTTTTCAAGCTCTTTTTCAAGACGCTTCTGCTTTGATTTAATCTGGGCGTCCGTGCGTTTTGCTTTTACACGATGGTATTCTTTAAAGCCTTCTATTTTCGTTGATTGGGCGTGGGCTTTTTTCGACCAGGCGCTCAGCTCGTTCATTTGAGCTTCAATCCGTCTGATCATATTTTGCTGATTCTCATATTCCCGCTGCTGTGTCAGCCTTCTCTGTTTGCGGACCTCCATATAGCTTGAATAATTCCCTTTATGTTCAATGAGTTTCTTTCCTTCGATGGCCCAGATTTTTGTCGCCGCTGCATCTATAAAAGCACGATCATGCGAAACGAAAATAATGGTGCCTTTGTAATTCTTGATCTGATTCAGCAGTATTTCTAAACTGTGCTGATCGAGGTGGTTCGTCGGCTCATCTAATAACAAAAGGCTGCTTGAGGAGGAGAAACCTTTGGCAAGACGGGCTTTCAGTTTTTCTCCGCCGCTCAATTGCGAAAAGGCGCGTGCGGGCACGTTCCACTTTTCTAACAAGGCTGCCTCCGCAGGCTCCGGATGGCCGGAATCATAAGCTTCCGTTTCTTGTTCCACCATATATATGTTCACATCTTGCATCATCTGAATCTGTCCTTGTGACGGCGCTTTTTGATTGCAGATCAATTGCAGCAATAACGATTTGCCGGCGCCGTTTTTACCGATAACGCCGATGATGTCACCTTGCTGAACGCTCGCGCTGATCTGTTCAAAAAGGGGAACGCTGTTGATTTCATAACTGATGCCGCTTATTTTTAACATTTCTTTCATATGTCAATCCCTCGCTTTAAAGGGAGGACAAAAAAATCCTCCCAATTGATTTGGAAGGATTAGCCGTACCTGTGCATGATCAAATAAGCTATTTTCACATAGCTTTCGTATCGTATAGAAAATGGGCAGACTAATCCTATTTTTTCTGATTTGAAATATTTGATTTCAAACGGTCAAAATAAGATTAGTTAATCATTGTCCACCCATCATCCCTTCGTATTTGTTACAAACAGTGTAGCACACACTTATCTGTAAAAGCAAAGGGTATAAGCCTTTTTATTCCAGATTGGAGACTTCCCACTCTTCTTCTAAAACGGCATAATAATATTCATCCCACCATTCATTATCATGGGGGATGCATTTTTTAAAAAAGCCTTCCCGTCTCATCCCGATCTTTTCCATCACCCGGTGCGAAGCCGTGTTTTCCGGCTGACATGTCGCAATGATCCGGTGTAATTTCATCTTGTTAAACCCGAATGCCAGCACGGCGCGCGCCGCCTCTGAAGCATATCCTTTGCCCTGATATTCCGGGTGAAACACCCAGCCGATTTCATACGTATGATCGCCAAAATACTGAAAAAAAGCAATGTGGCCAATGACCGTTTTCTCATCCTTCAATAAAACGGGAAACTTCCCGGCATGTTCACCGCTGTTTTCAGTAACGAATTTCCTGGCATCATCTTCGGTAAAGACACCCTCTGGTATATATTTCATGACATTCGGATTTGATGTGTACGCATAGACATCCTGCCAATCTTCCGGTTCAAATGTCCGAATGACGAGCCTGTCAGTTTTGATATTCATTTTTTATGTTCCTCCATCAAAAAGGTTTCATTTACTACTTCGATTGAAAGATGTAAAAACCTTTGAGCGGGGAAGAGCCGAATAAAAAAAGCCTGCAGCTATACACTGCAGGCGGTTATTTTTCATTTGCGGCGGCGGGCAGGTTTGTAAACCCGAATTGCCCTCCGACAGCTTCTTTTACTTCATGAATAACGATAAATGATTTCGGGTCAATTTTTTGAACATGTTTTTTGATTTTCAGCAATTCGTTCTTTTTAATGACGACATAGATAATGCGCTTGTCTTTGCTGCCGTAATACCCGTATCCGTAAAAAATCGTCGCCGCGTTGCCGTACTCAGAGGTGATGGCTTTGGCGATTTCTTCGTATTGGTCAGACATAATGGTGAGGGCTTTTTTATTATGGAAACCCTCAATGACAATATCGACGATTTTGGCGCACAGATATACGAATATAAACGTATACAGCATGTGATTGATGCCGATCGCTAAAACGGATGCGAAAATGATGACACAATCCATATAAAACATGCTTTTCGAGATGTTAAAGCCCTTTGTGTAATTCAATAAATACGCCAAAAGCGTGGTCCCGCCGGTAGATCCGTCAGCGATAAAGATCAATGCCAGCCCCGCTCCCATCAGCAGAGCGCCGAATACAATCCCGAGCACCATGTCGTGCACGCCGAACGGAATAAAGCTGACGACGCTGAGAAAAACAGAAGTCATCCCCGTACCGAGTATCGTGTATAAAATCGTTTTTTTTGTTAAAAATTTATAAGCCAGCCCGATAAAAATCAAATTTACAACCAGAGTCGTAATACTTGCAGGTATATGGAAAAGATAATATAACACGAGAGCGATTCCCACGGTGCTGCCGTCCCCTAAATGATTCGGGATGACGAAAAATTCCACGGACGCCGCAATAAGAAAGGCTCCGGCCATAATCATCAGTATATCCTTGCAAATGTTCTTCATGTGCAAACCTCCTCTGCAGTCAAAAATATATAAAAAACAAAAACGCCTCAAAAATTATCCAGCAGAACTAAATAATTTTTAAGACGAATCATTCACAATCTCGTTTGTTCATTCAGTAAAGAATGATCAGCTTCAATATCGAAGATTATATAGACACCTTCACATCTTGTCAATGCCGTGAAAATTGATTTTTCTGCAGTGTATATGAGGTTTAAATCAAGTTAAAACGAGGAATTATATCAGAAGAGTTTTCATTTCTGCTCTATCAATAAGAGAAATGTAATGAAAGACAACGAAGAAGGGATGATGACATTGGAACGAATTTTTATCAGTCCGGCCAAATACGTGCAGGGAAAAAACGCCATTGAAACGATCGGCGGACATCTGGAGGGCGTTGGTGAAAAAGCCGTCGTCATTGCGGACAAAACCGTATGGGATATCGCGGGCCACAAGGTGACGGCTGAATTAAAGAAAAGCAATATTTCTTCTGAAGAGGCGGTTTTCAACGGCGAAGCCTCCCAGGAAGAAATGAAAAGAATTGCCGGCATCGCAGAAAAAGCAGGCGCGACTATTGTCATCGGAGTCGGCGGCGGTAAAACGCTTGATACCGCCAAAGCCGTATCAGATGAAATAAACGGCTACACCGTTATCGTGCCGACGGCCGCTTCAACGGATGCTCCGACAAGCGGGCTGTCTGTCGTATATTCTGAACAAGGCGCGTTCGAAAACTATCGTTTCTATCATAAGAATCCTGACTTGGTTCTGGTCGATACGAAAATCGTCGCGGAAGCTCCGCCGCGCTTTTTAGCATCAGGGATTGCCGATGCGATGGCGACGTGGATAGAGGCGCGCAGTGTCATCGCCAATGGCGGTAAAACGATGGCAGGCGGAATTCCTACCATCGCCGGAGAAGCTATCGCGGAAAAATGTGAAGCGGTGTTATTCAAATACGGCCGTCTCGCTTATGAGTCTGTGAAAGCGAAAGCCGTTACGCCCGCATTGGAAGCGGTGGTTGAAGCCAATACACTTCTGAGCGGACTGGGATTTGAAAGCGGCGGCTTAGCTGCGGCACATGCCATTCATAACGGATTTACCGCGCTTGAAGGTGAAATCCATCACTTGACCCACGGTGAAAAAGTGGCATTCGGCACGCTCGTTCAATTGGCGCTGGAAAAACGTTCGCTTGAGGAAATTGAGCGGTATATCGCGTTTTATATCAGCTTGGGGCTGCCTGTCACACTTGAAGACATCAAATTGAAAGACGCATCTAAAGAGGACATTATGAAAGTGGCAGAAGCCGCGACGATTGAAGAAGAAACGATTCATGCCGCTTTTGACGTGACGGCTGACGACGTGGCGGATGCCATTATAGCGGCTGATCAATACGCAAAAGCATTTAAAGAAAAACACGCGTAAAACCTTTTACCGCGTGACCCGGAACCAAGGGCTGTTACAGCCCTTGGTTTTTTTGTGCCCTTTGAAAACTTTTAAAAATAAAGAAAAAATTATGATACAATATACAAATGTTTTGAGAGATTGACAAAGGAAAGGTGGGAACGATATGCTGCATAATCCGACCGGTAAGGAGCGGCTTGCGCTTGCTTTTCTTCTCGGCATGCTTGCGATACTGGGGCCGCTCAATATAGATATGTATCTGCCGAGTTTCCCTGAAATCGCTGAAGATTTAAGCGCCCGCGCATCGCTTGTCCAGCTCAGTTTAACCGCATGTCTGATCGGGCTGACAATCGGACAGGTTGTTGTCGGCCCGTTAAGTGACGCGAAGGGAAGAAGAAAACCGTTATTACTATGTATTTTTTTATTTGCGTTGTTTTCTCTGTTTTGCGCACTTGCACCGAACATTGCAACACTAGTGATTGCCCGTTTTCTTCAAGGGTTCACCGCTTCGGCAGGACTCGTTTTATCCCGTGCAATCGTCAGAGATGTGTTTACGGGAAGAGAGCTTTCTAAATTTTTCTCGCTGCTGATGGTCATTACCGCCGTCGCGCCGATGGTGGCGCCGATGACGGGAGGCGCGATTTTACTGCTTCCGTTTGCATCATGGCATACGATTTTTCTCTTTTTAACGTTTATCGGTTTTTTGCTTGTAATCATCATTGCGCTCAAGCTGACAGAAACCCTGCCGCCGGAAAAGCGGATTCCGAGCTCCATCGGAAATTCCGTGCGGACAATGGGAAGCCTGCTGAAGGATCGGTCATTTATCGGCTATGCGCTGACGGTCGGTTTTATTCACGGCGGGAGCTTTGCGTATGTCTCCGGAACGCCTTTCGTGTATCAGGATATTTACGGAGTAACGCCTCAGGTATTCAGTGTTTTATTCGGCATAAACGGTCTGGCGATCATTACCGGAAGCTTTATCATCGGGCGTTTCGGCGGGATCATTCACGAAAAAAGCCTGCTGAGAATCGGCGTGATTACAGCGATGACGGCGACTGCCGTTCTGCTCGTCATGACAATCATTCACGGGCCGCTGGCGGCACTGGTGATTTCCATTTTTATTTATATGATTACGATCGGCATGACGCTGACAAGCACCTTTACATTGGCGATGGAAAAGCAGGGACACCGCGCGGGAAGCGCAAGCGCACTGCTCGGCATGCTTCCGCTTCTTCTCGGTTCCATCGTGTCGCCGCTTGTGGGGATGAATGAAGCGACGGCCGTGCCGATGGGGGCAATAATGTTCACGACATCCGTTATCGGTTCCATCGCTTTTTTCGCCTTAACAACAAAACCGGAGAAAGCAAAAAAGGAGTGAAATGATTCACTCCTTTTTTTGATGCCCGCTATTCATATTTCTTCAGCACGATCGCCGAATTATGCCCCCCAAAGCCGAATGAGTTGGAAAGGCCGATCGTTAACGATTGCTGGCGGGGTCCGTCTGCTACATAGTCCAAATCACATGCCGAATCAGGGTGCTGCAGATTGATCGTCGGCGGAATGATGCCGTGTCTCAGGCTTTCTGTCAGAGCGATGGCTTCAACGCCGCCTGCCGCGCCAAGCATGTGGCCGA
This sequence comes from Bacillus velezensis, assembly GCF_001461825.1. Lineage (GTDB taxonomy): Bacteria > Bacillota > Bacilli > Bacillales > Bacillaceae > Bacillus > Bacillus velezensis. The sequence continues at coordinate 26,055 of NZ_LLZC01000004.1, read as the reverse complement.
GCATTGATTTGTTGGCCGTAACCGGAATGTCATAGGCAAGCTCCCCGAATAATGTCTTGATGGCCAATGTTTCAGAAAGATCTCCGGCTTTTGTGCTTGTCGCATGAGCGCTTACGACATCAATGTCTTCCGCTGAAACGTTCGCCTTTTTCAAAGCGTTTTTCATCGCCAGGTATGCGCCCGTTCCTTCCGGATGGGAGGCTACCATATGATAGGCGTCAGAGCTTGCGCCGTAGCCGAGCACCTCACAGAGGATCGGGGCGTTTCTGCCGATTGCGCTATCCAATGATTCCAATACTAAGATGCCCGCGCCTTCACTCATGACAAACCCATCGCGATCCGCGTCAAACGGCCGGCTTGCCGCGGCGGGGTCTTCGTTTCTCGCTGACAGCGCGTGGGCATTGCCGAAGCTGGCTAATGACAAATTCGTAATCGCCGCTTCCGCTCCCCCGGCAAACATGATATCTGCGTCATCATTCCGAATGGCGTTGAAAGCTTCCCCGATCGACGTATTGCCGATGGAACACGCGGTGACGGGAGAAAGTGAGGGGCCGAGCGCGCCTAATCTGATGCTGATTTGAGCGGCGGCCGCGTTTGAGATCATCATGGGGACAAGGCTCGGGCTCACTTTTCGCGCTCCCCGTTCATTTAAAGTATGAACGTTATCAATCAAAGTCGTGATGCCGCCGATTCCCGAGCCGACGTACACGCCGAGGCGTTCACGGTCAATCTGATCGAGCTGAATCCCGGAGCTTTCAAGCGCCTGTTCCGCTGCCGCTAAAGCAAACTGGCTGAAACGGTCAAGCCGTCTCGCTTCTTTTCTGCCCCATCTTTCTTCTGCGTCAAAATCACGGACGGTGCCGGCTATTTTTGTCTTTGAATCGGAGACATCAAACGAATCGATGAAAGAGATTCCCGATTTTCCTTCCGTCAGGTGTTTCCAAAATGTATGCACATCATTGCCGAGAGGTGAAATCACTCCCATTCCGGTGATCACAACTCTTTTCATGGTCATTCCTCCTTCGGTATGTATTTATTGTAACTCGCAATTATCCTATTACAAGTTGTTGATTATCCTAGTATAATGAATACCAGGGTAAGAGAGGAGAGATTCGGTATGATACCAGAAGGAAGATTGCAGGCGCTTTCAGAGTTTTTAAAAACGCAGCGGGCCAAAATTTCTCCGCAGATGGCCGGGCTGCCGATGGGCACACGGAGAAGAACGCCCGGACTCCGAAGAGAAGAGGTCGCGCAATTAGCCGGCGTAAGCACCACGTGGTATACGTGGCTGGAGCAGGGCAGAGATATTAAAGTGTCCGCAGCCGTATTGGACGCCGTTTCCGATGCGCTGCAGCTCAACAAAGATGAGAGAAATTATTTATACGCGCTTGCCATTGAGGAGGGCGTGAAGCAGCCGTTTACCGCGGAGGAAGAAGCGGTTATCAGCCCGTCGCTTTCAAAAATCCTGCAGGAGCTCCGTTATTGTCCCACCATTATCTCGGACAGGCGGTGTCATATCGTAGGATGGAACCAGGCCGCGGCTCACGTGTTTTTAGATTTTGAACAAATTCCTCCTGAAAAACGGAATCTCATAGAGCTATTGTTTTCCAGAAAAGAATTAAGAAGTTTAGCCGTGAACTGGGAGCACTTTGTGAAAGGATTCATCGCCATTTTCAGAACGTATTACGGCCAGTATGTAGCTGATACGTGGTATTCTCAGTTTATAGAAGAAATGGAGAAAACGTATTCGGAATTTCATACGCTGTGGAATGAGAGCGAAGTCAGCTCGGCACCCGAAGTATTAATTGAGTTCCGCCACGCGAAGGCGGGAAAAATGGTCTTTAACCTGACTTCATTTCAGGTTCAGGGCAACAGTGATCTGCGCTGCAGTGTGTATACGCCGGTAGATCATACCGAAACGGAAGCAAAGCTGAAAAAGCTCTTCGAAAACAGGTGAAGAACAGAAAAAAACGGGAGGCGGCCGCCTCCCGTTTCAGTTTAAAATAAAAGCATGAGACCGGCGATGGCCGGTGTTAAAAAGATGGCTGATTTCAGAATGACTTTCGGCACGAGGTTGGTGAATTTCGCTCCGACATATGCGCCGCACATCGTTCCGATCAGCACTTTGACCAACAGCATATAATCGACAAATCCTTCCGTCACATAACCGAGTCCTCCGCCGACCGCAAGCGGGATAATGACAAGCATGGTGGTGCCGACCGACTGGCGGATAGATAAGCGCAAAAGAATCATTAAGCCGATTTGGATGAAAGGGGCAGAGCCGATCCCGAATGTTCCGGACAAGATTCCTGCGATGACACCGAGTACAACGGCTTTCACCCATATGTTCAGATTGCTTTGCCGTCCGGAATCTTCATGTGTTTCTTTTACAATAAATAACCGGACTAAAATAAGCAGAGCAGATAAAAACAGCATGCCCGCCGTCAAGTAATGCAGCAAATCTGCGGGGATAAGGGAAGTAAGCCTTGCCCCGAAAAACGAACCGAATGCCGCAAAAACGCCGACGATGAGACCGATTTTCATCTGAATATTGCCTTCACGGTAGTGGCTGAAAGCCCCAGATAAACTTGTGAAAGCCATTCCGGCAAGGGAGGTGCCCAACGCCGTATGAATCGGTACGTGAAACAGTATAGTTAAAAGTGCAATGACAAAACCGGCTCCCCCGGCGCCGATAAACCCGAGAATAATCCCGAGAAGAAACATAACGAGTATAATAAGCACAATCTTCTCCTCCATTTAGATGCCTGATCACCATGTTCCGCTCCGCTGTATCAGGTTTTAATAATCGACCGTAGTCCGTCGACCGTCGTCTAATATCTTTATGTTACCTCAAATTTAAGGTATTGGCAAGAAGCCGAATCGCTTTTATACAGAGGGTTTACAGCTCTTTCACCATCACTTTTTCCCCGTTTGAGTCCAGCTCTCCATTGAATAAGAAGCCGAATTTTTGATAAAGCCGCAATGCGTGGACGTTATCTTCAAACAGGCTTAAATAAATCCGTCTGCAATCATATATTCGAACGAGATGGCGGATAAGGGCATCAAGCAACAGCTTGCCCAATCCCCGTCCCTGATAACGTTCATCAATAAAAAAACGGTCAAGCCACACTCTGCCGTTTTCATTTTCCTCATCATATTCCGGAAACCATCCGTACATGGCAAAGCCGACCAATTCCCCGTTAACATAAAGACCGGCCGGCTGATAATGCCGGCAATCCTCAGCATCTTGTAAGCACTCTTCCGCGGTTTCAATAAATGAAGTCTGGCTTTCCCTTACATGAAGCGCCAGTATATCGGCACGGTTTTCTTCCGTGACTGTTCTGATTTCAATCGTCATACTTGAGACTCCTCTTCCGCTTTTTTTGAGACGGTAAAGCTTTCATTGCGTAAGCCATTTGTGAATCAGCCTTCTCTCGGATACAATGATCATCATAAAGGATATGGTTACCGTATAGTCAAGGAGGCATTATGAGCGAAGACGTCAGAAAATACTTCACAACGGGTGAATTTGCAAAACTGTGCCACGTAAAAAAACAAACCCTGTTCCATTATGACGAGATCGGCCTGCTTTCTCCGGAAATCAAAAAAGCGAACGGATACAGATACTATTCCTATCATCAATTCGAACTGTTCCAGGTCATCGGCCTGTTTAAGGAGGTCGGCGTGCCCTTGAAGCAGATCAAACCGCTCTTAACAGACAAAACTCCTGAGGGTATCATCACGCTTTTAAAAGAGAAATCTTCAGAAATCGAAAGCAAAATCAAAAAGCTGGAGCACCTGCAAAGGATGATTCAGACAAAGGTGAAGCTGACCGAACAAGCCTTGGAGACAGACTTTTCCTCCGTCTCATTGCAGCGATTAGATGAAGAGACACTTATGATAGGACGACCCGTACTCCATTTGCCAGAACGGCAATACACTGCCGCCATTTCCGAATTGATCCGTTATATGCGGGTACATGAGCTCGATCAGGGGCATCCGGTCGGCGGACTGTTTGCGCGGGAGCAGATTCTGAAAAAAGAATTCTACAACTACACCCATTTTTATATGAAGACAGAAGAAGGCATAGAGAATAGAGACCTCCATATCAAGCCGAAAGGGCTTTATGCCGTCGGGTACCAAATAGGGGATGAAGCGGAAGCGGCTTACCGCAGCATCATGCAGTTTATTGAAGAGTATGGGCTGGAAATGGGCGATTATGCATATGAAGAATATATGCTTGATGAGGTTGTGGCGGACGGGTTTGACAATCAGATCACAAGAATCCAGCTGCAAGTCCGCAATCCATAAAGCCGATGCCGCCGTTCATTTACGTCTTTTAACAAACCTTGTATAATGAGAAAAATCAGATTGCAATTGAGGTGAAACACGATATGTTTCTAGCGCCCTTATTTGAACATGATGTACCGGCAGCACTTCTCCGCCCTTAATGGAGGAAAGTGACTGCGCTTCTCTCCGTTAGGGCATATAACGTGACCTAATATGATAACGGAGGGTGCATCAAATTGAAAAATACATTGTTCGGTTCGATTTATTTGGCATTGGCCGCCAGTATCTGGGGCGGTATGTATGTCGTTGTAAAAGTTGTGGTAGCGGTCATTCCGCCGCTTGAACTGGTATGGCTGAGATATGCGGTGGCGCTTCTTTCGCTTTTGATTCTCAGTTTGTTTACACGCCAATCCTGGAAAGTTCATAAACGTGATTTATTACTGATCGCTGCGATCGGATTGATCGGCAACACGATTTCGATCGTCACGCAGGAAATCGGCACGAAATTATCAACCGCGCAGATGGGTGCGATTATTACGGCATCCACTCCCGCATTTATGGTTGTATTTGCCCGGCTGATGTTGAAAGAGCGGTTAACGCTGAAAAAAGGAATATCGACAGGGCTGGCGACGATCGGAGTATTGCTCATTGTGGGGAACGGAGATCTCGATATGTCGAGCCAGCTCGGCGGTCTCTCGCTTCTGGCTGCGGCGCTGACATGGGCTTTGATGTCCGTGCTGATGAAACGGGTTCCCGGCCATTACTCACCGCTTGTCGTCACAACGTATTCCATTTGCGTCGCATTTGTCATCCTGACCCCGTTTACAGCGGGCCCGCTTCAGGAGATTCCTTTGTCTCAGCTTGCCCGGCCTGAGATATGGGGCGGACTTTTATATTTGGGTGTGATCTCAACCGCCTGCGCGTTCATGCTTTGGAATCGCGGATTGCAATTGCTGAATGCGGCAAGCGGCGGTCTGTTTTTCTTCTTTCAGCCGCTTTCCGGGACATTGCTCGGCTGGCTGCTGCTGGGAGAGACGATCGGAGGAACCTTCTGGATCGGGGCGGCCCTTATTGTTTCAGGCGTCGTTCTCGTCATGAAAGAAAAATAGAAAATGAAAAAAAGCCATTCAGCAAATGAATGGCTTTTTTCTGTTTTCCCGGCAGGATTCGCCCCTCCATAAACAGAAAACAAGGAGCAGAAACGGATCATGGGCACCGGTACTCTCAAGGTGCAATACCCGGACCCTCAGGGTTTCGTCAATTAACATAACGGGCGGTGAAAAAATGGAGCCAAAATGGCTTGAATGGGCAAAACAGCTTCAATCCGCGGCGCAAGCGGGGCTGGCTTATTCCAAAGACATATATGATATTGAGAGATTTGAAGAAATAAGAAAAATAAGCGTGGATATCATGGCGCATCATACCGGCATCGACAAAAGAATCATTAAAGACGTATTCGCCGGTGACACGGGCTATCCCACTCCGAAAGTTGATATCAGAGCGGCAGTTTTTAAAGATCAGAGCATATTAATGGTAAGAGAGAAAAGCGACGGCAGATGGGCGCTGCCGGGCGGATGGGCTGATATCGGGATTTCTCCGGGCGAGACCGCTGTCAAAGAAGTAAAAGAGGAGTCGGGAATCGACGTAAAGCCCGTTAAACTGTTAGCTGTAATGGATAAGAAATGCCATTCCCATCCGCCGTCCGCCGTCCACGTTTACAAAGTGTTTATCAAATGCGAGATCATCGGCGGCCGGCTCAGGGAGGGAACGGAAACAAGCGCGGCCGGCTTTTTTGCGGAAACGGAACTGCCGCCGCTATCTGAAGCCCGCAATACGGAAAGTCAGATTGAAAGGATGTTTGCATATCTCAAACATCCGGACGAACCCGTTTATTTTGATTAAGGCAGCAATCAGAAAGAAAAGGGGGCCCGATTATAATGGAGGATTCAATTAAACAGCAGGCGCAGCGGCAATTTGCCAAAAACGCCGCGAAATATGTGACTAGTCCAGGACACGCCGCAGGAGAGGATTTGGCGTATCTCGTTTCAGCTTCCGGTGCCGAAAAGCATATGAACGTGCTGGATATCGCGACGGGAGGCGGACATACGGCTAACGCTCTCGCTCCTCTCGTACGCTCTGTTATCGCATATGACCTCACGGAAGAAATGTTAGCAGCCGCTGAAGCATTTATAACCGGAAACGGATGGACGAACGTGTCATTCGAAAATGGCGATGCTGAAAAGATGCCGTTTTCCGATGCTGCTTTCGATATCGTCACATGCAGAATCGCGGCGCATCATTTTCCCGATGTCAGAGCCTTTGTTCATGAAGCGTTTCGGGTTGTCAAACCGGGCGGCAGACTGCTTCTCATTGACAATACCGCACCTGAAAAGGATGAATATGACCATTTTTATAATGACATTGAAAAGAAACGGGATCAGAGCCACTTTCGGGCGTGGAAAAAAACAGAATGGCTCCGTTTTCTGGAGACAGCCGGCTTCCGGATTGAATCCGCTGTCTGCTTTTTGAAACCATTTCAATTTACCGTCTGGTGTGAACGGGCAGGCCTGACTGAAGAGAAAGCCGCATTACTGGAAAAACAGATGCTGGATGCTCCTCGTGATATACAGCGGTTTTTTTCTGTAGAAAAGGATCAATCAGGCCGTATTGCGGGCTTCACAGGTGAATCGGCCTGTTTCTGCGCGGTCCGTCCCGTCTGAGACGAAAAAAACCGCTGTGCAGTTTTCCTGCCCGCGGTTTTTTCGTATTATCTGTTCTTGATTTGAGAAATAATAGCGGAAGTGACATCTTCCGTTGAATGTTTTCCGCCGACATCAGGAGTCAGAATGCCGCTGTTTGTGACCGTTTCAATAGATTGTAAGAGGAGATGGCCCAGTTCCTCTTCTCCGAATGAATCGAGCATTAATTTCGCCGTCCATATTTGGCCTATAGGATTGGCAATTCCTTTTCCGACAATATCCGGGGCGGAGCCGTGAACAGGCTCAAACATGGAAGGGTATTTGCCGTTTACATTGATGTTGGCTGCGGGAGCGATTCCGATGCTTCCCATAATCGCCGCGCCGATATCTGTCAGCACATCTCCGAACAAATTCGAAGCGACAATGACATCAAAGCGTTCCGGCTGCGTGACAAAGAAGGCCGCCAGTGCATCGATGTGCTGGGAATCCGTCTCAATCCCGGCGTACTCCCGGCTGACCTCTTTAAAGATGTCATCCCAGAACGGCATCGAGTGAATAATACCGTTTGATTTCGTCGCGCTTGTGACGTGTTTCCGCCGACTTTCCGCCAGTTCGAAAGCATACCGCATCACTCTTTCCGTACCCCGGCGGGAAAAGACCGCGTTTTGTATGGCGATTTCGTCCTCACCCTGATAGATTCTGCCGCCGACAGAGCTGTACTCGCCCTCACTGTTTTCGCGGACGACTATCAGATCAAAATCCTTCGGGTTAACGAGGGGGGAAGTGATTCCCGGCAGGAGCTTTGCCGGCCGCACATTAATCACCTGTTCAAATTCCCGGCGTATCTTAATGAGCAGCCCCCACAGCGAAACATGATCGGGGACGAGTTTTTGATTCCCCACCGCTCCCAAAAACAAAGCATCAAAGTGCTGTAACGTTTCTAATCCATCATCCGGCATCATAGTCCCGTGCTCCAAATAATACTCGCAGCTCCACGGAAAAGAAGTGAAATCAAAGGCAATGCCTCCATGTAATTCGGCGATCGCGTTCAACACCCGCTCCGCTTGCGGAATTGTTTCTTTCCCCACACCGTCCCCCGGTATGCTGGCAATCTTGTAAGTTTTCATGTTTCCGTCACCTCTGAATGAATTGTTTTCGGTTTACGGCAGACCGTCGACCGTCGTTCATCATAATTCCATATTACGCCACATCCGATATGCTGACAAGCTCGGGAATGTTGCTTCCATAGATAAACTGTTATATGATCATGGTAACAATAAGGCCTAAATTGTATGAAGAGGTAGGAAAGATGGATAATTTTAAATTAGATAAGCCAATCCCGTATTATCTGCAATTTTATTCCCAATTGAAAAAAATGATATTTGACGGGATTTTTAAACCGGGTGAACGGCTGAATGAGACTCAGCTGGCCAAGGATTTCGGAGTCAGCCGGTCGCCGGTCAGAGAAGCCATGCGGCTCCTTGAAAAGGACGGGCTTTTGACGGCAGACGATCGAAACGGCTTTGTCATTTATTCTTTGTCCGTTAAGGATGTTGAAGAGATTTATAAAATCAGAATGTCACTTGAATCACTGGCGGTCGAACTCGTTATTGATGAAGCGGCTGAGAGTGAAATTGACCTCATTGAAAAACAGCTGCGGGAGACGGAAGAAGCCATCAATAAAGGCGTCAAAGAGACTGAGATTATTTCCTTAAACGAGTCGTTTCATCGGCTCCTTGTGGATTTCAGCCGCAACAGCCGGCTGGCCATGCTGCTTGAGCATGTCAATGTGCTGATTAATTTTTGCAGAGTTCTTAATTTTAAAGGCGATGACCGTGCGGAGGTTATCCTGCATGAGCACCGGAAAGTCTTTGAAGAAATAAAAAAGGGCGATAAAACAAAAGCCGTGCAATATATGACGGAGCATCTCAAGCATGATGAAGAACATCTGAAAGGCGTGCTCAAAGCGGGAGAAACAGACGAATCATCACGATAGACAAGGTGAAAAGCCTTGTCTTTTTTTTTGCCGATGTCATCGAACCGTCATAAAGACCTGACGGATGTTCCTTGCATGATTTTTTCCGCGTCATTTATGATGGATATGGAAGAGACGCAAAAAAGGCAAAGGAGTTTGAAAAATGGCGAAACATATTCTGATGATCAATTTTCCCGCAGAAGGACACGTAAACCCGACTTTGGGTATGACAAAGGCCTTCAGCGAACGGGGCGATCACGTTCATTATATCTCAACGGAAAAATACAAAAGCAGACTGGAAGGAGTAGGGGCGAAAGTTCATCTTCACAGCGATCTGCTCAGAATGACACCTATTGATCCCGGCAGTCCGTCCGGCATACTTGCATTTTTAAAGGTTCATATCAAAACGTCACTGGAGATTTTACATATTGTGCAGCGGCTGTCAGAGGACATTCAATTCGACGCCGTCTATTATGATAAATTCGGTGCGGGAGAGCTGGTGCGGGATTATCTCAACATTCCCGGCATCTCTTCTTCAGCATCCTTCCTATTCAATGAAGACCGTCTGAAAATACTGCCGCTCCATCCGGAATCGGGCGTGCCGTTTCAGCCGGACAGGGAATGTGAAGAGCTGTTGGCCGAGATGAAAGACAAATACGGTGTCGCCCCTGACAGCATGGTTCAATTTATGAACAACACAGGTGAATTGAACGTCGTCTATACAAGCAGGTATTTTCAGCCCGAAAGTGAGACATTCGGAGATGAGTATTTATTTATCGGTCCGAGTTTTCCGAAGAGAAAAGGGCGCGTCGACTTCCCGATTGACTCATTAAAGAATGAAAAAGTCATTTATATCTCAATGGGAACGGTGCTCGGGGACACGGAAGCGTTTTTCAATCTGTGCATAGACGCGTTCTCAGATTTTGAAGGAAAAGTAGTCATTGCCGCCGGGGAAAAAGCCGATCTGTCGAAAATCAAACAGGCGCCGGAAAACTTTATCATCGCCCCGTACGTGCCGCAGCTTGAAGTGCTGGAGCAAGCCGACGTGTTTGTCACGCATGGCGGAATGAACAGTGTAAATGAAGGCATTCATTATCAAGTGCCGCTGGTCGTCATCCCGCACGATAAAGACCAGCCGATGGTTGCGCGCCGCCTGACTGAATTGGATGCAGGCTATACCGTGCAAAAAGATGAAGTGAGCGCTGAAAAGGTAAAGCTTGCCGCGAAAGAAGTGCTGCATAACGGAAAATACAAACAAGGCATTCAAGCCATTAATGAAAGCTTTAAAGACTGTACGGACATGAAGGATGTTCTGGCCCGGATCGACCGGTTTATTGAACAAAAACATGCTCAATAATACATGGAAAAAGCCTGTTTCCTCTGCCAAAGGGAAACAGGCTTTTTATAATGGCTTTTAGATGATGTGATGTTCTTCATTTGCAAGTTTCACAAGAGTCAAAAGAGATTCTGCCTCACGTGCGTCGAGTGTTTTTGCCAGACGGTCTTTTTCAAAGATCTGCTGGCCGAAGACATTCACTGACGCCTGGTCAACCGCCGTGTGCCAGTCCTTTTGTGAATGATTCTCAGAAAAAGAGAAAACGAACACGGCAAAGACCGCTATAAGCATCGCCATGACCCAAAATTTTTGCCGATTTCCTGCTGCTGACATAGGCCGCCTCCTAAACATTTTACTGGTATTAGATCATATATGAGCTGTTTTTAACAGAGTAAAGAAGTCATTATTTCAGGTAGTCCAAATGAAACGGAGCACAGCCGAAAGCCCGCCGGTCAGGCCGATGAGCCAATTCATATTTTGTTCATATTTTATTAAAAGTTTATCCAAGCCTGTCCTTTACAGTAGATATAACCACAAAATGCTGCTGAAAGGAGCCTTTTAAAAATGCATATTCATATGATCAACAAAAACCAGTTTGAGAGTGACTTGGAGGCGGCCGGCTTCAGCCGTCAGGCAGATGATATTATCGGCAAAATGAAAGAGTACGTAACGGAATACGCGGCTTCATCCGAACGGTTCCTGATTGAAATTCAAACCGTCATGAACGAATACAAAGCCGTCGTCTGCGCGATGTTTTCGACCATGGAAATTGCCGGTGCAAATAAAGACGAGAAGCATGTTGAATTTGAAGCCTGCACAGTATTGTGTGAATAAAAGACATTCATCAAACCTCCGCGGCTGCCTGAAGCGGCAGTATACTGACTGGTGTTTCGAGAAGGGAAAATATTGAAACTTCTAAAGCGGCCGTTCGTATAAAAGAGTAAATCAGCTTGTATATGGAGGTTCGTGAAATGAACGATAAGAAAAAACAAGCTTTTGAACAGCTTTTCAGCACTTTAGACGAAAGGCATGAAATAAACGGCGCTGTATTGGCAGCGGAAAACGGCCGCATCTTATACCAGGGGGCATTCGGCGCTGCAGAACTGAATACAAAGAGGATGCTGAATGACCAATCGGTCTTTGAATTGGCCTCAGTATCGAAGCCGTTTACAGCTTTGGGCGTTATCATTTTAGAGCAGCAAGGGAAGCTGCGTTATGACGATATGATAGAGCAGTGGCTTCCTGATTTTCCTTATCCGGGCATTACCATTCGGCATTTACTCCATCATACGTCAGGATTGCCGGACTATATGGAGTTGTTCTTAACACATTGGGACCGGGACAGAATTGCCGTTAATCAAGATGTGATCGATATGCTTAAGCAGCATAAGCCGGATGCTTATTTCCCGCCGGGCAAGGAGTGGCTGTACAGTAATACGGGGTATGTGGTGTTAGCGGTTATTATAGAAATTGTATCAGGCATGAGTTTTGCTGAATTTATGAAACAAGCCGTATTTCATCCGCTTCGTATGCACGATACGCGGATTTATAACAGAAGGCTGAGTAAAGAAAACATCCCGAACTATGCATATGGCTATGTGTATGATGTTCATTCCGGAGAATATGTGCTGCCGGATGATCTTGAGGAAACCGATTATGTCGTCTTTCTTGACGGGATTCAAGGTGACGGAACCGTTAACTCCGCTATTAGAGATTTATATCTGTTTGATCAGGCTCTTTATACGGAAGAAATCATCGGCAAAGAGTCTAAAGATCAAGCGTTTACACCGGGCTATTGGAATGAAGAAGAGCAATTCGGATACGGATTTGGCTGGATGATTCAAAACAGCCGGCAAAAAGGGAAGGTTATCAGTCACGACGGAGGCTGGCCGGGCTATTCAACTCTGATGATCCGGTATATTGACCAGAATAAAACACTGATTTATCTCAGCAATATGGAACAATCGTATCAATTTGAACAAGCTGTAATTGCCGCGGCTGTAAACATCTTATTTGATCAGCCATACGTGATTCCGAAACGTCCGGCAGATCAGAAAAAAGCAGATATCGATCCTGCGATTTACAGCAGATTTACCGGCAATTACTCATTTCAGGATGACACACATGCATCGGCGGCGGTAAAAGAAAACCGATTGTATCTTACAATAGACGGGCAGACACCATTCGAATTATTCCCAATGACGGAAACCCGTTATTTTGTCAGGGCGCTGCCGCTTGAAATTGAATTTGCAGGTGATAAAGCACAAACAGCCCCGCATTTTGTTTTATATCAGGACGGCACAGAAGAAACGGCTGTGCGGATAGACTGAGTGACATGCAAAACAAAACCGCCGTCCTGAGAAGACGGCGGTAATAGAAAAGTCAAACCCCTTTGATGACGCGAAATTTTCTTTTCGGCTCTGACATAAATATAGAAGAAAAAATCATAGCTCCGAGCATTGTGATGTATTCCATATAAAGCGAAACCTCTGCCAAAACCAACCCCGCAATCATTAAAACAGCGCCCAATACCACCGCAAAAACCTTCGTTTTCATGATGAGTTCCCCCTATTATCTGATAATTGAATTATACTGCATCTCCATTAATGTGTACATTTTGTGAACAATTTCACCTGATGAAAGGCAATAAAGAGAGATTTGAAGAATTAGGAGAAATGACAGGCCATCTTTTTGTTTTACCGAAGAAACGAAAGGGAAAGTGAAAAATCAAAAAGGCAAAGGAGTTCTTGAAATGAAAGCGAGACTATTTTTATTCAGCATGTTTCTCCTGATCCCCGTTCTGGCGCTTGCCGGATGCAACAGCCAATCTTCAGGAGGAAGCGAAAAAGCGAAAGACAAAGAAACGCACTCTCACGAAGACATGAATCACTCAGGTTCATCCGAGGTGCCGAAAGGTTTAAAGAAGGCCGAAAATCCGACTTATAAGGTCGGCAGTGACGTCATGATTTTAGCTTCTCATATGAAAGGCATGAAAAATGCGCAAGGAACCGTAAAAGGTGCTTATGATACAACGGTTTACAGTGTATCTTACACTCCGGAAACGGGAGGAAAGCGCGTCGAAGATCATAAATGGGTCATTCAGGAAGAGCTGAAGGGCGCCGGTAATAAAACGTTAAAACCGGGTGACAAGGCCGTGATCGAGGCATCCCATATGAAAGGCATGAAGGGCGCCGAAGCCGTTATTGATTCAGCCAAAAAGACAACCGTTTATATGGTCGACTATACACCGACTGACGGCGGCCAAAAAGTAACCAATCATAAATGGGTGACAGAAGACGAGCTTGCTGCCGCAAAATAAAAAGACCGCCAAAGCCGAAGGAACTCCTTTGGCTTTTTTGCGGTCTCACATTTATGCGGATTTTCTTTTCAAAGCAGGTCTCGTTAAAGAGAATACAGCTAACGCGACAGCGATAATGACAATCAAACCTCCGCACCAGGCTGTTGCTGTGACTGAACCGGTTTGTCCGATCACGCCGCCGCCGATGGCTGACCCGAGCGCGATGCCGATCTGCAAAGCGGACGTGTTGAAGCTTTGCTGAATATCGGAAGACTCAGGCGCAATTTTGATTAAATAGCTTTGCTGCGCCGGCGCAAGGCTCCAGCTGAGCAATCCCCAGATCACCATCGCAGGCAGGAAAATGATTAAAGAAACCGTTGTCAGCGGAAGAATAAACAGGATCAGAGCGAAAGAAACGGTCACAAGCATGATGCTTTTAAATGCCCCTAAGCGGTCATACAGCCAGCCTCCGAACGGGCCGCCGCATACCGCTGACAGACCGAACAAAAAGTAGCATACACTGACCCAAACGGAACTCAAATGAAGCGTTCTTTCCAAAAAAGGCGCAAAGTAGGCATAGAGTGTGTAATGCCCCGCCAATGTAAACAAGGTGACAAGATGTGCGCTGGCAATTTTGGCGGTCCCGATCGTCTTGATCTGCTCACGAAACGGAATCATTTTTTCAGCAGGTATTTTTTCGAAAAAGACGCTGATAATCAGCATGGAAACGAGAGATAATACGCCGATTCCCAAGAACAGAACGCGCCATCCGAAGGCATTGCTGATGATAATACCGATAGGCACGCCTAAAGCGATTGCGGAGCTGAACCCCATGAAAATGATGCCGATCGCCCGCGCTCTGTATTCAGGTGCCACGATTTTAGGAGCAATCGTTAAAGAAAGGACGACAATCAGCCCTGTGCTCATGGAAGCGAGCACCCGTGACACCATAAGTACGGCGAAATTGGGACTGAAATAAGCGACCAGATTACTTAGGAAGAAAATAAACAGTGCGATTAAATAAAGCCGCTTTCGTTCAGCCTTTGCCGTCACTGCCAAAAGCAGCGGGCCGGATACCGCGTAACCGAGCGCAAACACGCTGATCAGCTGCCCTGCGCTGACGATGGATATATCTAAGTCGGAAGCGATTTGCGGAAGAATACCGCCCACAATTAATTCAACCAATCCGACTGCGATGGTAGATGCTGCAAGCAGAAATACTTTGAAATTCATGTACAGATACTCCTTTTTTTATTTTTTAGAAAATAAAAAATCCTGATTACAAAAAGTGTACGGGACAATTTTTGTAATCAGGATTTTACGGTTCCTGGTAGACACCCTCAAACCATATCATTGAGGTTATACAATGTATGCAATATTCGGTTGTGTCCGTTTCTGCAAAAAATTCTACCATAATAGTGAGGGAGATTCCATAGAAAATTCGAGGAAATCCTTTCAAATTTCAATATCGGCGCCTGTAACGTCATTGATGAAGCAGGGAAAAAAATTTATGATAACCGTAAGGAGTCTATACAGATCAAACATTATACAGCCGGAGGAAACCGATGAATAAGTACGAAAAAATCGCCAACGAAATGAGAAAGAGGATTAAAAGCAGTGTATATGACATAGATCAGCCGATCCCGGATGAAAAGACGCTCGCTGCGGAGTTCGGGTGCAGCCGGATGACGATGAAGCGGGCGCTTGATACACTTGCGGCTGAAGGGATGCTTTTCAGAAAAAGAGGGCACGGCACGTTTATCATTCAATCAGCCATGCAGGATGAGCACGTTCACGTAGTCAGCAACGAAATTCTCGGCTTGAGCAATTTGTTAAAAGGCAAAGATATCAAGAGCAAGGTCATCCGGTTTGAAGTGCAGTTTCCGTCTCAAGATGTCGCCGCACATTTGGCCATCGATGAAAAGACTCCCGTCTATTATGTAGTGAGGCTCAGAATCGTTGAAGGCGAACCGTACGTTCTTGAAAAAACGTACATGCCGGCGAGCCTTATACCCGGCATTAATGACGAGGTGCTCAACCATTCCATCTACGATCATATTACGCGGGAACTCCAGCTCAAAATCGCAGGCTCACACAGAAAAATCAGAGCGTGCAAGTCGGATGATATGGATCAGCAATATCTCGGCTGCCGGCCGGATGACCCGATACTTGAAGTCGAGCATGTAGGCTTTTTGGACAACGGCACTCCCTTTGAATATTCATTTTCCCGCCACCGTCATGACAAGTTTGTCGTGACCTCAGTCAATATAAAACGTTCATAAAGCGCCGAAGAGTGAGAGAAAAACTCACTCTTTTTTTGTTGCCGCTGATTTACATCTTCGCTTCTTTTATGTTATATTACCCAATGATAGAATCATCCTACAAATTTCAGAGGTGTTTTGATGGAGATATCCAAAACAAGCAGACTGTCGCTCGTAGAACAAGTGGTGGCGCAAATTGAATCGTTAATTCAATCGGATAAATGGCCGGTCGGGACGCGCATTCCCCCTGAGCTGGATTTAATGAAGCAATTTGATGTGAGCAGAAACACATTGCGTGAGGCCATTCGGGCGCTCGTACATGCCGGCCTGCTTCAGACAAGGCAGGGAAGCGGTACGTATGTCAGCTCATCCAGTGTTCTCGGCGCGGCATTTTACCGCCATATTAAAAAATCAAATTTGCTTGAAACATTAGAAGTCAGATACGCACTCGAAAGAGAAGCTGCACGATTGGCGGCGGAAAGGCGTAATGACGAAGACCTGAAAGCACTGAAGGCATGCTTGGATGAATGTGAAGCGGCCTTGCAAAATGAAGATCGAAAACGGTATGCCGAAGCCGACATTAAGCTGCACAAAACAATTGTACAGGCGGCCCATAACAACATGCTTTCTGATCTATACGAGCATATGACGGAGGCGCTTTGTGCGTCAGTCCATAACCTGTTGGAAATCACCCCTGCTATCCGGATCCACACCCAGCTTGCCGCCGCGATTATCGGACAGAAACCGGATCAGGCCATGGAGGCCGTCAACCAATACATCAGAGTATTTAAAGATACAATACACATGGAGGATGAACATGAAAATTAAAGACGAACATCAAATTCTGCAAGCAAGTCAGCGTAAAAAACTGATATTGCTGGTCATCGGAGTCATATTGATAGGGGCCAACCTCAGAGCGCCTCTGACATCGGTCGGGCCGCTCGTTTCCTCAATTCGGGACAGCCTCGGCATGACCAATGCGGCTGCCGGCACCATTACGACAGTGCCGCTTTTGGCCTTTGCATGTCTGTCGCCGTTTGTTCCTTTATTGTCCCGGCGCTTCGGGACCGAGATTGTCTTACTGTCATCATTAATTGTCCTGACAGCCGGAACTCTGCTGCGCTCCATCGCCGGAATCGGCACTCTCTTTTTCGGAACGATCCTGTTGGGATTGTCGATCGCCGTATGCAACGTCCTGCTGCCGAGTCTCATTAAACATAAGTTTCCCGGAAATTTAGGCATCATGACCGGCGTCTACTCGGTTTCTATGAATCTGTGCGGCGCGATTGCATCCGGCATCAGCGTGCCGATCGCCTCTTCAGCGGGGTTAGGCTGGAAAGGCGCGCTCGGCTGCTGGGCTATCCTTTCTTTCATTGCGTTTGTCATGTGGATTCCGCAAATGCGAGGACGCGAACTGCCCGTCCGCACGACTGGGACAAACGGAGAGAAGAAAAGCAGTCTGCTGCGGTCTCCGCTGGCTTGGAAGGTGACGATGTTCATGGGGCTGCAATCCCTTATTTTTTACACCGTCATCGCTTGGCTGCCGGAAATTCTTCAGCAGAATGGACTCAGCTCAAGTAAGGCGGGATGGATGCTTTCATTAATGCAATTCTCAGTCCTGCCGATTACTTTTATCGTGCCGATCGCTGCCGCTAAAATGAAAAATCAGCGCGCACTCGCCGGACTGACGGCTTTATTTTTCCTTATCGGCATTGCCGGCGTTCTTTTCGGAAGCCCGGCTCTCACTCCGCTATGGGTCATTTTGATCGGAATTGCGGGAGGCTGTGCGTTCAGTCTGGCGATGATGTTCTTCAGCCTGCGGACCCGGCATGTTCATGAAGCCGCGGCGCTTTCCGGCATGGCACAGTCATTCGGATACCTGCTTGCCGCGTTCGGGCCGCTCGTATTCGGTTTGCTGCATGACATCACGCACGGCTGGACGGTTCCGTTATTCATGCTGATCGCAGTCTCCGTTCTGATCTTCATTTTCGGAGTCGGAGCGGGAAAAGCGGAACAGATCAAAACAGCATAAAAAAACAAAGGGCCCGCTTAGGGTCCTTTGTTTTTTATTTGAAAAGCTGTCTCAGGCCGTCAAGCTGTCAGTTTTAAGCCGATGACACCGATGAGGATAAGCCCCAGAGACACCAATTGTGACAGGTTGAATTTTTCTTTAAACCAAAGTATGCCCACGGCCGAAACACCGATGCTTCCCATGCCGGTCCAAGCCGCATACGCGACACCTGTGGGAAGAACCTGCATCGCTCCGGAAAGGCAAAAGAATGAAAGCATAAAGCCTGTTACCATGACAATCAGCGGCCACTTTTTTTTAAAACCGTCAATATGTTTCATGGCAACGGCCGCTACAACTTCCTCCGCTCCGGCAATAAATAACAGCAGCCATGCCATTAATGTTCACCCCTTGTTTCAGTTTCTTTCGTAAATACCTTCATTCCTAAAATGCCGGACAACAGCAAAGCCAAAAAGAATATTTGCCCGATTGAAAACGATTCGCCTAAAATGACGCCCGTTACATATGTGCCGACGGTGCCTATTCCGACAAAAACGGTATATGCGGCAGCCATCGGAATTTTTTTATAAGAGCGGATCAGCATCAGAAAGCTGACGGCAATCAGAAGGAAAATACCGATCCAATCAAAGAGCGAATCCGCATGCTTCAGGGCGGACGCCCAAACGACTTCTAACAGTCCGGCTATCAATACAAGCAGCCAATACATGATACAGTCACCTCAGTTATGAATGAATGTCAGTCATTTTTACGGCGATCAAAAATGATCGGTCTCCGCCAATCATTTCTGCAAGCTTCTTTTGAGAAAGCTGAATATTTCTTTTTTATATACTTCGAGATCGACATCCTGTTCACAGCCGATATAAAACCGTTCAGCCGCGTTCTCGACAACGTTGATAATCGTTCTGGCCGTCCATCTGACATGAATGCCGCTGTGGACCTCACCCTGTTCAATGGCCGTATTGATCACGCCTTCCAGCCAGGAATAATAAGGCTGATAAATGGCTTCCCATTTCTCCATTGAATGATCGATGGCAAGACCGGAATAACAGAGAACGATAATATCTTTATGAAGCCGGGTGATGTGAAATGTCTCATCTACCAAAATGTCCAGCAACGTCCAAAAATCTTCAGAACCGTCCGTTTTCCCTTTTATTCTGTCCAGCGTAGTGTCGAGCAGGTTTTCTGCAATCGCGGATATCAGTGCGTTTTTAGAAGAAAAATATAAGTAAAACGTACCTTGGGCCGTGCCGGCTTTTTTGACGATTTCTGAAATGGATGCTTTGTCTAAACCTTTTTCAGAAATGACTTCAATCGCGGCTTGCAGGATCTTTTCGTATTTTCCCGAGCTTTGTTTTGCCAATAGAGGGGTTCCTCCTTTTATGAATGACTGTCATTCATTTTATCGCATGTTCGCTTTTTTGTCATCCTTTAAAATAAAAATACCGGAAAGAAGACCAAACTTCTTTCCGGCATTCGTCATTTATCACTGTCGATCATAGCCTTCGGCAGACCCGTATATTTTGCCCAATAATAAATACCGAGCGAACCGATGGCGATCAGAATCAGGTCAAGCGGATTGCTGATAATGCCCAATCCGTGGCCGAACGAGCCGAGATAGGAGAAAATCAGCATCATGACATAAAAGCCGACGATCCACCATGCTGATTTCAGCTGCTGCCGTATGCTGACATCATCTTTGGGAGCATATTTACTGAAACAGAGATAGATCAGAAACATGACAATTTGAGAACCGAGAAGCCAGGATACGGTGCGCCATCCGGACCAATATACAATATAAGAGGTAAAAATAAACGACAGCGGTCCGATGATGCTCATCCCTTTTAAATAAAACGGTCTGTTAATATTCTTCGCGTTGACTCTCAGCGCCGCAGAAGAAATCGGCGCAATCGCATAAGACAGAATCAATGCGACGGAGCAAACGTTGACAAGAGCGTTCCAAGAAGGGAACGGAAGCGTCCAAAAAACAGCCAGACCGAACGAAAGCCAAAGGGAGGCACGCGGTGTCCCGGTTTCTTTATTGACTTTAGAAAAAATGCTGAATAATGTTCCGTTTCTGGCCCAGGCATAGACGAGACGTGAAGTCGTATTCATAAAGATATTTCCGTTACCGCCCGGTGATAAAATCGCATCTAAAATGACCAATGTCGCCAGCCACCCCAAACCGAGCAAAACGGCGATATCTTTGAACGGAAGGGAGAATTCAGTCCCGATAGCCGGCCATCCGTGCTTCAGGGTATCCGCCGGGATCGCCCCGATAAAAGTGAGCTGCAGCACGGTGTAAATAATAGTAGACACGATAATACAGACAATCAATGCGATCGGAATGTTCCGCTTCGGATTCTGCACTTCACTCGCGACAGCCACAATCGGATGCAGCCCAAGGTATGCAAACATGACGCCGCCTGTGGAAATCGCGGCCTGAATTCCGGTGAAGCCAAAAGGCGCGAATCCGTGAACGGTCATATTGCCCGGGTGAAAATGAAAAATCAGTACCACAATTACCGTAATCGGTACGACATATTTAAAAATCGAAATAATGAAGTTTGCTTTCGCAAAGGTTTTGACACTCCAGTAATTGAGGAGGAAGAACAGGCAGAGCAGCGCAAATTGCAATATCCACCCGGCAATTGTCGGAGAATCGGAGCCTTTTACGGTCAAACCGGGAAACCAATACGCCACGTATTGGCGGACTGCCGTGACTTCTATAGAAATAAGACTCGTGTATGCCACAATGGTGACAAAGGAAATTAAATATCCGACCAGGTGTCCGTGTGAATATACGGGGTACCGGATAATTCCCCCGGTCCGCGGCAGCGCGGCGCCCAGTTCCGCATAAACCAAGCCGATCAATAAGATGATTCCCCCGCCGATCAGCCAGGAAAAAATGCCTGATGGGCCCGCTTTAGAGGCGACGTTACTGACGGCAAACAGCCATGCCGAACCGAATATGGCTCCCATGCCGATTAAAATAAGATCAAAAAGTGACATAGTTTTCTGGAAGTTTCCTTGCTTAGACATTCGCTGCCTCCTTAGAAAAGACATTGTTCTCTTTACATAATTCCCATTATCATTCAAACATACCCAGCCGGCCGGCTGGAAAATTAGGACAACTTTCGAAACGAAGTATGTACAGCAATGTGCTCACATTATAATAACGGCCGTATGGCAAGATCTCCCGGCTTATATTCCCCGTTTTAAACACATTCAAACCTCATATTCAGAAAAACAAAAAACGCCCGAAACAGGCGTTTTTTGTTACAAGTTCATATCTTTCAGTCCGGGGCTGTGCTCATTCGGAAGCTCGGGAAGTTCCGGCACGGGGAAACCTTTAGGAGGCTCGGACACACTTAATTCGCCGCCGTTTCGGCTCGGCGTCGTTCCCTGCAGAATTTCTCCGATCCGTGTCGGATCCAGTCTGAAATTAAATTGGGTATTATGATAACCCATCTCAACGAATTTTCGGCATTCCGGGTATTTTTCAATATCATAATTCGGCACGGGAAATAATTTGCCCCATTCGACACCCAGTGTTTCCAACGCTTTTGTAAATGCATTTTGATGGGCGTTGTCACGGACGATCAGAAATCCGAGTGTTTCTCTGAACGTCTGATTTGAACTCATTTCATAAATGCGTGTCTTTTGCAGCACGCCGGTTGATTCCAGCACGACATTGTCCAATAAATCGGAAATCAGATTCCCGTGGTTGTATACCCAAGACCCGTTCCATGGATTGCCGCCGGCGTCTACAGGAAGAGAACTTTGCGCCCCGATGATAAAATGGTGCGGATTGGCGTGTTTCACCGCTTCATCAAGCGGCGCCTGATCTGCTGCCTGATTTCCGGCGCCCTCACCGCCGCTTTCATCTAGCAGCGCATTGATCGTACTTTGGACGAGTTCAACGTGTGCGATCTCTTCTAAAAATACACCGCGAAGCAGATCGCGGAACTGTTTTTCTTTTCCTCTGAAATTAGAGCTTTGGAAAAAGTATTGCATCATCGTCCGCATTTCTCCGTAGTGCCCGCCTAAAATTTCCTGAAGCACCTTGGCCGCGGCCGGGTCCGGCTTGTCCGGTTTAATGATATTGATCAGCTCTTCTTTGTAATAATACATAAACAGCGCCCCCTGAAAGAAGTTTTCGGTTCTTCTGTTAGTGTCTTTGCAAAGTCAGTTTTTATGTATCGGCATCAAAAAAAGGACGGAAAGCGTGTCCGTCCTTTTGTGTTAAGCCTCAACCGCCCCGCGAAGTTTCGTGTTGACAAGCCCGTTCCATCCTTGATCCATCGTACTGTGAATCTCGGAGCTTTTCCGATTGACTTTATTGATGACGGCTTCCGGCTCTTTCCATCCGCCGTGAATGAGAGTGAATTCCGTATCTCCGCTTTCCGTTTCCTTTAAGACAAAAGAAACGATCCAGCCTTCCGTATCCCACGAAAAAGAAAGGCGGTACGGCGCTTCAATATCCAGCAGCTTGCACGGAGAGGGACCGAACGGAGATTCCAGCTGAAACTCACTGTCTTCTTGAGGTGTGAAATCATTCGGCATAAACCAGAGAGACAGGCCGTCCGCAGTGGAGACCGTATCCCAGACAACTTGTATCGGCGCCTTGAAAACGGCGGTATGAATAATGTCGGGTAATGGCTGATTGCCGCTGTTGTTGTTGTTATCTTTGTTTTGTTTATCAGACATGATGCGTAACCACTCTTTCGCTGTTTTTACTTTTGATCATACTACACGGGGCAGGACATTTGAAATCAAATCAAACTTATTCTATGCTTTTCCAAAGCCATTCAATTCATTTTAAGGAGACGTAGTGATGACAGATCAATTTAAAGCGTTAGTAGTCGATCAACGTGAAGACCGGTTTTCAGTCAGCGTACGGGAGCTGGCGGTTCAGGACCTTCCCGAGGGTGAAGTGC
Organism: Bacillus velezensis; assembly: GCF_001461825.1. Classification (GTDB taxonomy): domain Bacteria; phylum Bacillota; class Bacilli; order Bacillales; family Bacillaceae; genus Bacillus; species Bacillus velezensis. The sequence goes on along the minus strand of NZ_LLZC01000004.1, from coordinate 3,230 downwards.
TGATTAAGGTTTGCTACTCAGGGGTGAATTATAAAGACAGCTTGGCTGCCATTCCTGACGGCAAGATTGTAACGTCGTATCCTTTCGTTCCGGGAATTGATTTAGCGGGAATCGTCGTTTCCTCAGATGACGCCCGTTTCAAGGAGGGAGACAAAGTCATTGCGACAAGCTACGGCATAGGTGTTTCCCGTTTTGGCGGTTATAGCGGGATGGCCCGCATTCCGGCAGATTGGATCGTGCCGCTGCCTGAAGGTCTGACACTTAAAGAAGCCATGACGATCGGAACCGCCGGCTTCACTGCCGCATTGTCCGTCCAGCGTCTTGAAGAAAACCATGCCGCTCCTGAAAAAGGGAAGGTGCTGGTGACGGGAGCGACAGGCGGCGTCGGAAGCTTTGCCGTCTCCATTCTTTCAACCGTAGGTTACGAGGTCGAGGCCAGTACGGGAAAAGAAGACGAAAGCGGCTATTTGAAGAGCCTCGGAGCAAAGACGGTCATTCACCGTGACGAAGTGTATAACGGCACGTTAAAACCGATGCAAAAACAAAAATGGGCAGCGGCCGTCGATCCGGTCGGAGGTGAGCCGCTTGCTTCAGTTCTCAGCCAGATTCAGTACGGCGGATCAGTTGCTGTGAGCGGACTGACAGCGGGAACGAAACTCCCGGCTACAGTCTTCCCGTTTATATTGCGCGGCGTCAGTCTCTTGGGAATCGATTCCGTATTCTGTCCGATGGAGACAAGAAAGAAAACATGGCAGCGTTTAGCTGATGAGTTCAAGCCTGCAGATCTGGAGGCCTTTATTCAAAAGGAAATTACACTTGAAGAGCTGCCGGATACGCTTCCTGCCCTTTTAAAAGGAGAAGCGAGAGGGAGAACGATCGTTACGATAAACGAAGAATAAAACAAAAACCCCCAACTGCTGATTGGGGGTTTTCAATATATAATCAATTATTTATTGAAAAGAGATTAACTATTGAGTATATCGTGAAAATGAGTTGATTAAAAATATAAATTGATTACATATAGGTAATATAAAGGTAAGTTATAAAATTTTCTGAAATATTTATTGACTGAAAGCGCTTTTAAAATTATGATGATAACATAAGTACCAATAATATCATTATAACTTCACTACAAAGTAACTATAAAATAACAATTTGACGAGAGAGGAGAGCGAATAATCACTATAAATGATAACGCTTTCAGATCATTTTCTTCTTATATAACTGTTTTGGACGGTCAGAACTTGTATGCAGACGTTATAGGTGTAAATATTGATAACTGAATATTCCGATATTATCTCTGTGTAAAAACTAGGAGGATTTGAAGATGAATAAAAATAGCAGCCAGCATTCATTTTTAAGAACCATCATTTTGGTATCGACGTTCGGGGGTCTACTTTTCGGCTACGATACAGGTGTAATTAATGGGGCGCTGCCGTTTATGGCGGAAGCTGACCAGCTTAATCTTACGGCTTTGACTGAAGGGATGGTGGCGAGCTCCCTGCTCTTGGGGGCTGCGATCGGAGCAGTTTTCGGAGGGAGATTGTCGGACTATAACGGCAGACGTAAAAATATCCTTATCCTTGCCGTTTTGTTCTTTGCAGCGACGCTTGGATGTACACTGGCGCCTAACGTATCGGTTATGATCATCTCCCGTTTTCTGCTGGGGCTTGCCGTTGGGGGAGCATCCGTAACCGTTCCGGCGTATTTGGCTGAAATGTCGCCGGCGGAAAGCCGAGGGAGAATGGTTACCCAAAATGAATTGATGATTGTAACGGGCCAGCTGCTTGCCTTCACGTGTAATGCTATCATCGGCAATGTGCTTGGTGATACCTCTCACGCCTGGCGTTATATGCTCGTTATCGCGGCCCTTCCGGCGGTATTCTTGTTTTTCGGTATGCTGAAAGTTCCTGAAAGTCCGCGCTGGCTTGTTTCTAAAGGAAGAAAAGAAGATGCTCTGCACGTTCTCCGGCGAATAAGGAATGAAGAGAAAGCGAAGTCTGAGCTCGCTGAGATTGAATCTGCCTTTCATAAGGAAGCTGAGATGGAGCAGGCCGCCTTTAAGGATCTTGCCGTTCCGTGGGTGCGCCGCATTGTGTTTATCGGGATCGGAATTGCGGTAGTGCAGCAGCTCACCGGCGTGAATTCAATTATGTATTATGGAACTCAAATTTTAAAAGATGCCGGTTTCGAGACAAAAGCCGCATTAATCGGCAATATCGCCAACGGTGTGATTTCGGTGCTCGCGACTTTTGTGGGAATATGGCTTCTCGGCAAAGTCGGCCGCCGCCCGATGCTGATGACGGGGCTGATCGGAACGACTGCGGTGCTGCTTTTGATCGGAGTTCTGTCTGTCGTGCTGAAAGGATCGCCTGCTCTTCCTTATGTGGTTCTTTCATTAACAGTCACTTTCCTTGCGTTTCAGCAGGGGGCTGTCTCTCCGGTGACCTGGCTGATGCTGTCGGAGATATTCCCGCTTCGATTGCGGGGGCTTGGTATGGGGGTCACTGTCTTCTGCCTCTGGATCGTGAACTTCCTTGTGGGTTTAACTTTTCCGGTCCTGCTCGCCAACATCGGATTGTCTGTAACTTTCTTCATTTTTGTTCTATTAGGGATAGCGTCCGTTATATTTGTGAAAAGGTTCCTTCCGGAAACGAAAGGTCTGTCGCTCGAACAGCTTGAACAAAACTTCCGTGCTTATGAAAAAACAGATCGTAATAGCGCAGAAGCTGAGGTGAGCGGGTAATCTGAATAGACGCGGGGTTCCTAGGAATCCTGCTTTTTTATTTATTATATAGAAGGGAATAATAAGTGAGAAAAAAGTTTCGTAAAAGTGTTGACCTCATTTAAAGTGCATGGTATATTATTAAACGTCGCTGATGAACAAAGCGATAACGACAAATGAGAAAATGATCTTTTGAAAAAAAGGCTTTGCAAATTCTCAAAATCGTGTATAATAAATGAAGTCGAGAAAAAGACTTCGAAAGAAATGAAAAAACACTTGACATCATAACTGATTGGTAGTATGATAGTTAAGTCGCCTGATAAGCGCCCGTAGCTCAATTGGATAGAGCGTTTGACTACGGATCAAAAGGTTAGGGGTTCGACTCCTCTCGGGCGCGCCAATACAAACGCGGGTGTAGTTTAGTGGTAAAACCTCAGCCTTCCAAGCTGATGTCGTGAGTTCGATTCTCATCACCCGCTCCATTATAATGATCTTTGAAAACTAA
>NZ_LLZC01000003.1 GCF_001461825.1 Bacillus velezensis | reverse complement strand
CTAAGTATGATCTTGCTCTGGCCGATAACGTACCATACAATGTGGTTGACAGCCAAAACCTTAAAAATGAACTTTTGACCAATGCAAAGAAAATCCCGGATGGAACGAGAAAGCCGTTTACTGGTCAAGAAATAAACCTTCCTTGGTTAAATAAAGAAAAGTATGGTGCCTTTGAGGTTAAGGGCAAGGTAAAAGCAAAGGGAAAAGTTAAAGACATAAGCCGCAGAGTGTATACTATGAAAGATATTGATATGAACCAAAAAACAGAATTTGGCGTAACAAATCTTCAGCTTATGAAAAACGGTAATGCTCCTTATGCAAAAGATGGCACACAGATTAATTTACATCACTTGATTCAAGAAGAACCTGGCCCAATGCTTGAAATCCCAAACAGTTTACATACAAAATATAGTGATGTTATTCATAAGCTTAAGACTGATGGTGAAAGTTTTAGAAATGATAAGGTTTTAAAAGCACAATATGAAAGCTTTCGAAAGAGATATTGGAAGTGGAGAGCGAAACAATTTGAGAATGAGAATTGAGGTGTTTAAATTAAATGATTTATTCAAAGGTTGAAAACTTTATTAATGAAAACAAGCAAAATGCTATATTCACAGAGGGTGCAAGCCATGAAAACATAACTCGCATTGAAGAAATCCTCCAATGCGAACTTCCTATTAGCTATAAATGGTTCTTAGAAAAATACGGTGCTGGTGGTTTATTCGGGGTTTTAGTTTTAGGCTATAACTTCGATCATGCGTCAGTTGCAGATAAAACTAAAGAATATAAACAACATTATGGACTTGCTGATGGTCTTGTTGTCATAGAAGATGTTGATTTTTTTGCTTACTGTCTAGATACGAATAAAATGAAAGACGGAGAATGCCCTGTAGTGGAATGGGATAGGATAATTGGCTATCAAGATATCGCTGCAGAAAGCTTTATCGAATTTTTTTATAATAAGATTCAGGAAGCGAAAGATGACTGGGAAGAAGATGAAGACTGGGACGATTAATAAAAGAAAGCTCTCTTTTAGAGAGCTTTTTTCAGATTTTCAATTTTTAACAGGCTTTATAATGAGCAAACAGGCATTACTCAAAATACTCGCCGCGCCTATCCAAAGCAGCCATTGCGTTGCGGTCAGCCATGAGGCAGTTAGGATAAAGAGTCCGATGGCAATTGATATATAATTGCCGGCTCGGTCCAGTTTACGTTTGCAATGAATTTTATATTTAGCATGAGAAATAAATTGATCAATTTTATCTTTCAGCTCATAGCATTTTTCCTTCATCTTATCCTCTGTTTCTTTTACTTTTCGATAAAGCATATTATTCATCGTCTGCACCCCCATATCGCCGTTTTGAAAATTCAGCCATGATTTTTTCTTCATAGTCATCTGAGATGAATTGTGCCTGATCTTCAACTTTTAAATGTGCTTTTTCTTCAAAACCATCCTGTTCTTCACCATCAAAACGATAAAGTTTTTGCAATAGCCTCCAGAATGTTTCAATTTCATCAGTTGTGAAGTCTTGAAACATATCCGCTAAAAAATAGGTGGATTTTTCTGAACAGGAAATTAACGCTTTTTTTCCTTCAGCGGTAATCTCAATATTGATTGCACGTTTATCCAGTTTGCTTGGCACAGTGTGAACATATCCTTTTTTCGCGAGGCTTGAAATTAATTTGTTAGCGGTTTGTTTTGTTGTGCCCAGCTTTTTAGCGATATTCATAAGTGTGGTATCTTCCGTCGGTAAATGGGCAATAGCAATAAGAGTCATGTGCTGTCGGGAAGTCAGCATTTCTAAGTATTCGTCCCCCCGAGCCTGCACTTTATTGACAACCGAAAATAATGATGCGTAACTTTGTTGCATAACATGCAGTTCCTTCATTAGTAAATTAATATCCATAAGGTATCTCCTATCTGAATTGTCACCATGTTGACAATTACAATATACATCGAAATAGAAAATAAGTCAACGTGGTGACTAATAGTAGCGGGTGCGGCTGTTTTCAAAAATGTCACAGGCAGTCGGAGTGTTTACAAAAGGGGAAATAAGTATAATAAATGCGAAAAGGGCATTAATCCAAAGTGAGAAGGTGTTTGACATGCAGAAAGTGAACTGGTCAGAACAGTATGAATGGTTCAATAAACAGGATGAAAAAGACGGGCGTTTAATGGCGCTCCTTCGTCATGAGCTTACATATGAGGAAGTCATACGGTTATATAAGAAAGGGTTTTATTTGAAATCTAAAGAAGGGGAGGTTTCGTTAAGTAAGAACGATATCCTTCGTATGTTTGGGGTTGAAGAGAGGCAGGGCGGCGTATCTTGATGAACGGGAAGAGAAAAACTCTTCCCGCTTTTCATGGCAGCTGTTATTCTTTTTCCAGCATAGAAGTCAGCCATTCTCTTAATGTATTCTTCTGCACATACCGCTTTCCGTTTCTCGTGATATGCGGAATGTCAGAGGTGTCGGGCACGATTTGTTTTGCTTCTTCCTTCGTAACTCCTAAATAATAACCAATATAGAAGTGCAGATCTTTTTCTTTAATGAGAATGTGGTCAGTGTGTTCATGAGGATCAGGTGATTTAAAGTTTTTCAATCCGTCTCCGATGAAATATCCGGCTAAAGCGATTCCGATGCCGGTAATGATATCCATACAGCAAACCTCCAATAAACGTTATCACTTTTTATACGGTGAAGCCGGCTGAAAGGATTCAGCCTTCATCAAAACCGCCCGGCGTTTATTGCTGAGCTTTTCCACCTGCACCTTTCCGGAGAAGAAAACAGCGCCTCCGCCCATATCCGCCAGCCGATCGGGCGTGAGCGAGTTGACAAGCTGTTTTTTATCATCCATATCGGCCCAAAGACCTTGGCTGACTGCAACGCCGGGAAGCACCTGTTCGCCGACCGAAGCTGTTAATTCACACTCGCCGCGGTGATTCCAAACTCTAACGGTTTCCCCGTCTTCTATGTTCCGGCGTACAGCATCCTCTGTATGAATAAAAAGCTTTGGCGCTTTTTCTAATTTTACGTGTTTTTCATTATTCGAAAATGTTGAATTTAAAAAATTATGATTCGGTCCCGGGACAAATAAAAGCGGAAAATCATCATCGCTCTCAAGAGGGATGTGTGTCGGCAGCGCCGGATAACCGTCCTGTTTCATCTTTTCCGAATATAATTCAATTCTTCCGCTCGGTGTCTTGAGCTTTCCCGGAAAAAGCGGTTTTTTCCGTTTGGCTTTCATGAAGGAATGGCGTGAGAGCGCTTCGTAATCAATATCCTCGATATACGGATTGTCGGGAAAGTCCAGCGCCTGTCTGATCAACTCTTCATCGGAATCCTGAAGCTCCTGCTCGGTAAATCCCATTGCTCCGGCAAGCAAACGGAACACTTCCGTATTCGATTTGCTGTCCCCGTAGGGTTCGATCACCGGTTTTTGCAGCTGAATAAAATGATGCCAGTAAGACGTGTAAAAATCTGTGTTTTCAAATGCGGATGCAGCAGGGAGCACGATATCCGCATATTTGGCGGTTTCCGTTAAAAATAGATCGTGAACGACTGTAAATAAATCCTCCCGCAGCAGGCCTTTTCTGACTTTATTCGCTTCCGGCGCAACCACTGCAGGATTCGTACCGTAAATAAACAGGGAGCGTACGGGCGGTTTTGTTTCTAAAAGAACGCTTCCGAGCCTGTTCATATTAAATGATCGCGGCTTCCTGCCGTAAAGCAGATCAGGCCGCTGGAGCGCTTGTCTGTTATAGTTTAATACCGCGCTGTTGTGCTTGATTGCGCCTCCTCCGGTGTTGAGCCACTGTCCTGTAACAGCCGGAAGGCAGGCGACGGTGCGGACGATCATTCCGCCGTTGTCATGGTGCTGAATGCCGTTTCCGATCCTGATAAGGGAAGGGGAGGTTTCCCCGTACATTCTCGCAAGACGTCTGATATCGTCGGCTTTAACGCCTGTAATAGCAGAAACCGTTTCCGGATCATAGTGTTTAACATGCGCTTTTAATTCGTCACTGCCTTCGGTGTATTCTGTGAGAAATGCTTCATCGTGAAGGTTTTCGTCGAATAAGACATGCATGATACCGAGGGCGAGTGCGGCATCTGTGCCGGGGCGAATGGAAATAAACCAATCGGCAAGCCGGCCGGTTTGGTTCTTATGTACATCGATAACGACAATTTTAGCTCCTTTTTTCCGGGCTTTTTGAGCAATCATGACTTGATGCATATTCGTGCTGACGGCATTGATCCCCCAAAAAATAAAGAGCTTTGCATGTATGGTCTCCTCCGGATCAGTACCCGCTCCTTCACCCATTGTATAGTTATAGCCTTCAGAACCGGCTTTGCTGCAGATCGTCCGTTCGAGATGACTCGCTCCGAGACGATGGAAAAAACGGCGGTCCATTCCCTCTGCCGCCAGTTTTCCCATATTGCCGTAAAAGCTGTACGGAAGAATGCTTTCCTCTCCTTCTTCGGCAATAAGCTCTTTCCAGCGCGCACTGATCGTATTGATCGCTTCCTCCCAGGAAATAGGCGCAAACGCGGCTTCACCTTTTTTACCGATCCGTTTTAACGGAACGGTTACGCGCTTCTCATCATAAATACGCTCAGCCATGTGTCTGACTTTGTTGCAAATATTCCCTGATGTGACCGGGTGATCGGGGTCTCCCTGAATGTTAACGATTTTTCCGTCTTTTTTTGTCACAAGCAAGCCGCATTGATCGGGACAGTCTAGTGAGCATACCGACTTAAATACCCCGTTCGGCTGTGTTGCAGCAGAATTCATAGCCCATTTCTCCTCTTTGTTTATATTGTAAGCATTATAACATTTCAAAATCGAACGTCAATTCAGAAAAAAGTGTTGACATCACGGAAAGACTTTTCTATGATGAGTTTATTCTTTTAAACAGCCTGACAATTTCATCATTTTATTTTCTATCCAGAGAGGTGGAGGGACTGGCCCTACGAAACCTCGGCAACATTTATTGTGCCAATTCCAGCAAGCGTATGCTTGAAAGATAGGAAAGGATGATCTATACATATTTGTGCGCTTCAAGCGCATAAAGACGGTATATGAATCTCTTTCCTTCTTTGGGGAAAGAGATTTTTTTATGAAAAAATTTATGTGAAAAGGATGTTTTGCACCATGACGGTTTTAATTACCGCACCATATCACGACGAGGGGCTGAAGGAGCTGACTGAGCTGTTCGGCCGGACTGTGCACCGGCCGTGGAAGAAGCACGGCCGGGCCTATCGGGAAGATGAATTGATCCGAATGATTCAAGAGACAAACGCGTCGGGGCTTATTACTGAACTTGATGAGGTGTCTGAGCGTGTTATTGACATATTGCCCGATACCGCTTTTATCGGTGTCTGCCGAGGAATGCCGTCTAATGTGAATATTGCGGCGGCGACTAAAAGAAAAATCCCCGTTTTCTTTACACCGGCCCGCAATGCCCAGGCTGTTGCTGAAATGTTTATCGGAAATGTGATTTCATTTTTGCGTCATACGTATTCTTCCCATCAGTGGCTGAAGGACGGGAAGTGGAATGGTGATTATTTGCAGGCTTACGTCAAATTCAGAGGAAATGAGCTGACGGGGAAAACAGTCGGTATTATCGGTTTCGGAGCTGTCGGACAGAGAATCGCCCGGCTATTGGCCGCTTTTGACTGCAAGGTGCTTTACTATGACCCATTTGTCCGTCATGAAAACCGGGAGTATGAAAAAACGACGATTGAACGGGTATTTTCTGAAAGTGATATTGTTTCCGTTCACTTGCCGCGCACAGAAGAAACCATCGGCCTTATCGGCGCCCGGCACTTTCAATTGATGAAACAGGAAGCTGTTTTTGTCAATACGTCAAGAGCGGCGGTTACAGACAGGGAAGAGCTGCTGCGGGTGCTGAAAGAACGGCGGATTAAGGGAGCGATCCTTGACGTGTTTTATCACGAACCGCCTGAATCTTCTGATTATGAATTGATCTCTTTGCCGAATGTGTTAGCGACTCCCCATTTAGCGGGCGCAACGTTTGAAGTGGAGGATCATCATGTGAAGATTTTAAATGGAGCGCTTTTCAAATGGAAACAAGATCAAACCTGTTCAATACGTGAACTTTATAACAAAAGAGAACTTGAAACGGAAGGAGGAGGCTGTAATGGCTGAACAAAAAGGCTACCTTGTATTTGACATCGGAACGGGGAATGCGCGAGTCGCGGTCGTGACAGCCGGCGGTGAAGTGACCGCGCTTGAAAGGGAAGACATTGAATATGTGACGGATCCGCTTTATCCGGACGGACGATATTTCTCACCGGAAGGGCTATGGACGCAAATCAGTGCTATGGCAAGGAAGGTTATTGCCAAAAGCCCTCATATTACATTAATCGGAATCACCTCAACAAGCCAGAGGCAGGGAATTGTTCTGATCAATAAAGATAAAAAGGCATTTCTCGGTCTGCCCAACATTGATAACAGAGGCCGTGAATGGGAAGACGGGATTGAGGCAAAAGAAGAAGTGCATCAGCAAACCGGACGTCTTCCGAGCGCTTTATTTTCCGCCATGAAACTTGTCGGATTAAAAGCTAGACAGCCGTCTTTATGGAAAGAAGTGAAGTACATCACAAGCATCAGTGACTGGGTGACATTTGAGCTGAGCGGCATTTTGAGCTATGAACCGTCACAGGCTGCTGAAACACTGCTGTTTGACGTAAGGAAAAAGGCGTGGTCAGAGAAATTATGCAACATCTTCGGTCTGCCTTCTGCCATTCTTCCTTCACTCGTCCGATCTGGGACGGTTGTCGGAATGTTAACGTTTAAGAAAGCGGCGGTTCTCGGTCTATCTGAAAGAGTGCCTGTGATTGCAGGCGGGGGAGACACACAGCTTGCCATCAAAAGTGCAGATGCAAAGCCGGGAGATATCGTCATCGTATCCGGCACGACGACGCCGATTACAAAGATAACAGCGGAGACCGGAACCGAAAGTTTAAAGAATGCATGGCTGAATTGCCATACAGAAGAAGGTCAATGGCTTCTTGAAACGAATCCGGGTGTAACAGGACTCAATTATCAAAAATTAAAATCCATTTTTTATCCGAATGAATCCTACGGCGTCATGGAACGGGAAATCGCAAGTCTGCCGAAACACGATCATGCTTGTATTTCTGCGTTAGGCTCCTATTTATCGCCTGAGAAAAACGCACTGGCAAAAGGCGGATTTATTTTTGACGCTCCGCTGTCCCAAAACTTAAGCAGAGCCCATTTTGGCAAAGCCGCACTGCTGGAAATCGCTTTTTCAATCAAATGGAACTATGAGGCGTTAACAGAGGTGGCTTCCTTTTCACAAGATTATGTGAAGGTGTGCGGCGGCGGTTTCCAAAGTGATGCTTTGACGCAGTTTCTTGCTAACCTTCTGCAAAAGAAAATCTATAAGAGAGAGGGGTTCAGCCAGGCATCCGCAATGGGAGCGGCGATGATTTGCAACGAAGCTCTCGGTGTGAAAGCAGAGCTTTCGAGCAGCACAAAGGTAATTGAGCCGGAAGCGGATCAGACGGATCTCTTCCTATATGAAGAATGGAAACATACGCAAGAATTATTTACTCATTTTCAGCCGGCGGTGAAAGCCTGACTTGGGGATGAGATGACAACATGAAAGATTGCTGAGGAGGAACAAAAATGCTTAATAAAATAGGAATTCCGAAACAGCTCGCCTGGGGATTTTTGGGGGTCGTGCTGTTTATGATGGGGGACGGCCTTGAACAAGGCTGGCTCAGCCCGTTTTTAGTTGAAAACGGCTTGACGGTACAGCAATCAGCATCCCTGTTTACGGTTTACGGTATTTCTCTCGCTGTGGCGTCTTGGTTTTCAGGGGTCTGCCTCGAAGCCTTCGGCGCAAAGCGGACGATGTTTATGGGGCTGTTGTTTTACGTGATCGGAACAGCCGCGTTTATCGCATACGGATTTGAAAATCTTAATTTGCCGGTGATGTATGTCACGTATTTTATTAAAGGGCTGGGTTATCCGCTGTTTGCCTATTCATTTTTGACATGGGTGATTTACCGGTCGCCGAAAAACAGGCTCAGTACGGCGGTCGGCTGGTTCTGGATTGCATATTGCTGCGGGATGTTTGTATTCGGTGCTTGGTATTCAAGCTGGGCCATCAAATCCTTCGGCTATTTGAATACACTGTGGAGTTCAATTTTCTGGGTCTGCCTCGGCGCGTTTTTTGCTTTGATTTTAAATAGGGACCGCTTTGAAAAGAAAAAGGCAGATAAGCGGGAAAAGGCGCAGGAATTAATGAAGGGAATCACCATCCTTGCTGTAAATCCGCGCGTGCTCTCTGGGGGGATCATTCGGATCATTAACAGCATCGGAACATACGGATTTCCGGTATTCCTCCCGATGCATATGGCGCAGCACGGCATTTCTACAAATGTATGGCTTCAAATTTGGGGAACGATCTTTCTCGGAAATATCGTCTTTAACTTAATCTTCGGCGCAGTCGGCGATGCCTTCGGCTGGAAAAAGACTGTCATGTGGTTCGGGGGAGTGGGCTGCGGCATTTTTACTCTTTTATTATATTATGCACCTGTTGTATCACATGGGAACTTGCTTTTCGTCAGCATTGTCGGTTTTATATGGGGAGGGCTCCTCGCCGGGTTCGTTCCGGTCGGGGCTATCGTGCCGACGGCGGCCGGCAGCGATAAAGGTGCTGCCATGTCTGTGTTAAATCTGGCTGCGGGACTGTCGGCATTTGTCGGCCCCGCGCTTGCCTGGGCGTTCATCGGACTTGTCGGCGCACAAGGCGTTGTATGGATTTTCGCAGCGCTCTATTTCGTAAGTGCAATCTTGACAAATCAAATCAAAATACCTGAAGAGAAAACGGCAAAACACAATAAAGCATTGCCTGAATACGCTTCTTAACAGCAGCGCCCCGAAAATTCGGGGCGTTTTTTACAGCTGCTGAAGAAACCCGGCAAAGCGCTGAATTTGTTCACGTAACGATTGTTTGTTTTCGTGAAATTGTTTGAAACGATGTCCGTTTGCTCCGGACGGATGCGGGAAGCCTTCCAGAATGACCGCATGACCCATTCTGCCGTTCTTCTTCAGCATGCGGCAGGCTGATTCTGCTGCTTTACCGAGAGGGATAAGCAGAATGTCCTTTTCTATCATTTCTATTTCATCCGGAAAACATCTCAGCGCGTAACGGCTGAGAAGAGCTGATCTGCTGATTGCCGGCCGATGTCCCGTATAGTTTTTCTGTTTATAAAAAACAGGGTGTTTGATAACGGACGTTGTATGAAGAAGCTCCCGTTTTGAATCAAATAACCGGGATGAATCCTCAACGTGAAGCGCGGCCGGCAGACCGCATTCATTAAGCATTTCGATGATGTTCTGTCTCATTGAACCGGAAAGTCCGGCCGCTTTTTTTGTTTCATACGCTATCGTTTCAAGAGTTTCGCCATCTTTTAAAAGCTGTGCCGCTTTTTTGTAAGCCAGCTGCATTTGAAAAAAACCGGGTGTGATTCCGGAAATGGCAACGACTGCATGAGGGTTAATATATTCATTATGAGGCGAATAATACAAATCCAGATCTCCGTCCTTGGCTAAATGGAAAGCCGGAGTCAGCAAATCCGATTTTGTAAATTCTCCCGAATATGATAGTGCTTTAAGCTGCTGCAAAAAACGCGCAAGCCGCTCACGATCGCAAATCATGTTATGCCTCCTTGAATCCGCCGGTTTCTCTTAGTGTCATCAAAAACGTCGGATGACATGCAGGCTCATACATCACTTTTACCGGCGTTCCAGAGCATTTTTAAGACGTGAGGCGTTCCTTTAACTTCGGCCGCCGTCGTTTGCACGGCTGTTTTTTTAGTGAGAAAATCTTCCTGCAGTTCTTTCTGCTTTTGCGATAACAGATCGGTTTCTGTTTTGATTTCATCAACGGCCGTCTGCATGGACGCTGTCGCGGCGTTAATCTTCTTTATATCAGGCGCTGTGTTTCTTTTAAAATGCACGGCGGATACGGCTGCATAAATTAATGCGGCAGCCGCAACGGCAGCACTGATATACAAAATGATGATCATCTTCTTTTCACTCCTTTTTTTCAGTTGATACCCTTTAGGGATCGTGTTGAATCATTTTATTTGCTAATTGTTTTTTTTCTGCTTATAATGTGAAATCGTACATAAGGACATTCAGAAAGGGTGAAAGACGTGGAAAGCTTACAAAACAAAACGGCTCTTATCACGGGTGCGGGCAGAGGAATCGGCCGCGCCGCCGCTATCGCTTTAGCCAAAGAAGGAGTCAATATCGGTTTAATCGGCCGCACAGAAGCAAATGTCGAAAAGGTTGCGGAAGAAGTGAAAGCCCTTGGTGTAAAGGCATCATTCGCTGCTGCCGATGTAAAAAACCAAAAAGAGGTTGAGCAAGCCGTCTCCTCTATTAAAGAAGAACTCGGTGAGATTGACATCTTGATTAACAATGCCGGAATCAGCAAATTCGGCGGATTTTTGGATCTTACGCCTGAAGAGTGGGAAGACATCATTCAAGTTAATGTAATGGGTGTATACCACGTGACACGCGCCGTTCTTCCTGAAATGATTGAGAGAAAATCAGGAGATATCATTAATATTTCTTCTACGGCGGGCCAAAGAGGCGCCGCGGCGACAAGTGCGTACAGCGCTTCTAAATTTGCCGTTCTCGGTCTGACTGAATCTCTCATGCAGGAAGTCAGAAAACACAATATCCGTGTCAGCGCAATGACGCCGAGCACGGTTGCCAGCGACATGTCTATTGAATTAAATCTGACAGACGGCAATCCGGAAAAAGTCATGCAGCCTGAGGATCTTGCAGAATATATGGTTGCTCAATTGAAATTACATCCGCGCATTTTCATCAAAACTGCCGGTTTGTGGTCAACTAATCCTTAAACAAAAGGGGACCTGTCTTCGTGACGGGTCTTTTTTTGTTTCCGCAACCCGAATAAATAGGCATAAAGATCCGTTTTTGCAGAAAAAAGAGTGAAAAAGAAACCGATATCAGTTATAATTAAACTAAATAAACTATGTACCAAATGTTCATTAAAATTATTTTTCCCCGCTCTCCAAAAAACAAATTAATACAAATCAAACTGTCCGAACGATAAAAAGGAAAAACGAGATATAAAGAGAATATTTAGTACATGGAATAATTTGTTAGAAGGAAGGGTGTGCACATATTGAAAGAAGAAAAAAGAAGTTCAACCGGTTTTTTAGTGAAACAAAGAGCTTTTTTAAAGCTTTACATGATTACAATGACAGAGCAGGAACGGCTTTACGGACTGAAGCTTCTCGAGGTGCTGCGTTCGGAATTTAAACCCATCGGTTTTAAGCCGAATCATACCGAGGTGTACCGTTCACTTCACGAACTTTTGGATGACGGGATTTTAAAGCAAGTGAAAGTGAAAAAAGAGGGAGCCAAACTCCAGGAAGTCGTTCTCTATCAATTTAAAGACTATGAAGCTGCGAAGCTTTACAAAAAACAGCTGAAGACAGAGCTTGACCGCTGCAAAAAGCTGATAGAAAAAGCCATTTCAGATAATTTTTAAATCCGGCCGGAACGCACCCGGCCTCCCGGGCTCAAAAGGTTTGTAAGGTTTGTTTTGTGATTCATTATACATAATAACAGGCTCGGAACAATACATATCAATAAAACCTTCAAACTTGACATCGACTCCTGAAGTGGTAACATAAAAAACGTGTGAAAAATACGAACAAAATACGAACAAGGGAGATGTTACCGATCTTAGATCAAAAGAAAGTTGCTTTTATCGGAGCAGGATCAATGGCTGAAGGAATGATATCAGGCATGGTCCGCGCAAAAAAAATTCCCAACCAAAACATCTGCGTGACAAACCGCCGCAATACAGAGCGACTCGCTGAATTGGAACATCAATACGGAATTCAAGGCATTGCTTTTGACAGCATGAAAACCGAAGACATTGATGTCTTTATTTTAGCCATGAAACCGAAGGATGCTGAAATCGCTCTTGCTACGCTGAAACGGCGTATTCAACCTCATCAAATCATCCTGTCTGTTCTGGCAGGCATAACAACCTCATTTATACAACAATCATTACATGACCGTCAGCCGGTTGTAAGAGTGATGCCGAACACATCCAGCATGATCGGCGAATCGGCAACAGCTGCGGCTTTCGGAGACCATGTCTCTTACGGTTCAGCAAAAACCGCGGTATCCCTTTTGGAATGCCTCGGGGAAGTATACGTGATCAAGGAAGATCAGATGGATATTTTCACCGGCATCGCAGGCAGCGGACCGGCGTACTTTTATTATTTAATGGAGTTTATTGAAAAAGCAGGTGAAGAAGCCGGCTTAGACAAACGGCTGTCCCGCAAAATCGGCGCGCAAACGTTATTGGGCGCAGCTAAAATGCTGATGGAAACGGGTGAAAAACCGGATGTGCTTCGGGAAAACATCACCTCTCCAAACGGCACGACGGAAGCCGGCCTCGATGCGCTCAGGTCAGAAGGCGGCGGAGAAGCCATTGCCAAAGCCATTAAACACGCGACCGAACGTTCTATTGAGATCAGCAAAACAATTGAAAAAACGGCAGCACTATAATCGTTAAAAAACAGGAGTGATACAGTGACGTCTCGGACGAAGATCAAAAGAGTCGCGGTGAAAATCGGCAGCAGCTCACTGACGAGCCTGCACGGGGAAATCAGCAGAAGAAAGCTGGAAGCATTGGTGGATCAAATCGCACAGCTGAAAGACAGCGGCTATGAAGTGATTTTAGTATCTTCCGGCGCAGTGGCGGCAGGTTATCGGAAGCTCGGATTTATTCAGAAACCGGAAAGCCTCCCTGAAAAACAGGCTTCTGCTTCCATCGGGCAGGGATTATTAATGGAGGCTTATTCAAAGCTGTTTTTAGCGCACGGTTATGTCGCATCACAAATATTAATTACAAGAAGCGATTTTTCCGATGAATGCCGCTACCATAATGTCCGCAATACGATGAACGTCCTTTTGGAACGGGGCATTATTCCGATTATTAATGAAAATGACACGGTCACAGTCAACCGGCTGAAATTCGGAGATAACGATACACTCGCAGCGAAGGTGGCAGGTTTAATTGATGCCGACATGCTTGTGATTTTATCAGACATTGACGGTTTATATGATGATAATCCGCGCAGCAACCCGAAGGCGAAAAGAATCAGACATGTAAGTGACATTACCCCGGAAATAGAAGCGAGCGCGGGAGATGCCGGGAGTGAGATGGGAACAGGCGGAATGCGTTCGAAACTGGATGCTTTTAAAATTGTGATGGCCTCCGGTATTAAAGGCTTTCTCGGGCAGGCTAACATTCCGGACATTCTGCTTCAAGCGGTAGATGAGGCTGCTGAAGGAACTTATTTTGAAGCGGAAGGAACCCTGCCGTTAAACCACAAAGAACAATGGCTTGCATTTAATTCCGGCCCCGAAGGTGAAATTGTGATGGAAAAAGAAAGCAGCCGCGATGTCGCGAACGGAAATATGGAGCTGTCACCGCAGGACATCGAGCAGATTAAGGGCAGATTCAGCAGCGGAGCGGTTGTCAGGCTGCTTGATCAGCAGGGAGAAGAGCTCGGACTCGGCATCGTCAACTATTCCTCAGCCCAGCTGAAGACATTTAAAGAAACGCCGCATAAACAGGGCGATCAATCAGTCATTGATCCGGAAGCATTTGTCTGCCACGTTGAACTATCCATTCCGATCGGCTGAGAAAGATCTATAAAAATATGAAAAAGCCCGAGGCTTCGTTTTGAAGCTCGGGTTTGTTTTTTATTGATATTGTTCAAGTTTGGAGAAAAATTGAATGACAAAATGATAGAAATCATTTGCAGACGGAGCCAGTTCCCTTCCTTTTGGTTTAATAATGCCTACGGTGCGCTTCACTTGAGGAAATTCAATCGGAATTTTGACCGTGAACCGGGGTGTGGTTTCTGCAAAGGTGCTTTCAGGTAATAAAGTCACTCCCATCCCCGCGGAGACTAATCCTTTAATGGCATCTAAATCCTCGCCCTCCGTCGATACAAGCGGCGCAAAGCCGGCCTGTCTGCAAGCGTCAATCGCCATGTTTCGGAGAATAAACCCTTCAGGAAATAAAACGAATTGGTCGCCGCGCAGATCAATTAAATGAATATTTTTCTGTTTGGCAAGCGGATGATGCAGCGGAACAAGCGCGTAAATCTTTTCCGTGAATAAGATATGGCCTGTTATGTCGGGGAATTCCGTCGGAACGGGGCCGAGCAGCGCCGCATCTATATCCCTGTTTCTTACGGCTTCAATTAAAAACTTATAAGACCCCTGGCGGAGCAAAAACTCAACGTTCGGGTATTCCTCTTTAAATGCCGAAATCACCGTCGGCAAAAGCTGGCTTGCAAGGCTCGTCGGAAATCCTATTTTGACGGTTCCGCGATTCGGATCAAGATATTCATCAATTTGTTCCTTCGCGTAATCAATTGCTTTCATCGCCGTTTTAACATGTTCTAAAAATTGCTTGCCGATCGGCGTTAATTTAATATTTCTGCCTTCCCGTTCAAATAAAGTGACTTTCAGCTCTTCTTCAAGATTTGCAATCTGCCTGCTGATGGCGGATTGTGCGACATGCAGATGATCAGCCGCTTCTGACACATGTTCCCGTTCTGCTACCTCCATAAAATACCGAAGCTGGCGTAATTCCATTGCGTTCACACCCATCTATCTCATTTTGAGATGTATTTGATCTAAATTATATATTGTTTATATTGTTTTGAAAACTTACAATTAATTTAAAGTTGTCAGATTTTATGACCGATAATTAACGGAAACTGATCGGGGGAGAGGAATTATGACTTACAATCAAATGCCGAAAGCACAAGGTCTCTACCGTCCGGAATTTGAGCACGATGCATGCGGAATCGGCTTGTATGCCCATTTAAAAGGGAAACCTTCACATGACATTGTCAAAAAAGGACTGAAGATGCTTTGCCAGCTGGATCACAGAGGAGGACAGGGCAGTGATCCGAATACGGGTGACGGCGCCGGCCTGATGGTTCAGATCCCTGATGCTTTTTTTAAGAAAGAGTGCGGAGAAATGAGACTGCCGGAAAAAGGCCGTTACGGGGTAGGAATGGTCTTTTTCTCGCAAAATGAAGAGGAAAGAAAAAAGATCGAAAAACAGGTGAATGCATTCATTGAGCAGGAAGGACAGATCGTTCTCGGCTGGAGAACCGTCCCTGTAAATGTCGGAAAAATCGGAACAGTGGCACAAAGTACTTGCCCGTATGTGCGTCAAGTATTCATCGGCGCCGCAAACGATTTGAAAGACAGCCTTGCTTTTGAACGCAAACTGTATGTCATCCGGAAGCAGGCGGAAAATTGGGGCGTTCAAGAACAGCTTGATTTTTACTTCGCAAGCTTGTCAAGCCAGACTATTGTTTATAAAGGGTTGTTAACGCCTGAGCAGGTTGACGCTTTTTATTTGGATTTGCAGGATGAAACCTTCGTATCTGCATTTTCACTCGTGCATTCAAGATTCAGCACAAATACCTTTCCTACTTGGGAACGTGCCCATCCGAACCGCTATCTGATTCATAACGGAGAAATCAATACGCTCCGGGGCAACATCAATTGGATGAGAGCGAGGGAGCAGCAGTTCGTTTCAGAAAGCTTCGGAGACGATCTTCACAAAGTGCTGCCGATTTTAAATGCTGAGGGCAGTGACTCATCCATTCTTGATAATGCGTTTGAATTTTTCGTGATGGCGGGGCGGAAACCGGCACATACGGCAATGATGCTGATTCCGGAACCATGGACAGAAAACACTCACATGTCTAAAGCGAAACGGGCTTTTTATGAATATCACAGCTCTTTAATGGAGCCGTGGGACGGGCCGACCGCCATTTCGTTTACGGACGGAAAACAAATCGGTGCCATCCTTGACCGTAACGGTCTGCGTCCGGCACGTTACTATGTGACAAAAGATGACCATATTATTTTCTCATCTGAGGTCGGCGTTATTGAAGTAGAGCAGGAGAACATTCTTCATAAAAAACGTCTGGAGCCCGGAAAAATGCTGCTCATTGACTTAGAGGAAGGCCGGATTATTTCAGATGAAGAAGTGAAAACAGAAATTGCCAATGAATTCCCTTATCAAAAATGGCTTGAAGAAGAATTGGTTCAAGTGAATCCTGACCCGGAAACCCGGGAAGAGGAACAATTCGATGATCTTCTCGTCCGTCAAAAAGCGTTTGGCTATACGTATGAAGATATTCAGAAGTATTTAATTCCTGTTATTAAAGAAGGCAAGGACCCGCTCGGCTCTATGGGAAATGATTCGCCGCTCGCCGTTTTATCCGATCGCGCCCAATCACTGTTTCATTACTTTAAACAGCTGTTTGCCCAAGTCACAAACCCGCCGATTGACGCGATCCGCGAGCAGCTTGTGACCTCCACGGTGACATGGCTCGGAGCTGAAGGCGATCTGCTGCATCCGAGTGAAAGAAATGCACGCCGCATAAAATTGTATACTCCTGTATTATCAAACGAACAGTTTTATGCGCTGAAAACACTTGTGCACCCTGACATTAAGAGCCAGAACATCCGCACGCTGTTTTCCGATGACCTGGAAAAAGGCCTGAAGGATTTGTTTCAGCAGGCGGAAAAAGCGATCAAGGAAGGTGTATCTCTGTTAATTTTATCTGACAGGGCAATGAGTAAAGAGTTGACGCCGATTCCGCCGCTTTTGGCCGTCAGTGCGCTGCATCAGCATTTGATCCGCCAAGGTCTGCGAACAAAAGCAAGCATTATCGTTGAATCCGGGGAAGCGCGTGAAGTTCATCACTTTGCGGCTCTCATCGGATATGGTGCCGATGCTGTCAATCCGTATTTGACTTACGCTACGTATAAGCAGGAAATCGATGAAGGCCGGCTTGATATTCCGTATGAAGAAGCTGTCAGCAAATACGGAAAGAGCGTAACAGAAGGCGTCGTGAAAGTAATGTCAAAAATGGGAATTTCAACTGTGCAAAGTTACAGGGGCGCCCAAATTTTTGAAGCGGTCGGCATCGGTGAAGACGTTATCGCCAAATACTTTACCGGTACTGCATCTCAGCTTGGCGGAATCGATATCGAAACGATTGCGCAAGAAGCGAAGAAGCGCCACCAAGCGGCGTACAAGGATGATTACAGCCAAACCCTTGATCCGGGAAGTGAATTCCAATGGCGGAACGGGGGAGAGCACCACGCTTTCAATCCGAAAACCATCCATACTCTGCAATGGGCGTGCCGCAAAAATGATTACGGCCTGTTTAAGCAGTATTCTCATGCAGCGGATGAAGAACGAATCGGATTTTTACGCAATCTGTTCGCCTTCAAAGAAGACCGCAAGCCTTTAAAATTAGAGGAAGTTGAATCAGCTGCGTCCATTGTGAAACGTTTTAAAACAGGAGCGATGTCATTCGGTTCATTAAGCAAGGAAGCCCATGAGGCTTTAGCGATAGCGATGAACAGGCTTGGCGGAAAAAGCAACAGCGGAGAAGGCGGCGAGGACCCGAAACGTTTCGTTCCGGATGAAAATGGTGACGACAGAAGAAGTGCGATTAAACAGATCGCTTCCGGCCGTTTCGGCGTAAAGAGCCATTATCTCGTCAATGCGGATGAATTGCAGATCAAAATGGCGCAAGGGGCGAAGCCGGGAGAAGGCGGTCAGCTTCCGGGCAACAAAGTATATCCTTGGGTCGCGGATGTCCGCGGTTCTACACCAGGTGTAGGGCTGATCTCACCGCCTCCTCACCATGATATTTATTCAATTGAAGATTTGGCGCAGCTGATTCACGATTTGAAAAATGCAAATCGAAGCGCGCGAATCAGCGTCAAGCTCGTGTCAAAAGCCGGTGTCGGAACGATTGCGGCCGGTGTGGCAAAAGGCACTGCGGATGTCATCGTCATCAGCGGCTACGATGGCGGAACGGGCGCGTCGCCGAAAACAAGTATTAAACATACGGGTCTTCCGTGGGAGCTTGGTCTTGCAGAGGCTCACCAAACGCTGATGCTGAACGGTTTACGGGATCGCGTGGTATTGGAAACGGACGGTAAGCTGATGACAGGCCGAGATGTCGTGATGGCCGCCTTGCTCGGTGCGGAGGAATTCGGCTTTGCTACAGCGCCGCTTGTCGTTCTCGGCTGTGTCATGATGCGCGCCTGCCATTTAGATACATGTCCTGTAGGTGTCGCGACGCAAAATCCGGAGCTCCGCAAGAAATTCATGGGCGATCCTGACCATATCGTAAATTACATGCTGTTTGTCGCAGAAGAAGTGCGTGAATATATGGCGCAATTAGGCTTTAAGACGCTTGATGAAATGATCGGACGGACAGACGTTCTTCATGTCAGTGAACGTGCGAAAGCGCATTGGAAAGCGGGCCAGCTTGATTTATCCACACTGCTGTACCAGCCTGAAGGCGTACGTACTTTCCGTACGGCGCAAAACCATAAAATCGACGAGTCGCTTGATATGACGGTTATTCTTCCGGCGGTGCAGGCTGCAATTGAAGCCGGTCAGGAAGCGGAAGCTGAAATCAAGATCAATAATACAAATCGCGTAGCCGGAACCGTGACGGGAAGTGAAATTTCTAAACGCTACGGAGCGGAAGGCCTGCCGGATGATACGATCAGACTTCATTTTACCGGATCAGCCGGACAGAGTTTCGGAGCATTTGTCCCTAAGGGGATGACGCTTCATTTGAACGGGGATTCAAATGACTACGTAGGCAAAGGGCTTTCAGGCGGAAAAATCATCGTGAAAGCGCCTGATGCCTTCAATTGTGAAACACACGATAACGTTATTATCGGGAACGTCGCATTTTACGGAGCAACAAGCGGGGAAGCGTACATTAACGGGCGCGCCGGTGAACGTTTTGCAGTCCGTAACAGCGGAGTCAATGTCGTTGTAGAAGGTATCGGAGACCACGGCTGTGAATACATGACAGGCGGCCGGGTTGTCGTCCTCGGGGAAGTCGGCAAAAACTTCGGGGCGGGAATGTCAGGCGGTATCGCATACGTCCTGAGTGATGATGCCAAAGCATTTAAACGCAAATGCAACATGGAAATGATTTCATTTGAGAAGCTGACGGATGAGGCTGAGATCAAAGAAGTGCAAGAAATGGTCAAACGGCACGCGGCGCTGACAAACAGCAAAAAAGCCGCAGATCTCCTGGACAATTGGGAAAAAGCCGCAGAAACCTTTATCAAAGTCATTCCGAAAAACTATAAACAAATGCTCCTCAGCATCGAAGAACAAAAAGCGGCGGGTTTATCAGAAGAAGACGCAATTATGTATGCTTTTGAAGCCAATACAAAGGTTCACCAAACGCCTGCCAAAGACCATAAACAAGCGGTAGTACAGTAAGAAAGGGGAGAGGAACATGGGGAAACCAACTGGATTCATGGAAGAAAAACGAGAAAAACCGGCTGAGCGGGACCCTCTCACTCGCTTAAAGGATTGGAAAGAGTATTCGGCTCCATTTTCAGATGAAGCGTCAAAGCGGCAGGGGGCGCGGTGTATGGATTGCGGCACACCGTTTTGCCAAATCGGCGCTGATATCAACGGTTTTACCTCCGGCTGCCCGATTTATAATCTGATACCGGAGTGGAATGACCTCGTCTATCGGGGGCGCTGGAAAGAAGCCTTGGAGCGTCTTCTGAAAACGAATAACTTTCCTGAATTCACAGGGCGGGTCTGTCCCGCTCCTTGTGAAGGATCTTGTACGCTGGCCATTTCAGATCCGGCTGTTTCAATTAAAAACATCGAGCGGACGATCATTGACAAAGGTTTTGAAAATGGATGGATACAGCCGAGAATTCCAGCGAAACGCACAGGTAAAAAAGTCGCTGTCGTCGGTTCAGGCCCGGCAGGTCTGGCAAGCGCTGATCAGCTGAACCAAGCCGGTCATTCCGTAACGGTCTATGAGCGTGCTGACAGAGCCGGCGGCCTGCTGATGTACGGCATTCCGAGCATGAAGCTTGAGAAAAATGTCGTCGAACGCCGTATAAAGCTTTTGACGCAGGAAGGTATAGATTTTGTAACAAATACCGAAATCGGCGTTGACATAACGGCAGATGAACTGAAAGAACAATTTGATGCCGTCATTTTGTGCACAGGCGCCCAAAAGCAGCGCAATCTGCTGATTGAAGGCCGGGAAGCAAAAGGCGTCCATTATGCGATGGACTATTTAACACTGGCGACGAAAAGCTATTTAGATTCCAACTTCAAAGACAAACAATTTATAGACGCTAAAGGGAAAGACGTCATCGTAATCGGCGGAGGAGACACAGGAGCTGATTGCGTGGCAACCGCGCTGCGTCAAAAAGCGCGCAGCGTGCATCAGTTCGGGAAACATCCTAAACTTCCTCAAACGCGCACGAACGACAATATGTGGCCTGAACAGCCGCACGTCTTTACCCTTGAATACGCCTATGAAGAAGCGCAGGCAAAGTTCGGCAAAGACCCGAGAGAATATTCAATTCAGACGACAAAAATGGTGGCCGATAAGCAGGGCCGCTTACAAGAGATTCACACCATTCAAATGGAAAAAGTCAGAAACGAATTCGGAAAGTATGAATTTCATGAACTGCCCGGTACAGAAAAAGTATGGCCTGCTCAGCTGGTGTTCATCGCCATCGGTTTTGAAGGGACAGAACAGCCATTATTGAAACAGTTCGGTGTCGATTCGGCAAATCATAAAATTCAGGCGGCATATGGGGATTATAAAACGAATGTTGACGGTGTTTTCGCCGCAGGGGATGCGAGAAGGGGCCAAAGCCTGATTGTATGGGCGATTAATGAAGGCCGGGAAGCAGCGCGCGAAGTCGACAGTTATTTAATGGGGAGCACTGTTTTACCGTAAATAAAGGGGTTTATTTATAAAACCGGCTGGGATCAGCCGGTTTTTCGTATTGAAATGAAACCTCCTTCTTCCTGTATTGGTCATATAAGGGTAACGTGATGGGAATGGAGGATCACAAATGGAATTTTGTTTTACAGAGTGGAGAGATTATTTTCGTAGAAATCAATCAGCAGTCAAGGAACTGAACTGTAAATATGATCAGCTTTCTGAAACTGAGCGCCGCGTTATTTGTTCTTCAGTTCAGCAGTTTCAAATCGGCGAAAGTTCAGAAGGTCTGTTTTTGATAGCTGCTGCAAAACGTTTCTTAAAGGATTGTGCTGACAAAAGTTATCTGGAAGCGCTGATTTTATTTATTCAGGAAGAACAAAGGCATGCGGGTGAATTGGAAATATTCATGAACCGGCACAATATCCCAAAGCTGAAAAAGCATTGGGTTGATCAAATCTTCCGCAGACTGAGACGATTTGCAAGCCTTGAGCAGTCGATCACGGTGCTGCTGACGGCGGAAATCATCGCCGCCGTTTATTATGACGCCTTAAAAAACGTGACGGGCTCTGTGTGTCTGCGATCAATTTGCGGGCAGATTTTAATTGATGAAGAAAAACATATTGAATTTCAAGCGGAAGCACTGCACAAGTTCGGCCGGCGCCGCTTAAAGATCACCAATACGTGTGCTGTGTTTTCCCGCTTTATTTTATTGACGGGCACTTTACCCGTCGTGTGGCTCTATCATCGAAAAGTTTTAAAAGCCGGGGGTAAACACTTTTTTGTTTATTTGAAAGAAGCCTATCAAGAGTATGTCAGAGCGGAAAAACTCATAAACAAATAAGGAAACGGACGGGTCCGCTCCTCTTTTTTAGACATCTATACGAAAGCCGATATTGCCGAACTGCCGTCCTTCCCGCATTCTGTTAAAAGCGGCAGCTGCTTCACTGAGAGGGTACATGCGGTCGATAATGGGACGGATGCCGCAGCGGTTTATCAATTCCAGAATATCCGCGAATTCCTCATTGCTTCCCATTGATGTACCGAGAATATGAATCTGCGGAAAAAACAGCGAACGAATAGGAAATCCGAGCTGATCGCCTGAACTGGCGCCAAATGTTACGATCCGGCCATTCGGTTTCATAATGTCAAGATAGTGTTGAAACAAGGCGGGGCCTACACCGTCAAGTATGATATCTGCTTTTTCGCCATTCAGCGCCTCATTCCAGTCACCGTAGCTGTCAATCGCCCGGTCTGCACCGTATGACAGTGCGGTTTGTTTTTTGTTTTCGCTGCGGGAAGTGACGCTGACTGTCGCTCCGATAGCTTTTGCCATTAATAAGGCATATGTTGCCACGCCGCTTCCGATGCCCGGAAGGATAAGGTGTTCGCCTTTTTTTAATTGTCCTTTTGTAAATAAGGCGCGATAAGCGGTTAATGCTGATAACGGCAGCACGCCCGCTTCCTCCCAAGTCAGGTGTTCCGGTTTTAAAACGGCATTTTCCGCAGGAACAATGACATAAGGTGAAAATGTTCCGTCGCTCGGACCTCCTAAAATATCAGGGACGGCTGGTACGTCCTCAACAGTCTTCCAATTCAGCACCGGGTTGATGATGACTTCTGCATGCAGTAAATGAGACCGGACGCCATGTCCTATTTCGGTTACGATTCCCGCGCCGTCTGAACCGAGAGTAAATTCATGGTTTCCGGTTTCGTGTTTTTTCATTAAAAACAAATCACGATGGTTTAATCCGGCTGTTTTCAGCTTTATTTTTACTTCGCCGTTCCCCGGCCGTTTGTCAGGTGCCTGCCTGAAATCAAAGCCATTTTCGTGTATGATAAGAGCATTCGTCATTCTTCTCTCCTTTATGATTGATGAGAAAGATTTTACAGGCTGTATCAGCTGCAGTAAACAAATGAAAATTGATAGCCGGCTATCAATAAAAATCATAGCAAGAAGGTGCCCTTACATGGAAAGCGGAGACTTAAAGATTTTTCAGGCTGTCGCCCGCAAAGGAAGTATTTCAAAGGCGGCAGAAAGCCTGCATTATGTTCAATCAAATGTGACAAACCGGATTCAGCAGCTGGAACGGCAATTGCAAACACAGCTTTTTTACCGCACAAATCGGGGGATGACGCTGACGCCCGCAGGTGAAAACTTATTAAAAGACGCAGACAGAATCCTTCAATTGCTGCATGAGGCGCAAAAAACGGCGCAAGAGGCAGGCGATCCGAACGGCCCGCTTCGAATCGGTTCTCTTGAAACGGCGGCAGCCGTCCATCTCCCTCAATTTTTCACGGAGTATTGCAGCCGTTACGCGAAAGTACAGCTGTCTCTGTCAACCGGTGATACACATACCTTAGTGCAGCGCGTCTTACACTATGAGCTGGACGGCGCTTTTGTTTATGGACCGGTCGAATACGAAGATCTTGAGCAAGTCGCTGTATTTCAAGAAGAATTGGTCTTGGTCTCAAATAAGCGGGAAGGCAGTTTGCAAGACTTGTTGCGAGATCCGATTCTTTATTTTGCCGCGGGCTGTTCGCACCGCCGCAAAATAAAAAACATACTGAAAGAAGAGGCAGTGCCCGCACATAAAATCATTGAATTCGGTACGTTGGAAGCCATTATTGGGGCGGTGCAGGCGGGGATGGGGGTTTCCTTTCTGCCTGCATCAGCCGTCCGTTATTTTCAAAACAGGAAAAATCTTTTTCTTCATGAGCTCCCTGAACATTTTCGGGATATGAATATATCATTCATCTACCGGAGTGATTTATTTTTGACATCGGCGTTTGAAGAACTGCTGAATGGATTAAAAGCATTACCGAACGGAAGATGAGAAAACAGGACAGCTGTGTACGCCAATTTTTTTCGTTCTAGTTTTTCTTAAAAAAACTTTCTTTTTCGGAAAATTTATGTATAATAAAAGAAAGTTTTTCGGATAAAGTATCTGCAATGATAAGGACATGAGACATTTTAACCGGCCATACAGAGAGGGAGGGCGCGGCTGAGACCTTCCCGGCACGAAGAATGAGCTTACCGCCTTTTGAGCTGTATCGGTGAACGAAAGCAGCCGATACCGTATAGCCGCGTTACGGCAAAAATGAGCCGTCACTTAAAGTGGCGGGAATTTGGGTGGAACCGCGGGTCTGACACACACTCGTCCCTTTCTTTGGGATGAGTGTGTTTTTATGTTTATATAAGAAAAATGGCAATGATAAAGGACATGAGACATTTTAACCGGCCATACAGAGAGGGGAGGCGCGGCTGAGACCTTCCCGGCACGAAGAATGAGCTTACCGCCTTTTGAGCTGTATCGGTGAACGAAAGCAGCCGATACCGTATAGCCGCGTTACGGCAAAAATGAGCCGTCACTTAAAGTGGCGGGAATTTGGGTGGAACCGCGGGTCTGACACACACTCGTCCCTTTCTTTGGGATGAGTGTGTTTTTTATTTTATTAAAAATAAAGGAGAGATCAGACCGTGAAGAAGCCACACATTGTGATTACTTTTCCTGATGGAAAACAAAAAAAATACCGGAAAGGCGTTACGTTAGAAGAGATCGCTCAATCAATCAGTCCGAGTCTGAAAAAGGCGTCTGCCGCCGGAAAGGTAAACGGATCGTTATATGACCTTAGAAGAAGCATTCATAAGGATGCGGCGATTGAACTGTGCAGTTTTCAGTCTGAAGCAGGACTGGAAGTGATGAGACACACAGCAGCACACGTATTGGCGCAAGCGGTAAAACGTCTGTATCCGAAGGTTTGTTTAGGGATCGGACCCGTTATTGACAATGGCTTTTATTATGACTTTGATATGGATGAAACGATTACTGAAAAAGACCTGGCCGTCATTGAAAAAGAGATGAACCGAATCATTTCGGAAAATCCGGAAATTATCAGAGAAGAAATCCCCAGAGAAGAGGCAGAGCAGCTGTTTGCTCATGAACCGCTGAAGCTTGAGCTCTTAGCGGGTATTCCGCAGACTGATACAATCAGTATATACCGCCAGAGCGAATTCATTGATTTATGCCGGGGTCCGCACTTGGCGTCTGCCGGACAGATAAAAGCTTTTTCGCTCACTCATGTATCAGGGGCTTATTGGCGCGGCGACAGCAACCAAAAAATGCTCCAGCGCATCTATGGGAAAGCATTTTCCTCAGAAAAGGAGCTGAACAGACATTTTCAGCTGTTGAAAGAGGCGGAGATGAGAAATCATCGGAAATTGGGAGCGGAGTTACAACTTTTTATGTTTTCGGAAGAGGCGCCGGGTATGCCTTTTTATCTGCCGAACGGTCAGTTTATCCGAAACACGCTTGAATCATTTCTGCGTTCAAAGCAGGATGCCTATCATTATCAGGAAGTGCGTACCCCTATGATGATGAACCAGCGTCTTTGGGAGCAATCCGGCCACTGGGATCATTATAAAGAGAATATGTATTTCTCAGAAGCCGATCATCAGCGCTTCGCGTTAAAGCCGATGAACTGCCCCGGCCACATGCTCATATTTAAAGAAAAGCTTCGTTCTTATCGTGATCTTCCGATTCGGATGGCTGAGTTCGGTCAGGTGCACCGTCACGAATTCAGCGGGGCGCTTAATGGCCTGCTCCGCGTCAGATCTTTTTGCCAGGATGACGCACACATTTTTGTAACGCAGGATCAGATCGAGAGTGAAATCGCTTCGGCGCTGCAGCTGATTCACGAGGTGTACACCGCATTTGGTTTTTCCTATGATATTGAGCTGTCAACAAGACCGGAAGATTACATGGGAAGCGAACGCTTGTGGGACAGGGCTGAGAGCGCATTAGAAAAAGTATTAAAAGAACAGGGATATCGTTTTCGGTTTAATCGGGGAGATGGCGCATTTTACGGACCGAAAATTGATATTCATATAAAAGATGCGCTGAACCGGAGCCATCAATGCGCCACTGTCCAACTGGATTTTCAAATGCCGGAGAAATTTGATTTAACATATATTGATGAAAAAAACCAAAAAGTCCGTCCTGTTGTCATCCACCGGGCGGTATTCGGATCTCTCGACAGATTTCTCGGAATCATTACAGAACATTTCGGGGGAGCGTTCCCTTTATGGCTTGCACCGGTACAGGCAAAAATCATCCCAGTATCAAACACCGCACACCGGGACTGCGCAGAACAGGTGCACTTGCAAATGAAGAAAGCGGGTATCCGGGCTGAGCTCGATCAGCGCGATGAAAAACTCGGCTATAAAATCAGAGAAGCACAAATGAAAAAAATACCGTATATTGCTGTTGTGGGAGATCAAGAGTGCCGCCATCAATCTGTACATGTACGGCAATACGGGCGGGAAGACACATTTGAAGAGAATGTGAGTGATTTTATGTCCCGGATCATAAGAGAGGCAAAACAAAAAATAGAGATTGAAGAAAAACTACATTGACATATCGTAAAATCACGATATAATAAAGCGTATGAAACCTATTGATGTTTTTAAAGCGTTGTCTAATGAGTCACGGCTTGAGATTTTACAATGGCTGAAAGAGCCGGACCGTCACTTCGCCCCGCATGATGGCATTGATATGAATGAGATCGGAGTATGTGTCAGCCAGATCACCGATAAGCTTCAGATGACACAGTCAACGGCGTCTCAATATCTTTCCATTCTTCAGCGGGCGGGCCTTATCCAAACAAAACGGATTGGCAAATACACCTATTATAAAAGAGATGAAGAAGCGATAAA
Organism: Bacillus velezensis; assembly: GCF_001461825.1. Classification (GTDB taxonomy): domain Bacteria; phylum Bacillota; class Bacilli; order Bacillales; family Bacillaceae; genus Bacillus; species Bacillus velezensis. Next base: position 52,286 of record NZ_LLZC01000003.1, on the reverse strand, counting down.
GGCGATGGCCGATTATTTTCAGCGCGAAATGTAGGGCTGAATCCTTTAGAAGAGGGATTCAGTTTCTTTTTCCGGATACACATCGACATATTGCGATTTGTTTCTGTTTGTTCAACCTTTTATATCGATATATCACAATATATCTTTATATAAATCATCAATGAAGGAGTGTGTCAGGTGCAAAATACCTGGAAGATTTACATTTTGGCAATTATCAGTTTTTTAGTGGGGACGTCTGAATATGTGATATCCGGGATGCTTGATAAAATTGCAGGTTCCTTGGGAGTTACTGTGGCAGCGGCAGGGCAGCTGATTACGATTTTTTCACTTGTTTATGCAATCGGAACGCCTGTCATGATGGCCCTTACAGCAAAACTGGACAGAAGGAAGCTCATGATCTATGCTCTTGGATTGTTTGTAATCGGAAATATCATTTCTTTCCTTGTGCAGGGATTCGGCTTATTTGCGGGAGCGCGGGTGATCATGGCGCTTGGAGCAGGAACTGTGGTGGTCACCGCGCTTACGATCGCAGCAAAAATCGCTCCCCCGGGAAAACAGGCAAGTTCTCTCGCAACCGTCATTATGGGGTTTACGGCGGCGCTCATTATCGGTGTTCCGATCGGAAGAACCGTGTCTGAAGCTTTCGGCTGGAAGGTGGTTTTCGCCGGAATTGCGGCAATCGGAATCATTGCCATGCTTATTATACGTTTCGCGCTGCCTGAGATAAAAGGAGATAAACCGGTGCCGCTCATTCAGCAATTTTCTCTTTTGAAGAAACGAAAGGTGGCTGTCGGGCTGGCCATTACGTTTTTTTGGCTCGGAGGCTATTCGGTTGCGTATACGTACCTTTCTCCGTATTTACTGAACGTCACTCATATCGGCAGCGGAATACTGAGTACATTGCTGCTTATTTTCGGTGTTGCAAGTCTTGCCGGTTCTAAAGCAGGCGGTTTCAGCGCAGACAAATGGGGGGCGCGTATGACATTAATCGGCGGAATGGCGCTTCATGCTATCATGCTCATGTTATTGCCGTTTGTCACACATTCTGCTTTCGGAGCGGCGGCAGTGCTTATATTTTGGTCCTTCGCAGCCTGGTCATCTGGGCCTGCTCAGCAGTATCATTTGGCAACGATGGAGCCTGAATCATCGGGTGTATTACTTGGCCTCAACCAGTCTGTGATGCAGCTGGCTATGGCAGCCGGGGCGGGCATCGGGGGCATTGTTGTCACTCATCTGTCTCTTGCGTCAGTGACATGGATCGGATCAGCGGGTGTTGTCATCGCGATGTGCGGTGTGCTTTCGCTTGCATCATTAACGTCTGAAAAAACCTCATCTGAATACAGTGCAGAATAAACAAAAGCCTCATTTCTCAGCTTGAGAAACGAGGCTTTTTGTCTTGTTATTTTTTATAATTTTTCAAGTTTACGCCGATTGCGGCTCCGTTTCGGCTTGAGTCGGCGACTCCGGTGAAGGTGCCGTTTTCACGGTCGATCAGGATGCTTTGCACATTACCGATATCAACCGGGCTGCTGCCGAATTTATGCCCCATTTCGTTCAGTTTTGTGCGGGCTTCTTCCGGCACTCCTTTTTCATATCGATAGGATGTCATGCTGTTTGTGTAAATTCTCGGCTCTTCGACTGCCGCTTTCAGATCCATGCCGTACTCAACTTTGTTCAGGATCGTTTGCAGGACGGAAGAAATAATCGTTGCTCCGCCGGGGGAGCCGACAGTCAGGACAGGTTCGTTATTTTTGAATAAAATAGTCGGAGTCATGCTGCTGAGCGGACGTTTATTCGGCTGCACTTCATTTGCGCCGCCAGGCACCGCATCGAAGTCTGTTAACTCATTATTCAGCACAACGCCGTATCCGGGAACCATAATGCCGGAACCGAACAGCTGTTCAATTGTTGTCGTATAAGATACGACATTGCCGAAGCGGTCGGTTACCGTGAAGTGAGTCGTTTGACCTTCTTGTTTGTCAGTCGGCTGCTCCACTTGTTTATAGTTTGCAGAACCTTCCTGATAGGCCCAAGGATCGCCGGCTTTCGGTTTTTTATTGACTTTATCAATATCTATCAGCTGTCTGCGGGCATTGATATAATCTGGATTCAAGAGACCTTTGAGAGGGACGTTGACGAATTCTGGGTCCCCGGCAAATGCGGCGCGGTCAGCATAAGCCAAATGCATCGTTTCTGCGAGAAGCTGATATTTTTGCCAAGAACGGATATCATATTGAGAAAGCTTAAAATCATCCAGGAGGTTCAGCATTTGCAACAGGAAAACACCGCCCGAGCTTGGAGGAGGAGCAGTTGCGATATGATAGCCCTGGTAATCTCCCCAGATCGGTTCGTCAATCGTCACATTGAAGTTTTTAATGTCTTTTTCTGTCATTGAGCCGCCGAATTCCTGCACTGTTTCTGCAAGCTTTTTGGAGAATGCACCGTCATAGAATGCTTTTGTGCCTTTGTACTTAATAGCTGTAAATGTTTTGGCTAAGTCTTTTTGGATGAGTGTGTCTCCTTCTTTCAGAGGTTCTCCGTCCGGAAGAAACACGTCTTTTGCAGCAGTGTGTGATAATTTGTCTTTATAATCTGAGATGGCATCAGCTAAAACCGAATCGATCGGAAAGCCTTTTGAGGCAAGTTTAATGGAAGGGGTGATGAGTTGTTTCATGGAGCGTGTGCCCCATTTGTCTAGCGCTTTTTCAAGTCCTTTTAATGTTCCCGGAACACCGACTGCAGTCCCTTTCGTAACGCGTTCGGAGAAAGGAATGGCTTTGCCGTTTTCGTCAAGGAACATATCCGGTGTTGCGCCTGCCGGTGCGCGTTCCCTGCTGTCGATAATGGTGGTGTCTTTCGTCTTCGCATCATAAACCATCATAAATCCGCCGCCGCCGATTCCAGACATCATAGGTTCAGTTACGTTTAATGCGAATTGAATGGCAACCGCGGCGTCAATTGCATTGCCGCCTTTTTTCAGCACGTCGGCACCGATTTGTGAAGCGAGAGGATGGGCGGTGGCAACCATGCCGTCTTTGCCGACATCTACCTGTTTGTAGTCGTCATAGGAAAACGGGTGTTTCTTAGCCTGAGCGTGATAAGGGATGCTTCCGGCCGCGAGCAAAGTACTGAGCAGAACGATAAAACAGAGATTCATAAACTTTTTCTTTTTCATAGTCTGCCTCCTTTGTTTTCCGCTTACAATTATAGAGTAAGTAAAATGTGCTGTTTTCACAAGTGACAAACGGAATAGTCCGGTGTGCAAAAAGTTGGGGTTTCTGTGTGAATGTAATCAGTCGCAAATAGGCTAAATGGGAAACCGGACTGAAAAAGCTGTGAAACAAGCATAAAGACAAAAAATAAGCTACAATAAACAAAACAGAATTCACTCACATGACATATGAAAGGAACGTGAGCCATGTATTTAACGATCAAAGAGACAGCTGAGTTTACCAGTCTTCCTGAAGAATATGTGCACAATCTTGTTTTGACGAATAAAATAAGAGCCGTCCATGACGGACAGCAATATTTAATCAACAAGGAACAATTTCAAACACATCTCGAGCAGCTGGAAAAATATAAGGAAATGATTCAAGAGTTTTTAAATGAGCCGCTTCCTGAGGACATTGATGTAAAAGATGAAGATTAGGACACAATTTCATATTGTGTCTTTTTTTTGCATTTTTTTCGGTTGCTCACAAAAAAACGGATGCTCAGATTTCATTTTAAGGCCGTCGTTTTCATTTTTTAATACCTTAAGTATCTATTTGTTTAAAAGCTTGTCAACGGGCTGAAAATGATGTTTTTGAGGAATTCGTTGAAACTGCTTATCTGATTCACCTTATGTAACACTATGTATATTATGTTACATAAGACTCTTTACCCTTTATCATTCAACGGGTTTCGGCTATAATAGTAACATAATGCTCAATATGTTACTTTACCAATTATAAGGGGTTTTTTTGATGCATATCGTACAGCCGATCCGAAGTTTGGAGAAGATCCAGGAAGTCAAACAGTATTTAATGAAAAAAAGTGATCGTGATTATTTTTTATTTATTTTCGGCATGAACAGCGCACTGCGGATTTCAGATGTTCTGCCGCTTCGCGTGAGGGATGTAAGGAACAAAGACCATGTGTGGGCAACCGAAAGCAAAACGAGAAAGAAAAGAAAAATTCTGATACTGGAGTCTTTAAAGGCCGACATATACGCTTATACAAAAGACATGAAAGAGGATGACTATTTGTTTAAATCAAAACGGACGAATAAGCCCATATCCCGGATTCAGGCATACAGAATATTAAAGGAAGCGGCTGCCGCTTGCGGGTTGGAGGAAATCGGAACGCACACGCTTAGAAAGACGTTCGGGTATCATTTTTATCAGAGGACAAAAGACATTGCTGAACTGCAGAGGATTTTGAATCATTCTTCTCCGTCTATTACAATGCGTTATATCGGAATAGATGAAGATACAACGAGAGCCGCCTATAAGGTGTTCGGAGGGCTGTAGACTTGAAAAAAACGGCCGCCAGCGTTACTATAATAGAAGCAGGCTCTAGTAGCACAGCGGATAGTGCAGCAGTTTCCTAAACTGCAGGTCGGGAGTTCGAATCTCTCCTAGAGCGTTTTTTGTATAAGATAGGCGCGGATTAATAATGTCGGTAAAACAGAAAAACCCTTGTCACACAAGGGTTTTCGTCGTTTTTGCAAGCTTTTTATTTTTGTGAGAATCCGCTGAAAAACGATGCGATTTTATTTTTTTTTGCACATTTTTTGCACATTTCCGGATGTTTTCACGTCAGGCATTTTTTCAAATAAATCAAGGGTGTTTTGGTTATCCTCTTCACGTAGTTCTTTAATTACGTGTGAATAATAATTATGCGTGGTATCTATCTTAGCATGCCCTAAACGCTCTGAGACATAATAAATTGAAATCCTCTTGTAGAGTAACACGCTGGCATGTGTATGTCTTAACCCGTGTATCGAAATTGGTTCTATTTTCAAGTCCGTCAATGTCTTTTTCAATATTTTGTTGACAAATTCATTAGTGATGACTTTTCTAGAACTGCGAGGACTATAAAATACAAGATTATGTATGTTATCAGGCATTTCGGATAACAACTTTTTGAATAAATCCATTGTATTAGAATCCATTTTAATGGTCCTATTTGAAGACGCATTTTTTGTCGTAGCAAAACCCGTTCCTTTTTTATAATCCCAGGTTTTGTTGATTGTAATCTCATTTAATTCAAAGTTGAAATCCTCGAGTGTTAATCCCAACATTTCAGAAAATCGCATTCCTGAAGTGAGGGCCAGTATTAATAAATAATACCCGATAGACTGATCCTTGCGCACATATAATTCATTTAAAAGCTTTTGACTTTCAACATAATTCAAGTGTTTTTCTTCCGGGCGTTTTGATTCCACGCTTCCAATCAATTTTGCTTTTCTGGTAAAATCAAACGGAATAATCCCTTCTTCAATTGCCTCTTGCACACAAGCTCTAATGTGCGTATTTATTTTTCTAACAGTTTCTTTTGCGTGTTCAGATCCAAACTTATTTAAAAACTCTTGATATTCTCGTTTAGTGATGTCATTGATATATCTTCCTGCAAAATTCTCTGAAATTTCTCTAAGTGTAATATAGTAACCTTCACGAGTGATGGCACCAATATCAGCTCTATAAACATTTACCCAACTTTTAAAGTATTCATCAAAGAGGACTTTTTTTGTGCCCGGCGTTTTATATTTCCTCAATTTTTCTTCAACCTCTGCGGCAGCAACTTGAGCTTCCTTCTTAGTTTTAAATCCGCCTTTCCTGATGGGCTTGGGTTTAGCGCTAACGCAATACTGCCACGTTTTACCGCGTTTTAGGAAACTAGCCATTTCATTCACTCCTATAGGGGGAACTTTAATTCTCCAATAATAGGATAGCACTATCTTAATTTATTTAAAAGATTGTTCCAAATAAGGCTTTTCGCTTAGTTAACCATTGTAAAATAAGGTATAATAAGTATTGAAAGGAATAAATTATAACGTAAAAAATCAAAAAATTCTAAATCTTATCGCCATCGTTCGACAAAATTTTCTTTGTGATTATGTTAAATTTGAGGTGAAAAGGTGATCATATGGAAACAGTAGCAGCTAGAGATATAAGGATCCATCTAAAAGAATTAATAAAATCCTCTGATGAAAAGCAGAATGTTATAGCTGCTAAAATCGGGATTAGCGAAGGCTATTTAAGTAAGTTTCTTAGCGGAAAAGAAATTAATTTTTGGATGGTTCGAGAGATCATAAGGTATGTTGATCCAGAAAATGAAACTGCATTGATGGAACAGCACTGCTTAACTGGAGTGAAAAAGAAAAATTATGCTTCCGCTTTGGAATATTGCTACACTAAGCAATTATATTCTGTTATAGAGGCATTGATAAGCGCCCAGATTGAAAGGGATGGCAAATACGATCTATGGTCTAATATTTATAGATTTATTCTTAATTCAAGATTCTCTTTTGGGAATATTGAGTATACCGAAGGATTAAAGAAGTTTAGTCCTTCTTGTGACGAAATGAGAACGTTGTTGAGTATACTAGAAATGTATGGGTACTTTTATAATGGCAGGTATGAGATCACTCTATACCATATTCGATCCATTCGAAGTCTTATTAAAAATTTATCAGATCCATTTTTGAAAATCGCATTTACTGCTCGTATAGAAGAAGTCTTAGTGAATATATATTTAAAACAAAACAACGACGTTAATAAGGCGAGAGAGGCGGCCTTCTCTCTCCTTGAAAAAGACCTCAGTATCAATTTGAATATGACAGCTTTGTACATATTGGCATTGTCTTATATGAATGAATCATATTGCCATTCTTATAGGTACTATTTGAGGTGTTTGAACTTACTTGCAAATTTCCCTGATCGCAGTGAGGAAATGGTCCAGAATAAAGAGGAAATAGCCATATTACAATATTATTGGAACAAAGAAATTTCAAAGGAGTTTCAAGTGACTGAATTCGCAAAGGCTTTAGGAAGATCCGAGCCATTAAACTCTTTCTATTCGGATTCCTTTTATAAAAAATATGCTCTTCTTTTTGATGGGAAAAGAGAAGAAAACGCTGAAAAATTATTGCTATCCCTTTATTATTTTTCTCAACAGCAAGATCAATTTAGAGCAACTCTTCCTAAAATTGACTTGATAAAATTAGGATTTAATTTTAATATTTAGAAGTGGGAGGTGTTGCAGATGAGAAAAATGTCATTGATCTTAGTTTTAGCGTTCGGTATACTGACTACTGCTTTTGTGGGTGTTTCGTTAAACCATTCTGAAGCAGGCGGAAGTTTTCAAACGACTGAGATAAGAGTAGGCATGTAGTATATCTGACTCCCGAAAAGTACATAAAAAAACAAAAAGACGCTGCCATGACTGGCAACGTCTTTCGTACTTTTCGGGGATATTTCCTGTTTTCCAGAAAAACGAAAATAGGAAATTCCTGAAAAAGTATTTATTTTAAAATTGTTATTAAATATAATAGGAACAAACGTTCTATTTTGGGAGGGGAAACACATCATGCATATTACATTCGAGAACATCATCGGGAATCTAAAAAAGGAAATTGAAAAGGAGAAAAATGTGGACACAAAAAAACTTAAAGTTGGTTAATTTAAATCTTTCAAATGTCGTTCTTTTAATTCCCTTAATTCCTTTAAATAATTTATAACCATTTGCAATTCTTCTTCTGTTATCTTACTTCCGTTATCGTGGACAATGTTTAGCTTCTTGAGATCATCTATTGTTATACTCTTCTGTGAAAGAAGCTGCTTCTCTGGTTCTGAATACTTTTCTAGGCTCTCTTCATCAAAAAACAAGTATGATTTGTGGACGCCTAAATAGTCAGCGATTTTTTCTATTACTTGTATTGATGGCTGTTGTAAATTTCTTTCTATTCTTGAAAGGTAGCTGTGTGTAATTCCCACAGCTTCGGCAACTTCATCTAATGTTTTTTTCTTTTCCTTACGAATACGCCGAATCGCTTCTCCCATTTTCATATTTCCCATAATAACACCTGCTCTTTTGAAAAATTAACCTTATTCCTCATAGGTAATTATACCATATCGTGTACCTCACGAGAAAATTCTTTTAAAAAGCACTTGTGTAAAAAAAATCGCTATGTTAAGATCAAATTGTTCCTTTCAGGTACAAAAAGGATGTGTTAAAACAAATGTTCGATCTGAAAGAGTTTGGACGTCTGCTCCAAAAAATCCGAAAAAAGCGGAAAATGTCTCAAATCGAATTCGCTCAATTCTTAGGGTACACAGCTTCATACATCTCAAGAGTTGAGAGAGGGAAAGCGAATCTTTCTATGCAGGCGATTGAAAAGGTCACGAAGAAACTTAATATTAAGATCCGATTTTTTTTTGAACAATAATGGTACTGACAGGAACAAAATAAAAGTGAGTAAAATTTTTAAAAGACATGAGAGGAGAAACTTATGGAACAACTTCTTGATGTTAGCCTGTCAATTCCGATCCCTGCTGACAAAATTCTCATCAGCAAGGTGGAACTCCAGGAACTAAGAGAACAATCGTTATCCGGGGTCTATTGGAACATGAAAGACCTTGAGAAAAAGACAGCACGTAAAAGCGAGTGGATCAAAGAAAACATTTTATACCCAAGTCGGTTCCGCAAAGTTTTAGATTCGGTAAACGGGGGTTTTGTATTTTACCCGCAAGCTAAAGGGCAAAACTGGAGCTTTCAAGCTTCTAAAATGGCTGCCTTTTTAGATAAACACTTTGCTGAGATTTTCAACAAATAACTGAAAGGAGAATACATGTGTTTTTAGAAAGCCACGTCTGGCTGCATAATCAAATTCACGTAATTATAAGCGAGTCTGTTAATACTCACGAAAAGGCAATTGCCGAACTAAAAGCTCAAGGCGGCACCTGCCTGTCTGATCAATGTCAGCAAAACACCCTCGGCTCTGTAATTGTCAACGGTAAGCGGTCTGTATGGTCTTTGACGAAGGCAGAGACCGCAACGCAAGGAGGGAGAAACAATGGCTAAATATCGCCACGTAAGAACCGAATTTTGGCAAGATCCGAAAGTGCTTGAGGAAATGACACCAGAGGATAGGTACTTTTATCTGTATCTATTGACGAATCCATTCACCTCACAAATAGGCATTTACTCGATCACCAAGAAGCAAATGGCTTTTGATATTGGACACTCTATTGAGTCCATAAACAGCCTTATGGATCGGTTTCAGCATCATCATCATTTGGTCGAATACAATCCGGGTACCCGAGAAATTGCCATTTTAAAATGGGGGCGTTACAACCTCAATAAAGCCGGGAAGCCTATGCTGGATTGCATAGAAAAAGAGTTGCGAGAGGTAAAGGATCGTTCACTAATCGAATTGGTTTATCCGCATATACCGAACGAGTCTATCAGGGAACTGTTTTCACGATACGTTGACGATACGTGTCACGATACGTCGACGTCAAGGGGACAAAAAGAAAAAGAAAAAGAAAAAGAAAAAGAAAAGAATATATATGTCCCCAAATTGAAATTTGAGGACGTCCACATGAATTTGGCAAAGCTCTTATTTTCTCTTATTCAGCGGAACAACCCAAAAGCGAAGGTCCCTAACCTTGAAAAATGGGCTAATCGTTTTCGCTTGATGATGGAGAACAGAGAGCAGCCGCGAACATACGAAGAAATTAAAGACATGATCATATGGACGCAAAACCATGACTTTTGGTTTGCGAATATCTTATCAGCTGATAAGCTCAATCAAAAATTTGATGACCTTACTATGCAAATGAAACGCGAACGGGGGAATGGACCACATGGAGGACTTCACAAAGGAGCAAGCAGCAGCAGTAGAGGGCGAAATATCTCGCAGGATGATATTCCATACTGACAAGCACGGCAACCCCATTTACTGTGACAAACACACTCGGATAATAGGCGGAGAAGAAAAACCGTATCCAGTTCAGCTCATGAAACTTTGGAACGGCTCTGTAAAGTGTCCTATGTGCGAAAGGGAGCAGCGCAATAAGGAGATTGAACAAGAAGCTGAGGTTTGGCGCCGTCAGGTAGAGAGAAGGGTTCTTTCTACACACTCACTCATTGCCGATCCAACTCTGGAAAAGGCAACGTTTGAAACATATCACTGTTACAACCAGGAGGATGAACAGAACAAACGCCGGATGCTTGAACTGGTTGATCAGATCAAAGCGGGCGTAATCATGAACATATTTATAACCGGTGTGTCCAATGCCGGCAAAAGTCATCTGGCAATATCAGGGCTTAAAGAACTGAACAAAAAGAGTCAAGAAGCATATGCAAAATCAGCCCTTTTTGTTAATAGTGACGCACTTATGCGGCGCATAAAAAATTCTTTCAACGATGATTCTGAAAAACTTACGGAGTCCAAGGCGATCGAACTGCTTACACGAGTCGATTATCTCGTCATCGACGACTTGGGGAGCGAAGTGGGCGACACAGATAACGAGAAAAGGACAGCACCTGATTTCATTCAGAGGGTCTGGTATGGGATCTCTACTGGTAGGCAAGGCAAGGTGACGATTGTAACAACAAACCTTACCGGATTGGCTTTAGCAAAGCTTTATGACAAAAAGACCGTTAACCGCCTTACAGCTCATCTTGAAAAAATCGAGTTTAAAGAGGCGCAACAAGGCAAAGGCCGCAAGACACCGGCATCGCTGGTTTAAGGAGGTGAAAACGTTGATACAGGCAATCATGCCCGGCGTGCTGCAAATCGTCCCTGAACGCAAATTAACGGATGACCAGCGCAAAAAAGAATTAGACGAGCTTATCAAGGTTCTTGAACAAAAAATAGCAGACTATCAAAACTTAGGGGGAATGCAGTGTGAAACGTGGTAAATGTCCGACGCGTGCGCAAAAAGCAATCATTAAGGCAAACGGCCTGACCATTGAGAACTGGCTTGTCTTAGAGCACTTACAGCACGAGCACCGTCTCATACTGGTTCACCGCTATATGAATTACAAAAGGGAGTGTTTAGCATGAGTCAGGCGGTCAATGCCGAACGGTTTGAACTGGCTTTAGAAAATATGAATTATGAGTGGTCAATGGTCCAGCTAAAAAAGGTCGTTCAATACTGGCATGATGGGAAATCAATTCTTGATATGTCGGAATTATTAAACAGGGATTCGAATGAAATCATTTTGCTGGTCATGGACTTTGCAAGAAAAAATATTCTGCCCGCCCGCAAGAACGGTTTACGCGCTAACAAAAGAATAAGAATATCTGAGAAAACAATGAAAGATAAAATGTATCGACTGCGCTATTTGTTTGAAGAAAGCCCGGTGTATATCCCATTTCAGGAGCTAAACTTCATGTTTTATGACAGCGAAATTAGGCGTTTCCGGGAGCTATGGGCGGCAAATGAGTCATATCTCAACATAGCAAAAGAGCTGAAACGGAATGAAGATGAAACGTTATTCCTTGTCATTGACCAAGCAAAAAGAGACCTCATAGAGCCTCGGGAATCCGGCTTGCTCGGAAAGGAAGCGTCAGAAGATGAGCGCAACAAACAAAAGCTTCCGTTTTGAAAAAGCAACCGTCCATCAACTTATGGTCATCGTGCGTTATGAAGACTGTGCCCCGGAGGTACGGAACGCAGCTTTACAAATGCTGATTATGAAGGGAGTGGCAGACGTTTGGGACAGGCAGAACGAAAGCATTTAATGGAATGGCTTTTGCTTATCGGCTCTTATGGCAGAGATTTTTTAAACCGCCAGACAGATGAAGAGCTTGAGCGCTTATATAATCTTCAAATCAAAGGCATGAACAAAGAATAGGAGGACAGCACCATGACAGAAAACAAAAACTTGCGTCGGCACGGAGAAGTTACAACACGGGTAATGAGCGAAGAGGAACGCGTTGAGTATATAAAAAAACACCCAATCATTCCGACGGAAAAACCAAAGGTTGGCATACAGCTATTCCCGTCAAACTGTTGGATGTAAGGACGGCCGCTAAAGCAAACGCCACCGTATGGTAAATAAAACCTAGACACTTTTATTATACCATACGGAGGCTTTGAACATGCAGCCAAAACATATATCACTCAATCAAAATACAAGTGTTTCTCAATTTATTGAGCCGGGGAAGGTGTCTGTCATCGTGTTAGACGGCAACCAAAACGCCGCGTATGTTGTTGAGGCACCTGAACACGGTAAAACAATCATTCAAACAGTAAAAGGCGGCTTGGCTCGTTGTGATTACGAGATCGGCCACAAATTCAATTAGCAGGGGTTTTCCCCTGCGGGGGAGGAACGGAAAATGTATCAAAATGAAATTGCCCGCAAGTGTGAACGCTGCGGAAAAATATATTATTCAGCTCAATGGGTTGTATGCAAAACATGTCTTTTAGACCGGGAGGCCCGGGCATGAAAGAATTCAAAATCAACTTGTCAAAAGGTGAGGTTTTATATACCGGCTCTTACATTTGCGCCCTTTCAAAAACGCCAGCCAGTACACCTGAGCAAATTTCTTTAGAAGCAGCAGCCGAAAAGCTCGCGGAAGAGTTAATCATGCAACAGGCTATGAATCGGGAGCACCAGCGCCAACAGGAAGTCACGGTCATTCAGTTTCGGCAGGCTCAGGAAGAGATCAGTAGGCTACGAGGGGAATTAAAACAAGCTCATGAGAAATCCAGCAACCATCTTGATGAATGGCGGAGAGCCGAAACCCAGACCGCGAAAATATCGGATGAACTAATGAATATGAAAGTCTTACTGCGAATGGAACAGGGGAAGGTTCGGCAACAGAAGACTAAAAACGAGCAGATGAAAGAAGCGTTGACTTTTTATGCGATGGAGACGAATTACACAAAAGAATTCGAGGACTGTCCACCAGCTGTCGAACTCGACGGAGGGCAAACGGCCAGAAAAGCATTGGAGGGGGCTGCGGAATGAATAACATCAAAATCCGATATGTATTCCGACATAAGGAAACAGGCAATGTCGAATTGAAAACGTACTATATCAGTCAGCTTGAAGAACGCCCGGCGCGCAAACTGTCTCCCGTCTTTTGTGAAGAGTTTGGTTACGAGTTGATCAGCCGCGATTTATGGACGGGCAAAAAGCTTATGGAAAAAGAAATATATGCTGGAGATATTATCTGTTATAAATCACACGGCCGGGTGTTTAATCTAGTCGTTAAATGGTCAGAAGATGATTCCGGATTTTATGCGGGTGGAATACGTTGGGATTTTGTTCAAATGTATGGTGAGTTAATCGGCAACGTACATCAGAATCCCGAAATGTTAGGCGGTGCTGCAAAATGATGCCATTACAAGTAGAACTCCAGCGGAACGTGAAGGCCACGAAGGACGAAGCAATGACCGTCGAGCAGGCAGCCGAGCTTTTAAAGGTCCACCCGGACTACATCCCCACGCTGGTCGCGCGGTCTGACGACCTGAAAATGATTGGCGATCATACCATTATCGCTAAACGGGATAAAACAAATATCTGGCTGGTCGGGGCTTGCGTGGGGCTTTTCTTCTTCGCTGTCGCTGTCCTGCCGGGATTGATGGGGTGACGGGATGGGATTTCCGCGGATTTTACACTATCCGGGCAGTAAATGGTCAATGACAGACTGGATCATCAGCCATATGCCCGAGCATAAAACATACGTTGAACCATTCTTTGGATCCGGAGCATTGTTTTTTAATAAACAGCCCTCGACCATCGAAACAATCAATGATCTGGATAGCAGCGTGGTCAATCTATTCAAAGTCATTCGGGATCATCCGGAAGAGCTTGCGGGATTAATTGAATGGACGCCGTTATCCAGAGAGGAATATTACGCCTCCTATGATTCTGAATCAGGCGATGAAATAGAGGACGCCCGACGTTTTCTCATTCGTTGCTGGCAGGCCATAGGAGCGAAAACAAGTGACCGGACAGGATGGCGGAGCTTGATCAGTAGTAACGGGCCTGACACAGCAAAAGAGTGGGGTAAACTGCCTGCAAAGCTATTGTTAGTAGCCAAGCGACTGAAAGAGGCTCAGATTGAACATCAGCCGGCAGTCCAGCTGCTTGAAAGGTATAAGCGAAAAGAGGTTCTTGTTTACGCGGACCCGCCTTACATCATCGAAACGCGGACAAAGCGGCATTACAAACACGAAATGACAATTGATGATCATGTTGAGTTGCTTGAGACTTTGGACAAGCACCCTGGTCCTGTCCTTCTCTCAGGGTATGCACATCCAATATACGATGAACGACTCAGGCATTGGAAAAGAGAAATACGAGAAGTATCAGCGGAAGCCGGGGCCAAACGCCAAGAAGTGCTATGGATCAACCTTGTTGCTGCTGAACAAAGTTATTTTCAACAATCTTTATTCAACTTGGAGGCGCAGTCATGAAAAGCATCGTGATGGTTAGTAAGAAAAGCAAAACCCGCTTGAGTGGCGGGCTTTGAGATTGAACTTTTTATTAAAGGATACTTTGTTTTGAGAATTTCTAAGGTTGAAGCAAACGACAGTTTTTATCTTTGAAAAAAACAATGTTATCTGGTGAAAATACAAGATTTGACTTGGATGTATCATCAGCGGCAGCAGGAGGGGTATTGATGAACCACACTGACAACCTGATCATTTCAGCCGTCATCAGCAAACTAAACGCACAACAGGAAAAGGCGCTTGCCAAGTACGGCCAGCCCGTCCAAGTTAACGCCTATGAAATACGCGGCTGGTTGCAACATGCACTCGAGGAAACTCTTGACCAGGCAGTCTATCTGGAAGCGGCTATCCAAACGCTGGACGACAATCAAAATATCAAAGAAGTCATCAAAGGATTCAATGAAATGGAAGCAGGTAGGGAAGACATCAAGAGACTATATCGTCCCTGTCATTACGACGGTTGGGACCATGCAATGTCACATTTTAAACAGATTCTCAAATCAGCTCAATTATTGAAGGGGGAAGAACAATCATGAAAAAAATATTCAAATCAATCATTCTATCGGCAGTATTACTTACGGGAGCCGCGGCCGTTGCGCCGTCTGCTTCCGCCGCATGGTCCGGCTGGCAAAATGAATCCGGGTACAGCGGCCGGGTGTTTACAGATGCCGCGAATTACACGGCCGGTGCCTCAACGGTGGACTGGAAAGCCGAAAAAAAAGGATCAAGCACACTTTATTACACGGCCGGCGTATACAAGAAGCGCAGCGGCGGCGGGCTTACTGATACGAATTTGGTACAGCGGGGCAGCTTCAAAACGGCAACGCCTCTGAAATCATTCAACGTGAAAGCGATCCGGAATAAGACCGGGAAAGGAAACTATGTCATTCAGCTGGACTGCTACTCTGATTCCGGCAAGCGGAACTATATCGGAACATTTGAATCAGCAAAATTTTACGTGAAGTAATCAAAAATCAATATGTCCAAGACGGAGAGCCTGCGGACACTGATCATTGCACAGAATCACTGTGCTCTGATTGGTGTCCGTTTTTTATTTGAACGGAGGGACGGCATGAAAGCAAAGAAAAACGCCACGCTGAGCATTGGTTTTAAAGAAAAACAGCCATCGTCACGCAAAAGTATCGAAAAAACGCCACAGAAGCTTACTGAGAGAGATTTAAAGAACCTAATGGGAATAGACAGGCCAATATACAAAAGAGGCCGTGGGGGAGCTTTTAGACAGCAATAATAATGGGAGGGAAATGCTATGGATAAAAAAGATAAAAACAACAATGAAAATAAAATGGACCAGTTGAGATTGAACATACCTCAGATTGACGAAGAAGCAACGAGAATGAAAGCAGAAAAGCTGCTCGAACAATATCGCATGTACTTGTTACAAGTGCCGGAAGATTTTTTGCCGAAAGTGACCGCAACATACAGCCTTGTTCCGCCCAGCTTTTCGAATGAATTTCATTCCTCCACAGAAGAAGCAGCATTAAAACGCATGGATTGGGAGATTGAAAGGGATCGGTTTTTAAAGAGAATGCAAAGAGCGGTTAACCGGCTTTCTCAAAAGGAGCGGCAAATACTTGTCATGCTCTACATGCAGAATGAAGAAATGTATGATTATGAAGTCTATGGAGAAATGAGACTCAGCCAGCGTAGCTACTACCGGACGAAAGCAAAAGCATTTTACCGGCTGGCCTTTGCTCTTCGGGCGGAAGTCTATAAGGACGGGGGGGCGCCGGAATGAATTTTGTTCAGCCGATAAGGGACCCGGAATGCATTTTCTATATCAAACGGTTTTTAAAAGAACAGAGCGAGCGGAATTACATGCTATTTGTTACCGGGATAAACTCAGGGCTTCGCATATCAGATATACTGGAACTGAGAGTAAGGGACGCCAAACGGCCGTATTTCAACCTTATAGAGAAGAAAACCAAAAAGAAAAAGAGAATTGAAATGACGCCGGAACTTCAAAGAGAATTAAAGGCATATATTGAGGGGAAAGAAGATCACGAATATCTTTTCAAAAGCCGCGAAGGGATCAACAAGCCCATCTCCCGGTCGATGGCTTATAAGATTCTGAGGGCTGCTGCTGAGTATGTCAATTTGGATGATATAGGCACGCACACGCTGAGGAAAACATTCGGATACCATTTTTACAAGCAAACAAAAGACGTTGCCATGCTGCAGGAAATTTTTAATCACTCAGATCAGCGGACAACCCTTCGATACATTGGAATCAATCAGGATGCCATGAACAACGCTATGAAGAAATTCAAGATATAAGCAGGCTCATCTCATAAACCGGATGAGTCTTTTTTTCTGCATATTTTTATTGATTCCCCTCAAAAAGCAAACGTGGAATTCATTTTAGGGATATTGCTTGAAAACAAGGGTGGAAAGGGCTGACGGCACTTCGGGCAGTTGCACAGTATATAACATATGGGTAATTCGTGGATAATGTGGATAAATGGAAAAATATGCGCTATTATGTCATTAGAAAGGGGCGGATTAATATGTCACTAGATATTGATAAAATATTAGAAGAATTAGAGGAAGATAATAAGGAAATCCAGAAAAATATAAACACACTTTCTTCTCTGCGAGAAAAACAAGTAGAAGCTGTTGAAAATCTTTTAAAAGAGTATGACAAAATAATGTTGTGGTATGTAAATAACCAAATCAGCTTTACTCATCCAAGATTAAAAGGAAGAGGATTTATGAATACAGGCGGCCCTATAGTAGGTTACGATGAGCATGAAGAACGGCTGTTTATTTATAATTATCACCTTAAAAGATTTGAAACGGTAAACATTCGCAAAAGATCAGACGCTAAAACTAAGAATATGCGTATTCTAATTGACCAAGGTTACTTCGAAGATATTGTTGCGGGTATAAAGCACACACTAGTTCACCAAAAAGAAGTTTTAACATCACAATATAAAATGATAGATACCTTAGAAGCCCAATTAAACAATTGTTAATTTTGGCACACTTATGGCAGAATAACGGCACACCATTTTGTTTTAGATAAGGTATTATGGTAATAGGTAATAAACAGGCAGGCGCTTTCCCAAGCGGGAGGGCGCCTTTTTATGTTCTCTGTAAACAGCGTCCGGTAAATCTCAGGATAGACAATCGGCGGTTAACGGCTTGAGTGTTGGAAGAATACATCAACAGACCTTTAAGACATAAAAATCGTTCGACAAATTTCGCAAACACTTCCATTTTTATGATTAATTATAGATAATTAGATCCACAGAGTAAGGGAGGTCTTTTATATGTCACTTAAAAAGCCTAAAATGCGTAATACATTAACTAACATTTCTATAAGAGGATATAAATCAATCAATGAGGAACAGGAAATTGAATTAAAGCCTTTAACAATTCTAGCAGGTACAAATAGTTCGGGAAAATCGAGTTTTATACAGCCTATATTATTATTAAAACAAACAATCGAAGAGAGTTATGATCCGGGCGCTTTATTATTAAATGGACCTTTAGCAAAGTTTACAAATTTTGAGCAGCTATTACATAAATCAAAAAAAAATGAAGCTGATAGCTTTGAAGTTGGTTTTAAAGTTGATAATAAACACACATGTAAATTTACATATGCTAAAAAAAATGACGAATTAATTGTAAAAAATGCAACTTATTTTATTACAAACCATAAAAATGATAAGCCGGAATATGAACATGTGAGAATCGACCATGATATGAGCACAGAAGAAATGAGAAAACAAATACCTAATAGAATAAACAAACTGCTTAATGAGTTGGTAGAAGGTGAGAAAGAAAAACCTAAAATACGCTTACATAGAAATAGATGCTTTTTAAGATTAGAACTGATTTTTGATTTAGAGGAAGATTTAGAACGAGGTGTATCTTTTCCGGGTGCTCGTCCAGAAGCAGTGATCAAAAATCTTATTCACTTACCTGGGTTAAGAGGTAATCCTGAAAGAACTTATCCAGTTACAAGTGTAAATCGTGAAAATCGTGTTGTTAATCTACCAGGTAAATTTGAGAGATACGTAGCAAGTATATTGCATAGATGGAAAAATGAAAACGATGAAAAAGCTAAAGAAGTAGAGGGATATTTGAGTTTATTAGATCTAACTAATAAAATTGGCACAAAAAAAATAAACGATACTCAGATTGAGATAAACGTCAGTACAAACGTCGATCAAGGAGAAGATAATTTTGTGAATATTGCTGATGTCGGTTTAGGAGTATCACAAACATTACCGGTTCTTGTTGCGCTAGTATATGCAAAGCCAGGACAGATTGTTTATATTGAACAACCTGAAATACATTTACACCCTAGAGGTCAATATATTTTCTCACAGATAATCCAAAAGGCGGTGTCTAGAGGAGTAAGAGTTGTTATTGAAACTCATAGTTCGTTGATAATTAAGGGAATACAAACAGAGGTAGCAAATAAAAAAATAAACCATAAGCATGTCAGCTTAAATTGGTTTAAAAGAAATAGTTTAGGAGAAACAGAAGTTAAAAGTACAGAGTTAGATGCTGAAGGTACATTTGGTGATTGGCCTTTAGACTTTGCTGAAGTTGAAATAGAAGCAGAAATGAATTTCATTCAGGCTGGTGACTTTTAATGGAAGAATGTTTTATCATAGATGCTTGTGTAATAACTTCTGCTTCCCCAAAAACTCCAGTTTCTAAACGTGTAGCAACTTTTTTAGAAATGTTTTTAGAAACGAAAAATAAAATTGGTATGACAAAAACTTTAAAAGAAGAATGGTTAAGGCACCCATCGCCATATACCGCTAAGGTTTATGGGTTACTAAAAAATCAAAGAAGAATTATTAAAATTTCAGATCATGAAACAGTTGAGGATCTTCGTATAAAGATACAAAACATTAAAGATAAACAACGTGTTGAGGCGATTTTAAAAGATATACATCTATTAGAAGCTGCGATTGTAACAGATAAATTCATTATTTCTCTCGATAATAAGGCTCGAAATAACTTTAATCATTTTTATGATTGTATTTCAGGTATACCAGATGTTTGTTGGGTAAATCCTTCTGTAGAAACCGAATTTGCATTAGAGTGGCTCCTATGTAAAGAAAAGTATGAACCAACTAGATTTATTATTAACTTTAAAAATGGTGTTTACGCTTAAATAAGTATAGTCAAAAACTCTCCAAGTTGTTTACGAGGAGAGTTTTTTTTATTATCCTAGCAAAAGATGAAAGGTGGAATTATGCCTCCTAAGCCTTTAAAAATATGTGCTGTCCCTAAGTGTCCTAGCCTTACCCGTAACCGATACTGCGATACACATAAGACACAGCAACAAGAAGAAATAAAACATTACAACAAACATTCAAGAGACAAAACAATAACAAGTTTTTATAAATCAACTGAATGGAAACGAACAAGACAATTTGCTTTGATACGAGACAATTATCTCTGTCAGCATTGTTTGAAAGATCATTGCTTCACTCCGGCTGACATGGTGCACCATATTGTGGAAGTAAAGGAAGATTGGTCGAAACGATTGGACATAAAGAACCTTGAAAGCTTGTGTAACGCCTGTCACAACAAGGCTCACGGTAGTAAGGGCAAGTGACTCTCCCCCCCCTAACAAATCTCTGGAAGGGAAACGAACGGAGAACGGCGATCCCCCTTCTGCAAACAAACACCGCTTTTCAAAGTTCCGGAAACAACAGAAAGCCCCCTCGGCAAATTTGCCGAGAGGGCTTGGTGCGACTGGTTTTGTTGTTGATTTCATCGTATCACGATTGGCGAAAAAAACAAGCGAAAAATGCAACTTTTTTGACATGAAATGAGGTGAGTATATGCCGAGGCCTGCAAAATCAGCGACGCTTCAATTGATACAAGGCAACCCAAATAAAAAGAATACGGAAGAGCTGGCCGCCCGGGCAGAGCACGAGAAAAAGCTGAAAATGCGATCCGATAATATAAAACCGCCAACGTGGTTGGATAAAGTCGGAAAAAAAGAATTCAAACGAGTTGCTGCTTTACTGGCTGAGGTCGAGATCATCACGGAAGCGGACATCAGCATGTTGGCCGCCTACTGCAACGCCTACTCTCAGTATATTTCTATATCAAAAGTGATTGAAGAAGACGGGATTATGGTCCATACAGAAGGCGAGGATGAAGAGGGCAATCCTATCAAGTTAATAGGGGAAGAACATCCTTTATTAAAGCGGCAAAAAAACTATTATGATCAGATGAAATCGGCCGCTAATGACTTCGGCCTGACTCCATCTGCCCGGGCAAAGCTTGCTATCACTCGTACACAGGAAGAACGAGAGAAAACAGCTGCAGAAAAGGAGTTTAAAAATGTATGAAGACAATCAAACAGTTTCTACTTGATTACTCGCGCGATGTGATATCGGGTGAGATTGTGGCATGCGAAAAACACATATGGGCTTGCCAGCGTTTTTTAGAAGATATTAAAAAAGAGGCGACCGAAAATTTCCCTTATTACTTTGATGACGAAAAAGCGCGCCGGTTCCTATACTGGATGACTCAGTTCAAGCATACAAAAGGTCCTCTTGCTGGGGAAAACATCGTACCAGAACCAATCCAGATTTTTATTTTCGGCAATGTATATGGCTGGATTCATAAGGACACTGGCTACCGTAGGTTCACAAAAGTCTATTGGCAAGTCGGCCGTAAGAATGCAAAAACACAGAGCTTGGCTTGCGTTGCTTCATATGAGGCTATGGCCAACGGTGAAAATATGTCAGAGGTTTACATTGGTGCTACAAAAACAGAGCAGGCTCAGATTTGTTGGAAAGAAATAAAAGCTCAAATTGAAGGCTGTGACCTTCTTAACAATCCTAAGAAATATAATATTGCCTATAGCACTATCCAACATCCAAAAACAAATTCAACTATTAAAGCATTGTCTAAGGATGCTGGGAAAACAGGGGATGGTTTTAACCCCCAATGTGGAATTATTGATGAATATCATGCCCATAAAACTTCAGAGATTTATGACATTCTTGACTCAGGTATGGGCGCCAGAACACAGCCTTTAATGGTAATCATCACAACAGCTGGACATGAGTTAAACAATCCTGCTTATAGGGTTGAATATGATTATGTATCGCGTCTTCTGGACCCAAACAAAGTAGAGACAAATGAACAGTATTTTGTCATGGTGAATGAATTAGACAAAGATGATGACATAAAAGATGAGAGAAATTGGATAAAAGCCAATCCGATATTAGCCTCCCATGAAGTTGGGAAAAAATATTTACGAGAACGCCTTGAGATGGCACTTGCTATTCCTGAAAAAATGCGTGATTACCTCACAAAAAATATGGATGTATGGGTAAACATGCGGGATGGTGGCTACATGGATATGCAGGCATGGACAGACTGCGGATCTGATCAACTTCCAGACTTGAAAAACCGAGAGTGCTATGTCGGTATTGACTTATCAAAAACAATCGACTTAACCGCAGCATCTTTTGTTTTTCCTTTGGATGATGGGCGGGTTGCTGTGGAAAGCCACAGTTTTATGCCGGAAGATACTTTTTTTGAGCGAATGAAAACCGACAACGTCCCGTATGACACATGGAAAGATAGGGGATGGCTTACGACAACTGACGGGGCTGTTGTTGATTATGATTACATCAGGGCTTACATCAAAAAGATGGAGCAGGAAAACGGCTGGCGTATCAAAGAAATTGGATATGATCCATACAATGCGACGCAGTTTGCTCAGCAGATGGAGGCGGACGGATATGTAATGATTGAAATTCGTCAGGGGGTTGCTACTCTATCGGAACCGACTAAAGGCTTCAGAGCTAAGGTGAAATCAAAAAAAGTCATTCATCCGAAAAATTCACTGCTAACTTGGGCGATGGGGAACGCAGTAACCAAAGTAGATGCTCAAGAGAATATCATGCTGGATAAATCCAAATCAACACAACGGATTGATCCTGTAGCCGCATTGATTAATGCTTATGTACGAGCTTCTCAAACTGATAATGAAGTAGACCTGAACTCATATATCAAATCAGCGTCATTCTCTTTCTAAGGGCGGTGTAATCGTGAAAAAAATATTCGCATTCATGCTGCTTCTGTTAAACGATTTTCTTTTTATCACAGGTGCAGCATTTATAGCGTGCGCCGCATATCGCTTGCATACAAACATCGGTCTTTTGACGACGGGTGTCTTTTTTATATTTTATGCGGTGTTAATTAGCCAAAAAAGGGGGTGATTGATTGTTTTTGGAAGGGCTGTTTTCAAAAAGATCAAATGAATCAGAGACTTGGAATCTTGCGAACCCTCCTGACTGGATCATTGATATGTTCGGCGGCTCAAAGACGGCCAGCGGTGAACGTGTGAGCGAATCAACCGCCTTAATTCATCCTGATGTCTATTCCTGTGTGAATGTATTGTCTGATGACATTGCGAAGCTTGCCATCCATACATTCAAAAAGAAGCAAGGAAATATTATAAGCCGTATGGATCATCCTGTTGCCCAATTGCTTTATCTCAAACCGAATCAATACATGACGGCTTTTACTTGGAAAAAGCTAATGATGATCCACGTCTGTCTTTGGGGAAATGCTTACTCTTATATCAAAGTAGATAAAACGGGTAAAATCATAGCCTTATTACCGTTAAATCCGGCTAATACACAACCCTATGTAAACCCGAACAACGGCCTGCTGTGGTATGAAACTGTCATTAATTCCAAAAGTGTTGAATTGTACGCAGATGAGGTCTTGCATTTCAAGGGTATGACAGAAGACGGAATTAACGGCAAAAGCCCGATAGGTGTCATACGGGAACATATCGGAGCGCAGTCTGCTGCAACCAAATTCAATGCGAAATTGTATAAAAATGATGCTACTCCCCGAGGAATATTGAAAGTCCCGACATTAATTGATGAAGATGCAAAAAATCGGGCTAGAGATGAATGGGAAAAAGTCAATGCGGGCCGCAACATCGCAATTATTGATGCCGGTCTTTCATATGAATCAATTTCAATGCCTTTACAAGAAGCGCAATTTGTGGAGTCGATGAAATTCAACAAAGCACAAATTGCGTCTATCTATAAAGTCCCTCCGCACAAAATTAATGAACTGGATCGTGCTACTTTCAACAATATTGAGCACCAGTCCATTGAGTATGTGAAAAATACGCTGCATCCTTGGCTGGAATCCTTTGAACAGGAAATCATCACAAAGCTTTTTACTGATGATGAAATAAGTGAAGGATTTTACATCAAATTCAATGTAAACAGCGAGCTGCGCGGTGATGCAAAATCAAGGGCGGAGTATTACGAAATTATGGAGCGGATCGGCTCCTTAAATATCAATGAAATTCGTGCACTGGAAGAGAAAAATGCGATTGAACACGGTGATAGGCACCTTGTGTCGCTTAACTATACCTTCCTTGATTCATTGGAGCAGTATCAAATGAACAAAGCTGGCTCAAGTAAAGGAGGTGATGGCAAACATGAGCAAGGAAATACGGCACCTGACGACAAAGATTGAGATGAGGGCTGCCGATGATGAAGGAAAAGAGAAAAGGGATTATGTAGAGGGATATGCCTTGAAGTTCGAAAAGTGGTCAGAGCGCTTGGGAGGATGGTTTAAAGAAATCATCAGCCGAAACGCTTTAGATTCTACAGATTTTTCTAATGTTGTGGCGCTTTTTAACCACCGTCAGGATTATCCGTTAGCGAGAAATACGGTTTCTGGTGAAACTGGGAGGCTTGAACTGGAAATAGATGCTATCGGTCTGAAATTTCGTTTTATCCCCACAGAAACGACGTACGCAAAGGATTTAATGGAGAATATCAGAAGCGGAGTCATCAATCAATGCTCCTTTGTTTTCTCTTTGGATTACAGTCAAGGAGATCCGGACGAATGGCGTCATAATGATGAAGAGGACATTTATGAACGCCGCATCAATAATATCGAACGTATCTTTGACATTTCTCTCGTAACGACGCCCGCTTATAGCGATACGGAGGCAGTGATTGGTGAACGCAGTTTAGAAAAAGTGGAGCAGTTAAAAGAAATGAGGACTGCTCCAATTGAAAAATTGAAAATGGAACTTGAACTTTTAGACCTCACATTGTAGGTCTATTTTTTATGTTCAAATATAAGGAGGATACCTGAATGCCAGTAGCAATGACAAAAAAGGAACGTGAATTAAGACAAAAATTCACACAGAAAAAACAAGAAGCATCCAACCTTTTGGATGAAGGGAAATCCGAAGAAGCCCGCAGCATGCTTGATGAAGCGAAGGCGCTGCAAAGACAAATCGAACTGATGTCAGAAGAACGCGGCTTGGAACTGCCGGCTTTGGGTGAAGAGCGAAACTTTGTACCGGAACTTGAACGAAAACCTGATGAGGAACCGGAACAGCGCGACATCTTAACAGCCACAAATGAGTACCGGGATGCTTGGTTTAAAGTGTTAACCGGACGCAGCCATGACCTTGGCGAAGAAGAAAGAAGCATGATGCAGCGTGTTCTAAAAGAAAATCGCTCTTTGTCTGCTGGAAGTGATAAAGACGGCGGATATACTGTTCCGGACGATATTTCAAAAGAGATTTTGAAATCCATCAAGGAATTAAATTCCGTTCGGAATCTGGTTCGCGTTGTGCCTAAGACTGCTCCATCAGGGAGTTATACAGTCCGAAAAGGTGTAGCCGGAAAACTCTATAATACAGCCGAGAAAGAACAAATTAAAGAACTAAAAAACATGGAATTCGAACAAATCTGGTACAACGTTAAAAAGTTCGCCGGATTTTTGCCTGTTTCTAGCGAGCTATTAAATGATTCTTTTGTAAACTTTGTTCGCGAGATCGTAGACTGGCTCTCTGAATCCGCTGTAGTAACAGAAAATGATGAAGTCTTTTATGGAAAAGGTGGGGAGACGAATGTTGAAGGCATCATTACCAGCGGCAAATACAAAACGCTTAAAGCGCCATCTGTAATTACGATTAAATTTCTACGCAAGGTTAAAAACCAGATTAAACGCGGATATCGTAAAAATGCAAAGTGGGTTATGAATACTGAAGCGTTTGAAACTCTGGCAAATATTGAAGATAAAAACGGCAGAGGCATCTTAGCTCAAGATCCTAGGGACGAAGACAGCTTCCTTTTGTTCGGACGTCCGGTTGAGGTTTATGACGAAATTGTAACTGACGACAAAACACAAAAGACTCATATTCTTTTCGGTGATTTTGAAAGTGCATATTTCATGTTTGACCGTGAAAAATTCGAAATCAAATCTACAGATGTAGGCGGAGACGCTTTTCTTACGGATCAGACATATTTCCGTGGTATTGAACGATTTGACGGAAAAGTGGTAGATCCGGAAGCGGCCGTCATTGTCACTGACCTTGTTGTTGGGGAAGACGCAAAGGTAGAAACGCCTGAACAGTCTGCTGATCTTGGAAAGTAAAAATAAAAATTGAAAGGATTGATCGACATGGCGAAATTAGACAATATTCTGAACGAAAGTAACGGTGTATTAACTTCTGCGAGGGACAACGGTAAAGGAGTACCGATCACTGACATTTCGGTTGCTGATAACAGCGAAGAAAATCCTCTTTACGTAAAAGGCCTAAAGGGTGATCCGGGTGAACCAGGACCAAAAGGCGAGAAGGGAGAACCCGGCGATCCAGGCCCGAAAGGTGAAAAAGGTGATCCGGCTGTCATTGAAGAGGGCAGCATTGCACATGAAATGCTGGGCGAAAAATCAGTTCGCAGCAAGAACGTTGGGACTGGCAGCATCATGTTGGATCATCTGAACAGTGAAGTGAAGGCTGTGCTTGATGGTATGCAAAAACAAATTGATGAACTGAAATCCGCCACTCCTGCAGAATGAAAGGCAGGTGATGCCAGATGACAGAAGCTGAAAAAATAGAATTAGAAAAAGCGAAAAAATTCCTCCGGGTTGATGGTGATCTGGAGGACGATTTAATTCTCGCGTTCATTGCCTCCGCAAAAGAATACATCACTTCGGCAACGGGACTTGCTTTTCCCAATCAATCAGCACGGGCCGCCATGTGCGTAAATTCTTTTGTGGCACATTGGTATGAGAACAGGGAAATAGCTGGTACAACATCTAATTTAGACGGTGTGCTGACCTCGTTAATCAATCAGCTGAAATATACATTGCCGGGGAGGGCGTCAGATGCTGAATGATATGCGTTACCGCATTCAATTTCAAAAAAAGAAGCCCGGCGGCCGCCTGCCTGTGGAGGGAAATGATAGCTGGGAAACAGTTATTGAATGCTGGGCAAAGGCGGAGGGCTTAAAAGGCCGGGAATATTATGCTGCAGCGGCCATACAAAAAGAAAAAACAGTTCAATTTACAATCCGGCACCGGGAAGATATTAATGAACATATGCGAATCGTCTTTCAGGGCGTTTCATATGAAATTGAGGCTATCTTGCCGAATTATTCGCGGCGGCATTTCATTACGATTAAAGCGAATGTGGTGAGCCGATGAACTTTGAATTGGAATTGAAAGGGTTTAGAGAGCTTGAATCTACTTTTGCTGATCTGGCCCGTAAGGATGAAAAGATTCATAAAGCAGCAGTGAAAGCCGGAGGGGCTGTTTTGGCTGCGGAAATTAATGAGGAAGCTCCACGCTCTTCCATTGGCGGAAGTCATCCGCACATTGAAGATGATATTATAGTCGGCAGCCGTATCAGGCGGGACGAAGACGGAGAGATATACGCAGTTGTAGGCCCTACAAAAGATACAAAATTCCGTGTTCACTTGCCGGAATTCGGCACGCTCCATCAAGCTGCCAATCCATTTATTCACCGGAGTATGGTAAAGGCGAATGGCAAGATGCTTGATGCTATGGAAAAAGTCATAAAGGCGGGATACAAGCTGTGAATCTTATCGAACGGGCTGAACAATTGAAAAACAGTTTATTTGAAGCGCTGGAAGCCCATCCGGCGCTTTTATCATTGGTTGACCCCGGCAATATCTATGAAATGGCAGTGCCGGATGGGATAAAAAGCCAGCCGCCTTATATTGTCGTACAAGAATTAGATTATCGAACAACCAAATGGGCAGACGGTAAGCCTATTCAGGACAGCACGCTATATCAGATTGATGTGTACCACAATCAGTCTTGTGAATCCGTAATGGCTGCTGTCGTCGATGTAATGGGAACTTTTGATTTCCAGACTTATGGTCCTATTAATGAATTTTTACAATCTGAGCGCCTCATCCGAAAAGGATATCGGTTTGAGGCCAATATTTTACTATAATTGGAGGTTTTATCATGCCCGAATACAGTTCTATGGTGGGATTGGAAGGCGTTAAATATTCACCATTAATCAAAAAAGATGGCTTGTGGATCGCCAGTAAGATCATTGATTATCCACATGCTATCAACGCAAAGATGGCAACCGATTCATCTACAGAAAAACAGTACGCAGATAACAAAGTAGTTGATTTAGCTGTCTCGACTGGCTCAACGAAACTCGATCTAGAAATGCGAGACGTACCGCCGGAACACCTTGTCAATTTATTTGGGATAGAGGAAACCAAAGACGGTTTATATCTTTTTAAGAAAAACGTTACTCCGCCGTGGATTGCGATGACCTTCTTTGGTGTCAAAGCAAACAGTAAAAAACGTTATGTAGGCTTAGTTCAAGGCCGATTCACTTTGCCTGATGATGACTGGAGCACAAAAAAAGAAAAAATAGACTTCCAGACCTCTAAATTGTCCGCGGAGTTTCTCGAAAGAGATCAGGATGATGTGTATAAAATCATCGCAGATGAAGACGCACCTAATTTCGACTTAGACAAGTTTTATGAAAAGGTATACGGCAACGCCTACACTTCATCTAAAGATGAACCCAAAGCAAGTAAAAGCACTGATCTTGGCGCTTAAAAAGGGAAGCAGAGTGCTTCCTTTTTTATTTCTATAACAATTAAAAGGAGGAGTCGACATGGCTCAAAAACATATTTCAATCAAACTATGGTTCGAAGATGAAAAGAAATTGAAAACATTTATTGCACCTCGAACAAGTACGAAAACACTTATTGAAGCATTACGGTTGAACGCAGAAGCTGAAAAAACAGCAGAAAATTTGGAGAAAAGCATCAAGATTCTTGAAAAACAGCTGCAATTTATTGTTGGGCTATTCCGGAACCAATTTACTTACGATCAATTATTTGAGGGGCTGGAATCTTTTGAAGTGACTAAGGAAATAAGCCGCATTCTCTCGGAAGTTGCCGGCTATAAAAAAATTGAGGATGCTGATCAGGATTTTTTGCCGGAACAGACGGAGAAGAATACACCTACGAGCGCGGAATAGAGCAGATAAATGAAATTTACGCCACTCTCCTGCAACAAGGGTGGAGTATGAGTGCAATTGACGAGATGGACATATATCACTATTTAGAGATATTGACCGAAACCAATAAACCAGAAGAAGTGAAATTTGAAGATGTCTTCTTTTAGACGGGCTTATAGCCTGTCTTTTTTTGTTGAATCTTTGCCAGGAAAGCGGGGTGGATACATATGGCTCAACCAATAGGAAATATGGTCGTTAAGGTCGGCCTTGATGATACAGGATTTAACCGGGGTATTGAAGGCTTAAAAAGGCAGATGCGTCTGGCCAATTCAGAAATGAAGGCAGCCGGAAGCATCTATAAAAATGCTGGCGATCAATCAAAGATCCTGCAATCGCAGATGGAGGGCTTGAGTAATAAGTATAAGATTCAAGGCCGGTTGGTCCAAGAGCACCGTCAGCGGTATGAAGAACTGGTCAGACAAAAAGGAAAAGACAACCGAGAGACACAGATTCAGGCGCGGCGTTTGAATGATGCTATTGCGGTTCATGAGAATCTCGGCAAAGAACTGAATAAAGTCAGCAAAGAGTTTCAGACCATGTCAGACAGCAGCGGTCGGGCTGCAGGAATTTTTTCTGTTTTTAAAAAGGATTCAAAGAATGTATCAAAAGAGCTAAACGCTGTTTATAAATCTGCAAAAGCCACAGGAAAGGCATTAGTGGGAATTGGTGCCGCCGGAGCACTTGGGATCGGTGCAACCGTTAAGGCCGCAGCAAGCTTCGAGAAAGATATGAGCCGTGTCGCCGCCTTGGCGAACGCAACGAACGATCAAATGGCATCATTAACAGAAACAGCCCGTCATCTTGGCGCCGTCACACAGTATACGGATGGGCAAGTAGCCGAAGGCATGCAGTATTTAGCGATGGCCGGCTATAAGACGAATCAAATTATCGGCGCTATGCCCGGCTTGCTTGCGACGGCAGCCGCCGGACAAACCGACCTCGGCGTAACGGCTGATATCGTTTCTGACATCTTAACCGAATTTCATATTAAGGCAGAGGACACAAACCGTGTTGCCGATGCAATGACGTATACGTTCACGAACTCCAATGCCACTTTGCAGGAGATTGGTCAAACGATGAAATATGCGGCTCCGGCTGCTAAAACAGCAGGTCTCAGTATGGAAGAGTTGGCCGCGGCAACCGGTATTCTGGCAAACAGCGGAATAAAGGCAGACATGGCAGGTACAGCACTTCGATCGACGCTTACTCGTTTAGCGGCTCCGCCTAAACCTGCGGCTTCGGCTATTGAAGAATTAGGTTTAAAAGTGACAGACTCTACCGGAAAGATGCGCCCGCTGGCCGACATCATGGGGCAGATCACAGAGAAAACAAAAAATTATACTGAAACAGAACAGATCCGGATCGCTAAACAGCTGGCCGGACAACATGCTATATCTGGATTTATCACGCTCATGCATGCAGGTAAAGATAAGCTGGAAGAATTCACAAAGGAAATAGAAAACAGCGGCGGTATTGCTGAAAAAGTGGCTGACACGCAGATGGACAACCTGGCCGGATCTGTAGAATATCTGAAATCTGCAACAAACAACGCCGTCATCACCATGGGAAACCAGTTTATACCGATCATCAGAGCTGCTACTGATGGCCTGACTTCATTAGTGACATGGTTCGACGCCTTACCGAACTCCGTCGCAAGCACAATTGCTATTACGGCCGGAGCTGTAACAGTATTTTCTCTTTTTGGCGGGGCTGCCTTGCTGTTAATCGGGGCATTACCGAGGATCGCAGCAGGATGGAACATGCTCCGCACGGCGGGGGGATATTTAACTGGTAACGTCAATCGAGCATCTGCAAGTCTCGGCGTTTATACGACTGAAGCCGTTGCTGCAGGTGCTGCATCCCGAACAGCGGCAGCTGGTATTGCGACAACTTCCACTGCGGCAACGGTAGCAGCTACCCGAATGGAAAGGCTCAACCAAACAAACACCGTGGCAACGACACGAGTTGGCCGGCTGGAGCAATCGGCAACTAAAAGCTCGAAAGCGATGCGCGGGCTTGGCGGCGCCTCTCGTGTGGCCGGTACTGGGCTTACTCTTTTCGGCGGTCCAATCGGAACAATTGCGGGCCTCGTTCTTACTTTTGCTCCTGAACTGTTAAAGTTCGGCGCCGGAATTATCAAAACCGGATTAAATGCCGTAAAAGGGGCCGGCGGATTTACGAAGCTTGCAAAAAGCGGTTTCGGCCTGTTTAACATACTTAAAAAAGGCACTGCTGTTGTCGGTCTTTTACGTGGTGGACTCGGATTGTTAGGCGGACCAGTCGGCGCGCTCATTACGGGTGTGACCCTCTTAGCTGATGCCGGATTTAAGTATTATGACAATTTAAAGAAACGAGTGCTTCCGGCGACAATTGATTTTGGAGACGGTGTATCAAAATCCACAGCAAAAGCCGTCAATGCCTATGAAGACATGAACATTGAGGTTACAGCCAAGCTGAACACCCTGAAAGCGACCAACGCTACCATCACGAACGATATCGCAGATGACATGTCAAAGCGCTTTAAAGACATGGGAGATTCTTTGAAAAATGGATACAAAACCAGCGCGACCAATGCAACTAAAGTGCTGAAAGAATTTTATGCTTCTAATAACGAAATGTCTGATAAAGAAGAAAATAAAATCATTGGCAAAATTGATGCTTATAACGAGAAAAAACAAAAGAAGATCCAAAAGTATGTTGATCGAGTAGATGAAATTTATAAGACTGCCGCCCGCGAGAATCGAAAAACCACGGAAAAAGAGAATAAAGAAATAGCAAAAATCCAAATTGCGATGCTCTCAGAAATGGAGACTGCGCTCTCACGAAGCAAGGCTGAGCAGATAAAGATATCTAAAAAGTTAAAAGAAGAGACGTCTAATCTTTCTGCTAAACAAGCGGCTGCTGTTATAAAAGACAGTAACAAGGCAAAAGAGAAAACAATTAAAGCAGCTAAGAAACAACGTGATGCCGTTATTGATGCCGCGGATGAGCAACGTTATGTAAAAGGGTCAATTTCTCAAGAAGAACACGATAAAACCGTGGAAAACGCAAGGAGTCAGGCTAAAAAGACAATTAAAGAAGCAAAAGAAACTCATAAAGGTGTCGTAGAAGAGGCAAAAAAACAAGCTGCTGGGCATATTAGCGAGGTTAATACAGAAACTGGAGAGGTACTCGGTGTATGGGATCTATTTAAAGTAGACTTGGCTGAGAGAGTTAATGCTGTTACTGGCTGGATCAATAACATTTTAGAATTTATGCACATGGATACTATCCCAGAGTGGAAGCCTGCTGGATACAATAACCGTCAGCCTTCCTCTATGCAAATTGCACCGGGAGTAGCCTATGCCAAAGGAACAGACTTTCACCCCGGCGGACGGGCATTAGTCGGGGAAGAAGGATGGGAGCTTGCTCACACGCCCGGTATCGGCACTTACATTGTCGGAATGGGCGGCCCGCAAGTGTGGGATCTTCCGCGCGGCACGTCTGTTCTTCCGCACGCTCAGTCGAAAGAAGCAGCTGCCACAGGGCTTCCCGGTTATGCAAATGGGGTCGGAAACTTCTTCAAAAATGCGTTTGAGGGATCAAAAAAGCTGGTGAAAGGCGCTGTCTCTGTCGGCAAGAATGTCATTGGCAAAACGAAGGATGTTGCTTCTAACGTTATGGAAATGATTATGAAAGGGCCGCAAAAGATAATCAGCAGCATTTTCAAAGGCATGATCCCATTTAAAACAGGAACCGGAATAGACGGGTTAGGGACTGGTATTCTCAAAACGCTAAAAAGCGGTGCCCTTCAATTCTTAAAAGGGGTCTTGCCGGATGTGGGATTTTTTACGGCAGATGCCTATAAAGGCGCAACCGGATCTGCCCAGGTCCAAAAATGGGTAGCAGAAGCCGTCGGCATCGCTGGTGTCCCGTTTTCATGGGTTCCCGGCTTAATCACGATTGCCATGAAAGAGTCAGGAGGAAATCCAAATGTCGTCAACAGGTGGGACTCTAACTGGAAGGCAGGTAATCCTTCACAGGGACTAATGCAGACGATTCCAAGTACGTTTGCCTCAAATGCATTTCCGGGTCACAACAACATTTTGAATCCCGTAGATAGCGTTTTGGCGGCCATTAATTACATCAAAGGGCGATATGGAGATATATCAAATCATCCCGGCTTGAAATCAATGGCGCGCGGCGGCCCGTATGTGGGGTATGCAAAGGGCGGTACTTCTCCGGGGCGCGGCGGCTCCAAGCTCGCCGTCCTCAACGAACGAGGGTACGATGAAACCACCATTACGAAAGATCCGGCATACCGCGAAAGGAACATCGGATTGTGGGCGCGGGTTGGGCGTGAGCTTGGCGTCCTGCCTTCTCTGCAGGAAGGGATGATCTCGAAAGCTTTACTATTGCTTCAAAAAGCGTCCGCGGCACAGCCTGAAAATGATAAAAGCGTCAATATTGATATGACTCGGGTCGTGGAGAATCAAGAAAGGCAAATCAGTATGATGGGGCAGCAGATCGACGCTCTCCAGCAGAACATTCAGCTATTGCAACAACTGGTCTTAAAAGATAACAACACCTATATTGACGGTGCTCGAGTAGACCAAACGAGTGCTGACCGATATAGAAGAAAACAATATAGAAACGGGGGTAAGCCGGCTTGGTAAAACTATTTTTGGATTTTGATAACGGATTGGGGGAGCAGAGCCTTGACAGCTTGCTCCCTCAACTCCCTCAATTTGAAGTGTTGAGTTTTTTAGCGGAAGCGCCGATTATCAATCGGGAAACGATCACTATTCCGCGGCGACATGGTGTTATCTCAGCCCAGCACCCACGCGACGTGACCTATTCATCAAGAAAGGTCACTGTAGAAATATATTTGAATTCGAAAATTCACAATAATTTTTATATGCTTAGGCATCAGCTCTATGCTTTATTGGTGAAGCCATTTGCCTATTATATTTCTACTGACTTATGGCCGAATCGCCGTTTCCTTGTCATGTGTGATGGAAATTTCAGCATTGCCAAAGAAAAGGAGAAAACACATGCTGTTTTTTCGGTCGAGTTTACCAATATTACCGGGATGGCAGAATCAACCTTTACAACGAAAGATAAGCAGTATTTCACACGGGCAAAGCGAACTTTTGGTATGAACATCCCGCCTAATGATCAATTGAATTATTCTTTTAAGAATCAGAAACATTTCTCTGTGTTTAATCCCGGAGACGTCCAAATCAATCCTCTTGATCACGCGTATAACGTCCTATTGAACGCCAAGGGGAAGAATGTAACGCTAATTAACCATACCAATGGCGAGAAATTAACGATTGAACAGGAGTTGAAGAAGTCACAGCATGTATCGTTTTTAAAGCAATACGCGCTGCTCAATAATAAACCGATAAAAACATCTGGACGTCTGCCGAACCTCGAAATTGGCTGGAATGAGTTTGAAATTCAAAATGCCGATGATTTTGTCATAGAATTTGACACGCGGCTCTACTACTTGTAAGGCAGGCGGTTTATATGGCGAATACAGATTTTATTAAAGAGATTGCCGGCGACGCCCAGCAAATATATAAAAAGCACCGTATTCTCGCATCACTGATCATTGCGCAAGGATGCTTAGAAAGCGCGTGGGGCACAAGTGAGTTGGCGACAAAAGGACATAACCTTTTCGGTATGAAAGGCGAATACAACGGCCAATATGTCATTATGCAAACATGGGAAGTTATCAACGGAGAAAACGTACAGGTACCGGCTAAATTCCGGAAGTACCCTTCATGGAAAGAATCTATACAAGACTTGGCAAACCTGTACTTGAATGGCCTTAGCTGGGACAAAAACCATTATAAAGCTGTCGTCGGGGAAACAGATTATCAGAAAGCAACTGCGGCTCTCGTCAAAGCCGGGTATGCTACCGACCCAAATTACGCAACAAAATTGAACAGCCTCATTTTCACCTATAAATTAACGAAATATGATACAACCGATGGAGTACCAGACGAACCGAGTAATCCGAGCACACCAGATCCTGAGCCGGACATACCAAGTAAAGAATATGACGGTAAAGACATTACGCTGAATCACAACTTGCCAAAAGACGTTTATTTCCCTCAGCTCCATGTTTCCAGTCAAGACGGAAATCAAGTTGTCGAAGTCATCGGTGCTGATCCGGATTTATTAGATGATACCACCGGAAAAAAAGATATTGAGTTTACGATCACTCGGACTGCTGATAACGGCATTGAATATGACTTACTCATAAATGACAATATTCTTTACCTGGACGAAAAGAAATTTAACCATCAAAAATACTTTATTACGGTGGTTGAGGCTGCTCAGGAAAAAACACTCAGCAAGAAAGTTTCTGCAAGCCATGTTTTCGTTGCCGTTTTGAATAATCATTATGTAGAAGAGACGATCAGCGGCACATTGACTGTACGAAAAGTGCTTGATTTTACATTGAAGGGGACAAAATTCTCTTACATTTTCAAAGACAAGGAAAGTGAATTTAAAAGTGTGGAGCAGGAGAATTTTGGTGATAAGTTCGCGAATGAGCTGATAAGCGAAAGTGTGGAAGACTACGGCTTAGAGCTTGATGTAGATAATTACAAGATTTACGTTTATAAAAAGATGGGAAAGCGTATCAATCACACTCTTGACTCTCGTTACAATATGCCCGGCATTAAAATTAAAACATCGACAGAAGGTTGCTCTACCCGGGCGCGGGGATTCGGAGCTATTAAGGAAAACAGCAGCACCGACAGCAAAAAAACGGAGTACGTCTTTGAGCCAGTCCTTTACAAGCACCCTGACGAAGATAAGTTCCTGCTTGATGGCATGCCGAGGTGGGCGGAACCGTTGCGCGACGAGCGTTATAAAAAAGAATCCAGCATGATGACGGCGCTTAAAAAATACGTGAATCCTTACCCGAAGATGGAGATCGAAGTGGATTATGAATACATCTATGAGCCGAAGCTTCTTGAAATACAAGATGATTTTTGGAAAGGAGACACACTTCACGTATTGGCTGATACAGCATACGGTGTGACTTATGAAGACGATGTCCGACTGCTTTCCATTCAATACAAGCCCTTAAATCCATATGCAAAGCCAACATTGAACTTTGCTAATTTCCGTAAAGATATCCAGGATATCCGCATGGAGCAAGAAAAGAGATTGAAAGATCAAAAACGTTATGTGCAGAAATTAAGAATGATGATTTAAAGCACCTCTCTTGGGGTGCTTTTTGTATTGGTTGAAAGGAGTGAGAGGATGCCAACGAAACTATTAAAAGATTATGATACATCCATAGATTCACGTTATCTATCTCAACAAAGAGAAGACCTCGAAAGAATTGAGAATGGATTAAACGAAATTGAAGATACCGTATTATTCCACAAAAACGCGAAAATTGCCCACACGTCGGATCAAATCGATCACGACGGTTTTTCACTGCGTGTATATATAAATGGTTTGTATAACAGGGTGCGGAATCTTATTTTAAACGCAGATGGCACCAACGTAAAAGAAGTAGTGGACGCCCGTGTTAATGCTGAGGGGGAAATTGCCCCACTGTTGAAAGAGCGTCTTGATAAGGAATATAACAAACTTCTGCGTAAGATCACCAGAAACGTTAACGTAGACGACTACGGGGCGGACCCTACCGGGGAGACAGACAGCACAGAAGCATTCAAAAGAGCGATCGGAAACGGAAAGGTGCGGCTCAATCTATCAGCCGGCGAATATGTCATAAGGGGCATCAAGCTGCCGTCATGGACGTATTTGATCGGCCAGGGCATGGGCGTCACCACTCTAAAGCTGCACGAGGACACGCCGGCCAGTGAGTGGGTTGTCACAAATGCTGATCATGCGAAAGGTAACCGGAATATCGTGGTGGAGGGTATGTCGCTTGACTGGAACCCTGATCGCCAAGGCGGCGTAGGCGCAACCGGCGGTGTGCATTCAAGCTGTCTGCTTTTCGCACAAGTCAAGTTTGGTATTGTACGTGGGGTTGAAGGCATTAATCCCGGCTTACATTGTTTTGATGTATCAGCGCCTTCGTATAACATCACGGCAAAAGATTACACGGCAACGGGGAGCAAATATATTTGGATCGACAAGTGTGTCGGCTCGGGGTATGGTGACGACGGCATTACGACCCATTACAGCGAGTATATTTTCATCTCAAACAATGTGATGATGAACCCGCGTGGCACTGCACACCGTAAAGGCGGAGCCAATTCAAACGGAATTGAAGTGGATGACGGCTCCAAGCATGTTTGGGTTATAGATAATTATACAGAGGGGAATGTGCGGGGCGTAGAGGTAAAAGCCCATAAGGAATGGCCGGCGCCGTGTGACGTTCACATTCGCGGTCATGAATCTTTTCGTGACGTTCGCTCATTTGATTTACGGCATATTGATCACCATCTTGTAAAAGACCCTTGGAGCGAGACGGCTCGCGATGTGACGTTAGTAGATTGCACATCCCGGGAACCCGTCTATAATTCGCTTTATGAAGGATTAGCTCCGAAAGCCCTTGTTGTATCGGCGTACCAGCGTGTTCAGATAATCGGTTTTAAAGCGATTGGCGATCCGACATATGACTACAAAGACGGCTCGATCATTGCCTTCCAGTATAAGAGCAGGAAGATAACAGTAAACAACTTGCACATTACCGGATTTAAAAAGGCTGATTGTGATATTTATATCACTGGCGGCGATCAGATGACCGACGATGTATTTATTTCTGATTTTGTTATTCATGATTCCGCAAGAACCGGCATCGCGATAGGGGGCGGCGTATATAATGTCAACTTGTTAAATGGGCTTATGCATGTGGCAAGCGGAACGGCCGGCATTACATCCCCGAACACCCAGACCAATATTTTTCTTGTCAGAGCTTACGGCTATAAAGATGCGGCTGTCATTGCGGGGGAAAAGCATTCAGTCGTTCCGAATAACGTCAAGGGAGGCTTTCGAGCAGCTTCCGGATCCGGCCATGCACTGACGAAATACAGTGCGATTATTGCGTGTACGGGGGCGACGTACGCGAAGGGTGAGCGCAATCTGCTTGCAGGAAATGCGGGAGGTTCTTCCTCGGAAGGATCGCGCAACGGTGTCATGTTTTCATATGATTCTCACACAACAGGAGACGGGGCGTCCTCGGGTGTCATGTTCTCGAAGGCTACCAAGAATAGTAAATCTTACACATTGGCTTTAGGCCATGGAAACGGCAAAGCCTCGGAAGCCAACAAAAAAATTGAATTAAACGCAAAGAATGGAACAGTCAAGGCTACTGGCGCAATAGAAAGTGTATCGAATTTAAAAGACTTGGCGGAGTATTTTGAATCAGCTGACGGAGCAAAGATAGAGGCATCTTATCTTGTAGCGTTAGAGGGGGACAAAATCCGAAAAGCGCAAGAAGGCGACAAGATACTCGGGGTCGTTTCTAAGACTGCCGGCGTTGTGCTTGGCGGAGCTGCCTTCTATTGGAATGATCGTTTTCTTCGGGATGAATTTGGCGGCATTATCTACCGGGAAGTATTTGACGGTGAGGACATCATTACGATTCCAGCTGAGAACCCGAACTATGATCCGGAAGCTGAGTACAAGCCACGAGAGGAACGAGACGAGTGGCATATTATTGGATTGATTGGTCAAGTGTTCGTGCGCGTTGATGATACCGTTAACGTCGGTGACAGTGTTTCAGCAGTTGACGGCATCGCGACAAAGGCGGAAAGCGGCGGATACGGAACCGTGATGAGATTTGAATCCCCGTACGATGCGGAAAAAGGGTACGGTGTGGCGCAAATGATGGTTACACCGCAGCACTAAGGAGGGATAAGCGACGATGTATAAAACGGGCAGCGTGCCGATCAACATTAATACAAATCCAATCAATGGCCGGAGTACAAATATACAATTTATGACGCAAGACACGGGCAGCGCAAAGCTGTTTTTTTCTTTTACAAAGGATGGTGTACCGTTGCCTCTGTCAGCCGTAGATGCAAAAATTGTCTTACTGTATGATGATGGATCGTTTTATAAAAAGAGCCTCACCATCACTGACAAGGTAAACGGCACAGCGGAATATGTGTTGTCCAATGCAGAACTCAAGCATTACGGAACGGTTAAGGCGGAAATCAAACTATATTACACGAACGGCCAAGCGCTGGCGACTTCATTTTTTACTTTCTCTATCGCCAAAACGTTAGAGGATCAGAACATCGTTCCGACAGCTGATTATTACATTGATGATTTTGAAACGCTGAGAGACGGGATAAACCACATCGTCGAAGAAATCAGTCAGACTGTCGAGGAATTACAGAAGAAATTTGCCGATCTGGAAGCTATTGAAACGAAAGAGGGCGCGCAGAAAAAAGCGGATGCTGCAGAGGAAAAGGCCAAGGCTTATACAAATGAACATGCGAATGATGAAGAAAAGCATATTGCGGCTGCCGAAAGAAAGGCGTGGAATGCCAAGGAAACCCCCTCCGGCGCGCAAAAGAAAGTAGACGCCCATGCGAACGATCAAGAAAAGCATGTTTCTGCAGCTGATCGGAAAGCTTGGGACAGTAAGGAAACAGAAGACGGAGCGCGAGATAAAGTCAATATCCATGCAAGTAACACGGACATTCACGTTACGGCCGAAGATCAAGCTTATTGGGATGACATGACCCGGCAGTTCAAAGCGCATAACTACAATCAAGAAAGGCATATATCTGCAGCCGAGCGGAAGACATGGAACGGAGCTGTCACATATGCCAATATCATGCTGAAGAACGGAGCCGCAGCAGGGACGC
Organism: Bacillus velezensis; assembly: GCF_001461825.1. GTDB lineage: Bacteria > Bacillota > Bacilli > Bacillales > Bacillaceae > Bacillus > Bacillus velezensis. The sequence goes on along the minus strand of NZ_LLZC01000003.1, from coordinate 12,666 downwards.
GGACACCGATGTATGCAAAGTGGGGGTCATTTTTAATCTTACGGGGGCATGTGAAAACAGACGCCGAAATCATATTCGGCTCCATCCCCGCGGCATACGCGCCCGCTGGCGGTTCCGTTATAACAGTGCCGTTAAGTGGTACAGGCGGCACAGCAAATTTGATCATTTATGATGATGGAGACTTGAAAATAAAATACCCGGACCCGGCGGACTCAAGTAAGATGGGCGGAGGCTACTATCTGGATGTGGTCGTGGGCTTTCAGGAAGGAGGGACAGCATGATTCAGATTTATGAATACGATGAAAATTTCATTTTGACTAAACCCGTTCCGGTTGAGCCTGATGAAGAAGGAAACTACACAATCCCTGAGAATTGTACAACCGTCCAGCCTCCGTCTTTCATAAAGGCGATGTATCATCCCGCTGAGAAGACATGGACGGAGGCGGCCACCCAGGAAGAGAAAAAAGCACTGGAAAAGCAAATTGAAAGCGGGCGGGTGCCTTTTACCGTTGATGAATTGAAAGCTCAGAACGCGGCCATTACAGAACAACTTGCGGAAGCGCAAAGCCTTGCCGAGTCACAAGCGCAAATGATTGCCAATCTTTATCTAATGCTGGCGGAGGGAGGGAAAGGGGTATGATGGATTGGTTTAAAAGCGTTAAAACCATCTACGGATGGGGGCCGCAGTATTACAGTAATGCGGACGTGGCCCGTTTTGTTGAGTGGGGAAGAATTACAGAAGATCAATATAAACAAATAACCGGCTTGACCTATCCGATGACAAAACAGCCTGTCAGTGTGGATTTAGGCGGCGCCGCAAACTGATCAACACCCGGAGAGGTGTTTTTTATTTTGCCTCGAAGGAGGTGATAACAATTGGAGGGAATATACGTGTGGATGAATTTTGAGAGCTTACAGATTGCAAGAACATATCTTTTCGGGGAGGTGAAATATCTTGATTTAATGCTGGTGCTGAACATTATTGACATCATTACCGGTGTGATAAAAGCATGGAAATTCAAGGAGCTTCGCAGCCGGAGCGCATGGTTCGGCTATGTCCGTAAAATGCTCAGTTTCCTTGTGGTTATTGTGGCGAATGCTATTGATACGATTATGGATCTGAACGGCGTCCTGACCTTTGCGACCGTTCTTTTTTATATTGCAAATGAGGGCCTTTCCATCACAGAGAATTTAGCGCAGATCGGCGTTAAAATTCCGGCCGCCATCACTGACCGGCTTCATGTAATTGAAAGTGACAACGATCAGAAAACAGAAAAAGATGAAAAAGCTGCTGAGTAAATCCAGCGGCTTATTTTATTACTCAAAAGGAGACGATGAAACATGGTGAAAATCACAAAAGACTTTATTCCAGTAGGACACAATAACAGACCGGGATATGCAATGGACCCCGCATACATCACCGTTCACAACACGGCGAACACGGCGAGAGGGGCAAACGCAGCCATGCACGCCCGTTATGAGAAAAATCCAGAAACACCTACCAGCTGGCATTTTACGGTTGACGAAAAAGAGATATATCAACATCTGCCATTGAATGAAAACGGATGGCACGCGGGAGACGGAAACAGCGGAACCGGCAACCGGAAATCTATCGGTATTGAAATTTGTGAGAATAGTGATGGAGATTTTGAGAAAGCCGTGACGAATGCTCAATGGCTGATCAAAAAGCTCATGAAGGAACAGGGCATTTCCCTTGCAAACGTGGTCCCTCACCAGCACTGGTCCGGCAAGTATTGTCCACACAAGCTCCTTGATAGATGGGACTCATTTAAAGCCGGTATCAGCGGCGCCCCGTCTAAAACGGTAAATTCTCCTGTTAATAAAACAAAAGAATCTTATATTAAAAATACAGTTGTTGCTGACAGTCTTAATGTGAGAACTCAACGCAATGCCAACTCGTCTATTGTGCTTGCTCTTCCTAAAGGTTCGGCTGTTCAATATAAAAAAGGATCGACTCAAAATGGTTGGGGTTACATTAAATATACCAATTCTAAAGGAGCCACATACAGCGGTTACGTTAATGTAAGCTATATCAAGAGCGATGCAGAGTTAGGGAAAACCCCTTCAAAATCTGCTCCTGCTAAACCTTCAAACAAGACTAGCGGGGGTATTAAGTCTGTAGGCAAAATTAAAATTGTTGGTGTTAAAAGTGCAGCCATTATTATGGACAAACCAGACCGTAAAAACGCCAAGAATGTAGATACAATTGGTCTCGGCAAGACAATTAACATCTCAGGTTCTGTTAAAGGTTCAAACAACTCTAAAGGCTATTGGGAAGTCATCCACGGGGGCAAACGGCGGTATGTGTCTGGACAATATGGAAAAATGGTTTAAGTAAGTTGACGCTTGCTACGGCATTTACGGCTGAAGACAAAAGCAAAGCCGAACGCTTTAAATATAATTGAACCCCCTTCTATTTGGAAGGGGGAGTTTTATTTTTCACCAGGCTAGATTAATATCAAAATCTTGAACGTTTGTAGTAACATCTTTGTCCGGCCAAAAATCCCACTTAACTCTGATTGATTTGATATCATTGGGATCATTTAATTTCTTTATTGGATAAAGGACATATCCCTCTTTTTTTGCCCCTGACATAATTTCTCCGCCTATATCTTCACTGAGCGACAAACTGGCATCTATTTGTTCCTTTGTATTGGTAAGTAGTGTGCCTTGGTTTGGAAAAGTTGAAATATCCTTTTTGCTTCCATTGTCAATAACAAAGTGTACAGCTATAGCCCCTTCAGCACCAGATTCCATTTCGTTTTTAACGATCCCAACACGATCAATTTTAAATGTGGTGTCATTTTTCTTTTCTGACCAATTTAACTCATGAACCACGGTAGAGTCATCTTCAACCACGGTAGAATCATCTTCATCGCTATCTTCTTGAGCATCAGAATCCATTGGCTCGATATTTGCTGATGAAATGGGTTGTTCTTCCCTTTCATCTAGCTCTTCAACTGGTTTAGACATAAAAGAAAAACCGATGATCGCGAGTATCAAAGTTGAAGGAACTAGCCAATAAGCTTTTTTTCTTGTTTTTCGAAAAACTAAAAATATCAATCCAACTATAAAGCCGATCGTTGAAAAGATTGTAAGAAAACCCATAAATAAAATCATAATAATCCCCCTATTGTTCAAAACAGATACTTACATTTTAAAGCAAAGGAGGATACATTTCTATGCTTTGTAAAGGATTTGATAATGATTGGAATTGCGAAACGAAGACAAAAGCAATACTGGAAATATTATCGAAATAACAAAAAGCCCTTCTCAAAAGGGGAAGGGCTTTGCTTTATATGGACTTTTTGTTTCTATTCTTCGTAGAGCTTATCTACCAATTCCGTAAACGAATTACATATATGACTCAGAGCACTCTCTGGATTTTCAAATGCAATTTCATGATCCCAAAAAACAAGAGGGGGATTACTATGATTCTTTCTAAAATCGAAACAGATCTCATTACCAAACACATCATCCGCAATAGGAATTACTTTATCTGGCATTCTGCCGTCTCGATAACGATTAGAAACGTTAATTATGTAAGACTCACTATCCTCATGGAAACTATGTAAGTATCCGAAAGCAATCCCTTTTCTTCCTTCAAAATCAAAAGTCTCAGGAGTTGGAGTTGCGCCAGAATAACTTTTGACATATTTTAAGTAATCTTTTGGGAACTTTACTTGTAGCGTATTTTCTACTTCTTGAATTTCTTCGTTACTGATAGGATGTTCTCCGAAATCCCATTCAACCATGTTATAACTCTCCTTTATCTGTATTCGGAACCTCCGCCCCAGATGTTTCTTCCACCAGTGTGCCCTGTCTTACCATGTATATCTGCATCAACTAGCTGCATTATACCTTCATTTTGATGGTGATGCCACGTAAACCCTTTTGGTTTTTTCCCTTTTATAATTTGCTTCAACTGCATTTCTGTAAAGTGATTTTTCAACTCGGGATTTTTGTTGATTTCTTGCAACAGGAGTTCGGTTGCTTTTTTAAACTGTACAGTATCTTTTTCAAGATATAATGATTTATCAATTTTTACTTCTACAACGGGATCAAATATTGGAAAACCATCTTTATCATAAGGTATGCCTGTTATAGGATGAACATCATTTTTTAAATGACCATTTTTTAAGTTGGTTGTTACTGTATTTCCAAAGGCATCTTTATGTGTGAACGGCGCGGCCTGTGTCAGCATATCTTGCTTTTTTTGAATTTCTTTCTTTAAAAGCGGGGTGTTTTTTACGTTATGGGTGTTTTCAATATCTTTCGCTATTCCAACAAGGGCAGGTTCGTTTTTATTTTTCAATAAAGAGTTGATATAGTCTGTTCCGTTTTTTATCCCTGTGTGTACATGGCTTGCAGCGCCAGGCTCCAATACTTTTCCCACCTTGGATAAGCCTGTTTTTGCGAGTTTGCTTGATACTTTAACCGTCGAGCCCACACCTTTCAGGCCGACAAGGCTGCCCACCGCATAGGAGACGTAGTGCGCTCTAGAGTACGTATCACCATTCACCATTTGATCATTCCACGAATCGGCTAGGTTTGTCCATATGATTTTTGCGTAAGACGGAGTATTCAATACAGTAGAAATCGTTTTAACAACCTTTTGTTCATCAGAGAGCTGATAAAAGTCCCAGGCGCCGACAGCGAGATCTTTCAACCCTAACACAGTATCTTGCCCAACATCATAAAGGCCGACTGCAACTCCTTTGAAACCGTCTGTGAGTTCTTGCGTGTTTTGAATTTGAGTAAAGTATCGCTGCTGTTCTTTTGTCAGGTTTTCATAACCGATCGTTTTGGCCATTGAGTAGAACTCAGCAGCATTCTCATAGTCGAAATTGTTCAGTCTATCTTTCAGTTTTTCAATCTCACGTTCCCTTGCTTCTTTTTCCTTAATCGTAAGATAAGCATCAGAGTGTCTTGCAATCTCGCCTTTTTTCTTATGGATGTCGCTTTCACGGTACGCCTTGGCGTTGTAGTGAAGGGGAGTGGCGTTTTTCCCTTTGCCTGTGGCGTTTTGAAGCTGCTGGAAGTCAGCTTGGATGAACTGTTCGTTCGCTTCGGTTTCTGCGTATTCTTTCGTTAGATCGTGATCAAGTCTGCCGAGTTTATGTATCGTTTCGTTTCTCTTTTTGTCGGCTGATTGGAGCTTGTGATCCACGCTTTCGGTGGAAAAGAGATCAAGCGAGATGATGTCTTCGATCTCTCCGAGGATGGAGCGCATGTCTTTTTTCTGTTCTTCCATAATCGCCTTTGATTTATTCAGGGCGTGTGTGAGCTCGTGCTCCAGAAATGATTCCTCCACATGCGAATTAGAAAGTCCGGCATCTTCGACTTTGCCGGGAAGGCTTGAGAGAAATGCGATTTTCATATCGATCAGATCAAGCCAGCTGTCTGTGACGCCGGCGTGGTCCTGGAAAAAGGCTTTGATGTTATCTGCGCCCCGGCCAGAGAAATCGCCGTCACTGAGATCAGCCATGCCTTGAAATGCTTTTTTCAGGTTAACCATCTGGCCGCGGAGTTCTTTGTATTCGTTTGCGCGTTGTTTAGCGGCAGAAAGCAGGGTGGTTGCTTCAAAGATTTTCATAATCATATCCTTTCGCGATAAAATATTATTCAAAATTTTACCACGTTAAAACTCAGAGTAAAATGAATATCTTTAAGAATTCGAAATTTGCACAGATAAAAACACTTAAAATATTTTACACAAATTTAGCACAAGTGTTGTCAGGAAACCTTATATATCAACGTATATATAGGTATATTGTACGTTCTCCTAGAGCGTTTTTTGTATAAGATAGGCGCGGATTAATAATGTCGGCAAAACAGAAAACCCCTTGTTATACAAGGGGTTTTTGAGTTGAATATTTTGTGAGAACCTGGTGGAAATGATGTGAAAAAAGCCCGCTGTAAGTAAGCGGGCTTTTTCTTATATGACAGCATCAAATTGATTGACTTTCCAAACGTTGTTTTCTTTTACGAATGTTACATCGCGTTTTGCTGACGGAGAACCGTCAAGAGTCGGTACAGTGAAGCGGTATGTTTGGACGCTTCCTTTTTTAGAGAGCAGAGTCATTTTTGCTTTTTTCCAATTCAGGAGGTTATCTCCGTCGCCGACCGGAACAGCCAATTTGCCGTCTTTTACAGTGAAGTGGTAATCTTTGAGCCCTTTGTCAATCGCTTGCTTTGTAAAAGCGGGTGTCAGATATTTTACGGCTTTCGCTTTTGTTCCGAGGTCTTTGCACATAAATACATATTGCAGATTTTGATATTCAAACGGTTCAGAAGTGCAATTTGCGTTTGATTTAAGCGCACCGCCGCTCATCGTGTTCCAGAAATGTTCTCTCGCTGACAGGGCCAGCTGAAGCGCTTGTTTTTGTGTAAGGTCATTAGGTGCATTTTTTGCGGTCGCCGCAGTGCCCAATGACAGAATCAATGTAATAGTAGTGAGGAATAATAGCCATTTTTTCATGATATAATCTCTCCTTCAATCAATCTCTTTCTCTTATGTTACAAATGTTACAATAATTACGGTAAGATTACAATACCTTTTCAGAAATATTTTCCGGACTTTTTATTTTTATGGTTTATTTCCATGTAAGACGTGAGAAAAAGATAAAGAGTTTCATTGAACAAAAGGTTTTTACAAGCTGTCTGCTGAATAATAAAATGGAAGAAAATCAAAAAAGGAGTCCTACATATGGAAGTACAAGATCATTTAGAAACAGCGGAAGGCCGCGGCCAGTCTGTCTGGCGATCGATGTCACTGTTTTTAGTGCCGCTGCTTTTAAGCAATGTATTGCAATCTGTCGGCCAATTGGTCGGAATGGTATTTGTCGGAAGGTGGCTCGGAGTTGATGCGCTTGCCGCTGTATCGTCTTTTTTTCCGCTGTTTTTTCTGCTGATCTCCTTTACGATCGGAATCGGTTCGGGAAGTTCCATTCTGATCGGGCAGGCTTACGGCGCGAAAAACGAAGAGAGGATGAAGGCGATTGTCGGCACTACACTGACTTTTACCTTTATGCTCGGTGTTGTTCTGGCAGTTGTCGGCAGTGTGTTTACGCTTGATATTCTGCGGCTGATGGGAACGCCGGAAAACGTAATAGATGTCAGTGTCCGATATGCGCGCATTTTGTTTTGCGCAATGCCGCTGATGTTTTTATATTTTGCGTATACGACATTTTTACGCGGAACGGGAGATTCAAAGACCCCGTTTTATACGTTAATCGTCAGTACAGTCATAAACATCGGGCTCTTGCCCTTATTGATTCTCGGGCTTTTCGGACTTCCGAAGTTCGGCATTTACGGTTCGGCGTATGCAACCGTGATTTCAAACATCGTGACATTTATCGTACTCATGGTTTATTTACGGAAAAGAAAACATCCATTGGCATTTGACCGGACTGCGCTCCGTTCTCTTAAAATGGACAAAAAGCTGCTCGCGCTTTTACTCCGTCTCGGTATTCCGTCGAGCATCAATATGATTCTCGTGTCACTTTCTGAAATTGCGGTCATTTCATTTGTCAATCATTACGGATCAAACGCGACGGCTGCTTACGGGGTCGTCAACCAAGTGGCGAGTTATGTGCAGATGCCGGCGGTAAGCCTCGGTATCGCCGTTTCAATTTTTGCCGCCCAATCCATTGGCGCCAATCAATTCGGCCGGCTGAAACAGGTCATCAAAGTCGGCATCGGCCTGAATTATTTGATCGGCGGGGTGTTGATCCTGCTGATTTACACCTTCTCCCGGCAGATACTGGCTTTGTTTTTAACAGATCAGGATACACTCCACATTGCCCGCAATCTGATTATGATTACCCTTTGGAGCTATTTGATTTTCGGTCACGCTCAGATCGTTTCAGCAACAATGCGGGCGAGCGGTACGGTGTTATGGCCGACGATTATCAGCATTTTTGCGATTTGGGGAATTGAAGTGCCTGTGGCCTTTATTCTTTCTCATTATACGAATCTCGGCATTCTCGGCATTTGGGTCGGTTATCCGGCGGCTTTTGTCGTCAGCCTGCTGCTGCAATACGGATATTACCGGTTTGTATGGAAGAAAAAACAGATTACCCGGCTGATTCAATAAGGTTTTACCGCACATCGCTCAGTTCATACGGGCGATGTTTTTTTAGAGCAGGAAAATGAGTTTAGAAAATGGAATTCCTATACATGCTAGAAAACAAGGAAAGGGCAGGTGCTTATGACGATTGAACATACGACTTATTTAGGGGTTTCAGCCATAAAAGCGGAGACTGATCAGGCTGAATGCATCATTGTGCCGGAGTGGGGATCAAATGTCATATCGCTTCGGGATAAAAGAACCGGTATGCGGCTTCTGAGAGAACCGGAAACTGCGGAGCAATTCCGCGCAAAACCGATGCTGTACGGCATTCCCGTTTTATTCCCGCCGAACCGGATTACGGACGGGACGTTTCGTTTTGACGGCCGCGCGTATCAATTCGAGATAAACGAAGAGGATAAACATAATCATATTCACGGCTTTCTTCACAATCAGCATTGGAAAGCGGCGGCAGCGAAAGAAGAGGGGGATGGAATGACAGTCGAAACAGAAATTGATCTTTCAAAGATTCCCCGTGTTCATAAACAATTTCCGCACGATGTCATTGTCCGGATGACCTATACACTAAAAGACAATGTGTTTACGCAGCGGGCGCTGATTATCAACAAGGGAACGGAGGCTTTTCCTTGGGGGCTCGGCTATCATTCAACTTTTGTTTTCAATGAAGAGCGATCCCGTCTTTTTCTGACGGCTGACCGCATGTGGGAATTAAATGAACGTTTCGTGCCGACGGGCCGTTTATTGGATGTGCCTGATAAAGAAGCGTTCCGTCATGGGATGTCTTTGAAAAATAAACAGTTTGACGATGTTTTTCTTTCTTCCGGACGGAACGGCGGCAATAACGAAGCTGTTATTTATCATCCGGATGAGAAATTATCCGTTTTGTATCAGGCAGACACGTCTTTCAAGCATTGGGTGGTATATAACGGTGACGGAAAGCAGGGGTTTGTCAGTCTTGAGCCTTATACTTCCGTTACAGATGCATTTAATCTGAATCAGCCTGCATCACTGACAGGGCTTCAGATTCTGAAACCGGGCGAAGAAGCGGCTGCGTCATCCAGGATCACCATTTTGCATGACGAAGAATAGGAAAGAGGCGGGATAACATTGAAAACATATGTGAAACGCTTGAGCGCGGTGATTCTGCTTTTGATCATTGCCGCAGTTCCTTATATTGATGATGCGGCTAAGGCGGCTGAACAAAAAAATACTTTACAAAAAGAGCTGGAACACATTCTGGATGAAGAACCTGCTTTAAAGGGGGCTTCATCGGGCGTCAGTGTCCGGTCAGCAAAAACAGGGGAGGTGCTGTTCGGCAGCCGGGAAGATATGCGGCTGAGGCCTGCATCATTGATGAAGCTGCTGACGGCATCTGCGGCGCTTTCTGTTCTCGGAGAAGATTACACCTTTAAGACAGAAGTACGGGCAGACGGCGCCGTGAAAGGAAAACAGCTGCGCGGAAACCTTTATCTCAGGGGAAAAGGCGATCCGACCCTATTGGTTTCTGATTTTGAGAAGATGGCTAAACAGGTCAAAGCCAGGGGCATCCATGTCATTAAAGGAGATCTGGTCGGGGATGACTCGTGGTATGACGATACCAGGTATTCAGTTGATCTTCCGTGGAGCGATGAAGGCCAATATTATGGAGCGCAAGTATCAGCTCTTACCGCTTCCCCAAATGAGGATTATGATACCGGAACGGTGATTGCGGAAATCAGCCCGGCGAAACAGCCCGGTAAAAAGCCGCGCATTTCGATTTCTCCCCATACGGACGTCGTTCGTGTGAAAAATGAAGTGAAAACCGTCGCTTCTGATGAAAAGAAAGAATTGACGGTTGAACGGGAGCACGGTGGCAATGTGATTACGATAAAGGGAACCATACCTGTCGGCTCGGCACAGGCAAGAGAATGGGCGGCGGTGTGGGATCCGTCGTCCTATGCTTTAGATTTATGGAAACAAGCGCTTACTAAACAGGGTATAACTGTAAAAGGGAAAATCAGAACAGGGCGAATGCCGCACCGCACCCAACTTGTCACATCACGGACATCCATGCCTCTTTCAGAATTATTGATTCCGTTTATGAAACTGAGCAACAACGGGCACGCCGAAATTCTGATCAAGGAAATGGGAAAAGTGAAAAAAGGGGAGGGCAGCTGGGAAAAGGGCTTGGACGTGATGAAATCGGAGCTTAAATCGTTCGGGCTGAATCCGGATGAATTGATTGCAAGAGACGGATCCGGCGTTTCTCATATTAACGGCGTATCCGCCGGCCAAATCGGAGAGCTTTTGTATGCGGTTCAGAAAGAAAAGTGGTACCCGGCTTTCCTTCGGTCGCTCCCTGTCGCCGGCGCAAGTGACAGAATGACGGGAGGAACCCTTCGGAACCGGCTGAAGGGCACCCCGGCGGAGGGCAAAATTAAAGCGAAAACCGGGTCGCTAACATCAGTCAGTTCGATTGCCGGCTATGCAGACACAAAAACAGGAGATACGCTTATTTTTTCCGTGCTTCAAAACGGGCTGCTTGACGAAGATGACGGAAAAGACATTGAAGACAAAATCGCAGTCGTGCTGGCAAATCAATAAGAAGGGCCGAATCCTTAGAGGATTCGGCTTTTTTCGATGTCTGTAAAACATTATATTGCGATTATGAATCAATCTTTTCAAAAAGTAATATCGGCAATATCCTTCCTTTTTTTTACATGATACTTTCTTACTTGTTCACCGATTTTTCATTTTTTAACGTAAAACTTCTTTTAAGGAGACAAAACCTTTTTAAAAGCGCAATTAATTATACATTTTATTCCTTATTATAGTGTTTAAGAACCAGTTTGTAGTGTGCATACATACCGTTTTACATGGTATAAAGATTATAGAAATGAAGAAATGAAGTGAGGAATATATACTATATTCTAAAAAATGTTAGAGAAAATTTAATTTTTTATTGTGATTTCTAAAATATGTTTTAAAATAATGCTTATATGGATGATTTAGTCATATGCTGTCGAAATTTAATTGTAATTATTTCACTTTCTTATCCTCTTAAATTGAAATGGAGGGATTCCATTGAAGAACACTGTTTATTCTTTAACTCACGCCCAAAGAAGAGTCTGGTTTACAGAGCTGCTCGAGCCGGGCACAAGTATCTGCAATCTCGCGGCGTGCGTCAAATTCAGGGGGGACATCGATTTTGACGTACTGCGCCATGCTTTAGATTTTTCTATCTCGCAAAATGATTCACTCAGGTTTCAACTGACAGAAGGGGACGGATCAGAACCCCAGCTGTATCTGGCGGGGCATCGGCCGATTTCTCTAGAGACTGTTGATTTTACTCATACTGATCAGGCAGAGCGGGACGCATGGATTGACACGCAGACCCGTGTTCCGTTCAAGCTGTTTCATTCACCTCTGTATCAATTTACTCTGCTTGTCATGTCAGACGAAGAAGTTTGGCTTTATTCAAAATTTCACCATATTATCATGGACGGCATCTCGCTCAACCTGCTCGGCAACCAGCTCATTGATATCTACCAAAAGATCATGCGGGGCGAGGATTTAGCTGAACATCACAGACCTTCCTATCTCAGCTACATGGAAAAAGAACAGCAATACTTACAGTCTTCCCGTTTTCAAAAAGACCGTTCATTTTGGACTGAAACATACCGAACCGTTCCGGAACACCTTTCACTGGCGGAACGAACCTCTCATCTTAGACAAAGCACTGCGGCTTCCAGAGATACAATCACTCTTTCTCACTCCTTAGAACAATCTATCCGGCGTTTTTGCAAAGAAAATAATATCAGCATCATCTCTCTGTTTATGGCTTCGTTATACATATGCATCAGCCGTCTGACGGCTAAAAAGGATATTGCCATCGGCACTTATTACGGAAACCGGGGCTCCAGGCTCGAAAAGGATATGCTCGGCATGTTCGTCAGCACACTGCCGATCAGAATGACGGCAGATCCTGATGCGGAGTTCCTGTCCTTTGTCCGCAGCGTAGGAAAAGAGCAGCTGTCTGTTATGCGGCACCAGAAATATCCTTACAATCTTTTTGTGAATGAATTAAGGCAGACTCATCACGACCTGCAAAATATCATCGGGATTTCGATGCAATACCAGCCTCTCGCGTGGCGTCAGGCAGAAGGTTTCGATTATGAAACGGCGATGTTTTTCAGCGGACATACGGCAAATGAGCTGTCCATTTTAATTAAGGAGCGGACAGATACGGGATTGATTGAGCTGAATTTTGATTATCAATCCGCTTTATTTACTAAAACATCGATTAAACGAATTCAAACTCATTTGCTGACGATCGTTGAAAATGCCGTTAGAAATCCAAACCAGCTGATTCGGCATATTGATATGGCGGATGAAAATGAAAAGAAACGGGTGTTAACTGCGTTTAACCATACAGAAGCGGTTGAACCGCCGGCTCCGACGCTTCACGGGCTGTTCACCCGCCGCGCCGCGCTTTCGCCGCATCGTCCTGCGCTCCGTTTTCCGGGCGGTATGCTGACGTACGCTGAGCTCGATCAGTACACAGACAGGCTCGC
>NZ_LLZC01000002.1 GCF_001461825.1 Bacillus velezensis | reverse complement strand
CGACGTTTAATAATATACCACGGTGCCTCTCTATAAATCAAGCATTTTTTAAAAAAAAGAGAAAAAAAGAAAACCAGTATATTATCTTTATAGTTTGAGAATGGTCGGGAAGACAGGATTCGAACCTGCGACCCCATGGTCCCAAACCATGTGCTCTACCAAGCTGAGCTACTTCCCGATTTTTAAATATATTATGGCGCGCCCGAGAGGAGTCGAACCCCTAACCTTTTGATCCGTAGTCAAACGCTCTATCCAATTGAGCTACGGGCGCAATCAATTTCACAATATCCCGTTGGGATAAAATGGAGCGGAAGACGGGATTCGAACCCGCGACCCCCACCTTGGCAAGGTGATGTTCTACCACTGAACTACTTCCGCAAGTAAAAATGTAATGTACAGCCAGAATACAGCATCAGATAACCAAAAACTGTATTGTTATTTATTCAGTAAAACTCCAAACGGTATAACCCGCAGACTAATCTAAAGCATACTGTTCATTATGACAAAAGTAATTATATCAAGGTTTTGATAAAAGTCAATACCGTTTAACAATTAATTATGTTAATCTCTTTTGCATCCTTGAAGAAAGGCTTCATCAGAAGACGCGCTAAATACCTATACCTTAACTGGTACAATCAGCAACAGATATTTACTGAACTAAACAAAAAATAACAGTTCCATAACGCGCGGAAACTGCTTCAGATCAACGTATTTAGATAAGCTTCCAAGCGGGCTCGAACCGCTGACCTCTTCCTTACCATGGAAGTGTTCAGTTAAAGTCTTAGAAATGTTTAGTCGGATAATCACTGTTATAACAAGGTTTTGATAAACGTTAAAATGATTTAGACCAATTTAAAAAGAAGGCGACTAATCGTATTTGCCACCTCTTTGCCACCCTAGCCACCTACATCCAGGTTTCGCCGCAATAAAAAAGAGCCCTTACTTATCCAGGGCTCTTCCTTATAATAATTTAATTGTCCGCGGTAATCCTTCTTGCCATGTTACGTAATTCTTTTCTCTTAACCTATCCAGCAGCCCCTTTACCGAACTGGTGGACCGCAAACCAAGTTCCTCCATTAACTCCCGATGTGTTGGGGCCACTCCATACTGATTTAAGAAATTCGATATCGCGTTTAAAGCATCTTCTTGCCTTTTTGTAAGATTACGCATGATTGCTGATTCCCCTTCTATAATTAGAGGGGGCCACAGCGAGAATATTATCCATCCTGAAAGTTTTTGTCTGTCTACTTTTAAAACAGAACGCACGAATGTATTGATTCTTGATTTGATGTACTATGATTGCTCTCTTCGATATTGTCCCATCATTCTTTATGTAGATCATGTCCAGCGTTGATTTTTCATTTAATGAGCGGTTTAACAATGAATGCAAGCTGCGCCCCCTCCTTCTTTACTATTATTTTATACGAACCTTTGTTCTACATCAAGTTGAAAAGGGAATGTTTGTTCTGGTATTATTTACTCGAGGAGGTATTTCGAATGAATGATTTCGAGCGGAAAGTGTACCGGATAATCTTTAACATGACCCAATTCGGGAAAGATCCCTCCTTGGATGAGTTGAAGAGGAAAACCGGTAAAGATGAACAGACTATACGTGAAGCGGTCAAGAACCTTATGCGGCAGCGGATGTTGAAATGGAATAAGAAAAAAAACAGATGGATGTTTTGAATACATTATAATGAGGAAACTAAAAAAGCCTTTTCCGAAGAAAAGGCGTAAGCTATTCAAGTTTGAAGGCGATCTGAAGCTACTTTGATTGTATCTTGTGCTTGTTTTTCTACTGAGTTCATACCCAATCCACATACTAAAGTCAATGACAGACCTAGGACGATGAAGATACTCTTTTTAAAATTCATACAGGCACTCTCCCCTTTGAATTTGTGTTTGCGTATCAACCATTTTTTTATGATAAAAATAAGAATTCTCAAACTCCCTTGAATCTGCGTAAACAGATGCAGTTTCGCAGGCAATATCTTCAACATATGAGTAATTCTTATTCTTCTCCAGATACTCAATTGTTTCATTAACTCCCTGTTGATCCACTGCATCCACATAAAGTGCCTTCAGATACCCCTGAAGATTTTCAAAAAGCTTATCGCCTTGATATACCGCGGCCGACAAACCTTTTTTGCTTGCTTGGATACCCTCAGCCATTTTCCCCTGTTTAAAAAGGAATTTTGCATAAGAAAATAAAGAGTGCGGCAAGTTGCTCAGTTTTGCTTTTTCGGTTATCTCAACTGCTTGCCTTAAAAATATCTCAGCCTTTTCATAGTCGCCCCTATCTCCGAAATTTGTACCCAAATTATAAAGGGCAGAACTAATCAATCTCTTGTTATCTAACTCTTTTGATAATTCAAGAGCCTTTTCAAGATGCGGCTGACTCTTCTCATAACGCTTAAAATCAATATAATTCCCTGATATGACAAATAGACATTGAATTTTCCGGACCTTATACAACTCATACTGATCGTAAATATCGAGCGCTTGCTTTACGTGATGCATAGAGACGTGGCTTTGTTTCATACCGTAATATGCTTCAGCCAGTTTAAAATGAAACTCCGCTCTCTCAATTTCATCATGCACATGAACGAGTTGTTTTTCAGCCTCTCTATAAAAGCCGATCGCCTTTACATACTGCTTTTGATCAAATTCATACATGCCGCGGAAAAATAAAGAATAATAGCACAGCAGGCCGGAAATTCCTTTATTTGACGCTTCGATTTTTTCCAGCAGCTCGTCAATTGTCGGTCTCACACGGGTAGTCACCGGTTCTAAATAATCCAGCATGAGCTGATGGCGGAATTTCATGAGGGTGTAGTAAATCAGTAGATACTCGTCTTCTTCCATCTCATTGATTTCTTGTTCCACTTCCGCTTTCAAAATCTCCGCATCCGGAACACTGAACTGACGTATCATTTTGTACCATTCATTAATCTTAACGCCTACCTCTGATGATGGTAAAACAGAACTCACAAGGCCACTCCTCCTTTTATATAATATTCTAACATTTCCAAATTATGTTTAAACGAAAAAAAACCGCAAAATTCCATTCGGCTTGATCATAAATCTTAGTTTTGAGTTTTAAGTCTACAACAAAAAAAGCAGGCCTTATGCAGCCTGCTTTTTTTTGAGAAATTTATCTAAGATGAACATAAATAATGTGAATAACAGAGACATAATCAACATGTCTAGTATAGTTACATTAGAATTTTCTTTTACTAAGAAGAACCAGAGAAGTTGTAAAACGAAAGAAATCACAAAATACAATATGTACCTAATACTATTCATGTCAATCCATCCCTTCAATTATCCTTATTGTCCTATACAGCGTACACTGAACCACGCGAGACTCGCGGCTAAACCAACAACTCCACCTCTAACTGCATTTTTCCCTACAATTTTTATGATTTGAATAGCCGCTTCTTTCCACATTTTTTTTTCAAGTAATTTTTGCAGGCCTCCGGAAATAAAGCCAATCCCAGTGAAGTCGATGATTTTTTGTTTTAAGCAACCCATATAAGATGCTGTTGAGAAGTCACCGTCTGGGTTCGGAACACCTTTTAAATCTTCTTCAGTAAGTTTATCCCCATTAACCATTTTAACAAAGGCAACAATAGACGCAACGTTCTCAGGACCGAATTTTTCAGAGACTAATTGCTCATTCACGATGTACTTCCCATCTTTAAGAAGGGATGCTTCATCAAAAATGAACTGCATATCTTGTGCTAATTGATCCTCTTCAGATAAAGTTTTAGCATTTGCAAAAGGCGTAAATACCGCTAGAGATACAGCTAAAGCACAAAGCAAAGCAACAACAGACTTCCAATTTTTCTTTAAAGTACCCAAGTTTAACAACTCCTCCTTTGGAAATGATTTGAATTACCTATTATTGTTATATCATTTCCAACCACAACAAACAACCATATTTTACAAATTTTCATTGTCGAACTCTCTATTTCTCTTTTAACCTTTGGATTTCCTTAGCGATATTTTTCTAAATTGATACGATTCTCTTATCCTAATATCTTGAGGGTGTTTGTACTGGGGATTTCCAATATAAAATGAGGCATCTAACGTATTGTAATAAAGAAGATCAAAAATGGGACCCTTCCAATTGGAAGGGCATTTTTTATTTAAGAAGGGACTCAAGCTTCGTTTTCGTATTCGGTCCGTAAATACCATCCGCAGTCAATCCATACATGGACTGGAACCGTTTGACTGCATTTGCTGTCTTCGGTCCGTATGCACCATCTATTCCGTTATTCTTCGCCCCTTTGTCCGGATAGTAATAGAGAGCCGCCAGTGCTGTCTGAATCTGTTTCACGGCGGGTCCCTTTGTTAAGGGGCTTGTCACTTTAAAAATGCCAGCAGGTAGGCTGAATTTTGATTTTTGTTTTTTTGGCTTTGAGGCTGTTACTTTCTTCTTGCCGCCGCTTTTCAGCTCATTATCGCTTTTGATATAGGAGACATTCACATATCCGTGGAATGTCTGGCCTTTTGAATTGGTGTATTCAACATATCCCCATCCGTTGACAGTTGATCCAAGCTGATATTTTACAACCGTGCCATTCGGCAGGTTAAGCACCATGGAAGAAGAGGCGCTCCGTTGTGTACGTAAAACAAGGCCATCGCTTGAAACCACCGTGTTTTTGATGAATCTTCCTGTGTCTGTATGGGTGACATCCGGATTTGATACAGGCGCCGTTACAACCACACCATCCATTCGCTTTTCAACACGGGTCTTAAAATCGGCAAACCCTTTAGAGTTGCTTACCCACGGCTCCGGGCAGATTTTATGTGTAATGTCGTAATGTCGAACAATGTCACTGATTGGATCGAGTTTATACATTTTGCACAGCTCGGCACAAACTTGTTCTGCACGAGCAATGGTATCCGGATGGAAAGTGCCGTTCTTTTCAATGCAAAGCTCCACGCCGATAGATAAGAAATTCGCATTCGGCTTCAGCGCCGCGACACCTCGGTAAGGCTGCCCGTTGACGAATTGCTGAACGTCATTCGCATGATAGGCCACCTCATTCAACGGAATGATACAAATAGCCTCTGTACGATCGACAAAGATATGTGCAGATGCAAACGTCTGTTTCTTCTCAGACAGATTTCTGTTCTGTGCGGGGAGCGTTTGACCAAAGTATCTATAATGATTGGCAGCGGGCGCGCCGGGGTTTGCCGTGTAATGCACCACCAGTTTCTTCACGCCGTTATTTTTGATTCCCGGCCGCGTCCATTTATTAATATCAATATATTGGTTTCTGTATGCTGACATAAAAATCTCTCCTATTCTGTTTTGAAATATAAAAAGGCCGCCGAACGGTAGCCCTTACTTGGTCAAATCGTGCTGTTTTAAAACGGCTCTTTGCTTTTGGCCTTTTTCAGTCACATAGTTGTTTTTGAACCATGCTACAAGCGTAGTGCTGATAGTAAATATTACAGAGCCGGCAGTGTACAGCGCATCAGCAAGCTGATTCACTTGTGCGTCTGTGATATCCAAAGGTGATTTGCCAAACATCAACATTGTTTGGTTAATAAGCGCAATTAAAAGAAGCACCGTCCGGACGACCGTGCCTTTTTCAAATTTTTTCATGTATTTTCCTCCTTATTTCTGCAAAACAGTATAAAAAATAGCGATTGCGCCGCCAATAATGCCAGTGCATACCGCTGTAATGATAGCGCCAGTGATTGTGCGCTTGATCCAAGTTGTGTTCTCTTCGATCTTGTTGAGTTTTTCGTTTAATGTCATGATCTGCTGGTCTTGCCTATCGGAAACGCGTTCAAGAACATTTACGCGCTGTTCGATTGCTTTCTGACCTGTCTTCATTTCCATTATCTCTTTTTGTAATACATGCACATCTGGTACCTCCGTCACTTCTGACATTAGTACGCCCCCCTTTTATTACATCGTTTTCACCTCCTGTATGAGGCAATTAAAAAGGACAGCCGCTATTTTATGAGACGGCTGTCCCTTTTACGGAAAAGTTCCCATTATTTAAAGCGGTAATCTCCATCACGATCTCTTTGAATCCTGTAATATCAAAAGTCCAAGCTTCTGACTTCCCGACTGTGCTTATAGCCAGAGTGCCGTCGTCAACTTTTTGGCCGCGCAGCGGGCGTTTTGTTCCTGAAAGAGATTTCCCCCAGAACTTCAATTCACTTGTATCAGCCGTGCCATAGACTTCAATCAATAATGTTTTAAAGGAACCGACTTTCAAAATATTCCCCTCACCTGGGGTCTCCACTTTGTCATGAAAAACGATATCGGCTGTTTTAGCCTGTACACTTTCAAAATCAGCCGGATTAATCGCGATTCCTTGGGTTTCTACCTTTAAGCGGCCGTCTTTGGTTACATTGCTTGATGTAAATTCAAGCGGGAGCGGTTTATCAGATTCAATTGAGACTGAATCCCGAATCTTCACATCTCCCTGGCCTGCCCCGAGCGACTGATACAGTAAAAATTCTGATTGTTGCAGGTTACCATTCGCATATCTGAAGCGGTAGTATCTCTGTGATAAATCGACCCAATCAGTCTCTGATAGAGTATTGGCTTTCACTTCTAATGATGTGATGGTGGACCATGAAACATTATCGTTACTTTGCTCGATAAATAAAGTCCCTTCACGATCTGAATATGCAGCGCCTTTGATTTTAGAAATTAAGATCGGTCCCAATCTATCCTGGCCGTATTGGCTATAAGAATCTGTGGCCTTTAACGTTGCATTAGTCAGAAGTTCTGCTGTTCCTGAAATATCTGCAACTGGCTCAACAAAGTCGCTTTTCCCTTCTCTAAATGGTTTTACTGCGCCCGGCTTTCCCGCGGCATCCGTTGGAAAGGTAAATCCTAAAGATGACATAATTGTCCTCCTTCATAAAAGTTTTTATTTATTTGAGCAGATTTTTTTCAAACTTATGACAACGTCTCACCCCCTTCAAGGCAAAATAAAAAAGCCTATAAGGCTTTACCAGTGATCTCTATATACTGTTCCGGGGTAACGAGCTTCTTTTCAACGCCCTGCTGTAAATCGGCTGCAGAACAATCGTCGTAATACATTGCCTTTTTCACCATCTCCGGAGTGGCCCATTTATAATATAGTGCCAATACCCAATAATTCATTTTGATTCATCCCTCTCTATCCATGACATAATGGCGAGCTTTAGTTCCGATAGCTGCCGTCCAAGTGTTTGATTTAATTCTTCAAGCTGTTTACGGGCCAGTTTTTCTTCCGAAAGCTTCTGTGCCAGTAATTGAATTTGATCAGGCAGTTCAAATGGCGGATTTTGTTTTAATTCGTCCCACCAAGCTTGTAAATCCGCTTCTGTAGGGATAGGAGCCCGGATATTCCATCGTGCAATGTAAGAGGGGGTACCATCGCCATTATTCTGAATGATAAAATCTTTAGTCGGATCGGCATCGGGATATTTATAAAGGATTGCTTCACCTATATTCATTTTTTACCTCCTCACACATTGGCATAATTTAATCCTCCAACTTCTTGAATATCAAAGAAGTTGTAAACATCATTCTTATCAGTAATGCCTCTCTTGACGGTTTCATCTCCGCCATAATTACAGTAGCAGAAGATTTCCACATAATCGCCCTTGTTCATTGGAATAGTGGCTGTTCCGTTTAACCCTAAATTCATTTCTTTGCCGTTATCAAAATATCCTCTATAGTGGTCAAGGGTTTTATACTCTTTTCCGTTCAGATACACCTTCAAATGAAAGTTGATATACATAGCGTAATTGATCATATAAAGCCCAACATTCACCAAGTACATTCCATCATTCGGCGCGACAAATCTATTATTTTTAATATCAAAAGCATCATGACTGTCTTTTATTTTTCGATTAAAAGCTATCTTGGTGTGATCAATCTGCTTTAAATATTGAACATCGGATACTCCCACACTTGCGTGAGCAAAACCTGATATCTTTTCCCATTTTGTCCAGCCTGTACTATCCCACCAATGGCGGATCCATGTCCCGATATTCTTCCTCTTTGTTCCATCGCCATTACCATAGAAATACTGAGCAAAGCGCCATTTGTTTAAATTTTCATTTTTAATTAAGCCATAGCCAAGAGGGTAGCCTGTGTCATTGCCCTCATAGATACCCATAAAAGTTATTCCTTCAGGGTAATCAGTGCCTGGTGTTCTTGCATCGACGATCGCTCTTTCATCTCCATCACGAATGCAAATTAGGTTCTCGTTTTTGAAATTGGAATCCACATAATTGATAGCATCAGTCAATGCCTGCTTAGCTTTTTCTTTTGCTCCTTCAGGGGTTTCTTTGTTGTTCCAGTTTTCCCGCTCTTCTTTATTGATATGAAGTTCAGCATCATTCACATGAATATCAAAGTCTCGTTTCGGAGCCTGCTGCACGTTGTCCACGTTCCCGAGGCCGACTTGTCCCTTTGTCGTTTTATGCGGGTTATTCATGTCGTTTTTATGAGATGCAAGGTCCGTATGGGCGTCTTTTATTCCTTTTTCCCAGCGGTTAACATCACCTTCGTTAATCGGGTCGTCTGGAAGCCAATTTGTTTTTGCTTCGTAAGCCATTCTTATACCACCTCAAAAGTAAACCTAAAATCTAACGTTCTGTTATCACTGACATTTAAATCAGTCTTTCGTTCAGTAATCACATTTCCCAAGTCATCAATGATCTGCACTGATTCAATGTGCTTAATATCCTCTTCACGATGTGTGAGCACCGTAACCACCGCGCCACTGATCGAAAGCTCCACGATTTCAGTCTCTTTTCCATTCAGCAGCACTTTGCTGATTCGATCTTTTAAATCTGCAGCAGTTCGCTCTCTATATGCTTCTGAAATCATGTCAAGATCACCTCATTGTTATTAAGAGTTACGGAATAACCTACGCGAAGCTCACTCACTTTACGGTATCTCCTGTGATTCAATATCACTGTATCCTTTATTTGCAGACTCTCATTAAAGGCCGGCCTGAGTGTGTAAGCCAAATGTGCCGGCTTCATGTTCTCTAACGTCTCAATAAGCTCAGTCATGTGCTGCAGATCATCTATATCAATATCAACGTTAAAGTGATACTCTCCAGGAATCAGACGGACGCAGGCAGACGGATTTTTCAAGAACCTGTTAAGCGCCCGCTCGATGGCCAAATATGTTGTCGGAGGAATATTGGACATTTTGGAAATCAGGCGCAGCCTGCGAATCTCATACGTATCACCCGACTCGCGCGGCACATTTAATATTTTTTCCCAGCGTTCAAGCCCCCAGGTAGCTGTTGTGACAAACAGCTGATCTGTCAGATCAAAGATGCCCTCATTTTGCTTTTCAAATTCCGGTGCTTCTGTCTGAAGGATTTGAGTCATTTCTTTCAACTTTGTTAAGAACGGTGGCAGGTAAGCCGTCATTTCATCGAGTTTGCTCAACGATCGTCACCTGCCTGAGCTTAGGGATTTCAATATCATCCAGAACCAAATTTTCAGCCAATCCGTTAATTTTAATATCAGAGTAATCGCTCACGGATGGCGAATTATACACGATGTTGTTAATTTGAGAGAGCCGGATCACATTATCTTCAAAGGCCATCTTCTTGAAAAGATTCAGGACCCCCGCTTCTATTTCATCTTTAACTTGGTCAATCGAACTATTGATTTCAGGCAGCACAGAGGCGGAAATCTCAATCTCTTTCCATTCTGCACTTTCTACAGTCACAAACGCACCGATTGGCGCCTGGCCTTCTCCTTGTCCGGGCTCCGGATCAATATAGTCACTGACCTTTGTTATCAGAATATCCGAAGCCGGTTCCAGCTTAGCATCCGTCACCACAATCTTGACAGTGCCGTCTCCCTTCCAAAGCGGGAAGACCTTCGCTTTACCCACTCCGTCCACTTCTTCCGCCCACTGCTTATAATGCTCTTTATTAGCACTTACGGCTTCTCGGCGCACGCGGGTAAAATAGCGTTCTCTCAAATTATTGTCGTCTTCCTCTTCGCGGCCAGGAATCAGGATCTCTTTCACTATCGCCTTTTGAAGTCCTGGTATCGTATCGAGCGACAAAAGATTTTGTCCGGAGATATTTGCATTACCAGCTTCACCGGCCGTTTCACATTCTAATGTTCCATCCGCTGTATATTGAAAATAGAGATTATCAACAAAGAAGCGGGAACCCGCAGGAATTTTCACCCCTGATGTGAATTCGCCCGCCCTTACAGCTTTTGTGGCCGCCGTTCTTTCAATCCCCGCTTCAGCAGCCCGCCTGTCCAGAAATTCGCCCTGAGCCGTATCGGAAAACACGAGCTCCAGCACGGTATCAAGCCAAATATAAGACTTTGCGAGCTCAGCTGCCGCAGGCGCGAGCGCATTGTAAATGACGCTGCCTTCTCTTGTATCAATATCCGCAGAGATACGGGACAGCATACGATCCATAATCTCCTCAAACGTTTGATCTTCAAACATCCTCGCCAAGCACCTCCTCGATCTCCAGCGTGCCCTCGTCTGTCTCTACGATAAAAGAAACTATGAACCTATCACCTGATTTATCAATCTCAAAATCAGTGACAGAAGAAATTCGATCATCATAAATTAAAGCTTCTTCGATCAGCCTCGGGATCTCCATTTTTTTATATGCATCTGTTGTCTCGTTATCAGAAAGAACCTCTTGAAGCTCATTACCAATGTCATGACTGAAAACAGAATAGGAATACCGCTCTGTATGCAGGGCCATATAAACAAATTGTTTAATTGCCTCAAGTCCTGCGATCAGCTCATTAGTAATTCGCCCATTTTCAAAGTCAATTCTATATGTGCGCGATGTCTCTATTGCTTCGCTGTCATCTTCAAAATCATCAAATACTATTTCTGGTGAAAGGGCCAACCCACGCACCCCCTATATTTTGTCGAGAATAAAAAATGATTGTCCGCCTTTTAAGGAGACAACCATTACATTCTCACCGTTTTTAAGCTCATCTTCTCCCCCGGCGCGCAGGCGTTTAGGGATAATAATTAAGTCAGAAGGAATGATCAATTTTTCGTTTTCATTGAGCTTAATTTCAACAGGGGAAACAGAAACGACTTCAGCCGGCAGCATATCCACCGGCGACTCAGAACCAACAGCACCGATAGCCAGATGTTTAATTGCTTCACTTAACCTCATGATGAAGCCCCGTCCGGGATTGTGTTTTTCTCAACCACATCAATTGTCATCGTGTGGGAGCTGCCTTTAAATTCGTGCTTGTCAGAATCAATCCAATATGTTTTCTTGACCCCCACTTCCGGAATAGAAATATACACCGGAAGCCCGCTCTGCAAGTCAGGAATACCAATAGCTTGAATACTCTTTAATTCCTTTTTCACACCTTTTTTCTGTGATTGGAGTACGTTCGCTCGCTGCTGAAGCTGCGCCTGATTAATATTATCCGAGACAGTTTCCACATACTGCAGAACCCCGTATTTATTAATTCCTGAATTATCTTTTGCAGTGGCAGTATACGTCTTATTGTCTTTCTGGCGCCGGAGTTTGACCTTCGTAGCTGTCTCATTAATTGAGGTGCTATACTGGTATCCTGTGATGTTTACGCCTGTCTCTAACACCCAAACTTCCGACGGGTCAGGCCAAGCCCTGAGACAAAGCTTACCCTTTGAGGCATATAACTGATAATTATGACCGGTCTGTTTTTTTGTTTGCTTCAATGCCTTTAATATCATGTCATAAAGGCTTGTATCATCTTTAAAGACCAATGATTTAATAGTATAGGCTGTTTTTGTGATAGACCCGGCGGGAATCTGAAAATCTCGAGCCAGCCGCTTTACTATTTGATCAGCACGCTGATTTGAGAAGACGTAAACATCTTTGTTCTTTACCAGATATTGAAGCATGTCATAAGCCGTAAAAGTCAATTTATGATCATCCGGATTACGGGAAAACACAATGCCGCGGAATAACTCTTTACCTTTCCACTTGAATAGAACGGTATCGCCTTCAGTTACGCTGTAATAAGAGTGATTTCCTTGCTTTGTTATGATCGTGGCCGTGATTGAACGCGGCGCTTGATATCGCTGTCCTTCAAGAGAGACTGTCTCTGTTACCAGCTCAAGCCATTCTGTTTCTTTAATGACAAAAAGCTCAATCATGTGTCATCACCTGCTATTGCGGAATCTTTAATTTTTGTCCGGGGAATATCCAGTGGCCCGGCTGCCTGATGTTTCTTCTGCTGCGTTTAATCATTGCCGTTTTATTGGCATTCCATATTTTCCGCAATTGCATGCTGTTCCCATAGAATTTGCCCGCCAGATCCCAAAGAGTATCCCCTTTTTTCACGGTATATGTTTTGGGAGCAGATTTTGACGGCCGTTTTTTCTTTGTTTTCTTCTTTTGTTTTATCTTCCGGGGTGAAGCGGTCCTGTATTCCTTCAGCTTGATTTCAAAATCTCGATCCCCTATGTCCTTTTGTCCCTCACTGTGCGAAAAAGCCTCAATGCTGCAGGTTAAGTTTATTTTTGTTCCGGTAATCAAAAACTGAACAGGCTTTTTCGATTTCAACCATTTGTCTATTCTTGCAATTGCGTTTTCTGGGGAAGGAAACCCTTTATATTCGGAGAGCGGACTATGCTTCTTTGGAAAAAAGGAAGAGAACGAAATTTCTTTCGCTCCAGGATTATCTATAAAGGTAATCTCACCGAAGCGGGCAACCTTTACAGAGTCATTTTGAATCGTATCAGATATGTCGATCTGTTCCGGAAGGACGGGCAGCCGCAGCCTGTCCTTACCCTGTGATATCCAAAACTCATAAACAGACTTAGTCAAAAGCTACGACTCCTTTCGTTCCGGTATTGATATCCTTCTCTAATTCATCTATCAGAGCTTGTTTGATTTTGGCCACGAGGCTATCGGCGTCTTGATTGTTATAAAAATGTTGATCGCCGTTAAGTTGAATTACAATTTCTTTGCTGCCGGAAGCGGCAACCGCTGTCTGCGTGCCGCCCGAGGTGGCCGCAGATACTTTCCCGGAAGAGAGTTCAGTTGTTCCCGTCTGCGCAGGATCAGTTACCTCCATTCCAAGCGCTTGAGCGGCACGACCAAGCAAATAACGGCCGCGGATGCCCCGCTCTTCAGGAATGATCCACTCCCGTTTATTCCCTTCACCAACACGGGCGATCTGCTCCTTAGTGATCAAACCACCATTGGCATAACCGACGTATGGGCCGCCGCGCGCCAGGCTCTTAATCCCGGGCACATTGTTTATCGATCCGTATCTGCTTTTAATATAGCCGATAGCGGCAGCAGCGTTGTGAATTGGGTTGCTGATATCATTCATTCCCGGCGCCTTATGAGATTCAAAGGTGCTTGGGATCGTCTGCATTAACCCTTGTGACGGGTGGCCGGCTTTGGCATTGCTGTCCCATAAGTTAATGGAATTAGGGTTGCCGCCTGATTCATTCTGTGCAATTGTCATCAAGCCCGGAAGCCAGCTGAATGGAGTTTTAGTTGCGATCATTGCAGACATTAGCCATTCCTTCACGTTGCCGCTGACTGCCCCCATTCCGGAATAGGCAGCCGCAAGTGAACCCGCTTGTTTTTCGGCAAACTTTTTCACATCGACTGAGCCGAGACCTTTAACAACCCCTACTGATGCAAAGCGGCCAAGACTCATCATGACACGGGAAGGCGAATGGATATCAAGCTCCTCACGGAATGCTTTTTCTACTTTTTTAGCAAGTTCCTTCGCGGCTTCAGATACTTCGCTGCCCTTGGATGCCATCCCAGTAATAAAGTTGCCGATCATTCCGCTCCCCCATCCGTTGGAGGACTCTTTAGAACGGAGAAAAGGCTTTTCTATACGAGAGCTGACATACTGGGCAGTGCCGGGATCCGTACTGTTCTGGCCGGAAGCGAATCCCTTCACCGTCCCGCTTCCCCATGACCCTGATTTGTTAACAGTATTTTGGAAAGGGGTTTTGACTTTGGTTTGCAGAAATCCATCCGTACCTGTCGCAGTGCTGTTCTGGCCACTGGCAAACCCATTGATAACCTGTTTCCCATAATTCGGCGAGTAGGAAATTAAGCTGTTCATAGGCTGACCAACGTTTTTCTGTTTCCAAGCATCCATAGACACAACATTGTCGCTTATACCTTGATCAAAGCCTTGTGAGAACTGTTGACCAAATGTAGCTGCCTGGTCATTCAGGCTGGACGTGTCTACTGTTGGAGAGACAGAAGCGGAAACTGCCGCACCACTGGATAATGGAGAAACAGAAGATTCACCACCGCCGCTTGAAGCTGCAGCCATATCGTCCACAACACTCATGCCGAGCTTAGAAGCCGCCTGTGAAAGAAGCATCTTACCGCGACCACGATTATTATCGACGGGGATAACAAACTCCTTACCGGCTTCACCGATCCATGAAATAGTAGGCTTTGTGATGAAGCCGCCTGTGGCATTCTTTTGCAGTACGCTTTTTTGTTTTGGCGGAAAAACACTATTTGCAGGCTGTTGTTGCGTACGAGCTAAGCCAATTCCTGTTCCTGCCGAATTGTTGTTTGTTGAAGTTTTCCCCTTTTGGTGCAGTCCAGTGACTTGTTCACCACGATGTATAATGGAACCGATAAACTCCCCACCGGCGTCGGCTAACTCTTTAAGTTTAATGACCCACCAAAACGTTTTCTCAAACTTCTTTTTAATTCCGTCGGCCACTTTCCCCAGGGGATCACCGACATTTGTTTTGAACCAAGCCTCAATTCCTCCCCAAGCGCCGGTAACTGCGTTTTTGGCATCCTCAAACTTTTTCGTGATTGATTTTTTAGCATTTTCCACTTTTGTGACAATGGGGTTCCATACATTTTCAGTGAACCAAGTGGAAACCGTATTCCATGTATCGGAGATCCAATTCCACGCATCGTTAAGCTTCGTCCAGATCCACTTTGCTGCCGTTGTCACCGCATCACTTACTGGATTCCAGACATTGTCCATGAACCAAGTTGACACAGTTGACCATAAGTCCGAAATAAAAGTCCACGCATCATTAAGCTTCGTCCAAATCCAGTTTGCTACATCACTAACTGCTGTACTGATTGGATTCCAGACGTTGTCATAGAACCATGTCGCCACTTGAAGCCACTTTAATTGGATCCAGATTCGAGCATAATCAATATGTGTTTGTATCCAGCCGGCCACAGTCGCAACAGCGTCACTTATTGGATTCCAAACGTTATCCATAAACCAAGTTGAGACTGTAGACCATGTATCGGAGATCCAATTCCACGCATCAGTGATCTTTGTCCAGATCCATTTTGCCACGCTGGTTACCGCCTTACTCATTGGATTCCAAACATTATCCATGAACCAAGTTGAGGCGATAGACCATATCTTTTTGATGCCATCCCAAGCAAAAGCAAAAATGCCGACTACGAAATTGATAATCGGGACAGCTGTATTGTAGATGGGCGTCCACACATTCTTATCAAACCAATTTGATACTGTATTCCAGGTATCAGTAACCCACTTTTTTCCGTCTTCAAATTTCTTTTTTATGTCGTCAAGGGTATCACCGACCCAATCACCAATTGGGTCCCAGACGTTGTCCGTAAACCAAGATGATAGATCGTCCCAGGTGTCGGTGATCCAGTCTAAGGCGTCCTGCCCTTTTTCGGATACCCAGGCAAAGGCATCTCCGCCGCCAGTCTTGATGCTATCCCATGTCTTTGACATGCCGCCCTTATCAAACCACTGCCCCACTGACGAACCTACATCTGATCCCGCAATGCCGCCAACAGCACTGCCGACTAATCCACCGACAGCTGTTCCCACAACTGGAACGACAGAGCCTATTGCCGCGCCGGTTGCCCCGCCTGCAGCCGCCCCTGCCATGTTGCCCCCGAAAGAGCCGAGCTTTTCACCGGCATTATCTTTATTCATACCGATAAGCCCCGTTGCCGCCAACGCTGTACCAAGTACCGGGATTCCTTTCGCAAACTTTCCAACTCCGGAAAGCGGTTTAAGGATTTTCCCCATTTTGGACGAAGCCTGGCCGGCAGACCGGAGTTCTGTTCTTGTGGTTGAAATTCCATCCCTACCGGCAGCGGAGCCCGCCCCTGTACGCCCCCGTTCTCTTCCTAAGCGATCAGCAGGCACGCTGATTGTCCCACGAGCGGGATTCCTGCGGGCAGCGCCTCCTTGTCGGCCAGATGATCTGCCTTTTCCCCGGCCTTCCCCGCCGAAACCGCCAGCACAACAGCAGCCTGTCAGACTGCCGCTCCTTGCTATACTCGTTGGGCTTGCTCTGCCGGCCCTTCCGTTTCTTCTACCGTTTCTCGTATTGGGATCTGCGGATGCTGAACCCGCTCGTGAAGGAATCAGTTTTTTTATGACGCGGGCAGCATCGCCGCCGGCTGTGCCTATTCCTTTCAGGATCGGACGGAGAATCTTCAGATAAGCTATTAAACCGATCAGAGGCGGGACCACAACCTTAAACCCTGTTTTCAGTTCATCCCAGTGATTAACTGTAAATTCGATAGCCTTATTCAGCTTGTCACCGACAGCTTCTCCAAGATCGGTTATGTCGTTCTTAATCTCTTTCAGCTTTTCTTTGCCTTCTTTACTGTTCAGGAAGTCACTAATCTTATCAAAAGCAGGGCCAAGACCGGTTAACAATGAGGTTCCCATATCCTTTGATATACTCTCAAAATCCCTAATAGCATCATTTACAGGCGTCATCGGATTGTTATTCCGAAGCTGAGTAAAGCTGCGGTTTAGCTCGCCGGTTGTTTTCGCACTTGTGCCGATTCCCTCAGCCATATCAAGGATTGGCTGCTTTAAGTCCTCGTACTGCGTCCCGATAAGCTCAGTTGCAATGGCAGCACGCTTGGTCTTGTCTTTGACCTTGGATAGCGCATCAGCCACTTTAAAGAGGCTTTCCTGTCCACTGATAGAACCGTCTTTGAAGCCTTTGAACATTTTTTGCGTTTCTTTGCCGCCAAATAATTGTTCAAACGCGGCGACTTGGTTATCTGACATCTCCGTGCGACGGATGTTAAATTCACGCATACTGTCGGCAAGGTTGTCGAAGTTCCGGGCGCCGCCCTTGGTCCCTTTTATCATGGCGTTTGCGATTTGACCGCCCGTAAGCTTCATGTCTTTGAAAGTGGAACTGTATTCATTCATTGTGTCCAGCAAATCGTCAGCCTGGTCACCAGCATTCCGGTAAATGTAAGCGATGGTGTCCCCGCTCTCTTTACCAGTCATTTTCAAGTTGTTATACATAGCACTGAACGCCCGGTCTACTTCAGCTTGGTCAGCATTCATCAATTGAGCGATTTTGCTTGAAGACTCGGTGAGTTCCGCCAGCGCCCGGCCGGATGCCCCCGTCAGTTGCGAGAGTCCCCTTAATGCTGAGCTTACTTCCTCCCGGGATCCACCGACTTTGTTTTTGTAGAAAATGTCGTCAGTCATCCGTCCTGCATCTTTTTTGCTCACGTTTGAGGTTGCTGAGACATAGGCGTCCTGAGCCATTGCATTTTTTCCGGAGTTCATAATTGCGCCGCCTGATAATCCACCCGCTGCCGCTAATGTAATCGTGACAGTCTTTAAGCTGTCCAACCTCTTCTCGATAGCATCGAGAGCAGCGGAAGCTTTGTCTTTAATAGACACAGTCGGCGTTGCCTCAGATCCATCTAAATCTGAAACGCGATGTCGGAGAGAATTTAAATCCCCAGATGCGCGGTCTCTGACGGAGACAGTCGGCGTTGCGTCTGATCGTTGTAAATCAGACAGACTTCCCCTGATTAAACGCAGACGCGGGGTCGCCCGGTCATCCACCGATACCCTGACCTCATGTTCCCCTTCTGTGATGTCCTCAGTCTGCCGCCTGATGCGAGTTAACCCTCCTGAAGCTTGATCATCGAGACGGACATCGAGAGAGCGGGGGCGCCGCGTCAATTGGGTAGCTGAGCGGTCTATCCTCCGTATGGTCCGTTGTGTCCGGTCATCAGCTTCAAAAACAAGAGGGCCATTAGCGGCCCTCTGAAGTCTTTCAGCATTTCCTTGTATTTTGCGGAGCTTTTTGGTCATCTTATCGTGTAGATCAAATGTGGCTGTTAGTTTCGCCATGGTTATTTTCCTCCTTTCTCTGCTTCTTTTTCTAACAGCTACCTATGATTTTTTCGCTTCTTTTTCAAGCAAATCAAGTTTATAAGCAATTGCGCCGTACAGCAGCGCCTTGTATTCACGCGGAGCTTCATAGAGCTCTCTCAATTCAGACGGGGAATATTTCAGCTCGTGCATTGCGAAATAGAAATACACAGCCTCCTTATCCCCGCCCCGTATTAGTTTTTTGCTTCTTCTTCAAGGTCTTCCAGATCATCTTCAAAACCGTTGATCTCGATTGCCTTGTTCAGCCAGTTAGCGTATTCCCCGCCGACAGAAAGGATGCGCTTTGCCACTTCCACCGGATCTTCTGTCTTGTAAGCTTCACGCAGCTCTTTTGATTTAAAGTTCGGGTAAACAGTCGTTTCAACAGCAATTCGTGCATAGAAGCGCTGGCTGTCCAGTTCTTTCACACGGCCGCGGCCTTTGACATTTTTGTATGTTGTGTTTTCTTTCTCTAACTCATCGATGCGCTCAGTCGTAATTGCTTTGAAAACGAACGGAACCACGTTCCCCGCCTTGTCTTTAAACCGCTTTGAAATCGGCACTTTTACCTCTTCCGCTTCGATTGTTTGTCCTGGCATAAAGAATGAAAGATCATATACTTTTTCGTTTTGTTTTTCGCTCATGTTAATTAGCTCCTTTTGTTTTGTTTGTCTTCAGACAATAAAAAACACTCTCGGCTTTTGAGAGTGTTATGGTACAATATGGTTTAGTATAAATGAATTGGCTTTCAACACCTCAAGGGCGGTCTGGCTCACTCCCTCATGAAGGGGGGTGATGCTCATGTCAACGTTTCAAGCATTAATGCTTATGCTTGCTTTCGGCTCTTTTATAATTGCCCTGTTGACTTATATAAAAAAGAAATAGACCCACCCTTGAGCTCGTGGAAAAGTTAAAGGGTGAAGTCTATCCGTAAATCTTTCATGAAGTTGTTAAGCCAGCCCTCTTGATGGGCCAACATTTATACCGACCCGGTTGCAGCCGGGTCATTTTTATTTTATGCAAAAAACCAAGACGTTAACCTTTTAAAAACGTCTATTTGACATTTTTATATACATTTAGTATAGCAAAGTTAATAATAAATTAGCAATTGCAAACAAAAAATTATTACAAAAAGTAACTAAAATGGCGTTTCTGAATGTGGCACCATTTTAATTAAAACGAATCCTTCAGCTTTTCAGGAAGATCAAAGTCCTCAAAGGTAAACGGCACTTCCTCTTCCAATGCTTCGGAATCCACATCCAGCCCCGCGATCTTCGCAGAATCAAAGTTCACATCATAGAGAGTAACCCGCTCAGTCCCCCGGCCAGATGATTTATCATCAAGCACCGCTTGCAGAGTGAAATACGGATCTTCACCTTTTTTCACATAGTTCAGCATCAGCTGCACAAAGCGGGATGTGACTTTATAAAATGTCGCTGTTCCCGTTCCATTCGCACCAGTTGTTTTGTGGCCGGTCATACGGCGGCCCATGACATTGACTTCTGATTTGTTTTTCTCCACGTTTGCTTCAAACGTTTTGATAAAAGCCAATTCCTCACCATCCAAGAAGAGGCGCCCCTCTTTACCAGATATCGTATTCTGCGCTTTAAAAGCCACCTTACTTCACCTCCACGTTAAAGTAGAATTTCTCTGCTGCATCAACAGGTTGCACGGCCAAGTCAATGATGAATCCATCCCGATCCTCATTTAGAACAATCGCGATATCAGACTCAGAGTCAAACCCCGTAATGCCGCCCCCATCTTGAAGGATTCCCATGTATTGAGTGATCAGGGTTTTCACGAACTGTAGGCCGTCATCCGAAGCCGGGACATCGCTACCGCTCGCTTTTCTGGACTTAATTAATGCTTTCAGCTGAGATGTCAGATCGTTATTAATTGCATCAAGGACCCTAACAATTTTGTTCTTCTGGAACACCTTGTTTTTCTCAGCCGTTAAGCTGGTCAGGGAGTTAATATCCTTTTCAACAGCCACCGCCTTATCGCGGGGATCGAAAGTGAACAAAAATTCACCTTTAGCGAGTCGTTCAACAATTTCATCATTATCAATGCGGTTTAAAACGTCCACAGCCCCTTCATATTCAACAAACGTAAGGGATTGGTTAAAGGTAGCCCCCGCGCTGGCCCCGGCCACCCAGGCAGTAGCTTTTTCAGGCGTAATCTCAGTACCGTCTTCCAGCAGGACCCCGCCTGTCACATTGATAATGCCTTCATGATCCCCTTTATAATTCGAGAGGACGCCTTGAATCTTCTGACCTTGGTTATCTCTTAGCCGCTTCACAAATGCCACGAACGTGGCTTTCAGCTGGTCATTGTCTTCTACTGGCAGAGCAATGGTGTCGAAGTATTCCGTTTCAGCTGCATCTAAGAAATCCATATAGTCGGCGTTCGTTGGGATCTTATCTGTGCCGCCGGAAAGACGGGTGCCGGCGGATGCCGGTAGGTCTCCGCTTGCATCGGCAGGTGATGTACCGGTAAGCGGGATGGATACGGTCAAATCTCCTTTTCCAGTAAAGGATACATAGCTGTTTGCCTTCAATTCCTCCGCGGCCGCTACGGTCTGCTTATCAACTTCTGACTCATCGAGATACGTAATGACATCAACCTTTTTTGAATCAATGACATTCTCAGTGATACGGATAATGATGTCATTCCCTTTGGTCCCGCCATAAAGAGCGGTTGCCTTAACGCCTTCACTGATTTCTGCAGATGCGCGAAGACCCTCAGTCAACCGATAAAGCAATACTGTTTTTGCCTTCTTCATTGCTTCACGCAGCAGAAGGAGCGAAGGATTATCAATGTTTAATCCGATCTTCTTATTCAAATCCTCAATGGAAGAGATAGAAATGAATTTTTTCAGCTCTCCCCAACTAGATGCGATCGGGAGCGCCACGGTTCCCCTTTCACCGACAGACACACGATCCTCGGCGGTCGTTTTAAAATTAAAGTAGATACCCGCACGCTCTTTTTCCTTGCCTGGTGTAAATGTTCCGCCGTTCATCTATTTAACCTCCTTTTGAAGAAACTGAGTTATGAGCTTCTTCGCTTCTGTTTTTGTAATTCTTTCTTTGTCTACATGAAAAAGAGCACCGTCAAATACTTCGGGCTTTACCCCAAAGAGCTCACGACTGTGCCCCCTCAAATCCTTGATATAGAAAGCAGTTTCTGCTTTTTCTGACTTAGTGGCCATCATTTCACCCCGCTTGTAAAATCAAAATCATTCAGAGCTGGCTTTTCTTCTCGCTCGTACCAATAGCGGCCTGTCCAATTCAGGACAATACTTGCATAATCATCCGTTACTCGGGTTTCAATCCGTGACAGACGAATAAAATCACCCGTACCTTCACCAGATTCCTTCAGGAGTGGGATTAATCCTCTCTTACTTCTAAGGACATCCGCTATCCTTTCCGCTTCTGTATGAGCCTTCTGTGCATTTTTATGAAAAAGCTTCACGTTTAGCACATAGACTTTCTGAAATGTTGAAACTGTGTCTGGACCGTCGGCGGTAGAAGCCGGCGGGAAGTAAAGAGATGGGACCGCGAAGTCTTGCGGTATCTCTTCCTCATATACCTGGACAGGATACAAATTGTATAGATAGCCCATGATTGAGCCAACTTCACTATTCATGCTGCTGCCACCGCCTAAAATTTATTTTCAATCCATTGCTGGAGCTTCCGCTCAAGACTGCGCTCAAACATCATTTCAAAGATGGCCATTGCATTATCCCAATACCCTGAACCGTCAACCCATTTGAACTTCAGCAGCATTCCGGAGTTTTTTTCAGCAGGATCATATTCAAAGCGATCACCTTTCCACCGGCCCGGCACCCAGCGACGGTCCTGATTCTTGGACGGATCAATGGTAAAATGCCCGTCATTGACGTAAGAGGCATAATCCAGATTCGTTCCAACATCCAGCTTTAATTTACCGGCTGTCATAGAAAAGATGTTCTCCTGATCGCCCTTATGAAATGAGTTAAGCAGGCGGCGCGTGTCTACCGTCTGAGTCTGGATCACTTCATCCTGGACAATATCAAGGAATTGATACCCCATTCCTTCAAGCCAAATCTCATATTCTTGCCGCAGTCCTCCGTGGGTTGCCTGGTGCAGCGCTTGAACGAATTGATCGAGCCCCTTAATTCTCATAGGTAATTAACCTCCCTGACCGCCGTCACTTCCCAATGGTGATTTTTAATCAAACGCGGCTGCTGCAGTTTGTAGGCAGTGCCTTCCCATTTCACTCTGTCATTGATTCGAATATCTGCAGAAGCAGGGAAATGAATCATAAATGACTGATAGATGGCCGCGTTCGGCTCCTGCTGAACAATTGATTGGCTCTTCTCAGTAAAATAGCAGGGCTGACTCTTTATATCAGGCTCATCGGGATAAGAGTAAGCAGGCGGTGCATCGGGAACAGGCACGCCGTATCTCATTTTTTGATCTTCGTGTTTCTCCTGCAGATGATAAACATCGCACCGGTGAGTCAATAAGGAGCGGTAACTCATATAGACCTCATCCTCATTTTTACTTCTGTGCCTTCAAGATCTGAATCAGCCGGCACCACGTAATCCTTAATCAGTGAATAGATATTGGGTTTTTGAATGGTGCTTCCATTCCCGAGAGTGTACGAATAATCGCCTATCTTCTCGGACGTGTATCCTTTTGTGATTGACTCATCCGAATTGATCAGTGCATAAAACTGCGCCATCTTTAAAACGGCAAGCCTGACCCTTTCAGGAAGAGGATCATATTCCTCCCCTGAAAAATCATGGCCAACTTCTAACGAAATTTCAGCAACGGCTTCTATGATGTCCTGGGTAAGCAGCACGTCCGGCCGATCTTTGACTGAATCAAAAACCGAGTAAGCCTTTAAGTCAGCGGGGGTAATTAACATGCCGCTCACTCTTCTTTTCCTTGTTGTTCAAGGATGAAGGCAATTCTTTCATCTGCATTCTTGAAGTCAGACGGATTGCCGCCAAGATCAGTAACAATGGCTTCTTGTTCAGTTTTATTCATGCCCTTCAAATCTGTTTCTGTGTACTTCTTCTTTGTTGCCGTGTCATCATCGCTTTTAGGTTTTTCCGTTTCCTTCGGCTCTTCTTTAATTAAATGACACTCAAACTGCTCATTATTCTTCAAATAAGAATAGACGGGCTTCTCCACTTCACGCTTTTGATTAAGCAGGAAGACATACCCCATAACATCGTATGTCTGACCTGCTATCAACTTCGCTGTATATGTGTCGGCCATATTTTATTCACCTACTCTTTCACTTTGATGATTTTAGCCACAGCGTCTTCTTCTTCGAATTTACTGTCCAGCTTAGCCGTCAGGACGATCACGAACATACGGCGGCGGATATCCTTATCTACTTCAATACGAATGTTGCGCGAAAAACCGAGAATGATATTTTTCGGGTGAGTCAGGATAATATCTGACACATCTGACGCGCTATCCCCTTCACCTGTGGTGTACGGCTGCAAGTTGGCAATGCCTTTGACCGGAACACCAAACGCTGAAGAAAGTCCGCCCTGTACCGCAGTGTCTCCTAAAGAAGTCTGACGGTCAGCCACTCGGTCTTTCCATTCAACTTCCATGCCAGGAGAGGTATAAAAACGGTACTCCTGCGGAATCCGGAGATATTTTGAAGGAACTGCTTTATATCCACGCTTGAAGACCTGGCGAGTCAGCTCTTCGCCCGCTACATCCACAATATGAGATGTGGCTTGCTTTCGAATTCCGTCTATTTGCGCAAGATATGAGTCTGAAGATGCTGTATCACCGTTTACTAACAGCTCTTCAATATCAACGGCCGCACGTTCAGCGAGCATCTGCATAATTGTATTTTGCAATCCCTCTTTTTCAATGTTGTTTTCAAGTGTGTCATAGGTGATATTTACTTCTGCAATGACTTCTTTTGTGCTCAAGCTGACAGTGCTTGTTGACGGAACAACCTTTTGATCTTTTGTCAGCGAAACACCTTCCTGGGCAGCTCTGAGAATCCGCTGCCCAAACCCGATCTTCTCAATTTTTTGCGTATCGTGATCCATAGGAATGACACGCGCCTCATTTAAGATAGTCGGCGCATCTTGAACCATTCGAATAAAAGCATTTGCCTGTGTTGGGTTCATCATGCCGCCGCTCTTTAAGCTGGCAAGCGTCATCTCTGCCTTTTCAATTACCTCGTGATTTCTCATGTGATCCTCCTTGTGTTTGCCGCTTCTACTTAAAGAAGCCCGGCCCAGATTGATTTTTTAACATCTGCGGTTTCCTGCGTGGTCTCTTCTTGTTTAGAAAAGCCGCGGCTTTTTTCAATGGCATCAATACGATCAGCGAGCGGTTGAACAGCGTCTGTGATGGCTTTTTTCAACTTCTCAGCCTCTTCTTCCTCAGATGCTTTTTCCTCGTCTTTCTTCTTTTTAGGTTCTTCCTCTTTTTCCAATTCCGCGAGCCGCTTCTGAATTGGCTCTAACGCTGCTTCGATGGATTTTGCTACATCCTCTGAGTTCATTTCTTCTTCCTCTCCTTCCGTCTCCACCTGACTCAGCAAGTTGCCGAGAGCGGTATGAGCGCTTTTAATTTCTTGTAAGCTTGAAGCCGAGAATTTCCGGCCGGCCTTTTGCAGCTCTTCCGGCTTCGGCCCGATCGCTTTTAGAATGTCATCGGAAATCAATACATCCTGAGCGATATCCACGAAGTCTTGCAGAGCTTCTTTGATTTTTGCAGGGTCATTTTCCATCTCTCCGGGATAGTCCCATTTGAATAAAGCTGAGTTTAACGCATCTTGTGCGGCCCAAAACTCACGGCGTTGGCGCCCCTCGTCATATTTGTCCCGAACCGCGCCCTTGGCCACACTGGCATTAAAAAAGTTTTTGACCAAATTAAAAAGCCCTTTCTCGTGGTTGTCCTCTGGAGAAACAGGCTTTTCTTTTTGTTTTGCGATATCCGCGATGCCGGCCATTGAATAACCGGTAATCTCGCCCTTTTTGATTTCATCCCAAACTGCCTCGGAAGCCTTTGTCACAAGCACCCAGGATCCTTTTTTGATGGTTTCACCGTTCATTTCAAAATCAGCAGGGGCGACATAAGATTCAACAACTTCACCGACACCGCCTTGAAAGTCATGCTGCTTATCAATTTCACGGGCATCTTTCAGGAAGCCGTGAGCGGCCTTCTCAATTTCTGCAGCTGTCATGAAATCCCCGTGAGCATCCACTGTGTCCGGTTCATAAACGATACCGTAAACAAGTTTTTGCTCGTCCGCTTCTTTTGCAAGGACCTTGACTTCCTTTTGAAAGTCCGGCTGTTTTTCTGATTTCATAAAAAAGAACTGCTTTTGATTAGCAGCCTTGTCTACATAAGAAACATGTGTGATTTTTGCGTTCACCAATTCTCTTGGCATTTTGTTCACCTCCTTTCAAGAAACTAATTTGCAACATTAGACTTTTCCATGTATTTATTTAATTCGTCAATTGCGCTTAGACACCGAGAACGAAAAATAGTCGCATCGACACTTTTTAGCTCGTAGTTTTCATTTAATAAGAAGTTTCGTAGCTCTAAAAGAGACTTAAGTGCTTTCCCTAACTGTGGGTATTCTTTAGTTAAATAAATCATGCTATTTTTAGGGTGCTTGAAACGAAAATCGTTACCTCCACTTTCGATCACTAAACTTCTAATTTTACGTTCAACTTCCCTCCAGGATTCTTTCACTAATAGCCTTGGCTTTGTTGCTACAATGTAAGAATAATCATTCGACTCTTTTACGATTGAAGGCGGGGTCTCTGGTAGCTTGTATTCAAATTTTTCTGTTTTAGTATTCTCAGCTTCTTTCATTGTCTCAGAATCTACCTTTTCTTCTTCAGATCGTTGACTCGCCTCTTGTAAACTTTGATCCACTTTTTCCAAGAGTCTATCGAAAATAATCTCTACGTTCCCTACTTTAAAGCTAAATAGCCTATTTTCTATAACCGTCTTTAGACTTTTACGAATAGCAAATACTATTACTACTGCAGCCAACGGCCATGAAGTTAAGATTGTTTTTAGAAGATCAAAAACCTTGCTCCATTCCATAGCTAATTCTCCATTCCTAGTTTGATATGGAGATTATACTATTTTATTCCATGTTTGCTAAGGCTTCTCTGCGAATCTCTTCTTTTTCGTCAGCTGACAAACCTAAAATCTTGTTATCTACTACAGGAGATAATACACAATGACAATGAACCCGCTCAGCAGCGGAAAGCTTTGTGTCTCGCGGATACATACAGGTTTCGCTGCTTCCTGGTATCTTGAATTCTTCATCAACACCAACAATGGTGCCGTCGAGGTCTATATGATTCTCACGCGGGTTGTTTTTCTTTCCTCCGCTGTGCCGCCATTTCTTTTTAGATACCGCCGGGGACTGCGTATAAGATTCATGCTGAGCGGCAGAGGAAGCGGCAAGCACCTCGGTTATGGCCGTTGTCCGGGCTCTCGGTCTATCGAAATGCGGCATATCCTTCAGAGTCAGTTCAATCTCCTGGATAGACGAGCCTGAGTCAATAGCTTCCGTCAGCACCGTTTCCACCGCCTCATGTGTGTTGAGCTGCATAATCTCGGCCAGTCTCTTTGACCACCCCTTAATCCAGTCGATCGAGCGAGCGGAAAGAACTTTGAACGGAACTTCAGGATCGATTGAATCCATTATGACAGCGGCCAGCTCTTCAAGCGTCTGCTGCAGAAAATCCTCGGTCAGTTCCTGGAACTCTTCCTGAAAATCATCCTCTGCAAAAAGGTTCTGCGTAAAAAACACCAGAAGCTCCTGTAGCGTCTCTGAATCAGCTTTGCTTACAAAGCCGTTCAATCCTTTTAAAAACCTCTTACGCTGGCTCCTGAACAATCTGGCGATGCCTTTTTCATAATCTTCCACGTAACGAGGTATCCTAGAGCGGCCGGGGAAGTCAGGAATCGTCTCCACAAGCTTCTGACCTTCGCTTTCCTCGGCTTTTTGAATGAATGAGTTAAGACTGACCAGCAGCTTATCGGTTTTGTTCATTTTTCAAATCCTCCAACACATCCCGCATATCTTTCAACAGCCCGATCACATCAGGAGTGCCGCTCTCGGATTTAAACAGAGCCGTAAATGGATCCGCTGCAGGCGTTGATTCGTTCTTACCAATTGGCCGATTGTATTCTTCCTCCGGCCATTCCTCAAGCGTTTTGCCGAGTACGCGCCCGGCCAGATCCCTCAGATCGTTAGGTGATACAGCACCAGCCGTAATGAAAGGAGTCAGCACTTTTGCAATTTCAAGCGGATCCTGAAAGTCCGGGCCTTTCAACTGCAGCTCTACTTTATGAATTTCAAGATCATTTAAAAATAACGCGTTCAGTCTGCCGGTAAGTACATTTCGTTCCGGCTGAAAGACTTGCTCTTCAGTAATCTTTCTGGCTGTGTCAGCTGTCGCCCTGTTGTAATCCTGCGCTTCCCCGGTATAAATCGGCGGTAACCGGAAAGCAGAGCGGATTTTATCCCGGCTCTTTTGGTCATATTCCAGGAACAAAGCATCTTCCTGAAGAATCTCGGCCAGTGACTTGATGTCCACTTTGACCGGTACGATTTCTTCATCACCATGAATATTCTTCCCTTTGGCTATCCCTTCAGCTTCGAGCAAAAGAAATTTATGTGAGTTTTCCACGCCTTCAAGGCCGTTCATATAGTCCTGCAGCTGTTTATACGAATCCTCCGAGAGCATTCCGTTCTCGATCGTAATAGCAGCGGGAATATGCCGGCCTTGTTTAAAGTACATGAAATTCAGCTCTTCTGCTTTGCGGGCGCCGTATAGATTGACAATATGACCGATCCACCGCGGCTTCCCATAAGCGCCGCTTCCTATCTTAAAATGCACAACCTCGTTGGCCTGCTTTTCTATAGGAGTGTTTTCTTCATACTGCCCTGTCTCAAGGTTAAGGGTGCGCGGGTCGCCGTACTCCTTAAAATAAATGACTCGCCCATCAATCATCTGAGCATATTTCCGAAACCGCTTCTGCCTTTTCATAGTCTTTAGTTGACCTGATTCAAAGTATTTGAAAGGAACTTCTATAGGATCAGATAGCTTGCACACCCGGACATATTCCGCAGCCATGTATTCAATGCCGGCAGGCTGATTTTTACCGTTACGGATAACCTCTATATATCCGTTTCCTGTCTTTTCCCGATCTTCTAAACAGAAGCCGAGCAGTGTTTCTGCTGATTCATCAAAATGAAGATGCTTTATGAACTCCTCGAGCTGTTGCCATTCTTTATCCGCATCCGCTTTTTCTGCAGGATCTACTTCATGTGAATTGATATCCTTTGTGTATCGCATGTCAAAGCCAAAACCAAGAATATTTGTCCTATAGGCATCCACACATTGCTGGAGCATTGTTGAATACTCAGCTATCATTTTTAATTCCTTCAGGTTGTATGGCGGCTCCATGATCATGTTTTCCGTGTAATGGCCTGCAAATTCATCAGCATATATTTGTTTTGTCGTTTCGGCAGGCGGAGCGGCTTTAATCACTCGTGCTTTGACTGATTGCTTCGTCATCTGATAACCCCCTTTCTTCCCTAACCGGTCTGGCCCGCTGCGGGCGTCCTTTTGGTTTTTCTTTAAGATCGGAAACCTCGTAATCATCCAGCGCGTACCATATCGCTGAAAAAGTATGTGGGTCAATCGTGAACTTGTCTTCAATGATGTGACCCAGCTTATCGGTAGCATAGGTGAGCGGCTTCAGCTCATACACCGTATTTTCACAACGGTCAGAGCAAATGATCTTTTTAAACCGCTTGATCTTCTTAATGTATTGAAGACGTGAACCCTGGAACTTCCGAGCCCCCACCATATTGAACCCTTGCTGCTGATAATAACGGATTGTTTTCGGCTCGGCGGCATCCGCTTTGATCAATTCCTTTGTCTCCGCAAATTCCTTTATCTCTTCGGCCGTCCTATCGTCCGTCATTTGATTTTTGTAATACTCCCAATAGATATAGAGGTACTTCTTCTCCGTGTCCACAGCGAGCCGGACAATAGCGTTATACGATCCCTCAAAACCAAAGTCCATGCCGACTCGTTTAAGTGGGCGGTGAATGTTTTCGATAGCCTCCATGACTTCTTCGTGCGGACGCTCTTCAAATTGAGGAAGAACCCGCACACCATTAACGCCAAAGCGCCCCTTCCGCGCAATACGGTAAAGGTCTGGATCATAATCTTTCAGTTCATCGAGCTGCTTCACATAGCTTTCGGGCAGAAACAGATTATCTTCCGCAGTTGAATGATGATAATAGGTGTCATTCACAACGATCGTCCGCTTTTCATAAAGCTCTTTATCATCAAGCACAAACCGTTTTTGGCGGTCATCTTTGAAGAAATGCCGGAATGTCCAGTTATCCTCTCCGACCGGGTTTGTAGAAAGAATCATGTGGAGCGGCAATGTCGGGTGACGTAGGCGCCCAAGCAATTCCTTAAAGCCTTCATACTTCACCTCAGAACATTCCTCAATCCATATGATCGAAATGTTATTAATTGATTTCAGCTTGGCCGGCTTATCCAGCCCTTTAAAAATAATTCGGCTGCCATTC
Organism: Bacillus velezensis; assembly: GCF_001461825.1. Taxonomy (GTDB): domain Bacteria; phylum Bacillota; class Bacilli; order Bacillales; family Bacillaceae; genus Bacillus; species Bacillus velezensis. Next base: position 23,199 of record NZ_LLZC01000002.1, on the reverse strand, counting down.
GGAAACCGTATTTGCATCGGTGACGAAACACACCTAACAACGTGATCAATCTCTAATTCGTTGACAATCTCTTCGAAGAGAGAAAAGGTTGAGTCTCTGTGTGTGTCATAAACTTCCCGGATAACAAGCGCTGTCCGCTTCTCTGTGAGTAATTTCAGAATGATCTTCAGCGCAGCATGATAGCTTTTCGATGACCCATAGCCGCCAACCAAAAACTGAAACTTTTGGTTCCAGTCAAAAAGGAAATCCTCGAAATGTGGGTTTACTTTTTTAACAGTCATCAGCTGTCATCCTTATCCTTGCGCTTACGCTCTATTATGATATTCACAGAGTTATCCACAGGTCTTGCGGTCAAGCGTTCAAGCTCAGCTTGTTTTGTCTCGTTTGTCAGATACATGGCGCGTAGCTTCAGATCGTGTTCATCCATAGAGCGGGTGATATCATGCTTTTGACGAATAGCCTTCAGCCGCCTGTCGGTAACACGGGTCATTGCTTCTTCAATATTTAAGATATCGTCAATGGACCGCATCGCTGTTTCTTCCACTTCCGTGACAACCAGCCGCTCGTTCATAAGCGGCACATGCTTTACAAGTCCTGTTTTCTTGTCATTAGTTGGGATGATGTCTTTTACCTTGCGCATTTGTTGAAGAACACGGCGCTGCTTCTCATTTAATCCATTTTCAATTCTCATAATGCGTTGCATCATACGCCGCTCTTTTAAATAAAGCTCCCGGATCGTTAACTCAATTTGATAGAGCGGGTCAGTTTCAATCTGATCAAACAGCTCTTTTTCTGTATCATCCATGAAATCAAACAAGATTGATTCATACTCACCTGTACGCACAGAGTTTTTATTTCCTTTGGGAGCGGCACCGCCTCTGTTCCCTTTGGCGTTTTTGTTGCCAGGCGGCGCCTTGCCTCCTTTATTACCCCGGGCATTTTTGTTACCTTTTGGAGCGCCCGGACGAAAAGGAGCGCTCCCTTTCGATTTAGGAGCGCTCCCATTGATTTTTTCTTCCCATTTATCATTCGCTTTCCATTTGCGGACAGTGCTGCTGGTGACGCCCAATTCATCGGCAATGTCTTTTAATTTCTTGGTTCCGCCGCTCTCTTTCCACAAATGAAAAGCCTCGTCTCTGCGTGGATCTCTTTTTCTTGGCATTACATCATCACCCACCCCCGAGCCATCTAATTGAGTTTGAGTTTGTTTTTAGAAAATCAAAAAGGCCTTACGAGGCCTTTTGATCATTTACCTAATACATTTTTTATTTGTTGAAGTGTTAGATGTTCTCCGCCAGCATCTTCTCTGACTTTTGTCCAACGTGAGAGCAACTCATTATAATAACGAACTCTGTTTCTATGAGAATTCATTTCTATCTTTCCTTCTTTGATCAGGTCTTCCATTTCAGAATAAAGTCCCGCTTCTTTCACAACATGGTTTGCAAAACAGTAATGATCCGGTTCTTCATTCCCATCAAACCCTTGGAATAAAACATCTTCTTCAGAAATTTCCTCTTGTTCTTCACTTGTCAGATTCTTGAAGCCAAAATATAGAGCTCTATACATAGTTAAAACATCAAAAACCTTACGGGTAATTTCAGGAGAAAACTCATCTTCAATGTGCCCAAAAATCTCTTCATAAAAGTGAGAATAGCCATTATAAAGCACTTCTATGTTTCTTTCATATTCAGCCTCGCTTTGAGGGTCTAATCTTTTTAGGATTTCCATTTGGTTGATTAATATAGCTCGCTGCTCTTTTGTAAAATTTAATGTCATTAAATTCGCTCCTTATATTTTTTATATTCTCTAAGGACTTATGACAAGTTACTAAGAACTATTATAATGAATGACTTCCATGTTTTACCTCCCCTTTATGAATATTATACTAAGAGGAGAGAAAAACACAAAAATGTGAGATAACTTATATTTCTTCATCCTTCTGAAGCTGTATATCAAGCTCTATGAGCTTTTTTAAGTCGTCCACAGTGTTTACCTCTATTCGACCGTTTTGAAAGTCTCTGATCCACTGTGCAATGCCTGCACTAACGATTTTCCGATACTTCTCTTTTGATTCACTGATATTTTCAAGAACATCGGCTTTATGTAAAAGCAGAAGCTTTTCCTTCTCTTCATCAGAATAGGAACATACGTTTGTTTTTTCTCTTGTCATGCTCCCCGTCCTCCATTACAATATGAATCAGAGCGTGATTTCCCACAAACGCGGCCGCGTCATGATCACGCTCTCGACAGGGAGCTATCTCTGTTGTGATTGGAGGGTGTTAGCAGCACCCTCTTTTTTTGATTTTTTCCCAAAAACCTCTCGAGTTCTGTGTAGGACTCATATATGCTGTCAGAGCAAAGGAGAGGATAGATATGAATAAAGATATTTTAGATCTTAAAACTACGGCAGAAGCGGCTCGTGCAGCCTACAAAATGGGGCACTTAAGCCGAGAGGAAGCGATAATTAAAATAGAACCTTACTTGATTAGAGTAAATGAAAAAGCAGTGGCTATCGCAAAGAAATATAACCAACGCCCTCGTAAAGTTTCATTAACTTCTTTTTTAAGATGACGCCTGATGGGGCGTCTTTTTATTTATGCTTCCTCAATAAATTCTTCCAAGTGGGAAACATCAATTTCTTTAAAATTATCCTTTATGTTCTTTGGATCTCCTTTATAAAAAACCAACACATTTTGATGAACCTTTACTACTTTTCTATTAACAAAGGTATTCGCTGCTCTTACACCAGCTGTTCCAAATGCATTAATAAGAACTATCTCGTTATAAAAGTGAAGGCCCGATTCCAGGAATGCCTTTTTGGTATCGTCAACAAAATTTCTGTATATGCCTTTTTTATCTCTTATATCACCGACCACAAAAACTGCAAACCTATCATTTTTCAGCCTGGAGGCACCCCTCTTTATTATTTCCGAATAAGCGGCAACAAAATCATCATACTCCATAGTGCTAATATCATTTGGATTATCGGAATAAACTTCAAGATCACCATAAGGCGGGCAGCTAAACATCAAATCTATTTCATTTTCAGTAATGTGACTGTTAACATTTAAACTGTCATCACAAATCCAGTTAGGCATTTTTAGCCCTTCAATAGTAGCTGCGTTCATTTTATTTGCTTTAACCTGCTCCTCCCTTATATCGATTCCGTAATATTCATAATTTAAGAAAGAAGCCACAATCCCTCTTACACTTCCACCCGCGAACGGATCATAAATTTTTCCGCCATCAATATTGAACCATTTATAAATTATTTCACATAAGACAGGATCAAAAATTGACGTTCCTTTCATTTTTTTTGCGTACTTCGAAAAATCCGGGTATAAAAGATTCTCTTCTCTTCCTTCATCTGAACTAATTCCTATAGCGTGCCATGCCCGTTTTCTTTCCTGCCAATACCCCTGGCGAGCATCGAAAATTGAAAACGGAGGGATGATAAACCTATCAACTAAACTCTCATTAGTATTTGTTTCCCCAGACTCGTTAAAATCAAAATCAACATCTTCAGATACATCTAAATCGAGTATGCCTTCTAATTCCTCTGTACTAAATCCAGTGGGATCAATGTCTATATTAAGATCGTTTAATTCTCTTAGTATTTGTTCGAGCTTATCCTCGTCCCAGTCGCCGCCGGTTTTGTTGAGTGCAAGATTGAGTATTTTCTCATCGGTTTCACTCAGGTTTACAACTGATACTTCTAACTCTGCCGGCTGGCGCTCCATAAGTATTTTAAATCGTTGATGGCCACCAACTAAATTCCCTGTTCTCTCGTTCCACACAAGAGGTTCTACAGTACCAAATTTATTTATTGAAGACTTTAATTTTTCATAATCGGGATTACCTGGCTGAAGATCAATCCGAGGATTGTATGTAGCGGGGTTAATCTTTTCTACTGGTATAGTTCTAATATTCATGATGTATCGCCTCCTGGTACAAATAAAAAAGCACCCCGAAGGATGCTTAAGTTATATTCCGTTTGCTTTCTACAAAACATCAAAAAGGTGTGTCACTTCACTTTTCAACCGCATACCTTTTTGATGTTTTACGGTCTATAAAATTTTACGTATTTGCCATCTCTGTCAAACCAGCCTCTGAACGCCCAGTTATCCCAGCCGCCATCTCCTTGGTTTGTGAATTCCCCATCTTCAAACACCCAGATCCCGTATACCACTCCATTTAGAACGGCAGATCCATAGAATTTGACGCCTCTGAAGTGATCGTCGTAATTCTGGGCCAAATTAAATACCATGACATTATATTTCTGCCCCGCAGAGTAAAAAGTAGATTCCATCATATTTTTGACAAAACCCGGTCGATTTGCGTTTTGCACAACAGCATCTCGGATTGAATTTGCTATGCCGAGGACGTCAAGATTTACATTGAAATTAACACCAGGGATACCAGTTCCGGCTTTAGGCTGATTAAGGTTCATTGTTTGTTTAACGGCTGGTGCTGAGGAAACAGTGGGTTCAGCCTCTTTTTCTTTAGCGTGGGCAAAAGCAGGCAGACTGGAAGTAGCGAGCATCAGAGCGGTGACGGATGTGATTATCTTTTTATTCAATTCAATTCCTCCTTTAGATTTTAAAGATATCCATAGGCTAACAACAGACAACTTAATACTCGTTTCCTGCTTTATGCCCCCCTCCTTTCTATGAAACCAGTATATAAAGTTTCTCGTTTAGAAAAATGATGAAAATTTAGTATTTTCCGATAAGTAATAAATCATATAAATGGGCAGAAAAGAAATTAGACCACGGGACAAATCGATCGGTCATGTCAATCAATTGAGTCTTATTTAATAAAAATTTTAGTAAATTTTTAACCTTTTCAAGAAAATTTGTAAGAAAATATCACAATTGTTTTCAACGTGGTCAAAAAGATTCATTTTCAACGCTTTAAAGGAGAACGGTATAACAAAGCGTGGGTCATAGCGGTTTTGAATGCCTGCTGCCTCCACATTCAAGCCGTTAACCGCCAATTGTCTATTCTGAGACTTACTAGAAGCAGTTTACAGAGAACATAAAAAACGCCCTCCCACTTAAGAAAGCGCCTAAATCATCTGAATAAAACCATATTTTGCAGGGAATAATTATTTTGCAAGCAAATATTATGCTGCTGTTAGAACCGCCCGAATTCACTGAGAAAGCCTCCCTCTTTGTTGATCCTCGCTTAACAATGGGAGGCTTAACTCACTATAAAATATGGTTTATTAACGGTAATTGACATGGACGAAAAACATATTACTATTGTTTACGGCGAATACGGCCGCCTGTCCGTTTATAGGTGTCTTTTCTGACTCCCATGATTTCTTCCCAATCCCTTCTCGTCAAAGGATCAGCTTCCTTTGTTGAGGGGCTTTTCTCTTTTTCAAGTTGCTGTTTCGTTTCTGCAGATAAAATGTCTCTCATCTTCATCTTTCATTTCTCCTTGCCGAATAAGCACCGCCTTACGCTATTCGCTTTTATTTATTTGTGGCCCGCCGATTTTCCCCAGGAGGTAAGCAAAGAAAATGGAGAGCCGGTTTAAAAGACTTTCCTTGCAATCGGGATCTCACCGTTTGCGTTCCCCGTGACTATCGCGCGCAATACTGCATAGACTCCAGCCGCTCCTCCTGTGAAGCTAACGGCCTTCATTGTCATTCGATACATCCGAGTGCACACTTGATACGGGAAAGGTGCGTCTCCCAATCTGCCATAAAAAAAGCGGCCACTAATCAGATGCACAAATAGACTCATGCAAAAGATCAGCGTCCGCAGGTTTCTCCTTTTGGGACAGATATTCACGTTCGTTTTCTTCTTGTCTCTATCGTATGACAAACCGCAGCTAAAAAAAGTACCCATTTTATCCCCCGTTTTGTCGGCTTTTTGTCGGCATTTTCTCGGCTTTTTATCGGTGTTTTTTTGGACATACAAAAAGAGCAAACCACTCAGGCTTGCTCTTTTACATCAATCCCACCATTTTGTAGAGACACTTGTTGCAGGGTTTGTTAGTTTCTCCAGGTGTAATTCTGCTTTTTTATTATCTCCATCAACAAAACTACGTACATTGAATACTACTTCGTATGTTCCTTTTTGGTTAGCTAAATTAAAGCGAGAGACTGTATCATTGATAACTGGATCTTCTTCTACAAGCTTATACTGCCATGCGAATCCAGGGCCAATATATGGCTGAGAAATCTGAATTCCAAGGTCTCCTCCACCAGAATAGAATGTTTTTGAACGAGTTTTAAATGTTGAAGAACCTAAGTAATCCCACTCTCCGGCTCCTAGAAGAGAAAATAAGCTTATGTCATCTGATATTTTTCTGATCTTAGGCTGCACGCTAGATTCATCGTTAACCCCATCTTCTGGACCATCTTTTGCTACAACTGGATCAATCACATCAGATCGTCCATCTTCCGAACCAATTTCATCTCCAATAGGATCAATTTTATACTCTTCCGCTTTAACCGTGTTAACACCGATCCCAGACATAAAAAACCCTGCAACAATAGCACTTACAAAGAATATTTTTTTCACTTTCCCTTATCCCCCACACAAGTTATTTTATTTTTTCAATCGATTTAACAGGTACTTCTGACGGATTAAAATACAGGTCAATCCTTTGAACAGTCACAAACACGACAGAAAAAATCACTGAACAAACCAACGTTAGTAAGAGTATTTTCCACACTTTTAAGTCTTTCATCATCTCTCCCTCTTTTCTTATTGGTAATATTCTACCTATTCCAATAATAAACTTAATAGGTAATAAGTACAAGTGGGGATAAGGGATTTTTTGTTAAAAACTTTTGAACATGAAATTCAAAAAAATAAACAGCACGATTATCGTCACAACAATAAAGGCTTCTCTTGTGAAGTTTTTATCATCTTCTTTTTGCTGTTTCTTTCTCTTAATCTCTTCTCTATATTTTCTTTGAACCTCTTTCTTTTTATCATCCATTATCTAAACTCCTCTGAGTCCTTTTTCTTTTTATCACTTGCACCCCTCCTTTCAGTTATTGCAATTTTATCGTGCAACCAATAAGTGCACCAGTGAAAAAAGCCTTGACTATAAAGCCTTCTCGCTTGGCTGAGACTCTAAAGATGAATTTAATTTAACGGACAAAAAGACAGCCCTCAGATTATTCCGAGCGCTGTCGCGATATTGTAGATGGCCTGTCTTTTCACCTGATAAAACTTATCTCTTTTGAGGCCGAGCTCAGTCATAATTTCTAAATCCTTTATTTTTCTTGGAGACAAATATTTCTTTTCAAGAATACTGCGCTCATCTTGGTCAAGGCAGTTCTCTAGCGCCCTATCCATCTGCTTGACCTTCAGCTCATTATAATCAGTGTTTTTTCGTAACTGCGGAAACAGCCCGATGATTCCCTTTTCCTTTTGCTCTTGTCTATTTTCCGCTTGGGTTTTTAATGATCTATACGTTTTGAGCTCTTTAATGACGATGTTACGTACTTCTTTTTCATTTACTTCTGGAATGAATGACAATTGTTTGACTGCTTGCACTCTGTTCCCTCCTTAAAGTAATAGAGCGGGCGTCAAACACCCAGCCTTATGCCGAATGTCTGATGTCCGCAATTGCTCATTTTATTTGGTAACGAAATTGAATCACTTGACGTAAAATTTCGCTGATTCAAATGTTCCGATATAGTTCCGTTTGCCGGAATCAGAATAGCAGTCCAGCTGAATGACATAGGTTCCTTTCCCGGTCTTATTCCGGATCGATTTCACATTGAATGATTTCAGAGGCGTTGCCGTTTTGAAGCTGCCCCGCTGAACCAAATTTGTATCAGTCAGCCCGCCGCCGCTACGCTTCTTGTACACGCCAGCCGTGTAATAAAGTGCCCTTGAGCCTTTCTTCTCGGCTTTCCAGTCCACCGTTGAGGCGCCGGCCGTGTAAGTCGTGGCATCCGTAAACACCCGGCCGCTGTACCCGGATTCATTTTGCCAACCGGACCATGCGGCGGAAGCAGACGGCGCAACGGCCGCGGCTCCCGTAAGTAATACTGCTGATAGCATGATTGATTTGAATCGTTTTTTCATGATTGTGCATCCTCCTTCATCATCTCTTCAATCTTTTTTAAATCTCGGTAAGAGATACTCGAACCGCCTTCCCAGATGATTTTTCGTTCTTGCAAGTCGAATATCTCCAAAGTGTCGTATAAAAATCTTTCAGGTGTGTTTCGTGTTTGTTCTGTCAGTTCGTCGATTGAATCAAAGTCAAATATGCTATCAGACAGGGCGCCGCTCGGGTAAAACAAATCATAGCCGAATACGATAAACCGCTTATATCTTCCGTCCATGTCTTCTCACTCCCAATTCATTCATTTTGCTTCCCCCTCCAATTCATTTTGGGCAACCGTTATAGTGAATTGCATATTCTTAATAGTTTGCTGTAAAGCCTTCTTGTATCTGCTCCTTTCCCCGCTTAGATGCTGAATGTCCTTTTGAGCCTGCCGAAATTGATTGACCGCAATGTCCTGCTGGCGCTGGTGTTCCTCAATGATAGCCCGCTGTTTGTCAGCCAGTTCAGCTTGTTCAAGAAGCCATCCTATTTCCTTTTGTGGGATGTAAGTAAGCTGTTTTAACCGTTCAACTCTCTCACTCATTTCCGTTTCCTCCCCGCAGGGAATGTCCCTGCTATTTGATTTGGAATCAAAACAAACTCATTTGATGCCATTCATTCGGTTCAGGCACTTCACTCTGACTGGCATCAGTTATCCGGAATAGTTTCTTTTGATAGGCTCCGCAATGGGCGTTTACATTGTTAAATTTTGATACGTAGAAATGACTTTCTCCTAAAGGAAAGAGGAAATACTCTTTTCCTTTTTCAAGCGGTGTAATGTCTGCGCTGAGACATTCTCCCTTCATGGCCATAAACATTCCTCCAAAAAAAGAGGGGAGTTCCCCTCCGCGTTACGGCAAGAAGCCATAATCGTAATTCAGCTTTGTGTGCTTGCTATTGGCTGTCTGTACAATGGTCTTTCCATATTCCGGTGTATCTACAAGATAGGCTGACCCGCTTGAGCCATCCAAGATGATCAGCTTCGTTTTTTGATCTTCCATTAAGTCCTTAACGGAAAGTTGATGTAAATTTTCAATTTTTTCAGGTCTGTTCATATTGCAGCACTCCCCGTGTTATAATTAATTGTCGAGATTAACTAAAACCGGGGCCTTGTGCTGCGGTTTTTTTATGTTATACGGGCACCGCGTTTGTATTTCAGTTCAGACAATTCCCGAAACCATTCTTCATCCCCCATAAATAAGGAAAAATCAATCATTGTATCAAGGTCTTCGGCATGCAGCGTGTCATCCATCTTCTTCACTACCCGGCTTGAAGCATTTATTATTTCTCCATCTACAAGGCGGATAACAACTGAGTTCCTTCTGATTTCCTCTACATATCCCGTTACGACGATCCCGTTCCCCTTTGCTCTTACCCAATCACCTTCAAATATCTCAATCATCGCCTTCTCCTACTTTCTTTTTAATGCCGAGAACGACATTGCCTGACTTCTGTTCAAAATCTGTAACGTATGTCACTTCTACTTCAATTGAGCGGCCAGTGTATCCGTCCTGCCATTCATTTAGAGAGAGGGTATCCCCTTCCTTAAATCCTCTATCATCGTGCCTTATTTCAAAAGTTTTTCGGCCATCCTTCAGCGCTTTAAAATATTCCGGTAAGATTTTCAGATGATGTCTTACGCTCATATATCATCACCGTCCTCATTATCTGCTTCTTCCCAAGCCGTCTTGAAAGCAGTTTCTAAAAACCATAGTTGTTTTTCTAATTGCTCATCTGTCATCGCGGAAAGATCAGGACCATGGCCAGGAACCATGCGGAAATCACTCAATTTTTCTAAGAGCTTTTTTCTCTTCTCTGTCATCTTCTTACCCTCCATCCATTCCGGATCCGGCTCACCAGCTCGTATTTCTTTAAAGGTTCATAGAGGTGGACAGCTTGTCCATCCTCTATGCGAAACAGCAGATACCAACGCGGCTGCTTTTTCCTTCTCCCCATTTATGCCGCTCCGTGTTCGTCCTCGTCCTTATTCTCATCCTCTTTTTCATCCTCGGTTGACGGCTCGGGTTTATCAGCTTCATCAAGAGGAACACGCGGCGCCTGCTTTTCCATCGGCTCTGCCTCCGCTTCCTGATCCTGCTTCCAGTCCCACCAAGCTTGAGCATACGGAGCAACTTCTTTTCTGTACTCGTTGATAAGGTCTATAAGGCCCTCTGCAGACATTACATAATCATTCGCAATCTTCCGGTATGATTCACCCTCTATGCGCCGCTTAGCCATTTCAGTAATGTATACAGGGAATCCATCAAGGATCGGGGCCATATCTTCAGTAATGAAGGAGTCAACAACCTTTCTCTCGATTTCCTCTGTTACTTCTTCGATTTTTGGCTTCTCTTTAGGAAGCCCGAGGTTTGCCTCAAGTTGTTCTGGTTCCGGATCTGCTACCTTTACAATTCCATCAGAGCCAACTGTGTAATTAATAATCGGGCGATCGGTGAGCGCGTTGACTTGTACATTAAACTGTACAACCTCGCTCTCCAGTTGCGCCTGAACGTCCTTATCAATCATCTCGGCTAAATTTTGAATGCCGCTTCCTACCTCTTTAGTTGGGACCTCCAGAACGACCTCGGTAATTCCTTTGGGTTTGTGGTTCACCTTTTTTACGATTCCTTTGAAGTCAACGAAAGACATAATTGTTCCTCCTCTTGTGATAGTGGTTTTACTAGAATTTCGATTCTTGGGTTTTGGCTGTAATACTTACTGACATGGAGGTCTACAATTTGACTGTCATCATGCCAGAGGACTTTATTTAAGCCGTCTTTAATGCCCTTTATATAATTGTCCACATCAGGCTTTTTGCTGGGTCTTAGTAATCCTTGTTCAGCTTCAGCCGCTTTTTTCTTACTGAAACTCTTCAAGGTAGATTTATAGACCTTGACTCTTAACTCAAGCGGGCCCGTCAGCAAGGAACTTGGCCGATGATCTGAGGCGGCAAGTTTAACGTATTGCTTAAAATCCCTTGATTTCTTTGGATCATATAACCTGGTCATGCCGTTTCTTGTGGCTGCCCTGGGGCGCCCCTGTGCAACTGGCTCCCCATAAATAGTAAATTGGATCATGCTGTTACCTCCCGTCATCCTGAATCCACTGCTGTATGATCATTTCCTGCTGTTCGCCTTCCTTTACCACGTAAATGAGTGCCAGGACGGTGTACATCAGCAGGATTCCTCCTCTTCGGATAGCTTGCGGCCAAACTGGCATTTTACTTGAATTGTGAGGTTCTCCAGATCGAATAGCGTCAAATGGCTCAAGTCCGCTCCTTTTTCAATGGAATAGCCATACCGAATCAATTCATTGATTAGAAATTCTCTCCGCTTCTCCACTTCATTATTTGGCATAAAACCGCTCCTTTTTAACCCACAAGGGCTTCCATTTGTCTATCAAGGTTTAAGAATCGTCCGTACTCTTTAATAAAGGCAGCCATGACAGTGCCGACGGATCCGTTTCTTTGTTTTGCAAAAATGATTTCCACTACGTTTTTCAGATCGCTTTGTTTATCGTAATAGTCATCCCTGTAGAGAAAACTAACGATATCGGCATCCTGCTCAATGCTGCCTGAATCTCGAAGGTCAGACATCATCGGCCGCTTATCTTGCCGCTGCTCAACGCCGCGAGAAAGTTGAGAAAGAAGAATGATTGGCACATTGAAGGTCCGGGCTATGTTCTTCAATTCGCCCGTTATGCTTGCGACCTCTAAGTTTTTCGTTTCAAATTTGCCGATAGGTCGGATTAATTGAAGATAATCAATCACAACCAAATGTTTTTTGTCCGGGTGGTCCTTTTTGGTCTTCCGAATGGCAGAACGAATATCAGCCACTGACTGTGACGGTTTATCATGAATATAGATGTCTAATTTTTCATATTCACCAATGGCCCGATTTGCATTTTCATAGTCTTTTTCACTGAAATACTTGTGCGGGTTTCTCCATTTTGTACCCTCGATTGAACCTAAATTGCTGAGCATCCGGTTAACGAGTTGACGGTCGGACATCTCCAAAGAAAAAACATCGACAACCCCACCTTTTAGCGCTGCATTCTGCGCCAAACTTAGAGCGAAAGCAGTCTTTCCCATAGAAGGCCGGGCAGCTACGATAATTAAATCACTGTCCTGCCAGCCGCCAGTCATAGCATCTAAATCGGCCAAACCGGATTCCACACCTGTTATTTCTCCTTTTTCTTGATACATGTCTTCGTAAATCTCGGTTAAAACATCCATCTTAGTTCGTTTATTTGTAACACCGATCTCCTGCAGCTCCACGGTCTTCTGATAAACCTGCAAAATTCCCTCATCGCTTGGATTATTTGCAAAATCAAGAGCGGCCTTTTGCATATCACGCAGTTTAAAAGCTTCGTAGATTAATGTCTGATAGGTCTCGAAGTTAATAACAGATGGAACAGCACTGGCTAAATCGACAAGATAGCCGGTGCCGCCGATCGCTTCGACAGTTTCTCCTAACTCTGTAACCACCGTCACGATTTCAACAGGCTGGCCAGAGGAATCTACATCTCGCATAGCCTTAAAAATCCGTTTATGCCGCTCATCTGCGAAGTGTTTCGGCTCCAAGGTGGTTTCCTTAATCAATTCATTTTCAACAAGGATACAGCCCAACAGGCTCTCTTCTGCTTCAAGGTTTTTTAGCATGTTTTGCATTCCGTTCCCACTCTTTCTGTTGCTCTAAAAACTCATTTTTCTCTGGTTGTTTGACTTTAATTTCTGAGATAGTCGGAGGAAATGGTTTATTAGAAATATGCTCATTGACTTTGTCATAAACAGGTTTGAACGGCATTTCAGTCAGATGCTCCATCCATAATCCAATCCGCTCCATACCCACATCCCCTGTTAAATCAAAGCGGGTATACGCGGCGGAGAGCCGCCTTAGAATTTTCATTGCTTCTTCTTTTTTCAATATGATCACCCCATCGAAATGCCGTTTTCTTTGGCATATGCTTCAAGTGCGGCAAAACTCTCCTCTTGTTTTGATCCGCGCGGCCGGAACTCCGAAACGTTTGTTTTTGGAGGTGGATTCTGTTTAGCGTGCCACCTGTCTAAAATACCTTGCTCACAGTAAGTAAAGGATTTGATACCATCCGCTCGATGCTTAGGAACGTAACGATCAAATATTTCATCTATCCAAGTCAGGACGTCCCCAATTGGAATTTGTTGATCAAGGATTCTGTTTATGGCAGCCACATCATATGGGGTTGTAAACATGCCGCCCTTTCGGGACAGGTACTTTTCCTCGATTTTTTGGAAAGGAGACAGTTTCTCATCAATTGGTTGGGATATTTGCCGCCTTTCTGAAAAGCTCTCTTCATTTACGATTCTTTCAGAGCCTTGAAATTTCGAATAGTTCACAATGGTCCAGAGCATTCCGTATTCCGTTTCCTCTGCAGCAATCATGCCTTTTGCTTGAAGCCTTTCAGCTGCAGCCTTAATTGCCGCTCTCGTAAATCTGGTTAACCCTCGTCCCTTTTTTACTGCTAAATCATCACATAGTTTTGAATACGAGCGGATATATTGTCCTTTCTTCAATTCATAATCATTTATTTTCATACCGTCCTGATAAGCTGCTTTAGCCATTAAGAAGGTAAATAGCCTAAAGCCCACATTATCTGTAAAGATCTCATGATCGACGACTGACTTGTATAATTTCACCCAGCCTGACAAGAGCCTTCCTCCTCTCCAAAGAGTTTATTTTCTTCGACAAAGAGCGTAAGTGCCTTTAATAGCCACATATTCAAGGCTCGGCTCATACTTGCTCATGAATGTCTTAATATAATTCTCAAGCACAGCTTTTCTCATATGCGGAGCAGAAGTCTGTGCCAAAAACACATAGCAATAAGGATACGTAGTTTTAATCAGTTCACTCACGGGATATAGACAACCTTTCCTGTCAATTTCATGATGTCTTCTTTAAAGATCTTTTCGTCGCTGTTTGATTCTGAAAGATGAAGCAGCCATATCTCCTGTACTTTGCTTAAATCATTGGCCATTAAAAATTTCTTGACGTTTTCTAAACTAAAATGAGATTGTAAAAGGCGCTTTTTCATGGCGGGAGCGGTAATGCCGCTCTCAATATTTTCATTCAATATCTCCTCTGAGTAATTGCATTCCACCATGATATGAGTGAGACCAGGGAACCTATAGCGTATGTAATAGGTATCAGTGGCGAAAAGCAGTTTATCCCCGGCGTCATTCGCCAATAGGAAGCCATACGGCTCCGCTACATCGTGCTGCACGTCAAAGGGCATAATAGACCAGGAACCAACCTTAAACGGCTGTTTTACGGGCACAGGCTTAATTCTGTTATGAGTGAGGCCAATTGCTCCGGCCGTCCCAGGAGACATATAACAATCAATGCCGGCGTTCAGAACATCCTTAATAGCTTTGCAGTGGTCCCCATGTTCATGAGAGACAAGGCAGCCAGCGAATTGAGACATTCTAAACTGAAAGCCTTTTTGCATCTGTTTAAAGCTGATGCCGCATTCCAAAAGAAGCGGGGTCTTACCATCGGTAACCCGATAGCAATTCCCCTTACTGCTTGATGACAGGGCTGTAATTTCAATCAAAAGTCTGGTCCGTTCTCAAAAGCAGAGGGTTTGTTCTCTGGAGCTTCAGTCTTTGCTTCTACCGCCGGTTCTTCCCTAAGCTCGTCCCCGGATTGAGTCTCTGAAACTTCTTCATATTGCATGTCCAAAACCTCAGAATTTGCGTTCTCCTCAATCTCGGCCTTTGTGGCTTCCTCAATTGCTGTATCATCTGATTTTTGAATAGTATTCATCAGAAGGCTTTCATCGTCTGAGCTATTTAAAAACCGTTTGCAGGCCCGATTTATTACGGTCTTCTTTGCCATCTCCTGCTTATAGTCATCATGTGTCGATCCTTTCTTCTCTGCGGTTTGATCTTTTCCCCAAAATTGCGCTTTACTCCATGCTTTTCTGATTTCATCAATTGTCATGAGTTCTATATAGTCAGTATCATTTTCAAATTCAAGTACACAATAAGCACCCATGATCTTATCTTTATTGATATTTCCAAATTTGGTTTTATGTTTGAAATTTGTAATTTTCGCTTTTTCGATCTCATACTCAACGTCATCACCTTCATAGATGACTTGAGCATTTATCTCTTTAACCTTAGCCACTCTTTTTGTTACAGCCATTGTTCCCATATACGAACGTTGAAAAGTCAGTGTATTCCCATAAGCGATAAAGTATCCTTGCTTCTTCATCGGGTTAAGACCCTGCACAACCATGTCTAGCAGTGCATTAGCAACGCTCTCCTTTGTACAAACATCGAGTACAGGTCGGTTCCCATCTTGTTTACCGGTTTTCGTGTTCTGTAGCATGAGATATGCCGATTTCAAGGCGTTATCCGGTGAATATGAAGGGGGGAAATGAATCTCCCCATTTTCCTGAAACGTCTGAACTTTTGCAGCTACTTGATCGACCACAGTGCTCTTCTTCGTTGTATTTGCTACTTGTTGATTACTCATTTGAATCCTCCTCATCCTCGTACACAAATTTCACCTGTTTTCCCTTATGCTCAATTAGAAAATTTTTAAGCAGTTCAGCAAAGTCGGAGGGTCCGACTAAATCTCTTTCTAAAATCGCATCTTCTGGACATTCAGAAAGCGGACCCACATGCATAATCTCTTCCGAATTTATACGCAAGGTTTCACGGCGTTGATCTTCCCAACCTTTCCCCGTAACTACTGTTACTGTGACAATTTCACTCATGCACTTACCTCACAATCCACTGGAATGAGCGTACTATCTTCTAATTCAATCCGCAGCTGCTTGTCTTTTTCAGAGACAATCAGACTGAGAATCTGTGAATTTGTATCGATCAATTTAGTCACCGCTTCAGAGTTATCTACGAAGATTGGAGCAGAAATGCCGTAATGCTCATTAAGGGTATTAATGATGTCCAGTCCAACATTTATTCGGGCGGCGTTGTTCAAGCCGGAAGAGTACGGAATGCCTTCATATAGCGTTTCGCACGTCTCTTCAAGACCTCCATTGATCTGACTCTTAAAGAGCTTAAAGCGGGCAAATTTGAATTTGTTGTTTATTTTTTCTTCCAGGAGATCTACCTTTGTACGAACAAATTCCTCAGTCAAATAGAGTTGATGCTGAAGCCCTTCATACTCCTCGGCTAAGCCCTTCTGTTCCTCTTCAAGCTGCATGATCCGCTTGTTCACTTTTTTAGAATGCGAAATTTTCGCCAAATCTTTTTGAAGCAGCAGCATCTCCTGTTTTTTGCCGTTAATATCATCTTTGATCAATTGAATTGCTTCGTTCTTTGATGACTCCAATTGCTCAATCTGTTTACGGATGCTATCAATTTCTGATTGTTTGTTTTTGTAAGCATCATCCGTGGTGATATCTGACATGTTGCTCTCGGCCGCCTTGATTTCAGTATCAAGTTGTGACCATTCCTCACTTTTGCTCTCATAATCCTTCTGCAGTTTTTGAGCGGATGACTCTATTTCTGCAATTATGTCTTCTGATCTCTTCAGCTCTTCGCTACGCGATTTACCCCGCTCATTAATTTTTTCTAATTCACTGCTTTTGTGAGAATTGAAATTCTCTTTCGCTTGTTCAACCTGTTCCGGCGGTAATGCCTGGCCGCATGTAGGGCATTCAGTTTGATGCTGATCAAACGTTTCCTCATTCTTATCGAGCCAATTCTGGCGCAGCGACTGGATTTCCGCAGTTAATCTTTCCTGGTTGTCTTTTTCAAGCGACAGCTGACGGGTATTCGATTTAATCTCCAGAGAAATTTCCTCCAGCTTATTTTTTACTGAGAACAGTTTTTCTTTCAGTGCCCTGATATTGCTGTATTCTTTCTCCTGATGAGCATTTTTCATTTCCTGAAGCTCGTTCTCTATATGCAGGATGGCATTTCTTTTTTCCGATACCGCCTCTCCATTTCGAGCGGATTGCAGCTGATCATCCAACAAATCGATATCATTTTGGAGACAATTGATTTCGTCGTTTAATTCCTGTTCATTTAGGTCAGATATATCCTCGACCGACCGGAGCGCTTCATCAATCCTGACAGGAATCGCCTTCAACTCTTTATTTATCTTCGCTTGTTTGGCCGAGATTACTTTTCTGTGATCCTCAATTGATCGTTTGTTTAAGATGCTCTCTAAAGCCTTTACGGATGGATTCGCTTTAAAAACTTCTTCTTGCGTAATGTCACCGCAAATTTCAAGGAGAATCTTTCGTCTGTCCTGCCATTTCATTTGTTCATTGAAAAATGATGGAGAAGTGACAAGGCGGAAAATATCTTCCGAAATGATCCCATTTACACGATCATTGAACTCTTTTTTCTTTGCCGGCACACCATCAATAAAATAATCTGTGGTATGGCCAGAAAATACAGCCTGACTGCTGCCGCGCTTTCTCGTCCATTTCTCGGAATAAACTTTTTTAAGAGTGAGATGACTACCGTCAACAACGAAAACTCCTGTTACCTCATGATTCAATCCGGATACCGGTTCATTTTCTTTTGTCAGTGTCTTAATTTGAAAATCCTTTTTGTTTTGACTGTCTTTGTCAAACAGCAGCCAGATGAAGGCATCAAATAGGGTTGTTTTACCAGTGGCATTATCTCCGTACACCTTGGCATTCTCACCTTGAGTATCAAGGGTGAATTGCTTAACACCCTTGAAATTCAGCAGTTCCAACTTCAATAGCTTCATTTCCTTTTTCATTTGTTGCCGCCTCCTTCAGCTCTTTGTTTAAGAGCGCGATATTCCTCACGAGCGGCGGCAGTAGGAAAACGAAAAGCCGCATTCCCTTGAATATCAAAAGAGATAGATCCCCCGGCAGATGCCAGATTGACCTGATCGCGATAATTCTCGCTAAATGGCTCAGTGTAAAAAACTTCGTTCATTTGTCAAAGACCTCCAATATTTGATTTTTGGAAGGTGATAAAGTAAACTTGGTAGTACCAAAGATTGCAACACCTTCCGAAGCTCACTCTGCACAGTGAGCTTTTTTAATGCTTAAAATTTGTGTTTTGCCAGTGATGCTGAAATGTCATCAGATATTTTGTTCAATGTATTCTGCAGAACGTTAATATCTTTACTCTCTGCCAATAAGGATGCCATTGTCTTCACAATCGACATATCTGCACGGAGCTCGCCGATAATTTTTGTTGCCGCGACTAAGTCCTCCACAGCGTCAAACGTATTACCCAATTTACTCACACTCCTTTCTGATGCTTGCACGCATCGTCAGACCAGAGAAAGAGACAAAGTCAAGGGGGTTGTGGGATAGCGCCTCTCCCCCTGGCCTGACGACAAGAACAAACTTGCCGTGCTCTCAAAAGAGCGGTATAATAGATACGAACATTTGTTTTATGCAGTGAGCGTGCCGGCTTGCTGCTTTTTTATT
Source organism: Bacillus velezensis (assembly GCF_001461825.1). Taxonomy (GTDB): domain Bacteria; phylum Bacillota; class Bacilli; order Bacillales; family Bacillaceae; genus Bacillus; species Bacillus velezensis. The sequence continues at coordinate 4,689 of NZ_LLZC01000002.1, read as the reverse complement.
TGTTCCATTCTGATTTGACATTCTTTTCTCGCTTCAGCGTCTGCTAAGTATAATTTCGCAGGATTTTCACGTGACTCCTCAATCTTTTCTCTAACTTGGCGCCCCTTCATGACTTTGCTGACAGACAAGACAAATTTCATTTCAAACCATTCCTCTCAATTTTTTTAATGATTCCGGATACTGGACAGATACTATTTTTGATGATGCCTTCAACTTTTCCACTCGTTCGGCAGTCTGATATCGTTTGATCTGGATCAACGAACGCAACACATCTTTATGAGCCTCAAACGCTTTAGCTGTGTCTCCCGTTTTTAACGCTTCCATGATTCTTGTGTGCAATGTTTCAATACAGATCATTTCCAGTGTTATTCCACTATGATGAATGCCCGTATAGACTGGCTTTTCCATTTCGTTTTTCATTTCAACCTCCAAATAGAGTCATGATGTTTTGGATGCTTTGAGCGACTGCACTCGGATCAATGCCGCATAACGTTGCAATCATAGCCTCCTTTGCATTTGTCGCTTCCATCCATCGTACGTATGTAGGAACATCTAAAGATTTTTTGTCGTTTTCAAATTTTGATATACAGCTGCGGGATCGGTGTAGTAATTCAGCTAGATGTTCTTGAGAAAGACCCGCCCGCTCCCGTGTGCTTCGAAGTAGTGCCCCTAATTTCAACTTGTTCACCCCCCCTCAATGTTCCAAAATGGAACATGTTCTGAAACAGAACAGATTTGTGTCGGAGCATGTTGTACTCTTAGGTGGAAGAAATCTACATTTCAATAGTAAGCACGCTGTTTTCTTCCTGTTCTTTTATCCATGCATTGAGTGAATCAACCCTAAAGAAAATCTTCCTCCCCACCCTAAAATGAGGGATTTGGTTGTTTCTTACCATGCTATAAATGGTTTCTTTATGAACCCCCAAAAAAGCAGCTGTTTCTTGAGGGCTTAATGCTGTTCGTTGCAAAATTTCACACCTCACCATTAATCATTATTTTTAGGGATTAACGGTTTATTTCTCATTACGAAATCCCTTAAGCACTACTTGTTTCTAAATCAGAAACGTTTTCTGCAAAAAAATCTGTTATTTTGCATTGTAAATGGTGTGCTAAGATCGGCAATTGTTCAGCTTTAAAAGCGTATAGGCCTTGCTCATATTTCAAATAACTTGAGCCAGTTTTGAAACCTAATTTTGTCGCCATATATTGCAGAGAGATTTTTAATTCTTTACGTCTATTCTTGATGAAAATTAAATTAAGCTGCTGCATTTCTTCACTCCTTTCGTTTCTGTTTCAGAAACACTGTAATCACATAATACATTTCTAAAACAGAAATGTCAACGATTTTTGTTTACAATTTAGAAACTTTTTTTGTTTCCATATCGGAAACGTGATATCATTTGTCTTACTTGGAAAGTGGTGAAAACATTGAATATAGGTGATCGGATCGTTTTATTAAGAGAAAGAAAAGGCTGGTCCCAAAGGGAGTTGGCTCGCCGTGTAAACCTAAATTATGCTGTTATGAACCGTATAGAAAAAGGTACTCGCCCTATTACTGATTCAGAAATTATTAGTTTATCTAAAGTATTGGATGTCTCTACAGACTACCTTCTAAAAGGTGACTCCCATGACTCAAAAATAGATGAACTCTTAAATGACCCTGAAACTTTAATTGCTGGCCGTGACGGAAAAATCACCAAGGAACAAGCGAAAGAGCTTTTAGAGTATCTTCTCAAAAAAGGGTTCGATGAATAGCAGACAATCATTCTCCACTTCTTAATTCTTAACTTCTTAATTCTTCTTTTGGTAAAACATTTGTTTAGCATTTGTTTAACAAAAAGAAAATTAACTGTTAAATTAAAAATTTTCAGCCCCATGAAAACATATAATTACCAAGGCTTTGCGGTAAGCGTGTACTGTAAAATAAACTGTTCACGAATAAGTAAATTGATTGAGATATAAAGAAAATCAAAAGGGGGACAAAAATTGTTTAAGAGGTTGGGGACTTTGCTATTGATTGCTTCGCTCGTGTTACTCACAGCCTGCAAAAATAGTGAAGAGTCTTCTTCTTCATCTTCCGGGAACAAAAGCAGTGTTCCTGATAATAGCTCGTCGGAGAGTCAGGATATTTCCGAAAACGGGCCCAATGAAGTTGGAGATGTATATGAAATTGATGGTGGAACAGCAAAAGTAACGGCCATAAGCAATAAAGAAACCACAGCTAAATCCGGCCCTATGCAACTTACTGTGAAAAGAGTAATTGCAGCGGTGGCTAATGAGAAAACGCCTTTTATTGAACTTGAACTGGAAGCGAAGAATACATCTGATGGAGTAGTGAATTTCACTCCAGATAGTATAAAACTTGCTACAAGCACCGGAGTACAAGTTGAGGAACCTTCTCTTGATGAAAGCGACGACCTTCTAGGAGAGTATATTGGGAAAGTGAAAGACAGTGGATCTGTTTTTTATATCTTTCAAAATGAAGATGATATAGAAAATTTAGATTCAATTCGTCTAAGGGTTGCATCCCCAAGCGATGAGAATGCTACAGCACTAGGGGATAAAATAGATATAAAGATTAACTTAGATCATTAAAATGAGCCTGCTTTTTCAGGCTTTTCTTTTAAACAAAAAACCGAACATAGGTTTGTAGTTACTGCAGGAGGATTTATTTTGTTTCAACTATCATTACTTGAAGAAAGAATTAGATCTATTTATTCCGGTATAGGAATTACTGAGCCAGGAACTGGAGACTTAGAAAAAATCGCAGAACGATTAAAGATATTAATTTACTACAAAAATGAAAAGAGTGTAGCTGTGAAATTACTGGGGATGGCTTGTATTATCCTTGATTCACGTATGTCTAAAAAGAAGCAATGGGAAGATTTTTGCCATGAACTCTGCCATCACATTAATCATGTCGGTGTTCAATACAAGATCCCATCCCTATTTAGGGAGCTGCAGGAGAATCAGGCAAATGCTTTTATGTATCACTTCGCTGTTCCCACTTTTATGTTGAGGAATCTCGTTTTACCGGCTTCCAAACGAGAGGCAATAGCCTACATATCCAACTTATTTCAAGTTACGTATCCATTCGCAGAGATACGCCTAGATATGTATCTCCGCAAGCTATTTAGTTTTAAATATCATGCTTTCCTAACTCAAAAATATACGGAGGAGGAGATCTTATATGCCAACTATTGAAAAAAGAAATGATAAATCTTTCCGTTTAGTCGTTGATATTGGCACTAAGAGCAAACGTAAACGGAAAGTAAAAACTATAAAAATAGATGATCCAGCCTTATTGAAAACTAAAAAGAAGCTTCGCCAATATCTTGAGAGCGAATGGTATAAATTCAAAACAGAAATTGAAGCCGGCGCATATATAACACCTGGAAAAAGAACTTTTAGGATGTTTATAAAAGACTGGGAGAAAAAATATGCCCTTCAACATTTAGATGATCAGACGATTGAAACTTATGAATATATTATGGGAAAAGAAATTTTGCCATACTTTGGTGATATGTACTTAGATGAGATTAAACCAATTCATATTCTAAATTTCTTAGATGAATACCAAGAAGAAAATAACGTTTCAACATCAAGTGTTCACGCTAGATATCGGATCATAAGAGATATATTAGGAAGAGCTGCAGAATGGCATATCATAGATGAGAATCCAGCTCAAAGTGTTAAACGTCCAAAACAGAAATATAAAGAGTATGACATTTATACTGAAGAAGAAATCAAGGAGATCTTCCATTTACTCGATGAGCATGCACCGCTGAGAAACAGGGTTATGATTAAGTTCGCCTTTACCGGTGGTTTTCGGAAAGGTGAACTGTTAGCCATTGATGAATCGGATTTGTTCTTTGACACAAACGAAGTTAGAATTGATGAGTCATTACAATATACGAAAAAGAATGGATACAGATTTAAAGAACCCAAAAGTAACTCATTCCGTAAAATCACAATGCCTGCAGATGTAATGAAAGAAGCAGCGATTTTATTACGGGAAATAAAGAGAAATCGGTTGATGTTAGGGGAACTCTGGCAAGGGACAGAAAAACTTTTATTGTTTGGGGGAGACTTAGGGAAACCCCAATACCCAACATCACCTAATACCTATTGGCAAAGGTTTGTTCAAAGACATAAAATTAAGCCTGGCCGGCTACATGACATGCGTCATTCCCATGCGACCATGCTGATAAATCAAATTGGAAAAGTGCCGGGATTAAACATCAAAGCAATTTCTCAACGTCTGGGTCACGCAAATGTACAGACTACATTGAATGTCTATACTCATGCCGGCCAAGAATCGGATACGCTAGTGGCAGACGCAATCAACAAATTATTAAGAACATCTTAAAGGTAATTGCTAATTTGCCACCTCTCTGCCACCCAAATCATTTTTAGACAAAAAAAATAACAGTTCCATAACATGCGGAAACTGTTTCAGATCAACGTATTTTAGATAAGCTTCCAAGCGGGCTCGAACCGCTGACCTCTTCCTTACCATGGAAGTGCTCTACCTGCTGAGCTATGGAAGCAATGGCTCCGCAGGTAGGACTCGAACCTACGACCGATCGGTTAACAGCCGATAGCTCTACCACTGAGCTACTGCGGAATATTATAAGCTTCATAAACAAAAACATGGTAGATAAAATAAAAAAGCTTGGCGGCGTCCTA
>NZ_LLZC01000001.1 GCF_001461825.1 Bacillus velezensis | reverse complement strand
AAATTGTTTTTCCTTTCCATGCGTCAAGGAGGGCTTGTTTTTCTGTTTTATTCACCAATGAAAGCTCAGAAAGCTTCGCGGCCGGATTTTCCGCTGCGGCTTCTAACAGTTGAAGCCAGTAATGCTTCCATGTCTCTGCCGTTTCCGGTTTAAACAGCGCGGTGTTATATTCAAGCACAAACGTTAAGCCTTCGTCTGTGTCCTCAGCCGTCATTGTCAGGTCAAACTTGGCTGTTTTTCTGTCAAACGGATGGTGCTTCAGCTCAATTCCTTCCATGACCAGATTTTCCGCATTTGCATTTTGCATTGAGAATACCGCATCAAACAGCGGATTTCTGCTCGTATCACGCTGCACCTCAACCTTTTGCAGAAGGTCTTCAAGCGGATAATCCTGCGCGTCAAATGCATGTAAAGCGGTTTGTTTCACTTCTTTAAGATAGTCCGTGAACGTTTTGTCCGCTTCCGGATACGTACGAAGCGCGAGTGTATTCACAAAAACACCGATGACGTTTGTGAGATCCGCATGTGACCGTCCCGCAACCGGCGAGCCGACAATGATGTCATGCTGTCCGCTCAGTTTTGAGAGAAAGGCGCTGTATGACGCCAGCAGCACCATGTACATGGTAGAATCCGTTTGTTTCGCAAGACTGCGAAGAGCCGACGTCTGTTCCTCAGTCAGAGAAAAGACCAGCTTGTCTCCTTCAAAGGTTTGCACGGCCGGACGGCTGTAATCAGCCGGCAGCGTCAATACCGGAAGCTCGCCGTCAAGCTCCCGAAGCCAATGCTCCTCCTGCTTGCGGTACTGCTCTGATTGAATAAATTTCTGCTGCCATACCGCATAGTCTTTATAATGAATCCGCAGCGGCTCAAGCGTTTCGCCGCCATACAATCGGGACAGTTCATCTATCAGCACGCCGACTGAAGCGCCGTCCGAAATGATATGGTGCATATCAAACAGCAGCAGGTGGTCATGTTCAGCCAGCTTGACCAGTCCCGTTCTGACGAGAGGAAGCTGATCCAGGCGGAACGGCCGGATAAAGCTCTGAATAATCCGTTCAGCATCTTCTTCAGAGGCTTCATAATATTCCATGTCGATATCAGCTTCCGCCCATATGCGCTGAACCGTTTCTCCATCCTTTATGTCAAATGTCGTTCTGAAGGCTTCATGGCGTTCTGTCAGCTGTTTCATGACGGATTTCAGCTTTTCTGCATCAAGCTTTCCTTTTAAGCGGAGCACAGACGGCATGTTATAGCTTGTTTCAGCGCCTTCCAGCTGCTGAAGCACGAACATCCGCTTCTGCGGTGAAGAAACCGGATACGTTTCCCGCTCGGCCGCCGGTGTGATGCTCTCAGCCGCCTTCCGCTCAGCCCCTTCAATCAGCTGCGCCAGCCCCGCAGCCGTCGGAGAAGTGAACAGATCCTTTAAGGTAAGCTGCACGCCGAATGTCTTCTGGATAAGGGCCAGCAGTTTCATCCCCGCTAACGAGTGGCCCCCGATCTCAAAGAACTGATCATGGACGCCGACACGTTCCATTTGCAGCACCTCAGCCCAAATATCCGCCAGTTTTTGTTCTGTTTCGTTGCGCGGCGCCGTATAAGACACGGCATTCGCTGCGGTCACATCCGGCATCGGCAGCGCCCGTCTGTCGATTTTTCCGTTCCCTGTAAGAGGCAGTTCATCCAATTGAATAAAGACGGACGGAATCATATAAGCCGGAAGATCCTTCGCCGTATGCTCCCTCAGCTCCCGGGAAGAGATTTCTCGGAGGCCGACAACATACGCGCAAAGAAGTTTGTCACCCGCGCCCTGATCCACAGCGAGCACAATGCATTCCTGAATCTGGTCATGGCTTTGGAGCTGATGCTCAATTTCGCCAAGCTCAATCCGCTGACCGCGGATTTTCACCTGATGATCGATACGTCCGATAAACTCGATATCGCCATTCGGAAGCCATCTGGCCAAGTCGCCCGTTTTATACATCCGTTCACCTTCCTTAAACGGATGCTCTACAAATTTTTCTTCCGTCAGTTCAGGACGGTTGTAGTACCCTTCTACGAGACCTTCCCCGCTGACGCACAGCTCTCCCGCGATACCCGCCGGCTGAATGCGTCCGGCTGAGTTCATAATAAAGACTTCCGTATTGCTGACCGGTTTCCCGATCGGAACGGAGAGCGTATCCTCTTCAATGACATCCACCGGATGGTATGTCGCAAACACCGTGCTTTCCGACGGGCCGTACATATGAAGCAGTCTTCCTTTTCCGACTGCCGCCAGCGCTTTTTTGACATGTTCTACAGACGCTCTTTCGCCCCCGAACATGATTTTCCGAAGCGTCGTCAGACAGGACGGCTCCATATCAACAAGCAGGTGGAACAGGGCCGTCGTAATCATCAGAATGCTGACGTTCTCCCGTTTGATCACACGGGACAGGCGTGACATATCCAGCACCGTATCTTTCGGGACGATCACAAGCTTTGCACCGTTTAACAGCGAACCGAACATATCAAACATAAAAGCGTCAAAGACGTAGTTTGACAGACCGAGCACTGTGTCCTCTTCAGAAACAGTCAAATAGTTCGTGTTTTTTACCGTCCGCAAAATGTTGGCATGTGTGACGATGTTTCCTTTCGGCGTTCCCGTCGTGCCTGATGTATAAGTGAGATTGGCAATCGTTTTGGAATCAAACGGCAATGCTGGATTGCGAGAGTCCTTTTCATAGCTCGCCTCATCATCAGCAAGCACAATGACGCCTTGAAAACCGGCCTTTTCCGCAAGCGGCTTGAGGCTTTGCTGAGTCATGAGCACATTCGCCCCGCTGTCGCGGAAGAAATGCTGAATCCGCTGAACCGGATGCTCAGGATCAATCGGCACATAGGCGGACCCCGCTTTTAACACAGCCATAATGGAAACAATCATATCCATTGACCGTTCACACAGAACAGCCGCGGTTTTTCCGCCGCCTCCGACCGAAAGAATATGCCGCGCAAGTCTGTTGGCGCGTTCATTCAGCTGCTGATACGACAGGGTTTCCCCTTCGAACTGAAGAGCCGTCCGGTCAGGGTTCTTTCGGGCTTGTTCTTCAAAGATCTGCACGATCGTTTGCTCTTTCGGGTATGCCGTGCGTTCCGGGTTGAACCGCTGTAATTGAGTCAAAGCCTCCCGTTCAGAAAGCAGATCATATTCGCTGATTTTCGCATCCGGCTGAGCTGCCGCTCTCTCCAGCAGACGGACATAGTGCGCAAGCATGCGATCCGCAGTTGAGCGCTTAAACAGCTTCGTGCAATAATCCAAATCAAGCGCAATGCCTTCCGCTGTTTCCCGGGCCTGCATGGTCAGGTCGAATTTGGCGATATTGAAGTTTGTTTCATAAAGAGCCAGCGTCAGATTACCGATCTCCGGAATTCCGTCCGAAGCATTTTGCAGACTGAACATCGTGTCAAATATCGGATGCCTGCTCATGTCCCGGGGTACGTTCAGCTCCTCGGTCAGCCACTCAAACGGATAATCCTGGTGGGAAAACGCATCCAGCACCTGCTTGCGCACATGACCTAACAAGCCGGCAAATGTCTGACCCTGCTTCACGGAGCTTCGCAGCGCAAGCGTGTTGACAAACATCCCGATAAGCCCCTCGGTATCAGAGTGGTTTCTTCCCGCTGATGGTGTTCCCACAATGATGTCTTCCTGTCCTGAATACTTAGAAAGCAGCGTATAGTATGCCGATAACAGCACCATGTAAAGGGTGGCTCCGTTTTTCTCGGCAAGCTTCTGCAGCCGTTCCCGCAGCATTTTCGACAGCTTGACGGACACGCGGTCACCTTCAAAGCTTTGCACCTGCGGCCGCGGATAATCAGGGAGCAGCTGAAGCACCGGCAGTTCCCCGCTGAAGACTTCTTTCCAGTACGCCCGCTCCTTCTTGTAGCCTTCTTTCGCCCGTTCCGCCTGCCATACGGCATAATCTTTATATTGAATGCGCAATTCAGGCAGCTGATTTCCCCCGTAGATGTCAGCCAGTTCCTTCAGCATGATGGAAATAGACACCCCGTCAGAAATCAGGTGATGCATATCAAACAGCAGCAGATGACGATTGTGACCGAGCGTTTGCAGGCCGATTCTGAACAGCGGCGCCTCAGATAAATCAAAACGGCGCACAAAGTCCTTCATGACCTGTTCATTCGTTCTTCCGCGCGCTTCGATCATTTCAATATGAAACGGAACATGCTCGCCAATCACTTGTCTCGGCGTGCCGTCCTCTGATTGAAACGATGTTCTGAGCGCTTCATGCCTGCTGATTAAGGCAGAAAATGCACGCTCAAGCTTTTCACGGTCTAAAGCGCCCTCAATCATGGCCGCAGCCGGCATGTTATATCCGACTCCCGCGTCTTCAAATTGGCTTGCGATATAAGTCCGCTGCTGAGCGAGCGAAAGCGGATAGCTCGCCTGCTTCTCAGCCGGCTCAATTGCATTGAATGCCGGTCCTTCGTTTCGGTTTTCCGCATAATCGGCAAGCGCCGCAATCGTCGGATGCTCAAACAAGTATTGCAGCGGAATTTCAACGCCCATTTGCTTATGAATTTTCGTCAGAAGCGTCATTGCCTTTAATGAATGACCGCCTGACTCGAAGAAATGATCATAAATGCCCGCCTTGTCCATTCCGAGGACTTCCTGCCAGATGACGGTGAGCATTTCCTCCGTTTCATTTCTCGGCGCGGCATATTCGGATGAGCTGACAGCCTGCACATCAAGCGCAAACAGCTTTTTGCGGTCCGCCTTCCCGCTCGGCGTGAGCGGAATTTCGTCCGTTTTTGTAAAGTAAGCGGGCACCATGTAATCAGGAAGGTGCTTGGACACATACTCCCTGTACTCGGCAGGGTGAAACTCGGTTCCTTTTTCCTGAACGATATATGCGCAGACATCTAAGCTGCCCTGCTGATCCGGCCGTGCCAGCACGACGGCCTGCGCCGCGCCCGGAGCTTTTCTGAGCACCGTTTCAATTTCTCCCAGCTCAATACGGTAGCCGCGGACTTTCACCTGATCATCTTCACGGCCGATATATTCGATCGTCCCGTCCGGCAGCCAGCGCGCCATATCACCCGTGCGGTACATGCGGCCGCTTCCGTTAAACGGGTCCTGCAAAAACTTCTCTGCGGTCAAATCCGGAAGATTTAAATAGCCGCGGCCTACACCATCACCCGCGATATACAGCTCACCGGCCGTGCCGTCGGGCTGAAGCCGCTGGTGCTTATCCAATATATACAGACGGGCGTTGCCGAGCGGTTTTCCGATCGGAACGTACGCCGCCTGTTGATTCATTCCGTTATCGGCTGACATCTGATGCACGGACGCATCTACGCACGTTTCTGTCGGCCCGTAGACATTCGTCAGACGCGGCGTCCTGCCCGATTGATGAAAGAGCGTCATCAGCTGTTCAGCAACAGCCGCGGACAGGCCCTCTCCCCCAATGAGCATGTGGCTGAGTTCAATTCCGCTGACATCTCCGGCCGCAACCATCATCTGCAGATGTGCAGGCGTTCCGTCAGTGGCTTCAATCCGGTTTTGACGATAATAGTCCAGCAGTGCCGAGCCATTCGTCACAGTCGTTTTCGGCACGATATAAAGCGTCTGTCCCAAAAGAAGCGAAGCGAATATCTGTTTGACGGACGCATCAAAATGAAACGGAGCCAAAAGCGCCATTCTTAACGTCTGCTCACCGCATTGATAAATCTCCTGCTGCAGTGATTGCACCAGATGATGAACTTGCCGGTGCTCAATCATCACGCCTTTCGGCCGCCCCGTTGTACCTGACGTGTAGATGATGTAAGCCAGCCGGTCTGATTGTGTGCTGACACCGTCCGCAGCCGTCTCATACTGAACAGCCTCGTCAAAATCAATCCGTTCGGCATCCGCTGCAGGCGCCTGTATTCCGGCTTCCGTCAGAACAGCCTTCGCTCCGCTGTCCTCCAAAATGTACTGAATCCGATCCGCCGGAAAGTCAGGATCTATCGGCACATAGGCGCCGCCCGCTTTCAAAATTCCCAATATTGCCGCAATGACACGCTCAGAACGGCCAAGCAGCACCGCGACAGGAGAATCGGCTGATATCCCGGCTTGAAGAAGACGTCCGGCAATACGTCCTGACTGTTCATGCAATGTGCGATAGGACAATGTTCGACCTTCATACACAACCGCGGGTTTGTCAGACAGTGACTTCACTTTCTCTTCAAACAGCCCCGGAATCGTCATCTCCTTGCGGTAATTCACCGGATTACCGGAGGCCCGTTTCAGCAGCCGCTCTTTCTCGGATTCAGAAAGAAGAGTAAGTTCATCAATTATGCGATCAGGAGATGAAATCGCATCTTCAATCAGCGTGATCAAACGTTCAGAAACAGATTCAATCTCTTCCCCCTTGAAAATGTCGCTGCGATAGTCAAAATCAATTGTCAATTTCCCGGTGTCCCATCGTTCCTTCACATGAATTGAAATATCATTTGTACCGCTTCCGCTGAAAATAGGGTCTGTCAGGAAGGACAGATTCTCTTTTTTCTGCCACTGCATCACCTGGTACTCCAGAGCCACCGTAAACAATCTGCTCAGCGAACTTTTCGAAGCGCGCAAATCATTGACAAGCAGGTTATACGGATACTTTTGGTGGCGGAGAATTTTCATCAGATCCTTCATCCGGCCTTTAACGAATTCCAAGAACGACTGTCCTCCGTCAACGCTTGTCCGCACAGGCACCGTAGATACGAACATCCCGAGCATCTGCTTTTCTTTCGCATTCGTCCGGTTTCCCATAAACGTACCCGTGACAACGTCATCACGGCCGGTCACTTTGTAGAGATAAGTGATCAGAGCTGACTGGAACAGAGACAGTACGCTGACTTTATGCTCCTCGCAGAATGAATGAATGCGGCCATATAAGTCGTGAGGAATTTCTTGAGAAAACCGTTTCGCATTAAGACCCGCATCTGCCTGGCTCCGTTTCAGGGACACAAGCTCCGGCACGGTCTCAAACTGCCCGTTCCAAAAATCCCGATCCTTTTTAAACCGCTTCGACTGCACATATTCCTGCTCTGTCAGCACGTGCTCAATAAAAGAAGGAATCTCCGTCTGTTCCTCACTTGTCCCGCCTGAAAGCTCCAAATAAATATCAGTAATCGCATTGCCCAGAATTGTCATGGAAATCCCGTCTGAAATAATGTGATGCACATTAGCGTAAAACCAGACCTCATTTTCACTGATCGTGTGCACGGAAAAACGGAATAAATCCTGATCATATAACGCCAGAGGCTTGCCAGCTTCTTCACGCCCCCATTTGGACAGCTCGTCCGCAGAGCAGCCGGCTTGCCTGATATCCGTGTGCCCGATAGAGAGCGGACGGTATTCGCTCACATATTGAACGGGCTCCCCCTCATCATCAAGCCGCAGACGGATTCTCATCGACTCATACCGCCGGACGAATTCCTGTATCGCTTTCTCAACGTAATGAGCCTGTACGCCGTCTTCAGAAATGAGTTTCCCGAAACCGGCTAGATTTGAAATGCTTGTGTTCGGATAGAATTTTTCTGTATACCAGATACGTTTTTGAGCATTTGTTAAAGGATAAAAAGTTATTTCCATATGTGTGCGCCTCCCCTTTTTAAGATAAAGTTGTCAATTCTCCCTTAGAAACAGCCTCCCTCTATGTCCCTAACTCATTCTCAAGCCAAAAGAACCACTTACCTCCAAAAACGATCCCGATTCAATCACCGCCGAAATCCGTCATCCGTTCACCCGCGCAGTCCGAAATACGGCATCAAATTTATGAGAAATCAAGACAAAAAGCCATTGATTGTAAGCACGAAAGGTTTACCTATTTCTGCATGTATTTCTATATATCTACTTACGTTCACTTTATATGAAAATATTGTTTTTATCACCGAAAAATGGGTGAAAAGTTTCATGCGGCACACCGAAAAAAAATCCGACAAATCCAGAGGGTATTTTGCGGCATCCCGCAATTTATTTTCAAAAATATTATTTACGTAAAATTAAAAATCTTTAAACTATAATGAAAATCTGTCGAATATCCAGTTATGGCAGAAATAAAAAAAATTTATGTACGTAATCTGACCCGGAAAAACAGCGCAAGAACCGAAACAGACAGTCCGAATGTTCGCAATATGATTTCATTAAACCGCAAAAAAAGCACTCTATTTTATATAGAGCACTTCAAAAAGATTCCTTTATTGCAGTTTTATCAATGTTGATTAATTCCATATAATCTTTTCCCCACTTATACATGGCGTCCAGAATCGGCATAAGGCTTTCTCCTTGCGCCGTTAAAGAATACTCCACTTTCGGAGGGACGACAGGGTAAACTTCCCTGTGAACGATCAGATCCTGCTCCAGCTCCCTGAGCTGATTCACAAGAATTTTGTGCGTAATATCCGGAATTAAAGCTTTCAGCTCATTAAACCGCTTCGTCCCTTCTTTTCCCAAGTGCCACATAATCAGCATTTTCCACTTCCCGCCTATCACGGCAAGCGTCAATTCCTTTTCGCAATTAAACGTTTTCTCATCCATTCGGCTCACGGACAATTCTCCTTCCTCTTACTTTTTGTACGGTTATCATCTATTCATACACGCTTACTTTTTCACACAACTTTCGTCAGTTTATACTACCACGCAGTTTTGCTGAAACAAAGCGCATTGCCTGCGGGGACAGTATCCTCAAAGTAACTATTAGACTTCAAAGTGCGTACTTCTCAACATGCGGGGCACTCTATAGAATGGAAATACATGAAAAAGAGGAGTGGATATAAAGTGGAATTACAGCTGGCATTAGACTTAGTAAATATCCCGGAAGCAATTGAACTTGTGAAAGAGGTCGAACAATATATAGATGTTGTAGAAATCGGCACTCCCGTTGTCATTAATGAAGGACTGAAAGCCGTGCAGGAAATGAAAACAGCCTTTCCTCACTTGAAAGTGCTTGCCGATCTTAAAATCATGGATGCAGGCGGTTACGAGATCATGAAAGCGGCAGAAGCGGGAGCCGACATCATCACCGTTTTAGGGGCGACAGACGACTCAACAATCAAAGGGGCGGTTGCCGAAGCAAAAAAACAGCAGAAAAAAATCCTCGTCGACATGATTAACGTAAAAAACCTTGAAACACGGGCAAAAGAAATTGACCAACTCGGTGTTGATTATATTTGTGTTCACACAGGTTATGATCTTCAAGCAGAAGGAAAAAATTCATTCGAGGAACTGACGGCGATTAAAAAAGCGGTCAAGAGCGCTAAAACCGCAATTGCCGGAGGCATTAAACTTGATACGCTTCCTGAAGCCATCAAACAAAACCCAGATTTAATCATTGTCGGCGGAGGCATTACGGGAGCTGACAATAAAGCGGATGCTGCTGCTAAAATGAAACAGCTGATCACACAAGGATCATGAAAACGACTGAATACTTACATGAAATACTAAATGAAATATCCCGCACCGCAGCATTAATAGCCGACAGTGAAGCTGACAAGCTTGCGGATCTGATTTTATCGGCAGATCAAATCTTCACGTCCGGAGCGGGACGTTCCGGCTTTATGGCTAAAGCGTTCGCCATGAGGATGATGCACATCGGCCTGAACGCTTACATCGTCGGTGAGACGCTTACCCCTCCCCTCCAAGAAGGCGGTCTCGTCATCATCGGCTCAGGCTCAGGCGAAACAAAAAGTCTGCTTCATACGGCTGAAAAAGCCAAAAACCTTAACGGCATCATCACTGCATTAACGATTAACCCCGCTTCAAGTCTCGGCAAACTTGCGGATCTTACAATAACGATTCCCGGCTCTCCTAAAGAAGAGACCGGCGGAGACAGAAAGACGATTCAGCCGATGGGTTCTTTATTCGAACAAACTCTTCTGCTGTTCTACGATGCGGTTATTCTAAAAATCATGGAGAAAAAAGAATTGAATTCAGCAGACATGTTTACAAAGCATGCGAATCTGGAATGATTTGCTGACGGCCTTCTTATCAGATGGCCGTCTTTTTATCGTCCTGTTTCGCACGACACTCGCAGACGAAGATACCTCGCCGGTGAGCTTATCGCTATAATAAGTCAATTGACGATACGGCCGCAACCGTTCATTTCTGAATAAGGAAACGGCAAAAAACACTTTCTGATCGAATTTTTAATGAATAAAGTTGATTTGTGCGGATGGTTTTACAGATATTCAGCTGAATTGCGGCTGAGAAATATATTTTAACAGCTTTACAGCCGGCCGATTCTGCTTTATTCTTGGACCAGCTTAACAGCAATTTAAAACTGGAGGTGATTGATACTCTTGAAAACATTAAAAGCACTGCTGCTTGTTCTTATCATCATTGCCGGAGCAGTCGCGGCCCTGATCAAGGGTGATCTTTTCTCAGATAACGAGCAGACCGTTCAGAAGAGTGATTACGACAAGGTAATCCTATTTCCGTCCGATCGATATCCGGAAACAGCAAAGCATATTAAGGACGCGATAAAAGAAGGACATTCCAGCATATGCACCATTGACAGAGACGGAGTACATAAGCGGCGTGAGCAATCTCTTAAACATGTGCCTGTCAAAACGGGATACGATAGGGATGAATGGCCGATGGCGGTTTGTAAACAGGGCGGAAATAATGCCTCCGTAGAATATATTTCTCCGGCAGACAACCGCGGAGCCGGCTCTTGGGTCGGACACCAGCTTACCAATGATCCCGACGGAACGAGAGTATTATTTAAAATCAAGTAAAAAACAGGAGGAACAGCGCATTGATTAAATCATGGAAACCGCAAGAACTGGCCATTTCTTATCATCAATTTACAATCTTCCAAAAAGATTCAGAACCGCCTGTTATCGATTGGACCGATGAAGCTATTGAAAAAGGATATGCGGAAGCTGACGGAGCTGTTTCATTTGAAGCAAGGAGAAATACGAGGGCATTTATCGTCCTCAGGCTTAACACAAGTGAACCGGTACCATCCTATGAGAAAAAAGCGACTGTTCCCTTTGAGGCTGTAAAAGATGGAATTGAGATTGAAAGCGTGATGTCAAAGCGGCTTTCTTTTAATATTCCGAAAGGCCGATACAGCCTTACCTGTTATTCAGTGCCTGCCGAAATATCCGATCTTCATGCGGATACGTATATTATTGATGCAGCCGCAATGTAAAAGAAATCCCTGAGAGAATCATATTTCTCTCAGGGAACTTTTATAAACTTTTACCGTTTGTTTCAATTACATTCTGATACCAATAAAAACTTTTTTTCCTGATCCGTTTCAAATCTTTTTCATCTTCTTCATCTCGATTGATATAGACAAAACCGTAGCGTTTTTGATAGCCGTTCAGCCAGCTTAACAGATCCGTGAATGACCAGCTGCAGTAGCCGATGAGATGAACTCCATCACTAATGGCCTCTCTGCACTGTTCAAGATGGGAGCGTAAATAGTCAATTCTGTAGTCATCCTGAATTGAGCCGTCTTCTTCTATTTTATCGAATTCCCCCAGCCCGTTTTCTGTTATAAAAACCGGCAGCTCATAGCGGCTCGTTATACGCCGAAGGCCGATGCGCAGACCTATCGGGTCAATCGTCCAATCCCAATTACTCGTCACGAGGTTAGGATTCTTTTTCGTTTTAAACAGCCCCGGTATACCGGTATCCTGGTTTGTCCCTTTCTGACCAGTCGTGTTCATTTTCCCCTCCGATACACCATCAAGAGGATTTCTTTCGTACGTAATCGTCTGATAATAATTAACACCGATAAAATCCGGCTTGCCTTTCGCAAGCAATTCCATATCCCCGGCTTCAATGGCGGGCGCCCAGCCCTTTTCCTTTAAATAATTGAAAGGAATTTGCGGATAAGTCCCCCGGCAATACATATCAAGCCACCAATGGTTCATAAATTCCTCTGCGTTTTCAAATGCAGTTATGTCTTCAGGGTGACTTGTAAGCGGATAAGCCGGTGAATAAGCGAAGCTCGGGCCGATCAAACCGTCAGGAACATATTGTCTGAAGGATTCAATCGCTTTGGCATTAGCTAAAAATGCGATATGATTCGCTGCATAAAATCGTTTTCTGTCCTTTACGCCGGGCGGATGTGCAGCTGTTATAAACCCGTTATGAAAATTATAATTCTGCTCATTTAACGTGACCCAGTATTTCACCTTGCCGGCAAATCTTTTGTATAACGCAATGCAGTAATCATTAAAATCATCAATAATTTTTCTTGATTCAAAGCCGCCGTATTCATCCATCAGCGCCTGAGGCAAGTCCCAATGATAAAGAGTCAGCACCGGCTCAATATCGTTAGAAATCAATTCATCGATCAGGTCTTCGTAAAATGCGATCCCTGATTCGTTAATTTCCCCTCTGCCATTCGGAAAAATTCTCGGCCAGCTGACAGAAAATCGGTAAGCTTTCAAACCCATTTCTGCCATCAAGGCGATATCTTCTTTATAGCGCTCATAATGGCCGACTGCTGTATCGCCATTTGAGCCTTTAAACGTTTTACCCGGTATTTTCGTGAATAAGTCCCATACTGAAGGTCCTTTACCGTCTTTATTCCAGGCTCCTTCAACCTGATAGGCAGCCGAGGCTGACCCCCATAGAAATGTATCAGGGAACAGGCCCTGTTTTTTATGTATCATGTGTTTCATCCTCCTGATGCGTATGATATTGATATCATACGTTATGAAACGCGTTTCAGAGCAATCCCGATAAAAACAAAAAAGCATCCGGCTTGCCGGATGCTTAAGAATGATGATGCCGCTTTTCCAATTTATGAGGCGGAGGCTTCGGGACAAACCCATTTTGTTTCATCATGTTAAAGCGCCTGTCCATATGCTGTTTAATATGTTCTGCTTTTTCTTTCGGCAGGACCCCGTACTCAACATATTTGGATATGACATGTTTTCGTTTTTCGAGCACTTCTTTTTCAAGTGATTCAATTTCTTTTTTCTGCTGTTCCGTGAGTGACATTGTTGAAGGCATTTTTGTTCCGGCGGCGTGTGCCGGCATTGTGAAAACCATTGCTGTAATGAAAAACGCAGCTAAAGACAATGCAGCTTTTTTCATGACTCTTTCCTCCTTTAACGTTTGTTATATGTTGCTCCCCCATCCATTTTTTATGCAAAAAAAGAGCGAAATTATTCGCTCTTTTCAATCGATTCGTCCGGCAGCGCGTATGTGACATACGTTCCTGCTACAAAATCGTGGATTGACCGTCTGTCTTCTCTCATTCCGACCATGAATGCGCTCACGATCACACCGATTCCAAACGTCACGCCATATATCAGGCCGCCCACAAGCACTCTCAAAATCATAGTGAGAAAGCCTACCTGAGTTCCGTCTTTTTTGACGATGCGGATACCGCAGATCTTTTTGCCGATAACATAACCGTTCCAGTATACAGGGAGCAAAATACCATAAAGAGTCAAAATAATGCTGATCATTGCGCTCTCATTCGGATCTTTTCCTGTTGCCAGCATAAAAATAATCGCCAAAGGCACTGAAGTAATTAAATAGTCGAGTACCACGGCTCCCAATCTGATCCAAAATCCCGCCGGTCTGTAAATATTCATCGTGTTTCTCCTCGCTATGGCTTCAAAATCACTTTAATGTTGCCATCTTCTTTTTTGTCAAATATATCATATGCAGCAGGAGCTTCCGCAAGACTCATTTTGTGTGTAATGATATCCGTCGGATCAATTTCATTTTGTTCGATCATTTGATACAGCATCGGCATCAGATGAATAACGGGTGCCTGGCCCATTTTTAAAGAAACGTTGCGTGTGAAAAAATCGCCGAGCGGAAAGCCGTCCGCTTCAGAAATGTATGCGCCCGTGAGCTGCACGGTTCCGAACTTCTTAACGGCTTCTGATGCTGTAAGAATCGGACTGATCGTTCCGAACTGATTCGGTTTTTGCTCTGTTTTTTCTTTTGAAAGCGGCGTGCCGTCCATTCCGACACAATCAATCACTACATCCGCGCCCCCTGACGTTTGTTCATGCAGCAGTTTCCCGATCTCATCATGTTCTGAAAAATTGAAGGTCTCTGCTCCGTTTATGCGTCTCGCATGTTCAAGGCGGTGCGGGACTTGATCAACTGCGATAACCCGTTTAGCTCCTTTTTTCCACGCGAATTTTTGCGCCATTAAGCCGATCGGGCCTGATCCCAGAATAACGACTGTATCCCCTTTTTTCACTCCGCTGTGCTGGACGCTCCAAAAGGCGGTCGGCATGACATCTGACAGAAGCAGCACCTGCTCATCTTCAAGCTCACTGTCTGCCGGAACCAGAAAAGAAGAGAAATCAGCATAAGGAACACGTAAATATTCAGCCTGCCCGCCGGGATAATTACCGTTAAACTCCGAGAAACCGAATAAGCCGCCGGCATCTGTATGAGGGTTTGGATTTGATTCATCACACTGGCTTTCCATCTGGTGCTTGCAATAATGACATTCTCCGCAGCCGATGTTAAAAGGAATCACGACCCGGTCGCCTTTTTTCAGCTTTTTGACTTGACTGCCCGTTTCTTCAACGATTCCCATCGGCTCATGCCCGACGATATAACCCGGATCGGCGGGTATTCCGTTTTTATATAAATGAAGGTCTGAACCGCATATCCCGGTTGCGGTGATTCGAACGATGACATCTCTCTCATCTTGAATGGCGGGTGCCGGGACTTCTTTCACTTCCATATGTTCTTTTCCTTGGTATGTCAGTGCTTTCACACTTGGTCAGCTCCTTTTTCATCACTCCTTCCCTTTTCACCTGCTTCTAAACTTGGCCGGTATGTTATTCGGCCCGCTGAATATCCCATTGAAAAGGATCTTCAAGCTGCGACCAATCGGAATCGAACTCAGACGGCGTGAGCAGGCACTGATCCAATTCCTTTGTAATGGCTGCTTCATCTAAATCTGTTCCGATAAACACCAGGTTCGTATGACGGTCTCCGAATTGGTCGTCCCAATCTTCCAGAATCTCCGGTTCCTGCTGTTTGATCTGCTCCTGCTCAAGTTTCGGCATTGCCGCCACCCAATAAGAAACAGGCTCAATCGAAACCGCCGGACCCGCCTGAGACATCAGCAGCGCAAGGCTGTTGCGGGTTGCGCACCAAGCAATTCCTTTTGCGCGCACAATGTTGTCAGGGATTGATTGATGCAGCCAGCTGTCAAAACGAGCGGTATGAAACGGCAGACGCCGCGAGTACACAAACGAAGTGATGCCGTACTCTTCCGTTTCCGGAGTGTGCGCTTCATGACCTGCCGTCAGTTCCTTTATCCATCCTGCTGATGAACTCGCTTCCTCAAACTCAAATAAACCGGTATTCAATATGTATTCGGCGGGCACTTCTCCGCGGACGGACCGGATCAGTCTGGCACGGGGCTGTAATGCGCGAAGGACCGTTTCCAGCTGTTCAAGCTCTTTTTCGCCCACCATGTCGCATTTATTTAAAATGAGCACATCACAAAACTCGATTTGGTCAATTAATAAATCGGCAATCACCCGTTCATCCTCTTCTCCCGCCGCTTCCTTCCGGTCAAGAAGGCTGTCACCGGACTGGAAATCATGCCAGAAGCGGTTTGCATCCACCACGGTCACCATTGTGTCCAGCCTGCAGAATGTTGTCAGATCAATGCCCATTTCTTCATCTATATAAGAAAATGTCTGGGCAACGGGAATCGGTTCGCTGATCCCTGTTGATTCAATCACAATATAATCAAATCTGCCGTCTTTCGCGAGTTTCTCAACTTCGACTAATAGATCCTCACGCAGCGTGCAGCAGATACAGCCGTTGGATAATTCTACGAGTTTCTCATCCGTCCTTGACAAGCCGCCTCCCTGCTTCACCAATCCCGCGTCTATATTTACTTCGCTCATGTCATTGACGATGACGGCAATTTTTAAACCGTTGCGGTTTTGTAAAATATGATTCAAAACGGTCGTCTTTCCGGCACCAAGATAGCCGCTCAATACTGTAACCGGAATTTTTTTCATATAAATAGCCTCCTGACAAAATAGAATGATTACGATTTATATCCCGCACCTGCCCCTTTTTCATCATGATGTACATTGTTATAAATCGTAACCGTTACTATTTATTCTGATATATTCTCCGTTTAAAATCAAGTGAAAAATAATCAATCATAAAAAAGACACGCTGTCATACGTGTCTTCCGCCCAAACTTAAACATCCGCAGGACTGTTTTCAGTGCCATAGCTTTTTCTCCAAAAATAGCCTGCGGCCAGAACAAGCACAAATGCGAGCAATGCGATACATGAAAAAGAGATAAAACCGATCGCATAAGTTCCCGTCATCTGCTTCAATGATCCTAAAATATTGGGAAGGAAAAAACCTCCTA
Source organism: Bacillus velezensis (assembly GCF_001461825.1). Lineage (GTDB taxonomy): Bacteria > Bacillota > Bacilli > Bacillales > Bacillaceae > Bacillus > Bacillus velezensis. The sequence goes on along the minus strand of NZ_LLZC01000001.1, from coordinate 153,284 downwards.
TGCCGCCGGCCGCTCCGACGATTCCCGTCACCATTCCGATTTCTTTTGCAAAGTGCTGAGGGACAAGCTGAAATACTGCTCCGTTGCCCATACCGAGCGCCATCATTCCGATAAACAACAGAACGATCACCGTTGAAAGCGGAGGCAGGCTGCTGACTCCCGCCATACACAGAGCCGCGATGACAAACAGTACAGCGAGAACTTTCGCACCTCCCGCACGGTCTGAAATCCAGCCTCCTGCAGGGCGAAAGAAACTGCCCGCTGCAACACATATTGTGACGAAATCACCGGCATGGATTTTTGACAATTGATATTGATCAACGAAAAAAATCGCCAAAAAACTTGATAATCCCACAAAACCTCCGAAAGTGACGCCGTACAAAAGACAGAAACACCATGTCTCCTTCTGCCTGAAAACGTGAAGATAGTTTTTAAGCGGCTGCGGTGCGGGCTGTGCAGGAGAGTCCTTCGCCATGACGATAAACAGTATAAAAACGATCATCAACGGAAGAAGCGCAATTCCCATTACACTGTGCCACCCAAACTGTTCTGCGAGGCGGGGACCGAACAATGTCGCAAACAAAGTGCCGCTGTTGCCGGCACCTGCTATCCCCATCGCAAGCCCCTGCAAGTGAGGCGGATACCACCGGCTCGCCATCGGAAGCGCGACAGCAAAACTTGCGCCCGCCACGCCCAGCAGAATGCCGATCGCATACAGCTCAGTCAAAGAACGGCCGCCGAATGCCCCCCAAAGCAGCGGGATCATTGTAATCAGCATCCCGATCACGGCTGTTTTCTTCGGACCGATCCTGTCCGTTAACACACCTAAAATGATCCGAAACACAGATCCTGATAAGATCGGAAGAGCCACGACAAATCCTTTTTCAAAAGAAGATAACCCGAAATCCTGAGAAATATAAACGCCGAGCGCCCCCAGCATGACCCAAATCATAAAACTCACATCAAAATATAAGAAGGAACAGAGCAGAGTGAGCGGATGGCCGCTTGTTTTTAATTCCGACAGCTTCATAACATTCTCCTTTCCGGTCTTCTATCATTTCAAATTGCTGAATCAAGAATATATGACCGGCATTCACCGGAAAAGACATGTGTAAGATAATGCGACACATTTAATGCGTTAATCAGGCAATGTGCCATAATTTCTCATAGAGAAGCAAAACTTACAGGCAGCTGCAAAGGAGGTTTGCCGAATGAAGAAACAACGATTAATTGTTGCAGGGAACGGAATGGCCGGAATCCGCTGTATTGAACACATTTTAAAGATGAACCGTGACATGTTTGAGATTGTTATTTTCGGAACCGAACCTCATCCCAATTACAATCGCATTCTCTTATCCTCCGTTTTACAAGGTGAGGTTTCGCTTGATGACATTACGCTGAATAGCCGCGAATGGTACGAAAAAAACGGAATTACGCTTTACACGGGAGAAACGGTTGTACACATTGATACAGAACGGCAGGTTGTCACAACGGATCGGAAGCGCAGCATGACTTACGATCATTTCATCGCGGCAACTGGCTCCTCTCCTTATATTCTCCCCATACCCGGAGCAGAGAAAGAAGGTGTGTACGGCTTTCGGACAATAGAAGACTGCCAATCCCTTATCAATGCGGCCGGCCGGTATCAAAAGGCGGCGGTCATCGGCGCCGGTTTATTAGGTCTTGAAGCGGCCGTCGGCTTACGGCAGCTCGGCATGGACGTCAGCGTCATTCACCACTCTTCCGCCATTATGCAAAAACAGCTTGATCAAACGGCATCCCATCTGCTGCAGAAAGAACTGGAGCGAAAAGGCTTAGTCTTTCTTTTAGAGAAAGACACGGCATCCATTACAGGAAACTCACGGGCGGAAGGCATCCGTTTCAAAGACGGTTCTTCCATAGAAGCAGACCTGATTGTCATGGCCGCCGGTGTGAGGCCCAATATCCGATTGGCTGCATCTGCCGGACTTTCAGTGAACCGAGGAATCATCGTCAATCAATTCATGCAGACGAACAAACCGAATGTGTATGCCGTCGGTGAATGCGCGGAGCATGACGGGATTGTATACGGATTGGCTGCACCGCTTTATGAACAGGGAAAAGTGCTCGCACAGCATCTATGCGGCGTTCCGTGCGAAGGGTTTCAAGGCTTTGCACAATCTGCGGCCTTAAAAATAGCCGGTATTGATGTATGGTCGGCAGGAAAGGTGCACGAGGATGAACACACAGCCGGCATATTGCTCCATGACGAGCATGCAGGCATCTACAAAAAAGCGCTCTTTGAGGACGATAAACCGGCCGGCTTTATTTTATTCGGGGACACGCGCGGTAAACATCGGCTTCTCGACAGTCTTGTGAAGCAAAGGGACATTTCCATCGTGAAAAAACAGCTCATGGAACCCGATCAAGGCGGTATATCCTTTGAATCCATGCCTCTCCATGAAACCATTTGCCAATGCAGCTCAGTGACCAAGGGCTCCATTGAAGAAGCGGTGAACAAATATGGCTTAAAAACCGCGGAGGAAGTGAAGCACATGACAAAAGCGTCCGGGTCTTGCGGGGGATGCAGACCGCTCGTCGAAGACTTGCTGAAGTATATGGCAAGCGATGATTACACAAAACCTTCCCGCCAGCCTTCGTTTTGCGGCTGCACCGATTTGACGGAAGAAGAAGTCATCGCCGAACTTCGGCGCCGTCCATTCACTGATACCGCCGAGGTGATGGAAGTGATCGGCTGGAAAACAGAAAACGGCTGCCGCATTTGTATTCCGGCGCTTCACTACTACCTGGAAAGGATGCGGCCTGATTTTATGCAGTTCAATGAAATATCGGCAGAAGAGACATGCACCCTGATTCCGCAAATGTACGGCGGACTGACAAGTGCGGGAGAGCTCAAAAACATCGCAAACGTCATTGAAACATACGGCATCCCCGGCGTTTCAATTACTGACAGTCACCGGCTGAAGCTTTCCGGAATCAGGCCAAATGACCTTGCAAGCATCAGAAAAGCACTGAACATGCCGGTTTTCTCCCCCCGGCACCGCTGGACGATTCAAATCAAAGCATGTACGTGCGGACAGCATCGCTCCTTTCAAGAGCTGGCAAGCAGGATTGAACGAGATACCGACACACTTGCCGTCCCCGCTTATGTATCCGTCAGCTTGTCATGTGAAAACAATTGCAGCGATGCTTACATTCAGGATATCGGCGTGCTTCAGACACAAACTTGCTGGGAAATTTATATCGGGGGCGTCCGCGGAAAACAAGCCCGCGCCGGCAGCCTTTTTTGTGTGACGAATAACGAAGACAGTACCGCCGCTATGATGAAAGGCCTTATTCAATATTATCGCGAAACGGCTCACTACAACGAAGCGATTTATCAATGGGTTGACAGACTCGGCCTCGTCCATATCAGAGAAATGCTGTTTGAAGAAGATATGCGGACACAGCTTCTGAAAAATCTCCGTTCAGACATATCCCTGCTGCAAAACCTGTCTGCCGGGAAAACGCCATACGAAAGGATGAAGCTTTTTGACTGAACCGATGCTCCGTTATTTCCGTGACAAACTGCAAGATGTCCAATCGGAAAAAACATATGAGACGCAATGCCCGTTCTGCAGCATGCAATGCAAAATGCAGCTTACGGAACAAACCTTCGCGGCACGGAAGAAATACACTGCAATCGGCATTGATAATCCGACGACACATGGCCGTTTATGTACAAAAGGCATGAATGCCCATCAGCATGCCGTGCACTCTTCCCGCATTACACGCCCCCTGCTTAAAAAAAACGGTGAATTTGTGCCTGTCTCTTGGGCTGAAGCACTGAATCGCATAAAGGAACAAATCAATCTGATCCAAACCGAACACGGCAATGATGCGATGGCCGTCTATGGGAGCGCCTCAATTACAAATGAAGAAGCCTATCTGCTTGGAAAGTTCGCACGGGTCGGCTTACAGACGAAATACATCGATTACAACGGGCGGCTCTGTATGTCTGCCGCAGCAACGGCGGCCGGCCAGACATTCGGCGCGGACAGGGGCCTGACGAATCCATTATCGGACATTCCGCATACACGTGTCATCATCCTGGCAGGCACCAATATCGCGGAATGCCAGCCGACGATCATGCCGTATTTTGATAAAGCGAAAGAAAACGGGGCTTACATTATCGCCATTGATCCCCGGGAAACGGCGACGACCAAAATAGCCGATCTTCACCTGAAAATCAAGCCCGGCACAGACGCCGCCCTGGCAAACGGACTCGTCAAAATCTGCATTGACGAACAGCTTACAGACAAAGACTTTATCCGCACACGCACAAACGGATTCGATAAGCTCAAACGGCATACCGACGCTTTGGATCTGGAAGAGATCTCCGAGCAGACAAGTGTTCCTTTGGAGCATATGCGAAAGGCCGCCGTGAAGTTTGCCAAGGAAACATCCGGCATGCTGTTTACAGCGCGGGGGATCGAACAGCAGACTGACGGTACCGCGGCGGTGAAAGCTTTCTTAAATATGGTGCTGATCACCGGAAAAATCGGCAAGCCCTTCTCAGGTTACGGGGCGATTACCGGTCAAGGCAACGGACAAGGCGCGAGAGAACACGGCCAAAAAGCGGATCAGCTTCCGGGCTACCGTTCTATCGAAATTGAAGAACACCGGGCGCATATTGCGAAGGTGTGGGGGATTCATCAGGATGAGCTGCCGCGAAAAGGCGTCTCAGCCTATGAAATGATAGAAAAAATAGATAGCGGCGACATCAAAGGACTGTTTCTCATGTGTTCCAATCCGGCTGTTTCCGGCCCAAATGCGAATTTCGTCAAGCAGGCAATCAAGAAACTGAGATTTTTTGTCGCAGTTGACTTATTTATTTCTGAGACCGCGGCATTCGCGGATGTGATTTTACCCGCCTCCTCTTACTTAGAAGATGAAGGCACGATGACAAATGTAGAAGGCCGCGTGACATTAAGAGAAGCGAGCCGGCCATGTCCCGGCGAAGCAAAGCATGATTGGCAGATCATTTGTGATCTCGCATCCGCTCTCGGCAAGGGCCGCTACTTTTCTTATACGTCAGCGGAGGATATTTTTAATGAATTGAGAGAAGCGAGCCGAGGCGGGATTGCCGATTATTCAGGCATCTCATACGACAGGCTCAGACGTGAAGGCGGCATTCATTGGCCGTGTCCGGAATCTGATCATCCCGGAACCGGGCGCTTGTTTACAGAATCATTTGCTCATCCGGATCAAAAAGCGGCATTAAGTGTGATTCCAAACGAACCGGCCATCCCGAAAGAGAAGCCGACAGCCGATTATCCGCTTTATTTAACGACAGGCAGAGTCATGTCTCACTACTTAACAGGCGTCCAAACGAGAAAAAGCTCTGCCTTGGCTGCAAGACATTTCGAATCCTTTGTGGAAATCCACCCAAAAACGGCGGCCGACTATCATATCGAAGACCGTGTTCTCGTGAAGATAGAATCCCCCCGGGGCAGCATCACGGTCCGGAGCAGATGGTCGGAGAACGTACGAAAAGACACGTTGTTTGTCCCCATCCATTGGTCTGACACGCAAAACGTCAACGATTTAATTGGTGAAGCCTTGGACCCGGACTGTAAAATGCCCGGTTTTAAGATGTGCGCGGTACGAATCAGCCCTATATAATTTTTCATAAAATTTTTAGATTTTTTAGTATTTTTTGTTACATTTCATAACATGCATCTTAAATATTTGTTTTTGCTGTGCTACGCTAAAAAAAACAAAGATAAGGAGCGGATCATCTGATGGGAAAAAAACAGCTAGTCCTTGTTGGAAATGGAATGGCCGGGGTAAGAGCGATTGAAGAAATACTGCGTGTTTCAAAAGACGAATTTGAGATTACAATATTCGGGGCCGAACCTCATCCCAACTATAACCGAATCCTTCTGTCAAAAGTGCTGCAAGGCGATACCGACATTCAAGACATTACGTTAAACGATTGGAACTGGTACAAAGAAAACAACATTCAGCTGTATACCGGTGAAACAGTCATCAAAGTCGACACGGAAAACAAAACCGTCATCACCGATGCAGACAGAATCCAGCCTTACGATGAACTCATCCTGGCGACAGGCTCTGTCCCTTTTATCCTTCCGATTCCGGGCGCAGACAAACAAGGCGTCACGGCATTCCGGGACATAAAAGATACCGACACGATGCTCGCCGCGTCAAAACAATATAAAAAAGCAGCCGTCATCGGCGGAGGACTGCTGGGTTTGGAAGCCGCACGCGGACTGCTGAATCTCGGAATGGACGTGTCTGTCATCCACCTCGCCCCATTCCTGATGGAGCGCCAGCTTGACGCAGCGGCGGGACGCCTGCTGCAAAACGAATTAGAAAAACAAGGCATGACCTTTTTCCTTGAAAAGCAAACAGAAGAAATTCTCGGTACTGACCGTGTCGAAGGGGTACGCTTCAAAGACGGCACAAGCATCGAAGCTGACCTGGTCGTCATGGCGGTCGGCATCCGCCCGAATACACAGCTTGGCACAGAAAGCGGCATTCCGGTAAACCGCGGAATCATTGTTAATGATTATATGCAGACTGACATTCCGCACATTTACGCGGTCGGTGAATGTGCCGAGCACCGCGGAATCGCATACGGTCTTGTGGCGCCGCTCTATGAACAGGCAAAAGTGCTCGCAAAGCATATTTGCGGCATTGAAACAAAACCGTATGAAGGCTCCGTTCTCTCCACTCAATTAAAGGTATCAGGCGTCGAAGTCTTCTCTGCCGGTGACTTTAACGAATCAGAGGACAAAAAAGCGATTAAAGTGTTCGATGAGCAGGACGGCATTTATAAAAAAATCGTCCTGAGGGGCAATCAAATTGTCGGCGCTGTTTTGTTCGGAGACAGCAGCGAGGGCAGCCGCCTGTTTTCAATGATTCAAAAAGAAGCCGATATCTCTGAAACCTCCAAAATATCAATCTTACAGCCTCTTGATCAGGAAGCAGGCGCAAGCATGACCGCGGCGATGAGCGACGATGAAATCATCTGCGGATGCAACGGCGTTTCAAAAGGCGCGATTATTCAAGCCATTCAGGAAAAAGGCTGCACATCAACGGACGAAATCAAAGCATGCACCGGGGCATCCCGTTCCTGCGGAGGCTGTAAACCGCTCGTGGAAGACATTCTTCAATATACACTGGGCTCAGAATTTGACGCGTCCGCGCAAAAAGAAGCGATTTGCGGCTGCACATCACTGTCGAGAGATGAAGTCGTAGAAGAAATCAGGACCAAAGGGCTGTCCCATACAAGAGAAATCATGAACGTGCTCGGCTGGAAAACGCCGGAGGGCTGCTCCAAATGCCGTCCTGCCCTCAACTACTACTTAGGCATGATTAATCCGGCTACATACGAGGATGACAGAACATCCCGTTTTGTGAACGAACGGATGCACGCCAATATTCAAAAAGACGGAACATACTCAGTCGTTCCCCGGATGTACGGCGGCGTAACCAACTCTCAGGATCTCCGCAAGATCGCCGATGTCGTCGACAAATATGAGATCCCGCTCGTTAAAATGACCGGCGGCCAGCGGATTGATCTCATCGGCGTCAAAAAAGAAGACCTGCCGAAAGTATGGGCCGAGCTTGATATGCCGTCAGGCTACGCGTACGGAAAAACACTCCGCACGGTAAAAACGTGCGTAGGCGAACAATTCTGCCGCTTCGGCACGCAAGACTCCATGGCACTGGGCATTGCGCTTGAGAAAAAATTCGAAGGGCTCAATACGCCTCATAAGGTCAAAATGGCCGTGTCCGCCTGCCCTCGGAACTGTGCGGAATCAGGCATTAAGGACCTTGGCGTTGTCGGCATCGACGGAGGCTGGGAGCTTTATGTCGGCGGAAACGGCGGAACCCATTTGCGCGCCGGTGATTTGCTGATGAAAGTAAAAACGAATGAAGAAGTCTTAGAATATGCGGGGGCTTACCTTCAGTACTACAGAGAAACGGCAAACTATCTGGAGCGGACATCCGCATGGCTTGAGCGCGTCGGTTTATCTCATGTCCAATCCGTATTAAACGATCCGGAAAAACGGCAGGAGCTCAACGACAGAATGAATGAAACACTCTCTGTTCACAAAGATCCGTGGCAATACTTCCTTAAAGATAAAAAAGCATCTAAAGATCTATTCGAGAATGTCGTCACGACTTCATAAAACAATAAGGGGGAACGGACATGGTTAATAAAGATATGACAAAGATTTGCATAGGCAAAGTAAACGAATTACCCGAGGAGTTAGGAAAAACCGTATATATAGAAGATAAAGAGCTTGCCGTATTTAAGCTTTCTGACGGGAGCGTCCGCGCCGTCGAAAACCGCTGTCCCCATAAAGGGGGCGTCCTGGCTGAAGGCATCGTCAGCGGAGAATACGTCTTCTGCCCGATGCATGACTGGAAAATCTCCTTAGAAGACGGAAAAGTCCAAGAGCCGGATCATGGCTGTGTCAAAACATACGAAACACTGATTGAAGGAGAGAATGTATACCTCCTGTATTGAGCAAAGACCGGATCACTTTTTCAAGTGGTCCTTCATTTTTTAAATTGCTGAAGGGATGACGCCATCATGAAAAACGGAATCGTATATTTTGTCGGTGCCGGCCCAGGAGACCCGGGGCTGATCACCGTAAAAGGAAAACAGGCTCTGGAGAAAGCGGATATCATTTTGTATGACCGGCTCGCAAACCCAAAGTTTCTTGAATATGCCTCACCGGACTGCCGGTTCATTTATTGCGGAAAGCTGCCCGACCGCCATTTTATGAAACAGTCTGAGATAAATGCCCTGCTGATTGAAAAAGCGGCGGAGGGCTGCACCGTCGTCCGCTTGAAAGGCGGAGACCCAAGTGTGTTCGGCAGAGTCGGCGAAGAAGCAGAGGCGCTTCATCGGCACGGCATCCGCTACGAAATGGTGCCCGGCATCACCTCGGGTATCGCAGCGCCGCTGTATGCGGGAGTCCCCGTCACCCATCGTGATTTCGCTTCGTCCTTCGCGATGATCACCGCTCATGATACATCATTGCAAGGCAGGCCGAATCTCGACTGGGAAGGGCTTGCCCGAAGCGTTCAAACGCTTGTGTTTTACATGGGCGTTAAAAATCTGTCATTTATATGCCGGCAGCTTACGGAGTACGGAAAATCCCCTTCCGTTCCCGTACTCGTCATTCAATGGGGGACGTGGGGGCGGCAGCGGAGCGTTAAAGGAACGCTTCAGGACATCCATGAAAAAGTTCAAAGCCAAAACATCACCAACCCTGCCATTATCGTCATCGGTGATATTGTCAATTTTCAAACACACAGCTGGTTTGAAAGCAAACCGTTCATCGGGCGGCATATCATGGTTGTCACTCATGGCGATGAAGAACATACATTGACAGACAAGCTGCGCGAGTATGGCGCCGATGTTATTGAATGGCCGAAGCGGATCGTTAAAAAAATGCCCGCAAACGAAAACATCCTGAATCAGATCAGCACCTTTGAACAACTATTTTTCACATCGCGCCTTGCGGTATGCGAATTCTTTGATACACTGGCTTTCAAGCAGATCGACATCCGCCGGGTGACCGCAAGCCTGAATGCAGCAACTGAGGCCGCAAAGACGGAACTGACAAAACGGGGCTTTCTCCTATCCGAATGTCAAATTGATTCTCCGCATTCGCTCATTGTAGGAAGCCGTCAAGCAGCAGAAAACTTGTCAGACTCAAAATCATGCCCGCTTTATATCACCCATGAACATATCGCAGATGAGCGGTTCACTTCCATGATCGAACGCACGATCAGTGAGTCTCCTCTGCAAATGATTATCTGTACGGGCAAAGAATCCGCTCAGCATTTGATCAGCGCCGGAAAACAAATCGGCATATCACCGGATCCGTCGGCAAACCGCCCTCCCGTCATCTGCATGGGCGAAGACGTCCCCGCCGGCTGCGGGTTTACCGCTGTGAAAAACCAGGAGCAGTTATTTGCGTTTATACGAAATGAAATGAAAGACATGCTCGTTCACAGCTGATACGCCGGAATGCTTTTCTGACCCCCCAGACTCAACATCGGGGGTCAGCCTTTTTTATTGTGTCACCAATTTTTTATGGTGAGTCGAATACATCGCCATCTGTTCCGCCTGCGGGTCCAAATAGGCTTTGGCGCTGTTCACGGCGGTCGGCCCCTCCGTGAAACCGCCCGCAATCAATCTGAGCTTGCTTTCATAATGGGCGGCGTCACCGGCGACAAACACGCCCGGAAGATTCGTCCGCATATGTCTGTCAGCTTTAATCCTGCCTTCTTCTATCTCAAGCCCCCAGTCCTTCATCGGACCGAGATCAATTTTAAACCCGTGGTTGATAATGAGCTCATCAAGCTTGATGACTTCAGAAAGTCCGGACTCAGTTTGGCAAATGGTGACGCTCTCGATTCGTTCTCCGGTGCCGTTGAGATGCTTCAGACGATACGGCGCAAGCACCCGCACGGAAGACCGCTTCATTTTCGCCACGCTGCTTTCCAAACCGCCGAACTCCTCCCTGCGGTGCAAGACGGTAACAGACGCCGCAATCGGTTCCAGCTCATTCGCCCAGTCAACCGCGGTATCTCCCCCTCCGGAAATCACGACATGCTTCCCCTGAAACGCATCAAGCTTCTCCACCTTATAATGAAGGTTCTTTCCCGAATAACGGCTCGCATCCGCGCTGTCAAGTTCATTGACCTCAAGCGTCCCCATGCCGACGGCCAAAATCACCGTGCGTGTATAGTGCTTTTCCCCTTCGGAACTTTCCAGCACAATGGTTCCGTCATCCAGCCGTTCAAATCCGGTCACCCGCTGATTCAACACGATATCCGGCTCAAATGTCGCAGCCTGTTCCTTCAGCTGCTTAATCAGCTGTTCCCCGGCAATCCCGGGTATTCCGCCGATATCACGGATGATTTTTTCAGGGAAAAACATAGACACCTTCCCCCCGAGCCGCGGTAAAAACTCGATCACTTTCGTTTTCAGCTCGCGCATCCCGCAATAAAAAGCCGCAAACAGGCCGATCGGGCCTCCGCCTATAATCGTGACGTCGTACACCTCATGATTTTCCGCCATCGTTGTGCCTCCCGTTTATATCTATACTTCATAAATTTTTAATTGAGAATCAATATCAATGAAAGTATAACACATATTGAGGAGCAGTGTTTATTCATTTCTCATCTTGCGGGAAAGGAGTGATTCAGAAGTGAGGTTCTGAGATTGATAAGCGGGAAGGTATTAAAACTGAAACCAGTACGGCGACTGGTTTCTTTTTTATCTCTTTTTCATCAGCATAATATCGAGATACAGCTGGCACCTTGTCCTGAAGTCGTTTAAATTAATTGATGTCATGTCAAGAATCTGTTTGATACGGTAGTTCAATGTGTTTTGATGAATAAAAAGCTGTTCTGCGGCTGGTTTTGTTTTGCAGTTATTGAGGAGATAGATTTCTAACGTTTTCAGCAGTTCGGTACTGCTTTCTCTGTCTTTGGCTTTTAATAACGCTAAATCATCGTTTACATATTCCAGTGAGGCGTTTTTTTCTTCGATGCTTTCAAGATAGCGGTAAATCCCGAGCTTACTGTATTCATACGGGATATTTTCCTGGTTTCCGGTAATTTCGGCGGCCTTTATGACTTCAAGGGCCTCTATATAACTTTTGCCGAGCTTCAGGATGCTGCTGTATTCATTGCCGATTCCGATATAGATGGGAGTGGGGATCTTCTGAAAGTGAAAATGAGTCAGCAGTTTGTGGATGAATTCAGATGCTGCCGAAGTGCCGGAGCTTTTTTGCGAGAAGCTTGCGACGACGATGACAATATTGGAATCAATGGTTAAGACGTGACTGACTTTATCCCGCAAATTCAAGTACGATTTGATATTTTCCTTCACATCTTCGACTGCCTCCCCATCCCCATTTGCGGCGTGCAGGACGACTACTGAAAAAACCGACGGCAGCACGGCGTTCATCTTTTCCGCTTCCCGCCTGAACTCCTTTTCAGAGGAGAATTGCTGAAAGATCGCCCGTTTCACCAGGTCTTCCGCTCTCTCTTCTTTTTCCTGTTTCAGCCGGTTCGTTTTATAGATGATTTTTCCGACATGGAATGAAGTTTCATATAAAAAATCGAGCTCCTCGTCCGTCAAGTTTCGGTCGAGCTCCTGAATCCAGATGTAGCCCATCACTTCCCCTTTATGTTTTGCGCTTACAACCACTCTCTGATTCAGTCCGATACTGTCTATTTTTTCGACACGGAACGGTTCAGGAACGGTTTTCAGCTTTTCGATCACCCCGTCTTTCAGAAACCTTTCAAAAATCTGCACGGGGCATTTTTTTGAAAATATCGTCTGCTGGTTGGCGGAGTCGAAGTGATTAATGTAATAAGAATTATAGGCAAGCAAAAAGAAATCCGCGCTTTCCAGAATAACGGGCTTCTGCAATTCATAACTGATGAAATCAATTAATTTATCAATGTCCGTAAATGAAAAAACTCTCTCTAAAAGCTCTTCCATACCTATTTCTCCTATGCTCTTTTTATCTTTATCATACTCTGCGGGGTGACTTTTTGTATAGAAAAAAATTCACATATTCCCAAAACGGAACGATCCGAAAGCCTGTATCGTGAAAAGAGGAAAAAGGGCGGTCCCTTCTTCCTCTCGTTCCTTGCTTTTATTGAGAAAGTGTATCACGGTAATCATGAAACTGATCTGTGACATCTTTTGACGGAGCCTGTGTCAATAAGCTGACGACAAATACAGCGGCAAGGCTTACAGCAAAGCCCGGAATGATTTCGTACAAAAAGTCTGAAAGACCGGCATTCGCCCAAATGATTACGGTAATCGCTCCCGCAATCATGCCGGCGAGTGCCCCCCATTTCGTCATCCGTTTCCAAAATAAACTGAGCAGTACGACCGGCCCGAATGACGCGCCGAATCCCGCCCATGCATAGCTGACAAGACCAAGTATCGTGTTGTTTTTCTCCCAGGCGAGCACCAAAGCGATGATTGACACCGCAAGCACTGCCATTCTCCCCAGAAATACGAGTTCCTTATCAGAAGCCGAACGCCTGAACATGGACTTATACAAGTCCTCCACTAAAGAACTGGACGTAACGAGCAGCTGAGACGAAATCGTACTCATAATGGCCGCTAAAATCGCAGAAATGAGAAATCCCGTAATAATCGGGTGGAACAGAATGTTGCCGAGCTGAATAAAAATGGTTTCCGGATCAGCCAGCTTCAGTCCGTGCTGGTGGTAATACGCGATTCCCGCAAGACCCGTAAACAGCGCGCCTAGTGCAGACAAAATCATCCATCCCATTCCGATCCGTCTGGCGCGTTTGATTTCTTTCACAGATGTGATCGCCATAAAGCGCACAATAATATGCGGCTGCCCGAAATAGCCGAGCCCCCACGCAAATAAAGAAATAATGCCAAGGACGGTCGTCCCTTTGAACATGTTAAACAGTTCCGGGTTGACGGAACGGATATCGGCAACGGTTTCCCCCGGGCCGCCCGTATGGAAAATCGTCACAATCGGCACGAGAATAAGCGCCGCAAACATAATGATCCCTTGAACAAAGTCCGTCCAGCTTACCGCCAAAAAGCCCCCGAACAAGGTGTAGGCGACAACGACGCCTGTCACGACCCACAGTCCCGTGTGGTAATTCAACCCTAAAATGCTGTTGAATAAGACGCCTCCTGAGACCATGCCGGATGATACGTAAAATGTGAAAAAGACGAGAATGACAAGACCCGAAAACAGTCTGAGAAGCTTCGTATGATCACCGAAACGATTTTCAAGGAAACCCGGAATGGTGATGGAATTCCCCGCTTTTTCGGTATACGTTCTCAGTCTCGGCGCCACGAAAAGCCAGTTCGCCCACGCCCCGAGCACAAGCCCGAGCACAATCCAAGCGCCGCTTAATCCTGTCGAGAACATAGCACCCGGAAGCCCCATCAAGAGCCATCCGCTCATATCCGCCGCTCCCGCGCTGAGCGCTGTGACGGCAGGGCCTAAAGAACGCCCCCCGAGCATGTAATCCGTCAGATTTGACGTCCGTCTGTAGGCGAAATAACCGATAAACAGCATACCCGCCATATAAATACAAATGGAAATAATCAACTGAATGTTTGCTATGGCATTTCCTCCTCCGCTTTATATGTTTATGGTGAAATGGACACCCCCCGCGAGGAGGATGCCCATTCAGTCCCTCTTAAAACATTTCACTGATTGTTTTCGCCTGCATGTGGAGGGCCAAATAATCCGGGCCGCCCGCTTTTGAATCAGTGCCGGACATTTTGAAGCCTCCGAACGGATGGTAGCCGACAATCGCTCCCGTACAATTGCGGTTGAAGTACAGGTTGCCGACATGGAATTCCTGTTTCGCCCGTTCAATATGTTTGCGGTTATTTGTAATGACCGCGCCTGTCAGACCATATTCAGTATTATTTGCCACTTCTAAAGCTTCATCAAAGTTTGACACTTTAGAAAACGCCACGACAGGCCCGAAAATTTCTTCCTGCATGAGTCTGGCTTTCGGATCAAGGTCAGCGAAGATCGTCGGCTTGATAAAGTAGCCTTTTGAATCATCTCCGGTGCCGCCGCTTACTAAACGGCCTTCTTCTTTTCCGATTTCAATGTAGCTCATGATCTTGTCGTAAGAACCTTGGTCGATGACAGGTCCCATATACACGTCAGCGCTGTCAGGGCTTGCCGTCACTTTTGATTCAGTGATTTCGATGACGCGCTCTAATACTTGATCATACACTTTTTCATGGACAACTGCACGTGAACCTGCAGAACATTTTTGTCCCGCGAAGCCGAATGCTGATGTAAAGATGGATTGAGCCGCCAATTCAATGTCCGCATCTTCATCAACGACAACCGTATCTTTACCGCCCATTTCTGCAATGACGCGTTTCAGATGCTGCTGTCCCGGCTGCACTTTCGCCGCACGTTCGAAAATTCTCGTACCGACTTCACGTGATCCCGTAAACGTAATGATGCTTGTTTTCGGGTGATCGACGAGGTAGTCTCCCACTTCCGCTCCGCTTCCCGGCACAAAGTTGACAACGCCCTTCGGAAGACCTGATTCCTCAAGCACTTCTACGAATTTCGCCGCGATGACCGGTGTCGCGCTTGCCGGTTTAAGAACGACCGTGTTGCCCGTTACGATCGGTGCCACCGTCGTCCCCGCCATAATCGCAAAGAGGAAGTTCCATGGTGGAATGACGACCGTTACGCCGGTCGGTGTGTAGACATATTGGTTTTTCTCGCCTTCGCGGCTGTTGACCGGCTTGCCTTTTGCCAATTCAACCATTTGGCGCGCGTAGTATTCCATAAAGTCGATGGCTTCCGCCGTATCCGCATCAGCTTCGTTCCAAGGTTTTCCCGCTTCCTTGACGAGCAGGGCGGAGAATTCGTGCTTTCTGCGGCGGACTTTGGCAGCTGCGCGGAACAAAACGGCCGCTCTTTCTTCAGGGGAGGTGTATCTCCACTCTTCGAACGCTTTCGCAGCTGCTTCAATCGCCTGCTCCGCGTGCTCCTGAGACGCCTTTGACACTTTTCCGACGACTTCTTCTTTATCAGCCGGATTGATTGAAACGATTTTCGCTTCCGTCTCTACCTTTTCACCGTTGATGACGAGCGGATAATCTTTTCCCAGATACTCATTTACCGTCGCAAGCGCTTTCTTAAATTCTTCAACGTTCGATTGATCTTGGAAATTCGTGAATGGTTCGTGTTTATAAGGTGTAGTCATTGTCATCTCTCCCTTTTTTACTTCTTAGTCATCCCTTTAAAGGCGAATGCGATGTTTGAGGGGCGTTCGGCGAGCCGTCTCATGAAATAGCCGTACCAGTCATCCCCGTAAGGCAGGTAGACTCTCATGCGGTACCCTTCTTCCACCAGGCTGAGCTGGGTTTGCGAGCGCATGCCGTACAGCATCTGAAACTCAAAACGGTCGTTTGGAATGCCGTGCTCTTTGGCAAGCTGTTTTGTAAACTCGATCATTTTGTCATCATGCGTGGCAACTGCCGTATAATGTCCTTTTAAAAGCTGTTTGCGGATGAGTCTTTTATAATTTTCATCGACGTCGCTTTTTTCAGGATAGGCCACCTTTTCCGATTCTTTATAGGCCCCTTTGACAAGCCGCAGAAACGGATTCAGCGGGCTGAGGTCATCAAGATCCTTCTCCGTTCTGTACAGATAAGCCTGCACCACGGTGCTTACATATTCATACCGGCTCCGGAAGTCTTTAAAGATATCCAGCGTTTTCTGGCATCTCGTTTCATCTTCCATGTCAATCGTCACCATGACTTTATGTTTTTCAGCCGTTTGGAGGATTTTCGTCATATTTTCATAGACGAGATCGAGATCTATATCAAGACCTAAAGACGTCATTTTTAATGACACTTGGGAATTCAGCTGTTCATCAGCGATTAAGGCGATGGTCTGCATGCACTCCTCGGTGCGTTCTTTCGCGACATCACCGCTGTTGACAAATTCCCCCAAATGATCGACAGTAACTGACAGCCCCTGGCTGTTCAAATGTCGGATTGTCGGGATAGAACTGCGGAAATCCATTCCTCCGATGATTTTGCCGGCTGCCACACGGCTTCCCCAGCTTCGCGCCATCTTATTGAGAAAGCTGCTCTTGGATAAAAATAAGAAAAAATCTCTTGTAATCACTTCCAACCTTAACACCCCGCAATCTAAGAAGTATTTGTATGAGTCTATTGTAAATGGACAAAACATCCTCTCACAATATTCTAAAAATACAAAGATTCTGATAAATTTTTGTGGTTTTACCACAATCAGCTTCTTAGATAGCAGGCGGATTATGCCGAAAAAAGGCGGACGGAAATGACGGCAATCGTCAATTTCCGCCTTTTTCCTCCCACGCCTCTTCGACGGTCTGAATCAATAGCCGATTCAGTTCCTCCGTTATGTCAGGTTTCGGCGTTTTGATCGTTTTGACATAGTGCCCGATGCGTTCTATTTCTTCTTCTATAAATGCATGAATGATCGTATTTCTCGGTTCCGGAGCCAGCTCCTGACCGCTTTTTTTCCTTGTAAGCAGTGTATTGATTTCAGAAATGAGCGCTTCATCCGTCAATAAGGCATCGGCCAGTACGGGAAATGACATCGGCGGTACGGAGCCGAATGTTTCAATCCATCTGCAGGCAAGGAGAGGACGCAGAACGTAAAAATACTTTTTAATCTTCACTTCACTGCCCCGCAGTTCCGTTTTTTCATTCCGTTTTGCCATATTGAGATAATGATAGATGCCGGCTTCAGGCGAAAAGGCGCGGTTTTTCAGTTTTCGAAGCTTTTCAGCCGCTGAGAAAGCTTCATAATAGATCATCTCAGAAGAGAGCCATTCCAAAAGAGGCGGATTTGATTTTTTAAAAAGCCTAAGCGCTTTTCTCAGTTCCCAGCCGCTGATGTCAAGCATGTCATGAATCGGCTCTTCTATGACATCCCTATGCGGTTCGATCGAAAAGTACCATTCTTTTTTCGGCACATAGAGAAACCGTACATCGTAATCGCTGTCGCTTGACGGAAATCCCCATGCGCGGCTCCCTGATTCAACGGCGCAAAGCACCTTGACGCCATGCTGTGCTTCAATCCGTTTTAATTCTTCGATGATCCTTTGTTCCATCTGTATCCGTCCTTTTCCGTGATCATTCCTGAAAAAAGCCCAATTACTTGGGCTTTGCGCTGCTGTCAGCCTTTCAGATGCGCTTTCAGAAAGGCCAGCTTTTCCGTATGGAAAGAAGGTATGTATTCATGTCCGAAATACCGGTAAACCTTCAATTCTTTTTCCGTTTCCAGATGATTGTAAGCGGCAAACACCGTCGACGGCGGAGTCACGGGGTCAATCAGCCCGATGGACATGAGCACCGGAACTTTTACGCGGTCCGCCAGATTCATGATATCAAAATAGGCCAGTGTATTCATCGCGGCCTTCTCCGTTTCAGGGCTGCCGTTCTTTCTGAAAAAGGAGTTAATCTCAAGATACGGCTCATCAAGGGCGACATCAATGGCCCGCTCAAAATTACTTAAATAAGGATAATCGGCCGCAACCGCTCTCGGAATGTCAGATAGTGCCGCCGCGGCGATTGAAAGTCCGCCTCCCTGGCTCCCGCCGATGACAGCGATCCTTGTTTCATCCACTTCATCAAAGCCGCTGATGACTTCCAAAGCCCGGACGGCGTCTAAGTACACGCCGCGGTAATAATATGTATCTTTATCTAAAATCCCTTTTGTCATCCAGCCGGGAACGTGTCCGTGCGGTGAGACGCTTGTATCTGTGCTGCTGTGCTGACCGCGGACAAGCATGCCGAACGCGGCATATCCGTGAAGCGCCCAATTTACGATGTCATGTATATCCCCGTCATAGCTCGCGTTATAGCCGTGATATTTCACGATGGCCGGATGCGGTCCTTCCCGGTCGGGAACGGCGTACCATCCCTCAATTTCCGCCTTGCCGAAGCTACGGTATGTCAGCCGGAATACTTTCACGCCGTCAGCCGGGTAGCTTTCAGCCTTCAATTCAGGCTTTGCCTCTTCCTTTGCAAGCTCATGTAATGATGATGCCCAAAAATCCGAAAAGTCATGAGGAGCGGTTTTATTTGGTTTATAGGTTTGCAGTTGGTCGAGCGGCAAGTCGTATAATTGCATATCCGATTATTCTCCTTTGTTTTATAAGATTTAATTTTCTGACTCTATCTTAACACGATTTTACACTCATTTTCTAAACATTTTAATAAACGTTTGTTTAAAAACAAAAAAGCCGTGCGCTCACAGCGTCACGGCTCTTTTTACATCGGCTGATACAGGTCCCAGCCGATTTTTAACGTTTCTACGATATAATCGGCTATTTCTTCCGGTTCCAGATTATCCGTCGCCACTTTTGAATTATGTTTATCATAGATGCTTTGGCGCTCGTTAAAGAGCTGCTGCATTTCATCCATGGAACGGTTATGCAGAACGGGACGGCTTTCAATCAGCAGATCAGCCCGCTGCTTCCAATTCTCCCATGATAAATCAAGATGGAGCACGAGACAGTTTTCAAGGCAGCACTGTCTGATTTCCTCTTGTTTAAACGAACCGCCCCCAAGAGACACGATCTTGAATTTCGTATTGCGGCAGATATCTAATATATAGTCCTTTTCAGTCTGACGGAAAAAGGCTTCACCTTTTTTCTCAAACATTTCAGGGATGGACATATTGAAATCTTTCTCAATCTGCAGATCAATATCAATGAAGTCTCTGTATAATTTCTTAGCGACCAGCTGGCCGATTGTTGTCTTTCCGACACCCATGAATCCGATCAGTACGATATTTCTTTCTCTTACGGGAATGGCACGTTTTGCGTTCATCTTCGGCGAAATCCTCCTAAGAAATGAAAAAGTTATGTTTATTATATGATAACTCAATATTGAAATATAGAGATAATGCAATGAAAGAAAACCCATCCTTTATAAGAAGAGATGAGTTTTTCTTTCTATCGGAGCGTAATGCGTTCCACCTTTCCGACAATGAAAATATAAGAAAATGCCCCGATAAATGCGACAGCGCCGACAAACAGAATCGCTCCGTTATATGAACCGGTCGCAGAGACGATAAACCCGATGATAAGCGGGGTGATAATACCGGCCATATTGGCAAAAAAGTTAAACACGCCTCCTGCCAATCCGATTGTTTCGCTTGGCGCCACCTCACTCAGCATCGTCCAGGATATATTGGACATGCCCTGCGCAAAAGAAGCAATGGATAAGATCGTCAAAACCGCAGGAGCAGAATCCGTAACATTCGCGAGCACGATGGAGCCTGTCAGCAGAAGACCGAGGATGACGGGCGTTTTCCGGGCAACGTTCACCGACACGCCCCGTTTCATCATTCCGTCAGACCAATATCCGCCGAACAATACGCCGAAAAAGGCAGCGATATACGGAATTGATGCGGCGAAGCCGACTTTTAAGAAAGCCATGTGCTTTGCCTCCGCCAGATAAGTCGGAAACCATGTCAAAAAGAAGAACAGCGTGGAGGCTACGGCGAACTGGCCGATATACAAGCCGACAAGCTTGCGGTATTTAAGAAGCTGGACGAAATCCGGCCACGTGATCCTGCCGGCTGATTCTGACACCTCTGTCAGTCCGCCGCCTTCTCTAATATAATCAAGCTCCTCCCGGTTCACTTTCCGGCACCGATTCGGCTCGTGATACATTTTGAACCAGAAAATGGAGAAAACAAGCCCGAGCACCCCTGAGGAAATAAAGACGGCGCGCCAGTCAAATGCCGTTAACACCCAGAATAAAACCGGTGTGGCGAACGCCAGCCCCACATATTCCCCCGCCGTATAAGCACCCGTCGCAAAGGCGCGTTCCCGCCTTGGAAACCATGTCGTGACAATCCGGTTGTTTGCCGGAAACGCAGGCGATTCAGCCAGCCCGATCATCAGGCGGCAGCCGAATAAAAATCCGAAACTGGCCGCAAAAGCCTGCACTCCGGTGAAAACAGACCAGATCAATAAAGAAACGCCGTACGTCCGTTTTGACCCGAATTTGTCCAAAATGAGCCCGCCGGGAATCTGCATTCCCGTATAAGTCCAGCTGAATGCGGAAAAGACGACGCCCAAAAGCGCGGGGCTTATGTTCAGCGATGTCTGAATGGACGGGGCGGCGATAGATACACTGGCACGGTCTATATAATTAATCGCAGTGATAAAAAACAAAAGAATCAGTATCACATAACGAGCGCGAGTCGGTTTATTGCGGACGGGACTGAAGTCCGTCAGCTCCGTTTCATTTTTCAATGGCTTCTCCCCCCTTACTCGAATGAAATTAATTGTACAACACTTCGGTCAATTATTTAATACTTTGACGCAAAAAAGCGCTAAACAATTTGTGTGCCGCACTGACCTGATGCAGACACACCCCGCTTATAAAAGTGTCTGCCCTTTTCACCTGTTTATCCGTATCACACCCGGGGAAAAAGTACACATATGATAGACAGTTACAGGAGGATTACCGATGAAACTGAGTTTTTGCACGACAGGATTTAAAAAAAAGCATATTTTCGACATCATTTCTTTCTCGAAGGAGCACTCCTTTGACGGAATCGAACTGTGGTACGGACACGCTAAACAATATATAGAGGAAATCGGCCCGCTCGACAGGCTTGATCAGCAGCTTCAGGAGGAAGGCATCGGGGTGCCTGCCGTCAGTTTGTACACTGACTTCGCCACTCAGGATGAAAGGCAGGCGTTAAAGGATGTTCAAAGGGCATTAAGCGCGGCACGACAGCTGCACAGTCCCTTGATCAGAGTCTTTGCCGGCAATCTTCCTTCGCATCGGACGTCACCGGAAAAGTGGCAGCGTGCGGTTGATCAATTTCAGCAGGCGGCACGGCTCGCAGATGACTATGAAGTCGATATCGGGCTTGAGATTCATTACGACACGTACGCGGATACACCGGAGGCGGCGCTGGCATTTTTGGAGGGTGTCGGACATCCGCGGGTCCGCACCATTTTTGACGGCTCCAACCTACACGTCAATCACGTTGACCAAATGCCCGCTTTAGAAAAACTGTATCATACCGTCAGCCACATTCATCTCAAAAACTATCACTGGAATTTTGACAACTGGTATCTCAGCAAGCCAACTCCGATTTTTCAAGGAGATCTCGATCAAAAAGCATTTTTAAAAGAGCTGATGAACAGACAATATGACGGTTTTGTTTCTCTTGAGTATTTTGGAGAACATGCCTTTACGCATATAAAGGAATCGCTCCGCGAATATACGTCTGTTTTTTCCCGCTGACTCTTCGATCGAAGGGTCTTTTTTTGTATCATATAGAAAAAGGGGGATACATGATGATCATTTGGATAAATGGGGCTTTCGGTTCCGGAAAAACACAAACAGCGTTTGAACTGCACAGAAGACTGAAACCGTCTTACGTATATGATCCTGAAAAGATGGGGTTTGCGATGCGTTCGATGATACCGCCGGATATCGCTGAAGATGACTTTCAAAGCTACCCTCTGTGGCGGGAATTCAATTACAGCATGCTTTCCTATTTGTCAGATACATATCAGGGCATCATCATTGTGCCCATGACCATTACGAACGATCAATACTTCCATGACATGATCAGCAGACTGAGACAGGATGGCCGGACCATTCACCACTTTACCCTGCTGGCTTCAAAGGAAACATTGCTGAAACGCCTGCGCACCAGAGCGGAAGGAAAAAACTCCTGGGCCGCAAAACAAATCGACCGCTGCATCAACAGCCTGTCTGACAGCCTCTTCACAGAACATCTCCATACAGACCAAATGTCTATTCAGCAGGTCGCAGAAACGATCGCTGCCCAAGCAAATCTGCCTCTTGAGCCTGATTCGAGAGGCAGCCTTCGAAGATTCACCGACAGATTGATGGTGAAGCTGAATCATATCCGCATCAAATAAAAAAACGTTTTGAAAACATGTCCCTGACCCATGCAAATGGATCAATAAATAAAAAGTCCCTCTGAAGGAATGTTTTTCAAATGAAGAAAAAAATTTTAGAAACATAGAAGGTATTTTATGGATAATCATCTAATTATTAACACTGTAATACATTTCATTTGAAAAGGGAGTGCTCGAAATGAAATTCAAAAAAGTGTTAACCGGTTCTGCGCTGTCTCTTGCCTTACTGATGTCTGCCGCTCCTGCCTTTGCCGCATCACCAACAGCATCCGTGGAAAATAGCCCAATCTCAACGAAAGCAGATGCCGGCATTAATGCCATCAAACTCGTTCAAAGCCCTAACGGCAACTTCGCTGCTTCTTTCGTTTTAGATGGAACAAAGTGGATTTTTAAAAGCAAATACTATGACAGCAGCAAAGGGTATTGGGTAGGGATTTATGAAAGTGTAGATAAATAAAAATGAAATAAACAAAAAACCTCCCTTTCAAAAGGGAGGTTTTTTCATTCTATTTCCACCAATCATCAAACATTGATGCCGGCACCTGGCGCTTATGCTCCGTACTGAGGTAGCGTTTTTCCAGCGCCTCAATCACTTCGGAAGAAACGTCCTTGCCTTCTAAATAATCATCAATGTCATTGTATGTGATGCCCAGTTCGGTCTCATCAGTCTGCTGCGGTTTTTCATCAAGCAGATCGGCCGTCGGTAATTTCAAATACAGGCGTTCCGGCGCGCCGAGCTCTTCTAATAAACGTCTGCCCTGGCGTTTCGTTAATCCGGTCAGCGGCAGCAGATCAGCTCCGCCGTCACCGTATTTCGTGAAGAAACCGGTCACCGCCTCGGCCGCATGGTCGGTTCCGATGACAAGCAGCCCCTCTTGTCCGCCAATGGCATATTGAGCGATCATTCTCATTCTGGCCTTTACATTTCCTTTGTTAAAGTCAGACAGCTGATCGCCCGTGTCTTTTTTGTACTGATCGGCGAACGCGCTGACAGCGGACTTAATATCAAACGTCCAAGATTTATCAGGCTTAATGAATTTGAGCGCCATTTGGGCGTCATCCTCATCCTGCTGTGTGCCGTGCGGAAGGCGGACGGCGATAAATTCAGCGTTTCCGCCTTCTTCTCTGATGCTTTCAGCCGCCAATTGGGCGAGGCGTCCCGCAAGCGTGGAATCCTGCCCCCCGCTGATGCCGAGCACAAAGCCTTTGGCACCTGTTTTTTTCAAATATTGTTTCAGAAAGTTCACTCTGTCCTCAATTTCTTGTTTCGGATCAATTGAGGGCTTTACATGGAGATCATTCATAATTTGTTTCTGGATGCTCATCCCAATCACTCCTCCTGCATTGTTTCTTTATGATTCATTTCCCGTTCATGCTGAAAATGAATCATGCCACTATGTACGACTCTCTGTTAAATATAGCACAGGTGCGGATTTTAAGTGAATCAAATACACCGGGATCAGCTGATTTCCACCCGCAGCGCCGTGATGCTGTCTCCGTTGCATTTTCCTTTTTCGATCGGACAGGATGAAAACGCGACGAGGAGATCCATTTCCGCACGGAGCCGTACATAATCACCCGCGTCAGAAAGAGGCGTTTCGACTGATAAGTTCCCCTTCTCATCGAGCACCGTGTTCATAAAGATGGCAAATGGGTAATGCATATGCGGCCGCGGCACCCCGAACGGCTCAAGCGCCCCGCTCATATTGTCATAGCACGTATCCTGGAGCTCGTCTTTATGCTTTCCGTATAAAAGCCTGTTCATATCCGGACGGCAGGCGGGAAGCAGCAGGTCATGCTTGCCGACTGTATCCTCAATCAGCGTCAGCATCGGCTTGTATAAATTCGAATAAATATGATCACCCGTTTTTACATGAATGGACTGGTTGGCATCAATCGTCGCGCCCTGATCAAGATGTTCATAAAAGTCCTTGGCATGATACGCCGTGAAGTCAGCCACCTGCTGTCCTTCCACATCGACAACTTTTATAATCTGCCCTTTGTGAACCTTTAGACCAAGCCCTTTTTTCGGCGGTACGATAAATTGCTGTGTCATCAGACTGCTCCTTTTTTTCTTCTATTATGAACTCCGGCCGTTTGTTTCATGTAAAGCAATTTATTGGATGTATATTCCCCTTCTGACGGCCGCAATCTAAGCTTTGATAAAGGGGTTGAACTTCATGAGTAAATCACAGGACCAGCCTAAAGGAAATCTCGCTTGGTGGCAGCTCTCCTTAATCGGCGTCGGCTGCACAATCGGGACGGGCTTTTTTCTCGGGTCCAGCATCGCTATTGTCAAAAGCGGATATTCCGCGCTGATCTCATTTCTTATTGCCGGGCTTGGCACCTATTTTGTCTTTGAGCAGCTTGCGAAGCTTTCGGCTAAACAGCCCGAAAAGGGGTCTTTTTGCGCTTATGCGAGAAAGGCTTTCGGCACTTGGGCCGGTTTCAGCAACGGATGGGTGTACTGGTCGTCCGAGATGCTGATCACGGGAAGCCAGCTGACAGCGATCTCGCTGTTTACGAAGCATTGGTTTCCGAATGTGCCGCTGTGGATTTTCGCCTCCATCTATGCGGTGCTCGGTCTTTTGATTATATTTACGGGGCTGTCCGTTTTTCAAAAAACGGAAAATGTGCTCGCTGTTGTCAAGACGGCGGCGATTTTTATGTTTATCGTCATCGCCATATTGGCGCTGTGCGGTATATTTTCTCATAAACCGGATGTGCAGGTGCCGAACGAATCAAAGGATTTGTTCCCGCACGGAGCGATGGGGTTATGGACGGGACTGATTTATGCGTTTTACGCCTTCGGAGGAATTGAAGTCTTGGGGCTGATGACCGTACACTTGAAAAAACCGGAGGAAGCCTCAAAATCAGGCCGGCTGATGCTTGCCGTACTTGCGGTCATTTACGTCATTTCTCTCGGCCTGGCGCTGCTGTTAGTGCCGCTGGGCAAATTCACCGAACAGGACAGCCCGTTTATTACATCGCTGAAGGGTTTTCATTTAGATATCATTCTTGATATTTTTAACGGGATTTTTATTATTGCGGGATTTTCCACGCTCGTCGCCTCGCTGTTTGCCGTGACGACATTGCTTTGTACAATGGCCGATGACGGGGATGCGCCGAAATGCTTCAGGTTAAAGGAAAACAAAAAAATCTGCTGGCCTGCGCTCGGATTGACGTTTGCCGGACTCATCGTCTCCATCATCCTGTCACTGGTGCTGCCAAAAAACATATATGAACACATGACAACCGCGGCGGGCCTCATGCTTCTTTATACGTGGCTGTTCATTTTGTTCTCGGGCAAGAAACTGCTCGAAACGACAAAGATGGGAACCGCACAGATTGTTATCGCCCTTGTGCTGATCGTCGCGGCCGTCTCCGGGACGCTGTTTGAGAAATCGAGCCGGCCCGGTTTTCTGGTCAGCCTTTGTTTTCTCGCCGTCATTGCGATCGTGACATGGATCGTACAAAAAAAGCAGGGACACAGCCCTGCCGGATCATAGCTTATTTCGTCGGTTTAAACAGTCTTTTCAAATAAGAAAAGGGACACTTTGACACTTGCGTCTCATCATCACGGAGGAAATATTGCTTCCATTCTAAATTGTCTTTTCCTCCGTACCACCCCAATCGGGGATGAAGAGGGGCTTCATCATACGCCTCTAAGCGTTTTCTGATCAGCCGGCTCATGTTTCGTCCGAACGCGGTTGAATCATTTAATCCTTCGAAAATCCATCTCGGCTGAAACGCCAGCATAAAAAAAGGGAAGCTTCTGCTTTGTCTCGCTTCATGCGCAGGCGTCGCGCACAGAATAAAATACGGCTCGCCGGCAAAGCAGAACTCCCATTTATAATGTTCAGGGTCTTCCGGCATATCTTCCGGCCAGTCATTCGGGTCGCAGCCGCTCAGCCGGTTTAAAAAAGACCAGAACAGCTCTTCATACGCCTCAATGGAATAATGCTCAGCTAAATCCTCAGGCGTATCAAAAATCACAAGCAGCGACGCGTATCTTCCGGTATCCCTTGAGATCTTTCCGTACTCTGACAGCAGCATCCCCACTTCCTCCGGGGTTCCCTCTTCGCGGGGATCACCCGCAAAGGATATCCGGAGCTGATCTGTCAAAAATCCCTGACGTCCGGGAATGCACGGAAACGTATCCGCTTTATCGCCTACTTTTTCTGATAGAAGCTCAAAAGCGATTCTCTGCCAATTTGGCAGATCCAATAACTTTTCCTCAAGGCAACTTTTTGTGTACAGCCCGCTTGCCATCGGCCCACCTCCAGTATCGTCATGATACGTTATGACGGAGATAGGCGATGGGTGACTCTTCTATTTATGAGATGAGCATTTGAATCCCCTGCCATCCGAAATAAAACCCGAAAACGATCAAAGACACACCCGCCGCTCCCGTCAGCCAGCGGAGCGCTTTTTCATGAAGGAGATTTCTGAAAGTGCTCGCGGCGACCGCCATGCAGAAATCCCAGATCAAAATGCCGAGAAGAATGCCGGAGCTGTAAATCAAAAGCTGATTTGCATCGAAGGATTCAGCGGTTTTGGCGAGAATGCTCCCGTATATGCCGAGCCAGAATAAAATGCTCAGCGGATTGGAAAGAGAAATAAAAAATCCCGCGCCGAATGTTTTGTAAAAAGCCGGTTTTCCTTTTCCGCTTCTGACATTCATGGCTTCCCTGATATTTTTTAACGTTTCGACTCCCGTATAGGTCAGCACGAAAAAACCGAAGAGCCACAAAAACGTTTTTACAAAAGGAGCGGTCAAAAATTGAGACAGCCCGAAATAGATCAGAATCATATACAGCCCGTCCGCGGCCATGGCGCCAAGACCGAAAATCCATGCATGCCAAAAGCCGTTTTTGATGCCTTTGTCAATTTGCGCCGCATTGACCGGGCCGACAGGTGCTGACAATGACAGCCCGAGAACGATATAGCTTAAAAAGATGTTCATTGGCTTCCCCCTCATTCATGCAACTTGTACAAGTTATTCATGAATGGGCCGTGCTATGATACATTATTTTAATTTCTCAAGCTCGTCTTCCATCATGTCCGTCGCTTTTCCTAAAAAATCGAATATCAGCTGCAATTCTTCTTCTTTATATTGCCGGCAAAGGCTGATCGTAGACCGGGATAAGGAGCTGAACAATTGTTTCACATTCGCTTTTCCTGCTGTCAGCGGCACGATGATCACCCGCCGTTTGTCTTCGGGGTCTTTTTTCCTCATGACATATCCCGCTTTTTCGAGCCGGTCAATGAGCGCCGTTACCGAACCTGTGCTGAGGCCGGTTTTTTTCCCAAGCTCGCCTGCGGTCATCGGGCCTGCTTCATTTAAGATATCAGCTGATTTCAAATCGGTCGGAAACAGACCGAGAGATTGAGCGGCCGCCTGATGAAAAAGGATCGTCCTTGTGGCCATCTTCCGGAATAACTGTATGGCGGTTTCCTCCGTCTCGCTTCTGGTATTTCTTGTTGACAACTGACAGGCCTCCCTATAAAATCAATTTATCTTGACGATCAAGATAATTTTCGGCAAATCTAATATGATCATAGCAAATTTAATGATCAAAAGTAAGTATGGGAGGAAAAAGCATGGAACAAACAGCCGCGAAGGACGCCTCGACGAAGTTTGTCGTCATCGGTCTTTTGCTGGGCATTTTAATGTCGGCTATGGATAACACAATCGTTGCCACTGCGATGGGAAATATCGTGGCGGACCTCGGAAGTTTCGATAAGTTCGCGTGGGTGACGGCATCATACATGGTAGCCGTTATGGCCGGTATGCCGATTTACGGAAAACTGTCCGATATGTACGGACGCAAGCGTTTCTTTTTATTCGGTCTTATTCTTTTCTTAATCGGATCTGCATTATGCGGAATCGCCCAAACAATGGATCAGCTCATTATTTACCGCGTCATTCAGGGAATCGGGGGAGGCGCGCTGATGCCGATCGCCTTCACGATCATTTTTGATTTATTTCCGCCGGAAAAACGCGGAAAAATGTCGGGCATGTTCGGTGCCGTTTTCGGCCTGTCCAGCGTTCTCGGGCCGCTTTTAGGCGCGCTCATTACCGACTCCATCAGCTGGCACTGGGTGTTTTACATCAACGTGCCGATCGGTATTTTATCATTGTTTTTCATTCTGCGTTATTATAAAGAGTCCCTTGAACACAAGAAGCAGAAAATCGACTGGGCCGGCGCAATCACGCTGGTGGTTTCCATTGTCGGTCTGATGTTCGCTCTTGAGCTCGGCGGAAAAACGTATGATTGGAACTCCGTGCAGATCATCGGTCTGTTCGCTGTATTCGCCGTGTTCTTTATCGCCTTTTTTATTGTGGAAAGAAAAGCGGAAGAACCGATTATCTCATTTTGGATGTTTAAAAACCGTTTATTTGCTACGGCACAGATTCTGGCATTCCTTTACGGAGCCACGTTCGTCATTTTAGCGGTGTTTATCCCGATCTTCGTTCAGGCTGTGTACGGAAGCACCGCGACAAGCGCGGGCTTTATTTTGACGCCGATGATGATCGGTTCTGTTATCGGAAGTATGATCGGCGGAATTTTCCAGACGAAAGTGCGGTTCCGCAATTTAATGCTGATTTCCGTGGTCGCTTTCTTTATCGGAATGCTGCTGCTTTCCAATATGACACCGGATACGGCGCGTACGATGCTGACGGTATTCATGCTGATCTCCGGATTCGGCGTCGGCTTTAACTTCTCACTGCTGCCGGCTGCGTCCATGAACGATCTGGAGCCGCGTTACCGCGGAAGCGCCAACTCAACAAACTCGTTTTTGAGATCATTCGGCATGACGCTCGGTGTGACGATTTTCGGAACCATCCAGACGAATGTGTTTACCAATAAGCTCACAGATTCATTCAGCGGCATGAAAGGAGCGGGCGGCGCGATGCAGAACATCGGAAATCCGCAGGAGATTTTCCAGGCAGGCACGCGCGCTCATATTCCGCCGCACATTCTGGATCGCATTATTGACGCCATGTCGCAAAGCATCACATATGTATTTACGCTTGCGCTGGCGCCGATCGTCATTGCCGCCGTTACCATTTTGTTTATGGGAAAAGCGAGAGTAAAAACCTCTCAGGAAATGGCGAAAAAAGCGAATTAAAAAAAGCAGTACATGGCGTTTGTCATGTACTGCTTTTTTGTTTACTCTGCGAAATGCGGAGCGAGAATATCTTTCAGCACGTTTGCGCTGCGGCTGAATTGAGCCTGTTCTGTTTCATTCAGCTCAAGTTCCGTCACACCTGCGATGCCGTTCCGATTGACGACAGCCGGAACGCCGATAAAGACGTCGTTTACACCGTATTGGCCGTCCAGATATGTGCTGACGGTTAAAATGCTGTTTTCATTACGCAAAATCGCTTTTGTGATGCGGGCGAGGCTCATCGCCACTCCGTAATATGTCGCGCCTTTTTTCTCGATAATATGGTAGGCCGCGTTTTTCACATCGTCAACGATCTGATCCAGCTCGTCCTGTTTGTAAGCTGCATTTTTCTCCAGCAATTGCTGCACCGGCACTCCGCCGATATTGGCGTGACTCCATACAGGAAGCTCGGTATCGCCGTGCTCGCCGATAATGTGGGCGTGTACGTTTTGCGGAGCGGCTCCGAAGTATTCACTCAGCATATAACGGAATCGCGCAGAATCCAGTGTCGTGCCGCTGCCGATGACGCGTTCTTTCGGAAGCCCGCTGAATGTCCATGTCGCATAAGTGAGAATGTCGACCGGGTTTGTGGCAACGAGGAAGATGCCGTCAAATCCGCTTGCCATTACTTCACCGACAATGCTTTTAAAAATGGCGAGATTTTTTTCGACCAGCTCAAGTCTCGTTTCGCCCGGTTTTTGATTGGCCCCTGCACAGATGCACACGATATCGGCATCCTTGCAATCCTCATATGTGCCGTAAGACGTTTTGACCGGATGAGGCGCAAATGCCTTTCCGTGATTTAAATCCATGACATCTCCCATGGCTTTTTCTCTATTTACATCAATGATCACAAGCTCATCTGTGATCCCTTGGTTAATTAACGCAAATGCATAACTGCTTCCAACAAAACCTGCTCCGATTAATGCTACTTTGTTCACTCGTTCGTTCATCATGTATGCTCATCCTCCAGTGTTTCGTGGTGTCTGTTTTTATCTTGTGAAGTATTTCACATTTATATTGTGCAACACTTCACAAACTTTTGCAAGAGAAAAGTTTGATTTTTGGACAAAAAAATATCGATGATGGTTTCCAGATTGTTGACAACATCCTAAAACGGAACCGTTTTAGGATGTTGTCATCTTTTCAGCGTGATTGAAGACGCGCTGTCCCTTTCTCAGAAGCGAGGGTTTGTCGGCACGCTGATGTGATGATGGCCCTATCCATTAATGCGTAAGATAACCATTCAAACCAGAGTTGTTATACAAACCATTCTGCACATAATCAAAGCCGGGCTGGTTCTGTCCGGGCACTTGGGCGCTGCCATTGTTAAAAATCACTTTTGCGTCGGCCGTATCCGCATTCGCAGGCAGCGTCAGCGTGTAAATTCCATCTGCATTCTTAGTCATGGCTTTCCCCGGCCACGATCCGGTTAATTCTATGGCCCCACCTCCATCATGTTTATAGATATAAGCATTTACCTGGCCCCAATGATCCGGATTTTGATAGCCAATGATGTTGGTTTGAGACGGGTCTTTTTTGACAAACGTGTATTCTTGGGTTCTCGATGCACCCTCGCCGTTCGTTCCGGTTAACTTGACGTTGTATGTCGTGCCGATTGGATCTTCTTTCCCGATCGTTAATCGGTCTCCATCCTTAAATGCTGTCTCCTGCCCATTATTGATTTGGTAAACGGCTTTTGCTGTTTTCGCATTTGCACGCAGGGTGACCGTCAGCTGATCATTGAAAGAATGGACTGCCTCTGTTTGGTAATTCTCAAGAAAGACATGAGGCGCATTTCCAATATCATCAGGATAAAGAACAGCCGCGGATCTGGCATTGATCGTACCTGTCAGTTTGCCGTTCGCTACTTGAAATGAACCGGCGCCGGCCCTATTATCATACCTGCCGTCAGGTAATTTCGTTGAAGTATTGATGGTGACAGAAGATGATCCTGCATTTGCCAGCACAACGCCTTTTGAGCCGCGCTGATTCATAAATATTTGATTGTTCCCATTCGGATTTGAGAGTTCCTCAGGCTGCCCGGCCATTTCATTGTGAAATTGGTTGACCGCAGTGATCGCCTGATCTTTAAATAAGGCGCTCCCGCGATCTCCTATTTGACTTTTTCCGGGAAATCTTACACCATTTCCTCCGCCCTCAGGCCTGGAAAAGAAAAGAGGCGTGCTTCCTGAGCGCGAACCAATCACTGCCCAGCCTAAACGAATATCGTCATCACTCATCCATGTAGACTCTTCATCATCATTGGCATACGTATCATGTGATTCCACCCATGTGACTAACTTGTCCGCAGATACATCAGATGCATAATGGGAGATATTCGACACACTCAGATTACGGTTCTTTAAAGCGGATCTGATGGAATGCCCATAGTTAGAAGCCGTCACATTCATATAATTCGCATAAGCAGTATCTCTGGACGCGCTGTCTTGCAGGATTTCTCCGTATTGGAACTCCGCCGATGTATTTGTGATATTCGGCCAAAATTGGCTGCCGTAATTCCCATCATCCGGAAGCTCTATATGCTTGGCGGCATCATAGCGGAACCCGTCTGCTCCGTCATTCAATGCTCTTTCCAAGAAACCTTTCAGGTAGGCTTGCACCTCAGTATTCTGAGTATTCCAATCATACAGCCCAAGCAATGCATTTTGAGTGATGTCCCATCGGTCCGACCAATTTTTAATTTGTGTGTTTCCATGGGTCCAGTTTGGAATACGCTTAATCTCGTCAGAAATCGCGCCATAATCGCTGGTGGTATGATTGACAACCGCATCGACAATGACTTTTACGCCATATTTTTCCGCGGCTGCACACATGTCCTTAAATTCTTGTTCAGTGCCTAAGTAACGGTTGCCGATTTGGTACGATGTCGGCTGATAGAGCCAGTACCAGTTCGACATGCTTTTATCTCCTTGGTTCCCTTCCTTTACTTGGTTAATCGGAGACGTCTGAATGGCTGCATAACCCGCATCACGAATCTCTTTCATATTTTCTGTTAACGTATTGAATGACCAATTCCATGCATGAAGGATGGTCCCGTTTTTGACCGATGAATCGGTCACCTCATTCGATTTGTGTGCAGTTTCAGCGTTTGCAGCCGCCGGGCCTGACAAAACCAAATGAAACAGCAGTAAAAATCCGGCGAATAACGGCAGTAAAGAGGTTTTGAATCGTTTTTTAAACATTTTTGACACTCCTTATTTGATTTTTGAAGACTGACTGCGGAGTCAAAAATTCCTCTTACTCTTTCTTCAGCTTCCTCCTTTCAATTGTTGTGAAGACTGGAGAATTCTGTTAACGCTTACATTTGAACTTATCACACACTCTCTATCAAAGCAACGCGGCAGAGTGAATTCAAATCTTTATTCCTATCAAATAAAAAGACTTTTCTCTTATAAACAAAAAAAGAAACCACCATCAAGATGATTTCTTTTTTATTTCTTTTATCGCTCTTCTGTAAGACAGCTTCACAATGACATACCGAAGCAGAAACAGAATGCCTCCGCAGACGATAAAAAGAAAGATCATTTTCAGCCAAGCAAAGAATGTATGGGGAAACCCCCTGTCGTACATCGTAAGCGCCGCTGCCGCAAAAGTGACTGCAATTGAATCTATCCGCTGCTGCTTCACCCGCTTTTTCAGTTCTTCTTTGGTGTCTATTCTCGGCATGAGCATTCCCGACGCTCCCGCCCTGATACAATAATAAACAATTATAATGAAGAAAACCGCCAAGCTTCCGGCCCATTCCCTAAACGGACAGTTCAGAACAAGTCCGCGTACGATGATATCAAGCAAAGACAGTGTGCCCACAAGCATTCCGACTTCTGACCAAATCATTCGTTCTTTCTCTTTCACACTCTCACTCTTTCCATTCACGTTTGAAAGTCCGTTCCGACGCTGATTCATGACTTCCTCCCGTACTATTAAGAATGGCTTACAACTCCCATTATATCTTGCCGATTCATAATGATAAACCGAAATATCATTGACAAAAATGTTAATAAGGACCCCAATTGATCAGGACGCCTATGCAGATAAACACGAGGCCGATGACAAACCAAATCAGCGCCAGCGGAATCATGAAGCGAAGCCACTTTACGTACGGAATGCCGCTGGCAGCCAGTACGGCCATCAGCACGCCGGAAGTCGGATTGACACAGTTTACGACGCCTTCTCCGAGCATGACCGCTTCAACCGCGACCTGTCTCGTGATGCCCATCAGATCGGCAAGCGGCGCCAAGATCGGAATAAATACGACCGCCTCCCCTGAGCCCGATGAAATCAGAAAATGAAGCAGGGCGCTGGAAATATACATTCCGATTGCGCCTGCCATCGGGCTGAAACCGTGTAGCAGTGACGCAAGTCCATTGACTACCGTATCAAGCAGCTTTCCATGTTCCAGGATAACGGAAATGCTTCTCGCCATTCCGACGATCAGCGCACCATAAACGAGCCCCTGACAGCCTGTAATAAACGTTTTTGCGATATCATTTGCCGCCATTCCCGCAATCAGGCCGGACACGATTGAGATAAAAATGAACACAGCGGCCATCTCTGAATCAGACCAGCCAAGAGTAAGCGCGCCGTATAAAAAGCCGGCAAGCGACAAAGCCGCAACAGCCAGAATCAGTTTATGGCGGACAGTAAACGGGACATGCTTGTCCTCCGGCTCAGAAACCTGCGGGAGTGAACCTGCCGCCGGAAACCAATCGTTCCCCAGCAGACTGGCTTCCTTTGCTTTTCTGAGTTTTCTCGTATACCGATAAATATATAAAATAGATGATAGCAGAAAACAAATGTAGACGGCAATCCGCAGGCCGATGCCGGAAAACAGCGGCAGCTCCGCGATGCTTTGTGATAACCCGAGCGGTGAAGGTGATAAAATCGTCGCGTTAAACCCGGCATAACAGCCGATATAAATGACTGCCGCTCCGGCCACGGCGTCCCATTTCAGCGAACGGGCGACAATCAGGCCGATCGGAATAAAGCCGATCACGGAATTAACGACGATGCCGGTTGTACCGAGGATCGAAAATAGAGATCCGACAATCGCAATAAACAGCAGCTGTTTTGTGCGGAACGTACTGATGACATTATTGATCAATCCATTGATGGCGCCCGTTTTCTCCAAAATCGCAATGGTGCCGCCTGTAAACAGGATTAAAAAAATAATCGGCGCGGAACTTGTCATCCCTTCCTGAATCGCGGTAAAAAAAGCGATCGGGCTGACCGGAGACTGGTTCAAAGAATGATAGCTTCCCGGGACGGCGGACGTCACACTGCCCTTTGTCACCCTGTCAAATTCCCCCGCGGGAACGATGTACGATGCTATCGCGCATAGTAAAGCGGCAATGAACAGCAGCACATAAGCATCAGGCATCACAAACAATTTCTTCTTTTTCAATACAGGTTCGGCCTTGGGAACAGCCATACCATCACCATCCCGCTTTAAATTTATAAACTATTCAGAAAATACAGATATGTGTGCTATATTATATACAGACCGATTGCCTGTTTTCAATATCAAAAATAAAAAACAGACAGCTTTTGAAGGAGGACTTACGGCATGAACAGACTCACAGAGCATGAAAAGCAAGTCATTATGGATATTTTTGACCACCTGCACGCCAATCCCGAAGTAAGCTGGAAAGAATATCAAACAACTGAATATCTGACTGAAAAACTGAAAGCGGCCGGCTGCCGGACCCGCACGTTTGATGATTGTACCGGTGTTGTCGGCGAAATCGGAGAAGGCTCGCCCGTTGTGGCTGTCCGGGCGGATATTGACGCGCTGTGGCAGGAAGTGGACGGTGTCTTTCAGGCGAACCATTCATGCGGACATGATTCACATATGACGATGGCGCTCGGCACGATGATGCTTTTAAAGAGTCAGCCGAAACTTCCGAAGGGCACCATCCGCTTTATTTTTCAGCCGGCGGAAGAAAAAGGCGGCGGAGCGCTGAAAATGATTGAAAAAGGCGTACTGGATGATGTTGACTTCCTATACGGCGTGCACGTGCGCCCCGTACAGGAAACGGCAAACGGCCGATGCGCACCGTCCATTCTGCATGGCTCAAGCCAGCATATAGAAGGCCTGATTATCGGAGAAGAAGCCCACGGCGCAAGACCGCATCTCGGCCTTAACAGTATCGAAATCGCCGCTCTTCTCGTCCAAAAACTCAGCTTCATTCATCTTGATCCCGGCATCCCGCATTCCGTGAAGATGACAAAGCTTCAGGCAGGCGGAGAGAGTTCCAATATCATTCCGGGAAAAGCATCGTTCAGCCTTGATCTCCGCGCACAAACCAATGCCGCCATGGAGAAATTAACCGCCGAAACCGAAAGAGCCTGTGAGGCGGCGGCTGCCGCATTCGGCGCAAAAATTGAACTGCAAAAAGAACACAGCCTCCCGGCAGCCGAGCGAAACAAGGAGGCGGAAGCCATCATGGCATCTGCGATAAGCGGCATTCTCGGAGAAGAACATGTGGATGAACCTCTTGTGACAACCGGTGGAGAGGATTTTCATTTTTACGGGTTAAAGGTGCCGAACTTGAAAACGACGATGCTCGGCCTGGGATGCGGTCTGGAGCCGGGACTTCACCATCCCCAAATGATATTTGACCGAAGCGCCATCTTTACTGGCGTTGAGATATTAACGGCCGCCGTCCTCAAATCGTTTGAAGCATAAAAAAAAGCAGCCCGTTACAGGGCTGCTTTTTTTCATTACTTCTTCAAATCTTCAATTGAATTGACGTTTTTCATATACTGAGGAACGACCAGACCCATCTTGACGCCTGTCAGACTCGTTCCCACATCTTCATATTTGCCTTTATATTTAGACGCATATGCCTTATGGGTATTCGGAAGCCAAGCAGACAATGACGCATCCGCGCTGCCTGTCGCAATCGCAGTCCACATCGGTCCTGCCTCCACTTGCGTCAGCTTCACGTCATAGCCGAGGTCTTGAAATACTTTTCCGACCACGTTCGTACTTGCGATTTCACTGTCCCACGCCACATAAGCCAGGTTGATTTTATCACCTTTTACTTTATGAGCGCCTTTTGTCCATTGAGCTACTTGATCTTTATGTTTTTTCACATATTCAGCAGCGGCTTTGGCCGGCTTTTCGCCTTCCTCAACGGCAATCATGACTTCTCCCATATCGTCCTGCGTCCATTTGAACTGGCTGAGAACTTTGGCCGCGTTAGGCTGTTCCTTACTGAAGCCGGTTCTTGTAATCGTATGAATCTGCTCGGCAGTTCCGTACGTTTTTTTCGGATCATCAAGGAACTTCAGCTTGTATCTGGAGAACATCCAGTGCGGCGTCCAGCCCGTTACGATGATCGGCTTTTTCCGGTCATATGATTTCTTCAATGTCGCCGTCATGGCAGCACTTGACGCCGTGACGACATTCCAGTCTTTCAATCCGTAATCGTTCACGGCCTCATCCGTCAGGGCCATGATCCCCGATCCCGGATCAATACCGATAATGGTTTTGTTCACCTGGTCCGCAGCCGTTGCCTTACCATCAGTCTGCGAACCGCAGGCAGCCAAAGAAAGAGCCAGCGCAGCGGTAACGCCGACACCGATGATTTTCTTAAGCATCAGGCATTCCCCCTGCTCTTCTTCTTCACTTTAATGTTTTGCGTGATACGGTCGAGTGTAATCGCTACGATGACGATCGCGATACCCGCTTCCACTCCGACACCGGTTTTCAACTGTGTCACGGCGCTGTATACTTCAGAACCGAGACCCGGCGCACCGACCATGGCCGCGATAACGACCATTGATAAAGCAAGCATGATGCTTTGGTTAATACCGGCAAGAATCGTTTTTGTGGCAAGCGGAAGCTGCACCTTGAACAGACGCTGAGACGTCGTTGAACCGAATGCTTCCGTCGCTTCGATCAAATCAGCCGGAACTTGTTTAATACCGAGAACCGTCATGCGGATCGTCGGAGGCATTGCGAAAATAACAGATGCCACGACGCCTGGCACAACCCCGATATTAAAGAAGAAAATCGCAGGCAGCAGATATACGAAAGCCGGCATGGTCTGCATTAAATCCAGAATCGGTGTGACAATGCGGCGGACCGTTTCTTTCTGAGACGCCCATATGCCGATCGGAACCCCGATAATAATGGAAATCAAAACAGATGTGACGACAAGCGCCAACGTTTGCAGCATCGGCGACCAATAACCCAAATAATCAATAACAAGGAATCCGATTAACGTAAAGAGTGCAATTCCTCTCGTACTGATCCACCAAGCGAGAGCTGCAAAAATAACAGTCAATAAAATAGACGGGATGAAACCCAAACCGCTCACAATCGCGTTTACGAAA
Organism: Bacillus velezensis; assembly: GCF_001461825.1. Lineage (GTDB taxonomy): Bacteria > Bacillota > Bacilli > Bacillales > Bacillaceae > Bacillus > Bacillus velezensis. The sequence continues at coordinate 115,232 of NZ_LLZC01000001.1, read as the reverse complement.
GCGGCCAAACCGTTTGAGATTCCGTCAAAGAAACCTCCGAACGTCATGGTAAGCCAGTCAACAAACCGGTCAACGATATCTGCTAACGGAATTCTAGGCAATCTGTCCATTTACTTCACCCCCTGAACAGAAGAATCCTGAGCTTGTTCAGCAGAATCTTCAACATTTATATAATCGTTATTTCCTGAAAGCGCGCCGATTAATGCGCCTTTCACGACAATGCCTTTCATGCGGTCCTTATCGTCCGTGACGGCGATCGGAATATTCGCATCAGACACGACATCGAAAATTTCCGTCAAGTACGTGCTTTCGTGCACAGTCGTAAATTCAGTATTTAAAATATCCTGAAGCGATAAGTCGGATTCCACCGCTTTTTTCGCATCCGCCGCGTGAATGACGCCGAGAAGCTGTTTCTGTTTATCAACGGCGTAAATAGAAGAAATACCGAGATTCTTCATGAGCTGCAGCGCTACACGAGGCCCTTTGTCAATCCGCACGGTTTCAGCGCGCTTCATGATGTGGCCCGCTGTCAGAACTTTGGATAAATCAACGTCCTCAACGAATTTCTCAACGTATTCATTGGACGGGCTCATCAGAATTTCTTCAGGCGTCCCGATCTGAACGATGTTACCGTCTTTCATCAGCACGATTCTGTCGCCGATGCGCAATGCTTCATCAAGATCATGCGTGATGAAGATGATCGTCTTGCCGACAGAGTCATGAAGGTCTAAAAGCTCATCCTGCATGTCTTTGCGGATCAGCGGATCAAGCGCACTGAAAGCTTCATCCATCAGAAGAATGTCAGGATCATTCGTCAATGCGCGGGCAAGTCCGACACGCTGCTGCATTCCTCCGCTGAGCTGATCAGGAAATTGGTGTTCAAAGCCTTCAAGACCGACAAGTTTAAGCGAATCAAGCGCTTTTTGCTCACGCTCTTTTTTGTCGACGCCTTGAAGCTCCAGGCCGTATTCCGTATTTTCAAGAATTGTTCTGTGCGGAAACAGCGCAAATTTTTGAAAGACCATGCTGATTTTTTTCCGGCGCACTTCCCGGAGCTGGTCTTTTGACATATTTGTTATCATGTCACCATCAATATAAATATTCCCGGCAGTCGGTTCAATAAGCCGGTTTAACAGCCGAACTAAAGTTGATTTACCGCTCCCCGATAGACCCATGATGACAAATATCTCCCCATCATATACATCAAAGTTTGCTTGATTGACACCAACGGTTGATCCGGTCGCTTTCAGGATCTCTTTTTTGTTTTTTCCGCTGGACAGCATCTGAATGGCTTTTTTTGTCTGTTTTCCGAAAACCTTAGATACATTTTCGACTTTTATCTTAATTGGTTTCTCATCCAAATTCATATTTTCCCTCCATAATAAGCAATCTTTAATACCGTAACACGTTTGTAATAAGTCAAACAAACATCATAATCCCTTTTATTTTGTATCATTACTTTAAAAACATCCCTGTGTCTTATTTTCCTCTGGTATGCTTCTAAATACTCTCTAATCCTCCTTATTGAGGATAAATTATAAAGGAAACCGGGCTTTTATCAGGCTTGAGAACGTTTCCATCGAATGTGCTGCAAACTGATTTCCTATCCTTTTTTTACAAATACAAGAATTTTTTTGCGACATTGTCCCGGAAAAAGAAGTTTTCCCCTCCTAAAAATAAGGGATATTAAGGAAAAATATAGGTCTGCCAACAGACAGCTCACTAAAAAAAGCACCTCAAAAGGGTGCTCATTGCGCAAGCTCTGTCTGTTTCGTTTCTTTTCCGAGAATAATAATGGTGATGACAGCAACCAGGATGGCCGCACAAAAGACGGCGAAAATTGCTGTAAACGAAACGTTCCGGGCTGCAAGCGATCCGACGAGAAGCGGACCGAAAATGCCGCCGATTCTGCCGACAGCCGCCGTTGTGCCGGAACCGGTCGCACGGATCGCCGCAGGATACTGCTCCGGTGTATAGGCGTAAAGCACGCCCCATGCGCCGAGATTGAAGAAGGACAGCAGCATGCCCGCTGTGAGCAGCATGGCCAATGAATCCGCGGCACCGAAGAAATAAGCGCTGCCCGCCGTTCCGAGCAAATAGATGACTAAGATGGTCTTCCGCCCCGCTTTTTCGATCAGCCACGCCGCAGAGAAATATCCGGGAAGCTGAGCAAGTGTCATCAGAAGGACGTATTCGAAGCTCTCAATCATGCTGTAGCCTTTCATCAGCATCACGCTCGGCAGCCATAAAAACATGCCGTAATATGAAAAGACAACGCAGAACCAAACGACAGACAGCAGCACCGTCGGCCGGATATACGGTTTCGTCCAGACACTTCCCGCCTGCCCGCGTATGCTTTTTTTCTGCGGCAATGCCTGATGCGCCGGTGATTCCGGAAGGCTTTTCCGCAAGTACAGCGCATAAAACGCGGCCAGCGCCGTTAAGAGCAGCGCGGCCTGCCAGCCGAATGACGGTATGACAAAGTAGGAAATCACCGCCGCAAGAAGCCAGCCCGCGGCCCAAAAGCTCTCAAGCAGCACGATGATCCGTCCCCGCTTTTCGGGAGCGGACGCTTCTGACACGAGCGTCGAGGCGACAGGCAGTTCCCCGCCAAGCCCCATTCCGATCAGAAAACGCAATATGAGAAAAACCGTCAATCCCGTTGCGAAAGCGGATATGCCGCTTCCGACAGAAAAGAATAACAGCGTGATCATAAACACTTTTTTCCGGCCGATCCTGTCGGCCAGCATTCCGAATACAAAGGCGCCCGCTGCCATACCGATGGAATTGACGCTTCCGATCCATTTCATTTGATCGGGTGTTAAATTCCAATCAGTGTGAAGCGCGGCGATAATAAACGATAAAATTCCGACATCCATCGCATCAAACAGCCAGCCCATTCCGGCAATCGCCAGAAGTTTTCGCGGAGTGACGGCAGGTTGTTTGTTCATAAGCAGCACCTCAAATCGAAAATGATTACCGTATAAGTTTACACCTGTCTTTACACATTGTCATTATCTTTTTTCGCAAAAAAATCCCGCTTGCCGTAAGCAAGCGGGGTGTGTGTTAATTCTTTAAGACTGCGTTTTTAATATTATCCTGAAGCTGTTGAATCCGTTTCGCGCCGTCTTCTCTGATACGTCTGTTCTCTTCTTCGATCTGTTTCGTTTCCTGCATACCGCTGACAATCGTGTTCCAAGACGTTTCAATCGTCTCAATGTCAATGCTCGGACGGCCTGCCATACGGGCAATCTCCACGCTTTGGTTTGAAATATTTTCAGCGTTGCGCTTCAGCATTTCATTCGTGCGGCGGTCAAGCTCGCTCATTGAATCAGCCACAAGCTTTTGCCGTTTGACTGTGACAGCCTGAATGATGCCGTTTTTGAAAATCGGAATCGTAATGACGAAAGCGGAATTGATTTTCCCGATGAGCTTCGTATTTCCGCGCTGAAGGAGGCGGATCTGCGGCGCCGTTTGCAGCGCCACCATCCGCGCCATATCTAAATCATAGACACGTTCCTCAAGCGCCTGAAGCCCGTCACGAAGCGTATCGAGCTGCATTTGCGCAAGCTGGTTTCCGCCTGCCGCTTTTTCTTCATAAGAAGGAATGAGCGCCTGCATTTCCTCAAGCTTCATCTGCCCGGCAACGACATACTTTTCAAGCTCCATGTAGTAGTTAATGTTGTTTTCATACATCTCTTCTAGCGTATGGTTCGTCTTTGCCATTTCATCTTTGTATTTTGAAATTTCGACGTGGATTTTTTCAATTTCTCCGCCCAGGGTGCGGTACTTTTGAAAAATCTTTTCAATCATGCTGTTGCCGCGTTTGAACATTTTAGCGAGAAATCCTTTTGGTTCATCGAAATCATTTTTGTCGAAACGGTCCATGATTTTTCCGAGCTGCGTCAGCATTGTGCCTGAATCCGTGACACTTGTTGTTTTCATCATATTTAAGATGCGGTCGGAGAACTTCGAGATTTCAACTGCCGGTTCTTTTCCGTACTCCAGCAGCTCCATTTGGTTTTTCACATCAATCTGCTGCGAAATACGCTGCACCTCAGGGTCTTGGCGCAGCTGCACCCTGATGTCATCTGCTTTTTGTTCAGAAATCTCTTCATTTTTATCAAGAACAAGCGGATTTTGATTTTCTGTCATGTTTATTTACTCTCCCTGCTTTTGCGTAATGGTTCTAAACAGCTTTCTTACGAGTGACGGCTCCTTATATTCCTGCCGAAACACCATGTCCTCCAGCCAATGGACATCAAATTGGCTTTCTTCAATATAATGCTCAATGTCCTGATGGCCCGGCGGATTATACAAGATGATATCGACGCCGAATTTATTTAAAAACAACAGAGCGGCGGCGTCAGAACGTGTGAGTTCGCCATTTTGTTCCGTATGATATAAAACGAGTTTCGGAACGGTTTGGGCGTAATCAAACGTCTGAATCAATTGCAGCAGCGAAGCGGGCAGGTTCGTCGCCTGGCGGAACAAATAGATTGCGGCATCCCTTGCCTGCTCGCCGGGCAAAGCCTTCAGCCCTGGGTTTCTGCACATGTCAGAAATCACATTGGCGATGGCGTTCTGCACGCCTGACGGGAGGTGCTTGTACTGCCAGATGTTGCTTCTTTTAAGCCTTTCCGCGTTAATCGCTCCTTCTTCGTTCAAAACCTGACTGTAGTGATACTGGTAGTTGGCTTTCAGCTCTTCCGTAAACGGAAAACTGCGGATCATATGTGTCTCCTGATAGTCCGCGGCGGTATGGAGTCTGTTCCAATATTCTTTCGTATCTTTGGAAACCCCCATCACTTTCGCAAAAAGGTTCGGAACGGCCACCCGCTCCCTGTCCGCTTTAAATTGCGGCCGGATAAACGCCCGCTCCTTCGCAATGAGAAATAACTCATCATACGTCGTTTTTAATGTCACGGACTGCGGGGTATGATCCCTGAACTGCCAAGGCTTATACATCATAGATTCCTCATGGTTCAGCACATGCTCAATTTCTTTCGTTGACCGGTAGGCCGTCGTGGACGTTCTGTCCGGCTTTTCTTTCGGGAATGGCTCAAGGCCGCCTGTTGCGGGGAGCTTTATCACAAAGCTGAGTTCCTCATCCGGATCAATCAAGCTGAACGGATCTTCCGCAGCCGGATGAAACAATAGGACGTCACAGCCGATCAGCATGAGATAATAGAGAAAATAGAGCTGGCTTTTGGCAGCGTCTCCATACCACACCACCTTCGGCATCTCACGCTCTATATCGGCTTGTTCGAGCCATGGATTCAGGTGGTTCAGCGAAAACTTTGACACATCCAAGAGCACACGCCGGAAATCGGGATGATTCAGCCCGTTTTCATGCCGATCCGCAAAGGTTTCCAAAAGCGTCATAAACGCGGTTCTCAGCCGGCGGTGCATAAGCGGATCAGCATGTTTGGCAAGCAGCCTGCCCCCATCGAGAAACGCGACAAATCTGGAAACCGAAAGCCCTTTCTCTTTTTGATTGACCGAATGGATGTGCTGGAGCGCCTGAAACGTTTCAGGCGCGATTGTCTTATCCAGCGTCTCGCTTAACACATGGATGTTTTCATGAGAAGACAGCTCGAAAAGCTTATTGTAATACTCCGTCTCATCATAAGGAGTGCCCAAAATCCGGACGGCAAGCCGGGTAAACGCCAGCCCGTTTTCCCGCTCGTAACCGGGACGTTCCGGCAGCGGCCGCATCAGAAACGTTTCCCAGTCATCGTTTTCCGGCTCGGCCTTTCGGATCACCAATTCTTCCTGCCTCATCATCTTCCTCCTTTCTCTTCATGATTATCGGTACAAAAAAGGAAGGAAATGAACTCTCCCTCCTTTTTTGTTTTATTCTTCTTTAGATGCAGCCGTTTGCTCCTGAACCTGCTTTTGTTTGTTGAAATAGTGGATAATAAACGTTACCACAAACGCAGCGATGATGATTCCGAAGAACACAACGTGCGGCATTTCATAATCAAAGGCGCTCGCCGCCATTTTCACGGCGATAATCCCGATCAGCACGAAAGCCGTGTTTTCAAGCTCAGGGATTTTATCAATTAAAACAAGGAATACTTTTGCGACTGTACGCATCATGAGAATGCCGAGCATACCGCCGATCAAGAGCACCCACACTTTTTCCGATACCGCAAACGCGGCCAGAATGCTGTCAACAGAGAAGGCCAGATCCATTAACTCAACTGAAACGACAGTGGCCCAGAAAATTCCGAACGTACGGACCATCCATGAATTTTTCTTCATGCCTTCCGTATCGTCATCACCTTCTCCGATCCAGAAATGCTTAATGACGAGCCAAGCCAGGTACAGCGCGCCAAGCACTTTGATCCACCAGAACTTAATGAGCAGCATTCCGATCCCGATAAAGATAAAACGGAAAATATATGCCCCGAACAATCCGTATGTTAATGCTTTCTTCCGCTGTTTTTCAGGCAGATGCCTTACCATAACCGCAAGCACTAACGCATTGTCGGCCGACAGCAGCCCTTCCAGCAGAACCAAGGAACCGATCAGCCCCCATGATACAGGGTCAGTCAGCACCTCACCCCACATTTTCCAATCAAAAAAGGAAGCGTAGGTCGACATAATATGATGTAGAAAATCCAAGTTTTTTCCTCCTATTTAGTAAAACGGTAATTTCCTGCTTACACCTGCAAGCCGTAATTCCGGCAAAGTGATGCCAGACCGCCGGAAAACCCGCTGCCGATGGCGTTAAACTTCCACTCAGCCCCATGGCGGTAAAGCTCACAAACGACAACCGCCGTTTCAATCGAGAAGTCTTCCCCTAAATCGAAACGAAGCAGTTCATTCTGGCTGTTTTCATCGACGACGCGCACGAACGCGTTAGACACTTGTCCGAAATTTTGGCCGCGCGCTTCCGCATCATGAATCGTGACGGTGATGCCGATCTTTTCAATATTTGCGGGTATTTTTGAGAAGTCGACGATAATTTGTTCATCGTCTCCCTCGCCCTCGCCCGTCCGGTTGTCTCCCGTATGGATGACGCCCCCGCTCGGGTGTTCCAGGTTATTGTAGAAAACAAAATCAAGATCATTTACACAGTTGTCATGGGCATCGACAAGAAAAGCCGACGCGTCAAGGTCAAAGTCATGCCCTCCGGAGTACTTGTTCGTATCCCAGCCTAAGCCGATCACCGCTTTTGTAAGACCGGGGTTCGTTTTTGTCAGATCAACACGCTGTCCTTTCGCCAATTGAATAGCCATGTGCTGTCTCTCCCTTCTGTGTTTGATATGGTTCAGCCGATTTGCAGGCCGTAATCTGTCGCAATACGGGCCAGTCCGCCTTGGTAGCCTGAGCCGATCGCGGAAAATTTCCATTCGCCGTTATGTCTGTAAAGCTCCCCTGCGATAATGGCTGTTTCAATTGAGAAATCTTCAGCCAGATCATAACGGATCAGCTCTTCATTTGTTTCTTCATTGACAATGCGCACGAACGCGTTGGAAACTTGTCCGAAGTTTTGGCCGCGCGCTTCCGCTTCATGAATCGTGATGACGAATGAAATTTTGTCAATAGCGGCAGGCACCGCGCTCAGGTTGACCCTTACGCTTTCGTCATCGCCTTCGCCCTGGCCTGTCAGGTTGTCGCCTGAATGTGCGACAGAGCCGTTTCCGCCTTCAAGCTGATTATAGAAAATGAAATCATCGGGCGACGCGCATCTTCCTGCTTCATTTAATAGAAAGACGCTGGAATCTAAATCAAAGTCATGTCCGCCGTCGTATTTGTTTGTATCCCAGCCAAGGCCGACAACGACTTTAGAAAGACCCGGATTTGTTTTAGTCAAATCTACTTTTTGTCCTTTTGCCAATGAAATTGCCATGAGTGCACTCTCCTTTTTATCGTTTAGGCGTATCGGTTAACGATATCGCCGATTTTTGTATCGTTTGTGCCTTCTCCTACTGCGGCGAATTTCCACTCGCCGTCCTGGCGGTAGATTTCAGCCGCGATCAGGCTCGTTCTGCCTGAATAGTTATCTCTTAAATTGTAAGTCACCAGTTCTTCGCGATTAGCCTGATCAACAACGCGGATGAACGCGTTTTGAATCAGGCCGAAGTCCTGTTTTCGTCTGACGCAGTCGTAAATATTGACGACAAACACAAGTTTATTAATCTGAGCGGGCACTTTCGCTAAATCGATGAGAATTTGTTCATCATCGCCGTCGCCTTCACCCGTCAGGTTGTCACCCGTATGTACGACACCGCCGCACCGGCTTTTCAGATTGCCGAAATAGATGACGTTTTTGCTGTCTGTCATTTTATCATTTTCAAGCATCAGTACGGAAGCGTCACAGTCGATATTGGCACCGCCTCCGCCGAACAGCTTTCCGAAAAAGCCCCCGGATGATACAGGGTCCCAGCCGAGTCCGACCAGCAGTTTTGACAGGCCGGCTTTTCCTTTTGTTAAATCAATCCGCTGTCCTTTTTGTAAAGAGATCGCCATATGATTCACTCCTATTCTGTAAGGGTGCCGCTAAGCACGCCGCAAGTGCGCATTTTTACTAAATTCCAGGACAAGAATCCCGGTGTTTATTAAGATATACGTCTTTTATTATATCAAAGTTTCATAAAACATAAGAATTTTTGGCGAAAAACGGCGAAAAATCACTTCCTATATTCTCCTTCGTTCCGGAGAGAATAGAGAAAACAAAGAAATTGACGGGGACTGAACATTTTTCCTATCCTTGTATCAATACATGTCAGGAAAGGGGCAGACGAGTGATTGATTTAAGCATACTTGATCAGGCGCCCGTATCCAAAGGAAACGGGCCGCACGAGACGCTCCGCCGTTCAGCGGAGCTCGCCCGCCTCAGTGAAGGATGGGGCTATAAGCGGTACTGGTTTGCCGAGCATCACGGCACAAGAGGGCTCGCAAGCGTTTCGCCGGAAATTATGATCGCTCATACCGCCGCAGCCACAACGTCCATCCGTGTCGGATCAGGCGGCGTGCTGCTGCCGCAGTACAGCCCCTATAAAGTCGCGGAAACTTTCCGTCAGCTTGAGGCGCTGCATCCGAACCGGATTGACCTCGGGGTCGGACGCTCACCGGGCGGCACAACGAAAATCCGGCTCGCCCTCACAGACGGGGTAAAGAAAAGCATGACCGAATTCAACAGGCAGCTTGAGGATTTATCATCCTTTCTGACAGATTCGATTCCCTCGAACCATGCTTATGCAGGAATAAAAACAGCGCCTTTGATTGAAACAGCTCCGCAGCTTTGGGTGCTCGGACTCGGGGAAAACAGCGCCAGACGCGCCGCTCTTCAAGGTGCGGGCTATGTCTTCGGCCATTTCATTAATCCGGAACGCGGGGAAAAAGCTTTTCAGATCTATCGGGACCATTTCCGGGCCTCCGCCCATTTTTCCGCTCCCGCCTCGCTCTGTGCCATTTTCGTCATATGCGCGGCTACGGATGAGAAAGCGGAAGAACTCGCCTTAAGCCAGGATTTATGGCTTCTTCGTGTCGGAAAAGGCGCCGACAGCCGCGTGCCGAGTGTGGAAGAAGCGAAGGCTTATCCGTATTCGCCGGAGGATCGTAAACAGATAGAAGAAAACAGGAAGCGGATGGTGGTCGGCTCTCCTGCCGCAGTGAAACGCCGTCTGCTTGAACTTTCCGAGCGGTATCAGACAAAAGAGATAATGGTGCTGTGCAACGTCTTTGATTTCGAAGCAAAAAAAGAGTCATATGAGCGTCTTGCTGATATATTTCTGTAAAAAAAGCCGTCAAACGGAGCAGCAGATGAGACTGCTGCACCGCTTAACGGCGGTTTTTTCGTTCTTTTCCTTTTTTAAACGCATTCCAAATCCCCTGCAGCGTAAACCCGAGCAGAAGCAGAATGATTAACAGTAAAGTGATTGACGGCCCCGGAGGCGTTCCGAGCTGGTACGAAGACGTCAGCCCCATGAACACACTGAAAAGAGAAATAATAATGGCCGCCGCAAACACCCATTTAAACCCTTTGGCAATACGGATTGCAAAAGCCGCGGGCAGTACGAGGAGCGCGGAAACGAGCAGCACGCCGATAATCGGAATAATGACCGAAATCGCCAGCCCCGTCACGATGCTGAATGACATTGACAGGAGGTTTGTGTTAATGCCTGATGTCTTAGCCGTCGCCTCGTCAAAGGTAAGCAGGTAGAGCGGTCTGTTTAGTATAATAAAATAAAGCAGAATCAGCAGGGTAATGCCTCCGATAATATAGACCTGCTGCTGGCTGACCGTGACAAGCGATCCAAATAAATATTGATCGATGCTCATCGACGCGCCGCCTTTTGACAGGCTGATCAGAAACATCGCAAACGACAGCCCGGCCGCCATTAAGATTGCGATAGATACCTCTGAATATGTACGGTACGCCCGCCGCATGTATTCAATGCCGATCGCTCCGATCGTGACGACAACGATGCTCGCCGCCGTAATATTGGTACTGAGAAAAAAACCGATGGCCACGCCCGACAATGAAATATGAGACAGCGTATCCGCCATCAGCGCCTGTCTTCTCAGCACGAGATATACGCCTAATATCGGCGCCATAATTCCGATCATGCTTCCCGCTAGAAAAGCTCGTCGCATGAATTCCAAGTCAAACATTTCCATCCGCCTTTTTCCCCCCTCTCAAGCCGTATGACTTTATCCAGATACTGCTGTACTTCGTTTTGTTCGTGTGTCACCATGACGACGGTGCGGTTGTGATTTTTCACCTGATGGTGCATAAATTCGTAGAAACCCTGTCTGCTTTCATAATCAACCGCGGTTGTCGGCTCATCAAGCATCAGCAGATCCGGATTGCTTGCAAGCATTCTCGCAATGCAGATTTTCTGCTTCTGTCCGCCGGATAAATCGCCGATTTTCCGGTGGCGGAAATCCCACATTTCCACCATCTTCAACGCGTTTTCCACCTCGTGGTGATCCGTTTCGTTCAATCGTTTAAACCATTTTCCTTTCGTATAACGGCCTGATTGCACAAGCTCCAGAACTGTGCTTGGGAATCCTGCGTTAAATGAAGAAATCTGCTGCGGAACATAGCCGATTGTCAGGCGTTTTCCGGCAGCGTTTTTTTTACTGATCTCGGCCGTTCCTTCCCAAGGTCTGAGCATGCCAAGCATGACTTTCATGAGCGTCGATTTTGACGCGCCGTTCGGTCCTGTAATGCCGACGAATTCGCCGCTTTTGATTTCCAGCGACACGCCGTCAAGCACCGGTGTATGCGAATAACCAAAAACGATATCTTGTAATGTAACGAGATTCATGCTGACCTTCCTTTCCCGCATAGAAATAGTGTGCACCCCGCGGCGCACACTATGTTATTTAACCAATAGCGAATCTTTCAGTGCATCAAGGTTTTTCTCCATAATGTCGATATAACCGATGCCTTTATCCCGTTCTTTTTGGCTTAAACCTTCCAGTGTATTGAGCACTTCCGTTTTCGCGCCGATTTCACCGGCAAGTGTATCTGCAACTTTAGGCGATGCAACTTCTTCAAAGTAGATGATCTTCACATCATGCTTTTTGGCAAACGTTTTGAGATCCGCCAGTTTGGCCGCACTTGGCTCTTCTTCAGGAGAAAGGCCTGCAATCGCGACTTGTTTTAAGCCGTATTCTTTGGCGAGATAGCTGAATGCCGCGTGCTGTGTGATCAATTCTTTTTTCGCCGCTTTATTTAATGTTGTACGGTATAGTTTATCAAGATCCTGCAGTTTTGCAATATATTCTTTACTATTTTTCTCATAGTATGCTTTATTCTTCGGGTCCTGTTTTACGATCTGCGCCGTAATGGTTTTGACCTCTTTTTGCGCAAGAACCGGGCTGAGCCACACGTGAGGGTCCATGCTGTGGCTGTGGTCATGACCGCCGTGTCCATGTTCCTCTTCCTCTTCATCCGAACCTTCGAGTAAGTCAATTCCTTTTGACGCCTTTACAAACTTCGCATGATCAGAGCTCATGCTTTTTTCCGCTGAAGGAACCCATGTCTCCATATATTCGCTGTTGTATACGAAAAGATCGGCGTTTTGAATGCCGGCGATATCCTTCGGCGTCGGCTCCCAATCATGGGGTTCGACCGAAGACGGGATGAGAATGTCTACATCGCCTTTGTCTTTGACAATTTGTTTCGTGAATTCATACATAGGATAAAAGGTCGTCACGACGTGCAGTTTGCCGCTTTTCGAAGAACCTGACGAACCTTTTGAAGATGAATTGCCGCAGCCCGCCGCGATTAAAAAGCATGCCGCAATGACAATGATTCCGCTCCATTTTTTAAACAAGCCGTTTCCCCCTGTTCTGTAAATCAGAATGATGACGATTTCCAAAGCGTACTTTCTCGTTCATTTGTTACCTATACCATAATAAAACGAAGTAATTACGTTTTGCAAGATATTTTTTTCTAAATTGATATCCGATTTACCTAAAAAGCCCCCGCCATGTATGGACGGGGGCGTCGTATCACATATCAGGCAAGCAGATAAACTCTTGTTTCGTATGGGCGGAATGTGATGCGGGATTCCGTGCCGCCGTCATTTTCATAGTTGCTGAGAAGCAGCTCGGCCCTTTCAGGTTCGGAGCCGTCCGGCCAATAAAAGGCGGCTTCTTCTTTCGATACGTTGCTGATGGACATGAGTTTTTGTCCGTTTGCCTGTCTTTCATATACAAACAGCTGCGGGTCATCAGGAAGCAGCAGCGTGTAGCTGCCTTTTATGATATCAGCATACTGTTTTCTCAGGCGGATCAGTTTTTTGTAAAAGTTCAATATAGAATCGGGATCATCCTGAGCCTCGGCCGCATTGACGGTTTTGTAATTGGGATTGACCTTCAGCCACGGTTCGCCCTCCGTAAATCCGGCATTCTTGCTGCCGTCCCACTGCATCGGTGTACGGGCATGGTCCCGGCTTTTCGCCATAATGGACGCCATGACTTCTTCTCTGTTGCGGCCCATTTCAAATACCCTTTTATGATACATATTGACGGTCTGAATATCTTGATAATCCTCTATTCTGTCAAACGGAGCGTTTGTCATGCCGATTTCTTCTCCCTGGTAAATGTACGGCGTGCCTTTCATGAAATAAAGCAGGGCGGCAAGCATTTTGGCGGATGCTTTGCGGTATGTGCTTTCGTCTCCGAAACGGGATACGATCCGGGGCTGGTCATGATTGCACCAATACAGCGTATTCCAGCCTTGATGTTCCAGTTTTTCCTGCCAGTCTGTGAGCACTTTCTTTAAATCGGACAGCTCAAGCGGTTTTACATCCCAATGCTCTTGGCCCGGCTTTTGATCAAGCTCCATATGCTGAAAATGAAAAATCATATTCAGTTCATGCTCATCGGTTCCCGTGTAGACGAGCCCTTCCTCAGGCGTCACTGATCCGGCCTCGCCGACTGACATCACGTCATATTTGGAAAATACCTCTTTCGTCATTTCTTTTAAGTAATCATGTATCCGTGCCCCGTTTGGCCGGAAAGGCTTCGGATCGGCCCGGCGGGCGATGTAATCTTCATATGGCGGCAAATATTCTTTTTTTGACAGAAGATGAAGCTGGTCTATTCGCAATCCGTCCACGCCTTTATCGAGCCAAAATCTCATCATCTCGTATACTGATTGCCGAACCTCGGGATTTTCCCAATTCAGATCGGCTTGTTTGACGGCGTTCATATGCAGGTAATATTCGCCCGTATGTTCTTCGTACTGCCAGACGGATTGTCCGTAATCCGACACCCAATCGGTCGGCGGGCCGTCCGCGGTGCCCGGCCGCCAAATATAATAATCGCGGTATTTGCTGTCCGGATTCATTTCCGCCTCTTTGAACCAAGGATGCTCCGTGGATGTATGATTTAAGACGAAGTCCATCACAAGCTTTAATCCGCGGTTGCGGCATTCTGTAAGCAGATTGTGAAAGTCCTCCATCGTTCCGTAGGATTCCATAATCGCTTGATGATCCGTCACATCGTAGCCGTTATCAACGTTTGGCGACGGGTAAATCGGGCAGATCCATATCACATCAGCGCCAAGTTCTTTTATATAATCGAGACGCGCGATAATCCCCCGCAGGTCGCCTATGCCGTCGCCGTTCGTATCTTGAAAGCTTCGCGGATAGATTTGATAGACAACGGCGTCTTTCCACCAGTCACTTGCCATCTTGCGGCCCTCCTGTTTTTTAGAGAACCATTTCCTTTATGATCCTTCCCTAAACAAAAAAGAGAAGGTTTCCCCCCTCTTTTATCTGTCCAGCTGAGACGGATAAAGCGTCATGCCTCCGTCGACGAAAAGTGTCGTTCCGGTTACGTAACTCGCTTCTTCCGACACCATCCATGCGGCGGCCGCTGCGACTTCTTCCGGTTTTCCGAAGGCGTTCATCGGAATTTTTTTCAGCTGGGCCTGTTTATGTGTTTCATCTTCCAGATCCTTATTGGACTCCGTGGCGATCGTGCCGGGAGCGATGGCATTCACCCGGATGCCTTTGTCTGCGTAATTGAGCGCCATCGTTTCCGTCATCATTTTGATCCCGCCTTTGGATGCCGAGTACTGCACGTTTTCAGGACGCGGTATTTGCTGATGAACGCTCGATATGTTTAAGACCGTTCCTTTTTTGCCGCGCTCGAGCATATGTTTCAGTGCCGCTTTCGCCCCCAAAAAGGTGCCGGTCACGTTGACGTCGATGACCCTTTGCCAATCCTCCAGGCTCATTTCATGGGGCATCGCTTCGGCTCCGTTAAAGCCGGAATTGTTGACCATCACGTCCACGCCCCCGAAATGCTCCTGCGCGGCATGAAACAGCGCCTGAATCCCTTCTTCTGAGGATACATCGGCTTTTACGGTGACGGCTCGGCCTCCCGCTTTCTCAATGATGTCCGCCGCTTCTTCCGCTCCGGAGGAATCACCGAGGTAGTTCACAACCACATTCATCCGCTCCTTGCCGAAGCGTTCGGCAATGGCCTTTCCGATTCCTTTCGAAGAACCTGTTACGATTGCTGTTTTTCCCTGTAAATCCTGATACATTGTCTCTTTTCCTCCCTGATGTTAATACAGAGCATGTACCCGGTTTTGATCGGCTGAAAACAAAAGGGATCATAAAAAGAACGATGAAACCGAAGCTCCCTCGTTCTTTTTTTCATTATGCGTAGTTGTTCATTTGCAGCCTTTTTTGCACGCCGACAAGCCTGCTGAAAAAATAAGATGCCGCTTTGTAGTTCTCCCGTTGATGAAAGAAATGAGCCGCGTCCTGAAGCAGTTCCTCTGTGTCAGCCAACAGCTCTTTTGATTCCAGAATGTCAAAATACTCTTTGAGCGAATCCTGTCCGCCTTCCCCCTGATAAAGCTCTTTAATCAGACGGAATTTCGTCAGATAGATCTCATCTTCCCATTCCGCCGCGCTTCTCATGCCCCGCGCGCAGCTGGCGGCGGCTTCACTGTATTTTTCCGTTTTAAAGTAGATATGCGTGAGTGAAAAAACAGCCTGGATGACCTGCCGGAAGCTGTGTGCTTCAAATCCGGCGGCCGCCCGTTCAAAATCCTCCGCCGCTTTGCAAAAGTCACCCAGACTGTACATACAGTGCCCGATATTATAATAGGCCGCAGCAATCATATATTGATCATCAAGCCGCTCCGCGTGCTCCAAGGCGCATTCGAGGTATTCCAACGCTTTTTTATGCTGCTGGGCGTCCATCAGATTTCCGGCAATGATAAATTTGCACTGCACCCTTCTCATTCCGTATAATTCATATTTCTTGTAAATATCAAGCGCCTGTCCCGCGTAATTCATCGAAAAGAAAGTCTGCTTGATATGATAGTACACCTCAGAAATTTTATACAAAAACTCGGCTTTCTCTATGTCATCTTCCACATATTCAAGCTTTTCCTCAGCCCGCTTATAATGAGAAATCGCTGAGATGAAGTTTTTCTGCTTAAATTCATACATTCCCCTGAAATAGTAAAAATAATATTCCAGTAAGCCGGTCAGCTTTTGCTGGTTCATCTCAATCTCAGTGAGCATTTCAGAGAACGGAGGCTGGCAGTCGCCGTCTTTCATGGGTTTTAATTTATCCAGCATGATGCGGTGCCGAAATTCCATCAATGAAAAATACAACAATAAATCCTGGTTCTCTTCCATATCTTCGAGTTCAAATTGAATCTCCCGTTTCAGCGCTTCAGCTTTATCGGCTTCAAACGCGCGGATCAGCTTATACCATTCATTCATCTTTACGGCCACTTCTTCAGATGGAATCTTGGATTTCATAGATTTGCCTCCTTCCTCCGGCTACTAATTATGTTATATTTTATCATAGCAAATTTATGGCAGTGAGCAAACAAAGATTTTAACCAATTAAAGAAAGAGAGAATTCACCATGAAACTATCAGTCAGAATTGCGCTGCTTTTGATCCTCTTCTTTTCCGCAGACCTATGTTTTTCCTATGTGCAGAAAGAATTGAGGCCGCAGACGGCATTACAAGACAGAGCCATTCCAAGCGCTCTTCATCCGCTCGTGAAACAGAATGCGGAGCTATTGCAGACGGCCGCTCTGAAAAAAGGCATCACCGTCGTTATCACAGAGGGTTTCAGATCAATTGAGGAACAAAACGAATTGTACCGTCAAGGACGTTCAAAAAAAGGAAATATCGTCACCTACGCAAAAGGCGGGGAATCTTACCACAATTACGGCCTTGCGATCGACTTCGCCCTGCAAAAAAAGGATGGAAGCCTGATTTGGGATATGACGTACGACGGAAACCGAAACGGCACGCCCGATTGGCTTGAGGTCGTATCGATTGCCAAAAAGCTCGGTTTTGATTGGGGAGGCGATTGGAGAGGCTTTAAAGATTATCCTCATTTACAAATGATCCCTGGCTAATAAAACCTTTTCTTTTTTCGCTTTTGCGCATCAATGTACGGAGGATAGACAGGCCTGTACACAAGCTTATATCCTTCATTGCCGGACGGCGTAAAATCGCGCTGCCACTCCAGCCGCAGATGGAAATCGGATAAAAAAGCGGCCTTTGCTTCTTCGGGAGTAACGGCCGGCACCGGATTGATCTTCTCCAGCTGCTCCGGGTCAATGTCAGGCGCCATGTAAGCTTCCACAAGCCCCGTTACGGGACTGACAAGTATTCTCGCAGCGCCGAACCGCAGCGGAATATCCTGATGCCATATGGAAAAATGGAAGCGGAACCTGCCCCTTCCGTCCGTTTTCACCGGGTTCATTTTAAAAAACTCGTCCGCTCTCGGATAAAGCTTGTATAAAAATTGAAGCGCGACGGCCTCACACTCTTCCGCAGAATAAAAGGCCGGGCCCTGATGCTCAATAAAAGATTTAAAGGCTGTCATTTTCCCTGTCTTTTTGTCCGTTTTCATCTTCATTGTATTTTTGTTGCTGCTTTCAAAATAGCTTTCGATACTCAAATCTTTCCGTTCCGGAACCGACCCTTTCCGCCATGTCGTTCCGATCTCATCCCCGAGATCACGCCGGCGCGTCTGAACCATATCCGCGGTAAACCCCATTAATTCATCCAGGCTGATTTCCCGTTTATGTTCAAACGCGGGAAGCGGTTTTGCCGGCTCATTCCTGTCTTCGCAAAGCTGCTGATCCGGCACGATATCATCTTCACCGGCCGGATAGCTGTAAGCCGGCAGAATCGGTTCATAGACGAGACGCGGTATTTTCTCAAAATTGACCACATCATAGACGAGACTGAATGTCAGCACACTCATATAATGCGAGACGACCTTTTCCCGATCGACGAATGTTTCCGGAACGGACGCTTCACCCTTATCCCCGTAATAGATAAACTGCACGACGAAGCCGCTCCTGGTTACATCAACGAAAAAACCTGAATCGGGAAGCGGCCGGCCGAGCACTTTTTTTGTATAGATAAATCGGATGCACCCATTGCGTTCTTCCTTCGCCTGAAAGATGAAATTCATAAAAGTAAGCGGGCGGTGTCTCGCCGCAAACCGAAGAGCCGTCAGCTTTAATTCGGCGTCTGACAGCTGCATGTCTGAACCTGGACAGTCGTTGCGTGAATAAGTAAGCAAAGATCCGTCGTCGCCCAGCTCAATCGTGACCGTTTTATCCGGCTGGTTACGATCTTTCCATATATAATAGGCTTTCGTTTTTTGTTTTTCATCATAATCTTCTATTTCAAGCTCATAGTGCGGCGGTATGTTCCCGATTTCCAGCGCTTTTTTTCTCAGATGTTCTTTCAGCAATGGGGTCATCCTTTCAGAAGAGTGTATAAAAAAGAACTGTTTTTTATTATATAAAAACGTCCTTATCCTTTTAAAGGGAAGAAAGTGCCTTTTATGTGTCTATTTTTAGCAAAGAGGGAAAAGAGCCGTATTCAGAGCGGCTCTTTTTCATACAAATGTCACATTCCCCGTGAAAGACCCGGGACGAACGCCCATGACCTTCAGCCTATTAAACTCGTGATCGCTTCTCCCGTATGAGCCTCAATAAACCGCGGGAAAACCGGCTTGTATACGAGCCTGTACACTTTTCCGCAGCTGTCGTCATCGTAACAATGGTCCCAAGCGAGCTCTGCTTTAATGGCCCGGCGGATCGCATCCTTCGCCTCTTCCATTGTCAATGAAGGAACGGGATCGATTTCCTGGAGCTCTTTCGGATCAATTTCCGGCGGCATATAAAAAGTGACAAGACCCGTCTTTTTGCTGACACAGATTCTCCCCTCTCCGAATCGCAAATCAACGCCGCCCGAACAAGCCTTATATGTAAGTCCCACGTTTTCTCCTTCATCATCCGGCTCATCATATTGAACCCGGAAATACTGATCCGCTTCCGGAAACATGGCGAATAAAAAGCGGATGGCCATGTGATGGCATTCTTCCTCGGAAAACACCGGTTCGCCTTCAACTTTTATAAATGACATCACCCCGGTGAGCCGGTCCGATTCTTTATCATACCTTGTTTTCAATACGTGTTCATTCCGTTCTTTAAACAGACTTTCAAAGCTTTTATCTTCCCGTACGGATTTTGTTTTTTCAGGACGCCAGGCAATGCCGATACAGCCCTCTCCAAGATCGCTTTCCCTCTCTTTATAAAAACCGTCGTGCAGCCCGATCATGTCATTGATGCTCATCTTTTCCGTTTCAGGTGCAGGGCGTGAAATCGGGACATACGGCAGCGTGTCGTCTTCCAGCTCTTCATATTCGTCTATTTCTGCATTCTCTTCCTTCAGGTCGGCCGATATCGGCCGCGTCGGAGACACAATTTCATAGACGAGATGGGGCTTGTCATCCCCCTGCACATAGACGGACTGATGCAGTACGGTGAACAACAGTTCTGCTTCTATATGTTTGACAAAGTGAGCCAATGCTTCCCGCTTGTCCGCAATTGTTCCGGGTCTTACAAGATCATCGGCCTTCCCATGGTAAGAAAAGCCGGTTACTTCCCCTGTCAAAGACAGGTCGACGTAAAACCCGGTCAGCGGGAGCGGCAGACCGTCAGCCATCTGAACATAGGAATATCTCACATCACCATCATTGGCGGAGCCGCTGTTTTCCAACTCGAACTCAGCCAGTGCCCCAGGACGATGGGTTTCTAAAAACGCCCGCATCCGTTTTTCTATGTCCGATTCCGAAAGAGGCGGCAGATCAGTCCGGAAAGCCGGACGGGATAAGTATTTCAGTTTTCCGTCCCGGTCTAATTCGACCATGATGCCGGCTTCCGGATCATTCTTATCTTCCCACCAAAACAGAACCTCATCTTCCTGGTATTCTTCCACATTACTCTCATAGCGGGCAGGTACGTTTCCGATTCGGAGAGCCAGCTGTTTCAACTCTTCTTTTTTCATCATAACACTTCCTTTTCTTCCAAAAAGATTGATGATTACCAAGACTCTTTTATACAAAACTAGTATAATTAACCTGTCTGTCTTCATGACTATCGAATTAATAACAACAGGGGGTAAACCAGATGTCCATCAAAAAAATGAGCGCCTTGTTTTTCATTCTGCTTCTCACGGCATTTACCGCCGCATGCAGCAGCGAAACGAGCGGCGGCCAGGAAAGCAGCACGGCGAAAGTGAAAATAAAAGATACGGCATGGGCCGCTTCAGACGATACTGAACATTCGGCCGCGCTGAAAGTAACGGTCACCGTCAAAAATACGGGCAAAGACCCGCTTACCGTCAAAAGCAGCGACTTCTCGCTTTATCAGGATGACGCAAAAACAGCCAAGGCCGATAAGGAAGACTTGTTGCAGAGCGGCACGCTTCATGCGGGTAAGACAGTGACGGGCAATCTGTACTTCACGGCTGACGAAGGCAAATCCTATGAATTGGTATATCAGCCGCAGGCAAAAGACGCGAAGCCTTTATCTTATAAACTGAAAGTCAAAGGCACAGCCTCAAACGCAAAACCTGACCCGGCGGACGCATTATCCGCATACATTGATGTGATGCTGTACGGCAAGCACAATAAAGATTTCACCCGCCTGACCGGTGTAAATGAAAAAATGACGGCCGCCGCATATCAGGAATCGGCGAAAGCCAGCTTTATCGCTTCTGCAGGCATTTCACAAGAACAGGCGGATTCAAAAGCCATTACCGCTATTATTGACGCCATGTCATCAGCGCTTCGGGATAACACAGAGCTCAAGGTGCATACCAAATCCATGTCAGGCAAAAAAGCCGTCCTTGAAGCAAAAGTGACGCCGCTTGATATGTCTCCGCTTGCGGGCCAGCTGCAAGACCGCGTGCAAGACTATGCCGGAAAGCACCCTGATGCTGATGAAAACGAAATTGTCAGCCACCTTCTTTCTGTCTATCCGGAAGAGTTTATGCGCCTGAAACCGGCTTCTTCTTCCGTTACAAGAGAAATCGAGATGAAGAAAAACGCCCGCGGCCAGTGGTATCTGGATACAGACGCCGATCTGGAAGGATTGACAGAAGCGTTTTTGAAAACGTCCTGACAACAAGAAAGGAAATAGCGCAGGCTATTTCCTTTTTTTATTTTCACTTAAAGATGTCACTGATAAATTGAACCTCATCCTCGGTTAACTGCACATGAAGCGCGTCCAGATTGTGTTTCAGCTGGTCGGGGCGTTTGGCTCCGGGAATGATCGCATCCACCGCCGGCTGCGACAGAAGCCATGCGAGTGCGATATGCGCTGTCTGCGCCCCTTTTTCCTCCGCAACGGCCCGAAGCTTATCCACTCGCTCCAGATTTTGGTGAAAAGCTTCTCCCTGAAACGGCGGCCTGTTCTTTCGGCTGTCCTCAAAGACTGTGTCTTTTGTAAACTTTCCCGTCAGCAAGCCGGAAGCAAGCGGGAAATAAGGAATAAAGGAAATGCCGTTCTTTTCACAATAAGGCAGCAGATCATGCTCCGCCTCACGCTGAATCAGTGAATATTCCGATTGAAAAACCTCTAAATAGCCGTCCGCGTTAAACTCCTGCAATTGCCGGAAACTGAGATTGGAGGCGCCGATTGCTCTGATTTTCCCTTCGTCCTTCAGTTCTTTTAGCGTGCCCGCCACTTCGGAGAGCGGTGTTTTGCCGTCAGGGAAGTGGACGTAATACAAATCAATCACGTCTGTTTTCAGCCGCTTCAGGCTGTTTTCCGCCTCACTCCGGAGAAATTCACGGCTGTTGTCCAGCTCGATCTGTCCGTTGACCTCTTTGTGCGCGCCTTTTGACGCAATCACGAGGCTGTCCCGCACGCCGCGCTCTGCGACAACTTCACCGATTAACTCTTCGGAACGCCCCAAACCGTATATAAACGCCGTATCAATAAAATTGACGCCGCCGTCCAGCGCTGTGCGGATGAGTTCTTTTCCCGTTTCATCATTAAGATTCGGAAACAGATTATGTCCTCCGACCGCATTAGCGCCAAAGCCGATACGCTTTACCCGTAAATCCGTCCTGCCCAGCGTACGTGTCTCATCCATGGCTCAGGCTCCCTTCCTTTTATCGCTCTGTTTAGTATTAGATAACCGGTAAGAATTATCCTGCCTGAGAGCCTATCTATAGAAAAAACCTTGAAAAGCGTTTGCCCTTCAAGGTTTTTTGCTGTGTATTAAGATGTCAGAGTTGCGGCGAAGCGTTCGGCTTCATCCGTGAGAGCACCCTCGATTTCCTTATAGCGGCTGGAAATCGTTGAGGCGCTGACGCCGTACTTCTTCGCCAGCTTGGCTTGAGAAACGGACGCGCCGTTCAGAGAAATGCTGTTCACGTAATATTCGACCGCCGCTGCGAAAGCTTCAGGCTTTCTGATCGTCGGTGTTTTTTTGACACAGAACGTTTTCCACAGATCAATCACGGCCGGAACCAGCTCAGCCGGGTATTCATCCCCGCTCAGGCCTTTTTCAATGGCGTCTGCCGTTTCCTTCTCCATGTCGTTGGCCCACTCTGTCTGTTTTTCTTCAGCAGCCTGCTCAGACTCTTCCGCAGTTGTTAAAAGAGCGGCCAGCACAGTGTCGAAGTTTTCCTGCATAAAGCGCTCAGGCGATTTTCCTTCCGCAAGGGCCGGGGCCGCCGCCTTTTTCACTTTGCTGATTAGAGCTTCGGTCCGCTTCACAGGGAAGATCGTAAATTGCATGAAGAACTCCGCTTTTTCCGCTTCGTGGATCGGATAGCCGAGAATCAGGCTTCCCGCCGGCGGAAGATCCTGCTGGCTGACGTCCATTTCCACTTTGAATTGTTTTTTCGTCATCACATCTTCAAAGTGAATCATTCCTTCTTTCACATCTTCAAGCACCATAACGGCAGGTGTCATGCTTGTCCATGATTCAACGATTTCCCGTGTTTTCGGGCGGTTGATGCCGCCGGCTTTTTTCTGAAGATATTCTTCAAAAATCGTCTTGCCGCCTGCCAGCGGACGGAAGAAAATTCCCCAGATGCCGAGGTTGAAGACTCCGATGTCTTTTGTCTGCCTGTCCAGCTCCGTAATGAACGCGTGCTGGTTAATAAATGATGATATGCCGTCTCTATGTGCTGTAAAGGCGTACTCCATTAGGCTTTCCTGAATCTGTTTCGCTTCTTTTGCCGCGATGTCTGCCGGAATGGCAGCTTCTTTGCTTCCGCAGCATTTTTTATATTTCTTCCCGCTGCCGCATGGGCAAGGGGCATTTCTTTTCACTTTTCCCACAATAAACCCTCCGAATTCTGATATAACTTTATTATTTTAACAAAAATAACTTCAGAGGGCTTGGTTTACGGCGAAAAAAGAATATGGAAGAAAAAAAAGACCCCGGGATATTCTCATTCTCCGGGGCTTTGAAACTGTTAATTTGTATTTTGTCCGCCGCCGTTCAGACCTTCTTTAATCAGCCCGTTTACTTGGCTGTTCATCAAAAGTCCGATGTGTCCGACACCGTGAATCTGCACGTTTTTCCCGCCGATCAGCCGTGACAGCGGGTTCATGACGATTAAGTCCGCTGAGCTGTAAATCGATGTATATAAAATCTTTTGGTTCGGATCAGTCCCCGGAAGCGCCCGGTTGGTCACAAGGCCGTTCGCTCCGCCGAGTGTGACGACGTTTGCGATTTTGTCTCCGCCGTCAAGATTTTTAATGTAATAGAGCGTGTTGGCGCCCCCCATGCTGTGCGCGACGATATCGACTTTACTCGCACCTGTTTCGCTGAGCACTTTTTTCACGTAATTGGACAGTCTCGGCGCATTGTGTCTGTTGTTTCCGGTTTTGTCTAAGAAATCAATGGCGTACATCTCTTTTCTTGACCAGCCTTGGGATGCCAAGTATGTTTTGATTCCCGCGAAGTTAAAGGACGCCCCGCCGATTCCGTGGACCATGACAACAGGGTTATGCCCTGAGGAGGCTTTCGATACGGTCGGCTGGAAGGCAAATACGGAAATGACGGACAGCATACAAACTGTAAGGATGACTAGGATTTTATTTTTTATATGTTTCATGAACTTTCCTCCTGCTATGTAATATTTTTGCAGTTTTCATTCTATTAGAGGAGAAAAGGAAAAAATAGTGTATTTTTTACTGTTTTCAACAATTAAAAAAAGAGCGGAAAAATGAGAAAGACGCCCCTTTCCCGAAAGCACGCTTATGCTTTAATACGGCATACCAAAAAAGGAGAGAACACCCGGTTCTCTACTCCTAGTACTCATTGAAATAGGTTTGAATCCGCTTAGGGTCATGCGTTTTTGTCAGCGAAAGCATCAGAAGAATCCGCGCTTTTTGAGGGTTGAGAGAGTTTGAAGCTGTCAAATGGTCTTTTTCATACTCTCGATTAGGTGTTACCGTTCCGTTTCCCGTCCTTGTGGAGCGGACGACCGCCAGCCCGCTTTTGACCGACTTTACGGCGCCTTTTTGGGCCTCATCAGACATTGAGCCGTTTCCCGGGCCTGCAAAAATAATGCCTTGCGCTCCTGATTTTACGGCGGCTTCAAAGAGATAGCTTCCGTCATTTTGATAGCCGTATATAATATCGACCTGCGGCAGTTTATCAAGTTTATCTATCTTGAAATCTGTATCCTTCGTATGCTTTCGGGTCATGATGTTATTAAAATAGACGGCATCAGCAATTGTTCCGATATAACCCATTTCTTCCGATTTGAATGTGTCGGCCGCGGTTGTATTGGTTTTTGTCACATAGCGCGCCGAAGCGATTCTGTCATTTAATACGACAAGCGTCCCCTTGCCTTTCGCATCAGGCGCAGCCGCTGTTTTTACAGCGTTATATAAGTTGGACGGCCCGTCCGCTCCGAGCGCCGTGGACGGCCTCATTGACCCGGCGACAACAACGGGCTTGTCACTTTTGACCGTCAGATTGAGAAAGTAGGCGGTTTCCTCAAGTGTGTCTGTTCCATGTGTAATGACAATGCCGTCTGTATCATCAGACTTGAGCAGCTTGTTTACCCGTTTTGCAAGTTTCAGCAGTGTCTCGTTATTCATATTCTGGCTGCCGATATTCACAACCTGTTCTCCGCTCACATGCGCGACCTCTTTTATCTCCGGAACGGCCTGAATCAGGGCATCAACTCCGATTGCCCCCGCCGTGTACTCCGTAGCGGACGTCTTTGAAGGAGCAGCGCCTGCAATTGTGCCGCCGGCGGCAAGAATTTTAATATTCGGAAGTCCGTCTTTTTTCGCTGGGGCTGCGGCTGCCATCCGGGGCGGTGTTTCTTTCGCTTGAGGAGATTGGGAGCAGCCGGCCGCGATGAAGAATAGAGCCGTGATAAATGTAATGAAGGGCATGAATTGTTTTTTCATTCTTTTCTCTCCTTTTCTTTATTTATGAAGATTTTCCTCTCACCGGTCAACGCGCTTGTCAGGCAACCTTCCGAAGAAAATAACCGTTAAAAAACCTTGACACCGTCATGCGAAATCAAGATAATAGACCAGTCACTATATTTTAAATTTGTCAAAAATCAGTAAGGTGGGAACATTATGAGCTATGGAGATTCTCGTGAAAAAATCCTCGCCGCGGCAACCAGGCTGTTTCAGCTTCAGGGGTATTACGGCACGGGGCTGAATCAGATTATTAAAGAAAGCGGTGCGCCGAAAGGTTCTCTTTACTATCATTTTCCAGACGGCAAAGAGCAGCTCGCCATTGAGGCTGTCAATGAAATGAGCCATTATATCCGTATGAAAATAAAAGAAAGCCTTGATGCCCATCCTGATCCTGCGGAAAGCATTCAAGCGTTTTTACAGGACTTATCAAGCCAATTCACATGTCCGGAGAACTTTGAAGGGTTTCCTGTCGGTTTACTGGCTGCCGAGACGGCTTTAAAGAGCGAAAAGCTCCGGCAGGCCTGTCAATGCGCTTATCAGGAATGGGAGAATCTGTTCGCGGGCAAATTGAGATCAGCCGGTTTTTCTGATGAGAAAGCGGCGGAAATCAGCACTGTTTTAAATGCCATGATAGAAGGCGGCATCATTGTGTCCTTAGCCAAAAAAGACAAAATGCCGATCCTCCATATTTCTAAACAAATCCCGAACCTGCTGAAGACATAAAATACGAGAGACATGTACGTATAGAAAGAGAGGAGAATGATTTTGGAAAACGCTCAGCCTTCCAAACAATATAAAGTCATGCCGATCATGATTTCTTTGCTGACGGCAGGGTTTATCGGCATGTTCAGTGAAACGGCGCTGAATATCGCCCTGACTGACCTGATGAAGGAGTTACATATCACTCCTGCGACCGTCCAGTGGCTGACGACGGGCTATCTGCTCGTTCTCGGTATTCTTGTCCCGGTATCGGGTCTGCTTTTGCAATGGTTTACGACGAGACAGCTGTTTATCGTTTCACTCGCTTTTTCCATTATCGGCACGCTGATTGCAGCGCTTGCGCCGAGCTTTCCGTTTCTTTTGGCGGCAAGAATCGTGCAGGCTTTAGGAACCGGGCTGCTGCTGCCGCTGATGTTTAATACAATCCTCGTCATCTTCCCGCCGCATAAGCGCGGAGCGGCGATGGGGACGATCGGGCTGGTCATCATGTTCGCTCCTGCGATCGGTCCGACATTTTCAGGGCTTGTGTTAGAGCATTTGAACTGGCATTGGATTTTCTGGATTTCCCTGCCGTTTCTTGTGTTGGCTCTTTTATTCGGCATCGCCTACATGCAGAACGTGTCTGACATTACAAAACCGAAAATTGACGTGCTTTCCATTATTCTGTCTACGATCGGGTTTGGCGGCATCGTATTCGGATTCAGCAATGCCGGCGAAGGATCAGACGGCTGGTCAAGCCCGACGGTTATCGGTTCGCTCACTGTCGGTGCGATCGCGCTCATCTTATTTTCCATCAGGCAGCTGACAATGAAACAGCCGATAATGAATCTGCGCGCTTTCCGCTATCCGATGTTTATTCTCGGTGTCGTGATTGTATTTATCTGTATGATGGTTATTTTATCGACAATGCTTCTATTGCCAATGTATTTACAAAGCGGACTGATGCTGACGGCGTTTACGTCCGGGCTCATCCTGCTGCCGGGCGGTATTTTAAACGGCTTTATGTCTCCGGTGACGGGGCGCCTGTTTGATAAATACGGACCGAAGTGGCTTGTCATTCCCGGGTTTGTCATCACGGCCGCCGTACTTTGGTTTTTCTCAAACATTACCGGCGCTTCAACGGCCATTCTCATCGTCGTGCTCCACACATGCCTGATGATCGGCATTTCCATGATCATGATGCCGGCGCAAACGAATGGCTTAAACCAGCTGCCGCCGGAATTTTATCCGGACGGAACGGCCATTATGAATACGCTCCAGCAGATGGCCGGCGCAATCGGCACTGCGGTGGCGGTCAGCATCATGGCAGCCGGGCAGAAGAATTATATGAGCACCGTGAAAAACCCGAATGATCCTTCCGCATACTCTCACGCGCTGATTGCGGGCGTCCAGCACGCCTTTATCTTCGCGATGATTGTCGCCGTTATCGGCTTGATCAGCGCTTTCTTTATGAAACGGGTCAAAGTGAATCACTCATAAGAAAACAGCAGGCTCCCCGTGAGTCTGCTGTTTTTTATATACCGCGCGCTTCAGCCAGTTCATCAATCGCATAGATCAGATCATCGGCCGTGTTATAGAAATGAGGCGCCAGCCGGATGATTTGTCCGCTGGGTGCGCATACGATGTTTTTCCGCCTCAACAGCGCAGCCGTTTCCGCCGCTTTTTCATCCCGTATGGAAATCATGCCGGGTCTGTCATCGGCAGACGGCGGCCCTGTGAGATTCAGTCCTTTTTCAGAAGCGTATTCATACGCAAATGCGCTGAGTTTTTTTACTTCTTGGTGAATGCGGTCTGTGCCGGCATCGTTTACTAGAGATAAAGCCGCCTGTGCCGCATATATGCTGATAAATGCCGGGGTTCCGGTCTCAAAGCGTTTGGCTCCGTCCGCATAAGAAAAACGGGTTAAATCCAGCATCGCCGCCCGCTGCTGCCCGAACCACCCGGTGACTTTCGGCTTCAGCCGTTCGGCAAGTTCCTTTCTGACATAAAGAAACGCCGTTCCCGGTATGCCGAGCATATACTTTCTCGCACCCGCGGCCAGCATATCAACTCCCCATTCTTTTACATCAATCGGGATGTGCCCCGCCGATTGATAAGCATCGACAAAAAGAAGCGATCCCTTCTTTGCGGATATCTCGGCAATGCGCTTCATATCCTGGACAAAACCCGACGTATATGACACATGGGGCACACAGGTGAAAAGCGTCTGCTCCGATATGTATGTCTCATACCGCTCTAACGGGATCATTCCATCTTCAGACGGCACGACTGAAAGCTCCATCTCAGTCTGCGCCTTCAAAATGTGGGCGATCGCCGGAAAATCCAATTCCGTATACACCGCCTGTTTCTTTCGGCTATCCGGTAAAGCAGAAACGACGGCAGAGACAGCAGCCGTTACTGAAGGTAAAACGGCGATTTCTTCAGGATGGGCGCCGATCAATTTCGCAAATTCACACCTTGCCTGCTCCGTTCGTCCAATGGCTTCTTCCCAGTTTCCCCCATGCTGAAGCAGGCTTTCCTGGTAGTCATTGATCGCTTTTGAAACCGGCAGGGCAAGAGCGCTTTGAGAGCAGCTGGCGAGCATCGTATGTGTGCGGAGCGCCGGAAATAAAGATCGGTATTGCATCAGAGGCGAATTCAAGACATGTTTCCCCCTTCGGCAGGAATATATGTCCATTATAGAGTATGGTAAAAAGAAAAGGAGGGTTTTATATGGAGAAAAAAGTATTGCTGACAGGCTTTGACCCCTTTGGCGGGGAAACGGTCAATCCTTCATGGGAAGCGGTCAAACGGCTGGACGGTGCCGCTGAGGGCCCCGCCTCTATCGTATCTGAACAAGTGCCGACCGTTTTTTATAAGTCTCTTGCCGTGCTGCGCGAGGCGATCAAAAAGCATCAGCCTGACATTATCATCTGTGTCGGACAGGCAGGCGGCAGAATGCAGATCACGCCGGAACGGGTTGCGATCAATCTCAATGAGGCGCGCATACCGGATAACGAAGGAAACCAGCCTGCCGGGGAAAACATTTCTCAAGACGGTCCCGCGGCCTATTGGACCGGCTTTCCGATCAAACGGATCGTTGAGGAAATCAAAAAGGAAGGCATTCCCGCGGCTGTATCCTACACGGCGGGGACGTTTGTATGCAATCATCTCTTTTACGGCCTGATGGATGAAATCGCCTGCCATCATCCCCACATCCGCGGCGGGTTTATACACATCCCGTACATACCGGAGCAAACTTTGCAGAAGTCTGCGCCGAGCCTCAGCCTGGATCTCGTGACAAAAGCGCTCAAAATCGCCGCGGTGACCGCCGCGGCGCATGAGGACGATATTGAGACCGGCGGAGGCGAACTTCACTAAGCTGCAGACGCCGCCTCGGCCCATTTCTTCCGGTAAACGATGCGGGACAGCGTCACACTGATTTCATAGAGGACAAGCAGCGGAATCATGACGAGAAAGTCAGACATAAAATCCGGAGGCGTAATCAGCACCGAGACGACGATCAGCACAAAATACGAAAGCTTCCGCGCCTTTGCCAGCCGGGTTGGATTCACGATTCCGAGCCGTGTCAGAAACATGACGGCCAGAGGCATTTCAAATAAAAATCCGAACGGCAATGTAAGATTCAGCATAAAGGTAAAATACTTGTCCGCCGTAAATACCATATCAAAATGGCCGGCGGACAATTGTGTTAAAAATCCGAGCACAATCGGAAACAGCACAAAATACCCGAAGGAAATTCCGATGATAAACAAAACCGAAAGCCCCGGAATGTAAAGCAAAGCGGCGCGGCGTTCAAACGGGGTCAAAGCCGGCGCCGTAAAACGCCAGAGCTGAAAGGCCGCAACCGGAATCGCTGCCGTAAGGGCGCATATTCCCGCAATCATCATATACACCCATAAAATCTCGCTCGGCCCTAAAACGGCCAGCCTGCCATCCAAATCCTTGATCAGCCAGTCATAAATATCCTGCACAAACCAGCAGGCGCCGATAAAACACACGAGAAAGGCGATAACGGTTTTAATGAGACGCTGCCGGACTTCCTCTAAATGCCCGATCAAGTGGGTTTCTTTTTTATCCAATCGTACATCCTCCTTATAGAGAAAGAGGCAGAAGCGGATTCGTCTGCCCCCATGTCAGGATTCAGCCTGCCGTTTTGTCTTTCTCAGCCGTCTGCTTGTCCGGCTCTTCATTTGAGACCAGTGTTTTTGCGGCGCTTTTAAATTCAAGCAGCGTGCGGCCGGCTGCACGGCCGATTTCCGGAAGCTTTGAAGGTCCGAAAATGATGAGAGCGATGACGAAAATCAGGATCAACCCGGGAATGCCGATATTTGAAAACATGAGTGTGCCTCCTTATTGTGAGATTTTGGCCCGTTTCTTTCTCATTTGCTTTTCATGCGCATTGTTATGGGCGAAGAAACGATCCTCTTCCACCTCGTTCGACTGCTTTAAACCACCTGCAACCGCAGCTTGAGAGACCTTCCGAATCCCCGTCTGGTCTTTCTGATAAATGAATGAAGCCCGCGTGGATACCTCAGCCCCCGGCTCCGTCACGTACGGCACCACTCTGTAATCCGCTCTCCATTGGGCAGGGGTCACCGTACAGCGGACATAGCCGCGGTAATCGTTGAAAAACTTAATATGCGGGTTTTGTTTTAAGATCTGATCCGTATCGGCCCGTTTATCCGCCCCGTTTCCTCCAGATGTAATGGAAGTCCCGACGAATTCGGCTCCGAAAATCTTTGAATTCGTTTGGTTAAAATCGGTATGCAGGTTTGACGCCCAGCTTGCGTGAACATCACCTGTCAGCACGATGACATTGTTCAGATTTTTGCTTTTTATAAAATTGATGACCCGCTCCCGCTGAGCCGGGTAGCCGTCCCATGAATCCATGCTGTATATCGGATTGGCGGTTGTTCCGAAATTCCATTGCGCGAAAAAGATTTGCTGCGCCAGCACATTCCACTTCGCTTTTGAGGCGGCTAAATTTCCGAAGAGCCATTGCTCCTGTTCTGTCCCCATCAATGTACGCTTCGGGTCTCTCCACTCATCAGAAGGCGGCTTATTCCCGTCGCCGTTGGCCTGATCATCTCTATACTGTCTTGTATCAAGCACATTGAACGATGCCAAATTGCCATAAGAAAATTGCCTGTACAGCCGCATATCAGGACCGTTCGGCAATGACATGCGCCTGAGCGGCATGTGTTCATAATAAGCCTGATAAGCTGCGGCCCTCCTGAGCACAAACGCTTCAACGGATTGGCCTTTTTCAGGGATAACATTGGCATAATTGTTTTCCACCTCATGATCGTCCCACGTCACGACCCACGGAAATGCGGCGTGGGCGGCTTTCAGATTGGCATCAGAGCGGTATTGGGCATGACGGTTGCGGTAATCTGACAGTGTATACACTTCAGCGCTGCTGTGCGTCCTGACATTTCCCGTTTTTGACACATATTCGTTCGGTCCGTATTCATAAATGTAATCTCCGAGATGGAACACGAGATCAAGCTTTTCCTTCGCCATATGTTTATACGCCGTATAATAGCCGTGTTCATACTGCTGGCATGAGGCAAACGCAAACGTCATGGCGGATACGTCAGCGCCGGGAGCGGGCAGCGTTTTCGTCCGGCCGACGGGACTGAGCTCATGCCCGCTTTTAAACCGGTAATAGTACACTTTATTGGGCTTGAGCCCGTCCGCCTCGACATGGACGGAGTGTCCGAGATTCGGCTTGGCCATTTCCGTTCCGCGTTTGACGATGTGACGGAAATGTTCATCAGTAGCGATTTCCCATTTTACCGGCACGGCCTGCTTCGGCATGCCGCCCCCATTCAGCGGGTCCGGGGCAAGACGCGTCCAGAGAATGACGCTGTCAGACAGCGGGTCGCCGGAGGCTACGCCGAGGGTGAACGGATAGTTTGAAAATTTCGGAGCGGCATTCACTTCAAACGCGCCGATGGATTGCGCGATCGCTAACCCGAGGGAAAGACCGGCGATTTTCCCGGCGCCTTGTATAAATGCGCGGCGGTCAAACGTATTGTTCTGAAAGCTTTTGTTCTCCAATTCCTTGATCCATTCATCTAAACGGCCGTCATGTGTCATGTCAGTTCCCCTTTCGTCTCATTGATCGCCCTTATTATAAAAAAGAAATGTTAAACCGCTATGAAGAAGTGTGAAGGGTTTGTAAGGCTGAAAAATGGACGGCGGGAGACATTTTTCACATTGTTTCGACAAACCTTGCCCCGCCGGGAGAAAACCCCCTCTGTTTCTTTTTGGCTTGTCATCCGTCAAGCGCACTTTTTTCCTATTTTTCTTCACAAAAAATTAAAAAAACACCGTTCATTCTAAGAACGGTGCGCCCGGGATTAAAATGTATTGTACACGTTTTCGCACGTCTCACCTGTCGGCTGATAGAAGCAGTGGGATCTGAATCTGGCGACAAACGGCTGGCCATACCAAGTCTGCGGGCAGTTGCCCGGCGGCTTAAAATACCACAGGCTGAATTTAGCCGGCCAAAACCGTTCTCCATTAATGTTCCTGCGGGCAAGCCTCCGCTCGGATTCACGCGGTCTCTGGTAAAAGTATCCGTGAGTCACCGCTTCAAACGCGTGCGGCTGAAACACCATCTGCCTGATGGTGCGCAGGCCTTTAAAATCAGAACAATTCGCCCGCACCCTATTGATTCCCACATTGCCGACCAAAAGCATTCCCTGCTTCCCTTCGCCTTCCGCTTCCGCCCTGAGCAGCCTTGCCATTAGATCGACATCGGCGCTCGACGCTTTTACGACTGCCATCATGACACCTCCCGTATTTTCTCCTTTCATCATATTCAGCAGCGGCCCAGTGATGACAGCCAAAAGCCAGAAAACAAATGTTCACGAAAAAAGGGTTTATATTTCACGTTATGAGGAAACATACTAACATGATTTCCATAAGGAGGAATTCGCATGGAACACATTAAAGCGCTTGCCATTAAAGGCATTATGACCATCATTATTCTGTATCTGATACTCGGCTTAGGTTTTCGCTTTACATTCGGCGACGTGCTGCTGATGACCATTGTGCTGGGAGCCGTTTCCTACTTTACGGGCGACCTGTACGTGCTTCCGAGATGGAATAATATTACGGCGGCGTCCGCTGATTTCGGAATCGCGTTTCTTGTTGTCTGGCTGATGGGAATGCCGCTGTCCATGGGCATTTCCGGGGGAAGACTGGCGTTTGCCGCTCTTATTTCCGCCGTCATCATCGCCGTCGGAGAATATTTTTTCCATATTTATCTGATGAGAAAAGACTTGGGCGGGTCCCGTTTTTTAGAACCCCGATCCGAATAACGTAAAAAAGGCCGGATAACGGCCTTTTTCGTTTGATTTCACTGATCAATATGCTTTCTGATAAAATGCAGCAGCGTGTTTCCTTGAGCGGTCAATATGACGCCCTTCGCGCCGCACTTCGGACAGGGCGTCCCTTCCTGCTCCTGGCCGGTTCCTTCACAATGCGGACACGTGAGCTCAAGATCGTCGGTTGCGATCACCATGAATATCCCTCCTTTTTTGATTGTCTGTCCGTCTCCAGTCACTTTCCATGGCCATCACCTCCTTAACAATACAAAAAAACCCCGTCCATCAAAGGACGAGGTTTTCGCGGTGCCACCTTTATTAACGGCTGAAGAGCCATTCTCTCAAAAAGTACAGAAACACACGGTTTCAATACTCCTTTCTTGATAACGGGGAAAGAATCCCGGCACCGCCTACTGTCATTTCAGCGCAGCAATTCAGAAGCCCATTCGGCACCGGACGGGGATCGGTTCACAGCGGCCACCGACTCTCTGAACCCCGCGCGCTGATGCGTACTTACTCTTCCTCAGCATTGTTCATCCGTTCTTTTATTTTAAAATGTATCATACGCTGTCATCCGGCGGAAGTCAATAACCTTTCGGATCGGACAGGCCGAGCATGTCCCGCGCCATTTGCATATGCTCCTCTTGCCCCGTCTGAAGCGCGAACTTCGCCGTTTCCACGGGATAAGCGGCCTGCCATTCTGTCACATGCTCCTGCATTTTCGGCCAGACGCGCCCGCCTTCAGCTTCGTAGCTCTTCATCAGCCGTTTTGTTTCTTTTTCTCCTAATATCACTTGATAAAGGACAAAATCCTTGGCCGGATCGGCAACCTTTGCCTCCGTCCAATCGAGGAGACCCGTCACACGCTGATTTTCGCCGATCAAAATATGCGGAGGATGCAAGTCGCCATGGATCAGCGCGGAAAAATCAGGCCAGTACGAACTGTCATTTATCCACGTTTGCCATCTTTTCCAAAGCGGCTCTGAGACCCCGATTTCTTTTTTTATATGATCCATTGATTCCGCCGCCCTTTGCCTGACGTCATCCGGTTTTATGATTTCAATTCCGGATCTGAAGGCCGCATCCGGGTCTGCCCCGTGCAGCTCGGCTAATGCCGCGGCAAGCGAGCCGACAAAACCGTCTGAAGGCGGCTCGTGTTCCATATTCCAGACATACTGTTTCTTATCCAGATCAATTGCGGCAGCTGGTATTCCGTCCAGTTTCGGATAAGCGATCAGTTCCGGTGTATGAATCCGCCAATCGGGCACTGCTACCGCGGCATGGCTGCGGAGAAACGCGAGAACGCCGCTTTCTGCAGCCGCTCTTTCGATAACATCGGGACGGCGCGGCTTTCGGAGCACCCATGTCATGCCGCTGTCATCTTCAGCAAATACGACTTGGAAGTCCATACCCGTTTCATTTATGTCCGCCCCTTCATATTTTAACCGTAAGCCATTTTCCTTTGCGATGTTCAGAACGGTTTCTATTTCCCTTTGTTTTGTCACTTCGTTTCCCCATTTCCCTTATTTACTGACACAGAGCTTCGCCTGAGGCGGAGGAGAAAGAGATATGTGAAGACGCCAAAAAGAGGGCGGCATAATCGCCGCCCCCTCATTATTACTTCAGGTTCCTTTATTCAGGCAGACAATCCCGGTTTCCTCCGCGCTCAAGGCAGAGACATTGACACTATTTTATTAGTGCGAAAACCGGATTTTGACTTGCCATCAGGACCCCTCCGTTCTTTCTTAGTTAACATTATTTTACACAAAAACCTTATATATGTAAACCTTATTTATCAGCTTACCGGATGCCTCCGCTGACAAATTTTGATCCTTCGCGTAAATCTTTCGCCTCCAAAAAGAAGACGTGAATGAATTTTTTCATATTCACTTTAACCGGAGAAAGCGGCACGGTTTCCTTAGCCTGCATTTCTTTCATTCTCTTGCTGACAGCGGGGAAATCAAAGAATTTCGAGGCGTAATATTCAAATTTGGGGTTTGAAAAATCAGTTGTGCCCAATGAAGCGAAATGGTTTAACGAATGAATGACGGCCCTTCTGATCCGCTGTTCCGAGGCTTTGATTTCTCTGTTAACCTCGGCTTGTGCCGCCGCAGGCCCCAGCTTCCGGATGGCGACGTTTGTAAACATCTGCTTTAAAGACGGGATGTTTCTTTCCGCCTGTTCATCCTCAAATAAATAGTGAAGGACGGTCATGAGGTCATGCGCCCCGCTTTCTCCCACGATGCCTAATTCCGATAAAAGAAATTTTCCTGTTTCTTTGATTGATTTCTCGTGCATCCCCCCCGGCCCGCTTTTTTTCGGCTCATTCCGCTGAATAAGACGGCTTAACGAGTGTTGGATATCGCCGATCGAGGTTTCCAGTTCAATCCGCTCTTTTACTTTTCGCAAAACGGTGACGATCTCGATTTTGTTGATCGGTTTGTGGATAAAGTATTCGATGCCGAGAGAATAAGCTTCTCCCACCATTTCCTTTGCCTCCACCTGCGATATCATCACCGCTTTTCCGTTGTACGATCCCTGAAGATGCCGGATCGTCTCAATCCCGTCCCGACCCGGCATCAGCAGATCAATTAATAAAATATCGACTTGTTTAAAATGGAGATAATGCCCTTCAATCTGGCTTCCGTCCTCTGCCTCACCGACGACTTCGCCTAAGTCCTCATCCTCGATCATCTGTTTTAAAATGGAACGGATCGCCCGGTCATCATCAGCTATAAAAAAACGCATATTATGAGTTCATCCTTTCTGCAATCAAATGCTTCACCGGCAGTTTAATCGTAAATATGACGCCTTTTGGCTTGTTATGAAAGGAAATGTCTCCGTCAAGTTCAGTTACGATTTCCTTCACGTAAGTAAGCCCGATGCCCGTTGAAGGTGTGCCGAATTCATCGTATTTGGACGTAAATCCGGGATCATAAACGACCTCTCCGATTTTTTCCGGAATGCCGGGACCGTCATCTTCCGCCTCAAATTCGGCCATCTCCCTCTCCGCCCTGCGCAGCGCGAGGCGGATCTCACCCCTGTCACCCATGGCTTCGACGGCATTGGCGGTCAGATTATTTAAGATCGACAAGACGGTAAAGACGTGATAATCGGGATGCTCTCCTTCAATCACGCTCCGGAATTGAATGTCCTTGCCTAAAGATTCGGCGTATTTTTCATTGATTCGGATGACGATGCCGACCAGAGCGGCGGCATTCATGTAATCCCGGAATCTCTCATTGGAAATCAGCTTCGACAGGCCGGCGAATATTCGCTGATTGTCTTTTTTCACTTCATGAATTTCTCCCGCAAGGCGCAGCATTCGGCTCCCGAGCTCCCGGTCGTTCCCGCTCATTTCCCGATATAGCTGATAGGATTCTTTCGTCACATGCTCCGTCGTTTTCAGCGTTTTTTTCAAATGAATCGTTTCTTCATATAAGTTAGACACAATCATCAGCATGTGCTCATGCTGCTTTCTCGTTTGTTTTTCCCTGACCTGAGATTCGTGCAGCTTCATCACGTTGAAAAAACTCAGCACAATAAATGTGTGAGAAACAGCGATAACCGCAATATCCGCCAGCTTGTCCGGCATCATAATCTGCCGGCCGCCGGAAAACTGAACCGTCATTTCAACGGCATCGGACGCAATTTCAATGAGAAAACCGAGAAACCCGATCATCAGCGGCCGATCCCAAAAAAGCCTGACCTTCAGCACATAAAACAAGCAGGCATATGTAAAGTAAAAAAAGAAACTGGGATATTGGCTGAA
This sequence comes from Bacillus velezensis, assembly GCF_001461825.1. Taxonomy (GTDB): domain Bacteria; phylum Bacillota; class Bacilli; order Bacillales; family Bacillaceae; genus Bacillus; species Bacillus velezensis. The sequence goes on along the minus strand of NZ_LLZC01000001.1, from coordinate 78,158 downwards.
AAAAGCCTCCGTAAAGCCGGCATGCTCTCCTCCCCAGCACGCCAGGCCGATCCGGAATGCCACAACGGCTGCACCTGTCAACAGCCCTGACAATACTGCCGGCACATGCCGAAGCAGCAGCAGAAAAAAGAAAAAAGCCGGGGCGCCGAAGCTGATCCGATATACCTCATTCAGGGGGTAAAATTTCAGTTCCCCCGCCAGCGGCACGGTGATCAGCATAAGGGCGAAAAGATAGCCGTCTTTTTTCAGTAAATAGTCGAGCCTGATCATAATCACTTCCTTCTTCTGTCTATTTTGAACAAGACCGATACAGTCCGCAAATTTCTTTAGACCCGAATGGCGGGACACTCCGGCTGATTTATAAATCTATCGGCTTATTTTAAGAATGATTTTGTCGTATTTTGTATGATTCTGTAGATGTCATTATACATTAACATGGAACACGCTATTTTTGAAAACGTTTTCCAAGACCGGTTTCCGCTTCGGACAGGCTTGCAATAGAGGAGGAATGTTATGAAAGATATGGTCAGAGAGCGCCTTGAAAAAGAGGAACTGGCTTCACTTTTACAAGATTGGGTCGAGCATTACCGACCGTTTTCCGTCAATGGAAAAAGCGCAAATTATATACCCGCCCTCGGAGAAATCAACGACTCTCAGCTGGGCATTTGCATATTAGAGCCGGATGGCTCAATGATTCATGCCGGTGAATGGAATGTCCCGTTCACATTGCAGAGCATCTCAAAAGTCATCAGCTTTATTGCCGCCTGCATGAACAGAGGCATTTCTTACGTGCTGGATCGTGTGGACGTGGAACCGACGGGTGATGCGTTTAATTCTATCATTCGGCTTGAAATCCATAAACCCGGGAAGCCCTTCAACCCGATGATCAATGCCGGCGCCATTACCGTCGCCTCGCTGCTTCCGGGTGAAACGGCGCATGATAAATTAGAATATCTATTTTCCGTTTTTGAAAAATTAATAGGAAAACGCCCTCACATTCACGAGGAGGTCTTCCGTTCTGAATGGCAGACCGCGCATCGGAACAGAGCGCTCGCCTACTATTTAAAAGAAACGAACTTTCTCGAGGCGGATGTGGAAGAAACGCTTGAAGTGTATTTAAAGCAGTGCGCCATGGAGGGTACAACCGAGGACATCGCTTTAATCGGATTGATACTTGCGCATGACGGCTACCATCCGATCCGACGGGAACAGGTCATTCCGAAAGATGTCGCGAAACTCGCCAAAGCCCTGATGCTGACGTGCGGGATGTACAATGCGTCAGGCAAATATGCGGCTTTCGTCGGCGTCCCGGCCAAAAGCGGGGTATCCGGCGGCATTATGGCATTGGTTCCCCCAAGCGCCAGAAGAGAACAGCCTTTTCATAACGGCTGCGGCATCGGCATTTACGGTCCGGCCATTGATGAATACGGCAACAGCCTGACCGGCGGCATGCTGCTGAAACATATCGCACAGGAGTGGGAGCTCAGTATTTTTTAATCAAACGAACCAAGAGGTGATTGGATGCAGGAATTCCTTGAAAATGTAATCGGCTCGGCAAATGATTTTTTATGGTCAAAACTGTTAATCGTACTGCTTCTTTCTCTGGGACTGTTTTTTACGTTCAGATCAAAGGGTCTGCAAGTCCGCATGCTGAAGGAAATGATCCGGGTTTTGAAGGAAGGCGCGGCCGCCCGGACAAAAAACAGCATTTCCCCGTTTCAGGCATTTTGCATCAGTATGGCGGCGCGTGTCGGAACCGGGAATATTACCGGAATCGCCATTGCGATCGCACTCGGCGGTCCGGGCGCTATTTTCTGGATGTGGATTATCGCAGTCATCGGTTCGGCTTCAAGCTTTGTTGAAAGCACGCTGGCCCAAATTTATAAAGTAAAAGATCAAAACGGATTCCGCGGGGGCCCGGCCTATTACATGGAAAAGGGCCTGAAGAAACGCTGGATGGGCGCGCTGTTCGCCGTATTAATCACACTGTCATTCGGAGTTGTTTTTAATTCCGTTCAATCCAATACGATCAGCGTCGCCTTTCAAAACGCGTTCGGCACCAGCCGGCTTACATTGGGCATTATGTTAATCTTGGTTTTCGGCGGCGTGATTTTCGGCGGCGTCAAACGAATTGCGAAAATGGCGGAATACATCGTAGTCGTTTTGGCCGTTTTATATATCGGTGTCGCTTTCTTTGTCATTCTGACGAACATCACCCAATTGCCCGGCGTTCTGTCGCTAATCGTAAAAAATGCGTTCGGCATTGATCAGGCAGCGGGCGGCGCTTTAGGTGCGGCCTTGATGCAAGGTGTAAGACGCGGGATTTTCTCAAATGAAGCGGGTATGGGAAGCGCTCCGAACGCGGCGGCGACAGCTACGACGAGCCACCCGGTGAAACAGGGGCTCATTCAGGCATTCGGCGTCCTGACGGATACGCTTGTCATTTGTACAAGCACGGCGCTTATCATTTTATTTTCAGACGCTTATCAGCAGCCGGGCCTGAGCGGCATCGCGCTTTCTCAGGCCGCCTTGAGCGACCATGTCGGCGCGTGGGCGTCAGGTTTCCTTGCCGTCTTAATGCTTTTGTTCGGCTTCAGCGCTCTGATGGGCAACTATTATTACGGAGAAACCAATATCGGATTTTTAAGCCAGAACAAAAAATGGCTGTTCATTTACCGCATCTGCGTGCTCGGAATGGTACTGTTCGGCTGTATTTCCAAAGTCCAGCTTGTGTGGGATATGGCTGACTTGTTCATGGGCTTAATGGTGGTCGTGAACTTAATCGCGATTTTCCTTCTGTCGAAAAAAGCGTTTGCCGCTTTGAGCGATTATGTCCGGCAAAAGAAAGCCGGAAAGGACCCCGTCTTTTACAGAGATGTGCTCCCTGATGATGACGGGATCGAATGCTGGGAGTATTCAGACATCGCGAAAAGTGCGAAAGGCAAACACATTTCCTAAACAAAAGGTGTTCGGGCAGCGTCCTGAACACCTTTTTTCTGCCGGTTCATTGACAAAGAGAAAAGCGTCCATTACCCTTTTTATATATTTTCAGTAAAGTCAGAAAGGAAGGCCTATGAATCCCATTACACAAATATTAAATGAATACCCGGTAATGATCATAGACGGCGCGATGGCAACCGAGCTTGAGCGGATGGGCTGTGATTTACATGACGATCTGTGGTCGGCCAAAATTCTTTTGGAGAGACCAGAACTGATCAAACAGGTGCATGCAGAATATTTTGCCGCCGGCGCTGATTGCGCGATCACCGCCAGTTATCAATCGACAATCGAAGGATTTGCAGCGCGCGGCATCCCTGAAGCCGATGCGATACGTCTCATTCAGACATCTGTTGAACTTGCCGCACATGCACGCGATGAATTTTGGGCGCATGAAGAAAACCGTTTACACCGGCCCAAACCTTTGGTCGCCGCTTCTATCGGACCTTACGGCGCGAGCCTCGCTGACGGCTCAGAATATCGCGGGCATTACGGACTGACGGAGGATGAGCTGATCAGCTTTCACCGCCCCCGGATGAAAGCTCTCATAGAATCCGGCGCCGATCTTTTGGCCTGCGAGACCATTCCGTGCCTGTCAGAAGCAAAAGCGATCACAAGGCTGCTGGAGGAATTCCCCGGCACTTATGCATGGATCAGCTTCAGCGCCAAAGACGGACGGCATATCAGCGAAGGCACGCCTATTTCCGAATGCGCGGCCCTGCTTGACTCCTGCAGCCAAATCGCAGCGATCGGCATCAACTGCACACCGATTGAACATATTCCGCCGCTGATAGAAGAAATCAAACGGTCAGCATCCAAACCGATTATCGCCTATCCGAACTCCGGCGAACAATATGACCCAGTGACAAAAACCTGGAAAGGCGCAGCGTGCGAAAACCATTTCGGAAAAAGCGCGCAAAGCTGGTACGAAAACGGCGTGAGCCTGATCGGAGGCTGCTGCCGGACGAAACCTGCGGACATTCAGGCCATTGCCGATTGGGCCAAGACCTTAAAAACAACTTGACTAATCGGAATAGTTTGTATATTCTATTCAAAAAGCCGGTTCGCCGGAATCTCGTGCCGTTCGCCGGCATGAGATTTTTTATTAGAACGGCCCTCGCAGAAAGTTGGAAAACAATGAACAACAAGAACGAGACGAATTTTCAGAGAAGTATGAAAAGCAGACACCTCTTTATGCTATCACTCGGAGGTGTGATCGGAACGGGGCTGTTTTTAAGCTCTGGGTATACCATTCATCAGGCGGGTCCGGCGGGCACCATTTTCGCTTACCTTTTGGGCGCGGGCATCGTCTATCTTGTCATGCTTTGCCTTGGTGAACTGTCAGTAGCTATGCCCGTGACGGGCGCATTCCATACTTATGCGAAAACCTATATTGGGCCGGCGACGGGCTTTACGGTCGCATGGCTGTACTGGCTGACGTGGGCGGTGGCGCTGGGCTCTGAATTCACGGCGGCCGGGCTTTTCATGCAGCGCTGGTTCCCGCATACTTCAGTTTGGATGTGGAGTGCGGTATTCGCTCTTCTCATCTTTTTATTAAACGCCTTCTCCGTGAAATTTTTTGCTGAATCGGAGTTTTGGTTCTCAAGCATTAAAGTCTTAGCCATCTTACTGTTTATTTTATTGGGCGGAGCGGCGATGTTCGGCATCGTCCCGATGAAAAGCGGTGAGGCCGCACCTATGCTGTCGAACTTTACGGATGGCGGCAGCCTTTTTCCAAATGGCTTTTTCCCGATACTGATGACAATGCTTTCAGTAAACTTCGCTTTTTCAGGGACGGAATTGATCGGAATCGCCGCAGGGGAAAGCGCCGATCCGGAAAAAACCGTTCCGCGCGCCATTAAAACCACAGTCTGGCGGCTGGCGCTTTTCTTTATCGGAACGATTTTTGTGCTGTCAGGGATGATCTCCATCAAGGAAGCCGGTGTGATTGAAAGCCCGTTCGTCACGGTATTTGACAGAGTCGGCGTGCCTTATGCGGCCGATCTGATGAATTTCGTCATTTTAACAGCGCTTCTGTCTGCGGCCAATTCAGGGCTGTACGCGTCATCACGTATGCTGTGGTCCCTGTCTAAAGAAGGGGAGCTTCATCCCGCCTTTGCCAGACTGACTTCTAGAGGCATTCCTTTTAACGCTCTGATCTTCAGTATGATCGGCGGCATTCTGTCGTTGTTGTCAAGCGTGGTTGCAGCGGATACAGTCTATCTTGTTCTCGTCTCCGTCTCAGGATTTGCGGTAGTGGCTGTGTGGATGAGCATCGCCGCATCGCAATTTTTGTTCAGAAGACGGTTTCTTACAGAAGGGCACCAGCTTTCAGACTTGAAATACAGGACGCCGGGATATCCGGCCGTACCGATAGCGGCCTTTCTCCTGTGCCTCGCCTCCTGTATCGGCATCGCTTTTGATCCGAACCAGGCCATCGCCCTTTATTGCGGGATTGCATTTATGGCCGTTTGCTACAGCGCTTATTACTTGAAAAACCGGAAAAGCAGAGCCCGCGTGCAAGCCGTAAAATCCCAATAACCGAAAAAAGAACCCTGCAGCGCAAGGGTTCTTTTTTCATTTATACTTCAACCACCCATCTGAACGAATCCCGCACCTTCCCGACTTGGATGCCGGCAATCGTTTCATAGAGCCTTTCTGACACTTCACCGATCAAACCGTTATTCAGCTCAATCGTTTCTCCGTGAATGTGCAGCGCGCCGACCGGCGAGATGACGGCCGCGGTTCCCGTACCGAATACCTCTGACACCTCGCCTCTCATCGCAGCCTCATAGATGTCATCAATGGCGACCTGTTCTTCCCTGACACGGATGCCCCAGCTTTTTAACAGCTCTATCACAGATGCGCGTGTGATGCCCCCGAGAATGCTTCCGTTTAATGACGGCGTTACGGCCTCTCCGTTTATGATGAAAAAGATATTCATACTTCCTACCTCTTCGGCATATTTCTTTTCCACCCCGTCGAGCCAAAGCACCTGATCATACCCCAGTTCTTCGGCTTTCCGCTGAGCCTGTAAGCTGGCCGCATAATTTCCGGACGTTTTGACGTCGCCCACTCCGCCGGTGACGGCACGCACATACTCATCCTCCACATAAATCCGGATCGGTTTCAGCTGATCGCCGTAGTACGAACCGACAGGCGTCAAAACAACCATGAACTTGTAACGCTTTGAAGGCCGGACGCCTAAAGAAGGCTCAGTCGCAATCACAAACGGACGGATATATAAAGAGGTTCCTTTTTCTATCGGTATCCATTCCTGCTCCAGCTCCACCAATTGTATCAATGCCTCCAGCGCCAGCTTCTCGTCAAGAGGCGGCATGCTCATTCGCCGTAACGATTTATTCAGCCGTTTTATATTTTGGTCAGGACGGAACATCAACACCCGGCCGTCTTCTGACCTGTAAGCCTTCAGCCCTTCAAATACGGCCTGCCCGTAATGGAAAACCGATGCGGAAGGATCCAGATGGACCGGTTCATAAGGTGTGATTCTCGGATCATGCCACCCTCTCTCCTCTTCGTAATCCATGACAAACATGTAATCTGTGAAGTACTTGCCAAATCCCAATGAAGCGGAATCCGGTTTTTCTTTTCTTGCTGTGACCTTACGTCTTTCAATCAGTTGATTCAACAAAAGCACACCTTTCTTGTAATTGTTTAAATTTTCAGTCTTTTATAAGCTGCCTGTTTTCTCTGTCCCGAATCTTGTATGCACAGATATATGAGAATGCAGTTGACCGTATCATATCAAATATACCACTTATAAGAGGATAATTATCACAATTTTTGATATTTTCAAGCGAAAATCTAACTTTATTTTATTCTCCTTCATTTTTTTCAATGCGGACTTTCTGTCATATTAAATGATTGCGCTTACATAATGTAAAGCAATCCTTTCTTTCGCACAGTCAATAATGTGACAAATTTATGGCGGATAGGAAGGTGGTTGCCGCCTGCTTCACGAATTACGTATGAAATGCGCAAGTAAAAGGGGGATTCGCTTGAAAAAATTTATCGCATTCCAGATTTTGATCGCTTTAGCCATCGGAGCATTGATCGGCCATTTCTTCCCGGATTTCGGGATGGCGCTGCGGCCCGTCGGAGACGGATTTATCCGCCTGATTAAAATGATTGTCGTGCCGATCGTGTTTTCGACCATTGTCATCGGAGCCGCCGGCAGCGGCAGTATGAAAAAAATGGGCAGTCTCGGCATCAAAACGATTATTTGGTTCGAAGTGATTACGACGCTTGTTCTGGCGCTCGGTCTGTTATTGGCGAACGTGCTGAAGCCGGGAGTCGGACTTAACCTCTCTCATCTTGCTAAAAAAGATATTCACGAGCTTTCCGGCTATACGGAAAAAGTAGTCGACCTGAAACAAATGCTTCTTGATATTATCCCCGTTAACATCATTGACGTCATGGCGAAAAACGATCTTCTCGCCGTCATTTTTTTCGCGATTTTATTCGGTGTTGCCGCAGCCGGCATCGGCAAAGCCTCCGCACCTGTCATGAGTTTCTTCGAATCCACGGCAAATATTATGTTCAAACTGACGCAGATGGTGATGGTCACCGCTCCGATCGGCGTTCTCGCCCTGATGGCCGCCTCCGTCGGGCAATTCGGAATCGCGCTTTTGCTTCCGATGCTGAAGCTGATCGGCACTGTGTTCCTTGGGCTGTTCCTGATACTCTTCGTTCTGTTTCCGATCGTGGGGCTTATCTTTAAAATCAAGTACTTTGAAGTGCTGAAAATGATTTGGGATCTGTTTTTGATCGCTTTCTCCACGACAAGCACAGAAACCATTCTGCCTCAGCTGATGGATCGGATGGAGAAATACGGCTGTCCGAAGCGGGTCGTCTCCTTTGTGGTTCCGTCAGGTTTATCGCTGAACTGTGACGGCTCAAGCCTCTATTTATCGGTGTCCTGTATTTTCCTGGCGCAGGCGTTTCATGTGGAGATGCCGCTTTCTCAGCAGCTTCTGATGATGCTTGTCCTCGTGATGACAAGCAAAGGCATTGCCGCCGTCCCGTCAGGCTCACTCGTCGTGCTTCTGGCGACAGCGAATGCCGTCGGTCTCCCCGCGGAAGGCGTCGCCATCATTGCCGGTGTCGACCGCGTCATGGACATGGCGAGAACCGGCGTCAACGTGCCCGGCCATGCGGTCGCCTGCATCGTCGTGTCCAAGTGGGAAAAAGCATTCAAATATAAAGGACCCGTCACGGCAGACCAGACCGCCCGGACAGAAAGTATGTAAACACAAAAAAGACCACCTCATTGGTGGTCTTTTCTATTAATCAATCGCCGCATGATCCTCTTTTTCAATCAAAGCAAGGCGTTCATTGATTTCTTCCTGAGTCATTTCGTGCTCTTTCACATACATGTTGCGTTCGTTCGTACGGCATTCGTGACTGCAGCTGCGCATGTATTTGTATTCATTCTCAGGTGTGCAGATCATTTTTTTATTACATGCCGGATTTGCGCAGTTCACATAACGCTCGCACGGCTCACCCGTGAAATAATCTTTTCCGATGATAACGTGCTCTACGCGGTTGACCGGTACGCTGATTCTTTCGTCAAACACGTAGCACTGTCCGTCCCACAGCTGCCCTTGCACTTCAGGATCTTTACCGTAAGTGACGATACCGCCGTCAAGCTGGGACACGTCTTCAAAGCCCTTCTTCAGCAGCCAGCCGGAAAATTTCTCACAGCGTACGCCGCCTGTGCAGTACGTGAGGATTTTTTTGCCTTCAAGCATGTCTTTGTGCTCTTCAATCCAGTCCGGCAGCTCACGGAACGCCTCAATATCAGGTCTGACCGCTCCGCGGAAATGACCGAGATCATACTCATAGTCGTTTCTGGCGTCGATCACGATCGTGTCAGGGTCCTGCATTTGCTCATAAAAGTCTTTCGGTTTCAAATGCTTGCCCGTCGTGACATTCGGATCAACATCATCTTCGAGACGAAGCGTCACCAATTCTTTTTTATGGCGCACAAACATTTTGCGGAATGCATGTCCGTCAGCCTCGTCAATTTTGATCGGCATGTCGGCAAAGCGCGGATCAGCTTTCAGCGCATTCATGTATTGTTCCGTCTGTTCAACCGTTCCGGACACCGTACCGTTAATGCCTTCCTCAGAAATCAAAATACGGCCTAACAGACCGAGCTCCTTACAAAACTTCAAATGCTGAGCCGTGAACTCCTCAGGCTCATCAATCTTTACATATTTATAATAAAGTAAAACTCTATATTGTTTTTCCATGATTTATACACCCTGTTCAATTATATTAATGATCGCACACTCTACTATATCATACAGGAAAACGGGCGAAAGATGAACATTTCCGTCCGTACTCTTTCTTCCAGTCACGCTTCGCCTTTTAAAACCTGCTGAAAATAAAACCGATACGTATTGCGCAAAAAGGTCTCAAGCGAAAGGCCGGCCGCGGTCTGATACTTGCCGATAATAAACGGAAAACGTTCACGGCCTTTTGTCCGCAGAAGATCGGCGCTGTCTTCAGCCAGTTCTGAGATGAGCGCCTCAACGACAGGCCGGCATGCGTCCCGCACGGCTTCAAGAATTTGCTGATCGCCTGTATGCCGGTACTGTTCTATCAGCTTTGCCAAATCCTTTTCTTCCATAATGTTCACTTCCTTACACCATATAAAAAAGAGGAGCAGCTTTTATAAAGCGGACGCCTCCTCCTGTGACTCCGCATAACCGATGATCTGGCCGACCTGTAATTCACGGCCTTCAGTCAGGTTATCCGAAGGGGTAAACATATCTTTCTCGAATACTAAAATAACGGTCGATCCAAATGAAAAATAGCCCAGCTCTTCCCCCGTCTCAAGCCTGTTTCCGGTGTTTGTCTGAACGATCGAGTTAATATTCATCGCACCTACCGGAATCATGAGCATCTGCTGATCAGCACGGGTCAGCTCGTACACATAACGGTAATTTTTTGAGAGCACATCTTTCCCGTACTTTAACCCCATCGTATTAACGGGATAGGAGCGTTTCCCCAGCTCGGCCAGCTTCTGATACGTGCAGCTGACGGGAGAATGGAAGCGGTGGTAATGTCTCGGGCTAAGGTAAAGCACGGCAAAACACCCGCCGTTATACTTGTGATCGGCGCTTTTAAACCCCGTCAGTTCGGCGAACGAGTAATCCTTCCCTTTTACCATGAAAGTTTGATTGGGATTAATCATGCCCACCGTCTGAACGACGCCGTCCACCGGGCTGACGATGGCGTTCTTCTCTTTTGCCACGGGGCGGAGATTCAAATTAATATCACGAATGAAAAATGACGCCAGTGAATCAAAGTCAGAAGCCGTGCGTTCCGTTTCATTCCAATTGATGCGATAGTGTCTGGAAAACAGCGGAATCACCGGCTTGCTCAGTTTCGATTCACAGAAGTTTTTAATGAGATAAGACGTCAATCGATTATTAGTCAGTTCAATCAATGAACGGTAAAGAACTTTAGCGGCAGTATTAAACATTGATTACTCCTATGAATTTTCCTATAGTAATAAAAATAAAACACCATAAAAACGCTCCGATGGCGGCGAAGCATAAGTAGGTTTTGAATTCCATTCTGCCGATTCCGGAAAAGTAGCAGGTCACGTGTCTGATGCCGGGGATGAAATAACCTAAAATAATGGTGTACGGCCCGTACTTCTTCATCCACCTGTCTACTTTCTCCATCCTCTTTTCCTTCAGGCCGACCCATTTCCCGAACTTATTAATAAACGGCCGGCCGGCTTTTCTGCCGATGAAGTAGCTGATAATCATCCCAAGGAGCGCTCCGATAAAGCTGACCAGAATGGAGAGCCCGTAATTCAGCACGTTTAAATGAGCGAAGTAGCCCACAAGCGTCATCATGACTTCATCCGGAATAGGCAATCCGATAATTCCGAGTGTCAGCATAAGAAAAATTGCGATATATCCGTAATCGGATATTAATTGCTGAACTAATTCCATCTTCTGCTCTCCAGGTTTTCAGGCGCCTGTTTTTTAAAGTGCGGAAATTTAATGTTGCTGACCATTAAATAACCGAGCGCGATCGTTCCCGCCCCCAGAAGAAAAGCGTTATTGATAAAGCTCAAAATGACAAGACACATACCCGCAAACGGAATAGGCATCCCGATAAACGTCGGCAGCTTGCTTTGTTCAATATTAAATCTGGAAAGACGGATCATCCCGCAGATGCTGTAGGAAAGCGCGATTAAAATTCCGATGAACGGAATCGTATATAGTGAAACACTGTAAGCGAGCATGGACGGCGCTACGCCGAACGTCACGAGATCAGCAAAGGAGTCAAGCTCTCTTCCCATCTCCGATACCGCGTTCAGCTTACGGGCGGCCAAACCGTCAAAGAAATCAAGAAACATCCCGGTGAAAATAAAGATCACCGCAGAGTGTATATTATGATACAAAAGGGAATGAATCGATAAGAGCCCGCAAATAAAATTTCCAATTGTAATCATACTAGGTATATAATTCACAGTTTACACAAACCTCCAATTAAAACCATATCAAATCGGACTGCGTATGCATAAAGACTCCATTTTACGGAAACATAAAATGAAACTCTTTCAATGCTATCATTCAAATTCTTTTATTATACAGCATTTGGTGTTATTTGAACAATCTAATCTGGTGTTTTTTGTTTTTTCGCCGTTCATATTAAGGTAAGCAATCATGGTTTCCTCTATTCCGGATTACCCTGCTTAAATATTCCATGCCGCGATCCGGATTGTCCGTTCTTGATGAATGAAAAGCCGTATGATGTATTGTTATTTCCTTCTCAGTGAAATGAGAACATTACATATAACGATTGCGGACATAAAAAGTTTCAAGAGTTGAAAAGTCTGACTGATACAAAGCGGCCCATACATTATCTCACAACCCCGTTTTCCAGTATATAGTCTGTCCAAACAAAAAAGGCGCCTTACCATTACGGTAAAAACGCCTTTTAAGATCATTTTATGTAATTGATAAATGACTGAGTGCTTCGGCCGCTCTTTCTCTGGCCTCTTCAACGGTCCCGGCTGCAGAAAGCGCAACCGCCATACGGCGTCCAACTTTCGTGACGGGTTTACCGAATACGCGGACCTGAGTGCTTTTTACCGCCAAAGCCTTCTCCAAACCTTCAACCGCATAATCAGCAAGCTCTTTTGGCGCCTTCAGCGGACGGCTTGCCCCCGGCGACAGCTGAGTGATTTCCGGAATCGGGAATCCCAATACCGCGCGGACATGCAGCGCAAACTCCGACAAATTTTGCGTCACAAGCGTAACGAGTCCCGTATCATGCGGACGGGGAGACACCTCGCTGAAATATACTTTATCTTCAGTAAGGAAAAGCTCCACCCCGAACAAACCGTATCCGCCGAGCTCGTCCGTAATGCTTTTCGCAATGTGTTTCGCCTCTTCAATCTGCTGTTCCGTCATATGATGAGGCTGCCATGATTCAATATAGTCACCGTCTTTTTGTTCATGTCCGATCGGCGCGCAAAAGGACGTACCGTTCGCCGCGCGCACTGTCAGAAGAGTGATTTCTGATTCAAACGGAATGAATTCCTCAACGATGACCCGGCCGTTTTTCACCCGGCCGCCTTCCATCGCCATGTCCCAGCAGCTTTTCAGCCCGGAAGCCGAGCGGCACACGCTTTGCCCTTTTCCGGAAGAGCTCATCAGCGGCTTTACCACGCACGGAAAGCCGATTGTTTCCGCCGCTTCTTTAAATTCTTCATATGTATTCGCGAATTCATAGCCGGCAGTCGGAAGATGAAGCGTCTCTGCCGCAAGCCGTCTGATGCCTTCACGGTCCATCGTCAGCTTTGCCGCACGCGCATTCGGAATGACGTGAAAACCTTCTTCCTCAAGCTGCAGCAGCTCATCCGTCGCAATGGCTTCCACTTCCGGCACGATCAAGTCCGGTTTTTCTTTCTCAATGACTTCTCTGACCTGCGCTTTATCAAGCATATCAATCACATAGCTTTTGTGCGCGGCCTGCATGGCGGGAGCATGCTCATAGCTGTCAACGGCTACAGTGACAACCCCGAGCCGCTGCGCTTCAATGACGACTTCTTTCCCCAGCTCGCCTGATCCTAATAACAACATCTTCTTCGCCTGATACATGTCCTTTGGCCCCTCCCTTTCTATACCCCACTCATTATAACGGAAATATTCAAAAAATAAAGACAAGATAGATGACAAGCTCTATCCTGTCTTTTGCGCTGATTCGAGCGATTCAATCGCAGCTGACACGTCCTTCTCGCGATATTGCCCCATTAAACATAACGATTCTTCCGCCCGGCAGGCGTGAGAAGCAATACGGCGCTTGGCTTCCTCATGGTTGTCAAGGATGCCGAGATCACAGAGGCTGACAGGGAAACCGAGCCGGCGGTAAAACGGAAGCAGCTCTTCAATCTCAGGTCTCCGATTCTCGAGCGCGAGCTGCACCAATATGCCGTAAGCAACCTTCTGGCCATGCAGCACCTGATGTGTCTCCTGGAGAAAACTGAGTCCGTTGTGGACCGCATGCGCCCCTGCCATCCTGCACAAACGGCCGCCATACCCGCCGACCGTTCCCGCAAGCATAATGATCGTTTCCGCCGTATGGATGAACGGCACGGACAGCTCGCCTTTCTCCATGCTTCCGACGGCCGCTTCACTGTAACGCAATAACAGATTACGGATATATTCCGCCTGTCTCAGCCCCGCCTGCGCCATCAGCGGCGCCGCCTCCTCCGTATTTCTGATGACCGCCTCAGCCTCATACCATTTCGCCAGCGTATCACCGATCCCGCTTTTCATATATTCAATGGGAGAGGAAAGTAAAAACAGCGGATCAACAAGCGTCAAATAGCTTGAACGCTTATGATAATCCACTCTGATAAAATTGCCGCTCTCATCATACATGACACTTAACGGCGTACTTGCCGCACACGTCCCCGCAATGGAAGGAACCATCACAGCCTCTATATCAAGCCGGTCTGCCGCCGCTTTTGCCAAATCCAAAATCGTGCCGCCTCCGATACCGATGATCACATCCGCATCTTCCGCCTGCTCACAGACCTTACGCACCGCCTCAGGTGAACAGTATCCTTTATGCTGAATCACATCCCAGGAAGAACCGCCGCCGTAATCGGAGAACGCCTGATAGGATTTGATTCCGGTCACAATAACGGGTTTTCTGAATGTCTCCAGCAGCCCCGGAAGCTCTTTTGCGATTCCTTCCTTGCATATGTACTGATTCGGGCCGCTTCGGACGATATCTTCAGGCTTCATTCGAATCTCTCCTTTGGCTGGAATTTATATATATTTTCCCACTTGTCAGAAAATACATCAACCGGAGGTGCGTCAGCGCTTCGCTTCTTCCGCCTCCAAGAACAGCTCATCAAGCCGCTCCAAAGCCGCTGCCTTTTCAAAACTGCTGAACCACAGATCATCATAGGAATCAAGGATGCGGTAATGGTGGGAAATCAAATGCTGCTGCAAGCGGAACTCGCCTTTTTTCTCGATGGCTTTCCACCACACCTTGCCGCCCATCGTCTTCCCCTTCGGCCTGTCAATTGTGCGGTGAGCAACCGTTTCAATGACCTCCAGCGGATCATCTCCTAATACGGATTGCAGTGTTTCACTTGATCTGAAAAGCGCGCAAACCGCCACAACGTGCGGCCATTCCGCAAGCGCCCGCCCTTTCTCAATCTGCACCAGCGACTTTTTAGAAAGGCCGATCACATCCGCCATTTTCTCCTGTGTGTAGCCTCTCTCCGACCGGATTTTCTTCAGCTGGACTGAGACAAGCTCAGTCATATAATCTTGATCCATCTCAACCTCCATATTTATCAATATAGCCATTTTACACCGCGGCACGCCTTTTTTATATCAGAACATTTTCAAACGAATCAAAAGAACCCGGGATTGGCTTATCATTGAAGCGATGTACCTTTCCGCATAATCCAGAATGATGCGGTGAATACAAACGTACGCCCGAAGAGACAGGTGCGGGCTCCCTGGCGGTTGAGCTCCGGAGAAAATAAAAAGCTGCCGCAGCTGCAGCAGCTAAAACTTTATAGACCGGAAAATCGGCATTATGAAGCGAATACAATCCATCTTGCACTATAATTGACACGTTTTTTCGAACCCTGATTGACCAATTTAAATCTGTATGAATCTCCTTTTTTTAACGAAGGTGTTTCAAAATAAGTCGTTCCATTTTTCTTTGCATTGGCGGTTTTGATTGTTTTCCAGGCACCTTTGCCGTTGACTTGCTTTTGGACGGATATTTTATACGTGCCCTTCCCTTTACTGTTGGATTTAAAAGTCACGGCTCTCAAGCTGTACTTTTTTGTCGTCTTAGTGAATTTAGGGTGATATGTATTGATCACATAGTTAGTGAAATACCCGCTTTTATAAGTATGAAGCCAGTCTTTAGCCTCTGCTTTTTGCGGAGAAGAAAAAGCCATAAAACCAATTCCGCTGATTAAAAGAGTAAAAATAATGATGAGCGACTTAAAAATCTTTTTGCTTTTCATCGAGAAAATCCTTCCTTCCTGTAACTATTTACCCTATTTATGTTAATGACAATATAGCCAATCATAAATCCGTCCAACTAACCATTTTGACCGCAGGAAGAGATGTGAACAGCCCTTGAAATGACTATATGACTACTACTTATGATTCTTGTTATTTTTGATTAAGTGATAAAGTTACTTTAAGACGCTATTCATTTTGTTGTTTTTGTATCAATTGTCATAGCGAGGTCTTTTCCTATCAATGCCTCTTTCGGCGTTTGTGCTGCGGCTGTATGATGGGGCTGTCACTGCTTGAACAAACTCATAAACCCATGACAAGCTGTCATACGTTTGCCACCTATGAATGAACGCACACTACACGCAATGGAGGGATTACAATGGACGAAATGGTCCTGGAAACACAACAATGGCTGAATGAGACGTACAAAGGCAGACACGGGTACAACAAAGTGCCGGAAAACGGAAAAACGGGCTGGGATACCATTTACGGTCTGACACGGGCGCTTCAAATTGAGCTTGGTATTTCAGAACCTGCCGATAACTTCGGACCGACGACACAAAGATTGTTTAAACCGTTGAAAAAGCAGGCTCCCGATTCTAAGCCGACAAACATGAATTACATTCTGCAAGGGGCGCTGTGGTGTAAAGGTTTTAACCCCGGCGGATTTTCAGGCGTTTTCTATGAAAATACCGAAAGCGCTGTAAAAGAGTTTCAAAAAGCGGCCGGGCTCACTAAGCAAGACGGCATCGTCACGGCACTCATTATGAAAGCCTTGCTGGATATGAGCGCTTTTCGGTTAGTAGAGGGAGGCGACAAAAGAATCCGCCAAATCCAGCAGAACCTGAACCGGGATTACAATGACTACATCGGCTTGATGCCTTGTGACGGCTTATATGCCCGCGGTACAAACAAGGCTCTCATTTATGCTCTGCAAAAAGAAGAAGGCATGAGCACAAGCGTCGCCAATGGATTTTTCGGAAACGGAACGACCAGCTTATGCCCTACCTTGACTCCCGGCGATTCACGGACAGGCTTTGTTTTGATTGTTCAATACGCGCTTTACTGTAATGGGGAAGCGTTTGATCCCGGTGAATTCGACGGGAAATACGGCGTCGGAGTTGTATCGGCAGTGAAAGCTTTCCAAAAGTTTATGTGCCTGCCGCAGACTGGTTATGCGGACATGCCGACGATTAAAGCTTTATTATCAAGCTCAGGCGACACAACCCGTGCTGCTTCAGCTTGTGACACCGCTGCCATTTTGACGGCAGATACGGCTAAAACTTTGCGTGAGAATGGCTATAAGATCGTGGGAAGATATCTGACCGGGAATGTGCGGACAAGCAGCGGACTGACATCGAAAGCGTTAACGTCAAAAGAACTTTCCACGATTTTCAATGCCGGCTTAAGCGTGTTTCCGATTTATCAGGACGGCGGCTATGAATCTTCTTATTTTGTAAAAGACCAAGGAACGAGAGATGCGTACAGCGCTGCATCAGCCGCCCGAAGATTAGGCTTTCCGTCAGGAACGACCATTTACTTTGCCGTCGATTTCGATGCGTATGATTATGAAGTCACAGATAAAATCATCCCTTACTTTCAAGAAATCAAGTCAGCTTTTATGAAAATGCAGGCTTTCTCAACTGCGCCGAAATATGAAATCGGGGTATACGGACCGAGAAACATTTGTATCCGGACGTCAGAAGCAGGTCTGACCAAATATAGCTTTACGGCTAACATGTCGACCGGTTTCAGCGGCAACCTCGGGTACCCGATGCCGAAAAACTGGGCTTTTGATCAATTTTATGAAGGAACGATCGGAAGCGGAGCGGGAAAAGTCGCCATTGACAAAGACGGATACTCCGGAAAAGACTCGGGTGCAAGCAGCGTCCATCCGCCTTCTGATCCTGTGTATGATGCAAGATTAAACACATTAACCAATATCCTGTCAACAATTCCAGATTTAGAGAATGCATCCGGTCTTGCCAATATGATGTTCGAATTCGGTACAACCGAAACCATTTTAGCCTCTCCAACTTTAGATATCTTATTGTCTACTTCAATTCTGTATACGATCCCAAGTGAGGGGTCTGCTAATACAATGACAATAACGAATGGAAAGCCCGGCGCTTATGTTACTGGTTTACTGGGAGATACACAAACAATACTTACGGCTTCAGACATCCGTTCTTATCAAAATTTATTAGACAATCTGAGCCTATCTGTAAGAAACGGTTATCTGGAAATGGCAGTGACCCCATCTGCTCAATCATTAGATGTTTCAATTAAAATCTATACACCTGACATTCCAGTTGCCGATGGGTCCACAACTGGACTTACGACCATGTTTACGTTTAGAATTAAAACGTATAAAGGTGTACCGGTTTCAGCTGCAGAAAGTGAATTAGCGAAGGACTGGGATCTTCTCCCTTCAGGCCTCGTTATTGTTGCAGGGGTGTCTGCTTTCTATTTCTCCTCTAAGATCCTTACTGTTGAAAAACCGACCGAGAATAAAACAGTAGAAGCGGTAACTGAATTCGCCGCAGTTTTACTAGCCCTTTACGCTTATATGACTGATCTCTACTAATCAAAGAAAAACTGCATGAATATCTCATTCATGCAGTTTTATTCCTATTATTTTTTTGGAGGTTTCACTCATTGAATGAAAATCAATCCGCATTTAACACAGCAAAGCAAACTGCACAAAGATTGTTAAAATGTAAGAATGAACAAGAAATGATGGACTTTTTAGCTGAACAGGATGTACATACGCTCAGTCTTTTAAAGTACTATTACTCTGCTCCGGCTCTTCCTTTTCAAATGCTCATGAAGATTGCTTTTTGCTGTATAGTGATGGCGTTGATCTTCACTTCATTCTTGTTTATTCAAGTCAAAACACTCATACCTGTTCCCATTTTATCTGATCTGTTGCCGGCAGTGTTTTCACTGTTTACAATCGGATGTATTGTCGCGTTTTATATGTTTTTTTCGCGCGAAAAGAAAGACCGGTTACCTGACAGCCGCTTAAGAAGAAACACTTACTCCTTCCGGGTTATAAATATGATAAATACAAATCTGGAAAAGAAATATCGTACACTGGCTTCTTTAGCGGGCGGTAAACAAAGTGATGATACACTCGAAGAAAGCATGAAGCAGATTAGCTCTTGTAAAAATGATGAAGAACTGATGAAATGTCTTGAAGAACAAGATACTGAGAAGTTATTCAAGCTGAAAAATCAGTTTTCCAAACCTGACTCCTCATTATTTGATTTTATGAAATGGATTTTTACCGGAAGCGTTATTGCTATGTTTCTGACTGCACTTTTCTCAGGTCAAGTCAGCTATGTTCATGTTCCCCGCCTGCTTCCGTATCTCCTGCTTGTTTTATTCGCCAGAGGCTTAATATATCTAATAAAACTGCTGAAACTATACCAAAAAGGGCCTTTGCACTCCATTCCTCACTTTACAAAGAACGCTGAAAACACCCGTATCACCGGAATGATAGACTTTGTCCTCGAACAACGATACAAAGACATGATCAGTTAAAAACCCCTCTGCTTAAGGGGTTTTTTATTATGCAATTCCTTCACCCCTCTTATCAAAAAAGGCTCTTCCTCTTTGGAAATAACCGGAACACCCAATTTCGTTTTCAATATAATGAGGTAGTGGATCTGCAAAGAAAGAAGGGCGACATGATGGGTATCATTAATGGCAAAATGTTCATTGACCGATTAAATCAGCTTGGAAATGAGATTTGGCTCGATGGTGAAAAGATCGAGGGACAGATTTCTGAACATCCCGCATTTAAGGGCCTTCTGGAAACGAAGCGCTCTCTTTATGATTTGCAAACGAAACCGGACATGAAAGATCAAATGACTTACAGTCTTCCCGGTAAAAAAGAACGGGCCGGGCTTTCATACCTGCAGCCGAAAACGAAAGAAGACGTAAAAAGAAGAAGAAACATGTTCGAACATTGGGCCAGACACACGCACGGAATGATGGGACGAAGCCCGGATTATATGAATACCGTGCTGATGAGCTTCGCCTCCTCCGCCGCGCTTTTGAAAGACCGCGATCATTGTTTTCCGGAACATGTTCAAGCGCTGTACGAACGCGCTGCTGCACAGGATCTTTCTTTTACGCACACGTTTATCACCCCTCAGGTGAATCGTTCACAAATGGGTGTAAACGTATCGCCGACACCTATCTCGGCAAAAGTCGTCGATAAAAATGAAAAAGGCCTCATCATACACGGCGCCCGGATTTTAGCCACACAAGGCGGCCTGACGGATGAAGTGCTCGTGGTTTCTCTGCCTAAAATGTATTTTGAATCGGATGAAGCGTTCGCTTTTTCAATCCCTTCCAATACAAAGGGAGTAAAATTCATCTGCAGGGAATCTTTCGTACTCGGAAAATCATCGTTTGATTATCCGCTCAGCTCAAGATATGAAGAAATGGATTCTATCGTTGTATTTGATCACGTTTTGGTCCCTTGGGAACGCGTATTTTTTTATAATAATTACGAGGCGGCTTTTGATTTTAATATGAAAAGTTCTTTTAACGCCTTCGCATTTCATCAAGTTATCACGAGACAAATTGTAAAGACGGAGTTTCTCCTGGGCCTCGCCCAAACGCTTGTCGAAGCGATAGATGTGGGCGAATATCAGCATATTCAGGCTAAGATGGCTGAAATCATCACCGGTCTGGAAACGATGAAAGCCCTTCTGGAAAAGTCGGAGAATGATGCGGAAACAGATGAATGGGGTTATATGCGCCCGAGTGTCACTCCGCTTCGTGTGGTCAGCGCGGTTTTTCCCGACATCTACCCGCGCTTCACGGAAATCATTCAGCTGATCGGGGCAAGCGGAATGGTGACTTTGCCGACTGAAAAAGCGTTCCGTTCTGACATCAGAGGAGACCTTGACCAATATTTGCAGGCGGCCGAATTGAACGCTGAAGACCGGGTAAAAGTGTTCCGCCTCGCATGGGATTTGACCATGAGCCCCTTCGGAACAAGACAGACACAATATGAGCGGTACTTCTTCGGTGACCCCGTCCGCTTAACCAGCCATCTGTACAGAAGCTATCCGAAAGAAGAACAGACCGCGGTCATCAAGGAATTCCTGCACATTCATAAATAAAACAAAGCAGAGAGCGCATCTCTGCTTTTGATAGCTGGATCGGCTGCCGCCGATCCTATTTTTTATTTTGGCTGATCACCACCATCGTAATATGCGATAACGCGAAAGAGACAAGCGTGTACACAACGGCCCACCCGATAAACGAGAAATTCAATACGGTAAATGTGCATATAAGGCAAACGGCTAAAGCGGCAGCCGGCATAATGAACGCGTTTTTAAACAAATACGTTCCGGCGACTGACAAGATGATGATACAAAGCGGCAGAACACCGAACGCAAAATCCAATTCATCAATCAACAGATGCACTCCCTTCGCTTTTCTTAGTTCGGCCTAACACATCTTATGCCTGAGTACAAAATCGAGTACTTCAAATCTTTCGCGCTCCGGCTGATATTCCCTCCGGTTATTTATTCAAAAAAATGAAAACTTTCCTTAAAGCGTTTACATTCACGTCAGACTGTGATAATTTAAGAAAGCGTTATCATACACAAGTTAATGATTTTTGGATGGAGATGAGGAGAACCAGGAAACCCCGCCCTTTCACAAGGGTGATTTCTGGTTCTTTTTGTCATTTTCAAGGAAAGGAGTCATACATACATCATGATAGACGTTCAGCAAAGGGGAGGATATGATGTTTCAATTGTTCAAGCCGGCTCCGCATATTGAGAGATTGGATGATTCAAAGACGGATGCGGCCTATAAACGGCTCAGGCTGCAAGTATTTTTGGGGATTTTCATCGGGTATGCCGGGTATTATTTGCTTCGCAAAAACTTTGCCTTCGCTATTCCTTATTTTCAGGAACAAGGGTTTTCAAAAGGGGAACTCGGCTTGGTGCTTGCGGCCGTATCAATCGCTTACGGCTTCAGTAAATTTATTATGGGGATGGTGTCTGACCGCTGCAACCCGAGGTATTTCCTTGCGACAGGTCTGTTTTTGTCAGGTGTCGTAAACATTTTATTTGTTTCCATGCCATGGGTCACGTCAAGCGTGACGATTATGTTCATTTTTATGTTTATTAACGGATGGTTTCAAGGAATGGGCTGGCCGCCTTGCGGACGAACGATGGCTCATTGGTTTTCCATCAGTGAACGCGGCACGAAAATGTCGATATGGAATGTCGCCCATAACATAGGCGGAGGTATTCTCGCCCCGCTCGTGACTCTCGGCATCGCCATGTTTGTTACTTGGAAAAGCGTGTTTTTCTTTCCGGCGATTATCGCCATCGTCATTTCATTTGTGATTGTTCTTCTCGTTCGGGACACGCCGCAATCCTGCGGGCTTCCGCCGATTGAAGAATACCGGAATGACTATCCGAAACATGCGTTCAAAGACCAGGAAAAAGAGATGACGACCAAAGAAATTCTTTTCAAATACGTGCTGAATAATAAATTTCTGTGGTATATCGCATTTGCCAATGTCTTTGTTTATTTCGTTCGGTACGGTGTCGTTGACTGGGCGCCGACTTATTTGACGGAAGCGAAAGGATTCTCTCCTGAAGATTCCAGATGGTCTTATTTCCTTTATGAATATGCGGGAATTCCGGGAACGATTTTGTGCGGCTGGATCAGCGACCGGTTTTTCAAAAGCCGCCGCGCGCCGGCAGGCGTACTGTTCATGGCCGGCGTATTTATCGCTGTATTGGTCTACTGGCTTAACCCTGCCGGTCATCCGCTCATCGATAATATCGCGCTGATCAGCATCGGCTTCTTAATCTATGGACCTGTCATGCTGATCGGGCTTCAGGCCATTGACCTTGCGCCTAAAAAAGCGGCGGGAACGGCAGCCGGCTTAACCGGGTTTTTCGGCTACATCGGAGGCTCTGCTTTCGCCAACGCCATCATGGGTTATGTCGTAGACCGCTTTGACTGGAACGGCGGCTTTATCATGCTTATCTCCTCATGCGTGCTGTCCATCGTCTTCTTGGCTATGACGTGGAATACGGGCAAGCGGGCGGTGCATGTGTAAGAAAACAACATAAAAGATTAATATTTTTGCAGTACAGCATTTACAACGATTTTCTACACTAGAGACAGATATTGATTTTTAAGGGGGAAGAAAACATGCGGAAACATAAATTGTTTGCTTTGGTATTGCTTTCATTCGGTTTATTGTCATTCATCGTCACGCCTGTATCGGCGGCGGGAAAAGGAAACCTCTTGTCTCCTGACAGAATTTTGACCATTGCCCATCGCGGTGCTTCGGGGTATGTCCCGGAGCACACGATCCTTTCTTATGAAACTGCGCAAAAAATGAAGGCTGACTATATTGAGCTGGATTTACAAATGACAAAAGACGGCAAGCTGATCGTCATGCATGATGAAAAATTGGACCGCACCACAAACGGACAAGGCTGGGTGAAGGATCATACATTAGCCGAGATTCAAAAGCTCGACGCCGGCTCTTGGTTCAATAAGGCCTATCCGGAAAAAGCAAAACCGCAATACGCCGGACTTCGCGTTCCCACACTTGATGACGTGTTAAAACGGTTCGGCAGACATGCAAACTATTATATTGAAACAAAGGCGCCCGAAACATATCCGGGTATGGAAGAAAAACTGATCGCTTCACTGAAAAAATACAAATTGGCAGGTAAGCATGCGAAACTTGGACAAGTTATCATTCAGTCTTTCAGCAGGGACAGCCTTCTGAAAATCAAACAGCTCGATCCGAAACTTCCCGCCGTCCAATTGCTTGAAGCGGAACAGATGACGTCAATGACTGACACAGATTTAACGGACATTAAAACATATGCCGTCGGAATCGGACCGGATTACAAAGCGCTGAACGCTCAAAATGTCCGAAACATTCGCAGCCACGGCCTTCTGCTTCACCCTTATACCGTGAACAGCGAGGCGGACATGCGCCGTCTGCTGAATTGGGGCGTAACCGGTGTGTTTACCAACTATGCGGATATATTCCAAAAGGTTAAAAAAGAATACAAATCATAAAGCCAGCATGGGTTCGGAGATGATGCCGAACCCATGTTTTTTCGCCCGATAATGCAAACGCCAGCATGGGTTATGTAGCGGGCGGAGCATATTATTCAAGCTTACATTCACCTTTATATTAATTAAAGGTATCACTGTAATTGTGAATTACCTATGATACCTTACAAACAAAAGGATATAATTATTTATTTCTATTATCTATTTTCTTTCTTATACTATTTGTAATAGACGATAATACAAGTGATACTAAACCATAGACAACAACCCATCCCCAGAAAGATAGATTAAAAACAGTAAACATTAGTATGACAGAAACAACTATACTGACAAGCGGCATTATATACACTTTTTTGAAAATATAAGTGAATATGATCGATAAGACGATAATAGAAAGTGGTAAAATACCAAAAGCAAGATCTAGCTCATCCATTATTATTCTCCTTTGTGAATTTAATTTCCCCTTAAGTATACTCACTCAGCTGTCTAGCCATTATATTAATTACCCCATACTTCTTTGTTTTTCTTAATCATAAAAAAGTCATATTCAGAAACATGGGTATTGTTAATAATTTTTTCAAGTCCTCTGATAGGAGTAGATTTTAATTTTTTTCCGTTTTTATAAGAGTAAGAATTAATCACATATTTCCCACCCTTGCTTATTTCTAACAAGAAAATTTCAGACTCATCAAAATAAGTGAATTTTGCTTGGTTTTCAAATTTTGTTGATCTATGTAATGGGAGTTTTTTCTTCGGCTTCATACTTTTCAGATCAAAAGTATAAAGTATTGAATTAGCTGCCAAATGATATAAAGTGTCATTTTTTACAAAAAAGTTATTAGTGGAAAGAGGAATTGCCAGTTGAGAAATTTCATCAGGGATATTATAACTGCCTAAAGGATATGCCCCTTTAAACTTATTATGCTTTAAATCTATTTCTGCTACTTTGAATTGTACTTTGTTTGATTTATCCGTTTGGTTATATAGTATAAAGAAGGCTGAGCTTTTTTTAACTATTATCTGTGAATAAACACTCCAATTTTCTTCATTCAATATAGGAATTGTTGTTCCTTTCCCTACTGTAACTTTGTCTTTATCTATTTTAACATCCTGGAAAGTCGGTGTTTTGATTGAAGAATCTTCATTTATCACGTAAATATATTCACCGTCATTACCGGTACTTGTATAGAAACCCGGAATAATTTTTTCATGAAATCCATTGCTGTTACCCCATCTGATTAAGCTATTATAATGGTTTTTACCGACTTCTTGATTATTCAAAAAATAAAAGATATTCCCTTTTATTAAATGACCCGATGACTGCCCATAACTTGTATGTACTTGATGTTGCATCGGGAATTTTTTGAAGTTATCGCCTATCATATAAACTTCTTTTTTGTCCTGTCTAACTATGTTTTTTTCATCTTGTGCAATGGTTCCAACTTCAATAGCATCTCCTTTTACAGCTGTTGCTTTTCCTTTTTCATCAATATATACAGTATAACTCCCATCTTTAGGGTAATCTATTGTAGCTGAATAATATATAGCTGCAATTTTATCCTTCAAGAAATACTTTTCCTTTTCTGTTTCAGTTTGTTTAACATTAGAAACTGAATTAGTATATTTAAAAGTTCCAATACATATAAATATACCTATTAATACTATGACCGCAATTATAATAAGCCACTTAATTTTGTTCAAATATAATCTCACTCCTTAAAATAATAATGACTCCCTAAATAAACTTAGGGAGTGAAAATAATTCATCTAATTGTTTTAATAGTTTTTGTATAACCGGAATCTCTGATGTCTCTTGGATAGACGCCCATACCTTTATCTTTATCCATATCTATACCAGCCTTTAGCTTAAAAGCTGACCATAATAGTTTTGAACAGTTTTTATCACCATAATGGCTCGATTTTCTATTTGTTGCAAAATTGTATGAATAACTATCCTTCCCAACCCTGCTGTAACCCCAATTTACTGAATTATTTTTTTTAGAACTAGAAACTTTTACATTTTGAATTACAGCGTTTTTTTCGACCTTACGTTTCGAGGAAGCTATTGCACGAACACCTTTTTTAGGAACCGATTCGACAATTTGATTTCCCTTATAGTACATACCGACATGTCCATGCGGAAGCCCAAAAGTAGATGCAGGTGTATAGTAAACATTACCTTTGGAGCTGGATCCTATAATTTTTGATCCGCTATTCTTGCCCATTGTGCTCATTCTATTGCTTTTATCTTCTTCTTTATCTAGCTTTTCTTGCTTTTTTAATTCAGTTTTAATTTCCTCTAAAATCTCATTAGATGTTTTATTATCTTGTTTAACTAGATTATTAACGGAGTCAATCAATTCTTTTTTCGACAGATTCGGATTCATTTTCAATATGTAGTTTACTGTTTCTGAATTATACGAGTCCACAGCCTTAACACTCGTAAAACCTCCAAATACTAAGGGAGTAACGATGCATAATGTTGCAAAAAATTTCCGCATTTCCACACTTATTACCTCCAACTATTTGTTTATTTTTCTATATTTTAATTTATTATACAATTATTTCAAACACGACTTACGTACTGTATTTTCTCTATGGTTAATTATTTGTTTTGTCTCTAAAACTTTGACTTGAAGTACAGGAAAACGGATGAAGTTACGGAGAAGAAAGAAACACATAAAAGATTAATAGTTGCCCAACATATCTTTTACATTCATTGTTTAATATGGAAGACAGTTATTGATAAGGCGGAGAAATCATGAGAAAAAAAGAATACTGGCCTTGGTTGTTCTGTCGTTAGGCTTGCTCATTCATCGTCACGTCTGTATCGAACCCATGTTTTTTCGTCCGATCAAAAAACCTTGCGGGGACGTTACCGCAAGGTTTTTATCAATCACTACTCTTTTCCGGCAGCGGCTTCCGCCTGTCCGCCTTTTAATTGATCGTTGATTGCTTTGGCGTCTTTCAAATACTCAGTCTTGAATCCGCTCTTCAGCGCCCACGCATAGAAGGCAAGGGCAACGATTGCGATCAGCCCCATATCCCAGCCGTACGGAATGATGTTCAGACCGCCGAATTTTTCACTTCCGAGCCATGAAATGACCATCATGCTGAGCAGATAGACAACCATCCAGACGCCGCCTTTAAAGTTTCTGCGGAATCCTTTCCACTTCGCTTTCGCTTGGTAGTAGAAATAAATCGGAAGGCCGATCAAAATGATAAACAGCACCTGCCCTGTTAACGGCCAGCGCGCCCAATACAGCACGAGAGACGCGAACACGAAGCCGAGCGGTGCAACCACGCTCAGGCCTTTCAGACGGAGAGGCCGGTACAAATCCGCCGCCGTCCGCCGCAGCGTCATCACCGTCACGGGACCCGTGATATAAGAAATCAGCGTCGCAACGGAAATGATTTCAGCAAGCACGCCCCATCCTCTGAATAAAAACAAAAAGATAAACGATACGATCAGATTGAAAATCATCGCTTGGCGCGGCACGCCGTACAGCGGATGAAGCTTTCCGAAAATGCTCGGCATATATTTATTTTTTTCCATGCCGTAAATCATGCGGGACGTCGTAGCGGTATAAGTGATACCCGTTCCTGACGGAGATACGAACGCGTCCGCATAAAGAATAATGACAAGCCAGTTGATATTCAATGCGATCGCCAAATCGGCAAATGGAGAGTTGAAGTTCAGGTGACTCCAGCCGTGAACGATCATGGAAGGTTCAACCGCCCCGATAAATGCGATTTGCAATAGGACGTAAATGACGGTTGCGACCAGCAGCGAACCGACAACCGCAATCGGAATCGATTTGCCGGGATTTTTTGCTTCGCCGGCCATGTTAATCGGGCTTTGAAACCCGTTAAACGCAAATACGATACCTGATGTGGCCACCGCCGTCAGCACGCTTGCCCAGCCGTTCGGCGCAATGCTTGAACCGGATGTGAAGTTTCCGCCGTGAAAACCGGTAAACAGCAGCGCTCCGATTGTCAGCCCCGGAATAATGATTTTAAATATGGTAATCAATGAATTCGCTTTTGAAAATAAGTTAACTGTCCAAAAATTCAGTAAAAAGTAAATAATCAGTAATACGGATGCGAAGCCGAGCCCCTCTCCCGTAAGAGTGCCGTTGTGAACGAGATTGCTTGTCCATTTTGCCCATTCCCACGGCCATGAGCTCATATATTGAACAGACGCAACCGCTTCCACCGGAATAACGGAAACAATCGCAATCCAGTTTGCCCATCCTGCGATAAATCCAATAAATGATCCGTGAGAATATTGAGTATATTTTACCATTCCCCCGGCTTCCGGGAACATTGAACCCAATTCACTGTAAGAAAGTGCGATAAACAAAATAACGATCATACCGATAATCCAGGAAATAATTGCGGCAGGTCCCGCAATCTGAGCCGCCCGCCACGCCCCGAATAACCAGCCGGAGCCAATCATCGACCCAAGTCCGACCATCATGAGTGCAAACGTTCCCATTCTGCGATGTAATTGATTCATAAAGTTAACACCTTTCAATTAAAATATGACTCCAGCGCTATCATATATTTATAATATTATTCTGAAAATAGATTTGTCAATCTTTATCGCATTAAAGCGGAAAGCCAAAATTACCCTTCAGATGTTTAAACAGCCGTTAAGCGGGAATAACTACTGCAAGCCAGAAATAGAAAGGAGTTTTTATCGTGAAACAAAAACTGCTCATTTCAGGACTTGCCGTGTCGACTGTCGGAGTGACTTCCTACCTGCTCAAAGATAAATCAAACCGCCAAAAGGTGATGAACTTTATCCGCAATATGAAAACATCGCTCTCCGGGAAGCAGGATATTGAATCATTCCCCGTCAACAAAGCAGGCAACCCGCATCCCGAAGATATTGAAGATAACAAAATGGTATCCGAAGGCTCCATGTACCCGGTTCAATATTATGATGACAAGAAGAAATAATCTGTTCCCGGGCTGCCCGGCCGTATCAAACGGCGGCAGCTTTTTTATGCAGACGGCGTTTTATAGGTCCGCCAATATTGGCGCGATCCTTTCTCCCGCACAGTAATGCCCAGTTTGGATATTTCCGCTTTCAGCTCTTTCGCATCAGCCTTTTCCTCCTCTTTCAGCGCCTTTTCTCTCGCTTTTAAAAGAGCATTTGCCCCCGGCTCCAAATCCGGCGTGTCCGGCACCCACCGTTTGTATTCTTCTTTAAAAGGATCTTCCGTCCCCAGCCAGACATATCCATGCGCGCGAAACGCATCAGCCGCTTTTTCAACCGCCGGCTCAAGCTTCTCCCGAAAAAGCTCCTGTCCTTCAGTGCCTAATAAGACAAGATGCTTCTCATCCGTAAACACACCGGAAATGCTGTCTTTCGAAAACACGCTTTCTTCATTATATATGGTTAAGGACACCTCGCTGTCCGTCACGACCGCCGTAAGACATTCTTTAAAAACAGTCCGCGTCAGCCACATTCCCCCGATTAAGCCGATAACGGCGATGACAGCCGCAGCCTTCCATCCGTGAAAAGAAGCGATCATTTCCAGCGGCCCGATAACAGGCAGCCAATCCAATGTTACGGCCCATTTCGCAATGACCGGCAGAAACCATCCGATGACCAGCCCCAATAATGGCGGCACCAGAAAAACTAAAGCTTTTTCAACCGATGATAACTCAAGAACCGTCTGTTTTTTTATTTCGTTCATGTTTCTCCTCCGTCTGTTTTTTTCACAACTATCCATTATACAAAGAGTTGGATGATTCTGTAAACTGTTTCCGAAACAATAAAAAGCCTCCCGACCGCCGGGAGGCTTTTTAAAACAGGAGCTCATATACTTCATTCAATTCCATCGTGCGCTTCTCATCCTGCTCGTTCTCAGCATATTTGATTTCCTTTTCAAGCACCTGATTCAGCGCATCCATTTCCAAATCATTTAGATCTTTCACAAACTCGCCCTCATTTTCATAATGCTTCACCTGAAGCTTTTTATAAATCCTTCGGCACACATCATGCTCCAAGTGGTTCGAAAGCGACTCGCGCAAATATCCGAGTGTCCTGTCCATCATGTAAGCCCTCCCTTTTCTTTAGGAATAGCTTCCCGGAAAGAGAGAAAAACTATACATGAAAGCACCGGGCGGCTGTTTTAACTCTGTACCTGAATGGAGAAAAATCCGCTGCTTAACGGTGTGTACGGCCCGTTCAGCCCCGTTGCGGAGAAAGAGAACGTTCCTGAACTGACATAAGAAAGAGGAACACTGTAATATTTAATATAGCCTGTAACGATATTGCCGTTTTTCGTATATTCATCTTCCAGCGCTTTTGACGTAAGATTTGTAATATTCGTTCCGTTGTTAAACGCCTGGATCGTGTTATTGTTCGGATACCCTTGGAAATATACGGCTAAATAACCCGTTGTACCCTTCATCGGTTTTGATGCGCTGATTTGGTTCGGCCCGATATTTTCCCATTGGTAACTCTGACCGTCAGACGTCACACCGATAATACGGATTTGTGTTAAAGCAGGAGCCGGCGCCGCAGACGCTGATGGAGCCCACAACCCGCTCACAAGCAACAAAACAGCGGCGGCCGCCGCAAATAGCATAACGAGTCTCTTTTTCATGTTTCTTCCCCCTCTTATTCTTTTCGTAGAATCCTATACTATTTTACACGATTTACAAGGAAAAAGATTACATTTTATAAAAGAGTCCGGAACACTTTGTGAACTAGATATGAAACGCTCTTGAAACGCCGTTGATCATGAGAAAGATGCCGCAGATTCTTAACACGACTCTCGAACTTCTGTCATCTTTACCGAAGAAGTTTTTTCCGAGCCTCCCGATCCATACGTTCATTGCGGCTCCCGCGAGCAATTCTATGATTCCGATCATTTCTGCCATATACAAAGCAGCCACCCTTCTAACCGTTTTTTTTCATATGACGGTTTATCATATAAAGTGATAAGACTAATGACGCTGCACCGGCAGCAAGAAACAGGCTCAGCGGCACGATCTGCATGCTGCCTCCGCCATTGTTTTGAAATGAGCCGATCGCCCATTTTTCAGGAGTAAACAACGACAGCATCCGCATGTACTCCGGAGCCGCGTCTAAAGTGAAGAAAGCCCCTCCCAATAAACCCGTGACAGCTATAAAAACGGAAGCAAGCGACGTGAATTGCTTCTGGCTCTTCATGAACGGTATCACAGCCATCGTTACAGCAGTCAGCGCAAACGAGCAGGCCGCAAGCACCGCTCCCGCAGCAAAAACATGATCAGCAAAACGGATATGCAGCATGAATGTTCCGGCAGCGAGGATCACGATAATATGGAGAAGTCCGAAAAGATACGCCGCCGCAAACTTAGAGATTGCATATGCCGTATAGGAAACGGGCGTGCTCAGCAATCTGTCATATGTATGATTTTCTTGTTCATCTATAAATGATCGCAGGCTTTGGACTGCAACGAACCAGATAAACATCACTAAAAATCCGATAAGTCTGTCGGCTGCCTGTCCGCCTTCATAAACGTGATGGCGGTCAACATAGACGGTGGAATGACCCTGAATATCCTTCAAGAGATCAGCTGCCGCCTGCTTCCCGTCGGTGTGCAGCGTGCGGGATATCACTTTTGCATCGCGGACTATTTTTTTCAGCGCGCCCGCCTGCTGCGCAATCAGCTGCTCTGTCAAAACAGCATCACCCTTTTCTTCATTCTGAATAAATGAAACGTTCAATTCATCTCCGGAAAATAATTTTTCTTCAAAATGAGAGCCGATCAGCAATCCGAAGGAAATATCCTGATGATTAACCTTTGTTTTTAATACGTCCTCCGTGACCTTCGTGATTTTTATATGGCCGGCTGTCTGAATCATTTTCATAAATTGCGCTGAATAGGCGCTCTGATCCTCATCAGCTACATATACTTCCTTCTGCTGACTGCCTTCCGCAGAAAAGGAAAAGAAATATGTGAGAAGGAGCGGGGCGGAAATCGTCGCAAAGATGGCAGCCCGATTTTGCAGCATCAGTTTCAGCTGATGTCTGATCATGAATAACAGCTGCGTCATGAAACAGCCTCCTTCCGTTTAAACACCCAGATGGTCAAACATAAAAACACGGCGCCGATGGCGGCAAGCTCTGCCAAATCCGTCGAAATACCGCTCAGACCGGCATGCTGCGTGACACTGACATAGCTGTTGATCGCTTTGCCGTTCGGTATCAGCTCCTGCACGATTTTCAAACTGTCAGGCAAGCTGTCTTTTGCGATAAAGCTTCCGCCTAAAAAACTGAATCCGTATAAAATGGGAGCCGCCATGCTTGAGACGGTCTCGTGGTTTTTTGCAGCAACCCCCCAAAGAAGCACGATACTGCCGATCGCAAATGAATAAACAATCGTAACCAGCAATATTTCAAACAAATTGCCCCATTTTACCTGATACAAGATGCTGCTTGCGATGATGACGGCAGCCATTTGCATAAGGATGGCAAGCATGATTCCCAAAAGCTTACCCGCCACATACTGGATACGTAAAACAGGCATTGATTTGATTCTGAATAACGTGTGCTGCTGTCTCTCTTCCACTATCCCGTGAATGAGCGCAAACGCGGTCATAATGGAGAACATGACGACCATTGCGATTGAATAATACTGCATCGCATCAATCGGAGCCGCGTGATTGCCGGCCGACTGTTTCGGAATGGTGACAGCCTGTTCACGTTCACCCGAAAGGCCGCTGATGATTTTGCTGGCATCTCCCTTTGACAGATGTCCCGACTTCTTCAGCACCGCTTTTTCTTCACTGATCTCCGCTTTTACTCTGGTGACAAACGAATCAGCCATCATTTCCACAATGTCTCCGTTTACAGAGCCTTGTTGGTCCGAGATGACTTTGATACTTGTTTTCTCATTATGTTCTGCCGCTTTTGCAAAGCCTTTCGGCACGTATACAAAAACGGAGACTTTGCCGCTTTCGACAAGCTGTTTCCCTTCTTGGTAACTGCCTATGTCTTTTACCCGGATGAGATCAGTTTGTTTCAGCACGTCATTTTTTAATACGTCGCCTAAAGAACTCTCCGCGTGATCCGCATTATAAAACGCGGTCTGAAATGGCTTCACTTTCGAATCACCGTGAAAAACCGTTCCTAAAATAAAAATCATCAGCGCCGGAAACAGAATCAGTTTTATATAGAAAGACTTTGCTCCGGCCAATAACCGAAAATCTAATAAGATCAGCCTGAATAATATTTTCATGACGCCCCCTATGAATCCCGCAGCGTTTTGCCGGTGAACCGGAGGAAAATACTTTCCAGATTGGCTTCCTCGAAATGAATGCCCTTAATGGTGATACCGGTTTTCCTGATATCATCCGCAATATCAAGGATATTGCGATCTGCCGCAGAGACGAGCATCGTAATGGTCTGCTGGCTGACAGCAGCCTCGGCAACACCGGGAATGCGGCGGATTTTTTTAACGGCATCATCATTCAGCCCCTCTGCATTCACGATCAAGGTATCAGAGGCTTTGGCTGACTGCTTCAATTCGTCTTTCGTCCCGCAGGCAATGATTGAGCCGTGATCCATGATCGCCGCTTTTTCACAGAGGTATTCGACCTCTTCCATGTAATGACTCGTGTAGATGACGGTCATCCCTTTTTCTTGATTTAACGTCTTCACGGTTTCAAGAATATGATGTCTGGATTGCGGATCAATTCCGACGGTCGGTTCATCTAAAATGAATAGTTTCGGTTCATTCATTAGCGCGGCACCGATATTCACCCGTCTTTTCATGCCGCCTGAAAATTCAGATACCCTTTGGTTTCGCTGTTCCTTTAATTGGATGATGTCCAGCACTTCATCAACCCGTTTACAAAGTTCCTTACCGGACAGTCCGTACAGACTCCCGAAAAAAGCCAAATTATCCTTTGCGCTTAACGCTTGATATAAAGCGATTTCCTGCGGGACGACTCCCATCACTTTTTTTATGGCCGCAGGCTGTTCGTGTAATGAAGTTCCGTCAATGCAGATTGTTCCGCCCGTCGGCGGGAGCACAGTGCTGATCATCGACACCGTTGTTGATTTACCGGCGCCGTTTGGTCCCAGCAGACCGAATATCTCTCCTTTTTCGACGCGCAGTGATATATGATTGACAGCGGTAAAATCGCCGTACTTCTTTGTCAAATCCGTTAATTCGAGCATTCGTGCAGCACTCCTTGTGTCATGTCTGCACTTATTCTACTCTCGGCAATCCTTGTTTTCTATTCACTTTCGTACTCGATATGGATATTACTTTCGTCATATGTTTAGTGATAAAAAGGAAGAGAGGAGGGTGAAGCGGGGTTATACCAATTTTTGCAAATATAAAGTAAGCTCGGTTCTGTTTGACACTTCAAGTTTATCGAGGATTCTGGATACATAGTTTTTCACAGTGCCTTCAGTCAGAAATAAGTCTGCGGCAATGCGTTTATTGCTTTTGCCTTCCATAATGTGTTTCGCCACATCAAGCTCTCTCGGCGTGAGAATCTCCGTCAGCTTTGACTGCGGCTCTTCCTGCACCGCAGGGATCTCCATATTGTTCAGCGCTTTTACGACGGAAACCGTGATTTTGGGATTCAGCATCATCTTCCCTTCATAAACGGCTTGAAGGGAGGCGATAATTTCATCTGAATCAGCATCCTTCAAGAGATAGCCGTCGGCTCCGCTTTTCAGCCCGGCAAAAATATAGTGATCATCTTCAAACGTTGTCAGAATGATGACTTTTACGGACGGATATCGCGCTTTTACCGCTTTTGTCGTTTCGATTCCGTCCATACCGGGCATTCTGATATCCATCAAAATCACATCAGTTTCGGTTTGAGAAAGCAGCCGGAGAACCTCTTCGCCGCAAGAAGCCTCTCCCGATATTTGAATTCCTTCGTGAAGACTCAGAATCATTTTCAGCCCCTCTCTCACAATGGACTGGTCGTCTGCAATCATGACATTCACTTGATTAATCCTCCTTGCACGGAAACCTTATTTTCACGTCAAAACCCGTTTCCTTCCCAGACGAGAAAACAGCCTCTCCGCCAAGTGCGGCTGCTCTTTTCTCAATTCCTTTCAGACCATTTGATTTTATGATCGTTCCGCAGGCTGAGCCGTTATTATGAATATGCGCCAATATCATGTTTCGGTTTTTTTGAATCCGGACAGAAACATATGAAGCATGTCCATGCTTTATCGCATTCGTAATCGTTTCCTGAACGGATTGATAAAGACAATGCTTCACATCCGGCTGTTCCGCTTCTATGGCCGCATCCATCTCCAGCTCGAAGCGTATGCCTCCCGCCTCTTGAAAATGGCTGAAAATGTCACGAAGCTCTTGCTCAAATCCCCGCCCCGGCAAAGAGCCCTGCAGCAGCATAACGGCCTGGCGAAGCTTTAAAATGGATTCTTTCGTAAGATCATGCGCCTTATGAATGATCTGCTTCACTTTGTCCGGCTGATGCCCGGCTGTCTTCCCGGCAAATTCCAAATTCATTTTCAGAGCAGCCAGATAATGACCGAGAGAATCATGCAGCTCCTGCGCAATTCTTGTTCTTTCTTTCGTAACGGCCAGTTCCTCAATCCGGTCTGAATATTCCTTCAGTGTATCATTAGCGATCTTCAGCTCTCGGTTCAGCAATTCAACCTTCGACTTCTCCTGCAGGTTTTTCCTATATAAATAAATCACCGCAAACATGATGAAGTATGGCGGCACGATATCACTGACACCCGCTCCGCCGGCGTATAAAGCTGCGGCAAATGCGGCGGCATTCATCGTTAACAAAACAGCCGAAATCTGCTTATCAGTAATAAGCACCTCCGCCAATAAAAGCACCATTACGGCCTGTGTCCCCACACTATAGACATTGTACAAAAGAACTCCCGCGATAACGCTGCTCAGGAGAAAAGAGCCTTGATATATAGCCGGTCTTCTCTTCATATACAGCGGCCGCAGGCAGTCATTAGCCGTCAGCATCATCACGAGCACAGACAAAAAAACCTTCAGCTCCCCCCGGCCGGGAGGAAGCTGAAGAATCGCATGAAAGATTGATAGTAATGCAAAACCCCTGATCAGTAACTTCGTATGTGCAATCTTCATCGTATTCTCCTTACAAATGAGCGGCGGCTTTCCGCTCCACGTTCAGCACATCATACAGCTCATCAAGCGAATGAATCTCGTATGTCGGGATGATTCCGGACTCATTTGCTTTCTTTCCAGGATTAAACCAGCACGTATCAATTCCCGCCATCTGACCGCCTTTTATGTCCGCGCTCAGTGAATCGCCGATAATAAGTCCGCCCTCGGCAGAAAAACCGGGAATTCTCGCAAACACGTAATCAAAGTATTCCTTCATCGGCTTTTGAAAACCCGTGTCCTCAGATACAAACACATCTTTAAAGAACGGATACAGACCGGAGTCGCCCAGCCGCTTATATTGTGATCTTGAGACGCCGTTCGTCACGATGTATAAATCAAATAAAGGACTCAGCCGTTCAATCAGCTCATAAGCTCCGTCTATCATCTGGTGCCCTTCTTCTAAGTATTGGCGGTACGCCTGATTCAACAGCACGCCGTCGGCTTCGAGGCCGTATTCTTTAAACAAAAGGGCAAACCGTGTATTCACCACTTCATCGCGGGTCATTTCCCCCTCTTCAAACGCTTTCCACAGCCCCTGATTTAACGCTTTATAACGGGCTTCCACCTCTGCCGTCAGCTCCAGCTTTGAACCTTGAAACAATTTTTGAAGAGCATCGGTTTCTGAAGCGGTAAAATCCAGCAGCGTATTGTCTATATCAAATAATAACGTACGGTAATGACTCATCGATGTTTCCCCCGGTTCTGCTTTTTTAACCAGTATACCACTCGCGGACAAGCCGAAAAAGACACCCCTGTAAGAGAGGTGTCTTTTTGAATTATACAGCGTCTTCTATTTTCGATTTTTCACCAGGCATGCGCTTGCCGATACCGAACGCATAATAGCTGACCGTCACAATCGCCAGGAAAATCACCCCGACAACCAAAGAAATCCGCGTATCTTTGTTAAACCACATGCCGATCAATACCATGAGTAAGAAAGCGATCGTCAAATAGTTTGTAAACGGCGCAAAAGGCATCTTAAACGGATGCTTATCAAGCTCAGCGCCCTTCGCTCTTCTGAAACCGAGATGGCTGATTAAAATGACGAACCACGGAATCATTCCCGGCAGCACACTCGCGCTGTACACATAGACAAAAACTTTCGGAGGCGCGATGTAGTTCAGCACGACACCGATCACAAGTCCGATTAATACCGCAAGCGTACCGAATATCGGCACACCGCTCGAAGAAACTTTCTTAAAGAATTTCGGGGCCTGTCCGTTCACGCCCAATGTATAAAGCATGCGTCCCGCACTGAAAATCCCGCTGTTGCATCCGGACATCGCAGCGGTAATCACAACAAAGTTAATCAAACCGGCCGCCGCCGTAATCCCGACTTTCGCAAATGTCGAAACAAACGGACTGCCGAGTGAGTGAAGCTCATTCCACGGATACACGGTAACGATGACGAAAATCGCACCGATGTAGAAAATTAAAATCCGCCAAATAATACTCTGAATCGCGCTTCGCAGCGTTTTTTGCGGGTCCTTCGCTTCTCCTGCCGTAATCCCTATCAGCTCGACCCCTTGATAGGCCGCAACAACCAAAGACAAAGCAAAGAAAAATCCTGAAAAACCATTTGTAAAGAAACCGCCGTGCGACCATAAATTAGATAATCCGATCGCATGCCCTCCGTTACCGAAACCGAAGAAAATAATTCCGATTCCGGCCACAATCATCAGAATAATGGTGACGATTTTGATCATGGCAAACCAAAATTCAAACTCACCGAAAGATTTTACCGAAATTAAATTCGCCGCACCGAGAATGGCCATGGCGATAATGCCGGGAATCCATGCCGGCAGATCAGGAAACCAATATTTCATATACGAACCGACGGCGATAATTTCAGACATCCCGACGATCACCCATTGAAACCAGTTGCTCCACGCCGTCATATAGCCGGCTAACGGATGTATATACTTATGGCCGAACGTCGCAAACGACCCTGTACTCGGCTCTACATAGAGCATTTCGCCCATCGCACGCATGATAAAAAAGATAAAGATACCTGAGATCGCATAAGCCAGCAGGACAGACGGCCCGGTCCATCCGATCGTGCTGGATGACCCCATGAATAAACCGACACCGATCGTGCCGCCCAGCGCAATCATCTGTATATGACGCGCGCCTAAGCCTCTCTTTAATTCTTTGTTTGCCACTTCGCTTCCTCCTCTTAACAGCTCTGATATATGTGAAATAATGAAGCAGAAGGTGCACCTGTTGAACCTAACTCACTCTTCATTTCCCGCAATATTAGAAATATTCTAGCTTTCTATTGTTATATAATCTCCAATTTCCTTATTCCATCATAATAAATTTCTGTGGAAAATACAATTGTTTTTTTCAGGTAAACACCTTGCACCCTAAACCAACAGACTAAAAATAAAGCGCTCTCATTTTTATTGAATTATGAATATTGAGATAATAAATGCCGCAGCCTCCGAGAAACAGGATGTCCCTGGAGAAACATGTTCCGCCCCCTATTCAATATTATTTTTGCTAAGCAGAATGGCGTAAAGTCTTACTCTCTTCCATTCTCCCTTGTATACGCCATAATCCTGCTTAACCCGGCAAAAATCATGCATTAATCGATAAATGCCTCATTCAGCCGCAGCAAAAGCCGGCTGAACATTTCTTTTTCATCGCCTGACCAATCGTCAAGCATATGTCGGTATCGATCAAGACGCATCTTTTTATCAGCTTTTAACCTCTGTTTGCCAAGCTTCGTAATCGCAAACAGACTGACCCGCCCGTCAGAAGGATCGGAAAAACGCTGGATCAGCTCTTTCGACTCCAAGGCCGCGGCCTGGCGAGACAATGTGGAAATATCCAGCTTAAAAGATTCGGCTAATTCCTTTACACGCGCCGGTCCGAATTCATCCAGCTGCCGTAATAACAAATACGCAGCCCTTTCCAGATGTCCGATTTTACGGTCGGAGTTATCAAGATAAACAGCTCTCCTGATAAAAGTGGTGAGCTCATATTCAATTAATTCAATCGGATCTTGTTTTGACAACAGCCTCACTCCTTACAATTGACAACAGCAATATTAGTTGTATAATACAAACATATGCACATTTACTCAGAAAACATATAGAAAGATTTTGCATACATATATTTGTATAGTACAAATATATGCGCAAAAAGTAAAGAAACATATCGAAGCATCAAGAAAGGGGGAAGCTGCTCTTCTCCAAAGAACAGCATTGTCGTGAAAGTCATACGCATCATCTTGCAAATCATTATTTTATTCGCATTTTCCTTTATCGGGGGAGCCGTTCAGCAGTTCTTTCACCTGCCCATTCCCGGAAGTATCATCGGTTTGATCCTGCTGATCATGTGTTTATCGGTTAAGATCATTCCCGTCAAAATGATTGAAGACGGAGCCGGATTTTTGCTGTCTTTTCTTCCGCTGTTATTCATTCCGGCCATGACGGGCGTCATCAATTACCCGTCACTGTTTTCCGCCAGCGGGGCTGCTCTGTTTCTGATCATCGTGCTGAGCACCATCGTCACAATGATCGCCGCAGGGTACGCCAGCCAGCTGTTAGAGCACAAAGCCAATCAGAGAAAGGAGAAAAAGAAGTGCAGCAAACATGTATCGCAATCCTTATAATTTTGTTCACGGCCGCCGCCTATCTGGCTATGGTGAAATTATATGTGCGCTTTCCATATCCCTTTCTCATACCGGTTTTGACGACTACGATTTTCATTATCGCCGTGCTGCTTGTTTTTCATATTTCGTATAAAGACTATATGATCGGCGGCCAATGGATCAATTCACTGCTCGGCCCCGCCGTGGTGGCTTTGGCATACCCGCTTTATAAGCAGCGCCGGGTGTTAATCAAGTATATGTTTCCGATCATCGGCGGCGTGTTGGCCGGTTTATTCTCCGGAATGGTCAGCGGCTTGCTATTTGCAGAGCTGTTCGGCATCAGCCGGAGTTTGATTTTGTCAATTATCCCAAAATCAATTACGACGCCTGTCGCCATACAGATTGCGTCCGGTATCGGCGGTGTCCCTTCCATGACAGTCGTGTTCGTGATGATCGCAGGGTTTTCCGGCGTTATCTTAGGACCGCTGCTTCTCAAGTGGATCCGCATCCGCAGCTCACTCGGGAAAGGAATTGCATTCGGGAGCGCTTCCCATGCGCTCGGCACCTCAAAAGCAATGGAGTACGGAGAATTAACGGTCTCCATGAGTTCTGTTTCCATGACGCTCTGCGCCGTGTTAGGGTCGGTCTTCGGCCCCGTCGTAGCATGGATGTTTCAAATTTAAAGCTGACGGTTCTCCGTCAGCTTTTTTCATGTGCGGATCATCTCATTTCCTTCCATTATTATGTTTCATTTGTAAGAATAATGGTAAAGTAGAAAACAAGGAGGGATTTAATGATGACTGGGACAATTCCGCAAAAGAAACTGCTGGATGGGACAAGCATTCCCGCGATCGGCTTCGGTACATACGCTCTTAATGGAAACAATGGCGTTCATGCCATTACCAGCGCCATTGATATCGGCTACCGTCTGATTGACACCGCTTATAACTATGAAAATGAAGGGACGGTCGGAGAAGCCATCCGCAGAAGCTCTGTTCCGAGAGAACAGCTATACGTGACGTCCAAGCTGCCCGGACGCTACCATGACTATGACAAAGCTGTACAAACCATCCAAGA
Source organism: Bacillus velezensis (assembly GCF_001461825.1). Taxonomy (GTDB): domain Bacteria; phylum Bacillota; class Bacilli; order Bacillales; family Bacillaceae; genus Bacillus; species Bacillus velezensis. Next base: position 37,694 of record NZ_LLZC01000001.1, on the reverse strand, counting down.
ATCTTTATACCGCGCCGGTCTGGACTACTATGACCTGTATCTCGTCCATTGGCCGAATCCGAAACAAGACCGCTACACGGAAGCATGGCAGGCACTGATTGATGCGAAAAAATGGGGCCTGATCCGATCCATCGGCGTCTGCAATTTCCTGCCTGAGCATATCGAACGGCTCGAACGTGAAACCGGCGTAAAGCCAGGCATCAACCAAATTGAACTGCATCCCGCTTTTAATCAGCAGCAGCAGCGCCAATGGCACGAAGAACAGGGCATCGTGACAGAATCATGGAGTCCGTTATCCCGCGCCGGTGAAGTATTGAACGATCAAAAACTCGGACAGATTGCGGACAAATACGGCAAAACCATTTCTCAGGTCATTTTACGCTGGCATATCCAGCTGGGCGCCATCCCGATTCCAAAATCAGCATCGCCCGAGCGCCAGCTTGAAAACATCTCCGTTTTTGATTTCTCTCTTGATGAAAACGACATGAACATCATCGACTCGCTTACCCGCCCCGACGGACGCATAAACGGCCAAGACCCGGCGGAGTATGAGGAGTTTTAAGAAAAGACATAAAGAAAAGCTGACGGCATCATTTGTCAGCTTTTTTCTCAATTTATATACGCACACCCAGCTCCCGTTTCCATTCAGAAAGCCAACCTGTATCTCCAGATCCGTATTGCCTGCTTTGGCCGACATCACGCAGAGATCCGTTTTTATACTCAATGGACAGCACCAAATCAGGAATGGCATCATAACCCGTTCTCGCAAGCTTCGTGAGCGCCTGTCCGTAATGGGCGGCCGCTTCTGCCGCCGTATGTTTCAACAAAGGATCGAGCTGCAGCGCTTCCTTATAGACGTCTAAAAGGTCACGGCCGTCTTCTGTGACGTACTTTCCGTCCACGATCTGCAAGTCTTTCAGATGATAGCCGGTCACCTCATACATTTCCCGAATGACTTGATATTTCTCATATGCTTCCGGCGTAAACTGCGAGGAGTCATCACTCCGGCTGCGAATGATGTGCGCAAACAGCTCTTTGCTGTTTTCCCCGGAGTTTAAGACGGCTTCAATCTGCTGAGTGAGCTCTTTATCGTCAGTCCCGCTCACTTTTAACAGATAATCAATCGGTGATATCGTAAATGTAAGATTCGCACCCTCCGGCATCTGAATATGATTCCGATGAAAAAGCATATCTATCTGCTGATTCACCTGCGCCCGCTGAAACACCCTTTCATTTTCGACTTGAATCTCTCCGTTGAGCGTTTCACCCCGAAACGCCGCATCACGGAAATCATAGCTCTGGGCTTTCCCCTTAAACAGCCATTCCGTTTCGTTATGATAAGCGGCCTGACGCTCTGATTCTGATAAATCACTCCTGAAATAAGGTGAATCGGCACGCTGGTATTTGTCCTTAATATAACGCAAAGGATCTGATTTTCGTTTATTGATTTCATTGATACGGCTGTATTTCTCATCAAGAATCCTGCTCGCAATATCACTCTCAGACTCATACGGATTATCAGCGTCTATTACCGTCTCATTCCCATTATCCGTAATCGTTTTCTGATTTGCAGATTGATATAAACGGGACAGGCTGCTCCCTTTCTCAGTGACACCGCTCCTTGAATAATTCATCTGGCTCAGATCGCGGGTCCCGCTTGCCTGAATCAATAAGCTGTCCGGCCCTTTTGCCGCATCTTTCCCATTTGTTTTGGAAGAATACCGCTGAAGCACTTGCTGAGCCATTATTTGATTTTTTATATAACGAGCGTTTAGGCGCATGTTTTTAACCTCCGCTTGAGATGATGTTCTAGTGTTTGTATCGGCTGTTTTCCAGTTGATTTTAACCTAAAATAACAAATGTTTACATCATGAGGGTTTTTATGTATGATGTAGTCAAAAAGGGGGATTTTTCCATGAAAAAGTATGTATCTATGCTATTTGTCAGTGCAATCGTATTATCAGGCGTATTGATTGCACCTTCAGCCTCAGCCTCTGCGTTTCAAGTAAGCACTATTACAGGAAATCACTCATTTGAAACTGCCAATCCAGTAGACTACTGGAAATATAAAAATATTGATACTGCCATATTGCCGGAAGGGGAAAAAGAATCGTACTTCACTTTCACGGCAAATAAGGGAGAAAGACTCTATGTCAGGAGCTCAACAAGAAGTGAATACAAGGGAATGAGCATTGAAATTTATAATAAAAACAAAGTGCTAAAGGCACAGAAGTGATAAACCCTGATACGCCGCTTCCTTTTATCTATGCCATTACAGATGCGAAAGAAAACAACGAGACGTTCTACGTGAAAGTGTCCCGCGGCTCATACACTGACGATATATACTTTACACTCTCCATTTACGATCGAATCAAAACCGGAAGCGAGACCTTCTCATTCAGCGGCACGGCTGAAAATAAAGGAAATACAAACCTCAGTCCGAATGGAGCAGATTCAACTGTTCTCAGGCTCGACTTAACCAAACAAACAAGCATTCCAAAAGACGCCATAGTGAAAAGAATCAGTACCGCCGCGACTCAAACACCAAGCCAAGGAAACACAAGACACTGCATAATGTCTGAAGAAAATAAAGTGTGGCACCGCGCACTCGCAAACAGCTCCACTCAAGGAAATTACGATATCACACTGGATGATAACCTCTCAGTCTCAAGCATCTGGAATTTTAAATACAACACACTCGCAACAGCAAAATCGACTATGAAAAATGTGAAATTGAAGATTGATTATGAGTACGATGTGACAACGCAGTTTTAATTAGAAGAACAGCCGCCCATTGGGCGGGCGGCTGTCTGCTTGAAGTTTAAGTGAATTTATGAGCCCGTTCCTTGCCTTATCCTGTTGTAAATTCTTTTTTATGATAGATAGCCGCAGCAATGAAAAATGAAATGATATATAAGATAACGCCGATCATGAGATATATAATCGGGACATATAAAGAAGGATTTATGTGCAAAAATGACAGCGGTACTTGTTCTGCTGCATACCCAACGACACTTTGCAATCCAAAGGTAGCAAAAAGTCCCCCCATTGCACCTCCAATCACGATAGCATCGGATTTTTCCGGGCCTATCATGTAGAGAAGAGGATAAACGATTGCACCGGCAAAGAGAACGATGAACGTTCCAAAAGAGACAATATTCAATATGCCGTCAATTGGTTCATCAGAACCCAGGCTGTATACAAGGAAAATACCATAAGATATTACAGCTCCGATCACAACAATCAAAAGATAAAAGACATAGTGACTTTGAACAATATTTGTTCTGCTGACCGGTAAAGTCAGGACATACCTGTCATAGCCAGACTTGCTCTCATACTTTATAACCTCAAGTGCGGGCATGACGACAAACAAAATAATCAGCATAGCAACAAAACGATGCATTGAAGCATCCCCAAAATAAAAAATGACTGCTGATACCAATATGGCCAACCCCGTGTATGCAAAGAAACTCCGATAAACCAAGTAATAGTTAGTCAGTAACAGACCTCTCAATGTTTTCACTCCTCGTTAAAAAGACGCTGATTTCTTCTATGGAAATGGTGTTGGCCGTTACGCCATTCGGCAATTTCTGTTGATCCGATACAAGCACACTCCAATAAGATCCATGATTCCTTTTTGCTAGAACGATATCTTCGTCAAGCTCAGCCAATCGGCCTTCATCAACGTCTATAACAGTATAGCTTTCAAGAACCTTGTCTTTCTCTTCATTTAATAAAATTTCGCCATCTTTCATCATAATGATATGGCTGGCTATCTTCTCGACATCAGTCATAATGTGCGATGAAAGTAAAATACCGCCGTTGCTTTTACTCACAAAGCTTTTTAATTCATTTAACAGAGCATCTCTTGAAGAGGGATCAAGCCCTCCCGTTGCTTCATCCAGGAGTAATAATTTTGCATTATGCGACAAAGCAACAGCTACTGATAACTTCATTGACATGCCGCGCGAGAATGTATTCACTTTTTTGTCCATAGGTAAAGAGAAAGAATGAACCAACCGATAAAAATTGTCTTGGTCCCAAGCACCGAATAGTTTTTTAAATACATGATTCAGCTGTTTTATCGTAAGATGCGCGGGCAGATTCATCGCATCAAATACGACCCCTATATCTTCTTTGAACTTTATATGTTTATCCAGATTCTCTTTACCAAAGATTTTCACTTTACCTCTATCCTGAGAGATTAACCCTAATATCGTTTTAAATGTTGTTGACTTGCCTGCGCCGTTATCACCGATAAAACCGACAATTGATCCGGCAGGCACATTGAATGTAACATCCTTTAAAACAACTTTATGACCAAAAGATTTGCTGATGTTTCTGATTTCTAAAAGGTTTGACATCATTCCACTCCTATCATTGTTGTCAGGACTTTTTTAAGAATTGAACCGGATTATTGAAAAAATGTTGTTATTTTCATATCTAGTCGAGGTATTCATAATGGATCAGGAGTCGGCAAATACAACAGGGATTTTAAGGTCTTTTTTAATCATAATTTGGATGTGTAATCGATTGATTACGGTTATATAATGGAATATTCATGATGAAAATTGCTGGAGGTGATTACTTTCCGATGAGGCATGCACAAAAACGATTTACCAATGATTACATTTATGGATATTAACTGGAATGCATCTCGTATTATAAGGCAGGTGTTAATCCTTTTCAATATATAAAAGGGGATTTCTTTACAAATATAAAAATCTTCCGGTCAATCGAAAAGGTGTGCACTTCTAACTTTCATAAAAAACCCCTCTGGTTTATCTCAGAGGGGCTAATTTTCCCACTTAAAATAAATTTGTTGTATTATAAATCATTTAAAACTTCTTTGCATAAAGCTTACCAAAGATATCTTCGTATTTTTCAAATGGCAGATACCTTAGTTTTTTTTCAAATAAGCTATAAATACATTCTTTCATTCCTTTATTATTCATTAAAGATTCTATCTCTTCTTCCTTTAGATATGAAAGTAAATCTATATCAGTTAATTTAAGATTCTTCGTATTAAAAACTAAATCAAAATACTCTGAGTAACCACCAAAAACATCCACAAACTCTTCCAATTCCTCTTTTTTAAGCTTATTTCTCCTATATAAATCTGTTAATATATTCAGGTTTCTTTCAATAGGATCCGGATGTACTTTAACAGCTTTATTTTCATTCTTTATTTTAACAACTGTATCTTCTATAATTTTTTTATTAATTTCTTTGTCCTCAGTAATAACATCGTTAATTGAAATTATATAATAAAAATTCAACTCATTAAATTGCAATAATCCTTCTTTGCTTTTAATTTTTTCTACTAAACTTTCAATTACTTTAATTATTATATTCTTGTATTCTTCAGATATAGCCTTTAGTATCGGAACTATTAAATTTTCAAAAACAGTATATAAAATATCATATTCTTTTTCTTCATAGGATTTCTTTATTAAAATTACATAACTAGAGGTTATATCCTTATTTATAGGATACTCATTGTAATTTACATATATATTAGTTAAATTTTTATACAGTCCATTGTTATCAAATTCAATTATCCTGCTATTTCGCATGTATATTTCTAAATACTTTTCTAAATAATCCAATACTGTACTTTGTGCTAAAATTTCTTTGTTTGCTACTGCCACTATAAATTTATTTATATATTTAAATTCATTTAAATTTATACTTTCGTTGAGGAGTAATAACAACTTACCTGCAATAAGATTCGCCTGTTCAAAGTCTAGATTTGTTTTTGAAGTTAATACTATTATATTGTAAAAATAATGCTCACTTTTTTTCTTATTGCGATTATTTAGAATATTATCAATCACTTTGTCCAAAACCTTCATAATATACTCAAAAGCTGAATTTTCAAGTTTTAATTCTCTAAGATTATACTCTACCAAAACATTTTCAAAGTCACTAGTTTTTAATTTTGTTATTATTATATATACTTCATATAGATCTAATTTTTCTATTTTATTTAAGGATACTTTGTTAAAAAAACTCTTCGAATTATTTGATTGGGTACTGTAGCTCGCAAAAATGCCTTCTACAAAACTTAAATACAGGCTTTGAATCTCTTTGTATTTATTTATACATAGATAATTCGCTTCTACGAAAAGCCAAATATTGCTAATCATATGAAAATTTTTATTGAGTGAGCTATTAAAAGAAAATCCTCCATTTTCCACAGTACGTTTTGTTTCCTTTAATGTGTCCACTTCTTTATTCAATTTATTTTGTACTTTATATATTAAATTAAAATCTTGAAGCTCTTTTAAAAATTCTATGCTCTTTCTTTCTCTATTGGGGAGATTTGCATAAATATTTTCAAGATCTAGTTCTTTAAGTTCCATTTCAATATTGTTATTCACATTATAATATCCATTTACTAAAAACTTCCCAACATGCTTCCTGTTAAATTCCGAAATATAATAAATCAAAAACTCCTTATCTTGAAAAGCTTTCAATGAAATCGTCTTATAATATTTATAGGCATCGTAAAACTTATCACATTCACAATAAGCAAATGCCTGTTTTAACATGAGAAAATAATCTTCTCCCTCTATAAGGCTTGTAAAACTATTTATATCTATAGGATCTATTAAACTATCTTGATCTATTATTCTAGCCCTTAGATTAGCTAGGTAATTATCTTGATTATCAATACTGAATATTATTTGTTTTTCCCTAGACACGCCCTGTATATTTGCTTTTTTAAATATCATTATGATTTTCTGAAAAATCCAATTATCTTTATATGTGTCATGGTTAGAAAATACCCTTGATAAACCATTCTCTCCATTTAGAATAGTTAAAGTTCTATCACCAAATAAATCATATCCTACAGATTTTAACCCTAAGTTCTTTACAATTTGCTCAGGCATTATAAAATTTAACTTTTCAAAACAACTAATTTTATTATAGATAATTTCTAAGTCACTCATTTTCGTCATTTTATCAAAAGAATTAAAATAACTTAATACATCAAATAATCTATTACCTCTCCAATTAGATATATCAAAAATATTATTATTCGGCATATTACTTATTTCATCATAATATAAAATGTTAATTCCGCGATTTTTATAGTACGCATGTTCCATCCGTGAGTACTTCTTACTACTCTCAATTAGATATGCTGGTTGAAAATGATTTCTTAAAATATTTTTAACCCATTGAAAAATCAAATTGAAATTTGAATCATTTATCGAATATCCTATAAATAAAACTGTATTTGTGGCAATCAAAGCTTTAATATAACTTTCAATCAACGTGAAATTAGAAGAATAATTCAAATAGTCATCTTCCTTTAGTACAATGTTTCTGTTTTCAAAATCGCCATGCATTTTAATAATAGTTTTATTAAAATTATCATATGGAAGATCTAAATCGTGTTTTACAGTATGAAAAAACTGTCCTTCTTCAATAGCTGCTTCTTCCAGCAAAGTATCATAGTTAGTTGTAATAATATGAGTTGGTTTAAGTTTAAAAATCTCCTTATGTATAGGATTTGGTTTATATTTCTTTTTTGAAAAAACTTCATTCATTTTTTCAAAATATTCTTTTTCTCCTCTTTCATTAAAATAATATTGAGGAATTTTCATATATAAATCTGGAGATCTGTCTACATCAAATTCTCCCAAATCTTGTGCAAATTCTTTAATTAATTCATTCCAAGTTGGAATTCCTGAATTTGCTGAAACCCCCGCACCTACGAATACCACTAGTTTATTGTTTTCGCTTGCCTCTTGGATTTTTGTTATACTCGTATCTAAAAAATAGTCACTCAATTTATCTTCCTCCTAAACTTAAAATTCGATTCTAATCTAACTTTCCTTTCATATGAATCTTGATCTACATATTTTAAGTTTTAAAATTAAATGTCTACATAACCGGAAAGTAATGACCTCGGTTCTTTCAAATTAATACGATTGATATGAATCTACTTTTTCAGTTAATTCAAGGCACTGACCATTCTTTCAGCAATTTTTCATATTTTCTTTCCTTATTGGCCCAAATAGGATTGTCCAGTACTGTGACTATTCCCCAAAGGTCAGGGTTCTTTAAATCTCCAAATCTTGAAACAGCAATCATTACCAGTTTTTTCGACATTACACAATTCTCGCATATTTATATGAACAAAACCATTCTTATAAGCAAGCTACTGTTACCTTATAACTCATCTCCAAATCATTAGCATTTTTAATAGTGAAAGGGAAGCTTTTACTATTAAAGTAAGCATAGTAGATATTTCCCACTCTAAAAGTACTGTACTTAGATTAAGATTTGCTTTTAGGGTTAAACCTACAGTTATAGCTCCTTTATTAGCGCAAGCTTATTAGCACTAAAAATTTGAATAGACCTATATATAGGACTCACATCTATAATACGTAACTATTGGCATAATTGTTATATTCAATTCCCGATTATATTCTCATAAACAAAAACATCCGTTCGCTTATTCTAATTATAAGCGAACGGATGTAAATCATTCAAATATTTAAACAACTATATTATCCGCTAAAGCTGTTTACCGTGAATTATTTATCCCTACTCCACAGTCACACTCTTCGCAAGGTTGCGCGGTTTATCAACGTCACAGCCGCGGTGCAGTGCAGCGTAGTAAGCGATCAGCTGCAATGGCACAACAGAAACCAGCGGAGCAAGTGCAGGGTTGACTTCCGGCAGGATGAATCTGTCGTCTGCGTCTTCTAAGCCTTTCAGCGAGATGATGCAAGTGTTGGCGCCGCGGGCTGCGACTTCCTTCACATTTCCGCGGATGCTCAGGTTGACGTGTTCTTGTGTCGCCAGTGCAAAGACCGGTGTTCCTTCTTCAATCAGAGCGATTGTTCCGTGCTTCAGCTCGCCGCCGGCGAAGCCTTCCGCCTGGATGTAAGAAATCTCTTTCAGCTTCAGGGCGCCTTCGACACACACGAAGTAGTCAAGGCCGCGGCCGATGAAGAAAGCGTTTCTTGAAACAGTCAGGTACTCACGCGCAATCATTTCCATTTCGTCCTTCTGGTCGCAGAGGGCTTCCATGGCGTTTGCCGCGATACCTAATTCTTTGACCAAATCAAAACCGATATCAACGCCGTTGCGTTCTGCTGCAACGGACGCAAGGATCGCGAGGACGGCAATCTGAGCCGTATACGCTTTTGTTGATGCAACCGCGATCTCAGGGCCTGCGTGCAGAAGCAATGTGTAATCCGCTTCACGGGAAAGCGTTGATCCCGGAACGTTTGTAATCGTCAGCGCTTTGTGACCCAGCGCTTTGACTTGAACAAGCACGGCGCGGCTGTCCGCTGTTTCTCCGCTTTGAGAAAGGAAGATAAAGAGCGGCTTCTTAGACAGAAGCGGCATGTTGTAAGAGAATTCACTCGCTACATGCACTTCAACCGGTACGTTTGCCCACATTTCAATATATTGTTTCCCGACAAGACCGGCATGGTAGCTCGTTCCGCAAGCCACGATATAAATGCGGTCCGCTTCCGCCACGGCGTCAGCGACATCGCCGGCCACGGCCAGTCTGCCGTTTTCGTCCTGATACGTTTGGATGATTTTGCGCATAACAAGCGGCTGCTCATCCGTTTCTTTTAACATGTAGTGAGGGTATGTGCCTTTTTCGATATCACTGGCGTCAAGCTCAGCGATATAAGATGCACGTGTCATGACTTCACCGTCAAGGTTTTTAATCACGGCTTCGTCTTTTGTCACGATCACCATTTCTTTGTCCAAAAGCTCAACGTATTCATTCGTTACTTGAAGCATAGCCATCGCGTCAGATGCCACGACGTTAAACGTATCTCCAAGGCCGATTAACAGAGGGCTTTTGTTTTTTGCAACGTAAATGGTGTCTGTGTTTTCACCGTCAAATAATGCAATTGCGTAAGAGCCTTTTAACAGAGTCAGTGTTTTGCGGAACGCTTCTTCTGTGCTAAGTCCTCCCGCCACAAATTGCTCGATCATTTGAACGACTACTTCAGTGTCCGTGTCGCTTTTCAGTTCAACGTTTTCAAGATATTCGCGCTTCAGCTGAACATAGTTCTCGATCACACCGTTGTGAACAAGTGTAAAGCGGCCGAGTGCGCTTTGATGCGGGTGAGCGTTCAGAAAGCTTGGTTCGCCGTGAGTCGCCCAGCGTGTATGGCCGATTCCCGCTTGAGATTCAACCGTGTGATCCACCACTTCACGAAGGTCGGCGATGCGGCCTTTTTCTTTGTACACATGCACGCCCTGCTCATTCGCCACAGCGATACCGGCAGAGTCATAACCGCGGTACTCAAGCTTCTCTAATCCTTTTAACAAAATCTCTTTCGCATCAAGCTGACCGATGTAACCTACAATTCCACACATATTTTCTTCCTCCTAAAGGTGCAAAAGGAGACGAAGAAAGTCAAATTACAAGGGGACTTTCAATCGTCCCCTCCCACATGTTTTTTTGGAAGATCATGTGATTTCTCTTTGTTCGGAGAGTCGCCCCTCCGGTTTGAAGAAATCCTTACGGCTGTGATCTAAATGAATCAGCCGGGAGGCATCCGCCGAAAATTCGATAACCTCCATCCTCGTCAACTAAGCCGTTTTTCGGGCGCTTAGTTCGGGCGCTGTAATTATAAAAGATGCAAACAATCCCGCCTTTCCTGCAAGTGAAAAACAAAGGCTGAACAAGCTTGATTTTACAGCATGTGCCAAGGACGGTCAATTATTTTTTGCCGCCCCGGCATCATGTTTACTATCATTTTATGCTGATCGCACTTGTTTTGTTCGCTCTCTGTTTATAAACTTCGCTACTCCGCTCCCATTTCTGTCCGCACGACATCCACGATTTTTGTGACATATTCGTCACAAAGCTCTTTTGTTCTCGCTTCGGCCATCACGCGGACGAGCGGTTCGGTGCCTGACGGGCGCACTAAAATCCGGCCGTCTCCGTTCATTTCTTTTTCCACTTCAGAAATAACGGCCTTCACCTTAGCGTTTTCTTCTACCTTATATTTATCCGTCACTTTCACATTCACTAAGAGCTGCGGGAATTTTTTCATTTCATCCGCAAGTTCTGAAAGGGTTTTGCCGGACGCCTTCAGCGTATTCACAAGCATGATCGCAGACAAAAGACCGTCGCCGGTAGTGTTGTAATCAAGGAAAATAAGGTGCCCTGACTGCTCGCCGCCGACATTATAGCCGTCTTTTTTCATCGCTTCTACGACATAGCGGTCGCCGACTGCCGTTTGAACGCTTTTGATTTCTTCTTTTTCAAGCGCTTTGTAGAAACCGAGGTTGCTCATCACGGTCGATACGACGGTATCATCCTTCAGACGGCCCTCTGATTTCAAATACTTCGCGCATATGTACATGATTTGATCACCGTCGACGATGTTTCCTTTTTCATCAACGGCAATGAGGCGGTCGCCGTCTCCGTCAAACGCAAGGCCGATATCGGCGTTTTTTTCTTTGACGAAAGCACTCAGCGCTTCCGGGTGTGTAGAACCGACGCCATCATTAATGTTTAATCCGTTCGGAGACGTCCCCATTGTAGATACGTCAGCATCGAGATCGGCAAAAAGGTGCGTCGCAATGGAAGAGGTCGCACCATGGGCGCAGTCAAGCGCTACATGAATGCCTGTGAAATCTTCGTCCGCCGTCTGCTTTAAAAATTGCAGATACTTTTGAACGCCTTCAAAATAATCGTTTACAAGCCCGAGGTCCGCGCCTGTCGGTCTCGGCAGCTTATCTTCCGGTTCATCCATGAGACGTTCAATCTCGGCCTCCTGCTCATCAGAAAGCTTAAAGCCGTCCCCTCCGAAAAATTTAATTCCGTTATCCTGTACGGGGTTGTGAGAAGCGGAGATCATGACGCCCGCCTCAGCATCCATGGCTTTCGTTAAATAGGATACCCCCGGCGTAGAAATAACGCCGAGGCGCATCACCTCAGCTCCGATCGATAAAAGTCCGGCGACAAGGGCTCCCTCCAGCATATGTCCGGAGATACGTGTATCACGGCCGATCAGCACTTTCGGGCGCTGCTTATCTTTGGTCAGGACATAACCGCCAAAACGCCCAACTTTAAAGGCCAGCTCTGGCGTAAGCTCGCTGTTGGCAACACCTCTTACACCATCTGTTCCAAAATACTTGCCCATTTTGTATCGCTCCTTTTTCATTCTGTTGAAGAAGAATCAGCGCTTGATCCGTCTTCATCCTGGTCTTGATTTTGATCCTGGTTTTGACTTTTATTCTGATCGCTGTCAGTGTCGTCTTCCCGGTTCTTGTTCTTGTCTTTGTCTGCGTCTCCGCTTGTGCCGTTCTTATTGCCGGAATCAGCGGAACCGCCGTTATTTTTATTTGAACTTGTGTTTTTCTTAGAAGTCAGCTTGATCTTAACCGTGTCTTTTGACAGGGACCATGTGACGTTTTGCGGGCCGTTTACTTCAAGCTTTACAGAGTGCTCTCCGTCATCAAAGTCCGAGACATTGGCATACAGTTCAATGTCCGACTTTTTCAGCGCCTTAATGTTGGCGGGAGAGCCTTTGGCCGTAATATTTATCGCCTGCGATTCAGGATCGAGAAACTCAATCTGCTGTGAGCCTCCCAGTCCGACCGTCTTGATTCCGACATTGTCAAAATCCTTTTTGTCTTCACTGTCCACTTTAACATGAAGCGTGATTTTTTCCGGTGATACCTTAGTGACACCCTTAGGAAGCGGGATATCGGCATTGATATCGGTATCTTTATCAATTTTGCCTAAATCAAGAGATACGCCGTCAATAAATTCAAGTGAATCCAGCACATCCTGCGGGCCGTAAACCGTCACCTCACTCGGATTCGAGTCAATGCTCGCAACGCTCACCCCGTCCGGAAGACTTCCCTTCCTTTCGATTTTGAAAGGAAGCTTTTTGCTCGGACTGGCTACGGGAACCGTCACTTTAATGACTGACGGTTCAACATCAACAGGAAGTGCGTTGCCGTCTTTGTCATAGACGGTCACCTTCACTTCCTTTTCAATGGTCTCATTTGCATTTTCAAGGTTCACGGATGCTTTGACAAGTGAAATGTTATCAATCACATTTTTCGAACCTGTAATCTGCACGTTTTTCGGGCTGATAATCGGCTGCTGAGGGGTGTATCCCTTTTTCATTTTGCTTTTATTGTAGTATTCAACTTCCACGGGAAAACTCTCAGCCGTTTTTTCCTGAATCGTAACCGTCGTGACTGACGGGTTAATGGAGATCGTCAGTCCGTCCGATACGTTTTTCGCTTTCAATTCGACCTTATGAGTCCCGGTCTTCAGCTTATTCATATCGGCGTATATCTCAAAATTCTTCGTCTGTCTCGCCTTTTTCACCGCGCTTGTCGAGCCTTTAATCGTGACATTTACGGTCTGGGGCACGCCGGTGACGACATAGTTCGCTTCATCATAGTATGCTTTTACAGGAATATCAGTAAGCGTAGCCTCGTCAGTCGTTGATGTCGGAAAAAAGGATTCCCCCGGCTTTTTCGGAGTCGGCGCCTGGTTGTTGTTAACCGCAACGTAAAGCAGCAGCGCAAAGAGCAATGCAATGATCTTTACAGCCCAGCGGTTGTTTAAGAATTTATCCATTTTTCTTGCCCCTCCAGTACCAGCGGTTAGAAGAAGTATCTCTGGCGTTCTTCTTAAACTCGGCTTCAAGCATTTCTTTCAGTGCTTCTTCCGTCAATTCTCTGTGAAGGTCTCCGTTTTTGGCCACACTGATGGCGCCCGTCTCTTCAGATACAATAATGGTTAAGCTGTCCGTCACTTCACTGATGCCGACAGCCGCTCTGTGACGCGTCCCCAGCTCCTTTGAAATAAACGGGCTTTCAGAAAGCGGCAGATAACAGGCAGCCGCCGCAATCTCGTTATTTTTCATAATGACCGCTCCATCATGCAGCGGTGTATTCGGGATGAAGATATTAATCAAAAGCTCCGAGCTGACCTGCGAATTAAGCGGGATGCCCGTCTCAATATAATCGCCCATTCCCGTATCGCGCTCAATCGCGATGAGTGCGCCGATACGGCGTTTTGCCATGTAGCTGATCGATTTTGTAATCGCTTCAATTGTCTTATGCTGCGCTTCCTCCACGGGGGTTCCGCTCCTGGAAAAGAACCGGCCCCGTCCGAGCTGTTCAAGCGCCCGTCTCAGCTCAGGCTGGAATATAATGATGATCGCTAAAAATCCCCATGTTATCGCTTGGTCCATCAGCCACTGAAGCGTGCTGAGTCCCAAATATGAACTGGCCATCCGGACCAATACGATGACGACGATTCCTTTTAAAAGCTGAACCGCCTTCGTCCCGCGTATGACCATGATTAATTTATATATCACATACCAAACAAGGAGAATATCAACGGCATTGCCGAGGTATTGCAAAAATGGGATGTCCTCAAAAGCCATTTCCTCGTCCTCCAAGAATTCAGTCATTTCGTTTTTCTGTTATGAATTGTGCTGCATGAGCAATATGTACATCATATAGCGTGCTCATTATACCACATTTTGATTTCTCAAGTGAAATGAGCCAGCGCGGCGATGCACAAAAAAGAGTAAAGCGATTATACGCTTTACTCATCTTCATTCGGGTCCAAAGCGCTCACGACGCCCTGGCCCGCCGATTTCAGTTCGTACCAGACCCAGTCAAACAATTGGTTAATCTCTTCAATCTGCCCGGTGACTTGTCCGGCTGAGGCCATGTATTTTTCTCCGTTGACGACGGTCACATTGCCGTCGACTTTTCCTTCAATGAACAGCTTGCCGTTTTTTACTGTGACATCGCCCTTTACGGTCTCGCCTTCAGGGACGGTGACCGTGTGATTCTGCACGACAAGGTTCGGCTGTTTGGACACACTGAAATTGTGGTCATTATGCCAGCTGTTGAAAAAACCGCCGCCCATTAAAATCACAAAAACCGCTGCGGCTGCAATCATCGGATGAGTTTTGATCCATCGTTTTACAGAAGCGCGTTTTTTCTCTTTTGGAAGATTCGCCATAACTTTGGCAGTAAAATCAGCAGGGGCCGTGACATGCGATGTGCTTCGGACGAGTGCTACGGATTTCTCCATTTCATGAAAATGCCGTTTGCAATTCCCGCATGACTGCAAATGTTGTTTTAATACGTTTTCATCTTCAGGAAGGATATCTCCATCAAGATGCTTATGCATAAGCTGCACGATCTGTTCAGGACAGCTCATTTCATCACCCCACTTAAAGATCCCTCAATTGTTTTCTAAGAGCCTCTCTGCCTCTGTGTATCCTTGTCTTGACGGTGCCGACAGGGATATTCAGAATCTCCCCGATTTCAATTAAAGAGAGTTCGTCAATATACTTTAATACAATAACCGTTCTGTACTTGTCAGGCAGCTTTAAAATCTTTTTCTGAATTGTGTCCGACAGCTCCAATGACAATACGGCGTCTTCAGGGAGAACCCCGTCCGCGGCGATCTGCGAATACATCGTCAGCCCTTCTGCTCCCGCTACTTCTGCGTCCAGATAGTAATCAGGCTTTTTCTTGCGGATGCGGTCAATGGTCAGGTTGGTCGCAATTCTGTAAAGCCACGTTGAAAACTTTCTGTTGATATCGAAACTGTCGATATTGACATACGCTCTGATAAAAGCTTCCTGCGCAATATCTTCCGCTTCGTGAACATTGCCGAGCATGCGGTAGCAAAGCTGGTAAATCTTATCTTTATAAAGGTCAACGATTTCTGCAAACGCATTTTGATCGCCTTTTTTGACTTGCTTGATTCTTTTTTTAATCAGGTTTTCCATGTTTTATCTTACCTCTGCCCTTCACCGGTCTGTATCTATACGTTGATTGTTTTAAAAGGTTTCATTTTTTTATTACATTTATTTTACCAAATTTCAGGCAGGGTGTAGATGGAAAATACAGAATATACTGCCTTAACAGCAGCTTAAAAATAGTATATCTGATGAACAATCAGAAATCGAAACAAAATGCTGATAAAAAAAGACACCTTTATGCAAAAGGTGTCTGATACTGGGCTAGCTGGATTCGAACCAACGCATGACGGAGTCAAAGTCCGTTGCCTTACCGCTTGGCTATAGCCCAAAAATGGTGGAGGGGGGCAGATTCGAACTGCCGAACCCTGAGGGAGCGGATTTACAGTCCGCCGCGTTTAGCCACTTCGCTACCCCTCCGTATTTTTTTGAAAAACAGTGCCGGCCAGAGGACTTGAACCCCCAACCTACTGATTACAAGTCAGTTGCTCTACCAATTGAGCTAGGCCGGCAAATATGGTGGAGGATGACGGGCTCGAACCGCCGACCCTCTGCTTGTAAGGCAGATGCTCTCCCAGCTGAGCTAATCCTCCATATGACCCGTACGGGATTCGAACCCGTGTTACCGCCGTGAAAGGGCGGTGTCTTAACCGCTTGACCAACGGGCCGTTGTGTCCGCGTCGAGCTGACAAAAGTTATTATATACAGGTTGTACCCCATTTGTAAAGAGAAAAATTATTTTTTTTATTTTCAAACTTTTTTACCCGTTTTTTAACTGAAAAACTCATCCCTCCTCTCTTATTTCATTTATGATGAAAGTATCAAAATATTGAAGGGAATGGACACAGATGATCTTAGTCAGCTCTTGTCTCGGCGGTATCGAATGCAGGTATAACGGCTCTCACGCCGCTTCGGAAAAAATCCGCAGACTCGTAGAAGAAAAGAAAGCTGTTATGGTCTGCCCCGAACTTTTGGGCGGCTTCACCACTCCCCGCGAACCGGCGGAAATCATCGGCGGCACGGGCGAAGACGTGCTGAACGGAACGGCAAAAATCGTAACAGCATCAGGCGAAGACGTTACGGCTTTATATATGGACGGCGCGGAAAAAACATTAGCATACGCAAAAGAAATAGGCGCCGCCACGGTCATCCTTAAAGAAAACAGCCCGTCCTGCGGCAGCAGCTTTATCTATGACGGCACTTTCTCAGGAAAAAAAATACTCGGAGACGGCATCACTTCCGCTCTTTTAAAACGGGCAGGCTGCCGTGTTCTATCAGAAGATGAATTGGATCAATTATAAAAAAGGAGAGTAGATATCATGGATGTAGCCCTGTCCTTTTATAAACCGGAGCATGCAGACGGGCTTAACGGGTTTGTGCTGAGTGAAGAAGATAAAAAGTTCACAGCTCTGCCGATAGATGTACTGCCGCAGGCTCTTGTCATCCGGGATCGCTACCCGACAGTCATTTTAAAAGAAGACCGCCCCGTCGGTTTTTTTATTTTACATACCTCAAAAGAAACCATTGCCCCGTATTCGAACAATGTATCTGCCATTTTGTTGAGTGCGCTGTCCTTACATGCGCCGCATCAGGGAAAAGGTTATGCCAAACAAGCAATGCTGCAGCTCCCCGCTTTTGTCGCAAATTACTTTCCTTGGTGTGATGAAATCGTGCTTGCTGTAAACCATCGCAATCATCGCGCAAAGAACCTGTACCGGTCTTCCGGTTTTATTGATAAAGGGCGGCGCAGGATCGGCCCGATCGGTGAACAGCATATTCTGCATCATTTTTTGTGAAAGCGCTTGATTATTCATCTCATCCCTGCCGATTTTTCTTGAAACATCTATTCAGAAGCCCATATACTTCAAGTATTAACGACTTGGGAGGGTACAATCATGACAGACCGGCTTAACATTCACAGATTGACCACAGAAACCAGAAATCCGCAGACCGCTTCAATCCATCAAGCAGACACGATGGAAATTCTCCGCATCATTAACGAAGAGGATTTCAAAGTGGCTGAAGCCGTTCAGCAGGTGCTGCCCGATATTCAGATTGCCGTTCAATTCGCCCATCAGTCCTTACGGCGAAACGGCAGGCTGATTTATGCGGGAGCGGGCACAAGCGGCAGGCTCGGTGTACTGGATGCGGTTGAATGCCCGCCTACATACAGCGTAAGTCCCGACACCGTCATCGGTCTGATGGCCGGAGGGGCAGACGCCTTTTTGCAAGCGGCTGAAGGTATAGAAGACAGCGAGGAAACCGGCGCTCTCGATCTCAAAACGATCGGGCTTACCTCAGAAGACACCGTGATCGCCATCGCGGCAAGCGGGCGCACGCCGTATGCGGCCGGTGCGCTGAAATACGCAAAAACAATCGGCGCCAAAACCGTCACGCTCACATGCAATAAACACTCATTGATCAGCACTTATGCCGATCACAGCATCGAAGTCGTCGTCGGCCCCGAAGTGATTACAGGGTCAACACGAATGAAAGCGGCGACGGCACATAAAATGATTCTGAACATGATTTCCACGGCCGTGATGATCAAAAGCGGCAAAGTGTACGAAAATTTAATGGTGGACGTTCATGTCAGCAACGAAAAATTGAAAGAACGCGCAATCGGCATTATCCAAAGCATCACGGGCGTTCCGTACGACAAGGCAAAAGAAACGCTTGAGGCCGCAGGCAGCCATGTCAAAACGGCAATCGTCATGCTGAAGACGAATTCGGACGAAACACACGCGAAGGCACTTCTCAAAGAATCAGACGGCTTCATTGACAAAGCCATTGAACAGCACGTTTCAAAAGAAAAAGAACGCTGATCGTTCTTTGGTGAGAAATAATGTGTTTTTACGAGCCCGCGCCGTTTTCATAATCGGCGCAGGCGCTTTTAGGACGCGTTTCAGGCACAGCTCCCCGGGAAAAATCGCACGGACAAAGGAGGATCTCCATGAGCAAAGAGGCATTTTATCAGTCACTGGCCAAAGATATCCTGGACAATTGCGGCGGTTCATCGAATATTTCAGGCTTTACCCACTGTATGACACGCCTGAGGATTACACCTTTAGATCAGGACAAAACGGATATTGAAGCGCTGAAACAGCTTGACGGGGTAATAGGCGTCGTCGAAGCCGAAACACTGCAGATCATCCTTGGCACGGGTGTCGTCAATCATGTCGCCGACGCTTTCGCAAAACTTATGTCATCCGGAAAAAACATTGATTTAAAAGAAGCCGCCTCACGGAAAAAAGCCGATCTCAACAGAAAAAACACCACACCCATCACACGGTTTCTGAGAAAAATATCAAGCATCTTCATCCCCCTTATTCCCGCACTCATTGCATCAGGTTTAATCACCGGTATTACGAAAGCCGTCATTCAGGCCGGCTGGCTCCCGAAAGAATCCCAAATCGCACTTATTTTAACGGTTATCGGTTCAGGCTTGTTCACTTACCTCGGCGTCCTTGTCGGCATCAATGCGGCGAAGGAATTCGGCGGGACACCCGCGATGGGCGGCCTTGCGGGCATATTGATCCTTAACCCTGAGATCGCCAATATCAGTTTGTTCGGAGAGAATCTGCTCCCTGGCAGGGGAGGATTAATCGGCGTTCTTTTCGCTGCGGTTTTTATCGCTTATACCGAACGGTTTATCAGAAAGTACGTCCATCAATCCATCGACATTATCGTCACGCCTACATTGTCTTTACTTATCACCGGGCTGGTGACATATGTCGTGTTTATCCCTGCAGGCGGTTTTATTTCTGATCTCATTACATCTGGTTTATTGTCGCTGCTGAATGTCGGGGGAGTGCTCTCAGGGTTTGTACTGGGAGCCGCCTTCCTGCCGCTTGTCGTCACCGGCCTGCATCAGGGCTTGACTCCCGTACATTTGGAATTAATCCGATCAATCGGAGATGACCCGCTTCTTCCGATTCTCGCGATGGGAGGCGCGGGTCAAGTAGGGGCAGCCTTCGCCATCTTTATGAAAACAAAAAAAGCCTCATTGAAAAGAGCGATCGGCGGCGGACTTCCATCCGGTCTGCTCGGAATCGGAGAGCCGCTCATCTTCGGCGTCACGCTCCCGCTCGGCCGGCCGTTTTTGACGGCGGGTTTAGGGGCGGGAATCGGCGGCGCCTTTCAAGCCCATTTTCAGGTGGCTACTTTTTCAATCGGTGTCTCCGGCCTTCCGCTCTCGTTTCTCGTACAGCCGGCTCAAATCGTTTTGTATATCATCGGTCTCTTCATCTCTTACGCGGCGGGCTTTGTTTTTACTTATGCGTTTGGATTTAAGGATGACATGGCTGCTGAATTTGACTAAACCGGGAGGGATCAGAATATGAAAACACTGACAGCCGCCATACTCACAATGGTCATCAGCCTCTCTTTTCTGCCGCAGCACAAAGCCGAAGCCCAAGCCAAATTATACGACGCAGCAAAGCTCAGAAAGGTTGATCAAATGATTGAAAAAGACATCGCAGCAGGATTCCCCGGAGCCGTCCTTGTCGTCGTAAAGGACGGACGGGTGATCAAAAAGAAAGCATACGGCTACAGCAAAAAATATGACGGGAACACCCTTTTATCCCGTCCGAAAAAAATGAAAACATCAACCATGTTTGATCTAGCTTCCAATACAAAAATGTACGCGGCCAATTTTGCATTACAGCGACTCGTCAGCCAGGGAAAGCTTGATGTGTATCAAAAAGTCTCGGCTTACCTTCCTGATTTCAAAGACAGAAAAGGCGATCCGATTCAAGAAAAAGACCGCATTCGCGTCATCGATGTGCTCCAGCACCAATCCGGTCTGCCGGCAAGCTTTTATTTCTATCAGCCGGACACCGCAGGCCCTTTGTATTCACAAGAACGGGATAAAACGATCCGTTTTCTCACCCAAATCCCGCTTGAATACAAACCTGGAACAAAACACGTATACAGCGATATCGGTTACATGCTTCTCGGCTGCATCATTGAAAACATAACCGGAAAAACCCTTGATGCCTATGCGGAACAAGAACTGTACAAACCGCTGAAACTGACGCACACACTGTTCAATCCGCTGCAAAAAGGCTTTAAAGAAAAAGCATTCGCAGCTACTGAACGTTTAGGCAACACACGTGACGGAGTCATCCATTTCCCTCACATCAGGACATATACGCTGCAGGGGGAAGTTCACGATGAAAAAGCATTTTACTCCATGGGAGGGGTGTCCGGTCACGCCGGGCTGTTTTCCAGAGCTGATGATATGGCCGTCCTTCTTCAAGTCATGCTGAACGGCGGCAGTTATAAACACGTTTCTCTCTTCAATAAAAGAACGGCCGATTTGTTCACAACGGCGGCATCCTCTGATCCGACTTTTGCTCTCGGCTGGCGGAAAAACGGCAGCCCGGATATGGAGTGGATGTTCGGCCCTTATGCAAGCAGGCAGGCATACGGCCATACGGGATGGACCGGCACCGTCACGATTATTGATCCCGCTTATAAGCTGGGGATCGCACTTTTGACCAATAAAAAGCATTCCCCCGTCGTCAGTCCCGGTGAAAACCCGAATGTTTTTGAAGGGGATCATTTCCCGACCGGAAGCTACGGCAGCGTCATAAAAACGATTTATGAAGCCATTGAATGATAACCCATGTCTTTTGTCCAAACTATGACGGCAGGAGGGCACCATCATGAAACTTGTCATCTCAGCTGTATTACTGTTGTTCATTGTTTTCGGCACGCATCATGCATCGACAAAACCGGACATTCCGTCACAGGCGGAACAAGCGGTATCCCGTATGACATTAGATGAAAAATTAGGGCAGATGCTCATGCCTGATTTTCGCAATTGGCAAAAAAAGGGGCAGCCATCACCTGAGGCTCTTACCCAAATGAATGACGAAGTCGCAGGGCTTATTCAAAAGTACCGTTTCGGCGGCGTTATCTTATTTGCAGAAAATGTAAAAAACACTGAGCAAACGGTACGCCTGACAGATGCCTTTCAAAAGGCGAGCCCTGACATTCCGCTATTATTAAGCATTGATCAGGAGGGCGGCATCGTAACTAGACTTGGTGAAGGCACTCATTTCCCAGGCAATATGGCGCTCGGAGCCGCTAGAAAAACAGCCTACGCGTCCCAGACCGGCGCCATTATCGGGAAAGAACTGAAAGCACTGGGCATTAATACGAATTTCGCTCCCGTTCTCGATATCAATAATAATCCCGGAAACCCTGTCATCGGCGTCAGGTCGTTCAGTTCAGACCGAGATCTGACAGCTTCACTCGGCCTTGCCTCAATGAAGGCTCAGCAAAAGCAGGATGTCGCTGCCGCCGTCAAACATTTCCCGGGACACGGCGACACGGATGTCGACAGCCACTACGGCCTTCCGCTTGTCACCCACAATCAAGAAAGGCTGCGTCAAATTGAACTTTATCCGTTCCGGAAGGCCATTCAGGCCGGAGCTGATATGATCATGACAGCCCATGTGCAATTTCCCGCTTTTGACGATACAACCTATAAAAGCAAGCTGGACGGTTCAGACATCCTCGTACCCGCCACACTCTCGAAAAAAGTGATGACTCATCTTCTCCGTGAGGAAATGGGATTTAACGGCGTCATCGTTACGGATGCATTAAATATGAAAGCCATTGCCGATCATTTCGGCCAGGAAGAGGCGGTCGTCATGGCAGTAAAAGCAGGAGTCGATATTGCCCTGATGCCGGCCCAAGTGACATCGTTGCAAACGGAAAACCGCTTTGCCCGGGTTCATTCCGCTTTAAAAAAGGCGGTACAAAAAGGGGAAATTCCGCTTCAGCAAATTAACAAATCGGTGAAACGCATCATTTCCCTGAAAATAAAAAGAGGGATATATCCCGCACCGAAAGAGACAAATCTGAAAAAGAAGATTGCAAAAGCAAAGAAAACCGTCGGCAGCAAAAATCACCTGAAAGCTGAAAAACAAATCGCGGCAAGGTCCGTCACCGTCTTACAAAACAAAAACCGCACGCTCCCATTCAAACCGAAAAAGAACAGCCGCGTTCTCATTACCGCTCCTTATGAAGATCAAACAGCGTCAATGGAACAAACCATTCGGCAGCTCATCAAGAAGAAAAAAATCCGGCCGGTAACCATCAGTAAAATGAACTTCGCCGAGCGCACATTTCATGATGAGCACAAAAAGCTGGTATCCGACGCGGATTACGTGATTACAGGCTCCTATGTCGTGAAAAATGACCCTGTCGTAAACGACGGCGTGATTGATGATTCCGTCACAGATCCCGGCAAGTGGACGACTGCATTTCCGCGGGCCGTCATGAAAGCCGCACAATCAAACCAAAAACCCTTTGTGCTGATGAGCCTGCGTAATCCATATGACGCTGCGAACTTTGAAGAAGCTGAAGCCCTTATCGCAGTCTACGGCTTTAAAGGATATACAGATGGACAATTTCTCCAGCCAAACATTCCGGCAGGCATTGAAGCGATATTCGGACAGACAAAACCGCAAGGCAGGCTGCCCGCTGACATTCCTTCCGTCACTCATCCGGGAACGACACTCTATCCTTATGGTTTCGGTATCAATCTGAAGACCGGAAAACCGCTTTAAACAGGAGGACTGATCATGAAAAAACAAACGGCTGCGCTTCTTGCCGGATTAGTCGTCATCAGTGCCATGACGGCAGTCTCGGCGGCTTCTGACAGAAACCTTCATACCGCCAAGAAACCAAGCATCCAAACAGGCATCGACCGCCTGCTGATAGATTATAAACAGGAACTGAAGGGAAAAAGGGTCGGGCTGATCACCAACCCGACCGGTGTGAACAATTCATTGAAAAGCAGCGTTGACGTGCTGTATGAGGCACCAGACATCCAATTGACGGCATTATTCGGACCGGAGCACGGTGTCCGCGGCGATGCTCAGGCCGGAGACAAAGTCACATCCTATATAGACGAAAAAACAGGGCTTCCCGTCTACAGCCTGTACGGGGAAACGAGGAAACCGACGCCTGACATGCTGAAAGATACAGATGTGCTGATTTTCGATATTCAGGATGTCGGAACGCGATACTACACCTACATTTATACAATGGCCTATGCCATGGAAGCGGCCAAAGAAAAAGGCATTCCTTTTTATGTCTTGGACCGGCCGAATCCGCAAGGCGGACGAAATCCGGACGGCCCGGTTCTTGAACCGGATTACGCTTCATTTGTCGGACTGTATCCGATCCCGCTGAAGCACGGCATGACGATCGGTGAGCTTGCTCTTTTATTCAATAAAGAGTTTCATATTGGCGCCGACCTCACCGTCGTAAAAATGAAGCGCTGGAAGCGGACGATGACGATTGAAGATACCGGCCTGCCGTTCGTCCTCCCTTCGCCTAATATCCCGACCCCGGACAGCATATTCGCATATTCGGCGACAGGACTAATCGAAGGCACAAACGTATCCGAAGGAAGGGGCACGACAAAGCCGTTTGAACTGATCGGCGCGCCTTATATGAAAAGCACCGAGCTCGAAGAACGCCTGAACAGTCTCAAGCTTCCGGGCGTCACCTTCAGAGCCGCATCATTTATCCCCAGCTTCTCCAAGCACCAGGGCAAGCTGTGCCACGGCGTACAAGTCTACGTAACAAACAGAAACACATTTGAAGCGGCAAAAACAGGGCTCTCCATTCTGAAAACCATGCATGACTTATATCCGAATGACTTTTCGTTCTTGCCGACAGGCTCTTTTGACAAGCTGATCGGTAACGGCTGGGTACGCAAAAAAATAGAAAAAGGCGCTTCCATTGAAGACATCACCGGCACATATCAACGCCGGCTGGACCAATTCAAAACTCTAAGAAAACAATACCTCATATACTGACAAAATTCGTGTTACACGTGTAACATTTTGACGCATTTCACATTTCCGCTTTTTATAGGAAAACATTCATTTATTTGGTACAATTTCATTGATAACAGTTATCATTTAAATGAATGTTTCCTAAAAGGTGGTTTCTCATGAAAAACACATTATTCTTTCAGCCCATTGATATCATCTCCGTAAAAAAAACAGCCGACCTTCTGTCAGAGCATCAGCTCACTGATTCTCCCGTATTGATCTTTCATGTGAAAGGCGAGGGACAAATTGATATCGGAACAGACAGCTTTCCGCTGCAGAAGGAAACGCTCTACATCTGTCCTTGTGATGAGACATTCAATATTGCCCCTATATCGTCAGGCGGCATCCATTTGTATATCGTCAGACTCCGTGTTTTCTCCTACTCATCAGATGATGAAGCGATGCTTCCGGATAACGGGGAAGACATCTTCCACGGACTTCAGCAAATGAATTTACAAACGATTGATCATTTGACAAGCCGGCTTCAGTCACTTTCTGAAAACGTGCGATCGGCGGATGCATTGCAGAAAATGAAATATACAGCCGACTTTCAGCAGCTGATGTACGACCTTTATGCCGCAAAAGTATGCCATCAAAATAATACGAAAGCGGCGATCGAACAGACAAAACAATTCATACATGCTCAGTCCGACACAAAAATCACGCTCACCCAGCTCGCTCATATGGCGGGAATCAGTCCCAAGCACTACAGTGAAACCTTTAAAAAACTATACGGGCAGAGCGTAACTGAATATATCACAGACATCCGCATAACCAATGCGAAAAAACTGATGGCCAAGGCAAACTGCAAACTGCGGGATATCGCTCATCAAATCGGCTACCAGGACGAATTTTATTTCAGCCGCATCTTTAAAAAACATACCGGCAGCTCACCTACAAGCTATATGAAAAAAAGGCGCATAAAAATGGCCGCGTACGGAAAAGAAACGATGGGACATCTGATTCCTCTGCATCACGTGCCTTACGCTGCGGCGCTGCACCCGAAATGGACGGCCTATTATTACAAACAATTCTCTTCCGATATTCCGGTTCACCTGAGTGCTTACCGTTATAATGCAAATTGGGAAGAGAACCTGCAAACGCTGTCCCAAGCTGCCCCGGACATCATTTTCAGTCTTGATTCTGTCAGTGAAGAAGAAAAACAGCGCCTGAATGACATCACTGACGTTTTTTACCTTCCGGCTCAAGAGAATTGGAGAGACCAGTTTCTTCGCACAGCCGCATATTTGAATGAAGAGCAGGAAGCGCGGCACTGGCTTAAAGCTTATCAAAGTCTCGCCCATTCAGCGAAAGATGCTCTTAAACACGTGCGGCATCAGCGGTTCTTATTTGTTCGTGTATATAAAGAAAATATGTACATCGCCCATAACAACAGTATTGAGGATGTCTTCTTCGGTGATTTAGGCTTTGCCTCCGCAAAACCGGAATCTTTTGCTCCTGACGAAAAGATTTCCTTGGAAATGCTGGCGGATTGCCAAGCTGACTGCATCATGCTTTTCACTTGTAAAGAACCGGAAACGCTTCGTTATTTTCAGCGGATTCAGCAGAACGGGATATGGCAGAACCTTAGAGCCGTCAGCAATAAACGCGTGTTTCCCATTTCATCTGACCCGTGGATTGAATATTCTCCAAGCGGACATCAGCGGATGATCGAACAAAGCGTTTCCATTTTTTCCGAAGATCGTCCATGATAATACCGGAAATTATCCATGGTCTTATCCCTGTTCCTTCTCTATAATTCCAATTGATAATAGTTATCAATTGAACAGGAGGAACAATAGATGAAGAAATTGGCATTCGCTTTCATGATTTTGCTTTTGGCTTTCACGGCCGCGGCTTGCGGAAGCTCAGAAACATCCGATACAGCAAGTAAAGGAAAGGACGCTTCTTCAGATAAAAAGAAAATCGAATATCTAGGAAAAACATATGAAGTAAAAGCGCCGACTGACAAAATCGCCATTACAGGCAGCGTAGAATCAATGGAAGACGCCAAATTGCTTGACGTTCATCCGGCAGGAGCAATTTCTTTCTCCGGCAAATTCCCGGAACTGTTTAAAGATATTACAGATAAATCCGTATCAACGGGAGAAAAAATGCAGCCGAACATGGAAAAAATTCTTGAGCTGCAGCCGGACGTCATTCTGGCATCAACCAAATTCCCGGAAAAAACGTTGAAAAAATTGAGCGGCACCGCTGAAACGATCCCTGTCTCTCATATCTCATCAAACTGGAAAGAAAACATGATGCTGCTCGCCCAGCTTACAGATAAAGAGAAAAAAGCGAAAAAAATCATCGCAGATTACGAACAGGACCTGAAAAAGACAAAAACAAAGATCAACAGCAAAGCGAAACAGTCAAACGCGCTGGTCATCAGAATCAGACAAGGCAATATTTATATTTATCCTGAACAAGTATATTTCAACTCCACGCTTTACGGTGATTTAGGCCTGAAGGCGCCGGACGAAGTCAAAGCGGCGAAAGCGCAGGAACTGATTTCTCTTGAAAAATTAAGCGAAATGAACCCTGACCATATCTTCGTACAATTCTCTGATGACGAAAACGCAGATAAGCCGGACGCTTTGAAAGACTTAGAGAAAAATCCGATCTGGAAGAGCCTGAAGGCAGTCAAAAAAGACCATGTATACGTCAATACGATTGATCCATTAGCCCAAGGCGGAACCGCATGGAGTAAAATCAGCTTCTTACAGGTTGCGGCTGACAAATTGACTCAAGACTAATAAAGAGTAGGTTTTTCACATGTATGCAAAACGGCGGACACACATTATTATCATTGCTTCACCGATTGCCATTGTTCTGTCACTGCTGCTTTCCGTTTTATACGGCGCAAAGCAGCTTGACTTCCATACCGTGTTCTCCGCATTGCTGCACTTTAATCCGGAGAATACCGACCATCAGATCATATGGCATTCAAGAATCCCGAGGGCTGCCGGCGCTATGTTTATCGGCGCCGCCCTTGCTGTTTCCGGAGCGCTCATGCAGGGAATCACACGGAACTATCTGGCCTCGCCTTCGATCATGGGTGTGTCGGACGGCTCCGCTTTTATCATCACCCTTTGCATGGTATTGCTCCCTCAATCGACATCCATTGAAATGATCATATACTCGTTTATCGGTTCCGCATTCGGCGCCGCTCTTGTTTTCGGGCTGGCCTCCATTCTTCCCGGCGGTTTTACCCCGGTGCAGCTTGCCATTATCGGAACGGTGACCAGTATGCTTCTCAGCAGTCTGTCGGCTGCGCTTTCGATTTATTTTCAAATTTCGCAGGATCTCAGTTTTTGGTACAGTGCGAGACTGCATCAAATGAACCCTGATTTTTTGAAACTGGCCGTCCCGTTTTTTGCGATCGGAATCATCACGGCCATGATTCTCAGCAAAAAGGTCACTGCCGTATCATTAGGAGACGACATTTCAAAAAGTCTGGGACAGCAGAAAAGAACCATCAAACTCATGGCGATGGCGGCCGTTGTCATATTGACCGGAAGCTCGGTGGCACTCGCCGGAAAAATTGCCTTTGTCGGTTTGGTCGTTCCGCACATCACACGTTTTCTCGTCGGATCGGACTACAGCAGGCTGATCCCATGCGCGTGCATCATCGGCGGCGTCTTCCTGACCCTTTGCGACCTTGCCAGCCGATTCATCAATTATCCGTTTGAGACGCCTATTGAAGTTGTCACTTCTATCATCGGTGTTCCTTTCTTTCTTTATTTGATTAAAAGAAAAGGAGGGGATCAGCGTGGTGCGTAAAATGGCCGGAATTTATATCATTCTGATTGCTCTCATATTGTTCGTAAGCTATTTCAGCATGACAAGCGGTTCTTTTTCCGCAAAGCCGGGTGAACTGCTCAGTACGCTTTTCCGCATCCATCCGAATCCGCAATATGACATTTTGCTGTTTCAGCTGAGGCTGCCTCGCATTGTCATGGCTGCTGCCATCGGGCTCGGATTGGGGATAGCCGGAGCCGTTATTCAGGCCATTACCAAAAACGGGCTTGCCGATCCCGGTATTTTGGGCATTAATGCCGGAGCCGGAGCCGGAATCGTCGCGTTTATGCTTCTGTTTCAGGGACAATCTGAAGCGACGGCACTTGCCTCTGCGATGGGTATGCCTGTCTTCGGCCTCATCGGAGGATTGATGGCGGCCGTGCTGATCTATATTTTCGCCTGGCACCGGGGGCATCTGGAATCGGGCAGAATTATTCTCGTCGGGATCGCCATGAATTCAGGATTCAGCGCGCTGTCTTTATTTCTTTCATTAAAAATGGACCCGCAGGATTATGAGATGGCGATGGTTTGGAAAAACGGCAGCATCTGGTCGGCAAACTGGATGACCATTACGGCGATCCTTCCGTGGCTGATCTTGTTCATTCCTCTTCTTATGGCGAAAACGTCATTGCTGGATACCATTCGTTTCGATGAGGACACGGTGAAAAGTCTCGGTGTTTCAACCAATAAAGAAAAAACGATTTTACTCATTGCCTGCATCGCTTTGATCAGCGCATGTGTAACCGCAGCGGGCAGCATGGCATTTGTCGGGCTGATCGCGCCCCATATTTCCCGCAGGCTCGCCGGGATTGAGCACAGATACTCATTACCGGTCAGCGGATTGGTCGGTATGCTCCTCGTCATATCCGCCGACTTTGCGGGCAAATTGTTCTTTCAGCCTTCAGAAGTGCCGGCGGGAATTATTCTTGCGATTCTCGGCGTTCCTTATTTCTTTTTTCTTCTGTTTAAGCAGAAGAAGGGGCTGGATGCATGAGGGGCACCCTTACAGAACACCGGATAAACGGAAAGGAATGCACTGTGTATCTTCCTCCCTCCTATTCGGTTCAAACAGGGGCTTTACCCTGTGTGTACGTACTTGACGGGGGGTCTTTGTTTTTAGAACAGATGGATAAGCTTGAATCCCAATTTGCGAACGGAACACTTCCCGAATTGATTTTTGCCGGCATCAAACCGGCTGACAGGCTCGATGAGTACACGCCGTGGCCCGCGCCTTCCCTGAGCCCTGCGTTTCATGATTTCGGCGGCAAAGGGAGGCTCTTTCTCGAGGAGCTGACAGATGCCATCATTCCAACTGTAGAAGATATGTATCACATTTCTGCACATCCGGAAACAAGAGGACTGATCGGCGCGTCATTAGGCGGACTGTTTTCGATATACGCGATGCTACAAAAGCCTGAAATATTCGGCAGAATCGGCTGTATTTCCGGTTCCTTCTGGTATGAAAAATCAGCAGATTATGTCCGCTCCGCATCTTTGCGTCCGGCACGGCGGCGTATCTATATGTCTGTCGGCAGCCGCGAAGCTGAGCATAAAAACAACATCCAAAACACCATGATCCGACAAAATAAAGACGTGCATGAAAGCCTGAGGCAAAAAGGCTTTTCTCAATCTCAGCTCTCTTTCACTGTTGAAGAAGGCGCCGTGCACCATCAAGAAGCATTCAAACGACAATTCAATGCAGCACTAAGCTGGCTGTACGGAAAAAACCGCTCACGTAGCTGAGCGGTTTTTTTCATACTTCATCACGACCGGCTTAAGTTCAAAGCGTCTCAGCAAATAGCCGAACAAAGCGGCAAGGATTTGCTGAAAGAGCATCCCGATGACGACCGGAACCGCCACTTGAGACGGAAAGAAAGACACGGCGAGAACGGCTCCGGCGCTGATATTGCGCATGCCCCCTGTATAAATCAGGGACACGATTTCATCCTGGCTCCGCTTCATCAGTCTTCCGATCAGCCAAGCCACGGCATAACCCGTCATGGCAATAAAAAATACCATGCCTGCAATGCCCGCAAATTTGATATCCACGTGCGTGACATACGGCGCGATTTCCGAACTGTTAATGGCAATGACAATCATCAGACAGATTTTTGAAAAAGGAGACAGCGACCGGCTTATTGCCTGAGTCCTTACCGGCGGGGAAAACTGGTTGACCATCATCCCTGCGATGGATGGAATCACCACCATCTCCGCCAGCCCTTTCATCATTCCCCACACATCCATCTGAACATTCGCCCCGGCCAGGACAGACAGGCTTAACGGTACGATAAAAGGAGAAAGCACGGTATCAACCAGGATAATAGACAGCGTCAATCCGACATTTCCCTTATACATCGCAGCCCAAATCAAACTCGTAATTCCGGTCGGAATCACCACACCCATAATCAGCCCCGTCACAGTTAAAGGGTCACCGCTGAAAATCAGATGGCCGCTTCCCCATGCAAAAACAGGCATGAAAATATGCAGAACAAACAATGCCATGATCATCGGGAGCGGCTTCTCGATACTGCGCTTCAGCGATTGAAAATTGGCACTCAGACTGCCCGTAAATGTAATAAATGCAAATATCCACGGCACAGCGCCGGCCATCCAGCTGATATGCTGAGATAACAGCACACCCGCCGCCACACTTGACGGAGTCAAAAGCGGCATGATTCTCCCCAACACTTGGTTCAACTTCTGTAGCCACATCATATGCAAGTCTCCTATATACGGTTTTCAAATCTCATTCATTATAACAATGCAAACCCACAAATTTAACCGAAAAAAAGCCCGGATATATTCATCCGGACTTCACAAATTCTATGCCATTTGTTTCATTAAATCTCGGCTTTTCTGATTTAATCCCTTTAATTCAGCCTCAATTCCGTATTCTTTACATTTGGCGACAATTTTCTCAAGAGCCGCCGCTCCCGAATCATCCCACACGTGGGCATCGGTCAAATCAATGACAATTCGTTTCACGTCTTCATCATAAACGATGGCATTCATCAGTTCAGACACGGAAGCAAAAAAGATTTGTCCCGTTACCTTATATGTTCTGACATCTTTCTGTTCGGAATGTGACACAATCTTCAGCTTAGAAATTTTAGCCGTAAAAAAGATCGCGCTTAGCAGCACACCCGCGAAGACACCCTTTGATAAATCATTTGTCAGGACGACCGTCACGACGGTAATAACCATAACGATCGAATCAGTAAGGGGCGCTTTCCGTAAACCTTTAATCGATGACCAGTCGAACGTGCCGATGGACACCATAACCATCACGGCCACCAGTGCAGCCATCGGAATTTTCACGACGATACCGCTTAATACGGCAATTAAAAACATTAAAAACGCGCCGGCCGTAAAAGCCGATAACCGGCCGCGTCCGCCGGCTTTCGTATTAATGACAGACTGGCCGATCATGGCGCATCCGGCCATGCCTCCGAAAAATCCGTTCACAATATTGGCGATGCCTTGTCCGCGGCTTTCTTTGTTCTTATCACTATCCGTATCCGTCATTTCATCAATGATCTGGGCTGTCAGCAATGACTCGAGCAATCCGACGAATGCAAGCGCCAGTGAATACGGGAAAATAATCCGCAATGTCTCAAACGTCCACGGAACATCCGGTATCAAGAAATGCGGAAGTGAACTTGTAATCCCGCCCATATCACCGACCGTGCGGACATCCGCATGGAAGACCACCGCAATGATCGTCATGACAATAATCGCCACCAGCGGAGACGGCACAGCCGTCGTAACCTTCGGCAATAGATATATGATAGCCAGTGATCCGGCAAGCATGGCGTACATGACCCATGAAGCTCCTTTGAACTGCGGCAGCTGCGCAGAAAAAATCAAGATCGCCAAAGCATTCACAAATCCGATCATGACCGAACGCGGAATAAATTTCATCAATTTCGCTATCTTACTGACACCAAGAATAAATTGAATAATACCTGTCAAAATGGTTGCCGCAAACAAATACTGCAGCCCGTAATCAGCCACCAATGTCACCATGACAACCGCCATTGAACCCGTAGCGGCTGAAATCATTCCCGGTCTGCCGCCGAAGATAGAAATAATAATCGCGATACAAAATGATGCATAAAGGCCGACCATCGGATCGACACCTGCAATAATTGAAAATCCGATCGCCTCAGGGATCAGAGCGAGAGCAACCAGAATACCGGCCAGAATGTCTTTACGTACATTCCCGAACCATTGCTGCTGTAACGTATAATCTTTCAAATGATAACGACTCCTTTTCACTGTAAATATCCGCACCCTATCAGTTGGAAACATTGATTTTCATCTGGGGAATATGAGGCAAGCTTACGGGGAAAAAGAGGACACGCTCAGAGTATAATGTCATTGAGGAAAGGAATTGTTAACAAAGAGTATCATATTAAACTTTAAAGAAATGTGCAAGACCGTATAAATAAGAAAAGAAAACGACTCTCACTGGAGCCGTTTCCGCTTTTATAAAAGTTCCGGATCAGACACAAGAATCGTTTTTATTGCGCTGATATCCTTTCTTTCTTTTGTCACCGGGTCGATGCCCATGAGATGATCAATGGCTTCTTCATAATTCTTCAGTTCCGTCTTTTCCGTAATAAAATCATAGAGCTGCGGAAGGTCGGACGCGCATGCTAACGCGGCCTCCATGATCTGGCGGGCTTCACCTGTGCCCACAATCGTCACGCCGTTTGACAGCAGCTGGTACGGCCTGACCGTCATCTCATACGTATCATCAAAGCCCATCGGCACGATTCTGCCTCCCTTTTCAATAAAAGGATAAGCCCAATCAAGCTGGTTGCCGATCGCGTCAAAAATCACATCAAATTTTCTTCCTTGATTAATCCGTTTCACTTCATCCACGGTTAATGCTTCAGGGTGGTAGACATAATCCGATATCCGGCTCGCCGCCTCGCTTCGGAAACTGCCTATTTCAGTCGCAACCGTCAATCGCGCCAGTTTTTTCACCATCATTTGCACAAGCAATCCGATTGGTCCCGACCCCAAAACCAAGACCGAGTCCTCCGGCTGAATCGAAGCCTTGTCCACAACATTCAGCACACAAGAGAGAGGCTCAACCAATGTGGCCCGCTCCCATTCCATTGAATCCGGAATTCTGTACATGAACCTGTCTTCCCCCACGTAATATTCCGCAAACGTTCCGTGCGCCCCGATTCCGAGCTGCCAATCCTCGAAGGTTTCGCAATAACACGTCAGCCCTCTCCGGCAATAATGACATTTCCCGCAAAACTGCGTAGGATCTATCACGACGCGGTCTCCGACTTTTACATTTGTCACGTCCGGTCCGATTTCCACGACCGCTCCCACCGATTCATGCCCCATAATCATATGATGGGTTGCATTCATTTTTCCTTTCAGCACATTTAAGTCCGTTCCGCAGATACCGGTTCCGAAAATTTTCACTTTCACATCATTGGATTTCCGAATTTGAGGCTCGTCCACCTCTTGATATTCAAGCTTATCATTAGGAGTCCAGACCAACGCCTTCATATTTCTCTTCCTTTCTGCCCCAGCGGATTTGGTCTAACAATGTTTGATGAAGCTCCTTCGTTGATGCCGCAATACATGATTGCTGATTCTGATAACTTAAATCTGTCAGAAGCGTTTCGTCCAAAGACCGGCCGTATGCATCCGTAATGACCACTCCCGCCTTCTTCGCCAAAAAGACGCTTGCGGCAATATCATAAGGAAACAAATGCAGCACCTGCCCGTTCCCGACCTGCTGAAAATCTGAAAGCAGCTTCGGATCATCTTTCAGCAGACGATTACCGATATCCACATAAGCATCCATCTGCCCCGTGATAATTCGCGAAATCGAATAAGAAGCGCTGTTGAAAACAAAAACCCCGCCATTATTGGCCGACTGGTCAATCAGATGTCCGTATGCGTCCGTCATCAGCTGCGCCGGATGCCCGTTAAATTCAAGGCTCCAAAACATATTTTTAATATCCCGCACTCCGCTCAAATTCGGCAATTCTCCATGATACCCTTCAAAATGAATCGCATCGCTGTATATATCACCGTACATATAAGCGCCTGATTTCAATTCAAGTAAAAAAGCAAATTCGATATCCTTAATCTTTGCGTTTGGCTTATACGAAGCAAGCGCAATCGAAATACACGACATTTCAAGTCCCGCGGCGGCCGGGCGCGTTCCGTCTATCGGATCTACAATTAAAATATATTGCGGATCTTCTCCAATCAGCTTCAGGCCGCCATCCTCCGTGTAAAAAGCAACCGGATGGCCCTTTTCTTGAATATAATCCAGCACCGCCTCCTCAGCAGCGGCGTCTATGTTAAATTGGGCGTCGCCTCCCGGAGAATAGCCGTTTACGAGCCGGTTTTTCAGCGTGCCTTTTTGATTTTTCACCTTTTGATAAACAAATTGTCCAAGCCCAATGATATAATCTCTCACTTGATTTCCTCCAATAGCTTGCGAAGTCTGTAGCAGAGCACTTCGGCTTCACTAAGTGTAATGGTTAAAGGCGGACGGATTTTAAATACATTTCCGAATCCGTAACGGGATGTCCGGAGAATCAGCCCGTAATCCATTGCCCGTTTAGCAATATAATTGGTCAGCTCCACATCCGGTTCATTGTTCTCTTTAACAATCTCCACACCGATCATAAGACCGACGCCTCTTACCTCAGAAATAAAAGCGAAATCCTCTTTCATCGTTTCTAAGCGATCCATAATATAATGACCGACCGTCGTTACATTTTCCAAAAATCCCGGGCGCTGCATAATATCTATGGTTTTACACGCGGCAGCGGCGGCCATCACATTTGAGCCGTACGTGAAGGAGTGCGTATACCCCGGAAGCCCGGTATACTTGTCCTCCGTCAGAGTGGCGGCGACTTGGAAGCCTGTGCCCCCGAGCCCTTTTGCTACCGTCATCATATTAGGTTTCACATCGAAGTGGTCCGCGGCAAACATTTTGCCCGTCCGTCCGAACCCGGTCTGAATTTCATCAAAAATCAGGGCGATATCATGTTCATCACAAAGCTTTCTCAGCTGTTTAAAATACTCTTTAGGCGGAACGACGTTTCCACCGTTTCCGGATATCGGTTCAATAATCATGGCGGCAATTTTTCCATTGCTCGCATACTCAATAAAATCATTAATTCTTTCTACGCACAGCATACCGCATGAATCAGGTTTCTGATTATAAAAACAGCGGCTGCAATACGGATCGGGGACTTGCAGGCCAAAAGAAATTTGCGGCGGGAAAGGTTCTTTTCTGAATGAGTTGCCGGACAAAGCGGAAGTCATATACGTTTGTCCGAGGTGGCTTCGAAATAAGGAGATGACATCGGTTTTTCCGGAGTAATACTGAGCCATTTTAATAGCTCCTTCATTTGCACCGGAACCGCTGCTGACTTTAGGGTGTACTTTTGTGAGATTATCGGGGGCGATTTCTACTAGTTTTTCTGCCAGTTTATTTACGGCGTCTGTTTGAAAGGATGATGTCACATGGATCAGCTTATCGGCTTGTTCTTTAACCGTATCAATGACTTCTTTGTTACCGTATCCTAAATTCAAGTTAAATGTGGCAGAAGCGCAATCAATGTACTCATTTCCCTCTTGATCGTACAGGTAAATCCCTTCTCCGCGCTCCATTACTACATCGTCAACACTGTAATACAAGCTGTCTGGATTCGTGATTTCCTTCGTTCCCACAAATACCACCCCTATGAAATTATTAGAATTTCGCTTTTTATCGTATAAATTATTGAAAATAATGTCAACGATCTTTCTTGTAAAAAATGTTAACAATTTGTTAACGTTACCATAAGGGATGTACGACAAAAAGTTATGTGATATAGTAACAATACTTGGATTTTTTGTAAAAACATCATGGTCATACGAGTAGAGAGAAATATTATTTTACCAATAAGGAGATAAAATGATGAAAACTCGTCTGCTGTGGATAAGCTGTTTTTCTTATGGATCGATTGCTTTTACACTTGTTATTCTGGGAGCCGTACTGCCTGAGTTACTCACACATTATTCACAAAGCTACAGTAATGGCGGAGTATTGGTATTCTCTCAGTTCATGGGCTTTCTCATCGGTGTCATCGGAATGCCATACATGGTGAAAAAGCTTGGGCGCAAAAACGTCGTTATCTTTGGCCTGGCGCTCATCAGCTGTGAAATGTTCATCACCTTCCTGCCGCCCTGGCCGCTGCTCTTTCTTCTCGTCAGCATCGCAGGGCTTGGCGCCGGACTGGTGGAATCCTGCGTAGGCACGATCATCCTCACCGCTATTAAAGAAAGACAGGCTGTGGCCATGAGCAAGATGGAAGTGGCCTACGGATTAGGTGCGCTGTTCATGCCTCTGCTCTCAGGCTTTCTTATCAACAACCACATGTGGACAATTGCTTTTTTAGTATTAGGGTTATCCAGTTTTGCACTTTTAATCGCATGGAAGCAGATGAGTTTCGGCAGTATTGATCAGCTTCTCATCCGCAAAGAGGTCTCTTCTGCTGACACTCAAAAAGAAAGTACCGGTTATCGGTCACAAGGATTGCTGTTTATTGCCTTGGCGGGTGCTTACTTCTTCTTTTACGGCGGCAGTGAAGTTTCCATTGTACATTTTATCCCCTCCATCTTCGCTGAGAAATGGGATATCCCCAACTCTTTGGCAACAATAACAGTTACAGTGTATTGGACGGGTATGATCATCGGAAGGTTATTAACAGGCCCGGTATCAGAAAAGCTGACATATCACCGTTATCTCCGTCTCATAAGCATTGGCGGTCTGGCAGCACTTACCGTATTAGCATTAAGTAAAAACGTATGGTTCGGTTTTGCCCTTTGCTTCTTTTTAGGACTGTTCATGGCAGGCATGTTTGCAATAGCCCTAATCATCACGAATCATTTTTATCCCGGAAAGACAGAAACAACTACCAGTATTCTGCTCGCTTCAAACGGATTAGGAGGTTCACTCCTTCCGATCGCCGTCGGCTGGAGCTTAGATGAATATCCCGCACAAACTGCATTCTGGCTGTTTACTGCACTGATGCTCCTTATGCTGCTGATTGTGTTCAGTTTAAGAATGCTCGAGACAATAAAATCAAACAATCTTCAAAATCATAACAGCAAAGCAAAATCAATGTAAACAAAAAAGCTAATGCCTTTCAAAGGCATTAGCTTTATATATCTATGTGATCTTCCATATAAAAAACCCAGTTCATCATAAACTGGGTTAAGATAGCTTGGCGGCGTCCTA